>NZ_CP096414.1:0-3736907 GCF_054161415.1 Bacillus sp. PK5-006 | reverse complement strand
TTCTCTACAGGGAGATACGCTTACAATTACGGCACCTAATGAATTTGCTAGAGATTGGCTAGAGTCAAGATATCTTCACTTAATTGCTGATACCATCTATGAACTAACAGGTGAAGAGCTCAGCATTAAATTTATTATTCCTCAAAATCAGGATGAAGAGGAAGCCATGCCAAAGTCTCCTATCAAAAAAATGTCTAAAGAAGAGCCCGTTGACATTCCACAAAATATGCTGAATCCAAAATATACATTTGATACTTTTGTTATTGGTTCAGGCAACCGTTTTGCTCATGCCGCTTCACTTGCAGTCGCGGAAGCACCAGCAAAAGCATATAACCCGCTTTTTATTTATGGGGGCGTTGGTTTAGGAAAGACACACTTGATGCATGCGATTGGTCATTACGTGATCGACCATAATCCATCAGCCAAAGTGGTCTATCTATCATCTGAAAAATTTACTAATGAATTTATCAACTCAATCCGAGATAACAAAGCTGTCGACTTCCGTAACCGCTATCGGAATGTAGATGTGCTTTTGATAGATGATATTCAATTTTTAGCAGGAAAAGAACAAACACAAGAAGAGTTTTTCCATACATTCAACACACTTCACGAAGAAAGTAAGCAAATCGTCATTTCTAGTGACCGGCCTCCGAAGGAAATTCCGACACTTGAAGACAGATTACGCTCTCGATTTGAATGGGGCTTAATTACAGACATTACCCCGCCAGATCTAGAAACGCGTATCGCGATCCTGCGAAAAAAAGCAAAGGCAGAAGGCTTAGACATTCCAAATGAAGTCATGCTGTACATTGCCAATCAAATCGACAGCAACATTCGTGAGCTGGAGGGTGCTTTGATTCGTGTCGTTGCTTACTCATCTTTAATTAATAAAGACATTAATGCAGATCTAGCAGCTGAGGCGCTAAAGGACATCATTCCTTCATCAAAGCCTAAGGTCATTACAATTAAAGATATTCAAAGAATTGTAGGGCAGCAATTTAATATTCGATTAGAGGATTTCAAAGCAAAGAAACGTACAAAGTCAGTTGCTTATCCAAGACAAATTGCCATGTACCTCTCTAGAGAAATGACCGATTCCTCTCTGCCTAAAATCGGAGAAGAATTTGGCGGTCGTGATCATACGACTGTCATTCATGCTCATGAGAAGATTTCGAAATTAATTGTTGAAGATGAACAGCTTCAGCAGCATGTCAAAGAGATCAAAGAACAATTAAAATAACCAAGCTGATATAATGAGTACGGGAAAATGTGAATAACTAGAGCATAGTCATACACAGTCTGTCCACATGTGGATAGGCTGTCTTTCCTTTCTTTTTCTCGACTTATCCACATATTCACAAGCCCTACTATTACTTCTACGATTTTTATTAATAAAATATATATACATGTCATTAAGAAAATTTAGGAGGACCACTATGAAATTCACGATTCAAAAAGATCGTCTTGTCCAAAGTGTCCAAGATGTATTAAAGGCCGTATCCTCTAGAACAACGATTCCTATTTTGACAGGGATTAAAATTGTTGCGTCTGATGAAGGGGTTTCTCTAACAGGAAGCGATTCTGATATCTCAATTGAATCTTTCATTCCTCAAAGAGATGGAGATTTAGAGGTTATCACCATTGATCGTCCGGGAAGTATTGTGCTTCAAGCCCGCTTCTTTAGTGAAATTGTAAAGAAACTGCCTATGTCTACTGTCGAAATTGAAGTAGAACAAAATCACCTGACGATCATCCGCTCTGGTTCAGCGGAATTTAACTTAAACGGCTTAGATGCTGAAGAATATCCGCATCTTCCACAAATTGAAGAGCATCATGCATTTCAAATTCCGACAGATCTGCTTAAAAACTTAATTCGTCAAACTGTTTTTGCAGTGTCCACCTCAGAAACACGACCTATCTTGACAGGTGTAAACTGGAAGGTCGAAAAAGGTGAATTAATATGCACAGCAACGGATAGCCACCGTCTTGCATTAAGAAAAGCGAAGTTAGATATTAACGAGGAAAGTTCGTATAATGTCGTGATTCCAGGGAAGAGTTTAACTGAGCTAAGTAAAATTCTTGATGATGGACAAGATCTTGTGAGCATCGTCATTACAGAAACCCAAGTTCTTTTTAAAGCACAAAACGTGCTGTTCTTCTCAAGGTTGCTGGATGGAAATTATCCAGATACAGCCCGTCTGATCCCGCAAGAAAGTAAAACGGATGTCGTGGTCAACACGAAAGAGTTCCTTCAAGCCATTGATCGTGCATCACTTTTGGCAAGAGAAGGACGTAATAATGTCGTGAAACTGTCAGCTGATCCTGAACAAAGCCTTGAAATCTCTTCTAATTCGCCTGAGATCGGTAAAGTGGTGGAGACGGTTCAAGCAGATGACATTAAAGGGGAAGATCTTAAAATCTCCTTCAGTCCAAAATATATGCTGGATGCGTTAAAAGTATTAGAGGGAACAGATATTCATGTAAGCTTCACTGGTGCAATGAGACCGTTCCTGCTGCGTACGCCAAATGATGATTCTATCTTGCAATTGATTCTTCCGGTAAGAACGTATTAATTCAATCTAAAATGGCTGCTGTGTGAGTGCACAGCAGCTTTTCTTCTCGTTTTCCATGCTTTCTTTCATCCCAGTTCGCTTTCCCCCTTTCCTTCTTGTCTTGTTTTTTAGTACAATTAGATATTAGTGATATTGAAAGAGGTCGATACAATGCCTAATCTTATAACCATTGAAACAGAAATGATTACATTAGGGCAGTTTTTGAAATTAGCCGAAGTCATCCAATCTGGCGGAATGGCGAAATGGTTTTTAAGTGAACATGAGGTGTTCATTAATCAAGAGCCAGATAATAGACGGGGACGCAAACTATACCCAGGAGATGTTGTCGAGATTGAAGGTTACGGCACATTTCAAGTTGTGAATTAGAAACGGGTGACAATACATGTACATTCAAAGTCTGGCGTTAACTTCATACCGAAACTATGAACACACCGAGCTTCAATTCGACAATAAGGTGAATGTCATGATCGGTGAGAATGCCCAAGGTAAAACGAACTTGATGGAAGCGATCTATGTATTGTCGATGGCAAAGTCTCATCGTACGTCAAATGATAAAGAACTTATCCGATGGGACCAAGACTATGCTAAAATAGAAGGTAGAGTCATTAAAAAAAATGGTCCACTCCCAATGCAGCTCGTGATCTCAAAAAAAGGGAAAAAGGGCAAGGTCAATCACATAGAACAACAGAAGCTCAGTCATTATGTTGGTGCGTTAAACACCATCATGTTTGCGCCAGAGGACTTAAGTCTTGTGAAGGGCAGCCCGCAAATCCGCAGAAGATTCCTCGACATGGAAATTGGACAAGTTTCTGCTGTCTACTTGCATGATTTATCGCTCTATCAAAAAATCCTTTCTCAGCGGAATCATTACTTGAAACAATTGCAGACAAGAAAGCAAACGGATCAAGCGATGCTGGAGATTTTAACAGAGCAGTTGATTGATGCGGCAGCGAAAGTGGTCAAAAGACGACTGACTTTTACGAAACAGCTCGAAAAATGGGCGCAGCCGCTGCATTTTGGGATTTCTAGAGAGCTAGAAACACTTACGCTCCAATACCAGACGGCAATAGAGGTATCAGAAGCGTCAGACTTGTCGAAAATAAAGAATAGCTATGAAGAATCGTTTCAGAAACTAAGAGACAGAGAAATAGACCGAGGGGTGACCCTGTGGGGACCTCACAGAGATGACCTGCTTTTCTTTGTGAATGGTCGGGATGTTCAGACATATGGCTCTCAAGGGCAACAAAGGACAACAGCTCTTTCACTAAAGCTGGCAGAAATTGATCTGATACATGAAGAAATCGGAGAATATCCCATTCTTCTACTTGATGATGTGTTATCTGAACTTGATGATTACAGACAGTCTCATTTGCTCCATACCATTCAGGGACGTGTACAGACCTTCGTCACCACAACAAGTGTTGAAGGCATCGATCACGCCACCCTGAAAGAAGCGGAAATTTTCAGAGTAGCCAGTGGAAAAGTAATTGACTGATAAATGAGGTGTGAGTCTTGTATATTCATTTAGGTGATGATTGTGTTGTTTCTACACGAGAGATTGTCGCAATTGTTGATTACAAAATGAGGTCGTCTTCTGTTGTAGAAGAATTTCTACAAAAACAGGAGAAACATATCATTTCGTTATCACAAGGGACACCCAAATCCATTGTCGTCACAACTGAATCTGTTTATTACTCTCCTCTTTCCTCAAGCACGCTCAAAAAACGTGCTTCGTTTGTGGTTGAAATTGAAGTCTAAAAACTCAATTCATATAAATATATCGTTTAAGAAAAGTGTAGGTGAATGTACGTGGCAATGGAACAGCAACATAATAGTTATGATGAAAATCAGATACAGGTGCTTGAAGGACTAGAAGCTGTTAGAAAACGTCCAGGAATGTACATTGGGTCAACCAATGCAAAAGGGCTTCACCATCTTGTATGGGAAATTGTCGACAACAGTATTGATGAGGCATTAGCTGGTTATTGTACAGACATTACAGTGCAAATTGAAAAAGATAACAGCATTACAGTAAAAGATAATGGCCGCGGGATTCCTGTTGGAATTCATGAGAAAATGGGGCGTCCTGCCGTAGAGGTCATTATGACTGTTCTTCACGCTGGCGGTAAATTTGACGGCAGCGGTTATAAAGTATCAGGCGGTCTGCATGGTGTAGGGGCATCTGTTGTAAATGCATTATCTACTACCTTAGACGTGACTGTATACCGTGACGGGAAAATCCATTATCAGCAGTTCAAACGCGGCGTTCCAGTGGGAGATTTAGAGGTTATTGGTGAAACAGATGTAACCGGGACAACCACTCACTTTGTGCCAGATCCAGAAATTTTCACGGAAACCATTGAATTTGATTACGATACACTTGCTAACCGTGTTCGTGAGTTAGCCTTCTTAACAAAAGGTGTAAACATCATCATAGAAGACTTGCGTGAAG
This sequence comes from Bacillus sp. PK5-006, assembly GCF_054161415.1. NCBI lineage: Bacteria > Bacillati > Bacillota > Bacilli > Caryophanales > Bacillaceae > Bacillus > Bacillus sp. PK5-006. The sequence continues at coordinate 3,731,882 of NZ_CP096414.1, read as the reverse complement.
GCAAAGAGCGGAGAAATGAATACTGCTACGAAGGCGGTATTAAGAGCTATGTAGAACATTTAAACCGCTCAAAAGAAGTCGTTCATGAAGAGCCTGTGTACATCGAAGGTGAGAAAGACGGAATCACGGTTGAAGTAGCATTACAATATAACGATTCCTATACAAGCAATATCTATTCCTTCGCCAACAACATCAACACGTATGAAGGCGGAACACACGAAGCTGGTTTTAAAACCGGTCTAACGCGTGTCATCAATGACTATGCTCGTAAAAATGGCGTATTCAAGGATGGGGATGCGAATTTAAGTGGTGAAGATGTGCGAGAAGGCTTAACAGCCATTATCTCCATCAAACATCCAGACCCTCAATTCGAAGGACAAACGAAGACAAAGCTTGGGAACTCAGAAGCGAGAACCATCACAGACTCCCTTTTCTCTGAAGCACTTGAGAAATTCTTGCTTGAAAATCCTGATTCTGCGAAAAAAATTGTGGAAAAAGGACTGATGGCAGCTCGTGCAAGAATGGCTGCCAAAAAGGCTCGTGAGCTGACAAGACGTAAAAGTGCACTGGAAGTCTCCAGCTTACCTGGGAAACTAGCGGACTGTTCTTCTAAAGATCCTTCCATTTCTGAACTCTATATTGTAGAGGGAGATTCTGCGGGCGGATCTGCTAAACAAGGCCGTGATCGTCACTTCCAAGCGATCTTACCGTTAAGAGGGAAGATCCTAAACGTAGAAAAAGCTCGTTTAGATAAAATTTTATCGAACAACGAGGTTCGTTCAATGATTACAGCGTTAGGAACTGGAATCGGAGAAGACTTTACTTTAGAGAAAGCACGCTATCACAAAATTGTGATCATGACAGATGCCGATGTGGATGGAGCACACATTCGAACGCTGCTCTTAACATTCTTCTATCGCTACATGCGTGAAATCATTGAAAACGGTTATGTGTATATTGCGCAGCCGCCTTTATATAAAGTGCAGCAAGGAAAACGTGTGGAGTACGTGTATAACGATAAACAGCTGGATGAGCTGTTAAAATCACTTCCTCAAACACCAAAGCCTGGACTTCAGCGTTATAAAGGTCTTGGAGAAATGAATGCTGCTCAGCTTTGGGAAACAACAATGGACCCTGATGCGAGAACACTTCTTCAAGTCACACTTGAGGATGCGATCGATGCTGATGAGACATTTGAAATGCTGATGGGAGATAAAGTAGAACCGAGACGAAACTTTATCGAAGAAAATGCGCAATACGTGAAAAACCTTGATATTTAGATAGATCCCTCCTGAGAACAACCTTATTTCTTGTTTGGAATAAGGTTGTTTTTCAAGAAATAGGGGCGTGTAACGAATGTCCTGGTTTTCCGTGTTTTCGTTGATTTTCTAGTAAATAAATGTGTATAAAGCCGAGATTATTGATATAATGGAGAATAGTCTTGTGAAGATAAATACATATTTTACTCCCACATAATTTATTTCATGTGATACGTAAAGGGAGGTTCTTATAGTGAGTGAACAACATACACCAAATGTACGCGAAGTAAATATTAGTCAAGAAATGCGTACGTCCTTTTTAGATTATGCAATGAGTGTTATTGTTTCGCGTGCATTACCAGATGTGCGAGATGGCTTGAAGCCCGTGCATCGAAGAATTTTGTATGCGATGAATGACCTAGGTATGACAAGTGATAAACCATTTAAGAAATCTGCACGTATCGTTGGGGAAGTTATCGGTAAGTACCACCCTCACGGTGACAGCGCTGTATACGAAGCGATGGTTCGTATGGCGCAAGACTTCAACTATCGAAATATGCTGGTTGAAGGCCACGGGAACTTTGGTTCTGTCGATGGAGACGGTGCAGCGGCAATGCGTTATACTGAGGCGCGTCTATCTAAAATTTCAATGGAAATCCTGCGTGATATCACTAAAGATACGATTGATTATCAAGATAACTACGATGGCAGTGAAAGAGAACCAATCGTCATGCCTGCTCGTTTCCCGAACTTATTAGTCAACGGGGCAACAGGTATCGCTGTAGGGATGGCAACCAACATTCCGCCTCACCAGCTAGGTGAAGTGATTGATGGGGTACTGGCGATAAGTCAAAACCCAGAAATGACAACACAGGAACTAATGGAGATCATTCCAGGACCAGACTTCCCAACTGCGGGACAAATCATTGGCCGAAGCGGAATCCGCAAAGCATATGAAACAGGCCGGGGTTCTATTACATTACGTGCAAAGTCTATTATTGAAGAAACATCCAGCGGTAAGCAGCGGATTGTCATTAATGAAATTCCATATCAGGTCAATAAAGCACGTTTGATCGAAAAAATCGCTGATCTTGTGCGCGATAAAAAGATCGATGGCATTACAGATCTCCGTGACGAGTCTGATCGTAATGGAATGCGGATCGTGATTGAACTGCGAAGAGACGCGAACGCCCACGTTCTATTAAACAATCTTTATAAACAAACGACACTTCAAACGTCATTTGGGATCAACTTATTGGCACTAGTTGATGGACAGCCGAAAGTCTTGTCCCTCAAACAATGTCTTGAATATTATTTAGAGCATCAAAAAGTGATTATTCGCAGAAGAACAGCATATGAACTTCGTAAAGCTGAAGCAAGAGCTCATATTCTAGAAGGTTTAAGAATCGCTCTTGACCACTTAGATGAAGTCATTGCATTAATTAGAAGCTCTCAAACTGCTGAAATCGCGAGAAATGGCTTAATGGAGAACTATAGCTTGTCCGAAAAACAAGCACAGGCCATTCTTGATATGCGTCTTCAGCGCTTAACTGGTTTGGAAAGAGAAAAGATAGAAGAAGAATACAAAGGACTTGTTGATTTGATTGCTGAGTTGAAAGCCATTTTAGCAGACAATGAAAAAGTTCTTGAAATCATTAGAGAAGAATTAACAGAAATCAAAGAACGTTTCAATGATACGCGCCGTACTGAAATTGTGACAGCAGGTATTGAAACAATTGAAGACGAAGATTTGATTCCTGTTGAAAACATCGTGATTACGCTGACTCATAATGGTTATATCAAGCGTCTGCCTGCATCAACATACCGCAGTCAAAAAAGAGGCGGTAAAGGTGTTCAAGGGATGGGAACCAATGAGGATGATTTCGTAGAACAGCTGATTTCAACATCTACCCATGATACGATCCTCTTCTTCTCTAATAAAGGGAAGGTTTATCGTGCGAAGGGATATGAGATTCCTGAATTCGGACGGACAGCGAAAGGGATTCCGATTATTAACCTGCTTGAAGTAGAAAAGGGAGAGTGGATTAATGCCATTATTCCGGTAAGCGAATTTGATGAAGATTCGTATCTCTTCTTTACAACAAGACACGGTGTATCAAAACGAACCTCATTGTCTCAGTTTGCCAACATTCGAAACAATGGACTTATCGCATTAAGTCTTCGTGACGAAGATGAACTGATGGCTGTCCGTTTAACCAATGGAGAAAAACAAATCATCATTGGAACGAAAAAAGGTATGCTGATTCGTTTCGACGAGACAGATGTTCGTGAAATGGGGCGTACGGCAGCTGGCGTGAAAGGAATTACGCTTTCTGAAGATGACATCGTCGTTGGGATGGAAATCCTTGAGCCAGATGCAAACGTATTGATCGTCACCGAAAAAGGGTATGGTAAGTTAACACCTGAAAAAGAATATCGTGTTCAAAGTCGGGGCGGTAAAGGTCTTAAAACATGTAAAATCACTGATAACAATGGTCCGCTTGTCGCAGTGAAGGCGACGAATGCTGAAGCTGAAGAGGACTTGATGATTATTACAGGAAGCGGCGTGATCATTCGTATGGCCGTTTCAGATATTTCAACAACAGGTCGAGTCACTCAAGGTGTCCGCCTGATTCGTCTAGGTGATGATGAACATGTCGCTACAGTGGCATTAGTTGAACAATCACAAGAAGATGATGAAGAGAATAGTGAAGAAAACGTAGAAACTATAGAGTCAGATCAAGAGCAATCTGAGTAAAAATAAAGCCGGTTCTTTACCGGCTTTATTTTTTTCTAAAAAAACATGAGTTTTTTTGAAATTTATAATGCTTTTTTCATAGATATGTGTTAATCTTTCAAAGGAGCAAAAAGAGGCTCTATTTTTTATCTCTTTTACAGTGGAAACTTCTTAAAAAAATAAAATGTTTTTCAAGAAAAATGTTGACTGTTGATAGAGATATATGATATATTTAAGTGGTCGCTTTGAGAGAGTGACACACAAGTTCTTTGAAAACTAAACAAGACAAAACGTACCTGTTAATTCGAGTTTTTATAAAAAATCCTATGATACTTCATAGGTAGTCAGTCAAACTGGCGAAAAGCAAAACTTCGGTTTTGTACTTTTTCGGAGAGTTTGATCCTGGCTCAGGACGAACGCTGGCGGCGTGCCTAATACATGCAAGTCGAGCGGACAGAAGGGAGCTTGCTCCCGGATGTTAGCGGCGGACGGGTGAGTAACACGTGGGTAACCTGCCTGTAAGACTGGGATAACTCCGGGAAACCGGAGCTAATACCGGATAGTTCCTTGAACCGCATGGTTCAAGGATGAAAGACGGTTTCGGCTGTCACTTACAGATGGACCCGCGGCGCATTAGCTAGTTGGTGGGGTAATGGCTCACCAAGGCGACGATGCGTAGCCGACCTGAGAGGGTGATCGGCCACACTGGGACTGAGACACGGCCCAGACTCCTACGGGAGGCAGCAGTAGGGAATCTTCCGCAATGGACGAAAGTCTGACGGAGCAACGCCGCGTGAGTGATGAAGGTTTTCGGATCGTAAAGCTCTGTTGTTAGGGAAGAACAAGTGCGAGAGTAACTGCTCGCACCTTGACGGTACCTAACCAGAAAGCCACGGCTAACTACGTGCCAGCAGCCGCGGTAATACGTAGGTGGCAAGCGTTGTCCGGAATTATTGGGCGTAAAGGGCTCGCAGGCGGTTTCTTAAGTCTGATGTGAAAGCCCCCGGCTCAACCGGGGAGGGTCATTGGAAACTGGGAAACTTGAGTGCAGAAGAGGAGAGTGGAATTCCACGTGTAGCGGTGAAATGCGTAGAGATGTGGAGGAACACCAGTGGCGAAGGCGACTCTCTGGTCTGTAACTGACGCTGAGGAGCGAAAGCGTGGGGAGCGAACAGGATTAGATACCCTGGTAGTCCACGCCGTAAACGATGAGTGCTAAGTGTTAGGGGGTTTCCGCCCCTTAGTGCTGCAGCTAACGCATTAAGCACTCCGCCTGGGGAGTACGGTCGCAAGACTGAAACTCAAAGGAATTGACGGGGGCCCGCACAAGCGGTGGAGCATGTGGTTTAATTCGAAGCAACGCGAAGAACCTTACCAGGTCTTGACATCCTCTGACAACCCTAGAGATAGGGCTTTCCCTTCGGGGACAGAGTGACAGGTGGTGCATGGTTGTCGTCAGCTCGTGTCGTGAGATGTTGGGTTAAGTCCCGCAACGAGCGCAACCCTTGATCTTAGTTGCCAGCATTTAGTTGGGCACTCTAAGGTGACTGCCGGTGACAAACCGGAGGAAGGTGGGGATGACGTCAAATCATCATGCCCCTTATGACCTGGGCTACACACGTGCTACAATGGACAGAACAAAGGGCTGCAAGACCGCAAGGTTTAGCCAATCCCATAAATCTGTTCTCAGTTCGGATCGCAGTCTGCAACTCGACTGCGTGAAGCTGGAATCGCTAGTAATCGCGGATCAGCATGCCGCGGTGAATACGTTCCCGGGCCTTGTACACACCGCCCGTCACACCACGAGAGTTTGCAACACCCGAAGTCGGTGAGGTAACCTTTATGGAGCCAGCCGCCGAAGGTGGGGCAGATGATTGGGGTGAAGTCGTAACAAGGTAGCCGTATCGGAAGGTGCGGCTGGATCACCTCCTTTCTAAGGATATATGGAGCAGCGTACGTTTTCGTCTTGTTTAGTTTTGAAGGAACTTGCAAAAGATCCTACAACATCATATCTTCGATATGAAAGATGGGCCTGTAGCTCAGCTGGTTAGAGCGCACGCCTGATAAGCGTGAGGTCGGTGGTTCGAGTCCACTCAGGCCCACCATCTTCTATTAAATTGGGGCCTTAGCTCAGCTGGGAGAGCGCCTGCCTTGCACGCAGGAGGTCAGCGGTTCGATCCCGCTAGGCTCCACCAACGTGTTCTTTGAAAACTAGATAACAATAAGTAATACATTCACATTGAATGCAATGCAAAGTTCATCACACATAGTGATTCTTTCTAAAGTAAGAAATGGTTAAGTTAGAAAGGGCGCACGGTGGATGCCTTGGCACTAGGAGCCGATGAAGGACGGGACGAACACCGATATGCTTCGGGGAGCTGTAAGCAAGCTTTGATCCGGAGATTTCCGAATGGGGAAACCCACTGCTCGTAATGGAGTAGTATCCATACTTGAATACATAGAGTATGAGAAGGCATACCCGGGGAACTGAAACATCTAAGTACCCGGAGGAAGAGAAAGCAAATGCGATTCCCTGAGTAGCGGCGAGCGAAACGGGAACAGCCCAAACCAAGAGGCTTGCCTCTTGGGGTTGTAGGACACTCTATACGGAGTTACAAAGGAATGATATAAGCGAAGAGGTCTGGAAAGGCCCGCCAAAGAAGGTAACAGCCCTGTAACTGAAATGTCATTCTCTCCAGAGTGGATCCTGAGTACGGCGGAACACGTGAAATTCCGTCGGAATCCGGGAGGACCATCTCCCAAGGCTAAATACTCCCTAGTGACCGATAGTGAACCAGTACCGTGAGGGAAAGGTGAAAAGCACCCCGGAAGGGGAGTGAAATAGATCCTGAAACCGTGTGCCTACAAGTAGTCAGAGCCCGTTAACGGGTGATGGCGTGCCTTTTGTAGAATGAACCGGCGAGTTACGATCCCGTGCAAGGTTAAGCAGAAGATGCGGAGCCGCAGCGAAAGCGAGTCTGAATAGGGCGCATGAGTACGTGGTCGTAGACCCGAAACCAGGTGATCTACCCATGTCCAGGGTGAAGTTCAGGTAACACTGAATGGAGGCCCGAACCCACGCACGTTGAAAAGTGCGGGGATGAGGTGTGGGTAGGGGTGAAATGCCAATCGAACCTGGAGATAGCTGGTTCTCTCCGAAATAGCTTTAGGGCTAGCCTCAAGGTAAGAGTCTCGGAGGTAGAGCACTGATTGGACTAGGGGCCCCTACCGGGTTACCGAATTCAGTCAAACTCCGAATGCCGATGACTTATCCTTGGGAGTCAGACTGCGAGTGATAAGATCCGTAGTCGAAAGGGAAACAGCCCAGACCGCCAGCTAAGGTCCCAAAGTATACGTTAAGTGGAAAAGGATGTGGAGTTGCTTAGACAACCAGGATGTTGGCTTAGAAGCAGCCACCATTTAAAGAGTGCGTAATAGCTCACTGGTCGAGTGACTCTGCGCCGAAAATGTACCGGGGCTAAACGTATCACCGAAGCTGCGGACTGTTCTTACGAACAGTGGTAGGAGAGCGTTCTAAGGGCTGTGAAGCCAGACCGGAAGGACTGGTGGAGCGCTTAGAAGTGAGAATGCCGGTATGAGTAGCGAAAGACGGGTGAGAATCCCGTCCACCGAATGCCTAAGGTTTCCTGAGGAAGGCTCGTCCGCTCAGGGTTAGTCGGGACCTAAGCCGAGGCCGAAAGGCGTAGGCGATGGACAACAGGTTGATATTCCTGTACCACCTCCTCACCATTTGAGCAATGGGGGGACGCAGGAGGATAGGGTAAGCGCGGTATTGGATATCCGCGTCCAAGCAGTTAGGCTGGGAAATAGGCAAATCCGTTTCCCGTAAAGGCTGAGCTGTGATGGCGAGCGAAATTTAGTAGCGAAGTTCCTGATTCCACACTGCCAAGAAAAGCCTCTAGCGAGGTGAGAGGTGCCCGTACCGCAAACCGACACAGGTAGGCGAGGAGAGAATCCTAAGGTGATCGAGAGAACTCTCGTTAAGGAACTCGGCAAAATGACCCCGTAACTTCGGGAGAAGGGGTGCTTCTTAGGGTGTTAAAGCCCCGAGAAGCCGCAGTGAATAGGCCCAGGCGACTGTTTAGCAAAAACACAGGTCTCTGCGAAGCCGTAAGGCGAAGTATAGGGGCTGACGCCTGCCCGGTGCTGGAAGGTTAAGAGGAGCGCTTAGCGTAAGCGAAGGTGCGAATTGAAGCCCCAGTAAACGGCGGCCGTAACTATAACGGTCCTAAGGTAGCGAAATTCCTTGTCGGGTAAGTTCCGACCCGCACGAAAGGCGCAACGATCTGGGCACTGTCTCAACGAGAGACTCGGTGAAATTATAGTACCTGTGAAGATGCAGGTTACCCGCGACAGGACGGAAAGACCCCGTGGAGCTTTACTGCAGCCTGATATTGAATGTTGGTACAGCTTGTACAGGATAGGTAGGAGCCTTGGAAACCGGAGCGCTAGCTTCGGTGGAGGCATCGGTGGGATACTACCCTGGCTGTATTGACCTTCTAACCCGCTGCCCTTATCGGGCAGGGAGACAGTGTCAGGTGGGCAGTTTGACTGGGGCGGTCGCCTCCTAAAATGTAACGGAGGCGCCCAAAGGTTCCCTCAGAATGGTTGGAAATCATTCGCAGAGTGTAAAGGCACAAGGGAGCTTGACTGCGAGACCTACAAGTCGAGCAGGGACGAAAGTCGGGCTTAGTGATCCGGTGGTTCCGCATGGAAGGGCCATCGCTCAACGGATAAAAGCTACCCCGGGGATAACAGGCTTATCTCCCCCAAGAGTCCACATCGACGGGGAGGTTTGGCACCTCGATGTCGGCTCATCGCATCCTGGGGCTGTAGTCGGTCCCAAGGGTTGGGCTGTTCGCCCATTAAAGCGGTACGCGAGCTGGGTTCAGAACGTCGTGAGACAGTTCGGTCCCTATCCGTCGCGGGCGCAGGAAATTTGAGAGGAGCTGTCCTTAGTACGAGAGGACCGGGATGGACGCACCGCTGGTGTACCAGTTGTTCTGCCAAGGGCATCGCTGGGTAGCTATGTGCGGACGGGATAAGTGCTGAAAGCATCTAAGCATGAAGCCCCCCTCAAGATGAGATTTCCCATTCCGCAAGGAAGTAAGATCCCTGAAAGATGATCAGGTTGATAGGTCTGAGGTGGAAGCGTGGTGACACGTGGAGCTGACAGATACTAATAGATCGAGGACTTAACCTATATTCTATTGTGAAGCATGAACATTGTTATCTAGTTTTGAGAGAACATTCTCTCCATCAGGTTTGGTGGCGATAGCGAAGAGGTCACACCCGTTCCCATACCGAACACGGAAGTTAAGCTCTTCAGCGCCGATGGTAGTTGGGGGTTTCCCCCTGTGAGAGTAGGACGCCGCCAAGCTTCTATAAGGATCAGTTCCAGTCGGAACTGGTCTTTTTTGTTTTTTCTTCTAACAGCATCATGATGTAAGCTGGGAACTTCTCTTCTGCAATCTCCATGTAGCGTTCAATCATGACGTAATCATCGCTAATGTATTGAGACAGCAGCTCGTACCACCATTCTGTTTCGTAGCGGGCAATCATACTAAGGTTATACATCAATAAGTAATGGCTGATGATCTCAGGAATCCCTAGAAAAGCATCTCGTGTTGACGGGATAAACCATTGATCCATTTCTAAATCATAATGAAGATGAGTAGCAAGTGCTGGGTTTTCTTCAAGAAATACATCAAACGTCAGTTTTTTAGCCTCTCTCTGTTTGAGTTTCCAGCTTGTATGAAACTCAAAGTATTCAATAAAGCGTTCAGCAGACATGTTATAAAGTAATGGAATATGATCTTGAATTATCAATCCATTAGCCTTTTCTACTTTAACTAAAGTCGAGGGCTGCTTCTGAAACTCCAGAATATGACTCATTTCAGGTATTTTAGACAGGAGATGGATCATCGTAAAACGCTCATCTTCAAGACCATTTAATTGAAATAGATGCTTTAACACATGCATACATAGCCCATTTCTTTGGATTTTCACTTCATCTTCACTAAAACGGTAATGCTGTTTCTTTCTCTTCCTTGATGTTACGCCATGAGCTAAAACAGAAGTTTGAGAAGGATAATGGGGATCAACTGTCAGCAAACATGCTTTTAGCAGCTGTGCCATTCCATAAAACAATAAAATGGGTTTAAGTTCTAGAGGCGCGATCGCAGCCTGTTCATAAAATGTGTGGCCATGTTTTAGAAAGTAAATAAATCGTTCACAGTTTTTATAGGCTTGCTGGTTTGCATCTTGAATGTTCCGTTTCTCATATTGTTGAAATAGAAACTTTTGGGAGGTTTCGAGCGAGTAAAAACGTTTTAAATCCTTCCATCCTGAACTTTTCATCTTCTTCCTCAACTCTCTTTATATTTTCTAAAAATTGCAACTGTTTGTTGCTTCCTTGACATGCTGTTTGCTAGTTGATAATCTACATATAATATTTTGCCGAAAAGAGGGGGATTTACTAATGTGGGAAAGTAAATTTTCAAAAGAAGGTTTGACGTTTGACGATGTTTTGCTTGTTCCAGCAAAGTCTGAAGTACTTCCGCGTGATGTCGATTTATCAGTGGAGCTAACAAGCACATTAAAGCTAAACATTCCAATTATCAGTGCGGGAATGGACACAGTGACGGAATCACAAATGGCGATTGCAATGGCACGTCAAGGTGGTCTTGGTATTATTCATAAGAACATGTCCATTGAACAGCAAGCAGAACAGGTGGATAAAGTAAAACGTTCAGAGCGCGGCGTTATTACAAATCCATTCTTCTTAACACCAGAGCATCAAGTATTTGATGCAGAGCATTTGATGGGTAAATACCGTATTTCAGGTGTGCCGATTGTCAACAACGAACAAGACCAAAAGCTTGTTGGTATTATTACGAACCGTGACCTTCGTTTTATTTCGGATTATTCAATGAAGATTAGCGACGTGATGACAAAAGAGGAACTTGTGACAGCTTCTGTTGGTACAACATTAGAAGAAGCTGAAAAAATCCTACAGCAGTACAAGATTGAAAAATTACCTCTTTTAGATGACGAAGGAACGTTAAAAGGTCTTATCACAATCAAAGATATTGAAAAAGTGATTGAATTCCCTAACTCCTCTAAAGATGCACATGGCCGTTTAATTGTTGGTGCCGCTGTTGGTGTCACTGGCGATACAATGACACGTGTGAAAAAATTAGTCGAAGCCAATGTAGATGTCATTGTTATTGATACAGCACACGGTCATTCTCAAGGTGTTCTAAACACTGTATCGAAAATCCGTGAAACGTATCCTTCTCTTAACATCATTGCTGGTAATGTTGCAACAGCTGAAGCAACAAAAGCATTGTTTGAAGCAGGAGCAGATATTGTGAAAGTCGGTATCGGACCAGGATCTATTTGTACAACACGTGTTGTTGCAGGTGTCGGTGTACCACAAATCACAGCGATCTATGACTGTGCAACAGAAGCAAGAAAACATGGTAAAGCTATTATTGCAGATGGTGGAATTAAATATTCAGGTGATATCGTGAAAGCATTAGCATCTGGCGGACATGCTGTTATGCTGGGAAGCCTTCTAGCTGGTACATCTGAAAGCCCAGGAGAAACAGAAATTTTCCAAGGTAGACGATTCAAAGTTTATCGTGGTATGGGTTCTGTCGCTGCAATGGAAAAAGGAAGTAAAGATCGTTACTTCCAAGAAGATAATAAAAAATTCGTTCCTGAAGGTATTGAAGGCCGTACACCATACAAAGGGCCAGTCGTTGATACAGTGTATCAACTAGTTGGTGGTATTCGTTCTGGTATGGGTTATTGTGGAACACAGGATTTACGCACTCTTAGAGAAGAAGCACAGTTCATTCGTATGACGGGTGCAGGACTTCGTGAGAGTCATCCACATGATGTACAAATTACAAAAGAATCACCAAACTACACAATTTCTTGATAAATTGTGACAATCAAATTACATTTGACAGGGTCTAAGACTCTGTCTATTTTTTTTGTCTTTATTGTGATAAAATTTATACTGTTGTGTTGAGATAAGCCCTTGTGGATTACATATATATGAAAACGTCGAAAAAAGATGAATACGGAGGTATGACGATTGAACAGCAAGATGTTGAAACAGCTTATGGTCTCTATCCTTGCATTGGCATTGATTGTTACAGCATTTACACCAATGTCCAAAGCAAAAGCTGCTGAAGATCCATTCAGTGTGAATGCGAAAGCAGCGATCCTTATTGAAGCTTCTACAGGTAAAATTCTTTATAGTAAAAACGCAGATCAAAGACTGCCTATTGCAAGTATGGCAAAAATGATGACAGAGTATCTATTACTAGAGGCAATTGCTGAAGGAAAAGTGAAATGGGATCAAAAGTATACGCCAGATGATTATGTATACGAAATTTCTCAGGACCGCAGCTTATCCAACGTTCCTTTGAGAAAAGATGGTTCGTATACAGTAAAAGAACTTTATCAAGCAACGGCTATTTATTCGGCAAATGCAGCAGCGATTGGTTTAGCAGAAGTGATCGCTGGATCAGAATCGAAGTTTGTTGAAAAAATGAACGCAAAAGCAAAAGAACTTGGTTTAACAAACTACAAATTCGTGAATGCAACTGGTCTGGAAAATAAAGACTTACATGGCCAACAGCCCAAAGGTACAGGTCCTGATGAAGAAAGTGAAGTATCTGCAAAAGATATGGCTTTGCTTGCACAGCATCTCATCAAAGACCATCCAGAAATTCTTGAAACAGCAAGTATTGCGAAAACAAAGTTCAGAGAAGGCACTGACGATGAAATGGACATGCCTAACTGGAACTTCATGCTTAAAGGACTTGTGAAGGAATACAAAGGTGTTGACGGTCTGAAAACAGGATCTACAGATTCAGCCGGTTCTAGCTTCACAGGTACAGCAAAACAAGGTGACATGCGTGTCATCGCAGTTATCTTGAATGCAAAAGGTAATCTTCATACAGCACGTTTCGACGTGGCAAAAAAACTGTTCGACTATGCGTTTAAAAACTTCACGATGAAAGAAATGTACAAAAAAGGTCAACAAATTAAAGGACATGAAAACATCGAAGTGGATAAAGGCAAAGATAAAGAAGTACCTGTTGTGACGAAAGAAGCATTTTCTGTGCCAGTAAAAAATGGTGACGAAAAGAGCTATAAAGCGAAAGTAAATATCGAGAAAAAAAACCTAGAAGCTCCTATTAAAAAAGGAACGAAGGTTGGCATGCTGACGACTTCTTATTCTGGTGATGAGAAGGACTACGGCTATTTAAATAAAGACCAATCAGGTGTTGAGCTTGTGACGAAAACAAGCGATGAAAAAGCAAACTGGTTCATCCTTGCAATGCGCGGTGTAGGTGGATTTTTCGCTGGCATTTGGGGCGGAATCGTTGACACAGTAAAAGGCTGGTTCTAATAAAAAAACTGCTCTCTATACATGAGAGCAGTTTTTTTATCGTTAAAAGAAGAGCGATTGCTTCTGATTTTGAGGAGTGGACAAGGCTTGCTGAAAAATACCACATAACTTTTCCACGCCCTCGGTCAGTGCTTTTTCATTCACATAGGAAAAGCTGAGGCGGATATAATTCTGTTTTGGCTCTCCAGGATAGCAGACAGAGCCAGGCAGAAAAGTAATTTGCTGCTTACGTGCTTCATGTAAAAGTGCTCGTGTATCGACCCAGGAAGGAAAGCTGAGCCATAAATTGAGCCCGCCCTGTGGAATTTGCCACGTTACATCTTTCGGTGCGTGCTTCGTTAACACATCCATCATCAAATCGCGTCTCACCTTCAAGGCGGTTCTTAGCTTCTTCGTATGATCAATCATTTTCTTCGATGTCAGAAACGGCAATATGGCCTTTTGTGTGAGGAGAGGGCTGCCTAAGTCATTATTGGCCTTTGCAGCTAATAAACGGTTAAATATCGAGCCTGACGCGGTGATAATCCCTATTCTGCATCCTGGAGCCAGTGTTTTACTTAATCCTCGTAAATAAATGACGTGTCCATCATGATCCAAGCTTTTAATAGGTGCTGGCGGCTTCTTTTCAAAATAAAGCTCACGATATGGGTCATCTTCTACAATGAGACAATCTATGCTTTGAGCCAGTAAGAGAAGCTGTTTTCTGCGTTTCATCGACATACTGGCCCCTGTCGGACTGTGGAAAGTAGGAATCGTATAGATCAGCTTCGGTTTATATTTATCACAAATGCTTTGAAGCTGCTTCATGTTCATTCCTTCATGATCGACAGGGACGGTAATGATTCTTGCTCCTCTGCCCATAAAGACATCAATGGCCCCGGGATAGGTCGGTGCTTCCATGACAACCACATCATCCGGCCCAATAAACGTACGTGCCACCAAATCAAGCCCTTGCTGAGAACCACTTGTTACAAGGATATTTTCAGGGGTAGACGGCACATCCAACTTTTCTAAAAAGGACTGAATGACTTGTCGCAGCTGAAGATCACCTTGTATTTCACCATACTTCGACATGATTTGAGGATGTCTGGCTAGCACATGCTGCATTTCTTTTTCTAAATACCGGTTTGGCAAAAGACCTGGATCGATCATAGAGGAAGAAAGGTTAATGGCTTCTTCGACATAGTGATACTGGGCGAATTGAGACCGTGGTAAATAATCTGGAATCGACAACTGCCAATCGAAAGAAGTAGATGATGGAACCGGGGTCTCTGCCTGCTCTTGCTGCTCATCCACAAAAGTTCCTTTACCTTGCACTGTCGTTAAATAACCATCGTCCTTTAATCGAGTATATGCCTTAGCTGCCGTGACAAGACTGACATTCAGCTGCTTAGCTAAATCACGGACAGTTGGCAGCTTTTCTCCTTGCTGAAGCAAACCCGATTGAATGTGATCGATGATTGAAAAGTAAATTTGATTTGAAAGAGATGTATCAGAGTGTCGATGGATATCAATATGCATGAAACCCCTCCGTAGAATGCAAAATTGTTATACATGATTTTTAATTGTTATAGTTGTATTATAGCATGTAAATCACACTTAAAAGAGAAAACGACATTTTTTTAGCTGTAAATCCTTTGTTTACAAGGGTTTATCCTTATTTCCCGGTTGGTTTAATTGTTATACTATTCTCTTTATTGTTATACTTCCTCGCTTGTATGATAAAGATGTTGAATCAATCGAATAGACAAATGGGAGGAAACTATTGTGAGCAATAAGGGAACTGAACGAGTGAAACGTGGAATGGCAGAAATGCAAAAGGGCGGCGTCATTATGGATGTTGTCAATGCGGAGCAGGCAAAAATTGCAGAAGAAGCAGGTGCGGTGGCAGTCATGGCACTAGAACGAGTACCAGCTGATATCCGTGCAGCAGGCGGTGTTGCCCGTATGGCAGACCCAAGAATCGTAGAGGAAGTACAAAATGCAGTAACGATTCCAGTCATGGCAAAAGCACGTATCGGCCACATCGTCGAGGCTCGTGTTCTTGAAGCACTTGGTGTTGATTATATCGATGAGAGTGAAGTGCTGACGCCCGCAGATGAGGAATTCCATTTAAATAAAAATGAATACACAGTACCTTTTGTCTGTGGATGCCGCGATTTAGGTGAGGCAACCCGCCGTATCGCAGAAGGCGCTTCTATGCTTCGTACAAAAGGAGAACCTGGGACAGGCAACATCGTAGAAGCTGTGCGTCATATGAGAAAGGTCAATGCTCAGATTCGTAAAGTATCGGCTATGAGTGAAGATGAACTGATGACAGAAGCCAAGAATCTTGGCGCGCCTTATGAATTATTGCTGCAAATCAAAAGAGACGGCAAGCTGCCAGTTGTGAACTTTGCAGCAGGAGGCGTTGCGACACCAGCAGATGCTGCATTAATGATGCAGCTTGGCGCAGACGGTGTATTTGTCGGATCTGGTATTTTCAAATCAGACAATCCAGCTAAATTTGCAAAAGCGATTGTTGAAGCAACGACTCATTACACTGATTACCGTCTCATTGCAGAACTTTCAAAAGAGCTTGGAACAGCTATGAAAGGAATTGAAATTTCAAATCTACTGCCAGAAGAACGTATGCAAGAGCGTGGCTGGTAATTAAGGGAGCGCAAACGAACATGCTGACAATTGGTGTACTAGGGCTTCAAGGAGCGGTGAGAGAGCATATTCAATCGATTGAAGCCTGCGGCGCAGAAGGAAAGATCATCAAACGTGTAGAAGAGCTAGAATCCGTTGACGGTTTGATTATCCCTGGTGGAGAAAGTACGACGATGAGGAGACTTATGGATACGTACCAATTCATTGAACCGATCAAAGCGTTCGCTGCTCAAGGGAAACCGATTTTCGGGACATGTGCCGGTTTGATTATGCTGGCTAAGCATATCGAAGATCGAGAAGATGCTCATCTTGGCCTGTTAAATGTATCTGTTGCACGGAACTCTTTTGGCAGACAGGTAGACAGTTTTGAAGCAGATTTAAAAGTAAAAGGACTGGATGCGCCGTTTACAGGGGTATTCATCCGTGCGCCTCATATCATCAGCGCAGATAATGACGTAGAAATCATGGCTGAATATGATGGCAGGATTGTGATGGCGAAAGAAAACAATATCTTAGGCTGCTCTTTTCATCCAGAGCTGACAGACGATCACCGGTTAACACAGCTGTTTGTAGACATGGTGAAGTCTTACAAAACGAAGCTTGCTGTATAAAACGGTTGAAAAGAGATAAAACTTATAGTACATTAAAATCACAATCAAAGATCGAAAAAGCGTTGACGGGAAATAGTAAGAAGCCCCTCTTTCTCAGAGAGCCGATGGTTGGTGAAAATCGGTGAAAGATGCATTCTGAATCCATCCTTGAGCGAAATGCTGAAACACGAGAAGTAAGCATTTACGGTGATACCGTTACAGAGGAAAGAGGAAAGCATGCTTCTGCATGTTTTCAATCAGGGTGGCAACGCGAGAGCTCTCGTCCCTTTCATGGGATGAGGGCTCTTTTTATTTTTCGATAAAAAAAGGAGTGTTACACATGCTTGATATTAAACAACTGCGCACGGACTTTGATCAAATCAAAGAAAAATTAGCACACCGAGGCGAAGATTTAGCGGATTTTGATAAGTTTGGTGAGCTAGATCAAAAAAGAAGAGAATTAATCGGGAAAACAGAAGAATTAAAGAGCCGAAGAAATGAAGTATCACAGCAAGTGGCCGTTCTAAAAAGAGAAAAGAAAGACGCCGATCACATTATTCAAGAAATGCGTGAGGTAGGAGATGAGATCAAGAAGCTGGATGATGAGCTAAGAACAGTAGAAGAAAGCTTGCAGCACATCCTGTTCTCAATTCCAAATATCCCTCATGACTCTGTACCAGTTGGTGAAACAGAAGACGACAACGTGGAAGTGAGAAAATGGGGCGAACAACCAGCCTTCTCATTTGAGCCAAAACCACATTGGGACGTAGCTGATGAGCTAAAAATCCTTGATTTTGAACGTGCAGGAAAAGTGACAGGAAGCCGTTTCGTTTTTTATAAAGGGCTTGGCGCACGCTTAGAGCGCGCATTGTATAACTTTATGCTTGATTTACATGTGGATGAGTTTGGTTTTACTGAAGTGCTTCCACCTTATATGGTCAACAGAGCGAGTATGACAGGAACTGGTCAGCTTCCAAAGTTCGAAGAGGATGCCTTTAAAATTCGTGAAGAAGATTACTTCCTCATTCCAACAGCTGAAGTGCCAATTACGAACATGCATCGTGACGAAATTCTCGAAGGTGAACAGCTGCCAATCAACTATGCAGCATTCAGTGCTTGCTTTAGATCAGAAGCTGGATCTGCTGGAAGAGATACACGTGGACTCATCCGTCAGCATCAATTTAACAAGGTAGAGCTTGTGAAATTTGTCAGACCAGAAGATTCTTATGAAGAATTAGAGAAACTAACAAATCAAGCAGAAAAAGTTCTTCAGCTATTGAACCTGCCATACCGTGTCATGAGCATGTGCACGGGAGATTTAGGATTCACAGCTGCGAAGAAATACGATATCGAAGTGTGGATTCCGAGCCAGAATACGTACCGTGAAATTTCTTCTTGCAGTAACTTCGAAGCATTCCAGGCAAGACGTGCAAACATTCGTTTCCGTCCAGAACCTAAAGCGAAGCCAGAACATGTCCACACATTAAATGGATCTGGATTAGCGGTAGGAAGAACTGTAGCGGCTATTTTAGAAAACTATCAACAAGAGGACGGCACAGTGATCATTCCTGAAGTACTGCGTTCTTATATGGGAAATAAAGAAGTGATGAAATAAGATGCCGTCAAGGCATCTTTTTCTTTTTACCAAAAGTCCTACAGTTTTCCTAAATTTAGCCGATAAAAAAATTAAAAGCTTCTAGGAAAGAAGGAATAACCTTGAATAGGCTTGACTATTATGTTGAAATGGCTCATTTACTTAGAAAGGTACTAGATGAAAGTATTCTTTTCGGCATCACAGATACAGAGAAGATACTTTGTTATTACCCGTCTAACACAATAGATTTTGGTATGAAAGTTGGAGACCCATTGAACCCAGAAGACCAAAATGTGGCGACGACATTAAGAGGACAAGAATATGACGGTCATTTACCAGAGCATTTATATGGTTATGAAATTGCTGTAAAAGGTTACCCGATTTTTGATGAAGATAAAAAAGTAATTGGCTCTTTTTTAGTGGCATTTTCACATCATCGTGAAAAGAAATTAAGCGGTTATATGGAGCAAATCAATAAAGTAGCGAAAGAACTCCAAGGTGGAATTGAGCAAATTGCTGCACATTCTCAAGAGCTGGCTGCCACAAGTTTAGAAATAAGCGAACAGGCAGGAAGAGCGGAAGAGAAATCTGCGAATATTGAAGAAGTCGTCAAAACCATTGGCGGGATCGCTAGACAAACAAATCTGCTCGGTTTAAACGCTGCAATTGAAGCCGCAAGAGCAGGCGAGAACGGAAAAGGGTTTGCTGTCGTTGCTGATGAAGTTCGCAAATTATCAGATGGCTCGAAGGAAGCGGCTGAAACCATTAATACATTTTTAAAAGAAATCCAAGACAGCATTGGCACTCTGTCTGAAAACATCTCACAAATCAGCAGTTCAACAAATGAACAAGCCAAACAAGTGACAGACTTTACGAAGATTATCGAGTCATTAAATGAGTTTAAAGTAGAGATGAATCAGTTTATTGAAGAAATTAGACAGGATACGAAATAGATCAAGAGCAGCCGTCAATGGCTGCTTCAGCGTGTAGACAAACCCTCGCATTCGTTGTCAGGTCTGCGCTTCGGTGCTCACGAATGTCAAATTCGCTCCGCTCCGGTGCTCGCCCTTCCTAGGGCTGCAAAGGTTTTCTATCACGCTGAAAAGAAGACAAAGGGCTAAAATCAAAATCATTTTAGCCCTTTGTCAACAATCTGGAGCAGCCATCAATGGCTGCTTTTTTATAGGCAAATATCATGCCGAAATCACATATTGAAATTTTTTTCGAAAAGATGTTGACTTCAAATAAAATGATATGGTATATTAATTCTTGTCGATACGGAGGAATACCCAAGTCCGGCTGAAGGGATCGGTCTTGAAAACCGACAGGGGTGTCAAAGCCCGCGGGGGTTCGAATCCCTCTTCCTCCGCCATATTGATTTTTTACCTTAGTTGAATTGAACGCAAGCATAAAAATTGGAAATTGTCAAACCGCTGCATTTCGCGAATGCAGCGGTTTTTTTTATTTTGTTTTAGAGCGATTTTTTTGAATAACAGAAGCTATTTCATGAAGAATGGGATCAAGTGAGCTTTCATCATGAAGTAAGTCGTAATCTTCAATATTAATTTTAATCACTGGGCATAAATCAAATTGTTCGATCCATTCCGTGTATCGAGTGTACATTTCTTCCCAATAAGCCCGGTCAGTTTGAGTTTCCATCTCTCTGCCGCGTTCTTCAATACGATGTAAAATATGATCTAAATCCCCGTGTAGATAGATGAGGACATCAGGGTGAGGGAAGTAAGGTGTCATCACCATCGCCTCAAATAGGCTTGTATACGTTTCATAATCGACCTCAGACATCGTACCTTTGTCCGCATGCATTTTTGCAAAAATGCCAGTATCCTCATAAATGGAACGATCTTGTACATATCCTCCGCCAGATTCAAAAATCCGCTTTTGCTCCTTAAAACGCTCAGCTAAGAAATAGACCTGTAAGTGGAAGCTCCATCTTTGGAAATCTGAATAAAAAGGCTCTAAATATGGGTTATCATCTACTTTTTCAAGAGAGGTTTGAAACCCTAGCTTGTCCGCTATTGTTTTGGTCATAGTTGATTTGCCGACACCAACAGTCCCGGCAATTGTGATGACTGCGTCCTTTGGTATTTCGATATTGTTCATAGTACTTGCTCCTTTATGTTCTGTACAATTTGCTGGTAATCTTTCTGTGAGGAAACGAAGTCTGTATGATCTCCTTCAATTGTAATGATAGGAAGCCCTGGCTCAGTCTGTTTTAAATGTTCAATAGCCAGCTCGTAATCTTCAATGAGTGTTTTTAAATAAGCTGGGTCGATGTCTTCTTCAAAAGAGCGTCCTCTCATCTGTATTCTTTCAAGTAAGGTGGGAAGGCTGGCTTTTATATAGATCATGGCATTTGGTTTAGGAAGATCATCTGTTAGCAGGTGATAGATCTTTCTGTATTTATCCATGTGCTTTTTTGATAATGTTCTTTCTGCAAATATCATATTTTTATAGACGTGATAATCAGTGACAACTGGCTGCTGTTTATTCACATAGTTTTCTTCAATTAATTCTAACTGTTTGAACCGATTGCATAAAAAGAACATCTCAAGCTGAAAGCTCCATTGTTCCATATCTTCATAAAATTTATCTAAGAATGGATTTTCTTCTACAATCTCTTTTACTAAAGGAAATTGAAATTCCTTCGCAAGCATTGTAGCCAAAGTTGTTTTTCCGGCTCCAATCGGGCCTTCCACTGCAATAAAAGGGGCAGGATACATAGGCGTTCTCCTCTATCTATAAAGTTAAAGTTGTCAAACCAATGTATATTGTACCATACCCCTTCTAATAGATAGAGTGAATGGATTACGATGTCGTTCTTTTTTCAATATTAAATTGATCTGATAATAAGAGCCAGTTTTGTGGGAAAGATAGACCTAATTTCCAATAAGCAATGCCGTTCAAATTTAGCTCTTTGATGAGGTTGAACTTTGCTTGAATTGATCTAGCGTCTTCGAACCAGACCTCATGCTCTTTGTTGTTGGCATCTGTATAACGAAAATGGGGTGCTTGTGCTGTTTCGTCGTATAAGATAGAGACATTGTGCTCTCTAGCAAGTGCAATTGCTTGTTGAGGACTGACGGCTTTGGCTATGGGGCCGCCCTGGACGAAAGGAAGTGTCCAATCATAGCCGTATAAATTCTGCCCCATTACAATTTTATTGGCAGGTATGACAGTTAGTGCATATTCAATGACTTGGCGGACAGGTCCAATTGGAGAGACAGCTTGTGGAGGGCCGCCGCTGTACCCCCATTCATAGGTCATCAACACAACGTGATCGACGATCTTACCGATTGCTTCATAGTCATGGGCTTCATACCATTTGCCCTTTTGCTGACTACTTGTTTTTGGTGCAAGTGCAACAGATATTGTCCATCCTTCTTGATGGAAACGGGCTGTTGCTTCTCTTAAAAATTGAATATAAGCATCTTTATCAGCAGGGCGTAAATATTCAAAATCAAAATGGATTTCCTTGAATTGATACTTTTTGGCAACTCGAACAATTTCATTTAAAAATGCCGTTTTGACAGATTGGTTAGTTAAAAGAATACGCCCAAGTTCATCACTGAATTTTTCATTCTCTAGATTTGTCACCACCATGGTTAATACAGTTCTGTTCTGAGCGGCAATCTGGGGTAGTTGGTCTAACGGTGGTTCTCGCAGTGTCCCATCTCTTTGTGCTTGAAAACTAAAGACGTCTAAATGGGTTAAGTATGGGGAGGCCTCTCTAGCTGCCTGCTTTAAGTTTTCACTGACTTGATTTCCCCGTGGTTCAATATAAGCATTGGAATTAATGTTCCTTTTCGGTCTTTGTGGAATATAGAGCCAGAAACGAATAGGCAGTATCGCTTCAGGTCGAATTCTGTTCACGCGTGCCAATTCTTCCACTGAGATTTGAAACCGTCTACCAATTTGATATAGTGTGTCATTTTGTTTGACCTCATAAAATTGACCTCTAATTGGAATGACAATTGTTTGTCCAATGACGAGTTGATTTGGTGTTTCGATTTCGTTAGTACGGATGATTTCATTGACTGTCGTTTTAAAACGCATAGCAATGTCGTTTAAAGTATCTCCTCTTTTGACAACATAAATTTGAATAGTCAACGCCCCCTTTGTTATTGCTAACAATTTATGAGGGTTATAGCTAAATCATGTTTGATTTTCATTCGTGATTTCCTTAGCGGTAGTGATTTTGGCTAGAAGAACGTTCTCCATCATCGTTAAAGCGTAGTCGTTATCTCTGTCGTCGTTTGAAGCGATACAATCTTTAGGTACAATTAGATTGTATTCTCGCATGTATGCGTCATTTGCAGTGAACAAAACGCAAATGTTTCCGGCAATTCCAGTTAGAATAATGTCCTCAACACCTAATTCATTTAAGAGTGTCTCTAGTGCAGTACCGTAGAAGGCAGAATGCTTAGGTTTAATTAAGAAGTAATTATCTTTTGATGGTGTCATTTTCTCTAAAATAGGAGCGCTTCTTTCGTTTTTGCATGTTTCTAAAACAGCTTGGATATCAGCCTTCCAAAGTCCGTAGTGATCGTTGATATAAATGATTGGCCAATTTTCCTTGAAAGCATGTTGTTTAAGAGCTAAAATTTTATTGGTCATTTGCTCTGTTTTTTCTGCAAGCACATGTCCCATTTCAAAATCAAAATCATTAATCATGTCGATAATAAGCAGCGCCTTTTTTTGCTTTGACAAAATAAGACCCCCTTTAAAAGATTGTGATAATATGTTAACCTCAATTTCCTTTTAAAAAACATGAAAAGAGAGCCATGCCATGACGAAAGATGAAAAGTTTATGCAAGAAGCCATTTCTGAAGCCTTAAAAGCAGAACAAATTGGGGAAGTGCCGATTGGTGCGATCATTGTTGTTGATGATCAAATCGTGAGCCGGGCTCATAATTTAAGGGAAAGTGAGCAGCGTTCGATTGCACATGCAGAATTACTTGCTATTGATGAAGCATGTAAAGCGACAGGGAGCTGGCGTTTAGAAGATGCTGTGCTTTACGTTACGCTTGAGCCATGCCCAATGTGTGCGGGTGCTATTGTTCTCTCTAGAGTGAAAAAGGTCGTTTTTGGTGCATACGATCCAAAAGGTGGATGCGCAGGTACTTTAATGAATTTACTGGATGATGAACGGTTCAATCATCAGTCTGAGGTCATCGGTGGTGTACTTGAAAATCAGTGTGGTGAGCTGTTAAGTCAGTTCTTCCGAAATCTCCGTCAGCGAAAGAAACAAGCCAAAAGTAAATGAATGGATGTCGTTTGCAATTTGAGCTGTAAGAAGGTATACTTATGTCTGCGTCACTAACAATTTAATATTCATTTTGCCGTGCTAAGCGGGGAGGTAGCGGTGCCCTGTACTCGCAATCCGCTCTAGCGAGGCCGAATCCCTTCTCGAGGTTCGTTTACTTCAAGGTCTGCCTTAAATAAGTGGTGTTGACGTCTGGGTCCTGCGCAATGGGAATTCATGAACCATGTCAGGTCCGGAAGGAAGCAGCATTAAGTGAAACCTCTCATGTGCCGCAGGGTTGCCTGGGCCGAGCTAACTGTTTAAGTAACGCTTGGGGTAGCGAATCGACAGAAGGTGCACGGTAAATCAATATTAAATGTAACTCATCTAGTTTAACTAGGTGAGTTTTTTGTTGCTGTTCCAAGAATAGCTTAACTGCTTTGGTTATACAAATAGATAAAAAGTCTTTTTGGAGCCATTTGTTTTTTTCACTAACCGCAAAAAGAACTGGAGTTCTGTTTTAGGGTTTCAGGTCTTTTTACAAAGCTAGAAAATACGTTTTTAATACATAGAAAGTAGAAAATCTCTAGTTGAAATCATCTTTTTGGCATATTAGAAAATAAAGGTGTGCTTTTGAATTGATCGGTGCATCATGTATAATGAAAAGGATGATAAATGGAGGAGGGCGTATTTGTGAGTTATCAAGCTTTATATCGAGTGTTCAGACCTCAAGTTTTTGAGGATGTTGTTGGACAAGAACACATCACAAAAACGTTGCAAAATGCCCTTTTGCAGAAAAAGTTTTCTCATGCTTACTTATTTTCAGGTCCTAGAGGAACAGGTAAAACAAGTGCTGCCAAAATCTTTGCTAAGGCAGTGAACTGTGAAAAGTCACCTGTTAGCGAGCCGTGTAATGAATGTGATGCCTGTAAAGGGATTACAAACGGTTCAATTTCAGACGTGATTGAAATAGATGCTGCCTCGAATAACGGGGTAGATGAAATCCGGGATATACGTGATAAAGTGAAATTTGCTCCTTCGGCGGTTACATATAAGGTTTATATTATAGATGAAGTACATATGCTCTCTATCGGTGCATTTAATGCTCTCCTTAAAACGCTGGAAGAACCGCCTGCTCATTGTATCTTTATTTTGGCTACCACAGAGCCCCATAAGATTCCTCTTACCATCATATCTCGTTGTCAGCGATTTGATTTTAAACGAATCACGACCAAAGATATTGTTGGAAGAATGGAGAAAATTGTAGATGCAGAAGGCCTTGACGTACAGGAGGGTTCGCTCGAGATTATTGCTAGTGCAGCTGATGGCGGTATGCGTGATGCACTAAGTCTCTTGGATCAAGCGATCTCATTTAGTGGTGAACAATTGACAATTGATGATGCGCTGCTCATTACAGGTGCTGTATCTCAGCATTTCATTAGTCAGCTTGCTGAAGCAATTTTTGATCAAAATATTGCCGCAGCGTTAGATACATTAAATGAATTGCTCCAGCAGGGGAAAGATGCTGCTAAATTAATAGAGGATATGATTTTTTACTTTAGAGATATGCTGCTTTATAAAACGGCACCAGATCTCGAGGGGGTCCTTGAAAAGGTAAAGGTCGACGAAAGTTTCGTGGCGCTGTCAGATCGTGTGACACCTCAGTTTCTGTATGAAACCATTGAAGTCCTGAATAAAAGCCACCAAGAAATGAAATGGACAAATCATCCAAGGATTTTCTTTGAGGTAGCTGTTGTAAAGCTGTGTCAGTCAACAGCAGGATTGACACAAGGCCATGCTGACGCTGATTTAACGGCGCTAACAGATAAAATAAACAGGCTGGAACAGGAACTATCAAGGCTAAGAGCCGAAGGTGTACCAATGTCTCCATCTCATAGCCCTCAAGAAAAAAAGGAAGCGCCTCGACCACAAACGAGTAACAAAAATGGCTATCGTGCTCCTGTCGGCCGAATTCATGAGATTCTAAAAGAAGCGAAACGGCCTGAGTTAGAAAAAATTAAAGGCAAATGGGGAGAGCTCCTTGCCCAGTTGAAACAGCAGAATAAGGTGTCTCACGCTGCGTTATTAACGGACAGTGAGCCAGTTGCGGCTGCTTCGCATGCCTTTGTTTTAAAATTCAAATTTGAAATACATTGTAAAATGGTTGCTGAAGATAAAAGCGGTGTTCGGACCAATCTTGAACAACTGCTAGAGTCTATGTTAGGAAAAAGAGTGGAATTAGTTGGCGTTCCTGACGCTCAATGGGGTAAAATAAGAGAAGAATTTTTAAGAGATCATCAGCCGGATGAACAAGCGGATGGTCAGGGAACTTCTACTGAAGAGGATCCATTGATTGCGGAAGCAAAAAAATTAGTAGGAACTGATTTAATTGAAATTAAAGATTAATAAAAATGAAAGAGAGTGGTGTTCATATGCGCGGTGGAATGGGAAACATGCAAAAAATGATGAAACAAATGCAAAAAATGCAAAAGGATATGGCGAAGGCTCAAGAAGAGCTTGCAGAAAAAGTTCTTGAAGGTACAGCTGGTGGCGGTATGGTCACTGTCAAAGTAAATGGACAAAAAGAAGTCGTTGATGTAGCAATTAATGAAGAAGTTGTTGATCCAGAAGATATTGATATGCTTCAAGATCTTGTACTTGCTGCGACAAACGATGCATTGAAAAAAGTCGATGAGCTAACGAATGAAACGATGGGTCAATTCACAAAAGGAATGAACATGCCAGGTTTATTCTAGGAGGAATAACTGAAGATGCAATATCCTGAACCAATATCAAAGCTGATTGACAGCTTTATGAAATTGCCAGGAATCGGACCGAAAACTGCGGTCCGTCTGGCTTTTTTTGTTCTTAGTATGCAGGAAGATGTCGTACTAGATTTTGCGAAGGCGCTTGTAAATGCAAAGCGTAATTTAACTTATTGTTCGGTATGCGGTCATATCACAGACCAAGATCCTTGCTATATTTGTGAAGATACAAGAAGAGATCAATCTGTTATCTGTGTAGTGCAGGATCCAAAAGATGTAATCGCAATGGAAAAAATGAAAGAATACAACGGCTTATATCATGTGCTTCATGGTGCCATTTCGCCAATGGACGGAATTGGACCAGAGGATATTAAAATTCCTGACCTATTAAAAAGATTGCAAGACGATCAAGTGACAGAGGTGATCCTTGCAACCAATCCAAACATTGAAGGAGAAGCAACAGCCATGTATATCTCCAGATTGTTAAAACCATCAGGAATTAAACTCTCTCGCATTGCTCACGGACTTCCAGTAGGCGGGGATTTAGAGTATGCGGATGAAGTTACACTGTCTAAGGCTCTAGAAGGCAGACGTGAGATGTAGGAAGGAGAAGTACGGTACATGGGTTTTCTTCGCAGAAAATCAATTCGAAAAGAATTCGATGAGAAATTAATTCAACAGCTTTTTAAGCAAAAGGAAGAATGGAACAGACAAAAAAAGCTTGTCGCAAATAGCGTTGAGCCTTCACCGGACATTCTATTCGAATTAAAGCTTGCTCAAGCGAAGTACTTTTTCTATCTGAGAGAAGCGAAAAAGAGGAATTTACGTTTAAACAACTGGAAATAGCAGGTCTATTATACATAGTCCTCTCATATGCTTGTACTATTCATATGAAGAGGAGATGAGAGGATTATGGAACCTGTTATTGTGATCGGGTCAATTTTGCTAGCTGTGCTATTGTTGTTTATGTCAGGTGTGCAGGCGAATCCATTCAAATGGTTAGGGCTTATCGGAGTGAAGTTTATAGCAGGCGCTCTTTTTTTATTTTGCCTCAACCTATTTGGCGAGAGTCTAGGATTACATGTCTCTATTAACCCTGTAACGAGTGGAATTAGTGGTTTATTGGGTATTCCGGGCGTAGCAGCTTTAATCGTTATTGAAAAGTTTATTATTTAATGAAAAATATTATTGACTTTGATTCGATAGGGTGGTAAATTAATATACGTCGCTGATGACGAAGAAACGAAAAAACATAATAACAAAAAAGTTGTTGACACTAACAACTTGGATGTGATAAGATGTTCTAGTCGCTTCTGAAGCGGTAAACAAGTTCTTTGAAAACTAAACAAGACAAAACGTACCTGTTAATTCGAGTTTTTATAAAAAATCCTATGATACTTCATAGGTAGTCAGTCAAACTGGCGAAAAGCAAAACTTCGGTTTTGTACTTTTTCGGAGAGTTTGATCCTGGCTCAGGACGAACGCTGGCGGCGTGCCTAATACATGCAAGTCGAGCGGACAGAAGGGAGCTTGCTCCCGGATGTTAGCGGCGGACGGGTGAGTAACACGTGGGTAACCTGCCTGTAAGACTGGGATAACTCCGGGAAACCGGAGCTAATACCGGATAGTTCCTTGAACCGCATGGTTCAAGGATGAAAGACGGTTTCGGCTGTCACTTACAGATGGACCCGCGGCGCATTAGCTAGTTGGTGGGGTAATGGCTCACCAAGGCGACGATGCGTAGCCGACCTGAGAGGGTGATCGGCCACACTGGGACTGAGACACGGCCCAGACTCCTACGGGAGGCAGCAGTAGGGAATCTTCCGCAATGGACGAAAGTCTGACGGAGCAACGCCGCGTGAGTGATGAAGGTTTTCGGATCGTAAAGCTCTGTTGTTAGGGAAGAACAAGTGCGAGAGTAACTGCTCGCACCTTGACGGTACCTAACCAGAAAGCCACGGCTAACTACGTGCCAGCAGCCGCGGTAATACGTAGGTGGCAAGCGTTGTCCGGAATTATTGGGCGTAAAGGGCTCGCAGGCGGTTTCTTAAGTCTGATGTGAAAGCCCCCGGCTCAACCGGGGAGGGTCATTGGAAACTGGGAAACTTGAGTGCAGAAGAGGAGAGTGGAATTCCACGTGTAGCGGTGAAATGCGTAGAGA
Source organism: Bacillus sp. PK5-006 (assembly GCF_054161415.1). Classification (NCBI taxonomy): domain Bacteria; kingdom Bacillati; phylum Bacillota; class Bacilli; order Caryophanales; family Bacillaceae; genus Bacillus; species Bacillus sp. PK5-006. Next base: position 3,703,407 of record NZ_CP096414.1, on the reverse strand, counting down.
TGTGGAGGAACACCAGTGGCGAAGGCGACTCTCTGGTCTGTAACTGACGCTGAGGAGCGAAAGCGTGGGGAGCGAACAGGATTAGATACCCTGGTAGTCCACGCCGTAAACGATGAGTGCTAAGTGTTAGGGGGTTTCCGCCCCTTAGTGCTGCAGCTAACGCATTAAGCACTCCGCCTGGGGAGTACGGTCGCAAGACTGAAACTCAAAGGAATTGACGGGGGCCCGCACAAGCGGTGGAGCATGTGGTTTAATTCGAAGCAACGCGAAGAACCTTACCAGGTCTTGACATCCTCTGACAACCCTAGAGATAGGGCTTTCCCTTCGGGGACAGAGTGACAGGTGGTGCATGGTTGTCGTCAGCTCGTGTCGTGAGATGTTGGGTTAAGTCCCGCAACGAGCGCAACCCTTGATCTTAGTTGCCAGCATTTAGTTGGGCACTCTAAGGTGACTGCCGGTGACAAACCGGAGGAAGGTGGGGATGACGTCAAATCATCATGCCCCTTATGACCTGGGCTACACACGTGCTACAATGGACAGAACAAAGGGCTGCAAGACCGCAAGGTTTAGCCAATCCCATAAATCTGTTCTCAGTTCGGATCGCAGTCTGCAACTCGACTGCGTGAAGCTGGAATCGCTAGTAATCGCGGATCAGCATGCCGCGGTGAATACGTTCCCGGGCCTTGTACACACCGCCCGTCACACCACGAGAGTTTGCAACACCCGAAGTCGGTGAGGTAACCTTTATGGAGCCAGCCGCCGAAGGTGGGGCAGATGATTGGGGTGAAGTCGTAACAAGGTAGCCGTATCGGAAGGTGCGGCTGGATCACCTCCTTTCTAAGGATATATGGAGCAGCGTACGTTTTCGTCTTGTTTAGTTTTGAAGGAACTTGCAAAAGATCCTACAACATCATATCTTCGATATGAAAGATGGGCCTGTAGCTCAGCTGGTTAGAGCGCACGCCTGATAAGCGTGAGGTCGGTGGTTCGAGTCCACTCAGGCCCACCATCTTCTATTAAATTGGGGCCTTAGCTCAGCTGGGAGAGCGCCTGCCTTGCACGCAGGAGGTCAGCGGTTCGATCCCGCTAGGCTCCACCAACGTGTTCTTTGAAAACTAGATAACAATAAGTAATACATTCACATTGAATGCAATGCAAAGTTCATCACACATAGTGATTCTTTCTAAAGTAAGAAATGGTTAAGTTAGAAAGGGCGCACGGTGGATGCCTTGGCACTAGGAGCCGATGAAGGACGGGACGAACACCGATATGCTTCGGGGAGCTGTAAGCAAGCTTTGATCCGGAGATTTCCGAATGGGGAAACCCACTGCTCGTAATGGAGTAGTATCCATACTTGAATACATAGAGTATGAGAAGGCATACCCGGGGAACTGAAACATCTAAGTACCCGGAGGAAGAGAAAGCAAATGCGATTCCCTGAGTAGCGGCGAGCGAAACGGGAACAGCCCAAACCAAGAGGCTTGCCTCTTGGGGTTGTAGGACACTCTATACGGAGTTACAAAGGAATGATATAAGCGAAGAGGTCTGGAAAGGCCCGCCAAAGAAGGTAACAGCCCTGTAACTGAAATGTTGTTCTCTCCAGAGTGGATCCTGAGTACGGCGGAACACGTGAAATTCCGTCGGAATCCGGGAGGACCATCTCCCAAGGCTAAATACTCCCTAGTGACCGATAGTGAACCAGTACCGTGAGGGAAAGGTGAAAAGCACCCCGGAAGGGGAGTGAAATAGATCCTGAAACCGTGTGCCTACAAGTAGTCAGAGCCCGTTAACGGGTGATGGCGTGCCTTTTGTAGAATGAACCGGCGAGTTACGATCCCGTGCAAGGTTAAGCAGAAGATGCGGAGCCGCAGCGAAAGCGAGTCTGAATAGGGCGCATGAGTACGTGGTCGTAGACCCGAAACCAGGTGATCTACCCATGTCCAGGGTGAAGTTCAGGTAACACTGAATGGAGGCCCGAACCCACGCACGTTGAAAAGTGCGGGGATGAGGTGTGGGTAGGGGTGAAATGCCAATCGAACCTGGAGATAGCTGGTTCTCTCCGAAATAGCTTTAGGGCTAGCCTCAAGGTAAGAGTCTCGGAGGTAGAGCACTGATTGGACTAGGGGCCCCTACCGGGTTACCGAATTCAGTCAAACTCCGAATGCCGATGACTTATCCTTGGGAGTCAGACTGCGAGTGATAAGATCCGTAGTCGAAAGGGAAACAGCCCAGACCGCCAGCTAAGGTCCCAAAGTATACGTTAAGTGGAAAAGGATGTGGAGTTGCTTAGACAACCAGGATGTTGGCTTAGAAGCAGCCACCATTTAAAGAGTGCGTAATAGCTCACTGGTCGAGTGACTCTGCGCCGAAAATGTACCGGGGCTAAACGTATCACCGAAGCTGCGGACTGTTCTTACGAACAGTGGTAGGAGAGCGTTCTAAGGGCTGTGAAGCCAGACCGGAAGGACTGGTGGAGCGCTTAGAAGTGAGAATGCCGGTATGAGTAGCGAAAGACGGGTGAGAATCCCGTCCACCGAATGCCTAAGGTTTCCTGAGGAAGGCTCGTCCGCTCAGGGTTAGTCGGGACCTAAGCCGAGGCCGAAAGGCGTAGGCGATGGACAACAGGTTGATATTCCTGTACCACCTCCTCACCATTTGAGCAATGGGGGGACGCAGGAGGATAGGGTAAGCGCGGTATTGGATATCCGCGTCCAAGCAGTTAGGCTGGGAAATAGGCAAATCCGTTTCCCGTAAAGGCTGAGCTGTGATGGCGAGCGAAATTTAGTAGCGAAGTTCCTGATTCCACACTGCCAAGAAAAGCCTCTAGCGAGGTGAGAGGTGCCCGTACCGCAAACCGACACAGGTAGGCGAGGAGAGAATCCTAAGGTGATCGAGAGAACTCTCGTTAAGGAACTCGGCAAAATGACCCCGTAACTTCGGGAGAAGGGGTGCTTCTTAGGGTGTTAAAGCCCCGAGAAGCCGCAGTGAATAGGCCCAGGCGACTGTTTAGCAAAAACACAGGTCTCTGCGAAGCCGTAAGGCGAAGTATAGGGGCTGACGCCTGCCCGGTGCTGGAAGGTTAAGAGGAGCGCTTAGCGTAAGCGAAGGTGCGAATTGAAGCCCCAGTAAACGGCGGCCGTAACTATAACGGTCCTAAGGTAGCGAAATTCCTTGTCGGGTAAGTTCCGACCCGCACGAAAGGCGCAACGATCTGGGCACTGTCTCAACGAGAGACTCGGTGAAATTATAGTACCTGTGAAGATGCAGGTTACCCGCGACAGGACGGAAAGACCCCGTGGAGCTTTACTGCAGCCTGATATTGAATGTTGGTACAGCTTGTACAGGATAGGTAGGAGCCTTGGAAACCGGAGCGCTAGCTTCGGTGGAGGCATCGGTGGGATACTACCCTGGCTGTATTGACCTTCTAACCCGCTGCCCTTATCGGGCAGGGAGACAGTGTCAGGTGGGCAGTTTGACTGGGGCGGTCGCCTCCTAAAATGTAACGGAGGCGCCCAAAGGTTCCCTCAGAATGGTTGGAAATCATTCGCAGAGTGTAAAGGCACAAGGGAGCTTGACTGCGAGACCTACAAGTCGAGCAGGGACGAAAGTCGGGCTTAGTGATCCGGTGGTTCCGCATGGAAGGGCCATCGCTCAACGGATAAAAGCTACCCCGGGGATAACAGGCTTATCTCCCCCAAGAGTCCACATCGACGGGGAGGTTTGGCACCTCGATGTCGGCTCATCGCATCCTGGGGCTGTAGTCGGTCCCAAGGGTTGGGCTGTTCGCCCATTAAAGCGGTACGCGAGCTGGGTTCAGAACGTCGTGAGACAGTTCGGTCCCTATCCGTCGCGGGCGCAGGAAATTTGAGAGGAGCTGTCCTTAGTACGAGAGGACCGGGATGGACGCACCGCTGGTGTACCAGTTGTTCTGCCAAGGGCATCGCTGGGTAGCTATGTGCGGACGGGATAAGTGCTGAAAGCATCTAAGCATGAAGCCCCCCTCAAGATGAGATTTCCCATTCCGCAAGGAAGTAAGATCCCTGAAAGATGATCAGGTTGATAGGTCTGAGGTGGAAGCGTGGTGACACGTGGAGCTGACAGATACTAATAGATCGAGGACTTAACCTATATTCTAATGTGAAACATGAACATTGTTATCTAGTTTTGAGAGAACATTCTCTCCATCAGGTTTGGTGGCGATAGCGAAGAGGTCACACCCGTTCCCATACCGAACACGGAAGTTAAGCTCTTCAGCGCCGATGGTAGTTGGGGGTTTCCCCCTGTGAGAGTAGGACGCCGCCAAGCTTCTATAAGGATCAGTTCCAGTCGGAACTGGTCTTTTTTGTTTTTTAAGAAAAGGAACAAACACTCGATCTGACATGGATACATATACTAAACTACCATCTAAAACATTCTTAATTTTGTATACAATTGAAAGCGCTAGGGCATACTGAAGCTATAAGTGGAGGTGTCACAATGAGCAAAAAAGAGCGAGAAGCGATTTGTTTGATTTGTGAAGAGAAAAAAACAAAGGGAATTTATTTATATCATCAGTTTTTGTGCCGAGAATGTGAGAGAAAGTTAATTTCTACATCGACCTCGGATCCTAGCTATGCCGATTATGTTAGAAAGCTAAAAAATCTTCATACGCCGCCTTTGTATTCATAGACCATTAGATGGTCTTTTTTTATGAGCTATGGAGGATTGGGCCTGTTTTTTGGAACTTAGTTTGGACATCATCCGTAATTAATAATAAGATAAACAGAGAGCCTGATTATTCATAGGAGTCGATGAACATGAAATCAATCTTTTATACATTTATATGGGCCATCCTCTCTACTTTTTTTTCGCTTGTGATTTTAACCGTCAGTATTGGGGTTTTCCATCATCATGTTGGATTATCGATACTGTATGCGATGATGGGGTGGGGCGTGATGTTTGCAGGGAGCAGATGGGTTGCTTTCCAGTTGTTTTTAAAGAAACACGGACTGTCTCGTAGTGATTATGTATATATCAAACAGCATTTAAAAGAAGCAGGACAAAAGCTCGTACGTTTAAAGAAGGCTTTATTTGCTGTGAAGAACGTACAGACGATCAAACATAATTATGAAATTCTCCGACTTGCACGACGAATCTATACGATTACAAAAAAAGAGCCGACCCGGTTTTATGATGCACAGCGTTTTTATTTTGAAAGCTTGGATTCTGTCGTTGAACTAACTGAAAAATATGCACTATTGTATAATCAGCCTGATCGCAGTCATGAGCTGGAAATGACACTAAGCCAAACTCGAGTGACGCTGACAGAACTGCAAAAGCAATTGACGAATGATTTGCAGCAAGTATTAGGAAGAGACATAGAAGCCCTTCATATTGAGCTTGAAGTGGCAGATAAAATGATAAAGAAATAATGAAAGGAGTCAAACGTAATGAAACCAGAAGATCACATCCCAACAGCATCTGCTTCCACTACAGATCTTCAGTTTCAGGTGTTTGATACCTTATCTGATGAGGAGAAACAAGAAGCCATACAGCGTGCTGAGCAGATCCCTGACAATCCGCAAAAGCTGCTTTTCTATGGTACACGTGTTCAGGAACGATTATTGGAACAATCACAACAAATGATGAAATATGTTGAGAAAAAAGATATCGATCAAATAGGAGACGTGCTTGAGGCCTTTTTGCACCAGCTGCATGTAGTAGAACCGGAGGACTTACTGCCAAAGAAGCAGGGCTTTTTTTCGAAGTTATTTCGGCGGGAGAAGCGTTCTACTCAGGAAATCATATCGCGTTTTCAACATGCAAAATCACAGATCGAGAGATTATCAGCAAGGCTTCGTTACGCAAAAGGCGGATTAATTTCGGATCATATGTTATTAGAGCGTTTATTTGAAGAAAATCAAACTTTTTTCCAAGAGATGACGCTGCAGGTTGCAGCAGTTGAAGCGAAAATGACCACTTTAGAGAAGCAGATCATATCAGAAGCGGAGCAGATTGGTAATCGGACTATAGAGGAGCAATTGATGAGTCAGGAAGTCAATGCAGAAGAATATATGGAGAGGTTGAAAGAACGGAAATATGATTTGCTGCTAAGCCGGCAAATTGCGTTGCAATGTAATGCCCAAATTCGAATGATCCAGCATACGAATCATACATTGGCCAATCACATTCAATCAACAGTTTCTGCATCTATTCCTCTATGGATCAACCAAATGTCGATTGCATTAACGCATATTCAACAGCGTGCCAATTCAGCTCTTGAGAATCGAATCCAAAAAACATATGAAAAGGTATCAAAGCAGCAGGGGGAGCTTCTTGAAGAGGCAGCTTTTGCACCTATAGATACGTTGAAAAAGGTTCAACGCCAATTAGCTGAAACCTTACAGGAAACGTTACAGGTGACAGAGCATGGAAGCCAAGAGCGAGCCCAATTGAAAAACAGCATGTATGAGGCAGAACAGCAGCTGGCGAATCACCAGCCAATAAAGGAATGAGAATCCATCTTTCGGTTCCCTTGTATGAACGTTATAATAGACATAAGATATCGTTAAAGTGAAAAGGGTCGATTTGTTTGAAAACACCTTTATATACAGCATTAGCACAACATGCGGAAAAGAAACCTTATTCTTTCCATGTTCCAGGACATCACAATGGAGATGTCTTTTTTGATGAGGCACGGACTTATTATGACTCAATTCTTCAGCTGGATGTAACAGAACTTGAAGGATTAGATGATCTCCATCATCCAACTGGTGTGATTCAAGAGGCTGAACATTTATTGGCAAAGCTATATGGTTCAGATCAAAGCTTTTTTCTTGTGAATGGGACAACTGTCGGAAATTTAGCGATGGTGATGGCAGCCTGTCGTGCGGAAGATGAGATTTTCGTCCAGCGAAATTGTCATAAGTCTGTTTACCATGCGATTGAGCTTGCAGGAGCAACGCCTATTATGGTAGAAGCTGAGATAGATCAACACCTGCATGTTCCAACACATGTGACGGATGAAACAGTCAAAAAAGCCATTGCCAAACATCCTAATTGCCGGGCGATCGTTTTGACTTATCCGAACTACTATGGTCATGCAGCTGATTTATCAAAACTGATACACATGTGCCACGAAGCAGGCATGATCGTTTTGGTTGATGAGGCACATGGTGCACATTTTGTATTAGGCGGCGCTTTTCCTCCATCTGCTCTTTCCTATGGAGCTGACGTGGTGGTACAATCAGCACATAAAACCCTTCCGGCTATGACGATGGGATCCTACCTTCATCTTCAGGGGGAGCGAATGGATGCAAAACGTTTGAAAACATTCCTCACGATGCTTCAAAGCAGTTCTCCATCCTATCCAATTATGGCCACATTAGATGTGGCAAGGGCCTATGTCGAGGAGATCAAGAAAAAAGGGATCTTGGATGGAATCATGAAAGGGCTGGCAGAGCTGAAAAATGAGTTCAACCGTATACCTCAGCTTGAAGTGGTCGAGTCTGAATTGCTTTCTAACGATCCATTAAAATGTGTGATTCGTTCAACAAAAGGGCTGACTGGTTATGAACTAAAACGAGTACTTGAATCAGTGGAGGTTCACCCAGAGCTTGCCGACGAACATCAGGTTTTACTTGTCTTTGGTTTAGAACAGAAGAAGGATATACCTTTTAAACGAATAGAGCAGGCCCTTAATCAAAGCAATTCATTGCTCAAAGGAAAAGATCATTTCCAAAGAGAGGCGCTGGCTGATGACAACGAGGAGCATAGACAGGATATAGAAGCCGTCCCATTTGAACATGCAGCAGGACGGGTTAGTGCAGAATCGGTGATTCCATATCCACCGGGTATTCCTTTGATCGTTAAGGGAGAGCGTATTGAAATCGATCAGATTGCGGCTTTAAGCCGTTTGCTTGGACATCAGGTTCATGTTCAAGCCAGTCAGGTGATTCATCAGAGAAAATTATATGTTTATATAGAAGAGGAGACACTATGAGCGGTATGTTTATTACGTTTGAAGGGCCAGAGGGTGCCGGAAAAACGACAGTGATTCGAAAAGTGTATGAAGAAATGGAACGCCAAGGATATGCAGTGATGGCGACACGTGAGCCTGGCGGCATTGACATAGCAGAGCAGATTCGTGAAGTCATTTTAAATGAAAAAAACACAAAAATGGATGCGAAAACAGAAGCTTTGCTGTATGCAGCCGCAAGAAGGCAGCATTTAGCTGAGAAGGTAGAACCGGCATTACAGCGCGGGCAGACAGTTTTATGTGATCGTTTTGTCGATAGCTCCCTTGCTTATCAAGGCTATGCGAGAGGGCTTGGGATTGAAGAAGTAAAGTCAATTAACGACTTTGCTATCAATGGCACGATGCCGCAAATGACCATTTATTTTTCAATTACACCTGAGGAAGGGCTAAAGCGAATTAATGCCAACCAGGGAAGAGAAAAGAATCGATTAGACATGGAGACGCTGAATTTCCATCAGCTTGTCAGAGAAGGCTATGAACTGCTTATTGCACAATCGCCAGAACGATTCCGTGTAGTGGATGCGTCTCAGCCGATGCAGGATGTCTATGAAGAAGTCCTTCAATTGATTCAGGACACATTAAAGCAAAATCAAATATGACCTAATTCCCAATCGTTGTTATAATATAGAGGAAGACATCGGCATGTCATCTGTGCCTAAAATAAAGGAGGCCAATCAAATGAAATTAATTGTTGCCGTTGTACAGGACCAAGATAGCAGCAAGTTGTTGAAAATATTGACTGAACATCATTTCGGCGTGACAAAATTAGCTTCAACTGGTGGGTTTTTAAAGTCTGGGAATACGACTTTTATTATTGGTTGTGATGATGTCCGGGTGGATAAAGCATTACAGCTTATAAAAGAAAATTGCCGTAAACGTGATCAAATGATCGCGCCTGTCTCCCCAATGGGCGGAAATGCAGATTCATACGTACCATACCCTGTTGAGGTTGAAGTTGGCGGAGCTACTGTTTTTATTCTGCCAGTTGAACAATTTCATCAATTTTAAGGATGGGTTGCTGTGAAAATTAATCAAGATATGCGGCTGCGTTTAGAAAAGCGTGAACTTCAAGCGATGAAAGGAAGCCAGACATCTGCCTCCTTTAAAGCTTCGATGGAGACGCAAAGCGGCAAACTGCGCTTAGAACAGCTGACGGTCATGCTGAGTGATATCGAAGTGTTCGGAAAAAAGCTCGCAAAGTCACGAAACCTAAAGGATTTGGCTAGGTTTAAAGGACTGGTGAAGCGCTTTGTGAAAGAGACAGTCGATAATGGTTTAAATATAGAAACATCAAGGAGCTTTGACATTTATGGCAACACACGTACACTTGCTTTGGTCAAAGCCTTAGATGAAAAGCTGATTGAATTAACCGAGGAAATGATGGATCAAGAGAAACCATCTATTGATTTGCTTGAACGTATTGGAGAAATAAAAGGTTTATTGATTAACCTTTACACATAGAGAGTGATAACATGGCAATTAGCTGGGATGACATGAATGATTTGCAGCCGCGCGTCATGCGGCTGATTTTTAATAGTATTGATAAAGACCGACTTGCGCATGCCTACTTATTTGAAGGAAAAAAAGGAACCGGAAAACTGGATGCAGCGATGCTTTTGGCTAAGAGCTTTTTTTGTTTGGAATCAGGAGTAAAACCATGTGAATCCTGTCAAAACTGCAAAAGGATTGCATCAGGAAACCATCCCGATTTACATCTTGTGCAGCCTGATGGCCAATCAATTAAGAAGGCGCAAGTGCAGGCATTGCAAGAGGAATTTACAAAAGCAGGTGTAGAATCTCACCGAAAAATGTATATTATTCTTCATGCGGACAAAATGACGGTCAATGCCGCGAACAGTTTATTGAAGTTCCTAGAGGAGCCTAATCGGGAAACGATGGCGGTTTTAATCACTGAGCAATCGCATAAAATGCTGGATACGATTATTTCAAGATGTCAGATGCTCAGCTTTCAGCCGCTGCAGCCACAATCCTTAGAGCAGCAGCTTTTACAAGAAGGCGTATCTCAGCATCTCGCAAGGCTTTTGTCGAATTTAACCAATAATTTAGCAGAAGCACTCGAATTAAGTCGAAATGATCAGTTTGCAGAGTCTAGAGCGAAAGTGATAAAATTGTATGAAGTCTTACACCAGCGAAAAGAACATGCATTTTTTTATATACAGGATCAATGGATGCCTTTTTTCAAAGAGAAAGACCTTCAAGAAACAGGTCTGGATATGCTTTTATTTATATATCGTGATGTATTGTCGATTCAAATAGGAAATGAAGATAAAGTCATTTATCAAGACTTATTCCAGACAATGAAGCAGCATGCGCTGCATTCCACACAGCAGATGGTGACCAGCCAGATCCTTGCTGTATTAGAAGCGAAAAAGAGACTTCAATCCAACGTGAATGCCCAAGGGCTGATGGAGCAATTGGTGTTGATGTTGCAGGAGGGATAAGCTTGTACAACGTAATTGGTGTTCGCTTTAAAAAAGCGGGCAAAATCTATTATTTCGATCCTAATGGATTTCATATAGAAAATGATAGTTGTGTCATTGTAGAAACGGTTAGAGGGGTTGAGTACGGACAAGTGGTCATCGCCAACAAAAAAGTAGATGAACACGATGTGGTTCTCCCTCTGCGTAAAGTCATTCGTGTAGCAGACGAACGTGACCGGCTCATCGTTGAGGAAAACAAAGAAGCAGCGATGACAGCCTTTGATACATGTCTTCAGAAAGTAAGTGAACATGGGCTGGAAATGAAATTGGTTGATGTTGAATTTACATTTGACCGAAACAAGGTCATCTTCTACTTCACAGCAGATGGCAGAGTTGATTTCCGTGAGCTAGTGAAGGATCTTGCATCAATCTTCAAAACGAGAATTGAACTTCGCCAGATTGGTGTAAGAGACGAGGCAAAAATGCTTGGCGGCATTGGTCCTTGCGGGCGAATGCTTTGCTGTTCGACATTCTTAGGAGACTTTGAACCAGTGTCGATTAAGATGGCAAAGGATCAAAACTTGTCGTTAAATCCGACAAAAATTTCAGGCCTATGCGGACGTTTGATGTGCTGCTTGAAATATGAGAATGATGAGTATGAAACAGCGAAAGAACAATTACCGGATATCGGCGAAACGATTCAGACGTCTAATGGCTCTGCAAAGGTAGTAGGGCTCAATATTTTAGAACGAATTTTGCAAGTCGAATTAACCGGGCAAGAAAAAGTGATAGAATATACATGGGAAGAATTATTACAAGAAGGCGTTGTATCTGCACAAACAACTGAGTAACGAGGTGTGCCACCTTGGATAAAAAGGAACTATTTGATACGGTGATTAATTTAGAAGAGCAAATCGGTTCTCTTTATCGCCAGTTAGGTGATTTGAAAAATCATATCGGTGAAGTGATTGAAGAAAATCATCAGCTGCAGATGGAGAATCAGCACTTGCGTGAACGTCTGGATCAGTCCGATCGAGACAAATCGTCTGAGGCAGAGAATGATTCTGCCCAGAAGCCAAGTCATTCTGATATAGGAGAAGGTCATGATAACCTGGCCCGGTTATATCAGGAGGGCTTCCATATTTGTAATGTACATTATGGGAGCATTCGTAAAGAGGGAGACTGTTTGTTCTGTCTGTCATTTTTAAATAAAAAATGAGAAAAGGCTTCCGCTGAATCGGGAGCCTTTTTCACAGGAAAAGAAAGGATACATCATGGTTTCGTTAAGAGAAGATGAACGGTTAGATTACCTGCTCGCCGAAGATATGAAGATTATTCAAAGTAAAACTGTGTTTGCCTTTTCATTGGACGCAGTGTTATTAGCTAAATTTGCGTATGTGCCAATCCAAAAAGGAGAGATCATTGATCTTTGTACCGGAAATGGCATCGTGCCATTGCTGCTTTCAACTCGATCTAGGGCCTCGATTACGGGGGTTGAAATTCAAGAACGACTGTTTGATATGGCAAAAAGAAGTGTGGAGTATAATCAACTTGCGCACCAGATTGAATTGATTCATGGTGATTTGAATGATATGCCGGAACGCTACGGCAACCATAAAGTTGATGTGATTACATGTAACCCGCCATATTTTAAGACACCCTCTAAGGATGAAATCAATGAAAATGAATATTTGGCGATTGCCCGGCATGAAATTCATTGTACATTAGAAGATGTTATTCGTGTTTCTTCCACGCTGCTAAAGCAAGGGGGGAAACTGGCGATGGTTCATCGACCAGGACGGCTGCTTGAGATTGTTGAATTAATGAAAAAATACCGAATTGAGCCGAAACGAATTCAATTTGTTTATCCCAAACAAGGGAAAGAAGCCAATACTATCTTGGTAGAGGGCATAAAAGATGGAAAACCAGATCTGAAAATTCTCCCGCCTCTTTTTGTTTATGGGGAAGATCAGGAGTATACAGATGAAATCAGGACGATACTGTATGGAGAAGCATAATCATTATTTCTATGTATTAAAATGTGCAGATGGCAGCCTGTATGCGGGTTATACAAATGATTTACAAAAAAGACTGATAACCCATAATAGTGGAAAGGGAGCAAAGTATACAAGAGCGAGACGGCCGGTTGAGCTTTTTTATCATGAATGTTTTGCAACCAAAAGAGAAGCCATGCAGCAAGAATATCGTTTCAAAACGTGGACGCGGAAAAAGAAAGATATTTATATAGAAGAAATGCGAATGGAAAAGGAGGCGGCACATGAAAAAGACACAGAAAAGCTTTGATGGTCAATCTGGCATGGGTATTCTTTATCTTGTCCCAACCCCGATCGGAAATCTAGAAGATATGACGTTCCGAGCGATACAAACATTAAAAGATGTAGACTATATTGCAGCAGAAGATACAAGGCAAACGAAAAAGCTTTGTCATGTATACGAAATTGATACACCCTTAACCAGTTATCATGAGCATAACAAAGACAGCAGCGGCCACAAGTTAATCGAATGGCTAAAAGAAGGGAAAAGTATCGCACTTGTGAGTGATGCCGGTTTACCAACGATTTCAGATCCAGGGGCTGAAGTGGTTCGAGATTTTACTAGCATCGGAGGCTATGTCATTCCGTTACCTGGCGCAAATGCTGCACTAACAGCACTCATTGCATCAGGAATCGCGCCTCAGCCATTTTTCTTTTATGGTTTTCTCGACCGTCAGAAAAAAGAAAAGAAAAAGCAGCTTGAAGCCTTGAAGAAACGTCAAGAAACGATCATTTTCTATGAAGCGCCCCATCGGTTAAAAGAAACGCTGACTTTAATGAAGGAAGTGTGGGGGAATCGGAACATCGCAATTACGAGAGAACTGACGAAAAAATTCGAAGAGTTTATTCGTGGGGATTTAGAATCTGTGCTGACATGGGCTGCGGAGAATCAAATTCGAGGTGAGTTCTGTCTTGTGGTACAAGGAAATGATCAAGCTGAAGAAGAGCTGAATGAAGAAGCTTGGTGGACGTCCTTATCTGAAAAAGAACATGTGATCCATTACATAGAGGAAGGATTAACGTCGAAGGAAGCCATTAAACGTACAGCTGTCGAACGTGGTGTACCAAAGCGCACGATATACGATGCTTATCATATTGAACAATAAAGAAAGGTTCTTGCAAACGGTGCAAGAACCTTTTTTATATGAACCTTATTTTTGTGATTGAAGTTGGTTTTGGATTTCGTTAATGATTTGCTCTGCACCTTCACGGCTAAGAACTAATTTACCATTAGCAAGTTTAAGGTTATCGTCTGATACTTCACCTGTTACTTGGCAAGTCATGTTTGGTTTATATTTTTTTAAGATAATTTTTTCATCATCAACATAAATTTCCAAAGCGTCTTTTTCAGCGATTCCTAGCGTACGGCGAAGTTCGATTGGAATCACCACGCGCCCTAATTCGTCAACTTTACGTACAATACCTGTAGATTTCATCTTCATTCTCCTCCCAAAAAGTTCTTATTCTTAAAATAATATTATCTTCGTCATTATTCGACAAATTCCTTACATTCCTAGCATAACAAGGTTTCCATAAATCGTCAATCATTTTGTTTACTATTGTTTGTAAAATATGACTCTTAAAGTCAAAAGACCTTGAAACTACTGGTGTATAAGGATTTTGTAGGCTTTTCCTATGAAAATATAAGAAATGACGAGATCAGATTAACAAGACTTTTGCCCTAATTTAGCCAATTGTAAATCTGGAAATAGATTTAATACGACAATATTCGACAAAATGTCGACGGGTTTGTCGTTTTTTTCGAAAAACTCATCTTTTTCGATCATTTCATCTTGTTCTATGTATATATGCTTGATCTTAAAGGCTAAGATGGTATCATAGAGAAAGCACAAGTGCAAAATTAAATGAATTGATCTGACACATTTTCATGTAATGATGATAACCGCTCTCGTCCATTGGGCGGGAGTTTTTGACATTTACACACACGCAGGAGGTTCCGACATGCCGGAAAAGAAAAAAACGTTTTATCTGACAACACCTATTTACTATCCGAGCGGAAAATTACATATTGGACATGCTTATACGACAGTAGCAGGAGATGCTATGGCTCGTTATAAACGTCTTCAAGGCTATGATGTGATGTATTTAACAGGTACAGATGAGCACGGACAAAAAATTCAGCAAAAAGCTGAAGAACAAAATATCACACCGATCGAGTATTTAGATCCAGTCGTTGAAGACATTAAATCATTATGGAAGAAACTCGACATTTCGAATGATGACTTCATCCGTACAACAGAAAAAAGACATACGAAAATCATTGAGCAAGTCTTCCAAAAATTGCTTGATCAAGGCGATATTTATTTAGATCAATATGAGGGCTGGTACAGTATTCCTGATGAGACATTCTATACGGAAACACAGCTTGTTGATGTTGAGCGTAATGAGAAAGGGGAAGTCATTGGCGGGAAAAGCCCTGACAGCGGCCACCCTGTTGAATTAATTAAAGAGGAATCATATTTCTTCCGTATGAGTAAGTATGCGGACCGTTTGCTCGATTATTACGAAAAGAATCCATCGTTTATTCAGCCTGAATCAAGAAAGAATGAAATGATTAATAACTTCATTAAACCAGGTTTAGAGGATTTAGCAGTATCAAGAACAACCTTTGATTGGGGAATTAAAGTTCCTAACAATCCAAAGCACGTCATTTATGTATGGATTGATGCGTTATTCAACTATTTAACTGCGATTGGCTATGGAACAGATCAAGATGAAAAATATAAAAAATATTGGCCAGCCAACGTACATCTCGTAGGAAAAGAAATTGTACGCTTCCATACGATTTATTGGCCGATTATGTTGATGGCATTAGATCTGCCTCTGCCGAAACAAATTTTCGCACACGGCTGGCTGCTCATGAAAGATGGCAAAATGTCTAAATCAAAAGGGAATGTGGTAGATCCGGTCACATTAATTGATCGCTATGGCCTCGATGCCCTTCGTTATTACCTGCTTCGCGAAGTACCATTTGGTGCAGATGGTGTGTTTACACCAGAAGGATTCGTGGAACGTGTAAACTATGACCTTGCCAATGATTTAGGTAACTTGCTTAATCGTACAGTTGCGATGGTCCAAAAATATTTTGACGGCACATTAAGCAGCTATAAAGGTCCTGTTAATGAGTTCGATGAAGAGCTGAAAGCAGTAGCTGAACAAACAGTCAAAGCCTATGAAGAAGCGATGGAAAATCTTGAATTCTCTGTGGCTCTTTCAAATGTTTGGACATTAATCAGCAGAACCAATAAATATATTGATCAAACAGCCCCGTGGGTGCTGGCAAAGGATGAAACAAAACGAAAAGAATTGCATTCTGTTATGTATCATTTAGCAGAATCACTTCGAATCACTGCAGTACTCTTAACGCCGTTCCTAACGAAAACACCTGAGAAAATCTTCTTCCAGCTTGGAATTGAAGAAGAGAAGCTCAAAAGCTGGGATAGTATCCTATCATTTGGTGCGATTCAACAAGCAACGGTACAAAAGGGAGAGCCTTTGTTCCCGCGTTTAGAGGTTGAAGAAGAAGTAGCCTACATTAAAGAAAAAATGCAGGGAAGTGCACCTAAGGTAGAAGAAGAGAAAGTGGAAATCGAAGAAACGGAATTACCTGAGCTGGGAGCAGAAATTGCATTTGATGATTTCTCAAAAGTTGATCTTCGAGTTGCACAGGTATTGGAAGCAGCCCCAGTGAAAAAAGCGGATCGTCTTTTAAAGCTTCAGCTTGATTTTGGATTTGAAAAAAGACAAATAGTCTCTGGGATTGCCAAGCACTATCAACCAGAAGAATTAGTAGGGAAAAAGCTCGTTTGCGTAGCAAATCTTACCCCAGTTAAACTTAGAGGGGAAATTTCCCAGGGAATGATTTTAACTGGAGAAACAGGCGGGAAATTGCAGGTTCTTGAAGTAGATCAAACTCTAGCAAATGGAACAAAAATTTTATAAATCAACAAAGGTGTTCCACGTGTAACATTTCGTCGAACACCTTTTGTTTTTTAGCAGAATTGTCGAAAGGAGCAATCAACCATGTTATTTGATACACATGCCCACTTGAATGCAGAACAATACAATGAAGACTTAGAGCAGGTAATCGAAAGAGCGAAAAGCGAAAAAGTTGAGAAAATCGTGGTGGTAGGGTTTGACCGCCCGACAATTACCAGAGCGATGGAATTAATTGAAGAGTATGATTTCATATATGCAGCTATCGGCTGGCATCCAGTCGATGCTATTGATATGACAGATGAGGATTTGGCTTGGATCAAAGATTTATCTCAACACGAAAAAGTGGTTGCGATTGGTGAAATGGGTCTGGATTACTATTGGGACAAGTCGCCAAAAGATGTGCAAAAGGAAGTCTTTAGACGCCAAATTGCTCTTGCGAAGGAAGTGAAGCTTCCAATCGTTATTCATAATCGTGACGCAACGGAAGATGTCGTGACGATTTTAAAGGAAGAGGGAGCAGCTGAAGTTGGAGGTATTATGCACTGCTTTACTGGCAGTCTAGAAACTGCAAAAGCGTGTATGGAGATGAACTTTTATATTTCATTCGGTGGACCCGTGACATTTAAAAATGCCAAAAAGCCAAAGGAAGTTGTAAAGGAGATACCGAGTGACAAACTTTTGATTGAAACAGACTGCCCATACTTAACGCCAGTGCCATTTAGAGGGAAACGTAATGAGCCAAGCTATGTCAAATATATTGCAGAACAGATTGCGGAGCTGAGAGAAATCAGCTTTGAAGAGCTTGCTGAATTGACAACAAAAAATGCAAAAAAAGTTTTCCGTATAAACTGACAGTATATGATGTCAATCCTTGTTTAAGCTTGTCCAATTGTGAAACATAACGAAAAAGTTCTACACGTTTGCGCCTCCTCATAGGATAAGTTGTCGATAAGTCTTTCTTCCCTTCCTTCCATAAATCTCCCATAATAGGTTTACAATCGAGCATTTTTGTACAGTGGGTGGAAGGGTTGACAGGTTTTGAGATACTCTATATAATCTCTCCGAGGAGAAGGAGGCGTTTTTCATCGTACAAAAAATGAAAAATCTGTTTTCTGTGAAGCTAGGAAAAGGCAAGGTTTTATTACTAGTTGTTTGCTTGCTTTTAGCTGGAACTGGAACGGCTTACGGTGCGCATGAGCTCACTAAGCAGTCCATTACCATTTCAATCAATGGTAAAGAGAAGACAATTCGTACACATGAAGAGACAGTAGCTCAGCTGCTTTCAGACCTTGGCATAAGGACCAAGGCGGAGGATCATATCTCTCCAAGTCTAAATACAAAGATTCAAGACAACATGAACATTGTGTATGATGCGGCTATACCGGTTCATCTGACCCTGGACGGGAAAGAGAAAACGATATGGACAACAGATCAGACGGTTGGAGCATTATTGAAGAATGAGAAGATAGATATTGGGAAGCACGATCAAGTAACTCCTGGAAAGAATGACAAGTTAACAAAGGATATGAATCTTGTGGTTCAGCAGGCCTTTCAGGTCAGCTTAAATGATGGAGGAAAAGATAAAAAAGTGTGGACCACTTCGACTACGGTCGCTGACTTTTTAAAGCAACAAGAGCTAAAGCTCAAGAAGCACGATAAGATCAAGCCTGCGTTACATAGTAACCTTTCTAAAAAGAGCGCAGATATAAAGATCACTCGGGTGGAAAAAGTCACCGATGTAGTGGAAGAGAAAATTGCTTTTGATACCAAACATAAAAAGGATCATTCTCTTGAAAAAGGGAAAGAGAAGGTACTTAAAAAAGGTGAAGAAGGTAAATTGAAGAAGCACTATGCCATTGTGAAAGAAAACGGCAAAGTGGTGTCTAAAGAATTGATTAAAGAAGTGACCGAAAAAGATAGTAAGGACCGATTAGTGGCTATTGGTACACAAGTGGCCAAAAAGGAGCCTACAGCGTCCCCTGCGGTTTCACGAAGCAATGAATCGTCAGGAAAAGAATTTTATGTGGCGTCAACAGCCTATACAGCGAGCTGTGCTGGATGTACGGGCAGAACGTCTACAGGCTTTAATTTAAAAGCAAATCCGGGTGCAAAGGTCATAGCAGTTGATCCGAGTGTCATTCCGCTGGGCTCAAAAGTGTATGTGGAAGGCTATGGATATGCCGTTGCATCAGACACTGGATCTGCTATAAAAGGGAATAAAATTGATGTGTTCGTCCCAAGTAAGTCGGCAGCTTATCAATGGGGAAATAAACGAGTGAAAATTAGAGTACTCAAATAAACACATCAAATCATTTATATGAACAGAGGGCTTTGCGCACCCTCTGTTTTTTTGGTTATAATAGAAGCACTGTTTTCTAATTAATTAGACGCAAAAGCAGCATGAAAGGTTTCGTTTTTTTAACCAAAAAATGTAGATTGTTTTTGCAAGCGGAGGAATACATGAAAATCAAAGAAATCATTGTGGTGGAGGGTCGTGATGACACTGCCAGGGTGAAGATGGCGGTTGATGCAGATACGATCGAAACAAACGGATCCGCCATTGGCGATACAGTCATTCAACAAGTGCGTCTTGCGCAGGAGACGAGAGGGGTCATTATTTTAACAGATCCTGATTTTCCTGGTGAGAAGATCCGTAAAACCATCGCAGAGGCAGTTCCTGGCTGTAAGCACGCTTTTTTGCCAAAACATCTTGCGAAGGCGAAGCGGGATAAAGGAATTGGTGTCGAGCATGCTTCCTTGGACAGTATTCGGGAATGTCTTGCCCATGTCCATGAAGAAATGGAAGAATCGGAAAGTGACATTACATTAGACGACTTATTTGACGCAGGCCTTATCGGTGGCGAAGCATCGAAACGCCGCCGCGAACGACTAGGAGTGCTTTTAAATATAGGATATACCAATGCGAAGCAGCTGCAAAAGCGCCTTCACATGTTCCAAATAACCAAACATGATTTTATTGCGGCCTTAAAGACCGTCATGCAGGAGGAAGCCGATGAATAAAGATATTGCGACACCCGTCAGAACGAAGGAAATACTAAAGAAGTACGGTTTCTCTTTTAAAAAGAGCTTAGGGCAGAACTTCTTAATTGATACAAATATTTTAGATCGCATTGTCGATCACGCGGAGGTTACAGATGAGACCGGCGTCATTGAAATTGGGCCTGGTATCGGCGCATTGACAGAGCAGCTCGCTAAACGTGCAAAGAAAGTCACCGCTTTTGAAATCGATCAGCGTTTATTGCCTATTTTAAACGATACGCTTTCTCCATATGATAATGTCACGATCATTCATCAAGACGTATTAAAGGCGGATGTGAGAAAGGTCATCGAGGAAAATTTTGCTGACTGTAAAGAAGTGATGGTCGTAGCCAACCTTCCATATTACGTGACAACACCGATTATTATGAAATTGCTTGAAGAAAACCTTCCATTGAAAGGGATTGTGGTCATGCTGCAAAAAGAAGTAGCAGATCGTATGGCAGCTGTCCCTTCATCTAAGGAATACAATTCACTGTCTATCGCAGTTCAATTTTATACGGAAGCAAAAACGGTGATGGTTGTGCCTAAAACGGTTTTTGTTCCTCAGCCAAATGTTGATTCGGCTGTGATTAAGCTGACTGTTCGTGAAACGCCTGCTGTTTCAGTAGAAAATGATGCGTTTTTCTTTCAATTGATTCGAGCGAGCTTTGGCCAGCGCCGGAAAACATTGTTGAATAATTTGATGAATAATCTACCTGATGGAAAAAAACATAAAGCCATCATTGAAGAAGCACTTCAAACAGCAGATATTGATGGAAAGCGCCGCGGAGAATCATTATCCATTGAGGAATTTGCCCGTTTGTCGAATGTTTTACAAAAAGCCCTTTCGTAAGGGCTTTTTTCTTTTGTTTTTCACCACTTCAACTGTTCGGGCATAGGCTAGAAAGAACAGCACATATGAAAGACGATACCAACAGGATATGAGCCTGATTGTGGAGTGAACAGCATGCAATTTCAAATAGGAGATATGGTGACGAGGGCATCCTATCAAATGGATATTATGTTTCGAATCATTCGAATTGATGAGACAGATCAGCACGAAGCCACTGCCATATTGCATGGGAATGAAGTAAGGCTGATTGCTGATGCTAAGATGTCGGATCTCGTCTTAATTCAAAAAGAGGAGCAGCTGACAAGGGAGAAGGACGACGAACGGAAAATTAACGAATCGCTCGACTTACTAAGACAGGATTATCAGCTGCTGCGTGAAAAACAAGAGTATTATACTTCTGGACAATATCAGCATCAGGAGCAGTATTTTCACATGCCTGGAAAGGTCCTTCATTTAGATGGAGATGCTTCATACTTAAAGAAATGCTTAGATGTATATGAACGAATTGGTGTGCCTGTATATGGAGTGCATTGTCATGAGAAGAAAATGCCAAGCGTGATCGATTCGTTACTTGATCAATATCGGCCTGATATTTTGGTCATTACAGGGCATGATGCGTATTCCAAGCAAAAGGGCGGCGTAAATGATATCGGTGCCTATCGCCATTCTCGTCATTTCGTTGAGACGGTTCAAAAAGCAAGAAAGAAAATTCCTCATTTAGATCAGCTTGTGATCTTTGCAGGCGCCTGTCAATCTCATTTCGAATCATTGATCCAAGCAGGTGCCAATTTTGCAAGCTCACCTTCACGTGTGAACATCCATGCGCTCGATCCCGTCTATATCGTTGCGAAGATCAGCTTCACTCCATTTGTAGATCGAATCAACGTGTGGGATGTGCTTCGTAATACATTAACAAGAGAAAAAGGCCTTGGAGGCATCGAGACGAAGGGTGTTTTAAGGGTAGGTATGCCATATAAAAAAGACCATGAATCGACATAACCCGACTGATTTCAGTCTGGTTTTTTTTATGTGTAAAAAGAAATTTCAAACGGATACATAATTCACCGGAATTTGAGAAAAATAGGGAGGAGAAAAGGTAGAAGTTTGTCAAAATTATTTTGTTGACAATGGCTCGTGTTGGTTGATATAATTTAATTTTTATTTGACAAAAATGGGCCGTTGTTGTATAATTATCTCAGTGAGGTGGATGCAATGGCGAAGACTTTGTCCGACATCAAAAGATCGCTTGATGGTAACTTAGGTAAACGTTTGACGTTAAAGGCTAACGGAGGCCGCCGTAAAACAATTGAGCGTTCGGGCATTTTAGCTGAAACGTACCCTTCTGTATTTGTGATTCAATTAGATCAAGATGAGAATTCGTTTGAAAGAGTTTCTTACAGTTATGCAGATATACTGACTGAGACGGTCGAATTAACGTTCGATGATGCCGCTAGCTCAGTCGCCTATTAATGGGCAGTGAACTTCTTGTTTACTGCTTTTTGTTTTGCCTTTTTTTCTGAATGGGAGTCTGTCCATTTTTTGAAAGGGGTAAAAGAAAAGATTCGATACAAAATAAGAAAGCCACAAAAGCAGTGGCACTGATTCGAATTCTCGACTAAAGGGGCTGTTTCGTTTGGGTAGACGCCGAGGCATTATGTCAGATGAGTTCAAATACGAGCTGGCGAAGGATCTTGGATTTTATGATACCGTCAAAAATGGAGGCTGGGGAGAAATTCGTGCGCGTGACGCAGGGAATATGGTCAAACGTGCCATCGAATTAGCTCAGCAGCACATGGCTCAGGAAGAGAATCAACGATAGAAAAATGGTCAGGGATACCTCAGGTGTCTCTGGCTTTTTTTGTTGGAAAAGTCAGTGTGCTGGGCGTAAAAGCCAATATTCATCAGATCCATCAAATGTGATACAATATTGATACTTATGTTTAGATGGAGAAGTAGGTGAAATGTTTGCGTATTTTAGAAAAAGCACCGGCAAAAATTAATCTCTCACTTGATGTCCATGGAAAAAGACCGGATGGATATCACGAAGTAGAGATGGTGATGACAACAATAGACCTTGCAGATCGACTTGAGCTGACGGAGCTGGATAAAGATGAAATCCGTGTATCATCTCATAATCGATTTGTGCCAGATGATCAGCGTAACCTGGCTTATCAGGCGGCTAAATTACTCAAAACAAGGTTCGGTATTCAAAAAGGAGTATCGATTGTCATCACAAAAGCAATCCCTGTTGCAGCAGGTTTAGCTGGAGGCAGCAGTGATGCTGCAGCAGCACTTCGCGGTTTAAACCGTTTGTGGAAGTTAAATCTCACGTTAGATGAACTGGCTGAGCTTGGAGCGGAGATCGGCTCAGATGTGTCTTTTTGTGTACACGGAGGCACAGCACTAGCGACAGGACGTGGAGAAAAACTGAAGCATATCGCGACACCGCCGCATTGCTGGGTGATTTTAGCGAAGCCGGTGATTGGGGTATCTACAGCTGAAGTTTATAGACAATATGACGCAAGCAAAGTAGAACACCCAAATGTACAGCGTATGATTGAAGCCATTGAAGCGAAAGATTATAAAGAGATGTGCGGCTCACTCGGTAACGTTCTGGAGTCTGTGACATTAAAGATGTATCCGGAAGTAGATATGATCAAAAGACAGATGAAGCGTTTCGGTGCTGATGCTGTATTAATGAGTGGAAGCGGCCCAACGGTATTTGGCTTGATTCAATATGAATCGAAGGTACAAAGAATATATAACGGACTGAGAGGATTTTGTGATCAAGTATACGCTGTCCGCATGATCGGCGAACAAAATGCCCTTGATTAAATCCGTATATTAAGTTATATTATTCATAAATTATTCGGGTTCTGGGGGTAAGTTCATGAAGTTTCGTCGAAGCGGCAGATTGGTGGACTTAACAAATTATTTGTTAGCCCACCCGCACGTACTAGTACCTTTAACTTTTTTTGCAGAACGTTATCAATCTGCAAAGTCCTCCATTAGTGAAGACTTAACGATTATCAAACAGACCTTCGAACAGCAGGGAATAGGCACATTGCTCACTGTACCTGGCGCTGCTGGCGGAGTGAAATATATTCCAAAAATACACCTAAAAGAAGCAGATGACGTAGTAAACGATATCGGAGAGGCATTATCAACTCCTGAACGTGTACTTCCTGGCGGTTATTTATATTTAACCGATGTTTTAGGCAATCCATCGATTCTTGCGAAAATCGGTAAGCTGTTTGCGACCATCTTTGCGGACCGTGCGATTGATGTCGTCATGACCGTTGCGACAAAAGGTATTCCGATTGCCTATTCTGTTGCGGGTTATTTAAATGTGCCTGTTGTGATCGTTAGAAAAGATAATAAGGTAACCGAAGGATCAACTGTCAGTATTAATTATGCGTCAGGTTCTTCTAACCGAATTCAAACCATGTCCCTTGCAAAGCGAAGCTTAGATAAAGGCTCCAATGTGTTGATCATTGATGACTTTATGAAAGCGGGCGGAACCATTAACGGCATGATGAATTTGCTTGAGGAATTTAATGCAAATGTTGCAGGGATCGGTGTTCTTTTAGAAGATGAAGGCGTAGATGAACGTCTTGTCGATGAATATGTCTCGTTGTTAAAGCTTTCTACCATTGATATGAAGCAAAAAATCATTGAGATCAATGAAGGCAATTTCCACGAGTTTTTTCATTCGAAAGCGTAAGCTTTGATTAAACATGTATTTGAATGGGAGAGATTGATATGACAAAAGTTGTTCAAACCAAACATGCACCAGCAGCCATTGGACCTTACTCTCAAGGAATTATTGTCAATAACATGTTTTACAGCTCAGGGCAAATTCCATTAACCCCAGCTGGAGATTTTGTAAATGGAGATATTAAAGAACAAACACATCAAGTATTCCGTAATCTTGAGGCTGTACTTGAAGCAGCAGGTGCTTCCTTTGAAACAGTCGTGAAAGCAACTGTTTTCATTAAAGATATGGAACAATTCGCTGAAGTGAATGAAGTGTACGGTGAGTATTTCCATACACATAAACCAGCTCGTTCATGCGTGGAAGTGGCAAGACTTCCAAAGGATGCGCTTGTAGAAATAGAAGTAGTTGCATTAGTAAAATAAACAGGCACTCTCAATGAAAGCCGTTTGGTTTCATCATATGCAGGGAAAGACATCATCATGATGTCTTTTTTTATGCTGAGAATGTAAGCGCCGTCACGAATATGACAAATAATGTATAAATATCCCGATATTTCAAAAAAAGTTTAAAAAAAGAGCAGGAGAATCACCACGATCGTTGAATACCTAAGTAATGCTTTTATATTGGGAAAAGGTGGTGAACTACTGTGGAAGTTACTGACGTAAGATTACGCCGCGTGAATACCGATGGTCGCATGAGGGCGATTGCATCCATCACGCTGGACCACGAATTTGTTGTTCATGATATTCGTGTGATTGATGGAAACAATGGGTTGTTTGTAGCAATGCCTAGCAAACGCACGCCTGATGGAGAGTTTCGCGATATTGCACATCCAATTAATTCAAGCACTCGGGGTAAAATCCAAGATGCTGTATTAAATGAATATCATCGCTTAGGCGAAGAGGAAGAAACAATTGAATATGAAGAAGCTGGAGCTTCTTAATCATATGTGAACCTAAAAAGGCGGCTTTAAGAGAAAATGAATGTTTTCTTTTAAATGCTGTCTTTTTTGCGTTCTTTCTCTTGTTTCTTAAGTCTTTCATTTGTTAGAAAATTATTGTACTTCCTTATGTATCCTTGAAATCAGTCTTTATTTAGGATATATTTTTCTATGGATAATAGGGATATTGGAGGCCAATCAATGGATAAGCGGTTCGCAGTGATTTTAGCAGCGGGAAAAGGAACGAGAATGAAGTCAAAGCTATATAAAGTACTTCATCCAGTTTGCGGAAAGCCAATGGTCGAGCATGTGGCAGATGAAGCGTTAAAGCTTTCTTTAGCCAAGCTAGTGACGATTGTCGGTCATGGTGCAGAGGACGTGAAAGAGCAGCTTGGAGACAGAAGTGAGTATGCACTTCAAGAAGAACAGCTGGGAACAGCCCATGCCGTCAAACAAGCAAAGTCGTTCCTCGCGCAGGAAAAGGGAACAACCATTGTCATTTGTGGTGATACGCCATTATTGACAGCGGAAACAATGGAAGCCATGTTAAGCGAGCATCAAAAACATCAAGCGAAAGTCACTATTTTAACAGCACATGCGGATGATCCGACAGGCTATGGCCGTATTATTCGTGACGAAACAGGTGCTGTCGTGAAAATTGTGGAGCATAAAGATGCGAACGATGCAGAGCGTCAAGTGAATGAAATTAATACAGGGACTTATTGCTTTTCAAATGAAGATCTCTTCCGTGTGATTGAGCAAGTGTCGAATGAAAATGCACAGGGTGAATACTACTTGCCAGACGTTATTGAAATTCTAAAAAATGAAGGGCAAACAGTTGCAGCTTATCAAACACCGCATTTTGAAGAAACACTTGGAGTTAATGACCGTATCGCTCTATCACAAGCAGAGCAATTCATGAAGCGACGTATTAATCATCAGCATATGAAGAATGGTGTGACCTTGATTGATCCTGAGAACACGTATATTTCGCCAGATGCTGTCATCGGTGAAGATACAGTTATTTATCCTGGGACGGTCATCAAAGGGAATGTAAAAATCGGTGCAGACGCCACTATTGGGCCAAACACTGAAGTTGTTGACAGCATCATCGGAGATCGAACAGTCATTAAGCAATCTGTCGTCTGCGATAGTGAGGTTGGAGTTGATGTGACAATTGGACCGTTTGCTCATATTCGCCCGTTGTCGAAAATTGGCGATGAAGTAAAAATCGGGAATTTTGTCGAAATCAAGAAAACAGTTTTCGGAGACCGCAGCAAAGCATCTCATCTAAGCTACATTGGAGACGCAGAGGTCGGAACTGATGTAAACCTTGGCTGTGGTTCCATTACAGTCAACTATGATGGGAAAAACAAATTCTTAACGAAGATTGAAGACGGCGCATTTATTGGCTGTAATTCAAATCTAGTTGCACCAGTCACTGTCGGAAAAGGGGCATATGTTGCAGCCGGTTCAACGGTTACAGAAGATGTACCGCAGGATGCATTGTCTATTGCTAGAGCAAGACAAGTCAATAAAGAAGATTATGTGAAAAATATTCATAAAAAATAATCCAAATACCCGGAGGTTTACCATACCATGTCTAATCGTTATGCTGATGCGAATTTAAAGATATTCTCTTTGAATTCAAACCCTGAACTTGCCAAAGAAATTGCCGATCGTATCGGAGTTGATGTAGGAAAGAGCTCTGTTAAACGTTTTAGTGACGGTGAAGTCCAAATCAATATTGAAGAAAGTATCCGCGGCTGTGATTGTTATGTCATTCAATCAACAAGTGCGCCAGTCAATGAGCATATTATGGAACTGCTCATTATGGTGGATGCGCTAAAACGCGCTTCAGCGAAAACTGTCAATATTGTGATCCCTTATTACGGATATGCACGTCAAGATCGTAAGGCAAAACCTCGTGAGCCAATCACTGCGAAGCTTTTTGCGAACTTGCTTGAAACAGCAGGTGCTACACGTGTGATTGCGCTTGATCTTCATGCGCCGCAAATCCAAGGTTTCTTCGATATTCCAATCGATAACTTAATGGCTGTGCCAATCTTAACAAACTATTTCGAACAGAAGAACTTGAATGATATCGTTGTTGTGTCTCCTGACCACGGTGGTGTGACACGTGCGCGTAAAATGGCAGACCGCCTGAAAGCGCCAATCGCAATTATCGACAAACGCCGTCCAAAGCCAAACGTTGCTGAAGTCATGAACATTATTGGTAACATTGAAGGCAAAACGGCGATTCTGATCGATGATATCATTGATACAGCTGGTACTATTACACTTGCAGCAAATGCGCTAGTCGAAAATGGAGCAGCTGAAGTATATGCTTGTTGTACGCACCCAGTATTGTCTGGACCAGCAGTAGAACGTATCACAAACTCTAAAATTAAAGAATTGGTTGTGACAAACAGTATTCAATTAACTGATGACAAGAAAGTTGGAAAATTCATTCCGCTTTCGGTTGGGCCTTTGCTTGCAGAAGCCATCATCCGTGTACATGAAGAAGAATCTGTGAGCTACCTTTTCAGCTAATTTTCTGATTAAAAAAGGCCCTAGGCATCAAGCTTGGGGTCTTTTTGCTATCATCATTCACGGCAAATAGGTTTAAAATGATTCGGTTATGGGTAATTATGAGAGTAGTGACAAAAAAGAAATAGGATGGTGCTGAATATGGCAACTTTAAAAGCAAATAAAAGAACTGATTTCAAACGTTCCACACTGCAAAAAATCCGTCATTCAGGACACGTTCCTGGTGTCATATACGGAAAAAATACAGACAGCCTGGCTGTTTCATTAGACAGCATCGATTTATTAAAGACCTTACGTGATGAAGGGAAGAATACAATTATCACCTTAGATGTGGGTGGTGAAACGAAATCTGTGATGGTGACAGAATTACAAACAGATCCGTTGAAAAACGAGCTTGTCCATGCTGATTTCCAAGTCGTTGACTTACAGCGTGAAATTGAGGCAGATGTGCCAATACAGCTGATTGGCGAGTCTAAAGGGGTAAAAGATGGCGGTGTGCTTCAGCAGCCACTATTTGAACTATCTGTTACAGCGAAACCAAAAGATATCCCGCAGAATATTGAAGCTGATATTACAAACTTAGAAGTCAATGATGTCTTAACAGTTGCTGATCTGCCTGTTCAGTCATCTTATCAAATCAATAACGATCCAGAAGAAGTCGTTGCCTCCATTCTGCCGCCTCAGCAATCAGAGGTTCCTGAGCCGGATAGCGAAGAAGAGCCGCAAGAGCCTGAGGCCATTAAAGAAAAGGATGACGATGGAGAATAACTGGTCATTTAAAGACGTAACCCTCCCGCGGTTGCGTCTTTTGTGCTAGAATGAAAAGAATTCATACGTTTTTACATGAGGCAATCTGATTGGCTCATTTTTTAGGCGTGTGCTGTGTGACAAAGGAGGTTATTGGTTTCATGATTGCATTCGTTGGATTAGGCAATCCAGGAAAAGAATATGAAAAAACAAGACATAATGTCGGGTTTATGACAATAGATGAATTATCGAAAAAATGGGACATTCCTTTAAATCAATCAAAATTCCATGGACAATTTGGAACTGGGTTTGTTTCGGGGCAAAAGGTTCTACTTGTAAAGCCGCTTACATATATGAACTTATCAGGAGAATGTGTGCGTCCGCTGATGGACTATTACGATATTCCCCTCGAACATTTGAAAGTGATTTATGATGATCTTGATTTGCCAACTGGCCGGATTCGCTTACGTACAAAAGGAAGTGCAGGCGGGCATAATGGAATCAAATCATTGATTCAGCATTTAGGTTCACCTGAATTTGACCGATTCCGTATCGGCATTGGACGTCCTCAAAACGGCATGAAGGTCGTTGATTACGTACTAGGGCGTTTCTCAGAAGAAGAACAGCCTGACATCGCATCAGCCATTCAATCGTCTGTCGAGGCTTGTGAAGCGGCTTTAAAAAAGCCGTTTTTAGAAGTGATGAATGATTTTAACAAGAAGGTATAAGAATGATAAGCGAAGCACATACTGATCATAAAATCTCAGCATGGGAGGATCACGTATGGCTTTGCATTATTACTGCCGCCACTGTGGTGTAAAGGTTGGCAGTCTAGATGAATCCGCTGTCCAAAGTGAAGCACTTGGATTTCATCACTTAACAAATGAGGAAAGAAACGATATGATTTCTTATAGGGAAAATGGTGATTTACATGTACAAACCATTTGTGAGGATTGCCAAGAGGCGCTCGAAAGAAATCCTGATTACCATCAGTATCATACTTTTATTCAATAAAAAAGCTTTGGTGTAGATATTAGACCAAAGCGTTTTTCTGTTTTAAACAAACAGGGAGGAGGAGCCAAATGAAAAACATACAATCATTTATCAAACAAAGTGATGATTTTCAGTCCATTTTTAATGGGCTAAAGGAAGGGTTAAAAGAACAGCTGCTTGCCGGACTATCAGGCTCCGTCAGATCTTTATTTACAGCCGCGATATCAGACGAACTGAAGCGGCCAATGTTTATTGTGACTCACAATTTATATCAGGCGCAGAAGGTAACAGATGATCTAGCAAGTGTGATGCCGGATCGCTCGGTCCTTCTTTATCCTGTCAATGAACTCATCGCTTCAGAAATTGCAGTGGCCAGTCCTGAACTGAGAGCACAGCGTTTGGATGTCTTGAATCGACTTGCGAATGGAGAAAACCCCATTATCGTCACTCCCGCTGCTGCGGTGCGCAGGATGCTTCCGCCAGTTGAGCTCTGGAAGGAGAGTCAGATCCATTTAAAGATCGGTGAAGAAATTGATTTGGAGGCGTTTTCAAAACAGCTCGTACAAATTGGTTATGACCGGACGTCGATGGTTGCAGCGCCCGGAGATTTTAGTGTGCGCGGAGGAATTATCGACATCTATGCGTTAACGGAAGACCATCCAATCCGTATTGAACTGTTTGATACAGAAGTAGACTCGATTCGAACGTTTCATTCAGATACACAGCGTTCATTAGAAACCCTTCAAGAAATCAAAATAGGTCCTGCAAAAGAGTTAATTGTGAGAGGTCCTGAACGAGTGAGAGCCATTGAACAGCTTGATCAAGGGCTGGCGAAGAGCTTAAAGAAATTCAACTCAGATCAGCAAAAAGAACTGCTTCATCAAAATATATCTGCTGATCGCGAGAAGCTGCTAGAAGGCATCGTGACACAGGAAATGACGAAGTACTTGTCCTATTTCTATGAAAAGCCTGCTAGTTTGCTAGATTACACATCGCAGGATACGATTATTATTTTAGATGAAATCAGCAGAATTCAGGAGATGGAAGAACAGCTTGAACAGGAAGAAGCCGATTGGACAATTAGTCTGCTTGAAGAAGGCAATATTCTTCATGATTTATCTCTATCTTTCCCGTTCCAAGAACTGATCAATCAGCAATCGAGATCCATTCTGTACTACTCTTTGTTCCTGAGACATGTCCAGCAGACAAATCCGCAAAATATCGTCAATGTATCTAGTAAGCAAATGCAGAATTTCCACGGACAGATGAATGTGCTGGCGAGTGAAATTGAACGCTATAAAAAACAGCAATACACGGTTGTCTTCTTAGGTGCGGATGAAGAGCGGACAGAAAAGCTGTCGTCTGTTCTGCATGATTATGACATTGAAGCCGCTCTTGCTAAACCGGACGCTGAGCTTGTGAGCGGACAGGTGTATATTTTGCAAGGTGAGCTGCAAACAGGCTTTGAACTGCCGTTATCAAAAATTGCTGTGATCACAGAAGGTGAACTCTTCAAGAAACGTGTGAAAAAACAGGCGCGTAAGCAAAAGCTGACCAATGCAGAGCGGATCAAGAGCTATTCAGAGCTTCAAGTCGGCGATTATGTGGTGCACATTAACCACGGGATCGGTAAATATTTAGGAATTGAAACGCTTGAAATCGGCGGCATTCATAAAGATTATTTAAATATTCATTATCAAGGAAGCGACAAGCTTTATGTACCGGTTGAACAAATTGATCAGGTGCAGAAATATGTAGGATCAGAAGGTAAAGAACCAAAGCTGTACAAACTAGGCGGCAGCGATTGGAAACGCGTGAAGAAAAAAGTTGAAACATCTGTACAGGACATCGCAGATGATCTGATTAAACTGTACGCAGAACGCGAGGCAAGCAAAGGATATGCTTTCTCGCCTGATCATGAGATGCAGCGCCAGTTTGAATCTGCGTTCCCTTATCAGGAAACAGATGATCAAATCCGTTCGATTCACGAAATTAAACAGGATATGGAGCGGGAACGTCCAATGGACCGTCTGCTTTGTGGAGATGTGGGTTACGGAAAAACGGAGGTGGCTATTCGTGCGGCCTTTAAAGCGATTGCTGACGGGAAGCAGGTAGCCCTGCTTGTTCCGACAACCATCTTAGCACAGCAGCATTTTGACACAATCATGGACCGATTCCAAGACTACCCTGTCAAAATTGCGCAGCTGAGCCGTTTCCGTACAAGAAAAGAAACAACTGAAACGTTAAAAGGGCTGAAAAACGGAACGATTGATATGGTCATCGGCACACACCGTCTTCTTTCAAAAGACATCGTCTACAAGGATTTAGGACTGTTAATCATAGATGAGGAACAGCGTTTTGGTGTGACGCATAAAGAGAAAATTAAACAGATGAAAGCCAATATCGACGTACTGACATTAACGGCTACGCCAATTCCGCGTACGCTTCATATGTCCATGCTTGGCGTGCGGGATTTATCGGTTATTGAAACACCGCCTGAAAACCGATTCCCTGTTCAAACCTATGTGGTCGAGTACAATGGTGCTTTAGTCAGAGAAGCGATTGAGCGAGAATTAGCACGCGGCGGTCAAGTGTACTTCCTTTACAACCGTGTTGAGGATATTGAACGAAAAGCAGATGAAATCTCCATGCTAGTCCCAGACGCAAAAGTCAGTTATGCGCACGGGAAAATGAGTGAGAACGAGCTGGAATCAGTGATGATCAATTTCCTTGAAGGTGAATCAGATGTATTGGTCAGTACCACCATCATTGAAACGGGAGTCGATATTCCAAATGTGAACACACTCATCGTCCACGATGCCGATAAAATGGGGCTTTCTCAGCTGTACCAGCTAAGAGGACGAGTCGGGCGTTCGAACCGTGTTGCTTATGCTTATTTCACGTATCGAAAAGATAAAGTTCTTTCTGAAGTTGCGGAGAAAAGACTTCAAGCTATTAAAGAATTCACAGAGCTCGGATCTGGGTTTAAAATTGCGATGCGTGATTTAACAATTCGAGGAGCAGGAAACTTACTTGGTGCTCAGCAGCATGGCTTCATTGATTCAGTTGGATTCGACCTCTATTCTCAAATGCTGAAAGAAGCCATTGAGGAAAGAAGAGGCGATACAACGGCTCAAGATAAATTCGAGCCAGAAATTGATCTGCAAATTGATGCTTACATCCCAGACACTTATATTTCGGATGGCAAGCAAAAGATTGAAATGTATAAACAGTTCAGAGCAATTGGATCGATTGAAGAGAGAAAAGAGCTTCAGGATGAAATGATCGACCGATTTGGTGAATATCCGCAAGAAGTGGCAGACTTGTTTACGATTGCGACAATGAAGGTGTACGCTGTCCAGGAACGTGTCGAGCTGATCAAGATGGAGAAAGGCATTGTCAGAATGACTCTTGATGAGAAAGCAAGCAGTGAAATCGACGGTCAAAAATTATTTGAGCTCGGCAGTAAATATGGACGTGAAATCGGGTTAGGAATGGAAGGCAGCAAGCTGATTATTTCTGTCCAAACGAAAGGCAAGAAGACCGAGGAATGGCTTGAGGTTGTTCTTAACATGCTTCGAGGCCTTCAAGATGTGAAAAAAGAAACCATTCCATCTTCATAAAATTTTGTTTGTCTCTCGTGTATATTACGTTTGATGTGACGGATACTAAACTCAGGGTCAAGTGGTGAATGTTGCATAAAGTGGACGCTTTTGTTCCATTCACCCAACACATCATCAAACGAAAGAGAGGCAGCAGTGAATGAAAGCAACTGGAATTGTACGCCGCATCGATGATTTAGGTAGAGTGGTTATTCCGAAGGAGATTCGCAGAACATTGCGCATCCGGGAAGGAGATCCGCTTGAGATTTTCGTCGACCGCGATGGAGAAGTGATTTTGAAGAAGTATTCGCCGATTAGTGAGCTAGGAGACTTTGCGAAGGAATATGCTGATGCATTATTCGACAGTTTGGGTCATTCCATCCTGATCTGTGATCGAGATACGTATATTGCTGTATCCGGCAGTTCGAAAAAAGAGTACTTGAACAAATCCATCAGTGATTTACTTGAACGAACAATGGATCAGCGTAATTCTGTGTTAGAAGAAAATAAAAAAGAAATTCAACTTGTCGATGGTATTGATGATGACGTATCTGCTTATACCATTGCACCTATTGTTGCGAACGGAGATCCAATTGGCGCCGTCGTCTTATTTTCTAAAGAGCGTTCAATGGGAGAAGTGGAGCATAAAGCGGCAGAAACGGCAGCTGGCTTCTTAGCCCGTCAAATGGAACATTAGGTCTAATAACTCTATATCATCTTGATAAAATGAAAGAATGCCGATGAAATCATTTGATTTTGTCGGTTTTTTATATGGGATGAAACAAAACGAGACATGTGCCGTCTACTCCTTAGAAAGAAACGTCTTTTCATTCACGTATGTTATAATGAGTGCGTTTAACTGTAGATTTATTTTAAAGGAGTCATCCATGAAAAATGCTGTGAATCAGCCGCATTGGCTTTTCCAGGGTGCGGTGATTTTGACCATCGCAGGCTTGTTATCAAAGATATTAAGTGCCGTTTACCGTGTCCCGTTTCAAAACATCGTAGGGGACACAGGGTTTTATATTTATCAGCAGGTATATCCTTTCCTTGGCATTGCCATCATGCTTGGTACAACAGGTTTTCCTGTCATGGTGTCCAAGCTTTTGAGTGAGCATGGGGAAGAGAATCGACGGATCATTACAAGGGTATCCTTGGTCTATATCACTTTACTGAGCCTAGTCTTATTTCTTTGTCTTTACATAGGAGCAGGCACAATTGCGAGTCTTATGGCAGACAGTCAATTAATTCTGCTCATCCAGATGAGTGCTTTTGTGTTTCTATTTCTGCCGCTCACCGTGATGCTGAGGGGAGTTTTTCAGAGTGACGGTCTGATGCTTCCAACAGCTGTTTCTCAATTGGTTGAGCAGCTCATCAGGGTAGGTGTCCTGCTTGTTTTATCCTTCTATTTCGTGAGGCACGGCTATTCGCTTTATGAAACAGGGGCGGGTGCGGTGTTCTCTTCTATCGCAGGAAGTGCGGCCTCGCTCATTTTGCTTCTTTTCCTTTGGCTGACCTATCGAAAGCAGTCTGCTGCAAGTATGTCAGGCAAACAGGCGACACTTCGAAAAAAAGATGTTATGAAGAGTTTGGTGCTGTATACATTGACGATTTGTGTCAGCGGTTTGCTCATTTTATGGATGCAAATGATTGATGCTTTTCATCTGTATGCGCTGCTGCGCAGCGAGGGTCTCAGTGAAGCGGCAGCAAAGGCGGCGAAAGGTGTATATGACCGAGGCCAGCCTTTCTTACAGCTCGGAACGGTGTTTGCCATCAGCATCGGAACCTCTCTTGTGCCATTTTTATCGGCAGCCATGAGGAATGGAGAGCATGAAACGATACGGCAAAAAGTTCGCTCATCGGTTAAGACCACGTCGGTATTAGGGATAGGGTCAGCAGTTGGACTGATTTGTATTTTAGCACCAGTCAATACAATGCTTTTTCGTAATGATTTAGGCACCGATGCCTTGCAAATATTCTGTATATCGATCGTCTTTACGTCGATTGCCATTACGCAGGCGGCTTTACTGCAAGGGCTCGGGCATACTGTGTATCCTGCTGTTGTGGTGGTTCTCAGCGTGCTGGTGAAATGGATTCTAACGATTGCGCTTGTACCGTTATTTGGCATCCACGGTGCCGCATGGTCAACTGTATGTGGTTTTCTCACAGCAGCCGTGCTCAATGCCGTTTATTTGAAGCATAAAGGATGGATTTCATTGAGAGAGTTGTTCCCGGTGAAAATTCTTTTATCAGCCGCTTTCATGGCTGTGGTCTTAATAGGATATCAGGCTCTGTTTTCATGGGTGATTCCCTTTGAAAAACGTCCGTTTTCCGTTTTAGAGAGCCTGACATCAGTTTTTATTGGTGGTTTCGCCTTTTTATATAGTATTCTTAAGCTAGAAGTATTTACGGACGAGGAATGGAGACTCATTCCATTAGGAGAAAAGATTTTATATTTTAAACAGATGAGAGGGAATCAAAATGGCAGGTAAGATTACCGTCGTCGGTCTCGGGGCAGGCGACATGGATCAGCTGACGCTCGGTGTATATAAGCAGCTGAAGCAGGCGAAAGAAGTATTTATGAGAACGCAGGATCATCCGCTTACCGCAGAGTTAATGCAGGAGGTCCCATCTCTCACCTTTTTTGATGAAATTTATGAAAAGCATGATCAGTTTAATCAGGTGTATCAGGAAATTACCGAAATATTATTTGCAGAGGCAGCGGAAAAAAACATTGTGTACGCTGTACCTGGTCATCCATTTGTGGCAGAAAAGACCGTACAGCTGCTCGTCGCCGGGCAGAAAGAGCGCGGGATTGAGGTGTCTGTCGCTGGTGGACAAAGCTTTCTAGATGCGACATTCAACTCCTTGCAAATTGACCCCATCGAGGGATTACAATTCGTTGATGCAGGGGATATGAGAGCGGATGATCTGAAATTAACCCAGCACGTCCTGATTTGTCAGGTATATGATCAGATGACAGCTTCGAATGTGAAACTCACGCTGATGGAAAAGCTCCCTGACGATTATGAAGTTTATATTGTGACAGCAGCTGGAAGCAGTCAGGAACAGATTACTGCCGTTCCTTTATTTGAACTTGATCGAGATGTGTCGATAAATAACTTAACGAGTGTTTATGTTCCTCCAATTCAAGATGAACAGCTGCTTTATCAACAATTTGACACCATCCGTGACGTCATACGTACATTAAGAGGTCCGGGCGGCTGTCCATGGGATCAAAAACAAACCAATGAATCACTCAAACCATATTTAATTGAAGAATGCTATGAACTGCTTGAAGCGATAGATGAAGATGACCCAGATCATATGGTGGAAGAGCTTGGCGATGTGCTGCTGCAGGTGTTACTTCACGCTCAAATTGGCGAAGATGACGGTTATTTCTCAATTGATGACGTCATTCAGCATGTCACAGAAAAAATGATTCGGCGCCACCCCCATGTGTTTGGTGACACGAATGTTTCTGAAGCAGCAGATGTGGTGGCCAACTGGGAAAAAATCAAACAGCAGGAGAAGCCAGAGCGGACCGGTTCTATTTTGCAATCGATTCCGGCGACACTTCCGGCACTAACAAAGGCATATAAGCTCCAAAAGAAAGCTGCCAAAGTAGGCTTTGATTGGACAGATGTTCAAGATATTTGGAACAAATACGAAGAAGAAAAGCAGGAATTTCTCGTTGAAGTGGCAGAGAAGACGGACGAAGGTGCAACGAAGCAGATGAAAGATGAATTTGGAGATCTTTTGTTTGTTCTCGTCAATAT
Source organism: Bacillus sp. PK5-006 (assembly GCF_054161415.1). NCBI lineage: Bacteria > Bacillati > Bacillota > Bacilli > Caryophanales > Bacillaceae > Bacillus > Bacillus sp. PK5-006. Next base: position 3,666,714 of record NZ_CP096414.1, on the reverse strand, counting down.
TGGCAGGTTCTATCACCTAGAGCCTGAAACGGCACTCGCTTCTGCCAACACAAAATTCATACGGCGCTTTCAGCATATCGAACAAAAAGCAAAGGACATGGGCCGTTCATTAGATGACTTAACGCTAGAGGAAATGGACGATCTATGGAACGATGCGAAACGCATAGAAAGAGGTGAACACACATGAGACTAGATAAATTTTTAAAAGTGTCCCGTTTAATTAAAAGAAGAACATTGGCAAAAGAAGTAGCTGATCAAGGCAGGATATCTATTAACGGAACACAGGCCAAAGCAAGCTCTGACGTGAAAGAAGGAGATGAGCTGCAAATCCGCTTTGGTCAAAAACTAGTGACTGTTCAAGTCAACGAGTTAAAGGACACGACGAAAAAAGAAGAAGCAGCTGGCATGTATACTGTGCTTAAAGAAGAAAAAACAGCAGAATAGGGCTTGTTCTAAAAGACCCTCTTATCACATACAATGCAGTAACATGCAAGTATGAGATATGGGGGATGTATAGATGAATCAATATTATAATCAACCTCAAGGCACGAAGCTGTCATCAGACGCGGAGCACAATGTCACAATGCGAAACAGAAAGCATTTAGATATTACTGGTGTCAAACAAGTGGAAAGCTTTGATAGTGAGGAATTTCTTCTGGAGACGGTCATGGGGATTCTCGCCATCCGCGGAGAAAATCTGCAAATGAAAAACCTAGACGTCGAAAAGGGCGTTGTGTCGATCAAAGGGCGTGTCTTTGATTTAATCTATGTTGATGAGCAGCACGGGGAGAAAGCTAAAGGATTTTTTAGCAAGCTGTTTAAATGACGCTGACAGTCCAGTTTTATACGATGCTTTCCATGGCGGCGATGGGCATCTGGCTGGGCGCATCGCTTGATACGTACAAGCTGTTTGTGAACCGGGAAAAAACAGCAAAATGGCTTTTGGCTATCCACGATCTCCTTTTTTGGATGGTACAGGGTCTCTTATTCTTTTACGTCCTGCTGCTGACAAATGAGGGAGAATTCAGGCTTTATATTTTTCTAGCCGTTGCTCTAGGTTTCTCGATGTATCAGGCATTGATGAAACATTTGTATCTCAAGATTCTCAAGTTTATCATGATGTGTGTATATCAGACCGTTCTCTTCCTAAAAAGGCTGGTCATGTCGGTTGTCTTCCAGCCGATCCGCTGGATGATCACATTGGTCATAAGTGCTTTTCTGTTCTTGCTCCACTCGCTCTTACGTCTAGTTCGTTTTACGTTTCGGCTCGTGTGGAAGGTGCTGTCGATTGTTTGTTATCCGCTCATCTGGTTACTCAATGTGACCATTATTCATCGGATTCCCGAAAAATGGCGAACATCAATGAGATTGTTTTTCTCAAAAGGAGCAGGAATTTTACAAGGGGCCAAGAAATTATCTGGTACCATCAAAACGAAATGGAAACAATTCTGGACAAAGTAAGAGAGGAGGCCTTCAATCTTGAACAAGAGAAAACGAAATATCGCACAAATTCAAAATGATTATCAAAAACAAATGGAACAGCAAGCGCAGCGCTTAAAACGCAAACGTCGCGGACTCCTTAGAAGGCTTACCGTGTTTGGTGTAATCGTGCTCATGTTTGCTGTCTTGGTGACAAGTGCCCTCTGGTCGCAATCGTCTTCACTAAAGGAAAAAGAAGAGAAGAAGGTTGCGCTCGAAAAAGAGTTGAAGCAATTAAAAACAAAGCAGGAAGATATTTCTGATGAAATTAAGAAGCTGAAAAGCAAGGAATACGTACTCGAACTGGCACGACGGGACTATTATATGTCCAAAAAAGGCGAAAAAATCTTTGATGTGGGCAATAAGAGCGATTAGCCTTGTTGACACTTAAAATTCAGTTTATGTATAATTGAACAAATGAGATTTTTTTATAAGTCTAAGGAGGAGCACTTTTTTTATGTCGATTGAAGTTGGCAGCAAGTTACAAGGGAAAGTTACGGGCATTACAAATTTTGGAGCTTTTGTGGAGTTGCCAGGCGGTTCAACTGGTCTCGTTCATATCAGTGAGGTAGCCGATAACTATGTAAAAGATATTAATGAGCATTTAAAAGTCGGTGAACAAGTTGAAGTGAAAGTGATTAACGTTGAAAAAGACGGTAAAATCGGCTTGTCCATTAAAAAAGCAAAAGATCGTCCTCAACAACAATCAAGACCAAGCAGAAATGATTTCCGTCCGAAGGAATCGTTTGAACAAAAAATGAACAAATTCTTAAAAGATAGCGAAGATCGCTTAACATCTTTAAAACGTAACACGGAATCAAAACGTGGGGGGCGCGGAGCAAGAAGAGGTTAACTTGTTGCTGCTTTCTATATATTTTCACAACAAAGCATCTGCTGTTCAGCAGGTGCTTTTTTTCATGATCCATCCGACATTTTTTGAGATTTCGTCATTTAATTTAAAACTTTCTATTGACGGACAAGCGAATCCTTTGTATTATAGTTCTTGTGCTTCTTAGCGCATTTTCATTATGGCGGTGTAGCTCAGCTGGCTAGAGCGTACGGTTCATACCCGTGAGGTCGGGGGTTCGATCCCCTCCGCCGCTATCCTTTTAACTAGAACATAAAGCAAGGCCCGTTGGTCAAGCGGTTAAGACACCGCCCTTTCACGGCGGTAACACGGGTTCGAATCCCGTACGGGTCATATTTGAAACAGCTTTCTATAGGAAAGCTGTTTTTTTGTGCCTTCGTAAAATTCTGATGAAAGACATCGACTTTCATGAAAGTATGCCTCTTTGACGAATAAAGCGTCGAACGTTTTATGGAAACGACAACTTCTTTTGACAAAATTTCTTTTTCACCTTCGCTATAATGACAAGCAACGAATATCAGGTGGGGGATGAGAAGATGGAAAAACTAGAAAGAAGAACTGATTTAACAGGAGCGGGGTTTGAAAGAATCAGTGCGGGGCTAAAAAAGATGAAAAACCTGTTTCTTCATCACACGCATTCTCTTTTTTTCTATAAAGGGTTTATTTATGTTGTTCTAGGCTTTTTATTAGGACGAGCCTTTATATTATCTGAAATTATGCCGTTTGCTCTGCCTTTCTTTGGCTCCATGCTGCTTATTAAAAGAGATAAGGCGATGCTTGCTTGTCTAGCATTACTCGCTGGGGCGATGACGATATCACCTCAAAATGCATTGTTTGTGTTTGCGTCGCTGCTCATGTTTCTCCTTATGTCAAAGGTGGTTTCTTTCATCATCAAAGACCCAGTGAAAACATTGCCGGTTGTCATTGTTCTCTCAATGCTGATCACCCGGGGAGCGTTTGTTTACCTAGAGCAAGGTGCTGTGCAAAGTTATGATTACGTCATGGCGGGTGTCGAAGCAGGACTTGCCTTCATTTTGACTCTGATTTTTCTTCAAAGCCTGCCGATTTTTACAGTCAGGAAAATTAAACACTCTTTAAAGGTCGAAGAAATTATTTGTTTTATGATTTTAATTGCCTCAGTTTTAACTGGTCTTGCTGGGATCACATTTCAAGGAATGCAGGCAGAGCATATTTTGTCACGTTATGTAGTGCTGACATTTGCCTTTATTGGCGGAGCCAGTATTGGTTGTACGGTCGGTGTTGTGACAGGATTAATTCTCGGTCTCGCTAACATCGGAAACCTTTATCAGATGAGTCTTCTTGCCTTTTCAGGCTTATTAGGCGGATTGCTGAAAGAAGGGAAGAAAGCAGGGGCAGCCATCGGCTTAATTGTGGGTTCCTTACTCATTTCACTGTACGGGGAAGGGTCAGCAGGTCTCATGACCACACTGTATGAATCACTTATAGCGGTTGCGCTCTTTTTACTCACGCCGCAATCAGTTACTTCCAAGGTAGCGAAATACATTCCTGGTACGGTAGAGCATGTACAAGAGCAGCAGCAATATGCTCGGAAGGTAAGAGACGTGACAGCAAAAAAGGTAGATCAATTCTCTCATGTATTTCATGCGCTGTCTGAGAGTTTTGCGACATTTTACGAATCCATTCCTGAAGAGAAGAAGCAGGAAGAGGATGTAGATCTTTTTTTAAGTACGATCACAGAACGATCCTGTCAAACGTGCTATAAGAAAAATAAATGCTGGGTGCAGAACTTTGATACAACCTATGAACTAATGAAACAAGTTATGCATGAATCTGATGAAAAAACGTATGAGCATAACCGAAAATTGAAAAAGAAATTTAGTCAGCACTGCTCAAAATCAAAACATGTTGAGGAATTGATCGAAGAGGAGATTGCTTACTATAAAGCCAACCAGACACTGAAGAAAAAAGTCCAAGACAGCAGGCGTCTTGTGGCTGAACAGCTGATGGGGGTCTCACAAGTGATGGAGGATTTTTCCCGGGAAATAAAACGAGAAAGAGAGCAGCATTTTATTCAGGAAGAGCAGATGATAGAAGCACTTCAGCACTTTGGCATTGAAATTCAGCAAGTTGAAATCTATAGCTTGGAGCAGGGAAATGTCGATATTGAAATGAGAATCCCATATTGCCAAGGGCATGGGGAATGTGAAAAAATCATTGCGCCAATGCTTTCAGATATATTAGAAGAACAGATTTTAGTCAAAGCAGAACAGTGTGCAGAGCATCCAACAGGCTATTGCCACGTTGTATTTGGCTCTGCTAAATCATACCGAGTGGCTACAGGCGTGGCACATGCAGCAAAAGGCGGAGGACTGGTATCTGGAGACAGTTACAGCATGATGGAGCTTGGAGCAGGCAAGTATGCCGCAGCTATTAGTGATGGAATGGGCAACGGAGCACGTGCTCATTTTGAAAGCAATGAAACGATTAAGCTGTTAGAAAAAATATTGGCGTCAGGTATCAATGAAAAAGTGGCGATTAAAACCATTAATAGTATTTTATCTTTACGAACGACGGACGAGATCTATTCAACATTGGATTTATCGATCATTGATTTACAGGATGCAAGCTGTAAGTTCCTCAAGATTGGTTCAACACCCAGCTTTATTAAACGGGGTGATCAGGTGATGAAGGTACAAGCAAGCAACTTGCCAATCGGTATTATTGATGAATTCGAGGTCGAGGTTGTGAGCGAACAGATGAAGGCAGGAGACCTATTGATTATGATGAGTGACGGTATTTTTGAGGGGCCAAAGCATATTGAAAATCATGATCTGTGGGTGAAACGGAAAATGAAAAGCTTTAAAACAGAAGATCCCCAAGAAATTGCTGATTTATTAATGGAAGAGGTTATTCGAACAAGAGCAGGCCAAATTGACGACGATATGACAGTTGTTGTCATCAGGCTCGACCACAACACACCAAAATGGGCTTCCATTCCGACCGGTACATTCTATCTTGAGAAACAAGAGATTTCTTAAAATATCGTATAATATGAATTTCTTCTGGCGATGATGGGGATATAAGCATTCAGTTACAATCCCAGGAGGAATGAAGATGCGAAAAGGTCACGTCAACCAAATCTTATTGATTACAGATGGCTGCTCAAATCACGGGGAGGATCCGCTTGCGATTGCCTCATTGGCAAAGGAACAAGGGATTACAGTCAATGTCATTGGCATTATGGAAGAAAACAGACACGATCATGAAGCAATGAAGGAAGTAGAGGGGATTGCTCTCGCAGGCGGGGGCATCCATCAAGTTGTCTACGTCCAGCAGTTATCTCAAACAGTACAAATGGTCACGAAAAAAGCAATGACACAAACCCTGCAAGGTGTTGTGAATAAAGAATTGCAGCAAATACTCGGCAAAGACACTGAAATTGAAGAGCTTCCACCTGATAAGCGCGGGGAAGTAATGGAGGTTGTCGATGAGTTAGGAGAAACGGTTCACCTTCAAGTACTCGTGCTTGTTGATACAAGTGCAAGTATGAAACCGAAGCTGCCAACCGTCAAAGAGGCACTTATCGACCTTTCCATCAGTTTAAATTCAAGAATTGGAGAAAATCAGTTTGGGATGTGTGTATTTCCCGGGAAAAACTCAGATGCTGAAATTGTGTTGAATTGGACGCCTCGATTCGATTCATTATCATCTATTTTCCCAAAACTGACCACTGGAGGCATCACCCCAACGGGACCAGCGCTTCGGGAAGCACTTCAGCATTTCAAATCAGTTCGTTCACGCAAAGGGCTGCTTGAAGCAAAGGAAGAGCATAATGATGAATTCGGCTTCTAACATCCCGTTAGGCACGGTGATTCAAGGGAAATGGCACCACCATCATTACCGTATTGTAAAAGAGCTTGGAAAAGGGGCGAACGGTGTTGTCTATCTGGCCGAATCGCCACATGGGCAAGCGGCCCTTAAAGTGAGTGATGACAGTATGCTCATTGCATCTGAAGTCAATGTATTAAAATCCTTTTCAAAGGCTCCTGTGAAAACCATGGGGCCTTCTTTTTATGATATGGATGATGCAATTTATCCCGGTATGCCTCAAAAACGCTCCTTTTATGTGATGGAATATGTCAGAGGTCCATTATTGCTTGAATTTGTGAAACAAAAGGGTGATGAGTGGATCGTTGTTTTGATGATTCAGCTTTTATCTAGCCTGGCTCATTTACATCAGGAAGGATGGATTTTTGGTGACTTGAAGCCGGATAATCTCATTGTTTCTGGTCCCCCTGCCACAATCCGGTGCATTGATGTGGGAGGAACGACGAAAGCGGGCAGGGCAATTAAAGAGTATACCGAGTTTTTTGATCGAGGCTATTGGGGATTCGGTACACGAAAAGCTGAACCAACCTATGATTTATTTGCCCTGACCATGGTGATGGTCAACTGTGCGTATAAGAAAGAATTCAAAAAAGGAGCAGAACCAGATAAACAGCTTTATCGAGCCATTGAAGGACATCCTTTATTAAAGCGATATGAAAGGGTGTTAAAGGCTGCTCTACAAGGTAAATATCAATCAGCAGCAGACATGAAAAGTGCGATGCTGAAAGAAGGACAGCTGATTGCATCAAGAAAAACGCGTCAAAAGAAGCAGCAACCAAAACCCGCGCCAAAACCCGCTGTTAATCAAAATCAACAAGTGACTACACGATCGCGTGCTGCAGCAGCAAAAAGAACGTCAGCACGTAAAAAATCAGGCGGGCTTTTTGAAACCATTCTTATCGTATGCAGTGTACTCGCCCTTTACTGTGCATATGTGGTTTTGTTCCTGTTGTAGAGCTGTAAAAAAGCAGGCTTCTTCTTTGCTTGGAGCTACTGAAAGTGATAGGATATGTATATCTTTAAATTACCTGCTCTTTGTGAGGAGGAAGTTGTGAATAGAATTGAATCTTTTTTGAAAAAACATGATGTTTACCTTGAAAATACGACAGTCATTGTCGGGGTTTCCGGCGGACCGGATTCTATGCTCTTACTGCATGAACTTAACAAGCGCCGCAAAGGTTCCTATCAGCTGATTGCAGCCCATGTAGATCACATGTTCAGAGGAGAAGAGTCCTTTGCTGATTTGGCATTTGTTGAGGCTTACTGTAAGGAGCACGAGATCCCTTTTGAATCGTCCCGCATACAGGTCACCCAATATGCAAAAGAAAACCGCTTAAACAAACAGGCAGCTGCAAGGGAGTGCAGATATGCTTTCTTTCGTCAATTGATGGCGCAATACAACGCTCAATTTATAGCGCTTGCACATCATGGAGACGACCAAGTAGAAACAATGTTGATGAGACTTGCGAGAGGGACTGTTGGTAAAGGACTCGCAGGTATCCAAGCAAAACGCCCTTTTCAAAATGGGTGGCTGATTCGTCCGCTCATTGGATACTCTAAGGACGACATACTAAAAGCTTGTGAAAAAGAACATGTCCCCTATGTCATTGATCAAAGCAATCATACAGATGACTACTTGAGAAACCGGGTAAGAAGACACATTCTTCCCGTGTTAAAAGAAGAGGCACCTCATGTACATGAAAGCTTTCAGTTTGTAAGTGACATGCTGACTGAGGATGAGCAATACTTGCAGGCTTTAACAAAGGAACAAATGAACCAAGTGATAACGAGTCAATCGCCTAAGCAAATTGAGATTAAAACGAAGCCTTTGCTTGACCTGCCTTTGCCTTTACAAAGAAGAGGCATTCAACTAATATTAAACTATCTTTATGAAAACACTCAATCAGCGTTTTCAAACCAGCATATTCTAGGGACTTTAGACTGGTTATCTCATACCGATCAACCGTCTGGATCATTAGATTTGCCAAAAGGTTTACAAGCTGTCAAGTCTTATGATCACTGTATGTTTACCTTTGAGCGATCGCATGTATTAGACCAGTCTTATGCTCTTCACTTAAAGGTTGAGCTCGGAGAAGAGCTTTTTCTCCCAAATGGACAGTCTATCGCTGTATCAAATCATGTTCCGAAGGATGCACGGAACGGAAACCATTTTTTCTTGCTTCAAAAAGATCATGTTCGTCTCCCTTTGATCATTCGCTCACGAAAAAATGGTGATCGAATCAAACTTAAAGGGATGAATGGATCAAAAAAGGTGAAGGATATATTTATTGATAAAAAAGTGCCTCTTGCAGAAAGAGACAGCTGGCCGATCGTCACTGACTCGGATCATCAAATCATCTGGATCCCAGGTCTGAAAAAATCCGTTTTTGAAGAAATTGATATGACAAACAGCGATCTCATTGTATTACAATATAGACAGCACGAAAATTTGTAGGGGGCAAGCAAAAGCATGAAACAAGATATTGAAAAGATTTTGATCTCAGAAGAAGAGATCCAGCAAAAAGTGAAGGAACTGGGTGCAACATTAACCAGTGATTATGATGGTAAATTTCCCCTGGCTATTGGTGTTTTGAAAGGGGCTCTTCCATTCATGGCAGACCTGATCAAACACATTGATACATATTTAGAACTTGATTTTATGGATGTATCTAGCTACGGAAAGTCTACCGTATCTTCTGGAGAAGTAAAGATCATTAAGGATCTAGATACTTCTGTTGAAGGAAGAGATATTTTGATTATGGAAGATATCATCGACAGTGGGTTAACTTTGAGCTATCTGGTAGAGCTTTTCCGATACCGTAAAGCAAATTCCATTAAAATTGTGACATTGCTTGATAAACCAAGCGGCCGCAAAGCAGACATCAAAGCAGATTATGTTGGATTTGAAGTACCAGATGCATTTGTTGTCGGCTATGGATTGGATTTCGCTGAACGTTACCGAAACCTCCCGTATATTGGAGTGTTAAAACCATCTGTTTACGAAGGCTGATCAGCATACGTATACATGAGGTTATTGGTTGTGTTGGAATGATTTTCTATGATACTATTGAACATAGTTGTGCTTACTGTGGGAGGAGGTAAGGAATGAATCGGGTTTTTCGTAATACGATTTTTTATATACTTATTTTATTACTTGTGATAGGGGTCGTCAGTTGGTTAGGATCCCCAAATCAAAAGCCTGAGAACATGTCTTACAGCAAATTTTCGCAAAATCTAAGTGCGGGAAAAGTGGAGAGTATCTCCATTCAGCCTGTAAGAGGGGTTTATGAAATTCGTGGTCAATTAGATGGCGCGAAGAAAGATCAATACTTCATTACCCATGTTCCAGATGGTCAAGGTGTTGACCAAATTTACAGTGCACTGAAGAATACAGATGTAAAAGTAGAACCAGCACCTGAAACAAATGGATGGCTGCAAGTTCTGACAACCATCATTCCGTTTATCATCATCTTTATCCTGTTCTTCTTCTTATTGAACCAAGCTCAGGGCGGCGGAAGCCGAGTCATGAACTTCGGTAAGAGTAAGGCGAAGCTTTACACAGAAGAGAAGAAACGTGTGAAATTTAAAGATGTTGCCGGTGCAGATGAAGAAAAGCAAGAGCTTGTAGAAGTGGTTGAATTCCTGAAGGACCCACGTAAATTTGCGGAGCTTGGCGCAAGAATCCCTAAAGGGGTTTTACTAGTAGGACCTCCAGGTACAGGTAAAACATTGCTTGCGAGAGCATCTGCAGGAGAAGCAGGCGTTCCTTTCTTCAGTATCAGTGGTTCTGACTTCGTCGAGATGTTCGTCGGTGTCGGTGCATCACGTGTACGTGATTTATTCGAAAATGCGAAAAAGAATGCACCTTGCTTAATCTTTATTGATGAGATTGATGCAGTGGGTCGTCAGCGTGGAGCCGGTCTTGGCGGTGGTCATGACGAGCGTGAACAAACGCTTAACCAGCTTCTTGTTGAAATGGATGGTTTTAGTGCCAACGAAGGTATTATTATCATTGCTGCGACAAACCGTGCAGATATTCTAGACCCTGCATTGCTGCGTCCGGGACGTTTTGACCGTCAAATTACGGTTGACCGCCCAGATGTTATTGGCCGTGAAGAAGTACTGAAAGTTCATGCGAAAAACAAACCACTTGACGAGTCAGTTAACTTAAAAGCCATTGCAAGCAGAACACCAGGGTTCTCTGGAGCAGATCTTGAGAATTTACTAAACGAAGCAGCACTTGTTGCTGCCCGTCATAACAAAAAGAAAATCGATATGCGTGATATTGACGAAGCGACTGACCGTGTCATCGCTGGGCCGGCGAAGAAAAGCCGTGTCATTTCGAAGAAAGAACGTAATATCGTGGCTTACCATGAAGCAGGTCATACCGTCATTGGTCTTATCCTAGACGAAGCGGACATGGTGCATAAAGTAACGATCGTTCCTCGTGGTCAGGCAGGCGGATATGCGGTCATGCTTCCAAGAGAAGACCGTTATTTCCAAACGAAGCCAGAGCTTCTTGATAAGATTGTCGGCTTGCTCGGCGGTCGTGTTGCAGAGGAAATTACGTTTGGTGAAGTAAGTACAGGCGCTCACAACGACTTCCAGCGTGCAACAGGCATTGCAAGAAGAATGGTCACAGAGTTTGGTATGTCTGATAAACTTGGTCCGCTTCAATTCGGTCAATCACAAGGAGGTCAAGTCTTCCTTGGACGTGATTTCAATAATGAACCGAATTATAGTGAAGCGATCGCTTACGAAATTGACCAAGAAGTTCAGCGTTTCATTAAGGAGAGCTACGAACGTGCGAAACAAATTCTCACTGAGAATAAAGATAAGCTAGAAATCATCGCACAAGCCCTTCTAGAAGTTGAAACATTAGATGCTGAACAAATTAAATCTCTTTACGAAACTGGAAAGCTTCCAGAGCGTGTATACGCAGATGACGAAGAGAAAAACGATGATGTGAAAGTAAACATCAAGAAAAAAGAAGATGAGGAGATCTAATCTCCTTCTGTGAAAGCTGTCGGGATCACCGGCAGCTTTTTTTATTTCGATTCATGAATGGATCGGTTTCGAATTGTTTACAAATGGAACTCAATTCGTGTATGGTATGATAGAAAGTCGAAAAATGCTCTTTTTGAGAAACTATTCAAAGTGGTGATGAAGTTGTTACTCGTGATAGATGTAGGAAACACAAATACCGTTTTAGGTGTTTATCATAATGGCGATCTAAACTACCATTGGCGAATTGAAACAAGCCGTCATAAAACAGAAGATGAATTTGGTATGTCCATCAGGGCTTTATTCGATTATGTGGGGCTGATGTTTGATCAAATAGAAGGGATTATCATCTCGTCTGTGGTCCCGCCAATGATGTTCGCCCTTGAAAGAATGTGCGAAAAGTATTTTCACATAACACCCCAAATTGTAGGGCCTGGAATGAAGACTGGATTAAACATTATGTGTGACAATCCAAAGGAAGTCGGGGCCGATCGAATTGTCAATGCAGTAGCAGCCATTCACCTATATGGGGCACCTCTTATTGTGGTAGACTTTGGAACAGCAACAACCTACTGTTATATCAATGAACAAAAACAATACATGGGTGGAGCGATTGCGCCGGGTATTACCATCTCAACTGAGGCTTTATATACAAGAGCGGCGAAGCTGCCGAGAATTGAGATTGTCCGTCCAGATCACATTGTTGGAAAAAACACCATCAGTGCGATGCAATCCGGCATCCTTTATGGATATGTTGGCCAAGTCGAGGGAATAGTGAAACGGATGAAGCAGCAAGCCAAACAAACACCGAAAGTCATTGCAACAGGCGGTTTGTCTACATTGATTGGAAATGAATCAGACTGTATTGATATTGTCGATCCGTTCCTTACATTAAAAGGACTGCAGCTCATTTATGAACGTAATCGTGTCGGTGTAATATAGGAGGTTTAAATCAAATGGATTACTTAGTTAAAGCGTTAGCATATGACGGAAAAGTCCGCGCATATGCTGCAAACACAACAGATACAATCAACGAAGCACAAAGAAGACATCATACGTGGCCGACTGCATCAGCAGCCATCGGCAGAACGATGACAGCAACAGTCATGATGGGTGCTATGCTGAAAGGTGAGAATAAGCTAACTGTCAAAATAGAAGGCGGTGGACCAATCGGCGCCATTATTGCTGATGGAAATGCAAAAGGCCAGGTACGAGGATATGTCTCAAACCCACAAGTTCACTTTGACTTAAATGAACATGGCAAGCTGGATGTTAGACGTGCAGTCGGAACATCTGGAACGTTAAGTGTTGTCAAAGATATCGGGCTGAAGGATCACTTTACAGGACAAACAGAAATTGTCTCAGGTGAAATTGGAGATGACTTTACTTACTATCTTGTTTCTTCTGAGCAAGTGCCTTCTTCTGTAGGCGTAGGCGTCCTTGTCAATCCAGATAATTCGATTCTCGCAGCAGGCGGTTTCATCATTCAATTGCTGCCTGGTACAGAAGATGCTGTCATTGAAAGACTAGAAAAGCGCCTGTCAACCATTGAACCAATCTCTAAACTCATTGAAAAAGGGATGACACCAGAACAAATATTAGAAGAAGTACTTGGTGAAAAGCCTCAAATTTTAGAAACTGTACCTGTCGAATTTGCTTGTAACTGCTCAAAAGAACGGTTTGCAAATGGCATTATCAGCCTAGGAAAAACCGAAATTGACGATATGATTGAACAAGACGGACAAGCAGAAGCTCAATGCCATTTTTGTAACGAAACGTATGTATTTACAAAAGAAGAGCTAGAGGAGCTGCGTGAAGAATTAACCCGCTAAGCTCTAAGCAGCGGGTTTTCTTTTTAGAATGGAAAGGAGACGAAAGATGAGATTAAAAGCAAGAGTGGTATGGACATTTATTCTCGTGTTGCTCATGATTAATGCCGTTGTCATTGCATATGTATTAACAAAGTCACAAATGTCACAGGCTTCTTCTAACGGGAAGAGTGGTGAAGAAATTGCGTCGATTGGAAAAGAGAAGGTGACGCGTCAAGAATGGCTAAAGAAAATGGAAGACCGCTACGGAAAGGCGACTCTTGAGCAAATGATCAATCAGAAGGTGGTCAATCAGCTTGCCAAGCAAAACAAGCTGGAAGTGTCTTCAAAAGAGATCAATCGTGAATTGCTCATGCTCAAAGCGGTGTCTAATAATTTCTATGAAGATGGACATACAAGTGAGAAGGAATGGAAAGAACAGATTCGTTATCAAATTTTATTAGAGCAGCTTTTAACAAGAGATGCCGTCGTTTCTGAAAAAGAAGCGAAATCGTTTTATGAAAAAAACAAGGACTTATATCAATATGATGATTCATACCGCATTCGCCATATCGTCGTGAAGACAAAGAGCGAGGCTGAAAATGTATTAAAAGATTTAAAAGGTGGATCTAGCTTCGAAGCTGTGGCAGCTGAACGTTCAATCGACCGTTACACCTCACCATACGGCGGAGATCTTGGATTTGTGACAGAAGAGCAGGAAAGTATCCCAGCCCTATACATACAAGAAGCTCAAAAGCTTCAGCCAGATGAATGGACGAAAGAGCCGATTCAGACCAAAAACGGGTATGCCATTATTCAGTTAAAAGAAAAATTAAATGGCCGCTCTTTCTCCTATGACGAAGTCAAAGACCAGATTAAAAGGCAGATCGCCATGGAAGATCTAGGTGAAAAGGCGAATGTTAAAACCCTGTGGAAAGAAGCAAAAGTCACATGGTTTTACGATGGAGAGCAGGACTAAAAGCATTGACAAAATTTTTTGAAATTGATAATTTAATATTAATACAATAAAATTACTCGGAGATAGAGGTGTTAGTGATGGCTCGTATTGCAAATTCAGTTTTTGAACTAATAGGAAATACACCAGTCGTTAAATTAAACCGTTTAGTAGATGAAGACAGTGCGGATGTCTACTTGAAACTTGAATATATGAACCCGGGCAGCAGTGTCAAAGATCGTATTGCTTTAGCGATGATCGAAGATGCTGAAGCAAAAGGTACATTAAAAGCCGGCGATACGCTTATTGAACCAACAAGCGGAAATACAGGAATCGGCCTTGCAATGGTAGCGGCTGCTAAAGGAATCAATGCGATTTTGGTTATGCCGGACACAATGAGTCAGGAGCGCCGCAACCTTTTACGCGCTTATGGTGCGGAACTTGTCTTAACACCAGGTGCAGAAGGAATGAAAGGTGCCATCAAAAAAGCGGAAGAATTAGCAGAAGAGCATGGTTACTTCATGCCTCAGCAATTTAGCAACGAAGCCAATGCAGAGATTCACCGTCGTACAACTGGGAAAGAAATCCTTGAACAGTTTGACGGCGAGCTTGATGCATTTATTGCAGGTGTTGGTACGGGCGGTACGATTACAGGTGCTGGTGAAGTCCTAAAAGAAGCCATCCCATCCATTCAGCTTTATGCAGTAGAGCCGACAGATTCCCCTGTATTGTCAGGCGGGAAGCCGGGTCCGCATAAAATTCAAGGGATTGGAGCGGGTTTTGTTCCTTCAATCTTGAATACAGAAATATATGACGGCATCATCCAAGTGAAAAACGAAGATGCATTTGAGCTTGCAAGAAAAGCAGCGAAAGAAGAAGGAATCCTTGGTGGTATTTCTTCTGGAGCAGCTATTTACGCAGCGCTTCAAACAGCGAAGAAGCTTGGTAAAGGGAAAAAGGTTCTGGCCATCATCCCAAGTAATGGTGAGCGTTACCTCAGTACACCTCTTTATCAATTCGATTAAACCAATCACCCCAGCATTTGCTGGGGTTTTTTTATGAATTCTGAAGATGGAAAGCAAATACTATTTTCTAAATAAAATGGATTGCATTACAATAAGGTTAATGAAAATGAAAAAGGATGATAACATGACACAACGCAGGCCGATGGGCATCAAAATTCCTTTTACGAAAGATGCATTTTTGAAAAGATACGAACAATTAACTGCTCGTGAAACACATCATGTGCTTCTTGAAAGTGCGCGCGGCGGTTCTTATAGCATCGCTGGTATTCACCCGATCGCAAAAGCGAAGGGGAAAGATGGAATGACGACTATCCATTATCAAGATCAGGTGCTGTTCAAAGAAGGTGATCCATTCAGAGCCTTTACGGATTGGTTTCAAACCCTTCGAACTGAAACGAACGACGAATATCCCGACTTTCAAGGCGGAGCCATTGGGTTTTTAAGCTACGATTATGCTAGATACATCGAACATTTTAAGATGCTGTCAATTGATGATCTTCAAATACCAGACCTTTATTTCCTCGTATTTAACGATGTTGCAGTTTTTGATCATAAAGAGCACGCGCTGTGGCTGATTACGCACATAGAGGAAGCGGAATCAGGGAGTGAAGCGAACCAAAGGCTTGAAGAATGGAAGCAAAAATGGACAAGCTCTTCAGAAGAATCAGCACAATCACCTGTCAGTGAACCTTCCACAGAATTTGTACCAGCAGCACCATTCACTGAAGAAACCTTTGGGGAAGCAGTAGAGAAAATTAAGCAGTATATCGCAAACGGTGATGTGTTCCAAGTGAACTTATCCATCAGACAAGATGAACAGCTTCACACTCATCCGTATGATTTATACAAAACGTTACGTCAGGTAAATCCATCTCCTTACATGTCTTACTTGCATACGCCTGACTTCCAGATTGTTTGTGGATCTCCAGAGTTGCTTATTAAGAAAAAAGGAACTCAGCTAGAAACAAGACCAATTGCCGGAACAAGATCACGAGGCAAAGACGACGCTGAGGATCAAGCTCTGGCAAAAGAGCTCATTGAAAATGAAAAAGAACGCGCAGAGCATGTGATGCTTGTTGACCTTGAGCGGAATGACCTTGGACGCGTATCCACTTATGGATCCGTAAAAGTGAACGAATTTATGGCGATTGAGAAATATTCACACGTGATGCATATTGTATCCAATGTACAAGGGGAGCTGCGTGATGAATGTGATGCGGTAGATGTCATGAGAGCTGTATTCCCAGGTGGAACGATTACAGGTGCTCCAAAAGTGAGGACGATGGAAATCATAGAAGAACTTGAGCCAACAAGACGTGGGCTTTATACTGGATCTATAGGCTGGTTTGGATTCAATCACGATATGCACTTTAATATCGTCATTCGTACTGCGTATTGTACAGAAGGAAAGGCCTTTATGCAGTCAGGGGCGGGGATCGTCATAGATTCTGTCCCAAAACACGAATACAAAGAATCAATTAAAAAAGCCTATGCAGTGAAAAGAGCATTACAGCTGAGCAAAGAAGAGACTATTTTGAGTTAGAGGTGAGCAGAGTATGATTTTAATGATTGATAATTATGATTCATTTACGTACAACCTGGTCCAGTATTTAGGTGAGCTTGGAGAAGAATTGATCGTAAAACGGAATGATCAAGTAACCATTCAAGAAATTGAAGAGCTCAAGCCGGATTTCCTCATGATTTCTCCAGGGCCATGCAGTCCTGATGAAGCGGGGATTAGTATGGAAGCCATCAAGCACTTTGCAGGAAGTATTCCGATCTTCGGTGTGTGTCTAGGTCACCAATCCATCGCACAAGTCTTTGGCGGGGATGTCGTTCGAGCAGAGCGCTTAATGCACGGTAAAACGTCAGAGATTAAACATGACGGAAAAGGTGTCTTCACAGGACTTCAAAATCCGCTCGTTGCAACGAGATATCATTCGTTAATTGTCAAAAACGAGACATTGCCAGAGTGCTTTGACGCAACAGCCAGCACAAAAGAAGGCGAGCTCATGGCGATTCGCCATAAAGAACTGCCGATTGAAAGTGTGCAATTCCATCCTGAATCGATTATGACATCCTTCGGAAAAGAAATGCTGAAAAATTTCATTGAAACCTATCGAAAAAAGGGGCATGAAGTAAACGCATGATCATTTATCTGAACGGTCAGTATATAGAGGAGAAAGACGCGACTCTTTCTCCTTTTGATCATGGTTTTCTATATGGCATCGGTGTATTCGAAACATTTACCAGCCTGGCAGGACAAGTCTTCCTGTTAGATTGGCATCTTGAAAGGCTCAATCAATCATTACGTGACCTTTGCATCGAATCCACAATAGAGAAACCATTTGTACTCGACATCATTCATACTTTACTGAATAAAAACCAAATAGCCGGCGGCCATGCGAGAATTCGCTTGAATGTTTCTGCGGGCAGAGGCAATGGGTTTTCTGCAGATCCTTATGAAGAGCCTGTCGTTTTTGTCATGATCTCTCCATTCCGTCCAGAATCTATTTTGGATGAGAAAAAGGGAGTCATTCTTCAAACAAGAAGAAATACACCAGAAGGGCCAAGGCGCCTCAAGTCTCATCACTATATGAACAACCTGCTCGCGAAAAGAGAAGTGGGGAACGACCCGGCGTTAGAAGGCATCTTTTTAACGAAAGAAGATGATGTGGCAGAAGGTATTACCTCGAATGTTTTTTGGCGGAAAGATGATGTGGTCTATACACCGTCACTTGATACAGGCATTTTAAATGGGGTCACTCGTCGATACTGTATGGAAACGCTCCACGCGATGGGGGTCTCGCTAAAGGAAGGACGATACCCAGTCTCACATTTGCTCTCAGCTGATGAGGTATGGATGACTAATTCTGTTCAGGGAGTTGTACCTTTCGGGAGTATAGGAGACATCCACTTGCCCAAAAACAGCCGGACCATCTCAACAAAGTTAAGAATGCAATACACAAAAGAACGTCAAGACCATAAAGAGTAGGTGGACACAATGACACAACAATTGATAAAACAGCCTAAAATCATACAGGCCAAGCATCACACCCTTAGTTATGAAGAAAAGACATTGGTCATGGGCATTTTAAATGTCACTCCTGACTCTTTTTCAGATGGAGGAAAGTTTAATCAAGTAGATAAAGCGCTGGCTCATGCAGCGCAGCTGATAGAAGACGGGGCGCATATTATTGATATTGGCGGAGAATCGACTCGCCCGGGAGCGGCACTTGTCTCGGAAGAAGAGGAGCTTTCGAGGGTCATTCCTGTCATTGAGAAGATCACAAAAGAATTAGATGTACCTATCTCTATTGATACGTATAAAGCCCGTGTCGCAGATGAAGCGGTGAAAGCTGGAGCCTCCATCATTAATGATGTATGGGGAGCGAAGGCAGATCCCCAAATGGCACATGTGGCAGCGAAGCACGATGTCCCAATCATTTTAATGCACAATCGGCCAGAACGAAACTACACACATCTGATTTCAGATATGATCGCCGATTTGAAAGAAAGTGTCCAAATTGCCCAGCAAGCGGGTGTCCGTGATGACATGATCATATTAGACCCAGGGGTAGGATTTGCGAAAAATAAAGAGGACAACCTGAAGGTCATGAATGAACTTGAACATTTTTGTCACCTTGGGTATCCACTGCTGCTAGCTACATCACGAAAACGATTCATTGGTGCTGTCTTAGACCTGCCCCCTGAAGAACGTACTGAAGGAACAGGTGCGACAGTTTGCCTTGGGATTCAAAAGGGCAGTGCGATGGTCCGTGTACATGATGTAAAAGAAATAACAAGAATGGCAAAAATGATGGATGCCATGCTGAATAAGGGAGGCGCTTATCATCGATAAAGTATATGTAAATGGAATGGAATTTTACGGGTACCATGGTGTATTTGCAGAAGAAAATAAATTAGGACAGCGATTCCGCGTGGACTTAACAGCTTCACTTGATTTAAGTAAAGCCGGACAAACTGATGACCTCAATGAGACCATTAACTATGCAGAGCTTTACCAAATCTGCAAAAGCATTGTAGAAGGTAAGCCGGTCAATCTCGTTGAAACACTGACAGAAAGAATTGCAAACCAAGTGTTAAAGGACTTTCCGACAGTTCAGGAATGTACAGTGAAGGTGATCAAACCAGATCCGCCAATTCCAGGACACTATCAGTCCGTTGCAATTGAAATGACGAGATCGCGCACATGAACAATACAGCATACATCGCATTAGGCTCAAACATAGGTAAAAAAGAAACCTATTTAAAAGAAGCCGTCAAAAAACTGCATGAACATCCAGAGGTTCAAGTGGAATTAATCTCATCGATATATGAAACAGCACCTGTAGGATATGAAAACCAAGATGACTTTTTAAACATGGCCGTGAAAATTACCACTTCACTTCGTCCGGAGGAACTACTATCTCTTACTCAGAAAATCGAGCAGGAGTTAGGCAGAACAAGAGAAGTGAGATGGGGACCACGAACGGCTGACCTTGACATTTTACTTTATAATCGTGAAAATATTGAAACAGAACAACTTGTAGTACCGCATCCTAGAATGTACGAACGTTTATTCGTTCTTGTCCCGATGAGTGAGATTTGCCCAGAAATCGGCGAAGTACAAATAAATGCCGTAACAGACCAAGAAGGTGTAAGCATATGGAAAAAGACATGTGGGGTAGAAGAATTCGTGCATACCGAAAGCTAAAAGGGTATACTCAGGAAGGGTTCGCGAAAAGACTGGGCATCTCTGTCTCTGTCTTAGGAGAAATTGAGCGAGGCAATCGATTACCAAAAAACCAATTGGTTGGTCAAATAGCAGATGCTTTAAATATAACGGTGGAAGAACTTTCGCCAATTCTTGAGGAAGAAAGGAGGGGGAAAAATGTTTAAAATCGGAGATATCGAGATTAAAAACAAAGTAGTGCTCGCACCAATGGCGGGTGTGTGCAACTCTGCCTTCAGACTGACGGTGAAAGAGTTTGGAGCGGGCTTAGTCTGCGCTGAAATGGTCAGTGACAAAGCGATCCTGATCAACAACGCGAGAACAATGGGTATGCTATACATTGATGAACGGGAAAAGCCTTTGAGCCTTCAGATATTTGGAGGGGAAAAAGACACACTCGTCGAAGCGGCAAAGTTCGTAGACCAGAATACCACAGCTGATATTATTGATATTAACATGGGCTGTCCTGTACCAAAGATTACGAAATGTGATGCAGGAGCGAAATGGCTCCTTGATCCAAACAAGATTTATGAAATGGTCTCTGCTGTCGTAGAAGCTGTAGACAAACCAGTTACTGTGAAAATGAGAATGGGCTGGGACGAAGACCATATATTTGCTATCGACAATGCCCGTGCTGTTGAACGAGCAGGTGGACAAGCGGTTGCGCTTCACGGACGGACACGCGTGCAAATGTACGAAGGAACAGCGAATTGGGATATTATTAAAGAGGTGAAACAATCTGTTTCAATTCCTGTCATCGGCAATGGCGATGTCAAAACCCCTCAAGATGCAAAACGTATGCTTGATGAAACAGGCGTGGACGCTGTCATGATCGGAAGAGCTGCACTAGGAAACCCGTGGATGATTTATCGAACGGTTCATTATTTAGAAACGGGTGAACTGAAAGAAGAGCCAAACGTGCGTGAGAAAATGTCAGTGTGCAAGCTTCACTTAGACAGACTCATCGATCTAAAAGGCGAGCATGTGGCTGTTAGAGAAATGAGAAAGCACGCAGCATGGTACTTAAAAGGTGTCCGAGGCAATGCGGACGTAAGAAATCAAATCAATCAAAGTGAAACGAGAGCGGAGCTTGTACAAGTTCTTGATGACTTTACGATCGAAGCCGAGGCAAAAGAGCTTCAAAGTATAAAAGTAGGATAAGATTATCTTTCTTTTTGTAGCTCACTGCTAGTGCATGTACTGGCAGTTTTTCTGCTTTTCTCTGCAAAATACATTATTGGAGTGATATAAATGAGTAATGAAGGGCTTAATAACGAAGAATTAAATGACCAATTCCAGGTCAGACGTGACAAAATGAATAAAATGAGAGAAGAGGGTATCGATCCATTCGGTGAACGATATGACCGTTCTCATCAATCTGCGCAAATTATCGCTGAATATGACGAGTTTTCTAAAGAAGACTTAGAAGGAAAAGCGGCTCAAGTAACAATCGCTGGACGTATGATGACAAAGCGCGGAAAAGGTAAAGCTGGCTTTGCGCATATTCAAGACTTAGAAGGACAAATTCAAATCTATGTTCGTAAAGATAGTGTAGGGGAAGAAGCCTACGAATTATTTAAAAGCTCAGACCTAGGCGATATCATCGGTGTAACAGGAACTGTTTTTAAAACAAATGTAGGAGAACTTTCTATTAAAGCGACTAGCTTTGAGGTTCTGACAAAAGCACTTCGCCCGCTTCCTGATAAATATCATGGATTAAAAGATGTTGAACAACGCTATCGTCAGCGCTACCTTGACCTCATTGTAAATCCAGAAAGTAAGCAGACATTCATTATGCGAAGCAAAATCATTCAATCCATGAGAAGATACTTGGATTCTAAAGGATACTTAGAAGTTGAAACACCAACAATGCACAGCATTCCTGGTGGTGCATCAGCGCGTCCTTTCATTACTCATCACAATGCACTTGATATGCCGCTTTATATGCGTATTGCGATCGAGCTGCACTTAAAACGCCTAATTGTCGGTGGTCTAGAGAAAGTATACGAGATTGGCCGCGTATTCCGTAATGAAGGTGTATCGACTCGTCATAACCCAGAATTCACTATGATCGAGCTGTATGAAGCATACGCAGACTACAAAGACATCATGAATCTGACTGAAAACTTGATTGCCCATATTGCCCAAGAGGTGCTGGGAACAACAATCATTCAATATGGAGAAGATGAAATTGATCTCAAACCTGAATGGAAGAGACTGCATATGGTTGAAGCGGTCAAAGAAGCAACAGGTGTAGACTTCTGGCAGGAGATGTCTATAGAAGAAGCAAAACAACATGCTGCTGATCATGGTGTTGAATTCACGAAAAATATGACAGTAGGTCATATTATCAATGAGTTCTTCGAGCAAAAAGTAGAAGAAACATTGGTTCAGCCTACATTCATTTACGGACATCCAGTGGAGATTTCTCCATTAGCTAAGAAAAATCCTGAAGATCCTCGCTTCACAGATCGCTTTGAGTTGTTTATCGTGCGCCGTGAGCATGCAAATGCATTCACAGAGCTAAACGATCCAATTGATCAAAGAGAACGCTTTGAAGCTCAATTAAAAGAACGTGAAGAAGGAAATGACGAAGCACATCTAATGGATGACGATTTTGTTGAAGCATTAGAATACGGCATGCCTCCAACAGGTGGTTTAGGAATCGGGATCGACCGATTAATCATGCTTTTAACAAATTCTCCATCAATCAGAGATGTACTGCTTTTCCCGCAAATGAGAAACCGCTAATACATCAATCAAAGCGCCATTTTATCTATGGCGCTTTTTATTTTTCATAAAATGAAACTTTTTTTAAAAAAACTATTGCAAGGAAAGATTCCAGATGGTATATTATTATTCGTTGCCGCAAAACAGCAACGAGGTTAAAAAAAGAAATTGAAAAAAGTTCTTGACTTTAACCGATGCAAAATGGTAAGATATTAAAGTCGCTTACGAGCGATAACGAACATGATCTTTGAAAACTAAACAAGACAAAACGTACCTGTTAATTCGAGTTTTTATAAAAAAATCCTATGATACTTCATAGGTAGTCAGTCAAACTGGCGAAAAGCAAAACTTCGGTTTTGTACTTTTTCGGAGAGTTTGATCCTGGCTCAGGACGAACGCTGGCGGCGTGCCTAATACATGCAAGTCGAGCGGACAGAAGGGAGCTTGCTCCCGGATGTTAGCGGCGGACGGGTGAGTAACACGTGGGTAACCTGCCTGTAAGACTGGGATAACTCCGGGAAACCGGAGCTAATACCGGATAGTTCCTTGAACCGCATGGTTCAAGGATGAAAGACGGTTTCGGCTGTCACTTACAGATGGACCCGCGGCGCATTAGCTAGTTGGTGGGGTAATGGCTCACCAAGGCGACGATGCGTAGCCGACCTGAGAGGGTGATCGGCCACACTGGGACTGAGACACGGCCCAGACTCCTACGGGAGGCAGCAGTAGGGAATCTTCCGCAATGGACGAAAGTCTGACGGAGCAACGCCGCGTGAGTGATGAAGGTTTTCGGATCGTAAAGCTCTGTTGTTAGGGAAGAACAAGTGCGAGAGTAACTGCTCGCACCTTGACGGTACCTAACCAGAAAGCCACGGCTAACTACGTGCCAGCAGCCGCGGTAATACGTAGGTGGCAAGCGTTGTCCGGAATTATTGGGCGTAAAGGGCTCGCAGGCGGTTTCTTAAGTCTGATGTGAAAGCCCCCGGCTCAACCGGGGAGGGTCATTGGAAACTGGGAAACTTGAGTGCAGAAGAGGAGAGTGGAATTCCACGTGTAGCGGTGAAATGCGTAGAGATGTGGAGGAACACCAGTGGCGAAGGCGACTCTCTGGTCTGTAACTGACGCTGAGGAGCGAAAGCGTGGGGAGCGAACAGGATTAGATACCCTGGTAGTCCACGCCGTAAACGATGAGTGCTAAGTGTTAGGGGGTTTCCGCCCCTTAGTGCTGCAGCTAACGCATTAAGCACTCCGCCTGGGGAGTACGGTCGCAAGACTGAAACTCAAAGGAATTGACGGGGGCCCGCACAAGCGGTGGAGCATGTGGTTTAATTCGAAGCAACGCGAAGAACCTTACCAGGTCTTGACATCCTCTGACAACCCTAGAGATAGGGCTTTCCCTTCGGGGACAGAGTGACAGGTGGTGCATGGTTGTCGTCAGCTCGTGTCGTGAGATGTTGGGTTAAGTCCCGCAACGAGCGCAACCCTTGATCTTAGTTGCCAGCATTCAGTTGGGCACTCTAAGGTGACTGCCGGTGACAAACCGGAGGAAGGTGGGGATGACGTCAAATCATCATGCCCCTTATGACCTGGGCTACACACGTGCTACAATGGACAGAACAAAGGGCTGCAAGACCGCAAGGTTTAGCCAATCCCATAAATCTGTTCTCAGTTCGGATCGCAGTCTGCAACTCGACTGCGTGAAGCTGGAATCGCTAGTAATCGCGGATCAGCATGCCGCGGTGAATACGTTCCCGGGCCTTGTACACACCGCCCGTCACACCACGAGAGTTTGCAACACCCGAAGTCGGTGAGGTAACCTTTATGGAGCCAGCCGCCGAAGGTGGGGCAGATGATTGGGGTGAAGTCGTAACAAGGTAGCCGTATCGGAAGGTGCGGCTGGATCACCTCCTTTCTAAGGATATATGGAGCAGCGTATGTTTTCGTCTTGTTTAGTTTTGAAGGATCATTCCTTCAAAACATGTCTCTAGCGAGACAGGATTGTTCTTTGAAAACTAGATAACAATAAGTAATACATTCACATTGAATGCAATGCAAAGTTCATCACACATAGTGATTCTTTCTAAAGTAAGAAATGGTTAAGTTAGAAAGGGCGCACGGTGGATGCCTTGGCACTAGGAGCCGATGAAGGACGGGACGAACACCGATATGCTTCGGGGAGCTGTAAGCAAGCTTTGATCCGGAGATTTCCGAATGGGGAAACCCACTGCTCGTAATGGAGTAGTATCCATACTTGAATACATAGAGTATGAGAAGGCATACCCGGGGAACTGAAACATCTAAGTACCCGGAGGAAGAGAAAGCAAATGCGATTCCCTGAGTAGCGGCGAGCGAAACGGGAACAGCCCAAACCAAGAGGCTTGCCTCTTGGGGTTGTAGGACACTCTATACGGAGTTACAAAGGAACGATATAAGCGAAGAGGTCTGGAAAGGCCCGCCAAAGAAGGTAACAGCCCTGTAACTGAAATGTTGTTCTCTCCAGAGTGGATCCTGAGTACGGCGGAACACGTGAAATTCCGTCGGAATCCGGGAGGACCATCTCCCAAGGCTAAATACTCCCTAGTGACCGATAGTGAACCAGTACCGTGAGGGAAAGGTGAAAAGCACCCCGGAAGGGGAGTGAAATAGATCCTGAAACCGTGTGCCTACAAGTAGTCAGAGCCCGTTAACGGGTGATGGCGTGCCTTTTGTAGAATGAACCGGCGAGTTACGATCCCGTGCAAGGTTAAGCAGAAGATGCGGAGCCGCAGCGAAAGCGAGTCTGAATAGGGCGCATGAGTACGTGGTCGTAGACCCGAAACCAGGTGATCTACCCATGTCCAGGGTGAAGTTCAGGTAACACTGAATGGAGGCCCGAACCCACGCACGTTGAAAAGTGCGGGGATGAGGTGTGGGTAGGGGTGAAATGCCAATCGAACCTGGAGATAGCTGGTTCTCTCCGAAATAGCTTTAGGGCTAGCCTCAAGGTAAGAGTCTCGGAGGTAGAGCACTGATTGGACTAGGGGCCCCTACCGGGTTACCGAATTCAGTCAAACTCCGAATGCCGATGACTTATCCTTGGGAGTCAGACTGCGAGTGATAAGATCCGTAGTCGAAAGGGAAACAGCCCAGACCGCCAGCTAAGGTCCCAAAGTATACGTTAAGTGGAAAAGGATGTGGAGTTGCTTAGACAACCAGGATGTTGGCTTAGAAGCAGCCACCATTTAAAGAGTGCGTAATAGCTCACTGGTCGAGTGACTCTGCGCCGAAAATGTACCGGGGCTAAACGTATCACCGAAGCTGCGGACTGTTCTTACGAACAGTGGTAGGAGAGCGTTCTAAGGGCTGTGAAGCCAGACCGGAAGGACTGGTGGAGCGCTTAGAAGTGAGAATGCCGGTATGAGTAGCGAAAGACGGGTGAGAATCCCGTCCACCGAATGCCTAAGGTTTCCTGAGGAAGGCTCGTCCGCTCAGGGTTAGTCGGGACCTAAGCCGAGGCCGAAAGGCGTAGGCGATGGACAACAGGTTGATATTCCTGTACCACCTCCTCACCATTTGAGCAATGGGGGGACGCAGGAGGATAGGGTAAGCGCGGTATTGGATATCCGCGTCCAAGCAGTTAGGCTGGGAAATAGGCAAATCCGTTTCCCGTAAAGGCTGAGCTGTGATGGCGAGCGAAATTTAGTAGCGAAGTTCCTGATTCCACACTGCCAAGAAAAGCCTCTAGCGAGGTGAGAGGTGCCCGTACCGCAAACCGACACAGGTAGGCGAGGAGAGAATCCTAAGGTGATCGAGAGAACTCTCGTTAAGGAACTCGGCAAAATGACCCCGTAACTTCGGGAGAAGGGGTGCTTCTTAGGGTGTTAAAGCCCCGAGAAGCCGCAGTGAATAGGCCCAGGCGACTGTTTAGCAAAAACACAGGTCTCTGCGAAGCCGTAAGGCGAAGTATAGGGGCTGACGCCTGCCCGGTGCTGGAAGGTTAAGAGGAGCGCTTAGCGTAAGCGAAGGTGCGAATTGAAGCCCCAGTAAACGGCGGCCGTAACTATAACGGTCCTAAGGTAGCGAAATTCCTTGTCGGGTAAGTTCCGACCCGCACGAAAGGCGCAACGATCTGGGCACTGTCTCAACGAGAGACTCGGTGAAATTATAGTACCTGTGAAGATGCAGGTTACCCGCGACAGGACGGAAAGACCCCGTGGAGCTTTACTGCAGCCTGATATTGAATGTTGGTACAGCTTGTACAGGATAGGTAGGAGCCTTGGAAACCGGAGCGCTAGCTTCGGTGGAGGCATCGGTGGGATACTACCCTGGCTGTATTGACCTTCTAACCCGCTGCCCTTATCGGGCAGGGAGACAGTGTCAGGTGGGCAGTTTGACTGGGGCGGTCGCCTCCTAAAATGTAACGGAGGCGCCCAAAGGTTCCCTCAGAATGGTTGGAAATCATTCGCAGAGTGTAAAGGCACAAGGGAGCTTGACTGCGAGACCTACAAGTCGAGCAGGGACGAAAGTCGGGCTTAGTGATCCGGTGGTTCCGCATGGAAGGGCCATCGCTCAACGGATAAAAGCTACCCCGGGGATAACAGGCTTATCTCCCCCAAGAGTCCACATCGACGGGGAGGTTTGGCACCTCGATGTCGGCTCATCGCATCCTGGGGCTGTAGTCGGTCCCAAGGGTTGGGCTGTTCGCCCATTAAAGCGGTACGCGAGCTGGGTTCAGAACGTCGTGAGACAGTTCGGTCCCTATCCGTCGCGGGCGCAGGAAATTTGAGAGGAGCTGTCCTTAGTACGAGAGGACCGGGATGGACGCACCGCTGGTGTACCAGTTGTTCTGCCAAGGGCATCGCTGGGTAGCTATGTGCGGACGGGATAAGTGCTGAAAGCATCTAAGCATGAAGCCCCCCTCAAGATGAGATTTCCCATTCCGCAAGGAAGTAAGATCCCTGAAAGATGATCAGGTTGATAGGTCTGAGGTGGAAGCGTGGTGACACGTGGAGCTGACAGATACTAATAGATCGAGGACTTAACCTATATTCTAATGTGAAGCATGAACATTGTTATCTAGTTTTGAGAGAACATTCTCTCCATCAGGTTTGGTGGCGATAGCGAAGAGGTCACACCCGTTCCCATACCGAACACGGAAGTTAAGCTCTTCAGCGCCGATGGTAGTTGGGGGTTTCCCCCTGTGAGAGTAGGACGCCGCCAAGCTTCTATAAAGATCAGTTCCAGTCGGAACTGGTCTTTTTTGTGTTTTGCATGACTTGCTTCTATATAATAGGTTCTTAAAGTGAAAATACGTTGTTCCCTCGTTGATTGCTAAATGAATCAAAATTTACGCTCTTTCAATTTAACATGTCGGTCATCATATGAACCAGCAGCTCAAATTATCAAGGGTCTACACTAAAAGCATAGAAAACCTCACCTTCGGCTAAATAGATACAGAAAGGCGATGTATAGGGCCACTAAATAGAAAGACCTCATCCCGAAGGGGATGGTCAGTCATTGTGGCATGTCCAATTTAAAAAGATAGAAGAAATGAAAGCAACAATACTCATTTTATTTCTCCTGTTAAAATTTTATATCGATGATAAAGCAGTTGAATATTTGAAGCAGTAGAAAAATAATGTGAAACAATTTTGTTGAAAAATAGTAAAGACCAGCAGTATTTTCACACTTTTTTATGCAAAAAAGATTTCTCAGAAAAATAAAATAATAACAGAATTTCTTTTTTGAATGTTTTTATCCAGAGATATATGAAATAAAATCAAGGGTATGAAAGCTTCGAAATAGCTGTTTTCAAAGGAATAAAGCCTTATTAGTACTCTTTTTAACAAAAAAACATAAAAAAATGAAAAAAAGGCTTTTAAAATGATGAGACAAGTGGTAAACTTCTTTAGGTGCCTTAACGAAAAGATGAAAAAACAGCTTTAAAATAAATTCAAAAATTATTTTAAAAAAGTCTTTACAAACAATATCTTATCGTTATATAATACTATTTGTCAGATCGAGAGACACTTCGAAACGACACAATATGGAGGATTAGCTCAGCTGGGAGAGCATCTGCCTTACAAGCAGAGGGTCGGCGGTTCGAGCCCGTCATCCTCCACCATATTTATTCTTACATAATGTTAGGATAGATAAAGCCGGTGTAGCTCAACTGGTAGAGCAACTGACTTGTAATCAGTAGGTTGGGGGTTCAAGTCCTCTTGCCGGCACCACTTTCATATGGTAAGATAGACAAGTCGCTTTTAAAGCGAGCCATTAGCTCAGTTGGTAGAGCATCTGACTTTTAATCAGAGGGTCGAAGGTTCGAGTCCTTCATGGCTCACCATGTTTCATGCGGGTGTGGCGGAATTGGCAGACGCGCTAGACTTAGGATCTAGTGTCTTTATGACGTGGGGGTTCAAGTCCCTTCACCCGCATTGCCAAATAAAATAAAGAAATCCTGTAATGCGGAAGTAGTTCAGTGGTAGAACACCACCTTGCCAAGGTGGGGGTCGCGGGTTCGAATCCCGTCTTCCGCTTATACCATCCACGCCGGGGTGGTGGAATTGGCAGACACACAGGACTTAAAATCCTGCGGTAGGTGACTACCGTGCCGGTTCAAGTCCGGCCCTCGGCATTATAAATAAGCGCCCGTAGCTCAATTGGATAGAGCGTTTGACTACGGATCAAAAGGTTAGGGGTTCGACTCCTCTCGGGCGCGCCATTAAGATCGGGAAGTAGCTCAGCTTGGTAGAGCACTTGGTTTGGGACCAAGGGGTCGCAGGTTCGAATCCTGTCTTCCCGACCATCTTTTATGGGGCCTTAGCTCAGCTGGGAGAGCGCCTGCCTTGCACGCAGGAGGTCAGCGGTTCGATCCCGCTAGGCTCCACCAATATGATCTTTGAAAACTAAACAAGACAAAACGTACCTGTTAATTCGAGTTTTTATAAAAAAATCCTATGAAACTTCATAGGTAGTCAGTCAAACTGGCGAAAAGCAAAACTTCGGTTTTGTACTTTTTCGGAGAGTTTGATCCTGGCTCAGGACGAACGCTGGCGGCGTGCCTAATACATGCAAGTCGAGCGGACAGAAGGGAGCTTGCTCCCGGATGTTAGCGGCGGACGGGTGAGTAACACGTGGGTAACCTGCCTGTAAGACTGGGATAACTCCGGGAAACCGGAGCTAATACCGGATAGTTCCTTGAACCGCATGGTTCAAGGATGAAAGACGGTTTCGGCTGTCACTTACAGATGGACCCGCGGCGCATTAGCTAGTTGGTGGGGTAATGGCTCACCAAGGCGACGATGCGTAGCCGACCTGAGAGGGTGATCGGCCACACTGGGACTGAGACACGGCCCAGACTCCTACGGGAGGCAGCAGTAGGGAATCTTCCGCAATGGACGAAAGTCTGACGGAGCAACGCCGCGTGAGTGATGAAGGTTTTCGGATCGTAAAGCTCTGTTGTTAGGGAAGAACAAGTGCGAGAGTAACTGCTCGCACCTTGACGGTACCTAACCAGAAAGCCACGGCTAACTACGTGCCAGCAGCCGCGGTAATACGTAGGTGGCAAGCGTTGTCCGGAATTATTGGGCGTAAAGGGCTCGCAGGCGGTTTCTTAAGTCTGATGTGAAAGCCCCCGGCTCAACCGGGGAGGGTCATTGGAAACTGGGAAACTTGAGTGCAGAAGAGGAGAGTGGAATTCCACGTGTAGCGGTGAAATGCGTAGAGATGTGGAGGAACACCAGTGGCGAAGGCGACTCTCTGGTCTGTAACTGACGCTGAGGAGCGAAAGCGTGGGGAGCGAACAGGATTAGATACCCTGGTAGTCCACGCCGTAAACGATGAGTGCTAAGTGTTAGGGGGTTTCCGCCCCTTAGTGCTGCAGCTAACGCATTAAGCACTCCGCCTGGGGAGTACGGTCGCAAGACTGAAACTCAAAGGAATTGACGGGGGCCCGCACAAGCGGTGGAGCATGTGGTTTAATTCGAAGCAACGCGAAGAACCTTACCAGGTCTTGACATCCTCTGACAACCCTAGAGATAGGGCTTTCCCTTCGGGGACAGAGTGACAGGTGGTGCATGGTTGTCGTCAGCTCGTGTCGTGAGATGTTGGGTTAAGTCCCGCAACGAGCGCAACCCTTGATCTTAGTTGCCAGCATTCAGTTGGGCACTCTAAGGTGACTGCCGGTGACAAACCGGAGGAAGGTGGGGATGACGTCAAATCATCATGCCCCTTATGACCTGGGCTACACACGTGCTACAATGGACAGAACAAAGGGCTGCAAGACCGCAAGGTTTAGCCAATCCCATAAATCTGTTCTCAGTTCGGATCGCAGTCTGCAACTCGACTGCGTGAAGCTGGAATCGCTAGTAATCGCGGATCAGCATGCCGCGGTGAATACGTTCCCGGGCCTTGTACACACCGCCCGTCACACCACGAGAGTTTGCAACACCCGAAGTCGGTGAGGTAACCTTTATGGAGCCAGCCGCCGAAGGTGGGGCAGATGATTGGGGTGAAGTCGTAACAAGGTAGCCGTATCGGAAGGTGCGGCTGGATCACCTCCTTTCTAAGGATATATGGAGCAGCGTACGTTTTCGTCTTGTTTAGTTTTGAAGGATCATTCCTTCAAAACATGTCTCTAGCGAGACAGGATTGTTCTTTGAAAACTAGATAACAATAAGTAATACATTCACATTGAATGCAATGCAAAGTTCATCACACATAGTGATTCTTTCTAAAGTAAGAAATGGTTAAGTTAGAAAGGGCGCACGGTGGATGCCTTGGCACTAGGAGCCGATGAAGGACGGGACGAACACCGATATGCTTCGGGGAGCTGTAAGCAAGCTTTGATCCGGAGATTTCCGAATGGGGAAACCCACTGCTCGTAATGGAGTAGTATCCATACTTGAATACATAGAGTATGAGAAGGCATACCCGGGGAACTGAAACATCTAAGTACCCGGAGGAAGAGAAAGCAAATGCGATTCCCTGAGTAGCGGCGAGCGAAACGGGAACAGCCCAAACCAAGAGGCTTGCCTCTTGGGGTTGTAGGACACTCTATACGGAGTTACAAAGGAATGATATAAGCGAAGAGGTCTGGAAAGGCCCGCCAAAGAAGGTAACAGCCCTGTAACTGAAATGTCGTTCTCTCCAGAGTGGATCCTGAGTACGGCGGAACACGTGAAATTCCGTCGGAATCCGGGAGGACCATCTCCCAAGGCTAAATACTCCCTAGTGACCGATAGTGAACCAGTACCGTGAGGGAAAGGTGAAAAGCACCCCGGAAGGGGAGTGAAATAGATCCTGAAACCGTGTGCCTACAAGTAGTCAGAGCCCGTTAACGGGTGATGGCGTGCCTTTTGTAGAATGAACCGGCGAGTTACGATCCCGTGCAAGGTTAAGCAGAAGATGCGGAGCCGCAGCGAAAGCGAGTCTGAATAGGGCGCATGAGTACGTGGTCGTAGACCCGAAACCAGGTGATCTACCCATGTCCAGGGTGAAGTTCAGGTAACACTGAATGGAGGCCCGAACCCACGCACGTTGAAAAGTGCGGGGATGAGGTGTGGGTAGGGGTGAAATGCCAATCGAACCTGGAGATAGCTGGTTCTCTCCGAAATAGCTTTAGGGCTAGCCTCAAGGTAAGAGTCTCGGAGGTAGAGCACTGATTGGACTAGGGGCCCCTACCGGGTTACCGAATTCAGTCAAACTCCGAATGCCGATGACTTATCCTTGGGAGTCAGACTGCGAGTGATAAGATCCGTAGTCGAAAGGGAAACAGCCCAGACCGCCAGCTAAGGTCCCAAAGTATACGTTAAGTGGAAAAGGATGTGGAGTTGCTTAGACAACCAGGATGTTGGCTTAGAAGCAGCCACCATTTAAAGAGTGCGTAATAGCTCACTGGTCGAGTGACTCTGCGCCGAAAATGTACCGGGGCTAAACGTATCACCGAAGCTGCGGACTGTTCTTACGAACAGTGGTAGGAGAGCGTTCTAAGGGCTGTGAAGCCAGACCGGAAGGACTGGTGGAGCGCTTAGAAGTGAGAATGCCGGTATGAGTAGCGAAAGACGGGTGAGAATCCCGTCCACCGAATGCCTAAGGTTTCCTGAGGAAGGCTCGTCCGCTCAGGGTTAGTCGGGACCTAAGCCGAGGCCGAAAGGCGTAGGCGATGGACAACAGGTTGATATTCCTGTACCACCTCCTCACCATTTGAGCAATGGGGGGACGCAGGAGGATAGGGTAAGCGCGGTATTGGATATCCGCGTCCAAGCAGTTAGGCTGGGAAATAGGCAAATCCGTTTCCCGTAAAGGCTGAGCTGTGATGGCGAGCGAAATTTAGTAGCGAAGTTCCTGATTCCACACTGCCAAGAAAAGCCTCTAGCGAGGTGAGAGGTGCCCGTACCGCAAACCGACACAGGTAGGCGAGGAGAGAATCCTAAGGTGATCGAGAGAACTCTCGTTAAGGAACTCGGCAAAATGACCCCGTAACTTCGGGAGAAGGGGTGCTTCTTAGGGTGTTAAAGCCCCGAGAAGCCGCAGTGAATAGGCCCAGGCGACTGTTTAGCAAAAACACAGGTCTCTGCGAAGCCGTAAGGCGAAGTATAGGGGCTGACGCCTGCCCGGTGCTGGAAGGTTAAGAGGAGCGCTTAGCGTAAGCGAAGGTGCGAATTGAAGCCCCAGTAAACGGCGGCCGTAACTATAACGGTCCTAAGGTAGCGAAATTCCTTGTCGGGTAAGTTCCGACCCGCACGAAAGGCGCAACGATCTGGGCACTGTCTCAACGAGAGACTCGGTGAAATTATAGTACCTGTGAAGATGCAGGTTACCCGCGACAGGACGGAAAGACCCCGTGGAGCTTTACTGCAGCCTGATATTGAATGTTGGTACAGCTTGTACAGGATAGGTAGGAGCCTTGGAAACCGGAGCGCTAGCTTCGGTGGAGGCATCGGTGGGATACTACCCTGGCTGTATTGACCTTCTAACCCGCTGCCCTTATCGGGCAGGGAGACAGTGTCAGGTGGGCAGTTTGACTGGGGCGGTCGCCTCCTAAAATGTAACGGAGGCGCCCAAAGGTTCCCTCAGAATGGTTGGAAATCATTCGCAGAGTGTAAAGGCACAAGGGAGCTTGACTGCGAGACCTACAAGTCGAGCAGGGACGAAAGTCGGGCTTAGTGATCCGGTGGTTCCGCATGGAAGGGCCATCGCTCAACGGATAAAAGCTACCCCGGGGATAACAGGCTTATCTCCCCCAAGAGTCCACATCGACGGGGAGGTTTGGCACCTCGATGTCGGCTCATCGCATCCTGGGGCTGTAGTCGGTCCCAAGGGTTGGGCTGTTCGCCCATTAAAGCGGTACGCGAGCTGGGTTCAGAACGTCGTGAGACAGTTCGGTCCCTATCCGTCGCGGGCGCAGGAAATTTGAGAGGAGCTGTCCTTAGTACGAGAGGACCGGGATGGACGCACCGCTGGTGTACCAGTTGTTCTGCCAAGGGCATCGCTGGGTAGCTATGTGCGGACGGGATAAGTGCTGAAAGCATCTAAGCATGAAGCCCCCCTCAAGATGAGATTTCCCATTCCGCAAGGAAGTAAGATCCCTGAAAGATGATCAGGTTGATAGGTCTGAGGTGGAAGCGTGGTGACACGTGGAGCTGACAGATACTAATAGATCGAGGACTTAACCTATATTCTAATGTGAAGCATGAACATTGTTATCTAGTTTTGAGAGAACATTCTCTCCATCAGGTTTGGTGGCGATAGCGAAGAGGTCACACCCGTTCCCATACCGAACACGGAAGTTAAGCTCTTCAGCGCCGATGGTAGTTGGGGGTTTCCCCCTGTGAGAGTAGGACGCCGCCAAGCTTCTATAAGGATCAGTTCCAGTCGGAACTGGTCTTTTTTGTGTTTTTGAGAGGTTTGATACCATATAAATGTGGAAATAATATTGTTAGTTGAGCGATTATCTTGAAAAATCGATCGAAAAAATTTATAGTAAGATTAAAGTCAAATATAGTCAAAGTCAATGGAGGAGGAGGCGGAGTGGCACAAAATATTTCTGATATCATCGAGCAGTATTTGAAGGAAGTCTTGGATCAGAACGGTCGAGAAATATTAGAAATTAAGCGCAATGAAATTGCAGATAAATTTCAATGCGTACCTTCACAAATTAACTATGTTATCAATACACGCTTTACGAGCGAGAGAGGCTATATCGTTGAAAGTAAGCGTGGCGGCGGTGGCTATATCCGCATCATTAAAGTCAAAATGAATGATGAAGTCGACTTATTGAACAACATTATTTCCCAAATATATCATCGTTTATCACAGGCTGCATCTGATCATATCATCATGCGTCTTGTTGAAAATAACATTTTATCTGAAAGAGAAGCTAAGATGATGATTAGTGTCATGGACCGTTCTGTATTGCATATTGATTTACCTGAACGTGATGAACTGCGTGCTCGGATGATGAAAGCGATGTTAAATGCTCTGAAATTAAAGTAAAGCGGGTGAAAAGATTGATTTGTCAAGAATGTAATGAGAGACCAGCCACTTTTCACTTTACGAAAGTTATAAATGGAGAAAAACAAGAAATGCACATATGTGAACAATGTGCAAAAGAAAACAGTGATTCATATGCTATGAGTGGAAACCAAGGTTTCTCGATTCACAACTTATTATCAGGCTTATTGAATATTGATCCTAGCTTCACCACAAGTGCTAACAAGGGCTCGTCTATTTTTCAAGAAGCGAAAGAAGTGGATCAATGTCCTAAGTGTGGCTTAACCTTTCAGCAGTTCAGAAAAACAGGCCGATTTGGCTGTGCAGAATGCTATCGTACATTTGATCAGTATCTGAACCCTGTTTTAAGGAAAGTCCATAGTGGAAATACAGTCCATAATGGAAAAGTCCCAAAACGAATTGCCGGCAGCCTGCATGTTCGCCGGAAACTTGAGTTAATGCAGCAAGAGCTGAAGCAGCTGATTGAACAAGAAGAGTTCGAAAAGGCAGCGGAAGTTCGAGATCAAATTCGTGCATTAGAGCATGAGCAATCTCAGCAGAGGGAGGGAGATTAACGACATGTCGCTCCAGCATTTTATTCAAGACGCTCTAAGTCAGTGGATGAAACAAAAAGGACCAGAAAGTGACATTGTTTTAAGCAGTCGTATCCGGCTAGCTCGCAATCTAGAGCATGTTCGTTTCCCAACTCAGTTTTCTCAAGCTGAAGCTGAAGCTGTTCTCCAGCAATTCGAACAAAAGTTTGCTAGCCAGGAAGTGAAGGACATTGGAAACTTTGTTCTGATTCGAATGAATGAAACGCAGCCTTTAGCAAAGAGGGTACTTGTTGAAAAGCATTTGATTAGCCCCAATTTAGCTGAATCAAGATTTGGCGGCTGTTTGCTTTCTGAAAATGAAGAAATCAGTGTGATGCTGAATGAAGAAGACCATATTCGAATCCAATGCTTATTCCCAGGTTTTCAGCTAGCCAATGCACTAAAAGCGGCTAATCAGGTAGATGACTGGATTGAAGAGCAAGTGGATTATGCGTTTTCTGAAAAGCGAGGATACTTAACAAGCTGTCCGACCAATGTAGGTACAGGTATTAGGGCTTCGGTCATGATGCATTTACCAGCATTAGCGCTCACAAGACAAATGAATCGGATTATTCCGGCCATTAATCAATTAGGTCTTGTGGTCAGAGGAATTTATGGTGAGGGCAGCGAAGCAATAGGAAACATCTTTCAAATATCAAATCAAATGACACTTGGTCAATCAGAAGAAGACATTGTAGATGACTTGAATAGTGTGACCGCTCAGCTCATTGAACAAGAGCGATCTGCACGAAAAGCTTTATATCAAACATCTAAAATTGAACTTGAGGACAGAGTGTACCGTTCCTTAGGGATTTTGGCCAATTGTCGTATGATTGAATCAAAGGAAACAGCAAAGTGTTTGTCAGATGTGCGGCTTGGAATTGATTTAGGTATCATTAAGGGGCTTTCAAGTAATATACTGAATGAACTCATGATTTTGACTCAGCCCGGCTTCCTTCAACAATATTCAGGAGGAGCCTTAGAGCCAAATGAACGAGATATAAAACGAGCAGCGATTATTAGAGAAAGGCTGCGCTTAGAAATGCATAGGAATGGACAGGAGGATGAAACGATATGATGTTTGGAAGATTCACTGAAAGAGCTCAAAAGGTATTAGCACTTGCACAAGAAGAAGCCATTCGCCTAGGCCATAAGAACATAGGTACTGAGCACATTTTACTTGGCCTTGTACGTGAAGGTGAGGGCATCGCTGCTAAAGCGTTAGAAGCACTGGGCCTTGTTTCAGATAAAATCCAAAAAGAAGTCGAAAGCTTGATTGGAAGAGGGCAAGAGGTGTCTCAAGCTATTCCTCATTATACGCCTAGAGCGAAGAAGGTCACTGAGCTTTCAATGGATGAAGCAAGAAAGCTAGGTCATTCCTATGTAGGGACAGAACATATTCTATTAGGTCTTATTCGTGAGGGAGAGGGAGTCGCTGCCCGTGTATTAAATAACCTCGGAGTGAGCTTAAATAAAGCACGTCAGCAAGTCCTGCAGCTGCTTGGAAGCAATGAAACCGGTGCATCTGCGGCAGGCTCTAATAGCAATGCAAATACACCAACACTAGATAGCTTGGCAAGAGATTTGACAGCTATTGCAAAAGAGGACAGCTTGGACCCTGTCATTGGCCGAAGCAAAGAAATTCAACGTGTCATTGAGGTCCTAAGTAGAAGAACAAAAAATAACCCTGTGCTGATTGGTGAGCCTGGTGTTGGTAAAACAGCCATCGCAGAAGGTCTTGCACAGCAAATTATTCATAACGAAGTGCCTGAAATCCTGCGCGATAAACGAGTGATGACACTGGATATGGGAACTGTTGTAGCTGGGACGAAATATCGTGGTGAATTCGAGGATCGTTTGAAAAAAGTGATGGACGAAATTCGCCAGGCAGGAAATATCATTCTCTTTATCGACGAGCTTCATACACTCATTGGTGCTGGTGGAGCAGAGGGCGCGATTGATGCGTCTAATATCTTGAAGCCATCCTTAGCACGTGGTGAGCTTCAATGTATTGGAGCGACAACGTTAGATGAGTACCGTAAATACATTGAAAAGGACGCTGCGCTTGAACGACGTTTCCAGCCAATTCAAGTAGATCAGCCGTCTGTTGATGAAAGTATTCAAATCTTAAGAGGACTTAGAGACCGGTATGAAGCACATCACCGTGTGTCTATTACAGATGAAGCGATTGAGGCGGCGGTGAAGCTGTCTGACCGTTATATTTCTGACCGATTCCTTCCAGATAAGGCGATTGATTTAATTGATGAGGCAGGTTCGAAAGTCCGTTTACGTTCGTTCACGACACCGCCTAACCTAAAAGAGTTAGAGCAAAAGTTGGATGAAGTACGCAAGGAAAAGGATGCGGCAGTTCAAAGTCAAGAATTTGAAAAAGCAGCTTCTCTTCGCGATACAGAACAGCGTTTGCGTGAAAAAGTAGAAGTGACAAAGAAATCATGGAAAGAAAAGCAGGGACAAGAGAATTCAGAGGTATCTGTAGATGATATCGCAATGGTTGTTTCCAGCTGGACGGGAGTACCTGTTTCGAAAATTGCTCAAACGGAGACAGATAAGCTTCTGAACATGGAACAATTGCTCCACTCTCGTGTGATCGGGCAGGATGAAGCCGTTGTCGCTGTAGCGAAAGCGGTGAGACGTGCACGTGCTGGCCTGAAAGATCCAAAACGTCCAATCGGCTCCTTTATCTTCTTAGGACCAACAGGGGTTGGTAAAACGGAGCTTGCAAGAGCACTCGCTGAGTCTATTTTCGGTGATGAAGAAGCAATGATCCGTATTGATATGTCTGAATACATGGAGAAACACTCTACATCCAGACTTGTTGGGTCACCTCCAGGCTATGTGGGTTATGATGAAGGTGGACAGCTGACTGAAAAAGTGAGAAGAAAACCTTATTCTGTCGTTCTTTTAGACGAGATTGAAAAGGCTCATCCAGATGTATTTAATATCTTACTGCAAGTGTTAGAAGATGGTCGTCTGACTGATTCTAAAGGGCGTACCGTTGACTTTAGAAATACGATTTTGATCATGACTTCAAACGTTGGAGCTAGTGAGCTGAAGCGCAATAAATATGTTGGCTTTAACGTGCAGGATGAAGGTCAAAATTACAAGGATATGAAAGGCAAAGTGATGGGCGAGTTGAAACGTGCGTTTAGACCTGAGTTTATCAACCGTATTGATGAAATCATTGTCTTCCACTCGCTTGAGAAGAAACATCTCAAAGAGATCGTGTCTCTCATGTCTGATCAATTGACAAAACGATTAAAAGAACAAGACCTATCAATTGAATTGACGGAAGCAGCAAAAGCGAAGATTGCCGACGAAGGTGTTGATCTTGAGTACGGTGCGCGTCCGTTAAGACGAGCGATTCAAAAGCATGTAGAAGATCGACTTTCTGAGGAGCTTCTGAAGGGGAATATTGAAAAAGGTCAACATATCGTATTAGATGTGGAAGATGGAGAAATTGTCGTAAAAGCGACGGCTGCTACGAACTAATATAGTAAGAAAAAAGTGTGAGGCATACCAGCAAGGTGTATGCCTCCCTTTACTTATTTTCTGACCAGTATAAGGAGTTGTATTCTTCAATCTATGGCTAAGACAAAATCAAAATTTATATGCCAATCGTGCGGTTATGAGTCAGCCAAATGGATGGGGAAATGTCCAGGCTGCGGCACGTGGAACAGTATGACAGAAGAGGTCGTTCGCAAAGAGCCGGCAAACCGTCGAAGTGCTTTTAATCATTCTGTTCAAACCATTCAAAAACCTTCACCTATATCTGCAATTGAAACATCCGAAGAACCCCGAATTAAAACAAATTTAGAAGAATTTAACCGAGTATTAGGAAGTGGAATTGTCAAAGGTTCTCTTGTTCTCATCGGCGGAGATCCCGGGATTGGGAAGTCCACATTGTTATTACAAGTATCAGCGCAGCTCTCAGACAAAAATCAGAATGTGTTATACATATCTGGTGAGGAGTCCATTAAACAAACGAAGCTAAGGGCGGACCGCCTTGGCATTGAAAGCGCCTCTTTACATGTTTTGGCTGAAACCGATATGGAGTATATAACGTCTGCTATACAGGAGATGAAACCTGCTTTTGTTGTGGTGGATTCGATTCAAACCGTTTATCAAAGCGATATTACGTCAGCTCCCGGCTCTGTATCTCAAGTTAGGGAATGTACAGCACAGCTGATGAAGATTGCCAAAACAAATGGCATTCCTATTTTTATCGTTGGTCACGTGACCAAAGAAGGCTCGATCGCAGGTCCACGCCTTTTAGAGCATATGGTGGACACCGTTCTTTATTTTGAAGGCGAGCGTCATCATACGTTTCGTATTTTACGGGCGGTCAAAAACCGATTTGGTTCAACGAATGAATTGGGAATTTTTGAAATGAGAGAGGAAGGACTCACGGAAGTATTAAACCCATCAGAAATCTTTTTAGAAGAGCGGTCGGCAGGTGTATCTGGTTCGTGTGTTGTTGCCTCAATGGAAGGAACAAGACCCGTACTTGTCGAGATACAGGCATTAATTTCCCCGACAAGCTTTGGGAATCCGCGAAGAATGGCCACTGGCCTTGATCATAATCGAGTATCGCTGCTCATGGCAGTTTTAGAAAAACGCGTGGGGCTGCTGCTGCAAAACCAAGATGCCTATTTAAAGGTCGCAGGCGGTGTGAAGCTTGACGAACCGGCGATTGACTTAGCTATTGCCGTCAGTATTGCATCAAGCTTTAAAGATGCAGCGCCGCATCAAGCGGATTGCTTTATAGGAGAGGTCGGTCTGACGGGAGAAGTCAGAAGAGTATCAAGAATTGAACAGCGAGTGCAGGAAGCTGCAAAACTAGGATTTAAGCGAATGTTTATTCCTCAGGCGAATATAGACGGATGGAAAAAGCCGAGAGGGATTGAGTTAGTTGGTGTAGAAAATGTAGCGGAGGCACTTCGAATTTCACTAGGGGGATCATAGAAATGGAAAAAGAGAAAAAAGGAGCGAGAGAACTCGATCTCTTAGATATTGTACAGTTTGTGGCACCAGGAACACCTCTGCGGGCAGGGATTGAAAACGTCCTGAGAGCCAATACTGGCGGTCTCATTGTTGTTGGTTATAATGACAAAGTAAAGAGTGTAGTAGATGGAGGATTTCACATTAATTCAGCCTTCTCCCCAGCACATTTATATGAATTGGCGAAGATGGATGGGGCCATTATTCTTAGCGATTCTGGTCAAAAAATCTTGTATGCGAATACACAACTGATGCCAGATGCAACCATTCATTCATCGGAAACAGGCATGAGGCACCGGACGGCTGAACGTGTAGCAAAGCAGACAGGCTGCTTAATTATTGCTATTTCTGAACGGAGGAACGTCATTACCTTATACCAAGGGAATCGTCGTTATACGCTGAAAGATATTGGCTTTATTTTAACAAAGGCTAATCAAGCCATTCAAACACTTGAGAAATATAAAACGATTTTAGATCATGCCATTTCTGCGTTAAGCGCCCTAGAATTCGAAGAGCTTGTGACCTTTGGGGATGTATTATCCGTGCTGCACCGCTACGAAATGGTACTCAGAATCAAAAATGAAATCAATATGTATATCAAAGAGCTTGGAACAGAGGGACACTTGATCCGTCTGCAGGTCAATGAATTGATTACAGATATGGAGCAGGAAGCGGCTTTATTTATTAAAGATTACGTGAAAGAAAAGATTAAAGATCCGTATGTGCTGCTTAAACAACTTCAAGATATGTCGAGCTTTGAGCTTTTAGATGATTCCATTTTGTACAAGTTACTTGGATATCCAGCTTCTACAAATATTGACGAATATGTGTACACAAGAGGATACAGATTGCTCCATAAAATCCCTAGACTGCCAATGCCAATCGTCGAAAATGTGGTTGAAGCATTCGGTGTGCTAGATCGAATTATGGAAGCAGATGTACAAGAATTGGATGAAGTAGAAGGAATTGGAGAAGTAAGAGCGAAAAAGATAAAAAAAGGATTAAAAAGGTTACAAGAAAAACATTATATCGATCGTCAGCTTTAAGAAGAGAAATTTTCTTCTACTACGGTTAAAAATGGATGAATATGGGTATATTAATGATGGTTTTGTTTTCTGTTGCTCATGATAGGAAACTTAAACATATATCAATGTCAGATGAAGGTGGATTGACAGATGAAAAATAAAGGAGGTGAAGGTATGTTAAAAAGAATCGTTCAGGCGTTTTTTATCATTTTGGGTGCAGTTGTGGGGATTTTTATCATTCCAGAGTTATTTCTGCTTTTAAATGTAAAGGACATACCTTTCATAACAAATGCTTACTCTTCAGCACTAATAGGAGCCGTTGTGTTCTTCATCATTGGTAAATGGTGCACAGGTTATGTGGTAAATTGGGTGAAATGGATCGAGGATTCTCTATTGAAGGCGCCTCTTCCTGATCTTATATCTGGAAGTTTCGGATTAGTATTTGGACTTATTCTAGCATATCTTATTGTAAACGTGATCCCGCTAAACAATATCCCATATCATATTTTTGGTACCATTATTCCGATTTTCCTGGCTTTCTTTTTAGGATACCTTGGGTTTCAGGTAGGCTTTAAGAAGAAGGATGAAATGATAGGGCTGTTCTCCCGATCTGCAAAGGTCACAAAGAAAAAAGGATCAGCTGATGATGAACCTGAAATAGAAGATAAAAAGCTGAAAATTTTAGACACAAGTGTTATCATTGATGGAAGAATCGCAGATATTTGCCAAACTGGATTCTTAGAAGGTGTCATGGTCATTCCTCAATTTGTACTCGAGGAATTACAGCATATTGCAGACTCTTCAGATGTATTAAAGAGAAATAGAGGCCGAAGAGGGCTTGATATTTTAAATCGTATTCAAAAAGAATTGGATATCAAAGTTGAAATTTACGAAGGTGACTTCGAAGACATTCAAGAGGTTGATAGCAAGCTTGTGAAGCTGGCGAAATTAACTTCAGGTGTTGTTGTGACCAATGATTTTAATTTAAATAAAGTATGCGAACTTCAAAAAGTAGCAGTGTTAAACATCAATGATCTAGCCAATGCCGTTAAGCCGGTTGTACTGCCTGGGGAAGAAATGAAGGTACAGGTCATCAAAGATGGGAAAGAGCATAACCAAGGTGTTGCTTACTTAGATGACGGGACGATGATTGTGGTCGAGGAAGGACGCAATTACATTGGAAAAGACATTGACGTGCTCGTCACAAGTGTGTTGCAGACTGCTGCTGGAAGAATGATTTTTGCGAAGCCAAAACTTCTGGAGAAGGCGCTCTAAAGGGAGAACGAACATGTATTATGAAGTAGTTATTCCGGCTGCGGGGCAGGGGAAACGAATGAAGGCCGGCCGCAATAAGCTTTTTATTGAGCTGAAAAGAATGCCGGTCATCATTCATACACTAAAGGTGTTTGACGCTCATGCACAATGCAAACGAATGATCCTAGCGATCAATGAAGAGGAGCGTCAAGACTTTGAAAGGCTACTCAAGGTACACGCTTTTCAAACGCCTGTTTCACTTGTCACTGGCGGTGAAGAACGTCAGCAAAGTGTATACGAAGGATTAAAGGCTGTGAAAGATGCGGACATCGTGCTTGTTCATGATGGGGCAAGGCCTTTTATTAAGCATACACAGATTGACTTGCTCGTTAAAGCGGCGATTGAAAAAGGCTCCGCAGTTGTAGCGGTACCAGTGAAAGACACAATCAAACGCGTTCAAGAAGGCAAAGTGGAACAAACCATTGAACGTCAGAGCTTGTGGGCAGTCCAGACCCCACAAGCTTTTCGTCATTCTATTTTAAAAGAGGCGCATGAATATGCGGAGCGGACAGGCTTCCTTGGAACAGACGACGCCAGTCTTGTTGAACAATTACAAGGTGAGAATGTGTATATTGTCCAAGGAGACTATACCAATATTAAGCTGACAACACCGGATGATTTATTGGTTGCCAAGGCAATTATGGATGCGGAAAGAGGGTACTAGATCATGTTGAGAATAGGACAA
Source organism: Bacillus sp. PK5-006 (assembly GCF_054161415.1). NCBI lineage: Bacteria > Bacillati > Bacillota > Bacilli > Caryophanales > Bacillaceae > Bacillus > Bacillus sp. PK5-006. Next base: position 3,623,130 of record NZ_CP096414.1, on the reverse strand, counting down.
GGTTTTGATGTACATCAATTAACAGAGGGAAGACCTCTAATTATCGGCGGGGTCGCCATCCCTTATGAAAAGGGACTGCTAGGGCATTCAGATGCTGACGTACTGCTTCACACAGTGGCAGATGCATGCCTGGGTGCGATTGCTGAAGGAGATATCGGCAGACATTTCCCAGACACAGATCCTGAGTTTAAGGATGCAGATTCTTTTAAATTATTGCAGCATGTGTGGGCACTTGTGAAAGAAAAGGGCTACACTCTTGTGAATATTGACTGCACCATCATGGCGCAAAAGCCAAAAATGGCACCTTACATACAACCAATGTGTGAGAAAATTGCAGAAGCGCTTGAGGCAGATGTCACACAGGTGAATGTCAAAGCAACAACGACAGAGAAACTCGGATTTACAGGAAGAGGAGAAGGAATTGCCTCTCAGGCAACAGTGCTTCTTCAGAAAAAGTAAAATCCATTTTGATGAGAATAGGTTTTGATGATAAAATACGTTTATAAAAAATTGGTGTCAGACAACATGATGCAGATGAAAGGAAGTTAAACTCATGGGAAATGAAGTGCGTGTTCGTTATGCACCGAGTCCAACTGGTCATTTACATATTGGGAATGCTAGAACGGCTCTTTTCAACTATTTGTTCGCACGCAGCCAAGGCGGCAAATTTATTATTCGAATCGAGGATACGGATCAAAAGCGTAATGTAGAAGGCGGGGAGGAAAGCCAGCTTCGCCACCTGCAATGGCTCGGTATTGATTGGGATGAGAGCATTGATAAAGATGGCGGTTACGGTCCTTATAGACAATCAGAACGTAATGATATTTACAAAAAATATTATGATGAGCTGTTAGAGAAGGACTTGGCGTATAAGTGCTATTGTACGGCAGAAGAGCTAGAGGCAGAGCGTGAAGCACAAATCGCCCGCAGTGAAATGCCTCGATATTCTGGTAAATGCAGTCATTTATCAAAAGAAGAAGAGGACAAACTGATTGCTGAAGGAAGAGAGCCAAGCATCCGCTTCCGAGTGCCAAAAGGAGAAATCATCAAATTTGACGACATGGTCAAAGGTGAAATTTCATTTGAAACAGACGGCATTGGTGACTTTGTTATTGTGAAAAAAGATGGCACGCCAACTTATAACTTTGCCGTAGCCGTGGATGATCATTTGATGAAAATGACTCACGTTCTTCGCGGAGAAGATCATATTTCAAATACCCCTAAACAAATCATGATTTTTCATGCATTTGGCTGGGATGTTCCGCTATTCGGACATATGACGTTGATTGTGAACGAGAACCGCAAGAAATTAAGTAAACGTGATGAATCAATTATTCAATTCATCGAGCAATATAAGAATTTAGGCTATTTACCTGAAGCCCTGTTTAACTTCATTGCATTACTTGGATGGTCTCCAGTAGGCGAAGAAGAGCTGTTTACAAAAGAGCAATTCATCGACATTTTCGATGTAAACCGACTTTCTAAGTCACCAGCTCTATTCGATATGCATAAACTAAAATGGGTGAACAACCAATACGTGAAAGCACTTGATCTTGATCAGGTTGTGGCACTAACACTTCCGCATCTTCAGAAAGCAGGCAAGGTAAGTGAGCAGCTGACTGAAGAAGAAAACACGTGGGTACGCAAGCTTATTTCTCTGTATCACGAACAATTAAGCTACGGAGCAGAAATTGTTGAGTTAACAGAGTTGTTCTTTAAGGAGCAAATTGAGTATAATCAAGAGGCAAAGGAAGTTCTAGCAGAGGAGCAAGTACCAGAAGTGATGGCATCTTTTGCACGTCAGCTTGAACAGCTTGAGTCTTTCACACCTGATGAAATCAAGGCTGCCATTAAAGCGGTACAAAAAGAAACAGGGCATAAAGGCAAGAAACTATTCATGCCGATTCGTGTGGCTGTCACAGGACAAACGCATGGCCCAGAACTTCCACAAAGTATTGAATTACTAGGTAAAGAAACGGTATTAAACCGCATTAAACAAATATAAGGAAATCGTTGCGAGGGAGAAGTACAATGTACTCGTCCATCACAGAAAGAGTCTCCACCGGCTGAAAGAGACTTATGGGCAGACATTGGAAATGCACCCTCAAGACCCTTGAGGAACACGTACGTTAGTATGCAAGGGCGGTACCCTCCGTTATGGGATTAAGTTGAGAAGGCTGAAAGATAAGTAGCTTTCTAAACAGAGTGGAACCGCGTTTTCAAAACGTCTCTGTCATTTGGCAGAGGCGTTTTTTATTTGTCCAAAAAAAGAGAGCAAGTCCTAAGAGAGATTCATGGGGAAGAACGGGGGGAGCATGTGTTTTTCAAAATGCTGAAAGAAGATATTGATACTGTGTTTGATCAAGATCCTGCTGCTAGAAGCTATATTGAAGTAGTGCTAACCTATTCAGGGCTTCATGCGATTTGGGCTCACCGTATTGCGCACGCATTTTATAAGCGGAAGCTGTATTTTATTGCGCGGATCATTTCTCAGGTCAGCCGCTTTTTCACAGGGGTGGAAATTCATCCGGCGGCAACCATTGGCAGGCGGTTCTTCATTGATCACGGCATGGGCGTCGTGATCGGGGAAACATGTGAAATTGGAGACAACGTCACTGTTTTCCAAGGCGTGACATTAGGGGGAACAGGGAAAGAAAAGGGAAAGCGGCATCCGACCATTTTAGATGATGCCCTCATTGCGACAGGTGCCAAGGTGCTTGGTTCTATCACGGTTGGAAAAGGGTCCAAGATTGGTGCAGGGTCGGTCGTGTTAAAAGACGTCCCAGACCATTCCACTGTTGTAGGTATACCTGGGCGAGTGGTCGTTCAAAATGGAAAGAAAATCAATCGTGATCTCAACCATCAAGATTTGCCAGATCCAGTTTCCGATCGTTTTAAAGAATTGGAACGAGAAATGGAAAAGCTAAAAGGTGAGCTGGCTTCATTGAGCAGAAAGGAAGAACAATCATGACAATCAATATTTATAATACATTGACACGTAAGAAGGAAGAATTTGTCCCGCTTGAGCCAGGAAAGGTCAAGATGTATGTGTGCGGACCAACCGTTTATAACTACATTCATATCGGAAATGCTAGACCTGCTATTGTTTATGACACTGTACGTAAGTATTTAGAATACAGCGGTTACGATGTGAACTTTGTATCAAACTTTACAGATGTGGATGATAAACTCATCAAGGCAGCCAATGAACTCGGAGAAGATGTGCCGACAATTGCTGATCGTTTTATCCAAGCCTACTTTGAAGACGTCAGTGCGCTCGGCTGCAAAAAAGCAGACCTTCACCCGCGAGTGACGGAAAACATGGATGATATCATTGCGTTTATTGCGACATTGATTGAAAAAGGCTACGCCTATGAAGCAGATGGTGACGTGTATTACAGCACACGCTCATTTGAAGGTTATGGAAAGCTTTCTCACCAATCAATTGATGAACTGAAGACAGGTGCTCGTATTCGTGTAGGTGAAAAGAAACGAGATGCGCTGGACTTTGCCCTTTGGAAGGCTGCAAAGGATCAGGAAATCTCTTGGGATAGCCCGTGGGGCAAAGGACGCCCAGGCTGGCACATCGAATGCTCGGCAATGGTCAAAAAATATTTAGGTGATACGATCGACATTCATGCTGGCGGACAGGATTTAACATTCCCTCACCATGAGAATGAAATTGCCCAATCTGAGGCTTTGACAGGGAAGCCTTTTGCGAAATATTGGATGCATAACGGGTATATTAATATCGATAATGAGAAAATGTCAAAATCACTTGGCAACTTTGTGCTCGTGCATGACATTGTGAAAGAACAAGATCCTGATGTGCTCCGCTTCTTTATGTTGTCGGTTCACTATCGCCACCCAATTAACTACTCAATGGATTTATTAGAAAGTACAAAGAGTGCGTTTAACCGACTCAAGACATCGTATGCGAATTTACATCACCGTCTTGAGAGCAGTACGAATATCACGGAAGACAATGCGGAATGGCTGGAAAAAATTGAAGAGCAGCGTGCGACATTTATTTCTGAAATGAATGATGACTTCAATACGGCAAATGCGATCTCTGTTTTATTCGAATTAGCGAAACAGGCGAATTATTATATGGAAAATGATCATACTTCGGAGGAAGTGATCAAGGCATTTATCGGCTTGTTCCAAGAAATTACGTCTGTTCTCGGCTTCTCATTAGAAGAAAAGCACACGCTTGATGAAGAGGTAGAAGCGTTAATTGAAAAACGCAATGAAGCTAGAAGAAATCGTGACTTTGCCCTATCTGATCAAATTCGTGATCAATTAAAGAACATGAATATTGTGTTGGAGGACACTCCTCAAGGTACTCGCTGGAAAAGAGGAGAATAGGCAATGTTGAATTTTGAAAAGCTGAAAGACGGTAAACAGCTGAACGGACTTGCGCTGGCTTATATGGGTGATGCCATTTTTGAAGTATATGTGAGGCATCACCTCCTCCAAACGGGGGCGACAAAACCAAATGAGCTGCACAAACGAGCAAGCAAAATTGTTTCAGCTAAATCACAGGCTGCTATTTTATTTACGCTTCAGCAGCAAGGCTTTTTCACTGAAGCAGAAGAAGCGGTGCTGAAAAGAGGAAGAAACGCAAAATCAGGCACAGTGCCTAAAAACACAGACGTTCAAACGTATCGTTATAGTACAGCGTTTGAAGCGCTTATGGGATATTTATTTATCGAAAAGCAGGACGAACGCTTAGAAGAGCTGATTGGTCAGGCGATTGAAATCGGAACGTCAGGGAGGAAGACAAATGAGTCAGCAACATGATTATGTCATTGGGAAAAATGCAGTGATTGAGACACTGAAGTCAGATCGGGAGTTATACAAGCTCTGGATGGCGGAAAACACTGTAAAAGGACAAGCCCAGCAGGTCATTGAACTCGCTAAAAAGCAAAATATCACCATTCAGTATGTTCCGAGGAAAAAGCTTGATCAAATGGTTACAGGTCAGCACCAGGGAATCGTTGCACAAGTAGCAGCATATGAATATGCAGAATTGGACGATCTGTATCAAATCGCTGAAAAGCGGAATGAACAGCCTTTCTTTCTGATTTTAGATGAAATTGAAGACCCGCATAATTTAGGATCTATTATGCGTACGGCAGATGCTGTAGGTGCACATGGGATTGTCATTCCGAAAAGGAGAGCGGTCGGTCTAACAACAACAGTTGCTAAGGCATCCACTGGAGCAATTGAGCATATTCCTGTTGCAAAAGTGACCAATCTTTCAAGAGCCCTTGATGAAATGAAAGAAAGAGGAATCTGGGTTGCGGGAACAGATGCGTCTGCTAAACAGGATTACAGACAATTTGATGGCACAATGCCGCTGGCTCTTGTGATTGGCAGTGAAGGAAAAGGAATTGGCCGATTGATTAAAGAAAAGTGTGATTTTCTGATTAAACTGCCTATGGCCGGGAAGGTTACTTCGTTAAACGCATCAGTTGCGGCTGGTCTATTGATGTATGAAGTGTATCGAAAACGTTATCCGTTAGGAGAATAGAGATGGATATCCTCTTAGTCGATGGATACAACATGATAGGTGCATGGCCTCAGCTGCAGCACTTAAAGGAAAACAGCTTTGAAGAAGCCAGAGACGTGCTGATTCAACATTTAGCAGAATATCAAGCCTACACAGGGTATCGAGTCATTGTCGTATTCGATGCCCATATGGTCAAAGGAATTGAAAAAAAGCGGACTAACCACCGAGTAGAGGTCATCTTTACGAGAGAGAATGAAACGGCGGATGAGCGGATTGAAAAGCTGGCGCAGGATTTGAATAATATCCGGACGCAAATTCATGTGGCAACCTCAGATTTTACGGAACAATGGGCTATTTTTGGACAAGGAGCTCTTCGGAAGTCGGCTCGTGAGCTTTTAAGAGAGATTGAAGTGATAGAACGAAAGATTGAAACGAGGGTCAAAAAGATTACTTCTGATAAACCGGCATCTAAGATTGAATTGTCAGAAGATGTATTGAAAACGTTTGAAAAATGGCGGCGCGGGAATCTGGAATAGCTTGACGATATTTCAACCATTAATGTATAATATTTCTATCTAGGTGCGGTCGGGGGGATCGAAGTGAATCTAAACAACAGCAAGGGTAAGTCCATCAGAGAGCAATTTTGCCAGTTGGAAGATGAACAAGTCATTGAAAGGGTTCATGTCGGAGATAGTGATGCGCTAGATTATTTAATAACGAAATACCGCAATTTTGTACGTGCGAAAGCAAGATCTTATTTCTTGATAGGAGCGGATCGAGAGGACATTGTCCAAGAGGGAATGATCGGACTTTATAAGTCTATCCGCGATTTCAGAGAGGACAAGCTTACTTCATTTAAGGCTTTTGCAGAATTATGTATTACCCGCCAAATTATCACCGCAATTAAAACAGCTACTCGCCAAAAACATATCCCGTTAAATTCCTATGTATCATTAGACAAGCCGATCTACGATGAAGAATCGGACAGAACATTATTGGATGTCATTTCCGGTGCTAAAGCGCTTAACCCAGAAGACTTAATCATTAGCAAAGAAGAATTTGATGATATCGAAATGAAGATGGGTGAACTGCTAAGCGAGCTGGAAAGAAAGGTACTTGTGCTGTATCTTGATGGCAGATCCTATCAGGAGATTTCGGAAGATTTAAACCGTCATGTGAAATCAATTGATAACGCACTCCAAAGAGTAAAGAGAAAATTAGAGAAATATTTAGAGCTTCGCGAGATTAGTCTCTAATCAAACCTATATTGACAGCTTTTTCGACACTGTGATAAGGTACTAATGAAATGATGTCGAGAAAATAGGTGTAAATATGAGGAAAAAGATTACTCTAGCCTGTAAAGACTGCGGAAGCCGCAATTATACGACAATGAAAAGTGTTGCTTCAGCAGCTGAAAGATTAGAAGTTAAGAAATATTGCAAGACTTGTAATTCACATAAAACACATTTAGAAACGAAGTAAGATTTGCGTTCTTTAATCTGTGGAGGTCTTTTACATGCGTATTATCAGTTTCTTAAAAAGTGTCGGAAAAGAAATGAAAAAGGTCAGCTGGCCAAAGAAGAACGAAATGGTCCGCTACACAATCACTGTTATTTTAACAGTCGTATTCTTTGCCATCTTTTTCTCTTTTCTTGATATAGGAATCTCACAATTAATCGAATTAATTCATTAATACTTGAATAATGGTCTGCTGAACGTGCTATAATAGATCATAATATGACTTGCCAAAAAACCCGTTTTACGGGTTTTTTCAATTGCTTGAAAATATTTACCGTTACTCGAGATTCGTCAAATAGACATTATGAAATGTGGGGAGGGAAGGACTAAATAGTCCTGAACGAAAATGGAAAAGAATTGGTATGTTGTGCATACGTACTCTGGCTATGAAAACAAAGTAAAAGCGAATTTGGAAAAGCGTGTTGAATCAATGGGCATGCAGGATAAAATCTTCCGCGTCGTCGTACCAGAAGAAGAAGAAACGGATATTAAAAATGGTAAGAAAAAAGTCGTCAAAAAGAAAGTATTCCCTGGCTATGTCCTAGTGGAAATCGTGATGACTGACGACTCTTGGTATGTTGTTCGTAATACACCAGGTGTCACTGGATTCGTTGGATCAGCTGGATCAGGCTCAAAGCCGACTGCACTGCTGCCAGGCGAAGCCGAAACCATTCTGAAGAGAATGGGACTTGAAGAACGCAAAACAGAAATCGACTTTGAACTGAAAGAAACAGTTAAGGTCATCGATGGACCATTTGCTAACTTCACTGGATCGATTGAAGAAATTGATTACGATAAAAGCAAAGTCAAAGTATTCGTTAATATGTTTGGTAGAGAAACACCTGTTGAACTTGAGTTCACACAGATCGATAAATTGTAATTTAAAAGAGCTTGAAATGAGTGTATAGAAGTGGTAATATAGCAAAGGTACGTCTTGAGTTCACTCAAGATCGCTAGCTAGTTATTTCGTCATTCATATAAAGAATGAAGTTGTTGAGTGGGAGGGGGATTCCCCTATTACCACATCACGGACTTTAAGGAGGTGTGTCTCGTGGCTAAAAAAGTAGTTAAAGTTGTTAAATTGCAAATTCCTGCTGGAAAAGCTAACCCAGCTCCACCAGTTGGACCTGCACTAGGTCAAGCCGGTGTTAATATCATGGGATTCTGTAAGGAGTTTAACGCTCGTACAGCTGACCAAGCTGGTCTTATCATTCCTGTTGAAATTTCGGTTTTTGAAGACCGTTCATTTACATTTATTACTAAAACTCCACCTGCTGCAGTTTTACTTAAAAAAGCAGCTGGTATTGAGTCTGGTTCTGGTGAACCTAACCGTAATAAAGTGGCAACTGTTAAGCGTGATAAAGTACGCGAAATCGCGGAAACAAAAATGCCTGACTTAAACGCTGCTAGCGTTGAATCAGCTATGCGCATGGTTGAAGGTACTGCACGCAGTATGGGTATTGTCATCGAAGATTAATTTTTTGTCTTGTTGGGTTGCGAGTTTGGTTTTGACAAGTTCGCAACCCTTATTCGTGGGAGGTTATTCCGCTAAAACCACATAAGGAGGATTTTTATAATGGCTAAAAAAGGTAAAAAGTATGTAGAAGCTGCTAAGCTGATCGATCGTACAAAAGCGTATGATGTAGCTGAAGCTGTTTCTCTTACAAAAAAAGCAAATACAGCTAAATTTGATGCGACTGTAGAAGTTGCTTTTCGTTTGGGCGTAGACCCTCGTAAAAACGATCAACAAATCCGCGGTGCAGTTGTACTTCCTAACGGAACTGGTAAAACTCAACGCGTTCTTGTGTTCGCTAAAGGCGAAAAAGCAAAAGAAGCAGAAGCTGCTGGAGCAGACTACGTTGGAGATTCTGATTACATCACTAAAATCCAACAAGGCTGGTTCGAATTCGATGTAATCGTTGCGACACCTGACATGATGGGTGAAGTGGGTAAGATCGGTCGTGTACTTGGACCAAAAGGTCTTATGCCAAACCCTAAAACAGGAACTGTAACGTTCGAAGTTGAAAAAGCAATCAATGAAATCAAAGCTGGTAAAGTAGAATACCGCGTTGATAAAGCTGGTAACATCCACGCGCCAATCGGAAAGGTTTCTTTCGAGGACGAAAAGCTTGTTGAGAACTTTGCAACAATCTATGACACAATCCTTAAAGCAAAACCTGCAGCGGCTAAAGGTGTATACGTGAAAAACGTTTCTGTTACATCTACTATGGGCCCTGGCGTGAAAGTGGATCCATCTTCTTTCTCTGCAAAATAATTCTTGACTTATGACAACCATTTTGATAATATCAAAATGTTGTAAAATAGAATAATGTCCATTTATACCGTAGACAGCAGGGGCCTTATGGCTTAATTAACCCGCCGAGGTGTATATGTCACAGTCTTACGTTAACGTATGCTTGTATATACAGCCTCCATGTCTTAATGGAGGCTTTTTATATGGAGAACCGTTCGTTAGGAACGTGATGGCCTGATCGGTATAAGTGTTACACAAAGAATGTACAGGAGGTGTAACCATGAGCAATGCAATCGATACTAAAAAAGTTGTCGTTGATGAAATTACTTCTAAATTTAAAGATAGTATGTCTACTGTCATTGTAGATTACCGCGGTCTTTCAGTTTCTGAAGTGACTGAACTTCGTAAACAGCTTCGTGAAGCTGGCGTAGAATTCAAAGTTTACAAAAACACTTTGACTCGCCGTGCAGTTGAACAAGTTGAACTAACGGGTTTAAACGATTTCTTAACAGGTCCAAACGCTATCGCATTCAGTAACGAAGATGTTATCGCACCTGCGAAAATCATCAACGAATTTGCGAAAAGCCACGAAGCTTTAGAAATCAAGGCTGGTGTCATCGAAGGAAACGTAGCGACTGTAGAAGAAGTGAAGGCTCTTGCGGAACTTCCGTCTCGCGAAGGCTTACTTTCTATGTTGCTTAGCGTTCTTCAAGCTCCAGTTCGTAATCTTGCTCTTGCTACTAAAGCAGTTGCAGATCAAAAAGAAGAACAAGGCGCTTAATGCGTACTTTACGTTTACGTAAAAAAACTTAAAATGGAGGAATTACAAATGGCTTTAAATATCGAAGAAATCATTGCTTCAGTTAAAGAAGCAACTGTACTTGAGTTAAACGACTTAGTAAAAGCAATCGAAGAAGAATTTGGCGTAACTGCTGCTGCTCCTGTAGCTGTAGCTGCTGGTGGCGGTGCTGCTGCTGAAGAAAAAACTGATTTTGATCTAGTACTTGCTGGTGCTGGAGACCAAAAAATCAAAGTTATCAAAGTGGTTCGTGAAATCACTGGTCTTGGCTTGAAAGAAGCTAAAGAACTTGTTGACAACACTCCAAAACCACTTAAAGAAGGTATTGCTAAAGAAGAAGCTGAAGAACTTAAAGCTAAGCTTGAAGAAGTTGGCGCTTCTGTAGAAGTTAAGTAATCTTCGCCTAATCTTTTGGGAAAGCTCGCTTTTACTGGCGGGCTTTTTCTTTTCTAATCTCCTGAAACGATTGAATCCAGAGGAGGTCCATTCACCATGAGTGACCACTATTATACGGAAAAGCCATCAGTGAAAAGCAATAAACAGACATGGGACTTCACCTTGAGAAACCGTACCTTTACTTTTACAAGTGACAGTGGAGTGTTTTCTAAGAAAGAAGTCGACTTTGGTTCAAGGCTTTTAATTGAAGCTTTCGAAGAACCTGACTTGGATGGCGATGTCTTAGATGTCGGTTGCGGTTATGGACCGATCGGCTTATCGTTAGCAAACGAAATGACTAGCCGTACCATTCATATGATTGATGTGAACGAAAGAGCAGTCGAACTTTCAAAGGAAAACGCTAAACATAATCGCATTGATAATGTTCGCATATATCAAAGTGATTTGTTCTCGAATGTTCATTCCTCAGCTGCTTTTGCCTCTATACTGACCAATCCCCCAATACGGGCAGGGAAGAAAGTTGTACATGCGATCTTTGAAAAAAGTGCTGATCATTTATTGCCGGAAGGTGAGTTGTGGGTGGTTATTCAGAAAAAGCAAGGTGGACCATCTGCGATTGAAAAATTAGAGCAGCTCTTTGGAGAAGTCGAGGTTGTGCTGAAAAAAAAGGGCTACTATATCATCAAAGCTAAAAAAGTTTGACGCAGTTTCCTAGCTGTGTTAACATTATAAAATGCCAATGTGTATATTTTGCTTGATAGGCTTAAAAAACAACTATTTTGTATAAATTATGCATACTTGGGAAAACTAATAAAATCGGTATTTGTTTTTGGATGTGGTTTTCTTATTTTAGAAACCCTTTTTTCTTTTGTCTTGTAAAAGTATTTCTTTACTGACATTTGAAAGACAGAAATACTTTTTACACATATAATACGCATGATTTGAGGGGTGAATCAGTTGACAGGTCAACTAGTTCAGTATGGACGACACCGCCAGCGCAGAAGCTACGCACGCATAAGCGAAGTGTTAGAATTACCAAATCTCATTGAAATTCAAACCTCTTCTTATCAGTGGTTTCTTGATGAGGGTCTTAGAGAGATGTTTCAAGATATATCCCCAATTGAGGATTTTACTGGTAACCTTTCTCTTGAATTCATTGATTACAGCCTAGGGGATCCTAAGTATCCTGTAGCAGAATCAAAAGAACGTGATGTAACTTACTCTGCTCCACTAAGAGTAAAAGTTCGTTTAATTAACAAAGAAACAGGAGAAGTAAAAGACCAAGATGTGTTCATGGGAGATTTCCCAATCATGACAGACACAGGTACTTTTATCATTAATGGTGCGGAACGTGTAATCGTTTCTCAGTTAGTGCGTTCTCCAAGTGTATATTTCAGTGGTAAAGTAGACAAAAACGGTAAAAAAGGTTTTACTGCGACTGTCATTCCAAACCGTGGCGCATGGTTAGAATACGAAACTGATGCGAAGGATGTAGTCTATGTACGCATCGATCGCACACGTAAGTTGCCGGTTACGGTTCTTTTGCGTGCTCTCGGCTTCAGCTCTGATCAAGAGATTCTTGACCTCATTGGCGAGAATGAATACTTACGCAACACACTGGAAAAAGACAATACAGAGAATGCGGATAAAGCACTTCTCGAAATCTACGAGCGCCTCCGTCCTGGAGAACCGCCAACTGTTGAAAATGCGAAAAGCTTGCTAGACTCTCGCTTCTTCGATCCGAAGAGATATGACCTAGCAAATGTTGGACGCTACAAGATTAATAAGAAGCTTCATATTAAAAATAGACTGTTCAATCAAAAATTGGCTGAAACGCTAGTTGATCCTGAAACAGGTGAAATTCTAGCAGAAAAAGGTCAAATTTTAGACAGAAGAGTTCTTGATAAAGTTCTTCCATACTTAGAAAACGGCATCGGATTTAGAAAGCTTTATCCTAATGGTGGCGTAGTAGAAGATGAAGTAGAACTTCAATCTATTAAGATTTATGCACCGACTGATCAAGAAGGCGAGCAAGTGATCAACGTGATTGGTAATGCATATGTAGAGGAAGCTGTGAAAAACATCACGCCTTCTGACATCATTGCGTCAATCAGTTACTTCTTCAACCTTCTTCATGGTGTAGGTGACACAGATGATATCGACCACCTTGGTAACCGTCGTCTGCGTTCTGTAGGTGAACTTCTGCAAAACCAATTCCGTATTGGTCTAAGCAGAATGGAGCGTGTTGTCCGTGAAAGAATGTCAATTCAAGACACAAACACGATCACACCTCAGCAGCTGATCAACATTCGTCCTGTGATCGCTTCTATCAAAGAGTTCTTTGGTAGTTCTCAGCTTTCTCAGTTCATGGATCAAACAAACCCGCTTGCTGAATTGACGCACAAACGTCGTCTGTCAGCGCTTGGACCGGGTGGTTTGACACGTGAGCGTGCAGGAATGGAAGTTCGTGACGTTCACTACTCTCACTATGGACGTATGTGTCCGATTGAAACACCAGAGGGTCCAAACATTGGTTTGATCAACTCTCTATCTTCATTTGCAAAAGTGAATCGCTTCGGATTTATCGAAACACCTTACCGCCGGGTTGATCCTGAAACTGGTAAAGTGACACCGAGAATCGATTACTTAACTGCTGATGAAGAGGATAACTACGTAGTAGCACAAGCGAACGCTCAGTTAGCTGATGATGGTTCGTTTATCGATGATAATATCATTGCTCGTTTCAGAGGGGAAAACACCGTTGTTCCTCGAAACCGCGTTGACTACATGGACGTTTCGCCAAAGCAGGTTGTTTCTGCAGCGACAGCATGTATCCCATTCTTAGAAAACGATGACTCTAACCGTGCTCTAATGGGAGCGAACATGCAGCGTCAGGCTGTGCCTTTGATGCAGCCAGAATCACCGATTGTTGGTACAGGTATGGAGTACGTATCAGGTAAAGACTCTGGTGCTGCTGTCATCTGCCGCTACCCAGGTGTTGTAGAACGTGTAGAAGCAAAAAATATTTGGGTTCGCCGTTATGAAGACGTTGACGGACAACAAGTCAAAGGAAACCTAGACAAATACAGCCTGCTGAAATTTGTCCGCTCTAACCAAGGGACTTGCTACAACCAGCGTCCTATCGTAAGTGTTGGAGATGAAGTCGTTAAAGGGGAAATCCTTGCAGACGGTCCTTCTATGGAAAAAGGTGAATTGGCTCTAGGACGTAACGTCATGGTCGGCTTCATGACTTGGGACGGTTACAACTACGAGGATGCGATCATCATGAGTGAGCGCCTTGTAAAAGATGACGTCTACACGTCTATTCATATTGAAGAATATGAATCAGAAGCTCGTGATACAAAGCTTGGACCAGAAGAAATCACTCGTGATATTCCAAACGTTGGGGAAGATGCTTTACGCAACCTTGACGAGCGCGGAATCATCCGTATTGGTGCAGAAGTAAAAGACGGAGACCTTCTTGTAGGGAAAGTAACGCCTAAAGGTGTAACTGAACTAACAGCTGAAGAACGTCTATTACATGCAATCTTCGGTGAAAAGGCTCGTGAAGTTCGTGATACGTCACTACGTGTTCCACACGGCGGCGGCGGAATTATCCACGATGTAAAAGTCTTTAACCGTGAAGATGGAGATGAATTACCTCCAGGTGTAAACCAGTTAGTCCGCGTATACATCGTTCAGAAGCGTAAGATTTCTGAAGGTGACAAAATGGCCGGACGACATGGTAACAAAGGGGTTATCTCTAAAATCCTTCCAGAAGAAGATATGCCGTATCTTCCAGACGGAACACCGATCGATATCATGTTAAACCCTCTAGGGGTACCATCTCGTATGAACATCGGTCAGGTACTTGAGCTTCATATGGGTATGGCTGCACGTTACCTTGGTATCCACATTGCGTCACCAGTATTTGATGGTGCGCGCGAGGAAGATGTTTGGGAAACGCTTGAAGAAGCAGGTATGTCCCGTGATGCGAAAACAGTCCTTTATGACGGTCGAACTGGTGAACCATTCGACAACCGTGTATCTGTCGGAATCATGTACATGATCAAACTGGCTCACATGGTTGACGATAAACTTCACGCTCGTTCAACTGGACCATACTCACTTGTTACGCAGCAGCCACTTGGCGGTAAAGCACAGTTTGGTGGTCAGCGTTTCGGAGAGATGGAAGTATGGGCACTTGAAGCTTACGGTGCAGCATATACACTTCAAGAGATCTTAACAGTTAAATCGGATGACGTTGTGGGTCGTGTGAAAACATACGAAGCCATCGTCAAAGGGGATAACGTACCTGAACCAGGTGTCCCTGAATCATTCAAAGTGTTAATCAAAGAACTTCAAAGTTTAGGTATGGATGTGAAAATCCTTTCTGGCGATGAAGAAGAGATAGAAATGAGAGATTTAGAAGACGATGAGGAAACGAAGAAAGCAGACGGATTAGCGTTATCTAATGACGAAGATGCTGCAGACCTCGCACCTGTCGATCTTGAACGTGACGCAGTCACAAAAGAATAGCAGAAACGATTAGAGCAAGTGACTAGGGTATAACCCGAAGATTAAAAGGGAGGTAGGCCCCTTGCTAGATGTGAACAATTTTGAGTATATGAACATCGGTCTCGCATCACCTGATAAAATCCGTTCTTGGTCTTTTGGTGAAGTGAAAAAGCCTGAAACGATTAACTATCGTACACTGAAACCTGAAAAAGATGGTCTCTTTTGTGAACGTATCTTCGGACCGCAAAAAGACTGGGAATGTCATTGTGGGAAGTATAAACGCGTTCGGTATAAGGGTGTTGTATGTGACCGTTGTGGTGTAGAAGTAACACGGGCAAAAGTCCGTCGTGAGAGAATGGGGCATATCGAACTGGCTGCCCCAGTTTCCCACATTTGGTATTTCAAAGGTATCCCAAGCCGTATGGGTCTTGTTCTTGATATGTCACCACGTGCGTTAGAAGAAGTGATCTACTTCGCTTCTTACGTCGTGACAGATCCGGGCAATACACCGCTTGAGAAGAAACAACTTCTTTCTGAGAAAGAATTCCGTGCTTATTTAGATAAATACGGTAATACATTCCAAGCAGCTATGGGTGCAGAAGCAATCAACAAACTTCTTCAAGATATCGATCTTGTAAAAGAAGTAGATACACTGAAAGAAGAGCTGAAAACTGCTCAAGGACAGCGCCGTACACGTGCGATCAAACGCCTTGAAGTGTTAGAAGCCTTCCGTAACTCAGGAAACAAACCATCTTGGATGATTCTTGATGTACTTCCGGTTATTCCGCCAGAATTACGTCCAATGGTTCAGCTTGATGGTGGACGTTTTGCTACTTCTGACTTGAACGACCTTTATCGTCGTGTCATCAACCGTAACAATCGTCTGAAGCGTTTATTAGATCTTGGCGCGCCAAGCATCATCGTTCAGAACGAGAAGCGTATGCTTCAAGAAGCTGTCGATGCCTTGATTGATAATGGACGTAGAGGCCGACCAGTAACAGGACCAGGAAATCGACCATTGAAATCTCTTTCTCACATGCTGAAAGGGAAACAAGGACGTTTCCGTCAAAACTTGCTTGGTAAACGTGTTGACTATTCTGGACGTTCCGTTATCGTCGTAGGACCACATTTGAAAATGTATCAGTGTGGACTTCCGAAAGAAATGGCTCTTGAATTATTCAAACCATTCGTGATGAAGGAGCTTGTTGAAAAAGGATTAGCTCACAACATCAAGAGTGCGAAGCGTAAAATTGAGCGCGTGCAGCCGGAAGTATGGGATGTTTTAGAATCAGTTATTCGTGAGCATCCAGTCTTACTAAACCGTGCACCGACTCTTCACAGACTTGGTATTCAAGCGTTTGAACCTACACTTGTGGAAGGACGCGCAATTCGTCTGCATCCACTTGTATGTACAGCCTACAACGCTGACTTTGACGGTGACCAAATGGCGGTTCACGTACCATTGTCTGCTGAAGCTCAAGCTGAAGCTCGTATCTTAATGCTTGCGGCTCAAAACATTTTGAACCCGAAAGATGGAAAACCAGTTGTTACGCCATCTCAGGATATGGTGCTTGGTAACTACTACCTTACACTTGAGCGCAAAGGTGCTATCGGAGAAGGTATGGTCTTCAAAGATACTGACGAAGCCCTTCTAGCTTATCAAAATGGTTATGTGCATCTTCATACACGTGTAGCTGTTGCAGCTAGCTCGTTGAAGAATGTGACATTCACTGATGAACAGCGTTCTAAATTGTTGATTACAACAGTTGGAAAACTGATCTTTAACGAAATCTTACCGGAATCATTCC
Organism: Bacillus sp. PK5-006; assembly: GCF_054161415.1. Taxonomy (NCBI): domain Bacteria; kingdom Bacillati; phylum Bacillota; class Bacilli; order Caryophanales; family Bacillaceae; genus Bacillus; species Bacillus sp. PK5-006. The sequence continues at coordinate 3,606,322 of NZ_CP096414.1, read as the reverse complement.
CATACATGAATGAGCCGACAAAGAGCAATATTGAAGAAAAAACGCCTGATCGTTTCTTCCTTGAAAAAGGTGAGGATGTAAAAGCTGCGATCGAGAAACAAGAAATCAATGCGCCGTTCAAAAAAGGTATTTTAGGTAAAATCATTGCAGAAATCTTTAAGAGATTCCATATCACTGAGACATCTAAAATGCTTGACCGCATGAAAAATCTTGGTTTCAGATACTCTACTAAAGCCGGTATTACGGTTGGTGTGTCTGATATCGTCGTATTAGATGATAAGCAGCAAATTCTTGAAGAAGCACAAGCAAAAGTAGATAACGTCATGAAGCAATTCAGACGTGGTTTGATTACTGAAGAAGAGCGTTATGAGAGAGTTATTTCAATCTGGAGTTCTTCTAAAGATGTGATCCAAGGTAAACTGATGAAGTCCCTTGATGAAGTCAACCCAATCTACATGATGAGTGACTCTGGAGCGCGTGGTAACGCATCTAACTTCACTCAGCTGGCTGGTATGCGTGGTCTGATGGCCAACCCGGCTGGACGTATCATCGAACTTCCGATTAAATCTAGTTTCCGTGAAGGTTTAACCGTATTGGAATACTTTATTTCCACTCACGGTGCGCGTAAAGGTCTTGCCGATACAGCCCTTAAAACAGCTGACTCAGGTTACCTCACGCGTCGTCTCGTTGACGTTGCACAGGATGTCATCATCCGTGAAACAGATTGCGGTACAGACCGTGGAATCTTGGCGAAGTCTATTAAAGAAGGAAATGAAATTATTGAGAAACTTGAAGAACGTCTGATCGGACGTTTTGCAAGAAAACCAATTGTTCATCCTGAAACAGGCGAAGTCATTGTAGCCGAAAACGAACTAATTGATGAAGATAAAGCACTTGAAGTAGTTGAAGCAGGAATTGAGGAAGTATGGATCCGTTCTGCATTTACATGTAACACGCCTCATGGTGTATGTAAACGATGCTACGGCCGTAACCTTGCAACTGGTACTGACGTTGAAGTCGGTGAAGCAGTTGGAATCATCGCTGCACAATCAATCGGTGAGCCAGGAACACAGCTTACAATGCGTACGTTCCACACCGGTGGGGTAGCAGGAGACGATATCACTCAAGGTCTACCTCGTATCCAAGAGCTATTTGAAGCGCGTAATCCGAAAGGGCAAGCGACAATTTCTGAAATTGATGGTGTCGTTGCTGAAATTAACGATGTTCGTGACAAGCAGCAGGAAATTGTGGTTCAAGGCGAAGTTGAAACTCGCTCATACACAGCTCCTTACAATGCGCGTCTGAAAGTTGTTGAAGGTGACACAGTTACTCGTGGTCAAGTACTGACAGAAGGTTCGATCGATCCGAAAGAACTTCTTAAAGTGACTGACATGACAGCTGTTCAAGAATATCTGCTTCATGAAGTACAAAAAGTATACCGTATGCAAGGGGTAGAAATCGGAGATAAGCACGTAGAGGTAATGGTTCGCCAAATGCTTCGTAAAGTGCGTGTCGCTGATGCAGGGGATACAGACGTATTACCAGGCACACTTCTTGATGTACATCAATTCACTGAAGCGAACAAAAAAGTACTATTCGAAGGCAAACGTCCTGCAACAGGCCGTCCAGTTCTTCTTGGTATTACAAAAGCTTCGCTTGAAACAGACTCATTCTTGTCTGCGGCGTCCTTCCAAGAAACGACTCGTGTCCTAACAGATGCGGCGATCAAAGGAAAACGTGATGAACTGCTTGGCTTGAAAGAGAATGTGATCATTGGTAAACTTGTTCCTGCTGGAACGGGAATGCCAAACTACCGTAAAGTTAAGCCGGTTTCGCAAGTGCAGCCGTCTGAAGATATGGTTCCTGTAGAGTAATCTTTCTCGTGAGATTCCTATAAAATCATCAAAAATGGTGAAGGATGTCAAGATAATCTGTCATACGATATTGACATCCTTCTGCCATGATGATAATATAACCAAGGTGCTCAAAATAAAACCTGTTACTTTGGAGGATATTCGATGTCTTATGATAAAGTATCACAGGCTCAATCCATTATTATCGGTACGAAGCAAACAGTAAAAGCTCTGAAACGAGATTCAGTAAAGGAAGTCGTCGTAGCGAAAGATGCTGATCCTGCTTTAACTGCTAGTGTATTGAAACTAGCACAAGAGAAGGGTGTAGACATTTTAGTGGTAGATTCCATGAAAAAGCTCGGCAAGGCCTGCGGAATTGAAGTTGGGGCAGCAGCTGTTGCCATTATGTTATAACGTACTTGTTTTGTTTTTGCATGCTTAAAATGCAAAAGCATTGTTTTTTGCCTTTTGATGAACCACCTGGGTATGTGGGTTATAAAAAAAGTAATGAAGGGAGGAATAACAACATGCCTACAATTAATCAGCTAGTACGCAAAGGACGCGTGAGTAAAGTTGAAAACTCAAAGTCTCCTGCACTTAACAAAGGATACAACAGTTTCAAAAAAGAGCACACTAACGTAACATCTCCACAGAAGCGCGGGGTTTGTACTCGTGTCGGTACAATGACACCGAAAAAACCAAACTCAGCACTACGTAAATATGCTCGTGTACGTTTGTCTAACCTGATTGAAGTAACAGCTTACATTCCTGGTATCGGACATAACCTACAAGAGCACAGTGTAGTACTTATCCGTGGCGGACGTGTAAAAGACTTACCGGGTGTACGTTACCACATCGTTCGTGGTGCGCTTGATACTGCCGGAGTTGACGGTCGTATGCAAGGACGTTCTAAATACGGAACAAAACGCCCTAAACAAAGCAAATAATACAAACAAACATAAGGGTTTTTAGAAGTTGATATCAGATCAGTGGAGTCAGGTAACTGACAATGATATTGAGATGAGAGACAGATAGAAATCCTTTTAAAAGAGAAGGGAGGCTATTCAGATGCCACGTAAAGGTCCTGTAGCAAAAAGAGACGTATTGCCAGATCCAATTTACAATTCTAAACTTGTATCTCGTTTGATCAACAAAATGATGATCGACGGTAAAAGAGGAAAAGCACAAACAATTCTCTACAAGTCATTTGATATCATCAAAGAACGTACTGGTAATGAAGCGATGGAGGTTTTCGAACAAGCCTTGAAAAACATCATGCCAGTTCTTGAAGTTAAAGCACGTCGTGTAGGTGGAGCTAACTACCAAGTTCCTGTAGAAGTTCGCCCAGACCGTCGTACTACTTTAGGTCTTCGCTGGTTAGTAAACTACGCTCGTCTTCGTGGAGAAAAAACGATGGAAGAGCGTCTTGCTAACGAAATCCTTGACGCAGCTAACAACACTGGTGCTGCTGTTAAGAAACGTGAAGATACACACAAAATGGCAGAAGCGAACAAAGCATTCGCTCACTACCGCTGGTAGGATTTATACCAAACTAAAAAAACTATTCCCTAATGAGGAAGGAGAAATTACCCAATGGCAAGAGAGTTCTCCTTAGACAAAACTCGTAATATTGGTATCATGGCTCACATCGATGCCGGTAAAACGACAACGACTGAGCGTATCTTATACTACACTGGTCGTATCCATAAAATTGGTGAAACTCACGAAGGAGCTTCACAAATGGACTGGATGGAGCAGGAGCAAGAACGTGGTATTACAATCACTTCTGCTGCTACTACAGCACAATGGAAAGGTTACCGTGTAAACATCATCGATACACCAGGACACGTAGACTTCACTGTTGAAGTTGAACGTTCTTTACGTGTACTTGATGGTGCGGTTGCTGTTCTTGATGCACAATCAGGTGTAGAGCCACAAACTGAAACAGTTTGGCGCCAAGCAACAACTTACGGAGTTCCTCGTATCGTATTCGTTAACAAAATGGATAAAACCGGTGCGGACTTCCTTTACTCTGTAAGCACATTAAGAGATCGTCTTCAAGCGAACGCTCATGCAATTCAATTGCCGATCGGCGCTGAAGATCAATTCGAAGGAATCATCGACCTTGTAGAAAACGTAGCATACTTCTACGAAGATGACCTTGGAACTCGCTCTGATGCTAAAGAAATCCCTGCTGAGTATAAAGACAAAGCTGAAGAGCTTCGCAGCAGCCTAATTGAAGCTGTCGCTGAGCTTGATGAAGAGCTTATGGAAAAATACCTTGAGGGTGAAGAAATCACAATTCCTGAATTGAAAGCTGCAATCCGTAAAGGAACATTGAATGTTGAATTCTACCCAGTTCTTGTTGGATCTGCTTTCAAAAACAAAGGTGTTCAGCTTGTACTTGACGCTGTGCTTGACTACCTTCCTGCACCAACTGATGTTGCTGCAATCAAAGGTATCCTGCCAGATTCAAATGAAGAGGTTGTTCGTGAGTCTACTGATGACGCACCATTCGCAGCTCTTGCATTTAAAGTTATGACTGACCCTTATGTTGGGAAACTAACTTTCTTCCGCGTATACTCTGGAACACTTGATTCTGGTTCATACGTGAAGAACTCTTCTAAGAACAAGCGTGAACGTGTTGGACGTATCCTTCAAATGCACGCAAACAGCCGTGAAGAAATCTCTACTGTATATGCAGGGGATATCGCAGCAGCTGTAGGTCTTAAAGATACTTCTACTGGTGACACTCTTTGTGACGAGAAAAATCTTGTTATCCTTGAGTCTATGGAATTCCCAGAGCCAGTAATCGATGTAGCTATCGAGCCTAAATCTAAGGCTGACCAAGATAAAATGAGTATCGCTTTAGCTAAACTAGCTGAAGAGGATCCAACATTCCGTACACAAACAAACCCTGAAACTGGTCAAACGATCATCTCTGGTATGGGTGAGCTTCACCTTGATATCATTGTTGACCGTATGAAGCGTGAGTTCAAGGTTGAAGCTAACGTAGGTGCTCCTCAGGTTGCGTACCGTGAAACATTCCGTTCTGGTGCAAAAGTTGAAGGTAAATTCGTACGTCAGTCTGGTGGACGCGGTCAGTTCGGACACGTTTGGATCGAGTTCGAACCAAACGAAGAAGGCGCAGGCTTCGAATTTGAAAATGCAATCGTCGGTGGGGTTGTTCCACGTGAATACATCCCAGCAATTCAAGCAGGTCTTGAAGATTCACTTGAAAATGGTGTATTAGCTGGATTCCCATTAATCGACATCAAAGCAAAATTATTTGATGGATCTTACCACGATGTTGACTCGAACGAAATGGCGTTCAAAATTGCTGCATCTATGGCATTGAAAAATGCTGTCAGCAAATGTAACCCAGTTCTACTTGAGCCAATGATGAAAGTGGAAGTCGTTATCCCTGAAGAATACATGGGAGACATCATGGGTGATATCACATCTCGTCGTGGACGTGTAGAAGGTATGGAAGCTCGCGGTAACGCTCAAGTTGTTCGCGCTATGGTTCCACTTTCTGAAATGTTCGGATATGCTACTGCACTCCGTTCTAACACACAAGGACGCGGTACTTTCACTATGCACATGGATCACTACGAAGAAGTGCCTAAGAGCATCAGTGAAGAAATCATCAAAAAAAATAAAGGTGAATAATTGATTTTGCCTTTAAACTAAAGTATAACTACTATTGAAGATCAGAAAGTGAGAGGTAACTCTTCACTTTCTATCACTCTATACCAAATACAATGAACCTTTAAGGAGGATTTTTAGAATGGCTAAAGAAAAATTCGACCGTTCCAAATCGCATGCTAACATTGGTACAATTGGACACGTTGACCATGGTAAAACAACTCTAACTGCTGCTATCTCAACAGTTCTTCATAAGAAATCTGGTAAAGGTACAGCTATGGCTTATGACCAAATCGATGGTGCTCCAGAAGAGCGCGAGCGTGGAATCACAATCTCAACTGCACACGTTGAGTATGAAACTGAAACTCGTCACTATGCACACGTAGACTGCCCAGGACACGCTGACTATGTTAAAAACATGATCACTGGTGCTGCTCAAATGGACGGCGCGATCTTAGTAGTATCTGCTGCTGATGGTCCAATGCCACAAACACGTGAGCACATCCTACTTTCTCGTAACGTAGGTGTACCATACATCGTAGTATTCCTTAACAAATGTGACATGGTTGACGATGAAGAGTTACTTGAACTTGTTGAAATGGAAGTTCGTGACCTTCTTTCTGACTATGACTTCCCTGGTGACGATGTACCAGTTATCAAAGGTTCTGCTCTTAAAGCTCTTGAAGGAGATGCTGATTACGAAGCAAAAATCTTTGAACTTATGGATGCGGTTGATGAGTACATCCCAACTCCAGAGCGTGACACTGAGAAGCCATTCATGATGCCAGTTGAGGACGTATTCTCAATCACTGGTCGTGGAACAGTTGCTACTGGTCGTGTTGAGCGTGGACAAGTTAAAGTCGGTGACGAAGTTGAAATCATCGGTCTTCAAGAAGAAAACGGTAAAACAACTGTTACAGGTGTTGAAATGTTCCGTAAACTTCTTGACTATGCTGAAGCTGGTGACAACATCGGTGCACTACTTCGTGGTGTATCTCGTGAAGATATCCAACGTGGTCAAGTACTTGCTAAACCAGGTACAATCACTCCACACAGCCGTTTCAAAGCTGAAGTTTATGTACTTTCTAAAGAAGAGGGTGGACGTCATACTCCATTCTTCGCTAACTACCGTCCGCAGTTCTACTTCCGTACAACTGACGTAACTGGTATCGTACATCTTCCAGAAGGTACTGAAATGGTAATGCCTGGCGATAACACTGAGATGGAAGTTGAACTTATCTCTACTATCGCTATCGAAGAAGGAACTCGTTTCTCTATCCGTGAGGGTGGACGTACTGTAGGTTCTGGTGTCGTTTCAACTATCATTAAGTAATAAACATACAAAAGAGACTCCTTGCAAAAGGGTCTCTTTTTTTGCTTTTCCAGATCAGAACGGCTACTATAAGCTATAGAATCTAAATGGAACCGAGAGGATCGCTGGAATGGCAAAGACATATTTGAAAAAATGGTCGATCGGTGGAATTGACCAATGGATTAGCATGAAAGAAGATCAGACGAGTGAAACGAAGCCTGTACTTTTATTTTTACACGGTGGGCCCGGCTCAGCTCAAATCAGTTATATTGATTCCTTTCTCGAGGAACTTGACCAAGACTTTACAGTTGTCCATTGGGATCAGCGTGGCGCAGGACTTTCCTATCAAGAGAATCTTCCCGATGCATCGATGACCATTCAGCAATTTATTGAAGACACGATTGAATTGACAGAGAAGATCCTATCTTATCTAGGTCATTCAAAATTGTATATCGCAGGATACTCGTGGGGATCATTAATTGCCATACAAGCAGTACATAAGCGTCCGGATCTTTATCATGCTTATTATGGGATTAGTCAGGTAGTAGATGTGTTAAAGGAAGATATCGTATCATACGAGCTCCTTTTGAAGAAATACCATCGCAATCGGCTGTTTGCTGGGTGTCTGCGATTACTGACGCCTCCCCCATGGAAACGGACATCAGCTCATGCCTTATTTTCTCTATATAAAGAGTTTGCGAGCGTAGGTCTCACACATAGATGGAAGCCGGTTTTTCAAATACTAAAAGGGTTTCTTTTTAGTAAGCAATATCAGCTGAAAGATAAATGGAAGTTCATAAAAGGGCAGAAGTTTAGTCAAGACAAATTATGGGATCAGCTCATGAATGAGAGTATTCAATACCGAGTTTCTACTATATTAATACCGTGCTACTTTCTCATTGGCGATCACGACATGATTACACCAGCTGCTGTATCAAAACCATATGTTGATCAATTAAAAGCACCAATCAAAGAATGGTTTACCTTTAAAGACTCTGCACATTCTCCGCATATTGAAGAGCCAGATGAATTTATACGTATTATAAGAAAGACTGCTATACATCATCTTCAGGGAAAGCTTGATTTATAGGCTGAATCCCTGTATAATATGAAAAGTGTGCAAATCATAAATTTATCCGATTTATTATTGCAACACGCAGGCCAATTTGGTACAATAGTGCATGTTGGTCTTTGACTGCGATGAAGTGAGAGGTTGCTGACACACCCGGCCGCTTTGCCATGGCGAGGTGATCAGGTTTTTCTCACGGAGAACTGTCTAACGTAAGTAGGCGAAAAGGAGGGAAAATAATGGCAAAACAAAAAATTCGTATTCGTTTAAAAGCATATGATCATAGAATTCTTGATCAATCTGCTGAGAAGATTGTTGAAACGGCTAAGCGTTCTGGTGCTAGTGTATCTGGTCCAATTCCGCTTCCAACTGAAAAATCAGTTTACACAATCCTTCGTGCGGTGCATAAGTACAAAGATTCTCGTGAGCAATTCGAGATGCGTACTCACAAACGTCTAATCGACATCGTGAATCCAACTCCGCAAACAGTTGATGCACTTATGCGTTTAGATTTACCATCTGGTGTAGATATCGAAATCAAACTTTAATTCAAATAGAAAACACATATTATAGGAGGTGTGACTAATGACCAAAGGAATCTTAGGTAGAAAAATTGGTATGACGCAAGTATTCGCAGAAAACGGTGATCTTATCCCTGTAACTGTTGTTGAGGCTGCTGCTAACGTTGTTCTTCAAAAGAAGACTGTTGACACGGATGGCTATGAAGCAATCCAAATCGGTTTTGATGACAAACGTGAAAAGCTTTCTAACAAACCAGAGAAAGGCCACGTTGCTAAAGCGGAAACTGCTCCTAAGCGCTTCGTAAAAGAATTACGCGGTGCGGAGTTAGATGCGTATGAAGTTGGTCAGGAAGTCAAAGTTGATATTTTCGCAAATGGAGATATCGTAGATGTAACAGGAACATCAAAAGGTAAAGGATTCCAAGGGGCTATCAAACGCCATGGACAATCACGCGGACCAATGACTCACGGTTCACGTTACCACCGTCGTCCTGGTTCAATGGGACCTGTTGATCCAAACCGTGTATTCAAAGGTAAACTTCTTCCAGGTCGTATGGGCGGAGAGCAAATCACTGTCCAAAACCTTGAGATCGTTAAAGTTGATGCAGAACGCAATCTTCTATTGATCAAAGGAAACGTACCAGGAGCTAAAAAATCTCTAGTAACTGTAAAGAGTGCAGTTAAATCTAAATAACTCTCTTAGGAAAGGAGGAAACAAGTCATGCCAAAAGTAGCATTATATAACCAAAACGGTTCTACTAACGGTGAAATCGAATTAAACGCTTCTGTGTTTGGAATCGAGCCAAACGAAAGCGTAGTATTCGATGCTATTCTTATGCAAAGAGCTTCCTTACGTCAAGGAACTCACAAAGTAAAAACTCGTTCTGAAGTACGTGGCGGAGGTCGTAAGCCTTGGAGACAGAAGGGTACAGGTCGTGCTCGTCAAGGTTCTATCCGTTCACCACAATGGCGCGGAGGCGGTATCGTATTCGGTCCAACACCACGCAGTTATTCTTATAAATTACCTAAAAAAGTTCGCCGCTTGGCTATCAAGTCAGTATTGTCTTCTAAAGTAATCGACAACAACATCATCGTTCTTGAAGATCTGACTCTTGATGCAGTGAAAACGAAAGAATTCGCAGGCATCCTTAAAGGATTATCTGTTGAGAAGAAAGCGTTGATCGTCACTGCGGATGCAAACGAAACAGTTGCTTTATCTGCTCGTAACATCCCTGGAGTAACAGTTGTTGAAGCTAACGGTATCAACGTTCTTGACGTTGTCAACCACGACAAACTTCTGATCACTAAAGCAGCGGTTGAAAAAGTAGAGGAGGGACTTGCATAATGAAAGATCCTCGTGATGTTCTAAAGCGCCCTATCATTACTGAACGTTCTGCTGATCTAATGACAGAGAAGAAGTACACGTTCGAAGTTGATGTCAGAGCTAACAAAACAGAAGTGAAAGACGCTGTTGAAGAAATCTTTGGAGTGAAAGTTGAGAAAGTCAACGTTCAAAACTACAAAGGAAAATCAAAACGCGTTGGACGCTACACTGGTATGACTAGCCGTCGCAGAAAAGCGATCGTGAAATTAACTGCTGACAGCAAAGAAATCGAAATTTTTGAAGCGTAAATCTTAAAAAGAAGGAGGGAAATTCAAAATGGCGATTAAAAAGTATAAACCAACCAGTAATGGTCGTCGTGGCATGACTACTTCAGATTTTGCTGAAATCACGACTGACAAACCAGAAAAATCGTTGCTTGCACCGCTACACAAAAAAGGCGGACGTAACAACCAAGGTAGATTAACTGTTCGTCATCAAGGTGGCGGTCACAAACGTCAATACCGTATCATCGACTTTAAGCGTGATAAAGACGGTATACCTGGACGCGTTGCTACAATCGAGTATGATCCAAACCGTTCAGCTAACATCGCTCTTGTAAACTATGCAGATGGTGAGAAACGTTACATTCTTGCTCCGAAAGGAATCCAAGTTGGTACTGAAGTTACTTCTGGACCAGAAGCTGACATCAAACCAGGTAATGCTCTTCCACTTATCAACATCCCAGTTGGTACAGTTGTGCATAACATTGAATTAAAACCAGGTAAAGGTGGACAATTAGTTCGTTCTGCTGGTACTTCTGCTCAAGTTCTAGGTAAAGAAGGTAAATACGTTCTTGTACGTTTGAACTCAGGAGAAGTTCGCATGATTCTTTCTGCTTGCCGTGCGACTATCGGTCAAGTTGGAAACGAGCAACACGAATTAATCAACATCGGTAAAGCTGGACGTTCTCGCTGGAAAGGCGTACGCCCAACAGTTCGTGGTTCTGTAATGAACCCTAACGATCACCCACACGGTGGTGGTGAAGGACGCGCTCCAATCGGACGTAAATCACCAATGTCTCCATGGGGTAAACCGACTCTTGGATTCAAGACTCGTAAGAAAACCAACAAGTCTGATAAATTCATTGTACGTCGTCGTAAAAACAAGTAACGGGGTTGTCTACGGTTCATTTAGGACCGTAGTTCAATCACGAAGGGAGGTTCCACAATGGCTCGCAGCTTAAAAAAAGGACCATTTGTTGATGATCATTTGATGGCTAAAGTCGAGAAATTGAATGAAACTGACAAAAAGCAAGTCGTAAAAACTTGGTCTCGTCGTTCTACAATTTTCCCACAATTCATCGGTCACACAATCGCTGTCTATGACGGACGCAAACATGTACCTGTTTTCATTTCTGAAGATATGGTAGGTCACAAATTGGGCGAATTCGCACCAAGCCGTACTTACAAAGGTCATGCTAGTGACGATAAAAAAACAAGACGCTAATGAGAGGAGGCTTTTAAATGCAAGCTAAAGCTGTCGCAAGAACAGTCCGTATTGCTCCTCGTAAAGCACGTCTAGTAATGGACCTGATCCGAGGTAAGCAAGTAGGAGAAGCAGTTTCTATCTTAAACCTTACACCTAAGGCTGCTTCACCAATTATTGAAAAAGTATTAAAATCTGCTATCGCAAACGCTGAGCACAACTACGAGTTGGACGCTAACAGCCTAGTGATTACTCAAGCATTCGTTGACGAAGGTCCAACACTTAAGAGATTCCGTCCACGTGCTATGGGTCGTGCGAGCGCAATTAACAAACGTACTAGCCACATTACAATCGTTGTATCAGAAAAGAAGGAGGGATAATCCGTGGGTCAAAAGGTAAATCCAGTAGGTCTTCGTATTGGCGTCATTCGTGATTGGGAATCTAAATGGTTCGCAGGAAAAGATTACGCTGACTTCTTACATGAAGACTTGAAAATCCGTGAATTCATCAGCAAGCGTTTGTCTGACGCGTCTGTTTCTAAAGTAGAAATCGAACGTGCTGCAAACCGCGTAAATATCACAATCCACACGGCTAAACCAGGTATGGTAATTGGTAAAGGCGGATCTGAAGTTGAAGCACTTCGTAAAGCTCTTAACAGCCTAACTGGCAAACGTGTACACATCAACATTCTTGAAATCAAGAGAGCAGATCTTGATGCTCAGCTAGTTGCTGAAAACATCGCTCGTCAACTTGAAAACCGTATTTCATTCCGTCGTGCACAAAAACAAACAATCCAACGCACAATGCGTGCTGGAGCACAAGGAATCAAAACAATGGTTTCTGGTCGTCTTGGCGGTGCAGATATTGCTCGTTCTGAATATTACAGTGAAGGTACTGTTCCATTGCACACACTTCGTGCTGACATCGACTATGCTACTGCTGAAGCTGACACTACTTATGGTAAGCTTGGCGTAAAAGTATGGATCTATCGTGGAGAAGTCCTTCCAACTAAGAAGAATACTGCGGAAGGAGGAAAATAATATGTTATTGCCAAAACGCGTGAAGTATCGCAGAGAACATCGTGGAAAAATGCGTGGTCGTGCAAAAGGCGGTACTGAAGTACATTTCGGTGAGTACGGTATCCAGGCTCTTGAAGCTTCTTGGATCACAAACCGTCAAATCGAAGCTGCTCGTATTGCTATGACTCGTTACATGAAACGTGGCGGTAAAGTTTGGATTAAAATTTTCCCTTCTAAGCCATACACAGCTAAACCTCTAGAGGTCCGCATGGGTTCCGGTAAAGGTGCTCCAGAAGGATGGGTAGCTGTAGTAAAACCGGGCAAAGTTTTATTTGAAATTTCTGGTGTGTCTGAAGAAGTTGCTCGTGAAGCTCTTCGTCTTGCATCTCACAAATTGCCAATTAAAACGAAGTTCGTAAAACGTGAAGAAATTGGTGGTGAATCAAATGAAAGCTAATGAAATTCGTGACCTTACCACTGCTGAAATTGAACAAAAAGTAAAGTCTCTTAAAGAAGAACTTTTCAATCTTCGTTTCCAATTAGCGACTGGGCAGCTTGAAAACACTGCTCGCATTCGTGAAGTGCGTAAATCAATCGCACGCATGAAAACTGTGATTCGTCAAAGAGAAATCGCTGCTAATAAATAATAATTAGAGGGGAGGCCCCGCAAACATGAGCGAACGTAACCAACGTAAAGTGTATCAAGGTCGTGTTGTTTCTGACAAAATGGATAAAACCATCACTGTTGTAGTTGAAACATACAAAAAGCATTCACTTTATGGCAAACGTGTAAGATACTCTAAAAAGTTCAAAGCACATGATGAAAACAACCAAGCAAAAATCGGAGACATCGTAAAGGTCATGGAAACTCGTCCTTTATCTGCGACTAAACGCTTTCGTCTAGTTGAAGTTGTCGAAGAAGCCGTTATTATCTAATAAAGTTCGGATTTCTTTTTCCGAAAGGAGGTAACATTAATGATTCAACAGGAGACTCGTTTAAAAGTAGCTGACAACTCTGGCGCACGCGAAGTACTAACGATTAAAGTTCTTGGTGGCTCTGGACGTAAAACGGCTAACATCGGTGATGTCATTGTTTGTACGGTTAAACAAGCAACACCTGGAGGCGTTGTCAAAAAAGGTGAAGTTGTGAAAGCAGTTATCGTTCGTACTAAGAGCGGAGCTCGCAGAAACGATGGATCTTACATCAGTTTCGACGAAAATGCATGTGTCATCATCCGTGACGACAAGAGCCCACGTGGAACTCGTATCTTCGGACCAGTAGCACGTGAACTTCGTGAAAACAACTATATGAAAATTGTTTCTCTAGCACCAGAAGTACTTTAATGAATACAATCCGCGACTCAAGGAGGTGCGATTAAATGCATGTTAAAAAGGGCGATAAAGTAGTGGTTATCTCTGGTAAAGATAAAGGTAAACAAGGTGTCATCCTTGCTGCTTTCCCTAAAAAGGAACGTGTTTTAGTAGAAGGTATTAACCTTGTGAAAAAACACTCTAAACCAACCCAAGCTAACCCTCAAGGCGGAATTTCTGAACAAGAAGCGCCAATCCACGTATCAAACGTAATGCCGCTTGATCCTAAAACTGGTGAAGTGACACGTGTTGGGTATAAAGTTGAGGACGGAAAGAAAGTCCGTGTAGCGAAAAAATCTGGGCAAGTTCTAGATAAATAGTAAATAAGGAAGGGAGGTCTTTCTCATGAACCGCCTTAAAGAAAAGTATGTAAAAGAAATTACACCTGCATTAGTTTCTAAGTTTGAATACACTTCAGTAATGCAAGTGCCAAAAATCGAAAAAATCGTGATCAACATGGGTGTTGGTGACGCCGTTCAAAACGCTAAAGCAATCGATACTGCTGTTGAAGAATTAACGTTTATCGCTGGTCAAAAACCTGTCGTTACTCGTGCGAAGAAGTCTATTGCTGGATTCCGTCTACGTGAAGGAATGCCAATCGGTGCGAAAGTAACACTTCGCGGAGAGCGCATGTATGATTTCCTTGATAAACTTATTTCTGTGTCTTTACCACGTGTACGTGACTTCCGCGGGATTTCTAAGAAATCTTTCGACGGTCGTGGAAACTACACGCTTGGTATTAAAGAACAGTTAATCTTCCCAGAAATTGATTACGATAAAGTAACAAAGGTCCGCGGTATGGATATCGTTATCGTTACTACTGCCAATACGGACGAAGAAGCACGTGAGTTATTAACTCAAGTAGGTATGCCGTTCCAGAAATAATCAATGAAAGGGAGGCGAAATCGTGGCTAAAAAGTCTATGATTGCGAAACAACAACGCAAACAAAAGTTTAAAGTTCAAGAGTATACGCGCTGCGAACGTTGTGGACGTCCACATTCAGTTATTCGTAAGTTTAAACTTTGCCGTATTTGTTTCCGCGAACTTGCATATAAAGGACAAATTCCTGGCGTTAAAAAAGCCAGCTGGTAATCCCCATAAATGGGAAGGAGGTTATTAAATAATGGTTATGACAGATCCGATTGCAGATTTGCTGACTCGTATTCGCAATGCGAACATGGTACGTCATGAGAAGCTAGAAGTACCGGCTTCAAAAATCAAAAGAGAAATTGCTGAAATCTTAAAGCGTGAAGGTTTTATCCGTGACGTTGAGTACGTCGAAGACAGCAAACAAGGAATTATCCGTTTGTTCCTTAAATACGGCCAAAACAACGAACGTGTTATCACTGGTCTTAAAAGAATCAGTAAACCTGGTTTACGCGTATATGCGAAATCAAATGAAGTACCACGTGTACTTAACGGACTTGGAATCGCAATTATTTCAACATCACAAGGTGTTTTATCGGACAAAGAAGCCCGTGCTAAACAAGCTGGTGGAGAAGTACTTGCTTACGTATGGTAAAAAAAGTTTAAGATGAATGGAGGTGCTTGGTATGTCTCGTATAGGTAAAAAACTAATCGAGATCCCTTCAGGAGTAACTGTGACAAACAACGATAACACAGTGACAGTAAAGGGACCAAAAGGTGAACTAACTCGTGCATTTCACCCTGATATGGAAATTAAAATTGAGGACAACGTCTTAACTGTAAGCCGTCCGTCTGAAAATAAAGAACACCGTGCATTACATGGTACAACACGTAGCTTGATTGCTAACATGGTTGAAGGTGTATCTAAAGGTTTCGAAAGAGGTTTAGAACTTATCGGTGTCGGTTACCGTGCAGCTAAATCTGGAAACAAACTTGTTCTTAACGTTGGATACTCTCACCCAGTTGAAATCGTTCCTGAGGCTGGAGTTGAAGTAGAAGTTCCATCTCAAACGAAAGTAATCGTTAAAGGTATCGATAAAGAGCGTGTAGGAGCTCTAGCTTCTAACATCCGCGCTGTCCGTGCTCCAGAGCCTTACAAAGGTAAAGGAATTCGTTACGAAGGTGAATTCGTTCGCCGTAAAGAAGGAAAAACTGGTAAGTAAGATCGCTTAAAGTGAAGAAAGGAGTGACTCGGATGATTACGAAAACTAGCAAAAACGCTACTCGTCTTAAAAGACATGCTCGTGTTCGTGCGAAACTTTCAGGTACTGCTGAAAGACCTCGCCTTAACGTTTTCCGTTCTAACAAGAATATCTACGCTCAAGTAATTGATGATGTTAACGGTGTAACACTTGTAAGTGCTTCTACTCTTGATAAAGAGTTAAAGATCGAGAATAGTTCTGACACTGCAGCTGCTACGAAAGTTGGCGAACTTGTTGCAAAACGTGCTGTTGAAAAAGGAATCTCTAACGTGGTATTTGACCGCGGAGGATACCTATATCATGGACGTGTAAAAGCTCTAGCTGAAGCTGCTCGTGAGGCTGGACTTAAATTTTAATAAAAGAAGGAGGGACACATCCGAATGAGTCGTATTGACCCAAGCAAATTAGAGTTAGAAGAACGCTTAGTTACGGTTAACCGCGTAGCGAAAGTTGTTAAAGGTGGACGTCGTTTCCGTTTTGCAGCTTTAGTTGTTGTCGGTGACAAAAACGGTCATGTAGGTTTCGGTACTGGTAAAGCACAAGAAGTACCAGAAGCGATCCGCAAAGCTGTTGAAGATGCGAAAAAGAATTTAATTGAAGTACCAATGGTTGGAACTACAATTCCACATGAAATCATCGGTCGATTCGGTGCAGGAAACGTTCTATTGAAGCCTGCTTCAGAAGGTACAGGAGTTATCGCTGGAGGCCCAGTGCGTGCGGTACTTGAGCTTGCTGGTCTAGCTGATATCCTTTCTAAATCTCTAGGTTCTAATACACCGATCAACATGATCCGCGCAACACTTCAAGGTTTAAGTGAGCTTAAACGTGCTGAAGATGTAGCGAAGCTTCGTGGAAAATCTGTAGAAGACCTGTTAGGATAAGGAGGGAACAATAATGGCAAATAAATTAGAAATTACCCTCAAACGCAGTGTTATCGGTCGCCCTGAAGATCAGCGTGTCACTGTTCGTACTCTTGGTCTTAAGAAAACAAACCAAACAGTCGTACATGAAGACAATGCAGCGATCCGCGGCATGATTAACAAGGTGTCTCATTTAGTTTCTGTTAAAGAACAATAAAACATTTTTAATCGATAAGGAGGTGCCCAAATGAAACTTCATGAATTGAAGCCTTCAGAAGGTTCACGTAAAGTACGCAACCGTGTTGGTCGTGGTATTGGATCAGGTAACGGTAAAACTTCTGGTAAAGGTCATAAAGGTCAAAACGCTCGTTCTGGCGGCGGTGTACGCCCTGGTTTCGAAGGTGGTCAGATGCCTTTATTCCAACGCCTTCCAAAACGTGGTTTTACAAACATCAACCGTAAAGATTACGCGGTAATCAACTTAGACAGATTAAACAGTTTTGACGAAGGAACGGAAGTAACTCCTGAACTTCTTCTAGAGACTGGTGCAATAAGCAAGTTAAAAGCAGGAGTAAAAATTCTTGGCAACGGTAAATTAGAAAAAAAATTAACTGTAAAAGCCAATAAATTCTCTGCTTCTGCGAAAGAAGCGATTGAAGCTGCTGGCGGTACAGCCGAGGTGATCTAACTTGTTTAAGACAATCTCCAATTTTATGCGCGTGAAAGATATACGGAATAAGATTATATTCACACTTTTAATGTTAGTCGTCTTTCGTATAGGTGCTTTCATCCCTGTGCCTAATGTGAACGCCGAAGTTCTCCAGGCACAGGATCAAATGAGCGTTTTCGGAATCCTCAACACGTTTGGGGGCGGGGCACTTTTCCAATTCTCCATTCTTGCAATGGGGATTATGCCGTATATCACTGCTTCGATCATCATTCAGCTCTTGCAGATGGATGTTGTTCCGAAGTTTACTGAGTGGTCAAAGCAAGGAGAGGTTGGCCGCCGAAAATTAGCACAATTCACAAGGTATTTTACAATTGTTCTAGGATTTATCCAGGCGTTAGGAATGTCATATGGATTCAACAATATGGCAGGAGGCATGCTGATTGAAAACCCTGGTGTATCAACGTATCTCTTAATTGCGGTCGTACTCACTGCGGGAACAGCATTTTTAATGTGGCTGGGCGAGCAGATTACTGCTCACGGTGTTGGTAACGGTATTTCGATTATTATCTTTGCCGGTATCATCGCTGGTATCCCTCAAACATTAAAACAAGTGTACGCTCAACAATTTGTAGGTGGAGATGGACAGCTGTTCATGCAAATCCTTAAAATTGCCCTTATTGTAATTGCCATTCTTGTCATTGTTATCGGTGTTATTTACATTCAAATGGCAGTGAGAAAGATTGCAATTCAATATTCAAAAGGTACTGGTCGTGCACAAATGTCTGCTAGTCAAGCAACGCACCTTCCATTGAAAGTGAATCCAGCAGGGGTGATTCCAGTCATCTTTGCCGTTTCTTTCATTATTACTCCGCAGACGATCGCATCGTTCTTCGGAACCAATAATGTGACAACTTGGATAACCAACAACTTTGACTATACTAAGCCAATCGGTATGACGATTTATGTAGCACTGATTGTTGCTTTCACATATTTTTATGCCTTTGTCCAAGTCAATCCTGAACAAATGGCTGAAAATCTGCAAAAGCAGGGTGGCTATATCCCGGGAGTTCGTCCAGGGAAAATGACTCAAGATAGAATTACGAGCATTTTGTACCGACTCACGTTTGTGGGCGCCATTTTCTTAGCCGTGATTTCAATACTTCCTATCTTTTTCATTCAATTCGCTGGATTACCTTCCGCTGCACAAATTGGCGGCACAAGTCTTCTCATTGTTGTAGGTGTTGCACTTGAAACAATGAAACAGCTTGAAAGCCAATTAGTGAAACGAAATTACCGTGGATTTATGAAATAAAACAGAGGGCTGGGCAGCTGCCCAACCTCTCTAAGTAAGGAAGGGGAAATCCGAAATGAACTTAGTCTTAATGGGGCTTCCGGGTGCTGGTAAAGGCACTCAGGCAGAACGAATTGTTGATGATTATGGGATCCCTCATATCTCAACAGGAGATATGTTCCGCGCTGCTATGAAAGAGGAGACACAACTTGGGCTCGAAGCAAAATCCTTTATCGATAAAGGAGAGCTTGTTCCTGATGAGGTCACAATCGGTATTGTTAGAGAAAGACTTGGCAAAAATGATTGTGAACAAGGTTTTCTTCTGGACGGATTTCCGCGAACAGTCGCTCAGGCTGAAGCTTTAGAAGAAATTCTAAAGGACCTTGGCAGAACGATTGATTATGTCATTAATATTAAAGTCGATAAAGATGCTTTGATGGAGCGTCTGACTGGCCGAAGAATTTGCAAAAATTGCGGAGCAACATATCATTTAGTATTTAATCCACCTGCGAAAGAAAATGTTTGTGACAAGTGTGGAGGCGAGCTTTATCAACGTGCAGATGATAATGCAGAAACCGTTTCGACTAGACTTGAAGTAAACGTAAAGCAGACTGAACCTTTACTGAACTTCTATTCAGAAAAAGGATATCTTGCAAACATTGATGGTGCGAAGCACATTAACGATGTATATGCAGATATCAAGGACCTGCTTGGAGGATTAAATAAATGATTATCTGTAAAACTCCTCGCGAGCTTGAGATTATGAGAGAAGCTGGACGTATTGTCGCACTGACTCATGAAGAGCTGAAGAAACACATAAAACCAGGTATTTCGACAAAAGAATTGGATCAAATTGCCGAACGTTTTATTACAAAGCAGGGTGCAATCCCATCTTTTAAAGGGTATAATGGTTTTCGCGGGAGCATTTGCGTTTCGGTGAATGAAGAACTCGTTCACGGTATTCCTGGTAAACGGGTTTTACGTGATGGTGACATCATTAGTATCGATATTGGCGCAAAGTTAAATGGCTATCATGGTGACTCTGCTTGGACTTATCCAGTTGGGGTAATCAGTGATGAAGACCGCAAACTACTGGAAGTCACAGAGGAATCTCTATATAAAGGCTTACAGGAAGCAAAGCCAGGCGAACGTCTGTCGAACATTTCCCATGCCATACAAACGTATGTTGAAAATGAGAATTTTTCAGTTGTTAGAGAATATGTTGGACATGGGGTCGGACAGGATCTTCATGAGGACCCTCAAATTCCTCATTATGGTCCGCCCAACAAAGGCCCACGGCTAAAACCTGGGATGGTGTTGGCCATCGAACCGATGGTGAACGCAGGCAGCCGATATGTGAAAACATTGGCTGATAACTGGACGGTTGTAACGGTTGATGGGAAAAAGTGTGCTCACTTTGAGCATACGATTGCGATTACAGATACAGGTTTTGATATACTGACTAAGATTTAGGTCTTCACTGAAGCCTTTCAGGCCCAAATCGGGCAGGTTGTCTGTATAGTCCAAAGAAAGAACAAGATCAGTATACAGGTGTCATCGGCATGTTCGTTGGCTGCCATGTACTAATCGCAGACGGAGAAAAGCGTAAATTTCATTCTCCTAAGAAAAAATATCAATCATATAACCTTTTATGATTGCGTATCTCCGGAAGTTCAGAACAGTATATTCAAAACAGGTCGGGTGATAGATGAACAATTGAGAGATTCTCATTTGGACATTTGTCAGAGAGCAAGTTACTGATTTGAAGAAGGGAGAACACTTGAATGGCGAAAGACGATGTAATTGAAGTGGAAGGTACTGTAGCAGAAACTTTGCCAAACGCAATGTTCAAAGTTGAACTAGAGAATGGTCATACAGTTTTGGCTCATGTATCAGGAAAAATCCGTATGCACTTCATTCGCATTTTACCTGGAGACAAAGTTACGGTAGAATTATCTCCATATGACTTAACTCGTGGTAGAATTACGTACCGTTACAAATAAAGCAACTCCGGAAGAAGGAGGTTGGAAACACATGAAAGTGAGACCATCTGTTAAACCTATCTGTGAAAAATGTAAAGTGATTCGCAGAAAAGGAAAAGTAATGGTGATCTGTGAAAACCCAAAACATAAACAAAAACAAGGCTAATAACAAGGAGGTGCCCAAATCATGGCTCGTATTGCTGGTGTAGATATTCCACGTGATAAGCGTGTTGTCATTTCTTTAACATATGTTTTTGGAATTGGTCGTACGACTGCGCAACAAGTTCTTAAAGAAGCAGGTGTTTCTGAAGACACTCGCGTTCGCGATCTAACTGAAGACGAACTTGGTAAAATCCGTGATATCATTGACAAACTTAAAGTAGAAGGTGACCTTCGTCGTGAAGTTTCACTTAACATTAAGCGTCTAATTGAAATCGGAAGCTACCGCGGAATCCGTCATCGTAGAGGACTTCCTGTTCGTGGACAAAACACAAAAAACAACGCGCGTACTCGTAAAGGTCCGCGTCGTACTGTAGCTAACAAGAAAAAATAAGTAAAGGAGGTAGTTAAAGAATGGCTGCTGCTCGTAAACAAAATACGCGTAAACGTCGCGTGAAAAAGAATATTGAAGCTGGAATCGCTCATATCCGTTCCACTTTCAACAACACGATTGTAACGATTACTGATGTTCATGGAAACGCAATTTCTTGGTCAAGTGCTGGTGCATTAGGATTCAGAGGTTCTCGTAAATCTACTCCTTTCGCTGCACAAATGGCTGCTGAAACAGCTGCTAAAGGTTCTATCGAACACGGTCTTAAAACACTTGAAGTAACTGTTAAAGGTCCTGGTTCTGGTCGTGAAGCTGCAATTCGTGCGCTTCAAGCTGCAGGTCTTGAAGTTACTGCAATTAGAGACGTAACTCCAGTTCCTCATAACGGATGCCGTCCACCAAAACGTCGCCGCGTGTAATTTGTTTGTATAGATTTTGTGTCCCTGTCAATAATGGGTTATGATACAGTTATTTATGAGACGAATACACGACTCGTTGCCTGAGCACATACGGGACTAAACAATGAGGAATTTCGGATGGAATCTCATATGATTCTATTCGAGGTTTCGACGTTTTGAAGGAGGGTTTTATTAGATGATCGAAATTGAAAAACCAAAAATCGAAACGGTTGAAATCAGCGACGATGCCAAGTATGGCAAGTTTGTCGTAGAGCCACTTGAGCGTGGATATGGTACCACTTTAGGGAACTCCCTTCGTCGTATCCTTTTATCCTCACTTCCTGGTGCAGCTGTAACATCGATCCAGATAGATGGTGTCTTACACGAATTCTCAACGATCGAAGGCGTGGTTGAAGATGTTACAACGATTATCTTAAACATTAAAAAGCTTGCACTCAAAATCTACTCTGAAGAAGAGAAGACGCTTGAAATTGATGTACAAGATGAAGGTACTGTAACAGCTGCTGATATTACACACGACAGCGATATTGAAATCTTAAATCCAGATCTTCACATCGCAACTCTTGGCAAGAATGCGAGCTTCCGTGTTCGCTTAACTGCACAAAGAGGTCGCGGGTATAATCCTGCTGATGCAAACAAAAGAGACGATCAGCCAATCGGTGTGATTCCGATCGACTCAATCTATACACCTGTATCTCGTGTGACTTATCAAGTGGAGAACACCCGTGTTGGGCAAATCACAAACTATGATAAACTAACACTAGATGTATGGACTGATGGAAGCACAGGACCGAAAGAAGCGATCGCTCTAGGTTCTAAGATTTTAACTGAACACCTGAATATTTTCGTTGGGTTAACTGACGAAGCTCAGCATGCTGAAATCATGGTTGAGAAAGAAGAAGACCAAAAAGAAAAAGTGCTTGAAATGACAATTGAAGAGCTTGATCTTTCTGTTCGTTCTTACAACTGTTTGAAGCGTGCGGGTATTAACACTGTTCAAGAGCTTGCTAACAAGACAGAAGAGGATATGATGAAAGTTCGTAACCTTGGACGTAAATCTCTTGAAGAAGTGAAAGCGAAACTAGAAGAACTTGGACTGGGTCTTCGTAAAGACGATTGACTAGTTTCATTGTGAACTAGGATTTTCGTGTGTTTTTTATTCATACAGCATCTCTAATTAAGGAGGGGACATCACATGGCATACAGAAAGCTAGGACGCACTAGTGCACAACGTAAAGCAATGCTTCGTGACCTAACGACTGATTTGATCATCAACGAACGCATCGAAACAACTGAAACACGTGCGAAAGAACTTCGCTCTGTAGTTGAAAAAATGATCACTCTTGGCAAACGCGGAGATCTTCATGCTCGCCGTCAAGCTGCAGCTTACATTCGTAATGAAGTAGCTAACGCTGAAACAAACCAAGATGCACTTCAAAAATTATTCGCTGACGTTGCAACTCGCTACGAAGATCGCCAAGGTGGATACACTCGTATCATGAAGCTTGGACCTCGTCGCGGCGATGGCGCACCAATGGCTGTCATTGAATTAGTTTAATCACATATCGTGTATCTAAGAAAGGGCGGGACAGTTCATAACTGGATCTATGCCCTTTTTTAGGTACTACGGCTTTTTTTAGGAATAAGCAAAGAAGAGGTTGAGCTGAGAGGAGGTCCGGTAGAGATGGGGAAGACATTAATTGACGTAAAGGACATTGTATTTCGTTATCACAAGGATGCGGACAAGCCCGCTTTAGATCAAGTGTCACTGCATGTGAATCAAAATGAATGGCTCGCCATTGTTGGTCATAACGGTTCAGGTAAATCCACACTTGCCCGTGTGCTGAATGGGCTCATTTTACCGGATGCTGGTACGGTCAAGGTTGGAGAGATTGAGCTCAAAGAAGAAAGTGTTTGGGATATTCGCAAAAAGGTCGGAATGGTCTTTCAAAACCCAGATAACCAATTTGTGGGCTCAACAGTTCGTGATGATGTGGCTTTTGGTTTAGAAAATAACGGGGTTGAGCGGGAATTGATGATAGAACGTGTAGATTGGGCTGTCAAACAGGTCAATATGCAGGAGTTTCTTGATCAAGAGCCGCACCATCTATCAGGCGGGCAGAAGCAGAGAGTCGCTATTGCAGGTGTGCTTGCCGCAAGCCCTGACATCATGATCTTGGATGAAGCAACATCAATGCTAGATCCGATTGGCCGGGAAGAAGTGTTAGAGACTGTTAGACTTCTGAAGGAACAAGGTACAGTCACAGTCATTTCCATCACACATGATTTAGACGAGGCTGCCAAGGCAGACCGCGTCATTGTGATGAATGACGGGAAGAAATTTGCCGAGGGAACGCCAGAGGAAGTATTTGAACTAGATGAACAGCTGGTTCAGATTGGACTTGATCTGCCATTCTCCTATCGATTGAGCAAGCAATTGAAGCAGCAAGGTGTGCCGCTTGCAAATGCCCATTTGACACAAGAAGGATTGGTGAAAGAGCTATGGACATTACGATCAAAGAATTAGAGCATCGTTATCAAATGAAAACGCCGTTTGAGCGTCTCGCTTTGTATGATGTCAATGCTTCCATCAAAGAGGGCAGCTATGTCGCTGTCATTGGTCATACGGGCTCTGGCAAGTCTACATTGCTGCAGCATTTAAATGGATTGCTCAAACCAACGAAGGGGAGCATTGCGCTTGGAGAGACCATTTTACAAGCCAATAAAAAGCAGAAGGATATGAAACCCCTCCGGAAAAAGGTAGGCATCGTGTTTCAGTTTCCTGAACATCAGCTCTTTGAGGAAACCATCCTCAAGGATATCTGCTTTGGGCCAATGAACTTCGGTGTCCCTCAAGAGAAGGCAGAAGCGAAGGCGAAGGAGATGCTGAAACTGGTTGGTCTTCCTGAATCCCTATTATCTCGATCTCCCTTTGAACTAAGCGGCGGTCAAATGAGACGTGTGGCGATTGCAGGCGTTTTAGCGATGGAGCCAGAAGTGCTTGTGCTTGATGAGCCGACTGCTGGACTGGATCCACGCGGACGGAAGGAAATCATGGACATGTTCTATGACCTTCATCAAAAGGCAAACCTCACCACGATCCTTGTCACACACAGTATGGAGGATGCCGCTCATTATGCGGATCAAATGATTGTGATGCATAAAGGGACAGTGAAGGCGACAGGCACGCCGAGAGAGTTGTTTGCCAATCGTACAGACATGTCTTCGTTTGGTCTCGACCTCCCAGAAACGATTAAATTCCAGCAGACTGTAGAAGAAAAGCTTGGTATTACGTTTCCAAGGCCGCTTCTGACCATGGATGAGATGGCAGAAGCCTTAACAGCTCTTTATCAGGAGGACACGACATCATGATGGATAGTATGATTATCGGCAAATATGTGCCAGGCTCATCCTTTGTCCATCGTCTTGATCCAAGGACAAAGCTGTTATCAATTTTCTTTTTCGTCTTTATTGTCTTTTTTGCTAATAATTACATCACTTACGGGCTTTTAGGTGTCTTTACCATCCTTGTGGTGATGGTTTCTCAGGTGCCGCTATACTTTATTCTCAAGGGAATGAAGCCGATCCTATGGATTGTCCTGTTTACCTTTATTCTGCATATTTTCATGACAAAGGATGGCGCCTTGCTATTCCACTTTGGTTTTCTGAATATTTATGAAGAAGGTCTAAAGCAGGGGATCTTCATTTCACTCCGTTTTGTCTATCTCATCATGATGACGACACTTCTTACGTTAACGACAACGCCTATAGAAGTGACAGACGGGATGGAAAAACTGCTGCACCCATTCCGTAAAATCAAGCTGCCTGTTCATGAACTTGCTCTCATGATGTCCATCTCTCTTCGGTTTATTCCGACGTTATTAGAAGAGACAGACAAAATCATGAAGGCACAAATGGCACGAGGCGTTGATTTTACAAGCGGACCTTTAAAGGATCGCCTGAAAGCTATCGTTCCTTTGCTTGTTCCGCTTTTCGTCAGTGCGTTTAAGCGTGCAGAGGAACTGGCGACCGCGATGGAAGCGAGAGGCTACCGCGGGGGAGAAGGACGGACGAAATACCGTCAGCTTGTCTGGGGCATGAAGGACACGTTCACGCTGCTTCTATTCATCCTGTTAACAGCACTCCTTGTGCTGCTTAGAAATTAGGTGATTCCTAGATGAAGGTCAAATGTACCGTTTCCTACGATGGGACACATTTTAAAGGCTATCAGGTGCAGCCAGGGCAGCGAACCGTTCAGACGGAGATTGAGTCGGCCCTTGCAAGAATGCACAAACAGGATGAACTGATTCCGATCGTGGCTTCCGGCCGGACAGACAGCGGTGTCCATGCAAAGGGACAGGTCATCCATTTTGAGACCCCGCTCTCGATCCCGATGGAGAGATGGCCTTTTGCCCTCAACAGCCTGCTGCCGGATGATATCCGTGTTCTAAAGGCTGAGGAGGTCGATGATTCGTTTCATGCCAGATTTGGTGTTGTTTCGAAGGAGTACCGTTATAAGGTCTCAACAGAAACACACCAAAATGTGTTCACGAGACAGTATGCCTGCCACTATCCTTACCGGCTGGACATCGATAAAATGAGAGAAGCCGCAGAGCACCTGATTGGGACACATGACTTTACAAGCTTTTGTGCGGCCAATACAGAGGTTCAGGACAAGGTGAGGGTTATTTATGCCCTCGAGTGGAAAAGCGTCTCAGACGGGCTTGAAATGCGTGTGAGAGGGAATGGTTTTTTATACAACATGGTGCGGATTATCGCTGGAACGTTGCTTGAAATCGGTTCTGGTAAATTTCACCCTGATGACATAAAAGCCATGCTTGCCGCCCGAAATCGCGAAGCGGCAGGCAAGACTGCGCCTAGTCACGGACTGTATTTATGGGAAGTTTTCTATGACAACTAAACCAGGTGTAACATGTTCTTGACACAGGAAGCAGAAAGTTATAAGATATCATATGGTATGTATTTCAACCCCACAAATAAGCCCCGGAAGACTTATCTGTGTTTTGAAATAGAACGTAGCATTTGATTCAAGGAAAATTCATTGATTTATTTAGGAGGGAAACTCATGCGTACAACACCAATGGCGAACGCAAGCACAATTGAGCGCAAATGGCTAGTTGTTGATGCGGCAGGCAAGACTCTAGGTCGTCTTTCTACTGAAGTAGCATCACTTTTGCGCGGTAAGCACAAACCAACTTATACACCACACGTTGATACAGGTGATCATGTGATCATTATCAATGCTGAGAAAATCGAATTAACTGGTAAGAAATTGACGGACAAAATTTACTACCGTCACACGATGCACCCAGGTGGTTTGAAACAAAGAACTGCTCTTGAGATGCGTACAAACTACCCTGAAAAAATGTTGGAGCTTGCTATCAAAGGTATGCTTCCAAAGGGTCCACTAGGTCGTCAAATGTTCAAAAAATTAAATGTGTACCGTGGTTCTGAGCATCCACATCAAGCACAACAACCTGAAGTTTACGAACTTCGCGGTTAATTATAAGGGAGGTTAACAATTTGGCACAGGTTCAATATTACGGTACAGGTCGTCGTAAAAGTTCTGTAGCGCGCGTTCGCTTAGTTCCAGGTGAAGGCCGTATCGTCGTTAATAATCGTGAAATTACTGAATACATTCCATTCGCTGCTTTAATCGAAGACGTGAAACAGCCTTTGAACATCACAGAAACAGCTAACAGCTACGATGTTCTTGTAAATGTTCACGGTGGTGGATTCTCTGGTCAAGCTGGAGCAATTCGTCACGGTATCTCTCGTGCTCTTCTAGAAGTAGATCCTGAGTACCGTACACCACTTAAACGTGCTGGACTTCTTACTCGTGACTCTCGTATGAAAGAGCGTAAGAAATACGGTCTTAAAGGCGCTCGTCGCGCACCTCAGTTCTCAAAACGTTAATCAATTTTATATTGTATGGACGTTTTACAAAGGTTTGTTACAGACAAACCTTATAAAAAAAGCATCAGCATCCTGCTGGTGCTTTTTTATTTGTGTTTTTTTCTGTATGGAAACATATAAAATAGGATTATAACAAGGTTTCTGTTTAAAAAACGAAGTCTATGGAGGGGGTGTCATATGAATCTAACAACAGAAAGGTGTATCATTCGCTCATTTGCTGAGGATGATTGGCAGGATGTCTATGCATATACTTCTGATCCGGAAGTGATGAAGTATATTCCGGAAGGTGTTTTTTCTAAAGAAAATGCGCAGGAATTTGTTAAAAATAATCGTCTTAAAACAGCCAAGAATTTTGCTGTTCTATTAAAAGAAGACCAGATTTGCATCGGGCATATCGTGTTTCATTCTTACTTTGGTGAGCACACTTATGAGATTGGCTGGGTTTTCAATCCTGCCTATCAAAACAAGGGATATGCATCAGAAGCGGCTTATGCTGTCCTGCATCATGGTTTTCACACACTAAACTTACATCGGATCATTGCCACTTGTCAGCCTGAAAATGTGCCATCGTGGAGAGTGATGGAGAAAATGGGGATGAGGAGAGAGGGGGATTTTAAAAAATGTATACCACAAGGACATGAGTGGTGGGATGAGTTTTACTATGCCATCTTACAAGAGGAATGGTTCGTGAAGAGGGCTTGATCAGTTTTCATGATATGAAGTACTTTGATGAAAAAGCAGCTGATCAAATTTTTATATGAGAACGCTCTTAACTGGTATTTTAGTAAGTGAAAAACAGTCTTCCATCTATCATAGGAGGTGCTTTCATTGAATTTAAATCAATTGACATTTAGAGAAGCTGTGCAAGAAGATCTCGACAAAATCGTCTTCATGCTTTCAGATGATAAGTTAGGTCAAAAGAGAGAGCGTTACACTCGCCCATTATTAGAAAGCTATATCAAAGCCTTTCAATCAATCGATGCTGATCCAAATATTGAACTCATTGTTGCGTGTGATCAGGAAGAAGCAGTTGGTGTTCTTCAGTTAACCATGACGCCATTTCTTACTTATCAAGGAGGATGGAGAGCATCCATCGAAGGAGTTCGTACGGCTTCGAGTCATAGAGGAAAAGGAGTCGGTTCGCTGCTTATAAAGTGGGCCATTCAACGCGCAAGCGACCGTGGCTGTCATATGATTCAACTGACAACAGATAAACAGAGGCCAGAAGCACGACATTTTTATGAGAAATTAGGGTTTGAAGCCACTCATGAAGGAATGAAGCTGCATTTGCCCCATGAATAAGGACATCAAGAAGCGGAGGATTCACGAACCTCTGCTTTTTGGTTCCTTTATTTGAAATATTTGTTATATTGAATATGTAAATCCTCTGTTATTTGGAAAGGAGAAACATGTTACTCAAAATCGGTCTAATTGTCATAGGTGTGATCATACTTTACATGGTGGTTCAAGTCTTGCTGTATAAAAGAGATATGAAGAAAACGAAGGAAGATCTTTTGACATTTGTCGCAAAAAACAAAAAGGACGTTTCAGTGACAATCATTGAAAATGATGATGTGATGTTAGAGTGGAATGCTGATCAAAAAACGCCACTTGCAAGTACGGTGAAATTAGTGGTTTTATTTCATTTTGTTAAAGCTGTATCGAGCGGCGCCATCAAGCTAGAGGAAAAAGTGGCATTGTCTGCTATAGAGCGGTTTTATATTGATAGAACAGACGGTGGTGCGCACGCGTACTGGCTGGAGGTCAATGATTTTTCTGAGCATGCGACTTTATTAGATGTTGCCAAAGGGATGATGCAATTCAGTTCGAATGCTTGTACGGATTATTTGATTGACCGGCTGGGCTTAGAAAAGATCAATGATCAGATGAAACAAGCAGGTCTTACAGAACATGATGAACTCATGCCGCTGACGCCAATGATTTTGTGGTCCGCTTATGTATCTGATCGTCGGCGGGATGCATTCAAGAAAATGAGTGGTGTATCCGAAGAACAATACAAATCTCTAATGAATGAGATTTTTAATATCATGAAAAATGACCCAGAGCATAAAAAGGCGTTAGAAGAAAAAATGAAAAAAAAGAACTTATTAGGCTGGCGTATTCAATCATTACTGACGCAAAAGTTGACAAAGTCTACAACCAATCAATATGCACATTTTATGAAACGTCTCCAGGATGAGCTGTTAACAATAGAAGAAAAGAGTCTTTTTAGCCAAATCGTACTGGGAGAAACATTGAAAAAGGAAACAGATCAATATCTTTGGTATAAAGGCGGAGCAACATTGTTCGTTTTCACAGGTGCTTTATATCGAAGAACAGATACATCCTCTATATCCATTTCTCTTTTTATCAATGATCCGAAAGCGAACAATTCTCACTGGATTGGGGGAGTATTCAACGAATTTATGCTTACTGCAGCAGTGGATCAAAACTTTCGACAACGATTGATACAGGCTTTCAATACATAAACATCAAAAAACAGAGGGAAACATCCCTCTGTTTTATTATTTCTGCATTGGAAACGCTTTGTATACATCTTGGCGTTTCTTTTTTGACTTCACAACTCCATCAACCAGTTCCTTTTGCCAAAGCGCAGTATCGTCTTTGTACTTTTTAAAAGGGTGAGGGAGCTCTTTTTCTAGCTGTTTTCTTTTAAACGTGACGGACGGCTCGTCTTTAGAGCTCATGTTAAGTGTCACTTGCTCTACGTTATCGACAAGAATAAAAAGTGCGATGGCGTTGTATAAATACGTTTTTTCGATCGTATCCTTTTGATCAAACCAGAAGGCGTCAAACTGTTCTTCTGTATAGCCTGCATTTTCTTTTACTCCATACGTGACGTCTAATGCTTTTCCATCGATGATTTCAAATTCACGTATTACGCCTCCAGGAAGATCTGATAAGATTTCACGAATGGCTGAATTGTCACCGAGATACGTGTTTTTGTGTGTTGAAAGTTGTTTTAAGGATATGTCTTCTATTCCTTTTATATCGCTCTTTTTCTCTGTGGCTTGACTGCTGCATGCAGATAAGACGACTGTTAATAGCAGCAGGATATACATCCATTTCTTCATTGATTTTGCCCCTTTATTGTTCTTTCTATATGTAAATGTCTATTTTATCACAATTTTCCATTCCGATCGTTCACAGGCCGTCATTTCCATTTACTGAACTGCATGTTTTGTTCAAACCAACGAACAATACAAAGAAAAAAGGAGTTCAGTCCATGGCAGAAGTGCTTTCATTTTATCAACTAAAAACAAAAAGAGATGTCACGCTTGAAAAGAAGCTTTTGCGTACATTGTCTCTTCAACAAGTAACGGCCGCTTCTGAGAAATTCACAAAGAAGCTGTTTCCATTTGCAGATGATCCAGCTGGGATTATGAGTGATGGCTGTATCGATTTCGCCATTGAAGCTTTTTTAGCTGGCGGGAGATACGGTGAGTCGAGTAAATACGGGGAATCGTTCGACGATATCAAAAAACGGTCCTCCCAGGAGGAAGCTGAGCTGATTGAAGAGCTCGCAGGATGCTTGCAATCGTGGGGGAATATGTTCCGTATGGAGCGGAAGATGTCATGTTTATATCCATTTGCGAAAGATTTTTTAAGTATGTGGTGGCAGGAAGGCTTTCGTGAATCAGAAAAAAGACACAAGCTTCGGCTGCACTAAGCATATTTCCAGCCCTTGTCCCATATCTATAAAATAATGGTGTATGGGAGGGACAGGGATGAAAAGAAAGCTGAAGTGGACAGGGTTTTTAATCGGGTTTATTGTCCTCTTATTCTTATTCAGGTTTCAATTTCTAAATGATGATTCTTGGAAATCGTGGAATTTGCCTCTAAGCGGGAAGATCATCTATTTAGATCCGGGTCACGGCGGTCCAGATGGCGGGGCTGTAGGAGGAGAGCTGCTTGAGAAAGAGATTGCACTGGATGTATCCATGAAGATACGTGACTATTTGCAGGAGCAGGGAGCACTTGTTCTCATGACCCGAGAGGATGATTCTGATTTATCATCAAAGAATACAAAGGGTTATGCCCGGAAGAAAGCGGAGGATTTAAGGAACCGCGTTAAAGTTATCAATGAATCTGAAGCGGACCTCTATTTAAGCATTCATTTAAATGCGATACCATCGAACAAATGGAGCGGAGCGCAGACGTTTTTTTACGGAAAGTATGAAGAGAATGAAAAGGCGGCGAAGTTCATTCAAGATGAATTACGCAGAAATCTTGAAAACACAGATCGAAAAGCGAAGCGGATCAACGGCATTTATTTAATGCAAAATGTCACAAAGCCAGGAGCTCTTGTGGAAATTGGATTTCTCTCCAATCCGAAAGAGGCTGGCCAGCTGGCAACACCTAAATATCAGGATCAAATTGCTGCCTCTATTTATAAAGGGATTTTAAGATATTTAACAGAGCAAAAAGAGCCGCCTGAATAAGGGGCTTTTTCCTTTTGATCGCAGGCAAACAGGACAGACATTGTAAGGATATGTATGATATACTTGGATTGTAAACGAATTCAATAAAGGGTGAGGTTCTGCTATGATCGGACAAGATGATGTAAGAAAACTAGTTGGGAAGATGGACGAACCTTTCCTTCATATACCGCTTGGTGAGCTGGATGCCATCAAGGAAATCAGCCTAAAGCCTGAGAAAGAGCATGTGAGTCTAAAGGTGGCTATTGCCAAAACAGGCACTGCTGAGCAGATGAAGCTGCAGCAAGATATCGTACAAGCCTTGAAAGCAGCTGGCGCTAACACAGTAGGACTTCGTTTTGAAGAACTTCCTCAGGAAACACTTGAAAAGTTTATGCCATCACAAGATGAGGAAGAAACCCTGCTTAACTCTAAAAATCCGCCTGAGTTCTTAGCGATTGCGAGTGGAAAGGGCGGCGTTGGTAAATCGACGGTTTCTGTTAACCTTGCTGTAGCGCTCGCTCGTCTAGGGAAAAAAGTCGGACTGATTGATGCTGATATTTATGGCTTTAGTGTACCGGATATGATGGGAATCACTGTCAGACCAACAGTTAAAGGGGAAAAAATTATTCCTGTGGAGCGCTTTGGTGTCAAAGTGATTTCAATGGGCTTTTTTGTTGAAGAAAATGCACCGGTTATTTGGAGAGGACCGATGCTTGGAAAAATGTTAAATAACTTCTTCCACGAAGTTGAGTGGGGAGAATTAGATTACTTACTATTAGACCTTCCGCCTGGAACGGGAGATGTAGCGCTTGATATTCATACAATGCTGCCTAGCTGTAAAGAAATCATTGTCACTACACCACATCCAACGGCTGCCTTCGTTGCAGCAAGAGCAGGCGCAATGGCACTGCAAACAGATCATGAGGTGCTCGGGGTCGTTGAGAATATGAGTTATTATGAAAGCAAAAAAACAGGTGAAAAGGAATACGTCTTTGGAAAAGGCGGCGGGGACAAGCTGGCTGAAGAGCTGCGTGTATCAGTTCTTGGCCAAATTCCTTTAAGACAGCCTGATTGGAATGAGGATGATTTCGCGCCTTCTGTCTATGATGCAAGTCATCCGACAGGAGAAGTGTATCAACACATTGCGAATAAAGTCATTGAACAATTAGCAGTGAAAGCATAATGAAAGCCCGAGTGGATGAACGCCACTCGGGTGATGTTTAACTAATCGCTTCCTTCGCTATCTTTCGAGCCGGAATCACTGCCGCTTTCAGATGCTGCCTTTTTGAGCTCATCTTCGAATTTCTTCTTATAAAGAGGGCTGCTCAATGTTTCCGTAATGACTTTTTCTAAGTGCTTTCTAAACTCTTTGCTTTTTACAAGTTCACCGTATTTCTTTTCCATCTCAGGATCCTTGAGAATATCCATCATCAGCTGTTGATAGTCAGGATCCTTCATTAACTGTTTTAACATTCTTTCATGCTGTTGCTGCATGGATTTTGCGAAAGTCTCGGCAAATTTAGAATCCTCAAAGACCTTCTTCCAGAACTCTTTGCCTTTATCAGAAGTCAGTGTTTTCTCTATCGTTTTTTTTACAGTTTGTTCATCCATTACCAAAGCTTCATTCATTGCCTCGTCATTTAATAACTGTTGAATGGCCTTTTTACCGTCATCTGTCTTTAATATATCGACGACCATTTTTTTTGTTTCGTCATAGTCCATATTAGATGAGGATTGGGTTTTGGGAGCACAAGCTGTTAAAGATAAAAGAAGAAAACAGCTCATTATACGCAAGATGCCTTTTGACATACTGTGGCTCCTTTCGTTACATGTCTTACTTTTAATATGAATGTTTCACGTAAATTTATACATAACAAAAATAGGGGTTGGATCAATTCAATGAAAAGTCGGGATTTAGTTCGTTTTTTCTTCTCTGTGCTAGCTGTTGGAGCGGTCATTACAAGCGTGGTAGGCTTTGCGCTGGAGTGGGGGAAATATCAGAAGCTTTTTATATCGTTTGAAATTCTAGAGATCGCATCTGTGTTATTTTGGTTCATTGGTGTAGGGATGATCTTTAGTGTCATTAGCCAGATGGGGTTTGTTGTTTTTTTGACAGTGCACCGATTTGCATTAGAGATTTTTCGGTCGCATTCTTTATGGAATACCATTCAGCTGTTTCTTGTGATTTTTGTGCTGTTTGATTTAGCTTACTTGCGATTTTTGTTTTTCGGGGAAAATGAATCGTTTTTTCCATACTTGTGGCTGCCTTTATTTATCGGTGTGTTTGCATTGATCGTGGCTTACTTTAAACAGCAGCAGTCCTCTAAGAAAACATTTGTTTCTGCAATGTTTCTCATGGTCGTCATCACGTCGTTAGAATGGTTCCCGGCGCTCAGAGTGAATGAAGAGGACTGGCTGTATTTAATGCTATTCCCGCTATTAGGCTGTAATGCGTTTCAGCTGTTAGCGATGCCGCGGTTTTCAAAAGCGAAAGCTACTTAACTTCCGATGACTTTGTTTTCGTATTGGAGATCAGTTCGCCAACCGTCACATTTTTTAAATGCTTTTCTTTTATTTGTTTCAAAATAGCGGGTAAGGCTTGGGCGGTTTGGGTTGCTGAATCTGAGGCGTGAAGGAGAACAATGTCTCCGCTTTTCATTCGATCATTTACATTCTGAACAATCTGGTCGACACCCGGATTCAGCCAATCCTGTGAATTGATACTGTAATGAACAACGGTATAACCGTACTGTGTGGCTATTTTTAGTGCTGTTTCGTTAAACTGTCCAGTTGGCGGTCTTAATAGTTGAATGTCATCTAGCCCAAGCTTTTGAAATGTATTTTGTGCACGGACAAGATCTTGCTTGATCTCACTATCTTCAAGCTGGCTATAATTTTTATAAGCATAGCCGAGGCTTCCGATCTGGTGGCCGTCCTCCCTAATTTGTTTCACGATATCAGGATGACGCTCAGCCCAAGAAGCAGACAGAAAGAAGGTGGCGTTCTTTATACCGTACTCTCGAAGGACATTTAAAATAGGAACAGCCTTCTCATCCCCCCAGCCAATATTAAAAGTGAGAGAGACATGTTTTGATGAAGTCTCGCCTTTATAAATGGCTCGGGGTCCATGTTCAGTTTTAAATACCGACAGCGGCGGTGCCTTTTGTACATAAAAAAAGGTTGCAGCTGCAAGGGCTGCTACAAGAATAATGACAACTTGCTTCAGCCGTTTAATAGGCAACACATATAATCGACTCAATTCAAACACTCCTGCCTTGTCCAAGATTGTTACTTGATTGTATGCAGGACAAGGATTTAAGATGCTTAATAAAACTATTTCAAAAAAAGTTTTGAAAAGACATTGACCAAGAGAATGTTTTCGTGATATATTATTAATCGTCGCTGACACACAGTGACAAACACAAAACGCTTCGGGAAATAAACTTGAAAAAAGTTGTTGACATAAGATGAAGCGAAATGTTATATTATTAAAGCCGCTAAGAACGGCGGAGATGATCTTTGAAAACTAAACAAGACAAAACGTACCTGTTAATTCGAGTTTTTATAAAAAATCCTATGATACTTCATAGGTAGTCAGTCAAACTGGCGAAAAGCAAAACTTCGGTTTTGTACTTTTTCGGAGAGTTTGATCCTGGCTCAGGACGAACGCTGGCGGCGTGCCTAATACATGCAAGTCGAGCGGACAGAAGGGAGCTTGCTCCCGGATGTTAGCGGCGGACGGGTGAGTAACACGTGGGTAACCTGCCTGTAAGACTGGGATAACTCCGGGAAACCGGAGCTAATACCGGATAGTTCCTTGAACCGCATGGTTCAAGGATGAAAGACGGTTTCGGCTGTCACTTACAGATGGACCCGCGGCGCATTAGCTAGTTGGTGGGGTAATGGCTCACCAAGGCGACGATGCGTAGCCGACCTGAGAGGGTGATCGGCCACACTGGGACTGAGACACGGCCCAGACTCCTACGGGAGGCAGCAGTAGGGAATCTTCCGCAATGGACGAAAGTCTGACGGAGCAACGCCGCGTGAGTGATGAAGGTTTTCGGATCGTAAAGCTCTGTTGTTAGGGAAGAACAAGTGCGAGAGTAACTGCTCGCACCTTGACGGTACCTAACCAGAAAGCCACGGCTAACTACGTGCCAGCAGCCGCGGTAATACGTAGGTGGCAAGCGTTGTCCGGAATTATTGGGCGTAAAGGGCTCGCAGGCGGTTTCTTAAGTCTGATGTGAAAGCCCCCGGCTCAACCGGGGAGGGTCATTGGAAACTGGGAAACTTGAGTGCAGAAGAGGAGAGTGGAATTCCACGTGTAGCGGTGAAATGCGTAGAGATGTGGAGGAACACCAGTGGCGAAGGCGACTCTCTGGTCTGTAACTGACGCTGAGGAGCGAAAGCGTGGGGAGCGAACAGGATTAGATACCCTGGTAGTCCACGCCGTAAACGATGAGTGCTAAGTGTTAGGGGGTTTCCGCCCCTTAGTGCTGCAGCTAACGCATTAAGCACTCCGCCTGGGGAGTACGGTCGCAAGACTGAAACTCAAAGGAATTGACGGGGGCCCGCACAAGCGGTGGAGCATGTGGTTTAATTCGAAGCAACGCGAAGAACCTTACCAGGTCTTGACATCCTCTGACAACCCTAGAGATAGGGCTTTCCCTTCGGGGACAGAGTGACAGGTGGTGCATGGTTGTCGTCAGCTCGTGTCGTGAGATGTTGGGTTAAGTCCCGCAACGAGCGCAACCCTTGATCTTAGTTGCCAGCATTCAGTTGGGC
The DNA here is from genome assembly GCF_054161415.1 of Bacillus sp. PK5-006. Classification (NCBI taxonomy): domain Bacteria; kingdom Bacillati; phylum Bacillota; class Bacilli; order Caryophanales; family Bacillaceae; genus Bacillus; species Bacillus sp. PK5-006. The sequence continues at coordinate 3,569,654 of NZ_CP096414.1, read as the reverse complement.
ACTCTAAGGTGACTGCCGGTGACAAACCGGAGGAAGGTGGGGATGACGTCAAATCATCATGCCCCTTATGACCTGGGCTACACACGTGCTACAATGGACAGAACAAAGGGCTGCGAGACCGCAAGGTTTAGCCAATCCCATAAATCTGTTCTCAGTTCGGATCGCAGTCTGCAACTCGACTGCGTGAAGCTGGAATCGCTAGTAATCGCGGATCAGCATGCCGCGGTGAATACGTTCCCGGGCCTTGTACACACCGCCCGTCACACCACGAGAGTTTGCAACACCCGAAGTCGGTGAGGTAACCTTTATGGAGCCAGCCGCCGAAGGTGGGGCAGATGATTGGGGTGAAGTCGTAACAAGGTAGCCGTATCGGAAGGTGCGGCTGGATCACCTCCTTTCTAAGGATATATGGAGCAGCGTACGTTTTCGTCTTGTTTAGTTTTGAAGGATCATTCCTTCAAAACATGTCTCTAGCGAGACAGGATTGTTCTTTGAAAACTAGATAACAATAAGTAATACATTCACATTGAATGCAATGCAAAGTTCATCACACATAGTGATTCTTTCTAAAGTAAGAAATGGTTAAGTTAGAAAGGGCGCACGGTGGATGCCTTGGCACTAGGAGCCGATGAAGGACGGGACGAACACCGATATGCTTCGGGGAGCTGTAAGCAAGCTTTGATCCGGAGATTTCCGAATGGGGAAACCCACTGCTCGTAATGGAGTAGTATCCATACTTGAATACATAGAGTATGAGAAGGCATACCCGGGGAACTGAAACATCTAAGTACCCGGAGGAAGAGAAAGCAAATGCGATTCCCTGAGTAGCGGCGAGCGAAACGGGAACAGCCCAAACCAAGAGGCTTGCCTCTTGGGGTTGTAGGACACTCTATACGGAGTTACAAAGGAATGATATAAGCGAAGAGGTCTGGAAAGGCCCGCCAAAGAAGGTAACAGCCCTGTAACTGAAATGTCGTTCTCTCCAGAGTGGATCCTGAGTACGGCGGAACACGTGAAATTCCGTCGGAATCCGGGAGGACCATCTCCCAAGGCTAAATACTCCCTAGTGACCGATAGTGAACCAGTACCGTGAGGGAAAGGTGAAAAGCACCCCGGAAGGGGAGTGAAATAGATCCTGAAACCGTGTGCCTACAAGTAGTCAGAGCCCGTTAACGGGTGATGGCGTGCCTTTTGTAGAATGAACCGGCGAGTTACGATCCCGTGCAAGGTTAAGCAGAAGATGCGGAGCCGCAGCGAAAGCGAGTCTGAATAGGGCGCATGAGTACGTGGTCGTAGACCCGAAACCAGGTGATCTACCCATGTCCAGGGTGAAGTTCAGGTAACACTGAATGGAGGCCCGAACCCACGCACGTTGAAAAGTGCGGGGATGAGGTGTGGGTAGGGGTGAAATGCCAATCGAACCTGGAGATAGCTGGTTCTCTCCGAAATAGCTTTAGGGCTAGCCTCAAGGTAAGAGTCTCGGAGGTAGAGCACTGATTGGACTAGGGGCCCCTACCGGGTTACCGAATTCAGTCAAACTCCGAATGCCGATGACTTATCCTTGGGAGTCAGACTGCGAGTGATAAGATCCGTAGTCGAAAGGGAAACAGCCCAGACCGCCAGCTAAGGTCCCAAAGTATACGTTAAGTGGAAAAGGATGTGGAGTTGCTTAGACAACCAGGATGTTGGCTTAGAAGCAGCCACCATTTAAAGAGTGCGTAATAGCTCACTGGTCGAGTGACTCTGCGCCGAAAATGTACCGGGGCTAAACGTATCACCGAAGCTGCGGACTGTTCTTACGAACAGTGGTAGGAGAGCGTTCTAAGGGCTGTGAAGCCAGACCGGAAGGACTGGTGGAGCGCTTAGAAGTGAGAATGCCGGTATGAGTAGCGAAAGACGGGTGAGAATCCCGTCCACCGAATGCCTAAGGTTTCCTGAGGAAGGCTCGTCCGCTCAGGGTTAGTCGGGACCTAAGCCGAGGCCGAAAGGCGTAGGCGATGGACAACAGGTTGATATTCCTGTACCACCTCCTCACCATTTGAGCAATGGGGGGACGCAGGAGGATAGGGTAAGCGCGGTATTGGATATCCGCGTCCAAGCAGTTAGGCTGGGAAATAGGCAAATCCGTTTCCCGTAAAGGCTGAGCTGTGATGGCGAGCGAAATTTAGTAGCGAAGTTCCTGATTCCACACTGCCAAGAAAAGCCTCTAGCGAGGTGAGAGGTGCCCGTACCGCAAACCGACACAGGTAGGCGAGGAGAGAATCCTAAGGTGATCGAGAGAACTCTCGTTAAGGAACTCGGCAAAATGACCCCGTAACTTCGGGAGAAGGGGTGCTTCTTAGGGTGTTAAAGCCCCGAGAAGCCGCAGTGAATAGGCCCAGGCGACTGTTTAGCAAAAACACAGGTCTCTGCGAAGCCGTAAGGCGAAGTATAGGGGCTGACGCCTGCCCGGTGCTGGAAGGTTAAGAGGAGCGCTTAGCGTAAGCGAAGGTGCGAATTGAAGCCCCAGTAAACGGCGGCCGTAACTATAACGGTCCTAAGGTAGCGAAATTCCTTGTCGGGTAAGTTCCGACCCGCACGAAAGGCGCAACGATCTGGGCACTGTCTCAACGAGAGACTCGGTGAAATTATAGTACCTGTGAAGATGCAGGTTACCCGCGACAGGACGGAAAGACCCCGTGGAGCTTTACTGCAGCCTGATATTGAATGTTGGTACAGCTTGTACAGGATAGGTAGGAGCCTTGGAAACCGGAGCGCTAGCTTCGGTGGAGGCATCGGTGGGATACTACCCTGGCTGTATTGACCTTCTAACCCGCTGCCCTTATCGGGCAGGGAGACAGTGTCAGGTGGGCAGTTTGACTGGGGCGGTCGCCTCCTAAAATGTAACGGAGGCGCCCAAAGGTTCCCTCAGAATGGTTGGAAATCATTCGCAGAGTGTAAAGGCACAAGGGAGCTTGACTGCGAGACCTACAAGTCGAGCAGGGACGAAAGTCGGGCTTAGTGATCCGGTGGTTCCGCATGGAAGGGCCATCGCTCAACGGATAAAAGCTACCCCGGGGATAACAGGCTTATCTCCCCCAAGAGTCCACATCGACGGGGAGGTTTGGCACCTCGATGTCGGCTCATCGCATCCTGGGGCTGTAGTCGGTCCCAAGGGTTGGGCTGTTCGCCCATTAAAGCGGTACGCGAGCTGGGTTCAGAACGTCGTGAGACAGTTCGGTCCCTATCCGTCGCGGGCGCAGGAAATTTGAGAGGAGCTGTCCTTAGTACGAGAGGACCGGGATGGACGCACCGCTGGTGTACCAGTTGTTCTGCCAAGGGCATCGCTGGGTAGCTATGTGCGGACGGGATAAGTGCTGAAAGCATCTAAGCATGAAGCCCCCCTCAAGATGAGATTTCCCATTCCGCAAGGAAGTAAGATCCCTGAAAGATGATCAGGTTGATAGGTCTGAGGTGGAAGCGTGGTGACACGTGGAGCTGACAGATACTAATAGATCGAGGACTTAACCTATATTCTAATGTGAAGCATGAACATTGTTATCTAGTTTTGAGAGAACATTCTCTCCATCAGGTTTGGTGGCGATAGCGAAGAGGTCACACCCGTTCCCATACCGAACACGGAAGTTAAGCTCTTCAGCGCCGATGGTAGTTGGGGGTTTCCCCCTGTGAGAGTAGGACGCCGCCAAGCTTTTTGTTTATATCCTTCCAATGGAAGAAGTTACTTTATCATTCCGCAGTAGCTCAGTGGTAGAGCTATCGGCTGTTAACCGATCGGTCGTAGGTTCGAGTCCTACCTGCGGAGCCATGCTTCCATAGCTCAGTAGGTAGAGCACTTCCATGGTAAGGAAGAGGTCAGCGGTTCGAGCCCGCTTGGAAGCTTTCCTCTATATGTTGATATGACAAGGTTTCTCGATGATGAGAAGGCTTTTTTTGTTTGTTTACATATATATTGAACTGCTCGATGACCAGTAGACTGATGACATTAGGAAAGAGAATAAAACGGCGTGCACAGAAGTGTTGCATCGATTTTTTACTTATCCCTTCTTTTTGTTCTAGATTCTTCATTCTCTTTCTTTTATTCTTACTAAAGTGATATCCTCTATATTAAAAGACTCTGTACGTTCCTCTTTTCCCCCGAAAGTGAAGTATCGTTTTTTTTCCCTTTCTTTATCTCCAGGTATAGTTGATCTTCTTTTTCCATGTACGGTATGTATATAAAAAGGAGTAGATGGTTTGAAAGATTTATTTGTAAAGCAAGAATGGTTTGGACATGTACGTCAGGACGTGCTTGCGGGTATATTAGTCGCACTGGCTTTAATTCCTGAGGCAATTGCGTTTTCGATTATTGCGGGCGTTGATCCGAAGGTCGGCTTGTATGCATCATTTTGTATCGCGATTGTGATTTCGTTTGTTGGTGGACGCCCAGGCATGATTTCGGCTGCAACAGGGGCTATGGCTCTTGTCATGGTTAACTTGGTCGCTGATCATGGGTTGCAATATTTGTTTGCAGCTACGATTTTGACGGGTTTGATTCAAATTGTGTTTGGATTGTGCCGAGTGTCTCGTTTGATGAAATTTATTCCGAGGTCCGTCATGGTTGGCTTTGTCAATGCGTTGGCTATTATGATCTTCATGGCTCAGCTTCCACATTTCGTTGGGGAATCAATGGCTATGTATATGATGACAGGGGGCGCCTTGCTGATCATTTATTTATTGCCTATGGTGATAAAGGTGATACCTTCCCCACTCATTGCCATTATTGTAATGACGATATTGGCCGTATTTGGACATATTGATGTTAGAACAGTTGGAGATATGGGAGAGCTTCCTAGTTCTTTGCCTGTTTTTCTGATACCTCAAGTTCCGTTTAACTGGGAAACACTTGCTATCATTTTTCCTTATTCTTTAGCACTTGCGATGGTTGGTTTACTTGAGTCTCTTTTAACCGCACAGATTGTCGATGATATGACAGAGACGTCTAGTAATAAGAATAAGGAAGCGAGAGGTCAAGGGATTGCCAATGTGGTTGCGGGATTCTTTGGTGGTATGGCTGGCTGTGCGATGATTGGCCAATCTGTGATTAATACGAAGGCAGGAGGACGAGGCCGGCTTTCTACCTTTGTAGCGGGTGCTTTTTTAATGGTGCTGATTTTTGTACTAGGTGATGTCGTGGTTCAAATTCCGATGGCTGCTCTAGTGGCTGTGATGTTCATGGTTTCCATTGGCACATTTGATTGGAGTTCCTTTCAGCAGCTAAAAAAGAATCCGAAAACAGATTCTATTGTGATGGTTGTCACGGTCGTGACGGTGGTGTTGACTCATGATTTATCAAAAGGCGTTTTTGCAGGTGTACTGCTTAGTGCGGTATTCTTTGTCGCGAAGATATCGAAGCTTCATATTACGTCTAAAGAAAGCCAGGCAGGTACTTGGGAATATCGAGTTAAAGGACAAATTTTTTTTGCTTCTGTCACTGATTTGATCCAAGCTTTCCATCAGGGGAAAGAACTCCAATCTGTTGTGATTGATTTGTCTGAAGCACGTATATGGGATGAATCAGGCGTAGCAGCGATAGAACGTATAAAGGAAAGGTATCAATCAAATGGCGTCCAGGTGGACGTAGTTGGAATGGATACATCAAGTCAAAAGCTTGTGAAACAAGTGAATGGTTCTTAAAAAGACCTTTCTGTCTGTTACAATAGAAAAGGTAAGAAAGTGAAGGGATGGAGGTGGCCGGCATGCTTGTGCGTTTGAATCAAGTGCTCGGCCGGATGATGCCGCTCATTACACCTTTTAGTGTGTTACTCGGTGTTTTGTTGGCGGCCTATTTAAAGGATTTTACGTTTTTGGTACCATGGGTATTTGCTGTGATGACCTTTGCAGGGAGTTTGTCTTCTACTTTTTCGGCTTTAAAGCATACGGTGATGCACCCATTGCCTTTGATTTTATCGTTTATGATTTTACACGTGTTGATGCCTCTTTATGCTTGGTCAGCGGGACATCTCATATTTGCGGGTGATGCCATGACCATCACCGGTTTGACACTGGCAATGGTGATTCCCACAGGAGTTTCTAGTTTAATATGGGCGGCAATGTATAAGGGGAATGTTGGGTTAACATTATCCATTATTTTAATTGATACATTGCTTTCGCCATTGATTGTGCCAGCCAGTTTGTCACTTTTAGCCGGTACACAGGTTCATATGGACATGGTCGCGATCATGAAAGGGCTGTTTGGGATGGTGGTGCTTCCATCTATTTTAGGCATGCTCGTTCGTCACTATGCAAAGCCTGCTGTGACGAAAATGATCAGTCAGACACTGTCACCTTTTTCAAAAATAGGCTTGTTTGTAGTGGTGTCGATTAACAGTTCTGTTGTTGCGCCATACTTGCGTGAACTGGATGCCGCATTTTTTAGCAAGGCAGCGACTGTGTTTCTCATTGCGATGAGCGGATATGCGTTTGCATGGTTGATTGGAAAGACGATGAAATGTACTCAAGGAGAGATTGTGGCCATCGTGTATACGGGCGGTATGAGAAACATTAGTGCGGGGGCTGTGCTTGCCATTAGCTTTTTCCCGCCTGCTGTCGCTGTTCCTGTGGTGATTGGCATGCTGTTTCAGCAAGTGCTTGCTGCCTTGTTTGGTTTCTTACTCAATCGTTTTGAGCTGAAAGCACCTGCTGTGACCAAATCTTTCTCATGAAAAAAACCTCCATCCTTTGATAGATGGAGGTTTTTTCTGTGATTTAATAGATGAGATATTTTTTTCGCTTCTTTTCGAATGTTTTAAGGTCGTGATGATAGCGTTTCATAATGTGTTTGACGGAAGTTCCTTTATTGATTTCTTCTTTCATCCAGCCATTCCCGATGAGTTTGTCAAAGCTGCCTGTTTGAAGGAACTGAAAGTCATTAGGGTATAAATCATGTATTGCTTTGATAATGGATAACCCCGTTTTCACTGCTTCGAAGGATGAGCGGTCTGTGACGTATAACTGCACACCATGAGATAGTGTACCGGCATGTTTAGAAAATGTGGGGGTGAATGACACAGGTCTAAATTGAACGCCTTTTAGTTTTAGCTGATTTAAATGATCTGCCAGCTCGCCGCTATTGATATATGGTGCACCAATGAGCTCGAATGGTTTTGTCGTTCCTCTGCCTTCAGAGACATTTGTGCCTTCAATTAATCCTGTGGCAGGATATACAAAGGTACTATCCACTGTTGGCATGTTAGGAGAAGGAAGGACGAACGGCAGCTTTGTATCATCGAATGTCATGGACCGCTTCCAATTTTTCATTTTGATGACTGTTACATCAGCATTGATATGAAACTCTTTGTTAAACAGTTTTGCAAGCTCACCAGTGGTCATTCCATGTCTTAATGGGATTGGATAGAGCCCTACAAATGAGGCGTGTTCAGGCTCTAAAACAGGTCCTTCTACTTTTAGTCCGCCAATGGGATTTGGGCGGTCTAGGACAACAAAGGGAATGTTGTTTTCTTTAGCGGCTTCCATCGCATAGGCCATTGTGTAAATATAGGTGTAATAACGAGTACCAACGTCTTGAATATCAAACAGCAGGACATCTACATTTTTCAGCATTTCAGGAGTTGGTTTTCTTGTTTTTCCATAAAGAGAGTAAACAGGAAGACCTGTTTTTTCATCGGTATAGGATTCGACGCCTTCTCCTGCTTGTGCATCGCCGCGCACGCCGTGTTCAGGTCCATATAAAGCAGTGAGCTTGATATTTGGATGTTCAAATAGGAGATCGACACTGCTTTTCATATTTGCATCAATGCCAGTCGGGTTGGTAATGAGACCAACTCTTTTCCCTTTTAGCCATGAAAGGTTGCTTGAGAGAAGTGTTTCAATCCCTGTTTTGACTGCTGTTTTTTTTCCTTTTGTATCTGTTCGTTCTTCTGCGGGAGAGGCGGCGGTCAATGTGCTCATCATGAGAAAGCTTGCGAGTATGAAACTGACTGTTTTCTTCAAGAGAATCCCTCCTATTTGATCTGTTTCCCTTTCAAGTTGAGGCCATAGCCGAATGGGTAAAGGGTTTGATTTGGATGAGTGACAGATGGGATATCAACTGGCAGTTTCCCTTTAGGTGATGCAGCTCCAAATATCACTTCTAGTCCAGCAGGAATATTTGGCTGATTGAATTGTCCGTTTGAGTAGCCTTTAAAACCGTACACAGCTAGTAAGGCATCGGCTTCTTCAAAATTTGCCGCATCATAAGGATTTCTAAGGCTCATGATGACCATTTTTTTGTTTTGTGCTGCTGCTTCTTTCATGACAGCACGAGGGAAGGCAGTAGCCCATTTTTTCGGATCCTGGACATTGTCATCAATTACGCCATCATTCACAGCTGGATCATTTTGGACAACGTAAGAGCCAGTGATGACATAGTCAGCTTCTTGAATCAGTTTGGCTGTATCTTTGGTGAACGTTTTATCCGCAAAAGCATATGACTGGATGCGTACAGGCTTGATCTTTTTTTGTTTCATGAGAGATTCGACTGTGACAGACATTGCTTTAGTCTGATCTTCGTAAGGTGCCATGACCACGATTTTGTCATTCTTTTTAGGCTTGAAAGGTAAGGTCTTTTTGTTGTTTTTAAGCAGGGTGATTCCTTCACGTGCCATTTTTTGTTCTGCTTTAAGGTGCGACTTTTTCCCGACGACTTGAGTGGCTTTTTTGATTTTTTTCTCAAGACTGACTGGTTTTTTGGAGGAAATAATGCCGCGTTTGATTTTCAATTGAAGAATTTTTTCGACAGATTCGTTAATCTGAGATATCGGAATCTCTTTCTTTAAAATCGCTTGTTTGACAGCATTGAATACATTCTCTAGGTTTTTCTCTGTTTTTAATGAGGTGACTGGTGCTGGCATGAGAGCGATGTCGACACCTGCTTTAATGGCCATCACTACGGCTTCTTCCTGTCCGAAATTATCTGCAATCGCTTTCATATTTAGAGCGTCTGTCACAACAACACCTTGAAAGCCCATCTCTTCTTTTAATAAGTTTGTGATGACTTTTTTTGATAAGGTTGCTGGAACCATGATGTCCTCGCCATCTTTTTTGCTTCGATACGTTGTGTCATCAATGGCAGGAAATTGCACATGAGCGGTCATGACCATATCTGCACCAGCATTGATCGCTTGTTGGAACGGATACAGCTCAACCTTTCTTAAACGATCTAGATCATGCTCTACGAGCGGCAAGCCGTAGTGACTATCGACGGCTGTATCACCATGTCCCGGGAAATGTTTTAGTGTGGAAATGGTCTTTTCCTTTTGAAGTCCTTTCATGGTTTGAAGGCCAAGTCTAGAGACAAGAGCAGGATCAGAGCTAAAGGAACGGACACCAATGACGGGGTTGTTTGGGTTATTATTCACATCAAGCACAGGAGAGAAGTTTGTATTGATGCCTAAGGCGTTTAATTCTTTTCCGATGATTTTTCCTGTGTCATATGCATTTTTTTTGCTTCTAGAGGCACCAATCGACATATTTCCTGGGAAATGTGTTCCCTTTTGTAACCTTGTGACGATTCCGCCTTCTTGATCAATGGAAATGAGTAAAGGAATGTTTGGTGATGCTTTTTGAAATTCATGGGTGAGTTTCACGGTTTGTTTTGTATCAACGACATTCTCAGCAAATAAGATGACACCGCCTAGATGATATTTTTCTACAAGATGAGATACTTCGTTATTCATCTTTGTGAAGCCTGTAGGTGCGGATTCATCTTTTGTTTGCCAATTGCGAAAGTCCGGCATGAGCATTTGACCTATCTTTTCATCCAGTGACATGTCTTGAACCATTTGTTTAGCAGTTGGCAGAGAGGCAGAGCTAACCTTTTCCGTTGGAATGGAAGAGGTTAGCAGAGCTAAAACCAGTGCAGCGGGGAAGAGAGCTTTCAACATCGAATTCCTCCTTTTACTGAAAAGATTCGTAGATTGCGGTCATGATGCTTCCATAAGTACCAGTTGGGAATAGGTCGCCTTCAAATTGATTAGGATTTGTTTCTGGTGAAACAACGGGTGAATGTTTCTTATTCGTCAGCAACACGACACCTAAATTGTGTTTAGGATCAATCAACGTCATTGTGCCGGTCCAGCCAGTATGCCCATAGGCTTCGTTACTTGCATATTTTCCAAACATCCATTCCATGTCAGTATGACCGTTTTTTCGCCAGCCTAGCCCGTAAGTTGGGTTCGTATCAGATGAGGCTGTAAAGAGATCGATAGAAGCCTGATCAAAAATGGTTGTTTTTCCATAGCCTCCTTTATTAAGCATCAGTTGAAGCAGCACGGCCATATCTGAGGTGTTCGAGAAAAGTCCAGCGTGGCCGGAGATACCCGCCATTGAGTAATATGCTTTCTCGTCGTGTACTTCACCTAGCAGGGTGTACCGTCGGATGTTTTCAAAATCGATGACACCGTCTCGTGAATTGCCTAAACGTTCAGTTGCTGCAAAATGTTTCGGCTTGAACCCTTTTTGCAGCGGATTGAACATTGTATGTTTGAGACCTAGCGGCCGATAAATCGTTGACTCGACATATTGATCAAGAGGCATGCCTGTTTTTTTCTCGATGATCATGCCTAGCAGCATGTAATCAATGTCACTATAAATGTGCTGGGTACCTGGCTTGTATTGCAGCGGTACCTTTGGCAGCCATTTCATCGTTGTTTTTCTGTCTTGAGAGAAAAAAGAGCCAGCTGATTCTTTGCTATAAAATAAGACACTGGAAGGGAGACCCGCAGAATGGGTGAGAAGATCTTTTACCCGAAGCTGGTCTTTACCGGTTACCTTTGCATCAGGTTCATCCTGAAAATCTGGAAGGATGGTCTGTATTTTTTCGCTGACATCAAGTTTTTTCTCGTAGACAAGCTTTTGCAGGGCATAGTTGGTCGCATACATTTTTGTATTGGATGCCAAATCGAATAGTGTATCTTTTTTCATTTTTTTATACGATTTGAGTTCTGTTGTGCCATCATATTTTTGCCGGTAGCCATAGGCTTTTTGATGAACGATCTTTCCGTCCTTGATAATGATGAGAGCGGCTCCTGGAAATCCTGCTTTGATGTCATTTTGAATCATTTGATCAACCTTCCTCAGCTGCCTGGAAGAAACACCTACTTGTTCCGGTCGTTTTGCTTTTTTTAAGACGGGATATTCTTCATGAGCTGTTTTAGACAAAGACGATACAGGATGGGAGCTAGTTGCAAATGTTTGTACTGGTAACCCAAGGAGCATGAGCAGACATGTGATCAAAAGAAAACATTTCTTCAAGGTCTAGACCTCCTTATTGATTGTGATCCTCGAATTCAACAGCCATATCATCATGAAACCCAAATAAGTATGTGAAGAAAAATCCAGCAACATATGCGATGAATAGTCCAATTAAGTAAAGAAGCATTTGATGTGTGTGAACAATAAAGGTTAATGGAAGACCGGATACTCCGATGGCTTTCGTCGCAATTTGGAAGTAGGCTTGAAATGCGCCGCCGATTCCTGCACCAAGACAAGCGGTGAGAAATGGTCGTCCCAGCGGGAGTGTGACACCAAAAATGAGTGGTTCGCCAATGCCCAGCATCCCTGAAGGAAGTCCACCAGCAATGGCTCTTTTGAGCTTTTTCTTTTTTGTTTTCATATAAATGGCGAATGCAGCGCCTACCTGTCCTGCACCGCCCATAGCGAGAATTGGCAGAAGCGGGTCATCTCCAATTGAATTGATGAGTTCCATATGAATCGGTGTCAGCCCTTGGTGAAGTCCTGTTACAACAAGTGGGAGGAAGGTAGCACCAAGAACAAATCCTGCGAAAATTCCGCCCATATTCAATAGATAAGTCAGTCCTGAGGTGATGGCATCAGATATAAATCCGCCGACTGGCATGAAGACAACGTACGTGAAAATACCTGTAATGAGTAGTGTGATGGTTGGTGTGACGATGATATCAAGTGATTGCGGGACGAAGCGTCTAATTCGGGTTTCCACAAGTGCCATAAAGATGGCGGCTAGAAGAACACCGATGAGTCCGCCTCTGCCTGGTAGAATGTTTGTGCCAAATAACATAATGTCTGCGGAGGCTGGGTTAATAATAAGGATACCAGCTAATGCGCCTAATGCAGGAGAGCCTCCAAATTCCTTTGCGGCATTTGTCCCGACTAATATCCCGAGATAAGCGAAAAGGCCAGAACCGATAACCGTTAAAATAATCGCAGCTTGAGATTTTTCGTCAAGCCAGCCTGCTTGCACGATTGCTTTTGTTATCCCGGTAATCAGACCTGAGGCAACTAGTGCCGGAATGATTGGGATGAAAATGCTGGCAATCCGACGTAAGAACAGCTTGAACGGGGTGCGGTTCTTTTGTGAAATGGCTTGCTTGTTTTTTTGTGCTTCGTTGTTTAAATCATAAGAGCCAGAGGCATTTAGCAGCTCTTCAAACGCACTTGATACTTGGTTGACAACGCCAGTGCCTAAAATGATTTGAAGCGTTTCTGCTTCGACGACGCCAATGACGCCATCGAGTTCTTTGATTGCTGTGACGTGAACTTTTTCATTGTCCATCGGTGTAATTCGGAGCCTTGTCATACAATGTGTATGGGAAGAGATATTTTCAGAACCACCACAGAGTGAAAGAATGTCTTTCGCCAACTGCTGATATTTCTTTTGATGACTCATGTTGAATCCCCCTTTGATTTTCGTTTCATGGAGCGGATGGCATGCCTTGTTTTGTCAATATATTGGGCTGTCTCTTCATATTGACGAGAAGCTAAACTGAGGAACAAGACATCAATTAAGTAGAGCTGTGCCATTCTAGAGGAAGTGGCAGCACTGCGAAAAGGTGCTTCATTGGAACCGGACGTCGATAGGTGAACATCACATAAGGCAGAAACGCTTGTATGACCTGGATGTGTTAAAGCAATGGTTTTCACTTGATTGTCTTTTGCGAGCTGAAGGGCTTGAATGATGTCTAACGTTTCTCCTGAAAAGGAGATCCCAAACACAATGTCATTCTCTCCTGCATTTGCGATGACGGTGGAGGCAATGTGCATGTCAGTGAAGGCTGTTGCTGCATAGTTAATTCTGAGAAATTTCTGCTGGGCATCAGCTGCGACGATGCCAGATGCACCAACACCGATAAAATGAATTTGGTTTGCATGCAGCAGTAATTGAACAGCCTTTTCTAAAGCATCTGCATTTAAAATAGAAGCGGTGTCCTTAATCGATTGAATCGAGTTTCCTGCTGTTTTTTGAATAATGGATTGAAGCGGTTCATCTTGTTCGATATCTCTGTAGCCTTGTTTATCGTCATGCATCAAGTCTCCAGCGATCCGCATTTTTAAATCTTGATAGCCCTCCAGCCCGAGAGATTTACAAAGACGGATGACAGCAGAGCTGCTTGCGCCGGCTTCCTGACTGATTTCGTGTACTGTACTTTTAATGACTTTGTCTGGATGGGCAAGGATATAGTCTGCAATGATTTTTTCAGATTGGGGAAGCTTTGATTTGATTGTGTGTAGTAGGGTAAGTCCACCTGCTGACATGAGCTCTGCCTCCTTTAGGATTGATAACGTGAGATCGCTTTGTCAATATGGCCATTCGTTTTGTTAAGTAAATCTTTGGCTGTTTTCTTATCTGTGTTTGTTTGAAGCATGACGATGGCAGTTTTGACTTCTAAGTCTGCTGCTTCAAGAGTCTTCACGGCTTGTTCGTAGGAAGCATTTGTCACATGTTGAATGATGGTGATGGCGCGTTCTTTTAATTTATGATTGCTGACTTTTACATCAACCATCAGGTTTTCATATACTTTGCCTTGTCTGATCATGACTGAGGTGGAAAGCATATTTAAAATCATTTTATGAGCGGATGCTGCTTTCATTCTTGTTGACCCAGTGATGGCTTCTGGTCCTACAATAACCTCAATGGCGCAATCTGCAAGCTCGCTAATTTCTGCTTGTTCATTGCAGCTGAGTGCTACTGTTTTAGCTCCAATTGACTTTGCGTAGTTTAAAGCGCCGATGATATAAGGTGTCCTGCCGCTTGCGGCAATACCGACGACTGTATCTTTTGATGTCAGGTGGATGTGTACTAAATCCTGTTTGCCGGCATCTTCACTGTCTTCCACATCTTCGGCAGCTTGAGAAAAAGCTGAGTCTCCGCCTGCCATGATGCCAACAATGACATCAGGTGAGACGCTATAGGTTGGCGGACATTCGACAGCATCCATTACGCCAATTCTGCCGCTTGTTCCGGCGCCTAAATAAACGAGTCGGCCTCCATTTGAGATGGACTCATAAGCAAAGTCACTTGCTGTTTTGACATGTGGAAGTACAAGGTTGACTGCTTGAGCGACCTTCATATCTTCTTCATTGATCATCTGGAGTATTTCAAGCGGATCTGCTTGAGAAATTCCCATTGTGTTTGGGTTTCTTGATTCTGTTGTCAAAGAACGCAGTTGAGATGGCTGCATGTGACATACCTCCTTATTTCTTCATTTTCAGTATATTGAGTATGATATGAAATTTCAATATTATATTTGAATATTGAAATTATATTTCAGTCAAATTGTTGAACGAATAGGGAGTAAATAGTTAGAAAATAAAAAAAATAAAAATCCCCTTTACAAAAGGGGGACAACCTGTATATAATAACTTTTGTCAGCTTCACGGAAACAACAAACTTGACAAACTGGCCCGTTGGTCAAGCGGTTAAGACACCGCCCTTTCACGGCGGTAACACGGGTTCGAATCCCGTACGGGTCACCATGATGTGGAGGATTAGCTCAGCTGGGAGAGCATCTGCCTTACAAGCAGAGGGTCGGCGGTTCGAGCCCGTCATCCTCCACCATATGCCGGTGTAGCTCAACTGGTAGAGCAACTGACTTGTAATCAGTAGGTTGGGGGTTCAAGTCCTCTTGCCGGCACTGTTTTTTCTTTATCAATTCCATATGTGGAGGGGTAGCGAAGTGGCTAAACGCGGCGGACTGTAAATCCGCTCCCTCCGGGTTCGGCGGTTCGAATCCGTCCCCCTCCACCATTTTTGGGCTATAGCCAAGCGGTAAGGCAACGGACTTTGACTCCGTCATGCGTTGGTTCGAATCCAGCTAGCCCAGTTAAGACACCTTTTTCAAAAAGGTGTCTTTTTTATGTTGGCAGAGGGACTGTATAACTATTCAAAATGTTGTCGAGTTGAGTCAGAAGGCATCAAGAAAGTAAAATATAAGCATGAACGGAAAGGGGATGTACATATGGGAGAGCAAAAGAAGGTCACGATTATTGGAGTTCCAATGGACTTGGGTCAAACGAGAAGGGGCGTCGATATGGGCCCGAGTGCGATTCGTTGTGCAGGCGTAAAAGAAAAATTGGAAACGCTATCATTTGATGTAGAGGATCTTGGAGATATTCCAGTTGAACAAAGAGATGATGAGAAAGGTTTATATACAAGTGAAAAGCTGAAAAATTTGACGGAGAATGCTGGGGCAAATCAGCTGCTTGCTGAGAAGGTTGACAGTATTGTGCAATCTGGTTCGTTTCCGCTCATTTTAGGCGGTGATCACAGCATTGCGATTGGCACACTTGCTGGGGTTGCCAAGCATTATGAAAACTTAGGGGTCATTTGGTATGATGCACACGGGGATTTGAATACGGAGGAAACGTCTCCTTCTGGAAATATTCATGGCATGCCGCTTGCTGTCAGTCTCGGTTTTGGGCATGCTGATTTAACGAACATTGGCGGTTATTCGCCTAAATTGAAGCCTGAAAATGTCGTTATAATTGGTGCTCGATCTTTAGATGAAGGAGAGCGGGCATTGATTCGAGAGAAAGGCATTAAAGTGTATACGATGCATGAAATTGATCGTTTAGGGATGACAAGGGTGATGGAGGAAGCGATTGCGTATCTAAAGGAGAGAACAGATGGTGTCCATCTGTCGCTTGATTTAGATGGATTAGATCCAGCGGAATGCCCTGGTGTAGGTACTCCGGTAGCAGGGGGCATTAGTTACCGGGAGAGTCATCTCGCAATGGAGCTTTTAGAGGAGGCGGGTATTTTAACGTCTGCTGAATTTGTTGAAGTAAATCCAGTTTTAGATGAGAAAAACAAAACCGCTGAAGCGGCAGTTGCGTTAATTGGTTCATTAATGGGTGAAAAGCTATTGTAGAGCGGGACTTGTTCCCGTTCTTTTTTTGTTTTGGGAAAATTTAAGGATATGTTAAGGTTTTTACCGGTTGATAAGCGTAACACACTGTCAAAAATTTGTTACACTATTTTTTAGAGGAGAATGAAACCTTTTGGAAAGAGGTTCGTATACATAAAGACCGGTGAAGGCAGAGGTTGAATATACTATGGACACAATGATTAAAAAGAGAATTAAGCAAGTGAAAAAAGGCGACCAGAACGCATTTGCAGACATCGTAGACCTGTATAAAGACAAAATTTATCAGCTGTGCTACCGTATGCTTGGGAATGCACATGAAGCGGAGGATATTGCGCAGGAGGCTTTTATTCGTGCTTATGTGAATATCGAAAGCTTTGATGTGAATCGTAAGTTTTCCACGTGGCTGTACCGCATTGCAACCAACCTGACCATCGACCGTATTCGCAAAAAAAAGCCGGATTATTATTTAGATGCAGAGGTGGCAGGAACAGAAGGATTAAATATGTATTCTCAAATTGCTGCTGATGGTATTTTGCCAGAGGATGAGGTGGTGTCTCTTGAATTATCGAGTACCATTCAGCAAAAAATTTTAAGATTACCCGATAAATATCGTTCGGTCATCGTATTAAAGTATATTGATGAACTCTCGTTAAAAGAAATTAGTGAGATTCTGAATATACCAGTTGGTACGGTGAAAACGAGAATACACAGGGGTAGAGAGGCTCTCCGGAAACAGTTGAGAGACCTTTGAGTGAGGTGATTTTGATGAGCTGTCAGGATAGAATCGTCCAGCTTATGCATCAGTATTTAGACGGGGACATTGAGCCCCAAGACGAAAAAGAATTAAAAAGCCATCTGCAATCGTGTGAGGAGTGCCGTACTCATTTTCAACAAATTGAGAAATCCATCGCGCTAGTGCAGAGTACATCTCATATAGAAGCACCATCTGATTTCACTGCAAAGGTGATGGCAGGTCTTCCAAAGGAGAAAAAGCGTGTGTCGGTTCAAAGATGGATCAAAGCTCACCCGCTGATGGTAGCCGCTGCCCTCTTTCTCATTTTAATGGGAGGCAGTCTGTTTACGAGCTGGAATACCGATCATAATTTCAGTGTGTCAAAGCAGCCGAATCTCGTCGTTGAAAATGATACAGTGACCGTACCTAAAGGGGAAACCGTAAAGGGTGATGTCACTGTCAAAAATGGCAAGCTGATTGTAGAAGGCAAGGTTGATGGAAATGTCACCGTCGTCAATGGGGAACAGTTGACTGCTTCTGCCGGACAAGTCACTGGTCAAATTAATGAAATTAATGAAGTGTTTGATTGGATCTGGTACAAAATGAAATCAACAGCACAAAACGTAATGCGGGTCATTGGGCCAGAGGAGCAAAAGTAACTCAATCGGCTTAAAGAGCAGCCTCTAAGGGGGCTGCTCTTTTTCTATACATTAGTGGGATTCACGCATACTAGCAACTCAGCCAGATATGGCAACTATTTTCCTTGCTGAAACAAAATGTGGTATAATAGCCACGCTATGTATTGATACATAGGCTATTTTTATATTAAAAAATGCATCAAACGAAGAATAACTGAAAATTCTGGAGGACGAGGAAATGGCTTTAGGGGATATTCCTTTTTTGCAGTACCTCGGTAATGCTGTTGATATTCTCGTTGTTTGGTATGTGATATATAAATTAATGATGGTCATCCGCGGAACAAAAGCGGTTCAGCTTTTAAAGGGAATTGTGGTCATTGTTCTCGTCAGGATGGGAAGTGCGTATCTCGGTCTTAACACACTTCAATGGCTGATGGATCAAGCGATTACGTGGGGATTCCTTGCGATCATTATTATTTTTCAGCCAGAGCTAAGGAGAGCGCTTGAGCAGCTTGGGCGCGGCCGTTTCTTCTCAAGAAGCGGGACACCTGTAGAGGAACAGCAGCAGAAAACGATCGAGGCAATTACAAAAGCAATTAACTATATGGCGAAACGCAGAATCGGCGCACTGCTGACAATTGAGCGCGATACCGGAATGAATGATTACATAGAGACAGGAATTCCTTTGAATGCAAAGGTGAGTTCAGAGCTGCTCATTAATATTTTCATTCCGAATACACCGCTTCATGACGGTGCTGTCATTATGAAACGGGATGAGATTGCAGCTGCAGCTTGCTATTTACCGCTGTCAGAAAGCCCTTTTATCTCTAAGGAGCTGGGGACGCGTCATAGGGCTGCAGTCGGAATTAGTGAAGTGACAGACAGCTTAACTGTCATCGTTTCTGAGGAAACTGGCGGTATTTCTGTCGCAAGGAATGGTGATCTCCACCGAGAATTGACAGAAGAAGCGCTTGAAGAAATGCTGATTGCTGAATTTAGTAAGAACAGCAAAGATGCTTCCTCGACCAAATGGTATTGGAGGGGCAAGAAAAATGGATAAGATTTTAAATAATCGCTGGGCCGTTAAGCTTCTTGCATTGGTCTTCGCTTTATTGCTGTATGGTGCAGTCAATTCAGCGCAAGCGCCCACGCCGAAAAAAATCGGTGAATCCTTTTTCCCAACATCGACGACAGATGAAGCAACTTTAACCGACATTCCTGTTAAAGCGTATTATGATGACGAGAAGTACGTCGTCACTGGTGTGCCGCAGACAGTCAATGTCACGATTAAAGGATCAACTAGTGCTGTGAAAACAGCAAGACAAACAAAGAATTTTGAAATTTACGCAGACATGCAGAACTTATCGACAGGTACACATAAAGTGGAGCTGAAGGCAAGAGATGTATCGAAGGGACTCACACTATCGATTAATCCATCTGTGACGACTGTGACGATACAAGAAAAAACGACAGCTGAATTTCCTGTTGAAACCGAGTTTTATAATCAAAATAAAATCAAAGACGGCTATTCACCTGAACAGCCCATTGTGAATCCGAAAAAGGTCACAGTTACTGGATCAAAGGACGTCATCGACAAAATTTCTGTCATTAAAGCTTTTGTGAACTTAGAAGATGTCGATCAGCAAATTGAAAAAGAGGCGAAGCTCACTGTGTATGATAGCAGCGGGAATGAGCTGCCAGTCGAAGTAAGTCCGTCCGTGGTGGATATTACGGTCCCAATCTCGAGTCCAAGCAAAAAGGTTCCTTTTAAAATTGAGCGGACGGGCAGCTTGCCAGAAGGGATCAGCATCTCAAGCATTGAGACAAGCCCGAGTGAGGTCACAGTGTACGGCTCTCAAAAGGTGCTGGATGCCCTTGATTTTATTGATGGCGTCAAGCTGGACCTAAGCAAGATCAAAGATGATACGGAGATTGATGCCGATATTCCCCTGCCAGATGGTGTGAAAAAGGTATCACCCGAAACCGTTAAGATCAAAGTGAAGGTTGCAACAGCTGAAGAAAAAAAGATCGATAATGTACCGATTTCTGTCGTGGGTTTGAGCAAGGATCTCACTTCTAATTTTGTGAGCCCCTCTTCTGGACGGCTCACGTTAACAGCAAAGGGATCAAAGAGTGCGATTGATAAACTAAAGGCTTCAGATGTTGAAGCCTATATCAATGCAGGGGACTTGAACGAAGGAACCCATGAGGTCAAAGTTCAAGTAAATGGTCCTCAAAATGTGACTTGGACATTATCGAGATCAAAGGTCAAAGTGAAACTCACTTCTACTGATACAGAGGATCAGCCAGCGTCTACGAATGATCGGAAGGATCAAAAAGATCAACAAGATCCATCCACTGATGACGATGATCAGGGTGAGAAGAGTAAAGAAGAATCCACGCAAGATAAAGCAAAGAAAGAATCGAGTCAAAGACAGCGGGTCAAAGAAGATAAAAAAGAGGACGATGCGTCCTCTTGAATGGTAAAAAAGGAGCGATTGAAACATGGGCAAGTACTTTGGAACTGATGGTGTAAGGGGTGTAGCGAATAGCGAATTAACGCCAGAGCTCGCATTTAAAGTTGGGAGATTTGGCGGCTATGTGCTCACGAAGGATAAAGAACGTCCAAAGGTACTCGTTGGTCGAGACACACGTGTATCTGGTCATATGTTAGAAGGAGCGCTTGTTGCAGGCTTACTTTCAATTGGAGCTGAAGTGATGCGTCTAGGTGTGATCTCAACACCTGGTGTGTCTTATTTAACGAAGGCAATGGATGCTGAAGCGGGTGTCATGATTTCTGCTTCTCACAATCCAGTTCAAGACAACGGCATTAAATTCTTCGGCGGTGACGGCTTTAAGCTGTCAGATGAACAGGAAAACGAAATTGAGCAGCTGATGGATCAGCCAGTCGATCAATTACCACGCCCAGTTGGAGCCGATCTTGGAACGGTGAACGACTACTTTGAAGGCGGTCAGAAATACTTGCAATTCTTAAAGCAGACAGCGGACGAGGATTTCACAGGTATTCACGTGGCGCTTGACTGTGCACACGGTGCAACCTCTTCTCTAGCGACACATTTATTTGCAGATTTAGATGCTGATGTGTCCACAATGGGAACATCTCCAAACGGATTGAATATCAATGATGGTGTAGGCTCCACTCATCCAGAAGCACTTTCTGCTTTTGTGAAGGAGAAGGGTGCAGATATTGGTCTTGCGTTTGATGGTGACGGTGACCGTTTAATTGCAGTCGATGAAAAAGGTGATATCGTAGACGGCGATCAAATTATGTACATATGTGCACGTTATTTGAAGGATGAAGGCCGATTAAAGGATGACACCGTCGTGTCAACGGTTATGAGTAACCTTGGTTTCTATAAAGCGCTTGAGAAGCAAGGCATTAAGAGCATTCAAACTGCTGTTGGTGACCGCTATGTGGTTGAAGCGATGAAAAAAGACGGCTATAATGTCGGCGGCGAGCAGTCAGGTCATTTGATTTTCCTTGATTATAATACGACAGGTGATGGCATGCTTTCTGCGATCATGCTTGTGAATACGCTCAAAGCGACAGGGAAAACATTATCAGAGCTTGCAGCGGAAATGGAAAAGTTCCCGCAGCTTTTAGTGAATGTGAAAGTGTCTGATAAATATAAAGTAGAAGAAAATGAAAAAGTAAAATCGGTGATCCAAGAGGTCGAAAAAGAGATGAATGGTGACGGCCGTATCCTTGTTCGTCCATCGGGGACAGAGCCGCTTGTACGTGTCATGGCAGAGGCGAAAACAAAAGAGCTGTGTAATGAATATGTGGCTCGAATTACAGCTGTTGTGAAAGAAGAAATGGGTATTGAGTAATAGGTGAAGGCAAACCGCTGCCAGCGGTTTGCTTTTTTTTGAATAAACGACATAATTGGATGGATCTATACGAATGATATAAGCGAGGGCAACTTGAAGCTGCCTTCATACATAGGAGAGCACATCAAAGGTAGAACGTGACAAGCCTCATAGCATATAGTGTATGGAGGTCTCACTTTCTCAAATGAAGGGGATCACCCGCTAAATTGTGATTGACGGAGGTCAGACCTTATAGTACAATCATCCTTGTGTTACTGGATTTTTATTCTATCAGGAAAGGCAGGGTAGATGTTCAGAAACTCTCTTATAATTATAGCGCCCGAACTAAGCGATCGGACGAAAGATGCTTAGTTGACGAGGATGGAGGTTATCGAATTTTCGGCGGATGCCTCCCGGCTGATCAAAAAAGAGATCACAGCCGTAAGTGTTTCTTTAAAGCAAAGAGGTGACTCTTTGTACAAAGGGAATACACATGATCTCCCAAATTAAACATGTAGAGAGGGACAAAGAAATGTCCCTTCTATTTTAGTAGGCTTTCTTTGTCCCTTTCACATGATCGGGAGGAAGAATATTTATGTGTGGAATCGTAGGTTATATTGGTCAGAATGATGCGAAGGAAATCTTATTAAAAGGTTTAGAGAAGCTTGAGTACCGCGGGTATGATTCAGCAGGTATCGCTGTGGCAAACGAAGATGGCGTGCATGTGTTCAAAGAAAAAGGACGTATCGCTGAGCTTCGTGAAGTCGTGGATGCAAACGTAGCATCTTCAGCAGGAATCGGACATACACGCTGGGCAACTCACGGTGTACCAAGCCATCTAAATGCGCATCCGCATCAAAGTGCTTCTGGCCGTTTTACGCTTGTTCATAACGGTGTCATTGAGAACTATGTACAATTGACACGCGAATATTTACAAGACGTCACACTAAAAAGCGACACAGATACAGAGGTTGTTGTTCAAGTCATCGAACAATTTGTCAGCAGAGGTCTTGATACAGAGGAAGCTTTCCGTCAAACGCTTCTTCAACTAAAAGGCTCTTACGCAATTGCCCTTTTTGATAACGAAAACAAAGAAACAATCTATGTGGCGAAAAACAAAAGCCCATTATTGGTTGGTTTCGGCGAAGATTTCAACGTTGTGGCTTCTGACGCAATGGCGATGCTTCAAGTAACAAACGAATATGCGGAATTAATGGATAAAGAAATGGTCATTGTCACAAAAGACGAGGTTATTATTAAAAACCTTGACGGTGATATCATGACACGTCCTTCTTATATCGCTGAGCTTGATGCAAGCGACATTGAGAAAGGCACATATCCTCACTACATGTTAAAAGAAACGGATGAACAGCCGCTTGTTATGCGCAAAATCATCCAAGAATATCAAGACGAAAACGGCAAACTGTCAGTCGCTGGCGATATCGCAAGCGCGGTAGCAGAAGCAGACCGCATTTACATTGTGGCTTGCGGAACGAGCTACCATGCTGGACTTGTCGGTAAACAATACATTGAAGACTGGGCAAAAGTACCTGTAGAAGTCCATGTAGCAAGTGAATTCTCTTACAACATGCCGCTTCTATCGAAAAAGCCGTTGTTCATCTTCCTTTCTCAATCTGGAGAGACTGCGGACAGCCGTGCTGTACTTGTTCAAGTCAAAGAGCTTGGTCATAAAGCATTAACGATCACAAACGTACCAGGATCTACGCTTTCTCGTGAAGCGGACTTCACATTGCTTCTTCATGCAGGACCAGAAATTGCAGTGGCTTCAACAAAAGCCTACACAGCTCAAATCGCTGTCCTTGCAATCCTTGCATCTGTTGCAGCTGAATTAAATGGTCAATCTCTTGACTTTGATCTTGTGAAAGAGCTTGGTATTGTAGCAAACGCAATGGAAGCCCTTGTCGATCAAAAGGATGAAATGGAACAAATCGCTCGTGACTTCTTCACAGTGACACGTAACGCATTCTTTATCGGAAGAGGACTTGACTACTATGTGTGCCTTGAAGGTTCACTAAAACTAAAAGAGATCTCTTACATCCAAGCAGAAGGCTTTGCTGGCGGAGAACTCAAACACGGCACAATTGCTTTAATTGAAGAAGGCACACCGGTCATTGCCCTTGCAACGCAAGAGCACGTGAACCTCAGCATTCGCGGTAACGTCAAAGAAGTCGTTGCACGCGGAGCAAACCCATGTGTCATCTCACTAAAAGGCCTAGAAGACGAAGGCGACCGTTTCGTCCTTCCAGCTGTACACCCAGCACTTGCACCACTTGCATCTGTTGTCCCATTACAGCTGATTGCTTACTACGCAGCCCTTCACCGCGGGTGTGATGTGGATAAACCACGTAACCTTGCGAAGAGTGTGACGGTGGAGTAGGGATTAAATAAAAACAGCTGTTATACCCCTTTAGATATCGTTTTCTAAAGGGGTATTTTTGTTTCATTAGAACTGGAACGTACGAAGATTTTTGATTAAGGGTACAATATTAGAAGATTTACATGGGTTATAATGTGCTAAGTACATTATAAATAGAATGCCAAATGCACCTTGCGCAGGTAATACAGGTTAAATAATAAAGAAAGAGAGCAGACACATGACCAAACCTAAAATTTACACAATGAGCTTTGCAAAAGTCTATCCTCTCTACATCGCAAAGGCAGAGAGAAAAGGACGAACAAAGGCTGAAGTCGATACGATTATTTGTTGGTTAACAGGGTACAGTCCAGAAGAGTTGCAGGAACAGGTGGATAAAAATACAGGTATAGAAACATTTTTTGCCGAGGCTCCTGAGCTTCATCCTTCCCGCAGTTTAATCAAAGGAGTCATCTGTGGTGTACGGGTAGAGGACATTGAGGAAGAAACCATGAAGAACATTCGGTATATGGATAAGCTGATTGATGAGTTAGCGAAAGGAAAGAAGATGGAAAAGATTTTGCGAGGTTCATCATGAGAATAACAAGCAAGCCCAGTGAACTAACCTTCACTGGGCTTTTTTATATTTATAGATCATTCGACCAATAAAAATAAAATCCATTTGAACGAATTCACTCTTCATGTCGTCAAAAGAAGTAATACCAAAACGAATTGGCGTTTGAAAAGGGAGTGGCGTGGATGGATATGAAGATGATATTACCTCTTATTTTGCTGCAAGCGATGTTGATGGTGATTGGTTTGTTTGATTTGCTGAAAAGAGATCCATCGAGGATCAGAGGAGAGGTGAAGTGGATTTGGGCGTTGGTGATCGTGTTTGTGGCGAGTGTCGGTCCTATTGTGTATTTGATTTTTGGTCGTAAATCATCTTAAAAGGGGGGGATTTGCTTGAATATGCTGGAGTGTCATGGGCTGACGAAATCGTATGGTCCGAATGAAGTTTTAAAAAATGTTTCGTTTTCTGTTGGGGAGGTTGGATGTGTTGGCTTTTTAGGAGCCAATGGAGCGGGGAAGACAACGACGATCCGGATTTTGACGGGGCTTGCTCGTCCTACTTCTGGGGTCGTGAAGGTGGCAGGTTTGGATGTCACAAAGGAGATGGATCAAATCAGTCATGTGATAGGGTATTGTCCGCAGCATCCTGCATTTTATCAGGATATGACGGGGCAGGAGTGGATGCATTGGGTTGGCGGGTTATTTCATTTAGAGAAAAAAATCATTCGCTCCAAAACAGAGGAGCTGTTGAAGCTTTGCCGCATATATGAGGCGAAGGATCGTGCCATTGGCAGCTATAGCGGGGGAATGAAGCAAAGCCTTGCCATTGCGCAAGCGCTTATCAACAGCCCGAAGGTTCTCATCTTGGATGAACCTGTGTCTGCACTTGATCCCATGGGGAGAAAAGACGTTCTGACATTGATTGAGCGTCTGAAACAAGAGATGTTGATCTTTATGTCTACCCATATTTTAGATGACATTGAACGAGTGGCGGACTATATTATCATGATCAATAGTGGCAAAATTGAGATGTCTTCTTCCATGAAACAGATCAAAGAAGACTATATCCAGCCAGTGATTGAATTTCAATTAGAACAACAGAATACGAAATTAGTGGCTTTGTTAAAAGAGCGGCATTGGATGGAGGAATGTATTGAGACAGAAAACGCTTATCAGGTGCGAGTGAACGATCAACAAATAGCATTGAAGGAGCTGCCTTGTCTCATCACTGAATCTGGCGGTGTTCTCCTCCATTATCAACTATCTAAGCTGACGCTTGAAGATATTTTCATGAAGGTTGTGAATGCATGATGATGTTGAAAAAGGAATTTAGGGAGTTATTTACTAGCTATAAAATCTTATTTGTTCCTATCATTTTTACGATTTTAATGATCACACAGCCTATTACGCTCAAAATGCTGCCGGATCTTCTATCGAAATCAGCTAATTTACCTGAAGGATCTACATTTTACATACCAGAGCCTAGTGCAGGAGAGGCTTTGGCGAGTGCATTGAGTAAATTTGATTCGCTAGGTGTGTTTATCCTGATTATGATCGTGATGGGGACGATCGCTGGAGAGCGTGCCTCTGGAGTTACCGCGATGATTATGGTGAAACCGATCAGTCGAACGAGTTACTATGTCTCGAAAATATGCGCCTATGCCTGTTTGACTTTGTTTAGTTTGGTGGTGGCGGTGCTTGTCTCTGTTTATTATGTGGACATTCAATTTGGGCATGTGGATTGGGTCAATGTGTTAAAAGGAACACTTCTTTATTATCCAAATTTATTGCTGATTGTGGTATCGACCATTTGTGCTTCGGCGTTCTTTCAACGTTCTGTCACAGCTGGCGGTGTGTCGCTTTTAATCAACCTTATTCTGTTTACCGTACCTTCATTTTATGAAGAGACATTAGGGAAGTTTGCGCCTAAAGGCGTGACAAGTGCAGCCGAAGAGATGATTCATAAAGGGACTTATTCGGATCAGGCACTTACAAGTTTTCTAGGTGTATCGGTATTGATTGTTTTCTTTTTTCTCATCGGATGTTTTCTTTTTAGAAAACAAGAATTATAGCAGCCTGTTGCGATTGTTTCTGAAAGTTTACTATGAGCATAAAAATCTGAATACGGTTGAAAATTTGATATGATGAGAAAAATTGACTGTATTTTCAGAAAAGGGGTTTTTATTCATGAGAACATCACGTAATCCTGAGACCATTCACCCGCCACTTGCACCATATACCCATCAAATAGAAACAACTGGACCACAGCGGTGGTTAACTCTATCAGGTCAAGTGGGGATGGAGGCGGATGGAACAATTCCTGAGAGCCCGTTGGAGCAGCTAGAGCTAGCGTTAGAGAATGTGAAACGAAATGTAGAAGCGGCAGATATGGCTGTGGAAGATATAACGAAACTAGTATTTTATCTCGTTGGAGAGTTCGACGCTGAGAGCAGGAAACAAATTATGGGGCAGTTTTTAGGCGATCATCTGCCTTGTATGACGATGATTTATGTGGTGGCTTTGGCTTCACCTGCTTTAAAGGTTGAGGTGGATGCTTGGGCGTGTCAGGAGATGGTATAGGGTTAATAGATAAAAGATTGGGATGCTGCAGCCCAATCTTTTTTTATTTTGTACATAATATAATTTCTTTTTCCGTTGTTTATAGAATAGATTATCTCATTCCTATTACCTTGTTATTCTCTATATGGTAATATTAGGTTAAGAGATTAGTGGGTCTATTGACATTCGTTTTTTGATTTTATGACACACCATAGATAAGCATACATCACTCTAATCAAAGGGAGAGATTTGATGCCGTTCATGGAGGTTCAGAATGTAAGCAAGCGATATAGCAATGGTGATGGGATAGAGGATCTGTCATTTTCCATCGAACCAGGGGAGGTTGTGGCGCTGCTTGGGCCTAATGGTGCTGGGAAGACGACAACGATTCGATGTTTAACGGGTCTATATAAACCAGATGGAGGGGAAATTCTCATAGAGGGTTTCCCGCCTGGTCATGCCCATGTCCAAAAACAAGTAGCTCTTATTCCTGATCAGCCGTATTTGTATCCAGACTTAACGGCTGCTGAACATGTTCAATTCCGTGCACGTGGATATCATAAAGGCTTAAAACAGATCAAGGAAAAGGTATATGAAGCGTTGAAAGAAGTACATATGGAAAAGAAGATGAATGAACTGTGCGGAAGGCTGTCAAGAGGCCAAAAGCAGCGTGTCGTCTTAGCAGGAGCCATTGTTCAAGATGCCTCCCTTTTTATATTAGATGAACCGACTGTCGGGTTAGATATTCCGTCTAAACAGTGGCTGTCTAATTGGCTGAGACAAAAAAGCAGTCAAGGTGGGTCGGTCTTTGTGTCGACTCATAGTCTGGAGTTCGTTCTCGATACAGCCAGCAGGGTGGTATTGATTCGAGACGGTGCCATCATGAAGAGTATGGATGTTCCTCAAATAAAGGAAGAACAGGTTGAGTGGAGGGCAGAAGTCATTCAACTTCTGGGGGAGTGGTCAAGTGAATAACACACTCTCCCTTTTATGGATGAAATCTCAAAGGCGCTTGATCAGTAAAAATCAAGAAAAGAAAATGCCTTTTCTGATCTTACTTCTTTTCATAGCGGCAATTGGTTTTCAGCTAAGCGCAGTTTCAAGTATGGGTGATTGGGATACAAGTGCAGCAGGATGGATTATTGTCTGTTTGTTTGTTCTTTATACGGGTTTTGGTTTGTTTACAAATCGGCTGCCTAGTCAGATGAACGATATCATTTGGTTATATGGAAATGGCGCTTCTTTATGGACGGTTGTTATCAGTGTGTGGATGTATCACATTTTCTGGCGAGGGGCTCTTTTCATTATCTCTGCTTTGGCTGCGGACCTTCTTCTGTTTTTTATGACGCATCAGTACCCGTTTCTGCTTGGAAAATCACTCATCCTGACAGGGCTGTTATGTTTGGTTGAAACTTGGATGATTGCGGTTTCTTGTGCTAGAACCATTCGAGTATACAAGCGTTTGCTCTTACTCAGTTTTGTCTTGATGTTTTTCAGCTTTGCACTACTTGTTTTGAATCAATTGGTGATGAAACAGCCTTCATTGATGAACATTGCTGATTCTTTGATGTTTCAAGCTGGGCGTATGATCGAAGAGTTCTCCATTCTTTCTGTCTTCATTTTTATTGGAGTGATGTTCCTATCTTTCATGATGATGTACAGGGCTAGTCATCATTTAGAGATGAAGGAGTCTTTAGTCAAAGAGGCAGTATTTTGGGAGGAATTTGAGGGGAAACAAATTCAATCAAGTCCAATCGTTCAAAAAAAGGGCAATACGTGGTGGGGACTTCCGGCATTAACGGGCATTTGGGCTTTTCTTTGGATTGAATTATTGCTGATAAAAAAGTATATGATTTTCCATGTACTATCTACTATGCTGTTAATTGGTACTTACTATGTCGTCTTTACTTATTTTTCAGATTGGCTGAATCTATTCTTGATCGTCATCGCTGCATCCGTTCTTTTTAGTTCATATTATGCAGGGATTGTAAGACACGCACAAACAGGAGTGCTCTACCTTTTTCCAGGTGCTTTATATCAAAAAATCATTCTGTTAGAAGTGTTTCAAACCTTTTGGCTGTATGCTTTCTACTTGCTTTCTCTTTATTTGGTTGAGATTCAGGATGTATTGTATTGGACCTTATTTGGTGGAGGAGTTTATATATGGTTTTTGGCCATACGGCTCTTTGCCTTTATGCAGCCTCTGAGAAGAGAAAGGAGTTTTGCTTTGGCCGCCTATTATCGATCATTGCTATTTGCGTTTGTGATCAGTGCGATGGTCATGATTAGCATTCATCTCATCACTGATGGCTTGTTGACTACAATTGTATCCCTAGCGGCTGGGGCTGGATTTTATGTGTTTTGTTATCGATACCGTGCGGTTCATTAAAAAGAGGAGTTGATTGTAAATGAAACCAGAAAATAAGCTGTCTCAATCAGTTCAACAATTGGCCAATACAAATGAAGTAACGATCGTTCAAGCAATAGGGGAATTGAGAAAATCAGGAAAAGATGCAGTGCCCGTCCTTGTTGAAGCTTTAAAAGAAAAAGGTTCTCTTCGGAACATTGCAGCAGCTGTACTTGGTGAATTTGGAGCAGATGCGGGGGACGCAGCTGAACCGCTAGCACAGCTATTAGAAAGTGACGAAGAGGATACAAGAATGGCAGCTGCCATGTCACTCATGAGGATTGGTCAGCCTAGTCTGCCATTTCTTCTGCCATTAGCGAAACGTTATGAGGGACCTACTTGTTTCTGGGCATCATGGTGTATCTCTTGGATTGATCCATCAAAAATTGAAAAAAACATGTACGAGTGCTTAAAACAAGAACAAGAAAATCCAACAGGCAACGTAGCGCCTTTTGCTGCTGAGGAAGCATTAGGAAAAATCATCGCCTTTCAGTTAAAAGATAAGGGGGATGTATAGTGGGAACGCAGAAACTCAACTGGCCTGAGCATCTTCCTTGGATTTGCCCTTAAGATCAAAGGAGTTTTTAGGGTCAATGAATAGCTTGGAAAATGGGAGATACCGACTGGTTAGAAAAACATTCATTTGGTTAGTAAGTATCAAGGAGGAGAGAGTGTTGTTTCAATCAAACAAAGAATTAAAAAGAAACGTCATTTTTTTCGCAGGTGTTGGAGCGGTTTTGCTGATTTTAATGATGCTGAAATGGTTGCCGATTTCTGCAGACTTGGAAATGGCATTGATTTTATTCGGTTTGGGAATTTTGTTTTATTTGAAGCGTGTGCTGCGGGAAGAAGAAATTCATAAGTCATAAGTATTTAGTATGATACCTAGAATATAGATTCTAGGTTTTTTTATTAAATTTACCTTAAAACACACTTTTTCACATGGGGATGGAAACCATTTTTTTAAAAGTGTGGTAGGATAAATATGCTTTATCTTTATATTGTCCGAAGGAGCTGTCGAGTTGAAGGGATCTAGGGTTGAGTTAATTGATAGTTTACGTGGTTTTAGTTTATTAGGTATTTTGATTGTGAATATGCTTAATTTCCAATATGATTATGATTTTGAGAAAATGTTTGATTCGAGTTTTTGGGGACAGGAATTCGGTGTATATGTGACGGAAATTTTGTTCCAAGGGTCTTTTTATCCGATTTTTTCTTTTTTGTTTGGGTATTCTTTTATCAAGCTGATTGAATCGACGAAGGCCAAGGGGCTGAATACGAATGCCATTGTCGTTCGCCGAGGTTTTGGTTTGATTGTGCTTGGGATGCTGCATCTAATCTTCATTTGGAGTGGCGACATTCTTCTCTATTATGGAGCTTGTACGTTTTTCCTAATGATGTTTATAAACAGTCGAATCAAAACAGTGTTTATATGGTCGGGTATTTTAGGTGCCTTATCATTAGTGATTTATCCATCTCTAATGAATTTTATTTACGGAAATTCTGATTTATTAACGAATGTATATGGGAATGGTACATATGGTGATATTGTATTGAGCCGGATTACAATTGAAGATGATATGGTAATCGTCTCCATCATTATGGCAATTGTAACACTTACTCTGACACCAATTTTAAGTCTTCTCTATGCTCCTATCATAATCGGTCCGTTTGCACTGCTTGGCATGGCGATCGGGAAAAAGGGTCATTTGACAGAAGAAGATCGAGGAATGGCTTATCGTAAAGGCTGGGTTTGGATGATTATCATCGGGCTCGTTTTAAAATGTGCGACGTTCATTGATGCTCCTTGGAGTGAATTGGTGATTACGCTGGGTGCCTATGTGCTGACGATTGGGTATATTCAAGCCTTTATTGTTTTCTACTATTCGAAGGCAGCCCAAGGTTTCAAACGTCTGCTTGCAGGGCTTGGCCGTTTGTCTCTCTCAAACTATTTGGCGCAGTCGATTATTTGTACAACGATTTTCTATTCTTATGGACTTGGTCTATTTGGACAATTGGGGTCAATGTTTGGGCTGCTGCTTGCTGTCGGACTGTACACAGCACAGCTGTTCATCAGCTATCTCTATTTGAAAAAATGGAGAAGAGGTCCTGTGGAGTGGCTAATGGGCAAATGGGTATATTGGAAATAAGCATTTTGTTAAAGAACCGCATGGCTTAAGGGCTGTGCGGTTTTTTATTTTAAAAAAATAAGGAGAACATTTTTAAAATGGTTGAATATTCTTTCAGTGTGTATATAATGTATATATAGTGTATATACAATATTTCGTTCCAACTATCTGAAAAAAGAGGTTTTTATATGCAAATTACGATTTCAAACCATTCTAAGGAGCCTATCTATGAGCAAATTACGAATCAAATCAAATCGATGATTTTAACGGGTGAGCTTGAAGAAGGTGCAGCGCTGCCGTCTATTCGAAAACTGGCGAAGGATCTACAAATTAGCGTGATTACAACAAAGCGAGCGTATGAAGAGTTAGAGAAGGCGGGATTTATTTATTCGATTGTCGGCAAGGGATCATTTGTTGCGGAACAAAACTTAGAAGTGATGAGAGAGAAGAAATTGAAGGTGATCGAGGAACAGCTTGGAGCGGTTGTTACAAACGGGAAAGAATTAGGCTTATCTTTTGATGAATTGCAGCAGTTATTAAAGTTCTTATATGAGGAGTGAGATGAGTGGAGCATGTGATTGAATTCAAAGGAGTTTCGAAACGATTCAAGGATTTTTCCGTTCAGGATATTGATTTACAGGTTAAGAAAGGCTTTGTCACAGGGTTTATTGGAGAGAATGGAGCGGGTAAGTCGACTACCATTAAAATGATCATGAATTTGTTAAAGCCCGATTCAGGTGACATCAAGGTCTTTGGATTGGATTATCAAACTCATGAAAAAGAGATTAAGGAACGAATCGGCTTTGTTTACGATGCCAATGTTTTTTTCCCAGGGTTGAATTTAAAGGACATCAAACGAATTGTGGCTCCTGCCTATAAACGCTGGGATGACCAGCTTTTTAATCAATATATTGAACAGTTTGGTCTGCCGCTGAATAAAGCGATCAAAACATTTTCAAAAGGGATGCAGATGAAGGCTTCACTAGCGATTGCGCTGTCTCATCATGCAGAGCTGATTATCATGGATGAACCAACTGCTGGTTTAGATCCGGTTTTTAGAAGAGAGCTGCTCAGCACGTTACAAGAATTGATGATTGATGGAAATCGGACGATCTTTTTCTCGACGCATGTGACGACTGATTTAGACCGGATCGCGGATTATATTGCGTTTATACAAAATGGAAGATTGGTCTTTCAACAGTCGATTCATGAAGTGGCAGAAAGTTATGCGCTTGTGAAAGGAAGCCTGGATTTATTGGATCGAGACACAGAAAAGGCGTTTATCCATATTCAGCGTACATCAGCAGGTTTTGAAGCATTATCAGATCGAATTGATGAGGTGAAACTTATTTTTGGGGATGCTGTTGTGATTGAACCGGCGTCGCTTGAGGATATCATGTTTTATTTGAAAGGCGGGGCTGCGCATGTTTCATTTAATTAAGCGTGATGTGATTTTGCAAAAGAAGCAGTTACTTATTTTTATTCCGTTTATCTTATTTTTTATTTTCATGGATGTACATCCAGTATTGACGTTTATAGTCGCTAGTGTCTTCATTCCATTTAACACATATGCGTATGATGAAAAGGCAGAAACGAATATCCTATTAAATTCTTTGCCTTATACCCGGAATGAAATTATTGCCTCCCGTTATCTTGGTGCCGTTTTTTATATGGTCATTGCGATCGGGCTGACAAGTGCTGCATTACTTGTGTTTGGGAAGCTGTTTTCGCTGTCAGATATTGCGATTGGCAGCGGGTTGTTTTTATTGTTCGCGGCGTGTACGTTTCCATTGTTTTATATCTTAAAGCCTGGTTATATTACAATGGCAGTGATCATTGGCTTTATCGTATTATCTGCTATGGGACCGCCTGTTGTTCTCTATTTAGCAGAGCAATTTAGTGGGCTCACTAATTTTATTATGAATGTATCGATCCCTGTTTTATATACGGGGTCAGCTTTGCTGATTATGCTCTTCTACTTGTTGTCTTGGGGACTTTCTACTGTGATTTACCAGAGGAAAGTGTTTTAGGAAAGCATTTGCCGAAATTCCTATAAATTTACAATTTGAGCTTAGAAGACCGTGTGAACGGTCTTTTTTTGAAGATTTTTCTGATTATTGATTATATCAATATAAAATAATTTGAACTTACTTTTATGTCAGAATATTTTGTTAATAGTGTTTTTCTCAAAAAAACAATTGTTTTTTAAGGGTAGATTTATTATGATAATATACATCGAAAGATTGATGTTTCTCAATCAGAATGAAAATTCTGATTTTTATTTTTTATGTTGTTTGTTGATGAGGGGGAAGAAAAGTGGCTCAAAAGGAACTAAAGAGAGGGTTAAGTGCCCGCCATATTCAAATGATCGCTCTTGGCGGCACAATCGGTGTTGGCTTATTTATGGGGTCAGCGAAGGCCATTCAGTGGACAGGTCCATCGGTTCTTCTAGCTTACGCAGTGTGTGGTATTTTTATCTTTTTTATTATGCGTGCGATGGGAGAAATGTTATATCTTGAGCCGAGTACAGGGTCATTTGCTACATTCGGGCATCAATATATTCATCCGCTTGCAGGGTATATGACGGCTTGGAGTAACTGGTTCCAGTGGGTCATTGTCGGAATGTCTGAAATTATTGCGGTTGGGGCTTATATGAAATATTGGTTCCCAGAGCTGCCTGCGTGGATTCCAGGATTAATTGCGATGATCATTTTAGGAGCGGCCAACTTGATTTCGGTTAAGTCGTTCGGTGAATTTGAATTTTGGTTTGCGATGATCAAAATTGTGACGATTATCTTGATGATTGTTGCAGGTTTAGGCATTATTTTCTTCGGTTTTGGAAATGGCGGGACGCCTATTGGTTTGTCTAATCTGTGGGCGCACGGCGGGTTCTTTACAGGTGGATTTACCGGGTTCTTGTTTGCATTGTCGCTCGTCATTGCTGCCTACCAGGGTGTTGAGCTGATTGGGATTACAGCAGGTGAAGCACAAAATCCAGAAAAGACGCTGACAAATGCCATCAAAAGTATCATCTGGCGTATTTTGATTTTCTATATCGGTGCGATCTTTGTCATTGTGACGGTGTATCCTTGGGATCAGCTGAATACCCTTGGCAGTCCATTTGTAGCGACGTTTGCGAAGATCGGGATTACAGCAGCAGCTGGTATTATTAACTTTGTTGTCATTACAGCAGCGATGTCCGGCTGTAATAGTGGTATTTTCAGTGCGGGCCGTATGCTTTATACATTAGGTGTGAATGGTCAGGCACCTGCTTTCTTTACGAAAATTTCGAAGAACGGTGTACCGTATTTTGGGACATTCGCTGTGCTGATTGGTTTAGCGATAGGAGTGGTCCTGAATTATGTTTCTCCGCCAAATATTTTCGTCTATGTGTATAGTGCGAGCGTCCTTCCTGGGATGGTGCCTTGGTTTGTCATTTTGATTAGTCATATTGGCTTCAGAAAGGCAAAAGGGGCAGCACTTGATCAGCACCCGTTCAAGATGCCGCTAGCACCGTTTTCTAACTATCTTACAATCGGATTTTTATTAATGGTTCTTGTGTTTATGCTCATTAATCAGGATACGCGTATTTCTCTTATTGTAGCAATTGGGTTCTTGATTTTAGTGGCACTTAGCTTTTTTGTATTTGGGATTGGAAAACGGAAGCCGATTGAAACAGCTTCTACTGATCAAACGGTAAAATAATCAAAAGCCTTGCGGGATGGACGGGACTGACCCCCGTTTTTGAGACAGGGATCAAAACACCTTTATACAGCCAATTGCCGATAGTTGATCGGTGATTGGTTGTTTAGTTTTGTTTGAATACGAATGTTGTTATAATAATAAATGTATTCTTTGACAGTGCGTTCTACGATGGTGGTCGTAGTTCGATCAATGCTGTTAAGATAGAACGTTTCAGACTTTAGCGAGGAATGAAACGATTCGATGGAGGCATTATCAGCGGGCGTCCCTTTACGGGACATGCTCATGGTAATGCCTTTTATATGAACAGCTTTCTGATACTCGTAAGATGTATACACAGAACCTTGGTCGCTATGTAACACACAGTTTTCAGGCAGTGCTGGGAGCTGATCAAGTGTGTTTAAAATAAAGTCTGTGTCCTGCTTATCACCAATCGTAAACGCAATCACTTCTCCATTATATAAATCCAATATACTGGAAAGGTACAATTGTTTCTGTCCATAAGGCAAATACGTGATGTCCGTTACTAGTTTTTCAAGAGGACGATCAGACTGAAAGTTCCGATCCAGTATATTACCGGCCACGGCATAGGGCTGCCCATTCTTCTTACGCTTTTTCATTTTAACCCGGCACTGCCACTGGTTTTTCTGCATGATACGTTGAACAGTTTTATGGTTAATACGCATTCTCACTTTTAGTAAGGCTGTGATTTTTCGGTATCCATATCGATACTTGTGCTCTCGGCACAACGTGCCGATTTGCTTCTCTAGTTGTTTTTTAGAATGATTCTGAGTCAGATCTTTTTTCCATCTATAGTACGAAGCGCGAGAGATGCTTAAATGGACACAAATGTCCTGTACTGTCATCATTTTGCACAATTCTTCTACTAGTTTGATTGACGTTTCCTTATCAACTTCCTTTCCAATTCGTTGTACTTTTTTAAAACTTCATTCTGTTGACTCAGATAGCGATTTTCTGCCTGCAGTCTCTCTAATTCGGAAGAGTACTCGGGACCCTTTCCATAGGTATATTGTTTTCCAACAGGCTGTTCGAACCGGTGTGTATCCCCAGCCTTATGCCACCTCACCCATGTCTGAACCTGCGTTTTATTTTTGATATTCAATTCCTGCATGATCTCTTTCATAGATACGCCTGCCAATCTCATGTCTACAGCCTTCTGCTTGACTTCAACCGGATAACTCACTCTTGTCCCCATAGAAAAAACACCTCCATGTTTTATTTCGGATTACAACGATCCGTTTTCAAACTTGAAGGTGTTTTTTATTTGTCTCATCTTATGGGGTCAGTCCCGGACCGCAAGGCTTTTTTTATTTAGAGTGAAGCTTTTACACGGTTAAAGACATCTGGATAGTTGGTGAAAAGACCGGTGACGCCGTATTGCAGTAGACGGGTCATATCTGCTTCGCTGTTGACCGTATATGGATGAAGGAGGAGTCCATGGCTTCTGACCTGCTGGACGTTTTCAGGTGTTAATGCTCTAAAATTCGGTCCGACCCCTACAGCGTACGTTTTGATGAAGTTGAGCTGATCGTCTGTGATCGATGCCATTTGTGCTCTGTCTAATAGTTGTACTTTTGGCAGGCGTGGAGCTAATTTCTGCAGCTTTAGCAGGCTGTCTTCACTAAAGGATTGAATGATGACCTGGCCTTTTCTTGTGTGTTTCCCAAGAAGGTGATGTTTCTTTAAGGCGGCCAATAGTTTTTCTTCCATTTGCGGATAAAGGTCTGGTTTTTTTGTTTCAATATAATAATTCTCTCGTTTGCCGAAATAGCGCAGCACCTCATCTAATGTAAGGACTCTCTGTCCGATATAGTTGGCATTTTGTCTGTCGGGATTTGCTTCGTTAAACCATGTACCAGCATCAAGCTGTTTGATTTCAGCAAGTGTGAGGTCTTTGACCCAGCCTGTTCCGTTAGTGGTTCGGTCAACGGTTTCATCATGCATCACGATGAGATGTCCATCCTTTGTCATTTGAAGGTCGAGTTCGAGGTAATCTGCATTCATCTTTGTGGCGAGCTTGTAGGAAGCCAGGGTATGCTCTGGTGCATACCCTGATGCTCCGCGGTGTGCAACGGTTAAGATGCGATCTGGAGATAAAAGGTTTTCATGTGCCGATACGGTGGCCGGCACCCACGCAAAAGACAGTAAAGCAAAAGAGAGCAACACGAAAGCAAGTAATCTACTTTTCTTCATATTTTATCCTCCTTTTACGGTAACTGCCTCCATCATAAGAAATAGATGTAAAGAGCATGTTGGGCGGATATGAATCTTTTATGTGATTTTCATTAAGCTTGCTCTACGCGCTTTCCTGTATTCCATGTCATGGCGAGGAAAACAATCGCAAGCACACAAGAACCAACCAGTAAAATGAAGCCTCCTGTCCAGTCATAGTGATCTACGACGACACCCATCATGGCATTGGCAAAGGCAGAGCCGCCAATGTAGCCGAAGAAGCCTGTCAGTCCGGCAGCAGTTCCAGCCGCTTTTTTCGGAGCGAGATCAATGGCTTGAAGTCCAATGAGCATGACCGGTCCGTAAATCAAAAAGCCGATGCTGATGAGGGCAATGTTATCGACCATTGGATTGCCTGCAGGGTTTAGCCAGTAAACAAGAACGGCAATTAACACCCCGGCCATAAAGATGACGCCAGCTGGTGCGCGGCGGCTTCTAAAGAAGCGGTCACTGATCCAGCCGCACAATAATGTACCAGGAATGCCTGCATATTCATAAAGAAAATAAGACCAGCGTGAATGCTCTGGTGAAAAGCCTTTTGCTTCTGTTAAGTAGGTCGGCGCCCAGTCAACGACACCGTAACGGACAAAGTACACAAACACGTTGGCAATGGCGATATACCATAGGAATTTATTGTTGAGTACATATTTAAATAAAATCTCTTTCACTGTTAATTCTTTTTCTTGATCCTCATACTTTTGGGCCGGATAGTCATTTCGATATTCCTCGATTGGCGGAAGACCAGTGGATTGCGGGGTATCCCGTACGAGAAGAATGATCACGAAGGAGACGATAATGGCAATGATGGCAGGGAAGAAAAAGATACTTTTCCACGTCGCAAACAGCACAATCCCTAATGTGATAAGCGGTGCAAGAATTCCGCCGCCGATATTGTGAGCGACGTTCCAAATGGACATTTTCGTACCACGTTCACTAACCGAAAACCAGTGCGCCATCGTACGCCCGCATGGCGGCCACCCCATGCCTTGAAACCAGCCGTTTAAGAACATGAATAAAAACATGATCCATACACTGGATGTGACCCATGGAAATGAGACAAATAGGATATTGATAAGAGCTGATAAAAAGAGTCCGGCAGCTAAAAAGTATCTGGGGTTACAGCGGTCTGAGATCATCCCCATGATGAATTTACTAAAGCCATAAGCGATAGATACAGCTGCAAGTACAAAGCCTAATTCACTTTTCGTGAACCCTTCTTCCTGTAGATATGGAATGGCAAAAGCGAAATTTTTGCGCAGCAAATAGTAGCCCGCATACCCGATAAAGATGCCTAAAAAGACTTGCAGCCGCAGCCGCTTATACGTCTCGTCTGTTTTGGCATCATCAAGCCTGTCGATATGTGGAGCAGGTTTAAACCATTTGAACATAAAGATCCTCCTTTTGTAGATGTCCGATTGACTGAAGCAAAAGTACGAGAATTGCTTTTGATCCTGTACCTTTTCAGAGACAAAAGAATTGTTAGCGCTTTCTTTTGTACTCCCATCATATCGGATGGAAGAGACGTTTATGATGAGGCTTTTGTCATAAATTTGGAAAAATGGTTCATGAAGTAACAAAAAAATCCGCACAATGGCGGATTTTTTCTTAGCAGTTATAGAGACACATTAATTTTCGCAGACTTCTTTAGTTTTTCAATTTCTTTTTGGACTTCTTTTTGCTTTTCTTGAGATTCTAGCTGTTTTTTAATTTGTGATTTAACCTCTTTGTATTCTGGTGCTTTTTGCTTTTGTTTTTTCATTTGGTCTGCGTATTGATCATAGTACGCTTTGACATCTTTCTCAGAGACGGAGGCTGATTTGATTTCTTTGTCGACATATTGGCTGTATTTGATGCTGTCGGCAATGTCGCTTTTCAGCTGATCCAATGTGAGTCCGCTCTTTTTCAGTGCTTCTTCGAATTGAGCGTTGTCTTTAAACTGTTTCTTTTCTTCCTTTAGCTGCTTATCTACCTCTTTGTCAGAGGCTTTGAAGCCCTTCTTCTCAGCATCTTGCAGGATGAGCTCTTGGCCTACGAGCGCATCAATGGTTTGTTTCTTGACTGCTTTTTCGCCTTCTTTAGAAGTGGGGTCTTGCCCGGACTGCTGAAGCTGGCCTTGAATGGTAGATAAAGCGCTATTGTATTCACTGCCTGTGATTTTGTCTTTGTTGACAGTCGCAACGACCTTTTGATCATCGATTTTTTGTGCGTCTAATTTCTTTTGCATTTCTTCCATTTGCTTTTGCTGCTCTTTTTGATCAGCCTGTGTTGTTTCCTTGTTTTTGGCTGAATCGTTTTGCTTATCTTGTTTGGCATCGTTTGACGAGCAGGCTGCAAGTCCAACAGATAACAAACAAGCGATGAGTGTGTATGATACCTTTTTCATCATTTTCTCTCCCTTCGGTATGAGAACGTCTAGTGCGCATTCTAACCGTTTTTTAGGAAAAATAAAACCGTACAGACAATTTGTTAGCGGATTGACATGTTTTTTATCTGTTTGTCCTCATTTTGTCTTCTCATAGTCATCTCATGACAAACTCAATTGTGGAATAATTGTTCCATCACTTCTTCGATATCGGTGATTGGCTGGCGGCAGCTGTAGTTTTCACAAATATACACGGTGGTTTTGCCATCGATTGTTTTGTAATCTTTTGTAAAGGGCGCGATCTTCGCTAATTCTTCCCCTGTTTCGGCAGTCAATATGATATCAAATGGCACGAAGCGTTTTTGAAGCGCCTGTAAAAGCTGTTCTTTTTGAGGGTCGCCGTTTTTTCCGAGAATGATTATTTCTCTTTTCGTTGCATATTGACTTAGGAGCCCTTGCAGAAACGCTGTGTGTCCGCTTGGGTAGGAAGAGACATCGACATAAAAGGCTTGGAACATCTGCTGTAATGTGTCTAGCCAATCCTGACGTCCGGTCAGTCTGCTTAGCATGAGAAGGTGCTTGAGTGCAGTGCTGTTGCCAGAAGGCATGGCACCGTCGTACACTTCTTTTTCTCGAACGATGAGCGCTTCCGCGTCTGAACCTGAGAAGAAAAAGCCCCCATTTTCCTTGTCCCAAAACAGCTCAAACATGTTCTCGGCAATGGCTGTGGCTTTTTCCAGCCAATCTAATTCAAAGGTCGCTTCATATAAAGACATATAGGCTTTTAGCATATGCGCATAATCCTCGATAAAGCCGAGATGCTTCACGTCACCTTCTCTATATCGGACCATGAGACGATCATGTTGAACAAGATGTGTTTCTAGAAAAGACATCGCCTGCTTCGCCATATGGATCGCTTCCTCTTCATCAAAGACCCTTCCTGCTTTGGCGAGAGCTGCGATCATCAGCGCATTCCAAGATGTAAGCACCTTGTCATCGACAAGCGGCGCGGGTCGCTGCTGTCTGACTGATTGTAAAATATACCGGGCTTCTTGCAGCTTAGACTGAAGGGTTTTATCATCGATCGAAAAAGAGGCTTTGATGTCCTCAAAAGAGGTAGAAATGGTATGAGGGATGTTCTCCCCTTCAAAGTTCCCCTCTTCTGTGATGTGATAGACTTCGCAAAATAAAGCGCCAAGCTCCTCCCCTAAATGGGTGATGATCTCATCTTTTGACCAGACGTAATATTGTCCTTCTTTCCCTTCAGAATCTGCATCTATCGCTGAATAAAATGAGCCGCCCGGATTCATCATATCTTGTTTGATAAATTGGATCAGGTGTTGGACAAGCTTTTTATACTCAGGTTTTGAGGTGAGCTGATACGCTTCTGTGTAAGCTTCCATCAGCAAGGCGTTATCATACAGCATTTTTTCAAAATGCGGCACAAGCCATTTTTCATCCGTCGAATAACGAGAAAAGCCGGAACCAATATGGTCATATATACCGCCATTTGCCATTCCATCTAACGTTTTCGTGACTGCATACAGCGCATTCTCCTGTTCAGTCCATTCGTAATAGCGCATCAGAAATGAGAGCATATGAGGTACAGGAAATTTTGGTGCGGAGCCGAATCCGCCATACAGCGTATCAAAGCTGCTCATGAGCTGATAATAGGCTTTGTGAACTGCCTCTTGAGACAGTGTGTTTTCTGTCTGCCCAGCTGCTTTAATCCGCAAGTTATTTGTCGCTTTCTCAGCCAATGATTCAATATGATCCCGGTCGTTATGGTACGCATCCAGCAGTTGTGTCAGTGCCTCGATGAAGCCAGGACGCCCGTATGCACTTCTTTTTGGGAAATATGTCCCCGCATAAAAAGGCTTTTGATCCGGCGTGACAAACACGTTGAGCGGCCAGCCGCCTTGCCCCGTCATCATCTGACAAACAGACATATACATCGAGTCGATATCTGGACGCTCCTCACGATCGACTTTGATGGAAATGAAATGCTCATTTAAGATGTCAGCGACTTGTTGATCTTCGAAGCTTTCGTGTGCCATGACGTGGCACCAGTGACAAGTGGCATAACCGATGCTGACAAGCACAGGTTTATTTTCACGTTTGGCTTTATCGAATGCTTCTTGCCCCCACGGGTACCAGTGTACTGGGTTGTGAGCGTGCTGAAGGAGATACGGTGATTTTTCATGGATGAGCGGGTTGGGTGTTTGGTTGTTTGGCATGGGATCACCTTCCTTTCTATATGTTTTTTAGTATTCTCTTTTCTCTATTTAATATATCAGATTGCTGTTGCCCGTCATCATTTGTCTGTGAGGTATTCCCAAAATAAAAAAATCAAGGGCTATAAACCCTTGATAGCTACATCAATCGTAATGTTTTAACAAGATGGCTGAATTATGTCCTCCAAAACCAAAAGAATTGGATAGCCCATATTTCAATGGAAGCTGTCTCGCTTCTAATACAACATCTAACTTGCAGTCTGGATCTAGCTTCTCTACATTAATAGTTGGCGGAATCATTCCTCGTCTTAAACTTTCCACTAAAGCAATGGCTTCTACTCCGCCGGCAGCACCAAACATATGCCCTGTCATTGATTTGTTTGCCGTTGTTGGAATTTCACCTGAACGTTCACCAAATAATTTCTTAATAGCTAGAACTTCTGAACGATCACCTACTTGTGTACTTGTTGCATGTGCACTAATAACATCAATATCATCTGTTGATATGTTTGCACTTCTCAATGCTTTTTTCATGGCTAAGTAGGCACCTTTACCTTCTGGGTGGGATGCTACCATATGATGAGCGTCTGAACTAGCTCCGTATCCCACTACTTCACATAGTATCGGCGCATCTCTAAGAATCGCGTTTTCTAATGATTCTAATACTAAGATACCTGCGCCTTCACTCATCACAAAGCCATCTCTATCTGTATCGAATGGACGGCTGGCCCGGCTTGGGTCTTGGTTTCTAGTAGATAGTGCATGTGCGTTTCCAAAACTGGCCAAAGATATCTGTGAAACAGCAGCTTCTGCTCCTCCGGCAAATATAATATCTGCATCATCATTTCGGATCGCATTGAAAGCTTCGCCAATAGAGGTGTTCCCAATAGAACAAGCTGTGACTGGTGACAATGATGGCCCTTGTGCCCCTAATCTAATGCTTATTTGGGCCGCAGCTGCATTTGAAATCATCATGGGGACAAGGCTGGGGCTTACTCTTGAGGGACCTCGTTTATCTAATACATTGACATGATCAACAAGCGATTGGATTCCCCCGATTCCTGAACCAACATATACGCCTAAACGTTCAAGATCAACTTGATCTAACTGTAATTGCGAATTTTCTAATGCTTGTTCGGCTGCTGCTAAGGCAAACTGACTAAAACGGTCTAATCGTTTTGCTTCTTTTCTTCCCAATATTTCATCTGCATCGAAATCACGAACGATTCCAGCTATTTTTGTTTTATAATCAGTTGTATCAAAAGAATCAATGAGAGATATTCCCGATTGTCCTTTGATAAGTTGATTCCAAAAGCTATTTACATCATTTCCAAGTGGAGAAATAATTCCCATTCCAGTAATGACAACTCTTTTCATGATCATTCCCTCCTTGTTTTTATTAACTTTAGCCATTGTGTTATCCTATTACAAGTTGTTGTTTATCCTAGTATAATTAATACTCTTTTAAAGGGAGATCTAAATGAAACCTGAAACTAGACTTCAAGCATTATCAGAATTTCTAAAAAATCAACGTTCGAAAATTACGCCTCAAATGGTTGGTTTACCTGTAGGAACCCGTAGAAGAACACCAGGACTAAGAAGAGAAGAAGTGGCTCAACTAGCCGGTGTGAGTCTTACCTGGTATACATGGTTAGAGCAAGGGAGAGATATAAAAGTATCGACTTCGGTATTAGATGCGATTTCTCGTGCATTACAATTAAATAACGATGAAAGGAGATATTTGTACGCTTTAGCGTTAGAGGAAGGAGTGAAACAATCCTTTATCATTGAGAATGAGAAAGAAATCAGTCCGGCTTTAGTGAAAATTTTGCAGGAACTTCGTTATTGCCCGACGATTGTATCTGATAGAAGAAGTCAGATTGTTGGCTGGAATCAAGCAGCTGCGAATGTCTTTTTGGACTTTGAACAAATCAATCCGGCAGAAAGGAATATCATACGCTTACTATTCGCAAGAAAGGAATTTAAAAGTTTAGCGGTGAATTGGGAGCATTTTGTTAGAGGATATATTGCCATATTTAGAACGTATTATGGACAGTATGTGGCAGATGACTGGTATGAGCAATTTATAGAAGAAATGGAGCAGGCATATCCTGAGTTTCGTAAAATCTGGAATGAAAATGAGATCAGCTATGCACCTGAAGTATTAATTGAATTTCGTCATGCTAAGGCAGGTAAAATGTTGTTTAATCTCACTTCATTACAAGTGTATGGGGATACTGATCTAAGATGCAGCGTCTATACTCCAGTTGAGGATACTGATACGGAGCTTAAGTTAAAACGTTTGATTGAAGGCTAGTTATCTTCAATGATTTCTCGTTGGTTGTTAATCTTCTTCATAAATGGTGGAATGTGCAATTCTTTTCACATACGTTCTCTACAAAAGAGAAGGGCAAGTCGTTTGACTAAATACCTCTTAGGGTATACTATCTGTTCATAGAAAGAATAGAAAGGGGTACTTGTGCATGGAATATAATCAGCAGATGAAGAACCGTCTTCGCCGGATTGAGGGGCAGATTAAAGGGGTTCTTGCGATGATGGAGCAGGGA
This sequence comes from Bacillus sp. PK5-006, assembly GCF_054161415.1. Classification (NCBI taxonomy): domain Bacteria; kingdom Bacillati; phylum Bacillota; class Bacilli; order Caryophanales; family Bacillaceae; genus Bacillus; species Bacillus sp. PK5-006. Next base: position 3,525,132 of record NZ_CP096414.1, on the reverse strand, counting down.
AAGGATTGCCGCGAGGTGGTGACGCAGCTGTCTGCATCACGCAATGCCATTGATCGTGCAATGGGTGTGATTGTGAGTACAAACCTTGAACAATGTGTCCGAGAAAGTCTTGAACAAGGCAAGGATACGGAGGGTCTTGTGAAAGAAGCGGTTGAGCTATTGGTGAAAAGCCGGTAAGAAATTCATCAGCCTTTGAAGGTTGACGGATTTTTTTACTTGTTATAATATACCCTTACCGGTATGTGTATATATTTTTTGTTTTTATATACCCCTATGGGTAATTGTGAAGGAGGAGCAGGATGGCAGAACAGAAAAAACGCACGACGATTGTGCTATTTAGTGGAGATTATGATAAAGCAATGGCGGCTTACATTATTGCCAATGGTGCAGCGGCCTATGATCATGAGGTGACGATTTTTCATACCTTTTGGGGGCTGAATGCCTTGCGCAAGGATGAAATGGTGCCAATGAAAAAAGGTTTTTTAGAAAAAATGTTTGGCAAGATGATGCCGCGCGGGGCTGATCGAATGGGCATTTCAAAGATGAATTTTGCTGGAATGGGCCCAAAAATGATTAAGCACGTGATCAAAAAGCACAATGCCATGACCTTGCCGCAGCTCATTGATATGGCGAAGGAACAGGAGATTAATCTCGTAGCATGTACAATGACGATGGACCTTTTAGGGCTGCAGGAGAAAGAATTATTAGATGACATTCAATATGCTGGTGTCGCCGCTTATTTAGCAGAGGCTGAAATCGGACATGTGAATTTATTTATTTAGTGAGGTGATGAAATGATTCAAACGATTTTGTTCATCCTGGTGATGGGCTTACTTGTGAGCCGTTTCCTGCCGGTTCGAGGTGTGAACCAAATGGATGCAGCCGATATGAAGAAAAAACTGAAAAACCAAGGTCAACAGCTCATTGACGTACGATCACCAGTAGAATTTCAAACAAACCATATTAAAGGGTTTCGAAACATTCCTTTACCTCAGTTAAAAGAACGAGCTTCTCAGCTTGAGAAAAATGAAGAGATCTACGTGATATGCCAAAGCGGAATGAGAAGTATGCAGGCAGCGAAAATATTGAAGAAGCAAGGATTTACTCATATTACAAACATCAAGGGTGGTATGAATGCTTGGCATTAAGCACGCATAAAAAGATACCCCCGCCCCTATATAAAGGAGGACATCATATGCAGCAACCAACAGTCATTTTAGATGCAAAAGGATTGGCATGCCCGATGCCGATTGTGAAAACAAAAAAACAAATGAATGAGCTTTTGCCAGGAGATGTACTTGAAGTGCAAGCTACCGATAAAGGATCAGCAGCGGATTTAGCGGCTTGGTCAAAAAGTGCCGGCCATGAGTTTTTAGGAACAAAAGTAGAGGGTCAGGTGCTCCATCATTTGATTCGTAAGGGCGGAGCGCAAGAGGAAGAGCCTATGATTTCGGAAATATCTTTGAATGCCTTTCAACAGAAGGTAAAAGAAGATCAATCTCTGTTTATTTTGGATGTACGAGAGCTGGATGAATACGAAGCGGGGCATATCCCAGGAGCCGTTCATATCCCGCTTGGAGAGGTGGAAGATCGTGCAGAGGAGTTAACAAGAGAATCGGACATTTATCTCATCTGTCATTCAGGCAGAAGAAGTGAATTAGCTGCGCAAAAGCTAAAAGAGAAAGGATTTCAACAATTAATCAATGTGGTGCCAGGCATGAATAGCTGGACAGGAGCCATTGAAAAATAGGAGCTGAATAAAACATGACGGTAAAAGCCATGACTGCAGAGCAGTTAACAAAAAAGATCGTGGGCAAAGAGCCGCTCTTTTTGCTAGATGTGCGAAATCAAGCAGATGTGCAGGACTGGAAGATTGAAGGGGAAGCAATCGTTGATATGAATGTGCCTTATTTTGATCTGCTTGACGGAGTAGAGGGCCTTTTACAGCACATTCCTAGTGACCGTGAAGTGTTGGTGGTTTGTGCCAAGGAAGGTTCCTCTATCCTGGTGGCGGAGATGCTGTCAGAGGCTGGCGTGCCTGTTCATTATTTGCAGGGCGGCATGAAAGCATGGAGTGAGCATCTAGAGCCAGTGAAAATAGGTGATTTAAGCGGCGGCGGAGAGTTGTATCAATTTGTACGGATGGGCAAAGGGTGTCTGTCCTATATGATCGTGTCCAAAGGAGAAGCTGCAGTTGTAGATGCAGCTCGAATGACGGAGAGCTATATCGATTTTGCAAAAAAGCATGATGTCTCTGTGACGCATGTGCTGGATACTCACCTTCATGCAGATCATATTTCTGGTGGGAAAAAGCTGGCTGAACTAACGGGTGCTACCTACTGGCTGCCGCCAAAAGATGCCGAAGAGGTAACCTTTGAATATAAACGTCTTGAAGAAGGACAGCGGATAACGATTGGAGCAGCTTCTATTGAAATTCATCCCATTTATTCCCCGGGACATACGATCGGCTCAACATCTTTTATCGTAGACAATCAATATCTTCTTTCAGGTGATATTTTGTTCATTGATTCGATTGGAAGACCTGATCTTGCTGGAATGGCGGAGGACTGGGTAGATGATTTGAGAGAGACGCTTTATGAACGGTATATGGCGTTTTCAAAGGAATACATCGTTCTGCCTGCGCACTTCATGACCATCGAAGAAATGAATGAAGACGGCAGTGTTTGGAAGGAGCTCGGCTCACTTTTAAAAGAAAATCATGGGCTCCATATTGAAGATCAACATGTGTTTAGACAGATGGTGACGAAGGGATTGCCTGCACAGCCGCATGCCTTTCAAGAGATTCGTCAAGCCAATATGGGGAAGCTGAACCCAGATGTGGAAGAGCAGCGTGAAATGGAAATGGGTCCAAACCGTTGTGCGATTCGATAATGTCCAATAAAATAAGAAAAGAGGAACGATCAAATGACATCAGATCAAATTTTAGACGTAACAGGGCTCGCTTGCCCAATGCCGATTATTCGAACGAAGAAAAAAATGAACGACTTGGCGGAAGGTCAAGTTTTAGAAATACATGCAACAGATAAAGGGGCTAAAGCTGACTTGGCCGCATGGGCGAAGTCAAGCGGACATGAATTGATCACGCAGACAGAAGAAGGTCACGTGTTGAAGTTCTGGATGAGAAAAGGGTCCTAAAGGATGTAGGGGTATCTGCTGAAGATCCCCTTTTCCTTTTGCAAAGGAGGAGACCAGCGTGGATTTTGCATTTTTGATTACACTTTTTATCATCGGATGTATTGGTTCCTTCTTATCAGGAATGGTGGGGATCGGCGGATCTGTGATCAACTATCCCATGCTGCTTTATATCCCGCCTCTTTTCGGTGTGATGGCACTATCAGCACATGAGGTATCAGGGATTGGTGCCATTCAAGTGCTTTTTTCGACACTGGGTGGTGTACTTGCTTATCGGAAAAGCGGATTTTTACATCGCTCGCTGATTTTATATATGGGAAGCAGTATATTGGCGGGCAGCTTATTAGGCAGTTATGTATCACATTTTATGCCGGAGAAAGGGATGAACCTCGTCTATGGATTACTCGCCATTGTAGCGGTTATTCTCATGCTGATTCCGAAAAAAGGGCAGCGTGCAGACGCAGAGGGAGAAGTCACTTTTCATAAAGGGCTGGCATCAGCTATTGCCTTTGTGATTGGCAGTGTTTCCGGGGTATTAGGTGCAGGCGGAGCATTTATTTTAGTGCCTGTGATGCTGTCTATTTTAAAAATTCCTGTACGGATGACGATTGCGTCGTCACTTGCAATTACGTTTCTTTCTGCGATAGGCGCATCGACTGGAAAGGTATTGACGGGTCAGGTCATGCTTCTTCCTGCTGTTGTGCTGATGGCGGCAAGTTTGATGGCAGCTCCGATTGGTGCGAAGGTCGGTCAGAAAATCAACGCCGTCTACTTGCAATGGGCACTTGCTGTGATGATTACGGCGACAGCGGTCAAAATTTGGCTGGATATTTTATAAAGAAAAGACCAACAAAGCAAACATGTTGGTCTTTTTTATTGGACGTCATCGTGCTCAATATACGTTTCTAGTGCTGGGTGGTACTCTTTTTGATAATGAAGGTTGGGACATGTTTTCACGACTTTGCCTTGCAGGGCATTGGACTTTGAGACTTCTAATGCTGATTTACATTTAGGACAGCGTTCGGCAAAGAATGAGGGCCAGCGTTTCATGTATCACCACTCCAGTTAAATTCTTAAAAACCGATTATATTAATATGAATTATAGGGGATCAAGCAGGTGAGGTCAATGGGTGTTTGGGTCTTTTTAACAAAAAAAGAAGCATCATGAGAGATGCTTCTTTATCGTTCATATTCTTAATAGGCTTTCGCCCAGAACACCATATCAGATGCAGGCTTGCCGCAGCAGACACATGTGTCAGAAATGGTTTCCTGTTCGAATGGAATACAGCGTGAGGTCGCACCTGTTCTTTCTTTAATGTCGTTTTCACAGGCCTCATCACCGCACCACATGGCTTTAATCAATCGGTTTTCTTCCGCAAGAATTTGCTCGATGTCTTCGATTGTGTGGGCGTGTGATGTCTTTTTATGTAATCGTTCTTTCGCTTTTTCGTACATCGTCCGCTGGATGTCTTCAAGCGTTGCTGTGATGGTTTGTTCAAGGGCATCTAACGTGACAGCTTGCTTTTCACCAGTGTCTCGTCTTGCAAGCATCACCTGTCCTTTTTCGATGTCCTTTGGTCCTACTTCTACACGTAGCGGAATACCTTGCATTTCACACTCGTTGAATTTCCAGCCTGGCTGTTTATCGCTTGCGTCGATGTCAGCACGTGCGATGCGGGCGAGGCGATCCTTCAATTCGTAGGCATGATCCAGCACCCCTTCTTTATGAGAAGCGATTGGCACGATACGCACTTGGGTTGGCGCAATATTTGGCGGGAGGACGAGCCCTCTGTCATCGCCATGAACCATGATCATCGCGCCAATGATTCTTGTTGTGAAACCCCAAGAGGTTTGCTGGACGTGCTCTAGTTTTCCTTCACGGTTTAAGAATTCGATGCCAAATGCTTTGGCAAATCCGTTCCCGAAGAAATGAGAAGTGGCAGTTTGCAGCGCTTTTCCATCATGCATCAAGCTTTCAACCGTATAGGTGAAGCGAGCGCCGGCGAATTTTTCCTTCTCTGTTTTTCTCCCTTTAATGACAGGAATGGCAAGGAGATCTTCGCAAAGAGAAGCGTAAATGTGAAGCATTCTTTGTGTTTCTTCAATCGCTTCTTGCTCAGTCTCATGGCACGTGTGCCCTTCCTGCCATAGGAATTCAAGGGTTCTGAGGAAGGGACGTGTTGTCTTTTCCCAGCGGACGACATTGGCCCATTGGTTATATAGCTTCGGTAAATCGCGGTAGGAATGAATAATGTTTTTGTAATGCTCAGCGAACAGCACTTCAGAGGTCGGTCTGACGCAGAGCCTTTCTTGTAATTCGGATTCACCGCCATGTGTCACCCACGCCACTTCAGGAGCAAAGCCTTCGATATGATCTTTTTCCTGCTGAAGCAGGCTCTCTGGGATAAAGAGCGGCATATAGACATTCTCATGACCCGTTTCTTTAATCTGGCGGTCAAGTTCGTCGCGAATATTCTCCCAAATTTTAAAGCCGTACGGCTGAATGATCATACTGCCTCTCACGCTTGAATAATCGACGAGCCGCGCCTTTGTGACAACATCTGTATACCACTGGGCAAAGTCGTCTTCCATGCTTGTAATTTTCTCAACAAATTGTTTCTTTGACATTGCAGGTTCCTCCTTTTTTAAAACAAAAAAGCTGTACTTTAAGTTAGGGACCATTCCTGGTGGTACCACCCTAATTTAAAGCACAGCTTTACACTCAATCATGATAACGGTATGAACCGCTGTATGAAACAGAACTAAATCGGCAGGTTCACTTGAAGATGTCAGTAGGAACTTCTCAGCACCGTTCCCTCTCTGTTAAAGATCGATTCAAGCTACTATTCCAGATCTACGTTGATCCTCGTTCGTTGATTTTTCATCAGTTTACCTGTAAACGGAGGAGAAAGCAAGCTGTTCTGATTCCTTTTACGGCGCCTTTTGTTTAGGTAACAGAATGGCAGTATTTTTCTATTTTTACAGCTTGCGAGTTATGTAAGGCTATGCTAATATATTTGAAGAAAAAAATAGACTTGTATAACCTCAATAATATGGTTTGAGGGTTTCTACCAGGATCCGATAAATCCTGATTACAAAAGCGCGCTTTCCTTTTTTGTAATCAGGGTTTTTTTGTTTGTCTGCACCCTGTATCAAAAGTGAAAGCGATGATATACAGAAGGGATGTTAGACATGAACTGGAGAGTATATTTATTAGCCGTTTCTACTTTTGCGGTTGGATTAGTTGAGCTTGTGGTCGGGGGCATTCTGCCAAGTCTTGCAGAGGATTTGAATGTGTCTCTTGCAACAGCCGGACAGCTCATTACGGTATTTGCGATTGTGTATGCCATTTCAGCACCCGTGCTGCTGACCGCGACAGCCAAAATCGAACGAAAGCGCCTTTATTTAATCGCGTTATTGGTGTTTACATTAGGGAATGTGTTCACTTATTTTAGTTCGACCTTTGCTTTTGTCATGATCTCTAGGGTATTGATCGCGATGAGTACAGCGCTAGTGGTGGTGTTGTCACTCACGATCACTGCTAAATTAGTGGAACCAGCGCATCGTGCGAAGGCATTAGGGCTGATTTTTATTGGGATTAGCTCCTCACTTGTTCTCGGTGTACCGATCGGTATTTTTATTACTGAGAGCTTTGGCTGGAGAGTGATGTTTTTAGGAATCAGTATTCTTTCTGCCATATCGATGGTGCTGATCTATTTTCTATTAGAAAAAATGCCTGTTGAAAAAGTGACGCCTCTTAGAGAGCAGATTCGTTCTTTAGGGCATCCGAAAATTTTTAGTGCACACTTGATTAGTTTGTTTATGCTTGCAGGTCATTATATGCTTTATTCTTATTTCACTCCGTTTTTAATGGAAGTTCTGCATATGACCCCGTTTTGGATTAGTATTTGTTATTTAATCTTCGGACTTGCGTCGATAGGCGGGAATGGATTTGGCGGCTGGCTGAGTGACAAACTGGGTTCAGGGAAAGCCATTTTGCTTGTGACAATCGCGTTTGCGGTTGTCATGTTTACCATTCCTTATACAGCGGGGGTGTTCGCGCTCTTTATGGTGATGGTTGTCCTTTGGGGTGCGCTCAGCTGGGCACTGACGCCTGCTTTGCAGAGTTATTTGATTCAAACAGATCCTGTTACGTCTGATATTCAGCAAAGTTTAAATACTTCGGCATTGCAAATCGGCATTTCGATTGGATCAGCGGTTGGCGGAGTCATGTTTACGATGACCGGTTCATCTGTTGATCTGGCTAAATTCGGTGCTGTGTTTGTACTGATTGCCTTTAGCTGTGCGGTGATTTCGTTGAAGAGACCACCGCTTTATATGGATCGTCAGCATCATGCTGAATAGCTGCCTAACATTAGGCAGCTTTTTTATGTTCATTTCAAATTCACACGAAAAGTACTTTCTATTCAAAGACGGCCATTTCGCTGATTGGTTGGAAGCCGGCACGTTGATAAATATTTTTGCCGTCCGCTGATGCTTGTAAGATGACACATTTTTGTTTATTCTCTGTCTGGGTTAGAAGGTAATGAAACATGTCACTGCCAAGTCCTTTGCCGCGGTGTTCTGCCCTTGTTATGACATCATAAATACCGTAGCTGTCGTTTGTCTCGAATAATAAGCCTGTTGTGACCGGCTTTTGGTGTTCATATCCCACGAACATGCGAGCTTTTGAGTGTAATGCATCAATCGAAAAACGCTGGAAATAGTCTTCTAAGGCGGCGGCCTCAGTCGATCCTTTGAATAGTTCAATAAAGATATGTTTGTAATCAAATAGTGTCTGCTCATCAAGTACTTCCTTGATTGTAAGTGCTGAGGATGTGACTGGATCAATGTCACCTGTATGCTCAAGCATCATGATGGTATTGCGTTCGACCTCTTGAAGCTGATATTCCTTTAATAAATCAGCCCAATCAGGATGGAGTAAACGGTGATCGACCCATGTGCTGAAGATGAGTTTCTGTGACCGCATGTGTTCAATGGCTGCTTTCACTTTATTCGGATCTTGGATTTGAGCTGATGTTGGTAAGAGCAAATTGAACGTGTCAGTCGATATATGAGTATTTGATAGAACGAAATCGTCCGATGCAAAGAAGGCTCCGTTCACAGCAGAGGAAAACAGATGTATCTTTTCTTCTAACTGGTGAATGGCCATTTGTTGTTCAGGATTCATTTAGATCACCTTTTCATTATGATAAATTGGATGACATCCCCATGATTATAGCATGTGACAGGATGAGGAGAATCTAGTAAAAAAGTGCATATGCAATTTTCAGGTCTGATGTCCTATTATTTTACTCACATCGACATTTCTTTTGACTCCTTTCTTCATTATTAGTACCATTTTATTAACCAGTTAAGAGTGGAGGTTCAGATGGAAACAAAAGAGCAGATTGTATTAAAAGCGATTCAAGATCTGATTATGCATAGGGAAAAGAGACGGAATGATCCAACAGATCCACTGATTACCACGACTGATACACTCAAACAAGAATGGACACTCACACAGCTTCACATTTTATCGATGATTCAAGCCAATCCAAACGAATCAAACAATACATTTCTATCTCAACAGCTAAAACTATCAAAGCCAGCTATTACAAAGGCTGTGAAAAAACTAATTGAAAAAGGCATGGTGGACTATTGCCACCGGCAAGGTGATAAGAAATCTGTCTATTATTCCTTGACAGAGGAAGGCAAGCAATTGGCGGCGCTGCATGATGAACTACATGATAAAGCAGTCACGTCCTATTTAGAATTTCTCCACCAGTTTCATGAGGATGAATTACAAGTGATTGAGCGCTTCTTAAAGGCTTGGAAAGAAAAGATATAGTTAAAAAACCGAAACCATCGCACAAAGAGAGATGATGGTTTCGGTTTTTTTATGGTAAAATTAACATATATTGACGTTGTTCTTAGCCATGATGAAAGGGAGGGAGCTCATTGGAGAAAGAAATGATAGAAAATTATAAAAAATACGCATTCATCATGCCATTCGTGGGATTGTTTGTCAGCGTGCTATTATTTGTTTATTTTTTTGGTATTGCAGGACCTGGAGAACCAATTTGGGCTGCTGCTTTGTATTGTGCTCTGCCCTTTTTGGTGAATACGATATGTTTCTTGCCTGTATGTATTTATTTTAAAGTCAGCAAAAAAAGTGAGGAACATACATGATTGTCGTCAGTGCTTGTCTTGCTGGGTTGAAGGTTCGTTATAATGGCAGCCATCGATTAGATCAGCGAATTGAGGAGCTTGTTCAGGAGGGAAAGGCAGTCACAGTTTGTCCTGAGCTGCTTGGCGGCCTTTCCACGCCAAGGCCTCCCGCAGAAATCATTGGCGGAGACGGACATGATGTATTACAGGGCCTCGCCTCTGTGATCGATGTACATGGAAATGATGTCACGGAGATGTATGTAAAAGGCGCGAAGGCCGCGCTGGAACAGGTTCAGTCTCTGAAAGCGACGGCGGTTGTGTTAAAAGAGTACAGCCCTTCCTGCGGCAGCCGGATGATTTATCGCGGAGATTTTAACGGGGGGACAAAAGCTGGAGATGGAGTGACATCCGCCTTGCTTAAACAGCACGGAATTCAGGTATTTTCTGAGGAGGATGATTGGACTTCACTGTTTTTATAGGTGTGGTGTGAATAGAAGGAGGAGTTAGGTTGAAAAAGTGGATGATTGGTTTAGTCGTCATTATTTTATTAGGAATTGGTATTTATTTTATAATCAATGCAAAAACATACTCTTTTGATGATGTGGCCTCAATTGATCAGAACAAGGTGACTTCGATTCAAATTGAGCATGATAATGAGCGTGTTATGGTTGAAAAGAAAGAGGATATTCAAAAGCTGCTGAAGGAATTTTCAGGTATGAAATTAAAGAAGGTGAATGACTCTAAAAAAGACACAAAAGAGTCTTATTGGATCAGGGTGTTAGAGGATGGCAAAGCGACATACGGATTCATCTTTTACGATCAAGCTTATTTAGAAACATATGATGGTTCTAAAACAAAAAATCGGATCAGCGAATATCAAATCGTTGACGCCAATCAAGTTGATATGGGAAAATATATCAAATAACTCAGTCAGAATGTCATGCATGATCAATCGAAAATTCGGGTATAGTGCTTGGTAAGTAAAAAGGAAGCGGAGGTTTGTTTGATGAGTGGATTAACAGATACAGTCACATTAGCAAACGGAGTAAAAATGCCGAAGCTAGGCTTTGGTGTATGGCAGGTAAAAGATGGGGATGAGGCTGTAAATGCCGTCAAAGACGCTCTTGAAGCGGGCTACCGCAGCATTGATACAGCAGCCGCCTATCAAAATGAAGAAGGGGTAGGCAAAGCCATTCAGCAATCAGGCATCTCTCGCGATGATCTATTCATTACGACAAAGGTCTGGAATAATGATCAAGGCTATGAATCAACACTCGAAGCCTTTGAAACAAGTATGGACAAGCTGGGGCTAGATGTATTAGACCTTTATTTAATTCATTGGCCAGTTGAAGGCAAATATAAAGAAACATGGAAAGCGCTAGAGAAACTATATAAGGATGGACGCGTTCGAGCGATCGGAGTGTGTAATTTCCATCAGCATCATTTAGAGGATTTATTGGAAGAGGCAGAAGTTGTGCCAATGGTGAATCAAATCGAGCTGCATCCGAAGCTGACGCAGGAGCCTTTACGAGACTACTGCAAATCGAAAGGTATTCATGTTGAGGCGTGGTCGCCATTAGGAAGCGGGAAGCTTCTAAACCATCCTGTTCTTCAGGATATCGCGAAAAAACATGACAAGTCAGTAGCGCAAGTGATCCTTCGCTGGGACTTGCAGCATGGCATTATCACCATTCCAAAATCTGTGACAAAGAGCCGAATCATCGAAAACACACAAGTCTTCGATTTCGAGCTGTCCGCACGTGAGATGGGTGTCATTGATCAGCTCAATGAAGATGAGCGAACAGGTCCAGATCCAGATAACTTTGATTTTTAATCGAAAGAAAAGCACAGGTGCGATGCCTGTGCTTTTTATTTGCCTTCATGTGTAGACATTTTTTGAGATTGAAAGGTCTCAATGATTTGAATGGCGTCGATAATCTTTTCTTTAGCATAGTCTCCAATCAAACAAAAGGTTTCATCTTTACGTGCAGCATGGTTTGCCACTGTAAATGCCGCCTCGTCCAGCTGAGTTGTAATACCAAGATCGCGCATATTTTTAGGTAATCCGAGTGTTTGGTAGAGTTCAAGTAATTCCTCTACCTCGGACATTCGGTTTTCTGCGGCAAGCTGGACAAGGATGCCATAAGCCACTTTTTGTCCATGTAACACATGATGCGTTTCTTCAATAAATGTCAATCCATTATGAACGGCATGGGCTCCTGCCATTCTTCCATAACGTCCCCCATAGCCTCCGACTGTTCCGGCTAACGTAATAATCGCATCTGTTACATCTGCAAATGCTTGTGAAAGCTGACCTGTTTTTAAGCTGTTAACCGCTTCTTCACTATGAGAAAGAAGAATGTCTCGAACATATACTGCCTGCTTTAATGCAGCATGCACCATGAGCGGCAAGGCGCCTTTTGTGTTACGAATAATCGCTTCCGCTTCATACCATTTTGCCAGCGTATCACCAATGCCGCTTTGAAGGTAGGAAAGAGGAGAGGAAAGCAAAAAAGTATGATCAATTACGGTGAGGTAGCTGGATCGTTTATGATAATCGACTCTCATGAAATTGCCCTTTTCATCATAAATGACGCTGAGTGGTGTAGAGGCAGCACATGTGCCGGGAATCGTTGGTACCATGATAACTTCGATTTGAAGAGCATCTGCAACTGATTTTGCGGTATCTAAAATCGTACCGCCTCCGATACCGATAATCACATCTGACCCGTTAAGCTCTTCTGCGATCCATGTGACCGCATTGGGTGAACTGTATCCTTTGTGCTGAATGACAGGCCACTCGGGCGGCAGCTTTGTGTATTGTGAAAAAGCTTGGTATGAATCATATCCTGTCACCACAGCAGGTGATTGAAAAGCAGATACAAGGGAATCTAGTTCATGATATATTCCCTTTTGAGAAATAAATTGGTTAGGACCGCTTCTGACAATATCTTCTGGCTGGATCATGATCATTGCTCCTTTACTACATCATATAATTCATAAATCATCTCATTTAACAGAAAGTTCTGTCAAATAAATATGAGAAGAAAGGCCCTTCCGTTTTATGGAATTGAGCCGCCGACATTGCCTTTAGGTATGTATTTCCTGTATGATAAAGAATGGTATGTTTTGATTAAATTTAAGAGGTGTTTATATAGATGGAAAAACAATATCGCGTTTTACTTTACTATCAATATGTCCCCATTGAGGACCCAGAGACGTTTACAGCAGAGCATTTAGCATTCTGTAAGGAGCTTGGTTTGTTAGGCCGTATCCTCGTATCAGCAGAAGGCTTGAACGGAACTGTTTCTGGAACCATTGAACAAACGGATAAGTACATGCAAGCGTTAAAAGAAGATCCACGCTTTGCGTCTATGCCGATCAAAATTGACGAAGCAGATGGTCATGCGTTTAAAAAAATGCACGTCCGTCATCGGAATGAACTAGTGAACCTTAGCCTAGAGGATGATGTGAATCCGTTAGAATTAACGGGGAAACATCTTAGCCCGGTCGAATTTTACGAGCAAATGCAATCACCTGATACGGTTGTGATTGATGCGCGTAATGATTACGAGTTTGATGTTGGTCACTTCAGAGGGGCAGTCCGTCCTGATATTGAGACATTCCGTGAATTACCTGAGTGGATTCGTGACAATAAAGAGATTCTTGAAGGGAAAAAAATCCTGACGTATTGCACAGGCGGTGTACGCTGTGAGAAATTCTCAGGCTGGTTAAAGCGTGAAGGCTTTGAAGATGTCTCTCAGCTTGACGGCGGAATTGTCACTTACGGAAAAGATCCAGAAGTGCAAGGGAAGCTATGGGACGGTCAATGCTATGTATTTGATAATCGCTTAACAGTACCAGTGAATCAAACAGAGCATGTGGTTGTCGGAAAAGATTTCTTCACTGGTGAGCCTTGCGAGCGTTATGTGAACTGTGCGAACCCTGCATGTAACCGTAAGATGATTGCCACTGAAGAGAGTGAGCATAAGTATATGCGCAGCTGCAGTCATGAATGCCGCACAAGCGAAAGGAACCTGTATGTGAAACAACACAATTTATCTGAAGAAGAAGTTCAAGAAAGACTAGCTGTCATTGAAAAAGAACAAGCGATTTCACAAGGATAGAGGGAATCCCCTCTATCCTTTTTTTCTATACATGACGGGGGTTAGAAGATAGAGGAAGTCATTTCCTCTATCTTTTTTGTTTTGTTTTTTTCAAAATAAGGGTAAAGGTAGTTATTCAGTCTAATAGATTGAACAGGTGAAAAAGCGCTTTCTTTTGAAATAAGCATGTTCGACTATTTCAGAAAATGAAGAATTGAGAGATAATATAACAGGCAAAAAATGAATAAAGGTAAAGGTTCATTAGAAGAAATATTTGCCAGTAAAATGAAAAGTGAGCTGCTTTGAAAGAAAGACGCTTGCTTGACACATGCTCTGTATTTTAATCGAAAGGTGTTATGAACATGAATCATTTGCATCGTAGGATGGGAACTTTCGCTTTAATGATGGTAGGCCTTGGCTCAATCATTGGTTCAGGATGGCTCTTCGGTGCTTGGCGTGCAGCTCAAATCGCCGGTCCTGCTGCTATTTTATCCTGGTTGATTGGGATGGTTGTGATTTTATTTATCGCTTTGTCTTATAGTGAACTCGGATCGATGTTTCCTGAGGCAGGCGGAATGGTGAAATATACGCAATATTCACACGGATCTTTTATTGGGTTTATTGCAGCTTGGGCGAACTGGATCGCCATTGTCTCCGTGATACCAGTTGAGGCGGTTGCTTCCGTCCAGTACATGAGCTCTTGGCCTTGGGAATGGGCAAAGTGGACATCCCATTTGGTCACAAAAGGGGTATTGACGACAGAAGGTCTTATGGTTGCCAGTGTGCTTCTTGTGATTTACTTTCTGCTTAATTATTGGACAGTTGGGTTATTTTCAAAAGCAAATACATTCATTACCGTGTTTAAAATTGTCATTCCAGGATTAACAATTGGTGCGCTCTTATTCGTAGGTTTTCATAGTGAGAATTTTACTTCTGGAACAAGTATTGCCCCTAACGGCTGGGCGAGTGTGCTGACAGCTGTTGCGACATCTGGGATTGTGTTTGCCTTCAATGGCTTCCAAAGCCCGATTAATATGGCCGGTGAGGCAAAAAATCCAGGCCGGTCGATTCCAATTGCCATTGTCGGATCGATTTTCATTGCAACTGTGATTTATGTCCTTTTACAAGTCGCCTTTATCGGTGCTGTTGATCCATCTATGATTGTGAACGGATGGGGTCATTTGAATTTCAACTCGCCATTTGCGGACCTTGCCATTGCGCTTGGGATTAACTGGCTTGTTCTGATTTTATATGCGGATGCGTTTGTGTCACCTTCGGGTACAGGAATTACGTATACCGCAACGACGTCTCGTATGATTTATGGAATGGAAAAAAACAAATACATGCCAAGTGTGCTTGGCCGTCTGCACCCTATTTACGGCGTGCCTCGTCAAGCAATGTTTTTTAACTTAGCCGTATCGTTTATCTTTCTGTTTTTATTTAGAGGCTGGGGTGTACTTGCAGAAATTATCTCTGTCGCTACACTCATTTCTTATTTGACTGGACCAGTGACCGTCATGACGCTGAGAAAGACAGGGACAGATTTATATCGTCCGCTTCGAATAAAAGGACTCAGCATCATTGCTCCTCTCGGTTTTGTCTTTGCCTCATTGACGCTGTATTGGGCAAGATGGCCGTTAACAGGTCAGGTGCTGTTCATTATTCTCATCGGTCTACCTATCTATTTTTACTATCAAGCAAAAGCGAAGTGGAAAGGATTCGGCCGCAACTTTAAGGCGGGTGCTTGGATGGTTGTGTACCTGCTTGTGATGATGACGATTTCCTGTCTTGGCAGTGACAAATTCGGCGGTTATAACATCATTCATTATGGCTGGGATATGGCACTGATTACAGTGGTAGCTCTGCTATTTTATACGTGGGCACTCAAAAGTGGATATGAAACAGAGTTTTTAGAGGATGCGAAAAAAATCAATGATGAGCTGCGTGCTTCTCAGAAAGAAGCTGCAGCAACCAAAGAATAAAGAAACGGCTGCCTGAACACTCGGGGCAGCCGTTTTTATTTGGATGAAAGGTGCATCACATGCCGTTTCAGCCAAGTGGTGACGCCGCGCAAAACGGCCGATGTGACAAGTGAAATGAGCACATATCTCCAAAGCTGGCCTAAGCCTTGTCCACTCAGCCAGAACACGATGCCTAGAACGATGAGGGTGAACATGAGCAAGAATAAAAATGATGCAGACCAGAAAAAAGCCTTCACAGAAGGTCACCTCCTCAGGAGTATTGTATGCAGGCAATTGAAGGATCAGACCAGCTATGTAAGGGTAGAATCATGGTGAAATCTATTGCAAAAGTCAGATAAAAATGCCAAGTGATTTGACAATTGTGTTAAGATGAGAGCATATTTTGAGTAAAGTTGTTGGTCATAGACGGAGGTGTTTGGAAATGCAGATTCAAAAGGTTCTAAACAATAATGTCATTAGTGTCATAGATGAACATGGAAAAGAAATCGTTGTCATGGGCAGAGGCATCGCTTTCCAGCGACGTCCCGGGGACCCGGTGGACGAATCGTTAATTGATAAAGTCTTCCGCCTAGAGGATCATTCCGTTCACGAGCGGATGAAAATGCTGCTTCAAGAGGTTCCGTATGATGTGGTCAAGGTGACCGAAGAAATGATCCAATATGCACATACAAAGCTGAACCGAAGATTAAACGAAAGTCTGCATGTATCGCTGGCAGACCATATTCATTACGCCATCGAACGGCTGAAGAAAAATCATCTGATTGAGAATTCGCTTATTTGGGAGATTAAACGCTTATACAAAGATGAATTTCTTGTGGCAAAGGACTGTCTTGAGATGATTGAAGAGCGTCTTCATATTGAACTGCCTGAGGATGAAGCGGGCTTTATTGCCATGCATATCATAAATGCAGAGCTCAATGAGGATATGAATACGACGGTCAATATCACAAAGGAAGTCAATGCCATTCTCACCATTGTGAAATATCATCTCAACATGGAATTTGATGAAGACTCGCTTAACTTTTACCGTTTTCTCACGCATTTGCGCTTTTTCGTCCAGCGTCTGATTAATGAAACACTGCTTGTCAGCGAAGATCAGGACTTATATCAGCTGATTAAAGTGAAATATCCGAAAGCATACGATTGCGCAAAGAAAATCGCAGAATATGTCTATCAAACCTATCACCGAGATCTCACATCAGAGGAAATGCTGTATCTATCAATTCACTTGAATCGACTCATCAAACGAGAAAAATAAAGATAGATTTTAAAAGAAAGCGTTGACATGAGAAAAGGTGAGTGGTACTATTTGCTCATAAACATAAAAGAATACGGTTTCACAATGATCGTCTTAGAGGATTGTGACTGTTCGGCAGGCAAAACCTAAACGTTCACTGAAAAAGCGCAACAGCAAGCTGCGACTATTTTTGGTGCCCGTTTAGGTTTTTATTTTGCCCAAAAACGTATTTTTTTGAAAAAAAGGGGGTTTTTGCATGAGTTATCGTCAATTAGCAGAAGACATTATTAAACACATTGGTACAGAGAAAAACGTCCATTCATTGGTGCATTGTGCCACAAGGCTTCGCTTCACACTAAATGACAGATCAAAAGCGGATAAAGCGGCCATTGAAAAATTAAATGGCGTCGTTACCGTTATGGAAAGCGGCGGCCAATTTCAAGTGGTCATTGGCAATACCGTACCAGAGGTTTATCGAGAAATTGGAGAGTTTACGAATCTATTAGAGGATTCCACTGCTTCATCTGCAAAATCAGGTGAAGAGAGCACAAGCCTTTTCGGGAAATTCGTCGACATTGTATCGGGGATTTTCACACCACTTCTCGGTGTCATGGCGGGTGCAGGTATTTTAAAAGGTCTATTAGGCATCTGTATCAACGCGAAATGGTTATCTCCTGAAGATACATCGTATCAAATTTTATTTGCTGCATCTGACAGCTTGTTCTACTTCCTGCCATTATTGCTCGCATTCACTTCTGCTAGGAAGTTTAAAGCGAATCCGTTTGTCGCTGTGACGATAGCAGGTGCACTGATTTACCCAACCATTCAAGAATTGTCAAAAGGCGGCGGAGATGTGACATTCTTCGGGATACCAGTCGTCTTAATGTCTTATACATCTACGGTCATCCCAATCATTTTGGCAGTGTTTGTCATGGGATATATCGAACGTTTCTTTAACAAAGTCATTCATGAAAGTGTCAAAAACTTTATTACGCCACTCATTTTACTTGTCACGGTTGTTCCGCTGACACTCATCGTATTCGGACCATTTGGTGTGTATGCAGGGAATGGCATTGCAGCTGTTTTGCTGAAAGTATTCTCCTTTAGTCCTACACTTGCAGGTGCTTTAATTGCGATGGCTTGGCAGATTCTTGTCATCTTCGGTATCCATTGGGGACTTGTGCCAGTGATTTTAAATAATATCGCAGTTCATGGGAAAGATCATATCAAGCCGGCCACTGCGCCAGCTGTATTCTCACAAGCCGGTGCTTCCATCGGTGTTATGCTGAAAACAAAGAATAAAAAACTGAAATCATTGGCTGGATCGACAGCAGTTTCTGCTGTGTTTGGGATCACAGAGCCAGCTGTATACGGGGTCACACTTCGTTTGAAAAAACCATTTATTGCAGCCGTTATCTCTGCTGGGGTCGGCGGTGCGATTATCGGTTATTCACAAAGTATTGCAATTGCGTCAGGCCTTCCAAGTTTACTGACACTGCCGATTTTCTACGGTCAAGGATTTACAGGGTTCATCATCGGTATCTCGGTCTCGTTCGTCCTTTCGATCATCTTAACTTATTTGATTGGATTTAAAGATCCAGTAGATGAAGATGCAACGCCGGCAGCCGCTTCTGCTCCGGTAATTGAAAACGAACATGGGGTCAAAGCCGCTCATGTGAAAAGTCCTTTAAAGGGCGAGGTCATCAAGCTGGAGGAAGTGCAGGATAAGGCATTCTCATCTGGTGCACTAGGAAAGGGCGCAGCCATCATTCCATCAGAAGGAAAGCTGTTTGCACCAGTATCAGGAGTTGTAACAACGGTGTTCCCAACTGGACATGCGTATGGTCTAACCTCAGAAAGCGGAGCAGAGGTACTCATTCACATCGGACTGGATACCGTACAATTAGGCGGAAAGCATTTTACCCCGAAGGTTGCTCAGGGGCAAACCATCACAGAAGGCGAACTGCTTGCTGAGTTTGACATAGAAGCCATCCAAGCTTCAGGCCTGTCAGTCACAACACCTGTCATTATTACCAATTCAGGTGAGTTTAGCGATATCATTGAAACGGAAGAGAAACAAATCACACCAGGACAATCATTTTTACATCTAGTTTAATCAAAAGGAGGAAGAAATCATGAGATATTCAACACTAGCATCATTTCCAAAAGACTTTTTCTGGGGCGGATCTACTTCCGCCTATCAGGTAGAGGGTGCGTGGAACGAGGATGGCAAGGGGCCTTCTGTCATTGACATGAGAGCAAGTTATCCTGAAGGGACAACGGATTTTAAAGTGGCAAGCGATCACTATCACCGTTATAAAGAGGATGTGAAGATGTTTGCGGAAATGGGCTTGAAGGCTTATCGCTTTTCCATTGCGTGGACACGGATCATTCCAGATGGAGATGGGGAGATCAATCAAAAGGGGATTGAATTCTATCATTCACTCATCGATGAATTGCGCCGCTATGGCATTGAACCAATCGTGACAATGTATCATTTTGATCTGCCTCATGCGCTTCAAGTAAAGGGCGGGTGGTCTAACCGCGGGACAGTCGATGCGTTTGAACGCTATGCAGAGGTGCTATTCAAGGAGTATGGTCAGAAGGTAAAATATTGGCTGACCATTAATGAACAAAACATGATGATCTTACATGGATCAGCGCTAGGTACACTTGATCCAAATTTAGAAAATCCGAAAAAAGAACTGTATCAGCAGAATCATCATATGCTCGTTGCACAGGCAAAAGCCATGACGCTTTGTCATCAAATGCTGCCTGAAGCGAAAATTGGACCAGCGCCAAACATTGCGCTCATTTATCCGGCTTCTCCAAAGCCTGAAGATGTGCTTGCTGCGGCGAATTACAATGCGATCCGCAACTGGCTTTATCTTGATATGGCCGTGTTCGGACGTTATAACAACCTTGCTTGGGCGTACATGAAAGAAAAAGACATTCTTCCTGTCATCGAAGAGGGAGATATGGATATTTTGAAAAGCGCGAAGCCAGACTTCATTGCCTTTAACTACTACACCTCACAAACGGTTGAAGCGAGTAAAGGAGATGGCAACGACGAATTTGCACGCGGTGGAGATCAGCATTTGAAATCCGGTGAAGATGGCGTCTACAAAGGCGGCAACAACCCATTCTTAAGCAAAAATGCGTTTGGCTGGGAGATTGACCCTGTCGGCTTCCGTTCAACGATGCGCGAGATTTATGACCGCTATCAGCTGCCGCTTATTATCACGGAAAACGGATTGGGTGCATTCGACAAGTTAGAAGAAGATGGATCAATTCAGGATGATTATCGAATTGATTATTTAGAAAAACATATCGAGCAAATCAAATGGGCAATCACAGACGGCGTTGAGGTATTCGGATACTGCCCGTGGTCAGCCATCGACTTAATCAGCACACACCAAGGATGCTCCAAGCGCTACGGGTTCATCTACGTCAATCGCGACGAATTTGATCTAAAAGACCTTAAAAGAATTCGCAAAAAGAGCTCTTATTGGTATGAAACCTTGATTCAGCAAAATGGAGACAACATCGGGAAATAACGATAAAAAAGCCAATCACCTTATGCGGGTGGCTGGCTTTTTTTCGTTCATTTTATTGGAAAGATCATATTGTTCGAGTTGTTCTAACATGATAGCTAGATTTTAACAGCCTAATAAACTGTTTTCTTTTATAATCCGAAGAATATCACAATCCATTTCGCTGTTTAGCCAGTTTGTATAAAAATTGCGGCTATTCTTTTTTATGTGCATTTTGAACTTTTTCGATATAATCTGCTACTTTGTAAAAACCTGATGTCGCTTTCTTTGCATATTTCTTGCCTATTACTTTCGATAAGGATTTTTCTAGATATGTGTCTGACTTGCGAAGAGCCTGAACAGCAAGTTTTTTTGCTATTGTAGTGACGATATTTTTAGTTGGGGCTTCTTTAGATTGTGGTGGGAATATCTTGCCCCATTGTTTAGGAACATATGCATTTCGGCTTGTGTCATTTGTCTACCACAGAAATTTTCACCAAAACGAAGTTCTAAAAAATGATTGCGGACACCGCAACCAAAAAAGGAATTTTCTTTAATCTATCTTAAATCCATTGATACACTCATTTTAATTTGATAACCTTGATTTTGGAATTTAATACAAAAGGAGGAAATATAAATAAGATGTTCAAAAAAACACTTTTAACCCTAATTACCCTAGCTCTTGTCATATCAATATGGACTCCATTTTCATCAGAAGCATCAGCAGAAACACACTTTATCAATTCACAAGAATTAGAAGCATTAGTAACACCAACAGTTCTACAAAATGAACAAATTACCAAAGAATTAGACGAACTTGAAATGAAAATGGGAGAATACATAGAAAACCTTCCATTTATAGAAAAAGAATTTGAAAGCATGTCAGAGTCAGAACAAAATAAAGTGATAGATCAATATTTCAACAATGAAGAATTTTTAGCTTTAGAAAACCGAATGAAACAACTTGATTCCAAAAGTAGTCAGAGTGAAATCACAACACAAGCACTACCAATATTCTTCGTACCAATCGCAATGACCGTAGGAAGAGTTGCTTTGTGGGCCATAAGATCAAAAGGCGCAAAAGTTGCACTGAAGTATTTGAAGAACAGAATAAAAGGTTTTGGGAAGAACTATCATATCGATTGGTATGTAAAAAATAGAAAAGGAAAAGTCGAGAGTCTCGTAAAAGTGTTCCATAAAAAAGGAAAAAAGAAAATACGAGTATTTGCAGTTGATAACGGAGTCATACCACTAAAACCAGGATCATCAAACTGGTACTGGCATTTTCATGTAGCTCCAAAAATTCAAATACACCATGCTCTTAGAGCATCAGTACCAAGTAAACACAAAGCTGTAAAAGGTAGAACAATACTCCACTAAAAAAGAAAAGCCCTTTTATAAGGGCTTTTCTTTTTTAGCGTCGTAATCTTTAATAATTTCAATTGGATCAATTGCATCATCATCTTGTACATATTGCTCTACATAAGGAGTCATCAACTTCTCAAACTGATTTTCATCATCTACTAAAGCAATACAAGTTTCATATCCTTCAAAATCAGATGGGTATAAATTTGCAACAGCACTACCAGTTTTTAAAGCCTGATCTATCGCATTTTTTAATTCCAATAAACCCTTCCTGTTTCCTAAAATCAATGCTTCTCTATGATGAGTTTCTTGAGCATATATATTACACATCTCTAAAACATCATCATCATCCACTTGAATAGACATACAAAAATCACCTCCGAAGTAAAATTTAGTTAATTATATAATTATTGATGCCAGCATGCCAAGACCTCAAACGTCTCATTGGCTACTTTATCTTCATCTTCATCTTCTTCAATCCTGATCAGTTCTTCTTCCTAGGCATCAATACGCTATTTCCCAAACTGCCACCAATTTTTTCTTTCCTTTTCATCCTGTTCCGTTGCAGTTTTTCTTATGGCCTCTAACAGCTTTTTATCTCTTTCAAGAAGACTGATTTGTATGTATTCTTGCTGTTTTTTCAACTTGCTGGAGCTTACACATCTAACTCTCTATTATCATTATACCCCGAATTTAATGAAATTTATAGACTGTTTCTCGCCCATATCTAGCCGTATACTGTTATACGCAAGTCAAAAACGATAAGGGGTGTGGCTGTATGAATGACAAGAAACAGGTGTTAGATCCTGGGCCATTTTTTCATGGGACAAAAGCGGAATTGAAGATTGGAGATCTGCTTGAACCGCTGCATTTATCCAATTATCAGGATAAAAAATCAAACCATATTTATTTCACCGGAACACTAAACGCGGCCAAATGGGGTGCTGAATTAGCTAGGTCTGATGCGAAAGAAAGAATTTATATTGTAGAACCGTTAGGCGAGTTTGAAAATGATCCAAATGTGACTGATAAAAGATTTCCCGGCAACCCAACACGTTCTTATCGATCGAAATCTCCGTTGAAAATAGTCGCAGAATTAGGTTCTTGGGAAAGACATTCCGATGAAGAAATCAATCATATGCTGAGCTCCTTAAAAAAATTAAGTGAAGAAGGAAAAAATGTCATCTACGATTGATGTTACGTATATCTAAATAGCACAAAGGCCGCCTCATGAATTGGGCGGCCTTTTGTTTGATCTTATTGAAACAACGCATCCATCAGCTCATCAAAAGTGTTGGCTTGCTTGAGGGCGCGAATGCGGTCTGGATTGTCTAGTAAATCGACGGCCTGTTCAAAGAATTGGTTCATGCAGGCAGCGTCATCCTTATGAATCGCTAATAAAAAGACAATTGATACTTGGTCTCCCTGCCAGTCAATCGGCTGTTTTAAATGTGCGATGGCTACAGAGGAGGTGCCTTCATTTGTGATGAGCGGGTGCGGCATTGCAATACCGCTGCCAAGATAGGTAGACGACATTTGCTCACGCTCAAACACCGAGGGCCGAAAAGAAGACGATACTAGCTGATGCGCCTCTAAACGGCTGCATAATATATCTAATACCTTATCCTTGCTGCTTAGATCAGCATTCATGAAAGTCAATCGCTCTTGAAAAAACGCCATCAGCTCTTTTGAGGGTGCCCCGTGTCCATTTAATAAATGAATGACTTCATTTACACGCTGTATATCATGATGTTCAAAAAAGGCGCTGACCTGAATGACTGGTTTCCCCTTTGATGTGAGAGGTACGGTTGTAATGATGACGTCACACGGCAAAGAGGAGCTCATGAGATAATCCTGATAGGAATAGAGCTCAACAATGTCAAGCTCGTGCTGAAAGGCTGCCTTCAATTTAATTTCAAGCAGTCTTGCCGTCCCTAGCCCAGACCCGCACACGATAATCGCTTTCTTTTTTTGCGAGGTATCGAGCTGACTTCTTTCAAATGAAGCAGCGATATGCAAGGCAACATATGCCGCTTCATCTTCATTTGGCGTCCGCACCAGCTGTAAGGCATTCAGCCCGCTGACAGCCAAATCAAACGGGTATGGATAGGACGTTTTGATCTCATGCAAAAGCGGATTTTGTAATGATACGCCATATTGGATGCGATTTAATAACGGCTTCATATGAAGCATCAAGTCTTGCTGCAGGATGCTGTCATCAGCAAAACGATGACAGCTTATTTTTTCAATGTGCTGTAGAAAGACTGTAACCGCCTGCTGAACTTCCACTGTCGTCTGATGCTGGGCGGCTTCTTTCCACGTTTGATTCGCCAATAGATGCATGACTAAGTAATCTGTTTCATCCTCTGATAAGGTCACACAAAAAGTGTCACTCACCTGCTGTATGATTTTTTGTGCAATTCTCATCAAAACGGGTGATCTTTGTGTACGGGCAGTACTAGCGGATATCCGCTGGTTTTTTCGTGTTTGCTGAATCGCAATGGCTAAGTGAATGACTAAATTTTTTAAGGCAATGTCTTTAATGAGCAATGACTCTTGATGCAGGTTCGTCAACACAATAGATCGAATGGTTTCAAGAGAAATATCAGGAAAATGGAGCTGTTCTCGCTCGGTGATATGAGAGAGAGCAGGCTCTTCTTCAAGAAGTAAGTCTGCATAGCACGTTCTTTTTTGCAGCTCATCTCCTTCAATCTTTAAGCCAAATCCAGGCTTTGATACAAGTGTCATGCCGTAACGGGCTAACAGCTCTCGTCCTTTTTTTAAATCACTGCTGACCGTCATGCGGCTGATAAACAGTTCTTCAGCCAGCTGGTCAATTTTTAAGTAATCTGATTGAAGCAGCAGCTTTCTCATCATAAATCGTACACGCTCTTCTGGCATGACGGGGACAAGAGAGCGGGCAGGAAGCTTTTGCTGATGAAGCCAAAGTAAGAAAGCGTCTTGGTCACTCGTTAAAAGAGTATATCCCTTCCCGCGAATCGTTTTAATCATGGCCCCAGTTTCCTTTAAATACTCATTTGCTTCCTTGATTAAATTGCGGATAGAGCGGTCAGATAAGCGAAAAGAGGCAGTGAGCTCCTCCAGCTTCACGAACCCCTTCGTTTCAAATAGCCGCTGAATCAGCTGATAGGTTCGAGGATCTGCCGTCATCATCATTGCGCGGCTCCTTGCGCCTGTAAGGCATCAGTTCCAAGAGCGATGGCGCCCATTAAACCAGATAGTCCATCAAAGGATGGTTTTGTGATAATTTCATGTAAAGGCTTTGGCAGCTGTAAATAGCCGTGAAGCCGTTTGTCTGTTTCATCAAGAATAAGCGGCAGCATAGCCGGCTGTTTCATCACGCCTCCACCTAGAATGATGCGTTCAGGTGAAAGGGTGAGCAGCAGGTTAGCAGTCATTTGCCCGAGATAGTAAGCATGAAGTGACCAGGCTGGATGATCCTCTGGCAGCATTTGTGCCAGTGTATGATAGCGTCCTTCTATGGCAGGTCCAGATGCCAGTCCCTCTAAACAGTCATGATGTATAGGGCAGCATCCTCCGTAAGTGTCATGAGGATGCCGCTGAACGGTGATATGACCCATTTCTGGATGCAGCAATCCGTGAATCAGGCGATGTTCAATATAGGCACCGCCGCCTATTCCAGTCCCAACAGTAATATAGACCAAGGAGGCAGGCTTTTCTGCTTCAGTTGAAAAACGGGCTTCTCCGAGTGCTGCACAGTTCACATCGGTATCAAGCTTCATCGGGATCCCGAGGGCTTGTTTTAAGGTAGAGAGGAAAGGGAATTGGCGCCAGGCTGTTTTTGGTGTGTCTAAAATCGTCCCATAGCTTAGGCTTTGCTCTTTCACATCGACAGGCCCGAATGCCCCAATTCCAATGGCATCGACACGATGCTTTGTAAAGTAATCGATCACTTGCCGGCATGTTTCAACTGGATTCCCTGTTGCAAAGGAAGTCATGTGTTCAATCGTTCCGTCTGTTGTTCCGTAGCCGCAGACAAATTTCGTTCCGCCTGCTTCAATGCCTCCAATTCGCATGATCAATGCCCTCCATTAAAGAGGGGCGGAATCCAATGGATCCCGCCCCTACATGTTCATTTTTTCTTTACAATGTAGGTTTGTACCTGACAAGGTGTAAGCGGTTCAATGTGTAATGATCCATGTTGTGCTTTGAGTATATGTCCTTCAGGTGTTTCTCCTAAATTCGCTGTTTCTCCGTGTTGTAGAGATGAACTATTGATTGAAGCGGCTGTTTGACGCGTTAAATATGGATTGAAGAGACGAATGACAATGCCTGTTCCATGCTCTTCTTTTTTCAGAGCGCTTAGAATGGCTCCATCTGTCTCAATGTCAAGCAGGCTATAAGTAGATTGTAAGTCTTCTTTTTCATCTCGGAAAGAGAAAATTAAACGACCGTTTAAAAAGTCTGCCCGCTCGTAGCATTGAACAGGGGTGGTGTACCGTTTGGCAAGCTGTGCTAAGTGTCCCTCGCTGACTGCGTCCTTGCTATAGTGCATTCCAAATGAGAATGACAATGCACCTTGCAGCTGAGCGTCAGGTGTATCAACAATTTTTTCCCCAGATGCGCGTCCTGGACGGTAAAGCAGGTTTTCTTTCCCCATTTTTCCGAAACAGCGGAAGAGCGTATATGCAATCGTTGTATAGCCTTCCCCTGTGATCTGATATTCTCTCACGCAGTCGGTCAACAGAGCGGCACCATATGCTTCATCACGAAGTGCGACAAAGGATTGCATCGGTTCAATGGTGATCGGTTTTTCTTCCCAATGTTCATTGTTCCACCATTCTAGCTCTTGCGTCAGCTCTGTTGGGCGTTCGATTGTACCAAACTGTTGATCGCTCAGTGATACGTTTGATGCGATGCCTGTATCAAAAAGAACGCGCAGGCGATGATCTAACGCATGGTTGTCCACATCTACATGAAAACGGATGACAGCATCGTCTTTGTTTAATGCTATCTTCGCTGTGATCGGAAGTGAAGTCGCAGCCAATTGCTTAGAGCGCTCCTCTAGGTCGTAAGGGACAGTGAGCTGAAGCTTGATGGTCAGCTCTTGCTGCAGGCCGCTTTTAGCCACTGAGATGTCTGCTGATGAAAGATCCTTGGATGACACATACAGGTCCTCACGAGGGGGTGAATAGTTGTAGGAATCCCCATCATCTCCGTTGTCTTCAAAGATCATTTGCTCAGAGAATGTCTGGCCAGTTTGTTTATCTGTGATGTCCAGTGATCCGTTGTCATTTGCCGCAATGCGGTAATACATATTTTCAATCACGCGTCCTTCAGTTTGTTCCCATGCCGATTCGCTTGATTCATCGAAGACCATGCTGACCTGTGTATAACCAACTGACGGTAAGTCGAGGGCTTCAATCAGCAGCACGGCTTTCCATACTTGCTTTGGCATGTACACTTCTTTACTTGGGTTAAGAGAAATTTGCTGTGCCAGCACATAATCTGTGACATCGGTTTTGCCTTTCACTGTGTACTGAAGCGTCCTTCCATTAGCATCCTTTAACGTAAATGGACGTTCCGTGATAAAGGTTTCGACTTCAATGACTTCAGAACGCTTTGAAGGCAGGGTATTGAACAAGGTGAATGTGATTTCTTGCTCTGTTTGCAGTCGAATAGCGATGAGACGCATGTGTAAGTCCACAAGATTCTCGGCGATTTCCTTTGCCTGCTTGTAGCGGAAGAAGACATCTTGATTCGTCGTGTCACTATTACAGCCGCCAATGCTGTCATGTGCTGCATTTTCAAACATGAGGTACCAAATATCGCGAACCGTATCATGCGGATAGTCGTGTCCGAGAGAATAGCTGATCGTTAGGATGGGCTCCATCACATTCACGAGATAGTTTTCAATTTGATTGTTTAAGATTTTTAAATCCGCTCGTGTTGAAAAAATAGATTTATGAATCCGCATATGCTTCGCATGAATGAGCTCTCCGTGTAATGTCTCAAAAGATGTCCGCTCTTTTTTCACTGCTGCAATATAATCTTCTAAACTGCTGATTTGATAGTGATGCTCGTCAAGTTCATTGGCTCTTTCTAATAAATCAGGCAGGTTTTTGCGAATCGGTGCTTGGTCAAAGCCATTCGGGAAATAGACATTCTTTGTGGTGGCCTTTGCTTGCAGCGCACCGATTTTTTCAGATAAAAAGGCTTGTAAGTCATCATCCTTCTCAGGGATATTACCACCGTAGTAGTAGCCAAATGGCAGATTCACAGCAAAGACTTCACTGCCGTCAGCACCGCGCCAATTGAATTCAGTATGGTTCGTCATATGGTCAGAAACGCCGCGCCAAAATGCTGTATCGACAATACCGAAGCCGCGATAAATTTGAGGCATTTGTGCGGATTGACCGAAGGAGTCAGGGACATAGCCGACTTTCATCACGTGGCCGAACTGCTGACAGCGTTCAATCCCATATTGCAGGTTCCGCACAATCGATTCACCTGAAATGACGAGCTGGTCGGTTTGGGTATACCATGGGCCGATGATGAGACGTTTCGCTGTGACAAGCTTTTTGATTCGATTCTCATCCTCTGGCCGCCATTTCAGATAATCATCTAATAAGGAAGCCTGGGCATCGAGCATGAAGTAATGGAACCTTTCATCTGTTTCAAGGGTATCTAAGATGTCCATTACGCTTTTCATTAAGTAAATACGGGAGCGGGAGGTGGTGAAATACCATTCCCGGTCCCAGTGAGTATGTGGAATCACATGTACATTGACAGTCATTGATCAACGACACCTTTCTTCGTTCAAATTATCCTTCTAGCACAAGGTCAAAATCGTCTTCTTCTTTCTGCTTCTGATCATGTTCCGGCGTTTTTGGCTCTTTTTTCTCAGAGAAATTCACAAGCAGGTTGGCGCCAATACCGATGACGAGTGCGCCAGTTAGAGCTCCAATTAAATAAGCCCACCAGTTTCCGACTGAGAAGAAGCCGTATAGCCCGCCAATTGGCGGCATGATGTCATGAACTCCTAATAATGCAGCGACCCCGCTTCCAACAGCACATGCGACAACATTGAGCGGAATCAATTTCAAAGGATTGACGAGGGTAAAAGGGATCGCCCCTTCCGTAATACCGATAATGCCCATGACAAGGCCGCCACGTCCGGCTTCTCTAAAGGTTGGGGAGAAGTTGCGTTTTCGAATCAATGTCGCAAGCCCGTATCCAAGCGGTGGAATGACAATCGCAATATTGACGAGAATGGCAGGGAGGTAGACACCTGATAGAAAGAGGGCGTTACCAGCCATCCACGCTGATTTATTCACCGGTCCGCCAAGATCGAAGCCAATCATCGCACCTAAAATGAGAGCGAGTGCGAGTGTGCTTGTTCCATCAGCGACCATACCTTTGATCCATTCAATTAATGCCGTGTTCAAAGCGCCTAATGGGCCGCCCAGAAGAACTGACATAAGAAGTCCGGTTAAGCCAACAGTAATAAGCGGCAGGATGAGCAGAGGGACGAGCCCAGCTGCAGAGCCTTGAATTTGAATTTTTCTTTTCACAAAAAGAGCCACATATCCTGCGAAGAAGCCTGCAATGACGGCACCAATAAAACCAGCATTGGTTGAGCTGGCGAGAGCACCGCCGATAAAACCGGCTGCAAGACCTGATTTATCCGCAATGGAATAGGCGATAAATCCAGCAAGCAGAACGTTCATTAAGCCAATACCTGTCCAGCCGACCTGCTCCATTAAATAGGCACCGTGCAGTATGCCGCCAGCATCCTTATAGGTGTTTAAATCTGAAACACCAAACCCTAACCCGACCAGTTTTGCTAAACCAACGATAAGTGAAGCACCGATGATTACAGGAAGAATATAAGAAATACCGGTCATGAGATGGCCTTCAATGACTTTTAATTTTGCTTTCATTTTCTTTGC
Source organism: Bacillus sp. PK5-006 (assembly GCF_054161415.1). NCBI lineage: Bacteria > Bacillati > Bacillota > Bacilli > Caryophanales > Bacillaceae > Bacillus > Bacillus sp. PK5-006. Next base: position 3,495,651 of record NZ_CP096414.1, on the reverse strand, counting down.
TCCTTTCTATATGGCATTGCTCATGTTTATTGAGATTCAGACTTTTTCTTTTCAACAAGTGCTACAGCTTTAGTGATAATTTGCTCGGCATTTTTTAGGGCACGTCCGATTTCGACACGTACAGTGGGAATGCCTGAGAAGCGTTCCGCATCGTTGATATGCTGATTTGAGGCAATGATGCAGAGGTCTGCCTGCTGTGCTTCCTCTGCTGTAATGCCGTTCACCTGTCCCATAATCCCCTGCTGTTCGATTTTGATCTCGTGTCCGAGCTGTTTACCTGCATTTTCTAACGCTTTGGCTGCCATTGGAGTATGAGCTAACCCTGCTGGACATGAAGTGACACCGACAATTTTCATTGTGTAATCCCCTCTTTCAATTGTTGTTCAATGACTTCGTAATAGTAATCAGCTGTTTGACCTGGTTGAATCTTCTCGATAAAAGCAGGTTCCATTAGACTGGTCGCAATACCTGACAGTAATTTCAGATGTGTGACATTTGCTTCTTCTAATGGAACGAGCAGTGTAAATAAATAGCTTGTGGGCAAATCGTCGAAGCTTCCCCATTCAATGGGTTGTTCAAGTTCTAAAAAAAGAAGTGAAGCCGTTTGTACAGCGGAGCTTTTTGTATGTGGAATGGCAAAGCCTTGCTGAAGTCCTGTTGAGACTTCGTCTTCGCGTGTCAACAAATCTGCTAATAGCCCCGCCTGATTGTTTGTAATCTGAAGGTCTTCAGCTTTCTCGGAAATGTATTGTAAAATCTCATTCTTTGATCGTCCGTTTACTTGTGTGAAAACATGATCTTTTTGGAACAAGCTGATCCCTTCTCTCTTGTTTGTTAAGCGCTTACAAGTTGATTGTAATGTACTTTTCAGCAAGGTTAAATAGCATCATTTTCCGTTTGAAATGGCAAAAAGTTTATGAAGCTATCTGTCTTGCTGACTGAATATCTCAAATCCTAGCTTAAAACGAGTTTAATTATGTAAAAAACAGATTCTACTATATGTATTTCTGTGATATTCTTCCAAGGTATCATAAAAGATAAGGGGGTCTTTTCATGTTCAAAAAGCAGGTCAAATCCTGTGTGATCGTACTCATGGCCATCATTCTATGTATGGCAGCATTACCTGGATACGAGGCAGCAGCTGCCAGTCATGGAACAAGTGTCAATGAAGCCATTGGGTTAAAAAATGGTGAAGTCATCTCAGGTACATTACAGAATGAAAAGGAAGAGTCGTGGTATGAAATCACGCCATCTGCACAAGAGGTGGCAAAACATACACACATGCAAATTTCTGTGAAAAGTAAACAAGTGCTGTCCGTATCGGTCTATCCAAGCAAGGACAGAGCGATGAAGGATGACACATATTCAAGATATCGCGTGGACACAGCGAGCGGAGAGACAGAGATCAACTTCCCGCATGCATGGTCAGGTCCCTATTATGTCAAAGTGCTCTATTTAGGGTCAGAGGAAGACAGCCGTGATGAGGAAGAGGATGCGGCATATACAATCGGATATAAAGGAGCTAATCTTCCGCCTTCTGAACCTGTTTTTCCTGAAGAAGATGAGCCTGAAATCATCATTATTGAGAAAAAGTACGGGCGTGAAATTCTTCAATCGATTCGTACAATCGAAGATAAACGATTCAATGAAACGGCAGAAGGTCGGAAGCTTTCGCGTCTGCTCCAAAAGACAAAGCCGTTTCTCAAATCAAAGCTCATCAAACATCAAAAAGAGCAGCAAAAGGTATACAACCATCTGCTCACATTAAAAACACTGCTAAGTGACGTAGAGAAAAATGGTGCATTTAGTGGTCATATCGTAACAGAAAAAGAACAACAGGCGATCGGCTCCCTTTTTGATATGCTCAAAGAAGCAAGTCCGGCATATTTAAAAAAGGAATTAGAAGCCGTCAGTCAAAAAATTGGCATCGATCAGCTTGAAGGAAAGTCAGTTGGTTATGTATTAGAGAAACAAAAGCTTGTAAAAGAAGAGAAGGTTAAAACGAATAAGATCATTTTTAAATTAAAGGATGGCCAAACACTTCAATCTGCGAAAAAGAAAATGAAAAGCTACGGCATCCAAGAAAACCGTGTGACATCACAGTCAGTTAGTCCTTTATTCAAAGGAATGTATGTCTATGATGTGCCAGCAGGGCAAGAATCAGCTGGAAAGACACTAAAAGCAGGCAAAGCGGTCATCAAAAGCACGGCAAGAAAGCTTTCCAGCATGCCGAATGTTGAATTTGCAGAGCCTGTTCAAACCTATCGTGCGCTAAGCAACGACGCGCAGTATGGTTATCAGTGGCCGCTGAAAAACAGTGCGCAAAACAGCGGGAAAAAAGGCGCTGACGTCAAATTTGAACAAATGAATACACTGATTGGCACAAGCAAAATGAAGCAAACATTAATTGCAGTTGTGGATACAGGTGTAGACAGCCGTTTGACAGATTTAAACGGGACTGTTCGTACAGACTTAGGTGCGAATCTCATTGGACGAAACAAAGATGCGATTGATGACAATGGACACGGTACGCATGTGGCAGGCATCATTGCCGCAAAATCCGATAATCATTACTCAATGGCAGGTCTCAATCAACATACGGGCATCATTCCGGTGAAGGTGCTGGATGCCTATGGCTTTGGCGATACAGAGCATATTGCACTTGGGATCAAGCATGCAGTGGACAAAGGCGCAAAGGTCATCAACATGAGCCTTGGCGGCTACTACAGCAGAGTGATTGAATATGCCATGAATTATGCTGCTCAAAGAAATGTACTAGTCGTCGTGGCAAGTGGAAATGATGGCGTACCAGAAATGGGCTACCCTGCGACATCAAAATACGCAATGGCGGTTGGCGCAAGCAACCGTATGGATATTGCCGCTGAGTTTTCAAGCTATGGCAAAGGACTGAGCATGTCAGCCCCAGGGTCGGATATTCCGAGCCTCATGCCTGATGGGAATGTCTCATACCTTAGCGGGACATCAATGGCGACACCATATGTAGCAGCAGCAGGGTTACTGCTTTCTAAAAATCCATCCTTAAAGCCAAATCAAGTGAGAAATCTTTTGCAAAGTACAGCAGATGACATCTCATTTAAATCTATTGATGGAAAAGACGACGTTTTCTATGATGAAAACGAGGAGCCAATTGTCGATCCGAAAATCCCAGGAATTGATTGGATGACAGGACATGGCAGACTGAATGCATTTGCTGCATTAAGTGCTGTTGAATTGAATGCATCAGTGAACAAAGTGGAAGATCAGCATCAAAAGGTGACAGGTAAAGCAAAAGCCGGTGCTGCTATTGCTGTGTATAGAGGCAAAACGCTGCTTGGAAAAGGTACAGCAGGCAAAAAAGGAACCTTTAGTGTGAAGATTAAGCATCAGAACAAAAACAAGGTCCTTCACATTAAAATGTCAAAAGGAAAGGCCGCTACGACGCTCAAAACCGTCGTGAAAAAAGGCAAAGCACCAGCTAAGCCGAAAGTCAGCAAAGTAACAGTCAAAAGTAAAGCGGTCAAAGGGACTGCGGGTGCAGGCTTGACCATTAAAGTGAAAAACAAATCAAAGAAAGTCATCAAAACAGTCAAAACCAATAGCAAGGGTGCATTTACTGCCCAAATAAAACCACAGAAAGCCAAAACGGTTTTATATGTGACCGCATCAGATGTGAGAAAAAGAGAAAGCAAAGCGGCAAAAGTGGTTGTGAAAAAATAAAAAAAGGACTTCCCTTTCTAAAAAAGGGAAGTTTTTTTGTTTTTAACTGGAAAAATACCAATTAATGTCGATAGTAAAATAGTAGGAAAAAAAAGGAGGATTTATCGATGAAAAAAATCATGTTTGCTTTCGTTCTATCATTGCTTCTCGTATTCCCAAGCTTTGCACATGCTGAAGAAACAGGTGCAGTACCAGCATCAGTAGAAGTAACAAGTGTCACAGCAGCCGATAGTGGAATAGTGAATTACGGCTATGGCAGTAAATATCGCGTGGGTTCTTATTATCCAGCTACGTTTAAAGGGACACTAAAAGATGCAAGCGGAAACCTCATGCCTAATCAGCCGATCAAGCTTTATTTTGAAGCAGCCATCAAATCATATGCTCAAACAGCGACAGGCACAACAGATGAGAATGGACAGTTTTCGCTGACGTTTCAAGTTCCTGCAGGTGCAGGCTACCAATCATACAATAATGCAGGCTGGTCAACACATTACTACGATGTCGTTCCAGTGACGTTCACGTCAAACGACATCAAACTATCTTCAAATGTCACAAGTGTATACCATTTGGCGTATACATCACGTTACTAATCTCATAGAAAAAAGGATGTCATCAAGTGACATCCTTCAGCGTGTAGACAAACCCTCGCATTCTGTGTCAGGTCTGCGCTCCGGTACTCACGAATGTCAAATTCGCTCCGTTCCAGTGCTCGTCCTTCCTAGACTGCAAAGGTTTTCTATCATGCTGAAAAAAACAAAGGGCTAAAATGAAAATCATTTTAGCCCTTTGTTTTTTGTTAGCAAACCTGCTGGGCGGCAACCGAAAGAGTCGATAAACAAACACTCATCAGCCGTTATTCCCAGATTCGATCGAGCGTTTAACTTTTAATCTTGAGTTTTGATGGATAAGAACTTTCACACTTGAACTTTGATCCTTGAACGTTCAGCTTTGAGCTTTTATCAAGGATCATCCTAAGATGATCATCAGATGAGGAGGGAATGACCTTTCCCTCGGAGGTGTTTAGTTCTATCGATTTTCGGCTCACTAACAAAATCAATTAATCGATCTGGATTTTCGTTAGTGTATTGCTTTCAGACAAGGAAAAATCAACTTCCATTTGAAAATCTTCAATTTCTTTCGAAAGCTGTTCAATTTTCACTCGAAGGCGAAGCGGATCGATGATCACTGCCTCATTTTCCGCTAGAAAAGACTTCACGATCTCTTGGTTGGCAGCCGCTTGTGTCTTTCCATCTTTCCCAAACAAGGTTTCTAAATGCTGATCAAGTCTCTTTTTCACATCTTCATTCGTTTGTTCTGCTTTGTCGACCAGCTCTTTGTACACTTGTTTCATTTTCCGTAAATAACGAATATCGTAGTCTATCGACGTCTTTCGTTCAATCGCCTCTGCCATCGTCATACGGACACCCGCCACATCAATCATTGTGGTCGCATTCGATACAACGATGGCCGATTTGATGGCATTTCGGCGTTTGATTAAAGCTTGAATCGATTGATCATCAGCCTTCGCCTTTTTTTCAACTTCTTCTTGATTCTGAAATCCATGCTGTATATGTTTCCCGATCATCAATCCACCAAGTACGGCTTCATCAACGCTTCGGTTGATTCTTTTATCTAACATTTTCAGTTCACTTAATGCTCTTGTAATGGTCATTTCCATATTCACGACAACTCCCTTGGTTCATCCTGAAAATCATAGATTCCTATCATATACCAAAGTGTGCTTCTTTTACTAGCGATATCCTTTTTTGTCAATGAAAAAAACCTGATGTTTATACACCAGGTTTTTCTCGTTTTTTCTGAATCCAAGCTGTCACGTAATAGGCAGCATAGCAGAGCGCAATGAAAGGAATGCCGCAGATGAGGGCAATCCGCTGATTTGGGTCAAAGGCAATGCCGATGACAGATGCAAGACATAGGAGGAAGGCTGCAATCGGAACTACTGGATAGAGCGGTGTTCGAAAGGATAAATCATGAAGCTGTCCGCCTTCCTGTAAAAATCTTTTCCGAAACATAAACTGTGAGGCAGCAATCCCTATCCATACGACCACAACGGCCAGTCCAGAGATTGACACAAGGACAAGGTATACCGTTTCTGGTGCGATCACGCTCGATAGCAAAGAAAGAATACCACCGATCATACTTAAAATGAGTGCATTCAAAGGAATGCCTTTTGACGTCAGCTTCGCCAGTTTTTTAGGAAGTGTCCGTTCCTCAGAAAGCGACCAAAGCATACGAGATGATGCGTATAATCCTGAGTTTGCGGCAGATAAGATCGCGGTCAGGATGACAAAATTCATGAAATCTGCGGCATAAGGAATCCCGATACGGTCAAATACCACGACAAATGGGCTTTTGATCACCCCGGCTTCTTCTACTGGAATCAAGCCAGCCAACACAACGATCGTTCCAACGAAAAACAGGACGAGACGCAGGACGGTTGTGCGAATGGCTCTTGGAATGGTCTCGTCAGGATTGACGCTCTCACCCGCAGCAATCCCAATCAACTCTGTACCTGAAAAAGCAAAATTGACAGCAAGCATCGTCATTAAAATCGGTAAAAAGCCGTTTGGGAAAAGTCCGCCTTCGCCAGTGAAATTAGAAAAGAACGGAGCGGCCTCACCACCCTTTAATGGGATCAAACCAAACATTGCAGCTCCGCCAAGAATAATAAAGAGAATAATAGCCATCACTTTAATACTGGAAAACCAAAACTCTGATTCTGCAAAAAACTTGACTGTAAATGCATTCAGTAAAAAGATGAGAAGAGCAAAAACGCCACTCCACATCCAAACCGAAGTGTCTGGAAACCAGCGCTGCATTAATAGTCCTGCCGCTGTAAATTCCGAACCGAGTGCCACTGTCCACGTCAGCCAGTATAGCCAAGCGACCGTATAGCCTGTACCAGGTCCAATGTATTTTGTTGCATACGTATGAAAAGCCCCTGTGACCGGCATTGCGACAGACAGCTCGCCTAAACAAAGCATCACGAGGTAGACAATTAAAGCCCCGACAAGATAGGCAAGAATGGTCCCCGCAGGTCCGGCCTGATTGATGGTATACCCAGAGCTTAAAAAGAGCCCTGTTCCAATGACGCCGCCAAGAGAAAGCATGAACAGGTGCCGGCTCGTCATTTTTCGTTGATATTGTTGTGACTGATCTTTTGCTTGTTCCATGTCTTCCCGCCCTTTTGCTTAAAAGTATGTGTGATGATTCATGATGCTATGATGTGGTTCTTTTTAAGATGTCATTGATATCTACTGGAGTCGTGCGGCAGCAGCCGCCGATGATATGCGCGCCGTCTTTGTACCATTGATGCGCACATTCCCCAAAAGTAAGATGAGACGTATCTCCGTTCCATACCTTTTCTTCAGGATCATATATTTCACCTGAGTTTGGATACACCACAATCGGTTTGCTCGTTCCCTTTTTCATCTCTTGAATAAGAGAAGTAATAAATTGCGGCGGCGTACAGTTCACGCCGATGGCAGCGATTTGTTCATAAGGCTCAAGCGCCTGTACACATTCTCGTATGGAATCACCTTCACTAATGTGCAGGCCATCCTTTGCGCTGAATGTGATCCAAGCAAATGTCTCGCTGAATTCATCTTGCAGCAGCTTTGCAATGGCAGTTGCTTCAATCAGACAAGGAATCGTTTCGCATGCAAGAATATCTGCACCCGCTTCTACTAATGCCTGAATTCTTGGTCTGTGAAAATCGATGAGAGCCTGCTCTGAGAGTCCATAATTTCCTTTATATTCTGAACCATCAGACAAATAAGCGCCGAATGGCCCCACAGATCCCGCGACAAATGGTTTTGTCCGTCCTTCACGACGCGCTTCATCCTGCCAAAAAAGATCGCGTGCCTCTTTCGCTAGAGTGACAGAGCGTTTCATGAGTTCAATCGCTTCTTCTTTTGTATAGCCTTTTTCAGCAAAGCCTTCAATCGTTGTTTGGTAGCTGGCGGTTGTTGCGCAGTCAGCACCTGCTTGGAAGTAGTCCAAGTGTACTTGCTGAATCAATTGTGGCTGTTCAATAAGTATTTTGGCTGACCATAAACGATCGTTTAAGTTACAGCCCTTTCGTTCAAGCTCTGTTGCTAATGCACCGTCTAAAATCAAAGGTGCGTGAGCCTGTAAACGGCTTTGAATAGGATTCATTGGAATCAAACAGCCTCCTTTTTAGATCGGAAATAATGGATATGATATGAGGCAGTAGTTTAAATGACTAAAGTGTTTTTGTCAAGGAGAGGAAAAAGCATCGTAGGGCGGAAAAACCCTGAAAACATGCGGGTTTTGATGCATAAAAATGCAGTCAAAATAATAGAAAACCAAGTCATTGACAGCCTCTAAAAAGAGATATATATTATGGAAAGATTGATTTCAGAAAGCTTCATCAAAAGGCGCGCCGTCTTTTGATTTTTATGTTGTCCAACGACTGTCTTCTTTCGTGCAGAAAGAGGGTTTTTTATATGCTTAAAAAAGGAGGAAAGAAGAAATTGAAAAAATGTGTAAAAGATATAGCGATGATTCTAGTTGGTTCTTTTTTATTTGCCGCAGCAGTGAACATGTTTGTCATTCCGCTTGAATTTGGTGAAGGCGGTGTCACGGGGCTGTCCATCATTTTTTATTATTTGTTTGAAATAGCACCGTGGCTGACGAACCTTGTGTTGAATGCGATCTTATTACTTGTGGGATATAAATACTTGGACAAAAAGACCACGATTTATACGGTGGTTGCCGTTGCAAGTAACTCCCTATTTTTACACCTGACCACAACATGGGTCGTGAATGTACATGAATTGATCATTGGAGCGATTTTTGCAGGAATTATCATCGGAATTGGGATTGGTCTTGTGCTCAGAGCCGGTGGAACAACGGCGGGTTCTGCCATTCTCGGAAGAATTGCCAACAAGTATTTAGACTGGAACGTGAGCTATGCCATCTTGTTCTTTGATCTGATCGTTGTATTTGCTTCCTATTTTATTATTGGTGCGGAAAAATTAATGTTTACCATTGTGATGCTGTACGTGGCGACAAAGGTGATGGACTTTGTGATAGAAGGACTTAACACGAAAAAGGCAGTGACGATTATTTCTTCATGCAAAGATGATATTGCGGAAGAAATCAATCACACCCTGGACCGAGGCGTAACGATTTTAAACGGACGCGGTCATTATTCAAAGGAATCGAAGGAAATTCTTTACGCGGTCATTCAAAAGCAGGAGCTCATGCGCCTTAAGAAAATTATTAAGAAAATAGATCGAGACGCATTCGTTGTTGTCCATGACGTACGCGATGTGTTCGGAGAAGGATTTGTGAATATATAAAAATGAAAAGTAGACAAAGAGCTAAAAGACCCTAAAACGGGTCTTTTTTTATTCTCTATACCTCTTGTCACACAATACTATGTAATGTATAGTATAAAGAGTTAGGAGTTGTAAACATGAATGCACAATTAAAAAAAGGATTACTGGAATTTTGTGTACTGGCGGTATTAAAGAAAGGCGATTCCTATGGTTATCAAATCATTAAAGATATGTCCCATTGTATTGAGATTTCAGAATCGACATTGTATCCGATTTTAAAGCGTTTAGAGCAAAACAATTATGTGGAGACCTATTCCCAGGAACATAACAGTCGATTAAGAAAATACTACCGCATGACAGAAAGCGGGCGGGAGCATATGGCGCAGTTTTTAGAGGAGTGGGATCAGGTGATGGCGATTTACGACTTTATTTCTGGAGGACAGGGCAATGAATAAAAAAGAATTTTTGAGCAGCCTAAAGAAGCATCTGCATCTTCTAGGCGACAAAGATAGTGATCGGTTTATCGAATACTACGATGAAATGATTGAGGATTATCAGGAAGATGGCTACAGTGAACAGGAAGCGGTTCATCAAGTCGGGCAGCCTGCTATGATCGCTGAAGGGATTATGAAGGAACAAGGAATAAAAACCGTTCAGGTGCCGACGTTTGGAGAAAAAGCCACAAGACTCTCCATTCTCATTTTAGGTTTTCCGTTATGGGGCAGTATTCTAGCAACAGTCTTTCTGCTGATTCTTTCTGTGTATATGGTGATTTGGTGCATTCCACTCGTGACAGGTACATTGACGCTTACTGGTCTGCTCGGCGGTTTTTGGAGTATCATTGGTTCTCCATTTATCTTTCAGGACGGTTTGCATGTGGTGGTGACGCAGATTGGCGTTGGTATTTTTCTATTAGGTGTCGGATTATTAAGCGGCATAGCCACGGCGTATTTGACAAAGCTATTTGTGCAAATAACTATTCAAACCACTAAGGCATTCATGGGAATGTTTAAAAAGAAGGTCGTGAGAGTATGAACTTGAATGATTTAAAAAAGCAATGCATCAAATGGGGGATCATCTTCACCGTTGCCGGAGGAATTGTCATGGCAATTGGTTTTGGCATATCAGGCTTTGATCTAGATGCATATCACAACAATGACCAGAGCAACGTGTTCCGCACCATCAATTGGAGTAAGCCATAATAAATGAAAAAAGACAAAGAGCTAAAATCAAGATCATTTTAGCCCTTTACCAACAGTCTTTAAACCCGCTTATGCGGGTCTTTTTTTCGCCCGGGCCACAAAGAAGAAATAACAGCAAAGTGCGCCTAGATCACAAAGCATGATGATCAGACCCATTGGAAAGGCTGTTTGGCTTCCGGCTAGTCCGACAAGAGGTGTCATGCAAGCGCCTAGCAGCATTTGCGCAACACCGATCAGTGCAGCTGCACTTCCTGCATGCGCTCCGTGATGCTGCATCGCAAGAGACGGCGCAGAGGTGCCGACAATTCCAACACTTGAGACAACAAAAAACAGCGGAATCAGAATGCCGTACAATCCTGCATCAATCGAGATCATCAAAAATAAAGTGACTCCGCCTAATGCAGCTGTCAGCAATCCAATGCGAAGGACTTTCTCTTCACCGATTTTCGCAGCGACTCGGGCAAATACTTGTCCAGCCGTGATGATTCCAAGACTATTTACCGCAAAGGCTGCACTAAATCCTTGTGGAGAAAGGTTGAAAATTTCCTGAAGCACAAACGGTGAACCAGAAATATAGGCAAACATCGCTGCGAATACAAGACCTTGTGAGAGAGCATATCCAACAAAGAGACGATCACTGGCTAAAATTTTCATCGCGCCTGCAATCTGTTGAAAGCCCCCGGTCTGTCTACGCTCTGCGGGTAAGCTTTCTTGCAGTGAAAAAATCGATCTCAGCAGCATCAGTGCCCCGAGAATTCCGAGTAGTACAAATACACCCTGCCATGTCGTGAAGCGTAAAATCTGTCCGCCTGCAATAGGCGCGGCTGCCGGAGCAACCCCGTTGACTAACATCAGCAGTGCAAAGAATTTCGTCATTTCTGATCCTTCATAATGATCTCGGACAATGGCTCGTGCAATGACAATGCCAGCTGAACCAGCAAGTCCTTGAATCAATCTAAGAAGAATGAACGTCCAAATCGATGTGACCACTGTACAAAGAAGGGATGCCGCAATAAAGATGGTCAACCCAATCATCAGCGGTTTTCTTCTGCCGATCGTATCGCTGATCGGACCTGCAATCAGCTGGCCAAGCGCCAGTCCAATGAGACAAGCCATCAGACTTAATTGAGACAACGCCGTGCTCGCCCCAAAATCACGAGCAATATGAGGCAAAGCAGGTAAATACATATCCATTGCCAGCGGAGCAAGGGCTGTTAAAGATCCGAGCAATGCGGCAAGGAGAAATCGATTTTTTTTCGATTCTTGGGGATAAGATAAAGAACTCATATGATGACAACACTCCTCGTATACTTCCTCAACAAAGCATAATGAATCAAGCGTTCCTTTTCAATGAAAAATTTTCAAAGATGATTCCGTGCAAAATGATTGATCTTTCGAATGAGACTCTTTACATTAAATGAGTAGAGAAAAGAGTAAGGCTATCGCATGCAGTGATTGCATGATATGTATATTCACTAATAAAGAGCAGGAGGTGCTGACATGAAGCAGCAAGAGCTGATTATTCGTCAAGCAGTCAAAGAAGATCATGAGGCGATCAGGAACGTGCTGATCAAATCCTATGCACAGTATGAGCCTCAATTTACAGAGGAAGGCTGGCAAAATTATTCTGCCGCGCTTGCAGCAGCTGTAGATAATCCGAACATGGAGCTGATGCTTGTGGCGGAGCTTGACGGCAAGGTCGTGGGGACGCTTCAAATGTTCCGGTCATCAGAGCAAGCGTATGACAAACCTGAAATGGGCATTACATCAGCCATCGTCCGGTTTTTAGGAGTAGATCCCGATGTGAGGGGAAAAGGCATTGCAGAATCATTGCTGCGTAAAAGTATTGAACTGACGCAATCATGGGGCGAAAATGTCCTGTATCTTCATACATCTGATAAAATGCAGGCTGCCATTCGCTTATATGAAAGAATGGGCTTTGAGCGTGCGCTTGATAAAGAATTTGTGAACCAAAATGGGACACATGTCAAGAGCTATCAATATGTGATCAAGAAAGAACAGCCGGCAGGCTCATAATATAATGTGCAGAAAAGGAAGAGCTTACCTCCATGGACAGCTCTTCCTTTTTTCAATTTACGCCCACAGTGCCAGCGCCCAATATGATACCACCCACGAGATGAAACCGAACATGACAAAGAATTTTAACATGCGCTCATAAGGAGACAGCTTTCGTTCTCTCTTCGTTTTCACCAGCTGCCAATAAAGGACTAAGCCGCAAATCATGAGAATGATTTGTCCAAGCTGTGTAAAGTTTTCAAGAATCGTGATTCCGTTCATTTATTCCACCTCATCATAGGTCTTCCATAAGTAAATGAGGCAATCCTTTATTTCTTCAAAAAAAATCGGTGTATACTGGAAAGAGACCAAATGTTTAGAGGGAGTTGTGACATGTTGTTTTCGCTGCATGCGAATCGTTGGGATGAAGTCATCGAGAGAAAAATCAAATACGATCAGAAAGTTGTGGAACATACCTGTCAGCTGTTAGACGCAAAGGAGCAGCAGGCTGTGCTGTTTCACAAGATTGAAGAACCGTTTACGATGAGGGCAGGTGAGGGTGCTCTAACCATTCCAAAAGGGAGCTATACGACCGCTTATTATTGGAAGGATCGTCCTTACAACATATATTTCTGGAGAGATGATCAAGGGAAGGAACTAGGATCTTATTTGAATATGGTGGGAGATACACAGTTCAACGGGCAGCTGGTCATGTTTGAAGACCTCATTATTGATCTTCTTGTTCTTCCGAATGGTGATGTCTTTGTGCTGGATGAAGATGAATTGCCGGAGAGTTTAGCGGATTTTGAACACGGTACAGTACGGCGGGCATTAGAGAGCGTGACGGCTTCGTTAGAAAGCATTCTCGATCAAGTGAGGGCAGATGCCGAAGGGAAATATCATCACAGCTTGTTTGAGCCGATGTTGAGATAGAAAAAAACGATTCCTCGCTGAAAGGAATCGTTTTTTCTATTAAACCTTAATGCGGTTTAATCGTTTTTGTAAATTGGTTTTTGTTTTGGAGGCTTTTAGCTGTTTGACAGCGCTTTGAGCCGCTGCTTTTGTTTTCTTTGTTCGTTTGGCTTCCGCTTTTTTGACCTTTTGTTTAGCGTCCGTCACTTTCTTTTGATAAGCGACTTGTTTTTTGACCTTGTCGAGCCGGTTTTGCAGGCTTGTTTTTTCTTTGCCTTTGTTTAGTTTTTTGATGGCCGTTTGAGCACTTTTAATAGCGCCCTGTGTTTTGTTCTTTTCGGCTGTTTTGACCTTTGCACGTGCCGAGCGGATATCAATGGCTGCTTGGACTTTCTTCACCCGTTCTGTGAGTGCTGTTTTTTGTTTACTTGCAGTGAGCCGGCCAATTCTCGTTTTGGCTTGATTGACATCTGCCTGCTTTTTAGATGTTTCGGCTGTTTTGACAGCACTGGCCGCAGCCTTTAAAAAGGTGGATTGCGGCACATATTGCACGCGGCCATAGCCGAATTGCGGATCCTTCCCTTTTGCGCCAAGATCCACTGTATAGCTGCGCAATAAAGTGCGAAGCTGTGCATTTGTTTTCTTCGGATGAAGCTGCTTTAACAGTGCCAGCATTCCTGTGACATGCGGTGCAGCTTGTGATGTCCCCGTTGCATACCAATATTCATTTTTTAAATAAGTGCTGATAACGTTCTCGCCAGGGGCAGAAAATTCAATCCCTTTTCCTGTATTCGAGATAGACGCGAGTTTATCTTTGGAAGTTGTTGCAGAAACGGCAATGACACTATTGTAAGCAGCAGGGTAGCTAATATAATTCTTTTTCCCATCATTTCCGCTTGCAGCAACCACGAGCAGGCCCTTTTTATAGGCTTCATCTACTGCTGAACGCAAGATGGGGATATTGTCTTCAAAGCCTAAACTTAAATTAATAATGTCCATCTTGTTGGTAATCGCCCAATCGATGCCTCGAAGTAGACTATACAGGTCGCCTTCTCCCTTTTTATCTAACACTTTCACAGCATACAGCTTCACACCGGAAGCCACGCCGACTGTTCCATAATCGTTATTAAGCGCACCAATCGTGCCGGCGACATGTGTGCCATGTCCTTCATCATCTTTATAAGAGGATGTGTAGCTCACGAATGATTTACCGCCGGATACCTTTAAATCCTCGTGTGGGAAAATACCAGTATCTAAAACGGCTACTTTTACATTTTTACCAGTGACGCCTTCTTTTATTGCTTGCTTTATATTTAGTTTTTGCAGATTGTAAGATTTTTGTACCAATGCATCTTGATTAGTAGCAGCGGCTGTTTTCTTCATAGTAGAAGCCGCGAGTTTAACCTTTACGTTTTTTGAGACGTAAGCGATGTTTGGGTCTTTTTTGAGTGAGGTGACCGCTTGTTCATCTGCTGTCACAGCGACAGCGGGAAGATGTATGTACTGTGCGTTCACTTTCTCACTTTCCTCAATCGCTGTTTGTTTTCCTTTTTGATTTTTATAGACGATGATGACATCTGTTTCTTTTGGCGGTGCAGCTGCCTGCGAATGGAAGGGCAAAGCAGTTGTCAACGCAAGAAGAAACGCAATGACGATAAGTAATTTCTTTTTCAATGCGTGGCTCCTCTCATCCGATGACCTCGGTCTTTTTTTCTCTATTATATCGGAGAAAGCAGAGGGATGGGATAGTAGAATTGTCGTCTTGTTCAGAAAGTTATTTTTACAAGTAACCTGAAATTGAAATTCATAGAATTCTAGTAGACAATAGAGACATCATGATAAGAGAAAGAAGGACATGCTGATGAACGTAAAAGAGTATATGACGTATGATGCGACTGGCTTGGCAGCACTTGTGCGGAATAAGCAGGTAACACCCGAGGAGCTTATGCAGGTGGCATTTGATAGATTGAATGAGGTCAATCCAGAACTAAACGCTGTGATACGGACAAGACAAGAACAAGTTTTAAAAGACATCAAGGTGTTACATGAGTATCAGCCATTTGCGGGCGTTCCGTTTGTGCTGAAAAATATATCGCAAGGGATTAAAAATGAACCGCTGACAGCAGGAGCTTTGCTGTTAAAGGATGTAAAAGCAAATTCGGATTCGCACTTTGTTGATCGGTTGAAGCAGGCTGGTTTTCTCATGATCGGACATACAAATACACCGGAATTCGGTTTAAGAAATGTGACGGAGCCTGCGTTACATGGTCCAACGAGAAATCCTTGGAATACGGACTATTCTCCGGGCGGCTCAAGCGGCGGGACAGCAGCAGCTGTTGCAAGCGGCATTGTACCTGCTGGCGGAGCAAGTGATGGCGGTGGTTCCATCCGGATTCCAGCATCCTTTACCGGTTTGTTCGGCCTTAAGCCTACGCGTGGAAGAACGCCAGTAGGCCCAGGCGCAGGAAGGCAGTGGCAAGGGGCTTCCATTGACTTTACACTCACAAAGACAGTGCGGGACAGTGCAGCCCTTCTTGATCTTCTTCAAGTCATTCAGCCTGAAGCTGCTTTCCAAACCCCATTATACGATGGCAGTTACCAAGAGGATCTGGTGAAACGTACATCTTCTATGCGAATTGCTTACAGCGTAGAATCTCCAGTTGGTACGAAGGTCAGTGAGGAGGCGGAGCAGGCGGTTCAGCAAACAGTGAAATGGCTGAGTGAGCAAGGTCATCAAGTAGAGGAAGCCAAGCCGGAAATTGATGGGATTCATCTCATGCAGCAATATTACGTGATGAACAGCGGAGAAATGTCTGCGTTATTCACTTCCTTGGCTCGTTCGTTAGGGCGTCCAGTAAAGCCGGAGGAAACGGACATCGTGGCATGGGTGCTGGCGGAGGCTGGCAAGAATGTGACCGCTGCTGCTTATACAGAAAGTCTTGATGCGTGGGATCGGGCTGCTGCACAAATGGCATCATTTCATCAAACCTACGATCTCTATGTGACACCAGCTACTGCCTATTCAGCTCCAAAGGTTGGTGAGCTTATGCATTCAGATCAGGAAACAGCCGCACTTTTACGTGTGTCATCTCTTTCCATGCAAGCACAGCAGGATCTTATTTATGACATGTTCCTCAAGAGCTTGACCTACACCCCATTTACACAGCTTGCCAACTTAACAGGTCAGCCATCAATGAGTGTTCCTGTTCATCTGACTAGCGCGGGCATGCCTTTAGGGGTACAAGTGACAGCACCTAAAGGAAAAGAGGACTGGCTGCTCAGGCTTGCGGCGGAAATGGAAACATCCTCGATTTGGAAAGGAACTAGCCAATTAAATCAATAACGCATGATAAGCGACTTTGGTCTATGGAGGGAAAAGAGTGTCACACGTGAGTACGAAGGATAAAATCATTCAAACGGCAGCACTTCTTTTACGTAAACAGGGATACCATGCGACAGGATTGAATCAAATTATCAGAGAGAGCGGCACACCTAAAGGCTCTCTTTATTATTACTTTCCAAATGGAAAAGAAGAGCTGGCCATTGCATCTGTTGAATACATTAGTCAAAAGGTCATCAATCAAATTGAAGAAGGCTTTGCCTATTCCGATGACCCATATATCGCTATCGATCGTTTTATGACAAAGATCATTCGAGGATTTATGGAGAAAGAAAGTGAAAGAGGGATTCCAATTGTCTTGCTTGCGGCAGAGTCCAAGCCTGAAAACGCGCAGCTTCATGTTGCATGCAAACAAGAAATGATCCGCTGGCAGGAGCTTGTAAAAGAAAAGCTAATGAACAGCGGGTATGAAGAAAACAAAGCGGATGAGCTGGCTTCTCTCCTTCACTCAATGGTCATCGGGGGTTTATCGATGACCACTGCACTCAAGCAAACGACCCCTTTAGAACACGTAAAAAGTTACCTTAGACACTTATTTATGCGAGAAGAGTAAAATCTCTCGCATATTGTCTATCTATTATATCAATTGGTCTATATAATATAGATAGTCAATTTGTCATGAGGAGTGATGGGATGTCGGAGCAACCGCAATCGATGAAGCAATCCGAAGGTACCCCTTTTTATACCGTGTCTGGTTCCGGAAAGATGTATGGGCTGGAGAATCAGCTTGTTCATATGCTGGCAGAAGCAAATCAAACGAATCAGCTGTTTGAGCTTGCCTTAATCACAGGTGGGAAAGGAGCATATTTCCCGCTGCACTGTCATGAGCACTTATTTGAAACCATTTTTGTGCTGGAAGGAAAGCTTGAAGTGATGCTGGACGGTAAAAAATACATGGTCACAGCCTTTGATTATATTCATATCCCGCCCAAAACGATTCATGGCTACAGAATGCATAGTCATAAAACAAGATTTATTTCATATACGCTGGGCGGAAAAATGACAGATGTCTATCAGCAAATTGGGAAGAGGCTTTTTCAGAATAAATGGTCTATGACTCATTATGCTTTCGATGCAACCAGTTTTCAGCAGGCTGAAAAAGAAAGCGATATCATCCTGATGCATGGAATCAGAGAACTGTCTAATACAACGAGGCCCTCCGTTTTATTTCATAGTCAGCTTCCTCACGAGGTACAGCCTTATGTATTAGAGGCTGGTGAAGGGAAGCAATACATCATTGATGGTCAGATTCATGAGCTGATTGCAACAGTAGAAACAACAGGAGGCGGATTCAGTCATTTTGTGGTTGAAGGAGCGAAGGAGAAATATTTCCCGCCGCATTATCATCAAGTTCATACAGAAGCAATCTATTGTGTTGAAGGGAAGATGAACCTTCATTTGAACGGAGAGGATATTTGCTTGATGCCGGGTGACTTTGTCTATATCCCGCCGGATACGATCCACTCTTATGAATTTGTGTCTCATTCAAATAAAATGTTGGTTTTGCTGCTTCCAGGAGAAATTGAGCAGGTGTATGAGCAGTTTGAAGAATCTCCAAGCCCAAGTATATGCCCCTATTTTATTCAAGAAGGGAATTTCATGTTCAATCGGGAGACTTCAACTCAATATGATTTGTTTTTTGTTGAAAAGGAATAATTGTGTAACGCGTTACACGACATCAGGAGTCTGTCGAAACAATCGACAGGCTTTTTTTGTTTTTTGCCTCCTCCACATAAATTTCTCATTTGATGAATGAACCATTCATTCAAGGTGAAGCTATGTAAAGATGACTTGAGCTAAAGGAGGAAATCCATGTGAGAGCTGTTACTTATCAAGGGAAAAATAGCATTGCAGTGAAGAAAGTAGATGCACCGTCGATTCAAGATCGGGAAGATGTGATCATACGTATTACATCAACAGCAATTTGTGGATCAGATTTACATTTGTATCAGGGGAATTTCCCGCTTCCAATCGGCTATGTGATTGGGCATGAACCAATGGGGATTGTGGAGGAAGTTGGCCCGGATGTCACAGCCGTAAAAAAGGGAGACCGTGTCGTCATTCCATTTACAGTTGCATGTGGTAAATGCCAATATTGCGATCATCACTTAGAAAGCCAATGTGACAACTCAAACCCGCACTACGATTCGGGTGGACTTTTTGGCTATAGTGAGAAATATGGGAATTACCCCGGAGGACAGGCAGAGTATTTACGCGTACCTTTTGGCAACTATACACCGTTTAAGATCCCAGAAGATTGTGAACTGGAGGATGAACAATTGCTGTTCTTATCAGATGTCCTCCCAACCGCCTATTGGAGTGTAGAGCACGCAGGTGTGAAAAAAGGCGATACGGTCATTGTGCTAGGCTGCGGACCTGTTGGGTTAATGGCGCAGCAATTTGCTTGGCAAAAAGGAGCAGAACGTGTGATTGCCGTCGATTACATTGATTACCGCCTGCGGCATGCAAAACGAATGAGCGGCGTTGAGGTCTTTGACTTTACAGAAGATCCCGACATGGGAGAAACGTTAAAGGAGCTCACCAAGGGCGGGGCCGATGTTGTGATTGATTGTGTGGGAATGGACGGGAAGAAGTCGCCGCTTGAAAAAATTGAGCAAAAGCTCAAGCTGCAAGGCGGAACGATCGGACCCATTCAAATTGCCACAAAAGCCGTTCGCAAATGTGGAACAGTGCAGATGACGGGTGTGTACGGCGGCCTGTACAACATGTTTCCATTAGGCGCTTTTTTCGCAAGAAACGTCACCCTGAAAATGGGCCAAGCCCCGGCGAGAGGATACATGTCAAAGCTCTATCAAAAAGTGACAAGCGGTGAAATTGATCCTAGAGCCATTATCACTCACAAATTACCATTAGATGAAGCTGCACATGCGTACCACATCTTCAATGACAAACAGGATGATTGTATAAAGGTCGTTTTAAAGCCATAAAAAGAAGGCTTAGGAGTATTCCTAAGCCTTTAATGTGTGCTCGTCCATCATTTTTTCGATTAATTCAAAAAATGTTTTTTTATCTTCCTCTGAAAGGTGGTTGAACAATTGATTCACAAGCAGCTGGCGATTGTCGATCATTTGTTTAGCAATTTGTTCACCCGATTCAGAGAGTTCAATCCACACTGTACGGCGGTCATTATTATTTCGAGAGCGGATGATCAGCCCTTCGTCTTCTAAGTGATTGAGAGCGGTTGTTGTTGCAGAGGGAGATAATGAAACTTCCTGCAGAATATTTTTCACAGTACATGATTGATGGCGGTAGATGATACGTAAAATAAACCCTTTAACATTCGTCACGTTTTTCGGAATATTTTCTTCATCTATTTGTTTCGTCGCCTTTAAATACTTCGTCAGTGCATGGTCTAACAAACTTGCCTCTAGCTCGAAATGTTGCATTCTCCATACCTCTTTTCCTATTGCATTCGCATTTTCCGATCAATTACTAGGTCTATCTTATCATAATAATCATCATGATTTAAACCAAAATGGAAGACGGCTATAAAATTACCTATATTATCAATTAATATAAAGAACAATTCCAAAATGAAATGATTTTACTTTCAGCTGTTTTTATTTTAGAATGTGAATGAGATAAAATCTGCCAACCCAATTCGCTGGAAATTGGCTATTGGAAATCAAACGTTTGGAGATGAAGATATTGAATACTTTACAGGCATTACTAAACGACAGAATGGAACGCTCTTCACAAATTGAGGCGGTAACTGGCGGAGGGGTGTCTTATACATTTGAAGAATATGCAAAACGCATCGACCAGCTTGCTCATTACTTAAATCAAAAAGGAATTCGAAAAGGTGACCGCGTTTGCTTTATTTGTCAAAACCATCATCACTTTTCAACGATTATGCTGGCAGCCATTAAAGCAGGTGCAGTCGCAGTTCCGCTTAGCTGGCAGCTTACTTCATTTGAGCTGGAGGGTATTTTGAAAAAAGCAGAGCCAAAGGCTTTATTTTTTGACCGAGAATTCCGTGAGATTATTTCTGCGGTGAATGTGTCTTTAGACAACTGTCTCATGGTGGAATCTGGTGTAAATGCGAAAACAACGCAGCTGTTTGAAGACATATTGGCTTCAAATGATGGCAGTGATCTTGCGGAAGAGGTATCAGAAGAGGATCTAGCGATGATCTTATTTACCTCTGGGACAACGGGGAATCCAAAAGGCTGTATGGTCGGACATGGACGAATCTATCAATTTTTAACAAGACGCGGGAATCGAGGATTTGACTTGAAAGGGAAACGCTACTTGGCGAGTCACCCTCTCTATCATATGAGTTCAATTAATCATCTGATCGCTGCTGCCATTGAAGGGTATACACTTGTTTTTTTACATGATGCAACGCCGAAGCGCATTTTAGAAACGATCGAAAAAGAAAGAATAACGTTCATGATGGCTTTCCCATCAGCTTATACGTACATGCTGGAAGAAATGAAGCGCGGTTCGTATGACCTTTCATCCTTTGAAATTGCGATTTCTGGCGGTACGAAGGTGCCGGTCCGTTTGATTAAGGACTACAAAGAAGCAGGCATTCAGATGATGCATGGCTACGGAAGCACGGAAGCATGGGTTGTCAGTGCGTGGCATCCTGCGATGGGCGAGGATAAAATGGGCTCTGCTGGTAAAGTGGATCCAGATGTAGAAGTGAAAATCGTTCATCCTGAGACTGAGGAAACACTGCCAGTTGGAGAAATTGGCGAAGTTGTCATGAGAAGCCCATTTTATTTCTTAGGCTATTATCATCAGCCTGACGCTACTGCGAAGGTACTCAAAGATGGCTGGTTCCATATGGGAGATGCAGGCTATCTAGATGAAGATGGTTTTCTATTTATCACAGGCAGATACAAAGATGTCATTTTATACGGCGGAGACAATATCTATCCTGACCAAGTAGAAGAAGTCATTGAACAAATACCAGGTGTGATTGAATCAGCTGTCATCGGGGTGCCAGACGAATTATATGGTGAAGTGCCAAGTGCGTATATCGTAAAAGACGAATCCGCCGATTTCTGCGAAGAAGATGTGGTGAACTATTGTCAGGAACGTTTGGCAGATTACAAAGTGCCATCCATTCATTTCATCAGTGATCTGCCAAAAAACAAGCTTGGTAAAATTATGAAGAAAGATTTACGTGAATTGGTTGTGAATGCTTAGTACCTATTCTGCTATAATGAAATTTGAATGATTTTTTGTTTTTCTAACGTTTTGGAGGGAAAGGGTTTGCGACATATTCTTCGTAAGAAACACGTTCACGATTTGTTGGAACAGAGCAGACAGCAAAAGGTAAAGAAAACACTGGGCGGGCTAGATCTCACGCTTCTTGGTATAGGGGCAGTGATTGGCACAGGGGTTATGGTGTTAACTGGTATAACAGCGGCTAAGGATGCAGGACCGGCTGTTATTTTCTCCTTTGCGATTGCAGCCATTGTGTGCAGTTTGGCAGCACTTTGTTATGCAGAAATGGCTTCAGCGCTTCCTGTATTCGGCAGTGCGTACATTTATTCATATACGACCATGGGCGAGCTTGTAGGCCATTTGATGGGCTGGACCTTATTGTCTGTTTATATGCTGACTGCTTCAGCTGTCGCCAGCGGCTGGTCGAGTTATTTCAACAGCTTGCTTGAGGGATTTGGAATTTCGATTCCGCATCAATTCTTAGCGGGGCCGGAGCAAGGCGGATATATGAATCTGCCGGCGATTATCATTGCTCTACTGATTGCGTGGATCTTATCTAGAGGAACGAAGGAAAGTAAAAAATTTAATAATATCATGGTGTTTGTGAAACTCGGTATTATTGTTCTTTTCATTGTAGTAGGCGGCTTTTATGTACAGCCATCCAATTGGCAGCCGTTTATGCCGTTTGGCGCAGAAGGTGTCATTGCCGGTGCTGCTGCTGTATTTTTTGCCTTTTTAGGGTTTGATGCAATTTCTGCTTCAGCAGAAGAGGTGAAAAATCCGCAGCGGAACCTGCCAATTGGGATCATAGGTTCATTACTTATTTGTACGATCATTTACATTGTCGTTTGTTTGGTCATGACAGGCATGGTGCACTATACACAGCTGAATGTCACAGAGGCTATGTCCTATGTCCTGCAAAGTGTACATCAAAATAGTGTGGCTGGTATTATTTCTGTTGGTGCGGTCATTGGATTGATGGCTGTGATTTTCGCCAATAATTATGCAGCAACTCGAATTGCCTATGCGATGGGCCGAGACGGACTTTTGCCTAAAGTGTTTTCAAAAACAAACAAAAGCGATACGCCTGTTGCTAGCATATGGATGATTGGCGGAATGACAGCTGTTATTTCAGGCTTTATTGATTTGAAGGATCTGTCCAACTTAGCGAATATCGGTGCGTTATTAACGTTTGCCATGGTCAGTTTATCTGTGCTTATTTTGAGAAAAACACATCAGCAGCTTGAGAGGGGCTTCAGGGTTCCTTTTGTGCCGGTTTTGCCGATTATATCAATGGGCTGCTGCTTGTTCCTTATGCTCAACTTACCAGGCCGGACATGGCTTTACTTTGGGGTTTGGCTGTTAATCGGTGTCGTCATGTATGCAGCGTATTCAAACAAACATAGTGAATTAGCGAAATCTTCATGAGAAAAAGGTGCAAATCCGTTGACGATTTGTGCCTTTTTTCATACGATTTGGGATAAGCTATAAAAGAGATGATGAACGGAACAAGAGGAGGATGAGGGATATGATTAGTGTTAGTCCTTATATTGTTGTAGAAGATGTGAAAGAATCTCTTCAATATTATCAAGGGATTTTTGGTGGGGATATTCAGATCTTAAATGAACATCAAGACCGTGTCCTGCATGCTGAATTGCATCTTGGGGAATCACTGCTTCATTTTTCAGATACATTTGGACGCACGCCAAAGCCAGAGAATCTCAGATTGATCATGCAGTTTGACAATGAAGAAGAACTAAAGGCTGTCTATGAAGCGCTGGAAGCTGATGGAGATGTACTGGTCGAATTACAGGATACCTTCTTTGGCGCACTTCACGGACAAGTACAGGACCGGAAAAATGGGTTGATTTGGGTTCTGAATTATATGAAATAGACGAAGACCTTCACGAGTGTGAAGTTTCAGCGTGTAGACAAACCCTCGCATTCGGTGTCAGGTCTGCGCTCCGGTGCTCACGAATGTCAAATTCGCTCCGCTCCGATGCTCGTCCTTCCTAGACTTCAAAGGTTTTCTATCACGCTGAAAGGAAGACAAAGGGCTAAAATCAAGATCATTTTAGCCCTTTGTTAACAATCTGTACCTTCACGAGTGTGAAGGTTTTTTTTGTGAGTGTTTTTATTTTCTGAAAAATGGAAAATATGCTATGTTGGAAGAATAAAAGGACAAGGAGAAGGGTGGCAAAGGAATGGAACAAATTGAGTTTCAATCAATCCAAACAAATGGTGTAACACTTCACACAGCAATGGCTGGACCGGAAAATGGCCCGCTGCTTGTGCTGCTCCACGGGTTTCCTGAGTTTTGGTACGGCTGGAAAAATCAAATCATCCCCTTGGCTGAGGCAGGCTATCGTGTTGTTGTTCCTGACCAAAGAGGCTACCATCTAAGTGACAAGCCAGAAGGAGTCGAATCCTACGTATTAGATAAACTGAGAGATGATATTGTGGGTTTGATCAAGACGCTGAGCCCGAACCAAAAGGCGATTGTCGGCGGACATGACTGGGGAGGAGCTGTTGCTTGGCATTTGGCTTCAACCCGTTCTCAATATGTCGAGAAATTAATCATTGTCAATATGCCGCATCCGCGGGTGATGATGAAGGTTCTTCCTTTTTATCCGCCGCAGTGGAAGAAAAGCTCCTATATCGCTTTTTTTCAGCTTCCGAATGCTCCAGAGGCAGCACTTCAAGAAAATCACTTTCAAAAGCTGGATGAAGCCATTGGGCTGACGGCAAGACCGCATTTGTTCACGAAGGAAGATGTCTCAAGCTACAAGCTCGCTTGGACGCAGCCAGGCGCCTTGACCTCAATGCTGAATTGGTATCGAGCCATTAAAAAGGGCGGCTTTGAAAAGCCGATATCTAAACGTATTTTAGTACCTGTTCGCATGATCTGGGGGATGGAAGACAAATTTTTAAGCAGAAAATTGGCAAAGGAAACGATAAAGATTTGCCCTAATGGCCAACTGATTTTTGTCGATGATGCTTCTCATTGGATCAATCATGAAAAGCCAGAAGTAGTAAACAAACTCATCCTCGAATTTTTGAACTAAAGAAAAAAGCTCTGGTCAGGGGACCAGAGCTTTTGTGATTTACCCGATATGATTCTTTTTCAACGAAGCAGGTTCATCGTCCCAGCATTCAATGTTCTCATTGTTTGGAACGGCATTTTTATAAAAGACTGGATCTTTCCCCTCTTTTTTCTGCCGTGAATAATCCTTTAATGCTGCAAAAGCGACTTTAGACAGCATGGTAATGGCAATGAGGTTGACGATGACCATTAAGCCCATAAACAGATCGGCAAGATTCCAAACAAAAGGAACACTTGCTACAGCACCGAATAAAACCATGGCAATGACCGCAATACGGTATCCAATCAACCATGCTTTGCTTGATTTAAGGAATTCAATGTTCGTTTCACCATAGTAATAATTCCCGATTAGCGTACTAAACGCAAATAAGAAAACCATAATGGCAAGAACACCCGAAGCCCAAGGACCGATGTGTTCACTTAAAGATGCTTGAGTGAGCTCAATACCTGTTAATTTTGTCGTTTTATATGCACTTGAGAAAAGGACGATAAAGGCAGTACTTGTACAAATAATCAGTGTATCAATTAAGACACCAAATGCTTGGATCAGTCCTTGCTTTACAGGGTGGGTCGTCACGGCAGCTGCAGCAGCGTTTGGTGCGCTACCCATCCCAGCTTCGTTTGAGAATAGACCCCGTTTGATCCCTTCCATAATGACGGCACCCATGGTACCACCAGCAAACTGCTCAATACCGAATGCATGTGAAATAATAGTCTTGACCACACCAGGAAGTTCAGTAATGTTTGTAATCATGACAAAAAGAGCAATACCAATATAAGCGACAGCTAAGAAGACCACAATGTATTCTGCCATCTTGGCAATCGTTTTGACCCCGCCGAAAATGATGATACTAAATCCGATAGCCATAATGACGCCTACGACCAGACGATTTGTACCAAATGAATTTTCAAATGCAATGGTAATCGTGTTCGACTGTACAGCGTTAAAGACAATACCAAAAGAAATGGTGATTAATACAGCAAACAAGATCCCCATCCAGCGTTTCTTTAAGCCTTTTTCAATATAGTAAGCGGGACCACCGCGAAAGCCGGATGCATCTTTTACTTTATACACTTGGGCAAGCGTACTTTCAACAAAGCTTGACGCGGAACCGATAATGGCTAGGAGCCACATCCAAAAAATAGCGCCCGGACCACCCATGGCAATTGCAATCGCAATCCCAGTAATGTTCCCAGTTCCAACCCGAGCCGCCATACTAATAGCAAAGGCTTGGAATGGCGATACGCCAGATTTTTGTTTGTTTGTTCCTTCTTTCAGAACAATCACCATTTCCTTAAGCATACGCACTTGAAGGAAACGAGACCTGAATGTGAAATAAAGACCGACAAGAATTAATAGTGCAACAATAATATATGACCATAGATAACCATTTGTTGTTGTTAATAAATCATTCATAACATCACCTCTTCTAATTCATCCTATTTCTTTAAAAAATACTGAGATCCCACTCTTTGGCGAGCTTTTTCAGCATCATGACACCGGTAATGCTATTACCACAATCGTCAATGGCGGGACCGTAAATACCGATTCCACAGCCTGTCTGAAACGGGAACTCTCTTCTTGCGCTTGGCGGAACGCAAGCCATAATTCCTCCAGACACACCACTTTTGGCTGGTACCCCTACGAAAGCAGCAAAATTACCAGATGCATTATACATGCCGCATGTCAGCATCAATGCCTTTGTTAGTCTTGCGATATCCTTTGGGATGACTTGGACTTGTTTAAAGGGATGGTAGCCATCACTTGAAATAATTAGTCCAATCAAGGCGATGTCCTCAGTTGTGACCTCGATGGAACATTGCTTTAGGTACACTTCTAATGTCTCTTCGACATCTGATTCTAAATAATTGGTTTCTTTTAAGTAATAAGCAAGAGCACGGTTGCGGTGCGCAGTTGCCCATTCTGATTGATAAACCTCTTCATTAACAGATGGACGCTTTCCTATTAAGTTTTCGATTAAATCGAAAATATATGCTAGCTTTTCTGTAGAAGTCTTTCCGGGAAGGATGGAGGATACGGTAATAGCTCCAGCATTAATCATTGGATTAAAGGGCTTCCCTGGTTTATGCATCTCAAGACGGTAGATGGAATTAAATGCATCACCAGTTGGCTCTACATCTACCCGATCCAAGACGTAAGGTACGCCTCTTCCTAAACAGGCAGCTATAAAGCTGATGACTTTTGAGATACTTTGCAGGGTAAAGGGAACGTCCCAATCACCATATCGTACAGATGATCCATCTGGGCCTATCACGCTGATACCAAGTTGAGAGGAATTCACTTTTCCAAGTGCTGGAATGTAGCCAGCATTCTGTCCGTTTATGTAATACGGACGTATTTCTTCTGCCCATTGATCAACAGAAGACTGGCATGCGTGTTGTGTATTATTAGAAATTGCTGTTTTCATACGATTCCTCCAATCAAAAATCAAAAAGTACCCTATTGAATTGGCGGATGACAAAAAATGCGATCAAATAGGCACGAAAACATGTTACACATCTTCAAAGAACTTGTCATGCGCTGCTTGCACCACTCCTTTACACCTAAATATATGTACAAATGAAGGCATTGTCGGCGGAAAAACAAAAAGGGTTTTTAGTGAAAATTAAGAAAACGCTTACATATAGTTTCACTAAAATTATTCATTCAATTTATCTTGGAAACTACACAATCTGACGTAAATCTACAGAAAAACTTACAAATAAAAATCAGTCTGTCGATGATTGTCTAAACAATTCCTATTATTGTCGTCAATGATCAAAACAGTGAATAGCTGAAAGGTCACCTTGCTGCCCCGGAGAATAGTCATAAAAAAGGATTTTGAGGATAAAAGGAACAGTGAAAATTATTTTTTTGTACATTGTGGAGAAAAGAGTCTCCTTGTATACTGTGGCTATGCAAACAGGGGAAGGGATGTCAGTCATTTGAGTTTAAATCAGCTTGTCAAAAAGGACGCATTCATTTTAATTTTTATGATGGTCATTGTGCCGCTTGCAGGAGAGCTGAAGTTTTATCCTGTGAATGAGACGTTTCGCATCAGCTTTGGCGCACCTGCGTTTTTCTTTTGCTTATTACTCTTAAGAAAATCTAAACCGCTATTGCCGGGATTTTTAACTGGCGCAGCCATTGTGCTTTTTCGGGTAGGCTTAGATTTAATTCAGCAGAATGCTGATCTGGCTTCATCATTTTATCAGCAATTCCCAAGCTTCTTTTTCTATTTCACTTATGCTTTCCTGTTTTTTGCCGTCCGTACGGGACGCTTTAAACAGCGCTCTATTTTCATTGGGATCATCGGCCTGATGATCGAATTAGTTGCTGATTTTGTCGAGCTGTTTGTACAATTTCTAGTGTTTGATACAACGATGACCTTATCAAAGCTGAGCGATATGTTCCTCATTGCGTTTGCTCACAGCTTTGTGGTGATCAGTTTTTTTAATATGATGAAGCTGTATGAGGCTCAATCAAGAGAAAAGCAGATCATGAAACAAAATGAGCATATGATGATGGTCATTTCGAATTTATATGAAGAAACGGTGCATTTAAAGAAAACGTTAAAACATACAGAGCATATTACACAAGAATCATACCGGCTTTACCGTCTGCTGCATGAACACGAAGCAGGGAAAAAAGTGAGTCAGGAGCTGTTAAAGCTCGCAGGAGAAATTCATGAAGTGAAAAAGGACAATCAGCGTATTTATGCTGGGCTTTCAAAGCTGATTTCGAAGGAAAATATGCAAGACTATATGAAGGCGGAAGAGCTCGTCCAAATTGTCATCCGGATTCAAGAGAAGTATGCTTTATCTCTTGGGAAAAACATTTCCTTTACATCTGATATAAGGGGCATTCATCTGCATGATTATCATGTGTTTATTTTCTTATCGCTGATTAATAATTTAATGGCCAATGCAGTCGAAGCAATAAAAGATACCGGGATGATCTCACTCGAATTGAAAGGAAGTCATGATAAAATAGAGATTCGGATTGAAGATGACGGACCAGGGATTCCTAAAAAAATGAGAGAGATTGTGTTTGATCCAGGGTATACCTCCAAATTTGATGCATTTGGAACACCGTCTACAGGGATTGGCTTATCCTATGTGAGAGAGCTGGTTCAAGAGCTTGGCGGTCATATTCAAATCGAACCAAAAGAAACAAAAGGTGCAGCTTTTCTGCTTGTACTTCCTATACAAAATTTAATACAGAGAGGGTGAGTGTATGCGATTCTTCATTGCAGATGATGATCGTGCAATACGCTCGATTTTAGGTCAAATCATAGAGGATGAGGATTTGGGAGAGGTCGTAGATGAAGCGGGTGACGGAGTTGGATTAGAGGCACATTCCCTGAACCTCAAGAAAGTAGACATCCTTTTGATTGATCTTTTAATGCCTGCTAGAGATGGCATTCAAACCATCCGCCATATTCACCCTGAATTCAAAGGCAAGGTCATTATGATTTCCCAAGTAGAGGCGAAAGAGATGATGGCAGAAGCCTATGAACTAGGGATTGAATATTATATCCATAAGCCTGTCAATCGTATTGAGATCGTCAGTGTGATTCGAAAAGTCATGGAGCGTATCAAGCTGGAAAAATCGATTTACGATATACAAGCCTCTCTTCGCCACGTGCTGCCATTAGAGCCTGTCATTTCTCAAGGTGCCGGCACTGGGGCGAAGAGAAGAACGATGAAAGAGGCTGGGGAATTCCTCTTATCTGAGCTGGGAATTGTCGGTGAGAGCGGCTCTAAGGATTTACTGGAGATACTCATCTACTTACATGAAACACAGTCAGCTAATTCTCATGAGGTCAATTTCCCGCCGCTAAAGCAGCTGTTTATCAAAACAGCAGAAAGAAAACTGGATCATGGTGCAACCGATGTAGAGGTGATGCGGGAAGTGAAAGCGGCGGAGCAGCGGATTAGACGAGCTATTCATCATTCCTTGAATCATTTTGCCTCACTAGGATTAACAGATTTCTCAAATCCTAAGTTTGAGCACTACGCGTCGAAGTTTTTCGATTTTACCGATGTCAGTCAAAGAATGAAAGAAATGCAGAAGACATCTTCTCCCTCAGGATCGACAGGCAGAGTCAATACGAAGAAATTCGTTCAAATCTTTTATTTTGAGGCAAAGCAGTTATTCGAAGGAATGAGCTGAGGAAAATCTGTTGGTATGATTGGAGAAAATAAACAGAGAAAGTCTGTCTTTCCTATGATCTATCGTGATCTTCAGGTGATTTTATAATTTAACTGATCATTCAGATTTTTCTTTTTTCTTGAAAATAAAACCCTCCTGTGCAATCGTTTGTTAAAATAGTGAGGTTAGACTAGAATGTCGGAGGTTTTATTTTGGGAAAAATTAAACGAAATGCGCTCTGCCCATGCGGAAGCGGAAAAAAATATAAACATTGCTGTGGTCAAAAATCAGGCGGAGAACAAACGTCTGAGCTTGTGTTTAAGGAAGCTGTTCAAGTTCAAAAGGATTTAATGAATTATGCTTTTTCTAAGCATCAGAGAGCGATCAATCAATTCATTAATGAGTTTTCTTTCCTTGCAGATATGGATAAAGAAACGCAACAAATCTCAGTTTTCCATTTGAGTGTATGGGGCATCTTCTTCCGTCCATTAACTGATCAGAAAGAGACCATTTTCGAAGAGTTCCTGACAAAGAAAGCAGAAGATATTACCCGTCCGAAAACAAGACAAGTGGTCCAATCTTGGACAGACATGGAGCCATCTTTGCTTTTATTAAATGAAAAAACGGACGAGTCTCTTTACTTTGAGAATATGGTAACAGCGGAGAAGGTTGAAGTAGATGTAAAACCTGATCAAACGGTACTGCCTGAAAAGGGAAGTCTCGTGCTTGGTTTTCCTGTTCAATTTGAAGAAAAGGCAGAGTTTTTCATTCAATATACGATGTTTGCGAAAGAGTTTACAGATACTCTTCTTCTTCAAGTTCGCCAGCTTGTTGACGCATATGAAGCAAATGGAGGGGCGCGCAGCACATTTATGAGAGAATCATTCCCTGATGTGCTGAAGTGTATGTTTGCGAAGCAAGAAGTAGAAGAATCAGAAACACCTGCTCAAACAGAAGGCGATGCAGGTCTATCAGCAGATCGTATGGACTGGGCAAGTGACGTCCAGCTGGAAACTGCTAAGCTGATTGAAGACGGAATGAAGGAGCACGGTGACCAAAGCCTGACAGATGGTGCTTTAACGGTTTGGAAAGCCTACTGTGATCAGAAATCACCTGTGATCCGTAAAGCAGCGTCATTTGCTGCGGGAATCGAATACTATATTCATTCACTTGCAAGCGATGCTCCGCTTTCTCAAGCACAAGTAGCGAAGAAGTATGGCATTAGTGCGTCGACTGTATCGAGCCGTTTTAAAGATATCGAAAAAGCGGTGAAAGAAGAGCAAGAGGCGACAGTATAATATAAAAAAGACGCGGCTCCTTCAGAGGCCAGCGTCTTTTTTTAGATTATCTCGTTTTAATAAAACCACTCATGTACTGCTCTGTATTATAATCATTGAGGTCAATTTTCCATTGACCATCCCCATTACGTTTCATTTTCACTTCATATTCAGCTGGGCTGGAAACGGGAGGAAGTTTTTCGAATTCAGATGCGTACATGTTTAAGCTTTTTTTATACAATTCTTCTTTAGAACGGATTTTCCCGTTGTAAAACTCGTCTCTTTGCTTGTCTAGCTTGTCTTTTAAGTTAGAAGCATCAATGCCTGTGACTTGAGCGACAACCTTTGCTTCGTCATCAGAGATGGTTTTCACACTTGTTTCTACTTTCGCTTTATCCTTCATGGTGTTTTGAATGCGTTTGTACATCGACAGAATCTCTCGGTCACTCACTTCATTTCCGTATATTCCTGCACTTCTTTTGAAGTCTTTTACAAACATCTCATGGTATTTATTGACGACATCCGATTGGTTGTCACCCGTTAAATCTGCGAATTCATCGTTCTTTTTATCAAAAACAATAATATCGGTATAAGCGGATAACGCTTTTGCTGGGTTATCCAGCTTTTTTGCTGAATCGAGTATTTTGTTTCCATCTAGGTCGATTTGGATGGAATCACTGTTTTTCTTGATGCTGTCCTGATAGACGAACTGATATTTCTTCCCTTTGTCTACTAGGAAATAAAGAGCTCCTGAAAGTGACTTGCCTTTGTTCAATGAACCAAGGTCAAGACGGTCTTTGCTGCCGTAGAATTTTAAATCAGATACTTTGGCGTCGTCCTGATAAAGGGAGAAGTCAGAGTTATATAATGAAAGGGCTTTGTCACCTTTGTTTGTGATCGTCAGATTGACTTTTAGTACCAATTCATTGTCTCTCAGGGTAGTTGTTGAGTCTTCTGGTAACGTATATTCGTAGCTATTGACTTTTACCTCTGCTGTTTTTGTTGACTTTTGATCAGCGTCGGTTGATTTGGCTGAGCCCTGGCAGGCTACAGAGATGATCATCACGAATGAAATCATGAGGAGTGCACTTATTTTTTTAAGATTCACAGTTGAAGCTCCTTTGCTTTTCTTTCGTCATTTCATTCCCGCTATCTGACTAAGAAAAAAGAAACAGATAGATTGGTATATTCGGGTGTTAAAGGGGAAAATATCCTAATGACGATTTGCACTATTCATTCTATCGAAATTCATTCATGATGAGGAATAGGTTTTAGTCCCTATTTTTGATAGTTTTTAACACAATCACCTATAAAATAAGGAATTAAATAAGCACAATATACTAGTTAATAAGTATTGATTTGTAGATTTATTTTAGGTTTTAAATGTTTTTTGTATAAAAATCTTGAAGTGAAGGTAGTTTTTATTTCACGAGGCGGTGCCGGATGGCGAAGACGACAGCCTGTGTACGGTCTTGTGCATTGAGCTTTTGTAAAATACGGTGCACATGCGTTTTTACCGTACTTTTGCTGATAAATAATTGATCAGCAATGTCTTCATTCTTTAAGCCATAGGCCATTTGCTGTAATACATCGCGTTCACGTTCTGTGAATGATTCGTGAAGCAGATGAGTGTGATGTGTATCATTTGCCTGCTGAAGAGCTCGTGCCATCATGTGCTCAGAGGCTGCCGTTCGAAATACAGATTCACCAGCAAAGGCGGTACGGATGGCCTCAATTAATTCCTCAGGCATTGTATCCTTCAGCAAATAACCGACTGCCCCTGCACGAATTCCGTCAAAGACGTATTCTTCCGTATCAAAGGTCGTGAGAATCACAACTTTTACATCTGGATGCTTTTTTAAAATGTGTTCTGTTGCTGTGATGCCATCCATTCCAGGCATTTGTACATCCATCAGCAGTACGTCTGGTGTGTTGATCGAGCAAAGCTCAACCGCCTCCTGACCGTCTGACGCCTCCCATATGACGTCAATATCCTCTTGAGCGCTTGCAATATAACGAAATCCTTGGCGGATCAGCGGCTGATCATCAATAATGCCAATCTTAATAGGGTGTGTCATGTCTCGGAGTCCTCCTTGATAGGAATTTGAACATGGATACAAAAGCCGTGCGGCTCGCGTATGGCCGTCTTGAGGGAACCGCCTGCTGCGTCACACCGTGCCTTCATGCCTGACAGTCCAAAGCCAAATGAAATATCTTTTTCACTGGTCAAATATCCATCGTCTTCAATGTTCATCATCAGCTCATGCTGGTCGTTAGATAGTGTAATGGTCATCGCGGTCGCCTTGGCATGGCGAAGTGTATTGGTGATGGCTTCTTGTAAAATGCGGTAAAGCAGTTCAGATACGGAGAGCGGCCATTTTTTATACGTAAGCTGCTCTGTATGAAAGTGAATGTCAAGCTCACCCGATATCTCTCCTTGCTTGATGAGGCTGCGAAGTCCGGCAAGTCCGAGACCTGCATCATCTGACGCCATATGATGAACCACAGAACGAACTTCGGTGAGACAATTTTTAGAAATATTGATCAGCTCCTGAAACGTCTGCGTCATCTGCTCTGGTTCTTCCTGCTTTAAACGGTAGGGCAAAGACTGCAGCTGGACAATCATCGAGGTTAATTGGTGACCGATACTGTCATGCAGGTCACGTGCAATTCTGCTTCGCTCCTCCAGCACTGCAAATTGGAGTGACTGAACGGTCGCTTCTTCAAGCTCCATATGCGCCTTTTTCAATTGTTCATGGGCTTCTGATAATTCCTTGTGAACCAATTGCAGTTCTCCGAAGTGTTCTTCCTTTAATTCCTGTTCACGCCGACGCATTCTAGAAATCAAAACAAGTGTATACACAAGCAGCTGGAATAGCGGGAGAGTGATCACCATGTTCCAAGAAAAATCGTTTATATAATAGCTGATCCCACTGGTGAAAAAGATGATAGCAAATAGATAGGGATGATGCGCCTCTGAAAAACGAAAAGCGATAAAGCCGATCATAAAAAAGGTCAGTCCAATACTGTCTTGAATCTGACCTGTCACCAGCCACAAGAGATGTGTCAGAATCCACATCAAGAGGAGCATAGAAAATTGCTTTTTAGGCGGCAGCTTGTTTTTTGGAAAAAGACAAAGGAGAAACACCAAATAGACGAAGGTGCGAAACACCAATTCGCCTAATGAAAGGGGCTCATACATTTGAATATACATATAGGTCAATACAAGGCCTAATACGAATTTCCGCCTTATTTGACCTAAAAGCTTGAGTGGCTGCTGAAGGTTCATATCAAAAACTCCTGTCTGTCAGTTAATAGCAGCAGATGCTTTGATGTTCATATATCTTTTTAAAAGAATAAAACGTAAGCCGATCATACTGCCGATTGGAAGGAATGTCAGGCCATTTGCGAAAATGATCAGGGAATGACCGCCATCCTGTACAATTGAACCTACTGTCATCCGGATAAGGATGATTCCGATGAAAAAAAGTGTTCCATAAAGTGAGCTGGCGGCGGTGATACGCCCCGACTGTTGATCATATGTTACTTTGTATAGTTTACCTCTCCATAGCCCGATTGCAAAACCTGTGAGTGCAAAGACAATCATTGCAAGCAGGCTCATCGCCGTGATTTCAATATGCAGAGTAAAGGAATAAGAGAGTGTGCCTAATAAAATGAGCGGTCCTATGAGAAGCCTGATGGGGCGGATTTCTTTTTCCTTGCCTGTTCTTAAAAGCAGAATAATCATAATGATGACAATTTGAATGGTCATGACAAGATCTCCTTTTCGTTTTAGTCTATCTTCATCATACGCATCTTCTATTTTCGCGGCGTCCACCTGCAGGTTGATTTTAGAGAGCGGTATACTTGAATGTTGGAAATGATTCGTGGGAAAATAAGGATGATTATGTAGATAAGGGAGATGAGCTTTTGAAAAAGGTAACGCTTGGACGAACTGATTTGCAGGTAAATCCGATAGGGCTTGGTACGAATGCAGTAGGTGGACATAATTTATTCCCGAATCTTAGTGAGGATGCTGGACGGGAGCTTGTGGAGACGGCTCTTGATCAAGGTGTCAATTTCTTAGATTCTGCTTTTATTTATGGGCTGGGCCGTTCAGAGGAATTAATCGGTGAGATCATTGCCAAAAGAGGCGGCAGAGAAAAGCTTGTCCTTGCGACAAAAGGAGCTCATAAGGAAGTAAACGGCCAAATTGAACTTGATAACAGCCGTGATTTCTTAAGAGGGCAGGTCGAAAATAGCCTGAAACGACTGCAAACTGATTATATTGACTTGTACTATATGCATTTCCCGGATGGACGCACGCCGCTCGAAGAAGTAGCAGGCACATTAAAGGAATTGAAGGATGAAGGGAAAATCAGGGCAATCGGTGCATCAAACCTTGATTTTGAACAGCTTCAAGCCTTTAACCGAGATGGCTACTTAGACGTGCTTCAATCGGAGTATTCTCTGCTGAAACGTCAGGCAGAGCAGGATCTTCTTCCATACTGTGTCGAGCATGGGATCTCCTTTATTCCTTATTTCCCATTGGCATCAGGCTTGTTGACTGGGAAATTTACAAAAGATGCGACATTTGATGATATTCGAGCAAAGGATCCGCTTTTCCAAGGCGATGCTTTCCTTTCAAATCTCGAAAAAGTAGACAAGCTGAAAGCCATTGCTCAATCAAAGAATGCAGAAACAGCACACGTCGCACTCGCTTGGCTCTTAGCGCAGGATGGCATTGATGCTATTATTCCAGGAGCAAAACGAGCAGACCAAGTGCTGCAAAACCTAAAAACAAACGATGTTCAATTAACAGAAGAGGAAATCAATCAAATCGATAAGATCTTCTCTTAACACTAAAAAAAGGTGCAGCTATGCACCTTTTTTTTATGACATGGTGAGAGGGATTTTGATGACGAGCCGCAAATTTGGAGAACGGTAAGTGAAATCAAGTGTACCGTCTGCCTTTTCTACAAGCTGTTGAATGATATACGTCCCCATGCCTTGATGATCGCCGCCTTTTGTCGAGCGGCCAAAAGTTTTGAACAAATGATCTAGCACGTGTTTTTCCATACCTTTTGTGCTGTTTTCACAATGGATTAAAAATAGCCCGCTCCGAATAGAGGTCGTGACCGAAATGCTTCCCTCTTTTCCGGCTTGCTTCGCTTCAATCGCTGCATCTAGAGCATTATCAAGCAGGTTGCCAGTAAAACTAACCTGATCCGCCTTTGAAAAAGGAAGCGATGAAAAGGGTGCTTGAAGGTCTAGTGAAAGTGCAATGTCCTCTTTCTCAGCCCGCTCCAAAAAGGAATGTAGAATTGAGGCTAAATATGCATTTTCTCCTTTAATCCAGGGGAAATGTTTGACGTATTGCTGAATCAAATCTTTAATTTCATGCTCGTCGTTCGACGCGGAAAAGGCATTTAAATGTCTGGCTGTTTCATGATGTTTACTGCGCAGTTCAAGAAGTAATTCATTGGTTCTTGATTCTGCGTTTATGAGCTCTTGAAGCCGTCCATTTAACTGTTTCTCTGTCTGCATCACCTTCAACGAGAGGATATCGACAGTCACCATGATGATGAGCGCCAAAAGACAGCTCAGCTCATTCGGTTGCGTTAGAAAGAGCAAAAGGCCTGTGCAGGTAATGAGTATAAAAGCGCCTAATATCACATCACCACTCGTATGAGGCAAAAATCTTTTGTACATGAAAAATGTATAAACACACACCGCGCAAAAGGTAAGAAGCCACAACACAATGGATGAAAGCGGCAGAAA
This sequence comes from Bacillus sp. PK5-006, assembly GCF_054161415.1. NCBI lineage: Bacteria > Bacillati > Bacillota > Bacilli > Caryophanales > Bacillaceae > Bacillus > Bacillus sp. PK5-006. The sequence goes on along the minus strand of NZ_CP096414.1, from coordinate 3,458,562 downwards.
GGCTTCAGCAGCTGCATGAAACGCAAGACCTAACCATATGAGAGCATAAATGCGAAATCCAAGATAGAAAGCGTTCACGTTCGTTCTCCTTAAAAATAGTATTTCTTAAAGAATTCTAATTGCTGCTTGGTCATCATGGCTTTTTTATCTGTACCTTCAAAAGACACAATATACGAATTTTTAGCATACGCCGAGAAATTCTTAATGTAATGAATATTAATGATAAACGATCGGTGGGAGCGGATAAAATCTTTTTCAGCCAGATCGCCCTTTAGCTCATTTAGTGTCTGATAGGTCTGGATATCTCCTGTTGTTGTCACGATAGTTGTTGACCGGCCTGTTCGCTCAACAAAAATAACATCCTTTTTCTGCAGCACATGAATATCTGACTGCTGTTTAATGAGAAGCCGTCCATGAATGCTCTTCTCCTGCTTGGTGGACATATAACGCTCTAAGCATTTGGCAATTCGATCAGCTTGGTAGGGCTTCATAATATAATCATGTACATTCAAATCAAACGCATGGACCGCATATCCACTGTTTCCTGTCACAAAGACCACATCGACATTCAGTGCGTGAGAGTGAATGAGGTCCGCTAATTCATAGCCGGACATTCCAGGCATTTCAATGTCAGCGAACAACAGATCAATGTCTCCTTTTTTGACCTTCTCATATGCATCCTCTGCTGACTGCGTGACAAAGACGATGTCCACAGCCTCCATCCTGCCTACAATGGCGTGCAGCTTTTCTAAATCTAATCGGTAATCGTCGACGAGACCTACTTTTATCATAAAAATCACCTATGACTATTCTTATTATTTGTCTATTTTACCATTTGTTTTTTTGAAATAGATCATTTCAAGACAGAAAAAGGACGTTTCGCGACATTTTTATATCAGGCAAGCGTTATTTTTTCTATCATAGACTTAGAAAGTTGAAAGGGGCGAACCACATGATTACTCTCAGCGATTGCAGCTGCTGGTTTAAAGATAAGAAAAAAGTCGTGAAAGCGATGAAACACATGACGTTCTCCGTGAAGGAAGGGGAAGTCGTTGGCATTCTAGGAGAAAATGGGGCAGGGAAAACCACATTGTTGCGCGCCGTAGCCACATTATTAGAGCCTACGCACGGATCAGTCACTGTTGCAGGCTTTGATACAGTGAAAGAAGCAACAGAAGTGAAAAAGCGAATTGGTGTCTTGTTTGGCGGAGAGACGGGGCTTTACGATCGTTTGACGGCAAGAGAAAACCTTGAATACTTTGGCAAATTATATGGCTTAGATCAGCATGAAATCAAAGCAAGAATAGAGGATTTGGCAAAGCGTTTTGGGATGAGACAATACATGGATCGCAAGGTGAAAGGATTCTCAAGAGGAATGAAACAAAAGGTGGCGATTGCCAGAACGTTAATTCATGATCCTGACATTATTTTATTTGATGAACCGACAACAGGCTTAGATATCACGTCGAGTAATATTTTCAGAGATTTTATCCATCAGCTCAAGCAGCAAAATAAAACGATCCTCTTTTCAAGCCACATCATGGAAGAAGTCAGCCAGCTTTGTGACAGTGTCATGATGATTCATCAAGGAGAGCTTGTTTACAAAGGGACACTTCCAGAATTATATGCACAGGAACAAAGTGAAGACTTGAACTATATCTTTATGTCGAAGCTCGCTAGGGGGATTTCATAATGTGGAAAACCGTCTTTTTGAAAGAAATGACAGATGCGCTAAGGGATCGAAAAACGTTGCTCTTAACCGTACTGATTCCTCTTTTGACCATGCTTGGGCTGGTGTTCTTTTATGAAAGCATGATTGCAGATCCAGGGGATAAAGCCTATACAGTCGCCATCAATGAACAGCTTCCAGCCGAAATGAACCAAATGATCAAAGAGGTCAAAAACCTAAACCTTGAAACATTTGATGATCCGCAGCAAGCCGTCAAAGATGGAGAGGCAAATGCTTACCTGGAAATGCCGAAAGAGGCTGGCGATATGCTCAAGCATCAAAAGCCATTCGCCATTAAAATTCATGGATATACGACAGATGATGATTCGGTGATCACCGTTCAAATGCTGCAATCGTTGCTGGAGCAGTATCAAAACCAGGTGGTCGAGAAGCGCTTAGCAGCGGATCAAATCGATACGTCTGTTATTCATCCGTTTGAAGTACAGTCCGTTGATGTAGAAGAAGGTGATGAAGGGGAAAACGGAGTGACTGCTATGCTGTTGTCGATTCTCCTTCCAATGATTTTGGTGACCTCCGTGATCTCAGGAGCTTTGCCGGCTGCGCTTGATATTGTAGCGGGAGAAAAAGACCGAAAATCAATTGAAGCCTTATTCCTGACGCCTGCCAGCAGACTCCAGATTCTCATCGGGAAATGGCTCGCTGTCTCTATGTTCGGTATTTTAAGTGGGATTGTGGCGATCGGCATGCTGCTTCTATCCACTTTGCTCTTTACAGAAAAGCTGAAGCAAGCTCTGAACTTTGGTGATCAAATGTGGAGCATTATCGGCGTTATGTTTGCGGCGTTAATCATCTTCTCCTTCATGGTATCCATGATTGAATTGCTGCTCAGTGTGATGTCGGGCTCAGTCAAAGAAGCGCAGTCGTACATGTCCATGATCATTACGCTAGGTGTGCTCCCAATGTTCTTTACCATGAGAGCAGGTGCTACGCAGCTAGATACGTATTACTTTGCCATCCCATTCCTCAATATTCATGCGCTGTGTAAGCAATTGATGTTTGGTATCATCGATCCAATGTCCATCGCCCTGACACTCGGCTCCTCAGCCTTGGCAGTCGTCATCCTGTTTGTCATCGTCAGAAGCTTGTTTATGAAAGAGAAATGGATGCTTGCAAAATAAAGAAACGCCCTCTTTGATAGAGGGCGTTTTCAAGTGAATGCCGATCATCGTATTTCTCAGTTTAAGAAACCGAATTGATCCAAGTTCTCTAAATAAAATTGAAAATACTCGTCATGAATACCATCAGGATATTCTTCTAACCCATTTTCGATAAGTGCACCTACAATTAAAGCATTTATATACCTATTAAGCTTTTCGCAACTATCTCTTACGGTAAATTCTGAAACATATAATCCATCTTTACTTTCTAAAATGATATCAATTCTTCTACCTTCTTGTTCATCAAGCAATAAGTGATTATACTCCCATTCTTTTACTCTTTTAGGGTTTAACGGATGAAGACGATTATGAAGTACTTGTTCACGATGATCCTTTTTTTCCTCATTTGAAAACAATTGAATCAATAGACTCGGATCATCAATGACAAAACATTTATATATCTTAGTATATTCAAAGTGATCATCATTCACTAAATCTAAAATGTTTGTTTTTGAAAATTCTCTAGCTTTAAATTTAGACGTTATCATTTCAACGACTTGTTCTTTAGTAAAAATCAATTGATCTTTTTTATATAAATATTGTTTATATAGCTTTTCGTAATTATACATTATTCACCTCTATTAACTATTTAACAGGACCTCCGTAGAATGAATGAGCTTTTGAAGTTCTTTTATGGGGATGCCAGTAATAATAATACCCTTTCTTGATTTCATTCTAGCAATTGCTTGTGACTATATACTCCGCCTCGGATAATAGCTTCATAATGGTTATACTTTTTATTCCTGTGCTTGCTGGCTTCTGTAGCAATTACATAACCAGCTCCTGCAACAACAATCACCGCACCAGTATGAAATAAAGAATGAGGAGTACCTTTTTTACTTCGAGTTTACACTACATCTTTAACTCAAATAAGCAGAAAAAAATCTTAAGTACAAAAAAGAATAATCAGGATTGTATATCTCATAGTGACAAGCTAAAGAAATGGAACACTGATTATAGAAAGAAATGTTGTCAAGGGTAAGATAACTTGACTATATTCTGGTTTTTGATGATAGAGGGGGTTCACGTTCGCCAAACCAGATGATAAATCATAACAAAAAACCCCCGGAATCGGGGGTTTTTCTTTAGTTCTTGATGAATTTCTCAACTAATGAGCTTGTTTTGTAGTCGTTCAAATCAAGTTTCCATTGGTCGATATCATTTTTCTTCATGTTGACTTCTACTGTTTCTTCAGAAGATGATGGTCCTAATTTTTTAAACTCATCTGGGTAAATCGATAGTAAGTATTTTTGCGCTTCATCATAAGAAGCTGAACGGTTTTTGCTGTAGAACTCAGTCGCTTTCTCTTTCAAACGATCGACAAGCGGACTTGCATCGATTGGTGTCAGAGTCACAGTCACGACAGCTTTATCACCACTGATGGATTTTGTTTTTGTTGAAACTTTTGATTTTTCAGCTAATGTTTCTTTCACAGCTTTCAGTAGCTTATCAAGGTTTTCGTCCTTCGCTGAGCTAGAAGAAATACCTGAAGAAGTGATGTAACCTTGCTTGAATGATTTATCAAATTCGTTCACAACAGTTGATTTGTTATCACCTGTTAGTTTTTCGAAATCATCGTTTTTCTTACCAAAAATCATCACATCAATATAAGAAGAAAGAGCTTTTGCAGATGCTTGTAGTGTATCTGCTTTTTTCATTAAGTCTTTTCCTTTAATATCGAATTCTAATGTTTTGTCATCTTTTTTCGATCCGCTTCCTGGCTCTGTGTAAACAAGCTGATAGTCTTTGTCTTTGTCAACAACAAAGAAAAGACCGCCTTTTGTTACTTTGTCTGCATTTAAAGAGCTTGAAGATAATACTTCGTTGTAGTCATCTGGAGAGATCGTAGATACCTGTGCGTCATCTTGGTAAAGCGTGAAGTTGCTTTTATCAACATTGAGAGGCTCTTTGCTGATATTTTTTACAGATACATTCACTTTTAGTACATACTGATCATCCTGTACAGATGTATCGTATTGAGGTGGTAATGTGTACTCAGCACTTTCTACCTTTACCTCTGCTGCATCAAGAGATTTTTTGGTATCGTTTTCTTTCGCAGCTGTTTTGTCTTTTCCACCACTACAAGCAGCAGCGACAACAGTTACACACAAGATCAGAAGAAACAGGGATAATTTCTTTTTAAACATGGCGTGTTTTCCTCCTCGGGTTTATGGTGAATTTCATTGAAAAGCTGTAGTTCATATCATTCTTTTTGCACAAAAAGAAAAATACTGTATGTTTTTTACTGTAGAATGAAGCGAAAGTACTGTCAATACCTCAGTGCGCTTCCGAGGTTGATTGGCTTCAAGTAGTAAAAATGACACTAAGTTGAGAGGAGAAACTTGTAATTTATTATTTGATATCTCCTGTAGAAACTCAACATTTTATATTTTAAGGTTTTGAGTCGGATTATTGAATAGGTTCAAATGACTGTTTTTGAAGATGATGTCGCAATTAGAAGGATTTTTATGACTTGTAAATGAGTATATAGTAATGAATATTTCTTCCTGTTATGTATATGGTCACTTGGTTTGAGTGTTGTTGGCAGCGAGACACATGTCCAGCAAATTTAGACAGGCTGCCGACACTGAACGTGCTTTTTCATGTCAAAATGGCAGTCATCTACACAGAAACGCTACATAAAATAAAAGAGAAACGAACTGGAGGTGGATGTATGGCAGTGGTAAGAGCGACAAGCTCTGATATTGATTTAATGGCCAGACTGCTGAGAGCGGAGGCAGAAGGTGAAGGGAGGCGAGGGATGCTGCTCGTAGGAAACGTGGGCATCAATCGTTTGCGTGCCAACTGCTCTGACTTTAAAGGGCTGCGTACGATTCCACAAATGATTTATCAGGAGCATGCATTCGAAGCGGTCACGCATGGTTACTTCTATCAGCGAGCACGAGAAACGGAAAAAACACTTGCGCGGAGAAATATTAACGGAGAACGTTTTTGGCCGGCAAAATTCAGCCTTTGGTATTTTAAACCGCCTGGCGATTGTCCAGCGACTTGGTACAATCAGCCGTTTGTGGCAAGGTATAAGTCGCATTGCTTTTATCAGCCAACCGCCGAAACGTGTGAAAATGTTTATAACACCTTTTAGCTTGATGAAACGCACAACCCTCTTAGAGTACAAATGCAGAGGGTTGTGTTTTTGTTTTTTCCAAAATGGGTAACCATTGTGTATCAGCAAGATGAAGCACGTGAATGGAGGAAATAAAGATGTATCAAGATTTAAAAGGAAAAACAGCCATTGTCACAGGCTCTTCAAAAGGAATTGGACAAGCGATCGCATTACGGTTTGGACAAGAGGAAATGAATGTGGTTGTAAACTATAAAGGCGATGAAGATGGAGCTGAAGAGACCGTAAAAGCCATTCAGCAGCACGGAGGTGGGGCGGTGAAAGTACACGCAGATGTCTCCAAAGAGGAAGGCATCCAAGCCATCATGGATACAGCACTGGAGCATTTCGGTACAGTAGATGTATTCGTCAATAATTCAGGCTTCAACGGCGAAGAAGCGCTGCCGCATGAGATGACGCTGGAGCAATGGCAAAACGTCATCGATGTGAACATAACAGGTGCATTTTTAGGCGCAAAGGCTGCGCTCGCCTATATGATGGAGCATGACATCAAAGGGTCTATTTTAAATATTTCCAGTGTCCATCAGGAAATTCCGCGCCCGTTCAATGTTCATTATTCCACTTCAAAGGGCGGAATGAATATGATGACGAAGACGCTGGCTCTTGATTATGCCGAAGCAGGTATTCGAATCAACGCGATTGCGCCGGGTACCATGGCAACCGAATCGAATGATGATTTACAGGATGAATTGAAAAAACAAAAGCAGCTTGAGAAAATTCCGATGAGAACCTTTGGTGAACCGAAGGAGATTGGGGCCGCTGCTGCATTCCTCGTTTCTAAGGAAGCGGCGTATATCACAGGCACCACCTTATTTGTGGATGGTGGAATGACACTTTATCCTTCTCAAATCAATGATTAATCCAAAAAACATCCGCCTGTTCATCCGGCGGATGTTTTTTGTTCGTAGCGTTGAGCGGCTTTGGCTGGTTTGCCGAGCAGCACCGGGTACTTGCTCAGGAAGGAGATACATGGCACCATGAGCAGCAATGTGCCAATCGTATAAAAAAGTGTCCAAGAGAGCTGTGCTGTATCAGTAATATTGATACCGAGTCCATAAAAAACAAATGCTTTCATGATATCGATGCCGGCAAACTGCAAGACAAGAATGACAATAGAATTACGTCCTAGATACGTCAAAATAGGGGATGTTTTCAATTTAAAGCTTAAATAAATCACGGCAGCTGAACCGAGCAGAGCACATGCATAGAAAATAAAGAGATCACCGTAGTCGTTGACGCGCATATCGATCCGTGAATTAAAGCTTTGCATGTACGCCGTTAGCACAAGCAGACCTGTACATAAAAGAAGGGTTGGATCTGTTTTTAATTCCACAAACCATTGCTTTGCTAAAAATCCAATCGAATAAAACACAACAGCCGTCAAGGCGACATTGGCGTTCCAAGGAAGACTTTGATCTAAAAGCAAGGTAGAGGCATATCCAGCACCTCCGCAAAGAACAGTTAGCAAGATCACGGCAGCAGGTTTTCCTTTAGAAAGACGATGCATAAAGAAAAATAAAATTTCCACTAAAAAGAGCGTCGTTAAAAACCAAATCGCTGGGTTATGTGTGAGTCTTGCTTCATCTGCATTGGATATGAAAATACCTGTAAACGGAACGAAAGGATCAATATCCGTTTGTCCCTTGAATGCGAAAAAACGGGTAACGGAGAACCAAAATACATACGTAATGATGGAGAAATAGAGATAGGGCAAGAGTAAGCTTTTGGCTTTTTTCTGAATAAATGACAAAGCAGGGGATGAGGATGATCGAAACATCATGCCTGATAGTAAAAAGAAAAGCGGCATATGAAAAGAGTAAATGAATTGCTTGAGCGAATCTGGAATGGGCACATGCGCCATGACCACGAGCAGAATGCCAATTCCTTTAGCTGCATCAACCCAATCGAGTCTCTTTTTCATGTCTGTCATCTCCTTCTTTCTCAGCTTCGTAAACCGTTCTTTGAATATGTACCTCTACTATATAAAAGGTACACCTCTTATGCGTTTACAGTTCGCTAACGATTAGAAGACACATTTGCGATCAGATGACAGACGGAAGGATTTTGACATCTTGATGTTACATTTCCCATTTTTTATGACAATGTAAAAAAAGAAGCCTGAAAAGCTGGCTTCAAAATAATTCTGCTATTCGTTTGTAGGAGCGTTGTTTTTCGATCGGATCAAAGGAATTGTTCAGAATCATGATGTCATTCGTTTGATAGCGTTCTATCAAGGTCTGTAATTGCTCTTTCACCGTTTTCTTCGAGCCGACAATCATCCGCTGGCGGTTTTGCAGCACTTTTTTCTTTTCCTGTGTGGTGTAGTGATAGGCGCTTGCTTCTTCTATAGAAGGAACGCGGCTGTCCAGTCCTTTTTCAACACGAAGCAGCCATAAATCTGTACTGCTGGCGATTCGGTCTGCTTCTTCATCTGTTTTACCGCAGATGACAAAGATGGCAAACATAGATTGTGGCTGCCTAGAAAAGACAGATGGAGAAAAGTGTGATCGATACGTCTCAAATGCTTGTTTGCCGCGTGCAGGATGAATAAAGTGGCCAAAAATATAGTTGATTCCAAGCTCCGCCGCCTGTATGGCACTATTTTCTCCTAGTCCAAGCAGCCAAACCGGAGGATGAGCATCAACAAGCGGAGCAGCTTTCACGCCTGCATGCGGATGACCAGAAGGCAGGCTGTCTGATAAGTAAAAAAGAAGGTCCTTCAGCTGGCGGTCAAACTGAGACAGATCTTTAGGCACGCCGTCCGTCAAAGCGAGCCTCGTCCTTTCGATCCCGCCTGGAGATTTGCCGACACCAATCTCAATCCGTCCAGGATAAAGGGCTTCAAGCTGCCGCGTGACCTCTGCTACTTTAAAAGGACTGTACTGAGGAAGTAAAATACCGCCAGATCCGGTACGCAAGGTCGTTGTATGAGCCGCAATATGAGCCATTAATATTTCAGGCGCTGTACTAGCGAGCCCCCTTGTGCTGTGGTGTTCAGCGAACCAATAGCGCTCATACCCAAGCGTTTCAGCCAGCTGAGCCAACTGCGTTGTATGAATCAATGTCTCCTGAGCAGACTGACCTTTAGGAATGGCGACTTGATCTAATATATGAAGTGATGGCATCATCAACATCCTTTCATCAACATGCTGAATATAAGTATAAAGAAATCCATGGATGGAAGGAAACGAAAGGATTTATCCTTTGAACACATGCTTTTATCTTTTCTATATCAACATATGAAACCACATCTTACGCTCCTTATCAGCAAGAGCTGTTCATCGGGAACTTTCGACAATGTTTCACATGAAACACTTCATTAACGACATGAACCATTCCAATGTGCATCTTTCGTTAAAAAAATATAAAGTGTTTGAAACCTATCTTGAACATAGATCGTATATACTAGTAAATAGAAAAAAGAGTAAGAGGCTCCAATGTCATTTCATGAATTTTGTCGAATTTTCATGTATGATGATTTTAATAGGGTCCATCGCTTAATAAATAGATTTTTATTATGCTGGAGGAGTGATTGATTTGGCGATTACATTAGAAAAAGGTCAACGTATTGATTTAACAAAAGGGAAAACAGGGCTAACAAATATTCTTGTTGGACTTGGCTGGGACCCTGTATCACAAGGCGGCGGATTTTTAGGAAAGCTGTTTGGCGGCGGAGGCGGCGCTGATGTTGATTGTGATGCTTCAGTGCTCATGCTGAAAAATGATAAGTTTACGGAAAATAAAGATTTGATTTATTTTGGCAACCTAAAGAGCAAATGCGGCAGTGTTGAGCATACAGGTGACAACCTGACTGGCGAAGGAGACGGAGATGATGAACAAGTCCTTGTCAACTTGAGCAAGGTGCCGGGTAATGTGAATAAATTGGTGTTTGTCGTCAACATTTATGATGCCCTTAGAAGGAACCAACACTTTGGTATGATTCAAAATGCTTACATCCGTATCGTTGATCGTTCAAACAATCAAGAATTAGTGAAATATAATTTAAAAGATGATTATGCAGGAAAAACATCATTAATCGTCGGGGAGCTTTATCGTCACGAGAATGAGTGGAAGTTTGCGGCGCTTGGAAATGGTACAAATGATGCGAAGCTTGCAGATATTACGAGAAACTATATTTAAACAGAAGGGAGAGGTTCCTAGTGGGAATTTCTTTAGCGAAAGGTCAAAAAATTGATTTAACAAAAACGAATCCGGGTTTAACAAAAGTAGTCGTCGGTCTTGGCTGGGACGTCAATAAGTATGACGGCGGACATGACTTTGATCTAGACGCAAGTGTATTCCTTTTAGATGCGTCAGGTAAAGCAAGCTCTCCATCTGACTTTGTCTTTTACAACCAAACAACTGGCGGAGGCGGCAGTGTCGTACATACAGGCGATAACCGCACTGGCGAAGGGGACGGAGATGACGAGCAGGTCAATGTTGACCTTGCAGCTGTACCAGCAAGTATTGAGAAGATTTCATTTGTCATTACAATTCATGATGCAGAAGCGCGCAGTCAAAATTTCGGACAAGTGTCTAACGCATATGTACGTATTTTAAATGCAGCATCGAATGAAGAACTCATTCGCTACGATTTGGCAGAGGATTTCTCAATTGAGACAGCCATTATTGTAGGTGAATTATACCGTCACGGCGGGGAATGGAAATTCTCAGCTGTCGGATCAGGCTATCAAGGCGGTCTTGCCCGCATTGCAACGGACTTTGGCTTAGATATCGGATAACGCAATAGTTTCCTATTTTCAAAGACAGGAGAGATACGAATATGGCGATTCAGCTTTCAAAAGGACAACGTGTCGATTTAACCAAAACCAACCCAGGGCTGACGAAAGTGATGATCGGTCTTGGCTGGGATACGAATAAATATTCTGGCGGAGCCGAATTTGATTTGGACGCTTCGGCTTTCTTGGTGGATGCAAACAATCGTTGTCAGCAAGATACAGATTTTGTGTTCTATAATAACCTTCAGCATCCGAGCGGCAGTGTCACTCATACAGGTGATAACCGTACGGGTGAAGGAGATGGAGATGACGAGCAAATTCTCGTTGATTTCTCGAAAATTCCTGCTAACATTGATCGTATCGGAATTACAGTTACGATCCATGATGCAGAGGCGCGCAGCCAGAATTTTGGACAAGTCTCTAATGCATTTGTTCGTGTTGTAAATGAAGAGGGCGGGGAAGAATTGATTCGCTTCGATTTAGGCGAAGACTTCTCAATTGAAACAGCTGTTGTGGTATGTGAATTGTACCGACACGGAAGTGATTGGAAGTTTAACGCGATCGGAAGCGGATTCTCTGGCGGACTTGCAGCTCTTTGTCAAAATTATGGGTTAGAAGTGTAAATAAGAGAAACAAATCAGTTCAAGAGATGCTGTCAAAAGCTCATATGAGGGCCTTTTCCTAAGTGAGAAAGAAACAGTGATCAAGAATAGCAGCAGGCGAAAGCCTGCTGATGCTTCTACACTTATAGGAGGAAAACCAGTTGGACATTTTGAAACATATGTTGGATACATATGCCTCGTTTTTTGATTGGCATATGTGGGCAGAGGTATTAACAGACCCTGTCTCTTGGGGGCTTATTGGGACTCTTGTCGTGCTTGAAGGATTGTTATCAGCAGATAACGCACTTGTATTAGCTGTGATGGTGAAACATCTACCAGAAAAGCAGCGTAAAAAGGCATTAACCTACGGATTAATTGGCGCTTATTTCTTCCGTTTTCTATTCATTGGCGTAGGGATGCTGCTTATTAAGTTCTGGTGGATTAAGGTTCTTGGAGCTGCTTACTTAGCATGGCTTGTTATTAAGCACTTCTGGTTAGGTGACGGCGATGATGAAGCGAAGGAACTGAAAAAAGAAGGCTGGTTGATTCGAGTCTTTGGTGTGTTCTGGGCAACTGTTATTTCTGTTGAAATTATGGACCTTGCCTTCTCGGTTGATAGTATTCTTGCAGCATTCGCTGTATCTGAGGAAGTATGGATTCTACTATTAGGCGGAATGCTTGGAATTCTCATGATGCGTACAGTCGCGCAGTTATTCCTTGTTCTCATTGACCGTATTCCAGAGCTTGAGAATACAGCGTTTATTCTCATCGGGATCATTGCGATCAAAATGGGCTTGAGTGCTGCTCACATTGAAATCCCGCATCTTGTATTCTTTGCGATTATTATCCTAGCATTTATCGGAACGTTTATCGTTCATAAAATCAATAAAAAGAAACATCAAGAAGTGACAAACGAAGCTGCGGCTTCAAAAGAAGAATAGGACGATCAAAAAGGAATGGAGTTGATTAGCGGCTCCATCCTTTTTTGAATCATCAAGTCATTTGTTCGATTTTCTCTCAACAACAGGAGGTGGCACAGCATGCGGTATTTTCAGTTTTTATCAGAGGCGAGGCAGCACGATATTTTTTTCAAACGGCCGGGGGCGATGCATTTGATGACGCCAAGGCACGTACTTGCGCATGCATTAGGTGCTACTTTGTATATGCCTGCGACAAGACAGGATATAGCAGCCATGCTGCTGTCGCAGAAATATGAAGCGCTTTGCTCTGTTGTATTTTGTTTAGAGGATGCCATCGGTGATCAAGAAGTGGAAATGGCTGAACAGAATCTAGTGGTACAACTCGCCAAACTGTCGGACAAATTAACGCATACACCTGAAATGGCTGAACAAATGCCGCTTTTATTTATTCGGGTTCGTTCGCCGAAGCAGCTGCTGAAAATGGCAGATTTGCTTGGTCCATCTCTTCGTTTATTGACGGGTTTTGTATTTCCAAAGTGTTCTATTCATAATGCGAAGGATTATTTGGACAGCTTGAAACAGGCGTCCGCACAAACGAAGACAACGCTGTACGGTATGCCCATTTTGGAAACACCCGATTTATTAGAAAAAGAAACAAGATATACGGTGCTGTCTAAGTTAAAGCAGATCATGCTGAATGATGAAGAATATATTTTGAATATTCGTATTGGGGCAACTGATCTTTGCGGCTTATATGGCATTCGCCGTGATCGCGACACCACCATCTATGAAATCAGATTGATTGCTGATTTGATCACAGATATTATCAATTATTTTGGCCGTTCCTTTGTTGTATCAGGTGCTGTATGGGAGCATTTTGGCCCTGCAGGAAAGGAACAAAAACCATTCATCCGTGCGCTTTCTAAGGGCGGTGAGCTGTCCTTATCTGAATTCGATGACGTACAAGGTTTACTCAAAGAGACAAGACTCGATGTAGCCAACGGCATACATGGAAAGACAGTGATCCATCCAACACATCTCAAGCCAGTGCAAAGCATGTACGTTGTGACAAAGGAAGAGTACTTGGATGCATTAAGCATTCTAGAACATGCTGACGGCACAGTTGGCGTGATGAAGAGTGCTTTCTCTAATAAGATGAATGAAACAAAGCCGCATTACAGGTGGGCAGAGCATATTTTAATGAAGTCAGACATTTACGGGGTGTTTCATGAAAATAGAAGCTATATCGACATACTCACAGAATCAGAAGCAGCATACGCTGAACATCTTGGAACATATGGAGGTTGAGCTTGATCTCAAAGAAGGTGCACTCCAGCTGGAAAAAGAGCATCTTTTTGAGATGGCGGCAAGGGTGAACAAAAAAAGAGCCTTTTTATTCGTGAGTAAGGTGCTTGGAAAGCATATTCCTGTTCATCCAGTAAAACCGCTTCTTGTCTCGGGTCTTTTAGCGATGGCATATGCCAAAGAGCAAACGGGACAGACGCCCCCGCACCAAGATCTTCTTGTAGAGGCACTCAAGACGGATGATTACACGGTGTTAACGGCAGCCTATGAAACACTCAAAAAAGAAAAGCTTTCAGCTGGCAATGAGCCTGTCGTCATCGGCTTTGCGGAAACAGCAACAGCCCTTGGACATGGTGTGTATGATGTGATAGAAGGCGCATCATACATTCATACGACACGTGAACAGCTGCTGGATCTTGACCCGTCATTGGTATTTGAAGAAGAACATTCGCATGCAACAGATCAGCTTTGTTATGCAGACGAAGCATTCCTTCGCACAGACCGCCCCATCGTGTTAGTAGATGATGAAGTCACGACAGGCCGTACCAATATCAACATCATTCGTGACCTTCATGCAAAGTATCCAAGGCATTCTTATACCATTCTTTCCATTTTGGACTGGCGGATGGAGGAGCATGAGAAAGCCATGAGCCAGCTTGAAGAGGAGCTTGGAATTCACATCACATCATTGTCTTTATTAAAAGGGCAGATGATTTTTCGAGGCAAAACGCTCGATGAGCCAGCTTATTCGTATGAGATTGCGGAGCAAGAGAAGCAGCCAAGTCTCTCTTTTCACTCTCTTCAACCTTTCTTTAAGCAAGTGCCCTATTCACTTTCTCATGCAGCAAATTCGGCAGGTCATTCGCCATATATACATGAAACGGGTCGTTTTGGTTTAAATGCAGCAGATACGGAAGCGCTCGACCAAGCAGCTGCTAAAGCGGGATTGAGGCTGCGGCAGGAACGCAAAGGAAAACAAACACTCTGCTTAGGGACAGGTGAGCTGATGTATGTGCCGATGAGACTGTCTGCACACATGGGGGAAGGCGTTCTCTTTCATTCAACAACGAGAAGCCCTATTCACCCAGTCGATAAGGATGGATACGCTGTCCAAAATGGGTTTACCTTTATGAATCCAGAGGATGCCCGAATTCAGCACTACGTGTACAACATTCCAAAAGGTGAATATGATGATGTATTTCTCTTTTTTGAGAAAAAGGTTTCTCAGGAGGCATTGCTTCCGCTTGTTCACTTATTTGCTGAGCGGCATGTGAAGCATGTGCATATTGTGACTTTATCAGACGAGGTGAAGGTGAATGGCTAATGTGTATACAAAGATGGGGAGCTATCCAGAGCAGGATGTAACCTTCTTACTCAAAGATTTATCCTCTATTGAGATGGAGAAAAGTACAGAAGAGCGGGAGCGTTCGATTCAGAGCGGCGCGCATTATTCAGAAATGCTGCCAATTGAGTACAAACCAACGGCATCTTATATGACTTTATTCTATCAATCTCTTGAAGAAAGTAAGGAAAAGGTAGCAGAAGCAGTAGCTGTTGTAGCAGAACAGATTGTGAAGAAGCGAGGTTTCCAAACCGTGCTTTGCAGTTTGGCGCGTGCAGGGACACCGATCGGGGTGCTGATCAAACGATATATTCGAAAGGCGTATGGTGTCGATCTGCCTCATTACAGCATCTCTATTATTCGCGACCGCGGAATAGACGAGAATGCACTGCATTATATGCTGAAAGAACATCCAGGTTTTGAAATTGCTTTTATCGATGGATGGACTGGAAAAGGGGCGATTTCGAAAGAGCTCCAAAAAGCTGTTCTTGATTTTGAAAAAAAGTATGGTGTACGTCTCTCGAGTGAGCTGGCTGTGCTGGCAGACCCCGGCTATTGTACACATGTATACGGAACGAGGGAGGACTTTCTCATTCCAAGTGCCTGCCTGAATTCGACAGTATCAGGGCTTGTCAGTCGTACGGTATTAAACAACCGCTGGATCAATGCCGATGATTTCCATGGGGCAAAGTATTATAAAGAGCTACTTGATGAAGATGTGTCCAATCTATATGTGGATACAATTGAAGAAGCATTTTCCAGCCTCGGACCAAATGTACAAGAGAAAGCAGAAACCATACTTACGCAAGGAGCACCGGCAGATTGGCGGGGAATGGCATCCATTGAAGCAATCGGTCAGGAGTTTCAAATTGAAAATACCCACTTGATTAAGCCGGGTGTTGGTGAAACGACCCGCGTGCTGCTTAGAAGAATCCCTTGGAAAATCTTGATTCAGCCTGAATCTCAGGAGAAGCTGAAGCATATCTTGCTTTTGGCAGAGGACAGAGGTGTTCCTGTCATTGAATATGCCAATATGTCTTACACGTGCTGCGGGTTAATTCGTCCGCTGGAGCAAACGTCATGAAGACATTTGCATTTGCCAGTGATTTAGACAGGACGCTGATTTACTCACATCGAGTGCTTGACCAGTATGCGTATGAAGGAGAGTATGATTTAGTTGAGGTGCTGGACGAACGGCCGCTTTCCTATATGTCTGTTAAAACGAAAAAATCTTTGCAGACGATTCATCAATCAGGCTGGTTCATTCCAGTGACGACAAGAACAACCGCACAGTATGAACGAATCACCTTCTTTGAGCAAGAGCTTAAACCGGAGTATGCCGTGACAACAAATGGGGGCTGTATTCTTCACCATGGCAAGCCGCTTGAGGATTGGCAGGCCATTGTTGATGAGAGACTTAGGGAGTGTATGCCAGTCAGAGAGATGCTGAGGGCGATCTCGGAACTTCCGGTTGCGGCATGGGTGAAGCGTACCCGTACAGCAGAGGGAAGATTTCTTTATTTAATTATGAAAGAGGAGTATCTATCTCACATTCCGCTTGCTGAATTGAAGCTGTGGGGCGAGGAGAGAGGCTGGCAGGTTTCTCTTCAGGGACGGAAGCTTTATTTTATTCCACAGCCGCTTAATAAGTGGGATGCTGTTGCTTTTCTAAAGGACAGGCTGCAGCTTGAATACGTCTATGGTGCGGGTGATTCTCTGTTAGATGCAGGGCTCATTCGTCAATCAGATATGGGCTTTGCCCCAAGGCATGGAGAAGTTCTGGACTTTGACCCATCACTTGAGCCGACAGCAGCATCTGGCATGGCCGCAGCGGATGAAATCACCGCTTCTGTCATCGATCAGATGATGAACGCAAAAAAGCCTTCGATTCGATAGCAGAAGTAGAAGACTGAATGATATGATAGTAGTAGCTTTCGAGAAAATATAGGAGAAAGGAAGGAGCGGCGTGAGTTATAAAGAAATCAATGTCACCCATACACGGGCGGAGCAGGAAGCCTGGAAAAATGTGCTGAAAAAGCCGCTCCCTGAAAGAGACGGTTATGTAAAGGACGAGCATACGTTGTCCTTGCCGCGTCTCGCCGCCCGGGTCCTTGGAACTCCGCATGATGCAACCGATTATTTTATTTATTTACATGAATTATACGAAACAGACGGCATGCATATTTTAAGTGAAACACTCAATCGTCATATTGAGCCGGAGCATTTTCAAGCGCTGCAGCGTATTCATTTGATTAACCAAGAAGAAAAGGGATTGTCCGTGAATCGCTTTGTTGCTTTTTTAGATGGTGAACAGCTGATTGTACGCCATCCAAACCCTGTGATGAACCGGCATATCCGTCTTTCATTGATCAAGGTATTTGAGCATTTCAAGCAGCTGCACGAGGGTGGATTTCAGCATCCTGATTTCCGCCGGGTCCTGCTGGATGTCGTGAAGTTTTCAAATAACCATCTAGGTCCATGGCTGAAGGAAGTCAATATCGAAGAAAAAATGCCGGCTGTCATTTGGTATGGAGAGGCGAATAAAAGTCAGCTTTATTTTCTTTACTATGTCATGCTGATTGGCTGTGATGTTGTGCTATTTCATCCAGAAGGCGAGGATTCGTTCCGCGAATTAGATCCAGAAGAAAAGCTGACTTTTATTGATCAGTACCCGGGGACTTCAAAGCTTGAGCCGTTCCCTACTGAAAAGCCTGAGAGGAAATCAACGGTGGCGTACCGCTCGACAAGAGAGCTTGAAGAGGTGCTTCACACGGAAGATTCAATGCTGTATAAGCCGTGGCAATTCAGAGATCATACTCCTCATTCTATTACACTGAAGACCACGTATGATGAGCTGTTTTTAATTGCAAAGGAACGATCCTTTATCCGCCCGAATTTTAAAGCAGACCGGGACACGATACAGATTCCGAATCTTTTTGCGAAAATGATGGGTGTCACACGAGACAAGCGTGAATACTGGGATCGCATTCACACGTTAATGGAGGGGAAAGAGACGAAGACCATTCGCCATTTTCCTTTTACGAAAGAAGTGACTTCGAATTATCAATTTCATTATCAGCATGCACTTTCTTCTAATGGAGAGATTGATCCTGACTTATTAATGAAAAGCAATGTGTGGCAGTTTTCTCATCTATATGAGGGCACGCAGCGTGCGATAGCAGAGGCGATATCTCGAATCTGTCAGCATCCGAAGCTATTAAAAGAAGGCAATGAAACCGAATTAGATGTCCGTATTTATTTATTCAAGCAGGTTCTGCATTTAAGCCAGGATCTCATTGAACTGATTCAAACCTTTGATTACGCACAAACCGTACCGAAAGTGATTTTATACCATACGGAATATAATGGAGAGCTGACTCGTTCTGATGCGGCCGCCCTGATTTTCCTAAATGAAATGGGTGTGGATCTCTTCGTATATCATCCGGCGGGATATCAGTGTATCGAACGGTATATCGATGACCAACTATTTGATACCCATTGGCTTGATGAGATGGTCATGAACCAGGAGTTTAAAGAGCCGTCCATCGTTAGAAAGTTATTTCAATCCATTAAAAACCGATAAGGAGATCAAAGCTTATGACAAATACAAACGGAAATGACATCATTTCAATTGATAAAGAGGAAATCACGATTGAGAAGGCAGACGATATTCGCGTTCAGCTTCGAAACGAACCAGAAGTGCAAAATATTGCGAGACAGATCGATGCGAAAAATCAGCTGGAACTTCTTGAATACGGAAAACAGCCGGCCGTTGAAATCTCTAAGTTCTCTGATCGTATCCTTTCAATGATGCGTTCAACAAGCGTCACTGACTCAGGAACAATGCTGACGCAGCTTGGTAAGATTATGGATCGCTTTGATAAAAATGATTTTGACGAACCGAAGGGTGGTTTGTTGTCAAAAATCTTTAAGCGCGGCGGCAGCATGATCGAAAAGATTTTTAGTAAATATCAAACGCTCGGTGCAGAAATTGAAAAAATTAATGTGGAAATTAGTAAATATAAAGATGAAATGACCAAATCGACTGTGACGCTTGAAGAAATGTATGAGCATAACATTCAATACTATTTGGAGCTGGAAAAGTATGTCGTAGCCGGTCAAATGAAAATCGAAGAATTAAAACAATTGGTTCCTTCATATGAAGAAAAAGCAGCTAGTGGAAACCAGCTGGCACAAATGGAGCTTGATACGCTTCGTAATGGCATTCAAGCGCTTGAAGAGCGTGTGTATGACCTTGATATGGCACGAATGGTGGCGCTTCAAACGGCACCGCAAATCCGTTTGCTTCAGCGTGGGAATACGAAATTAATCGGTAAAATCAACTCTGCCTTCATCATCACGATTCCAATTTTCAAAAATGGGATCATTCAAGCTGTTACAGCGAAGAGACAAAAGCTTGTGGCTGATTCTATGAGTGAGCTGGATAGAAGAACAAATGAAATGCTGAAACGAAATGCTGAAAACATTTCAAGTCAAAGTGTGGAGATTGCCAAATTATCTGGCCGTCCAAGCATCGACATTGAAACGATCGAATCTTCCTTTAATACAATTGTACAAGGGATGAAAGAGACGAAACAGATTGAAGAAGAGAACAAGCGATTACGCGAAGATGGAACAAAACGTATGCTTGAGCTTCAAGATAATATTAAGCGGGCTGCCCTAGAGTCCTAAAAAAACAAGCTGTCTGTAACTAAAGTTGCAGGCAGTTTTTTTATGAATTTAAATAAAATTTGAGGAAAAAGGTTTTTATGTGACCATTTTCGGGTAAATCCTGTTAAGGGGAATGGTTCGCCCATGATTCAAAAAACCGCTATGACGAGGATTCGACTTATTTTTTAGCACAATTAGGAATTTCCAGTAAAATATTGTCTGATGAGAGGAAATACCCCGTAAAATATGTAGTTTATGAAGCAT
The DNA here is from genome assembly GCF_054161415.1 of Bacillus sp. PK5-006. Classification (NCBI taxonomy): domain Bacteria; kingdom Bacillati; phylum Bacillota; class Bacilli; order Caryophanales; family Bacillaceae; genus Bacillus; species Bacillus sp. PK5-006. Next base: position 3,438,670 of record NZ_CP096414.1, on the reverse strand, counting down.
TCTATAGGATTTACGAGTAATACGGCGTATAAACTCTAATGACCAGACCTCTATATGGAATTCATACATATTGTGGGGAAATAAGCGAATTCTAAAGATTGTTCGCATCATAACGCTTATGTTACGGTTATAAAGATGCTAATTTGGAGGGAAAATATGAATTCTGAAGAGAGAAATATCAAAATCAAGATAAATAATGTATCTAAAATTTTCGGTAAAAATGCTAAAAAAGCATCTCAAATGCTTGAAAAAGGGAAAACAAAAAGAGAGATCCTAAAAGAGACCGGCGCAACAGTTGGTGTCAATCGAGCAAATTTTGATGTGTATGACGGCGAGATATTTGTCATCATGGGGCTATCAGGGAGCGGAAAGTCCACACTTGTGCGGATGCTAAACAGGTTAATCGAACCAACCTCCGGTGAAATATATATTGATGGGGATATGATAACAAATATGTCAAAGGATCAATTGCGTGAAGTCAGACGGAAAAAGATCAGCATGGTTTTCCAAAACTTCGCATTGTTCCCGCACCGTACAATTCTTGAGAACACTGAGTATGGTCTTGAATTGCAAGGTGTCGATAAAGAAGAGCGCAGACCAAAAGCGCTTGAATCTTTAAAGCTTGTTGGACTTGAAGGCTTTGAAGAGCAATATCCAAATCAATTAAGTGGTGGTATGCAGCAGCGTGTTGGATTGGCACGTGCGTTAGCAAATGACCCTGACATTTTATTAATGGATGAAGCATTCAGCGCACTAGATCCATTAATTCGTAAAGATATGCAGGATGAATTGCTTGAGCTTCATACATCTGTAGGAAAAACGATCATTTTCATTACCCATGATTTAGATGAGGCGCTTCGTATTGGTGACCGCATTGTCCTCATGAAGGATGGAAATATCGTTCAAATCGGAACACCAGAAGAAATTCTGATGAACCCATCGAATGAATATGTTGAACGCTTCGTTGAAGATGTTGACCTTTCTAAAGTATTAACCGCTGGTCATATTATGAAACGTGCAGAAACAGTTCAGATCGATAAAGGGGCACGTGTTGCGCTTACGCTCATGAAAAACCTTGGGATTTCGTCTATCTATGCAGTAGATAAGAAAAAGCATTTATTAGGTGTCATTTCTGCCCAAGCAGCGAAAAAGGCAGCAGAAACGGGAGCGTCACTTGAAACGGTTCTCGATAAAGAATTTACGACAGTGTTGGAATCTACGTATTTGACAGAGATCTTTGATGCGGTGTCTGATGCGAATATTCCGATTGCCGTTGTCGATGAGAAAAACAGAATGAAGGGCATTGTGGTCAGAGGTGCATTGATTGGTGCATTATCAGGAAATGATGAGTATATCAACATGTCTTCTAACAAGCTAGAGGAAATTAAAGCACAAGAGCCTTCTGCACAGGAGGTAGAATAAGATGTTTAGTATGAGTGATTTACCTAGAATTCCGTTTGCGGAATATATCGATCAATTTGTTGACTGGTTAACATTAACGTTTGGTGGTTTCTTTGATGGCATCACAAATGGATTAGCAGGAACAGTAAATGGGATTGTGGCAGCACTTGGCGTCATTCCATCCATTATTTTAACCCTTATCTTTGCCGGCATTGCCTGGTGGATTAGTACAAGAGGAGTTGCTCTTTTCACACTTATTGGATTTTTACTGATCGACTATTTAGGCTACTGGCATCCAATGCTTCAAACACTTGCACTCGTTTTGACCGCTGTGGTCATTTCCATTGTGATCGGGGTTCCGATCGGTATTTGGGCATCACAGAAGGAAACTGTGCGTAAAATTGTGACACCTATTTTAGATTTAATGCAGACAATGCCTGCATTCGTTTATCTATTACCAGCGATCTTCTTCTTTAATATTGGGGTTGTTCCTGGGGTTGTGGCATCGGTTATTTTCTCCATGCCGCCAACGATTCGTATGACCATTCTCGGTATTAAACAAGTACCAGCTGATTTAATTGAAGCTACCGAAGCATTTGGTTCAACGACATTCCAGCGTTTATTCAAAGTTCAGCTTCCACTTGCAACAAAAACCATCTTAGCTGGTATTAACCAAAGTATCATGCTGGCTCTATCAATGGTCGTCATTGCGGCAATGGTAGGTGCACCAGGACTTGGTTCAGAAGTATATAGTGCGGTAACGCAGCTGAAAACAGGTATTGGTTTTGAAGCAGGTATTGCCATTGTGATTGTGGCGATTACACTTGACCGTATTACACAAAACATTAAAACGAAAAAATCCAGGGGGAATGCTTAATGTGGAAAAAGTCTCTCTACATTGGGATGACCGCCCTGCTTGTCTTTTTACTAGCCGCTTGCGGTGCGCAGACAGATTCAAATGCGAGTGCCGCACAGCAGGTGAATAAAACCATTATCGGAATCGATCCTGGTTCAGGGATTATGGCACTGACAGATCAAGCGAAAAAGGATTACGGCTTAGAGGATTGGACGGTTGTGTCTGCATCAAGTGCAGCCATGACGGCAACGCTTAAAAAATCTTACGACCGTAAAAAGCCAATCATCATCACTGGATGGAATCCACACTGGATGTTTTCCCGCTATGATTTAAAATATTTAGATGATCCAAAAAAATCTTACGGTGAAGCGGAAGAAATTCATACGATTTCACGTAAAGGCTTTGCAAAGGATCAGCCGGAAGCAGCCAAAATGCTTAGTCAGTTTAAATGGTCTCAAGATGACATGGGCGAAGTCATGATTGATATCCAAGATGGTGTGAAACCAAAGGATGCCGCCTTAAAATATGTGAAAAAACATAAAGACCAAGTAGCGAAATGGACAAAAGGCGTGAAAAAGTCGAATGGTGGAAAAGTCAATCTGGCCTATGTTGCATGGGATAGTGAGATTGCAAGTACCAATGTTGCGGCAGAAGTATTGCGTGAACTCGGGTTTACGGTGACTTTGACTCAGGTTGAAGCAGGTCCAATGTGGACAGCAATTGCAACCGGAAGTGCGGATGCATCATTATCCGCTTGGCTGCCAAATACGCATAAAACGTATGCAGCGAAGTTTAAAGGGAAATATGATGACCTTGGTACAAGTATGAAAGGTCTTCGAATGGGGCTAGTTGTTCCGAAATATATGAAGAACGTAAACTCCATTGAAGATTTGAAAAAATAGTCAATGATATAGTGGTTCCCTTATAATAGAAGGGAGCATGTTGAAAAAGCAGTCTGCTCAAAAAGCGGCTGCTTTTTTCTTATATAGAAGGATGGAGTTGTCGGACGATGGATAAGTCAATCATGATTTTTCTGCATGGTGGAGGAGTAAGCAGCTGGATGTGGCAGGAGCAGGTTGAAATATTGAAGGACACGTATGAATGCTTTGCTCCTGATCTCATTGGACACGGGACAAGAGCAAAAGAACAGATATTTTCAATGAATGAAAGCACCCGTGAAGTCATCTCATGGATCAAGGAAAATGCGAATGGGCGTCAAGTGATTCTGATTGGATTTTCTTTAGGTGCGCAGATTGCAGTTGATGTGTTATCAAGAGAGCCAGATATCGTAGACATAGCCGTCATCAATAGTGCCCTTGTGATGCCTTTGCCATGGCTCCATTTCATGGTGAGACCCCTCTTGCCACTGACGTATCCATTATTAAAGAAAGATTGGTTTATCCAGCTCCAAGCTGAAAAGATGGGGCTCTCGCAACATGTACTGCATCATTATGCGGCGGAATCGAAACATCTGCAAAAGAAAACCCTTCTTACGATGTTTCAAGAAAACCTTCATTACAAGCTCCCTGACACGTTTCAACAAGCGAAGGCACGCATTCTTGTCACAGTGGGAGAAAAAGAAAAAGGCATTATGAAACGGTCAGCAAAAAAAATAACGAATTCACATCCGAAGGCAACAGGCTTCATCGTTCCCGGTATTGGACATACATTTACTTTTGAGAAGAAAGAACTTTTTACAGAAATGATCAAATGCTTTATAGAGGCACGTGCATTACCAGTCGAATTAAAGGAAATCCAGTAGCCGCGCCAATCAATAAGTGAAGACGAGCATAAAAGGGGCGCCGGTCTCTTTGAATCTGTATGATATAGGTATAAAACGCTTACAGTATGTGTGCCATAGAAGGAGGAGCTATGAGTAAAAACTATATCATATTCGGTGCAAGTCAAGGATTAGGAGATGCTTTTGTAAAGGGTCTCCCTTCAAGTGGAGATACAGTTTGGATTGTGTCGCGTAGTGAACCAAGCAGTTTGAGCATAGATGACGGTGTACATAGAATTTGGCTGAAAATCGACTTATCAAGCCGAACGCATATCCCTTATATGCTTGAAGCCCTTGAGAACCAGACGATTGATGTACTCATCTATAACGTCGGTTTATGGGAAAAACGAGGCTTTGAAGGCGATTATTCCTTTGATCACGATCAGCCAGAGGATATTGCACATTTAATCAATGTGAATGTCACCTCAACCATTACATACATCCAGGCACTGCTTCCGCACGTAAGGAAATCAGAGAATGGGAAAATCATCGTGATTGGCTCAACGGCTGGACTCGACCATACAAACCTGCCGCAAGTCTCGTTTGTTGCATCTAAATTTGGCCTGCGCGGAATTGTGAATGCACTGAGAGAGCATGTGAGGAAAGATAAAATATCCGTCACCTGTATCAATCCAGGAGAGCTGGCGGCGGAGGTTCCGTATGAGGATGGAGCCGAAAAGGCCATCACTCTATATGATGAAACGAGAATCCCTGTCCAGGATATTGTGGAGCTTGCGAGATGTGTGATTCATTTATCAAGGGTATCTTGCGTAAAAGAAATCAACGTTCCAGCCATGGCAGATCTGAATGCATAATATAAAGCAGACCACCCGCTTGATGAGAAGGCGGGTGGCTTTTTCATTTATGATGAATGCTGCTGGAGTGTTTGATAGACAGCTTCGGTCAAAATCTCAATGCCGGTAAAGATTGCAGAGCGGTCGAAGGTCATATACGGATGATGAAGACCAGGCTTTAAATCACAGCCTAAACCGAGCATCGTGGATTTGATATGCGGAAGCTTTGCTGCATAAAAGTGAAAGTCCTCTCCACCTGTTGTGACAATCGGGGGATCAAGCTGCTCTTTACCTAAAACCTGTTCAATTGCATGAGACATGATCTGGACAGCTTCCTCATTTAAGGTGGCGGCAGGCAGACGATGGTCTGTTGAAAGTGTAATGGAAGCGCCAAAGGCATCCGCTACAGAATGAACCGCTCTTTCAATTTCTTTTTCTAGCTCATCCATTACTTCGTTTGTTTGCGCCCTTACATCTAATGTAAAAGAAGCTTTCCCTGGGATGATGTTTGAGCTGCCCCCGCCAGCATGTAAATTGGTCATTTTGACAGAATGCGCGACTCTTGGATCGACATGGATATGCGCGAGTCTCTGCACTAGAGTTGAAGCCACTTCTATTACGTTGACGCCAAGATGTGGGCGTGCGCCGTGCGCTTCCTCGCCAATAATGGTGCCGACGTAATGATTACTTGATCCGTGCAAAATAGCAGGAGCGCAGCGTCCGTTTAATGTTTCTTGAATTGGGCGCACATGTACGCCATATAAGTAATCGACATCTGCGAGCACACCTTTTTCAATCATTTTCAGCGCACCGCCGCCTCTTTCCTCAGCAGGCTGAAAGATGAAACGGATCGTGCCGTTCGGTCGTTCTTTTTCCTTTAATGCCATGAAGGTGCCAAGAGCCATTGTCATGTGTGCATCGTGGCCACATGAATGATTGGCTTGAAACTCACCATCTACTTCCTGCCAAAGTGCATCAATATCAGCTCTCACAGCGACCACTGGTGCGCCTTCTCCAATTTCACCGATCACCCCTGTACAGTCGTCAAATGTTTGAGTTTTGCAGCCCAATTTTTTCAATATATCTTCAATATAAGCGGTCGTTTCTGTTTCTTCCCAGCTGATTTCTGGGTGGGCATGCAAGTGTTCAAAGATGTCTGTCACGGTTTGTTTCATTTCGTTTGTCAAAGTTGTCATGAGAAGCCTCCTTGCTGACAGATAATCTGCCAAAACATTATTTTAATGAAATAATATTGCTCTTAAATATCAACAGTGTTTATAATATAACACATCATTTGATTATTCTGAAAATTAAGTGAAATTCTGATCGGGACAAAGGGGTTTTGACACATGAAAACAGCGACAGTATCAGCACCAGAGAAACAAAAACGAAAACTTCAAATGCCAGATGCGTATGTTCTCTTATTTATGATTGCACTGATTTGTACAATAGCAACGTATTTTGTACCAGCGGGTGAGTTTGACCGAAAGACATCTGGGGAGATCACAACAGCCGTTCCTGGCAGCTATCACCGTATTGATCAATCACCAGTGAGTCCAGTTGGCTTTTTTACAGCGATACAAGAAGGAATGGTAGGGTCCTCTTCTATTATTTTTCTGATTCTATTTACAGGCGGAACCATTGCCATTTTGGAGAAGACAGGTGCTATTAACGGGATGATTCACCATGTCATCAGCCGGTTTCAAACGAAGCAATTATTGTTTATTTGTATTGTTGGGGGATTATTTTCAGTCCTTGGAACGACCGGAATTGTCGTGAACTCTGTCATTGGATTTATTCCAATCGGCATCATTGTAGCACGATCCTTGAAATGGGATGCTGTAGCAGGAGCGGCTGTCATATACATCGGCTGTTATGCAGGATTTAACGCAACGATTTTATCTCCATCTCCATTAGGTTTATCACAAACGATTGCAGAGCTGCCGATCTTTTCCGGCATTGGCCTGCGTGTCATTATTTATCTTTGTTTTCTTATTTCTAGTATTGTGTACATCTATTTATATACAAGACGTCTGAAGAATAAAGAAAAGGGAAGCATTCTTGGCGATCAATGGTTTCCTGCTAAGGGGCTTGGCGGAGCCGATGCGGAATCTGTGGACAAGCCTGCATTTACTGGCAGACATAAGCTGATTTTAGCAGTGTGCGGATTGTCACTTGGAGGTTTCTTATATGGCGCACTTCAGCTTGGCTGGACCGATAAGGAAATGGCGGGTGTGTTCATTTTTATGGCTATCGCTGCTGGCCTGCTCGGCGGTTTAGCGGCCAATGATATTGCGAAAACGTTTATTATTGGGTGCCAAAGCCTTGTATACGGCGCACTTATTGTTGGGATGGCACGCTGTATTTCGGTCATTTTAGAAAACGGGAAGCTGCTTGATACAGTGGTTAATGGCTTGGCGAGTATGCTGACAGGCTTTAGTCCAATCGCTGGTGCGATCGGGATGTATATTGCGAGTGCGCTTCTTCACTTTTTGATTTCATCAGGATCAGGAGAAGCTGTTGTCTTTATCCCGATTCTTGCGCCGCTCGCTGATTTAATGGGTATCACAAGACAGGTAGCTGTAGAAGCAGTGATGCTTGGCGAAGGGGTAGTCAACTGTATCAATCCGACTTCTGGTGTATTGATGGCTGTGCTTGCTGCAAGTGGTATACCTTATGTAAAGTGGCTGCGTTTTATGGTGCCGCTTGCCCTCATTTGGTTTGTCATCGGTCTTGTATTTATTTGTATCGGGGTCATGATCAACTGGGGACCTTATTAAATATGAATGTAGGAAGCTGCCGACGAGTGTTTGGCAGCTTTTTTCTTGTGGAAATATGTATGGAGCCAGCGCTTTGAAAGCACAATAAATGTGTTCACAAATTCGCTACATATTTTTTTTGAGCAGTCCCCTTGCAAAAGTTTGTGAAATGTTGCACAATATGAATGTGAAATACTTCACATAAGAAAAACAGCCTAGTTTTACTCAGGAGGATGAGATAAATGACAAACGAAAAAGTAAACAAAGTAGCCCTTATTGGAGCAGGTTTCGTCGGCAGCAGTTATGCCTTTACATTAATAAATCAAGCAATCACAGATGAATTGGTTGTCATCGATTTGAATCAAGACAAAGCAATGGGTGACGTGATGGATTTAAACCATGGAAAAGCATTTGCCCCGCATCCTGTGAATACATGGTATGGAGATTATGAGGATTGTAAGGATGCAGATATCGTCTGTATCTGTGCTGGTGCAAACCAAAAGCCAGGTGAAACAAGACTTGACCTTGTTGAGAAAAATTTAAATATATTTAAAGGCATTGTAGAAAACGTAATGAAAAGTGGATTTGATGGCATTTTCTTAGTTGCCACAAACCCAGTCGATATTTTGACATATGCGACTTGGAAATTCAGTGGACTTCCAAAAGAACGAGTGATTGGCAGTGGTACGACGCTTGATACGGCAAGATTTAGATACATGCTTAGTGAGTATTTTGAAGCAGCGGCACACAACGTGCATGCTTACATCATTGGCGAGCATGGAGATACAGAGCTTGCTGTTTGGAGTCATGCGAATATCGGAAGTGTACCAATTACAGAATTAATGAAGAGAAATGAGCAATACAAACAAGAAGACTTAGATGAAATCATGGAAAATGTTCGTCATGCCGCTTACCAAATCATTGAGAAAAAAGGCGCTACTTATTACGGCGTAGCAATGAGTTTAGCCCGCATTACAAGAGCGATCCTGCACAATGAAAACAGCATTTTAACTGTCAGCACTTACTTAGATGGAGAGTACGGAGCAGAAGATGTCTACATTGGTGTACCAGCCCTTGTGAATCGAAATGGTGCAACAGAAGTGATGGAGCTTGCTCTGGATGATACGGAGAAAGAAAAATTTGCACACAGTGTAAATGTGTTAAAAGAGATTTTGGCTCCTCATTTTTAATCAATCAAAAGCAACCTATCTGAGCAGAAAAGGATGAATCACTATGTGGCAGCAAATATATGATCCGTTTGGTAATGAATTCGTCAGTGCATTGGTGGCAATGCTTCCAATCTTGTTTTTTCTTCTTGCATTAACCGTTTTTAAGCTAAAAGGTGTTTTAGCCGCTTGTTTTACCTTAATCGTCAGTTTTGTAACAGCTGTTTTCTTCTTTCATATGCCAGTTGAAAAAGCATTATCTGCTGTGCTGCTCGGTATATCTAATGGGCTGTGGCCGATTGGATATATCGTCATCATGGCGGTATGGCTCTATAAAATTGCCGTGAAATCTGGTAAGTTCGATGTCATTCGATCTAGTATTGCAGGAATCTCTCAAGATCAACGTCTTCAGCTCTTATTAATTGGTTTTAGTTTTAACGCATTTTTAGAGGGCGCTGCTGGGTTTGGTGTACCGATTGCGATCAGTGCCGCTCTCTTAACAGAGCTTGGGTTTAAACCGCTGAAAGCTGCGATGCTCTGCTTAATTGCCAATGCTGCGTCTGGTGCATTTGGTGCTGTAGGCATTCCGGTGATTACAGGGGCGCAAATGGGCAATATGACGCCGCTTGCGTTATCTCAAACCCTTGTATATACGATCCCATTTATTTCATTCTGTATTCCGTTTCTCCTCATTCTGATTGTAGATGGATTGAAAGGGATCAAAGAAACTCTGCCAGCCTTGCTTGTTGTGAGTGGTACCTATGCTATTTTGCAAGCTGTCACAATGGTGACGATGGGTCCTGAGCTTGCCAATATTATTTCTGCTTTAGCAAGTATGGGAGTTTTGGCTTTATTTCTTCGGAAATGGCAGCCAAAACACATTTATCGTGAAGAAGGAGCGCCAGATATTGAACAGAAACAAACGTATCGCGGCGTTGAAATACTGAAAGCATGGTCTCCGTTCTATATTTTAACTGCTGTTATTACGGTATGGAGTCTGCCGGCATTTAAAGCATTGTTTGCTGTAGGAGGACCGCTTAACTGGACGACCATTTTAGTGAAAATGCCATTTTTACATCAGCAAATTGTGAAATTACCACCAATTGCACAAACGGAAACACCTATTGATGCGATCTTTAAAATTGATGTCATTAGTGCAACGGGGACCGCCATTCTGATTGCGGTCATGCTGACAGGGCTGTTTAGCAGACATATTACATTAACAGAAGGCGCTGTCTGCTTAAAAGCAGCGGTGAAAGAGCTTTGGGTTCCTGTTCTGACTATTTGTTTTGTTATGGGCTTTGCCAACCTAGCGAACTTTGCTGGATTAAGTTCAGCGATTGGACTTGCTCTTGCCAAAACGGGCGATTTGTTCCCGCTTGTCAGCCCGGTGCTTGGCTGGATCGGCGTGTTTATTACGGGGTCTGTCGTGAGTAACAACGCCTTATTCGGTAACCTTCAAGCGGTCACTGCTTCTCAAATCGGTTCACAGGCAGGTTTGTTAATTGGGGCGAATACGACCGGTGGTGTGATGGCGAAATTAATTTCTCCACAATCAATCGCTATCGCTACAGCAGCTGTTGGAGAAACAGGGAAAGAATCTGAGCTCTTCAAAAAGACCGTGAAGTACAGCTTCATCTTGCTCGGTATTGTATGTATATGGACATTCATTCTCGCTCAATTTGTATAGGTTGATAGATAGGTATAAAAAAGACTGAGATCTCTCTCAGTCTCAGCGTGTAGACAAACCCTCGCATTCTTTGTCAGGTCTGCGCTCCAGTGCTCACGAATGTTTCAATTCGCTCCGCTCAGGTGCTCGTCCTTCCTAGACTGCAAAGGTTTTCTATCACGCTGAAAAGAAGACAAAGGGCTAAAATAAAGATCATTTTAGCCCTTTGTCAACAATCTGAAGGACTGAGATCTCTCTCAGTCTTTTTCTTTATGTAGATTCTCTTGTCACGAGCCGGGTAGGCAGCTGGATATGTTCGCGCTGTAATGGTTTTTGATCTTGCAGGAGTGCGATCATTTGCTGTACAGACCGCTGGCCAAGCTCTACGATCGGTATGTCAATTGTGGTGATCGTTGGAGCAGTCACCTCACAAATGTCTTGGTTGTCATAGCCGATGACCGCTAGATCCCCGGGGATTTGATAGCCGTATGAAATAGCCTGTTTAATGAGTCCTGCTGCGACTTGATCATTGCCGGTGAAAATGGCATCAGGCGCTTCCTTCATGTGATGGATGACCTCCATTAAACGAAAGCCGTCTTCAATGGTAAAAGCCTCTCCAAACAGCCAATCATCTTGCAGCGGCAAACCGTGAGCAGAGAGTGCATCAAGATAGCCCTGTTTCCTTTGTTTCTGCGCTTCACTGCTTTCTGTATCAAAGCAAAACCCAATCGATTTTCGCCCCGACCGAATCAAATAGTCCACCGCTTTATAGGCGGCTTCCCGTTCATCGTATCCAATAATCGGGATGTTTGCTGTTTGGTGATATTCATTTGCCATGACAATGGGGCCGTTCGTTAAAAATGGCTCAATTTCCTCCCACGTATTTTCTAACGCACCCAATATAACCCCATCTACTTCTTTTCTTTTTAATAATTGAAGCCCTTCAAGCTCTAATGCTTCTTGATAAAACGTCTGGAGCACGATGGCTTTATATCCTTGATCCAGTGCTTCCTTTGAAATGCCTTTAATCAATTGTGCAAAAAAAGGATGATCCACAGCTGGAACAGACACAGCAATGGTTTTTGTCTGATGTGACCTTAGTGTGCGGGCTGCTGAACTCGGTGTATATTCCATTTCTTTCATCACCTGTAAAATGAGCTGCCGCTTTTCTTCTGACACATATGGGTGATGGTTTAGCACTCTGGAAACGGTGGTGGTTGAAACCCCGCAGCGTTTAGCAATTTCATAAATTGTACACATATTAACAAATCCTTTACACAAAGTTATTGTTCTGAAATCGATAACATCATTTACAATGTGAAACAAGTTAAATATTAACAAAAGGAATTGATTAATTGGAGGGAATGGAATGCAAATATTGACGAAGATATCAGGTAAAAGCAAGGATTATCTTCCTTTGCTGGATATGATCAATCAAGGTGTTCAAGTTAAGGCTGATTCAGTTGAAAAGCATCTAGCAAATGAAAAACTGGTGTCGTTCCTTGAGCAAGATATAGAGCGCACAGGTTTGGAAAAAATTCTCTTCCATTATAAACAAAATAAGGAAAAAAAGATACCGTTTCTGCCAGTTGACAAACTGATTTCAGAAGATGAAATCGATGATATTATGCTGGTGCTGAAGGAAGTATTGAGCTCTGGCCGTTTTACTTCAGGGCCATATATTCCGACATTTGAAAAGGCGATTGCTGAGTACTTAGGGAAAAAATATGTCATTGCCACGTCAAGTGGAACAGATGCATTGATGATCAGTCTCATATCAGCAGGCGTCCATCCAGGAGACGAGGTGATTTTGCCGGCCAATAGCTTTGCTGCCACAGAAAATGCAGTGCTTGCCATTGGGGCTGTTCCGGTATATGCCGATATTGATCCTGAAACCTACTGCCTCTCACCGAGTGAAATAGAGAAGCATATCACAGATAAAACGGTATGCATTCTACCGGTTCATTTATATGGAAAGCAAGCGGATATGAAGGAGATTTCGGCGATTGCGAAACAGCATGGGCTGAAAATCATTGAAGACGGCTGTCAGGCGATTGGCAGCAGCGGCCTTGGCGCTTATGGAGATGGACTTGTTCTCAGCTTTAATCCATACAAAAACCTTGGGGTCTGCGGAAAGGCAGGAGCCATCGCTACAAATGATGAGGCCTTAGCGGAAAAATGTATGGAGATCAGCTATCACGGCTTTGAAGCTGGAAAGAAAAATGTCAAACGCAGTGACTATGGCTTTAATTCGAAAATTGATAATTTGCAGGCAGCGATTGGACTTGAACGAATGAAGTATTTAGGATTGCAAAACTTTAAACGTTTTTACTTAGCCAAGCGATACATTGATCAGCTGCAAACGCTTGAGGATGAAGGATATATGAAGCTCCCGACGCTGACAGATGATCATGTATGGCATCTATTCCCGATTAGAGTGCTGAAGGGAGACCGAGATGAACTGGCAGCAAAATTGCTGGAAATGGGCATAGAGACGGATGTCTATTACCCGGTTCTATCGCATCAGCATCAAACAAATCTTGTTTCTCAAAAATATAGACAAACGACACTTCCACACACGGAAAAAGCAGCACAGCAATTACTTCACTTGCCACTTTATCCAGGAATGCCGCTGCAAGATCAGGAGAAGGTCATCGAGGGGGTTCATCATGTTATCAAGTCTTCCATTCAATAAAAAACTGCTGAATCTGCCGAAGAATCCGCAGTGGATCGTCTTCTGTGATTTTGATGAAACGTATTATTCTCACGGAATGACAGAGGAGCAGAGAGAGGATGTCAAGCGGCTGGAAGCCTTTGTAGCAGAAAAGAGTGAAGCGGGACAGCTCTTGCTGGGCTGGGTGACGGGAAGCAGCCTCGATTCTGTCACGAGCAAAATGGAAAAAGGCGGGTTTCATCAATTCCCGCATTTCATTGCGTCGAACTTAGGGACTGAGATTGTATATACGTCGGATGCCCATTTTGGACAGCCAGATGCAGAGTGGGTGAAGCGGCTGGATGCACAGGGCTTTTCAGATGAAAAAATCGAAGACATCCTGGAAACCATCCGAGGAAAGGGCATTTCCCTTAGACCGCAAACGCAGCTGGGCAGTTCAGGGTATAAGAAGAATTTCTATTATCAGGAGCAGGATGAACGGACAGATCTTCATCATCTATCATTTATCCAAACACTGGCGAAAGAGCGAGGCGTGGCGGTCAATATCAACAAATGCAACCCGCTTGCAGGAGATCCTGCGGATTGCTATGATGTCGATTTTTTACCAGTCGGAACAGGGAAGGATGAAATTGTCCGTTTTATGCTGAACCAATATGATTTATCGAAAGATCAAGGCTTTGCCTTTGGTGATAGCGGGAACGATTTGCGGATGCTTCAATCCGTCACACACGGTTTCCTTGTCCAAAATGCGACAGCCGAAGCCAAACGGCACCATCACCAAATTTGTCATCATGGGTATGCAAAAGGAATCTATGAAACACTGAAAACAGTGATGTATAAACATGAGGAGGCACATTCATGAAGAAAATTGGAATTGTTGGAGCAGGGAATATTGCAAAAGCACATGCAAGAGCATTATCAACGATCAAAGGTGCAGAATTATCCGGTGTCTATGATTTGCATGAGTCGGTCGCACAGGGATTCATTAAACAGTACGGCGGACGTGTGTATTCAAGTATCGAGACACTGGCAGATGCATCTGATGGATTGATCATTGCATCCCCTAATTTTTGTCACAAGGACCATGCCCTTCAGTCGCTAAGAGCAGGACAGCCGATTTTATGTGAAAAACCGATGGCTGTGTCGCTGAAGGAAGCGAAGGAAATGGTGGAGACAGCCAAACAGTTCCAAGTTCAAGCCAGTATGGGCTTTAACTATCGTTATTTATCCTTTGTGAATATATTGAAAAACTTGATTGCCAACGGTGAATTAGGCCGCATTTTAACCGTCAGAACTCATTTTAAGAAAAACAGTGCCCTTAGAAGAAAGACTTTTTCATGGAGAGACAGCGGCGAAAGTCTGCGTACGAGCGGTGCACTAGGGGATCTTGGCATTCATTTGATTGATATGCTGTGGTACTTATTTGGCAGTGAAATGAAGAAAGAATCACTTAACACCAAGATGCTGACACATGTAAAGGAAAAAGAAGAGAAAAAGGTTCAGGTGGATGATCATACCGAAATTTTCGGGCAGATGGAGAATCAAGTGTTCTTTCATTTGGTGACATCCAAAAGCACGCAGCCTGAGGAATGTGGATTTAGTGTAGAAGTCGTTGGTCATGACAAGGTATTCAAATACCATACGAACATGAAAAACGAATATGAGATCAGTGATGGATTGTGTGTGGAGCGTCATCAAATGCCGCAAACTTTGCTGACAGATCCGCCAAATGAATTTTACGGATGGTCCGATACATTCCGCGATCAGTTGATGCATTGGGTGAATACTGATCCATACCCATCTCATATGAAGGTCGCTGATTTTGAAGATGGTTATCGCGCTCAGGCTGCGCTCAATACATGCTTTGAAAGGGAAGAGGCAGTCGTCTCTGCCCAGGCATATTAAAGAGGTGGAGCGGAGGATATCATGACTCCGCTCCTTTTTAGAGGAAGTGAAAAGATGAAAAAGGTATTTTATTTTGGCTGTGTCTTTTATTTTTTTATTGGGACCATTCATGTGTTTTTTGGCAGCTTAACACCTTATTTGCTGTCTAGTTACGATAAAGGCCCCGGGGAATTATCATCTTTAATTTTTTTTCAGTTTATTGGTTTTTTGACTGGTGTTCTGTTATCCCCCATTCTAGTGAGAAAAAAAGGCTATGGCGCTGTGCTGACGATGGGTCTTTTGCTGATGATCGGCTCACTTCTGCTGGGGCTATTGGTGCCGGGCTGGACAACGCTTGTGCTGGCAGGTTTTTTTCTTGGGAGCGGCGCTGGCAGTCTTGAGACAACAGCCGGTGCGTATGTCATTTCGATGGCTAATAGTGCAAAGCGAATCAGTATTATGGAGGTCTTTTTTGGACTAGGTGCGCTGTTATTTCCGCTAGTGATTCTGCTGACTGTCACAGAACAGACATGGCAGTATGTGTTTTTATTTCAGGTGGGTGCGCTGACATTTTTCCTTATGCTCTGGCTGGTTTTTATGAACAAACTGCCTCATGGACAGATGGATGCTCCTTCTACAGGGGGGACGCGGAAACCGTCTTTACTTGTTGATCGAAATAATCGAATGATTGTGGTGATCATGATTTGCTTTGCCTTTTTCTACGCAGGGATTGAAACGAACTTTGCGAATTTTTTGCCGTCAATCATGCTGGAAAAAGGGGGAGAAAATTGGGGACTCTTCGCAGTCTCTACTTTCTGGACAGCGATCGTCATTGGCAGAACCGTGATCGCGAGAAAAGCTGATCAGCTGCATCCGCTGCGTTTTTTAAAGCTAAGTGCATCACTGATGATTTTGCTGCTTGTGATATTCGCTCTGACAACCCACATGACCGCGCAGCTGATTCTCATCTTTTTCATCGGCCTTTGCGCAGCTGGCATGTTCCCAATCGCACTGACAGCGTCTGCCTTAATGATTGAAAATGCCATCGATGAGGCGACAAGTTATTTTATTGCAGCTGCGAGCTTAGGCGGAGCCTGCTTGTCTTTTTTGATTGGATTTAGTCTGGAATGGGCAGGAGCGGCTAGTGCCGTCTTTGTATTTGCCTTCTTAGCTGTTCTTCTGTTCGCAGCTGCGATTCAAATGAATCGTTCTAAGAAAAAAGAAACGGTACACGCGCAGCAGTCAGCACTGAAAGCAGACCGCTAAGCCTCCACCTGAAATGATGACAAAGGACTTGTACTAAAACGCAGAAAGTTTGAATAACATGTACAAGTCAGCATCAAAAGGAGGACGTCTATGTGGCGGTGTTTTTTGGTTATATCTTTTTAGGGTTGTCACTTTCAGCGCCTGTTGGGCCAGTCAATGCAGCCCAAATCGACAGAGGGATTAAAAGTGGATTTTGGCATGCGTGGATTTTTGGTGTGGGGGCTATGGCTGCGGATATTGTCTATATGCTTCTCATCTATTTTGGTGTCGCCCAGCTTTTGACTGCACCTCTTGTCAAAACCTTTTTGTGGCTGTTCGGCTTTTTCGTTTTGACCTATACCGGCATTGAAAGTCTGCGTAAAATCAATTTACAGGAGAGTCCGAAAAAGGACAGCGAAAACACATCAATTGGCAAATCGTTCATGACCGGATTTTTCATTTCTCTATCTAATCCGCTCAGTATTTTGTTTTGGCTTGGCATCTATGGCAGCATCTTAGCCAATACGATCGAAAAGTATGGAGCTTCCCAAATGCTCATGTACAGTATGGCTATTTTTATCGGCATGCTGATCTGGGATTTCAGTATGGCGCTGCTTGCTAGTTCGTTTAGGCGTTATTTAAGTGAACGTGTGTTACATGGCTTATCCGTTCTTGCAGGTCTATCTTTACTTGGTTTCGGTGCCTATTTTGGGTATCAAGGGATTATGGCGTTGATTGGGTAGAAAAACAGACTGACACATTCAGTCTGTTTTTTTGTAAGTATTTACATATATAACACATTCTTGAATAATGATGGAATAGAAAATGGTTTGAAGGAGCTTCTGCTATGCGACTATTTTTGCCAGTATTCAACTATGTGTGTATGTAAATTTTATCAGTCATCACAGCAACATTCATTTATA
Source organism: Bacillus sp. PK5-006 (assembly GCF_054161415.1). Classification (NCBI taxonomy): domain Bacteria; kingdom Bacillati; phylum Bacillota; class Bacilli; order Caryophanales; family Bacillaceae; genus Bacillus; species Bacillus sp. PK5-006. Next base: position 3,421,519 of record NZ_CP096414.1, on the reverse strand, counting down.
CGTTTTTATTCATGCCGCCTGAAGTGGGCTTGAGTTATGTGGAGATGACCAGTCTGTTCATTTTGCTTGCTTATGTCATTTTTGCTGCACCGATTCAGCTTGTTTTACACCGCCATCCTAAGAGGTTTCGAAGCCGTGACTTATTGATTTATTTTATTGCGGCATGGGTGGTTTGTTCGGCTTTGGCTTTATGGATTGATTATGGGCTTGTTGTGTTCATCAGCTATAAAGTCTATTTGTTTAGCTTCTGCGCAGCCCTTATTTATTGGGTGCTGGATTCCGTCTTTTTGATGAAGAATCCATCGTAGGTATGACGAAAGGCTCTCTATTAACTTTCACTAGTCTGATCATAGGAAACCCATCTTGTCATACGCTAGGAAGTCGTGGAAGGACAGTCACCACAGCCATTTGCATCTCATAGGCTATGGAGAAGACGCTAAAACGAGGTGTAAGGAAATGGCCCAGCTGTATGCGAAAAGTTGCCTTGATCAAAATCTACGATCACTAGAAGAATGGAAGCAGGATGCTTTCACACAATTTGGCGAGATGGTAGGAGATGAAGCCGATACATTCCCTTGTGTACCCGGAAGACAGGGATTTTTTCTCGATCATTTACGCTATGGGTTTGTTGGTGACCCGAGGGAAGAGGAAGCGGTGGATGAATTAGCGCAGCTGCTGAGAGAATATCAAGGCTGTGCGAAAGAAACCGGTCAATATGCTTCATTTATCTGTTTTTTTGAAACACCGCAGGATTTAAAGGAAAGCTCGCTTGAAGAGTTTGAGCAGCAGTTTTGGTCGCTGCTTCAACGGCTACATCATAAAGATGAAGAACCGTGGCCTGAGGAGATTCCGCTAGATACTCATCATCATGAGTGGGAGTATTGCTTCCATGGGGAAGCGTATTTTATTTTGTGCTCCACACCTGCTCACAAACTCAGAAAAAGCCGCCACTTCCCTTATATCATGATGGCGTTTCAGCCTAGATGGGTGTTTGAAAAATTGAATGGATCGACCAAGTTTGGACAAAAAATGAGCCAGCTCGTTCGCAAGCGGCTCAAAGCATATGATGAGGTCAGTGTTCACCCATCATTAAAATGGTACGGGGACCCGACCAATCATGAATGGAAGCAATACTTTCTCCCAGATGAAGAGGCGGAGAAACCAGCCTCCGCCAAATGTCCATTTACTGCATTAAAAAACATGATGAAATTATGATGCGGTCTGATCCTGCTTCCACTTTTTCCTCATAAATAGCACCATGATGGCAATCACTGCAATGATCCCAAGGCTGATAAAAAAGCCAGGTCGTCCGCTTGCCTCTGTTAATGTGCCTGATACAGCGGCTCCAATTAAGAGCAGCGCAAGAATCATTTCGCACGTTTGGCGGGTGGATGGCTTGGATAGCTTTTTACTTGAGAACAGAATAAAAATCCATGTGTACAGCAAGGTAAGACCGGCTGCTGTTGTGAGATGCTCGTAGATGTGTTTGGACAAAAAGAGTGCAAGCAAAATCGAGACAATTAAGCCAGCAGCAGTTAAGATAATCGAAGACCATCTCACATGCGATGGATCTTTTTGTTTAAAACAAGCAGGTGCATCCTGATGCTCTGACATTGTGCCGAGCAGCGTTGTGACCGCATAGAGAGAGGCAACCAATGTCGAAAAACCAGCAATAATGAAAATGCCATTAAAGATATGAAGAAAGATCGATAAATGAAACGGCTCTAATGAAGTAATAAATGGACTGCTGTTCTCATTAAAGGCTGTCACTGGGACAAGCAAGAGAGCAAGTCCGATCGAGACGATATAGATGACCGCTAGAATGATCAGCATGACACGTCCAGCTTTTGCCGCATCCTTCGGGTCCTTTAAATGAACCGCCATCAGCCCCATGACTTCAATTCCCCCAAATGCATAAAACGCATAAATCAATCCATTCCAAAGACCAAGCGGACCAAGAGGCATCCATTCGTGATCCTTGTTAGGCAGATGAAGGGTCGGTTTATGTTCTGTCAAAATGCCGAATAATACAAGCACCGCAAGAATCATAAATAGAAAAATCGCCGCTGTTTTCAGTACCGCAAGAACATTTTCTGTCTTTTGAAAAGAAGAAAGCCCAATGATAATGACGAGCAGGGCAAGAGCGGAATAAATCGCAGAAAACACCCAAAGCGGAACAGAAGGAAACCAGTGGCGGGTAAACAGAGAAATGGCGGTTAACTGACTTCCTGTAATCAGCATTTCTGCAAACCAATACACCCAGCCATTGCTAAACCCTGCCCAGCGTCCGTATGCTTTACGAGCATAGGAACAAAATGACCCTTTATCAGGATTATCGGCTGTCATCGCAGCTAAATGTTTAAAGACGAGATACGTTCCGGCCGCAGCAAGCAAAAAGGAGATGCAGACGGAATAACCGGATTTTGTAATGGCGATGCTGGAACCAAGGAAGAACCCAGTGCCAATTGTACAGCCGACTCCGATGAGAGAAAGCTGCCACCAAGATAAAGATTGTTCTTCTTTCAATGCAAGTGCAACACCTTTCTATTTCAATGACATTAGCTTGTGACCGCGTCTTTTTTTTATACATGATCAAGGGGACATTTTGGGCATACTGTCATGGAAAGGAGTGCATGTGATGAACGGAGAACACGTCATTTTACCAAAGGGTAGACTCGGCTTTCGTTTAGGAAAAGGCCAATGTATGCGAGTGGTTGATGTCGAAGGCCAGCAAGTAGCAGATGTGATGGCCTATCATGAAAAAGATTTTTATGAAAAATTTGACCAAGGTGCGACGATGGACAGTTTGTTCTCGTCTAAAGTGAAAAAAGGCGATAAGCTCTATTCTAATTTATATAAACCGATGTTTACGATCATTGAAGATACAGTAGAATGCCATGATTTATACATGCCCGCCTGCCGGCAAGAGATGTATCAGCTTTTATACGGCCGGACGCACTTAGAGGTCATGCATACATGCTACGACAATTTGCGGACTGCCTTTGAGCCCTTTGGAATTCCAAAGGAGGATATGTACTATCCTTTTAACGCCTTTATGAATACAGTCATTGATGAAAAAGGAAAGCTGTCTGTGGAGGAGCCAAAATCGCTGCCTGGTGACTACATTCGCCTGCGGGCTGAAATGGACCTCATTGTGGCCGTGTCCGCATGTCCTGCTGATATTGGGAAGTGTAATGGATCAAGCTGTACATCTATACGGGTAGAAATTGATTAAAAAAGAAAAGGACCAGTCCATAAAGACGTGGTCTTTTTCACTTGTGAATGTTTGATCATCTAAGAAATAGGGGAACGTCTAACAAAATGTTCTTGATGAAAACATGGTATAATGGAGATTCAAAAAACGTTGTTAAATCAATGAATTGTGAGTAAAACCTGTTCTCTTCATGTAGAGGATGCTTAGGAGGAAAAGTGTATGAGTTTGCAGAAAAAGATCAGCCAAGAGTTGCATGTGCAGCCCTCAATTGACCCAAAGCAGGAGATCGAAAAACGGGTTGGATTTCTAAAGGAATACTTGAAAAAAACCGGGGCAAAAGGATTCGTACTCGGCATTAGCGGGGGGCAGGATTCAACGCTTGCCGGACGTCTTGCACAGCTTGCTGTCAGTGAGCTTCGTCAAGAAGGAAAAGAGGATGCGGTCTTTATTGCGGTACGCCTTCCGCATGGTGTGCAGCAGGATGAAGATGATGCACAGCTCGCCCTATCATTTATTCAGCCAGACAAGTCGTGGAAATATGATATTGCACCTGCCGTGTCAGCATTCAGTGATCAATATCAAAAGGAAACGGGCGGCCCATTGTCTGACTTTAATAAAGGGAATGTCAAAGCACGCATGAGAATGATCGCGCAATATGCTGTAGGTGGTGAGGAGGGATTGCTTGTCATCGGTACAGATCATGCAGCTGAAGCAGTAACCGGCTTCTTCACGAAGTATGGTGATGGCGGTGCAGATGTTCTCCCGCTCACAGGTTTGACAAAACGCCAAGGCCGTGCGCTTTTAGAAGCCCTAGAAGCACCGGAACGCCTGTATTTAAAGAAACCAACAGCCGATCTGCTGGATGATAAACCTCAGCAAACGGATGAAACAGAACTCGGCATTACGTACAATGAAATTGATGATTACTTAGAAGGAAAACCAGTGTCAGATCAAGCCGCCGAAGCGATTGAAAAGCGTTATGTTCAATCAGAGCATAAACGCCAAGTACCCGCTTCCATGTTTGATGACTGGTGGAAATAAAAAAGAAACCTCTCCAGAAGATGGAGAGGTCTTTTTATGTCGAATTGAGTTTGACAAAATAACCAAAAATTCATTAAATTAGTAGAACGATATACTTAAGTCCATTTAACTAAAAATCAATTTTTTTGATCAAAAAAAGCAAACATAATTAGTTCGATTCACTTAATTTCGCTCCTATTGACAGTATTTTCAGAAAAAAATAATTGACGAATAAAAAGAATGCGCTTACAATGAAACCACATTCCGAAAAGTGAAATTAGATTCCGCTGGATGGAATAAAGGGGGTGGTTTACCTCCAAATAAGAAGCTAAAGGAATGATTCACACAATGAAAAATCGAAGTGCACTGGAAATTTACAAAGAGGGAGGCACTTGGTGGGAGACTGAGATTAGTCATATTCAAAAAAATTCAATTGAACTACGAGGGTATCCGATTGAAGAACTGATTGGTGAATTGTCGTATCCACAAATGCTCTATTTACTGCTTGTTGGTGAATTATTGGATGATTCAAAAGCAGCTCTTTTTGAAAGTGTTCTTGTCGCAGGTGCGGACCATGGACCAAGAGCACCATCTATTGCAGCAGCTAGAATGGCGGTGACTTGCGGCATTTCGTTTAATTCCTCTGTAGCAACAGGGGTGAATCTATTAGGTGACATTCATGGCGGAGCTGGAGAGAAGGCCATGCGCATGCTATACGAGGCTAAAGCGATCTACGATGATCAAAAGGATATACACTCTGCGGCAAAGCAAGTGTGTCAAACATGGTTAAATCGCAAGGAAAAAATCCCGGGAATCGGCCATCAGCTTCATGATGATGATCCGAGGGTGAGACGTCTATATGAGCTGAGTCACAAACATGTCCAGCAAGGTCTTATCAGCGGCACATATTTACGGTTAGCCGAAGCGATTAGGCATGAGCTTGAACAACTGAAAGGGAAGAAAATCACGATGAATATAGATGGTGTATCTGCTGCCATCCAATGTGAATTAAACATTCCAGCAGAAGCAGCAAAAGGCATTTTTTCCTTGTCCAGAGGAATGGGCATCGTGGCGCATGCATATGAGGAGCTGACAAAAGGAGCCCTCGTGAAAGGACCTTGTCCGAATGAAGAAAGATTGGTTCGTTATGCAGGACATGGAACACGGCACTTGAAGGAGGGAGAAAAAATTTGAGGGATTTAAAAGCGTTGTCATATATAAACGGCGAGTGGCTGGATACCGGTCGTGTGAAAACTGATATCATCAATCCTTACTCAGGAGAAAGGCTCGGTACATCCTATCTCGCCTCATCAGAAGACATAGAACAGGCACTTTCTAGTGCGCAGCATGCTAAAAAACAAATAGCGGGATTATCGGCAATCGAACGCTCAAAGCTACTAACAAAAGCAGCCACATTGCTTGAAGAACAAAAAGGCCATTTTGCAAAACTGATTTCGCTAGAATTAGGCAAACCGCTTAAAAATACAAGAGATGAAGTTTCGCGATCAATCGAGACGCTGGCTCAGTCGGCGGAAGAAGCGAATCGATTAATAGGTGAGACCATTCCTGGCAATGTATCATCGCGCGGACAGGGAGCAATGGCCATGACATTTAAAGTTCCAGTCGGAGTTGTGCTGGCGATTACCCCTTTTAATGCACCGCTCAACTTAATTTGTCACAAAGTCGGTCCGGCCTTTGCGGGAGGGAATGTCATCATTTTGAAGCCTGCACCGCAAACATCAGCTGTTGCCACAGCGTTTGTCGAACTCCTTCTCGAAGCAGGATTTCCTGAGGCTGGTTTGCAGCTTGTGATTGGCGGGGTCGACGCCGGGAAACAGTTAGTCACTGATGAAAGAACGAATCTCATCTCTTTTACCGGCGGGGCTGCCGGAGGTGAACATATTACAACCTCTGCGGGATTAAAAAAAGTACTGCTCGAACTCGGAGGAAATGGTGCGACGATTGTTCACCACGATGCAGATATTGAACAAGCCGCATCCATGTGTGCCAAAACAGGCTTTAGTAATTCCGGTCAAAGCTGTATTTCTGTTCAAAGAATTTATGTCCATCAAGAAATGATGCCGTCGTTTACTGATGTATTAAAACAAAAAGTAGAACAGCTTGTTGTTGGAGATCCGCTGTCCAGTGAGAGTGATATCGGTTGTATGGTCGATGTACAGGCCGCGCAGCGTGTTGAGGCATGGATACAAGAGGCAGAGAGCATGGGTGCCCAGCTTTTATGCGGGGGAAAAAGAAATGGAGCGAGCATCACACCGGCTATTTTGCTAAACCCTCCGAAACAGGCCAAGGTCGTCTGTGAGGAAGTGTTCGGCCCAGTTGTCAGCATTCTCCCTTATGAGGAGCTGGAGGAGGCAATTAAAGAAGCAAATGATAGTCGATATGGTTTGCAGGCAGGGATCTTTACGAATCAGCTGGATGTGGCATTACACGCAGCAAAAGAGCTTGAAGCTGGCGGGGTTGTCATCAATGGGACATCGAATTTTAGACTGGATCATTGGCCTTATGGCGGGATTAAACGAAGTGGCCTTGGAAGAGAAGGTCCGCGTTTCGCCATCGAGGAGATGACCGAAACCAAAATGGTCGTGCTTCCAAATGGTCTGTGAAAGGGGCGTATGGATGTGAATGCATTTCAGCAAAAGGTAAAAAGTGTGCAGACAGGCGGTCAGCCGATGATTTGTACGCCGCTCATCGTACAAACAAAGGAAGAATTGTTTCATGAGGTCGAGGTGTTAACAGAGAAGAAGCCTGATGTGATCGAGTGGCGGGCGGATTTTTTTCATCACCTTCATGACAAGAATCAAGTGATAGAAACCCTTAAGGGAATGGTAGAAAAGGCAAAGGGTATTCCATTTTTATTCACCATTCGTTCTGAAAAGGAGGGAGGCGAAAAGATATCACTCTCAGAATCTGAGAAGGTTTCTCTGCTTGCCGAGCTTTGTTCCACACAGCTTGTGGACGCCGTTGATTATGAATTAATGCATGATGTGACACATATACAGCAAGTCAGTCAGGCTGCTAAAAGACATGGCGTTACCATGATTGTGTCGTATCACGATTTCGATCGCACCCCTGAGGTGGATCGTCTCGTGCAGCTATTCGTCAATGCAGAATCAGTCGGCGCCGACATCGCAAAGATCGCAGTGATGCCGCATTCCTATGACGATGCATTAACACTGCTCTCGGCGACCAGCCATGCGAAAAAGCAGCTGTCAATTCCCGTTATTTCGATGGCAATGGCGGAATACGGGGCTTTTACAAGAATGATTGGTGGACTTTTTGGTTCTGTGATGACCTTTGCTGTAGGGAAAGAAAGCTCAGCTCCTGGGCAAGTGGCGATACAGGATTTGAACAATGTTCTATCTATTGTGTTTTCAAAGAATAAGTGAGTAGCAGATTCATAGCTGCACCGTGAGAGGAGAGAAACATGAAGAAGAATATTTCTACACAGGTTATTCAGTACTTAGAAAATCGGGGAGTCGAGCATATTTTCGGTCTCTGCGGTCATACGAATATTGCTTTTTTATCAGCGCTTGAAAAAAGCTCGATTCAATTTGTAAATGTCAGGCATGAACAGATAGCGGCACATGCAGCAGATGGTTATGCGCGGGCGAAGAAACAGACGGCTGTTGTTCTCAGTCATCTAGGACCTGGACTCACCAATGCGGCAACAGGAGTAGCGAATGCAGCACTTGATTCCATTCCAATGGTTGTCATTGCAGGAGATGTCCCAAGTCATTATTACGGAAAGCACCCACACCAAGAAATCAATCTTCATTCCGATGCCTCTCAATACGAAATTTACCGGCCGTTTGTGAAAAGAGCATGGCGAGTCGATATTCCAGAATTATTTCCAGAGATTTTATCAAAAGCATTTCAGTTAGCTGAAAGCGGCCGTCCTGGCCCGGTGCTTATTTCTGTTCCAATGGATGTGTTCTCAAAAGACCTAGATGTGTCCCTGTTTGAACAAATCAACCATCATACACACACCATTGAAAAACCTTCTATTGATGATCAAACGGCCAACCGGATATTAGATCGATTGCTGCAGGCAGAAAGGCCGCTCTTATATGTAGGGGGAGGCATTTTATTAGCTGATGCAGCTGAAGAATTAAAGGCTTTTTCTGACCATCTAAGTATCCCTGTCGCCCATTCTTTAATGGGGAAAGGAGCCATGCCGGATGATCACCCAATGACCCTTGGAATGACAGGATTTTGGGGGACGAAATTTATCAATGATCAGTGCAAAGAGGCGGATTATATATTGGCTTTAGGCACTCGTTTTGCTGAAGCTGATGCGAGCTCGTGGGAATCAGATTATACGTTCCGCTTCCCATCAACCAAGCTCATTCATATTGACATTGACCCGAATGAAATTGGACGTAACTATCCTGTTGAAATTGGAGCAGTAGCCGATCTTAAGCAAGCCTTGACTGTACTCAATCGAGTGGCGAGAGAAAGGCTGCCAAAAGGACTGAATCGTCCTGAATTGAAAAAGGAAATTGCGGCATATCGTAAGGATTTTCACGCTAGCAATCTGACGAATATTCAAGATGAATCCTTCCCAATGAAGCCGCAGCGTATTTTGCAGGAAGTGCGGGAAGTATTGCCGCCAGATGCGTTTATTACAACGGATGTTGGCTGGAACAAAAATGGGGTCGGACAGCAATTTCCAGTGTTGACGCCAGGAACCATTTTAACGCCAGGCGGCTTTGCAACGATGGGATTTGGAGCCCCTGCCGCACTTGGGGCGAAGATTGCCCAGCCTGACCGTGTTGTTGTGTCACTCGTTGGAGACGGCGGCTTCGGTCAAAATCCATCCGTTCTCGCAACAGCCGTTGAAGAAAACATTCCTGTTGTGTGGATTGTGATGAATAACAGTGCGTTTGGTACAATAGCCGGCTTGCAAATGGCGCACTATGAAACGACGTACGGCACTGTTTTCAGAAAAGATGGAGAAAGCTATTCACCGGATTTTGCTGCCATTGCGAGAGGTTATGGAATGAAGGGGATTAAAATCACCTCAGCTTCTGAATTCAAAGAAGCTTTAGCTGAAGCCATTGCTTCTCAGGAGCCTTGCGTTATTGATGTCGCAATGAAAAATGATCCTGTTCCTACGGATGGACATTGGAATATTAATGACATTTATTCACCAAATTCAAAGCGCTCACATGTCAGCGTGAATTAATCAGAACGAGGGAGGAATTAACAATGAAAATTAAAGTATTGAATCCGTTTCAAGATGGGAACCCATTATGGTTAGGCTTAGATCGTCCAGAGGAGCAAATGGTTCGAAAGGTATTTCAAACCATTACACCGGATACAGTTGGTTCAGAACATATGATGGCGGGTCTCACCATTTTTGAACCAGGGGAAGCAAGTTCAGTGCACAATCACCCGGGTTCAGAGGAATTTGATTTTGTGATTAAAGGATCTGGCGAAGTCATTTGTGATGGAGAAAGGCAGTCCTTTAAACAAAATGATTTTATGTTCATTCCTGACGGTGTCCCGCACCAGCATGTCAATACAGGAGATGAACCTTTATGGCTCATTTGGCTCTACACACCGCAAGGGCAGCTTCCGAAGGATTAAACAACTGTACCGGTAAGCCCTCTTTTTGAATCATCAGGGCTTTCCGGGTCAATCAGAAAGATGAAAAGGGCTAAAATTAGGAATGATTTTAGCCCTTCATCACTTGAATGAAAGGGAGTCAAGCAATGAATATGAACACACCGCTCGAAGGAATAAAAATATTAGACGTCTCTACGATGATTGCTGCACCCTATGGCGCGGTGCTTCTAGGGGATTTTGGAGCAGAGGTCATCAAAGTTGAGATTCCTGGCAAAGGCGATACGCTGCGGCATGTCGGTCCTTTTGCAGATGGGGAACCACTTAGATGGTCTGGTCTCTCACGGAATAAGAAATCCCTTACACTGGATCTGCACAAAGACGAAGCAAAGGACATTTTTAAAAAGCTTGCGGGTCAGGTCGATGTGCTGATTGAAAATTTCCGCCCTGGCACCCTCGAAAAATGGGGCGTTGGGTACGATGTGTTAAAAGAAATCAACCCTCGTTTAATTATGATTCGTGTATCAGGTTATGGTCAAACGGGCCCGTTTAAGGACAAAGCCGGATTTGGAACACCAGCGACTGCGTTTAGCGGCTTTACATATATTCAAGGGTTTCCAGACCGGCATCCAGTCAGCCCTTCCTTTTCTCTCACTGATTATATTGCTGGCATCTATGTGGCGTTTGCTACTGTGACAGCGATGTATTACAGGGATACACATCCAGAAGGAACTGGGCAAATGGTGGATTTGGCCCTCTATGAATCTGTGTTTCGTATGTTAGAGTTTTTGGTTGCAGAATATGACAAGCTTGGGAAGGTGCGTGAGCGTTCACCGGGGTTGAGTGGACATTCAAGCCCTGCCGGCACCTATGAGACAAAGGATGGTCATTATTTGGTTCTTGTGACGAGTACAGATTCGACCTTCAATCGATTGGCAGAGGCGATGAATCGATTAGATTTACTAGAGAATGAAAAATTCGCGGTCAATGCATCCAGGCTGAAGCATAACAAAGAAATGGATGCGATCGTCTCTGAATGGATCGCGTCGAAAACAAGGGATGACGTATTAGAAATTTTAGATACACATGGTGTTCCTGTGAGCCCAATCTTAAGTATTCGGGATATTTTTGAGCATCCGCAATTTAAAGCACGAGAGAATATCGTCGAGGTGCATCACCCTCGTCTTGGAAAAGTGAAGGTGCCTGGGATCATTCCAAAGTTTGAAAAAACACCTGGAAGTATCCGTCACATTGCACCTGATTTAGGCGAACATAATTATGAAATTTTAACAAATATGCTTGGCTTAACAGAAGAAGAGTGTAAGCAGTTAGAAGAAAAAGGGGTAATTTAATACGCTCAACCGAACCGCACGCTGCGGAAACAAAGGAGGATGGTTATGAAAGTGCATTCAGAACTGAAGGGGAATGAATTGCAGCCCGCATATGTGAAACCAACGAAAGCCCGTTTTGGTATATTGATTCTGTTGTTTTTTATTACCGCTATTAATTATATTGATCGAGCCAGTGTGTCCATTGTTGCTCCTGCAATTCAATCTTCATTGCAATTAAATCCTGCCTTATTAGGCCTGATTTTTTCGGCATTTAGCTGGACATATACAGCGATGCAAATACCAGGCGGTTTTATTCTCGATAAATTTGGCTCAAAGGTAACGTATGGGATATCACTCGTTACTTGGTCTATTTTCACAGGCTTACAGGCGTTTGCGAACAGCTTTGCCTTTTTATTCGGCTGCCGTTTGTTTATTGGGATTACAGAATCTCCCGCTTTTCCTGCAAATAACCGTATTGTCACCACATGGTTTCCAAGGCGGGAACGGGCTTTTGCAACAGGTGTTTATACTGCTGGAGAGTATGTGGGTCTTGCATTTGCGACACCTCTTCTATTTTGGATCATGACGACTTTCGATTGGAGAACCGTCTTCATTACGGCAGGTGCGCTCGGTATCATATTTGCTTTCTTTTGGTACAAGTATTATCACGAACCGAAAGAGCATCCGAAGATAAATGAAGATGAGTTAGAATTAATCCGGCAAGGCGAAGGGCTGACAGTCGCATCACAGGAGAAGCTGAAATGGGCAGACTTTGCCGCCCTTCTAAAATATCGTAAATTGATCGGGCTTTATATTGGCCAATTCTCTGTTGCGTCTACCCTTTTTTTCTTTTTAACATGGTTTCCGACCTATTTGGCAGAGGCGAAAAATATGGCGTTTCTCAAGGTAGGTTTTGCTGCGTCTCTTCCTTATATTGCTGCATTCTTTGGGGTCTTGTTTGGAGGTTATGTGTCTGATTGGCTGCTTAAAAAGGGCGTATCAGTGAATGTAGCGAGAAAGCTGCCAGTAGTGGTTGGCTTGCTGATGACGAGTACCATTGTTTTAGCAAACTTTACAACAAATATCCCGCTTGTGCTGACCATTTTATCCATCGCTTCATTTGCGCAAGGACTGTCTAATATCTCTTGGACGATGCTGTCTGAGGTGGCACCGCGGGAAATGGTGGGGCTGGCTGGCGGCGTATTTAACTTTTTTGCTAATTTAGCTGGGATCATCACTCCGCTGATTATCGGATTCATCGTGTCGGCGACAGGCTCTTACAATGGAGGCATTTTATTCGTCAGTTTAGTCGCTTTAGGCGGGGCATTGTCGTACATCTTTATCGTAGGTAAAATTGAACGTATTCAATTAAAGCCATAGAGAGAAAGCAAAAGAGAACTCAAGGATGAGTTCTCTTTTTTATGTATAAAAGAGAACGGTGATGATCGCTGCACATGCGATACCCATGCTGATATAAAGGCTGGCAAACCATATATTCCAGCGAGTGATACGGTAAGGATTGACCTTCATCAAATCAGCTAATAGGGAGACAGAAACATTAAAAGGACTAAACATAACAGTTGATGTGCCAGCAACGATCAGCATGATGGCAATGGGAAGAGCAGGCAGTTCATGGAAGACTGGTGCCATCATGCTGACTAACAAAGCAAGTGAGACGAGCGGGTGAAAACCGCAAAGGGCGGTGATCAGAAAATACAACCCAATGACACAATAAACCCAAATGGCATGGTCTGATATACTGACAATAAATGCTTGAATCGGCTGCATACTGTTTGTCGCAAGGAGCATATCAACAAAGAAGCCTGCACTTAAAAATAGACACATATAGTTGGAGAGCTGACGGGTTCTTTCTTTCCAATGAGGCACAGAGACAGCGATATATTGTTTTCTTTTTTTGATAACAGAAGAGAATAATAGAGCAAATGGAATAATCGTCAGTACTACAGCGAATAAATAGCCTTTCCCAATCCATGCATCGACAAGTGAGACGACTGTCATAAAACCTAGCAGCATGAAAGCGAGCTGAAGGGTTTTTCGTTTAATTCGATGAGGATTGGCGTTTGTTTCTGAAGACTGAATGATGTTTGGTAATCGTTTGCTTTGACGAGAAAAAAGCATCCAATCTATCGCCAGCACGACGACCATTAAACCAAAAGTAATAGGTGCAATTTGATAATATTTTAGTTTGGTTGCATCAATGGTGACGCTTACCAGTACTTCAACAGGACTCCAGCTTAAACATAATGCATATGACCTTAAGAGGTTGCGTGTATAAAGATGTTGTTTCACTTGTTCTTTTAGGGATTCAAGCGACGGTTTGAGCGATGTATATAGTAAAGGAATCGTCGCGATATTTAAAAACATGCCGAGTATATGAGTGACAAATGAACTCTTGCGATAAAGCTGATTTGAGCTCGTTGTATGCAGTGTGAGCAGTTTATTTAATTGTGTATCGAAATGTCCAACATGTATGAGAGAATGAATAAAAGGCAGCATGAAAAAGAGAGAAAGCAAGCCCCCAGCATGGAATGAAAGTGAAGAAAAAACGTGTGCAAAGGCTGGCCGGATAAGAAGAATAAGAACAACCCAATGATGAGAAATACAGCACCTGTTTTCAAATAAAGCCCGCTTGCTTTCTTAAAAGAAATGGTGAGCGAAGCAGCGGCCAGCAGACCAACAAAATAGGAGAGTATGGGAGCAGGAAATAGTTGATGAACTATATATAGACTGATAAGAAGTGTAAAAACGAGCAGGTACATTCAAATATCTCCTCCATCAAATATCTTTATTGATTTTATTCCGACTGGTGGAATTTGTTTTCTTTTAGTGGAACGTTTAAAATGGATTATAGCAAAATCGATCGTTGATGTCGATAAGAAATCAAAGGGGAAAAGGAGAAAGTGAATATGACTGATAAAAAGTCAAAAGAAGAATCAGGACTGCGTACAGTTCAGCGTGCTTTGGATATTCTGTATTGTTTTAGTGAAGAACGTCAAGAGCTGACGCTAACGGATATTTCAAAAGAGATGAATTTAGCAATGTCTACGACAACGAGACTGCTCAAGGCACTTGAAATGAATCATTTTGTGGAAAAGAATCAAGAAACAATGAAATACCGATTGGGTCAAAGGCTTTATCTCCTCGGATACATTGCAGGGAAGTCCATTAAATTGAGGGAACTGGCTAAACCACTCATGTACTCACTTCGTGATGAAACAAAGGAAACCGTCAATCTGTATGTACTGGATTCAACAAGCAGGGTTTGTATTGAACAAGCGGAAGGGCTGCAATCGATTCGGCATCTTGTCAAGATTGGTGAGAAGCTGCCATTGTACGCAGGTGCAGGCGGAAAGGTATTATTGGCATTTCAAAGTGAAGAATTTCAACAAAAGGTATTTACGTCTGAGGCTGATCATGTGGTGAAGGGTGATTGGCAAAAGGAACGTAAACATATTCTTGACACGTATACTTCTTGCAGCATCGATGAGCGCGAGGTAGGATCTGCGGCAGTAGCGGCACCAATCTTTAACATTCATGGTGAAGTGAAAGCCTGTTTATCCATATCTGGTCCAACCCATCGGTTTACTGAAGAAGTCATTCCTCAGTTGCAGCAAAAAGTGAAAGAACAGGCACAGCGGCTTTCTGAACAGCTCGGCTACGTCGTCAAACACAATTTTTAAGATTGCCTATCTTTTCGCGCTCCATTTATCATATAATAGAAACATTATGTAGCATTCCTTGTCGTAGGGAGGACGTGTCACGACCATGAAAATCAATAGAGAAATTCCTGTAAGACAGCGGAATATTGTCCTCATTGGCTTTATGGGTGTTGGGAAAACAACCATTGGGCAGCTGGTTGCCAAAAAGCTATATAGAGATTTTATTGATGTCGATCAGGAGATTGAGAAAAAGTACAACATGACGATTCCAGAGATGTTTCAGCAAAAAGGAGAAGCATTCTTCAGGCAGGCTGAAAAGGATTATATCGTCGATTTATGTGAACATACACAGCTCAAGATCGTTTCCCTTGGAGGCGGTGCATTCAAACAGGAAGAAATCAAACGCGCCTGCTTGAAGCATTGTACCGTTCTTTTCCTTGATCTATCGTGGGAGAATTGGAAGCAGCGGCTTGATATTTTAATCGAAAACCGCCCTGTTCTTCACAACCGGACACTTGATGAGATGAAAGAGCTGTTTGAAGAGCGCCGGGAGATTTATTCTCTTCATAACTCAAGAGTGGAAACAGATCATTTAGAGGCTGAGGAAGTCGCCAATTATATTGTGGACACACTCAAGCTTGGCTGGGATTTATATTCGAAATAAAAAAAGTCTACCGTTGAGGGTAGACTTTTTTTCTATTGAATTCTTTTCCTTCGTACATATGATGATGCTTTGACAACCAAAATGTATTTATCCTTTTTTTGGTGTGCAGCCGTTTGGAAAAAGCGGTGATTCTCCTTCAATCAGTTCATGGTGATGAGGCTTTTGATATAGATCATTTTCTTTTTCGGAAAAATAAAATAGTATCTAAATTTTAATAAGAGTTTTTTGAATTATTATAATATTTAAAAAATAATGTTGACATCTTCCGTGAGGACATTCTATGATTGTTTACGTAAACGCTTACGGTAAACGTTTACTATAATCGAATGGGGAGGAATTTGTTGATGAAAAATAAAGAAAAATGGAGCGGTGTATTCCCGGCGGTCTTAATTCCTTTTAAAGATGACTATTCAATTGATGAACCTGCTTTTCGTAAGCTTGTTCGCTGGGTGGCGGAGCACGAAGGAATTAACGGGATTGTTGTCAATGGACATACTGGCGAGATTATGACTTTGCTGCCACATGAACGAGCTGAGGCTGTGCGTATTGCAGCCGACGAATTAAAAGGGGAAGTACCTGTCATTTCCGGGGTTTCAGCTGAAGGGACAATTGAAGCGATCCAGCATGCAAAAGCAGTTCAAGAAGCTGGCGGAGAAGGTATCCTTCTCATGCCGCCGCATTCATGGCTGAGATTCGGTATGCAGCCTGAATCACCTGTCCAATTCTTTAAAGATGTTGCTGAAGCGATTGACATTTCAATCATCGTCCATCAATATCCAACGTGGACAAAAACCTCATATACAACGAATCAATTACTAGAAATGTCGGAAATTGAAAATGTTGTCTCATTCAAAATTGGTCAAAGAGACATGGCACAATATGAAGTCGATGTGCGCGCACTGAAAAAGCATGCACCAGATGTATCGCTGCTCACATGTCACGATGAATATTTATTGCCAACATTAGTTCAAGGGATTGATGGGGCGCTTGTCGGTTTCGGCTGTTTTGTGCCAGATTTGATCGCTGAACTTGTGAAATGTGTGGAAGAACAAGACCTTGCAGCAGCTAATAAAGTGTACGATAGAATCTTTGAATTAAAGCATGCTGTATATAAAATGGATGAACCTTCCTCTACCTCTCATCTGCGAATGAAGGAAGCGATGTTCCAGAGAGGTTTGATCAGCAGTTCGCTTGCTAGAAAGCCGGTATTACCTTTAACTCAAAAGGAAAAAGAAGAGATTCGCCAGGGCCTTCAAAGTGTTGGTTTGCTTAAGGAAAACGTCAGTAGATAACAGACCATTGATTTCATGATGAAGGTGAGTCAGGTTATAATAGGGTATAAAACAACAGACTCCCGGAGGTATGAAATGTGTCAGTAAGTATTAAAGATGTAGCATTGAAAGCAGGAGTGTCTATAGCCTCTGTTTCCCGAGTATTAAGTGGTAAACCAGGAGTAGGCGCTCAAACGGCTGAAAGAATCAAGCAAGTGATTGATGAGTTAGGCTACCGCCCTAATTTAGGAGCGAGAGGGCTCGTGAAAAGAAAGACTGGGAATATCGCTGTAGTGGTTCCCCGCGGTTCATATATTTTGAATAATCCATTTTTTTCAACGATTTTAGATGGCATAGCGAAGGAATTAGATGAGACCGAATTCAATATGCTGATGTCATTTACATCTGTGCAGCAGCAGCGGTTACTTGAGACGCAGGCTGTAGATGGTGCCATTTTATTTTCTCCAAGAAATGAAGAATTGAGCATGGATTGGCTAAAAAGTTTGGCTATTCCCATTATCGTTGTCGGAAGTTACTTAGAGGATTCACCATTTCCATGTGTCAGGCCGGATGATGAAGAAGGTGTTTGTCAATCTGTAACGGCCTTATTTGATAAAGGCCATCGAACCATTGGGCTGGTCAATGGTCCAATGAGTTCGATGCATAGTGTGAGGTATTACAAGGGGTATGAGCGCACACTGAAACGTTTAGGATTAACATTGAACAAAGAGCTTGTGTTTGAGTTAGATGAATTTGATGGGGGAAAAGTAGTAGAAGTGGTTTCTCAATTTCTCCAAGGAAACCAGCACATGACTGGAGTTGTTTGCTCTTCAGATTTTTTGGCGATAGGGGTCATGAAAGCGGCAGAAAACGCAAATGTTTCAATACCTCATGATTTGTCTGTCGTTGGTGCCGATGATGTGCCCATTGCAAGTTTCCTAACCCCTTCTTTATCTTCTGTTCATGTTGATTTAGTTGGAATGGGAAGAAAAGCTGTTTCTTTACTAACACAGTTATTAGAAGGAGAACAGTTAGAGGCGATGGAACATATCTTCCCTATGTATTATATAGATCGGGGTACCACGGGAACGCCAAAAAAGATTTGATAGATGCTGAAAACTCGTATGAACGCTGCAGAATTTCAGCTTGATTTAAAATGTAAGCGATTTCTTAAGCGCTCTTCGGCATGTACTTTTGCATCATTTCCTCTAATAAGGAGGAGATACCATGACGTTAGAACTCAGCGGAAATTCAAATTCTCAAGGTGGGCAAGTTGTTGATAGAGCTTCACAACTATTGACTAGGATGGAAAGTGTACCTTTTTCGAGATGGCATTTAAAACCTCGAATCATTATGGGATCTGCTACTTTTTTTGATGCTTTTGATGCGCTATCTTTAGCGTTTGTTCTCCCGGTCCTCATCGGCATGTGGAATTTATCACCTGCTCAAATTGGCCTTCTTATTGGGTCTGGTTATATAGGACAAGCGATTGGTGCTATTTTCTTTGGGTGGTTAGCAGAAAGGCGCGGCCGTGTATTTAGTGCAAAGTGGACGGTGTTCCTCATGTCTATTATGAGTATCGCATGTGTATTTTCAGGTAATTTTATGGCCCTTTTTATTTTCCGCTTTATACAAGGGATTGGAGTTGGAGGAGAGGTGCCGGTAGCAGCCTCATATATTAATGAGTTGTCCCGAGCCCAAGGAAGAGGCAGATTTTTTATGCTTTATGAGATGATTTTTCCATTAGGATTAATGATCTCAGCTCAAATTGGGGCATTTGTTGTACCTAGCTTTGGGTGGAAATGGATGTTCTTGATTGGAGGCATTGGAGGTCTAATCGTCTTTGGATTCTTTTTCATGCTGCGTGAATCGCCAAGGTGGCTTATTTCGAAAGGCAGGTTAGATGAAGCCGAAAGAATTATTGAAGAAATTGAAGCTAGTACTGACAAACGAATGCCTGTCGCAAATCAAGTATCCAGCAGTACTGAAAAAGGCGACTGGAAAGAGCTATTTTCAACTTTTTACCGTAAAAGAACATTGGTCGTATGGGGACTATGGTTTTCTGCCTACTTTGTATCGAATGGTTTAAATAACTGGTTACCGAGTCTTTATAATACTGTTTACCATTTGCCAGTTGGAGATTCATTAAGGGCAGCATCTCTCACAAATATTTTACAGACCATAGGGGTATTCGCTTGTGCATTTTTAATTGATAAAGTGGGACGGAAGCGCTGGGCAACCATTGCATTTGTATTAACAGGTGTTTTATTAACGGCTTTATGGATCAGCGGAGCGACTTCACCAGAAAGCGTCATCTATTTAGGATCTGCTGCTTACGGAATGATGGGGACAATTACAGTTCTCCTCTATCTATATACACCTGAAATTTATCCGACACGTATGAGGGTGATTGGAACGGCATTTGCTACAGCGTGGCTTAGACTGGCCTCAGCGATCGCTCCTATTATGATAGGTTTTATTTTAGAGGTAAGCGGTGTTTCAACTATTTTTATTCTTTTTGCAAGTGTGACGGTAGTGGGAGCAATTCTTGCTTTTAAAATGATCGAAACGCGCGAGAAAGTATTAGAGGATATTGCACCGTAAGTTACGCATGCAGTAAAGAACTTATTCCAAAGAGGGTAGGTTCTTTTTTTATTCAGAGGATCTAAAATGCCTCACCTATCTTCGTTCATTTATCATATAATAGAAACATAATCTAGTCGTGAAGAGAGACGTGTCACGAACATGAAAAGCCACCTGTGAAACAGTGAAGATTAAAAAAGTCTACCGGCGATGGTAGACTTTTTCTATCAGTTTAATGCTTGATTCCCTGAAGCAGTGCAGCTTTTAAACAGAAGGAAATGGGCTGATGCTGCGCATCGAATTGAAGCTGAAACAGCTGCTTTGTGTCAGGGTCTGCGGCTTGAAGGTGGGAAACGATCTCCTTTTGAATATTCTCTGGCGTGCGTCCACGTATAATCCAGTCCTGATAATCAATATGCAGATCCCAGTAACGAATCTCTTTCTGAGTCAATTGGTTGTCATCGAAAAGCTCTTTCCATTCTGATAATGAGCTTTCCCGCACATGAGAAGGGTCTCTCATTCTATTTAAGTGATTAATATATGAATCCTGTGCAGGGTTTTCAGGTGCATAATGGTCGACGAGCAGAAATTGGCCGCCTTTTTTTAAGACTCGGCTGATTTCAGACATGGCTGCCGGAAGGTTTGGAAAGTGGTGAGCAGCAAATCGGCACGTCACTAAATCAAATGATTCATCAGAGAAGGGCAATGCTTCTGCGGCTGCCTGCTCAAAAGTAATGTGGTTCAGGTGGCGTTCTTCCGCTAGTGCTGCTGCAATCTCGATCATTTTTTGCGTGACATCAATGCCTACCCCTTTAGAGATAACGTCTGAAAAGGAAAAAACGGTATGTCCTGCCGCGCAGCCAATATCAAGTAAATGCTCATGTCCCTTCGCATTTGCTGTTGTTTTCATCCATTCCAGCTCTTCTCCGGCTGCAAATATAGGTGAATCTCGATAGTTCTCGGCATTTTGTGAAAATTGGTTCTCGGCTTTAGCATATGGATTCATTTCTTTTCCCCCTTTGTGGTCTCTTTATCGTAGAATTCCTTCTGTTATTTGTCTAAGACATAAAAGATATGACATGGATAGTTAAAACCTATGAGGTGATGAAAGTGGATATACGAATGATGGAATATGTCATTGAAGTGTACCGGCAGCAAAGTTTTACAAAAGCAGCGGATCAACTTCATATTGCACAGCCTTCTTTAAGCCAGCAAATGAAGAAGCTGGAAGAGGAATTAGACACACCGCTATTTATTCGAAAGTATGGACAAGTAACGCCCACACCTCAAGGGAGACGATTCATTAAAAGGGCTGAGAATATTTTGAAGGAAAGAGATGATTTGCTGCGTGAAATGGGAGAAGCAGCTTATGAAATCGGGAGAGAGCTGAACATTGGAGCGCCAGCAGTGACTGGGGGATATGTCTTGCCCGGTTTATTAAAAACCTTTTGTCAAACGTATCCTCATGTTCACGTTCAACTGATAGAAGAGTCTCCTCGTGAGCTTGAAAAACGTCTATTGGCTGGAAAACTGGATTTGGCTATTTTATCTATGCCTGTCGAGCATGAATCATTGAAAACGAAACAAATGCTGACAGAGCCGCTCCTTCTTGCAGTTCCACAAGCTGCTCAGCCTTGGTTATCAGAGGAATTGAACGAGATCATCAAGCAAGCAGGACAAAAAGAAATGGTTCCCTTTCAACTTCTTGAAGGTATCCCATTTATTATGCTGAAAGAGGGATACGGTTTTCGGCATGTGGTCATGGAACTGTGCCGTCATCACGGTTTTCAGCCAAAAGTGGCTTTTGAAACAAGCCATATTCAAACAGCACAGGCATTGGTCAAAAACGAACTAGGTGTGACCGTTGTGCCGAAAATGGTGGCACAAGAGGATAGGAACCAAGTTATTTATTTAAACATTGATTCATGCCCAACCCGAACACTTGTATTTGCATATGTTGAAGAAAGGTATTTAACGAAAGCCGCTCAAGCCTTCATGGACCTTTATCAGAACCAAGGGAAAGCTTAAACAAACGTTTAATTAAACGCAAACAGCAGGGGAGCACCCTGCTTTAAGATTGGTGACAAAGGGCTAAAATGATCTTGGTTTTAGCCCTTTGTCTTCTTTTCAGCGTGATAGAAAACCTTTGCAGTCTAGAAAGGGCGAGCAGCGGAGCGGAGCGAATTTGACATTCGTGAGCACCGGAGCGCAGACCTGACACCGAATGCGAGGGTTTGTCTACACGCTGAAAGCAGGGGAGTACCCTGCTGTTTAATATAAATCCAGACGCTGATCCGTCATAACCGGAATTTGCTGTCTGACTTCATCCACCAGCTGAAGATCAATTTCCGCATAATAAATATCTTCGTCATCTTTTGTTTCAAGCAGGATGCGGCCGAGTGGATCAATCACCATAGAGTGTCCAGGGAATGCCGTGTCTCTGCTTGTGCCTGTTCTGTTAACAGCAATCATAAATGACTGGTTTTCAATCGCTCTTGCGATGAGCAGGCTGCGCCAATGGTCCACTCTTGCTGACGGCCATTGCGCCGTATTGACAAGCACCTTCGCTCCTTTGTTCACAAGTGTTCTGGAAAGCTGCGGGAAGCGGAGGTCATAACAAATCATCGCACCAATCGTCACAACTTCACCATAGTCAAATAAACCAAGCTGATCACCAGCGGTTAAATAGTTGTGCTCATCCATTAAGCGGAATAAATGAATTTTATCATAATCTAACACAAGCTCACCTTGGCGGTTAAAAACATACATTGTGTTGGTAATGTGTTCATCTTCTGTCCGTTTATTTAACACACTGCCTGCGATGAGATACACTTGGTGGTTGCGGGCAAAGGAGGAGAAGAGCTGCTTTGTGCGTTCACCGTTTATATCTGCAAGCTGCTCGGCTTGTTCAAGGGCGTAGCCGGTATTCCACATTTCGGGTAAAATGATCAGATCAGGCTGCTCGCGGACTGCTTCTTCTAAAAACGCTTCTGCTTTTTTAAAATTCACTTCAGGTTCTCCAATTTGTACGTCCATTTGGACAAGGGCGATTTTCATATGGGTTCCTCCTTTATTCGCTATATGTCATGTGAAAATCATGAATGTATGTAATGGTTTATTTTAGTCTTCAAGGCCAGTTTCTTTATCATAAAGGTTTCCATCATCTTTGCCAATAGAAATGTCAGAAGGTTTTGTTAAATGACTTTCTCAATCAAGAAATGAGTGGTATGATACCTATAACTAATAAAACAAAGGGGAATAGTATGATATGCAATTGTTCGATTTATCACTAGAAGATCTAAAAAAATATAAACCAAAGAAAACTGCACGTCCTGATTTCTCAGACTTTTGGAAGAAATCGCTCGAAGAACTGCGCCAAGTGGAGGCAAAGCCAGCACTTGAACCGTATGACTATCCAGTGAAAGGCGTCAAGGTGTACCGCCTGACGTATCAAAGCTTTGGACATTCTAAAATTGAAGGCTTTTATGCTGTACCTGATCAATCTGGCCCGCATCCAGCGCTCGTTCGTTATCATGGCTATAATGCCAGCTATGACGGCGGCATTCACGACATCGTCAACTGGGCGCTCCACGGCTATGCAATTTTTGGTATGCTCGTCCGCGGTCAAGGCGGCAGTGAAGATCAGACAGTGACACCAGGCGGTCACGCTTTGGGGTGGATGACAAAAGGCATTTTATCAAAAGAGACCTACTATTATCGCGGTGTTTATTTAGATGCGGTTCGTGCACTCGAAGTCATTCAGTCCTTCCCTGAAGTGGATAAACATCGGATCGGCGTAATTGGTGGAAGCCAGGGAGGCGCATTAGCGGTAGCAGCTGCAGCCCTTTCAGATATTCCGAAGGTCGTCGTGGCAGATTACCCTTATTTATCAAACTTTGAGCGTGCAGTGGATGTGGCATTGGAGCAGCCTTATTTAGAAATCAATTCGTACTTTCGAAGAAACAGTGACCCGGAAGTGGAAGAAAAGGCATTTGAGACATTAAGCTATTTTGACTTAATCAATTTAGCTGGATGGGTCAAACAGCCAACTTTGATGGCGATCGGTCTGATTGACAAAATTACCCCGCCATCTACTGTGTTTGCGGCATACAACCATTTAGAAACAGATAAAGACCTGAAGGTATATCGCTATTTTGGACACGAGTTTATCCCGGCTTTTCAAACAGAGAAGCTTTCCTTCTTACAAAAGCATTTGCTCAAATAAAAGAAAAAAGAGGCCGCTCTAGGAGGGCCTCTTTTTTAATAACTCGTATTTTGTCTCGTTTTTTCATCAGGTACTAACGCGGTGATAATAAGGGCAAGAGCTGTGATGATATGAAGGATGAATCCAAGTATCGGAATCCAGGCGAGGCAGGATGTGATAATCCCAATGATGCTGCCAATCATTGGTCCTTGGTCTCGCTTCGATAAGACGAGTGTGATAATATGCAGAATAAGCATGACCATGAGCGGTGAATAGCCATTGCTAATAATAAATAGTCCTCCGATGACAGGGATGGCAAGACAGGCTTCAAAAATTCCGGTGATCCATTTCATGATGCGAGATATAGACATGAGATCCAACTCCTTTTTCATATATGTCTTATTCGTATTTTACCAAAACGTGAAGAAGTCATGCAGATTTCTATAGAAAGAGTTGATGGATGATGAGAGAGAGAATCAAGGAAGAGCTGAAAATCATCGAAGAAACGTATGACGTGAAAATTTGCCTCGCGGTCGAATCAGGCAGCAGAGCATGGGGATTCCCCTCGACTGATAGTGATTACGATGTTCGTTTTTTATATGTTCCTCGAAAAGAATGGTATTGGGCAATGGAAGAACATCGTGATGTCATTGAACGGCCGATTGATGATGTGCTTGATATCAGCGGCTGGGAGCTTAGAAAGGCACTTCGCTTATTCAATAAATCGAATCCGTCCATCATGGAATGGCTGTCGTCTGACATCATCTATGCTGAATCCTTCTCTTTGGCAAAGCAGCTAAGAGAATTAAAGGACCGAGCGTTTTATCCTCCAGCATTGATGTATCATTACCTCAATATGGCGAAGCGGAATGAAAGCCGGCATTTACGAGGAGAGCAGGTGCGAATCAAGAAGTATTTCTATGTGCTTCGTCCGCTGCTTGCCTGTCAATGGATTGAACGATACCGGACGGTTCCGCCGATGGACTTTCATGAACTGCTCGAGGAACTAGTGGAGGAAGGTCCGCTTTTAGCGGAAATCCATGAGCTGCTCAAACGTAAAATGGACGGAGAAGAAATGGATGTAGAAAACCGCCTCGCTTATGTCCATCCATTTATCGACAAAGAGCTCGCGCGATTTGATGAATTGGTGAAAAGCTACAATCAGCCGAAAGACAACCTGTTGCAAGAATTAAATGAGCTGCTGCAGTCTACCCTTGATGAGGTGTGGGCGTAAGCAGGGAAGAGCCAGCCGGATCACGGCAGGCTCTTTTTTATCTCTTATTGTGATAAAACCACAAAAAAAGTCAGAATTTTTGTCATCTTCAAATATTGTAGCGGACAGCTTATGAGCTTTACAATAAAGACATAGCTTACAAAGAGTGGGAGGTGCCCTTTATGGAGTCGGTCACAAGAAATTTCTTCTTGTTTTTGTCAAAGAGCAGTCTCTTGAACCATATTGCTCGTAATTGGGGAAGTGCTGTTGCATCTAAGAAAATCATCGGAGGGAAGGACTTTGAGAGTGCCATCCCTGTTATCAAGCGATTAAATGACCAAGGAATGGCTGTGACAGTTGATCACCTTGGTGAGTTTGTTACAAAGTCAGAAATTGCCAATGAGCGGACGGCTGAGTGTATACAAACCATTCAGCGGATTGCTGAGGCGGGACTCAATTCCCACGTGTCACTCAAAATGACATCACTTGGCCTGGATATTGACGATGACCTTGTGTATCGCAATATGAAACGTATTTTAGATACGGCAGAGAAGCACCGTATCATGGTGACAATCGATATGGAGGATGAACAGCGCTGTCAAAAAACGCTGGACATTTTTAAAGAGATGAAATCGCAATATGAGTATGTCAGTACGGTCTTGCAGGCGTATTTGTACAGAACAGAAAAGGATCTTGATGACCTAAATGAGCTGCAGCCATTTTTAAGACTTGTAAAGGGTGCCTATAAGGAATCCGCCGAAGTGGCGTATCCAAACAAAAAAGACGTTGATCTGAATTATCAAAAGCTGATCGAAAAGCAATTGCTCTCAGGAAACTATACAGCCATTGCGACACATGACGATCGAATGATTGAGTTCACGAAAAATATTGTGAAAAAACACAATATACAGACAAGTCAGTTCGAATTTCAAATGCTGTACGGCATGAGATCAGAAACGCAGCAGGCACTTGTGAAAGAAGGCTATCAAATGAGGGTCTATACTCCGTATGGACGAGAGTGGTATGGCTACTACATGAGACGTCTTGCAGAACGGCCGGCAAACATTGCCTTTGCTCTAAAAGGGATGACGAAAAAATAATTTGAAACGGGAGCGTGACAAAAATGACAACACCTTACAAGCATGAACCATTCACGGATTTTAGCCAGGAAGAAAACCGCAAAGCTTTTGAACAAGCATTAGCAAAAGTAACAGAATCACTTGGTCAAACCTATCCGCTCGTGATTAATGGAGAAAGAATTGAAACGAAAGACAAGATTGTTTCGATCAATCCAGCGAAAAAGGATGAAGTGGTTGGAACCGTATCGAAGGCCGGCAAGGAAGAGGCAGAACAGGCGGTTCAAGCAGCAGCGAAAGCATTCGAAACATGGCGCTACACGTCTCCAGAAGAAAGAGCTGGCGTATTATTCAGAGCTGCGGCAAGCATTCGCCGTAAAAAGCATGAGTATTCAGCCCTTCTTGTCAAAGAAGCAGGTAAGCCGTGGAATGAAGCAGATGCAGATACAGCAGAAGCGATTGACTTTCTAGAGTATTACGCCCGTCAAATGCTGGAGCTGGCGAAAGGAAAACCAGTGAACAGCCGTGAAGGGGAACGCAATCAATATGTGTACACACCAACTGGCGTGACGCTCGTGATTCCGCCGTGGAACTTCTTGTTTGCGATCATGGCAGGAACAACAGTAGCGCCAATCGTCACTGGGAATACAGTTGTTTTAAAACCAGCGAGTGCGACACCTGTCATTGCAGCCCGTTTTGTGGAGGAGCTTGAGCAAGCCGGTCTTCCAAAGGGTGTTGTCAACTTTGTACCAGGAAGCGGAGCAGAGGTTGGGGATTACTTAGTAGATCATCCGAAAACAAGTCTGATTACATTCACTGGATCAAGAGAAGTAGGGACACGTATCTTTGAACGCGCGGCAAAAGT
This sequence comes from Bacillus sp. PK5-006, assembly GCF_054161415.1. Classification (NCBI taxonomy): domain Bacteria; kingdom Bacillati; phylum Bacillota; class Bacilli; order Caryophanales; family Bacillaceae; genus Bacillus; species Bacillus sp. PK5-006. Next base: position 3,394,812 of record NZ_CP096414.1, on the reverse strand, counting down.
GCAGCCAGGCCAGCAGCATTTAAAACGTGTCATTGCTGAAATGGGCGGTAAGGATACAGTGGTTGTCGATGAGGATGCAGATGTTGAATTAGCGGCTAATGCCATTTTCACATCAGCCTTCGGATTTTCAGGTCAAAAATGTTCAGCTGGATCTCGGGCTGTCGTCCATGAGAAGCTGTATGACCAAGTGGTTGAGCGAGTGAAGGAAATCACAGAAACGAAAACAACAGCCAATCCACTTTCTGCGGATGTTTACATGGGACCTGTCATTGATCAAGCGTCCTTTGACAAGATCACGGATTATATCGAGGTTGGCAAACAGGAAGGCCGCTTAGTCACTGGCGGAACGAGTGATGATTCGGAAGGATACTTTATCCACCCGACCATTTTTGCAGATCTTGAGCCAACGTCCCGTTTAATGCAAGAAGAAATCTTTGGACCAGTCTTGGCTTTCTCAAAAGTCTCTAGCTTTGATGAGGCACTTGAGGTAGCCAACAACACAGAATACGGTTTAACAGGTGCTGTCATTACGAATAATCGTGATCACATCAACCGTGCGAAGCAGGAGTTCCATGTAGGGAACCTTTACTTTAACCGTAACTGCACAGGTGCCATCGTTGGTTACCACCCATTCGGCGGCTTCAAAATGTCAGGAACGGATTCAAAAGCAGGCGGTCCAGATTACTTGGCTCTGCACATGCAGGCAAAAACGATTAGTGAAATGTTTTAATATGGAAAAAGCATGAACCTGCACTGACGGGTTCATGCTTTTTTTGCCTGCTTGCGACTTGTTTCTATACAAATCTGACTGGAAAGAAGTATGATAAATGTATCACTTAATCAGGGAGCAATCGGGATGGAAGAGATATTAGAAAAGCTTCATACATTTTTTGATGTCGATAAATTAATTGCATTTATTAGCGGCTATTTAAAAAAACCAGTCATTTTAGAAAGCACAGAGTGTCAGCTCCTTGCTTATAATTCTTACAGCATTCAGCAGTTTGACCCAGTCAATCAGCAAACGATTTTCTCCAAGGAATGTCCGGGGTCTGTGGTCGATTGGTTAAAGAAAACAGGGGTAATTGAGCGGCTTCACAAGGAGTCAAAGCCTTTTTATGTGAGCGGCCATGACGAGCTCGGATTTAATCGGCGGGTGGCTGTGAGCGCCAAGCATAAACAAGAGGTAGTAGGCTTTATTTGGGTGCAGGACATTGAGGACTCCCTCTCTCAGGAGGAGCTGCAATTTTTACACGAAGCTTCCTTTCAGGTTGGAAAAGTGATTTATAAGAATAAGAAACAGCTTGAGAAAAAGGAAGGCAAGATTGAAGAGTTTTTCAAAAAGGTCATGGATGATCATTTTTATACTGAAGAAGAGCTGAAATGGGAGGCTGAGAACTTAAGCATTCCACTGCCAGCCGTATTTACTGTTATGGTCGTGCACGCTGCCGATAACAAAAGTGAGACGGCAGAAGATGTGAAGGATGTCATTCGAACGTATTTGCAGCTAGAGGATAAAGTGAATCACGTCTATTCGGTTCAAGCAGATATTGTCGTTATATTAGGCAGCCTGTCAGACCGGCACTCACCGAAAGCGACTGCCGCTGATGTCATCGCACATCTGCAATCAAAAACGAATGCCCATCCTTCCCCTTTGTATATTGGGATGGGAAGAGAGTATCGTGATGTCATGAAAATGAGTACAAGTCGATTTGAAGCGATAGAGGTCGTCAAGGCAGTAAAAATTGTCGGAGGGCAAGAACTGATTCCATATGATTATGAGAATTTAGGGGTCTTCCGGTTTTTAGACTCTATTTACAGCCATCAAAAAAAGAAAAACGACTTCAATCCAGATTTGTTACGCTTGAAGGAAAAAGACCGCGAGAGTCAAACCTCGTTTTTAAAAACGCTGGAAGTCTACTTATTGAATAACTGCAAGCTAAAGCCAGCAGCGGAGCAGTTGTTTATTCATCAAAATACATTAAACTATCGAATGAAACAAATTTTTGACATGACTTCGATCGACTTAAGTCATTTTAGCCAGAGATGTGAGTTATTTATTGAATTGATGCTGATGAAAAAAGATCAATAATCATGATGGAATCCGCAGGTGCACAGGATCACCTGCGGGTTTTCATGTGACATGCGAAAATGGCATACAACTGATGCATTTCGTTGTATGATAGATAAAGATTTTATGAGAAAAGTGAAAGGGGGGCCACCTTTGGGATCAGTCACCTTAGCCATTTTGATTTTCATCATGACCCTCGTCCTTGTCATTTGGCAGCCAGGACGTGTCACCATAGGATGGTCAGCGTGTGGAGGCGCCATTCTTGCACTTGCCTTTGGTGTCGTTCATCTAGGCGATGTGTGGGAAGTCACGCAAATTGTATGGAACGCTACCTTTGCCTTTATTGGCATTATTATCATTTCGTTAATTTTAGATGAGATCGGTTTTTTTGAATGGGCTGCACTGCATATGGCAAAAGCCGCAAGAGGCAACGGTGTCCGCATGTTTATTTACTTAACATTGCTCGGCGCTGTTGTGGCTGCTTTTTTTGCCAACGATGGAGCGGCACTGATCTTGACCCCAATCGTCTTATCTGTGGTGAGAGCGTTGAAGCTGGATGAGCGCATGGTGCTTCCTTTTGTGATGGCAAGCGGTTTTATTGCAGACACAACCTCCTTGCCATTTGTCATTAGTAACCTGGTCAATATCGTATCAGCCGACTATTTTCATATTGGTTTTCTAGAATATACAGCGAATATGTTCGTGCCAAACCTTGTGTCGCTTGGAGCGAGCATGCTGGTTCTGTATGTATTTTATCGAAAGCTTATCCCAAAAACCTACGATCTGTCACAGGCAAAGGAACCGGCGTCAGCTATTCGAGATATCCGTATGTTCCGTTTGTCTTGGTATGTGCTCGGCTGTCTGCTTGTGGGTTATTTTGCGGGGGAACTGATCGGTATTCCAGTATCCATCATCGTAGGCGGGATTGCCCTTGCTTTCTTGTGGCTGGCAAGAAGAAGTCCACAAGTAGCGACAAAGCGAGTGGTCAAAGAAGCGCCGTGGTCCATTGTGTTTTTCTCGATCGGTATGTATGTCGTCGTATATGGACTGAAAAATGTCGGTCTTACAGAAATATTGGCGGCATGGATCCAGCAAGGGGCTTCACATGGCTTGCTTGCAGGAACGATGTTTATGGGCGTGCTTGCCGCAGTGCTGTCCTCTGTGATGAACAATCTGCCGACCGTTTTAATTGATGCGATTGCCATTGGACATACAGATACAGCAGGTGTCATGAGAGACGGACTGATTTATGCCAATGTCATCGGCTCCAACCTTGGACCGAAAATGACCCCAATCGGCTCATTGGCGACATTGCTGTGGCTTCATGTCTTAAAGAAAAAAGGCGTCCATATCTCTTGGGGGGCGTACATGAAAGCCGGGATCATCCTGACCATCCCAACCTTGATTCTCACATTACTCGGGTTATATGTATGGTTATGGCTTATTCATTAATTATCGTGCAGACAAATCCTCGCATTCGCCCGCAGGTCTGCGCTCCAGTGCTTAGGGCTGCAAAGGTTTTCTATCACGCTGAAAAAGAGCAGATCCATGAGATCTGCTCTTTTTTTGCTACAGATATTTCGCATAGCGTTTTTCTAAAAAGTCCTGAAGCAATGAGACGACACTGCAAATGCCCCAGTAAATGAGTGCGACCAAAATATACATGGTCATATAATCGAATTCTCGTCCGCCTACAATTTTTGCTTGCTGGAAGAGCTCTGGTACAGTAATCATTGCTGCCAGTGAGGAAGCTTTGATTAAATCGAGCATGACATTGGTCAATGGCGGCAGGGCGATGCGGACGGATTGAGGCAAAATGACACCACGCATCGTTTGCCAATAGCTGAGACCTAATGATTTAGCAGCTTCCACCTGTCCACTTGGAACAGAGGAGAGAGCCGCCCGGTTAATTTCTGCAATATAGGCAGCACTATTAAAGCTGAACCCAATAATGGCGGCAGTGACCGCTGTGAACTCAATGCCGATATAGGGGAATCCAAAATAGAGAATAAACAAAATCACTAGAATGGGCACGCCTCGCATGAATGAGATATACAGTCGTGCAGGCAGCCGAAGAATCCATGAATTCGCCATCCTGGCAAGAGCGATAAAAAAGCCAAGAATGGTACCAAAAAACATGCTCACAAAGGAAATGAGCAGCGTCAGCCAGATGCCTTTCATAACAAACGGAAATGACGCCTTTGCCAGTGCAGGATTAAATATATATTCTAAATGAATATCTCCCACGATTGCGGCTCCTTATTTGGAAATGTCGACATCTTCGACATCAGCATCAATTTTCTTAGAGACGTCTGCATGATTAAAGAATTTCTCAGAAATCTTTTTCATTGTTCCGTCTTTTTTCATGTCGCCTAATACACGATTTAATTCTTTTTGAAGCTCTTTGTTGTCCTTCTTCATAACAAAACCTTGTTCATTCGGCATGTACTTCAAGTCAGGGTGAATTGTAATATTTAGTTTAGGAAATGCAGCAAGAGCCAGTGTCTGCAAGTAATAATCATTTAGAATGACATCTGTACGGCCGTTTGCAACATCCTTTAGGTATTGCTCGTTTGTCGCATTATCATAAATGACTTCCTTTGCACCGTACTTACGAGCAACATCCATATAAATCGTTGTGGCAGCCCCTGCTGCTTTCTTTCCTTTTAAATCTTTTAAAGTTTTAATGCCAGATAAATCATCTTTCCGAACGATAGCCGTTCCGTAGGAATATTTATAAGGGGTTGAAAAGGCAAACTTGTCTTTTCTGTCATCTGTGATGTCGATATCATTTGCAGCGGCATCCACTTGACCAGAATTAATGGCGCTCAGCATCCCATCATAGCCCATTTCTTTAAATTCTACTTTCACATCAAGACGTTTAAACGCTTCTTTGACGACTTCTACTTCATAGCCAGTTAATTGATCCTTGCCATTAGAAGTATCATGATAAGAAGTTGGATAAAGGGTGCCTGAAGTTGCAACCACGATTTTCCCTTTCTTTTTAATCTGATCCCACTTTGTGTCTTCAGATTGAGATGAGCCTGATTGACTGCAAGCAGACATGATAAGCATGAAAGCAGATACAACAAGCATGATCCATATAGGTTTTTTATGATAAAAACGACTCATTTAAGAATCCTCCTCTATTTTTTATACAAAACAAAACATAGCACGCTTTTTCTGTAAGGACAACGTTTTCAGAAGAAAAGTGAAAAAGTAAGAATATTTTAAGCAATTTGCGTGTTAGAAATAATGTATAAAAAAGGAAAGCGAGCGCAAAATAAAGGCGAATAAAGGAGGGAACAACAATGATGCAAAAAATAAGTAGTTTGATCATCTTGTCGATGATGCTGTTATTTGGTTTTCATATAGAAACGGCTCATGGAGAAACACCTCAAATGGAAAAGCGCCCGGTGACACATCAAGTGAAATTAACAGCAGAACAACAAAAACAAATTGAAATCCTTGAGCAGCAAATTCTTTCTAAGCGAAAAGAAGTCATTGAGAAATATGTACAGTACGGCGTGTTAACAAAGGAACAAGGCACACACATCACGAAACGAATGGATGAGCATTACACTCATTTGAAAAAGAACGGATTTGTTCCATTGCTGAAAAAACCACAGCACCATCGCCCATGATAATGATGAAACCGGCAGCGAAGTGCCGGTTTTTTATTGTCGATCAGAAGGTGAGACTTTCCCCATCTTGAGGGACAAAAATGGCTTGATCTGCATGATGCTCTTGAACGTAAGCTTCTAAAGCAGCTCTTGTTAACAGGCAATGATTCACTGCTTCAAGATGACAGACGACAATTTGAGCTTTTGGCTGAGAACGGTGAATGTCTAGAATCTCTTCCTTGGTCATTGTAATGGGATCGCCTTCTAAAAATTGAGCAGCCCCGCTATTGACCACAATGACGTCTGGCTTGCTTGTATTCACAACCTCTTTCGGTTCATCACACCAAATGGTATCACCTGCAATATAAAGGGTAGGTTCATCAGGGTGAGAGAAAACAAAACCGCTCACCTGCCCCATCCGCTTCGCCGTTTCTCCCGTCCCATGCTGTCCGCCTGTACGTTTAATATGAACACCGCAAATGTCCATTTCATCTTCAATGCATGTGACATGCTGAAATCCAGCTTCTTCAACTTCTTTTCGATCCTTCTCCGATTGAGTATAAATTGGTTGATCCTGAGCTAATTTCCTTTTGGCCTCGTCGTCAAAGTGGTCCACATGTAAATGAGAGAGTAAGACAGCATCTGGGTGTAACAGACTGTCTAAATCTATATTTACAGGAAGCTCCACAATAGGATTGTTCAAATGTTGATTGGCTGTATGAGGGAACGGTGGATATGTTCCTTTTGCTGCTAAAAAGGGATCGATTAAAAAAGTTGAATGACCATAGTGAAGGTATAAAGTCGCATTGCGAATGAGTGTTATTTTCATAAAAAGGCCTCCTTTTTTTCTGATTAAGTTTACAGTATATTAAAAGAGTTCTACGTGACAGAGGATCATGAAAGTCTTTTGGCAGAAGGGCTTGATTTTTGAAAGAGGTGAGCCAATGCTAGACCAAACAGATATGAATATTTTAAAAGAACTATCAAAGAACAGCCGATTAACGATGAAAGCTCTAGGTGAAAAAGTTCATTTAACCGGCCAAGCTGTTGCAAATCGGGTGTTAAAGCTAGAAGAAGAAGGCGTGATTGAAGCATATACCATTTCAATTGATTGGCAGACACAAAAGACGATTCAAACCTTTTTGCAGCTATATACCCGTAGTCATCATCATGAACCACTTCTGTCGTTTCTTTATAAAAAGGAAGAAATCAAGAATTTGTTCAAAATAAGTGGTGAAGGCTGTTATATGGCTGAAGGACATTTCTCCAGTCATGATGAACTTGATCAGTTTTTAACGGAGCTGACGAATTACGCCAATTACAAACTGTCTATTGCGGTTAAACGTCTCATTCATCAGTAATAGAAGAGACGCAGGAGGAAAAGGAACGATGCAAAAATTAATCGAAAATCAAGCTGAACCGATGACAAAGGAAAGAATCAAAGCAGACTTGGTTCAACTTGGTGTGAAAAAGGGCATGATTTTATGTGTTCATTCATCTTTATCATCAATCGGCTGGGTAAACGGAGGCGCTGTAGCCGTCATACAAGCATTGATGGAAACCTTAACAGAAGAGGGGACACTGATTATGCCGGCACAAACGTTAGAGCTTTCTGATCCCGCCGATTGGATCGATCCGCCTGTTCCTTATTCATGGTGGAAATCGATCAAAGAAACAATGCCCGCATTTGACCCAGCTTACACGACGCCAGCAGCAATGGGAAAGGTGGCGGAAACATTTTGGAAATACCCAGGCGTGGCGAGAAGCAATCATCCCCATTTTTCATTCACCGCCTGGGGGAAAAGAAAACATGAAATTCTGAAACACCATGCACTTTCCTTTGGATTAGGAGAGCAGTCGCCTCTTGGCCGCATGTATGATCTTCATGCTCAAGTGCTGCTGCTTGGTGCATCATTTGAGAGCATGACAGCTTTTCATCTAGCTGAATACCGAATCCCTCAGCAGGACCTCATGACAAGAGGAGCCCCTATTTTAGAGAATGGGTGGAGGGTATGGAAAGAGTACCAAGATATCATCACAAGAGAAGAACTATTTGAACAGATTGGCCGTGATTTTCTGCAATCAGGAGGCATCCATCAGCACAATCAAATTGGACTTGCCAGTTCATATTTACTGCCCATGAGAGAATCGGTAGACTATGCGGAACAGTGGCTTGATCTATACGATCAGTCGTAATCTACACTGTTTGGAAATTTACATAATAAACGTCTTGATCAGGCTGCTGTGAGGTGTAGCAGTTAAGCTGATAGTTTCCTTTTGGAATGGAGAAAGACAGCACATGGGCCATGACGCTTGTGATATAAACTTGGTCACTTGTAAGCGTAAAGGGAACTGTTATGGCTCTATCAACCGAGACTTGGGGCTCATCGCTATTTAATGTCACAATAATAGACGCCTTTCCATTATTGATTCCTTCAAAGGAAACTCCTTGATCTCCCGTTGCAAATCCTTGAAGAATGTCCTCATCTGTCCAATCAATAACAGGTGGTGTTTCGCTTCCGGTGTATACCGTGATTTGGTGGTAGGAGATAGATAGGGAATAGGCTTGATTTAAGTGATTCATATAAAAAACTCCTTTATTTATGGATTTTCGTTGGAACGTGAATGGTTAAAGAGTGATTCTTGAGGAGAAAGTTAGGCAGCAAGACGATTGTCGCCGTCTTGCGCTATTTGGTGTGGGATCTAGATGTGAAATTGCGAGACCATTGCTTTTAAATCTCCTGCTAAATGGGCAAGCGCTTCTGATGAAGCTGTTACTTCTTCCATTGCAGCAAATTGTTCTTCTGTTAAACCGGCTACTTGCTGTGAATGTTCACTCGTTCGTTTCACGCCTTCTGTAATAGACGCAAAAGACTGTTTCGCATCGTTTGTATAAGCTGCGATTTTTTGTGATGCACTTGATAAATGCTTAATGCCATTCGCCATTTCTCTCATCGACTGCTGGATATCATGAAATGATTCCTCTGTATGAGAGATAAGTACAGCCCCTTGAGCCGCTTCCTCTCTTACTCGTTTGATGGCATTCGTCGAATGAGTCATCTCTTTTTGTATTTCAGAAATGAGATGGGAAATCATGTTTGATGATGCTTGAGATTCTTCTGCAAGCTTTCTCACTTCGTCTGCGACAACAGCAAATCCTTTTCCATGCTCACCTGCCCGTGCTGCTTCAATTGCTGCATTAAGAGCTAGCAGGTTTGTCTGGCTGGCGATATCTGTAATGACTTTGGAAATATGATCAATTTCAGCTGAACGTGTTTCCAATGCTTGAATCGCTGTACCATTTTCTTCAATTGATTTGGCAATAGACGTCATTTGTGAATGAACTTCACCGATATTGTGTACACCTTTTTGGGCCACTTCTTGTGCGGAGTGACTTCTTGAAGCCATTTGTCCTGCATTTTCAGTGATGTTTGCCAGCTCGTTTGATACTTGAATCATTTTGTGCTCACTAGCTGTCATTTGAGTGGACTGTTCTTCTGAAGATTGTGCCACTTCTTGAATCGTGTAGGTGATTTTTTCTGATGCTGCACTTGTTTCTTCTGCGCTAGCTGACAGCTGCTCAGAGGATGTGGCCACTAATTCAGACGTGTTCATGACATTTAGAATGGTTTGATTTAGTTTTTCACGCATCTTATTGAAATGGCCAGCCAGATCAGACAATTCATCACCAGCAGTATCCGTCACATTGATGGTTAAATCACCTTCGCCTGCACTCTTAATGGCAGAAGCCATATGCTTGAGACGTGCCTGAATCCGTTTAGTGAAAATAGAAATAATGATGACCGAAACGATCAGACTTAACAAAAGGACGATGACAAATTGTATATAGAATGACTGAAGCATTTGTGAAATCATGCTTTGATTGGCGCCAGTATAAAAAATACCAATTGTTTCGCCTGCTTCATTTTTGATCGGCATATAAGCCGTTTGATAGTCTTTCCCGGCAACATTTGCAGTGCCGTAATAGTTTTCTCCTTTATCTAAAACAGTGGTCTTCACTTCAGGAGAGACTTCTGTACCTACAGCTCGTTTCCCGTTTAACATGACATTCGTAGCAACGCGGGTATTTCCTTGAAAAATCGTGATGGTATCACCGGTATATTCGGCTAATTGGTCAACCAATGTGTCATGATCATTCATTTGCGTATTTCCTTTGAATAGCTTGTTCTCTTTAATCTGCCACGAGCCTTCTACTTTTTCATTCAGGTAGGCGTAGCCTAGTTTTAAATCACCTTTTGCTTTTTCAGTTGCCATATGCTTGATGTTTTCTGTCATCTCGCGATTCACCACATAACCAACAACTGCGGAAAAGATGATGAGGACACTTAAAAAGATCAGCAAAATTTTGGCGCCAAGCCTCAGTTTTCCCTTTTTCTTCATGCTTTTTAACTCCTTTAGGTATAAGGTAGGATATCCCTCCTTAAGGATTATCGGCATGAAAAAAGTGTTTAAAATACCTGCATGCAGTCATGTGAAAATTTTTTTAATATAGAAAAGGGAAAGGCTGCTAATCGATGATAAATTGAATTCTTGTGCCGTCAGGATCATCCGATAATTGATGACTCACCCACGAGCCTGCGCCTCTATTATCAGAAGGGCGTACATATTTGACAGAAGCTCCTGTGCCTCCTTCTTTGCACATTGCCATTGGCCATTCGTCACGATCATACCCGCGCTTTGTTGGAACGCCATGTAATGATCGATCCCTCTGCTCATCACTATGTTTACGGTCAATTGTACAAATGGATGAATGACCTTCATCAATGGCTTCTTCTATGTGCTTGGCTGTTTCGGGATAGCGGTCTGATGGAAAATGAATCGTTTTGTCATAAGATGAATTCGCTGTCTCTTGTTTCCCTTGCTCCAGCTGGATATAGCCTGTTGCTACACCAATAACAATCAATAAAAGCAAGAGAATCATTTTAAGAAGTTTCATAGGTGCTGGCTCTCTTTCTTGTTTGCGTATTTTGTAAACAGAAGTATAGCAGAATTACTTACCAATTTCTCCTGGTTTTGAAAAAACGCCTTTTAAAATTCAAAAAACAGATTTTACTTGATTTCTTGTTTTTCATTTTTGTAGAAATTCATAAAAATTTTAATTTTGTAGATCATAAAACGATTATGCTCATCCAAAATGGCTTTATCACTGCTTTTTGAGCTAATTTCAAGAATTTAACACACAGAAATTTCAAAAAAATAAAATTGACTAGACCGATCTGCTTTAATAATATGGAGTCAAATATCAAAAAATGTCGTAATTTATCAAAATATGATTCTAATTACATTGTAGGAGGGAAGTACAAATGGCGGATGTCTCATACCGGCTCGGAATAGACATAGGCGGAACATTTACTGATTTATCGTTGATAAATGAAGCAACAGGGGAGCTGACTGAACTCAAGACACCCACAGTGACTGATGACCCAGCCCAAGGTATTATCAATGGGTTAAATCTTCTAAAAAAAAGAGGTGTTGATTTATCCAACATCCAATACCTCGTTCACGGAATGACAATCGGTCTTAATACATTATTGCAGCGAAAAGGAGCAGATTTAGCCCTTTTTGTGACAGAAGGATTTCAAGATATATTGTCACTTCAACGTTTACGACTACCCATTCCTTATGACTTCAATTCTCGTTTGCCAGAACCATTGATACCTCGGAAGCATGTATATCCAATCTCTGAAAGGTTGATACACGATGGTACGATCAAAAACCCTCTCTATCTGCAGCAGTTAGATGATGCAGTCCAGCATGTTATATCTAAAAATCTAGCAGGCATCGTCATTTCTTTTTTACATAGTTATCAAAACCCAGTTCATGAATTACAGGCAAAAGCCTATATCAATCATCATTATCCACAGTTAGAAGTCCTTACTTCATCTGAATTATGGCCTCAAATGAGGGAATACGAGCGTACAGTGATGTCTGTTGTTAATTTGTACATTCAACCAAAGGTGAAACAGTATTTACAAACACTGAAAATTCGTTTGAAGGAAGAAGGTGTACCAATTTCTCCATACATTACACAATCAAATGGTGGTTTAATGGATGCAGAAAGTGCGGCAACCTCGCCTGTTAAGACTCTCTTTTCTGGTCCGGCAGCTGGTGTCATCGGTGCGGCGAGAATTGCAGCATCAGCTAGTGAACCCAACCTGATCACTTTTGATGTCGGGGGGACGAGTGCAGATATCTCGATTATTCAAAATGGACAGCCTACAATGGCGCAATCCAATCAGCTTTCAGGCTTCCCAATCATTCTTCCATCTGTTGCGATGTATTCAATAGGAGCAGGGGGAGGTTCGGTAGCATGGATTGATCAGGGCGGACTTCTAAAAGCGGGGCCAGAATCAGTTGGCTCAAATCCGGGACCAGCTTCGTATGGAAAGGGAGAAAAAGCAGCTTTAACTGATGCGTTTCTCATATGCGGTTATCTCAATCAAGAACGTTTTGCCGGAGGACATTTACAATTACAGTTGTCTGCGGCGAAAAAGGCCTTTCAGCCAATTGCTGATCAGCTCAACAAAACGGTTGAAGAGGCGGCTGACCAGCTCATTCAAGTAGCCGTAGCCAATATGTACACAGAATTAAGCAATGTGATGGAGCAGCAAGGATTTGACCCTAGAGATTTTAGTTTGCTGGCGTTTGGCGGAGCAGGACCGGTTGTAGCGAATTTTCTTGCGAGAGAAATTCATGCGAAAAATGTGGTTGTTCCTCCGAGTCCGGGTACATTATGTGCATTAGGTGCTCTGACCGCTGACTTTATTCATGATGCGGTGCTGTCGAAGAAAATATGCTTACAAGACTATTCGATCAAACAACTAAAACAAGATTATGAGAAGCTGTCGCGAAAAGCGGCTGATTGGGTCAGCCAGCAGGACATTCAGCATATCAATCAGACATCCATTCTATTATTAGCAGACGCACGTTATCAAGGACAGGCATTTGAGATTGAATTGCCATTATCGATTGATTGGCTAAAACAAGAACAAGACATCCACCAACTCATTGAAGCCTTTCACAAACTGCATCAACGACAATATGGTCATAGGGATGATCAGGCAAACATCGAGTTTACTCATTTACGCGTTCGAGTCATAGGCGAGACGCCTCCTCTGCCTTTTTCACCTGTTCATGAAAGCAGCGGACAGTCTTTGAAACCATATGAATATAGACGAATCTTTATAGAGGAAAAAGAATACGAAGCATCGGTTTATAACCGGGATACTCTGTCAGTAGGTTCTATTGTTAATGGACCAGCCGTTATTGAGCAGGATGATACAACAACATTAATTTTGCCAAACTGGGCAGGCAGCATTGATCCATCAGGTAACTTAGTGATTTCAAAGGAGGCAGCTTTACATGAGAACTGATCCAGCAAAGCTTGAGATGATGCGCAGTTATTTTAATGCGATTGCATCAGGCATGGGACATGTCATTGAACGAACGTCATTTACGACCTTCGTCAAAGAATCTGCTGACTTTGCGACAGCATTAGCCACGCCTTCTGGAGATTTCTTTGTTTATCCGAAGACAGTGGGTGTGACGATCTTTTTAGGGCTGAGTCTAAAAAAGGCGATTGAAGAAAGCGGGCCGATGCAGCCAGGAGACATTATCATCACTAATGATCCTTATACGACAGATGGTTTGGCGACTCACCTGCCAGATGTCCATATCATTAAGCCGATTTTTGTAGATGATGAAATCGTAAGCTATGCTTGGTCTTTTGTTCATGTCAGTGATGTGGGTGGACTTGTGCCTTCGAGTATTTCACCGACAGCAACGGATGTTCATCAAGAAGGATTAAGAATTCCGCCAGTAAAAATTTATGAAGGCGGAAAAGAGAATCAGGTCGTACGTACCTTTTTAAGAGCTAACAGCCGCGCTAGTCATCTAAATGATGGTGATATCAATGCGATGATTGCTGCAGTGAATACAGCAGATATTCGGTTAAAAGAAATGATTGAGAAATTCGGAAAAAACGAAGTGAAACAAGGAATGATAGACTTGCTGAAGCAAGCCGAGGATCGTGCTGGAAAGGTCATTGAAGCTATACCGGATGGAACGAGTGAATTTGCTGATTATTTAGATGATGATATGATCTCAGACGTCCCTATTCGGTTGAAAATCAAGCTAACGATCAAAGGGAAACGGCTGACGCTCGATTTTTCTGAGTGTGATCCGCAAGTAAAAACAGCCTTTAACCTTGTCACCAATGGTCAGAAGCATTCCTTTCTTTATCAAGGGTTGATTAATTACATCATTAGTAAGGATCCTTTTATACCGATTAATGGTGGAATAACGTATCCAATTGACGTGGTCTCTCCTAAAGGAACGCTGGTGCACCCAGAATACCCTGCCTCTGTCGGAATTCGGCATTCGATTACGATGAGGCTGTACAATGTCGTGCTAGGCGCCATTGGTAAGCTGCTGCCTGAAGCAGTGCCGGCAGCAGGTGCAGGTCAATCTGCCATTGTGGTTCTCTCTGTACCTGATGATCAAACGGGTGGCAGGAAAATGTCCGTTGTCGAACCATTAGGCGGAGGCGGAGGTGCTCAAAATGGTACTGATGGAGTGGACGGTATTGATCATTCGTCAGGCTTTTTGAAGAATACCCCAATTGAGAGTTTGGAACAGCATATTGATATTCATGTTCACCGATATGAGCTTCTGCCGAATACAGGTGGAGCTGGTGAAAATCGAGGCGGACATGCGATTGGTTTGGAATTTGAAATGATGAAGCCTGAATCGATGGTGACAGCACGAGGAATGGAACGGATGAAGTTTCAGCCTTGGGGATTAATGGGCGGCCGAGCAGGAGCGGTTGGTGAGGTCAAGCTGATCACAGCTAATGGTGAGAAACAAGACCAGCCCAAAATAGATGTCTTGCGACTTGATAAAGGCGATATCGTTCAATTGATTTCACCAAGTGGAGGCGGCTGGGGGAATCCATTTGACAGGAAGAAAGAAAAAGTCCTTCAGGAAGTGGAAGCAGGTCTATTAAGTGAAGAAAGAGCGCTGCAGCAATATGGTGTGAAAATATATTTAGACCAAAATGAATGGAAGATTGATGAGGAGCAGACGAGCAGGGTACGTGAAAAGGTTAATCATTCTCCATCTACTGACGTGTGGGATTTCGGAGAACAAAGAGCAGCTTATGAGAAAGTATGGACGGACGAAGCCAGCAGTGAGCTAGCCGTTCAGCTTCGTTCCTATCCGGCTAATGAACGTACGCACTATAAACATGCAGTTCATCAACATTTCAGTCATAGAAAAGAGCCGTTAACAACGAAAGATATTACTCAAGCACTTCGTCAAATGAATGGACAAAAAGGGGGAAATGAATCATGAAAAGAAGATTAATCGCTATTTTTGCAGGCATCCTATCAATCGTTGTACTGCTGACCGCTTGTGGTGGAAATGGAAAGGATCAAGGCAAACAGCAGCAGACTGTGATTGTTGGCGTATATGGAGGCGATTGGGAAAAGAATATCAAACCAATCCTCGAAAAGTTTGAAAAAGATACAGGAATTAAAGTGCAAACCGTCTCTGGGGCGGATTCTGAATGGTTTACAAAATTAAAAGCGTCAAATGGGAAAAATCCACCATATGACTTACTAATCTTACAGCCTGATACGATTCAAAGAGGTATCGCGGCAAACGTTCTTGCGCCTATTGATGAAGATCAAGCGCCGAACGTCAAAAAGCTTTACCGTTCTGTCCAAAAGAAGCTTACTGTGAATGGAAAACAATATGCAGCAGGTTTTAGTATGGGGCAGCTTGGTATTGCTTATAGAAAAGACCTCGTCAAGCAGGAACCAAACAGCTGGACTGACCTATGGAGCAGTCAGCTGAAAGGGAAGGTAGCCATTTCATCTCCGACTTATTCAGCCGGTTTGCAATTTTTCTCTGCACTTGTTCATGCGCAAGGGGGGACAGAATCAAATCCTAAGGATATTGATAAAGCATTTAAAAGTCTCGCGCAGTTAAAAGGTCATGTTGCTGCTTTTCCAGATAACCCAGGATCGATTCAAACCTTGTTAGAACGTGGGGATGTTGCGGCTGTTCCATATTGGGACGGACGAGTATTTGCACTTGAAGAAGAAGGCATGGATATTGGTTTTTCATATCCGAAAGAAGGTGCTGTTGCAGCTGTTGCGAGCTGGGCTTTAACGAAGGGAAGTCCGCATGAAGAAGCGGCGTACAAACTATTAAACTACTTAAGTGGAAAAGAAGCTCAGGAGGCTTTCTCGGAAAAATCTTATTATGGCATGTCGAATTCTGATGTGAAATACGATGACAAGATTAAGGGGAAAGTGAAAGTTGGAGAAAATTATTACAGCAAGCTGACGTGGGTAGATTATGAAACAGCGACCTCTGAGCTTGGCAATTGGACAAATCGATGGAACGAAGTATTAGGCGGAGGAAAATAGGTGATCGCATGAGTGGAATTCATTTAGAACACATCAGTCAGCACTTCGGTGAGCAGATTGCTCTCAACGATGTCAGTCTTACGGTGAATGAGGGAGAGTTTTTCTCCCTTCTTGGTCCTAGCGGCTGCGGAAAATCAACATTATTAAACATCATTGGCGGTTTTTTAGAACCAACAAAAGGCGTCGTCTATATTGGCGATCAGGATGTGACAGCTTTGCCGCCTTACCAAAGAAAAACAGGTATGGTTTTTCAAAGCTATGCACTTTTTCCACATCTGACTGTATTTGATAATGTGGCGTACGGGCTAAAGGTTCAAAAGAAAAAGAAGGCGGAAATTAAAGAGAAGGTGATGGAAAGCTTGTCTCTTGTTCAATTAGAGGCATTTGCGAAACGGATGCCCCACCAATTAAGCGGTGGTCAGCAGCAGCGGGTAGCGATTGCAAGAGCGCTGGCGATTCAGCCGTCTGTTCTCCTTCTTGATGAACCGCTCAGCAACCTAGATGCCAAACTAAGAAAAAACATGCAGACAGAGCTGCGAAATATTCAAAGGAATGTCGGGATTACAACCATTCTTGTGACACATGATCAAGAGGAAGCCTTAAGCCTTTCTGATCGGGTTGGAATTTTAGGAGAGGGAAGAATACAGCAGATTGGGACGCCTTTAGAGGTGTACCGCCAGCCAAACAATCGATTTGTAGCTGAATTCATCGGACAGGTGAACATCTTTGAGGCCGTGTACAATGAAGCTGATGCGGCATTTACAGTTCCGCATGTCACCCATTCAAGCGGTCAGCATCTTCAGCTGCAGGCTGCGGCACATCAAGAGAAGAGGGAAAAGCAACTGCTTATGCTGCGTCCTGAAAGAATCAGCATCTCTTCTGAGCGGGAGGAAGTAAAGCCGAACCATGTATCAGGCGTGCTGTCAGATGTGAGTTATATTGGGCATTCATTACGTTTGGTTGTGGGGCTTGATAATGGTGAAATCATTGTCCATGCTTCTGATGCGGCATTTCCCGAACTGCCTGAAGTTGGAGAAACCGTCCATATCCATTGGCAGCCTGAAGATATCGTTTTCTTAGATTCGAAGGTGCATACGTGATGCGAATCAAGAAAAAGAATCAACGATTTCATTGGTTTATGCTGCTGCCAGCCTGTTTGTTTCTTGTAGTATTTTTACTAGCTCCTCTGGTGATGATGCTCGTTCTCAGTTTTCGCGATGTCGATTCGATGATGAATACATTACAAACGTATAGCTTTTCTCAATATATTCATGTGTTCACGACAGATGCATATGTAAAGGCGATTGGAAGTACTGTGTGGGTGGCTTTGCAGACAACGGTGATTTGTTTATTGATGGCATACCCCGCAGCATACGTGCTCGTCAAAGCACCTAATCCGCGTCTGCGGGCATTTTTCTATATCCTACTTGTGTCGCCGCTTTTGACAAGTGTTGTGATTCGGACATTTGCATGGATTGTTCTTCTTTCGCAAAATGGTCTGATCAATGGCATGTTATTAGATTTACAGGTGATTGAGAAGCCGCTCTCGATGCTGTGGAATATGAATGCGGTCATTATTGCCTATGTCCAAGTCATGCTGCCATTTGCAGTACTGCCGATCGCAACAAGCTTAACCGATATGGATCGTCACTTAAGACCGGCTTCTATGAGTCTTGGAGCTGGCCGGATTCGAACCTTTTTTCATGTCACCTTACCACTGACCATTCCAGGCATGGTGACTGGCGCGATCATCGTCTTCTCACTGGCAGCAGGAAGTTATATCACCCCGCTGTTAGTCGGCGGACGGATGCAGCCGCTGCTGCCGCTGTCAATTTATCAGCAGGTCATGCAGGTGTATAATCTGCCTCTTGCTGCGGCTATGTCCTTTACATTATTGGTTTGTGTGCTTATGGTAGTCAGTCTATTAAGCTGTTTATTGAAGCGTTGGGAGGCGAGGATGCATGCGTAAAAAGTCAATAGGTGACCGCTTGCTTTCCATCCTGATTTGGACTGCTGGGTCATTGGTTTATCTTTTTTTAACCATACCTGTTCTTGTGATCGTCCTATCTGCTTTTAGTCCAAATGCCTTTCCTGAATTTCCACCGACTTCGTTCTCTGTGCGCTGGTTTCATGAGGTCGTGTCAAATCCAGAATGGATGGAATCTCTTCGGATCAGTGTGATTCTGCTGTTCATCGTGACGCCTCTCACGGTTCTTTTAGGGACAATGGCATCGTATGCTTTAGCAAGGCTTTCCTTTAAGGGAAAGGAGGCTGTCCAAGCTTTCATTCTGTCACCTCTCATGATTCCTCAGGTGGTGTTAGGGATTGCAATGCTTTACTTGTTTACGGCTATGGGCTTTACAGGGTCTTTGTGGGCGCTCGTCATTGGTCACGTCATCATTGGTTTTCCCTATGTGGTTCGAACGGTAGGCGTGAGTGTTTCGAATTTAGATCCGCGGCTTGAGCTGGCTTCAATGAATCTTGGCGCAGGACCCATTCGCACGTTTTTTAGAGTCACATTGCCTTTGATTAAGCCGGGAATCATTGCAGGAGGGGTGTTTTCAGCTGTGACGTCATTTGGGGAAATATCGATCAGTTTGTTCGTTTCCTCTCCTCAAACCATTACAATTCCTGTCAGGACCTTTAATTACATTGAGCAGACCTTTGATCCAAGTGTCAATGCGATATCTGTCATATTTATTATCATTTCTATCATTGCGCTGCTCATTATTGAAAAAACGATTGGTTTGTCTAAGGTGATGTAAATATAATGAAGAAACAAGGAGTTGTCATTTGAAATGACAACTCTTTTTTTGTTGTTTTTACAGTAAAAAAATTCATTTTTTTAGGGAATATAGTTCTTAAGATTTAAGAATTTGCGGGGAACGCAAGGAGACCTCTATCCTACATTTTCGGTCATATTTTCAAAATTTAAGGGAAAATATGAAATTTTTGCGGTATTTAGTCGATTATTTTCGGTTGAACGCAACTATTATTAGTTATTTTCGGTAAATATCGTCAATTCTAACAGGATCCCTTCGGTATAACGCATGAATCTTTACACCCATTTTTCGGTGAAAAAAACAATATTTTCATATAAAGTGGACGTAAATAGAAAATATCTAAAAGAAAAGAAGAAAAAGGCAAATCTATGGAAACATAGAGACGCAAAGCCATGTCCTAAGGTAAATGATTCTTTTTTTGCTAAGGTCGGCAGGCTACCGAATGAAAATGGGAGTCCCTCCGTTTTATTCGGGGTGGGCTCCTTTTCTGTTTAACCATCTATTTTAATGAAATAGACTTGGTTCTTTTGATATAGAGGGTGCAGGGTGAAATTGGTGGAGAAAACATAGAAGAGGCGGAGGATGAGAATGAATATAGTTTATTACCCCTTAACACATGCGCAAAAGCGAGTATTCTACACGGAAAGATTTTATCCAGGTACAAGTATTTCTAATTTGGGTGGATTCGCCAGGTTGAGATCAGCATCTGGTCTCGATCCTTCTTTGGTCGTCGATGTGCTTCAAGCGTACATTCGACAAACTGACTCTCTTCGGCTGAGGCTCGTGTATCGAGATGAAGAGGAGGAGCCTGTTCAATATATCAAACCTTATGAAAAACAGCCGATTCGCATGGAAAAGGGCTGGAGTGAAGAGGAAGTAAGGGTTTGGGCAAACGAGCAGATTCGTGAGCCGATGCCATTGATTGACAGCCCTTTGATTGAATTTACGGTGTTTCAAATCAGTGATCAAGAGTGCTGGCTGTTCTGTAAAGCACATCATATTGTCGCGGATGGTATTTCCATCATTTTAATGGGAAATCGCATTATTGATTTATATCATGACATGCTGCAAGGAGTAGACATCTCGCCAGTTGAGGAGATTTCCTTCGTTGATCACATCATGAGTGAGCAGAGCTATGAATCTTCTAAACGTTTTCAAAAAGACCAGGCTTTTTGGAATGAGCAATTTGCTCATATTCCAGACTTCGCATCTTTAAAACCGCATAAGGGATACGAGATGAGTTTGCATGCGGAGCGATTTTCAGGGGATGTTCCAGATTCTTTAAAGGAGAAGCTTCGTGTTTTTTGTGAAGAACAGAAAGTCAGTATGCTTTCGATGTTTATGTCCACTGTCTATATTTACTTACATCGCTTTAGCGGTATGGAGGATGTCGTTCTTGGAACCTTTATGGGCAACCGGACGAATGCCAAAGAAAAAAAGATGATTGGGATGTTTGTATCTACGATTCCAATGCGTGCATCTGTTCAAGGGTCGCAATCGTTTCTTGATTTCGTCAAGCAGGTCATGGCGGATCAAATGAAGATCTTGCGACACCAAAAATATCCTTACAATCTCCTCATGAATGATTTGCGGGAAAGAGAAGGGTTTACAGGACGCCTTTTTGATATTTCTTTAGAATATCAGGTCATGCAGTGGCAGAAAAAAGAGAATCTGTCGTTCATTACTGAACCGATTTTTAGCGGGAGCGGAATGAATGATATTTCAATACATGTGAAAGACCGCTGGGATACTGATACATTGACCATTGATTTGGATTACCGTACAGATGTATTCACAGAAGAAGAAATGAGTAAGATGTTTGATCGATTCTTGATATTACTAGAAGCGGCCGTCTCTCAGCCTGATCAGCTGATTGGGACACTACCTTTACTTTCAGCAGGTGAACAAAAGGAGTTGCTGCAATTATCTGAAGGAGAATCGTTTGAAAGGCCAGCAGCA
This sequence comes from Bacillus sp. PK5-006, assembly GCF_054161415.1. Classification (NCBI taxonomy): domain Bacteria; kingdom Bacillati; phylum Bacillota; class Bacilli; order Caryophanales; family Bacillaceae; genus Bacillus; species Bacillus sp. PK5-006. The sequence continues at coordinate 3,373,925 of NZ_CP096414.1, read as the reverse complement.
AAACCGGTTCATCACCTGTTTGATGAGACAGCCAACAAATATGCAGGCCGGACAGCCGTTGTAGCAGAAGATGGAACAATTACTTACGGAGAGCTACAACAACAGGCAGAAAAGCTGGCTCGTTTTTTACAAATGAAAGGTATCTCACGTGATGTGCCTGTTGCTGTTTTGATGGAGCGTAAGACAGATGCCATGGTAGCAGTCTTCGGCATACTAAAGGCTGGCGGGGCATATGTACCAATTGATCCGGCATTACCTGAGGAGCGCATTCAATTTATTGTGGAGGATTCAGGTGCTTCTATTGTGTTAACAGAGGAATCGTTCATTCAAGAATACCCAGCCCTTTCGGAAAAATTGATCGTGCTGCAGCAAATATTATTAGATGATGGACGACTGCCTGAGCTTGTAGATCAGACGGCGCCGGAGGATTTAGCCTACATGATTTATACATCGGGTACAACTGGAAAGCCGAAGGGCGTCATGATTGAGCATCTTCAGCTTCATCATTTGGTCCATGCTTTGCATCATGAGATGTATCAAGGGGCGAATGAGCTACAAATGGCGCTTCTAGCCCCATTCCATTTCGATGCATCGGTCAAACAAATCTTTGCTGCCCTTTTATTTGGACATACGCTTCATATCATCCCGCGAGAAACGACGAGAAATGGCATGCAGCTAGCGGCTTATTACAGAAAACATCAAATTGAAGCGGCGGATGGAACACCGGCGCATGTGCAGCTTTTACTTGCTGCGGATTTGGACGGGCTGTCATTGATGCACATGTTGATTGGGGGAGAAGCGCTGCCAGCGAAAGCAGCACGTTCACTCATCGAAGCAGTTCGTATGAGTCAGCCTGATTTTACTCTGTGGAATGTGTATGGTCCAACTGAGACGTGTGTGGATGCGGCGGTGCATCGCCTGAATCTCAGTGAGCTGAGCGAATCAACTGAACAGCGCTATGTGTCGATTGGAAAACCGCTTGGTCATCATCGCATTTATATTTTAAATGAACATGATCAATTGCAGTTGCATGGGGCTGCTGGAGAACTGTGCATTGCCGGTATAGGTGTTGGGCGAGGCTATGTGAATCAGCCTGAATTGACGGAGAAGGTATTCACAGCAGACCCGTTTTCTCCACATGAGCGGATGTATCGAACGGGGGATCTAGTCAGATGGCTTCCAGATGGCACGATTGATTATCTTGGCAGAATGGACGATCAAGTGAAAATAAGGGGTTACCGGATAGAAACAGGCGAGATTGAAGCTGTGATGGAGCAGGTAGATGGAGTTGATAAGGCAGTCGTGCTAGTGGTTGACGAAGCGGATGGAGAAAAAGAGTTAAGTGCTTATTATCAAGCTCGTCATGAAGGTGTGTCTGTTGACATGCTGCAAGCGGCTATCAAACATCAGCTTCCAGCGTACATGATGCCTCTTTATTTCAAAGAGCTCGATGCTTTTCCACTCACAGTCAGCGGCAAAGTCGACCGTCGTGCACTTGCTGCGTTAAAAGGTGATAGAGCGGTACATGCTGTTTATACGGCACCTAGAAACGATATAGAAACGAAGCTTGTTCATTTATGGGAAGACATTCTAGATCAAGAGAAGATCGGTGTATATGATTCTTTCTTCGATCGAGGCGGGCATTCGCTCAAAGCGATGACCGTACTTACCAAGGTTCAGCGAGACTTTGAAGTGGAGGTGCCGCTCTCCATTTTATTTGAACAGCAGACAATTGCTGCTCTAGCTGCTTATATTGAGCAAGCAGAAAGGTCTTCTGAAACGGTGATACCAAAAGCGCCGGCTGCTAATCATTATCCATTGTCGCCTCCACAGCAGCGCGTCTATATGGTGAGTCAATTGGAGCAAAGCACTGCATATCATATGCCTGCTGTTGTGAGGTTAAAAGGAACTCTGCAGCTTGAGAAACTGACTGAAGCCTTTGACAGGCTGATCTCACGTCACGATATGCTGCGTACTTCTTTTCATACAATAAAAGGTGTTCCTCGTCAGCGGATCGTTTCATCAGTGTCCTTTCAAATAGAACAGCTGACAGGCGGTACGATGGAAGAAAACATGCAGCAATTTGTCAGACCTTTTGATCTTGAGTGTGCGCCGCTTCTTCGAATTGGTTTGCAGTCATTGCATGATCAGGAGCATTTGCTCTTTTTCGATATGCATCATCTGATTTCAGATGGTCTTTCGATCGATTTGATGCTGCGTGAGCTGTCAGATGCTTACGAGGGATCGATTAAAGCACCATTGAAGCTTCAATATCAAGATTATGCTGTTTGGCAACAGCACCAAGGCTTTCAAAAAGAAGAGGCATTTTGGCTGCAAGAATTTTCGGGCGATATTCCTGCTTTACAGCTGCTGACCGATTATCAGCGTCCAGCTGTCCAGTCTTTCGCAGGTGATCGTGTCATCAAAGAAATAGATGAAGCGTTAAAGAATCAATTACAGGAGCTTGCAGCAAACCATCACACGACACTGTATACGGTCTTGCTTTCTGCTTACTATACATTGCTTGCCAAATATACAGGTCAAAAGGAATTTGTGGTCGGCACACCGGCGGCAGGACGTGTGCATACAGATTTGAATGACATGATCGGTATGTTTGTCCAGACACTTGCTTTGCGGTCTGAGGTAGACCCGAATGGAACCATGTCTCAGCTGATTGAGCAAGTAAAGAAAAAGACAATGCAGGCATTTGATCATCAGCAATATCCATTTGAACGGCTGCTTGAAAAGCTGAATGTGCCAAGAGATTTTAGCCGTCATCCATTGTTTGACACCGTCTTTACACTCGCGCCGGATCATGGAGCAGCCCAGCATATTGGAGACATGCTGGTCGAGGTTGAAGAAACCAATTTCCATATTGCGAAATTTGATTTAACACTGCAAGCGATGGAGTCCGATCAAGGTTTATCCTTTGTACTTGATTTCAGTACGGCGCTATTTAAACGAAGTACGGCAGAGCAGATGATGAAACATTATGTTTATCTGCTGGAGCAGATGGTTCAAGCGCCGCAGGAAGCTATTCAATCCTATCGATTACTGTCTGAACAAGAAGCAGAAGCTCAGTTAAATAGGTGGAATCCGTTACCTTCGCCTTATCCAGCAGAAGAAACCATTGTGACGCAGTTTGAAAAACAGGTGCAGCAGTATGGTCATCAGCCTGCATTGCAATGTGAAGATGTGGTTCTTTCTTATCAAGAGCTAAATGACCGAGTGAATCAGCTTGCTCATTATTTGCGTGAAAATGGTTTTGAAAAAGGGATGAAAGCAGCCTTATTCTTTGAACGTTCCAATGAAATGGTGCTCTCTGTTTTGGCTGTGCTTAAGGCTGGCGGTGTCTATGTACCAATTGACCCCGATTTCCCTGATGAGCGCGTGAAGCACTTTTTAACAGACAGCGGTGCACAATTCTTACTGACACATCAAGTGCTGCGCCATCGCTCGGTGCTCACTGCATTTGAGGGAACCATCATAGAAACAGAAGATCAAGTGATTACACAGCAGTCAGACAGCCCTATAGATGCTCATATTTTACCTGAGGACTTGGCGAATTTGACCTATACATCAGGTACAACCGGTAAGCCTAAAGGAAATATGGTGACACACCGGAACATTTTGAGAACGGTGAAGCAATCGAATTATCTCACCATTCATCCTGAAGACACGGTGATGAGCCTCTCAAACTATGTATTTGATGCCTTTATGTTTGATGTGTTTGGTGCATTATTAAACGGAGCGAAACTCATTGTTCTGCCAAAGGATCATATTTTAAACATGAATGAGCTTTCTGGAGCGATTGAGAAGGAAAAAGTCAGTATTTTAATGATCACAACAGCTCTTTTTCACTTACTCATCGACATGAAAAAAGACAGCCTGAAAAACGTAAGAAAAGTGCTGTTTGGCGGAGAACGTGCTTCTGTGCCTCATGTAGTGACTGCACTTGAGACAGTTGGGAAAGACAAGCTTGTTCATATGTACGGACCTTCTGAGAGCACAATTTTCACCACATATTATCCTGTGAATCATATTGAGAAGCAGGCGTTATCCATCCCAATCGGAAAGCCAGTGAGTCAAACGGCTGTTTATATTGTAGATGAGTTTGGACATGTTCAGCCGCCGGGTGTGGCGGGAGAGCTATGTGTCGCTGGTGATGGACTGGTGAAAGGATATTATAAGCAGCCAGAACTAACAAGCGAAAAGTTTGTCAAAAATCCTTTCCGTCCTGGAGAGGCCATGTATAAAACGGGCGATCTTGCACGCTGGCTGCCGAATGGAGATATTGAATTCATTGGACGGATCGATCATCAAGTGAAGATTCGCGGACAGCGTATCGAGCTTGGGGAAATTGAACACCAGCTGCTGCAGCATCCTCAGGTGAAGGAAGCTGTCGTCATTGCTGCTTCCAATGACACCTTATGTGCGTATTTCACAGCAGAAGGATCTGTTTCATTATCTGATTTGCGCGAGCAAGCAGGGCGTGAACTGCCTGTATATATGATGCCGGCATTTTTCATGCAATTAGACGAGCTTCCTTTGACGAATAATGGCAAGGTCGATAGGCGGGCGCTGCCAGCACCTGATCTCAGTGAGCAGGGGGCAAATGAATACACCTCTCCTCAAACAGAAACAGAGCGTCTGCTGGCGAACATTTGGGAGGAAGTTCTTGAAGCGCCGCGAATCGGCAGGCACGATCATTTCTTTGAATGCGGGGGCCATTCGCTGCGCGGCATGAAAATGCTAAACAGGCTATATGAAGAGATGCAGGTGGAGCTCACTTTGAAGTCTTTATTTGAATCCCCAACATTAGAAGCGTTCGCCCTTGCGGTTGATCAAGCGGATCAAACGGAGATCAAGCGAGTAGAAGTTGCCAAAGAGGCGTCCTATTATCCAGTGACATCTGCTCAGAAAAGACTGTTTGTTTTGGAGAAAATGACTGATGCGGAGCAAAGCTATCATATGCCGGCTGCCTTAAAGATAGAAGGAGCCTTTGATGAAAAACGATTTGAAAAGGCAATTGATCAGCTAGTCCAACGTCATGAAGCTTTCCGAACGAGTTTTGATTTTGTTCAGAATGAACCTGTTCAACGGATTGAAACAAATGTCTCTGTAGACATTGAAAAAATTGAACAGAACGGCCGAGACATACAGGAATTAATGAATGACTTTATCAGGCCATTTGATGTAGAAAAAGCGCCTTTACTCAGAATAGGGCTGGTTTCCGTCTCCGTAAATGCCCATTATTTACTGATTGATATGCATCATATCATTTCAGATGGTGCGTCTGTTGGCATTTTAATTGAGGAGCTATCAGCCCTGTATCGAGGAGACAAACTAGAGGAATTACCTGTTCAATATAAGGATTATGCAGTTTGGTCAAAAAGTGAGGCATCTGCTGCGCAAAAAGCAGCTGAAGAGGCTTTCTGGCTGGATCAATTACAAGGGGAGCTGCCTGTACTGGCACTGCCAGAAGATCTGCCAAGGCCAAAAGTGCAAACATTCGCAGGAGATCGTGTCTCATTTACAATCGCAGGTTCGCTTAAAGCGAAATTGGACGAACTCGTTAGAGCGCTCAACAGTACGACCTATACAGTCCTGCTTGCTGGCTACAGTATTCTTTTGAGCAAGCTTTCAAGACAAGAAGATATCATCATTGGTTCTCCGGTTGTTGGCAGAACCCATCCTGATATTCAATCTGTGATCGGCATGTTTGTGAACACGCTGGCACTTAGAACAAGACCATCAGGACATCAGACAGCTGCTGAATTTGCTTCAAATGTTCATCAGCTTGTGTTAGAGGCAAATGAGCATCAGCTGTACCCATTTGAAGAATTGGTAGATCAGGTGCAAACGGTTCGCGACACAAGCCGTCATCCAATTTTTGACGTGGTATTCTCAATGGAAAATGCGGATATTCGTGATTTATCAATGGATGGGCTTCACATTGTTCCACAGCCATTCGAAGAGAATATTGCCAAATTTGATTTGATCTTAACTGGAAACGAATCCGCAGATCAAATTGAGCTCGTGTTTGATTTTAATTGTTCTATCTTTCAAAAGACATCAATTGAAAAGTGGAAAGAATATTTCCTTCATTTGCTGGAACAAATGGTGTCAGCACCAGATCAATCGTTAGATCAAATGCAATTATTGTCACCGCAGCAGCAGCAAAAACAGCTGAACGAATGGTTAGGTCCTGTTCTAGACGTCCCGTCAGATCAAACCGTCCATGCCTTGATTGAGGCTAAGGCTCAAGAAGCACCGCACCAAAAAGCAGCGACCTTCTGCGGAACGAGCTGGACGTATAAAGAGCTGAACAGCCGGGCGAATGTAGTCGCTTCAAGACTCATCGCAAACGGCACAAAACCAGGCGACCGCGTCGGTATTTTCACTCGTCCGTCCCTTGACATGACGGCAGCTGTTCTTGGCGTTCTCAAGGCAGGTGCGGCATTCGTTCCAATTGATGCAGACTATCCAGCGCAGCGTATTGCCTACATGCTGGAAGACTGCGGGGCAGAGGTGCTTCTGATGCAAAAAGGACTCACTGCACCATCTTCATTTACAGGTCAAGTGCTGTTCATAGAAGATGCCGTAGAAGGAGAAGCTCACGAGATTCAGGTTCATATCAAACCAACGGATCTCGCTTATATGATTTACACCTCTGGGACGACAGGACAGCCGAAGGGTGTCATGGTCGAGCACCAGTCCCTTGTGAATCTTGCATTCTGGCACAATGAAGCCTTCCAAGTGACGAAAGACGATCGAACCGCGAAATATGCCGGCTTTGGCTTTGACGCCTCCATTTGGGAGATGTTCCCAACGTGGATCGCCGGCGCAGAGCTGCACATTATTGACGAAGCGATTCGTCTCGATATGATCAAACTCAATGCGTATTTCAATAAAGAAAACATCACCATTGCCTTCCTGCCGACTCAGTTATGCGAGCAGTTTATGTCAATGGACAACCATTCTTTACGCTATTTACTAACAGGCGGAGACAAGCTGAAACAGGTAAAGCCAGTCCCATACAAACTAGTGAATAACTACGGTCCAACTGAAAATACAGTCGTAGCGACAAGTGGAGTCATCGATCCAGAACAAGGCACGATTCCGATAGGAACAGCCATTGCCAATACACGTTTTTACATCATGGGTTCGTTATACGACCTGTCGCCGCCAGGCGTACCGGGCGAGCTCGTCATTGCAGGAAAAGGACTGGCGAGGGGCTACTGGAATCTTCCAGAGGAAACCGATAAACGATTTGTCCCAGATCCATTTTATCCAGGCGAGCGCATGTACCGTACAGGCGATTTAGTGAAATGGACAGACGATGGTCAGCTGATCTATCTCGGCAGAATAGACCATCAGGTCAACATCCGCGGCTTCCGTATTGAGCTGTCAGAAATTGAAGCCCAGCTCCTGACGCTGGATTCGGTCAAAGAAGCTGTCGTGACCACGGTCAAAGATGCGAGTGATCAAGATGCACTTATCGCTTATGTCATCGCGGCTGAAGAAACAACAACCCTGAAAGAAAGCCTAAAACGAACGTTGCCTGAATACATGGTGCCATCATGGATCATAAAACTAGATCAATTTCCAATGACGGCCAATGGAAAGGTCGATCTCAAAGCATTGCCAGCTCCTGATATCGAAGCGAACCAAACGGTATACGAAGCACCAAGAGACGAAGTGGAAACACTGCTTTGCGGCATTTGGGAAGATGTCCTTGGCGTCAGCCAAGTCGGCATTCACGATCATTTCTTCTTCCTTGGCGGAGATTCGATTAAAGGTATCCAAATGGCAAGCCGACTCACGCAAGCAGGCTGGAAGCTCGATATGAAACTTCTATTCCAGTACCCAACGATTGCGGAGCTGCGCCCATATATTGAAGAAGCCGATCTTCTCACAGCCGATCAATCACCTGTCGAAGGAGAAGTCATTTTAACACCGATTCAGCGCTGGTTCTTTGAACGAAACTTTACGAATCAGCATCACTGGAACCAATCGATGATGCTTCATGCGCCAAATGGCTTGGATGAACAAATCGTTCAGCAAGTACTGGAGCAGCTCATGATTCATCATGATGCATTGCGAATGGTATATCCGCTCGAAGAAGGGCGCGTCATCCAGCGTCATCGAGGAATCGAGGAAAACAATGTGGCAATTGATGTGGTGGAAGTAAAAGGAGAGCTGTCGCAGCAGATCCAGCAAGTAGAAAAGCTGGCAAATGAAGTGCAGGCGAGTATGTCGTTAACGGAGGGACCACTAGTGAAACCTGCCATTTTCCGAACAGATCAAGGAGATCATTTATTGCTCGCTGTACACCATCTTGTCATTGATGGTGTGTCATGGCGCATTTTCCTTGAAGATTTCATGGCTCTTTATGAACAGTTGAAGCGTGGGGAAACTCTTACCCTCCCTGAAAAAACACACTCCTTCCAAGAATATGCCCAGAAGCTGACTGAATACGCTGTGTCAGATGAGCTGCTATCGGAAAGAGAGTATTGGAAAAAGGTGCTTGCGCATTCCGTTCCTCCGCTTCAAAGGGAACATGTCACGGAGGATCAACGAATGCTTCATACACAGACCATTCGTTTTGCATTGTCTGAAGAGGAAACACGCAGTCTGCTGACGGATGTACATGAAGCCTATCAAACAGAAATCAATGATATTTTGCTGACGGCATTAGGGTTGTCCATGAAAGAGTGGACAGGTGAAGACAGGCACTTTATTCATCTTGAAGGACACGGGAGAGAGGACATCCTTCCTGCGGTCAATGTATCACGGACCATCGGCTGGTTTACTAGTATGTATCCTGTGTTATTGGATATGTCGCATGCAGACGATCTTTCTTATCAGATCAAGTATTTAAAAGAGGAACTCAGACACATTCCGAACAAGGGCATCGGCTATGGCGTTTTAAAATACTTAACGCCTGACAAGATGAAGGACGATATCGATTTTCAAGTTACACCAGATATCAGCTTTAACTATCTTGGTCAGTTTGATGAACAGATCGGCGGCGGTGAACTGAGACGCTCTGCATGGCATGCAGGACAATCGCTGAGCCCTGAATCCGAGAAACCTCATGCGCTGGATATTGTTGGTTTCGTAGAACAAGCAATGCTCCATGTGACGATTTCCTATCATCACCTTGAATTCGAAGAACGTACGATGGAACAGTTCAAGGAACTCCTAGAAAAGAATGTGAAGGCATTAATCTCACATTGTCTATCACAGGATGAGAGTCAGATCACACCTAGTGATGTGGGGGATGAGGATCTCACCATGGACGAACTTGAAAAGCTAATGGATCTATTTTAAGCAAAAATGAAGAGGTGGACTTATGAGCAAGCAGAAAATTCAAAAGGTATATCCTTTAACACCAATGCAAGAGGGCATGCTGTATCATGCCATGCTAGACCCTAATTCCTCCTCTTATTTCACACAGCTTGAGCTTGGAATAAGCGGAGATTTTGATCTCGATCTTTTTGAAAAGAGTCTCAATGAACTCGTACGGACATATGACATTCTGCGTACAGCCTTTGTCTATCAGCAATTACAAAAGCCTCGTCAGGTTGTACTGGCTGAACGTCATATAGATGTGTATAGAGAAGATCTATCTCATCTGAATCATCAAGAGCAGAAAAAGGTATTGGATCAATATAAAAAGCAAGTGAGAAAGCAAGGATTTCACTTAACGAATGATCTGTTGTTGAAAGTCGCTGTTTTTCAATTAAATGAAACAAACTGGCACCTGATTTGGAGCAACCATCACATTATTATGGATGGTTGGTCCATGGGTGTTTTAATGAAAAAACTGTTTCATTACTATGAATCTTATCGGAACGGCCGAACGCCGGATCGCTCACAAGGTAAGCCTTATGCGGACTATATCCAGTGGCTTGGAAAGCAAAACAAACAAGAAGCGGAAGACTATTGGACGGAGCGGCTGGATGGTGCTGTTCAGCACCAAGGGCTGCTGCAGCAAAAAGAAGCAAACGGACAATATGACCATCAGGAATGGACGTTTACATGGGACGCTCAAACGGTAAAAGCCATTCAAGATGCGGCAAGACAATGCCAAGTGACAGCACCGAACCTTTTTCAGGCTGTCTGGTCCGTTCTTTTAGGCACCTATCATGCAGCAGATGATGTCACATTCGGAACAGTCGTATCAGGCAGACCTCCAAGTGTGTCTGGGATTGAGCGGATGGCAGGGCTGTTTATCAATACGATACCTGTTCGGGTGACATTAGATCAGGAGCAGACCTTTAAACAGCTGTTTCAAAAGGTTCAGCAGCATGCATTGGAGGCGGAAAACTATGATTTTATGCCGCTTTATGACATTCAGCAGAAAACGGCTGCTGGAGGAAAACTCTTTGATCATTTGGTTGGGTTTGAAAACTATCCTTTAGATCAGGAGCTGTCTGGTGACACCATGTCTGCACGTCTCGGTTTTGCCATTGATGTAAAGGACGGATTTGAACAAACGAATTTCGATCTCAATGTCCTTGTCTATCCTGGTGAAACGTGGACATTGAAATTCAAATACAATGCGATGGCTTTTGAAGAAAAGGTCATTGAAAACATATCCAAACATCTGACCAACCTCATGAAGCAAATCATTCAAAATCCTGACGTACGTCTTCATGAAGTGACATGTATTACAGAAGAAGAAAAGCAGCAGATTGAAGCATGGAACCAGACGGAGCGAGATTATCCGAAGCATCTGTCCATTCCTGAGCTGCTCGATGAACGTATCAAGGCGCAGCCTGACCATCCGGCATTAGTCGAAGGCGAGCGAACATTCACATACGAAGAGCTTGGACAAGAAATCCGTCGTTTAGCGAGCAGCCTTGTAGAAAACGGCGTTCAACGGGGGGATGCTGTCGCGGTATATATGAACCGATCAGCAGATGCGGTGATCTCTATTTTGGCCATTTTACATGCAGGGGCTGCTTATGTACCGATTGATCCAGCTCAGCCTGAGGAGAGAATCCGTTGGATGCTTGAAGACAGCGGCGTATCCGTTTTGCTCTATGCTGACAGCCAGCCGCCAGTTGATGAAAGCATCAAAGTTGTTCATGTGACCGGCATGTCTCATCACTCACAAGCGGAGTTATCAGTCGAGACGTCCCCATCTCAATTGGCATATATCATGTTCACTTCGGGATCAACTGGACGGCCAAAAGGAGTTCAAATTGAGCATCAGCATATTGTGAGGTTAGCATGCTCTCAGGAAAAAATAGGCTTGAACACGTCGGATCGTATGGCGCATACAGGAGCTGTCAGCTTTGATGCGATTACCCTTGAAATCTTTACTACGCTTCTGAATGGGGCGACGCTTTATCCTGTTGACCGTGATACTTTATTGGATATTCACCGATTTGAACAATTTATCCAAACACATCAGATCACAGCGCTCTTTTTAACGACTGGTTTATTTAATCAGCTCGCTCAGCAGCGGCCGCAAATGTTCAAAGGGTTAAAAACATTATTCACCGGCGGTGATGTGATCAATGTGAAAAGTGCGGAGCTTGTGAAAAAGCATCATCCATCAATTACCTTGCTGAATGTCTATGGCCCAACTGAAAATACAACCATTTCGACCATTTACGAAGTAAGAGGAGATGAAATGGGCCCGATCCCAATTGGTCAGCCGATCAATCATACGTCAGCTTATATTTTAGATGACTATCAAAGACTTCAGCCAATTGGAGCCCCAGGAGAGCTGTATGTGGGCGGAGATGGTGTTTCAAGAGGGTACATCAAACGTCCAGATTTGACTGATCAAGTATTCATGGCAGATCCTTTTAAGCCGTCAGGACGGATGTATCGAACGGGGGACTTGGCTAGATATGGTGCGGATGGTCAGATTGAATTCCTCGGTCGTGCCGATGATCAGGTGAAAATTCGTGGTTTCCGTATTGAGCTTGGTGAAATTGAATCAGTGCTTCACCAAGAAGCGGGCATAGATGAAGCAGTTGTACTTGTTCAGCAGCTTTCTTCAGATGAAAAGGAAATCATCGCTTACTTCACAGGGACACTGACAGAAGAAGAGGTACGAGATGTATTCAATCAAAAACTGCCAGCTTATATGGTGCCGCACCATGTGATGAAGCTGGATACCTTTGCACTGACATCGAACGGGAAGGTAGATCGAAAAGCTTTACCGAAGCCTGACGAAGTGCATCGCGAGGAAATCAAAATCATTCTGCCTGAGACTGAGACAGAAAAGGCACTCGCTGACATTTGGGAGGATCTTCTTGGGAAAACGATTGGGATAGACGAGCATTTCTTTATGGCTGGCGGGCACTCACTCAAGGCAATGATGATGTCTGCGAAGGTTCAAGAAGTGCTTCAAAAGGAAGTGCCGATTCAAGTGATTTTCGAGAAGCCGACGATTCGCTCATTAGCGGCTTACATCGATCAGGATGGTCAAGAAGAAACCGGACATCCTATTTTGCCAGCAGAGCAGGCGGACGAATATCCGGTATCACCAGCTCAGCGCCGTTTATACATTTTGCAGACACTTGAACCTGACAGCACGAATTATCATATTCCGATCGTCTTAACGCTTGAAGGAACACTCGAATATCAGCGGCTCAAATCAGCATTTAACCAGTTAATCCAAACACATGAAATCTTAAGAACGAGCTTTCATATGAACGGGGAAGACATTGTCCAAAGGGTGCATGAATGGACTGAATTTGACCTTCCTGTTCATGACATCAAGGAAGAAGAGGCGGAGGGATTTCTTACAGAACGTCAATCGCCATTTGATTTAACAGCAGCACCCCTTTTGCGAGCTCAGCTGCTGAAAGTCAGTGAGAATCGTCATCTTCTCGTCTTAGAAGCACATCATCTCATTACAGATGGCAGCTCCATGAAGACGTTCATTCAAGATTTGGCGAAGGCTTATGATGGAGAAGCTCTTGCTGAACGAGCCCTTCATTATAAAGATTACGCTGTCTGGCAGCTAAGTGAAGAAGAAACGGAGAAACAGAAGGAGCATGAAGCGTATTGGCTGAAGCAATTTGAAGGAGATTTACCGATTTTAGAGCTGCCAACTGATTATCCGCGTCCAGCAGAACGTGATTTTACTGGAGAACGATTCATGTTTGGCTGTGATCAAGCAACGACTCAGCGAATTCAGGAACTGCTTCAGAAAACCGATACGACCATGTATATGTTCTTGTTATCCGCCTTTCAAGTGCTGCTTGCCTCCTATAGCGGGCAGGAAGATATCATTGTGGGTTCGCCAGTTGCTGGACGGACACACCCTGATATCCAAGATATGCCGGGGATGTTTATCAACACCATTGCGATGCGCGGAAAACCAGAACAAACCAAAACATTTTTACAGCTGCTTGAAGAAATAAAAGAAACAAGTGTTGATGCTTTTGCACATCAAAGCTATCCGCTCGAAGAGTTAATTGCACATCTTCCATTAGACCGTGATACAACTCGGAGCCCGCTTTTTAGCGTGTCATTTAACATGCAGAACATGGAGGTACCAGCGCTAAAGCTCGGCGATCTGCACATTTCGCCTTATGCCATTCAGCATCACTCGGTCAAATTTGATCTATCTTTAGAAGCATTTGAACGCGAGGGAGCATTAAAGCTGAGCTTTGACTATGCAGCGGCGTTATTTAAAGAAGAGACCGTCCGCCGGTTCGGAACTCATCTTCTGGCGATTATTCGGGAGGCGGTTCGTCATCCAGAGGAACAGATCGGCTTGCTCCATATACTGGATCAGCATGAACAAATAGAGCGTCTGGAGAAAAAAACCGAAGGGCAGACGAATCGTCATGAGCCATTCCATGTCCAATTTTCACGTCAGGCGAAGGAAACACCGGATGCTATCGCCGTCATGGATGATCAAAGAAAACTCACCTACCGCGAGCTTGAGGATATGTCATATGCACTTAGCTGTGAGCTTAAGAAACGAGGCGTCGAGAAGGAACAAACTGTGGCACTGATCCTTGACCGCTCTGTCTATGTCATCGTCTCCATGCTTGGTGTGATGAAAGCAGGAGGAGCGTTTGTCCCGATTGATCCGGCCTTTCCTGCTGAACGAATCCGCTACACATTAGAGGATTCAGGTGCACAAGTCATCGTGACAAATGAGTCTCTAGCAGATTCCTATCAAAATCATAAGTCGATTCAAGTGGTGCAGGTTGAACAAGCAGTGCATCAAAGCCATCCACTAGAATTGCCGGAAGTATCGGTTGAGCAGCTCGCTTATGTCATTTACACATCTGGGACAACGGGGAAGCCGAAGGGTGTACAGCTCACGCATCGTAATCTATCACACTATGTCAGCTGGCTGATAAATGAGGTGACATTGCAGGAATGTGATCGGACGGCACTGCTTTCTTCTTATGCGTATGATCTTGGTTACACAAGCATCTTCCCTGTTTTAAAAGCAGGGGGGACACTCTATGTTCCTCATGAAGACGTGTATACAGACCCTGTACGTTTGATGCGGTTGATTGATGAACAAGAGCTGACTTATATCAAAATGACACCATCCTTATTTCATATGATGGCAGATTCTAAGGAACATTCATTTAATGCTTTACGCCTGGTGGTACTTGGAGGAGAACCGGTGATCCCTGAGGATGTTGAAACATTTATGATGCAGCATCCATGCGTGGCAGTCATGAACCATTATGGTCCGACTGAGACAACCATTGGTACAGTGATCAAGCTGATCACACCGCAAGAGCTGGACGCTTTGAAGGAACGATCTTTGATCGGACAGCCCATTGCTCACACAAGAGCGCTCGTATGCAATCAGCAGCAGCGGCTTGTCCCTTATGGCGCGCCGGGAGAGCTTTATATATCTGGAGAAGGCGTGTCGAGAGGATATTTGAATCAGCCTGAATTAACAGCAGAACGTTTTCTTGATAATCCATATGATCCTCAAGAGAGAATGTATCGCACAGGGGATTTGGTCAGACAGCATGCAAATGGAGATATTGAGTTTCTTGGACGAGTCGACGATCAAGTGAAAATCCGCGGCTATCGCATTGAGAAACAGGAGATTGAGCATGCCGCACGTGCTCTGGCATCTATTCAAGAAGTGTATGTAAAAGTCCTGCACCTGTCCCGTTTGCCGGAGCTTGCACTCTATTACACAGCGCCTGAACACATTGGAACACTGACGTTTAGAGAAAATCTTGCGGAGACACTGCCGGATTATATGATTCCAACGTACTTTGTGAAAGTCGATCACATTCCACTCACCCAAAACGGAAAGGTGGATGCGAAGTCTCTGCCGCTTCCGCATGAGGTGCATATGAACCATACGGCGCATGTGGCACCAGAAACGGAACTTGAGCGGGCGCTGTGTGACATTTGGTCAGAAGTTCTTGGAGTTGAACAAATGGGCGTTCTTGACCACTTCTTTGAATTGGGAGGTCATTCCCTCAAGGGCATGGTGCTCATTTCGAAGGTGCAGGCAAAGCTGAACAAGCATGTGCCGCTCAAAGTCCTTTTTGAAAAACCAACCATACGGGCAATGGCAGCCTACTTGGAAGAAACGGATTCTTCGGTGGTGACATCCATTCAGCCAGCGGAAAAGCAAGATTTCTATCCCGTCTCTTCTGCTCAAAAGAGGATGTATGTACTGCAGCAGCTGCATCCAGAAGCAGTCACTTATCATATGCCAGCCGTTTTAATGATGGAAGGCAGCCTTGATGTGAAGCAGCTGGAAGCAGCGCTTCAAGCCTTGATCGGCAGACATGAATCACTTCGGACAGCCTTTGTAGAAATTGACGGCGTGCCCGTTCAAAAAGTCTATCGCCAAGTGCCGTTTACATTAGAGGTTGATGAAATAGAGGGCGATCAGGAGCAGTCTGTCATCGAGTCATTCATTACACCATTCTCATTACATCAAGCACCATTAATGAGGGCAAAAGTGGCGAAGCTTTCTGATGAGAAATATGTATTCATGATGGATATGCACCATATCATTGCGGATGGTGTCACACGCAGCCTGCTCATTCAAGAACTCGCAGAGCTGTATGAGAAAAAGACGTTACCGCCAGTTCAGCTGCATTACAAGGATTTTGCGGTATGGCAGCAGGAAGAAAAGCAGCAGGCGCTGCTTGAGAAACAGCGGCAGTATTGGCTGGAGCAATATGCACAGCCGCCGGAAGACTTAGCACTGCCTCTTGATTTTCCGCGTCCTCAAGTTCAGTCATTTGAAGGAGGGCGAGTCGATAGATGGTTATCTGCTGAAAAGGTGCAGTCCATCAAAACGCTCATGGCGGAAAAAGGTGTGAGCTTGAACATGGTGATGCAAACGGCATTTGCCATTTTCCTTTCCAAGTTAACTGGGCAGACAGATATCGTCATAGGCGCTGTGACCGCAGGACGTACGCATGCTTCGATCGAACGGGTTCCAGGCATGTTTGTCAATACACTGGCTCTTCGAAACGAAGTGCAGCCAGAAGAAACGACAGCGCAGCTGCTTGAAAAAATGAAAGATCGCAGCCTATCAGCCTATGAACATCAAGAATTCCCGTTTGAGGAATTGGTGGCTCAGTTAGATCTTCCGAAAGACACGAGCCGCAATCCATTGTTTAGTGTCATGCTGACAACAGATGACCGTGACCTGACGTTACCGGATTTGAATGGACTCAAGCTGTCGCAAAAGCAGCAAGATACCGTTCATGCAAAATTTGATATAACGCTCGGTGTATTTGAAGAAAATGACCAAGTGGGCTTGCGCTTTGAGTATGCAGCGGCCCTGTTTAAAAAGAGCACCATTCAGCGCTGGAGCAGGTATATTGAAAAAATCATAGACGATATGCTGGCTAAGCTGAATCAGCCAATTTCAGCGCTATCTCTCATAACTGAAGAGGAAAAACGAGAGCTGATCAATGAATGGTCAGGACCTGCCCTAGACGTCCCGGTAGATCAAACCGTTCATGCCTTGATTGAGGCTAAGGCACAAGAAGCACCTCATCAAAAAGCAGCGACCTTCTGTGGAACAAGCTGGACGTATGAAGAGCTGAACAGCCGGGCCAATGTAGTCGCTTCACGACTCATCGCAAGCGGCACAAAACCAGGAGACCGCGTCGGTATTCTTACCAGCCCATCTCTTGACATGACAGCTGCTGTCCTTGGCGTTCTCAAGGCAGGTGCGGCATTCGTTCCAATTGATGCGGATTATCCAGCGCAGCGTATTGCGTACATGCTGGAAGACTGCGGGTCAGAGGTACTTCTGATGCAGAAAGAACTCACTGCACCACCTTCATTTACAGGTCATGTCCTGTTCATAGAAGATGCGGTAGAGGGAGAAGCTCACGAGATTCAGGTTCATGTGAAGCCAACAGATCTCGCTTATATGATTTACACGTCTGGGACGACGGGACAGCCGAAGGGTGTCATGGTCGAGCACCAGTCCCTTGTGAATCTTGCGTTCTGGCACAATGAAGCCTTCCAAGTGACGAAAGACGATCGAACTGCGAAATATGCCGGTTTTGGCTTTGACGCCTCCATTTGGGAGATGTTCCCAACGTGGATCGCCGGCGCAGAGCTGCACATTATCGACGAAGCGATTCGTCTCGATATGATCAAGCTCAATGCGTATTTCAATAAAGAAAACATCACCATTGCCTTCCTGCCAACGCAGCTATGTGAGCAGTTTATGTCAATGGACAACCATTCTCTGCGTTATTTACTAACAGGCGGAGATAAGCTGAAACAGGTAAAGCCAGTCCCATACAAACTAGTGAATAACTACGGTCCGACTGAAAATACAGTCGTAGCGACAAGCGGAATGATCGATCCAGAACAAGGCACGATTCCGATTGGAACAGCCATTGCCAATACACGTTTTTACATCATGGGTTCTTTATACGACCTGTCGCCGCCAGGCGTACCAGGTGAGCTCGTGATTGCAGGAAAAGGACTGGCGAGGGGCTATTGGAATCTCCCAGAAGAAACCGACAAACGATTTGTGCCAGATCCATTTTATCCAGGTGAGCGCATGTACCGCACAGGCGATCTAGTGAAATGGACAGACGATGGTGAGCTAATTTATCTCGGCAGAATAGACCATCAGGTCAACATCCGCGGTTTCCGTATTGAGCTGTCAGAAATTGAAGCGCAGCTCTTGACGCTGGATTCGGTCAAAGAAGCCGTCGTGACAACGGTCAAAGATGCGGGTGATCAGGACGCCCTTGCCGCTTACGTGATTACGGAGAACGATACAGAGGACTTAAAAGAAAGCCTAAAACGCACGTTACCAGAATACATGGTGCCATCATGGATCATAAAACTAGACCAATTTCCAATGACGGCCAATGGAAAGGTCGATCTCAAAGCATTGCCAGCTCCTGATATCGAAGCGAACCAAACGGTATACGAAGCACCAAGGGATGAAGTGGAAACACTGCTTTGCGGCATTTGGGAAGATGTCCTTGGCGTCAGCCAAGTCGGCATTCACGATCACTTCTTCTTCCTTGGCGGAGATTCGATTAAAGGTATCCAAATGGCAAGCCGACTCACGCAAGCAGGCTGGAAGCTCGATATGAAACTTCTATTCCAGTATCCGACCATTGCGGAGCTTCGCCCATATATTGAAGAAGCCGATCTTCTCACAGCCGACCAATCACCTGTCGAAGGAGAAGTCATTTTAACACCGATTCAACGCTGGTTCTTTGAACGAGCATTCAGCGATCAGCACCATTGGAATCTCTCGGTGATGCTTCATGCACCAAATGGATTTGACCTTTCTATTACAGAACAAGTCATGCAAAAACTACTTTCACATCATGATGCACTGCGTATGGTATACAAGCAGGAACATGGCGGCATCCTGCAATACAACCAGCGGGAGCTCACGGAACCGCTGGCGATTATTTCTCATGATGTCTCAAAAGAGCACGACGTGAAAAAGGCTGTTTCCACATATGCCAATGAGTATCAGCGTCAGCTGAATCTCGAAACAGGTCCGTTAATGAAAGTGATTTGTTTCCATGCAGAAGATGGCGATCATTTACTCATCGTGACACATCATTTAGTCATTGACGGTGTCTCATGCCGAATTTTACTAGAGGACTTTATGTCTCTATATCAGCAGGCAGCTCAGGGACAAAAGCTTGTCCTGCCGCTGAAAACTCATTCCTTTAAAGAATGGGCAGAGGCCATTGAACGTTATGCACAGTCACAGCCATTAAAAAATCAGCAGGAGTATTGGGCAGAAATTGAAAGCAAACCATTAACCGCATTACCTGTTGATCATGAAGTGACAAAAAGAAAAGTTGCCGAAACCAAATCAGTTCAAATGCAGCTGACAGAAACAGAAACTGAGCATCTTTTGACCGATATTCATCTGCCGTACACAACGGAAATGAACGATATTCTTTTATGTGCTCTCGGTCTTGCTGTTCAAGAGTGGACAGGTGAGTCCCATGTTCATGTGCAGCTTGAAGGTCATGGTAGAGAGGATATTTTATCAGGGCTGGATGTCTCTCGCACGATTGGCTGGTTTACGAGTATGTATCCAGTTGTACTTGAAGCGAAGCCAGATCAGACCATAGCTGATGCTATTAAAGGAACGAAAGAAATGCTGCGGCGTGTTCCAAATAAAGGAATCGGCTACGGGATCTTAAAATACATGACAGCCGCTGAACCGTCAGGACAGCACGTACATCCTGAAATCAGTTTGAACTATCTTGGACAGATTGATCAGGAAGTGACGACAGAACTCTTTGGGCCGTCGACTTATGATATGGGACGACAAGCAAGCCCTGATTCGGAAGCTGTTTATAAGCTGAACCTTAGTGGTCTTGTTCAACAAAATCGATTCATTTTGTCTTGTTCCTATTGTGCAAGTGAATATGAAGAACAGACGATACAGCAGTTCATGGCATTGTTGAAGGGGAAAATTCAATCCATCATCACCCATTGCTTGGCGCAGCAAGAACGGGAATTTACGCCAAGTGACTTCTCTGCGGCTGACCTTGAAATGGATGAAATGGACGACATTTTTGACATGCTTGAGGAGAAATTGACTTAACAACACGAGATGAATCATAAAAAAGGAAGGGAGGATGAAATAGATGAGTCAATTTAAAAGGGATCAAGTTCAAGACATGTATTATCTGTCACCGATGCAAGAAGGAATGCTGTTTCATACCCTCCATCATCAGGAAAAGGGCTTTTATGTAGAGCAAATGGATATGAACGTTAAGGGCACATTGCGTTATGACTTACTTGAGAAAAGCATGAATATCATCGTGGAGCGGTACGATATTTTTCGTACCGTGTTTCTCCACGAAAAAGTAAAGCGCCCTGTCCAAGTTGTACTAAAAGAACGTCCTTTTACACTTGATGTTGTGGACTTGCAAGATCTTTCTGAAGACGAACAGCTTGAACGTATAGAGAAATTCAAACAACACGATCAGCTGAGAGGATTTGACCTCTCGAAGGATTCTCTCATGCGGGCATCTGTTTTCCAAACGGGCCCTGCCAGCTATCGCTGGATATGGAGCTATCATCATATCCTTCTGGATGGCTGGTGCTTTGGACTTGTGGTGCAGGAGTTATTTGCGATTTATCATGCACTTTTACATGACGTCCCTTACAAGTTAGAGCCGGTCAAACCATATAAAGAATATATAAAGTGGCTGGAAAAACAAGATAAGCAAGCATCACTTCAATATTGGCAGCAATCATTAGCAGGGTTTGATGGACAATCGACCTTTAAAGAACAGCGGAAACAAACGAATGAACATGAATTAGGCGAAATTGAGTGGTCCATGAGCAAAGAAGAAACGGCTGCTTTATCAGAGTTAGCGCTGCAGCAAAATGCAACGTTAAGCAGTGCGCTTCAATCAGTCTGGTCGGTTCTGCTGAGCAGGTATCAGCGGTCAAATGATGTGCTGTTTGGAACAGTTGTGTCAGGACGTCCAGCAGACTTGGCTGGCGTTGACAGGATGGTTGGATTGTTCATCAATGTCATCCCAAGAAGAATTCAGCTGACAGATCACATGACATTTCGTGCGCTCCTGTCAGAAACACAGCAGCAGTCTCTTGCAGCCGAGCCGCACCAATATATTCCGATTTATGATATTCAGGCAAAGACAGGCCAGCAGCAGCTCATTGATCATATTGTTGTGTTTGAAAATGTCCCAGCCGCAAAGAAGGACGAGCAAGAGGCACGGTTAGGGTTCACGGTGGAGGACATGAATGTCTATGAAAAATCAAACTATGATCTCAACCTGCTCGCATCGCCTGGAGAAGAATTACTATTGAAGCTGGCCTTTAACCAAAGAGCGTTTGATCCTCAATTTGTTCATAAGTTAAAGGAACAGCTCAGCCTATTGATACATGAGGCGGTCAAGCATCCCGATCAATCGGTTCATACACTCCCACTCGTCACGAATCAGGAAAAACAGCTGATTCTTGAGGAATGGAATGCACCTGAGCTTGAGCATGACCAGCTGTATTTATCGAAATGGTTTGAGCATAATGTCCGCAAACAGCCAAATGCAGTGGCGCTATCAGCAGAAGAGCAAACGATGACATATGCTGAGCTGAATGAACAAGCCAATCGATTGGCACGACATTTGCAAAAAAATGGAGCCGAACATCAAACGGT
This sequence comes from Bacillus sp. PK5-006, assembly GCF_054161415.1. Classification (NCBI taxonomy): domain Bacteria; kingdom Bacillati; phylum Bacillota; class Bacilli; order Caryophanales; family Bacillaceae; genus Bacillus; species Bacillus sp. PK5-006. The sequence continues at coordinate 3,352,288 of NZ_CP096414.1, read as the reverse complement.
CATCGCCATTTTAGCCGATCGAACGCCTGAACTCATTGTCAGTCTGCTTGCTGTCTTAAAAGCAGGCGCAGCCTATGTGCCAATTGATCCTGACTATCCAGAAAGCCGCATTCAATACATGCTTAAAGACAGCGGAGCGACGCATCTTCTGACTCACTCATCCTTTATTGGTCAGGCGAAGGGGCTCGGGTTTGCTGGCACGTATCTGTTTGCAGATGATCAGGAGATTTCACTAATGAGCTCAGAGAATCTGCCGCTAGAAGCAGGTTTACACGATACGGCATATATCATGTATACATCAGGCACAACGGGTCAGCCAAAAGGCATCATGACAACCCATTCCAATATTGCCCGGGTGGTTAAAAATACGAACTACTTAACCATTTCAGAAACAGATACACTACTGTCGCTATCCAACAGCGTATTTGATGGCTTTACCTTTGATGTATACGGTGCGCTTTTAAACGGAGCAAAGCTTGTCCTGCCGAAAAAAGACACCATTTTAGATATGCATGAGCTGACGGAGCTGATTAAAAGAGAAAGCATTTCTGTCCTGTTTGTTCCAACTGCTTTATTTAATCTTCTTATTGATGAAGAAACCGATTGGATGCGCAGTGTGCGCAAGGTGCTGTTCGGAGGTGAGCGTGCATCTGTACAGCATGTGAGAAAAGCCTTTGATGTCATGGGGAAAGGCAGACTAATCAATGTCTACGGCCCAACTGAATCAACGGTTTTCGCCACCTATTATCCTGTAGATGAAGCTCCTCCGATCGAAGCGCATTCTATTCCAATCGGAAAGCCGATTAACCAAACGGGCGCTTATATATTGAGCCAGCACGGACAGCTTCAGCCGATTGGAATGGTCGGAGAACTTTGTCTCAGCGGCAAAGGGCTTGCGAAGGGGTATTTGAATCGTCCTGATCTGACAAAAGAAGCCTTTATCACACATCCATTTGCTGCGGGAGAAAGGCTGTATCGTACGGGTGATTTGGCTTATTTTCGAGCAGACGGTCTGATTGAGTATGCAGGCAGAGTGGACGATCAGGTGAAAATTCGCGGCCACCGAATTGAGCTGACAGAAATTGAAGCCCACCTTCTCATGCATCCGGGCGTAAAGCAAGCTGCCCTTATGACGGATCAGCATGGCTCGCAGCATACAAGACTGCTCGCCTATATGACGTGTGAGGAGGAGTGGAAAGACAAAGTTGATGTGATCAAGTCAGGGCTGAAGGAGAAACTTCCGGCTTACATGCAGCCTCATGAGCTGATCAGACTTGAGAAAATGCCGCTGACACCAAACGGAAAGATTGATAAACGTCAGCTGCCAAAGCCGGAGACGCCTCAAGGAAACCGCCATGTGAAGCTTCCGGCCAATGAGATAGAACAAAAACTGCTTGTCATGTGGCGTGAAGTACTTGAACGAAATGATATCAGTACAGATGACCATTTCTTTGAGCTTGGTGGACATTCTTTAAAAGCGATGTCACTTTTATCAAAGGTGTCGAAGGAATTCGATGTTCAGGTGCCTATTCACTTGCTGTTTGAGACGCCGACAATCGAAGCCATCAGCCGTTATATTCAACAGCAGGATCACGAAGCTGCCGGCTATCTTGTATTCAATGAATCTCAAACGCCAACAGTCTTTGCTCTTCCGCCATTACCGGGCTACGGCTTTATCTATCAGGAAGCTGCCAAAACGCTTGATAGCGTTCGTTTGATCGCCTTTGACTTTATTGAAGCTGATCAACGCATGACGCAATACGTTCAGCATATTCAGCACCTTCAGCCTGAAGGACCGCTGACTTTGATGGGTTACTCTGGCGGGTGCTATCTGGCCTTTGAGCTCGTTCAATCGCTTGAACAAGCAGGACGGACGGTGGAAAAGGTCATCATGATCGATTCCTATAAGAAAATTGGTGAAAGTGATTTAGAAGGACGATCCATTGATGACGATATCGCAGCGATTGTCCATCAATCAAAGCAAAGTGAACTTGCCCAAGAAGAGCTCGTTCAAGAAGCGCTTGCTCAAAAAACGCGGGCCTATTATGAAACATTTGTTAAGGGGGTGAATCAAGGAAAGATACAAGCAGATATTGATTTCATCCAATCAGAAGAGCAAATTGATATACCAGACTGGATGGATCATTGGGAAGAAGCGACGACCGGTGCTTATCGTTATTATCAAGGCTATGGTCAGCATGCTGACATGTTCAAAAACCAAGAATGTGCAGCCCAAAATGCCCAGCTGATCCAAAAGATCGTCAATCAAAAAAATAGAGAAGCCGTTTTGTAAACTTTAGATCAGGCAGGGGTGCACATTAGCAGTCCTGCCTGATAAAAAAGGAAAGGAACTCATATGAAACCATCAATTATGAACCAATCAAATGTACATGAATCAATGGATACGATTTTACAAGATGTACAGAGAACCATTTTACAAACCAACGAAATCGAACGCTTCGCTGTTTTTTCTCGTGAAAAAACCATTCGACCGCGGCCATATCACCTCTCTCATTTATTTCTCGACAATCACATGGAGCAGGAGGCCGCATCTGAATCGATACAGACGCAAACGGCTTCCCCTGCTTTAGCGGACATGCCGCCCGCCCTTTCCTATGGAGGGGATCTAGATGTTAAGGCAGGAGCCCAAACCTTGCAGGACGCCTTAACGGAGGCGGCAAAAACGACAAATGGGCTGACTTATATCGTCAATAGTGAAAATGAACTCACACAATCCTACGCGCAGTTAAAGGAGGATGCCGAGCGGGTTCTGACAGGTTTAAGGGCGCTCGGACTTGAACCAGGTGATCCAGTGTTCTTTCAGTTTTCATCCAATCATGCGATGGTAACAGCCTTTTGGGCGTGTGTGTTAGGGGGATTTGTTCCAACACTAGTGTCCGCTGCACCGACCTATCGTGAAATGAATGCCTCTGTGAAGAAGCTTCATCATGCGTGGAACCTGCTGGAGCATCCGCTCATTTTAACAGATGACTCGCTGGTTGATGAGGTGCAAGGCTTAGCTTTATTGTGGCATACAGACAAGTTACGTGTCGCAGCCGTTGAGCCGATGCTTTCTTTAGAAAGAGATATAGAAGCTTATCCCGCGTCACCGGATGATTCAGTCTTTTTTATCTTAACGTCTGGAAGCACAGGGATGCCCAAATGCGTAGAGCATTCTCATCGAAGCGTGCTGGCGAATGTCAAAGGAACAGTGGCAGCCAATGGGTTTACACAAGAGGATGTGTCGTTAGACTGGATGCCTTTAGATCATATTGGCGGTATTGTGATGTTTCACCTTGTCAATGTGTACACGGGCTGTGAACAGGTTCGGGCAAGAACAGATGATTTTATCGCTCAGCCGCTGCGCTGGCTTGACTGGATGGACCGCTACCGTGCAACGAAGACATGGGCGCCTAACTTTGCATTTGCGATGATCAATGATTATGAGAAAGACATCTCATCAGGATCTTGGGATCTTTCTGCTATGACTTGTATGATCAATGGGGCTGAAGCGGTCGTACCGAAGACGATTCACCGATTTTTACACTTGCTGGCTCCGCACGGCTTAAAGGGAGACGTCATGAGACCGGCATTCGGCATGTCTGAAATCTCTTCAGCCGTTGTCTTCTCTTTTGCGATAGAGCGGGGAGATGAAAGCAGCGGGGTTCTAACCTTTGAGGAAACATCACTCACAGAGCAGCTAAGACCAGCGGAGGCACGTGAGACAGGAACCGTCAGCTTTACAGAGCTGGGAAGACCAATTCCTGGTATCACGATTCGTATCGTTAATCATCAGCATGAGCTTCTTCCCGAAGATCATATTGGCAGTGTGCAAATTAAAGGGCCGACGACAATGAAGGGCTATTACAAGAATGACGAAGCGAATCAAGAAGTCTTTCAAACAGACGGCTGGTTTCACACAGGGGATTTAGGTTTTCTGCACGAAGGAAGGCTGACATTAACCGGAAGAGAAAAAGACATGATCATCATCAACGGGAAAAATTATCACAACTATGAAATAGAAGTCATTACAGAGGAAGTACCCGGCGTCGAAACGAGCTTTGTAGCCGCTTGTTCTGCCCGGATGGAAGCATCTGCATCCGACGAGCTGATTCTCTTTTTTACACCGAAGCTGTATGAACCTTCTTATATCATGAGGGCAAGTCAGAATATCAAAACCCATATTGCAACAAAAATGGGGTTGACTGCATGGCGTGTGATCCCTGTCCAGAAGCACGCCTTTCCGAAAACAAGCTCTGGAAAAATAGAAAGGGCACAGCTCAAGAAGCGATGGCAGGAAGGCGAATTCGATGAAATCATCAAGGAGCTGGACATCAGACTTGAAAATGAGCACACCTTGCCTGATTGGAGTTTACAAAAGAAGTGGACACCTGCTCCGCTTCATGAAGCGGAAAAACAAACAGAAGGGGACACGGTGATCTTTGCAGACACATTAGGGCTGGCAGATCAATTGAGATCCCTTTCAAGCAATGAACAAACTTATATTACGGTTGAACCGGGGCAAGCATTCACACAACTCACACAAACACACTTCATCATCCACCCGAATCGGCCGTCTGACTACGAACAACTCTTTGAGACGCTCCGTTCGTATGGCGTTTCGGTGAAACAAATCATTCACCTTTGGAACTACACAACTCAAGAAGATACACTTCATGCAGCGTTGGCGAAAGAAGCCCAGAAAACAGGCAGTATGAGTGCACTATATGTAACTAAAGCGGTCGCTGCCTATGATGAGCCGGTAGAGATCACCTTTGTCTCTGCCAATGCGATGAATTTGCCGGAAGATCAAACACATGATGTGGAGAAAGCAACGACAGCAGGACTGATGACAGCTGTTCAGCATGAATGGCCGTTTATCAAGGTGCGGTGTCTTGATTTTTCTCTGACAGAACCGGATGCTGGCCGTTCTCATGCATCATCGATCATGACAGAGCTCACACATGACACAAGCCATCATATCGCCGCTTATCGTGAAGGTGTTCGTTATACTCCTCTTTTAACACCGCTTCATCTGGAAAAAGAACAGAGGATGAAGAAGCCGCCATTTGAATCATCCGGGCTTTACGTGATGACAGGCGGGCTTGGCGGCATTGGGAGGATGCTTAGTGAGTACCTGCTGACATCCTATCAAGCGCATCTAGTGCTAGTTGGAAGAAAAGCGCGAGAGGCTTTATCTGCGGAGCAGCAAGACGTATTGATTTCACTTGAGAATCAAGCGGAAAAGCACGGAGGTACAGTTCTTTATGAAAAAGTGGACATCACTGACGCAAAAGCCATTGAAGACCTGATCTCAAGAGAGGAGACGGCATTAGGTAAAAGGCTGCATGGCGTTATTCATTTCGCTGGCATCATTCAAGAAGAGCTGCTTCGTGATATGACGTCTGTGTCATTACATGCGATGTACGAAGCGAAGGTATATGGCACGATTGCGCTTCATGAAGCAGCCTCTAAACGGGAGAATGTCTTATTCCTTTCTAGCTCGTCAGCTCGAACGTTAAAGGGCGGGATGACCGTTGGCGCTTATTGTGCGGCCAATGAGTTCGTTGAACAATTTGCTCATTATCAGAGGCTGACATCTACAGTAAAACCATATTGCTTTAGCTTTAGCATGTGGGATAAGACCGGAATGAGTGAAGGTTCGATGATCAAAGGCATGCTAAAAGAAAGGGGCTATCTCCCGATTCAAAAGCGGGCGGGCATTCAAACTATGCTGGCATGCTTGATGACAGATGCTCCCCTCATTTATATCGGGCTGGATCGGTCGAAGCAGGAAATTCAAGAGATGATACAGGGGGAGACTCAAACAGAGCAGGTCATATATGTCTTTTTCAAAACCGATCAAACAAAGGCTGTTGAAGAAAGGCTGTATCAGTCCATTTATACGTGTATACAGTCTCGTCTCTCTGGTGAATATTCCGTCCATCTATATCCTGAAGAATACTGGAAAGAAACAGAGGATGGGATGCCGGACGAAGTGCATTTCAATGAATTAATAGAGGAAAGTGGACATGCTTCAGAGGACAAAGCACCTCAAACTGAGACGGAGAAACTCTTGGCACACATTTGGTCCGAGCTGCTTGATGTCTCAAACATCAGCTGTGGTGATCATTTCTTTCTACTCGGAGGTCATTCGCTCAAGGCAACGCAAATGCTGTCTGCTGTTAGACAGAAAACGGGATTTGACGTGCCGCTCGCTGTTCTTTTTGAGCATACGAGACTTGGAGAGTTAGCGGAGTGGATTGATTCACATGCCAAAGCCGATGAAGCGATTCTGATACGGAAAATAGAAAAGGGTCAGGAGCTTCCGATGTCCTATGCCCAGCAAAGACAGTGGTTTCTCTATCAATTACAGCCCGATCTAGCATTATACAATAATACGATTTCCTTTCGGATGAATGGACCTTTAGATGTAAAGGTGCTTCAGCGCAGCCTGCAGCAAATGGTGCAAAGGCATGAATCACTCAGAACATCCTTTGCGATGAACGGCGATGAACCGGTACAGATCATACATGAGCATATGACTCTTCCAGCGCTTGAGGTGGTCGATGTATCGGATTTGGCATCACAGAAAGAAAAAGAACAAAAAGCGGCTGAGTGGGCGAAAAAAGAAGCGGGCACGCCTTTCCGCTTAGAGCATGATGCACTCTTTCGCACGAAGCTGATTCGGCTGTCAGAAACAGATCATTTGCTGCTGATGTCCATTCACCACATCGTGTCAGATGGCTGGTCGATTGGCATTGCCGCAAAGGAGCTGTCCGAATGGTATACAGCGATCATCGAAGGGAGAGAGCCTGTTCTCTCACCGCTGCCGATTCAATATGCAGATTACGCACTATGGCAGAAGGAGTATTTGACGGGAGAAACGCTTCAGAAGCAGCTTTCCTATTGGAAGGAGCAATTTGCGGTACCTGTGGAAGAGTTGATGCTGCCGTATGACTACACGCGTCCGGCCGTTCAATCTTATAGGGGAAAAACGAAAAAATACCGCTTATCGAAGCCGCTGTCTGACCAGCTGTCTGCTATTTCTCAGAAAACAGACAGCACCCTTTATATGACATTACTTTCGGCTTTCTCTACCTTGCTGCATCGATTGTCTTCACAGGATGAGTTTGTCATTGGATCCGTCATTGCCGGGAGAAATCGGACGGAGATGGAGCAGCTCATCGGATTTTTCGTGAATACGCTGGCACTTCGGATCGATCATAGCGGGAATCCGGCTTTCACAGAGCTATTAGAGCGAGTGAAGGAAACAACAATGGGTGCCTATGCGCATCAGGATGTGCCGTTTGAGATGGTCGTAGATGAGCTGAATATTGTACGTGAGGCTGGGAAGCAGCCGCTGTTTCAGGTCATGTTCGTTCTGCAAAACCTGCCCCTTGAAGCTTCTCCGATGGGTGAGGTGACATCTGTTTTAGCTATTGAAGATAATGATACAGCCAAATTCGATCTCTCTCTGTTTGTTTTTGAAGGGGCGGAGGGTCTTCAATTAAAACTAGAGTATGATGCAGACTTATTTTCTGACGACACGATGGAACGGTTCCTTCGTTACTACGAGCAGCTGCTTGCATGTATTTGTGAAAATCCAGCACAGCCGATCAGACAAATGAATTATCTGCCAGAGAAAGAGAGGCAGCAGCTGCTCTATGAATGGAGCGGCAAAACAGAACAACTAGCAGGCCCGCTTCTCATCACAGAACGGTTTGAAGCACAGGTGAAAAAGACACCTCATGCGATCGCCCTCGAATCTGGGGGAAAACAGTGGACGTATCAGGAGTTACAAGAGAAAGTCGACCGGCTTGCCGCTTATCTGCAGCAGCGAGGAGTGAAGCCGCATGAACCAGTAGGGCTTCTGATCGACAGGTCGCCTGAAATGATTTTTGGGGTGCTGGCGATTGTGAAAGCAGGCGGGGCCTACGTCCCAATTGATCCTGAATATCCAGATGCACGCATTGATTATATGCTGAGGGATACAGGTATTCAGCTGTTACTGACAAAAAATGAATGGCTGAAACAAGTCTCGATCAGTCAAACCGAGCTCATTTGTCTTGATCAGGGGTATGAAGAGTTTTTATCAGAGGCAGAATTCAAACCTGCTGCTTTAAAACCTGATGGACTCGCTTATATCAATTACACATCAGGATCAACCGGTCAGCCAAAAGGGGTTTTAATTCCACATCAAGCGGTCATCCGGCTTGTATGCGAAACAGATTATGTCACCCTTAATGAACAAACGCGTATTTTACAAATCGCGAGCTTTTCCTTTGATGCCTTTACGTATGAAATATGGGGAGCCCTGCTCAACGGGGGAAGGCTGATACTGACTGATCGAAATACGATCTTATCAATGGATACACTCGCTGACACGCTGACATCTTACAAGATCACAACAGGATTTCTGACAGTGCCGCTGTTTAACCGATTAACAGAGGAACATCCAGAAGCTTTATCTGGATTCGATGCCTTATTGGTCGGCGGTGATGCTTTGTCAGCTGCTCATATCCGTAAAGCGCTGCCGTATTTACCTGAAGGCCTTTTAAACGGCTATGGACCAACTGAGAATACGACGTTCTCCTGTGTGCATCACATTCGGGCACTGGATGAGGGGCAGGTGGCGGTTCCTATCGGTCAGCCAATTGCGTATTCTCAGGCCTATGTACTAGACGACCAGCTACAGCCGGTTCCGCAAGGTGTTATTGGAGAGATTTACGTAGGAGGTACAGGGCTTGCACTCGGATACCTTGGAGATGAAGAAAAAACATCGCAATCATTTATCCCGCATCCTTTCCAAGAAGGAGCGCGTTTATATAAAACAGGCGATATGGGCCGCTGGCTGCCAAACGGCATCATCGACTGCCTTGGAAGAATCGATCATCAAGTGAAAATTCGCGGGCACCGCGTCGAATGCGGAGAAATTGAAGCTGCTATGCTGCGCTTTGAAGACATCATAGAATGTGCGGTCATTCCGCATCAGCATGAGAGTGGTCATAAGCGATTGATCGGTTACTTTGTCCAAAAGGGCAGCATGACCACGCAAGACATTCGCCATCAATTAAAAGAAATACTGCCAGATTATATGGTGCCAAGCCTATTAATAGAGCTGGAGGAACTCCCGCTCACGGCAAATGGCAAGGTAGATCAAAAACGTCTCCCGCCGCCAGAGTGGAGACAGGAAGAAGTGGACAAACCGGCTGACAGGGCACTCAGTGAGGAAGAGCGTGTACTGGAAAAAGTATGGACTCAGCTGCTCGGTACGCCTTCGATTGGCGTACATGATAACTACTTTGAGCTTGGCGGAGATTCGATTATTGTCATACAAATGGTGGCGCGCTTAGCACAGGAAGGCTATGTCATTCAGCCGAGAGATGTATTTGAAAAACAGACGATTTCACAGCTGGCACTTGCTATGAAAAGGTCAGATGCTGCTGCGTTCTATGATCAGTCGCCTGTCACAGGAGATGTTCGTCTGCTTCCAATCCAATCATGGTTCTTTGAGCAATCAATGACAAACCAAGATTATTGGAATTTATCAGCGCATATGGAATTCAAGCAATCCATACAGCTAAAGCAGCTGACACAGGTTCTCTCAAAAATTGTCGATCATCACGATATGCTGAGAGCGGTATATACAAAAGCAGAAGATGGCTCGTGGATTCAAACCATTCGTGAGCCTGGCATCACCCCTTGTGTCTCCTTCTTTGATTTGACGGGTGTTTCTCAGGAGGAAGCGCTGGAACAAATCCGCATGGAGACCGCCGCCTGTCAAGGAACGTTGTCATTAGAACGGGGAGAAGTCATCAAAGCCATTCTTTTTCACACAAGTGATGGCACGTCTGAACTCTTTATCGCTGCCCATCATCTTGTAATGGATGGAATCTCATGGCGCATCATACAGGAAGACCTATTAAATGGACTGAAGCAGCTTGCGGCAGGGCAGGAAATCGCGCTTGCAAAGAAAACTGCGTCCTATCAGCAGTGGGCAGAGACTCTTTATGAATATGCACAAACCGATCAATTACAAGAGCAGGTTCCTTTTTGGCAAAATATCATCAGTCAAGAGGAAGAGGGTTCTCCTTTTCAAACACCTGCGCTTTTCAATATAGAAGAACATGCAGAGATCCTGTCTATTCAATTGACGAAGGATCAAACAGATATTTTATTAAGACAGGCATCACAAGCGTACCGAACAGAGGTAAACGATTTACTCTTATCAGGACTCACACAAGCCGTTGGAAAGCCGCTGCTCATCACGTTAGAAGGGCACGGGCGCGAGGATTTATTTGAACAGATGGATTTGTCACGAACAGTCGGATGGTTTACAAGCTCTTATCCTATTTTTATTCCTTTTATTCAAACCGATATTGAGAGACAAATCAAAGATGTCAAAGAAACCTTAAGAGCTGTGCCGCAAAAGGGAATCGGCTATGGCTTGCTTCAATACATGACAGCATCTCGTTTACTCAAAAAGGCCGCGCCGCAAATGAGCTTTAATTATCTTGGACAGTTAGATCAAATAGACGGTGAAGCACATCTTTATTTAGCAGATGAACGAAATGGACTTGTACATGATCCAAAAGCAGAAAGACAGCATTTGATCGATGTATACGGATATGTTGTGAACGGTCAGCTTCAGATGAATTTTATGATAAACCGTGAACTGCTTCAGTATGAAGAGGTGCGCCTGTTACCTGAACGGTTCAAAGAAAAAATGGAGGATATTCTGACGCATTGTGTAGAGACAAAAGGCGGCTTTACGCCATCTGATTTTCCAATGGTTCAGCTGACGCAAGAGCAAATCGATGATCTCCCAGACAATGTAGTGGATGTGTATCCACTATCCCCAATGCAGCAAGGGATGCTGTTTCATGCTCTATTAGATCAAGCGTCACAGGCGTATTTTGGTCAAGTGCATATGACGCTCGTAGGCTTAACGGACGGCGCAGCCTATGAAAAGGCCTGGAATCTGCTTGTAGAGCGGCATTCGATTTTGCGGACAACATTTGCTTGGGAAGGGCTAAAGGAGCCTGTTCAGTTGATTCAATCAGAAGGAAGCATTCATCTCACTCAGCACGATGTGCGCCACCTGAGCGAAACGGATCAGAAGGAAGCCATCCAGCAATATTTGCAAACAGATCGTTTAAAGGATTTCAAACTAGAAGATACGGATGAACCGCTGATTCGTATTACTTTATTCCATCGGGATGAAAACACATGCACGTTTATTTTTAGCTTTCATCATATTTTAATCGATGGCTGGAGCTTGTTCAGCTTTATTGAAGAATCCTTTTCTTTGTACCGCTCTCTTGTGGATGAACGGGAGGTGGATCTTCCTGCTGTCCGTCCATATAAAGATTTTATCGAGTGGCTGCAAAAGCAGGATCAAGAGAAGGCGCTAGCGTTCTGGAAAGGTTATATGTCAGGAGTAGAGGAGGCTACACCGCTACCAGGAGACGGCGGGCAGGCTTCGGATGAAGATGCAGGTGTTGATCAACTAAGTATCAAACTAACGCCCGAGATGCAGCAGAAACTCGAAAAGATGACAGGCACGCAGAAGGTGACAATGAGCACATTGATTCAAACAGCATGGGGGCTGCTTTTGCATCTTCATTCAGGATCAGAGGATGTTGTGTTCGGAGTGACAGTATCAGGACGGCCGGCGGATTTACCACAGGTTGAAAGCATGACAGGGCTCTTTATTAACACATTGCCGCTCCGTTTGCCGATCACGCCAGAGTGGACCATTTCCAAGCTGCTGGCACATACGCAGGACACAGTTTTTCAGATGCGGGAATTCGAATATACCGTACTGCCAGATATTCAGCAGCTGACCCACATCCCGAATGGAGATTCATTGTTTAACAGCATTGTCGTGTTTGAAAACTATCCGATTGAATCTATCGAGCCATACGGGGTACGCATTTTAGACATTGCGAGTCATGAAGAAACGAACTATGATCTGACCCTTGTGGCAGTTCCGGGAGATACGCTGGAGCTGCGGGTCACATACCGCTTCAATCAATATACAGAAAAGCAAATACAAGCGCTGATGCAGCAGCTGATCCACACACTTGAAGCGATGACAGAACAAATGGAGATACCTCTCTCTTCCTTCACGATCGTCACGAATGAAGAAAAAGAGCGGATGATCACCGATTGGGCGAAAAACGCACAAGTCAGCGTGCTGTACCCAGATCAAGAAGAGGTCTATTCAGGTGTGCATGATCCTTCCTGTGAGACGGAAATATATGTCCTGAGCGAAGAGCATCAGCTCATGCCGGTAGGATTTTCTGGAGATGTTTTTATCGGCGCAAAGGATATTAAAGCAATTTGCGGGGAGCTTGCCGATTGGATGGAGACGCATAAAATTCCGCATCCATTCAAACATCAAACTGGCGAATACCTCTATCCGACAGGGGATGTCGGCGTTTGGACTGAAGAAAACAAGATTCAGATTTTGGATTGGATGTAGGAGGAGAAGAACGATGCTAGTGAGTAGACGAAAAGGACATGCAGCAAATCATATCGTCAGAATCAATGGAAAACGGATGGACCTCAAAGCATTAGAGCAAGTCATGATGCTTCATTTTCCGCTTAAGGAATGTGCCATCATTCCGAAGAAAAATCAAGAAGGCAGTCTATCGCTTGTGCTATTTGCACAGGCGAAGGACCCTTCGCTGACAAGGGAGGACCTGATGAAAGGTCCACTTCACCCTCATGAAGTACCAGCTGCTCTTGTCTTATTACCTTCTTTGCCAAAGACAGAAAGTGGAGCAGTTGACAAAGAGGCACTGCTTTCAATTGAAATCATAGATCAAGAGGAATTAAGAAAGATAGAAGAGCGCACCAAAGCTATAGATGGAGTAGAGGAAGCGGCCGCTTTCATTGAAATTCAGTCAGAAAAACGTACGCCCTATCATCTAGATGACCTGTTTCCTGATCGACAGCGTACTCAAGGGAACGGACCGATTTCAAAAAGTGAAGCGGGCAAAACAAAACCATCATCTCTACATGAGAAGCCGCCCGCACTTGTGTATGGCGGAGATGTGATCAAAAAACCAGGCACACCTGTCACACTGACAGAGGTGCTGATTCGATCAGCCTTTATGTCACCAGACCGCGGGGTGACTTATTTAAAAGAAGGCGGGCGTACGTTGACCCAAACCTATCCTGAATTACTAACTAGCGCTGAACGTGTTCTGTCCGGTTTAAGGGCAGCAGGACTGTCAAACGGTGATCAAGTGTTACTTCAATTGAAAGAACATCAAGATTTTATCACGGTGTTCTGGGGCTGTATTCTCGGAGGAATCATTCCGACCCCAGTCTCTGTGCCGCCTGTTTATGATGAAGTGAATCAAGGTGTGAATAAGCTGAAGGGCGTGTTTCAGCTGCAAAATGAACCTTTCATTATTACGAATGAAGCAAGTGCTGAGGACATTGCTGGGCTGCGTGAGACATTTGAAGCAAAGGTCATGCCTATCTTAACAATTGAAGCATTGCTGGCGTATGAACCAGATGAACAGCATTATGAGCCAGAGCCGGATGAGCCTGTGCTGCAGCTGCTGTCTTCAGGAAGTACGGGTATACCAAAGTGTATCCGTCATCATCATCAAAGCATTTTATCTAGAATTATGGCCTTTGAGCAGGTAAACGGCTTTACACATGAGGATGTGTCGCTTAACTGGATGCCGCTTGATCATGTTGGTGGAATTGTCATGTTTCATGTACATGACGTCTACCTTGGCTGCCAGCAGATTAGTCCCTCCATCGATCAATTTATCGAGCGGCCGATGGTGTGGCTGGATTGGGTAGAAACATACGGTGTCACAAGGACATGGGCGCCAAACTTTGCCTTTGCCATGATGAATGAATATGAGGACGAGATTCGTAAGGGGAGCTGGGATCTGTCTACTCTGACTTATATCATGAATGCAGCCGAAGCGGTTGTTCCGAAAGTCACGCAGCGCTTCTTGCACATGATGGGGCAGCACGGATTAAGCCGTCATGCGATGGTACCTGCTTACGGTATGTCAGAAACATCCTCAGCCATTGTTCAGTCAAAGAAATTTATGCGGAACAGTGAACAGGATGGACAGCTGACGATTGATCAGGCCTCGTTAACAAGTGAGATCGAATATGTGACGCACGATCATCCGAACAAGATGACGTTTACAGAAGTCGGCACGCCGATTCCGTCTGTATGGATTCGAATTGTAGATGAGCATCACGAGGTGCTGCCAGAAGATCAGGTTGGGCGCTTGCAGGTGAAGAGTCCAACAATTATGATGGGCTACTATCAAAATGAAGAAGCCAATCAAGAAGTTTTTGCGGAAAACGGCTGGTTTCACACGGGGGATTTAGGCTTTATTCACGAAGGGCGTCTCGTTCTGACAGGTCGAGAAAAAGACATCATTGTGATCAACGGCGCTAACTATTTGAATTACGAAATTGAAGCGGTTGTAGAAGAGGTGGACGGAGTCGAAGTCACCTTTGCCGCTGCGTACGGCATTTATAATCCCGAATCAAGCAATGACACGCTTGCCGTCTTTTTTGTCTCACAAAGGGATTCAATAGAGGAACAAATCGCGATAATTCAACAGATAAGAGAGGCCATCATTCGAAAAATTGGCATAGAGCCTGATCACATCATTCCGGTGAAAAAGGACCAATTTCCAAAAACGGAGAGTGGGAAAATCCAGCGTGCCCAGTTAGGCGCAGCACTAAAAGATGGAGCCTTCCGTGACATTGAACAGGCACTGGATCTTGCTTCTGAAAATGAACAAACACTCCCAGACTGGTTTTTCAAACGCATTTGGGCTAAGGAGCATATCGGTCCAACTCAGCCTTTTACTGATCATGTACTCGTTTTTGAAGATGAAAAAGGACTTTATCAATCGCTTTACACACAATTTGAACAAAAGAATCAGCCATATGTTTCTGTAAGAAAAGGGCATGAATTTTTGCGTCTGTCCAAAGGGATGTACCAGATAAATCCGAGAATCAAGGGGGATTACGTCAGGCTCATTGCCGCACTTGAAGCAGATGAACTAAAGATCGGCCGCATGCTCCATCTGTGGAATGTGTCAGACAAAGAAGACATCGTTGATCCTGCGCAGTTCAAAGAGCTGCATGCCAGCACCAATCAATCCATTTTGTACTTGTATCAAGCATTGAGACAAGCAAATAAAGTGCCTATCCGTCTTGTCGTTGTGACAAAAGGTGGTCAATTTGTGAAGCCTGAAGACGATCTTCATGTGGAGAAAACGCCGCTTGTAGGTCTGCTAAAAACCATTCCGCAAGAATGGGAAGGAGCAGAGGTGTCTCATCTTGATATTGAAGCGGAGAATGTAGAACAGGATGCCAAGCATATTGCGGAAGAATTGTCTGCGATTCATATAAAAGCAGAGGTTTCTTACCGAAATGGAGACAGATTCGTACCAAAGCTGGAAAAAGTCAATATGATTGAAGCGCCTCAAACAGAAGGATTTTTAGAATATGAAGGTCTTTATTTATTAACTGGAGGACTTGGCGGGATTGGGTTTGAGCTGTCTAAGCAGATGCTCCAATTTGGCTTAAAGCTCGTCTTGATCGGACGTACATCTCTAGAAGACAGCTTGGAAAAGAAAGAAGCCTTCTCACAGCTTAAAGATGCTGGTGACGTCATTTATATCCAAGCAGATGTGACCAACTTCCGTGACGTCGAACAGGCGATTTATCAAACAGAAAAGCATTTTGGACAATCGATCCGGGGTGTGCTGCATTTGGCCGGTGCTGGTCATGTGTCTGAGCATTTTCAGCATGCGGACAAGTATACACTGGCTCATACGTCAGAAGAGGATTTCACAAAAGAAATGTCAGGGAAAGCAGACGGGGCATGGGTCCTGCAGGAAGCCTTTAAGTATGATCCGACAGTACCGTTTGTCTTTTTTGGATCGGTCAATGGCTTTTTTGGCGGCACAACATTTGGGGCATACTCTGCGGCCAACAGCTTTTTAGATGGACTCGCGCACGCTCTCACCTTTCAAGAAGGAAGACGAGCGATCTCTTTGAACTTCAGTATGTGGGATAATCTCGGTTTGTCTAAGGGGCATACCGGAGCAGCTCTCACCGTTCGCAAGGGATTTCAATTGATTGGAAAGAAGCAAGGTCTCCATTCATTATGTCTAGGTGTCCGGCTCAATGAAGCGCATCTATTTATTGGTCTGGACGGAGCAAATCCAGACATCGCCGGGTATCTTCAGCCAGCTCCCATACCGGTCTTTGAGAAAAAGCTTTTTTACACCGTTCAGCCTGGCGAAGAAGTGAATGTTGAAGAGATCACGAGCGTCGCAGCAAGCAAATGGGACATTCAGCAAGTACAGGAAATACCGAAAAAGCAAGATGGCTCTATTGATCATGAAGCACTCAAATTGAATCATGACAAAAATGGACAAAGCCTTGAAAAGCAATTGCCAGAAACGAAGACAGAGCAGCTTCTTGCCGCCATATGGGAGGACATTTTAGATGTAGATCGCGTGTATAAAGAGGATCAATTCTTCGACCTTGGCGGACATTCACTAAAGGCGACTCAAACCATTTCCCGGATCAATCATGAATTTTCAATGAAGGCGCCTTTAAAAATATTATTTGAAAGCAAACATCTGGCACATCTGGCGAAAATGGTTGATGACATCAAAGGGGCGCCAGCCGTTCAGGAAGCTAAAATTCCAAAGCTTGAAAAGCAAACAAGCTATGAGCTGTCACATGCCCAGAAGCGTATTTGGTTCTTATCCACATTAGAAAAGAGCCATCATTACAATATATTAGGTGCTTGGAAGCTGACAGGACCATTACACATTCAAGCATTAACAAAAGCGATTGGTCTTTTAACAAAGCGGCATGAAGCACTTAGGGCAGTATTTAAATCACTTGGCGGCAAGCCGGTTCAACTCATTCGTGAAGACCTTCCGCCATCTGTGACAGTGGCAAATTTCTCGTTATTTAATGAAAAAACAAGAGCGAGAAGACTCAAGCAGCTCATTCAGCAAGAGGCAGACCGCGTTTATGATTTAGAAAGAGGACCTCTTGCGCAGTGGACGATAGTAGATATGGGCAAGGAGGAGTATTATCTCCTTTGCGCGCAGCACCACATCATTTCAGATGCATGGTCACTCAGCCTGCTCATTCAGGAATTAGAAGTGGCGTATGAAGCGCTGCTTGCAGATGAAACGCCGCAGCTCCCAGCCTTAGAAATCGAATGGACAGACTATGTACATTGGGAAAATGAACAATTAAAGCATCATCAAGAAGACCAAACCTATTGGCTCAATACGTTACAAGGTGAACTTCCAGTGCTGGAGCTGCCGTTTGACCGTCCTCGTCCGCCGGTTCAAACATTTAACGGTGCTACAGAGCAAATCGTACTGGATGAACCGCTTATCCGCCGCTTGCAGGCTTTGTCCAAGCAGCAGGGCACGACATTGTTCATGACGATGCTGTCCGCGTACTACGTCCTGCTTCACAAGCTGTCCGGACAGACAGATATCATCATTGGATCGCCTATCGCGGGCCGGGATGCCAAGCAATCAGAGCAGCTCGTTGGGATGTTTGTGAATACACTTGCGCTGAGACAGGACGTCTCAACAGCAGAGACGTTCGCCGATCTTTTGGAAAACGTGAAAGAGATGACGTTAAAAGCGTTTGAGCATCAGCATTATCCATTTGACAAGCTTGTCGATGACCTTTCGTTAGATAGAGATTTAAGCCGATCCCCTATTTTTCAGGCGGCCATGGGGTATGTCACCGATTCGCTCGATGTAAACCTTAAAGGGCTGACAAGTGAACATGTGATGGTCCATCATACAGTATCTAAATTTGATCTCACCCTGCATGTATTTGAACAGGAAGAGCAGCTGTCGATTCAGGTGGAATACAATACGGACTTATTTGATCAAGAGACCGTCCATCGTTATATGAACTATTATCTCCATGTGCTAGATGGCATGACGGCACAGCCTGAGCGTACATTTGCTGATTATTGCTTAATGGACAAAGCGGAACAGGCGGCCATGATTCTAGGGAAAAATCAAACAGATACGCCATATCCAAAGCGAACGCTTCAAGAATTGTTTGAAGAGCAGGTGAATCGTGATCCGCATCGTATTGCCTTGTCCTATATGGATGAACACATGACATATGAAACCTTGGATAAGAAGGCAACAAAGCTTGCTGCTTACTTGCAGTCAAAAGGGATTGGACCAGGCTCCCTTGTCCCGATGCTATTTGATCGCTCCTTTGACATGATTGTGTCGGTCCTAGGAATCATCAAATCTGGTGCTGCATATGTTCCGATGTCACCTGAATATCCTGATGCACGCATCCGTCTCATCGTTCGTGATACGCAAAGCGATGTGATCATCACCCAGTCTCATCTTGCAGATCGTCTAGTAGGCTTTACAGGTACAAGGATTATTATGGACAAGCCAATACCAGAAACAAATGCAGTGTATCAAAGAGAATCATCGATTATAGATGAAGACCAGATCGCCTATGTCAATTACACATCAGGCTCAACAGGTACACCAAAAGGCGTGATGCTTCCTCATGCAGGAGTTGTCCGCTTAGTTAGAGAAACAAACTATATCAAGCTCGGTCCAGATGACAAAATGCTTCAGCTCTCAAACTATGCTTTTGATGCTTTTACATTTGAATTATGGGGGATGCTGCTGAATGGCGGTCAGCTGATTCTGCTCCCAAAATATGCAGCACTGAATATGGAAGAATTAACGCAATTCATCAAAACGTATCAAGTGACTGCCAACTGTCTGCCAACCGCTTTATTTAATCGACTGGTGGAGCACGATCCGAAAAGTGTGGCAGGCTACCGCACATTACTCGTTGGCGGGGAAGCCATGTCTAGTGAGCATGCACGAAAGGCACTGCCGCATATGGAAGGTGCGCTCGTCAATGCTTACGGTCCAACAGAAAATACGACATTAGCCACAACACATCAAGTCACACACGTGCCAGTAGGCGCAAAATCAGTTCCAATTGGTGTGCCGGTGTCGAACTCAACTGTCGTCATACTGGACGATGCGCTCAACCCAGTACCAACAGGCGTCAAAGGAGAAATTTATATCGGCGGAACTGGTCTTGCTAAAGGCTATCTTCATGATCCAGAGCAGACAAAGGAGCGATTTATTGACAATCCTTTTCCTGAACTAAAGGGAGACAAGCTGTATCGTTCAGGCGACCTTGGTACATGGCGATCAGATGGCACCATTGAATATCTCGGCCGAAAAGATCATCTAGTGAAAATTAGAGGCTACCGAATTGAATGCGGAGAAATTGAGACAGCCCTGCTCAAGCATCCACAAGTCAAAGAATGTACAGTCATCGCCAAAACGTATGGCAGCTCAAAACGGCTGGCGGCCTACCTTGTAACAAACGGAGACAATCCTGTTCCGGGCTGGAAAGCCTTTTTGCAGGAAAGCCTGCCAGGCTATATGATTCCAAGTTACTTTATCGTACTGGATGAAATGCCGGTGACAACGAACGGAAAGGTTGATCAAAAAGCATTGCCAGAGCCAACAGAAACAATTTCCCTTTCCCATGATGACGACAAACCGGTCACCGAAACGGAGGAGCGGATTGTCGCAGCTTTCAAGGAAGTGCTTGGTGTGAAGCAAGTAGGTATGCATGACTCCTTCTTTGATCTGGGCGGCGATTCCATTATGAGTATTCAGGCTGTGGCCAAATTAAAAGAAAAAGGTGTTCGTGTTGATCCAAAATGGATTTTCATGCACCCGGCGCCTGCGCAATTAGCCGCACATTTGGATGCAGTGCCAGAAGCCGCTGAGAACGTCGAAAGGTCTCCGAAGGACTACGTGATCGAGCTGAAAAAAGGCGATCCAGCCGAACCGAGAATATTCTTCGCGCCGCCTGCTGGTGGAACGGTGATGGGCTATATTGATGTTGCTAAGCTCATGACACATCAAGGTGCTGTGTATGCCTTGCAGTCTCCTGGTCTATATGAGGATGAAGAGCCGCAATTCCTCCATTACACGGAGCTTGTGACCCTTTTTATAGAAGCCATTGAAACGTTCTATCGTCCGGGGATTGACTATCTCGCAGGGCATTCAATGGGCGGGCATCTTGCCTACGGAATGAATCAGCGGCTCTCTCATGCAGGAAAAGCACCGAAAGGACTCATCATTTTAGATACGGTCCCAGTGCTAAGAGATGAGGCAGATCAGGCACTTCATGCCGATATGAACGAAGAAGAAGTAAAAATGCTCGCGCTTGTCCTTGGAATGGGGAACCTGGTCGGCATTCAGCCAGAAGCTTTACAAGGATTGAGCTTCCAAGAAGTGAAGCAGAAAATTCTCAAAGAGGCAGAAAAGGATGAAGTTGTTCATCAATTCATGAATGATCAATATTTAGATAAATATTTGCAAATGCAAACGCATAATACGATCATGTCACAAGCCATTGAATTAGAAAAAGAACCATTTCCTGTGCCATTTTATATTGTCCAAAGCAGTGATCACGCAAGCGATTTCCAGAAGAAGTTCGCAGATTGGGAGGCTTATACGAAAGAGTCGTGCTCGTATTACCACATCAAAGGCGATCATGTCACCATGATGAAAAGACCGCAGGCAGATGAACTGGCACGGATTCTTCAAACGATTATAAAGGGGTAAAGACGTATGAATCAGTTATTGAAAACCTTTGAAAAAAAATCAGATCTCATTCAGCTTATTTGTTTTCCTTTTGCCGGCGGATATTCCGCCTCATACCGTCCGCTCTTTGAACAGCTAAAAGACGTGGCCGAAGTCACAGCAGCAGAGCCCCCAGGGCACGGCACCAATCTCATGCCGCTTGAATCAAGCATTGACCGGCTGGCAGAGCTGTATAAAGAAGGACTTACGGACAAATTGAACCGCCCATTTATTCTGTTTGGACATTCAATGGGAGGGCTTGTGGTATACAGACTAACCCAGCTGCTAGAAAAGGAAGGAATTTATCCTGCAGCAGTGGTGATCTCAGCCATTCAGCCTCCGCAAACAAAACGGCAGATGCTGACGCATTTATCCAATGAAGCATTTGTACAGCATATTGCCGAAATGGGCGGGATTCCAAAGGAATTACTAGAGAACAAACCAATGATGGATTACTTTACACCGTCATTGCGTGCAGACTACCGGGCACTGGAAACCTTCCAGCACACAGATCAATCGATTATCGATACACCTGTTTATTTATTCAATGGAAAGCAAGATGAGAAATGCATGCAGGATGCAAGCGGCTGGTTAAAATGGGCAAAAACCATCGAACGCACCAATTTCGATGGAGGCCACATGTACATCAACACACACCTTGAGCCATTTGCAGAGCAGATGAGACATGTCATTGAGCTTGCAGCCAAGCAGCAATTGATCAGACATTAAAAAAGAAAGCGGCTCTCTATAAGAGGCCGCTTTTTCTTATGAATGCTGTTTCTTCACCACATTCCCGCCAATCACCCCGCCAATGACCAGGACCCCTCCGAGGAGATGGTACCAATCAATCGTTTCGTGTAAAATGAGAACTCCGGCGGCGACCGTGATAAACGCGGATAAATTGTTAAAGATGCTGACCTTTGCCGCTTCTAGCTGCGAGAGTGCATAGTTTGATAAATATGCGGTAAGAAGAGATGAAAGAATACCTAAAAAGAGCATCGACCAAACAAAGGATGCTTCTGTAAATGGACTGAAAAACTCCGGCAATGAGCCATTGATCGAATGCCGGATAAGCGCGGCGGCATTGAAAAAGACAAAGCCACAGAAGGTCATCACAAAGGTGAGTTCAATCACATGGAAGCGTTTTGTAATCACTCTGGCAAACACACTATATGCACTGGATGACAAGGCTGAAAGTAAAATCAGCACATAGCCGATGAAGTGAGAATGTTTGACATCAATTCCCTTCATGACAAAGAGAAGCATCACCCCGCACACAGAAAGAAAGGTAAACAGCACTTGTATCCATGTCGCACGTTCCTTTAAAAACCAGGCTGCCAGCAGCATCGTCAAAATGGGAATCGTCGCTTGAATGATGCCAGCCTCTGAAGAAGATGTATACATCAATCCCCACACTTGAAAAGCAAAGAACAAAACAGGGTAAAGCAAGGAAAACGGTACGATGTAAATGAGATCACGCCATTGAATGGATATGCGATACTTTTTTCGTAGAAACGGATACAGCAATAGAGCGGCTGCAAAAGAAACAGTAAAGCGGTGTGCCAATAAATCGATTGGATTTGCTGATTCTAATGCGATTTTGACAAACAAAAAGGAAAAACCAATGATAGAGGCGTATGCGATCGCGGCAGCATACGCTTTTTGTTTTGACATATTCATAACGTGACTCCTTACATGAGCATGCATGCTTCAAATGAATTGACCGGTTCTGTTCTTCTATCGTAATCGGATCATCTAACGTGTACAATAAGAGAACATGATATCTGTACCGGTACAAGGAGGAAATAGCGTGAGGAAATATGATCAGCTTGTCTCGAGTTTAAAAGAAAAAATGGATTCAGGTGAGTACAGCGCTGGAATGAAAATTCCCTCCATTCGCCACTTAGCGGCTCAATATGCAGTGAGTAAAAGCACTGTCATCAAAGCGCTGGACACATTGGAGCGTGAACATCTGCTGTATTCTGTAGAAAGGAGCGGCTATTATGTCGTGAAAACGAAGCAATCAGCAGGTAAGCAGGACAGCACATGGATTGATTTTGCTTCATCTGCACCTGATCCCGTTGTGTTTCCATATGTCGATTTCCAGCACTGCATCAACCAAGCGATCGATTTGTATCAAAATGACTTATTTATTTATGGCACATCCAACGGTTTACCATCCCTGCTGCCAGTCATTTCAAAGCGATTAATGGATTATCAAGTGTTTGCTCATCCAGAACAGATCGTCATGACCTCTGGTATTCAGCTCGCTTTATCCATTTTAAGCACCATCCCTTTTCCGAATGGAAAACAAACCATACTAGTCGAACAGCCGGGGTATCACTTATATCTCCAATATTTAGAGAAAAACCAATTGCCTGTGCGTGGAATTCAACGGACGGAAAAAGGGATCGATCTGATCGAATTAGAACGTATCTTTCGAGAAGAGGAGATTCGTTTTTTCTATACGATGCCAAGATTTCAAAACCCGCTTGGAACGAGTTTATCAAAGCAAGAAAAAAGAGCGATTGCAGCCCTTGCTGAGAAATATGATGTCTACATTGTTGAGGATGATTATCTAGCAGATTTAGAATTCGATACAAAAAGAGACCCGATCTATTCATACGATCAGGCAGGAAAGGTTATTTATTTGAAAAGCTTTTCTAAAATCATCTTTCCGGGGCTACGAACAGGAGCTGTCGTTTTACCTGAAGAACTGATTACACCTTTTAGCGAACACAAACGGCTGATTGATATCGACAGCTCCATGCTGTCCCAGGCAGCTTTAGAAATCTATTTAAAAAGCGGGATGTTTGAGCGGCATAGAGACAGGATGCGGGCGAGCTATCGAAACCGCTCCAAGCAGCTCGTGGCAAGTTTAAAAAATGATGATCAAAGCGCTTATCAGCTGGGAGAATGGGAGCCTGCTACCCATACACATGTACGTGTCGACCGGTCGATTCCAATGAACCAGCTCATTCAGCAGCTGAAAAAGGCATCTGTTTCCATTCAGCCAATTGACCGCCATTACCTGAAGGCCTATCAAAAGGACCCGATTTTTCAGCTGAACATCTGGCAGGTGAAAGAAGAGCAGATCACACGCGGAGTCGATCTATTAAAGACGGTATTTCAGCAAATCACGCGTTATTAAAGGCGGGACAGTACATCACTGCAAGTGAGTCTCTCAACGCTATCAGCCGCAGCAGACTTTCGTGTGCATACCGCCATTTGGTAGGCAGGGTCAAGTGAATATGTTTGAACAAAGCAAGCCGTTTCATGATCAGGTAATGTCAACGAAGCCTGTCCATCTGCTGACAGACGGGCTGTAAAGGACGAAAGCCCATAGGATAAGCCTTTTCCAGTCAGCTTGATAAACGCCTCCTTCATTGACCATAGATGAAAGAAATAGGCTTCCTGCCTTTCTGTTGGCTGTGAGAGTAAATCCTGATACTCATCCGCTGAAAAAAATCGTTTGGCAATCGCCAGATCAATAGGTTTGATTTCCTCAATATCAATGCCAACAGGTGCATCATCTACTGCGCAAACGACCCAATTGCCAGAATGAGAAAGATTAAAATGAAAAGAAGGAAGATGCCGGACAACTGGCTTGCCATTGCCCTCAGTTTCAAAAACGATCTGATCCATAGGCAGATCATACATATCATGGACCGTTTGACGAACCAGCACCTCACCTAACAAGGTTCTTCTTGCATCGATCAAAAAACGAAAGCGTTCAGCCGCAGCACGTTTTTCAGATGACACAAAGAGTTTCAGCCGCTCTATTTGTTGTCGTGCATCAATTTCATCTAAGTGTTGTAATTGGATAGCATATATTTTCATAACGAACCTCTAATTTTTTACATTGATTGTACCATTGGAGAGTGCCGCGTAAAAGGGTCCATTAACGTAAAAAGGCAGCGAGCCTCGCTGCTTTTACGTCTGATTCACGATGTGGACACCATTCGGATCAATTGTATTCATTTCATCAACATCCGTCATGTTCACGTTAAGCAAGGAAAGCTGTTCTCCTTTTTGCCAGTGAATGGGCTGATGCAAAGGTGATAGCAGCTGATCCACTTTAGGTGTCTGTGACAAATCAGGAACAGCAATTGTCATAGCGTGCAGCGCATCGGTTCCCGTTTCAATGACATCTTTACGCCGCTGTAACTCAAGCCTTAAACGAAGAGGTGTCGAAAGAAACGTTCTCCGTTCCCCAGCTTGGATTGGCCAGTTTAGTTCTTTAGCTTGTGCAAGCAGTTGATCATATTCTTCGTCTGAGACAAGAAAGCCGATGTGATCAAAAAGGACTTTTTTGCTATAGCCAAATGTGATATTGATCTGGCCTTTTCTCATTTCGATGATTCGAAAGGTCGGCTGCTCTTCTCTAAAATCTTCCCAAGTGAGCGGGGGATGAAAGGAGCCATCTTTTGTGAAACGACCTTTTACCTCAAAGCCTAGCGAACGATATGCTTGCTCTGTCTCTTCAACAAATGGTGTCCAGTAATGATAGTGGAAAAGCTGCATAGTCTCCATCTCCTGTGCGTGAATATTCTGTTTATTTATTTTAGCACAAGAAAAGCCATTCTAATTATAGAATGGCTTGTTCTCATCTAGTCAGGGTTTGAACAGGTTTTTCGGCTGTTTTTGTAATGAGCAGCTCCAGAAGCCGTGTTGATTGCGGCAAGGAGAAACGAAGGACAAGACCTGTGAAGATCGCAGTCAAAATCGTTCCAATGCCAATCGGTCCACCGAGCATCCATGCAAACAAAAGCACTGTTAACTCAATGCCATTTCGAACCCACTGTACGTTCAGTCCCGTTTTCGCTGAGATGAGCAGCATTAATGAGTCCCGTGGCCCAGCGCCAAGATTAGCTGAAACATAAATGCCAACGCCATATCCAGAAACAACAACACCTGTAATAAATACATATAAGGCCGGTAAATATCCGTGCGGCGCAGGTAATATCGCATTAAAGAAATCAATAAACACGCCAATCAGCACCATATTCAGTAAAGCGCCGATCTTTGGAAATGATTTCGTAAAAATAGAAGTCAGTGTCACAATAAGTGCACCAATAATAATGGACCATTGTCCAATTGTGAGTCCAAAATGCTGAAACAGTCCGTAGTGGAAAGCGTCCCAAGGACCAATCCCAAGGATCTTCCCTTTCACTGTCAGCGATAGTCCAAAAGCTAGTACGATCAATCCAACAAAATAAAAAAACCAACGTAAAAGATGTTCCCGCTTCAAAAGCATTCCCTTCTTTCTTAAACACTCGAGTTCAATCGTAACATACTACCGCGCCCCTTTAAATGGCTTTGTTCAATTGTAATCGCTTACTTTTAAAAAGATAAAAAAAGGCTGTCCTCACCACGTGAGAACAGCCTTTTTTCATCATACTGGATTTAATATCCGGTTTAAGAATTGTTTTGTTCGTTCTTCTTTTGGTCGTTTGAAGATTTCTTCCGGGGGACCTTGTTCGACGATGACGCCGCCATCAATAAAAATCACTTCGTCTGCTACTTCTTGGGCAAACTTGATTTCATGTGTGACAACTGCCATGGTCCAGCCTTCCTTCGCTAGATCCTTCATGACCTTTAAGACTTCTCCGACAAGCTCAGGGTCAAGCGCAGAGGTTGGTTCATCAAAAAGCATAAGCTCTGGCTGAATGGCAAGTGCACGGGCAATCCCGACACGCTGCTTTTGACCGCCTGAGAGCTGGAAAGGATACAGGTCTTTTTTATCTTCCAGACCGACCTTTTGCAAGAGCTGAATGGCTTCCTTTCGAACCGTTTCCTTTGGACGGCGCTGCACCTGAACAGGACCTTCCATCACATTTTCAAGCACTGTACGGTGAGGAAACAGGTGATAATCCTGAAACACCATTCCTGATTTCCGGCGTAACTTCAGGAGATCAGCTGATTTATTTTTTTTTGAAAAATCAATCGAGAAATCATCGAAGGTAAAGGAGCCGCCATTTGGTATTTCAAGTGCATTTAAACAGCGAAGCATCGTTGTTTTTCCTGAACCAGATGGACCGAGAATGGCCACAACCTGCCCTTTGTTGATCGAAAAATCAATCGACTTTAAAATCTCATTATCCCCAAAGGATTTCTTTAAGCCTTTGACTGTTAGCATGTCGTTTCCTCCTTACCTTGCGACATATCGATCAAGTCGTTTTTCAATTTGATGCTGAACGAGCGATAGAATGAAGCAGAATACCCAATAGATGAGGGCTGCTTCCATATAAATAAACAAGATTTGATCCAAGTTCGCCGCAGCAATTTCCTGTGATTTACGGAACATCTCTGCCACGAGAATTTGGGAGGCAAGGGATGTATCCTTCACCAAACTAATAAATGAATTAGACAGCGGTGGAATCGATACACGCACAGCCTGCGGTAAAATCACGCGGACGAGCGTTTTGCGATGCGTCATTCCGATTGAATAACCAGCTTCCCATTGTCCTTTTGGAACAGACAGGACAGATGCACGGATAATTTCCGACGCATACGCACCTACGTTTAAAGAAAAAGCAATAATGGCACTTGGATATGGATCAAGTGTGATATTAAATGTCGGAAAGAAATAGAAAATAATAAACAATTGCACAAAAAGCGGCGTTCCGCGAACGGCCGACACATAGATGGAGAAAATCCATCTGAGGGCTTTAATCTTAGACATTCTAGCAAGAGCTGTCACAAGCGCGATAAAAATACCAATAATAAAGGCAATGATGGCGAGGGGAATTGTATAATAAATCCCCTGCATCACCATTGGCCAAAAAGATTGCTGAAGAAGATCCCAAGGAATGACGACTCCTAGGATATTATTTTGTAACATCTTCACCAAACCATTTCTTAGAAATCTTAGCAAGTGTACCGTCTTTCTTCATTTCTTTTAATGCGCCATTCACTTTGTCAACGACTTCGCCGCTGCCTTTTCTGAATGCGAAATACGTTTCTTGAGGATCTCCTGTTTCAAATGCAACTTTTAGGTTTTTGTTACCGCTTGTTTTCAAGTAATTTAATACAGCCAATTTGTCATTGAACGTTAGATCAGCACGTCCTTGCTGAATCAATTGAATGGATTGTGCAAGACCTTCAACGCCTTCAATCTTAGCGCCAGCATCTGTTGCTAATTTATTGTAGTTACTTGTTAACGATTGTGCTGCTTTTTTGCCTTTGACATCAGATAGTTTCTTGATGTCGTTGTTATCTGATTTTGTCACAACAATAGCTTGAGAAGTCGTGTATTTATCAGAGAAATCATATTGATTTTCACGTCCAGTTTTCCCAACTTGGTTTGCTACCACGTCAAAACGTTTTGCATTCAGTCCAGCAAACATACTGTCCCATTGTGTTTCTTTGAATTCAGGTTTTAAGTCAAGGCGTTTTGCTACTTCTGTGATGACTTCTACATCATAGCCAGTTAATTTATCTGTCTTTTTGTCATGGAAAGTGAAAGGAGCATAAGTACCCTCTGTTCCGATGGTTAATACACCTTTATCCTGAATGGATTTCCAAAGGTCGCCTGATTCCTTAGACCCAGATTGTTTATTCGCGTTGTCGCTTGCACCTGATCCACATGCTGTGATCAATGCAACACAAACGCCTAAAATAATGGCAAAGAACATTTTTTTCATTTTATTCCCCACTTTTCTTGTTGGTATTTACAACATATGATCTTACAGAGAAGCAACCTAAAAGTAAAGCATTTGAAACTAGCTTGAGCGAATCTCACCAACTTTATGCCCTCAAACGGTCGAACGGACAAACGATAGAACTATACCCAAGTTAAAAGGTGAATAAAACCAATCACAAGTTCAAGATGATTAAGATGATTTGATTGGTGGAACGTGCTAAAAGCAGAATGACTTGTGACAAAAGTGATCATAAGAACTGTCTAAAATGAGACTCGAAAAGAATGAAACGAAACCAGTGTGCAACGATAAAGTTTCATGCTGGTTTTTTTGTGCAATATTTTAGATATATGGCATCCTATCAAATGGTTTGATCCACCACATAGTTGTGCGAACATTACTAAAATAAAGACTTTGAGACAGTGACCATAGAAGGAAGCATATTTATTATAAAAGATGTATAATTAGTAGGTTGTTTTGAAAATGGAATGAATCACATGGAGACATGTTTTGATAACAGAGCATCTTAGAAGAAGGAGGGCATCATTGTGGATGTTGGACAAAATCAGCCTGAACAATTGAAAAGGGCGATGACCTCCCGCCATTTATTTATGATTTCACTTGGCGGTGTCATTGGGACAGGCTTTTTCTTAGGAACGGGCTATACGATTGGACAAGCAGGGCCGGTCGGAGCTGTTCTTTCATATATTGTGGGCGGATTGATCATGTATTTAACCATGCTGTGTCTTGGTGAGCTGTCGGTTGCACTTCCTGTGTCGGGGTCTTTTCATACGTATGCGACGAAATTTGTCAGCCCGGCAGCAGGTTTTGCTGTCGGCTGGATTTATTGGCTCGGCTGGGCAGCAACGGTCGCCCTTGAGTTCTTATCAGCAGGGCAGCTGATGAGGCGCTGGCTCCCGCAAGTGGATGTGTGGATTTGGTGTCTCATATTCGGACTCTGTCTTTTCTTATTAAATGCCCGGTCAGCGAAAGCGTTCGGGGAGTCGGAGTTTTTCTTTTCCACCATTAAGATTATTGCAATTTTACTCTTTATTGGCGTAGGCGGAGCGGCGATGTTTGGGTTTATTGAAACAACGAGCGGTGAACCCGCCCCATACTTCAGCCATTTTGTGAGTGACGGGCTGTTTCCAAATGGCCTGCTCGCTGTTGTGATTACGATGATCACGGTGAATTTTTCGTTTCAAGGAACAGAGCTGATCGGGATTGCTGCAGGAGAAAGTGAAAACCCTGAGAAAACCGTTCCCCGTTCGATACATCAAACCGTATGGCGTACACTTGTCTTTTTCGTCTTATCGATTTTCGTCTTAGCAGGTATGGTGCCTTGGAAGGAAGCTAGTGTGCTGCAAAGCCCATTTGTTACTGTGTTTGAGAGAACGGGCATTCCTTTTGCGGCAGACATCATGAACTTTGTCATTATCATTGCTTTATTATCTGTTGCGAACTCTGGCTTGTATGCATCAACGAGAATGCTGTATTCCTTATCGAAGGAAGGAATGGCAGGAAAAGCATTTAGACGCGTCAATCAGCGCGGTATTCCGATGAATGCCTTACTGCTCACCTTCCTATTTACAGGGATTTCGCTGTTATCCGGCTTCTTTGCAGAGAAAACGGTATTTGCCTGGATCGTGTCCATTGCCGGCATGAGTGCCCAGACAGGCTGGATCACGATTACATTATCACAGCTGCTTTTCCGTAGAAAATATTTGAAAGCAGGCGGAAAGCTGGAAAACTTAAAATTTAAAACGCCTCTTTATCCGGTGCTGCCAATCATTGCAATCACACTGAATACCATCGTGTTGGTCAGCCTTGCCTTTGATCAAGAGCAGCGCATCGGACTATATGTTGGTGTACCGCTCATGATCATTGGGTATATTGTCTATCACCGCTATGTGAAAAAGCATCAGGCGAAAAGTGAACCGCTGAAGCTGCAAATTCATGGAGATGATGAGATCCGGTTTTAAAATCAAAAAACACTAAATGTAAGATATTTAAAAACACCTCTGATATCAATCTGAAGGTGTTTTTTTTGAAGTGCAACTAACAACAAAAGTTAGTTCATATCCTGTTTAAAATCTTGTTGTTCAAAATGTTGGCGCTTATTCTGATATCCTACGTTATTATTACCCCAAAGCTTCTCGTAATCCCATCCTGTTAGCGCTTTCAAAACGCTTCTTGTTTCATCATCAGCCTGTTCCATTGAACCATTATTCTTTAACCTATTAATTTCATTAATCATAATGGAATGAGTTTTCTTAGATAATTTAAATTTAAATGAAATAACTAAACTAATCCCGACTAGCCCTACAGTTCCGAAAAACAGAATACCTACAATCCCATTTATTGCTGTCGTAGACTGTGTCGTCGCGCTTGCAACGAATCCACTTTCCTGTAATATAACTCCTACCAAAAATGTGGCTAAAGCTGTAGTACTTTTGCGTGTAAACGTCATAATACCTGCAAATATTCCTTCTCTTCTTTTACGAGTGACCATTTCATCTACATCAGGAATGAAAGTGTAAATATTCCATGGTATATAATATAACCCACTCTTTCCGATGCCTAAGATAACAGAGAAAGCATACAGCGCTATAATCATATAAGCTGGTTGTGTGAAGTATAAAAATATATAACCGCTGATACATGTAATAATCGCAATATAAGATATTTTCAAAGATGGCGCAGGACCTATTTTAATCACGAGCCAACCAAACAATATTGTACATACCATTTGAAGTAATGAACCAATAGATAATAAATCGGCTGCCAGCACTGCATCTTTATTTAAAGAAAACACAACAAAGTAGACAAAGACAGCGTTTAAAATATCCATGGCCGTAAACGAACAAATATACATCGTGAGGTGCTGACGGAAACTTCTTATTCTAAAAGTAGATGTCAAGTCAATGATGACTTTTTTGATGGATTCTATAGCAGGTACTTTTTCTACACCATCAGGTTCTATCATGTCTTCTTCTACTTTACGTTCCCATGTTGTTCTATGTGTAATTAATAATGCAGCCATAAAAATAAAGGTGAAGATAATCCCATTGTAAAGAAAAACTTGAGGTGAATCTTTTCCGAATATTTCGAATAATCTGCCTGGAATAAAGGTAGCTAAAAATGTTCCTAGTCCTGAATAGATTAATCTTATTGTTGAGAGCTTGGTCCGTGCATTAAAATCATTCGTCATTTCAGCTCCAAGTGTTTCAAATGGAATTAATACCATTGCGGCAAGGAATTCTAACAAAATATAAACCGTTAAATAGTACCAGTAATTCATATCAGAAATCCAAAGAAGAGAATAAATAACCATTAAAGGGCTTCCAACTAGCAAAAAGAACCTGCGTCTTCCAAATTTTTTCCCAAGTTTTGTACGACCAAAATTATCCGTGATATGGCCCATAATTGGGCTTGCTATCGCATCAATAATACGTGCAATTGCAATAATAGATCCTGCTTCAACAGGGGTAAGACCGCAGTATGTAATGAAAAAATATAACATCCATGCGCCTATTATAGCGAATGCTCCCCCTCCAAATAAATCCATTGTTCCATAACCAATATAATTTTTGAGTGTTAGTTTCCTGTTCTCAGTCTGCATTCTTATGTCTCCTTTCCAAGCCTACTTATAAATTTAAAAAAACATATAAAATAAAGATGTATGACAAGGAAAAAAATAAAAATATTAAACACCTGAATACGCCATAAAACCTCCATCAACAGGAATTGTCACGCCGGTAACAAATGCTGACATATGATCATCAACAAGCCATAATAGGGTTCCAAGAAGATCTTCTGGCGTACCAAACCTTCTCATTGGTGTGTTCGAAATAATCTTATGAGACCTTTCTGTATAATCTCCTTCTTCATTTAGGAGAAGGTTTTTATTTTGTGAGGTTAAAAAGAAGCCCGGTGCAATAGCATTTACTCTAATTCCTGCCTCGGCCATATGAACAGCTAACCATTTGGTGAAATTTTCAATTGCGGCTTTTGCGGCGCTATAAGCAGGCACTTTGGTCATTGGAGAAGGGGCACTCATAGATGACATGTTGATGACAACTGCTCCCTTTTGATGAACCATATGTTTAGTGAAAATTTGTGTAGGAATGAAAGTCCCCATAAAATTTAAATCAAATACATTTTGCACACTATCTGTACTTAAATGAAAAAAAGTATTTACCTTAGGATTAGTAAGATCTTCTGTTTGAAATATTTCGTTGGTTGTATTTGCACTGGAGTGATTACCACCAGCTCCATTTATCAATATGGTACAATTGCCTAATTCCTCTGTTACAATCTTCTCGGCTTGTTCCACACTATCTTTATTCATCACATCACATTTAATCGCAATCGCTTTCCCACCCATAAGGTTAATTTCTTCGGCTACCTTTTCACCCTTTTCGACTGTTCTATTTAAAATAGCCACAGACACGCCATGTCTAGCAAGTTCCTTTGCCATGGCGCTGCAAAGTACGCCACTTCCTCCTGTGATGACAGCTACTTTACCAGCTAAATGTTTATTTTCTTGTATGTTTACCATGTAGCTTCCTCCTTTGCTTTTTTTCGTACAGACTGTTTATTTTTTAAAGCATCCCAAGCTCCCCACAAATACATAATTCCAAGTGCTCTATCATAAAGACCATATCCAGGCCTGCATTGTTCATCCCAAATGTGTCTTCCATGATCGGGTCTGCAATAACCTTTGAATCCGCTTTCATAATAAGCATGTATAATGGCTGAAACGTCTACTGATCCATCTTTTGATCGATGCGATGTTTCAACAAAGTCTCCGTTATCATATACACGTACATTTCTTATATGAGTAAATGGTATTCTATCAATAAATTCGTGAATCATAGAAACTAAATCATTCTCTAAGTTTGCTCCTAAAGATCCTGTACAGAGCGTTATACAATGATATGGGCTGCTATTTAGTTGTAAAATTTTTCTGATGTTTTTTTGGTTAGTTACTATTCGCGGTAGACCAAAGACAGGCCAAGGTGGATCGTCAGGATGAATAGCCATCTTAATATCATGAAGTTCTGCAATTGGAATAACCTGATCTAAAAAATATTTCAAGTTGGCCCATAAATCATCTTCTGTTATATTTTTGTAGGCTTCAAAAAGGTGGTGGAGGTGATTTAACCGCTCTGGTTCCCAACCTGGCATGGTTAAACTGGAGTTCTCACTAATTTTATTTACTAATTCTTTCGGATCAATATCTTTAATTCGACTATGTTCATAAAATAGAGCTGTAGATCCATCAGAAAGTGTTTTATTTAAGTCTGTACGGATCCAATCAAAGACAGGCATAAAGTTATAACATATGACTTTAACACCCACCTTTGCTAGCTTCTGAATTGTTTTCTTATAATTTTCTATGTATCGATCTCTAGTTGGAAGTCCGAGCTTAATGTCTTCATGAACATTCACGCTTTCAACTACTTCAATATGAAGGTTATGTTTATCAGCTAATTTTTTCATTTCTAACATTCTTTCTATTGGCCACTCTTCTCCTACGGGCACATCATGTAGTGCCCAAACAATTCCTTCCACTCCTGGAATCTGCTTTATTTGTTCCAGTGTGATCGTGTCGTTTCCTTCTCCAAACCATCTGAATGTCATCCTCATCTACCATCACCCCTAATGTTATTTGAAATAATTTGGATATTCTTTCTTCAATAATTCTTTATCAACAAGTGCAATTTTCAAATGCTCTTCCATGATTTTTTCAGCTTTATCAGCATCTTGATCTTGTATAGCTTTGAAGATATTTACATGTTGAGAAAGAATATTATCCCAATTGTAATCTGTTACTAGCCTTAACATGCGGCTCCTATTAAAGTGTACATTCATCTGTTGAATAACTAACCATGTTTTTTCTTTTTTACACCGTTTGAAAATCGTTCTATGAAACTCCTCATCTAATTCAAACATTTTTTTATAGTCTTTTTTCTTAACGCAAATTTTTTGCATACTTAAATTCATATCTAAATCATTAATCAGCTCTTCAGAAAATTCCTGACAGGCTAGTCTAATCACTGCCTTCTCGAGATGTTCTCGCATAAACCGTGCTTCCTCCACAAGGTTCAAATCAATTAAAGAAACAAAAGTACCTCGTTGAGGATAGATACTTAATAATCCTTCTTGAGATAATTTTAAAAAGCTTTCTCTTACAGGAGTTCGACTAACATTAAATTGAACGGATATTTCTTTTTCAGAAATATTTGTCCCAGGTGAAAGCTTCAGGCTTAATATTTGATCTTTTAGCATATTGTAAACTTGTTCCCTCGTAGAGAGGTTTTGGTTTTTAAAATCAATATTCATTATTCTAATCTCCTTTCTCTAACATACTACCATACAAGTAGATTAGAATGGTAGACATTAATTTCATTTTTCTGAATACTTTCACTGTGAGCATCTCTTGATGATTCCACTATGTAAGCCATAATCAATCATAAAAGTGTAGGATATTAAAAAGAAAATTCAAAAAACTATACAAAATTCAAAAAGATTAAGTTATAATGTTTTTTGAGCTACCATACTAGTATAACTAGAATATTAATAAAACGAACGGTACTCTGATCTATCAGTTAGGTGAATCATTCAGCTTTTTGAAAGCGCTATCTTATTATTAGAAGTGAAAATTTATCTTATTGCAGAAGGGAAAGATTGATATGTCCAACATCGCCATTATAGGAACTGGATCTATTGCAACTGCCCATATCGAGGCTTATCTTGCAATGCCTGAAATCAGTAAAATTGTAGCTTTAGCTGATATTTATCCTGAAAAAGCAATGTCTGCAGCAACAAAATATAACCTGGAAGCACGAGTTGTCGCTAACTACCAAGAATTATTGAATGATCCTACGATTGATGCCGTTTCCATTTGTACACCTCCTTATATGCACGCAGCCATTGCCATCGATTTTCTTAAAGCAGGCAAACATGTTTTAGTAGAAAAACCTATGGCTTCTTCTCTAAAAGAATGTGACGAAATGATAAAAGCATCTATTGAAAGCCAGAAGCTTTTATCTGTTGTTGCTCAAAACAGGTTTATGACGCCCATTATGAGATTAAAACATGTCCTTGATCAAAACCTCATTGGAAAAATCGCTCATACTCAAGTTGATTCTTTTTGGTGGCGTGGTCATAGTTATTATGATTTATGGTGGCGCGGTACATGGGAAAAAGAAGGTGGAGGTTGTACACTTAATCATGCTGTCCACCATATTGATATGTTGCAATGGATGTTAGGATTGCCGGTTGACATTTTTGCAGCAACTAGTAATACCTTGCATGATAATGCAGAGGTTGAAGACCTTTCTATTGCTGTACTTCGATATGGAAATGGCAGCTTAGCACAAGTAACCAGTTCTGTTGTTCATCATGGAGAAGAACAACAACTGATTTTTCAAGGGGAAAAAGCTAGAGTATCTGTCCCATGGAAAGTAAATGCTCAAATAGCTAAAGAAAATGGGTTTCCTCAAGAGAAAAATGATGAGGATTTAGAAAATCGTATTCAGGAAGCTTTTCATCAATATCCGGAATTACTATTTGAAGGGCATAAAGGACAAATAAATAATTTTTTAATGGCTATCAAGGGTAACCAGAAGCTTTTAATTGATGGAACAGAAGGAAGAAAAACACTAGAACTTATTACAGCCATCTATAAATCTGCAAACCAAGGTGTTCATGTGAAGCTTCCTCTTTCAGCAGACGATCCTTTTTATACACGTGAAGGAATGCTCGCGAACGTTAAGCATTTTTATGAAAAACAAAGCAGTGTAGAAAATTTTTCAGACGATACGATCACCGTTGGAGGAAATTACGAGAAACTATGAGTCTAACGTTATTAAATTATTAAAAATAAACTGGAAGCTAGCTAGAGGAGGAACAATCATGCAGAAAAGTGATGGAATGAATTATGCTCCTAAGGGAAAAAGTGCCCCTGTCGTTACAGAAGGACAATTCGTCATGGCGGCTATAGGTCTTGATCATGGACACATCTATGCAATGTGCAATGGATTAACTGAGGCTGGGGCTACATTAAAATGGGTTTATGATCATGATCAGAAAAAAGTACAAGAATTTTGTAAAGCTTATCCGGAGGTACAGGCAGCCAAAAGTGAGAAAGAAATCCTCGAAGATCCAGATGTCAGGCTCGTGGCAGGCGCAGCCATTACATCTAAACGCTGTGATTTAGGGCTGCGTGTTTTAGATCATGGTAAGCATTACTTTACGGATAAATCACCTTTTACAACGCTAGAACAATTGGAGCTTGCTCGTAAAAAAACAGCTGAAACGGGACTTAAATGGGCTGTTTATTATAGTGAACGTTTGCACGTGGAGAGTGCCGTATTTGCTGGTCAATTGATTGAACAAGGAGCAATTGGCAAAGTGGTACAAGTTCTTGGAACTGGCCCACATCGTAGTAATGTAGAAAGCAGACCAAGCTGGTTTTTTGAAAAAGAATATTATGGAGGTATTCTATGTGATATTGGTAGTCACCAAATTGAACAATTCCTCTTCTATTCTGGCGCAAAAGATGCAAAAGTTGTACATAGTAAAGTGGGCAATTATAAGCATCATCAATATCCAGAATTAGAAGACTTTGGTGATGCTACTTTGATTGCTGATAATGGGGCTACAAACTACTTTAGAGTAGACTGGCTGACTCCTGATGGCCTTAGCACTTGGGGGGATGGGCGTACATTCATTCTTGGAACAGATGGGTATATTGAAATTCGCAAATACGTAGACATCGCAAGGGATAAAACAGGAGACCATTTATACTTAGTAAATCAACAGACAGAGCAGCATTTTTCTCTAAATGGAGAAGTAGGATTCCCTTACTTTGGTGAACTTATTTTAGATTGTTTAAACGGTACTGAAAATGCTATGACTCAAGAACATACTTTTAAAGCCGCAGAACTTTGCTTAATTGCACAACGAGACGCACTATACGTAAATACGGAGTTTGAATTAAGTAAGATCTAAAAAAGTGAGGTGTTATTTTTGTTAATAACACCTTATTTCATTTCATTGATTTTCTAAACATAAGTATAGAGGTGACGATATTGTCTACATTCCTAAGCGAAGATATGATGCTTAATCATGAAAGTTCAAAAGTTCTTTATCATGATTACGCGAAAAATATGCCAATCTATGATTTTCATACGCATTTAATGGCTGATGACATTGCTGCTAACAAAAAGTATGAAAATATGACTGATATTTGGCTTAATGGAGATCACTATAAATGGAGGGCGATGCGCTGGTTAGGCGTAGAAGAAAGATTGATCACGGGGAATGCAAGTGACAAGGAAAAATTCTTAGCTTGGGCGCAAACGGTTCCATATACAGTAGGAAACCCTCTTTATCATTGGTCACATTTAGAATTAAGTCGTTATTTCAATATAAATGAGTTGTTCTCAGAAAAAAATGCACATCAAGTTTGGGATATTTGTAATGAGAGATTAAATGAAAGGAACATGTCCACAAATGGAATTTTAGAAAAATTTAATGTAAAAGTTGTGTGTACGACTGATGATCCAATCGATACTTTAGAAATTCATCAAATCATACGTAAAGATGTAGGAATTACAACTAGGGTCCTACCTACATTTAGACCGGATCATGCTTTAAATATTGAACAATCAGATTTTGTGAACTATATAGAAAAATTAGGTGATTCAATCAACGGCGCTGTTTTAACATATGAAAACTTTATCGCTTCATTACATTCACGAATTGATTATTTTCACGCGAATGGATGCAGAATGTCTGATCATGGTTTTGAAATATTTCCATTTTCACCAGCTACTGAACAAGAAGTGTCTTCTATATTTGTACATGCGCTGCAAGGAAAAACACTATCCCTAGAGGATATCAATAAATTTAAAACAAACACTCTTCTTCACCTGAGTAAAAAATATCATTCTCTTCATTGGACCATGCAATTACACATAGGTGCTTTAAGGAATAATAACACACGAATGTTCAAGTTAACGGGGAAAGATAGTGGGTACGACTCTATGTCTGACTTCCACCTAGCAAGACATTTAAATGGTTTTTTGAATGAATTAGACAAAGACAACCTTTTACCTAAAACCATCATCTATAATTTAAATCCCGCTCATAATGCGATTGTGGCCTCTACTATAGGGAATTTTCAGTCTTCTGATGCCAGAGCAAAAATTCAATTTGGGTCTGGGTGGTGGTTTAATGATCAAAAAGACGGCATGCTAGATCAAATGAAAACATTATCTAATATAGGTTTGCTTAGCACTTTCGTTGGGATGCTTACAGACTCAAGAAGCTTTTTATCGTTTCCTCGCCATGAATATTTCAGAAGAATCTTATGTGATTTATTTGGGACTTGGATAGAAAATGGTGAGCTTCCAAGGGATTACGAATTTATAGGAAAAATAGTCAAAGATATTTGTTATCACAATGCCGTGAATTATTTTAATATTGAAATAAATGAGACAGTACCAATGAAAACGAATGAATCATGCAGTAAGATATAAAATTTCTATATGGAGGATGATCATCAATAAAGTGAAAAACTGGACATGATGTACTCATGTCCAGTTTTTTATTAATGAACGCCTTTCATCGCTTTCTTAATCACTGGTGTCAGTAATAGCATCACAACGCATAAAACGATGGCAAGGAATCCGATGATACCGAAATAGACGGTTTCCGGCACTTTATCAAACAGTTTGACTACTTGCGCATTGATCGCCTGTGCCATTGCATTTGAAAGGAACCAAAGGCTCATCGTTTGCGCTGAGAAGGCAGCAGGGGCCAGCTTTGTTGTCGCTGACAGTCCAACTGGTGATAAGCAGAGCTCTCCGATCACGACGAGGAAGAAGCTCAGAACGAGCCATAATGGGCTCACAAGTGTGTTCGGACCTGACATGTATGCAGGAATGATCATG
Source organism: Bacillus sp. PK5-006 (assembly GCF_054161415.1). Lineage (NCBI taxonomy): Bacteria > Bacillati > Bacillota > Bacilli > Caryophanales > Bacillaceae > Bacillus > Bacillus sp. PK5-006. The sequence continues at coordinate 3,312,961 of NZ_CP096414.1, read as the reverse complement.
ATGATGAAGGATAACCCTGCAAACAGAAGGCCGAGTGAGAATTTAATCGGGGTAGACGGCTGTTTCTTCCCAAGTCTGACCCATAACCAAGCAAACACTGGAGACAGCAGCACAATAAAGATTGGGTTCAATGATTGGAACCATGAAGACGCTAGTGTCATCCCAAGGAAATTCAAGTTTGTTCGTTGATCTGCATATGTCGCTAAAATGTTTGAGCCCTGCTCTTGAATCGCCCAGAACATCACGGCAGCAAGGAACAATGGGATATAAGCGAGAACCCTAGATTGTTCCACTGCGCTCGTCTTTTTACTGAAATACATGACAATGAAATAAACAATCGGAATGAGTACACCAAGGGCACTAACAAACCAAGTGAATAGATTAATTGTGAGTGCGCCTGTTTGAATGCCAATGACAGCAAAAACTGCAAGCAAAATCACAACCAATGATCCGTAAATTTTGAAGTTCTTACGTTCGGCAGCTGATAATGGATTTGTCACATACGTGCCGGCAAGACCAAGGTTCGGTTTTTTTGTGACCACAAATGTAATAAGTCCAACAAGCATCCCCACGGCAGCGAGTGAGAACCCGAGGTGGAAATTCACTTTTTGACCGAGTGTTCCGACAATTAATGGGGAAATAAAGCCACCCATATTGATCCCCATGTAGAAAATACTAAATCCAGAGTCCCTGCGCGGGTCTGTTTTTGTATACAGGTCGCCAACAATGTTTGAAACGTTTGGCTTGAGAAGACCTGTCCCGATAATAATCAGTCCCATACTAATAAAGAGCGCTGTTGCTCCGCTTGGCAAAGCCAAAATCACGTGGCCAAGCATAATGAAAACTCCGCCATAAAAGACCGTACTGGATGATCCAAATACCCGGTCGGCGAGCCATCCGCCAATCACTCCTGACATATAGACAAGCGCACCGTAGACAGACATGATCGAATTGGCTGTCGTCTGGTCAAAGCCTAGACCGCCTTTTGTCACCTCTGTGTACATATAATAAATAAGCAGTGCACGCATGCCATAATAGGAGAAACGCTCCCAAAATTCAGTGAAAAACAGTGTGTAAAGTCCTTTAGGATGTCCAAAAAACCCTTTTTGAGGAACACTTTTAACAATTTTATCGTGGTCAATTGTAGACATGGCATAGATCCTTTCTTAAAAAAAGAGATATGAGAAAAATGATATTCTTGTATAGTTCTTGTGTCAATATAAAACTATTCTAAAACAGGAAAATGTTAGTTCAATAGGCGTAAAGACTCAAAAAAATGAAAAATTCATTGAAGTGAAAATTATCGGAAAGTTATTTCAAAAGAATTTATTTAAAATTTGAAGCAATGTACAAGCAAACCTTTACCACATGCATAGGATGACGAGAGAACATGTGTGAAAAGGAGTGATTAGGTTGGGGGAATTGAATGAAGCTGATCTGAAAAAACCAGTTGTCAATGTACTAGATTTTGGCGTAATTGCTGACGGGAAAACGGATTGCACAGCTAAGCTCAATGAATGTTTAGAGTGGACAAAAGCACAGGGGTATTCCCATATCTGGCTGCCGAGCGGCACGTATTTAATCGATGCGGTGTACAGAGGTGATCCATTTTTTCCTTTCCGAGGTGCAGGTATACGGGTGCCAAGTCATATATGCATTGAGATGGCGTCAGACGCTGTAATAAAGGTGAAACCAAATGATTCATGGGGGTATGCAGCTTTTTATATAGGAAAGGTTGAGCATGTGACCATTCGAGGCGGGCGTATTGAAGGGGATCGTCATGAGCATGTATACAAGACGCTCCCCGCTGAACGAAGAACCCATGAATGGGGCTTTGGGATATGTATTGAAGGTGCCTCCCATGTAGAGGTCAATCATGTCCAAATAAAAAATTGTACGGGAGACGGCATCATTGTCAGTCCCCACGGTTTGTTGACAGAGGGTGAACCATACTCACCTGCTTCATCTATTGATATTTCTGGCTGCACCATCACAGATTCGAGACGAAACAATATTTCGATTACAGGTTGTGATGGGGTTATTGTGGAGGACTGTCTCTTGGAAAGAGCAGGAGTAAATGGGGTCGAGCCAAGAATGGGCATTGATATTGAAGGCTATGGAGAAAATGCCGTTAATATGGAGGAGCCTCTAAATATTCAGATTCGCAACAACATCGTCAGAGGAGGTGCAGCGAGCTCCATCTATAACTTTAACGGTTATGGTGTGATCATTGAAGGCAATCATACAGATAGCAGTATCTCCTATGGCTTCTCCACCGAAACGATCATTGCCAACAATATGATTCGTGCAGTGGGAGGAGGTGTGACAAAAGCAGGGATTACGAGCTTAGGCGTCTCACTTGGTCAAACGGAAAACAATGTGGTGATTATTGGCAATATGATTGAGGGATTTGAAAAAGGGATTGATGTGAGGGGAGACAGTGTTCACATTACAGGCAATAAGATTAGTCTTTTTGAAGATGCGGCTGTGTCCGTTTATATGGCGAATCGTATTCTAATAGAAGGAAACCATATTGAATCAGGAACGAATACCGGAAAAAGAAGCGCCTCGCTGCGTATCTATCAATCGGATAGTGTCGTCTTTTCAAACAATACGGTCTACTCTGTTATCGATGCGGCCGTGGTGAGAGGAACGAATATTCTCATCCAGCACAATCAATTCAAAGAATTCAGCAGAGGAATCTGGGTGCAGGAAGGGGAAGCTGGGCTCAACGGCAACCACTTTATTCAAGAAGGACACCCGGAGCTAGATTCTTCGTATACGATCAGTGTCACTGGAAATGCAAAGGCTTTCATCTGGCAGAATCGCTTTAAGCACTATCAAAACTACGCTGTATACAGCAACACGACGGGGGCATTGGAAATTAAAGATAATTCCTTTGAAGAAACATCCTTATATGTGGTGATGTATATTAAAAATGGTTCACCACAAATTGGAGATAACCGCTTCTATTTAAATCGATCGATCGGACAGCCGACGGCGATCTTTATTGACCAGGCCGCCTCAGCCCGTGTGCTGCGCAATAACATCATCAATATATCTCCTCAAAAAGCGATTGCCGTCCGCACCGCAAATTCCACTCATTCTGTCATCGCTCACAACATGCTGGAGCGTAGTCAGCTGGTGACACATACCACAGACCGGCTCATCGGAAATATTGAGATTGATACACCGTCATGAGCGTTTGAAATCCCTTATTTTGGAGGTTCAGAAGGCGGTTGACAATCCTGTAAAAAGGGCATATAGTAATAATTATTTTTCATTTTTCGCAACATTTGCCCTTTTTTTATTAATAAAACCGATTAATTCAATCAGAAAAATGTATCTTCTAAGGACTTCGGTTTGATACATGTAGGATATAGAAAGGATGAAGAACAAGTGTCACAGCCGAAAAGGAAGCTCAAGCTAGGCGTATTCATCGCAGGAACTGGACATCACGTTGCCTCTTGGAGACATCCGAATGCAGTACCAGATGCAGCCATGAACCTAGATTATTTTAAACAATTAGCGAAAAAGGCAGAGGAAGGAAAGCTGGATTTGCTCTTTTTAGCCGACAGTTTATCCATTAATCAAACCTCTCATCCGAACGTATTAACGAGATTTGAACCGCTCACGCTGCTTTCATCCATTGCTGAGTCTACTTCAACCATTGGTTTAGCAGCAACAGCTTCCACTACATACAGTGAGCCTTTCCATATTGCAAGGCAGTTTGCCTCCCTTGATCATTTATCAGGCGGAAGAGCGGCATGGAATGTGGTCACATCTTCTATTGAAGAAACAGCGAAAAATTTTAGCGGAGAAGAGCATTTAGCACACCATAAACGATATGAGCGGGCAGAAGAGTTCGTCGAAGTCGTCAAAGGTCTCTGGGATTCTTGGGAAGAAGACGCCCTTGTCAGAAACAAGGAAACGGGAGAATTCTTCGAATCTAGTAAGCTTCATGAGCTCCAGCACAAAGGAGAGTTCTTCTCAGTAAGAGGTCCTCTCAACGTATCACGTACGCCGCAAGGGCAGCCCGTGATCATTCAAGCAGGATCTTCTGAAGATGGCCAAAAGCTTGCAGCAAAAACAGCAGAGCTCATTTTCACTGCACAAAACGATCTCGATAAAGCGAAGGAATTTTATCAAAGCTTGAAGGGGAAAGTAGAGGCTGCTGGTCGTGCTAGAGAGGACGTCAGCATCATGCCGGGTATCTTCCCGATCATTGCTGATACAGAGGAAGAAGCCCAAGCGAAATATGAAGAATTACAGGAGCTGATTGTTCCTGAGATTGGACTGAGCATTCTGCAAAATTACTTAGGCGGGATTGATCTGTCTCAGTATCCTTTAGACGGGCCGCTTCCAGAGATTGATCCGAGCACGTCAAATGCGGTGAAAAGCCGTTTTGATCTCGTGATGAATATGGCGAGAAAGGATAACCTGACCATTCGCCAGCTTTATCAATCGGTTGCCGGCTCACGCGGTCATAATATTTTCATTGGAACGCCGCAGCAGCTGGCAGACGTGATGGAAACATGGCTTCGTGAAGAAGCAGCAGACGGCTTTAATGTCATGCCGCCGCTCTTGCCAGAAGGGCTGGATGTGTTCGTAGACCGCGTCGTCCCAATCCTTCAGGAACGAGGCTTATTCAAAACCGATTACACAGGACAAACCTTACGAGAAAATCTTGGATTAACAGAGCCAAAAAATCGCTACACGACATAAGGGTGAGGTGACTAACGTTGGGATACACGTTTCGTCTGGCAACAGAGGCAGATATAGAGGCGCTGCTTGAACTGACAACAAGAGCCTACGAGCCAATTCGTGAGCTAGGCATCCAGTTCCAAGCAGCACATGCTGATTTCGCTCTCGTTCAGAATAATGTACAAAAGAATCTTTGCTATGTGATGGAAGAAAACGGAGAGCTTCTATCCACCTTATCACTCCGTATGCCTTGGGGAGAGCAGCCAGGACCGTTCGGCGTCCCTCATATCTGGTGGTTTGCCTCAGAACCAGCCGCCAAAAAAGGCACAGGCTCAGCCTTGCTGGAATGGGTTGAAACCGAGGTGCTAAGGGATACACTGAAGGTGCCGTACGTGTCGCTCGGTACAGCTGATAAGCATCCATGGCTCATAGAGATGTATGAGCGTAAAGGCTATGTCAGAGCAGGTGAAAAGGATTTAGGCAAAGGTCATATCACGGTTTATTTTAAAAAACAATTAAGATCAGATATCACACAACCATAAGAGGAAGAAGGGTTTACAAACATGAAAAACAAAAAGTGGCTAGTCGTTCTATTTGCAGCAATGCTGGCAGTTTTAGCAGCTTGCGGCGGCAACAATCAGAGTGAAGGCAAAGACGAAAAGGTGTTAAAAGTAGGCGCTACAGGACAAAGCTATCCGTTTGCTTATAAAGACAATGGCAAGCTTGTCGGATTCGATGTTGAAGTAACAGAAGCCATTGCGAAAAAGCTTGGCTACAAACTAGACTGGCAGCTGAGTGAATTCAGCGGACTGATGGGACAGCTGACGTCTGGTAAGCTCGATACAGTGTCAAACCAAGTCGCCATCACAGACGAGCGTAAACAAACATTTAACTTTACAGATACGTACGCTTACGCAGGAACACAAATCATCGTGAAAAAAGACAACAACGACATCAAAGGTCTTGACGATTTAAAAGGAAAAACAGTGGCGGCGGTTCTTGGCTCTAACCATGCTAAAAACTTAGAGAGCAAAGACCCTGACAAGAAAATTAAGATCAAAACATATGAAACGCAAGACGGCGTATTAAATGAAGTGGCAAATGGCCGCGTAGATGCTTATGTCAACGGACGCAGTGTATTACTTGCTCAAATTGAAAAAACAGGTCTGCCGCTGAAAATCGTAGGCAACCCAATTGTGTATGAAGAAGTAGGCTATCCATTTGCGAAAGATAAAAAGCATGACAAACTAAGAGAAGAATTTAACAAAGCCATCAAAGAATTAAGAGAAGACGGGACACTTAAGAAATTGTCTGAGAAATATTTCAAAGACGATGTGACAGTGCCAATTAAAAAATAACGACAGCGGCGGTGAAGAGCAGATATGAACAAAATTGATTGGCAGTATATGGTGACGGTGTTTCCGACATTGCTTCAATACTTGCCGATAACGATCTTCATGGCGATTGTCTCCATGGTATTTGCCATTATCATTGGTGTGGTATTCGCTCTCATTACGAAAAACCGGATACCTGTTTTATACCAATTTGCCAAGCTGTATATTTCTTTCTTCAGAGCGGTTCCAACCTTGGTTCAGCTCTTTCTCATTTATTTTGGTCTCCCGCAGCTATTCCCTGCGATGACCTCAATGGATGCTTTAACAGCGGTCATTATCGGATTAAGTATTAAGAACTCAGCATACTTAGCAGAAATTTTCAGAGCGGCTCTGAACTCAGTGGATGAAGGGCAGCTTGAGGCATGCTTATCTGTCGGTATGACAAGATGGCAGTCTTACGTTAGAATTATTTTCCCGCAGGCCGTCAGAAATGCAATTCCAGCGACAGGGAATACCTTTATCGGTCTTTTAAAAGAAACATCTCTTGCCTTTACGATTGGTGTGGCAGAAATGTTTGCACAAGGGAAGATGATTGCATCGGCGAACTATAAATACTTTGAGACCTATTTAGCCGTAGGGATTGTGTATTGGGTGCTGACGATCATTTATAGTTTCCTGCAGGACCTATTTGAACGAAAAATCAGCAAACCTTACCGGAATTAAGGAGGTGTGGACATGATCAAGCTCACCAATTTGAAGAAATCATTCGGCGACCTTGTCGTCTTAGACGGAATTAATCTCGACGTGAAAAAAGGGCAGGTTGTGGCCATTATCGGACCTTCTGGCTCCGGTAAATCCACCTTGCTGCGCTGTTTAAATTTATTAGAAACACCTGATGAAGGCACGATTGAAATTGGCGATGCGAAGCTCGATGCGTCCAAATATTCACGTAAAGAAGCCCATCACCTGCGTCAACAAACGGCCATGGTGTTTCAAAACTATAATTTATTTAAAAACAAGACAGCACTGCAAAACATAACAGAATCACTGCTTGTGACGAAAAAAATGACGAAGCAGCAGGCGGATGAAATCGGTATGAAACTGCTGAAGCAGGTAGGGTTAGAGCAAAAGGCTGACAGCTATCCAGTCACGTTATCTGGCGGACAGCAGCAGCGGATTGGGATTGCCCGCGCGTTAGCGGTTGATCCACATGCGATTTTGCTGGATGAACCAACGTCAGCGCTTGATCCAGAGCTTGTCTCAGGTGTGCTTCAAGTCATTAAATCCATTGCGATTCAAGAAACAACAATGATCATCGTCACACATGAAATGGCGTTTGCAAGAGAAGTGGCAGACCATGTGATTTTCATGGCGGATGGTCATATTATCGAGCAGGGGACGCCAACTGAGCTATTTGATGAAACAAAGAATGAACGAACGAAACGATTTATCCAAAAAGAAGCAGCGGCTGAAGAAGCATAAGCTGCTTTTTATTCTTTAGAGGGGTGAGTGTCTAGTGAAACCAATAGGAAATGAAGCTTTAAACAAACGTTTGATCAACATTCGCCGAGCGCTTCATGAGCATCCAGAGCTGGCGTTTGAAGAATATGAAACGACAAAGAAACTGCGCCGCTGGTTAGAAGAGGAAGGGATCACTGTACTTGATATCCCAGCCCTTCAAACAGGCGTTGTCTGTGAAATCAAAGGAGAACAAGAGGGGCCGACAATTGCTTTGAGAGCCGATATTGATGCACTTCCGATTGAAGAGGCATCTGGCGAACCATTTTCTTCAAAGGTACCGGGTAAAATGCATGCATGCGGTCATGATTTCCATACAGCTTCTATTTTTGGTGCGGCTCTTTTATTAAAAGAGCGGAAACACGAGATCAAAGGAACGGTCCGTATTTTGTTCCAGCCAGCTGAGGAAGTTGCTCAAGGGGCGAAACACGTCATAGAGGCAGGCATTTTAGATGGAGTCGATGCGATTTTCGGTATGCACAACAAGCCTGATTTGCCAGTTGGCACGATTGGCATTAGAGAAAAAGCATTGATGGCGAGTGTGGACCGGTTTGAAATCGATATTAAAGGAACGGGTGGCCACGCCGGTATTCCAAATCACACGGTAGACCCCATTGCCATCAGCGGGCAGATCACAAGCGCCCTTCAGCAAATCGTCAGCCGCCGCATCAGCTCCTTGCATCATGCGGTTGTCAGTATCACACGTATCCAAGGCGGTACATCATGGAATGTCATACCCGACCGTGTTGAGATGGAAGGAACCGTTCGGACGTTTGAGCCTGAAGTAAGAGCGATGATTCCAGAGCTTATGAAACAAATCGTCAGCGGAATTGCAGGAGGATTTGGAGCAGAGGCTGAAGTGAGATGGCATCCTTATTTGCCTTCTGTGATGAATGATGAGCGTCTAACAAAGGTAGTAGAAGAAACGGCTGGCTCACTTGACTTACATGTCGTGCAGGCAGAGCAGTCACCGGGTGGAGAAGATTTTGCCCTTTATCAAGAACGCATTCCAGGCTTTTTTGTATGGATGGGGACTAGTGGTACGAAGGAGTGGCATCACCCTGCGTTTACATTAAATGAAGACGCACTTCCAGCTGCCGCAGCTTTCTTTGCTGAGCTTGCCGTTCGGGCATTGGAGTCTCGATCATGGAATTAACAAAACATCTGGCAGAAGCAGTGCTTTCTGCTGATCCGCTGCAGGATGAGCGGGCCATTCAAATGGCTGGAAATGGCCTGTTAGACGCGGCAGCATCAGCGCTTGCTGCGAAAGAGGATGAAGGGATCCAAAAGCTGATGCAGCTTGTTGAACATGAAGGCGGAGCCGCTCAGATTCCTGTCATTGGACAAGGAAAGAAGGTGAGCCGCCAATCCGCAGCGATGCTGAATGGCTACCTCATCCATGCCCTTGATTATGATGATGTGCACTCAGATGTGAGAGGACATCCAAGTGCGGTCATCATTCCGGCGCTGCTATCACAGCTGACAGACGGCAAAGGGTATGGCGAGCGGTTTTTAGCTGCCTACATCACAGGTGTCGAAGTGATGGCAAGACTTGGCGAATCGATCGGTAAGGCGCATTATGAGCGGGGCTGGCATAATACAGGAACACTCGGAGCCATTGCGGCAGTGTGTGCAATTGGCTATTTGAAACAAGTCTCCAAGGAAGAACTGACGAAAGCAATCGGCTTTGCCGGAGCGCAATCAGCTGGAATGCGAAAGCAGTTTGGCTCTGATATGAAACCATTACAAGCCGGCTTAGCTGCTAAAACAGCCGTTTGGTCTATGGATTTAGCTTGTTCAGGTTTTGGCGGGAATGACTCGGTTCTTGATGGCGCGCTTGGTTTCTTTTCACTCTATGGAGATCTGGAACTTGCGAAAAGCCGTTTGCTAGAGGGCTATGGTTCTACATGGCGTATCGTTTCGCCGGGGCTGTGGTTCAAAGTATATCCATTCTGCTCAGCAGCCCACCATGCAGCAGATGCGATCCAATCCTTAATGAAAGAGCGGTCTTTCTTGCCGGAGCAGGTAAAACAGGTCGATGTCATATTCCCGCCAGGCGGGGATGCAGCGCTTATTGAGCGGACACCTTTAACCGGGGAAGAAGGACGATTCAGTGTCGAATATGTCATCGCACTTGCAGTGTTTGGACAGACGCTTACGCTGGATGCCTTTACGAAAAAAAACATTCCATCAGACTTGCGGACATGGATGAAGCGGGTAAACAGAGGATATGATCAAACGACAGTACCCCATCCCGATGCTGTCCCAAAAGGACGCTTTACGATTGTGAAGCTCACCTTAACTGACGGCACCACCATGACCAAGCGGGTAGATATTCCGCAGGGAGCACCAGGCTGTGCGTTATCGAAAGAAGACATCATACAAAAGTTAAGCAGCATCACAAGCGCATCTCAGGCACAGCAGATTTTACAGGCGGTTGAAGAGGAAAACGACACTGCTTATTTGAAGTTGCTGGCATGATAAAAAAGCTCATCGAATGGGACTGACCCCCGTTTTTGAGACAGGGATCAAAACACCTTTATACAGCTAATTGCCGATAGTTGATCGGTGATTGGTTGTTTAGTTTTGTTTGAATACGAATGTTGTTATAATAATAAATGTATTCTTTGACAGTGCGTTCTACGATGGTGGTCGTAGTTCGATTAATGCTGTTAAGATAGAACGTTTCAGACTTTAGCGAGGAATGAAACGATTCGATGGAGGCATTATCAGCGGGCGTCCCTTTACGGGACATGCTCATGGTAATGCCTTTTATATGAACAGCTTTCTGATACTCGTAAGATGTATACACAGAACCTTGGTCGCTATGTAACACACAGTTTTCAGGCAGTGCTGGGAGCTGATCAAGTGTGTTTAAAATAAAGTCTGTGTCCTGCTTATCACCAATCGTAAACGCAATCACTTCTCCATTATATAAATCCAATATACTGGAAAGGTACAATTGTTTCTGTCCATAAGGCAAATACGTGATGTCCGTTACTAGTTTTTCAAGAGGGCGATCAGACTGAAAGTTCCGATCCAGTATATTACCGGCCACGGCATAGGGCTGCCCATTCTTCTTACGCTTTTTCATTTTAACCCGGCACTGCCACTGGTTTTTCTGCATGATACGTTGAACAGTTTTATGATTAATAAGCATTCTCACTTTTAGTAAGGCTGTGATTTTTCGGTATCCATATCGATACTTGTGCTCTCGGCACAACGTGCCGATTTGTTTCTCTAGTTGTCTTTTAGAATGATTCAGATTCTTTTTCCATCTATAGTACGAAGCGCGTGAGACGCCTAAATGGACACAGATGTCCTGTACTGTCATTGTTTTGCACAATTCTTCTACCAGTTTGATTGACGTTTCCTTATCAACTTCCTTTCCAATTCGTTGTACTTTTTTAAAACTTCATTCTGTTGACTCAGATAGCGATTTTCTGCCTGCAGTCTCTCTAATTCGGAAGAGTACTCGGGACCCTTTCTATGGGTATATTGTTTTCCAACAGGCTGTTCGAACCGGTGTGTATCCCCAGCCTTATGCCACCTCACCCATGTCTGAACCTGCGTTTTATTTTTGATATTCAATTCCCGCAAAATCTCTTTCATTGATACGCCTGCCAATCTCATTTCTACAGCCTTCTGTTTGACTTCAACCGGATAACTCACTCTTGTCCCCATAGAAAAAACACCTCCATGTTTTATTTCGGATCACAACGATCCGTTTTCAAACTTGAAGGTGTTTTTTATTTGTCTCATCTTATGGGGTCAGTCCCAATAGAGATGAGCTTTTTTAAATAAATCTATCCTATAACTGTCATGAAGTTCTTTCTATAAATATATGTAAATGAAGCTGTCCTATTTTCAACTAATATCTTGACCATCTTCTGCAATGCCATCATAAAAAAACCTCATGTGATTCACTGAAGTATTAGTTTCTTTAAAAAGTATGAATAAAAGATGACCAAACGATGATAAGTTCATAAAAACAGTGGGAATCCAATTGAGATTTGAAAGGGAACATGTAAAATAAAGCTACATAAAGAAAAACAATGGTAGCAGCGGAGGCTGATCATGAAAATATTAATGATTGAAGATAATCAGAGCGTTTGTACAATGACGGATATGTTTTTTCAACGAGAGGGATTTCAAGCGGAATTCGTTCATGATGGATTAGAAGGATTGAATCGCTTTAAGCAAGAGGAGGATTGGGATCTGCTCATTTTAGATGTCATGCTTCCTTCGATGGATGGTCTGACCATTTGTCAAAAGGTACGCCAGATCAGTGACATTCCGATTATCATGCTGACAGCCAAGGAAACCGAATCTGATCAGGTGCTTGGTTTTGATCTTGGGGCAGATGATTATGTGACCAAGCCCTTTAGTCCACTAACCTTGATGGCAAGAATTAAAGCGGTGAAACGACGCTTTGCTCATACAACTACTCAAGAAAAGGTGAATGAGGGCGAACGGCTGGAGACAGCACATTTTCAGTTGGATAAAAAAACGAGGGAAGTTTTCCTGGATGGAGAGCGAATAGAGAACCTCACACCGAAAGAATACGATCTGCTGTGCTTTTTTATTCAGCATCCTCGGCAAGTATTTTCACGAGAACAATTGCTTGAGCAAATTTGGGGATACCAATTTTATGGAGATGAACGAACGGTAGATGTTCATATTAAACGGCTGCGTCAAAAAATTGGGGACGGGCCTAAGCCCTTTTTGTATACAGTATGGGGCGTAGGGTATAAGTTCGATGAAGATTAAATATTTTTATCAGCTGCTGATCAGCCACCTTGGGTTATTGCTCATCGCCATTGTCATTATCAGCACCCTTTTATCTCATTTTGTGAAAGATATTGCCTATCAAAACAGAGTGAATGAAATGAGCTCCTATGGGAATGAAATCTTGCAAGATTATAAACGACTCCCTAAAAGCGAGATGACCTTTCGTCTGCGTCCATTTGAAGATATTCTTTCGACAAGGCAAATTCGTTTTTTCGTGTTTGATGAAAAAGGAGATATTCTGTCTCAGCAGCAAGAGATGCCGCCGCATGAAGTATTACTGACAAAGGATTTATGGGCCAAACTCTCAAAAGGAGAGCAAATCATTGTGAAGCGAAGTGATTCACGCCGCCTTGATCAAGAGGCATCACTTGTGGCGCTCCCTGTCATGGAGGATGGAAAGCTAAAGGGCGGAGTTGTCCTTATTGCCCCGATTCAAGGCGCTGAACAGCTCATCGCCCAAATGAATCGTTATCTGTATATCATCGTATTTGTGGCGCTGACGATCACCTTTATTCTCAGCCTGTTCCTCTCTAAATTTCATGTGAACCGCATCAAAAAGTTGAGAGAGGCGACTGAAAAGATTGCGCAAGGTGATTACAACATCAAGCTTGAAAACAAACACCTTGATGAAATTGGCACACTTGGTGAGGATTTTAATATGATGGCCAAGCGTCTTCAGCAATCAAGAGAGGAAATTGACCGGCTCGAAAAGCGCAGACGTCAATTCATCGCAGATGTGTCTCACGAATTGAAAACACCGCTGACCACCATTCGAGGACTGGTAGAATGGCTGAACACTGCGGATGTGTCAGCAGAAGAGAAAGAGAAATGCTATGCCTTAATCACTGATGAGACAAAACGTATGTTGCGCCTCGTCAATGAAAATATGGATTATGAGAAAATTAGATCGAATCAAATTACCCTTCAGAAATTTCATTATCCACTCATTGACACATTTGAAGTGATGAAAGAGCAGCTGAGCCGAATCGCCGAAGAGAAAAACAATCAGCTGATCGTGGACGTTGATCCCGAGCTAAAGGTTTATGCAGATTATGACAGGCTCATTCAAATACTTGTCAATATCACAAAGAACGCGATTCAATTCACAGAAGACGGCCGTATTTACTTAAGAGGAAAACAAGAAAATCAAGAGACGATCATCGAAGTGGAAGACACAGGCATTGGCATTGCGCCAGACGAAGTCAAACACATATGGGAACGTTTTTATAAAGCGGATATCTCAAGAACGAATACACCGTATGGAGAATACGGATTGGGCTTGTCTATCGTGAAGCAGCTTGTGGACCTGCATGAAGGGCATATTGATATGAAAAGTGAAAAAAACAATGGAACGACATTTACCATACGACTGCCGTTTCCAAAAGAAAAAGGCTAAAATGAAGTTCATCTTAGCCTTTTTTGGTGAATCACCACTTATTCATTTTTGGTAAACGTCAACCCAATATGAGCAAGTGCCTGCGGCAAGTCTTTCCGGATGGTGATGTCTTTAAACGATATATTGGATTGAATCGCACTTAAAGCAAGATCTTGCTTAATACCTGTTAAAACTGCCGAAATTCCTAAAAGTCTCAGCGTTTGTGCGTAGCTGACCAAATATTGAATGCTTTGTTCATTCAGGCTTTTGGTTCCTGATACATCAATGACCAAATGAGAGAGCGACAGCCTGTAGCTTTCCTGTAAAATGGTTTCCAAAATATGCTGAGCACGTGTCTCTTCGATATCACCAAGCAGAGGAAGCACAGCGACACCGTCAACAACTGGTACGATCGGTACAGACAATTGCCGAATTTGCCGGTTGGCACGGTCTAGTTCGAGGACATAGCTTAATAATGAAGCCATCGTTTCAAACATATACACTTGCTCTTCTGTGAACTGCTTCGGCTTCAAATCAAGTCCGCAAATCGTTCCGTAGTTCGTCCCATCTGTGAAATCAATGGGAACTCCAATAAACGAGCCGCCTTGAAGATTTTTCGTAACCTCTAAGTATTTAAAACGGTCATCCTTCGAAATGTCAGGAATCACAAGTGTATCCCGATGATCGACCGCAAGCTTGCAAAATGTCTTTTCGTAAGGAAGTTCTTCTCCTTCTTCAAGAAGCTGCTCGTCATGATTTAGCACCTTTACAATTTGATTGGTGTTTTGATCATTTTTAGCAATAAACAGTGTATTCACATCAATGAATTGACTCATCATGTTTAAAATACTAGTAGAAGCATCATGAAAATTGCGAAACTGTTTTAATAGTTGTTGACGAGGCATTGTTTTAGGACTCCTTGTAGCTCCGATCATAGGCCGGAACGGATAGTTGATTTGTCTCTATCATACAAAATCAAACAAGAAATAGATACACTTTAATGCGCAAAAACACTCTGATCGTCGAGATGAAAAAAGACTGCCGATCCAAAGATCTGGCAGCCTTCTGATTAAAGAGAGACAGGGACAGTAGACATAGAGAAAAATTCCTCATACAAGGCTTGAACAGCTTCTTTTTCTTGAGCCGCTTTGACGCCAAACATCATGCTGACCTCTGAAGAGCCTTGATTGATCATTTCAATATTGACCTTGGCTTTTGACAGCGCCTTTGCCGCTCTTGCTGTTGTACCAACATTATGACGCATCGCTTCTCCTACAACCATAATCAGCGAGAGATTTCGCTCTAAAACGACCTCATCTGCATCAAGCACGACCTTCAAGCGGTCTAGCAGCTCCTCTTCAATATGCTGCTCCTCCAGCTGATCCTGCCGTAAAATAATGGTCATATCATCAATGCCAGAAGGAACATGCTCATACGTAAGCCCATACTCTTCTAGTGTTTGCAGCACCTTTCGTCCAAAACCGACTTCTCTGTTCATCAAATATTTACTAATGTAAATACTGCAAAATCCATTGTCTGAGGCGATTCCAACAACAGGTCCATTTGTATGGTCCCGCTGATTTACGATTTTTGTCCCTTTTGCTGACGGGTTGTTGGTGTTTTTAATCTGAACCGGAATGCCTGCACGGAAGGCTGGAATAAGTGCTTCATCATGGAACACAGAAAAACCAGCATAGGACAGCTCTCGCATTTCCCGGTATGTCAGCTCTGTAATCTCTTTCGGTTCATGAACGATTGTTGGATTGACGGCATAGACAGCATCGACATCTGTAAAGTTTTCATATACATCTGCCTTCAAACCGTTCGCCAAAATGGAGCCGGTAATATCGGAGCCGCTTCGCGAAAAGGTGACGATGTCTCCCGCGAGACTAAAGCCAAAAAAGCCAGGGAATATAATAATGCCAGAGCGCTCTCTTAATTTGTACAAATGATCATAAGACTCTGGCAGAACTTGTGCTTGGCCAGGCTCATCGCTCACAAACAAACCAGCTTCCTTTGGATTCACATAATGAGCTTCCACACCTTGGTGGCGGAAATAGGCGGCAATGAGCTTAGCGTTATTGTCTTCACCGCTTGCTTTAATGGCATCAAGATAGCATTCAGGGCGGGATGAATCAGCCTGTAATAATGTGTCTAGATCTTGCCTGATGGTATCGATAATGTCTTGACCTAATCCGAGTTCATCCGCTATTGAGGCATACCTCTCAATGACTGCTTCTTTTAAATCATGTGCTTCGCCTAAACGTAAATATTGTTCACCGCAGCTAATTAATAGATCGGTGACCTTTGTATCCGTTGAATGCCGTTTTCCTGGTGCGGAAACAACGACTGCTTTTCGAGCTGGATCTGCTGTTACTATGTCAAATACCTTTTGCAGCTGCTTGCCAGATGCAAGTGAACTGCCACCAAATTTAACGACCTTCAATGCATACATCTCCTATAGTAAAAATTTTCTCACAAATTGAATAGTTCCTATTATCAACTCTTTTCTTTAAATTATCAAGGTTTTTCTTCACTAGAAATACAAATGTGTTTACAGAGAGGACGATATTGTATGAGTATATGAAAAAAGAGCCGGCCATATGCCGAGCTCTTTTTCTTATGAAGAAGACGAGGAGGAAGATAGCTCCTGCTTCATCACTTTATTCTCACGTTTTTTTTCCTTTAAGAAAAAGGAGAGGACGAGTCCAATGACGGCAATCAGACCAGAAATGAAAAATGACGTATTCATTCCATGAACGGCCGATTTTAATGGATTGGCCAATTCTGCATTTGCAGCAGAGCTGCTCATGATAGAGACAAGCACAGCCGTTCCAATGGAACCGCCTATTTGTCTCATCGTGTTATTCATCGCTGTCCCATGAGGGATCAAATGAGGCGGTAAAGAGTTAATACCTGCGGTTGTCAGCGGCATCATGATCATCCCAACCCCGATTAACCGAAGCGTGTAGGCGACCGTAATGAGGGCGATTGATGAATCAAGGGTGAGCAGCATAAATGGCAGGGTGGTAACGGTGAGTATCGTAAATCCGCCTAATGCCAGCCCTTTTCCGCCGACTTTATCAAAAATCCGTCCAATAATCGGTGACAGGAGTCCCATGAAGAGAGCACCTGGCAATAAGATAAGCCCTGTATCAAGTGCAGACAGCCCTCTGACATTCTGCGTATAAAGCGGCAGAATCGTCTCTGTCCCAATTAATAAAGCAAAGACAAGCATCCCGAGGAAGGTTGTCAAGCTAAAGATCGCAAATTTAAATACGCCAAACTCCAGCATCGGTCTTGTTAAGTTCGACTGGCGCAGGATAAAGAAGAACAAGCTCACGGCGCCGACAATCAGCGAAATGAGAACAGTCGCACTCGTCCATCCATACGTGCCGACACTAGAAAATCCGTAAAGCAGCCCGCCGAAACCGAACGACGACAAGATGACAGATAAAACATCAATACGTGTTTCTCTTTGCTGCGTCACATTTTTCATTAAGAAGAAAGCAAGAATGAGATCAATGATACCGATTGGCAGAACAATATAGAACAAGAACTTCCAGCTGAAGGAATCAACAATCCAGCCGCCAAGTGTTGGCCCAAGCGCAGGTGCGAACGAGATGACAAGTCCGACCATGCCCATTGCCTGCCCGCGTTTTTCTTTCGGGAAAATGGTTAAAAAGATCGTTTGCATCAGCGGCATTAAAATCCCTGCGCCTGCTGCCTGTACGATACGCGCTGCAAGTAACACCGGGAAATTCGTTGCAAATGAAGCAAGAATTGTACCGGCTGTAAAGATGCTAAGTGCCGTTAAAACTAAAGAACGGCTTGAAAATTTCTCAATGAGGAAAGCCGTAATGGGGATGAGAATCCCGTTTGTCAGCATAAAGGCTGTTGTAAGCCACTGTCCTTTGCTGACCTCAATATTGAAATCTTCCATGATATGCGGGATCGCTGGAATGAGAAGCGTTTGGTTTAAAATCGCAACGAATGCCCCAACGAGGAAAATCCCAACAATCACAGATCGATTATACGATGTAGTTGATTGGTTCATGTTATCCCTTCTTTATCTATAAAATGATGTTTTTCAGCTGTGACACGTTTTGTGATAAAACGCTGTTTTTGCCTAAATAATCGAGCAGTGAGCTGACTAAAAAGGTTCTCGGTTCATCCTTTGATAATTCTTGATTGAGCAGCTCATAAGCAGAGAGGAGATCGTCTTTTTCTTCTCCGTTTGACAGTGCGTGAAGCTCTTGTTTGATCTTCGTTAAGTACGAGATGACAAGTTTTTCTTCATCATATCCGTCCTGTGAGGAAAACAAATAAGAGTCCATGAGCTGATCTGTTAACACAGGCTCAATTGAGCAAGGCTTTTTCGATACACGGTCCATCACACCGATAATCATCTCAGCAGCATTTTCTAATTTGATGTTCTTGTGCTCAATCGCCAGCATTAAGATGAATTCTCTCATTAATCCATTGAGAACAATCACGAGATCCCAGACATAAGGAGCGACAGATTCACCATAGGTGCTCAAAATAATGTCTTTGTGCCGCTGCATGATAATGGAGCGTGTCTCGCGTAAGTGTTTAATGACAATAGGCGAATGCTGAGAAAAAGCTTCAAAGGACAGCATGTTCAAAAATTTATGATTCTCTTTAAACTCTTCAAGCTCAAGCTTGATCTTCTTTGTGAATTTTTCCTTTTTGGACAGCGTCGTTTCTGAATGAATGATGCGGGAAATCTCTCTCATTTTGCGCTGATTGTATTTAATCAGTTCTAGTAGAAGAGCTTCCTTTGAATCAAACAGTTTATAAATAGACGCTTTTGATATTTTACAGGCATCGGCAATTGACTGCATGGAGACACTCATATAGCCTTTTTGAGAAAATAATTTCTTTGAAACCCGCAAAATCTCTTCTTGCTTTTCGTTCATCTTCATAAGTCCTTTCCGAATCGGCAAAACCATATGGTCACAATGGAAACCGAGTGGTCACTTTTGCTATGATAACAAAACCAATGACCCATGACAAGAAAATGAACTTAAAAAAATACCCGTCTGCATGACAGGTATTTTATCCTTCCGCATGTGCGGTATATATTTTTGTTTTGCCGTGAAGTTCGACGACCAACATGTCTTCTCTCTCCTTCACAGAGTAAATAGCGGTCCCTTTTTGCAGCCTAGAAGCTGTACCATGTTCAAAATTTTTGGCGGCTGTTTTCTGAATGACACCTACTTGCTGATGTTTTGTGACGTGTAAGGATGTCGTCCAATCTACATTTGTTTCATAGACCGTTCCTTCCCATTGAAATAAATCTGCCTGCTGATCGATAGCTAATAACTCTTCCGCACTAGGTGGTTTTGACTGAGAATATTGGACGGACTGGCAGGCGCAGAGGAAGATCGCGAGAATCATCATCAATAAACTAATCCATATATTATGTTTCAAAACGGGTTCCTTCCCTTCAGACAGTCTCATGAATAATGGACGTTTGTGAAGTCATATCGTTACTTGACTAGTCAGCTCCAGGTGAATGAGATTGTATGTTGGCACAAAATACGATACATTTATTGTATGACGAATCCAAACCATCCAAACAAAGAAGATATGAGATTGATTTCTGTGCTGCACGCATTGGCTGATCCAATCCGGTTAGAAATTGTCCGCTGCTTAGCGGAAGCGGGGGAGAGGACATGCGGCACGTATGAGATGAATATTGCCAAATCCACGCTTTCCCATCACTTCAAAGTGCTGAGGGAGGCAGGCGTCGTGAAAGTGAGAATTGACGGGAAGCACCGTTACTATTCTTTAAGAAAAGAAGACATCGAGACCGCTTTTCCTGGACTCATGTCATCGATTCTAGCTATAGATAAAGAACGGTGGTAAGCCAGCTGTCTGTGAAGAGCAGCTGGCTGTTTTATTTCCCGAAAATGGCGTCATACAGCCGTTTTACTGCCGGCTGAATATCCTCTCGCCTCATATGTGAGAAGCCGAGGACGAGCGGGACAAAGCCAGGCTGATGTCCTGGCAATTGCTCATCAAGGGTAAAACGATCCATTCCGTACATTTTCAGCTTTCTTTCTTTCGCTCGCTGTAAAATCTCATGCTGCGTTCGATTTGAGCGGAACTCTGCGATAAAATGAAGCCCGGCATTTTCTCCAATAATCCGCACATTGTCAGTAAAAACCGTATTGAGCTCTTCAATGAGCTGCTTCCGTTTTTCCTCATATAAACCATTCATTCTTTTAATATGCCGTTGATACGCCCCATCTTTTATAAAATGAAGAAGGGTGTATTGTGTAAAAAGGTTAGCTGTTTGAATGAAAAAATGCTGTTCCTCCTTATAGCGTCTCAATAAATGCTGAGGCAGCACCATATAGCTTAGCCGCAAGCCGGGCAGCAATGATTTTGAAAAGGTGCCCATATAAATAACTTTGTCATATCGGTCAAGACTTTGCAGCGCCGGAATGCTGTCTGTGCCATATTTAAATTCACTGTCATAATCATCCTCAATGATATAACGGTCTGGCTGATCAGCTGCCCAGTTTAAAAGTTGAATACGCCGGGAAATCGGCATAATCACCCCTGTTGGAAATTGATGTGAAGGGGTAATGATCAACACATTTGGCTGTTTCTTATGAATGTCGCTCATCCGCACACCTTTTTGGTCAATGCCAATCGTTTCAATTTGGTGATGATTGTTTTTCAGCATTTGAAAGAGCCGGCGGTAGCCAGGGTTTTCTAACCCGTATATTTGATCGGCCGGAAGAATGCTTGATAACGAATGGATCAGTGACTGTGTGCCTGCACTTAAAATGAGCTGTTCCGGATAGCATTTGACCCCTCGTGCAAGTCCGATCAATCGGGCAATCGTTTCCCGCAGTTCATACACACCTTGTGGATGCGGAAGCTCACCGAAGGCTTCTTGGTGGAGATGGATCGCCTTTTGTTCACTTTTCAGCCAGCTTTTAAATGGAAAGTTCGCTGTATCGACGGAGATATGTGAAAAAGAATACCAGTCGTCTCGTGCAATCGGTTCTTCCTTTAAATCTACAGGAAGAGAAGAGGGTTTCAGCTGACCAGATTCATGAAATGTTTCTAGTGATTCCACGAAAAAACCTTTGCGTTCAACCGAATATAAATATCCCTCAGCAAGCAGCTGCTGATAGGCGCCATTCACTGAATTAACGCTGACGTTTAATGTATCGGCTAACTCTCGTTTAGATGGTAATTGATCATGCGGCTGTAGGTTGCGATTTAAGATTTCTTCTTTGATTTTCATATAAATTTGATGATAAATATATCCGTTTTGTCCTGTTTGATCTAATTGAATTGTCAGCATCTCACTATTCCATCCTCTCTGGTACCATGAAAAAAATGATATTGGTACTTTCTATCATACCAAAAAATATTCAGAATAATAAAAAAGGATATAAAGGGGATGGATGACAATGAGTCAAACGACAACAAACCGTTTTTCAACCGAAGAATGGCAGGGGAAAAGAGATCAATACGTCGCAAGAGGCGTGAGTAATGGCAACCGTCATCTTGCAGCGAAGGGGAAAGGAGCCGAGCTGTTCGATATTGATGGGAAACGATTTATCGATTTTGCAGGCGCCATTGGCACATTAAACGTAGGACATTCACATCCAAAGGTTGTGGAAGCAGTCAAAGCACAGGCAGATAGCCTGATTCACCCAGGATTCAACGTGATGATGTACGAATCGTATATCGAATTGGCAGAGAAGCTGTGCCATCTCACACCAGGGGATCATGATAAGAAAGCCATTTTTCTTAATTCAGGTGCAGAAGCTGTTGAAAATGCGGTGAAAATTGCACGTAAATATACGAAAAGACAGGCCGTTGTGTCGTTTACAAGAGGTTTTCACGGCAGAACGAATATGACGATGAGCATGACAAGCAAGGTCAAGCCATATAAATTCGGGTTCGGACCATTTGCGTCAGAGGTGTATCAAGCACCGTACCCGTACTACTATCAGAAGCCAGAAGGATTAAGCGATGCAGCCTACGATGAGTACATCATTGATCAATTCAATCAATTCTTCGTCGCTGCCGTTGCACCAGAAACCGTTGCGTGTGTGGTCATGGAGCCAGTCCAAGGGGAGGGCGGATTCATTGTGCCATCGAAGCGTTTTGTTCAGCATGTTGCTTCCTTCTGTCAGCAGCACGGGATTGTTTTGGTTGCAGATGAAATCCAAACAGGCTTTGCAAGAACAGGGAAATATTTTGCGATTGAGCACTTTGATGTGGTGCCGGACTTAATCACCGTATCAAAATCTCTTGCTGCGGGGCTGCCGCTAAGCGGTGTCGTCGGCAGAAAAGAACTGCTTGATGCGGCAGATCCAGGGGAGCTTGGGGGAACATATGCAGGAAGTCCGTTAGGCTGTGTAGCTGCACTGGCTGTCCTTGATATCATTGAAACAGAACAACTGAATCAACGATCTGAACATATTGGGCAAGTCATTGAGGACAAAGCAAATGAATGGAGACAGGCGTATCCATTCATTGGGGAAGTCCGCCGGTTAGGGGCAATGGCGGCAATTGAAATTGTGGAAGATCAAACAACGCGTACACCGGATAAGAAAACAGCCGCAGCGATTGCAGCATATGCAAATGAGCACGGGCTGCTTCTTTTAACGGCAGGGATTAATGGGAATATCATTCGCTTCTTAACACCACTTGTCATCACAGATGAGCTGCTTCACGAAGGACTAGGGATTATCGAGGATGCCTTCAAAGCACGCTAAACAACAAAGGGGGATGGTTGTATGCAAAAACAACAAATGGCAAAAACGATGTCGCAGTCTGACGTGCTGTTTTTGTCCATTGGTGCAATGCTTGGCTGGGGCTGGGTTGTACTTTCGGGAGATTGGATTTTAACAGCTGGATTTTTAGGCAGTGTGATTGCTTTCGTTATAGGAGGTATTCTCGTCATCTTTATCGGACTTACGTATGCTGAGCTTTCGTCTGCGATTCCAGAGACAGGCGGAGGGCTCGTTTTTGTCCAGCGGGCATTTGGGATGAAAGCAGCGTTCGTCTCAGCATGGGGCGTATTATTTGGTTATGTGTCTGTGATTACGTTTGAAGCAGTCGCCTTGCCGACCGTCATTGATTATGTGATTCCAACACAGCATGCTGGCTTTTTATGGAATATAGGAGGATGGGACGTTTATTTCACATGGGTATTGATTGGATCTGGCGGGGCATTGTTTTTAACAGCGCTGAATTACATTGGAGCGAAGCCTGCTGCCATTTTTCAGTCCGTGTTCACAGTGGCGATTATTCTGACAGGTTTTCTCCTTTTAGGCGGCGCAACATTTAATGGAGATTTTGCAAACCTTGAGCCGATGTTTCAAGGCGGGGTTGGGGGGCTTATGGCGGTGTTAGTCATGATTCCCTTTTTATTCGTTGGGTTTGATGTCATTCCGCAAGTAGCGGCGGAGATTAACGCACCAAAAAAAATCATTGGGAGAATCTTGATTATCTCCATCGTGAGCGCAGTCGTTTTTTATCTGCTTATTGTCTTTGGGGTAGCTGCTGGGCTGTCAAAAGGACAGCTCGAAGCTTCTTCATTAGCAACAGCAGATGCGATGGTACAGCTTCTCGGTCATCAAGCGTTTGGAACAGTGCTGGTTATTGGCGGTGTAGCAGGAATTGTGACGAGCTGGAATGCTTTTATTATTGGTGCAAGCCGTATTCTATATGCTATGGCGGAAAGAGGTATGATTTCCAAATGGTTTGCGTATATTCATCCAAAGTATAAAACACCGACAAATGCCATTTTATTTCTTGGAGCTTTAGCTTTTTTCGCTCCATTATTAGGGCGTCCTGCCCTCGTATGGATTGTCAATGCAGGCGGTGTCGGAATCATCGTCGGGTACTTAATCGTGTCCATTGCCTTTATGAGACTTCGCAAAACAGAACCTGAGCTGGAGCGTCCATACAGCATTAAATATTGGCGGACGACAGGTGTTTTAGCCATCGGACTGAGTCTTCTTTTCCTTTCATTTTACTTTCCAGGAATGCCGGCTTCCTTATCGTGGCCAGCTGAATGGATATTGCTTTTAGGTTGGGTACTCATTGGGTATATACTATATGTAATGAATCCAAGAACGAAGGAGACGGTAGAGCATGACAAACGAACTCAAAGTATATAATCCTGCAACAGGAGAAGAAATTGCTTCAGTTGCTCAGCATACAAAAGAACAGATCGAAGACGCAATTTCTCGTTCACACAAAGCATTCAAATCATGGGCAAAAACGTCAGCGCATGAACGTGCCAATATCATTCGTAAGTGGTTTGATCTGATGATTGAGCATAAAGAAAGGCTTGCGAAAATCATCACAGAAGAAAACGGAAAGCCGTATCAAGAAGCATTAGGAGAAATCGTCTATGCGGCTGGTTATATTGAATGGTACGCAGAAGAAGCAAAGCGAATCTACGGCAGAACCATCCCGTCACATACGACAAGCAAACGCCTTTTCGTCACAAAACAGCCAGTTGGTCCTGTTGCTGCCATTACTCCGTGGAATTTCCCTGCGGCGATGATTACGAGAAAGGCAGCTCCTGCGCTTGCAGCAGGCTGTACGTTTATTGTAAAACCTGCTGAAGACACACCGCTGACAGCCATTGAACTAGTAAAATTAGGACATGAAGCTGGCATTCCAAAGGATGCACTGCAATGGGTTGTGGGAGACGGCAAAGAAGTGGGTGAAATCTTCACAGATAGTCCATTGATTCGAAAAATCACGTTTACAGGCTCAACGCCCGTCGGAAAGCATTTGATCAAAAACAGTGCCAGCACAGTCAAACACGTATCAATGGAGCTTGGCGGTCATGCTCCGCTCATCGTAGACAAGGATGCGAATCTTGAACTAGCTGTCAAACAGGCAGTGGCATCTAAGTTCCGGAATGCAGGACAAACCTGTGTCTGTGCCAACCGCTTAATTGTGCATGAAGACATTCATGAAGCATTTGCGCAAAGCTTCAGCAAAGAAGTAGAAAAGCTGAAAGTAGGCAATGGCTTTGAAGAAGGCACATCTATTGGTCCAATTATCAACAAGCGCGGCTTTGATAAAATTGTCGGTCAAATTCAAGATGCTGTGGATAAAGGGGCGAAAGTTCTTGTCGGCGGCGATACGCATTTCGACGATGACAAATCATATTATTTTGTCCAGCCAACGGTTCTTACACATGTGGATCCTTCGATGAACATCATGCATGAAGAGACCTTTGGTCCAGTGGCACCAATTACGACATTCAAAACGTTAGACGAGGCAATTGAATTAGCCAACGATACACCTTTTGGCCTTGCAGCTTATTTCTTTACAGAAAATTATCGGAACGGGCTCTACATTTCAGAACATCTCGATTATGGGATTATTGGCTGGAATGATGGCGGTCCATCGGCTGTTCAAGCACCTTTTGGCGGTATGAAAGAGAGCGGAATTGGCCGAGAAGGCGGCATCGAAGGGATCGAACCTTATTTAGAAACAAAATATGTATCCATTGGTTTAGACGAATAAACGTGAAAAAGACTGTCAGAGGAATCTCGGCAGTCTTTTTTATGTTAAACAGCCGGCGGGAAAAGCTGATCCACCGTTTCTTTCGTTTCTTTCAAAATTTCATGTATGTAATCTGCAGATGCCTGCTCCATGCTGCTGAACAAAAGCCGTTCGACAGGCTGAACGCCAATAAAATTGAAGACTTCAGTATCGGTTGTCATGTGATGTGAGGAGCTGAAGACCTTATTGGAATCAAGAAAAGTCCTCGGTGCATCGTGGGTGTTGATAATGACACCTTTTTTGTGCCGAAGCAGATTTTCAATCTCTCCATCCTCACTGATCTGATAAGCAAAACCTTCAGAAAACACGCGCTCTACATATCCTTTTAGCATGGCCGGCAAGCCTGTCCACCATATTGGAAAAATAAACGTCAGCACATCCGCTTGCTGAATCAGCGTCTGCTCTCTTTGAATAGCGATTGGGACATCACCGCATTTGATGGCAGCCTTTTCTGCAAAGGTGAGCTCTGGCGAAAAACCTAGGGCATAGACATCACGAACAGTCACTTTATGACCATTGTTCAATAGAGTGCTCACAACAAGATCTAATAAGGTTTGATTTAAGCTTTGCTGGGGATGAGCAAATATGATTACATGGTTCATCTCATAGCCTCCTATGTGGTCATCTGTCTCATTATGTCATGCGACTTTATCCTATTCAATCCTATATTGGTAATAACAAGTTGGGAAAATGGAAAATAATTGATTTCTAATAAAAGTAAACAGTCTGTGGTGCAAGAAAAAGCGATCGTTTCCGAGAAAACGATCGCTCATACAGCTTTTATTTTTTTCTAAAAGCAAGTCCAAGTGCAATCAGTGCCACGACTAGAGCAGCAATGGACAGACCAAGGACAAGTGGTGAGGAAGAAGCAGAGACTGTTTCAGAGGCCTTTTCTTCTTTTGGTTTTTCCTGACCATGTGAATCCGTTACGGTATTAGATGCCACAATGTTTGTGATGGAATGAGGTTTATCAGCATCTTTATCGCCAGTCCATTCAACGACTGTTCCATCCTTATAATATTGATACGCATCCCAAGCAGCTTCACCTGCTTTTTCAGGGTTTTTCGCTACAAAAACGAATTGCTGGAATTGTCCAGCAAGCACACCTTTACCTGTTGCTTCCCAAGTCACTCTTGTCACCTTGCCATCTTTCTCTTCAGTTGATGTTTTCCAGCCAGGTACTGGCTCATATTGCTGGAATTCTACGCCTTTAGGAATTGTCACGACAACCTTAGTTGTTGGACTGTCACTTTCAGAAGGAACTTTTAATGTATAGGTCTCCCAAGCATTTGTCGCAGACGTATCAGGTTTGACTGTTACGTGTGCACTCACAGGAATCGCCAATAAAAATGAAGCGAGAAGCATTGGTAATAAAGCTTTAACGTATTTTTTCATATGTGATGAACTCCTTTTAGTTTCTTCTAATAAATGTGGTATCGATATTCTTAAAAGAACCAGTTAACGCATGGATTTCAATTTTCCATGTGCCTTTTTCATTTAATAAGAGATTTTCAGCAGAGAAATGACCATTTTTTAATCGTTTCAGCTGAAATTCACTCGGTGTCTCATCACCGAATAAAGCCACCTTATGGATCTTGGCTGTTACAGATTGAATATCAGTGATCGTTTCGCCATTCTTCTTTGTAAATGCCACTTCGAATGAGTTTTTCCCCGGGGCATTCGGGGTAATGCTCAAGGACACAATATCACGATGCTCGACCTGATTTGCACCAAAGAAAGGCTCAGGTGCAGGTGGAGGAGGGCTCGGAATATTGGTAAAGACAGCTGTTAATAACAAAATGACGATCCCGATCATCCATTCGGCTCGTAAGGAAATGTTGCGTTTCTGCTTCTTTTTCCATCTCAGCATCAAGTAATGCATAAGCCCAAGAAGGCCCATGATGATAAATAAACCAAGCTTGATTAAAAAGGTGCGTCCGTATGCTGATTGGAAAAGAGCGTCAAACGATTGCAAAATAAAGATGGCATTCACAAATCCTGAAAACACAATGAGTCCAACAGAGAGCAGTGCCCAAGGATGAAATGCTGCTAGCGTACTCCGAATGAGCGGCTGATCTTCATTTGGCAGTTTCTTCATCAATAGAAGGACAATGGCTGTTAAACCACCGACCCAAATCGAAGCAGAGACGAGATGGATGAAATCAAGTGATGTTGTGAGTATTTTATTGTCTGTTGCGGCTGGATGTCCGATTTGTGCCTTCAGCCAAAGGAGCACTGTGAAGAGGAGCAGTGGAAACAGCCAAACCCGAAAAGAAGAGAAGTCCCCTTTTCTCACCGCCACAATCGTCCAGATGGTGAGAAGAACAAATGACGCCATAAGCATCATCCACAGACTACCGCCAGAAGTGGACGCAATCGTTTCTTGTAAAAGCGAAGGCTGAAATGCCCCCCAAAAGGACACATCTGCCGCTGATTTTGTCTGAATCGGCAGTTGGAACACAAGTGCTCCGCCCATCATCATCAATGACACAGTCAAAAGCCGCTTCATTCGTTTCGCCAATACAGGTGAAATCGCAGTCTTAAACCAAAGCAGTCCAAACAAAATGGTCCCAAGGAATAAGCTGAATGACGTATAAAGAAAGGCTTTATCAATAGTTGAGGCCACATCAATGGATTCATTCGTTTGACCTTGCTCTAATTGGTCAAAACCGCCATCCGCTTTTCCAATACTAAACGGAATCATGCCAGAAACAGAGTGTCCGTCCGCTGATACCGCATTCCACTGAATGGTGTAAATTCCTTTTGGTAAATTCTTTTTTAAAGCCGCTTCCATGATCTTTTGATCTTTAATGACCGTATCTCCTTTATCCACACGATCACCTTTTGCATTTAGCACCTTAATGGCATGAAATCCGCTTTCAATCCCTTCACTAAATGTGATCGAGACTGAAGGAGGCTGCTGATCCAGCTCTTCATTTGCCGCCGGGTTTGAGCTCACGACGTATGCGTGAGCAAATGCTTCCTTTGGAATGAAAAAAGTGAACATGACCATAAGAAGCAGAAGCCACTTACTATTTTTAAACAAGGTGAATAACCGCCTTTCTACCTATGAAAATGTCTCATGTATCAGAAAGAAAGCGGCAGTAAACTGTGAGTCACAGAAAAAACCGCTCTTCCTATTGTACCGCCCTCTCTAAAAGGTAAACGAAACAAACAGCAAGATGGTTCACTTTTTCTGTGTCATGTCTGCGCAGACATTTCTTAATTGAATAGGTTTGATCAATTATAAGCCTATTCGATTTAAGAAGAGGAAACAAGAAGAGACCATTTGAAAGTTGTGAAATTCCCATGAATTTTGCTTCAAAACAACGGCAGATCAACCTTTTCTCCCCTTTTGTATTGGGATCTGAAGGTGATGTCACATCATTTTTCAATTTTGTCACACACTATGTGACAAAGTGACATTTAGTTTCAATTGAAGAGAAAGTGAAAGCGTTTTACGATAGGCATAAGGGCTTCACTGAATCTTGTTCTTATATCTTTTGACCTATAAAGCCCTAAATAAAGGGAGAGAAGAAAGGAGTTTTCATAGATGCAGGAAAAAAGCGGATTTCGCGTAAAAGTACAGCGCTTCGGAAGCTATTTAAGCGGTATGATCATGCCGAATATTGGAGCGTTTATCGCTTGGGGACTCATCACCGCATTGTTCATTCCAAGTGGTTATTTTCCAAATGAACAATTAAATACACTTGTTGGACCAATGATCAACTACTTGCTGCCGCTCTTAATCGGTTACACAGGCGGGAAGCTCGTATATGACCATCGAGGCGGGGTACTCGGTGCAACCGCTACGATTGGGGTTATTGTCGGTTCGGACATCCCAATGTTTCTAGGCGCAATGATCATGGGGCCGCTTGGCGGTTATCTCATTAAGAAAATCGACCAGCTGTTCAAAGACCGAATCAGATCAGGCTTTGAAATGCTGATTAATAACTTTAGTGCAGGTATTCTAGGTGCCATTTTAGTCGCCATTGCTTTCTACGCCATCGGTCCAGTGGTACTAGGCCTGAATAAAGCCCTTGCGGCAGGTGTAGATATCATTGTCAATGCACATTTACTTCCGCTGGCAAGTATCTTCATTGAACCAGCGAAAGTATTGTTCTTAAACAATGCCATTAACCAAGGGATTTTAGGTCCATTAGGAGTAGAGCAAGCGGCGAAGACAGGCCAGTCCGTTCTGTTCTTGCTTGAAACAAACCCAGGGCCAGGTCTCGGTGTTCTTCTAGCTTACATGTTCTTTGGAAGAGGGACGGCAAAGCAGTCTGCACCGGGTGCGATTGTCATTCAATTTTTAGGGGGAATCCATGAGATTTACTTCCCATACATCTTAATGAAGCCAAAGCTCATTTTGGCTGTTATTGCTGGGGGAGCAAGCGGCGTTCTGACCTTTACACTGTTAAATGCAGGCTTAAAGGCTGTGCCGTCACCAGGAAGTATCATCGCTCTTATGCTCATGTCACCAAAAGGCGGCCACCTTGCAGTTCTAGCAGGTGTTGTCGTGGCAGCGGTCGTATCGTTCCTTGTCGCTTCTGTCATTTTAAAAGCGTCAAAAGCAGTGGACGAAGACTTAACAGCAGCAACAGAAAAAATGCAAGACATGAAAGGCAAGAAAAGTGCAGCAGCAGCTGCTCTTACAGCACAAAAAGAAGGTGCTGAAGCAAGCGAGCAAGCAGCATCTCCAGATGAAATCAATCCAGATAACGTGAACAAAATCATCTTTGCCTGTGATGCAGGAATGGGCTCAAGTGCGATGGGCGCATCCGTCTTAAAGAATAAAGTCAAAAAGGCAGAGCTTGATATTGATGTAACAAATACATCCATCAGCAACATCCCAGATGATGCCGATGTGGTCTTTACTCATAAAGATTTAACAGATAGAGCCAAGGCAAAACTGCCAGGAGCTGTCCATATCTCAGTTGATAATTTCTTAAACAGCCCGAAATACGATGAGCTGATTGAGAAATTGAAAAAATAA
This sequence comes from Bacillus sp. PK5-006, assembly GCF_054161415.1. Classification (NCBI taxonomy): domain Bacteria; kingdom Bacillati; phylum Bacillota; class Bacilli; order Caryophanales; family Bacillaceae; genus Bacillus; species Bacillus sp. PK5-006. The sequence goes on along the minus strand of NZ_CP096414.1, from coordinate 3,282,651 downwards.
CATGACGAAACGGGTTGAGTCCAATTTTTCCTAATTGAACTCCCCGTTTTGGTTGTTTTCTGATTTTCTATTCTAAAAAAGGTGTGTGATCTTTCATGAAACAAGTACTTTCAAAAGACAATATTTTTCTAAACGAACAAGCGGGCTCTAAAGAAGAAGCCATTAAAAAAGCAGGCGAAGTCTTAGTGGCAAACGGTTATGTCACAAGTGATTATGTGGACAAAATGTTTGAAAGAGAAAACATTTCTTCTACATTTATGGGCAACGGAATTGCCATTCCTCATGGAACAGAGGATGCGAAAGCGGCTGTCCTTCATTCAGGAATTTCCATTATCCAAATTCCAGATGGCGTTGAATATGGCGAGGGGAATATTGCTAAAGTTGTATTTGGTATCGCTGGTAAAAACAATGAACATCTCGATATTCTTTCCCAAATTGCGATTGTCTGTTCAGAGGAAGAAAACGTAGAGCGTATCATTCATGCAAAGGATCAGGATGAACTGATTGCCATCTTTAACGAGGTGAACTAACATGAAGGCACTTCATTTTGGAGCGGGAAATATTGGCAGAGGGTTTATCGGATCTTTGTTAAAAGCATCAGGCTTTGAGCTCGTTTTTACCGATGTAAATGAAGCGGTCATCAACGAGCTGAATGAAAAAGGATATTACACGGTTGAACTCGCAGCACCAGGGCAGCAGCAAGAAGTAGTTGGTCCTGTGTCAGCCATCAATTCCGCAAAAGATCCAGCTGCATTAACTGAGGCGGTAGCAACAGCTGACCTCATTACAACAGCTGTTGGACCAGCTGTTTTGAACATCATTGCTTCATCGATTGCTGAAGGTTTAAAACAGAAAAAATCTGATCATATCATCAACATTGTGGCATGTGAAAATATGATTGGCGGCAGCTCTCATTTAAAGGAAGCTGTTTTCTCTCATTTAACAGCTGATGAACAAGAAGCGCTGTCACACACAGTTGGTTTTCCAAACGCTGCGGTTGACCGCATTGTCCCGATTCAGCACCATGAGGACATTTTGAAAGTATCAGTCGAGCCATTTTTCGAGTGGGTCATTGATGAGACAGGCTTTATTGGAGACGTTCCTCAGATCGATGGAGCGACCTTTGTACAAGATTTGACGCCTTATATTGAGCGTAAGCTCTTTACTGTCAACACAGGACATGCACTAGCTGCTTATGTCGGGTACGAAAAAGGCGTGCAAACGATTAAAGAAGCTGTCGATACACAAGAGATTCGTCAAGTGGTCGAAGGTGCACTTCACGAAACGGGCAGTTATTTAATCGACACATATGGTTTTCAAAAAGAAGAACATGATGCGTATATCCAAAAAATCATCAAACGATTTGAAAATGCCTTTATCTCTGATGAAGTCACGCGCGTCGCACGTTCCCCGCTTAGAAAGCTTGGAGCAAATGACCGTTTAATCGGTCCAGCGAAAAAAATCAGACAGCCACAGTATTTAATTAAAGGCATTGTGGCAGCTTTGGCTTACGACTTTACTGAAGACGAAGAAGCTGTTCGTCTTCAGGCATTACGAAAAGAAAAAGGCATTGAAAGTGTGCTGGAAGAGGTATGTGGACTCTCGCCAGCAGACGATCTTTATCAAGCCATTCTTAAAGAAGCAGCTCATTAATCAGAAAATCCCTTTCCAACGTGCGAAAGGGATTTTTTCTATGACTTTTTTAATACTTTTCCCTGCTTGACGATATATAAAGTAAGGGGGAATTTGTACATGAAAAAGAAAGCGTTTGCGTCAAGAAGTGTCTTTTTTCAATTAATGTCTGCCATTATCGTGATCACGATTTTAACGGGCGGACTAGTTGGAACAACGGGATATTTGTTAGCGAAACATGTATTAATTGATGCAGGGAAAGCAGATTTAAAGCACATCGTCAGCGGAGCAATGGCCACACTTGAACAGTTGAATGACCGTGTGGAGAAAAAAGAACTGACGCTTGAGCAGGCGCAAGAACAAGCCCGGCTTTACTTGAGCGGACCCAAAAATGACAACGGGAAGGGATACCAATCTCAAAAATCAGATTTTATCTATAAAAATAAAGGCTATCTGATCGCATATGGCACTGACTATTCAACCCAGGTCCATCCGGTCAACGACATCGGCGTCATTCCAGATAACACGACCAATCGTCAAAAAATGGTCGCTGGTGCCAATGCAAAAGGCGAGGATGCACACTATGTGACCTATATGGATAAGGACGATGCAACCGGCGAAGAAAAAGAAAAGCTCGCCTATATGAGCCAGTTTACACCGTGGAATTGGAGTGTAGGTATCGCTGTCTTCCAGGACGAATTTTATAAAGAATTAGAGCAGATGAAGCTCTATATTATTCTCATTACAGCAGGTGTCGCCCTTCTGAGTCTAGGCGTCTTTTATTTAGCTGCTCGAGGAAAAGTCAGACTGCTGAAGCAAGTCACTGCTGCTTCAAAGGAAATTGCAGCGGGGAATATTGAACGCACGAACTTAAAGGAAACAACGGATGAAATCGGCCAGCTGGCAAAAGGCTTTAACCATATGTCAGGAGAGCTCAGAACACTGGTGAGCGGTTTACAGGAAACGAGCAGTCAGCTTGTTGAATCAGCGACAGATTTATCGGCGATATCTGAAGAAACCTCAGCCAGCAGTGAAGAAATTGGACGAGCCATTGGAGACATTTCGACTGGAACACTTCATCAAGCATCCGATCTTGAAGTAGCCAATCAACAAATGACCCAGTTTAATCAATCTATTGAGAATGTCAAAGAACAGAGTGATCACATTAAACGGATTTCCGACCAATCAAGTCAATCATCACAGCAGGGCCAGCAAATCGTACAGCAATTAAAACAATCGAATGAACAATCGATTCAGGCGTCTCAAGGCATTAGAGCAGGAATCGAGCAGTTAAGTACAAAAGTACAGGATATCTCTCAAATCACAGATACGATTGAAAGCATTTCAAATGAGACGAATTTACTGGCGCTGAATGCAAGTATTGAGGCAGCACGTGCAGGAGAGCATGGCAAAGGCTTCTCAGTTGTAGCGAGTGAAGTGCGGAATTTAGCAGAGCAGACAAAACAATCAGCCGTTCAAATTCAGCAAATGATCCAAGGCATTAAAGAAGAAACGACAACAACAGCTGGTATCATGTCTAACACAATGGATCGTTTTGCCGAGCTGGATGAAGCGGTGCATGCAACAGAACATGAATTCAATGCCATCTCTACATTGATTTCACAAACCATCGTTGAAACAAACGCGATGGCAAAAGAGCTGAATACACTGCTGGAGCAAAACGACCTCATCACAAAAGCCATGCACGGCGCAGCACATGTTTCTCAAGAAAATGCTGCGGCGATCGAAGAAATCACTGCATCCACAGACGAACAAGTGACAGCCATCTCAAATGTGGCAAAAGCAGCAGAAAGGCTCAATGAACTAAGCATGCGATTGAATCAGGACATTGCGCGTTATCGTCTTTAAATCATTTTGAAGATGTATCACTTGTCAAGTATGATGAAGTTAATCAAAACCTTGCTCACGCAAACAAAAGGAGTGTTCCGGTCATGAAAAAGAAGATATTGATGTTCTTACCTTGTGGCTATGGATACTCATTTTGGTTTTATTTTTCATTAATAAAAAAAGCTATCCATAATGGGACTGACCCCCGTTTTTGAGACAGGGATCAAAACACCTTTATACAGCCAATTGCCGATAGTTGATCGGTGATTGGTTGTTTAGTTTTGTTTGAATACGAATGTTGTTATAATAATAAATGTATTCTTTGACAGTGCGTTCTACGATGGTGGTCGTAGTTCGATCAATGCTGTTAAGATAGAACGTTTCAGACTTTAGCGAGGAATGAAACGATTCGATGGAGGCATTATCAGCGGGCGTCCCTTTACGGGACATGCTCATGGTAATGCCTTTTATATGAACAGCTTTCTGATACTCGTAAGATGTATACACAGAACCTTGGTCGCTATGTAACACACAGTTTTCAGGCAGTGCTGGGAGCTGATCAAGTGTGTTTAAAATAAAGTCTGTGTCCTGCTTATCACCAATCGTAAACGCAATCACTTCTCCATTATATAAATCCAATATACTGGAAAGGTACAATTGTTTCTGTCCATAAGGCAAATACGTGATGTCCGTTACTAGTTTTTCAAGAGGACGATCAGACTGAAAGTTCCGATCCAGTATATTACCGGCCACGGCATAGGGCTGCCCATTCTTCTTACGCTTTTTCATTTTAACCCGGCACTGCCACTGGTTTTTCTGCATGATACGTTGAACAGTTTTATGGTTAATACGCATTCTCACTTTTAGTAAGGCTGTGATTTTTCGGTATCCATATCGATACTTGTGCTCTCGGCACAACGTGCCGATTTGCTTCTCTAGTTGTTTTTTAGAATGATTCTGAGTCAGATCTTTTTTCCATCTATAGTACGAAGCGCGAGAGATGCTTAAATGGACACAAATGTCCTGTACTGTCATCATTTTGCACAATTCTTCTACTAGTTTGATTGACGTTTCCTTATCAACTTCCTTTCCAATTCGTTGTACTTTTTTAAAACTTCATTCTGTTGACTCAGATAGCGATTTTCTGCCTGCAGTCTCTCTAATTCGGAAGAGTACTCGGGACCCTTTCCATAGGTATATTGTTTTCCAACAGGCTGTTCGAACCGGTGTGTATCCCCAGCCTTATGCCACCTCACCCATGTCTGAACCTGCGTTTTATTTTTGATATTCAATTCCTGCATGATCTCTTTCATAGATACGCCTGCCAATCTCATGTCTACAGCCTTCTGCTTGACTTCAACCGGATAACTCACTCTTGTCCCCATAGAAAAAACACCTCCATGTTTTATTTCGGATTACAACGATCCGTTTTCAAACTTGAAGGTGTTTTTTATTTGTCTCATCTTATGGGGTCAGTCCCTAATAAAGGATAGCTTTTTTTAAGGATACGAATATCAATCGCTTATGGAAATATATTTAAAAATTTCCCTTGACTTGGTGTTCACTCCAAGTAGTAATCTGTGTTTACTATCGGAAACACAGAAAGGAAGAATAAAATGAACGAACAAAATAAAGTGGTATTGATTACAGGAGCCAACTCTGGGATTGGATTGGAACTGACGAAAAAGATTCTATCTCAAGGATGGGAAGTAATTGCTGTAATTCGTTCTGACTTTCCAAATGATCAACCAATAATTATTGATGCTCTTAAAAAGAAGCTATTAAGAGTATATAAAGCTGATTTAGCCGAATTCTCCAGCCTTAGAAACGTACTTAGCCAGATTAAGAAAAGCGAGACCAAAATTGACTTGATTTTTAACAATGCAGGAGTCAGTTTTGCTGAATACAAATATTCCAAACAAGGGCGTGAAATTCATTTTGAAGTTAATACATTAGTGCCTTATATCGTTACAATGGAACTTAAAGAACTGTTACTACATGGGCAGGAGAAAACGATCATTAATACGTCTTCCAATTCTTTATTATTTTTGAAGCGATTTGACTTAAATACAGTAATCGATCCTAAGACAATTCCATTTAAAAAGATTATAGGTCCATATGCGAACAGTAAATTAGCCCTTACCCTGTGGACGAATGGAATTGCTCCGAAGCTATTGACCGAGGGAATAAAAATTCGCAGTGTCTGCCCAGGACCAAACAGGACGAAGTTGACCAAAGGAAAAAGAATGCCCAGTTATATTCTTCCCATAAGGAACCTTATTTTTTCTCCTCCAAGCAAAGGGGCATCTCGCTTATATGAAGCTGCTTTCAATTTCAACAACGAAATTACCGGGATTTTTGTAAACAAGGGCAAAGAAACTGCAATCAAATTCTCTGGTTATGAGGCACAAGTACTTAATCAACTGATTGATATTTACCAAAACGAGTTTCTCGTTTAGATTTTAATTAATCTATCTGTAAACAAAATTAGTAGGTGATGATGTGAATGCTTATTCTATCAAGCAAGCTTCCAAGAAAACCGGATTAACTGAAGATGCGATCCGCTATTATGAAAAAATCGGATTGCTTCCTTATGCAAAAAGAAAACGAAATGGACATCGAATATACGATGAAGAAGACATAGAGCTAATGGAACTGATTATTTGTCTGAAAAAAACAGGAATGTCATTAAATGAAATGAAAAATATTTTACAATATCCTGTAAAATATAAACTTAGTTCTGTTCCCGAATTAAAAAGAACCCTTTTAGAATATAAAGAAAAAGTGATGAATCAAATACACGATCTTCAACGTATTGTGGAGTTTATTGATTCTAAGCTAGAAAACGATGAGACCCTTTTTCGGCCTCAAAAAAATAAAGGTAACAAAAACGGTTAGTGTATGATTGGTATTTTAACTGTAGTTTAGGTATGAAGCTACCCTTATGGGCTATTACTTAATATTTTGTTTAAATCAATAAGATGCTTCAATATAAGAGTATTTTAGTGCAAATTAGCACTTAAATGAAATGAAAAATAGCTCCTAAAGTGATAGACTGGGACCATCTATATCCTCAGTGGGATACGATCTTCAAAACAGCTTACCCATCAATGACGGTTGCTTATGTATCAGCTTTAGGATGGCCTGAGCTGAAAATTGAAATTGAACTATGGTGTGCGGATATATGATTCAAAAAAAGAACAGTGGAAACTGTTCTTTTTTACTTGAGCCGCTTTGTGATCCATCCAGCAAGGAACGTAAAGACGGTATAGACAATCACCCAAATGAGAAAGGATTCATTCCCGTCAATATAAGTGAACATGAAGATCATGCTCGCTAACAGCACAATCAAAGTAGGCATCCATACATTCTTCAAAAAGAGCGTGCCAAAAATGCCAATCAGCACAGAGAGAATAGGAAAGCCAAATACAATGAATAGAATAAAAACAGCCATAAGACTAACTCCTTTTAACAAGTGTTTACATCAAAACATAAAAGACCGACGCAGCCATGTGTGGAAGTGCAAAAATCATCACAAGAAAAGCCGTATCAAGGCGCCACATGCGGTGTTCTTTTGTTTCAGAATGATAGGCTGCTCGTGTCTCTTCTCCACTTGTCCAAGCACCCATTAGCACCCCAGACATCACGACCCCAATAATTGAGATGCCGCCACTGACAAACCCAATCCATTCAAGGTGCTGCAACAGGATAGCGGCGCTGCAAATCACAATCATTGAGCAAACACCGGCGAAAAAAGCATGTTTTTTTCTCATTCTGGTTCACTCCCTTCAAAGACAATTAGGAGACCGCATCACATATTTCAATGAAATGACCATCAGGATCAGACACATAAGCGACTGTTTGACCCCATGGTTTTTTTGCAGGTTCTTTGATGATCGGTACCCCTTTTTCTTTCATTGATGCAATCGTTTGCTCCACATCATCCACAACAAAGCCAATTTCAAACGTTTGAGATGTTTGATTTGTTTCAGGGACAGGCAATCCGAGTGCTTCTTTGACATCCTGGCGTGAATTAATCGATAACGTCACGTCTCCAGTGTCAAACTCAACATAGGATTCAACCCTCAATTTTATTGGGAAACCAAGTACATGCTGATAGAAATGAATACTCGCCTCCACAGCGTTTACATATAAAATGGTATATTTCATTTTCATGTGAAAAACTCCTCTCTTCATATACGTGTCAAAAACGGAAAGGTTTCCCACTCATTGTACCATATAGGATATAAGGTGTATTTCATGCCAAAAAAACCAAAATATTTAGCTCAATAGTCTTGAAAAACAAAAAGTGGTGACATATGATAAAAATGTAAAATTAGAAAAAATAGGGGGATTTTACATGTTGAAAAAAATCATGGTGGCTGTCCTGTCTTTAGGTCTTTTGCTAAGCTTTACACAAGTCGACACCCACACAGCAGATGCAAAAACGGTCAAGTCTTACAAAAACTGCAAAGCGCTGAACAAAGTGTATAAAGGCGGCGTAGCAAAAAGCAAAAACACGAAAAACAAAGGTGGAAAAACAAAGTACAAGCCTTATGTATCTAAAGCACTTTATCAAAAAAATAAGCACCTTGACCGCGATAAAGACGGCATTGCGTGTGAACGCTAAGCACATGTGAAAAAGACCTGCAACAAGGTCTTTTTTCTATGGGATCAAACTCGTCCCTTTGTGCCTTCTTCCTCTTTATATTAAAATAAAGATAGTTTCAAAAATCGATACAAAGTGGGGTACTCAATTTGTCAACACAAGCTCATAAGAAAGACATCCGATTGATTGCCATTGATATGGATGGCACGCTGTTAAACAGTGAGCACATCATTCCAGAGGAAAATAAACAAGCCATTAAAGAGGCTGAAGCAAAAGGGGTCCATGTGGTCATTAGCACAGGGCGGACACTGATGACATGCCGAGAGCTGGTTGAGCCGCTCAAGTTATCGTCTTACCTCGTGACAGCAAACGGAAGTGAAATCTGGGATTCAAACTTCCAGCTGATCGAACGGGATCTGCTGCATCCTGATCACGTCCAAATGATGTGGGATTTAAAAAATAGGTACGAAACCGATTACTGGGCTTCGACTGTGGATAAGGTGTGGAGAGGTGAATTCCCTGAACGAATTCATGACCATGAATGGCTGAAATTTGGCTTTGATATTCATGATGATGACGTTCGTGAGGAAGTCCTCAATACATTGAAAACAAATAAGCACCTAGAGATCACAAACTCAAGTCCAACGAATATTGAAGTGAATGCAGCCGGCATTAACAAAGCGGCAGCTCTTGCAAAAGTAGCTGAACGCATTGGCTGTACGATGGATAACGTCATGTCACTTGGCGACAGCCTCAATGATATGGCCATGATTCAAGAAGCCGGATTAGGCATTGCGATGGGAAATGCCCAGGAAGTGGTGAAAGAGGCCGCTGATTGGATTACGGCTCCTAACACAGAACACGGCGTGGCAAAAGCCATCCAACATTGGGTGCTGTCTAAATAAGGTGCATTTCATTACAGAAAAAGTGAGAGGACTTTACCTCTCGCTTTTTTTGTTTTCTCCTAGTTCGATTGTTATATTTTCTGACAATTTCATGTGCAGTCTATCCAAAGTTGGTATAATCAATATAAATTCGAATATTCGGACTTTATATTCCGTATTTCGGAACAACAAGGAGGGATTCTATGTATCAAGTGGATATCAACTGTGATTTGGGAGAAAGCTTTGGTCAATACACAATCGGTGCAGACGAACAAATCTTAGAATATGTCACCTCAGCCAACATTGCTTGCGGTTTTCATGCAGGAGATCCAACGGTTATGAGAAAGACAGTCAGAATGGCATTGGATAAAGGGGTCAAAATTGGTGCACATCCTGGTTTGCAAGATTTGGCCGGCTTTGGCAGACGTCCAATGGCTATCTCCGCAGAGGAAGCCTATGATCTTGTCATCTATCAAATTGGCGCTCTATCAGCCTTTCTCAAGGCCGAGGGCGGTACGATGCAGCATGTCAAACCACACGGAGCTCTCTACAACATGGCGGCTAAAAATACTGAATTATCTGAATCGATTGCGCAGGCTGTGTATGATGTGGACCCAAACCTTGTGTTATTTGGTCTGTCAGGCAGTGAACTTGCGTTAGCAGGTGAACGAATAGGTTTGCAAGTGGCACATGAAGTGTTTTCTGATCGGACGTATCAAACAGACGGGACGCTGACATCGCGCCGCGAACCACATGCACTCATTGAAGAGGATGAGCGGGCCGTCCAGCAGGTTGTTCGTATGGTGAGAGAAGGCAGGGTTCGTACAGTTCAAGGAGAAGATATCGAGCTCAAAGCAGATACGGTCTGCATTCACGGAGACGGCAGCCATGCGCTTCAATTTGCGAAAACCATTACAGCGAAGCTAAAAGAAGCCGGTATTCATCTCAAGGCCTTTCAATAAAAATTGTCATCAAAGGGGGAAACAGCATGAAAACAGAGAAAGTCAAACACATGAAGGCTCCAAAGGGGAATCGGTCTATGCTGATGGGCGCTGCCTTTTTAATGGCGACGTCCGCGATCGGACCGGGATTTTTAACACAAACAACCGTCTTCACACAGCAGCTTGCGGCTAGCTTTGGGTTTGTCATTTTGATCTCCATTTTATTAGATATTTTTGCACAAACAAATGTATGGCGCATCATTGCCGTTTCAGAAAAACGAGGTCAGGATATAGCGAATATGGTGCTCCCGGGTCTCGGCTATGTGCTGGCCTTTTTGATTGTCATTGGAGGACTTGCCTTTAACATCGGAAATATCGCTGGAGCTGGTCTCGGTTTCCAGGTGATCTTCGGAGTCGATCCGCGAATCGGTGCAGGGATCAGTGCTGTCATTGCCATTTTGATCTTTGTGATTAAAGAAGCTGGGAAAGCAATGGACCGTTTCACACAAATAGCAGGTTTTGTCATGATTGGCCTGATGCTGTACGTGGCGGTTTCAACAGCACCGCCCGTTGGAGAAGCAGCGCTCAGAACATTTGTCCCAGAAGAAATTGATATTTTATCAATAGTGACACTTGTCGGGGGAACAGTTGGCGGCTATATCGTTTTTGCTGGTGGGCATCGTCTATTGGATGCTGGCATTAAAGGAAAGGATGCACTTCCTCAAGTGACAAAAAGCTCTGTTTTCGGCATTCTCATTACATCTGTGATGCGTGTCGCTTTATTTTTGGCCGTTCTAGGAGTGGTCTCAAAGGGCTTACAGATTGATCCAGCCAATCCGCCTGCTTCTGTATTCCAATTGGCGTCTGGAAATGTTGGATATAAAATGTTCGGCATCATTATGTGGGCTGCGGCGATTACATCAGTTATTGGCGCGGCTTACACGTCTGTTTCCTTCTTTAAAACCTTCTCGCCAAAAATTGAACAAAATCAGCGTGGGATTATCATCGGCTTTATTGCTCTCTCGACTATTTGTTTTATTACGATCGGACGACCTGTGAACATATTAGTTTTAGTGGGGGCGCTCAATGCATTGATTTTACCGATCGCACTTGGCACTTTACTTGTAGCGGCTTATAAGAAAGACATTGTCGGGGATTATCGACATCCATTCTTTTTGACAGTATCAGGCGCATTTGTCGTTGTCATCATGGCATTGATGGGCGGGTATACCATTATCAATGAAATTCCAAAACTATGGAGCTGAATCGAATGAATATCTATCAAACATACGAGCCTTCACAGATCAGAGAGTTGATTCGTAAAAAAGAAATCACAGGACCAACGGCTGGCTTTGCAGAAGGGTTTGCTCAAGCCAATTTAATGATTGTCAAAAAGGAACTTGCCTTTGATTTTCTTTTATTTTGCCAGCGGAATCCGGCTGCCTGTCCATTGCTTGATGTACTGGACCCAGGTGATCCAGTACCAAGACGGTCGGCGCCTCAAGCGGATATTCGTACGGACTTTCCTAAGTACCGTATTTACCGAAAAGGGATTCTTGAAGAAGAGGTGACAGATATCACTGCTTATTGGGAGGATGATATGGTTGCCTTTCTCATTGGATGCAGTTTTACGTTTGAGCACGCGCTTATGCTGAATGACATTCCTGTCCGCCATATTGAAGACGGTCATAACGTACCCATGTATCAAACGAATATAGCTTGTGAAAAAGCAGGAGTCTTTCATGGCCCAATGGTGGTCAGCATGAGACCCATTCCGGCGCATCAAGTCACAAGAAGTGTTCAAGTGACGTCTCGATTTCCATCAGTCCATGGCGGGCCAATTCATATAGGGGACCCAGCGGTGATTGGCATTTCCGATGTGAATCAGCCTGACTTTGGAGAACCATCTGTGATCAAAGAAGGAGAAGTCCCGGTGTTTTGGGCATGTGGTGTGACGCCGCAAGCCATTGTCATGCATACAAAACCCGACATTGCGATCACTCATGCACCCGGGCATATGTTCATCACAGATCGAAGAGATCAAAAGCTAGGTGTACTGTAGAAAGAGAGGTGTCCTCAAGTGGCTTTTTTAACGATAAAAGATTCCATCACCTACCACCCGTTGGGAGATGCAGCGATCGTCATCCAAGCTGGAGCTGACATACGTGAGGAGATTCATGCACGTGTTGAGCAGCTGTTTGCATGTATTGAACAGCACCCATTTGAAGGATATGTAGAAGCGGTTCAAGCCTTTACAAACGTGACTGTTTTTTACGAGCCTTATACTGTTCATCAATCGGCCCGACTTCAACAACATGACCTGTCTCCGTATGAATGGGTCAAAGGCTATATTGAACAACTTCTTGAAGACAAATGGCAGGAGGGAGTTCAGGTAAAGCGCCGCATCGTTGACATTCCAGTCTGTTACGGGGGAGCGCTGGGCCCTGATTTAGAAGAGGTTGCCCGTATCAATGGTTTAACGCCAGAAGAAGTCGTGCGTATTCACACTGCCGGCACGTACCTTGTCTATATGATTGGATTTGCCCCAGGGTTTCCGTTTTTAGGCGGGCTGTCTGAAAAGATCGCAGCACCACGCAGAGAAACACCACGGATGTCCATTCCAAAAGGCTCTGTTGGTATTGCAGGAAAGCAGACAGGCGTTTATCCAATTTCCACACCCGGGGGCTGGCAGCTCATTGGACAAACCCCGCTGCCGCTTTTTCGCCCAGACGAGGAAATTCCGAGTCTATTGAAAGCAGGGGACGAGGTCAGATTTGTCCAAATGTCTGAAAAGGAATTTTTCAGCATGAAGGAGGCAGAACGTTGAGTATTCATGTCATCAAGCCAGGGATCTACACAACCATTCAAGATAAAGGGCGGCAAGGCTATCAAAAGTATGGCGTCTTAACGAGCGGCGGCATGGACCCGCTCTCACTTAGAATCGCCAACATTCTCACCGGCAACCAAGAAAACGAAGCCGTGCTGGAAGTGACGTTGATGGGGCCGGGGCCTGTGCTCACTTGTGAGAGGGATCAGCTCATTGCATTCACTGGTGCTGATGTTGAGATTGATATTGATGGAGAGCGGGCACCATTATGGAAGCCGCTCTTTGTCCGATCAGGAAGCACGATCACCTTTGGTCTTTGTAAGAGAGGCTGCCGCGTTTATCTTGCTGTGGCAGGTGGATTTGATGTGGAACCAGTCATGCAGAGCAAAAGCACCTATGTCAGAGCAGGGATCGGTGGACTGAAAGGACGACCGCTTGAAAAAGGCGACGTTCTGCCTGTTGGAGAGCCGTCTATCGTAGCGGATCATTTGTTTGATAGGCTGAAAAATAAAGTGAAACAGGCGGGATACGGCGCACCCGATTGGACAGTGAGTCGTGATCATTTTTTACCGCTGCGGAAATCACCAGTGATTCGTGTGCTGGCAGGGAGGCATTTTTCTCATTTTCAAGAAACATCTCAAACCGCATTTTTTGAGCAGCCTTATCAGGTCACACCTCAATCAGATCGTATGGGCTGCCGGCTAAAGGGAGAGCCGGTTCATTTAAAAGAAAAGCTGGAATTGATCTCAGAAGCGGTCGCCTTTGGATCTATTCAAATTCCTCCTGATGGCCAGCCGATTATTCTGCTGGCAGATCGGCAGACGACAGGCGGATACCCGCGTATAGGAGAAGTAGTGACTGTTGATTTGCCGCTTATTGCACAGGTGATGCCTGGGGCAAAGCTGTATTTTGAACAAATAGATCATCGGGATGCAGAGCAGGCGTTATTTAAGCAAGAAGCAGAACTGAGGGAGCTGGCCGCAAGAATCAAGCTGGAAGCATTCTCGTTTAGAAAAGGTGAAGAAGATGCAAAACACAAATAAAACGGTTGTGAAATCAATGGAGATTTTGCGGCTGTTTATCGCTCACGATCAATTAACATTAAATGAAATGATCGAGCTTTCCGGTATGCCGAAAACATCTGTCCATCGCATGGCGAACTCTTTAGCCGATATGGGACTGTTAGAAAAGCAAGAAACAGGTGTTTATCGATTAGGCTTAATGTTCCTTGAATACGGTCAGCTTGTGGCGGACCGCCTAGATATTCGAAGGATTGCAAGACCATTTATGGAAAGCTTACGGGATGAAGTAGGAGAAGCTGTACAGCTCATTGTTCGTGAGGCCGACGAAGCCATTTACGTGGAAAAGATTGAAGGTACGCAGCCTGTTCGACTCTACACCGCCGTTGGCAGACGGTCTCCCCTATATGCGGGTGCCTGTGCGAGAAGTATTCTTTCCTTTTTGCCAGAGAGCGAGAGACTTGCCTATATTGACTCAATTGAGCTGGGGAAGATCGGAATTGGGACCATCACAGATAAAGAGGTTCTAAGAAACATGCTGGAAGAATCAAATGCGCGGGGATATACGCTAAGCTATTCTGAGCTTGAAAACTATACAGCTGCGATTGGAGCTCCTATTTTCAATCATCTAGGGGAAGTGGCAGCAGGTATTAGCATTGCAGGATTTGAAGCAGGATATCAAAAAGAACGCTTACCTTACTTAATTAAACAGGTGAAAAAAGCCGCCAGTGATATTTCGAGAGAATTAGGTTTTTCTGAACAAATAAAAAGCCAATGACCGTAAAGATCATTGGCTTTTTGTGTGCAGTTGATTAGAAAGTTTTTCCTAAAGCTTTCGCACGTTCGATTGCATCTGCTTTAATTTGTTCTGCTTTCGCAGGCTCAGCATTGTGGCCTTCAACGATAAGACCTTCGAAAGAAGGAATTCCGAAGAAGCTAGCGATTGTACCAAGGTAACGATGACCTGCTTCAAGTTCAGCAGCAGGACCTTCAGAGTAGTATCCGCCACGTGCTTGGATGTGAAGAGCTTTTTTGTCTGTTAATAATCCAACAGGACCTTGCTCAGTGTATTTGAATGTTTTACCAGCTACAGCAACAGAGTCGATGTATGCTTTAAGAACTGGTGGGAATGAGAAGTTCCAAAGTGGTGAAACAAATACATATTTGTCAGCAGAAACGAATTGATCACTTAATTCGTTTAGACGAGCAACTTTCGCTTGCTCTTCAGCTGAAAGTGTATCGAAACCAGCGCCAGATTGAAGTTTGCCCCAGCCAGCGAATACATCTGCATCAATGTGAGGGATGTTTTCTTTGTACAAATCGATATGTACAACCTCGTCACTTGGATTTGCTTCCTTATAAGATTCGATAAATGCCTTAGCAGTAGCCATACTGTAAGAAACTGTTTCATCATGCGGATGTGCAGTGATGTATAAAACTTTTGCCATGTTCATTCAATCCTTTCTGTTTCGGTTATTTTTTTAGCGTATCCCAAAGGTACACTGAATATGTGGCATCTTTAATCATATTGGAATGCTATGAAAAAGATGTAACAAGCACAGTTACATGAAAACTGATATTTTCATTGTAATCACTATGTAGTTTGAAGTCAAGGTAAAAAGTCTCGAAATCAAGATAAAAAGTTTGTAAATTTTTCTGGAACGCGTAAACACGCAGTTTTCAGCGCAAAAAGCCTATTCTTATTGAACAAAAAATTGATCGATATCGCAAGTAAAGAGTTTGTAAAGGCGCTGCATCTCAAAAAAAGATGGATGCCCCTAAGTCATCTGCTACAAGCATCTGTTCTCCGGTTTCGTATATATAAGAGAAGGCAGGAGAGAGTGAGGGATAAGAGTGGGACGATCCTATGTTGCGATTGGAGATTCCTTAACAGTTGGTGTGGGGGCACGTTTATTTGGCGGAGGATTTGTTCAGCGGTTTTGGTGGATGCTTGAAAAAAAGACGCATGCACCAGTCGAACTGTCCGTATTTGCAAAATCAGGGTTAACGACCGAGCAGATTTTACAGCTCTTCAAACGGTCAGAGGTGAGACGTTCGATTGCGGCAGCTGACATCATCACCATCACAGGCTGTGGGAATGACCTTGTTCAAGCTGTTCAGCAGTATGAGGAAAGTGAAGATGAAAAGAAACTGCTGCAAGCAGTCATACATTGTCAGGCGAATTTTAGCAAGATGATTCAAGAAATCGCTCAGATCAAAAGAGGGCAGCATCAGCCCTACTACGTGTATTTCATGAATTTATATAATCCATTTCCGCAAATACCAATAGCCGGTCGGTGGCTTCAGCAATATAATCAACAGCTTCGTTTGCTTGCTGCGAATCCGCATGTAGAAGTTGTGGATGTGTACCGGGCGTTTGAAGGACATGAAAGAGCCTACTTATCGATTGATCAATTTCACCCGAATCCTAAGGGGTATGAAGCGATGGCAGAAGCATTGTTTAAGGCATACTGTAAACAGCTGTAATCCGGTGGGATTGCAGTTTTTTTCATCCTTTTCAATATATGACGGTTTCGATATGATAAAAGAAACGAAGGCGAAAGAGGTGTGCAGGCATGGAGGAAATCAGTGCGTTTTTTCAAAAGATGACAGGAACGGCTTATGAAGTAGGAAAACAGCAGGCTGTCTGGCTTAAGGAGAACCCGTTTCTAAAGACACAATATATTCGAACAGAACCGGTAACACAACAGGCTGTGAAAGAAACGAAGCAGTTGATCCGTCCCTTTCTTCCTCAATTAGATGAAGAGATTGCTGGATTTTGTGATGAAATGCAATTAGATGAGCGTTATTTGACCTTTTTCTATTCATCTCATCTTCAGCCTGGCTGTTCCCATTGCGTGAGGCAGGGGAATATGGCGGCAGGCCAACAAACGGTCATGCTGCGTAACTATGATTTCTCCCCGATTTTTGATGATATGCGTCTTGTGACGACACATGTGAAAGGCTCGGCATATCATACAGGCTCGTCGCTGCTGTTGTTTGGCAGATCTGATGGAATGAATGAGCATGGTCTTGCTGTGACTTTCTCTGCTTGCGGTCCGCCGGTTGGCAATGAACCCGGTTTAAAGCCTCCAGCCGTCGCCGGTTTGCAGGTGTATCATGTGATTCGCTCTGTTCTAGAATCCTGTCCAACGGTCGAGGAAGCCATTCGCTGTATCGAGGAAATGCCCGTTGCCTCAAATGTTCATATCATGCTTGCCGATCGAAAAGGAAAGGCGGCTGTGATTGAAATCATTGATGGTCAAAAAAGGGTGAGGAGACCGGAGAGAGGTTATATTGCCGCAACGAATCATCCGGTAGTTGATCAAACAGCAAAAGGGATGACCAAACATCATTCTGTTGTCAGATACGATATGTTAATGGAAGCTTTAAAAGAGCAACGATCAAGTGATTCTCTTGTGAAACTGTTCCAGACAGAATATCCTGATGGTCTGGCTGTGCACAATTATGAGGAGCTGTTTGGAACGATGCGAACCGTCATGTTCCGTCCAGAAGAAGGCACAATCGATTATTGCTTTGGCTCTCCCGTATACAATCCGACTTATTCTTTAAAAGCCGGAGGTTCACTGCCTTTTCAAGAACAAAAGGTTCAATTTCATCAAAAGGATTATGGACCGTCATTTTGGAGAAGCGTCTGATGAAACCCTTGTTTTTAATTTTGTCATAGCCGCTGTGCCAAAGTCAGATCAACTTAAGATTGCATCGCTTGTTGAAAGCGTTTTATATTAAGGTGTGACAATAGACCTATTTATGCAGAAGGAGGCATTTCATGTACATAACGGCACGAGAACAGAAAGTCATTAAATACATCATTCAGCAAAATCGTTATGTCACCATTCGTGAGATAGCCGATTCTGTTCAGGTAAGTACTAGAACGATCCATAGAGAACTAAAATCCATTAAACCAATATTGAAAGATTATCATCTTTCGTTAGATAAACAGCCGGGGAAAGGCTTGAAGGCAGTCGGCGAACAGGAGGATAAACAGCGGCTTCTTGCTCATATGTCAAATGAGGATCAAATCGAATATAGCTCAGATGAACGAAAGCTCTTAATTCTATGTGCGCTGCTTGAAGCGAAGGAACCGGTGAAATTATACACACTCGCAGCTGACTTGCAGGTCACAAATGCGACGATCAGCTATGATTTAGATGAACTAACGGAGTGGATTGCTCCATACGGTTTGCAGCTTATCCGCAAGCGCGGGTACGGCATTGAATTAAAAGGGCCGGAGGAAGCAAAACGAAAAATTGTCGGCAATCTCATTGTTGACCGGCTCGATATTCAATTATTTTTAGAAACGATTGAAATGAATATCAAACATCGAACGAAAGCAACGGAAAAGGTGTTTGGCGTTGTCAGCAGAGGACAGCTGCTAAAGGTAGAAAGGCTGCTCTTTCATTTGAAAGATCGACTGTCACTCTCATTATCTGATAGTGCCTATATTGCACTTGTTGTTCACTTAACCTATGCTATCGAACGTATTCAGCTTGGGGAAACCATTCGAATGGAAGAGGAAGAGCTGCTGGAATTAAAGAGGACGAAGGAATTTGAATCATCACTTCGAATGGCAAGGGCGCTTGAACGCATGTTTAATGTGGAGATTCCTGAAGCGGAGGTCGGATATATGACCATCCATCTTCGCAGTGCAAATCGCAGCTTTGGGGCAGAATACCGTATTGATGAAATTGAGCTGGATATAGCGCTGAGAACGAAAAAGCTCATTGATTTTATTTCAAATAAAACCGGCTATCATCTCAATGAAAATGATTCATTGTATGAGGGGCTCGTGTCTCATCTTGAGCCTGCCATGAACCGTCTAAAGGAAAAGATGAGAATCTATAATCCGCTCACACAACAAATAAAAAAAGACTACTTTTTGCTGTTTATGGCGATTGAAGAAGGAGTCGAGCGTTTCTTTCCAGAGATTGAATTTCCAGAGGATGAAATTGCCTTTCTTGTGCTTCACTTTGGCTCAGTGCTTGAAATCAAAAAAGAAGAAACAAAAATTCATGCGCTCGTTGTTTGCTCAAGCGGGATTGGTTCCTCGAAAATGCTTGCCTCCCGGTTGAAAAAAGAATTGCCGGAGATCGCCAAATTCGATCTATCCTCCTTGATGGAGCTAAAGGAAATCGATGCATCGAGCTATGACATGATTGTCTCGACCGTTCCGATTCCCTATGAGCATATCGATTACATTATGGTCAGCCCCCTCTTAAACGAGGATGATGCCATGCGTGTGAAGGCTCATATTAAACGGAAGATTCCTTATATCATCGAGAAAAAAAGAACAAAAGAATCTCCTAAAGAATTGGTGCAAGAAACCGTTGATATGATGGCGGTTGCAGAGCAGGTGACGAATTATATGTTTGTGATTCGCAGCATCCTGTCCCATTTTACCATCGAAAAAAGAAAGACGATGCCGCAGCATGATGAAACTATCAGGCAGCTGCTTCGTCAGCTTGAAGAGGAAGGGTTTATCATACATGCGGATGATGTGGCGGGCGGCCTTCTGGAACGTGAACAGCAAGGCGGCTTAGGCATACCTGGCACTGAGTTTGCTCTTTATCATTTAAAGCATACATTCATCAAGGAACCAATCTTTCATATTTATGATCTTGATGAGGCATACGAGGTTAAAAGCATGGATGGCGGGCAGCAGCAGATGTCACGAATGCTCATGATGCTTGCGCCGCAAGAGCTTGGCAAGGAAGGATCAGAAATGTTTAGTCTGATCAGCTCATCCATCATTGAAAGTGAAGAAAGCATGGCGCTTTATGGACAGGGGACAAAGGAAGACATTGAACAGAAATTACATCAGCTTTTCTATCAATTTGTCAAAGAGGCAAAGTGGTAAGAAAAAGGCCGAGAGCTTATTCGCTTCTCGGCTTTTTTGCTGTGACACAGACAGCAAGGGTAGGACGAATTTGTTCATACTCAATAGAAAATTGGTCAAACCCGGCAAACTGCAAGTCGTTTAATATGTTTTTACCCATCTCTTTTGTCCGCTTGGCGTCAGCTCCTTTTTCTCTTGGCTGCATCACAATAACGAGTGTTCCGCCTGGTTTCAAGGTGTGATAAAGATTGAGTAATCCCGTTTTTGGATCATCCCAAATCGTAAAATTGTTAACAGACAGCACTTTGTCATACTGCTCTCCGGGAAGACGTGTTTTCTCGATTTTTCCGACATACAGCCGAACTTGTTTGTCTTTTGCCCGTTTGCTGACGCGTGACTGTGCTTGCTCCTGCATGGTGGAAGAAGCATCAAGCCCATCAATGTGAAGATCTTCATAATGCTTGAGCATATGTTTAATGCTGTAGCCGGGTCCATAGCCAATTTCCAAAATGTTTTCACCATCTGTCAAATCTAAGTGGCGGATGGCCCACTGATTCAATGCTTTATTTTCATTTGCCATAATGAGTCCAGCAATGCTTCCGAGCCAGCCTTTTGGTCTGCTAAAGGTTTTCGAAATAGACAGCATGTGAGAACGCTCCTTTTTGATGATCATGTAACCGATTTTTCCCCTCTTCAAACATGCTGATTTTCGGGAACACATCTGTACAGCTTTATGATGTTTGAGTGAAAAAATGAGGTGGTAATGAAAGGATACATCAACAAATCAAGGAGGAGCTTACACATGGATTTACGTGAATATTTAACAAATGGCATTCCGCGCCAAACGCAGGATCAGCAGCCAGGCAGTGAAAGAGAAATGAATCCAGCGCCGATCTTTGAGGATGAATCATATCAAGGTTCTGGCAAGCTAAAAGGAAAAGTGGCACTGATTACAGGTGGAGATAGTGGAATTGGACGGGCAGTATCTGTTGCCTATGCAAAGGAAGGGGCACATGTTGCCATTGTGTATTTAAATGAACATGAGGATGCAGAGGATACGCAAAAACGTGTAGAACAGGAAGGCGTTAAATGCTTAACGATTGCAGGAGATGTCGGTGACGAAGCCTTTTGTGAGAAAGCAGTAGAAAAAACAGTTGAAGCCTTTGGTCAATTAGACATTTTAGTAAATAATGCGGCTGAACAGCATCCGCAAGAACGTATTCAAGATATTTCGAGTGAACAGCTTCACCAAACCTTTAGAACCAACTTCTATTCCTATTTCTATTTTACGAAAAAGGCACTGGATTATTTAAAACCGGGAAGCTCCATCATTAATACAACATCAATTAACCCATATCGAGGAAACCCAGTGCTGATTGATTATACGGCGACAAAAGGAGCCATTAACGGCTTTACGCGTTCTATGGCACAATCGCTTGTGAAAGATGGGATTCGGGTGAACGGTGTAGCGCCAGGTCCAATTTGGACGCCGCTCATTCCATCTACATTTGATGAAGACAGTGTGGAAAGCTTCGGCGCAGAAACCCCAATGGGAAGACCAGGACAGCCTGTTGAGCATGTCGGCTGCTTTGTCCTGCTGGCTTCTGACGAATCGTCTTATATGACAGGACAGACACTCCACGTCAATGGCGGTTCCTTTATGAATACATGATCTACCGCGGCACCGCCCAGCTTTGATTGGGCGGTGATTTTAGTATTTCTTGCGATTTTTCTGCACAGATATGACAGACCATACGATAATGCCTACAACAACTGCCGCAATGACAAGTGAACTCAAATGGAACATCGTTTCATGATGCATGTTCAATTTCTCCCTTCATTGAACCTGTTTTCTATAGCATCAGCCAGAAGGTCGCTTTTTATGAAAAACACATTTCTTTGTTTAATGAATGGGCTGTCGTGGAAACCTACGTATACGGATGAAATTTTGAAGGAGTGAAACGATATGTCTCAAGAAGAATTAAAACAAAAGGTATTAAACCTATTAGATGAACAAAAGGTCGGGACACTAGCGACTGTTGAACAGGATAAGCCGCATACCCGCTACATGACGTTTTTCCATGAAGGTCTGACGTTATATACACCAACGAGTAAAGAAACACATAAAGCAGATGAAATTGAAAAAAATCCGAATGTTCATATTCTTATTGGATATTCAGGCGAAGGATTCGGTGATACTTATGCAGAGATTGCAGGCACCGCAGCATTAACCGATGATCGGGAACTGATCGACCGTCTTTGGTCTGATGAGATGGAGAAATGGTTTAAAGGAAAAGAGGATCCGAATCTAGTGATTCTGAAGATTGAACCAACCTCCATTCGTTATATGAATGAAGGAAGCCGTACACCAGCAGAATTATCACTTTAACACTTGCGTAAGCAGGGGGAATGTGTTATAGTTTTATATTAGTGTTGAAATAAGCAAATAAATAAAGAAAGTAAACTTTCTTTTTTCTATGACATAATGAGAAGCAATAGAGCTTCTACTTGATAAGAACGAGACGCTGTCAAAGCGAACAAACTTATTCTTTTCCTTCTGCACCCGCCCCCTATAAAAGCGGAAGAATGGAAAAAAGACGTTTTGATTTACAATTCACACTGGCACGGCTTCGGAGCCGTAAGGACGAATGAGAGGTAGGGCTTTCGTTGTCTTGTTATCCAGAACTTCCATGGCGTTTACTTTCAAACGTAGGTTCACTCGGAACACATATGACACACTGATATGATCGAATCTTAATTCATACACTCCGTAACGGAGATTAAACATTGATTATTTATTTGCATGAAAAGAGTAAGGAACAGGCTGCCATCTATTTGGCAGCCTTTTTCATTAGGTCAAACAATAGAACCCCGAAACCAATGAGCACAAGAAAAGGAAAAACAAAGGTCGCAACCATTCGCATAGCGTCCGCTCCAAAAGGGTTTGACACTAACAGCAGGCCGATAAATGCACAGATCATCAGAGTGAATAAAGCGGGCTTCATGATCATTTACTTTGTCCTTTCTTCCTATACCGCCAAATTCGTTCAATAAAAAAGAACATGACCGCAAACAAAATAGAAAACATGAACATATCCAGCAGTGTCACGCCTCTATTTGGGTGCACAAGACCAAACCAAACGAATTGCAGAACAAAAGAGATCACAAAATAAAGAATGGATTTTTTCATTATTGTCCTCTTTTCACTTATTTTTTTGTCCCTTAAGCCACATCAGCCAAATGATAAAGGAACCAATCACACATGAGAGCAAAGTGACAGGCGGCAAGGTGTGCCAGCTAGTCAGCCCCTTTACAAAACACATATAAAAAAAGAAAATGGAAATGGATACGAGTACCCATTGCTTGAACCAGCGAGGGACACGCAGCCAAGCTGCTAGAATGATTGATGATAGCTTATCCAATGAGATAACTCCTTTTTTGAATCTGATTGGATTTTATCGTAAACAACAAAGTTTGTAAAATATGGATTTTAGGGGCTTTGATGGTATTCTTCTAGCATGAAACATTTTCGCTGTACTGACGTATAAGTGAAAGGAACCTCATGAAAGGAAGCGATCAAGTGAAAAGAATACCAGTCATTTTCCTCAGGTATATTGTCTTCTTTATTCCAGCAATCATTCTTAGTTTCTTGGTGTGGAACCACTACCAAGATGATTTGTCAGCAGGGAAAGCGACGCAATATGACGTCAGACGAATATTTACATTTGATGAAGGGAAACGAGTGGTGAGTGCTGTATCAAAAGACCAGCAACTCCATTTTGTAATGTATGATCCTCAATCAGGAAAAATAATCAGTGAATGGACCACGGAAAGCGATACGTTTAATGAAATGGTGCCATCCATTCAAGGTAACAATCTCTTACTTGCTTTAAAAAATAAAGAGGGGCAGCTTTTGATCGAGAAACTAACGCCTAGCGGAGAAAAAAAAGAGCTCATTAAACAAAACTTGCAGATACCCTCGTTTTTAAAAACGAATACATATCAATGGAATGGACGGCTTGTGTTTACAGGAGAAATGGAAGGTGCCGCTACAGTCCTAGGTGAGCTAAAGAATGGTCAGTTTTTTCATGTGCACAATCTCAACAAACTGAAGCTGCCAGCAAGACCCGTTTCCATCGATGCCGTCATGAACTCCTTTAGAGGCCAGACGCCTATACCTATATTTGAATTGACTTTAAAAAATGACCAGAAAGCATATGTCAGCGGAGTCTCAAACGATAAGCATCAGCTTGGGGTCTATGTCTCCAAAAACGCTGAACCGTTTAGCCTCATTAAAGATAAAGTGGAGAAGCAGCTAGCAAAAACAATCGGAACATCCCAAAACTTTGCCGTCGCTGTCGAATCTAACTATCCAAAAAGACCAAGGAAAGTGAATGCAGATGGAGGGCTTGGTGAAGTCGTCCCAACACCAAAACCGATTTATCAAACCTTTATTTACCAGCTTAATGAAGAAGAAGTTCTTCTTGCAGGCTCTACAGCAAAGGACGAAGCAAAAGGCAAGCTGATTGGTTATATTTACAACCACCGCACAAATAAGACGACGTCTGTCAGCAAGCTTTTTCAGTCGTTTTCATATGAAATTTTAAACAGAGAAGGACTATTTTTTCATAAAAATGTGAATAGTGATTGGATCTATTATTCATTCGAAAATCAATTAACGGGTGCATTTGAGACGAAAAGCAAACAGCTAAAGGAATTTCCTTTGCAAAAAGTCATCTCAATCGAAAACGCAAGCCCTGCTCACCAAACATCATTTGACACCTTTATGCAATATGTCATGAAAGGCGGACCGCTCATTCTCAACTGGGCAATATGGCTGTTTATTCCATTGCTGTTATTTGTACTAGCCATCTTCCTGCCGCCGATTTTGAGATTGGTAAGAAACAACAAAATCAAAGACAGTGTCACATTAGAAGCCAATATTGTATCTGTCAAAGAAACAGGCACCTACCTCAACGAACAGCCGATTATCAAAATGCAGCTGCAATTTCAATATGATGGGCAAAATATCGAGAAGACGGTTAAAACGGTTGTATCTTATACCCAGATACCACAGCCAGGTCAGCGTATCGCCATTCTCTATAATCCGCAGAAGAAAAAGGCAATGCTCTTAAAAGAGGGTGACTTCTCACAGCCAAGTCAGCCAAAGTTCATCAAAGGCGCTGTTTTAAGAAATATAGAATCATATGGAACTGTAGGACGAGGCACCGTCTTATCACTCACATTTGAATTGGACCAGAAAACGTATATCATTCCAATGATTCAAGCCGCTGGTTTTGAATTTACAACAGGAGAAAAAGCCGATCTCGTCGACATCAACGGCCAGCTCAAAATGGCAGCCTATGGCCATGAAGTGCGGAATCGATCGGGGAAAGATGTGACGTTAACAGGAACGATCCAGCGTGTGAAGCAATATCCAATTGCCATCCATGAACAAAAGCCTATTCAGCTTGATGTGACGGTTTCAAACGGAAATGAGTCCATCACAAAAACGGTCAGCCAGTTTATCCCTGATCATATGCAGGTCGCAGCGGGCACTCAAATCACGATCCAGACAAAGAAAGAAGAGCTGGATAGAGAAATGGGTCTCATGCAAGAGAAACAAGGAAGTGCAAAAGTGACCAATGTTGAATTTGGGGGCGTCATCGGCAATCTGCCGTTAGCGATCATTCAGGTTGAGAGAAATGGCATGATGTATGAAGTGAAGCAGCCAATCGATCCAATCACTAGCGTCTTGCCTGGTGATGAATTATGGGTGGCGTATCACGACATGACGCGTCGAGCAGCCATTGTGAAATATGCATCAATATAAAAAAGCGTTCCTTTATCAGGACGCTTCAGCGTGAAGACTAGGGGCTAAAACGAATGTCGTTTTAGCCCTTTTTGATTAAGCTTTTGTATCATATTGGCGGAGCACCTTATCGTAGGCGAAGTTACCGAAAGGAATGAAAGCCGCAAAAAAACCAGCGATGGACCATTTCAAATGCCAGCGAACTTTAAAAGTCACATATGCCAAAATGAGCATATAGATGACAAACAATGCGCCATGAAGAGAGCCTACAATAGTGACTGCCATCGGAATATCCGCAAAATATTTTAGAGGCATGGCAATTAAAAGAAGGGTTAAAAGAGACATACCCTCAATAAAACCCGCCTGTCGAAGACGGCTAATACTTGTATGCATATACAAATCCTCCTGTATAAAAGCTAGTTTCTCATCTTCTAATATAAACGAAAGATCGTCTGGACATGCTGAAATCTACGAAAAATTCAAAATATGTTCATGGAATGCTTAAAAAATGGGAAAAGTCCTTTACTCTTTGTTTGTTTTAGAGAGTACTTGCTTTAAGTGCATGACATCATGTAATAAATGCTCCCTCATTGCTTGAACAGCTTCTCTGGAGCGGCGCTCTTTTATTTCAGAATAGATGGCTGTATGCTCCCTTTGAATGGTTTCAGCACGGGCCCCGCCGCTAAAATGGAAGATGCGGCAATAGTGAATGAGTGCATTCACGTGCTTCAATTGTTTGGATAAACGGTCATTGTGACTCGCTAAAATGATTTTTTGGTGAAAGGCTACATGTAACTGGACGATCTCTTTAGATGGCAGCTGCTGCTTGATTGTTTCATCCGCCTGCGTGAGAACCTTCTCAATTTCATCCATTTCTCTTTGCGAGGCTTCCCTGCAGGCAAGCTCAACAGCAAGTGTTTCTAAGGCCACCCGAATTTGATAAAGCTCCTCAACATCTTTTTCTGTTAACGTATAGACGGAATAGCCTGAGCGATGATCCGCGATTAAAAGCTCGTCTTTTTCTAACAGCCTCATGGCCTCTCTTACCGGTGATCGGCTTACGCCAAATTGCTTGGCAAGCTGTGTTTCGTTGATGCGCTCGCCTGGCTGAAACTGGCCATCAAAAATCATTTGCTTCAGCTGTTCATAAAATTGCATGTGATACGGTGCTGGTTTTTCCAACTCGAATGAATTCATTCCATCGTTCCCTCTTTTATACATCATCTTTTGTCTCATGTTATCCAAGTTCTTCCCTCTAGGCAAGCCTGCATCGAAAAGTCAATATCGTACAATCCAAGAGAAAAAGGGTGTGCTACACTTATGATCAGTTCAGTGAAAAGAGGGATCGACATGAACACACAAGAGGAACGAACTGTACATTTTGATCAAAACTTGCAAATAGAAGCGTATCGCTTTCATGGCATCATGCAAAAGTTCCCGAATCATTTTCATACATATTATGTGATTGGATTTATTGAAGATGGTCAAAGACGTTTGATCTGCCAAAATCAAGAATACATCATTGAAAAGGGTGATATCCTTCTTTTCAATCCGTATGATAATCATGCATGTGAACAAATTGATCACAGGACACTCGATTATCGCTGCTTAAATATTGAAGCAGAGGTGCTAGAGAAGGTCTTTCAGCACAAACCGCATTTTAAAGCCCCTGTGTTTTCACAAAGTGAACTAACAAAGCCATTATATGATCTACATCAAATGATCACAGAAGAAGCTCCTGCTTTGAATAAACAGGAAACCTTCTATTTCTTTATGAAACAATTGATTGAAGCCTATGCTGATACATCAGAGGAAAAAGCATCACCCGCACGTGCCAACGAACAAAAAGTCCAAGACGTACAGCAATATATCGAAACTCACCTCACAGAAAATATCTCGTTAGATGAATTAGGTGAGCTTGTGTCTATGAACAAATATTCATTGCTGCGTGCTTTTACAAAGTTCAGAGGCATCACGCCGTATCGTTATTTACAGACAGTCAGGGTGAACTATGCGAAGGAGCTTCTTGCCCAAGGAGTAAAGCCTGTAGATGCGGCTGCCTCTGCTGGATTTTCTGATCAAAGTCATTTGACACATTTCTTTTCGGAATTTATTGGGCTTACGCCAGGGCAGTATCAGCAAATTTTTGTAAAGCAGGTAACTGCTGATGAAAAATAAACAGCTGCTTGGTCATTTGGCGGCCATGTTCACCATTTTTTTATGGGGATCTACCTTTATCTCTACCAAAATATTATTAACGGCTTTTTCTCCAACAGAGATTTTATTTTTCCGTTTTTTTATAGGGTACTTGGTTCTGATGATCATCTATCCAGTCACCATGAAGGTGCGAAGTAAAAAGCATGAAGGGATGTTTGCGCTGGCAGGTTTATGCGGTGTGGTCTTATATTACTTTTTAGAAAATGTCGCACTTACTTATACATTCGCTTCAAATGCAGGTGTCATCAGCTCCGTTGTCCCATTCTTCTCCTTTTTATTGGCTTATTTTTTATTAAAAGATGAGCCGCTGCACAGCCGGTTTTTCATAGGCTTTTTCATCGCAATGACGGGAATCGTGCTGATCAGCATGAATGGAATGACCACGTTTCAATTGAATCCACTCGGTGATGCGTTAGCTTTAACGGCTACCATCGTCTGGGCATTCTATTCCATTTTATCGAAGATGATCAACCAATATGGCTATCATATCATTCAGGTAACAAGGCGTGTCTTCTTTTACGGACTGCTATGGATGATTCCACTGATCTGGCATTTTAAAATTCGTTTAGACTGGGAACGATTGACGAATCCATCGTTTGCCTTCCATTTACTGTTTTTAGGCCTTTTCGCATCTGCCATTTGTTTTCTGACATGGAGCTTTTCTGTGAAAACGCTCGGTGTGGTGAAATCGAGTGTGTATATTTATGGAGTGCCCATTATTACGATGGTCATTTCAATAATCGTTCTTCACGAGAGATTGACCTTCATGTCTGCGCTTGGAACGGCACTGACCTTAGGAGGCTTGCTGCTTTCAGATAAAAAAAGTACGGGAAGAAAGAAACAGGAGCCCCGTATGCTGATGCAGGATAAAAAGGCGCTTTGATCAAAAAAGCGTCTTTTATCCATTGTAAGAACAGACACTCTCTAGTAAACTCGAATTAAATGGTCGACGGTCGACCGATGACGAAGGGGGAAAAATCAATGAAGCATGTTTCAATTGCAGCAATACCAGGAGACGGGGTTGGAAAGGAAGTTGTACCTGAAGCCATCCGAGTTTTGAAAGCGATATCAGATGTGCATGGCGGTCTGTCTTTCACCTTTCAGGATTTTCCGTGGAGCTGTGAATATTATTTAGAGCATGGCGAAATGATGCCAAAGGATGGATTGGAACAACTGAAAGCCTTTGACAGCATTTTCTTAGGGGCAGTCGGAGATGCCAATTTAGTGCCGGATCATGTATCGCTTTGGGGATTGCTGATTAAAATTAGACGTGAATTTGAGCAGGTGATTAACGTTAGACCTGCAAAACAGCTGAGCGGTATTCGCTCCCCGCTTGCTCAGCCAAAGGATTTCGATCTTCTTGTTGTAAGAGAAAACGGTGAAGGTGAATATAGTGAAATCGGTGGCCGCATCTATCAAGGGGAAGATCAGCTTGCCATTCAAAATGCTGTTTTCTCCAGAAAAGGGACAGAGCGAGCCATGCGCTTTGCTTTTCAATTAGCAGAAAAAAGACGAAAGCATGTGACAAGTGCAACCAAATCGAATGGAATCGTTCATACAATGCCATTTTGGGATGAAGTGTTTCAAGACGTATCCAAGGATTATCCAGAGGTGACAGCAGACTCGCAGCACATTGATGCGCTCTCAGCCTTCTTTGTGACAAGACCAGAGAAATTCGATGTGATTGTTGCCAGCAATTTATTTGGCGATATTTTAACTGATCTTGGGGCTGCGATTATGGGAAGTATTGGCGTGGCGCCTGCCGCCAACATCAATGTGAATGGCAAATATCCATCCATGTTTGAGCCTGTACACGGATCAGCCCCAGACATTGCAGGAAAAGGAATCGCCAACCCAATCGGTCAAATTTGGACCGCTAAACTCATGCTTGATCATTTCGGTGAGGAAGAACTGGGTACACACCTGCTTGAAATCATCGAGTCAGTCACAGCAGACGGCTTTTTAACGGCAGACATCGGCGGGGCTTATCAAACACAAGAAATCACAAACGAAATCATCAAGCGCTTGAAGAAATAATCCGTCATTAGAACCACATCTCCACGTCTGCTATAATAAAAGGATGGATAGAAGAAAGAGATGTGAAATTTAGTGTCAAAAACAGTTGTATTAGCAGAGAAACCTTCAGTAGGACGTGACTTAGCACGTGTACTGAAGTGTCATAAAAAAGGAAATGGTTTTTTAGAAGGAGATCAATACATTGTAACGTGGGCCCTTGGCCATTTGGTCACACTGGCTGATCCAGAAGGCTACGGAAAAGAATTTCAATCCTGGCGTTTAGAGGATTTGCCGATCATTCCAGAGCCGCTAAAGCTTGTCGTCATGAAAAAGACAGGTAAACAATTTCAAGCAGTAAAAGCACAGCTTACAAGAAAAGATGTAAAAGACATTGTCATCGCAACAGATGCTGGACGTGAAGGGGAGCTTGTCGCAAGATGGATTCTTGAAAAAGCACATGTGAAAAAGCCCCTAAAACGACTATGGATCTCATCTGTTACGGACAAAGCCATTCAAGAAGGCTTCAAACGACTAAAAGACGGCAGAGAATATGATAATCTGTATCGCTCAGCGGTTGCACGTGCAGAGGCAGACTGGATTGTAGGGATCAACGCAACAAGGGCGCTGACGACCAAATTCAATGCACAGCTTTCCTGCGGACGGGTACAAACACCAACGATTGCCATGATCGCCAAACGAGAAGAAGACATTCAGCAATTCCAGCCGAAGCCGTTTTATGGAATGACTGCACAAGTAGATGGACTCACCTTGACGTGGCAGGATGCCAAAACAAAGCAAAACCGCACATTCCAAGAGAATATTATAAAAGAGCGTTTGGCAGGCTGCAAAGGAAAACCAGCAGTGATCGATGCATTGAAAAAAACAGCGAAAAAAGCTTTTGCTCCAGGGCTGTACGACCTGACTGAATTGCAGCGTGATGCGCATAAACGCTACGGATTCTCAGCAAAAGAAACATTATCTACGCTTCAACGGTTGTATGAGCAGCATAAGCTTGTGACATATCCGCGTACAGATTCACGATTTATTTCAGCGGATATCGTTCCTACATTAAAAGATCGTTTAAAAGGAATGAACGTCAGACCGTACGCACAGCATGTGAACCGCATTTTACAATCAGGCGTGAAAGCGCACAAAGGCTTCGTCAACGATGCAAAAGTGTCAGATCACCATGCGATCATTCCAACCGAGGAAGAGCTGTATCCTGGTGCATTAAGTGATAAAGAGCGTAAATTGTATGATCTTATTGCAAAACGATTCCTTGCTGTACTCATGAATCCTTTTGAATACGAGGAAACAACGGTGATCGCCAAAATAGGCAGTGAAACATTCACAGCAAAAGGAAAAACCGTGCAATCAGCCGGCTGGAAAGCCGTGTATGATGAATCCTATGAAGACGAGGAATCAGCTGAAGCAGATCAGCATCTGCCGGTACTTTCTGAAGGGCAATCACTTGAAGTGCGCCAGCTGAAAGAAACAAAAGGAGAAACGAAACCTCCTGCTCGTTTTAATGAAGCAACCCTGCTATCTGCTATGGAGAACCCAGCGGCATTTATGCAGAATCAGGAAAAGGACTTAGTGAAAACCCTTGGTGAAACAGGCGGACTAGGGACAGTAGCCACAAGAGCCGATATCATTGAAAAACTGTTCAACAGCTTCTTAATCGAGAAAAAGGGCAAAGATATTTTCATCACATCGAAAGGGAAGCAGCTGCTCTCCTTAGTGCCTGAAGACTTAAAGTCTCCAGCATTAACAGCAGAGTGGGAACAAAAGCTTTCTAAAATCGCAAAAGGACAGCTGAAGGCTTCTCAATTCATGAGTGAAATGAAGTCCTATGCAAAACAAGCCGTATCTGAAATCAAACAGACGAACCAAACCTTTAAGCATGACAATGTCACTGGCACCCATTGTCCGGACTGCGGAAAACTTATGCTGAAAGTGAATGGAAAACATGGCACAATGCTCGTGTGCCAAGACCGAGAATGCGGCCACCGTAAAAATGTGGCGAAGAAAACAAACGCACGCTGCCCGAACTGCCATAAAAAGCTCGAGCTACGCGGAGAAGGCGATGGCAAAATCTTCGCTTGTGTGTGCGGCCATAGAGAAAAACTGTCTGTTTTCGAAAAACGCAAATCACAAACCAATCAAAAGAGAGCCAGTAAGCATGATGTGTCTAAATATATGAAGAAACAAAAGAAAGTGGAAGAACCAATCAATAACGCACTGGCTGAGCAATTAAAGAAATTAAAATTAGATCAATAGTATTATAAAAACCCATGCGGAAACGCATGGGTTTTCCAATGTAATCAAGCATATCGACATATTGTTTTTCTGAAAATGGGAATGTCTATGCGAAAAGACTCGTAATTTGGTATAAAATATTTATTTAAATTTAAACAGAAACAATCTATAATAAATCGTTGGAATGCTAAGAGAACGGGAGTTGAAAGGGGACACGAATGGTTACAGCCATACATCGCACGGCTATTGTTTTACTCATTGTTTTTTTATTAGGCGGATGTACCTGGGAACAGCAGAAGGAATCAGCTGATCCAGTATCTCCACAGCCTGTATTGCCTGGAGAATATTTTATCACTCATCACCTCATGACAGATCAAGGCATGATTCGCACTTCATTAGCAGAGCAGCATATCTACTTATCTGAATCGCTTGGGCTTTGGATGGATTATCTTGTTCGAAAAAAAGACCAAAATTCTTTTGACCAACAATTTGGTGTCCTGCAAGATGAATTTTTACTAGATGATCATCTTCTCAGCTGGCAAATCGAATCTGATCAAAAAAGTAAAGCCAATGCTCTAGTTGATGACTTACGGGTAGTGGCGGCACTTCAAAAGGCAGATCGTTTATGGAAGAATGCAGCGTATCAAACCACAGCAAAAGAAATCGCACAAGCGTTAAAAGACAAAAATATGTATAGAGGCATCTTGTCCGATTATTATGATGCATCAACAAATCGAACTTCACACACAATCACACTCTCATATTTAGACCCAAAAGCAATCAAAGAATTGGAATCCCTCAAAATATTCACGAAACAAATGACGAGTAACCAATTGACCATTCTAAAACAAGCAACGAGAAAAAAAGGATTCTTTCCTAAATCCTATGACATAAAGAAAAAAGCCTATTCATTTGATCGAGAAATCAATATGATTGATCAACTCTATACGGCTTTACATGCTGATCGTGCAAAGGTGAATACTTCCACGATCATGAAATGGCTTAAAACGACTTTTAAAAAAGAAGGAAAGCTGTACGGTAGATATAAACTGAGCACATTGCAGCCATCAGTGACGTATGAATCTCCTTCTGTATATGCGCTAGTCATTTTGTATGCTCTTAAACGAAACGAACCGGAATTCGCAAAAGAGGTGTATGACCGCATGAAAGAATTACAAATTCAAGATCCACTTAAGGATTATTATGGAGGATACATGAACGAAAAAGACACACACTCATTTGACAACTTATTGCCTCTCATTGCAGAAAGGGAGCTTTTTAATGAATCGGTTATTCAGTAATACGTATCGTTTATATTATACTCTGCTCCTCACGTTTGCAGGGCTTATTTTGTTTATGGGCTACCTAGGCGTACAGGATGCAGAGAGCTTTATGATGATTACACTGACTTTTGTCGTGTTAGGATGCGGGATTTTATTTGGCATCTTACCAGCATTAATTTTTACCTTGCTGATGTTGTTCTTTATAGGAAGTGCTATGTTCTTTACAGAGCTTGGCCACACAAATCCCTTCTTTTCCAATCAAACATTGCAGGATGTGGTGATTTGGGGTGCAGCTCTTCTCTTTTTCGCGATTTCAGCAGGAAGCTTGCATGAGCGAATCAAGACGATGCGTCACACCATAGAACAACAAAAGCAGGCGATGAAACAATTTGTGGCGATTGACTCGACAACTGGATTTGACAATGCAGATCGGATGAAGCTGGAATTATCCGAGGAAATGAAACGGGCAGAACGCTACAAACAGCCATTCGTTTTTATCCTTCTTCATATCCATTATGCAGCGGAATTTAAATCATTATATGGAGAAAAAGAAATGCAGCACCTATTTCAGCAATTAAGTATCAAGATTCGCGAAAGTGTCAGAGAAACCGATAAGAAATTTCGATTATCCGAAGAACGGATAGGCTTGCTGCTTACTCACACACCAGAAGAGAATGTCTCTGTCGTCCTTGAGAAGCTAAAAGATAAATTGCAAAAGCATGTGCTGTTAAACGGTCGTGAAGTCACCCTAACTTTTCATGTCTGTCATTTAACAAGCAGTTCAGATTATCGTACGCCAGAGCAATTTTTAGAAGAACTAGAAAAAGAGATGATGATGAATGAACTTTAATT
The DNA here is from genome assembly GCF_054161415.1 of Bacillus sp. PK5-006. Lineage (NCBI taxonomy): Bacteria > Bacillati > Bacillota > Bacilli > Caryophanales > Bacillaceae > Bacillus > Bacillus sp. PK5-006. Next base: position 3,248,595 of record NZ_CP096414.1, on the reverse strand, counting down.
CTTTGATGAAATGCTGTTTGATGATGGCTCTTTTTTTGATTCTTTCGTTTCGATACATGGCTTCAGCCGACGCTCTTGCCAAGCCAGATACCCTGATCGTTTATTCAACAGAATCGGGAGAAGCGACTCCAGCAGTGCATATGCTGGATCTACTCGCCGGACATTTTTCCAAACAGACGACGATTGTATCTGATGAACATTTGGCTGAAAAGAAGATCAGCGAATTTCAGCAAGTCATCTATCTAGGGGAAATAAAGAGAACCTTACCAAAACAGGCCATTCGTGTAATGAACGACGCACATAAGATCATAGCCATTGGATACAATGCGGACCAGCTGCGCCCATTTTCCAAGCTTACTTTTCATAAACAAGAACACACGAGTCAAATCAAATATACAGATGATTCCACTTGCCGTCAGCTAGAGAAAAGAATCAGTGCGTTAACGGTTCAAGGGGCAGACTTGCAAAGAGAATTTCTATTGAAGAAGCATGAAGCTGATCTTCCATTTGTGATTCAAACAAAGGAAGGTGCCGCCTATATTGGAATCTTAAATGTCGTGCAGCACAGCGAGCTTCTTGCAGAAGTGCTAGAAAAAAACCTGCCTTCTTCTAATCAGCTGACCACAAAGTACTTAAGCCTTGGGAACATCAGTCCTGTCACTGACGAAAAGAAGCTGCTTGAGCTTGGACAATATGCATCCACTCGGCATATCCCGTTTCTGATAGCGGTAACTCCTGTTTGGGTGGATCGAACTACAGGCGATGAAGTGACACTGAGTGACCGCCCGAAGCTCGTAAAAGTGTTAAAACAATTGCAAAGCGATGGAGCCAGCATTATTCTTCATGGATTTAGCCGTACGTATCGAACAGAGGATTCTGGTCAGGACTTTGAGTTCTGGGATGCAAAGAATGATCAGTCCATTACGTCAAATGACCCAAAAAAAGCCGAGAAGAAGCAAAGTGAAAGCCATTTTTCGAATGAGAAAGATTTCCATGCTTATACGAGATCGAATCAGCAGCAAGAAACCATCTATACAGAAGAAAAACTGACAAAAGGTATTGAGTTTCTTGCGCAGCAAGGTCTCTATCCACTGGCATTCGAGGTGCCGCATGATGCCATATCTCAACAAGGCTATGAAGTGATATCAAGGCATGTGTCCAGTCTGTTTGGACAGGTACAGCTGTCGGACCATACGTGGAAAACAGCCGGTGCTCCGCCACTCGTGACGAAACCCGCCATGCTTCATGGTATGACCTTATATCCTCAGCAATCAGTAGAGCCAGCGTCTGACCAAGAAGGTTCAAATATTTTAACAGAGCAAAAGATTCAATCCATCCAGCATCTTCAATCACCCGCAATCGGGCTGTCCTATGATGTGGAATCCGGAATAGATGGACTGCAGAATCTGATGACGCTGATGGATGCAATTCCTTCTAGTGAATGGCTGGATTTAAAGAAAACAAAACAAACAGTCCAAACACCACATGTACAAATCAAAACATCAGGAAATGGACATATTCAAGTAGAACAATCCAATAGAGCAGAAACCAAAACAGTTAAACGAAGCGGCATGGAAAATATGCTGCGAATTCTCACCGTCGTGGTGATGCTGTTTATTGCGGCATTTGCTTTTTACACATTGTATTTAAGGCTGACAATGAAAAAACGAATTTTTAAGGAGAGAAAATTAGGTGGCTGATGTCTTATTTTATCTTTCATTAATATTGATTTGGATCATGCTCCTATACCACATGTTTCTCATGCAGGGCGGCTTTCAGCACTACCTGACCTACGAAAAAGTGCTGCCTGAATGGACGAAACAAGGGAAAGAGCTGCCAACTGTCAGCATTCTAATTCCTGCTCATAATGAAGAAGTTGTCATCCGGCAAACGCTAAAAGCAATGGTCCAGCTATCCTATCCTAAACATCTTCTTGAAATCATTGTGATTAATGACAATTCCTCTGATGGCACAGGGGACATCGTGCAGTCATTCAGTGAGCAATATGATCATGTCCATATGATTGAAACGAAGCCGCCATTTGCAGGAAAGGGAAAATCCACTGCACTGAATGAAGGCTTAAAGGCTTCAACAGGAGAAGTCATCTGCGTATACGATGCAGATAACATGCCTGAACAAAAGGCCGTCTATCATTTGGTTCTTGGTTTATTGAATGATCCGAAGGCAGGCGCTGTTGTCGGGAAATTTAGGGTTATCAATGCAGCCAAAAATCTCCTGACCAAATTTATTAATATTGAGACCATCTGCTTCCAATGGATGGCGCAGGGCGGAAGATGGAAGTGGTTTGGAATTGCGACAATACCAGGCACCAACTTCGCCATCCGCCGGCACATTTTAGAAGAGCTTGGCGGCTGGGATGTTCATGCGTTGGCTGAGGACACCGAATTAACGATTCGAGTCTATAACCTTGGCTATGTCATTCGATTTTTCCCGGCTGCGATTACATGGGAACAAGAGCCTGAGACGTGGAAAGTCTGGTGGCGGCAAAGAACACGTTGGGCACGAGGCAATCAATATGTTGTACTCAAATTTTTAAAACAGTTTATGAAGCTGAAACGAAAACGAATGATTTTTGATTTGTTTTATTTCTTCTTTACGTATTTCTTATTTTTCTTCGGTGTCCTGCTCTCAAATGGGATCTTTATCGTGAACCTATTTGTTGACCTTCACTTATCTGTAGGAGCTGTTGCACTGATCCTGTGGGGATTGGCCTTCTTCCTCTTTCTAACAGAAGTGATGATTACACTAAGTATTGAGAAGACAGAGCTCACCAAACAAAATATACTCATTGTGGCGCTCATGTACTTTACTTATTCTCAAGTATGGATTGCGCTAGTCGTGTACTCCTTATGTGTAGAGGCAAAGAGCCGATTATTCAAACAAGAAGTAAAATGGTACAAAACTGAGCGTTACGATCAACAACAAAAGAAAAGCGGGTGACAAATTGAAATCGGTAAAATGGATGATTTTTATATTGATGCTATCCCTTGCCATTCAGCCTTTTTTCATGGCGGGTCAAGCAATGGCGCAATCAAATCGAGTACAAGTGAAAGATGACTGGATTCGCTCATCAAAAGGAAGCCAGACAGAAACGCAGCACTTATCAGAAGATGTAGTGACCTTGTATGGACAAGAAGACCGCACTGAATATTCTTATCAAATAGAAAAAGAAAAAGTAGAGTCTAGCACCCTTACATTGAATATAGAGGCTTCACCATTACTCATTTCGCCATCTTCGTTCACAGTCATGATCGATGGAGAGATTGAAAAGACCATTCCCGTATCAGGGAAAAACCAAAAGAAATCGATTCAAATCAAATTGCACAAATCGCAATTGAAAAAAGGTTCTCATCAAATTCAGCTCGCATTTTATGGCGTGTTAAAAGAAGGTGTGTGTATCAACCAAGAGACACCTGCCAACTGGCTGAAAGTATATCCTGAAAGTGAGCTGGCTTTCAAAGGAACTCAAACGAAAGACGTGACGTTAGACAGCTTCCCTTCACCTTTCATTCAAACAGGTGATCAGAAAGAACAAACAGATATTGTGATTCCAAGTTCACCGGAAGCAGCTGAATTAGAAGCGGCTATGAAAGTATACCGTACGTTGAAAAACAAAGACCGCCAAGCAGACCTCAAAATTGTCCAAGAAAAGGACATCAAGCAAATCGCGCATCCAACCATTGCTGTGGGAGCAAAAGGAAACTGGGATGGACGAGTGAAATCGATCGAGCAAGCAGCGAAAATGAAAACCGCAAGCGATCAGCTCACATTAGCGGTGAGAACCTTGACAGGAAAGAAAAAAGAACAGCCCATTTTATTTGTTACTGCTAAGCAGCCAAAAACAATTGCTGAAAAAATCAATGTCCTAACTCAACCAGAACTGACTGGTCAGCTCACTGGTAGCGATTTACTGCTTCAAAAGGTTACGGCTAAAGCATCAAAACCATCTCATCAAATTCGTTTAAAAGATTTTGGTGGTGATGATGTCACGGTTGGAACCAAAAAGACGGCATCTGATCATTACTATTATCCAAAGGCATTGATCGCTAATCAAAAATCAGGTGCAAAGCTAAATCTATCATTTAAAAAATCTGATATAGCGAACAAAGCGGAACGCTTAACAGTCATGATCAATAACGAGCCGCACGATGTACCGTTAACAAAACTAGGAAACAAAGATGAGAATGGATTCTATCATGTGTCAATTCCAGTAGATTCACAAGTACTCCAAAAGAACGAATATATTGATTTGCAATTTGTTACTACAGGCTTTAAAAACATGGAAACCTGCAGACATACGGATGAAGAAGGCTGGATTTACATTGATAAGAACAGCTCTCTTCAAATACCAGAAGGTACTACTAGTGATACACCGGATTTAGCCGCATGGCCGCTTCCTTTCACATCAAAAACTCAGCAAGGAAAAACATTGATCGTCATTCCAGATCAAATCAAGCAAGAAACGATCAATCAAATGGCGATGCTGACAGAATCATTTAGTCAGCCGGAAGCTGCCCAATATCATTTGATCAAAGCTTCAAATGTGACAAATGATCAATTAAAAGATCACTCTCTCATTTTCATCGGGGGCATTCAAACGTTCTCTCTTTTAAAAGAAAAGGCAGGCGATCTCATCGTTCCAGTGAAAAAGGATCAGTATGATGTATCCTCCTTTGGCATGATCAACGAAACGACTGCTCGTATCGTATGGACGCAGCCATCTGTATGGAATAAAGAACAGACAATGACCGTCTTTTCAGGAATGAATGCAGCTGACGCTGATCTTTCACATGAAGTGCTTCATTTCCTGCAAACAAATACGGAAACGGCAACAGTCGCAATCGAGAGCAAAAACAAAGACATGTTCTCTAATCATCAAACGGTCAGCAGCACAACAAATGATCTCCAAAAAGGTGAAAAGCAAGGCATCGATGATTCTTGGATTTACTTTGCATGTATCGCTGCATTGATTATTTTTGTGGTCGGGCTGATTATTTATTTCGTGCGAAAAAACCGCAAAAAGACTGATTGATAAACGATCAAAAGACCTTGAAAAAATGTCTTTACTTTGGTGTCAAACGGGAGTATGATCTCTTTTATAAAAGACCAATCGCTGAATCATTTCAATGAGCGGGGGAACCATTAGTGGTGCAGGACACCACGTGGGGTGAATCCTTTTTAGGTAGGGCAAAGTCTCATGCGCCCGAATCCGTCAGCTAACCTCGTAAGCGTTAAAGAGAGCAAAGACCAACCTGTGATCTAAACAATAGACGCAGGGGCATTCTATTGCCTCTGTGTCTTTTTGGCGATCCATCTTTTGTAACTTAAATCGTTTGACACTAAAGGAGCGGGCATCACATGTACAGTTTGATGAAGCGTATTTTAATTGGGAAACCATTAAAATCACAGGCAGCAGGAGAACAAAAACTATCAAAAATCAAAGCGTTGGCATTATTGTCATCAGACGCATTGTCATCCGTTGCATATGGTACAGAACAAATCTTGATTGTTCTTTCAGTCGTTAGTGCAGCAGCATTTTGGTACTCACTCCCGATTGCAGGTTGTGTATTAATTCTTTTAATGGCGTTAATTTTATCTTACCGCCAAATTATTTATGCTTATCCAGAAGGCGGAGGGGCTTATGTCGTCTCTAGCAGAAACTTAGGTGAAAAGCCAGGACTGGTCGCTGGCGGATCATTGCTTGTAGATTATATTCTGACTGTAGCAGTGAGTATATCAGCGGGTACTGATGCCATCACATCGGCTTTTCCGGCACTATATCCATATCATGTGTTGATTTCAATTGTATTGGTCATCTTGATTATGGTGCTTAACCTTCGTGGATTGACAGAATCAGCATCTATTTTGGCTTATCCCGTATACTTGTTTGTATTATCACTCCTTATACTAATTGGAGTCGGAGGCTTTAAATTGTTAACAGGAGGCATCCCGCCAGCACCTGAGCATACAGCGATCGGCACACATGTACCTGGCATTACATTATTTCTTTTATTAAAAGCATTTTCGTCTGGCTGTTCTGCACTAACTGGGGTAGAAGCCATTTCAAATACCATTCCATCCTTTAAAAAACCAGCTGCACAAAATGCAGCGAGAACATTATTGATGATGGGTGGATTACTAGCTGTTTTATTTGTGGGTGTAACATTGCTTGCATTTGGTTTTGGCATCTCACCAAAGCCAGAAGAAACGGTTGTATCACAAATTGCATCAGATACATTTGGACGTACATTTTTCTATTATGTCATTCAGGCTGTCACAGCTTTAATCTTGATATTAGCGGCAAACACCGGCTTTTCCGCCTTTCCTTTATTGGCGGTCAACTTAGCAAAGGATAAATATATGCCGCGCATGTTTACTGTAAGAGGGGATCGACTCGGTTACTCTAATGGCATTATCTTTTTAGGTGTAGCTTCTATGCTGCTCATTTGGTTGTTTGATGGGAAAACGGAACACCTTATTCCGCTATATGCTGTCGGTGTATTTATTCCATTTACCTTGTCACAGACCGGCATGTGTGTGAAGTGGATTCGTGAAAAACCGCAGGGCTGGAAAACGAAAATGCCTATCAATATAGTCGGAGCACTGATTTCTTTCACGGTTCTCATGATTCTCATTTTGACCAAGTTCCATCTTGTATGGCCAGTATTTGTTTTCATGCCAATTGTGCTATTGATCTTTCATTCCATAAAAAAGCATTATCTGTCTGTCGGAGAACAACTGCGTTTAATGAGTGAAACAGAGCCTGTTGAGATTAAAGGAAATGTGGTCATCGTGCCAATAGCAGGAGTAACACGTGTCGTCGAGCAATCTGTTCAATATGCAAAATCCTTATCAGAGCAAGTCATAGCAGTTCATGTATCTTTTGATAAAGAAAAAGATAAGAAAATTGAAGCGGATTGGGAAAAACTGAACAGTGGTGTGCGGCTTGTGATATTGCATTCGTCTTATCGAAGTCTTATTCATCCGCTTGATAAATTTCTTGAAACGGTTGAGGCTAAAGCAAATGCGCATCAATATAAAGTGATGGTGCTTGTGCCTCAATTTATCCCGAAAAAAAGATGGCATACGATCTTGCATAACCAATCTGCCTTTTTATTAAGATTCCGTCTATTATGGAAACGGGATATTGTGGTCGCCACCCTTCCATATCATTTTAAAAAGTAGCAGCAAGTTGAAACGTTTGATCAAAAGGGTGCGGTGGTATGGAGTAAGAAAAAAGGAGTTTTCTCACATGCCGCAAAGAACCGCAGGAAAAGAAGTAACAGCGCTACTGGAAGAGTGGGGCGTAAAACATATTTATGGAATGCCCGGCGACAGCATAAACGAATTGATTGAAGAGCTTAGGCATGAATCAAGCCAAATACAATTTATACAAACGAGACATGAAGAAGTGGCGGCACTCTCAGCGGCGGCTGATGCCAAACTAACAGGTAAGCTCGGTGTCTGCTTATCCATCGCTGGACCGGGTGCTGTCCACTTATTAAATGGACTATACGATGCAAAAGCAGATGGCGCACCCGTTTTAGCAATTGCAGGGCAGGTTGCATCGAATGAAGTAGGAAGAGACACATTTCAAGAAATCAAATTAGAGCGGATGTTTGACGACGTCGCTGTCTTTAATCAGCAGGTACAAACAGCAGAATCTCTGCCTGATTTATTAAATCAAGCCATTAAAGCAGCTTATACCCATAAAGGGGTGGCTGTTCTCACCGTATCAGATGACTTATTTTCTCAAAAAATTAAGCGTAAGCCAGTTTATACATCTCCTCTTTATGTTGAGGGAGAGGTACGGCCAAAGAAAGATCAACTGCTAAAGGCAGCACAGCTAATTAACAATGCGAAGAAGCCAGTCATCTTAGCAGGTAAAGGATTACGAAATGCAAAAGAAGAGCTTCTTTCATTTGCAGAAAAGGCTGCTGCACCTATCGTCATCACACTTCCTGCAAAAGGGGTTGTGCCAGACAGGCATCCATACTTTTTAGGAAACCTAGGTCAAATTGGAACGAAGCCAGCTTATGAAGCGATGGAAGAGTGTGATCTTTTAATTATGCTTGGAACTTCCTTTCCATATAGAGACTACTTACCAGAGGACACACCTGCCATTCAACTGGATATTAAACCAGATCAAATCGGTAAAAGATATCCAGTAGACGTAGGAATCGTGAGTGACAGCAAGAGTGGTTTGCAGGAACTGACCTCCTACATTGAATATAAAGAGCAGCGTGGTTTCCTTGAAGCTTGTACAGAGCATATGATGAAATGGCGAGAAGAAATGGATAAGGAAAAATCCGTTGCCACATCACCACTTAAACCGCAGCAAGTTATTGCTAGACTAGAAGAAGCAGTTGAAGACGACGCCATTCTTTCTGTTGATGTAGGGAATGTAACGGTATGGATGGCCCGCCATTTCGAAATGAAACAGCAGGATTTCATCATCTCCAGCTGGCTTGCCACAATGGGCTGTGGTTTGCCTGGAGCGATCTCTGCTAAGTTAAATGAACCGAATCGTCAAGCGGTTGCTGTCTGCGGCGATGGTGGCTTCACAATGGTCATGCAAGACTTTGTGACAGCGGTAAAATATAAACTGCCGATCGTTGTTGTGATCTTAAACAACAACAACCTTGGAATGATCGAATATGAACAACAGGTAAAAGGAAACATCAATTATGGTATAGAGCTGGAAGATATTGATTTTGCTAAGTTCGCAGAAGCATGTGGCGGCAAAGGAATCTCCGTGTCATCACATGAAGAACTAGCTCCAGCCTTTGATACAGCCTTTCAATCAGATAAACCCGTCATTATTGATGTTGCTGTCACCAATGAACCGCCGTTACCTGGGAAAATTACGTACACACAAGCAGCTGGTTTTAGTAAGTACTTACTGAAAAAATTCTTCGAAAAAGGCGAGCTGGATATCCCTCCACTTAAGAAAAGTTTAAAACGCTTTTTCTAAACAAAATGTAGTCGGTCCTCTCAAAAGAGGACTGACTTTTTTGTGATGAAAGGAAAAAACATTTCAATTATCACTTGTTTTATTTCCTCTAAAAATATATGGAAATTATTTTTGTAACTTATAGCCTATTTTTCCAATTCACTGAGAAAGGTAAAATAGACTTTATGATCAATAATGGAGGGAGTGACTTCTTCTGGGCAAGATACTTGATGCAAAAGCACTAACCAGTGCCATGGACACAAGGGCAAAACACTATCAGGAACTCCGCGAACAAATGGTAGATTTAAAAAAGGCATTACAAGGTGTGGCCAATCTCGGTGATGATTTCACTGGGAAAGGTGCAGATAATATTAAAAGTTTCTATAAAGAGCTGGCTGGAAATGTAGACATGTTTATCAGCTTCATTGATAAGCAAAAAGCCTTTCATGATGGTGTTCCTGGGACACTGGATGATACAAACTTTGGCGGCGATACCTTTGTAGAAGAACACTTTTTAGACAACGCAGTACATATGGGCATCAAAAACGCCAAAAGCATTGTGAAGGATCAAAAAAAGGCACTCAAAACGATTTTTCAAGACATTGATGACCTCATTTCCCTAGAGGTATTTGATAGCCAAACCTTTGATGAAAAAATAGAAGATGCGGAAGATGAACGAAAAAAGACGGTCAAAGAACTAAGAGAACTTGATCAAAATTTAAAAGATGAATATGCTTTGTCAGAGACGGAACAGCAAGCTACAATGGCATTGTACGCTGAAATGATGAATGCGACAAATGACGGAAAAGCGATTTCGCCTATGAATTTTGACAAGAAAGCGTATCAAAATAGCGAAATCTACAAGGCAAAAAACGATATTGAAAAACAAACTTCTGAATATCTGAAAATCAAAAAAGAACAAGAAGAAGCCCGCAAAATCGCAAAGGAACAAGAAGCACTCGCCAACCGCCCTTGGTATGAAAAAGCGCTCGATTATGGTGGAAACATCGTCAATGAACTGACTGGTGTGAACGATGCAAAACGTGCCGCAACAGGCGTTGATCCAATCACAGGGGAAGAACTCACCGCAGGACAGCGAGTCGCGGCAGGTGGCATGGCAGCAGCCGGTTACATCCCTATCGTGGGTTGGGCAGGCCGCATTTTCAAAGGCGGGAAGGCTGTCTATAAAACGACCCAAGCCACATCAGCCGCAGTCAGGGCAGTTGACATCTATAAGACATCACAAAAATCCTTTGACGCCCTGAAAACATCGCAAAAAGGTTTATATGGACTCACCGCCACCAACGGCTTCAGCGAAGCAATTACAGGCCGAGACATGTTTGGAAACAAGATCTCAAAAGAACAGCAGGAAGCGAGTATGAATGCGGCTCTTGGAATGCTTTTGCCGTTTGGGGCTAAAGGGTTTCATGGGAAGATGGGGATTAGGAGTACGAGAGAACTTAAGCATCCAGTTTTAGATAATCCACGAGTAGGTAGTGCTTTAAAAGATGATTTTTATCATAGCTTTAATGATATAATTGACAACTACGCAGTTCATTCTAAGAGATTTGATTTACCAAATAGAAAAGGCCATATGGATTCGTTGTATCAAATAGAGGGCTCGGTGGTTAAGTACGAAACCAAATATGTAAAAGTAAAGAACAACGCCCCAGAAATGTTACAGTCGAAAGAAATAAGGAATGGCGTGTTTGAATGGGTGGTAGATCCAACAACGAATACAGTAACCCATAGAACTTTTATACCTGGTGGCAAAGTGACAGGAAAAATAAATCAATGGGGGAAATAGAAAATTGTATAAAACGGATATAATCACGAAAAATGGTTTTGATTGTAACTGGTCTACACTGTTTGTTGGTAGACAGTTTAATTTAATTTCGGCAATAGAAGTAACAAACTATGCTGTTAAATATCTAGAAAACAACCCTAATGCTAACAATGAATTAATCCTTGAATTAGCTTGGGAACAAGAAGAAGTTAAAGTAGATCATATACTTGAAAGCATAGTCTCTGACAAATCATCGGAAGACATGAAGAGAGAGTATCATAAGTGGCTATATAGCACTATGAAAGAAGTTTATACTAATTCAACTGATGAAAACATATTTGAAGAAATTGAAAATATTTTTTCAATCTTTAATACACCCGAAAATATGTATGATTTTTTTAGAAAAGTTTCAGACGCATTTTATTACCCTCACGATTCACAAAATACAATTAAAGAACTTGTAGAAGAGTTTTTAGAAGATGAAAAGGAATTGATTTTATAACTAGAGAGTTTAATAGAACGATGGACTAATGGTCCATCGTTTTCTTTCATTCTTTGCTGGTAAAGAGATTGGTATGATAAAAAATAAAGTAGATTTGTTAGATCTCGAAAGCAATTGAGGAGAAAACAATGAGTGACCATAAAATAAGCATCCTGTCTGAGAAGTTTGAAAATGAAAATACTGGTGAACTCGTAGAAGGAATTACGATTATGATAGACGATAAATTAAAAAGATGCTAAAAAATACAACAAACCTGAATGAAACAGTCACCTTGATTTTTACCTGCACAAGCCATTCCATTCCCGTCAGAAATTAATGTGTTAAAATAAACCAATAAAAAGGAGCTAAAACCATGCTATGGATTTTCACACAAAACCAGCAAAGTTTCGTTCATGTCCACGAAATCACAGTAGCCGGCAAAAAGATTGAAGGGATGATCGCAGGAAGCGATACTTGGGTCAAGACGCTCGGTAAGTATGACTCAAACGATCGTGCAGCAGAGATCCTTGAAGACATTGTGAAAACAATTGAAGCCAATCAAGATGCCACCGCGACTTACAGAATGCCAAATCAATAAAAAAGAAACCACCTTTCCATTGCGAAAAGGTGGTTTTTGTTTATGATGGTGTTTTTGTAAAGGCTAAAAATAAAGGGATGCCTGTGCCGACAAGGGTGGTGGCAAATAGGAACATACCGCAAATGAATAGAAAATGACTGGCTGAAAAGACAAGTGCCAGAATAAGAAAAACGATGCTGAGTCCTGCCATGCTATATGATGGGACAAAGCGGCGTTTGTATGTGGCTTTCTTTGTTAAGAATGAGAAGAAAATGCCAAATAATAATGGGACAATCCATAAGTAAAATAAAATAATAAGAGACATACTTCATACCTCGATTTTTCCTTCTATTTTATCAGATGCTGATCGCAATCGATACTACAAAGCTTCACTTTGTAAAATAATTCATGCAATCGACACAATTACGTGGGCTGATTCATAGAATGCGTTTTTTCTTTCATATATTCAGGCTGCAAAAGGGCGTATACACAATGATCCGTAAAGCGGTCGCCCAGCCATTCACATTGTCTCAAAATGCCTTCAAGCGAAAAGGATAATCGCTCTGCGATGCGTCTGCTCTTCAGGTTATCGACAGCAGCCCTGATTTCAATGCGGTGCAGTCCACAATCTTCAAATAAATAATGAATGACTGCTTTGCACGCTTTTGTCATAATGCCTTTTCCTTGATAGCCTTCTCCGAGCCAATAGCCAATTGAAACAGTTCTGTCGATCCAATGAATTTGGTGGGTGCCGATGATCCCGACAAGTTCTCCATGTGACCAGATGCCCGCTTGAAAACCGTTGTTCTGCATGGCTTGCTGCATTGCGCCTTGAATGAACGCCATGCTGTCTTCTTCTGTTTTCGTTGAATCCACCCAAAGCATCCATTCACGTAAATGCTCTCTTGACCGCTGAATGAGCAAATATAGACTTCGTGCGTCTCTTGGCTCAAGCAGCCGCATGGATATCTCTTGATCTTGATAAAAAAACATGTGCCCACATCCTCTCAGGGGAATTTTACCATAACCATATGAAAAGAAAAAGACAGCATCACTACTGTCTTTTACATAAATGTATCCACAATTAAAAAGAGATTGAGTGCGACAACAAGAGCTGCTATCACCCAAGATATTCCTGTTACCCAGCGGGCATTCGTTAATTCGCCCATAATTCGTTTTTTACTTGTAAATAAAATGAGCGGAATTAAAGCAAAGGCAATACCAAAGGATAAGACCACCTGACTCATCACAAGTGCGGATGTCGGATTCACCCCAGATGCAATGATCACAATAGGGGGAATCATAGTAATCAGCCGGCGGACATACAGTGGAATGCGGTATTGAATAAAACCCTGCATAATGATATCGCCTGACAATGTACCGACAGAAGAGCTGGATAGTCCGGCTACAAGCAGGCCTACACCAAATAAGATAGCTGATACAGGACCTGCGAGTGTGCTAAAATGCTGGAACGCAACATCCAGATCTTCAACAAAGAGACCATTTTTATAAAATAGAGCGGCTGCCACAATCAACATACTGGCATTGATGGCTCCAGCGACTAGCATCGCAATGAGGATATCTAAAAACTCAAAGCGGAAAATCTGTTTTTTCTCCTTTTCCGTTCTGCCGACGACTCTTCTTTGGGTTAATGCTGAATGTAAATAGATCGCGTGCGGCATCACAGTGGCACCTAAAATTCCAGCTGCAAGCAGTACACTATCTGTGCCTTCAAATTTTGGAATGAAAAGCCCGCCTGCGACACTTCCTATATCAGGCTTGGCGACAAAGGTTTGCACAGCGAAAGCGATCACGACAACGAACAGCATGCCGGTGATGCCGGCTTCTAATGCTCGATATCCACGTCTTTGCAATTCTAAAATCGCAAATGATCCGATGGCTGCAATAATAGATGCTTCAAGCAAAGGAATCCGAAAGAGCAAGTATAAACCAAGTGCCGCTCCAATAAACTCAGCTAAATCTGTGGCAATAATAACGAGTTCTCCCTGAATCCATAAACCGATGGAGACGGGTTTTGGAAACTCTTCACGTGCGATTTCAGGTAAGTTTTTCCCTGTCGCTATTCCAAGCTTTGCGGATAAGGATTGGATGAGCAGCGCCATGAGATTTGATATGAGAATGACCCATAAGAGAAGATATCCATATTTAGAGCCAGCCGCAATGTTGGTGGCAAAATTCCCTGGATCAATATATGCAATGGCTGCGATAAAAGCAGGGCCTAGAAAAGGAAGAAGCCTTCTAAATCCTTTGACCTTACCTTCAAGTGCACGCTCAGCTGCCGCTGACATGTGTGCCTGTGCCTCGATGTATTTGTTTGTCATATGTCATCACCTAGATTCTACAAAGTTTTGCTTGGGCACAAAAAGTTTCCTTCATGCAATTTTTAATCATCATATGCCCATCTTCATGAAAAGTCAACTATCTGAACTAATAGGTTTGTTTATCATATGTAAGTGAAAAAAATAGATACCTTGTCAACGCGCAACATAAAAAACACCGTCCCTTAGACGGTGTCCCTACTGCTTCCTCTTTTATTTGTTTTTTTAAGATACCCTTGATCCCACGCTGCGGAAGATCAGGCTTAAAATAATGACAAAGATGGCTGCTCCTAAGATCGCTGGAATGATCGCAAAGCCTGCCAGACTAGGACCCCACGTTCCAAGCAATCCATGACCAATCCAAGCACCTGCAAGTCCTGCAATCATTGAACCGATCCATCCTCCTGGTACACTACCTCCAGCGAGTGCACTCCCAATGAGACCAATGACAATCGCCACAACTAATGAAATTAGAAATCCTAACATGTTGATCACTCCTCTTTTGTTTGTTTATTAAGCAATAACCGTTTTGAAAAAGATTAAAACCTTTCGGAACCGCTTCAATGTTCTATACGTATGATGGACAAGGATTGTGTATAATAACAGACAAATACTTCAGCGGCATCTAAGGAGGCATATGGCATGGAGGAAAGAGAATGGCTAAAAGCACAATTAAAGGAGATCGAAAAGTGGGAGAAAGACCAGCAAAAGGTATGGTTTTGGGAGAAACTCAGCCGCCTTCCATTTCAAATGCTGGACAAGCTGACGCCTGCTTTTATTCAGAAAAAAATCGGTGTGCTACTTGATGAAATGGGTCATTACATTCAATCTGGCGGTGCCTATTTGACATCGGAAAAAGGCATCATTCATCAATTTCAAAAGAAGTGTGCAGACGATTCCATTCAGCGTATAGAGGATATTGGAAAGGCCCCAATCGAAATGATGGATGCCATTAGTGAACATATGGGGAAAAACAGAACGAATCTCGCGACGGTGCAAGGGGCGACAACTGGTGTCGGCGGAATGTTTACGCTAGCCGCTGATATCCCTGCGGTCCTGGGTCTCTCCCTGAAAACATTACAGGATATTGCCGTTACCTATGGCTATGATCCTAAAAACAAAGACGAGCGGGTCTTCATCATTAAATGCTTGCAGCTGAACTCCGCGGATGTCGTTGGAAAGAAATCGATTCTAAAAGAACTCAAAAGCTATCATGCATCCGAAGGGAAACATGAAAACATGATTTCCCAAATCCAAGGGTGGCGTGAGGTCGTCTATAATTACCGGGATTCGTTCGGCTGGAAGAAACTATTTCAACTTGTTCCCATCGCCGGAATTTTGTTTGGTGCCGTTTCAAACCGCTCACAATTAAAAGGAATTGCCGAAACAGGCATGATGCAATACCGAAAGCGAAGAATTTTAACAAGATTAGAAGAGCTCACGCAGCAAGAACAGAGTGAGTCCGGCGCATAAAAAAATCCCATATCAAAGGGATTTTTTATTTGCTCTCATCCTCTTCCTGAAAAGCATGAATAGGTGAGTGTTCATAACGTGCACGCAGTTCGCGGATCTGTTTGATGAGGGTGGAGCCGATCGTTTTTTCGGCTTCATCATACAAAGGATCAAGGGCTTTCATCCATTTTTGTCTTTCAGCTGGCGTCAATTCATGAATGGCAATCGGCGATTCACGTTTAATGTCCTCCAGCTGATCTTTGTTCATCTGTTCTGCATGCTTTTCATTCCAAGCCGTTGTTTCCTCCATGGCTTCAAGTAAAATTCGCTTCGTTTCGGGTGTCTGGCGGTCAAAGAAGGATTGATCTGTTAAGACCACATAGCCTAAATACCCGTGATTGCTGATCGTCATATAGTCTTGTATATGATAGAATTTTTTTGAATAAATATTTGAAATGGTATTTTCTTCACCGTCTACTTTTTTGGTTTCTAATAGCTGAAACGTTGAATTAAATGATTCCTGATAGGGCTTTGCGCCAAGGAGTTTGAATTGTTTTTCAATCATGTCGCTTTGCATAATGCGGAGAGACTGTTTTTTTAAATCAGCCGGCTGTTTGATTGGCCCTTTATTAGAAGTAATTTGCTTAAAGCCATTTGTCCAATAAGCCATTCCCTTTAACCCATCTTTTTGCAGCGTGCCAAACAACCTTTGTCCAATTGCACCTTGCAGGCCTTCTTGAACCGCATTGTAATTTGAAAAAGCAAAGGGAAGATCAAGTGCCAGCCACTCAGGGGACAGCATGCCGAGCTTCGAGGTAGACGGAGCAATAAATTGAACTTGATTCTCTTTGAGTGCATTTATTTCTTCAATATCAGAATAAAGGCTTCCATTGGAGAAAATTTGAATGCTGATCTTTCCATCGGATTTTTCGTGCACGAGCTCAGCAAATTTCTTTGCGGCAAGTCCTTTAGGTGTATTGTCTGCCACGACATGACTGAATTTGAACACAAGCTGGTCCTTCAGTCCTGTCTGTTCATCATCAAAGGTTGTCGCTGATTTTGGCATCATATGATAAAAACCAAAGTATAAAGCGGTTACAAAACCGATCATGAGCAATAGTGTATAAGCGAGTAAATTCTTCATGCGTCAGATCCCCCTTATGTCAAGCATACTTGACAGAGGAAGAATCCGTAAAGATACAGGTGAAAAAAATGATGAGAAATCGATTGAAATTACAACAATTATCTATTAGATGGAAGCTTACCATCCTCACATATTTCGTTGTCATTTTCGCCCTTTTAATCGGAGGAATTGTTCTCGTTGGGGGAATTCAGCAGACAGAGGAACGGGAGCTTCGAAAAAGACTCATGAACACGGCGAGAACCGTGGCTGAGATGAATGAGGTGAAGCAGGCGTTAGCTGATCAGACAAAGGATCGTGATCAATTACAGCATGCAATCGAAGAGATTCGGATTATTCAAGATGCTGACTATATTGTCGTGATGGATATGGATCATGTGAGATTAACGCATCCAGTGAAAACGAGGATTGGCCAGCGCTCAGAAGGAACTGATGAAGAGCCGGCTTTTGCAGAGCATATTTATTTCTCAGAAGCAGAGGGAGAGCTTGGAACAGCCATCAGAGCTTTTTATCCAGTCAAGGATGATCAATTTAATCAAACTGGGGTTGTGCTTGTAGGAAGAACTCTGCCAAGTATGGCAGATATATTAGGAGAAATGAAGCAGGATATCCTCATGATCCTCCTGCTGACGCTCAGCTTTGGGCTTGTGGGTTCATTTTTGCTCGCCCGTCATATTAAACAGCAAATGTTTAAGCTGGAGCCGCATGAGATTGTCAGAATGCTAGAGGAACGCACTGCAACCTTTCACTCTATTAATGAAGGGGTCATCGCCATTGATAATCAGCACATGATCACCATTTTTAATGAGAAGGCGAAGCAGATTTTTGGCGTAACAGGTGATGTCGTGGGCCGGAATATTTGGGGTGTGCTGTCTGATACGAGACTTCCTGAGATTATTGATCGCGCAGAACCCGTCTACAATGAAGAAATTCATATGAGCGGAAAGCGGATCATGAGCAGCCGGATTCCGATTGTCATGAAAAAGAAGATCATCGGAGCGGTCGCCATTTTTCAGGACCGGACAGAAGCAGCAAAATTGGCGGAGGAGCTCACAGGGGTTAAGAACTTTGTGGACGGTTTGCGGGTGCAAAACCATGAACATATGAATAAGCTTCATACGATTGCCGGGCTGATTCAGCTTGGTAAAGCCGATCAGGCGCTCGATCTAGCCTTTCAAACGACAGAGGAGCAGGAACATGTGACGGACTTTCTTCATCGCGTCATAGAGCATGATGCTGTCGCAGGGTTATTGATGAGCAAAATCAGAAGGGGCAAGGAGCTTGGCATCATGGTCGAAGTAGATGAACATAGCTGTCTGCGTGATTTCCCTGAACGGCTTGATCAGCATGATATGACAAAGCTGCTCGGAAATCTCATTGAGAACGCCTTTGCTTCGTATGATACTGTAGAAAGAGACACAAAAGTCATTTCCATTAGTATCGATCAAACGGAGGATGTTCTCGCAATTTTAATTGAAGACAATGGATCCGGGATCGAAGAAGAAATGATTCCTTCTATTTTCGATAAAGGCTTCACACATGGCAAAGAGGGCGGAACAGGCTATGGCCTGTACATTGTAAAAACGATTATCGACAAAGGGATGGGAAATGTAGAGGTCACATCAAGCATCGGTATTGGTACCACCTTCTCAATCGAATTCCCAATGACCATAGAGGAGAGAGACAGATGACACAGATTAAGGTGCTGTTAATTGAAGATGACCCGATGGTGCAAGAAGTGAATAAAGAGTTCATTATGAGTGTTCCTGGCTTTCAAGTAGCAGCTGTCGCTGGGAACGGGGAGCAGGGCATCCAGCTGATCAAAGAAATTCGTCCAGACCTCGTGGTACTTGATGTCTATATGCCAAAAAAGGATGGCGTCAAAACGCTGCAAGACATCAGAAAACAGAAAATGAAAGTGGACGTAATTGTCATTTCAGCAGCGAAGGACAAAGAGACCATCGGAGTCATGCTTCAAAATGGCGCGCGGGATTATATTATTAAACCATTCAAATTTGAACGAATGAAAGAATCACTTGAAAGCTATAAGGCGTTTAAATCAAAAATTCGAACAGCAGCAGAATTTTCTCAAGAGATGCTCGATGATATCATACGAAAGCCTGCTGTTAAGCAGGAAGATACTTGGCTTCCTAAAGGGCTGAATGTGCATACGATGAACGAAATTAAAGCGTATATGGGCTTGCAGGAAGGCGCGCAGTCTGCAGAAGAAGTCGCCAATGCACTTGGCATTGCCCGCGTCACGGCACGCCGGTATTTAGACTTTCTCGTTAAAGAAGGCGAGCTGAAATTAGATATGCAATATGGCGGGGTAGGACGGCCTGTGAATAAATATATCGTACATTCTGACTAAAGACCAAAAAGACCAAAATGTACGATATGTCCATAAGCTTCACAGCCTTTTATGAAATCGCTATCATTTATCTACAGATAATAGTTAAGCGTTTACATAAAAGGGTGAGGGAGTTGATTTTTTATGAAAAGGATTTTGAAGAACCTGACATTTCAGGTAATTGCAGCTGTCATTATCGGGATCATTGTCGGGATGGTTTGGCCAAACGTCGGAAAAGAAATGAAGCCGCTTGGTGACACCTTTATCAATGCCGTTAAAATGGTCATTGCACCAATTATTTTCTTAACCATTGTTCTTGGTATTGCCAAGATGGGTGATATGAAAAAGGTTGGGAAAGTTGGGGGAAAAGCATTTATTTATTTTGAAGTTGTCACGACACTTGCTCTAGTCATCGGTCTTTTTGTGGTGAATATCATGAAGCCAGGTGCAGGTCTTGACTATAGCAAGCTTGAAAAAGGGGACGTTTCACAGTATACCCAAAATGGGGGACAGGGTATCGACTGGATGGAATTCGTCACACACATCGTTCCTTCTAACATGGTAGACGCCTTTGCGAAGGGTGATATTTTACAGGTCTTATTCTTCTCTATTCTATTCGGTGTCGCGCTCGCTGCTCTTGGCGAGAAGGGGAAAGGCATCATCGAATGGCTTGATAAGCTGTCACTTGTTTTCTTTAAAATCATTGGTTATATCATGCGTGCTGCGCCTCTTGGTGCATTTGGGGCGATGGCTTATACGATCGGACACTTTGGAGTGTCATCGATGAAGCAGCTGGGATTTCTCATGCTGTCTGTTTATATGACTATGTTTCTTTTCATTTTTGTTGTACTATTTAGTATTTGTAAATTATATGGTTTCAGCCTGTTTAGCTATCTGCGATTTATCAAGGATGAAATTTTGATTGTTCTTGGCACAAGTTCTTCAGAATCCGTGCTGCCAAGAATGATGGATAAAATGGAACGCTACGGGTGCTCTAAGTCTGTTGTTGGTCTTGTCATTCCAACAGGTTATTCCTTTAACCTAGACGGAACTTCCATTTATTTATCGATGGCCGTGGTCTTCTTGGCGCAAGTGTTTGGCGTAGACCTGTCCATCGGTCAGCAGATTACCATTATTCTTGTGCTGATGCTCACATCCAAGGGAGCGGCTGGGGTGACAGGAAGCGGATTTATCGTGCTCGCATCTACACTTGCTGCAATTCAAGTTATCCCCATTGAGGGGCTTGCACTGCTGCTTGGGGTTGACCGATTCATGAGTGAAGGAAGAGCAATTACAAATCTCATTGGTAATGGAATCGCAACAATTGTTGTCGCGAAGAGTGAAGGTGAATTTGACGAAGCGAAGAGCAAAACAGCACTTCAGGAAATGCGGAATATGAAGCAGGCTGTTTAGTATAAAAACAACCAAAAACCGAAACCTTATGTTCTACATGGGTTCGGTTTTTTTGTGTAAAAAAGAAAAACCGATAAAATTAATACAAATCGTAAGACCTCTTTGACCTTTTATTATATAATTTACAGAAAGATCCGATATAATGTATATCAGATACGATGAAAAATAGACTTTAGTCCTGGCAGGTGTGTAACGTAATGACGGCATTTTTAAAATTGTTCGAAAAACCCGGTGTTAAGCGGTTTTCAGTATTTGTAGTATTAGCCACAGCATTATATCTATTAAGAGGAATGATGAATTTAATTCTTTTGACCTTCATTTTCACCTTTTTGATGAATCGGTTGGAAGAGGTCATTAGAGGCTTTTTAAATCGCTTCCTGAAAATAGGACAGAAATCGGTCATTACCATTTTGTATATTCTTCTGGCTGGTGGATTAACATTTGGCGGATTCGTTTTTGTACCAATCATCGCCAAACAGGTAGAGCAGCTATTCCATTTAGGAAAGAAAATTGCAGATCACCCACAAGATTTACCCTTCTTTGACGTCATCACGAACGTATTCGGAGATTTCAAAATATCAGCTTTCTTTGAGAAAGGGTTTAATTTCCTCTATACATACATAACCGATTTCAGCACTTTCAGTATCCAGGTCATTATGTCCTTAATATTAAGCATGTTCTTCCTGTTCGAAAAAGAACGCCTCATTCAATTCATGAACAAGTTCAAAACGAGTAAAATCTCCGTATTCTATCATGAAATTGCCTTCTTTGGACGCAAATTTTCCCGAACGTTTGGAAAAGTACTCGAAGCACAGTTTATTATTGCAACCGTTAATTGTGTGCTAACGACCATTGCGCTAGGCATTATGGGCTTCCCGCAGTTATTTGGATTAGCGGTCATGGTCTTTTTGCTAGGCTTAATCCCAGTAGCGGGTGTGGTTATCTCTCTTATTCCACTCAGCATCATTGCGTATACACTCGGAGGCGGAATGTATGTCCTGTATATTGTGCTGGTGATTGTGATTATCCATGCTATTGAAGCATACTTCTTGAATCCGAAGCTCATGTCAGCTAAAACAGAACTCCCTATTTTCTTCACGTTTATTGTGCTGATCTTCTCTGAACACTATATTGGCATTTGGGGACTTATTATCGGTATCCCAATCTTTGTGTTTATTTTAGATATTCTTGAAGTGACAAATAGGGAAGAAAGTAATTAAAAAGTTCATATGAACCTGTTTACAATTTTCTAAAAATAAGGTATAAATGGTATGAAAATATCATATATCCACACGCTTAATCCTTCTAAAGGAATGGGGGACCCATGTTTTTGGGGTGAATTTTTCTTATCTGAGAAAAAAGGACATCTCTTCGTCCTAACCCGTCAGCTAACCTCATCAGCGTGAAGAGAGTAGACAGTGGTACACGTATGGACACGCAGGCCCGCGAGAAAACTCTCTCGTGGGTCTTTTTGACGAGGAAGGGGAGATTTTATTGAAGCTGGCGACAAAAATTATTATTGCCCTTATTGTAGGTGCAATCACGGGACTTTTGCTTAACATTTTCGCTCCAAATGTATTCAAAACGTTAGACCCTTATCTATTCACACCTCTAGGTCAAATCTTTTTAAATCTAATCAAAATGCTAGTTGTACCGATCGTCTTCTTTTCCATTACACTTGGTGTGGCAGGCCTCGGCGATCCAAAAAAGCTTGGCCGAATTGGCGCAAAAAGCATCTTATATTTTCTACTGACCACAACATTCGCTATTATCATTGCGATGTCTTTGGCATTATTGATCAAACCAGGTTCCTTTGGTTCATTCGATACGAAAGGGGCAGAATACAAACCTCAAGAAGCACCATCTACGACCGACACTTTATTAAACATCATTCCATCAAATCCAGTTCAATCTTTAGTCGAAGGAAATATGCTGCAAATCATTGTATTCTGTGTTTTCTTAGGACTAGGAATTGCAGTGTTAGGTAAAAAGACAGAAGGATTACTCAAAATATTAGAACAAGGCAATGAACTCATGATGTACCTTGTAGGTGTGGTCATGAAATTTGCTCCATACGGAACATTCGGCTTAATTGTGACGGCGATTGGGAGTCAAGGTCTTGATGCCATTAAAGCCATGGGACTTTATTTTACAGTGGTGTTAGTAGCGCTATTGGTGCATTTCTTTCTCACTTATGGCTCAACGTTAGCTATATTTGCAAAAAGGAATCCATTTACATTCTTTAAAGACTTTTCACCTGCGATGGTCGTAGCCTTTAGTACGTCCAGCAGTAGTGCAGTTCTCCCTGTATCAATGGAAACCGCTCAAAAGAAATTAAAAGTACCTGAGCCGATCTCTAGTTTCGTACAGCCGTTAGGCGCTACGATCAATATGGATGGGACAGCGATTATGCAGGGGGTTGCAACCATTTTTATTGCTCAAGTGTTTGGTGTGGAGCTAACGCTGATGCAAATGCTCACAGTTGTATTAACGGCAGTATTAGCCAGTATCGGGACAGCCGGTGTACCAGGCGTTGGCTTGATCATGCTTGCGATGGTCTTGAATTCAGTTGGACTTCCTGTCGAAGGTATTGCGCTTATTCTTGGAATCGACCGCCTACTAGATATGGCAAGAACCGTTGTCAATATTACAGGTGACGCAGCATGTGCGGTGATCGTGACAGAAACCGAGAAAAAACATGAGAAAGATACAGCTTCACCGAATCTATCCATGTAATGTGAAAGAAGGGCTGACTTGATCAGCCTTTTTTTCATGGAGTCCCTTGTCCTGCGTGATATACTTTTAACAGAATGAGTGGCCATACATGCCGACATAGGTTTACATCAGAAGGAGGAACCACTTTGCAGTCTGCTGTTTTAAAAGTAGAGAAAGTCGATAAACAAATTGGCCGGAAAATGATCTTGCAGGATATTTCTATAG
This sequence comes from Bacillus sp. PK5-006, assembly GCF_054161415.1. Classification (NCBI taxonomy): domain Bacteria; kingdom Bacillati; phylum Bacillota; class Bacilli; order Caryophanales; family Bacillaceae; genus Bacillus; species Bacillus sp. PK5-006. The sequence continues at coordinate 3,225,142 of NZ_CP096414.1, read as the reverse complement.
ACATTGGGCAAGGAGAAATTGTTGGATTACTTGGACCCAATGGGTCTGGAAAAACAACTTTGATTCGATTGATCGTTGGCTTGATGAAAAAAAACAATGGCAACATCATGATCAATGGATATTCACAAGATGAGGATTTTCTTAAAGCGATGTCATCTGTTGGTGCGATCATAGAAAACCCAGAATTTTATTCGTATTTAACAGGCTTTGAAAACCTTGAAATGTATGCAGCGATGCACGATGGCGTGACGGAGGAACGCATTCAGGAAGTGGTGGAAAGAGTTCGTCTTGAGGATGCCATTCATCAAAAGGTCAAGACGTATTCACTAGGGATGAAACAAAGGCTTGGGATTGCACAAGCTATTTTGCATCGGCCAAACCTGCTCATTTTAGACGAACCGACAAATGGACTGGACCCCGCAGGAATGAAGGAATTCCGGGAGCACTTACAAATGCTTGTAAAGGAAGAAGGAACCTCGGTGTTATTTGCGACGCATTTATTGCATGAGGTAGAGGAGCTATGTGACCGCATGATTATCATTCAAAAGGGACAGATCAAAGCCAGTACTCATCTCCGGGATATGGAGGGGAAAGAGCAGGTGCTGATGAATATTCAGCCAGTAGAAAAGGCGGTCTCATGGCTTGACGCACACGACTATACATATGAACGAAATGGAGCGCGTGTACTGCTTCAACTGAACAAAGAACGTGTGCCAGAGCTGAACAAACAGCTTGTGCTGGCGGGGTTTGATGTACTTGAACTGATGCCTCAAAAGCAGTCAATTGAAGAGGCATTTATGAAATGGACGGAAGGCGGGACGACAGATGCTTAACCTCATCAAGAATGAGCATAAGAAAATCATGAAGAAAAAGATCACATTCATTGCTCTTTTATTGATCGTTGTATTTCAACTGGCCATGGCTCTAACCTTGAAACGAGTCATATCAAGCTTTGGTGGACAAGACACAGTCGCGAACTATTTTGCTTATTCAACGAACGTCGTGTTTATTTTGCAGGTACTTGCTGTTGTTATTGGCGCGACCTTGATCTCAACAGAGTTTCAGAAAAGGACGATCAAGTTTCTATTGATCCGGCCAAAAACAAGACTGCACATTTTTCTGTCAAAATACATCACACTTGTGCTGACAGTCATTTATTTGTTTGTTTTTTATTATGTTTTGGCTTTTCTATTTGGTCTTATTTTCTTCGGTACTGATTTTGATGAAAGAACGGGGCAATTATTTCAGCATACGTTTGCCGTCATTGGATCTCAGTGGGTGGAAGTGATCATGATGGCAAGCTTTGCTTTTATGTGTTCCAGTTTGTTTAGAAACAGTCTTGTTGCCCTTGTGACCTCGTTTTTTGTTTTATATGCGGCGAAATCACTTGTACCCATTATGTCTCTCTTAGAAAATCAGTGGGGGAAAATCCTCCTTTTTGCGAATACGGACTTTACTCAGTACAGCTTTCAAGGACCGCCGCCTTTTCATGGGATGAGCATTTTGTTTTCTCTATTTATAGTAGGGGCGCATTTTGTTTTCTTTATTGGATCGGCTTGGATTCTTTTTTGGAAACGTGATGTAAATGTGTAAAAATTGTGTCAAATAACAAGAAAAATTCGTGACATCTTTGTGAAAACGAGTCTGTATTTCACGATAACCGGCTGATTTTGTCTTATAATAAGAAGGAGTCATGGAGGTGGCACTATCGTGAAAAATTTCATTACGGCTTTACCAATTTTGTTGCTGCTGTCGTTTTCGTTTGTGTCTTTTGCCTTCCAGTTTGATCACCTTGTTTATTTCAGACTAGCGCTGGGGATCTTTTCGTTAGCGGGTCTTTTCTTTCTGTATACACTTAAAAGAAACATGAAATGGTTCATGGTCTATTTATATGCGAGCTGGATCGTTCTTGCTGCCGTCACAACATTTGAGGAACCAGTCTTTTCTCAATTTTTCTTCGGTGGTTTAACGATGACAATGGGTTATCTCACATATATGCTCATTTATTTAGGAATGAAGCAGGACCGTGTAGCGAAATCACATTAAAACAAAAGCCGATAAAATCGAATAACAGATTTTATCGGCTTTTTTATTTAGTTGAAGCAGACAAAAGAGCAGTCAGTGATGACTGCTCCTCTAATAGTTATGATTCACGCCCAGCAGCTGCAAGCTGCTTCTGGTGTTTTTTGTCGATGGTTTCGTAAATACTTTCCATCATTTGAGGATCGCGCATGATGGCCTTTTTGTTCTCTTCAATCAATTGCTGGTAGGTTTTAATTTTCTTCTTAGACATGTGACTCATCGCTCCTTAATAAGAATGGACGTCTATAGGATTTCACATAGATGAAATTGATAATCATTTTCAATTAGCAACTCCATTATACAAAGACAAATGTCAGAAGTAAAGATTCAATTCAGAAAATTCACGTAACCGACATATTCCAAGCTGGTTCGACGCTGCATTCTTTCCCAGGAAATAATTTTGTCATGACTTGTCGTAAGTGAAACATCAATTTGAAACGTTTTGGCTGTGCAGCTCGTCTTATGAAGAGATTTAAAAAGAAAAAAGACATCAGCAAGTGTTTGCTGATGTCCTTCGTTTCATCAATTAAGAAACGTGTTCTTGAAGAAATTCTGTCACTTCTTCAGGCGATTTTGCATTTGCACTGTGTAAATGACCTGTTTTTTCACCATTTTTGAAAATTAACAGGCTTGGAATGCCCATTACCTGATACGTTTCAGCTAATTCTGGGAAATCATCTTTATTTATTTCAAACCATTCATGGTGAGCATAAGCTTCTAGGATGTCTGGAATGAACATGTCCATTCTTGTGCAGTCAGGACACCATGTTGCAAAGAATTTAACGATGACTTCTTTGTCTGATTGAATAATTTCATTGAATTGTTCAGTACTTGTGATTTTTTTCAATTTGTCACAACTCCTTTTCAATGTCATTTTAATATAAAATAAAGGCGAATGACATACAAATGCTCGGGAGGCGCTTACAACCTTTACAAATCATTTCAATTACGTAACAACAAAAATTAATTAGAGCATTTTTGCTTGAAAGTGATAAGATAGTAAAGATGAATTTTAGTGGGGGGAGTATCCATTGAAAATAAGTTTAGGATTGATTTACGGCGGAAAGTCAGCCGAACATAATGTATCACTGCAAACAGCCCTTGCAGTTACAAAAGCACTTAACACTGAGAAGTTCGATATACATCCAATTTATATTACAGAAGAGGGTGAATGGTTAAGAGGAGAAAAACTCACTGAACCAGTATCAAACGTCAAAATGCTTCAATTTGAACAGACCGCAAAGACGTTTTTACCAACTTCTTTAAATGAAAGCATGTTTCCACAGCCTGCATCGGCTGATGAGAAAATTGATGTTGTCTTCCCGTTGCTGCACGGACCAAATGGAGAAGATGGTACAATGCAAGGATTACTTGAACTGTTAAATATCCCGTATGTCGGCAACGGCGTTCTCGCGTCTGCCGCGGGTATGGATAAAGTCATGATGAAAGATGTTTTTGCACAAGCAGGACTTGCACAAGCAAAGCACCTTTCTTTCAATAAAAAAGACTACGAGAAAGCGACACGAGACAGCTTAGAACAGGTGGAAAAAGTACTGGGCTATCCATGCTTTGTGAAACCTGCCAACATGGGATCAAGTGTTGGAATTAGCAAATGCCGCAGCAAAGAAGAACTGCAGACTGCATTTGACCTCGCTTTCCAATATGATCGTCGTGTGGTCGTAGAAGAAGGCGTCATTGGAAGAGAAATCGAGATTGGTGTATTAGGCAATGATGAGCCGAAATGCTCTGTCGTTGGTGAGATTGCACCTAAAACAGATTTTTATGATTACAAAGCAAAATATGAAGATGGCGATACAGATTTGATCATTCCGGCGAGTGTGTCAGAGGATGAATATAAGACGATTCATGACATGGCGATTAAGGCATTTAAAGCCCTCGATGGATCTGGTCTCGTACGTGCAGACTTCTTCCTGACAGAAAAAGGTGAAGTGTTGATCAATGAAGTGAATACAATGCCTGGATTCACACCATTTAGTATGTTCCCATTACTTTGGAAGCACACTGGTGTAGAGTATCCAGAGTTAATTGAAAAGCTGGTGTCACTTGCAATTGAACGCCATCGAGAAAAACAAACCATTAAAACAACTTTTTAATGTGAGCAGCAAGCAGACACTATCCTTAGGTAGTGTCTCTTTTCCTTCAAACGTGAAATGAGAAAGAGAGGCGAAAAATCATGATCAAACGTACAGTGAAACAAATCGCCCAAATGGCTGGTGGAACCCTATCTAATCAAGCTTTTGGCGAAGAACAGATTCACGGAGTGACAACAGATACACGAAAAGTATCAAACGGCGCCCTGTTTATCCCGCTTATCGGAGAACATTTTAACGGTCACACATTTGCTTCAAAAGCAGTGGAGCTAGGAGCCTCAGCTGTTCTTTGGAATCAAAAAGAAGCCAATCCGCCAGAAGGCGTTCCAGTAATTCTTGTAGAGGATACACTAGCTGCGCTTCAACAGCTGGCGAAATCATACTTAAAAGAAGAAAACCCTCGTGTTGTCGGTATTACAGGAAGTAATGGGAAAACCACAACGAAAGACATGATTCATTCCGTCTTGCAAACAGCGTATCAAGTTCATAAAACAGACGGTAACTTTAATAATCATATCGGTCTTCCGCTCACCATTCTTGCAATGCCAGAAGGAACCGATATTGCGGTTTTGGAGATGGGTATGAGTGCAAAAGGCGAAATCGAATTTTTATCAGATCTTGCTGAGCCGGATGCGGCAGTCATCACAAATATCGGGGAATCTCATATGCAAGATTTAGGATCAAGAGAAGCCATTGCTGATGCAAAATGTGAGATCGTCAAAGGGTTAAAAGAAGACGGCATCTTTTATTACCTAGGTGATGAGCCTTTGCTTCGCGAAAGAGCAAGTTCACTCTCTCAGCGTGTAAAAACCTTTGGAGAAGCAGAGGACTGTAATATCAAGGTAACGCACATCAACCAGCTTGCAGAAGGAACAGAATTTCAGGTCGAAGGATATGCCCAAGGTTTTCTCATTCCTGTATTAGGGAAACATAATGTGAAGAATGCACTTGCTGCTATTGCTATTGGCCAGCATTTTGGGCTGAATGAAAGACAAATAGCCCAGGGACTGATGCAAACGAAGTTGACGGGGATGCGTCTTGAGCTGTTTAAAACAGATAAAGGAATCACTGTCATTAATGATGCGTATAATGCAAGTCCTACTTCTATGAAAGCAGCCATTGATCTTGTGGGAGATATGGACGGCTTCGCCAATCGTATTCTTGTACTTGGAGATATGCTCGAAATGGGCAGCGAAGAAGAAACGTATCATTATGAACTTGGCCGTTACATCAAGCCGGAATTTATTGATCATGTCATGACGTATGGCCGTCTAGGTGCATTCATTGCTGAAGGAGCGAAAAAATCATTCGGGGCTGAGCACGTATTCTCCTTTATGGACAAAGAGGATCTGAAGAAAAAACTAGCTGAAGTGGCAGGGCCTGACGATGTTGTGCTTGTCAAAGCCTCACGCGGTATGAAATTGGAAGAAGTCATTACTGCACTATAAAAGTGAGAAGGTGACAGAATGATTGGCTGTTTATGTATCCACGGTTTTACGGGTGCCCCTTATGAAGTAGAACCGCTGGCGCAATATTTAAAACAGACGGCAGATTGGGAAGTGCAGTCTGTCACGCTTCCGGGGCATGGGGATGAGCTTCAGTTAAAAGGCATTCTTTATCAAGAATGGATAGCGACAGCTGAACTCGAACTTCTATCCCTTTATCGAACTTGTGACACCGTGTATTTGATCGGCTTTTCTATGGGCGGAATGATTGCTTCTTACTTAGCAGCGAAGTACCCAGTTGCCCGTCTCGTCCTATTAAGTGCTGCGGCTAAATATGTGAACCCAAAACAAATGATGCAAGATACAAGGCAGATGGTGAAGGAGTCCCTGTCAGGGATCATTGATACAAACCCTTTATATGATCGATATCGCCATAAGCTCACAAGCACGCCGCTGTCAGCCGCGATAGAATTTATGAAGCTGGTAAAGCAAACGAAGAATTCGCTTGAGAAGCTTCATCTGCCTGTGTTAATTGTTCAAGGTGAAAGCGACGGAATTGTACCTGCTTCAAGTGCAGAATTTATTTATCATAAAGTCCCGTCTCGCCAGAAAGAAATGTTTTATTTGCCCGATTGTAAACATCATGTTTGTCATGAGCCATGTGCCCAGCAATTGTTTGAGAAAGTAGAACATTTTCTAAAAAAAGCAATTTAATATATAGAAAAGCTAAATTGTGGCTAAACTAATATAAATTGAATCCCACTTGTTAAAATTTGCATCATTTTTGTCGAATGAGTGACAGGCATATGGTACAATAGGAAAGAAAAGGTGGTTGATTCGGTTGTTTCAATATGACGGAAAAACCTTTATCCCGCAGTCTAATTCGAGTAACGGAGAAGTATCAGCAGGAACCATATTTCAATATCGTCAGGACGGGAATATATTAACGGGCACATATCAAGGCGGCAGTATCATATCTGGCGTACTTGTAGGAACTGTGAATGAGGATGGAACACTTCATTTTAGATACCACCATGTAAGCAAGGACGGCAGTATGAGAAGCGGGACTTGCAATTCCACTCCAAAGCAGCTGGATAACGGAAAAATTCAACTGTTTGAAAAGTGGAAATGGATGGACGGAGATCAAAGTGAAGGTGAATCTGTCATTGTAGAACAGTAGATATATCCATTTCTGTCTTGTTGAAAAACAAATAGTGTAATGGTAAGATATAAGGTAGGGTAATTCGGGCTTTGTATATAATGGACCTGTCCTTTCAGAAAAGGGCAGTTTTTAATGATCATTCACGAGATTACTGAAACAGCAATTAGAAGGAGTTTGAATAAATTGACTATAACGTTTCAAGATTTTCAATTAAGCGAAAGTCTCATGAAGGCTATTAACCGCATGGGATTTGAAGAAGCAACACCGATTCAAGCAGAAACGATTCCTCTCGGTCTTCAAAATAAAGATGTCATCGGACAAGCACAAACAGGAACAGGAAAAACTGCAGCATTTGGTATTCCTCTGGTTGAAAAAATCGACCCAGCGTCTCCAAATATCCAAGCGATTATCATTGCGCCAACAAGAGAATTAGCGATTCAAGTATCTGAAGAGCTATATAAAATCGGCCAAGACAAGCGTGCACGCGTACTTCCTATTTACGGTGGACAAGATATCGGCCGTCAAATCCGTTCGCTCAAGAAAAATCCTCATATCATCGTAGGGACTCCAGGACGTTTACTCGATCACATTAACCGTCGTACAATGCGTCTTCAAAACGTTGAAACAGTTGTGCTAGATGAAGCAGACGAAATGCTAAACATGGGTTTCATCGAAGACATTGAAGCGATCCTTTCAAATGTACCAAGTGAACACCAAACACTTTTATTCTCTGCGACAATGCCTGCACCAATTAAGCGCATTGCAGAGCGTTTCATGACAAACCCAGAACACGTAAAAGTAAAAGCGAAAGAAATGACTGTATCTAACATCCAACAGTTCTATTTGGATATTCACGAACGTAAAAAGTTTGATACATTGACTCGTCTTCTTGACATTCAATCACCTGAGCTTTCAATTGTCTTCGGCCGTACGAAACGCCGTGTTGACGAATTGACTGAAGCACTTAACCTTAGAGGGTATACAGCTGAAGGAATTCATGGTGACCTGACTCAAGCAAAACGTATGGTTGCGCTTCGTAAATTCAAAGAGGGTTCAATCGATGTGCTTGTCGCAACAGACGTAGCAGCACGTGGACTTGATATCTCAGGCGTAACACACGTGTATAACTTTGACGTACCGCAAGATCCAGAAAGCTACGTGCACCGTATTGGACGTACAGGACGTGCTGGACGTACAGGTATGGCGATGACATTCATCACACCACGTGAAAAAGATATGCTTCGTGCGATTGAGCAAACGACTAAACGTAAAATGGATCGTATGAAAGAACCTACACTAGATGAGGCGATTGAAGGACAACAGCAAGTAACAGTTGACCGTCTACGCACAATCATCAGTGAAAACAACTTGAACTTCTACATGACAGCTGCTGCCGAATTGTTGGAAGATCATGATTCTGTAACAGTGGTTGCAGCTGCGATCAAAATGATGACAAAAGAGCCGGATGCAACGCCTGTTCGTTTAACAGATGAAGCACCGATGATTTCTAAACGTCATCGTAACAACCGCAGCTCTTCTAAACGCAGAGACGGCGGCGGTGGCGGAGGCTACCGTGGAAAAGGCAAGAACAGCCGTTCATCTTATGGTGATAAAAAGCGTTCTTCAAATGACCGCAATCGTTCTTCTAGCGATCGTCGTCAAAAGAAATCTTATAACAACTAACATACAAGAGCGAATCCTTTGCAGGGTTCGCTTTTTTTTAACAGGCTGAAATTGAAACTTTTTAGGCTTTGTTACGTAATATATTGATAGAAAAGTAAGAGAATGGGGGAAGAATGTGAGAAAACAGCCGCAACGTCAAATTAGTTTAAATGGTTTAAAGGTATGGCGTCTTCAAAATGGAATTATCTCATTGATTTTCTTACTCATCATCATTGGGGTATTTGTTGCCAGCTACTATTTTCAATGGCCATATTGGATTGGAGCGATTCTTTCTGGTTTATGGGTCTTACAGGTCATTTTTGGCATATGGCTCATACCAAAAATCCGCCACCACATCTGGCGCTACGAAGTATTCGAAAATGAAATTGAAATACAGCATGGACTCATTCGCGTCACACGTGTCATTGTGCCGATGGTTCGTGTTCAGCATGTTGATACATCTCAAGGGCCGCTTTTAAGGCGCTACCGTTTGGCCTCTGTTCAAATTTCGACTGCTGCCACAGTTCATGATATACCGGCGCTAGAATTAGAAGAGGCAGATGAGCTTCGTGATTACATATCTCGTTTAGCAAGGGTGACGGAAGATGATGTCTGAACCAAAACGTGTACATCCCATTTCGATGTTCATTGATTTTATATCAGATGCTGTATCCATGATCAAAAACTTCATTATCCCTTTTTTCGTGTTGATTTTTGTGAACTCGAATTCGAGCATTCGCTTTTATGCATTTATCATTCTCGGTGTGCTTCTTTTATGGAAAGCCGTTTTTACCATTTTAGAATGGAGACGATTCACTTACCGGATGGAAGACGATGAATTTCGTGTGGAATCGGGTGTGATTACGAAAAAGAAAAAATATATCTCGTTAGAACGAATTCAAACGGTTAATACAAGTGAAGGCATTTTTCAGCGGATTTTCGGTTTAGTGCGGGTTCAAATCGAAACGGCAGGCGGAACGGATGGTCCAGAAGTGAGCCTGACCGCGATTACAAAAGCAGAAGCGGAACAATTAAAGCAGTCGATTTTCAACCGGAAGAAAAGCTTGCAGGAAGAAGAAATGACGGATGAAGCAGGTGATCTGATTGGCCATTTGACTGCGCAAAAACCTATGCAGGAAGAAATCAATGTCTCCTATCGTATGGGTGTGCCAGAATTGCTTTTGGCTGCGACCACTTCAAGCGGTATCGGTGTCATTATCTCAGGGTGTCTCGCCATCTACACGCAAATAGATGAAATTCTCCCTTTGGACGGGTTCTTCAAGCAGTTCTCTTTTTTAAGCCATGCGAGCATTGAAATCTATGCGATTTTGATATTTCTTGCCGTATTGATCGCTTGGATCTTGAGTGTTGGGGTAACAGCACTTCAGTATGCGAATTTTGCTGCAAAACGAAAAGGGAATGACATCATCATTACAAGAGGGCTCATCGAGAGACATCAAATGACCATTCCACTTGCGAGAATTCAAGCAGTGAAAATCAAAGAGAATATGATCCGTGAGCCTTTTGGTTTTGCGACAGTGATGCTTGTTAGTGCAGGAGGTTCGATTACAGAGAAAGAAACCTCTTCCGTCTTATTTCCGCTCATTCGGAAGAAAAAAATAAATGAATTGCTGACACAATTCACCGATCATTATCATGTAGCACCAGAAACAGAGCTGAAAAAAGTGCCAAAGCGTTCACTCAAACGCTACCTGATCTCATATGGCTTTGTGCCGTTACTTGCAGGTGTCATCCTGTCGGTACGCTTTCCGCCATGGGGGTATTTGGGACTCATTCCGTTACCGCTTGCTCTATTCTTCGGCTATTTAGCTTATAAACAATCAGGATATACAATCAAAGATTCATTGATTCAAATGACATCAAGAGGCATTGGCAAGACCACTGGCATTGTCCTTAGAAAACGAATGCAAAACTATACGATGACGCAATCTTTTTTCCAAAAGAAAGGCCGGGTCGCAAGTATTCACACCTTTGTGAAATCCTCTGCGCTGCTTGATTCCTTTGGTGTGCATCACCTTGAGGAAGAAGATGCGGCACGTGTATTTGATTGGTATTCATATGAAAAAAATCAATCGTCTTAAACGAAAAATGTCGATCAGCTCCAGCTTAAGGAGGATCGACATTTTTTATGAGATTAATAGCGTCTTTTTTTCGAATGGAAAAGCAGCGTAATCGGTGCTAGAAGCATACCGCCAATCAATCCAAATAAGTGAGCCATGATATTGATGTTCGAATTGACGAACGTCATGATAACAGAAACAGCAAGAATCGTTAAAATCACTTGTGAATTGCCGCGGTCCATCATGTGCGGTTTAAATAGGACAAGGTATAAATAAACCCCAAACAAACCGAAAATCGCACCAGAAGCGCCAACGTGTACATACTCCAAAGGCTCCACCCAATAGGTTCCGAGATTGCCAATGAACCCTGCACCAAGATAAATGATCAGAAATCGAACCTTCCCAAGCAAAAGTTCAAGCGCTGGGGCGAATAAGAAAAGGGACATGGAATTAAATAAAATATGCGTGAGACTTCCGTGAAGAAAAATAGGTGTAACGAGACGCCACCATTCCCCAGCCGCTACACCATAATTGAAACCGACGAGATGATCCTGTCCAAGCTGTATAATAGGGATAGGAACCGCAAATATAAGCCACAGGCCAATTTGTAAAGCAAGGATCGCTGTTACGATTGGATACGATCTAATAAATTGTTGAAAGCTCTCCGTTCGAATAAACATAACAAACCCCTTTTGACTAGATAATCGTAAGTTTATAGTAACACGTTTATGAAGCGAACACTTAAATTAGTACGAGTATCATAGGAGGTACCTCATGATTAAAGGAATAGGCATTGATATTGTAGAGATCGACCGTCTTTCGCGAGTGCTCAGCAGACAGCCTCGTTTACCGGAACGCATTTTGACTTTAAGTGAACAGGACGTCTTTCGTACACTGAGTGAAAAAAGACAGCTGGAATTTTTGGCAGGCCGCTTTGCGGCAAAGGAAGCTTTCGCTAAAGCATACGGAACAGGAATCGGTCAGCATTTAAGCTTTCATGACATAGACATTCTAAAAGACGATAATGGAAAACCCTTCATCAAAAGCGAGAAAGCGGAGGGAGATCAGGTTCATGTGTCCATTACCCATACAAAGGAATATGCTGCTGCACAAGTTTTAATTGAAAGGTTGTCAAGCTAGTCTGCATATTGTTTGTCCCCCCTTCATATATTGGGTAGTGCGATAAGGAAGGGCGAGTTGCTAACAGGCTTTGATGGTTCGCGGTACGCAGTTAACTCTTGAGGCGTACTGTTAAAGTCAAACAAGCGGTTTCTTCCTTTTAACACAATTAACGAAGGGGTTGAAAAGGGTGAGAAAAAGCTTTGTTTTGCTTGTAACGGGAATCCTTTTTGTACTGATTCTCTCCGCATGCGGTCAAAAATCTCAGCAAGATATCGTTGGAGATTTAAACAAAAAGGCAGAGGAAATGACATCATACAAAGCCAAAGCAAAAATGACCATTGAGACAGGAAATGACCCGCAGGAGTACCAGGTAGAAATTTGGTACAAAAAGCCGGAGCTTTACCGTGTCTATTTAGAAAATCCGAAAAAGGATCAGAGTCAAGTCATTTTAAGAAATGGCAATGGTGTGTTTGTGCTGACACCTTCATTGAACAAGAGCTTCCGTTTCCATAGTGATTGGCCGAATAATAGCAGTCAGGTCTATTTATTCGAATCACTTGTGAAGGATATTAAAAATGACAGCGCAGCTCAGTTCAAAGCGAAAGAGTCAAAGTATGTGTTCGAAACGAAGACCAATTATCAGCACAACCAAATGCTGCCTACCCAAGAGATTACCTTTCATAAGAAAACAATGGCGCCTGCCAGTGTGAAAGTGCTGGATAGCGACAAAAAGCCAATGGTGAAAGTGGAATTCTCTCACTTTGAATTCAATAAATCCTTTGACAAAGATGCATTTGATGAGAAGAAAAACATGACACTCTCTCAAATGGATGTTGCCACAAGTGCAGACCCATCTGACAGCTTTGCGGTGAAAACACCAGTTGATATGCCAGAAGGCGTGAAGAAGATGGAAGAGAAAGAAATGACGACAGATGCTGGGAAGCGTTATGTGATTACGTACGGCGGCAAGAAATCCTTCACACTCATTCAGGAAAAAGCGCGAGTAGCTGAAGCATCTACGCCTGTCACGATGAACGGCGAGCCGGTCGATCTTGGTATGACAGTAGGGGTTCTGACAGATCAATCCCTCTCATGGACATCTGACGGAGTTGACTACTTAATTTCCTCAAGTGATCTATCGAAAGAAGAGCTGTTGATGGTCGCAAAGAGTGTAGAAGGCCAGTCAGCTAAATAAATGAGATTCTCAGGCAGAAAGCCATGATAAATGAAGCATCAGCCCTGTGCAAGGGCTGATTTTCTTTGATTTGTTTCACATTATTCTTGATTTTTAGTATCATATGAAGGGATTGAATCATTCAATAGGGAAGTGTGACTGATGGACACAAATGCCTTTTATAGAGACACATGGGCAGAAATTAATTTAACCGCAATCAAGCACAATGTTTCACATATGAAAGATCATATCGGTCAAAATGTTCAATTGATGGCCGTTGTGAAAGCCAATGCATATGGACATGGAGATATAGAAGTGGCAAGAGCTGCCCTCAAAGCAGGAGCAGACTTGTTAGCTGTCGCCTTTTTAGATGAGGCCATTTCTTTAAGAAATCAAGGCATTAAAGCACCGATTCTTGTACTCGGCGCAGTACCGCCGGAGTATGTCAAAACCGCTGTTCGATACAATGTGATCATGACCGCTTACTCCATAGAGTGGCTGAGGGAAGTCGCCCATATGGTGAAAGGGCAGATGGGACAACCCATTCGTTTTCATTTGAAAATAGACAGCGGAATGAACCGTTTAGGTGTGAAAACTTTAGAGCAAGTCAGCGAAGTAAAGAAGCTTGTCAGCGAGCATTCTTATTTACAGCTGGAAGGTGTATTTACTCACTTTGCGACCGCGGATGAAAAGGATGAGAACTATTTTGATCGGCAGGTCGACACCTTTCAAACCCTGCTTCAGCCTCTTCATACGGAAAAGCTGCTCGTTCATTGTGCCAATAGTGCAGCGGGTTTAAGGTTTAAAGAAGTGTTATTTAATATGGTTCGCTTCGGCATCAGTATGTACGGGCTGTCACCATCAGAGGAAATCAAAGATGAACTTCCTTTCAAGCTGGAAGAAGCCATGTCTCTTCATACAAAGCTCGCCCATGTGAAGCTCATTCAAAAGGGTGAGAGTGTCAGCTATGGGGCGACGTATACAGCCAATCAAGATACATGGATCGGTACGGTACCAGTCGGCTATGCAGACGGGTGGATCCGGAAGCTGGCAGGCACGGAAGTACTTGTTGGCGGAAAGCGCCGGAAGATTGCCGGAAGGGTATGTATGGATCAATTCATGGTTGAACTGAAAGAGAACTTTCCAGCAGGGGAGCCAGTCGTTTTGATTGGTGGACAAGGTGAAGAAATGGTATCAGTCGATGAAATTGCAAAAAGGCTTGAAACCATTAACTATGAAGTCACATGCTCCATTGGCCACCGCGTCCCAAGAGTATATATAGAGGACGGCAAAAAGGTGCATGTGCGGAATCCGCTGCTTCAAGGCGGGTCAAGCTTTTTCTAAGCAGTTTTCACAGGAACGATCGTCAAACTGACATCGTTCCTTTTTATTCTACAAAGAAGGGGTAAACATTCTCCCTTTTTTAGAGATTTTGGAAATACCGTATGATTTTCGAAAAAAAGCGTATAATGTGAAAGAGGAACTCCATTATCATCTTTGATTTACGGGTGAACAGCCGCTTCATGTTCTAATAAGAAATCATGAAAAAACAGCTTTGCTTGCGCATTGAATAATGGTATGATTAGTCTTGGAATGGATCGAAACGGTATCCGTAAGTTTTGTGGAGGTGTATGTTTTTTGTCTGAATCCAGCGCAACAAACGAAATGAAGATTCGACTACCGGAGGCTTTGATGTCTGAAATCGAACGAGTAGCAGAGCAGGATAAGGTAACAAGAAATGAATTGATCTACCGAGCGACAAAAACGTATATTCGTGAACGTAATATTCGACAAAATCGTGAATCGATGAGACGCGGCTACATGGAGATGGCGAAAATTAATCTGAATATCTCTTCAGAGGCACAATACGCAGAATTTGAGGCTGAGAATACAGTTGAGCGATTAGTCAGCGGGGGTTAAACATTTGATTGTTAAACGCGGTGATGTTTACTTTGCTGATTTATCTCCTGTTGTTGGCTCCGAGCAGGGCGGGGTTCGCCCAGTATTGGTGATTCAAAATGACATTGGAAATCGCTTCAGCCCGACTGCTATCGTTGCAGCCATAACAGCCCAAATACAAAAAGCGAAATTACCGACTCACGTCGAAATTGATGCAAAGCGCTACGGCTTTGAGCGAGATTCTGTCATTCTCTTGGAGCAGATTCGTACAATCGATAAACAAAGATTGACAGATAAAATCACACATCTTGATGATGAGATGATGGAGAAGGTTGATGAAGCCTTACAAGTTAGTTTGGCTCTTATTGATTTTTAATATGGTGAGATTTGGTTGCTCTCTTGGGAGCAACTTTTTTTTGTGTTCAATTTTTATTAACGTTATAATGAAGAAAGACTAAAAGAAGTGCTGTTTATGTACGTAGGGGGTAAAACATGTCGAATCATATCGTGTTAGCTTTTGCAAGAGAGCATCGAGAGGAATTACAAAAAGAGTGGACGGACATTTTTAGACGACTCGGAGAAAAAGAAACGGACATGATGCTGAACGACAATATGTATGAAACCATCTGTTCGGAATATGTTCAATTAATCATTACATCTCTTTCAGAAGGGTATGCTGAAGATTTTGAAGAAAAAGTACAAACTTTTGCTTTAAAAATTGTTCAAATGGGTATATCACTTAAGTTACTGGCAAATGGTCTAACAGAAATCCGTTCACATTTATATCAAAAAATGAACGATGACAAAGATACAACAGAAGAAAGTCATGACCTCATCTGGCAAATTGATCGATTCATCACACCTATTCATAACGAGATCTTAAACCAGTATTCCATCTCATGGGAGAAAACAGTCAACCTTCAAAAAATCGCGCTGCAGGAACTTTCTGCCCCGCTGATCCCAGTATTTGAGCACATTACCGTCATGCCGCTTGTTGGAACAATTGACACAGAACGTGCCAAAAAAATTATGGAGAATCTGCTCAACGGTGTCGTCAAACATCGCTCACAAGTCGTCTTAATTGATATTACGGGTGTACCTGTCGTTGACACAATGGTGGCGCATCATATCATTCAAGCATCAGAGGCTGTGAGATTAGTAGGTGCGAAGTGCTTGCTTGTCGGTATTCGTCCAGAAATAGCCCAAACCATTGTGAACCTTGGAATTGATTTATCTCAAGTTACAACAAAGAATACCCTTCAAAAAGGAATTCAAACTGCTTTGGAAATGACAAATCGAAAAATTGTTTCATTGGAGGGATAACCCAGTGAGAAATCACCCGAAGATTCCAATCTTAAAACTATATAACTGTCTTCTGATTTCGATACAGTGGGAGCTTGATGACCAAACAGCTCTCCACTTTCAAGAAGACTTGCTGAATAAAATTCATGAAACAGGAGCAAACGGTGTTGTCATTGACCTCACATCCGTTGACATGATTGATTCCTTTATTGCAAAGGTATTAGGTGATGTGATCACGATGTCCAAGCTCATGGGGGCAAAAGTTGTATTAACAGGAATACAGCCGGCAGTCGCTGTGACGCTGATTGAACTTGGAATATCGCTTGAAGAAATTCAGACAGCACTAGATCTTGAACAAGGGCTTGAGACACTGAAGCGGGAATTGGGGGAATAGATATGAAAGACCAATCCTGTGTAAGAATATTGACGGAATGGGACATAGTCGCAGCAAGACAATTGGGGCGCAATGTTGCAAAAGAACTTGGATTTGGAACAGTTGACCAAGCAAGAATTACGACGGCCATTTCAGAATTAGCTCGAAACATCTATTTATACGCTGGTAAAGGTCAGATTTGTATAGATGAAGTGATGGAGCGCGGAAAGCGTGGACTCAAAGTCATCGCAGCCGATGAGGGGCCAGGTATCATGGATATACGTAAAGTAATGGAAGACGGATTTTCAACATCAGGCGGGCTCGGAGCAGGTCTTCCGGGCGTCAGACGACTGATGGATGAATTTAAATTAGATTCTGCACCAGAACAAGGAACGGAGATACAAGCTGTTAAGTGGCTTCGCTAGGAGGGAAACCATGGATTTTAAGGAGGTAATGGAGCAGCGGTACCATCAGCTGCTCAGTCGTTATATCAGTGATTTAACTGAAACATCGCTTTATCAAGCTCAAAAATTTAGCCGTAAAACCATTGAGCATCAAATACCTCCTGAAGAAATAGTGAGTGTTCACCGAAAAGTGATTCAGGAGCTTTACCCTGATTTGCCGGAAGATGTTTTTCATTCACTAGACTTCTTAATTGAAGTCATGATTGGGTACGGACTTGCCTACCAAGAACATTTAACACTCAGAGGCATCCAGCAAGAAATAAAATCTGAAATCGAAATTGCTGCAAATGTTCAGCAAACCCTTCTGGAAACGAAAATTCCAGAAGGAGATACCTTTGATATTGGTGCGATTAGTGTACCGGCAAAACAGATGAGTGGAGATTATTACCACTTTGTGACGGATCACGATACAATCAATATCGCGATCGCAGATGTCATTGGAAAGGGAATCCCGGCTGCGCTCTGTATGTCGATGATTAAATATGCGATGGATTCCTTGCCAGAGTCAGGGAGCGGCCCAACAAAGGTGCTGAAAACCCTGAATCGTGTAGTCGAGCAAAACGTAGACCCAAGTATGTTTATCACGATGTTCTATGGCAGCTATAATAAAGAAACGCATGAGTTTAAATACGCATCGGCTGGTCATGAGCCGGGCTTTTTCTATTGCAAAAAAGAGAACACATTTTACGATTTAGATGCAAAAGGGCTTGTCCTTGGGATCGCACCAGACTTTGACTACAGACAGTACGAGAAGCATTTGGACGCAGGAGACATGGTGATCTTATTCTCTGATGGGGTCACAGAATCCAAGTCAGAGGATGGTTTCTTAGAGCGGGAGGACATCAAAACACTCATATCTGAGCACCTATCCTACTCAGCTCAAGAAATGGTGGATGCCATCTACGCCAGCTTACTCAAACTGCAGGATTTTCAGCTGCACGATGACTTTACTTTACTTGTTCTCAAAAGAAAGGTTTAGAAAGTGAACATGCGGGTATATAAAACTTTAGGAAACAAGAATTTCGAGGTGAATGCATAATGAATATGTCTGTAAAAGAGCATCAAATAGATCAAAAAACGAAAATCAGTGTCAGCGGAGAAATTGATGTGTACTCCGCTCCTGAGCTAAGAGAAACGCTCATGCCTAAAGCTGAGGCGGGAGAGCATCTTGAAATCTGTCTAAAGGATGTTACGTATATGGATAGTACAGGTTTAGGTGTATTCGTTGGGCTGTTTAAAGCGGCTCAAAAAGCAGGTGGCACATTAAAGCTTGAGAACTTGTCAGAACGGCTTGTAAGGTTGTTTGAAATCACTGGATTAAAGGACATCATTGACATTTCTGCAAAGTCAGAGGGTGGGGTACAATGAACGAATCAGTAGATCTAATCGAGATGAAAATACCGGCGAAACCAGAATATGTAGGCATCATTCGTTTGACTCTGTCAGGCGTAGCGAGCCGGATGGGCTATGCCTATGAAGAGATTGAGGACTTAAAAATTGCCGTCAGTGAGGCCTGTACAAATGCAGTTCAGCATGCCTACAAAGGTGAAGACGGCGAAGATGGAGAGGTGGCTGTTCGCTTTCTTGTCTACGAGGATCGTCTAGAAATCATTGTCGCTGACAAAGGCGGTAGCTTTGACTTTAAGCAAAAACAGGAAGACCTCGGACCGTACACATCTGCTCATACGGTGGATCAATTGGCAGAAGGAGGTCTTGGTTTATACTTAATGCAAACATTGATGGATGAAGTCGAGGTGCAAGCAAACTCCGGAGTTACCGTAGCGATGACAAAGTTTTTAAACAGGGAGCGAGTTGACCATGACACAACCATCCAAAACTATGAAACTAACTAAAGATGAAGTAGACCGCCTCATCCAAAGCTATCAAACCAATCAAGACGAGCAGGCGCAGCTCACGCTGGTCGAATGCTATACAAACTTGGTTGATATGCTGGCGAAAAAATATTCTAAAGGAAAAAGTTTTCATGAGGACCTTAGACAAGTTGGAATGATTGGTTTACTTGGCGCCATTAAACGATACGACCCGCTCGTCGGTAAATCATTTGAAGCCTTTGCCATTCCAACCATCATCGGGGAAATCAAACGCTTTTTACGAGATAAAACATGGAGTGTCCATGTACCAAGGCGGATTAAAGAGCTTGGACCAAGAATTAAAATGGCAGTCGATCATTTGACAACAGAGACACAGAAATCACCTAAAGTCCAAGAAATTGCAGAATACCTAGATGTAACAGAAGAAGAAGTACTTGAAACCATGGAGATGGGCAAAAGCTATCAAGCACTGTCTGTTGACCAAGGCGTAGAGGCTGATTCTGAAGGAAGTACTGTGACGATTTTAGACGTTGTCGGCTCACAGGAAGAGGGCTACGAACGTGTGAACCAAAAATTGATGCTTGAGAGTGTGCTTCATGTGCTGTCGGATAGAGAAAAAGAGATTATCAATCTGACTTACTTGCAAAATAAGAGTCAGAAAGAGACAGGCGATTTACTTGGTATATCCCAAATGCATGTATCGAGACTGCAGCGGAAGGCAGTGAAAAAACTGCGAGATGCATTATCAGAAGATGCGTCTATGGAGCTAGGGTAATGAAGCAGATTGAACAGCATGAGCATGTAAACGCCATTATCTATCAATCGAATAAAGAAGGGAAGTCATGCTGCGGGGACAGTTTTTTTATTAAAGCAGATGATGAAGAACTAATTTGTGCTGTAGCAGACGGATTAGGCAGCGGCCAGTACGCCAATGAATCATCTTCTTTAGTCAGCGAAATTGTCGAAGAATATGGACATGAGGATGTGGCGGCCCTCATCGACAGATGCAATCAGGCTATGAAAAATAAACGCGGGGCCACTGTGGCCATATTAAAGGTGAATTTTTCCCAGCAGCAATTTACCTATTGTTCGGTTGGTAATATTCGGTTTATCTTGAATGCACCTTCTGGCGATTATATTTATCCATTTCCGACATCAGGATACTTATCAGGGAAACCTAGAAAATATAAAACATACACCTATTCCTACGAAAAAGGATCGATATTCATTATGTATTCAGACGGACTGAATGTGCCAAACATGCGCATGTGTTTAAAGCATGGACATTCAGTTGAAGACATCGCCAAACAGCTTGAAACATACACACAAGACAAAAAGGACGATCTCACCTATGTACTTGGTCAGCTTACGTAAAATAGCTGACCTTTTTTCTGTTTTGCCGGTTTTTTTGATACACTAAAAGAGAAGACACAGTGAGAGGATGCAAAGTATGAAGACATCTGACTTTTTATTGAAACAAATTGCGACAGAATTAAAGCTTTCAACAAAACAAATTGAAAGTGTGATCAAGCTTTTAGAGGATGGCAACACCGTCCCGTTTATTGCCCGTTATCGGAAAGAGCAGACAGGCTCACTGGATGAGGTGCAAATTCAAACCATTTCAGAGCGCTATACATATATCCAAAATGTCACGAACCGAAAAGAAGAAGTCATTCGCTTAATTGCTGAACAAGACAAACTGACCGATGAATTAAAACAGAAAATTGAACAAGCTCATAAACTGCAAGAGGTCGAAGATTTATACCGGCCATTCAAACAAAAGCGCAAAACAAAGGCGAATGTAGCCAAAGCAAAAGGGCTGGAGCCGCTGGCGGAATATTTACTCACGCTGCCAAGCGATCAGATCGAGAAGAAAGCAGCTGCTTTTATTAACGAAGAAAAAGAAGTGACAAATGTAGAAGAGGCACTTGAAGGTGCGCAGCACATCATTGCTGAACAGCTGGCAGATGATCCTGATATGCGAAAATGGATTCGCAGTGAAACGTACCAAAAGGGCAGTCTGGTCACATCAGGAAAAGACGTCGAAAGCGATGAGAAAAACGTCTATGAAATGTATTACGATTATCAAGAGCCAATCAAAAAGATTGTTCCGCACCGTGTACTAGCGGTCAACCGCGGGGAGAAAGAGGGCATTTTAAAGGCAGCCATCGAACCACCTGCTGAAAATATTCGCTTCTATCTCGACAAACAAGTTCTAAAAGGCAAACAGACGACGGCGAGACCGTTTATTGAAGCGGCAATCGATGATGCGTATAAACGCCTCATTCAGCCTTCCATCGAGCGAGAAATACGAAAAGAGCTGACAGAAAAAGCAGAGGAACAAGCGATTCATATTTTTGCTGAAAACTTAAGAAAACTGCTGCTTCAGCCGCCGATGAAAGGGAAGCGTGTACTTGGAGTCGACCCCGCATTTCGGACAGGCTGCAAATTAGCCGTCGTGGATGATACGGGAAAAGTTCATCATATTGGCGTTATTTACCCGCATCCGCCCGTGCAGAAAAAAGCGGAAGCGAAACAAAAAGTCAAAGAGATCATTCAATCATCAAACATCGAAGTGATTGCGATTGGAAACGGAACAGCCTCAAGAGAGACAGAACAATTCATTGCAGACTTGATTCAAGAGCTGGATCAGCCGGTGTCCTATTTGATCGTGAATGAAGCTGGAGCAAGTGTTTACTCCGCATCAGCGCTGGCGCGAGAAGAGTTTCCAGATCTGCAAGTCGAAGAGCGAAGCGCCATCTCAATTGCTAGAAGATTACAAGATCCTTTAGCAGAGCTCGTGAAAATTGATCCGAAGTCTGTCGGTGTGGGCCAATACCAGCATGATGTCAGCCAGAAGCAATTAAACAGCTCGTTAACCTTTGTGGTAGAAACAGTCGTCAACCAAGTCGGTGTGAACGTCAATACAGCTTCACAGGCGCTGCTGCAATATGTATCAGGCCTTTCAAAAGCCGTCGCAGGGAATATCATCAAGCGCCGCGAAGAGATTGGGAGATTCACAAGCAGAAAAGAATTGAAGGATATCCCAAGGCTCGGTGCTAAGACATATGAGCAGTGTATCGGTTTCCTTCGCATTACAGATGGACAAGACCCGCTTGATCGTACAGGTATTCACCCTGAGAGCTATAAAGAAACAAAACAGTTTTTACGCATGATCAACATGACGCCAGACGATCTTGGCACAGAGCAGTTAAAAGAGAAAATTGCTGAAGTGAAACTGGACGAAGCAGCCCAGCAGCTGGACATTGGGACAATTACACTTCAAGATATCATTGATCAGCTGACAAGACCTGAGCGTGATCCGCGGGATGAAGTGCCAAAACCGCTGCTCAAAACAGATGTGTTGAAATTGGAAGACTTGAAGCAAGGAATGGAGCTGCAAGGAACGGTGAGAAACGTCGTAGACTTCGGCGCATTCGTTGATATTGGCGTAAAGCAGGATGGGCTTGTGCATATTTCCAAACTAAGCAATCGTTTTGTGAAGCATCCGCTTGACGTTGTATCAGTTGGTGACATTGTGACCGTATGGGTGGACTCCGTTGACCAGGCAAAAGGCCGCGTTGCCCTCTCCATGCTGAAACCAGAGTAACAAAAAAACGAGGCGCACCTTAGGATGGGGTGTGCCTTGATGTGACTGAATGTTTTTTTCTATAGAAGTACCAGCATTGATTTAGCAATTTGATTTGATAATGATTTTTCTCATAAAATGCCTTCTGCATCTGATTTTTCAGCCAGTTGGGCATCGCCCATTCCTCCTTTGATCGAAACAGTGGATGTACCTTCAATGTATGCATAGGGGAAATTGTCCCGTTCGAGGTTTTTATAGAAAGGAACGATCTTGATTGAACGAGAGAGAGTTACAGCAGTTAACAGAGCACATTTCCCAGCAGTTCTTTGGCAAGGCATTCCGCCATCAGGCTGTTTTTAATGACCGTCTAAAAACGACAGGCGGGCGATATTTACTTGGTACACACAACATCGAACTGAACCGCCGATACCTAGAGGAGCATGGACGAGAAGAATTAATCGGGATCATCAAGCATGAGCTGTGTCATTATCATCTGCACCTTGAGGGAAAGGGCTATCAGCATCGCGACCGTGATTTTAAATCCTTATTAAAAAAAGTAGGAGCCCCGCGTTTTTGTACACCGCTAAAAACCGTACAAAATAAGCGCCGTGCGGAGAAACGCCATGAATATATTTGCACAGGATGCGGCCGGTCTTTTATAAGGAAAAGACGGTTTGATACCTCTCGTTATGTATGCGGCGTCTGCAAAGGGAAATTAAAGTGGCTGCGCACAACCGATTCATTGTGACAAGCATTCCTCTATGGGGATGCTTTTTTTGTTTCTATAGATGTGTGGACATATTGAGACAAAAAGAGACGCATGTCTCATTTTGTCTCTTTTTTCATCGGTATGATTCGTTCAAAACCTAAGTGTTCATGCGTCGTCATGTTGGCACGATTTTTGCTTGTATAGAAGTGCAAGCAAAAAAGATAGGAGGTTTTATCAAATGGAAATGGCATTGACTAAAGAAAAAGCCGTATGGATGTATCAAAAAATGCAGGAAATCCGCCAATTTGAAGACCGGGTGCACACGCTTTTTACAAAAGGAATCTTGCCGGGGTTTGTCCATCTTTATGCTGGCGAAGAAGCTGTTGCCGTAGGAGTCTGTGCTCATCTGAATGAAAAAGACAGTATTACAAGTACACACCGGGGCCACGGCCATTGTATAGCGAAGGGCTGTGATCTAAAAGGAATGATGGCAGAAATCTATGGGAAAGCAACAGGTCTCTGTAAAGGCAAAGGCGGATCCATGCACATTGCAGATTTTGATAAAGGAATGCTTGGTGCCAACGGAATTGTTGGAGGAGGCTTTCCTCTTGCGTGCGGGGCAGCCCTCACAGCTAAATATAAAAAGACAGAAAATGTAAGCGTTTGCTTTTTTGGGGATGGTGCAAACAATCAAGGGACTTTCCACGAAGGAATCAATCTCGCGGCCATCTGGAAACTGCCCGTTATTTTCATCGCAGAAAACAATGGGTACGGGGAAGCGACACCATTTTCCTATGCTTCAAGCTGTAAATCAATCGTAGATCGAGCCGCCGGTTATGACATTCCTGGGATTCAAGTAGATGGAAAAGATGTGATGGCCGTTTATCAAGCTGCAGAGCAAGCAATTGAACGAGCAAAAAATGGAGAAGGTCCGACATTGATTGAATGCATGACATATCGAAATTATGGCCATTTCGAAGGAGACGCCCAGCGTTACAAAACCAATCAAGAAAAAGCAGAACACCAAGAAGAGAGAGATGCGATCGCTCTTTTTAAAAATGAATTGATCAAGCAGCAGCTGCTGACGAATGGGGAGCTATCAAATATTGAAGCGGCTGTAGCAGAAGCGATAGATGAAGCCGTTACATTCAGTGAAGAAAGTGAATATCCAGATCAGACCGAATTATTGACCGACGTGTATGTTTCGTATCAATAAATCAAAGGGGGAGAGGAAAATGACAAGAGAAATCAGCATGTCTAGTGCATTAAATGAAGCGATTAAACTTGCCATGAGAAGAGACGAGGATGTCATTTTAATGGGGGAAGATGTGGCTGGAGGTGCTCATGTCGATCACTTACAAGATGATGAAGCATGGGGCGGTGTGCTTGGTGTAACGAAAGGAATCGTTCAGGAGTTTGGGCGTGAGCGAGTTCTTGACACACCGATTAGTGAAGCTGGCTATGTAGGTGCGGCCATGGCAGCAGCTTCCACAGGGCTAAGACCAATTGCAGAACTCATGTTTAATGATTTTATCGGCACCTGTCTGGATCAAGTGCTGAATCAAGGAGCAAAATTCCGATATATGTTTGGCGGAAAAGCAGAGGTACCGATCACGATCAGAACGACACATGGGGCGGGTTTTAGAGCAGCTGCTCAGCATTCGCAAAGCTTGTATGCGCTATTTACAAGCATCCCTGGATTGAAAGTAGTGGTGCCTTCTTCACCATACGATGCCAAAGGATTGCTGCTGGCAGCCATCGAGGATCAGGACCCTGTCATCTTTTTTGAAGACAAAACGCTTTACAATATCACAGGAGATGTTCCAGAGCGATACTACACGCTGCCGCTTGGCAAAGCAGATGTGAAAAGAGAAGGCTCAGATGTGACCATTTTTGCAGTAGGCAAACAAGTTCATACAGCACTCGAAGCGGCCGAGCAATTAGCTGCCCAAGGAATTGAAGCAGAGGTGATTGATCCAAGAAGCTTGTCACCGCTCGATGAAGAGGCCATTCTAACTTCAGTAGAAAAAACAAATCGGCTTGTCATTGTAGATGAAGCAAATCCGAGGTGCGGAATTGCCGCAGATATTTCTTCTCTGGTTGCGGATAAAGGGTTCGATTTACTTGACGCTCCAATCAAAAAAGTGACGGCTCCTCATACACCGGTTCCGTTTTCACCACCGCTTGAAGATATCTATTTGCCGACACCTGAAAAGGTTGTGAACACCGTATTAGAGATGGTTGGAAAGAGTCATGACAAGATCTTGAACTAAAGAAAGGAGAGAGGGAGATGGCTGTCGAGGTTGTGATGCCGAAATTGGGCATGTCAATGAAAGAAGGAACGGTATCTGTCTGGAATAAAGAGGTCGGAGAAACTGTAAATAAAGGGGAAAGCATTGCAAGCATCAACTCTGAAAAAATTGAAATGGAGATCGAATCACCTGCTGAAGGAACCATATTGGATATAAAAGTGCCTGAGGGAGAAGGTGTTCCGCCTGGCACGGTCATCTGCTATATCGGTGAAGGAAATGAACAGATCGAGGAAAAGAAGGAAAAAGACCTGACGCCAAAACAAAAGAAAGAGAGAAAGAAAATCTCCCCTGTGGCACGTAAGATTGCTCAAAGCGCTAATCTGGACATTCATACTTTAGTGGGAACAGGTCCAGATGGGAGAATCACGAAAGCGGATGTGCTTCGGGCACTTCCTGATGAAAAAGAAAAACAACACAATGAACCAACAAAGCCTCAGCCAGTCAGCATGATGCGGAAAACCATTGCCTCGCGAATGATGGAGAGCCTGCAAACAAGTGCACAATTAACAATAACGATGAAAGCGGATGTGACAAAGCTGACAGCATTACAGTCTGAGTTGAACGAAACAGCCGCAGCACGACACGATATAAAATTAACTATGACCGATTTTGTAGCCAAAGCAGTGGTTCTTTCCCTGCTAGAGCATCCTGCAATGAACAGTCAATATCAGAATGATAGAGTCGAAACTTTTGAGTATGTTCATCTTGGAATCGCTGCTGCTTTAGATCACGGTCTGGCAGTGCCTGTTATTCAGCACGCGGAAAAACTTTCACTTATTGAGCTGGCGAAGAGCATCAAATCGTATGGCAAAAAAGCACGTGAAGGCAGACTTCTCCACGATGAAATTGAAGGCTCTACCTTTACAATCACTAACCTAGGCGCCTATGGTGTGGAACATTTTACACCGATTTTGAATCCGCCGGAAGCAGGTATTCTTGGCGTTGGCAAAGCGGATCACATGCCTGTATATCATGGGAATGAATTATGTAAAGGGACGATCCTGCCACTCAGTCTGACATTTGACCATCGCGTGCTGGACGGGGCGCCGGCATCACAATTTTTATCAACTGTTAAAGCGTATTTAGAAAATCCAGTATCCATTCTTTTATAGGAAGAAGGTGAAATGAATGACGCTTGTCATTATAGGAGGCGGGCCAGCAGGATATGTGGCGGCAATAACAGCCGCCCGTTTTGAAAGAGAGGTTGTACTAATCGACCAAGGCCTGTTAGGAGGTACCTGCCTGAATGAAGGCTGTATTCCAACGAAAGCACTTTTGCAAAGCGCTGATATGTACGAGCATGTGAAATCAGCTGGACATTTTGGAATTGAGCTTCCAGGGAAGGAGCCTGTCATTCATTGGGATGCCGTTCAAAGGCGGAAGCGGTCAGTCGTCAAGCAGCTGACTGATGGCGTTCGTTATTTGATGAATAAAAACAAAATCAGCGTGTTAAATGGGAAGGCATCATTTCTTTCAGCACATGAGCTATTGATAGAAAGTGAAGGGAAATCTGAAATCATTCAGGCAAAACAAATCATTATTGCTTCAGGATCAGAACCTGCTGCTTTACCTTTCGCCCCATTTGACAGAGAGTGGATCATTGATAGTAAGGATGCGATGACGCTCCCTTCAATACCAGATTCGCTTTGTATCATTGGTGGAGGGGTGATCGGCTGTGAGTTTGCAAGCATCTTTAGCCGAATGGGATCAAAGGTTGTCATGGTGGAACAGGCAGCACACATTTTACCTGAAGAAGATCACGATACGGCTAAATGTCTTCACGATCAGCTTCAAAAAGCAGGTGTGGAGATTTTGACATCAACCGCAGTCAAACAGCTTGATGCAATTTCAAAAAAAGTGGTCATTGAGAAGGATCATGGGGAGTGCTGTGACATCCAGTCTGATCATTGTTTAGTCGCCATTGGCAGAAAGCCGAGGCTGGGAGAGCTGAATCTTGAGCAGATCGGCATTGAATTTGATAGGAACGGCATCTGCGTGAATGAGCATATGCAAACCAATCTTCCGCATATCTATGCGTGCGGTGATGTGACAGGCGGCGTTCAGCTTGCTCATGCTGCTTTTCATGAAGGAACGATTGCGGCATCACATGCATCAGGTGAAGATGTAAAGGTCAATGAACAAGTGATTCCAAGGTGCATCTACACGTCTCCAGAAATCGCGAGTGTCGGTTTAAATGAAGAGAGTGCTAGAAAACAATATGGGGAGATTCGGATAGGGAAATTCGCTTTTTCTTCTAATGGAAAAGCACTCATTTTAAATCAGCCAGCTGGTCAAGTAAAGGTCATTGTTGAACCGCAATATCAAGAAATTTTAGGTGTATCCATTATCGGGCCGAATGCAACAGAATTGATTGGACAAGCGGCGGTGATGATGCATACAGAGTTGACAGCTGATACATTAGAGCAGTTTATTGCGGCACATCCGACACTCTCTGAGGCGATACACGAAGCCTTGCTGCAAACAAATGGGCGAGCGGTGCACTGCTGATAGAGAAACTTTCTATCCGAATGACTTCCTGGGTCAGCCAATAATTGAAAGCGCTTTTATAATTATCTATAATGGATAAAAAGCCCCCAGAGGAGAGGATGGAATGAATCCGACGCCTTGTTATTTAAATACTTGGAAACGTTTTGTTCATGAAGGTTTGCTTGATAGGTCTCGTCTGGATAAGAGAGTGATGGAGTCATGGCACAGATGTAAACAGGCAAATGTGAATCCGTATTTAGATAAAGGACAGTCGTTGTTAGAAAAGGAATTATTCAGTGTTCAAAAAAAGAAGTACTCACTATTCCTAAATGCAGCTCTTCCTTACTTAAATAAAATCAGTCAGCAATTAAAAGAATCTGACATGATGGCATTACTTATCGATGCAGATGGTTATGTGCTAAGTCTGACAGGAAGTCAAAGGACGCTGGTCGAAGCGAAAAAAATAAATTTTATGGAGGGCGCGCGCTGGACCGAAGCCGATGTGGGAACGAATGCTATTGGAACGGCACTGGTCATTGGGGAAGCCGTAGCCATCAACGGAACTGAGCATTTTTCAGTCGCTTCCCACCATTGGAGCTGTTCAGCGGCCCCTATTCGTGATGCAGACGGCACGATCATAGGAGTCATTGATATCTCCTGTATGGCGGATCAAAATCATCCTTTTATGCTTGGAATAGCTTCAACAGTTGCATATGCCATAGAGAGAGAAATTCAGGTCCAGCAAAAAAGGAAAGAGATGGAGCTGATCAGTCATTGTCTCCAGCAGGTAGAAGCGGACGAACCATATGTTGTCTGTAATGAGAAAAAGCAGATTGTTTTGGCAAGTAAGCCGATTAGAGACCGATTTTCAGACTGGTACGGAATGGATGTTGAGCTGCTCATGGACGATACATTTGTTACACGGGACAAGCAGATTATTCAGTCAGAACAAGACGGAAAGCTGCTTGGGATGTCTTTTTCTCTTGAAGAAGCAGCGAAGAGTAATATAACCGTTTCTTTTTCTCAATTTCCCGGGGAATCTGGAACAAGTGCGGTATTTCAGCAGACGCTCAGCGAATTGAAACGAGCGGCACAAACAGATGCAAATGTCTATATTTGGGGAGAAACAGGTACAGGAAAAGAACTGGCCGCTCGAGCGATTCACTTAGCTAGTGAAAGACATAAAGGACCGTTTATTGCCGTGAATTGTGGAGCCATACCTGAAAGCCTGTTAGAAAGCGAACTATTTGGTTATGCTGAAGGGGCTTTTACAGGGGCAAAACGTCATGGAGCAAAGGGGAAATTTGAACAGGCGCATAAAGGAACGCTCTTTTTAGACGAAATTGGCGAAATCCCTTATGCGATGCAAGTGGCGCTTCTTAGGGTCATTGAAGAAAGGAAAGTCGTACCGCTCGGCGGGACACACGAAATCCCTTTGGATATTAGAATCATTACAGCGACACACCGGAATATGAACGAACTGCTGAGGGAAGGTAAAATACGAGAAGATTTGTATTACCGTCTTCATGTCTATCCAATCAACATCCCGCCGCTTAGGGAAAGAAAAGAAGACATTGTTGCTTTATATCGTTATTACCAAAAGAAACACCAATGGAATGCGACATTTCCTGAATCTTTTTTTCGTAAGCTGGAAGCGTACCATTGGCCTGGAAACATACGAGAGCTTTTTAATCTGTTTGAACATATAAGGGTTCTGTTTCCTAAAGGAGGATGGATTGGTGAATCGCAATATACGGCGGTATTAGAGACGATGGATCAGAAAAAGCAGAAGCTGCCTCCAGTAGAATGTACCGAGATTCCAAAAGAGCTCACGTTTAGGGAACGCATTCAAAAGCAAACAGTGATAGAAGCACTGCACAAAACAAAAGGTCATGTGTCAGAAGCAGCGAGGTCAGCAGGGGTGCCAAGAAGCACCTTTTATAAGTGGATGCGAAAGTATAAGCTGTCATGAACCTATAGGGAGCGCAGCAGCAAGGAGACCTTGGTCTTTCAGTTAGAGGTCGGGGTCTTTCTGTCATGTCTAAACAGAAAACAAAAAGGAAGGAAGAAAGGCTTGACTGTTATATTAGTATATGTTAAATTATAAAAGCCGTCGCTAATGAGACAGGAATGAAACACTTAAAAATTCTTGACACATTTTTCTGGCATAGATATAATGAAACATGTCTTATTATTCCGCAGTAGCTCAGTGGTAGAGCTATCGGCTGTTAACCGATCGGTCGTAGGTTCGAGTCCTACCTGCGGAGCCATAATGGAGAAGTACTCAAGTGGCTGAAGAGGCGCCCCTGCTAAGGGTGTAGGTCGCGTAAGCGGCGCGAGGGTTCAAATCCCTCCTTCTCCGCCATTATTGTATGGCCCGTTGGTCAAGCGGTTAAGACACCGCCCTTTCACGGCGGTAACACGGGTTCGAATCCCGTACGGGTCATGTTTTGTTTTTTGATTCGTTGGGCTATAGCCAAGCGGTAAGGCAACGGACTTTGACTCCGTCATGCGTTGGTTCGAATCCAGCTAGCCCAGCCATTTTTTATATATGTTTTTCTGCATAGCAGATGAGCCATTAGCTCAGTTGGTAGAGCATCTGACTTTTAATCAGAGGGTCGAAGGTTCGAGTCCTTCATGGCTCACCATTGTCACGCGGGTGTGGCGGAATTGGCAGACGCGCTAGACTTAGGATCTAGTGTCTTTATGACGTGGGGGTTCAAGTCCCTTCACCCGCATTGTTTTTTCAAACAGTGCACTTATGAATATATGAGCACATCATACACGCGGTCGTGGCGGAATGGCAGACGCGCTAGGTTGAGGGCCTAGTGGGTGAATAACCCGTGGAGGTTCAAGTCCTCTCGGCCGCATCAATGATACCAAGGGTTTATAGACCTTTGGTATTTTTATTTATTTATAGTATTTCACGTAAATGCCCAAAACGTGCCCACTTACTTTATCTAAGTGGGCATATTTTGTTTGAATTTGATATTTTTAAATAATGTCATCTAATTTATCAGCCATGGATTTTTGTTTGTTTGGAAATAAGTGTCCATATACATCTATTGTTGTTCTTATAGATGCATGCCCTAATCGTTCTTTGATTGTGTGATATTCCTCTCCTTGATCAATGAGTAGTGCAACATGTGAATGTCTTAAATCGTGTAATCTGATTACTTTTAAATTCTCATCTTCTTGACAGAAATATTTAATTTTTCGTGAGAAAATATCTTTTCTAGATGGTGTATCTTTATATTGAAAAATGAATGTTTCGTCTGAATGAGAAATACCTAGATCATCAAAAAGCTTTTCTTGTTCTTGTCTCCATTGATCTAATAAATCTAAAAGTTTCTTGTTTATGCTTATTCGCCTTATAGAGGTTTTTGTTTTGGGTTCAATTAAAACATGTTCTCCATTGATAAATGTTGAGGCTTTGTTGACATCTATCTCTTTTTTATATCTGTCAATATCTATCCATGTAAGACCCAACAACTCTCCACACCTCATTCCAGTTAAATAAGCTGTTGTATAGAATGTTTTGAATAGTAATTGATCTCCAGGGATTAGGCTAAGAAAATCTTTAAACTCTTGTGGAGTCCAAAATTTCATTTTTTTATGTTCTTTGGGTAATCTTTTTATATTGTCGCAAGGATTAGATGTCAAAGCCTCTTCTAAAATTCCAACGTTGAAGATTTGATTTAATATGGTCATGATATTGTTAATTGTTTTATTACTTAATTTTTTTTCTTTTTCTGTTTTAGATTGAAGGTGTTTTCTAAAGTTTAGTATGTCTTTTTTTCTTATTCTTTGTAGAATGCTTTTTTTAAAGTAAGGAAGAATATGCTTTTTTATAGAGTACATCATATTTTCGGGATAAGTTCCTTTGTGTGCAGCCTCACTATATTCATAAAACAGATTCAATAAATCGCAGAATTCCATTTTTTCTTTCTGAACAAAATGATCTTTTTCGTACTCGCTTTTGATTCTTACTTCTAAATCTTCAGCTTCTTTTTCTGTCAAAACTTTACGTCTTGTTCGAATTCTCTCACCAGTAATAGGGTCAATACCAAGACTTACATCTACAAGCCACTGACCATTATCGAGTTCTTTAATCAATAAAACCAACCTCCGTTAAAAGGCGAGGTTAAAATAATTGTTAGAACGGTTCTCAGTTCGTTTTTTCGATAACAATTGCATTTGTGAATATTTATATTGAATAGCTGTAATAGGTAATTTGTAAAAGGTTGCTGCTTGCTCTAGAGACCAGCTTTGAATTTGAGGATAAGCATTCATAACCATTTCATCTGTTAAAAGTAGCTCAGTAGCGAAAATGTCAGCCTGGTGTTCTAATTTATCTTCAAGTGCAGTTGAACAATTAGATATTCTAAAGGTGTTTAAGGTTTTATGAAGAAAATAGTGTCCGAGTTCATGAGCTATGATGAAATCTTTTTCTTCTAAATCGTTATTTATATGGATTAGATAGACATCTTGTTCCTTGTAGTATTGAAGGAATCCGTTCGCGTTTCCTAAAGGATGAGTAAGAATAGAAATATTTAATTGTTCGCAGATGGTATACACATTATTTGTTTTAAAATCTTTTAATAGCGAAATAACCTTGTGTTTAATTCCTTTAGTAGTATAGATATGCGATCACTCTTTCTTTTTCATTTCATCTACAAGTCTAATTCCATTTTTTAAAGCTTTTTTTATGAGAGTGGCTGTTTCAGCATCTATATTGCCACTTTTCATCAATAGTAATGTATCTTCATCCTTTAATTCCTCAATCGCTTCTTTAAAAGCTGCACTTAAGACCGGATCACTAATATCTTCATCTTCATCTCTGCCTAATAAAAAATCAGTTGAAACGTTATAAATTTCGCTTATTTTCTTTAATGTGTTTGTATCTGGGTCTCTGTAATTTCTTTCATAATTGGATAATACGGCTTTTGATATACCTATTTTTTCAGCAGCATATTCTTGACTCCATTTTTTTTGTGCTCTAACAAATTTTAATCTCTCACCTAATGTCATTATTTTCACTCCACGAAAAGTTGATTATGATTTATATAATACAACAAAACGTTTATTTTCCCATTAAAGTAAACGAAAAGTTTATAAAAAGTGTTGACGTAAACTAAAAGTTGTTTTATTCTTATTACATAGTCAACTAATCGTTTACAAAATGGGATGAAAAAACATATAAACTCCACGAAAAGTTGTTTTTTTATATTGAAGTAAACGATTAGTGTATTTTAATAAAGTATTTACACGAAGGGTTGATTTTATTCTGGAAGAGGTGAAAAAATGAAAGACTTTTTAACAGCCAAGGATATTCAACAAATCCTCAAAGTAAAACAAGCAAAATCTTATGAAATTATTAGAGAGTTAAATAGGGAAATGCAGAAGCAAGGTTATAAGGTAATTAGAGGTAGAGTAAATAAAGCTATCTTTGAAAAGGCTTATTTCTATAATGAGGAAGTAAAGACTGGGTGATAAACATGAAGTTACAAGATACTCACAAATTTATGAGTAAAGCTGTTTTACTCGCAAAAACTTTAGAAGGCAACTGGTCGGCAAGAATGAAAATGGCACTAAATAATGTGTACATAGACCATTATTTATCACAGCCATTGACACGAGAAGTAATTGAAAAGTTGTTACTAAAAGGGATGTCGTTTCGCAGAATCAAAAAACATTATAATGTCGGAATGCAAGAAATTTCTTCTCTTCTCGCTAAATGAATAGTGTGAGTTTACACCACTATAAAGCGTGAGAGATAAAAGAGAGGTTGTGAAGTAATTGAGCCTTTTAGAATTTTTCAATCAATCCTTAAAAAGGTTTGAAAATGAAAAAGAACCAATTACATTTGCTCTAGCAGCAGTAATTCAAAAAAAGATTGATGAGTCACTGCACAAAGAATATGAGGAATTTGATCAATGGTTTAGACAGACGTTTTATTCAGAGGGGAAGCCGACGAATTATTTTAGGATGCCTCTTGTTGACGAATCACCAGTCATATTTGGTGGTAAACCAAAAGTTATTCTTTTGAATGGCCCATATGTAAGTGGAGTATCTGTTTAAAAAGGAATGATGTTCCTTGAAAAATACATACAGACAAAAAAAGCGCCCTTGACTGAATCAAGAACGCCGATAATAAAACCTAGACAATTTTATTATAAGGCTTCTTGAATGAAATGTCATGCGTGAGTATTTGACGATTAACGGCAATCATGTTTAATAATGCCGCAGCAGGCTAGAAGAAGCGTGCGAAATAGCTGTAAGCAGCTTGATGATCATAAATGGTCTACTAGGTTGCCATGACTGGCTATGCTATGAGCGACTGATAAGCGCCATGATGACGAGGTCGGAGCGATTCTTTTTTAAAATAAAAAATCGTGATTAACACGTAAAATGAGGAGACTTATATAATGAAATTTAACTTTATCGTACCTAACGAAGAAATGACTTTTGGAAAATTAAGATTCATGGGATTAAACCGCGAGCGCTATACTTACGTTGATGGAAAAAGAACTGATACCATTGAATCAAGAGTGTACAATATTGCTTCTAGCGTGCAGGGGGGTCAAGTTGAGGTAACGTTACCTGGTCACATTGAGCCTAAAGATTTTACTGATTTTGTTGAAGTTGATCTTGTTGAACCTAAGATCACAGCAATGGCGATGAGTTCAGGAAACTTTGCTAGTGTTACTTGGAAAGTGGAAGCTGCTGACATTGTATTGAAAGGTTCATCATCCAAAGTTGCTTCAACAGCAAATAACGAGAAGAAGTAGCAATATGATGGAATTACATGAGAAGTATACATGTCCTCATTGTAATAATCCTATTATTTTTAAGGAAATTGAAACAACACTTGATTATTATGTTGATGAAGAAGGTAATAAATCCTTTATTGAGTCGTTCGAGTGTCCTTGTTGTGGAATTTTATTAAGCCAATAGAACAGGTGCATTAATAGTGTGCTTGTTTTTTAATTGGAGGGGTTTTAGAAATGATTTTTGAGTGGGTAATCTAAAATGTTGTGGAAATATAAAGGGATTAGGATAAGACCGAGGCATAAAAGAAACGTTTTGAAAACAGGTGCATTAATAAGTGTGCCTGTTTTTTTGTTGCTCATGATACTGTTTTGGAAAGATCACCTTTGGAGTTTATATGAAAAAGGGATAGAAAATACATTTCAACACTTCGCTTTTAATGTTCCTTTAATCGTTACAAGTTTATTAGTGTCAATTATAGTGCCTATTGCTTTGATATTAGTTTGGTATTTCATTTTTCATCAAAGTTACAAAAAAATTTATCACAGACAGAAAATAGCACGTATGATATTTTCCAATAAGTATTACGAATCAAAAAGTGTTAGGAGTAAGATTACAGAAAAAACCGTTCAAAAAATATCGTATTTCCCAAGATTCTATTATCGAGTAAAAGACAATCATATCATCATCAAAATTGCTATGGATATGAGTCGTTTTCAACAAAGATTTATGGAATTAGGTAGGGAGTTTGAAAACGGTTTATTTTGTGATTTGGTATCAACTGATATGGAAGATGGTTTTTTTACCTACAAACTGCTTTATGATGCAGGGAGAAACCGAATAGGGATCAATGAAGCATTAGCTGAAAAAGGGTCAATGACTTTAATGAAACATATTAAATGGGAGTTTGATAAACTGCCACATATGCTCATTAGTGGTGGTACAGGTGGAGGAAAAACATACTTCATTCTTACTCTTGTAAAGTCTCTGGTTGCATCTGGGGCAGATGTGCGTATATTAGACCCCAAAAATGCTGATTTAGCTGATCTTGAAGAAGTTTTGAAGGGAAAAGTGTATTCAAGAAAAAATGGCATCATGATGACTTTAAGGAAGTCTGTTGAGGACATGATGCAAAGAATGGATGATATGAAAAATCATCCGAATTATAGAACTGGTGAAAACTATTCCTATTTGGGATATGAGCCTGTTTTTATCATATTTGATGAGTATGTGGCGTTTATGGATATGCTTACTTTTCAGGAGCGAGAAACTGCAATACAGGATATTAAACAAATTATCATGCTTGGCAGACAGATGGGCTTTTTTCTCATTGCAGGCGCTCAACGTCCAGATGCGAAGTATTTTGCGGACGGAATACGGGATCAGTTTAATTTTAGGGTCTCGTTGGGTCAAATGAGTGAAACAGGCTACGGTATGTTGTTTGGTGATACTGAGAAGTCATTTGTAGATAAAGGTATTAAAGGCAGAGGGTATGCCTATGCAGGTACAGGAAACATAATGGAATTTTATAGCCCTTTAATACCCAACGGTTATGATTTTATAGAGGAAATCCGACTGGCTGCCAAAGGAACGCAGGGCGCGCAGGCGGCGACAGCCGCAAGCGGCAGCGATAGCGCCCAAGTGAACTGGGAGGAAGGAATGAGCGAAGCGAATGACGGGGAAAGTGAAACCCCCCCACGCTAACAGGGGGGTAGTACGCAATAATGAAAAAGATGAAGAAAATTTAACATCAATGGTCGACTATGTAAGAGTTAGTTTTAAGACTCATGATGTAGATCATATCATTCAAAATATCTTACATATTCACAAAGATTTTATGACAGAGAAGCCGAAAGGCTTTTATGGATATGTTGGAACGTGGGAAATGGATATGATCAAAGTCATGTACAGTGCTCCAGATGATGAAAGGGGCACACTGATTGAATTTTCCGGTAAGGGCTGTAGACAATTTGAATCTTTTCTTGAATGTAGAAAGAAAACGTGGTTCGATTTCTTTCAAGATTGTTTAAATGAGAAAGGAAGCTTTACAAGATTAGATATAGCAATTGATGACAAACGAACTTATTTCTCTATACCCTCTCTTTTGGAAAAGGCTCAAAATGGATTATGTGTTTCGAGATTTCGTAAATCTGATTATAATGGATCATTTGATATTGGTGATGGTCGACTTGGGGGAACAACGTTATATTTCGGCTCTAAAAAATCAGATGCTTATCTTTGTTTCTACGAAAAGAATTTTGAACAGGCTGAAAAATATAACATACCCTATGATGAAATGGAAGATTGGAATAGGTATGAAATAAGGTTAAAAAATGAACGTGCTCATTCTGCTGTCTGTGAACTAATTAAAGATAGGAATTTGACCAGTATCGGCATGGCTATCATAAACAACTATGTTCGCTTTGTAGAAGAAGATGGGCCAGAAGAAAAAAGGATGAGAGAAACAAGTCCTTTTTGGTTAGAATTTATCGGTGATGTAAAGAAGTTGAGGTTGTATACAAAGCCGCAAACAGATTTCTATGAAAAGTCTCGCAATTGGCTAAAAAATAGCTGTGCGCCAACTATGAAGATGATTCTTGAAGCTGATAGAGCCTTAGGGAAAAACGATTTATCAGACATGATCATCAATGCGGAATTGCAAGAAAAACATGAAAAAATGCTAGACACCTATTTAACGCCAATTCATGAAATGGTGGTTTGAATTTTAGGTGCTTGCTGCTATTAAACACAGGTGATGCGTATATGGCTTGTGTCAACGGTAAGCGCACCGCAGGGAGCATTAAGGAGTTGAAACAATCAGCGCCCCCAAACCCTTTTAAAGTCTCAAAAGGTCATCACACCTTTTGAGCTGCCTACCGGCGAGGGAGTCCCCCGAAGAATCGGGGGAATAGGGGGATGAGTTTTTCAAGGATAGTCAAAAGACTGTCCTTTTTGTTTTGATAAAAGGGAGGGATTATTTTGGATGAAACAGTACATGACCTTAAAATAATGCCGCAATATTTTTGGGCAGTAAAAACAGGGATAAAGGGTTTTGAAATTCGCAAAAATGACAGAGATTTTCAAGTAGGCGATATAGTACGCTTGCGTGAATATAAGGATGGACACTATACAGGAAGGCTTGTTTTGGGGAGGATCACTTTCATAACTTCTTTTGAACAGAAAGAAGATTATGTTGTCTTGAATTTTAAAAGACTTAAATTGGATCAAGCTGTGTGAGGTAATATGAGCCAATGGAAAGGGTTAGATCATAGGCTGAGTAATTTGGGTTTTATGGTTGGTGTTCCTTCTTTGGTGTATGAAAGGCAATTGAGTCGTGAGTGGTTTTTGATTGTAGAGGGGGAACGTATAAAAGGATTTTCGGAATATAGATACTCCTTCTATAAAACTAAGTTTATGAAAGATGGAAGGATGACCAGTACCAAGGTATTTATAGAAAGAACCAGTGTGAGACAGGTGTATAATAAGGTGCTAAATTACATCAATTATTTGGAAAAAAACTAAAGTTTTTGATGTAAAATACTACAAAAAATGGTATAATTGTATTAAGAGTAAAACGAAAAAAGAAGGAGTCGGGGAGACTATGAAAGCGAAAAAAGTTGTAATTAGTCTAGGGTTGGCGGGCGTCTTAGTTGGTGGAACTATTTGGGGGTTCTCTGCTGCTAACGCAAAGCAGGAGACACAAGATAAAAAGCAACCAAAAACAGCAATTGTAAAAGAAACAAAGGCAGAAACTAAGAAACCTAAACCGAAAAAAGAACAAGTGAAGAAGAAGGAAGTAAAAGAAATAAAAGAGGTAAAAGCAGCTAAGGAGAAAAAGCCTGAAAAGGTAAAGAAAGTTGAAAAACAGCAAAAACAGGTCGTTAGTGAGCAGCCGCAACAAAAAGAAAGAATTGTTGCTGCCAGTGAACCGAAAAAGAATAACAATAGTAGTGTTAGTAAAGCTCCTGTGAAAAAACAACAAACGAAAGTATATAGAAATACAACTGGTTCTTCTAGTCCTTCTAGTCCTTCAAAAAATGTTCAAACAAAAAAGAAATACGTGAGTAATGGCGGTTCAAATAGTAAATCCAGTGCGCCTAAAAAATCCACTGCTGCCCCTAAAAAGTCTCCTTCTGGTGGAACATCTGCAACCGGTAAAAGAACTGGTGGCGGAGACATTAAGAACCATGGAGGTGACCGTTCGGGAAGAACTTATAACGAGTACACTGTAGATGCAAATGATTTAGATGGTGTTCCGTGGGATGAACTGAATAAATAAACTTTCATGGAAAGGTATCTTTTATAAGATGCCTTTTTATTATGAGAAAAAGTGAGGTGTCATGATGAATAAAAATTCGCCAGTCTGGAGTAATAAATATCTGGCGGTCATACTACTTTTACTTGTTTGTGCGCTATTACCTCAAAACAATTCATTGAAGACTAATGAGGGAATAGAGAGTTTTGGTGTTAACAGCGAAGGCTTCTTGGAATTGAATGGTGAAGTTCTTTACATGTTGGTTGATGGTAAGCGTGAAAAGGCTACGATGGAAGGATTGATTAAAAAGGGTGACGCCAATCAAGTGCTTTTAGGGGAAAGTGATATTCAAACCCAAAATAGTTTTGTGTCTAGGTTATTTTCATTCTTGATGCCAATTTCAGCAAAAGCGGCAGATGTGAAGATAGAATATAAAGGTGCTATTTCCTTTCGTGGTTCAGTTGTCGGAGATTTTAGAGTGAATGGTTTGCAAGCTTTTTGTTTTCAACACTCTAAGCAGTCACCTCCTACTGGTTCTAAATATAAAGAAGCAACGCCATATGATAATGCCAGAGTGCAGAGGGCTTTGTATTATGGTTGGGGTGGAGAGGAAAACATCTTTAAGAATAAGAATGAAGGAATTGTTACTACTTCATTAATTCTGGATAGGATATATTCAGGTGGAGATTCCGGCAAAAATTTACCTAAATATGATAAGCTTTGGGACTTAGTGGTGAATGGTGAAAGTCTAAATTCAGATGTTGATTTTAGTCTTAAAAATCTGTCGGTTAGTGTTAAGGGGAATAAACAAATCTCTCAATCTACTACTTTAAAGGCCATTAAGAAAAATAGTGTTGAGTTGAATATTCCTAAGGGAATAACAATGGTGAATGAGACTACAGGTAAAAAGGTGACTGGTGGTAAAGCACGTGTCTATGGTGGTGAAAAAATTCACTTAGAAGCAAGTCTGAATAAAGCCTTGGCTTATACTATTGGAAAGTTAAAGAGTGATATGAAAACGTTTCAGCCTATGATTACAAAGCCGCAAGGTGGGAATACACAGGTTTTAGGTTTTATTAAAGTTTGGGATGATCCTGTCAAGTACACTTCTCTTTCAGCAAAATTTGAAGTGCGCCAGAAGAAAATCAATGTGCAGCACATTGATAAATATTCTGGAGAAGTCTTGGAAAAGGAGAGCTATACAAGAAACATAGGTTCAACGTATTCATTTACGCCTAAAGCGTCCATTGCAAAAGGGAAAGAAAAATTTATTCCTGTGAACACAAATAAGAAAACAGGCACATTAGGCAGCAAGGATGTGACCATCAAGTTTTATTACAATTTGGAGCGATCTATAACTGTAAATTATTTTGATGATCGCACAGGTGAAAAGATAAAAGAATCTAAGAAGTACAAAAAGGTGCGTGGTGAAAAGTATACTGAAAAACATCCTACAATTAAGGATGGTGAATACACGTATCGTTATGTAAAGACAACAGGAGACAAAGAAAGTGGAACGATTGGCGGTAAGAATATCGTTATCAATTATCATTATGATAAGCCATTAGTAAAGTTATCATTTGATAAACTACAAATTTATACAGCGCAATGGGAAAAGGGTCTTCCTGTCAAAGTGTATTTATCAAAGGAATTGAATTACAAGTCTAGCTTGAAAGATATGGCTGACAAAAAAATCACAGTAGGGCTATATCGTGGCTCAACAAAGGTCACGTCAAAAACGTATACTGCAAAAGATTTGCCTAAGAAGATTGAAATGACGGTTCCTGCGAAGTATTTAAAAGTGAATGACAAGGCTCATTACGCTGTGAAATTCACAGACTTCAACAAAAACGATTTTAAAATTACTGCTGCTGCATCCGAATTAAGTACGGATGGATATGCAGCAAGCGAAAAAACGATCAAGGCAACTTCTGAAAAGCAAAAAGAATTGTCATACAAAGGCGTTGTGATGACTGAAAAGACGCCATCAGCAGGAAAGGTCTATTATGAAACACTTACTTTCCCATTAGCGAAAATTGAAAAGAAGAAAACAGGCTATGGATTCGAGCGAAAGGTGAATCTTCATTATGAAAATGAAATTGGCGGCAGTATTAAGCCATCATTTGACTTTGAAGTTCCCACACGTTTAGTCGATAGTTATTTGTCGTATAAAAAAAGCGGCGATAACTCCATGATTACTATGGAGCAAACGAAAGCGACTAACAAAAAACAGGGCGAAACGTCAGTCTATGACCTTGTGTATGAGCTTCCGCATATAAACGTTGAGCGACACACAGGCAACCTATTCAGCGATCAACAGGTGAATGATAAAGACAAAAGAATTTCTTATGAATTGATTGACGGAGGTCGAAGATTTTACACGCCAATTTGGTCAGACTTGGGGAAATACGAAACGAAAATCAAGTCAAAGCCAATGGGTGTAAATTTAATAAAGACAGAAGTCACCGAACAATTGGAGCTTTATGCGTCCATGTATGCTCACATGGATTCAAAGACGAAGGATTTAGATGAAGTCCTTTTGAAGCCTGTGTATGCTGACAATCCATTTCCTAATGGTCTGCCAGAAGGATGGACTAAAAAGGATTTAGATTGGGTTATGTCTCGTTAAACTCTGACCACTAATAAACACAGGTGGTGCGAATGTGGCTTGTGTCAACGGTACCGGAACGAAGTGAGGATAAGGAGTTGAAACAATCAGCGCCCCCAAACCCTTTTAATGTCTCAAAAGGTCACCACACCTTTTGAGCTGCCTACCGGCGAGGGAGTCCCCCATGAGTGGGGGAATAGGGGGATGAGTTCTTTGAGGATAGTCAAAAGACTGTCCTTTTTTGTTTCTAAAAAAAAGGAGGAAAACCATTGGAAGTATACTTGGAAAACATGACACATTTTGAAGAAGATTTATCCGATATTGAAAAGAACACAGGTGTTATAAGCGAAAATATTTTTTTTGAAGTAGCTAAACAAATAATGTTTTCTAGCAGCATTGAAGAAAGTATTTCTGTTCTTAGGAAAATTATGCTGGAAGACCAAGAAAGTATTTTAAAGGTGGATTTTCAAGTTAAGTCTCCAGAACAAAGAGACGGAGTAATGTATGTAGGCGTACTCTATTCTGGACATGAAGTCCAAAAGTGATCTAAAGAAAGGAGAATAAAAATAAATGTCATTTGTTTTTGAAAACATATCTACTTTCCAAAAAGAGCTGCAAAGGGTTGGTTCTCAATCGCCTAGCGGCTCTTTTTTAAGAGCTTTACGGGAGAATGTTGCAAGTGGGGCTGAATCATTTGAGGTTGAGGGCAACTTGGAAGAAGGAGAAGACTCTTATGTTTTGCGAGTCTTCTTTACAATTGATGGCTCGAATGAAAATGCTGAAACGCCTATAGCTGCTTTACCAGTGTGTCGCTTTGATTGTTTGTGGCTGGAAAAAAAGAATGAAGATTAAAGATAAATAAGGAGGTATTGAAAATTGAGCTATGACTTAAAGAACCAAAATGACTTGGTAAACGAGTTAGAAAGAGTCGGATGTTTAGGAGTCTATCACAACATAATGATGGAACTCGATTATTTTTCGGCAGATGAGAATGCGACCGTTGTTGAATTTGTCAAAATTGAAGGAATTCGCCATAGACTAGCTGTCACTTTCGTACGCAATGAAGGAAAAGGAGATCATCTTTGGCGATCATGGTCATTTGATCATTTGATCTTAGAGAAAAGAGAGTGAGGGAGCTAGAAAGGAGATTAACGATTATGCAGCATAACTTTATCAATTACGGCGCTTATCAAAAACAAATGTCTGAAA
The DNA here is from genome assembly GCF_054161415.1 of Bacillus sp. PK5-006. Lineage (NCBI taxonomy): Bacteria > Bacillati > Bacillota > Bacilli > Caryophanales > Bacillaceae > Bacillus > Bacillus sp. PK5-006. Next base: position 3,182,493 of record NZ_CP096414.1, on the reverse strand, counting down.
TCGGCTGTTCTTCCTTAGCAGATGATTTGTATATTCAATTTGTCGAACGTATAAAAGGTGGAGAAACTGGAGCTATTGATCTTACAGGAAACATCACTTTAGGTGATAAGGACAATGAAGGTAATTACAAATTAAGCCTTGTGACTGTTTCTTTCAATGCTCATATGAATGACGATGGGGTATGTGAAATGTCTTTTGAACGTGTCAATGTCTCGGAAGTTGATTGGTGAAAAATGTTCCTTGAAGGGAGGGAGGGGATTTGAAGGAATTACCCTTAAAAATGATCATACTGGTGTTTTCATTTTTTGTTGTCGGTGTTCTCGTCTATTACTATTCGACTGATTTTAGGCAACATAGCATTATAATTTCAATGAACGAATCAGCAACCATAGCAAGTCTTAAAAACGTGGACAACAGCATTAGAGTTGAAGAAGGAAAAGTTGAATTATCGGAAAGAGCTTTTGAATTGAATTTTGAAAGCTCGTTAAATGAAAAATCCAACGTGAATCTAGGTAAAACTTCTTTCAAATATCAGTATTTGAAAGATGCAGACGGAAAGATGAAAGCTGTAAAAATTGCTTTGACTGATGAAAAAAAGAAAACCTATCGAACAACATTGGTTGTTGATAGACCGAAAGGGGAACGTAAATGAATAATGCTGCGGTAGATGAACGAAAACAATTGGTGGATAAGGTGAGGACACATCTGAGACGAAACTATCCATCTGAATTTCTCAAAGCTTTTGTTGATGTGGGAGCTAGAAGGAAGATCAGTGAAAAAGTCAAAAATGATTTTTCTGCTCTTAATCAAGATGAAGTTTCTTATGTCGTAAGTGAAATCGTAGGTTTAGGCATCATTGAAACGATCGTTAAAGAATATGAAGATGTAACGGATATATCTTTTAATGGCACGCACCTTGAAGTTGAAACGCTTAGGGGAATGCATAGACATGGAGAAATGGATGAAAAAGATATTGTTAAGATTATCAAAAAATTTGCGAATGCTGTTGGAGAAGAATTTTCTCCAAAGTCTCCAATTATGGATGCCACCTATTCGAATTTGCGCTTGAATGCTGTTCATAAGGACATAGCTCAATATGGCACTACAATTGCATTACGTATTGTTGAGCCACGATTGGCGCTGCATGAAGATAATTTTGATGCATTTGCTCCCAAGGATGTTTTTAAATTATTTGAAGCGATTATTGCATCAAAATCGAATGTGACGATCAGTGGTGAGACAGGAACAGGAAAAACAGAGCTTCAAAAATTGTTACTATCACATGTGCCTTATAAAGAGAAGGTAATAATGATTGAAGATACGCCTGAAAGTCATGTGAAAATCTTATACCCTGAAAAAAATATTAAGTCATGGATAACTAATTCTTCTGTAAGTATTGAGGATTTGGTGAAAGCGGCTTTAAGAAATAACCCTACATGGTTACTTGTATCAGAAACTAGAGGACAGGAAGCCTATGAAATGATGCAAGGGATTTTAACTGGTCACAAAATTATTACCACGCTGCACGCTGTGAATGCACGTGCCATTAAATCAAGATACATTAATATGATGAAAATGGGTTACCAGATCAATGAAACATCCATGTTGGAAGACTTGAGCAAGTATTTAGGGTTTGGAGCGCATATTGAGAAAACAGAAGAAGATGACGGCTCTACTAGAAGGTATCAACAAGAAATCGTGGAGTTTTTGCCTAATGGCGAAACCTTGACGGTTTTTAGGTGCGATCTAACCAATGATGGTCTTAAGTATCACTATGGAAAATTGAGTGATCTTTTCTTCAAACGAATGATGGAAAGAAAAGTCCCTTTGGAACTTCAAGACCAGATTAAAGCAAGGTGGGGGGTTTATGAAACCATTTCGTAAGAAAAAACTGTATAGATTAGATGAAATCCATGCTATGTCCCAAGCGTTTGGGCGACCAATGAAAGGGGTGGCATATGCAAAATTCGCTTTAATTCCATTTCTTTGCTTTGGTGGATTTTCATATCTCTTCTTTCATTTTCTTTGGGCGGCTTTGATTTGCGGCTTTATTGGCAGCTTGTATGGTTGGTTCTTTTTATTGCAGAAGCAAGTAAAGAATGATTACGAAAAAGATGCCTTATATGAAAGAAACAGATTTCTAAATAACATCACGCAAATGCTAACCAATGAGAATATGACATTAATAGAAGCGTTTTCTATATCTTCTGGTTATGCAGAAGGGGAGTTGAAACAAAAGCTAATTGACTTACAGACTGTTTTAGTTGATGGGTCTGAAACAGAAATAATTGAGGCTTTTCGTGAATTGAGAGATTTTTATAAAAGTGATGTGCAATTCGATCAGTATCTAGAACAATTGGCTATTATGTTTGTAGAAGGACGTACACCTATAAAGTCTTTGAAAGATACTAAAGATCATCACAATCAAATTTTGATAAAGCAGGATAAATTTATTCAGTTGAAAAAAGCTCGTAAACGTGATTTCAATACAATGATCTTTTACTCTGTTGGGTTTATTGCTGCTTTAATGTTTTCGTTTACCTTGCAAAAATTCATCGACATTTATGCACATACTCCCTTTGGAATGATTACAAGTTCCTTGTATCTGTTGATCATCTTTGGAATCTATCACTCTTTTAACAAAAAATTCTTTGACGATTCCATAACGGAGGTGAAAATTTAAAACATGAAAAGTAAAAAAAAGAAACGAAATTCAGACGGTCGATCCAAGACGGTCTTTTCTTTTTGGGAAAAAATCGCAGAAAACGATTTAAAGGACATGGTTGACTACTTAAACGAAACCAATATTAAAACTTTCCAAAAGAAGCGTTTGTTTAAGGCAGGCATATTTTTGCTGTTGGGTATTCCTGTATTCCCTTTGAAACCATTCCTACCTTTGGTGTTTTTGGGTCTTGCTGCTGCTGTATATTACTTGGAGTATATGAAGGTTAAATCAAGATATAATGTTGCTCGCTTTCAAAAAGAGCTAGTCTTCATAAAGTTTTCTAAAGAGATTTATATTTATCTATTAGAAAACAAAACAACGATCTATAAGGCGTTTGAGAAGATGGAAGAGAGGGTGAAGGAAGGCTTTTTAAAAGGCGCTTTGCGAGACCTGTTAATAGACCTGCATGAGCGTCCCGATGATGTTCAACCATTTATTGATTTTGCCAAAAGAACGAGTGGCAGCGATAGGTCAAAGCTCTTTATGATAACGCTCTTTGAGTATCATCAAAATTCAAATGACGATACGATCATTTACCATCTTGGAAAGATGACAAGCGAACAATCCTTTATGGTGGTAGACGACATTATAGAGTTTAAACATAGCAAGTTCTTTAACTATCCAATGAAATTAACATTGCCTGTAATTGGTGTAGTGCTTGTCTTTTTTATCTCGCTTCTGGTGGATAGTATCATGTCTATGCAATTTGGGGGCGGTTAAATGATAGATGGGTTATTGATGACATTTGTAAAAATCTATATTGCGTGCATGTCAGTCATGTTGATTTTGGATGTAGCGGGTTATTGTATTCGATGGAACCAGACCAATGACTTCAAACAACAGGTTAACTATCAAATTGAAAGGAATGGGGGTTTGAACTCAAATGCTCTTAAGGAAATTGAGAAGAAGAACAAAGAGTCGTATGGGGGCAGTTTTCAAATTCAAAGTGATGCTTTGAATAAGACATTACCTCATGGAAGTGAAGTCTCTTATGAAATTAAAACAATCTATGTTGCGCAGATTTTCGGTATTAAAAAAGAAATCGAAGCAAAAGGAGGTGCGCTATCTCGAATTAGATAAGGGGTGAGGTAAATGGGTGGTCACATCATTAGAATCGGAATGCTCTCCGTTTGGATTAGCATTTTAGGAATATGTCTTTATATGTTAGAAATCCATTACCCTGATTTTAAAACAGGTATTCAAGTAATGGTGGAGCGTGTCACAGAAGGTATGTATTAAAAAAAGATAATTAAAGGAGAAATGAAAAATGACAGGACAACATACTACAGAAATTGGTTATGGAGCAGTAGCAGCGGTGTTAATCGGAGTCGCTTTGGTGGTATTAAAAGGTTTCTTCCCAGAATTTTTTGAAGATGCATTAGGCATGGCGAAGGATATGTTTTTAGGATTTTTTAAGAAATAATACTGTTTAGGGCAAGTCTTTCGGGGCTTGCTCTTATTTATTGAAAAAAGAAAGTTGGGTTATTATGACTTTTCCGAAGTGGATTGCCACCATTGCTAGGTATATTTCACTTGCTTTATTGTTTTTCATAATACTTATTGCTTTTGGTGGTTCTCTATATAAATTGTTTACTCATGAATCTATTGTTATACGTCACTTTGTTTATACTTCTGCTGGTTTTGCTTTGGTAATACTAGCTCTTTACTGCTTCATTTGTTTGCTCAAGTGGTCAATTAATGTAAAGGATGGAAAAAATGAAAAAGAAAAAGAATGACGGTAGGATATCCACTGAAAAAAATCCATTACTTTTAGCTTTTAAGAAGAAGCTAAAAGGTGTTAAAAAGCCAGAAAAGAAACCTAAATCAATTCCCAAAGATCGAACAAAGATGATTGCCATAGGTATATGGTCAATGATTGCAACACTCATCTTTTTTGCTTTCTTGGCGGTCTTACTGTCTATTAGCAATAGGTCAGCTTTGAACGATCTGGCGAGACAACAAGAACAAAATAGTAAGCAGAAAGAGGAAGTTTCTATTGTGGCAGGAGAACGCTTCTTATCTGGATTCATTGAGCAGTATATCAATGTGAAAAATGAAAGGTCTGCTGCTGAAAAACGTCAAAATTCCTTGATGAAATATCTCATTAAGGATGATGAGACAGATCAAGAAACATGGTTTGATACATCTGGTGCGCAGGGGGACCGAATTTTAAATGATTATGTCCTCTACAATGTTAAAAAAGGTGATGGAGATTCACTTTTTCAATATAAGGTGAATTATGCGAATGTTGTAAAGGTCAAAAAGAAAGAACACAAGATTGATAAATCAGCATTATTAAATATCCCAGTGAAACATAAAGGTGACGAATTTGCGGTGAGTGGTACGCCTTATCTTTCAGAAATATATGATCTTAAAGGTGATATTGCTAGTTCCATAGAGGAACGGGAACGTGAGGAATATGACGGGGATCAGTCAGCAACGATTAAAGAATTCTTGGGTACGTTCTTTCGAAAATACGCCGAAGAAACAAAAGACGAAATGTCATATGTCATGAAGAAACCAGAGACATTAAACGGTCATCTGGTATTTGGCGATGTCGAAAATATCCAAATTTATAAAAAAGGTGATGGATTTGAAGTGTCGTCCATTGCTGTTTTTAAGGAGAAAGAAACGAATTTACCAGTAAAAGAACGTTTTACATTATCCGTAGTGAAAAACAGCGGTCAATATTATGTGAATCAACTAAAACATCAATAGGAGTGGTATTTATGGAATTCTTAGATTTTCTTGTGTTAGGTGCAAAAGCAGGGTCAGATTTACCGACATTAGGTGACTTAAAAAGCTGGGCAAAGCAGGTTGTGGAACAGGCTATTTATATTGTTACCATCTTTGTTGTTTGTAAATTTCTAATCAAGATGAGTATTGGGAAAATCGTTGGCATTATTGCGCTTGCAAGTGCCTTAGTTTTTGCCGTTCGAAACTGGTCTATGGTTACTGGATGGGGTGGAGCATTACTTAAACTCTTATAAGAGGTGAAAGAATGACTAGAATGGTCTTTAATTACAGAAAGGCAATGCGCGAACCAAAGAAAATACAAAAGATTACGGATAATTTCAGTTTACCTTTCGCAATAGAGTTGATTCCTATGATCAACTACTTTATTTTTGTCGCAATTAGTTTCGGTTTTTTCTTAGGTGTTAGGAAGATATTTCCTAGCGCCTTTGAAAATACATTTTTAATCGTAATTTTTGGAATCCCTTTAGCTTTAACTATTTTTGTTAGCAAGGTTAAACCAGAGGGGAAAAATATTTATTTGTACTTCTGGGGGGTTTTTAAATATTTGATTATGATTAAGTTCCCAAAAAAGAAATTTTGTAATGATCGTGAAGTTCCATTTATTAACCAAAAAGAAATACGATTTAAACCATTAAGGGAGGTGCAGAATTTTGAATCTGGAAACACCAATGAAGAGTATATTCAACAATTTGATCTTGACGAGATCCGGTGATGTTTGGGCGTATTATCGGATCAAAAGCAGTTCCATTCCATCACAAAACCGAAGTAAGATAGAAGAATACAAGGATAAATGGACTTCATTTTATGAAGATATAACAGAGTATGAGGATTTTCATTTGATGATGTACCCAAGCGAATTTGACTTGGAAGGTCGTTTAAATGTTTTGAAAAAAGACATTCATGAAGATGCTTTTGATGTGGCTTCATACTATATGCAAGAAACAGTCAGTGTAATGGATCAGCGTTTAGGGAGATTGACCAAACCCGATTTCATTATTGGTATTAAGTTAAACAAAACACTTCTTAGTATGGATGCAGATATGAAAGACAACCTAGTTTCAATGTTTGATACGGCTACTGATACAGTAGTGAACATGTTGGGGTGGGAACAAGAAATTTCCTCAGAATTTTTTAAGAAATATATAGAAATTGAAGATGACTTGGCAAGTACAGTTACATCAGTATTTGCTGAGAGATTGAAGGAAAGTGAACTGAAATATATTAATCGCTATCATTTTGTTAGGGGTCTATATCATGATGTTGCCGAGGAAAGTGAAAGTGGAGACATTCAATCCATCACGAATACAGTCATTGATCCAACCATTCCAGGTGCGTTAAAACTCATGAGTGATCAAGATGAAGGCTATATATCTTTTGTTGTTGTTGATGAGTATTTTGATAATATGGTCAACAGTGATTTGTTTTTTGAAGTTCAAGCACTACCCTTTCCTGTAGAAGTTGATATTAAAGCGAAAGTTGAAGGCAAAGGAATGACAAAGGCTGCTTTAAATATCAAACATCAACAACTAAAGGAAGAGCAAAATGAAAAGCATAGTCTCGGTGACGAAAGTGATCAGTCAACAATGACAAGTGCATTTCTCGTCAAGGATTTACAAAACAAGATTAAGAAAGAAGAAGTGTCTTTAATCAACTGGCTTGCGGTTGTGGTTGTTGATGGAAGAAACAAAAAGGAATGCACTGAAAAGGCACGAGTGGTTGTCAGACACCTAAAAGGAGCTGGAATTAAATGCAGGATACCTATTGCTGATCAACTGTCTCTATTTTATAAAATGCTTCCTGCTCAAAAGCTCGATCTTATGGACAAAAACTGGATTCAAAAAACGACACAAAATGGACTCGCTGAATGTTTATTAGGTGTTGATTCTTTTGTTGGTTCAAAGATTGGCTTCTTTTTAGGATGGGGAGATAGATTTGATAAACACACTGACTTAGAAAGCGCTATTAGATCAAGTCGTGATTTTGTTCTTTATCATCCGTTCTTAGCGAACCAACAAATTAAAGGCTCTAAAACCCGATCACCGCATTGTTTAATCACAGGTGATACGGGGAACGGAAAGTCTTTCCTTGCGAAGCTACTGTTTCAATATATTTCGTTTATGGATGTTAAAGCGTTATATATTGATCCTAAAAAGGAAATGAGGAAGTGGATCACAAAAATTATTAACAATCCACAGACACGTAAAGACTTCCCACTCTATATCAATCATCTGGAGAAGTACCACTTTATAACGCTTGATCACGAGAAAAAAGAAAACTGGGGTGCATTAGACCCTGTATCATTTATGCCAGCAAGTAAAGCCAAAGATTTAATAGAAGTCATTTTTGAACAAATTTATAATTTTAAAGACAAGGATACTATAAGTACGGCTTTTTTAAGAGCGATCTCAAATGTTCTTGAAAGAAAAGAACGTGGTGAGCAAGTTGGGTCACTCCACATCATTTATGAAATGCAGCAGCACAAAAATGAGATTGTGAGAGAAGCAGGAGACAATCTTTTTGAATCTGTTAAAGACTCAATCATGAAATTACTTATTCACGACGGTTCGAATCCTTCCTTATCATTAACAGAGAGAATGACGATTTTAGAAATTGAGAACATGGATTTGCCGGAATTCGGTGAAAGAATTGAGAATTTCACGAAGTCACAAATGAAGTCTAGTGCGGTCATGTTTGCAGTCGGTAAGTTTTGCGAATTGTTCGGGATGAATGCAGATGAAAAAACAGCTGAGTTCATAGACGAAGCATGGATATTTACAGCTAGTCCTCAAGGTCGAAAAGTTGAGCGTCAAATGCGAAGAATTGGACGTTCTTATAATAATGCTGAATTCTTTATCTCACAATCAACAAAGGATACTTTACATGATGATGACAAAGGAAACTTTGGTGTCGCATTTGCATTTGATGAACCAAGTGAAAGGGAAGATGTTTTGAAATGGATGAATCTTGAGCCAAGTGAAGAAAATCAAAAGATGCTTGGATCAATGTTTCAAGGTCAATGCCTGTTTAAAGATATTTACGGGCGTACCTCTAAAATCTCAATTGAATGCCTGTTTGAAGAGTGGATGGGTGCTTTCGAGACCATCAATAAAAGTGAAGTGGCATATGCTGAAGAGATGTATTTGTAATTTGTTGTTTTGTTGATGTATTTATTTTTGCGTTATTTGTAATTTGTATTTTAATGATGCTATAATGAACTTGTATTAAACAAAAGAATTGCAATTTAAGCACAGCAAATAATTGCTCCTACACTTCCAATGAGGTCTGCTTTAAGTAGACTGAGGAAATAAAGAAAGACCCGATTATCGGGTCATCTTTGAAGACTATGCTTTCTTTCGTTTAAGTATAATGTATATCGTTGCAAGCGATGCAACTATACTTAAACATGTCGCAACAATATTTAAAGTAAGCATAGAATTTCACCTCCCTTATATGAGGTGTGGGAATACATGCTATTGCAGTAGCTTGTATTCCTTTTCTTATTGTACCTTTTTTCAGCTATAGTTGAAACCAAAAAAAATGTCTGTGTGATTAGCAGAATGTTATAACCGTAATTTGGTTTAAGAAAATGCAAATTTAGTTAGGAGAAAAAGGTGAAAATGGAGATTAATAGCTCAAACAAATGATGTTTGCTATCTCACAGATAAACATTATATTTCCTAACTAGAATTGGCCAATTTGTAATCAATAAGCTTGATCAGTAAAAATTAACATGCTACAATTTATTTAATTAGATTAGAAGAATTCAAAAGCCCAATTTAACTTGGCAGAGTTAAACTAGGCTGGTCTTACAGTTAATTCATTTTTTAAATGAAATATTGATGTTTATCGTTTTAATGTTTATTTGAATCAACAAAAGAATTACCATCCATGCAATAGACATATTGAACTCACCATTTCCTTTCCGAGACTATTCACGATAGTCTCTTTTTTTGATACTATGTAACTGTTACACTATATATAGTATATTGTATTTCATCAAAACACAACATATAGATATTCGAAACGAAAAAAATCAACCAATTAACACGAACAGAAGGGGCACAAGTACGGCGTTCAAAAATAATTTCATAAAAAAAGAGATTTGAAAATTAGTCGTTCATATTTGAGCGGCTTTTTTTATTGAGAATTTAGGAGGTTGAAATGAAGAAGAGAAACTTAATAATAACTTTCTTAGCTCTAGTGATGTTGGTTTCTTCTGTAACTTTGGTCTTTGCGGATGATAAAGAAGGAGACAAAACGGTTAAACCAAAGATTGAAAAGGTTGGAGGGGTCGATCTTGAAATAAGTCGTTTTCCGTTGGAGCATTACCAAGCTCACAATCAAGCGGAAGACGGAATGATAAAAGGTGCTATTGTTTCTCTATCCAATGTAATGCTAGGTACGACACAAATAATTGTTCTTGTCGTTGATAAGGCAATGGACTTGTTTATGAGTGCCGAACCAATTGATAACTTTAGTGATGCTATTACGAGTGTCTCTAAAGATATGTATAAAGTTTTGAAGAAAAGCTTTGGAGAGATAATTTTTGTGTTTCTGATAGGCTTTCTAGTCTATCTATTTTTCATAAGAGGTAATTTTAAGGAGGGCGTGAGACGTTTCGCTTTGTTTTTCCTTGTCATGATTGTGGCTGGGCTATGGGTAAATAAAGCGGGATATTGGGTTGAATCTCTTAATGCTTTGTCTATTGAGGGGCAAGGCAAACTTATTGCGGTTGGAAATAAATTAGTTGACTCCTTTTCTGGTAAAACCGATTCTTCTTTGAGTATGGATGATGTGAAAAAGGGGCAAGAACTCAAAGGAACAACAGCGGTTTTAAGAAATTTTTATTTTGATGCAGCGCTGAAAAGTCCATATTTGGTTACTAATTACGGTACGCCAAATGAAAAAACAATATTGAAAAAAGGCGATGGAAAAGGTGGTCTGGATCGTATAGACACGCTTCTTTCTTTCAAGTTGACAAGTGAGGGGCAAAGTGCAAAAAAGAAATTTATTAATGATAAGGAAGTCAAAGAATATAAAAATCAGAGTATTGCAGAGGGAAGTATTTACGCACAGTTAGGCTACTCGTTTATAGGCTTGCTTGCTGCTATTTCTCTAGGCGTACCATTCTTTCTAATTCCTTTTCTTAACTTCTTGATTCAGATTATTGTACTTGCGATTGCTTTGTTTCTTCCAATGGCGTTCATTCTTTCATATGTACCCCAATTTGCTTATAGCGGGTTCGTGTCGCTAGGGAGAATGCTTGCTTTATTTGTGATGAAAGCTATGCTCACATTTGTTTTGATATTTGTTTATGCAATTTGTGTCATTACAAATAAAACCATTCCGCCAACAAATTTAGGGATGTACTTTTTAAATGTGGCAGCTATATCAGCAATTCTTATTGTTTCTTTCTTGAAACGTGATAAGATTATCAAATTTGTGACTGCTGGTAAAGTTCAATCTGTGGATGCTAAACTTCTTGAAAATACAAGAAAACAGGTGGTACAGCCTTCATGGGAAGGTGCGAAAAAAGTTAGTAGTGGTATTGGTGAATGGAAAAAGAAACGTGATGCTGCAAATGCTTCTGCCGAACAATCTTTGGGAGATAATAAACGAAGTGCGCCGCACAATCAATCTGTTGGAGATTCTAAAATTGATAGGACTTCACAGAATAACCCTATTAAGGGGGATGCAGCGGCGAAAAAAGAACTTGAAAGAAAGCGTCAATTAGCAGCCTCTAATCAATTGGCGGAGGAAAACAAAGATAATACAGATGCTTCAAATGTTATGCCGAAAGTGGATGTTGAAAGAAGTGAACAGCTTGCTAAAGATCAACTGAAAGAGGAAGGTGACAGTAATACAAGTGCTTCGAATGTCATGCCAAAAGTGGATGTTGAAAGAAGTGAACAGCTTGCTAAAGATCAACTGAAAGAGGAAGGTGACAGTAATACAAGTGCTTCGAATGTCATGCCAAAAGTGGATGTTGAAAGAAGTGAACAGCTTGCTAAAGATCAACTGAAAGAGGAAGGTGACAGTAATACAAGTGCTTCGAATGCCATGCCGAAAGTGGATGTTGAAAGAAGTGAACAGCTTGCTAAAGATCAACTGAAAGAAGAAGGCGACAGTAATACAAATGCTGCAAATGTTATTCCTAAAATTGATGTAGAGAGAAGTGATCAAATTAAAGAACATATTGCCGAAGAAGAAAAGACCAATAGTCCGAATTCTTCAACATCAATTCATGAGGTTGATGTTGAAAGAAGCGATCAAGGCATTTCTGAAAAAACGTTAACAGAGGAAAATATCAGTAATCAAAATTCTGTGAGTCCTGTTCCTAATACTAATGTAGCAAGAAATGAACAAAGACAATCAGAAGAAAAAGTAAGTGCATCTGTTCCAAAAACTGAAAATGAAACAGTTAAGACGTCAAATACACAACCAAAAACTAGAGTTATTCAGCAGCAACCCAAACACGTAAAAATTGAATTAGATCAGATAGAGAGTCGTCAAAGCAAAAGTGATCGAGGTAATCGAACATGAAAAAGCTATTGACGGCTTTTTTTAGTTCACTCCCAATTATCTTTTTTGGGGGAATGCTGCTTGTTGTTGTATTGGTTTTTGGTGGGAGTAACCAGAACCAAGAAATTGAGGGTGGAGATGAAGAGTTTGTGACGAATGGCATTGCGCCAGAGATTGAGAGGCTCCGTCACGTCTTTGAAAAATATGCACGCAAAGAAGGTGTTTACGATCAGTTGAACATCATTATGGCGCTGACAATGCAGGAGAGTGGGGGCAGATACTTGGATATCATGCAATCAAGCGAATCAATAGGTTTGCCGCCTAACTCTATAACAAGTCCAGAGTATTCCATTCAAGTAGGGGTGAAACACTTTGCGGCTGTTTTTAAAAAGGCAGGCGGAGACGTTCGATTAACATTACAGTCTTACAATTATGGTGGCGGGTTTATTGACTTCGTAAAAAAACGTGGAGGAAAGTACACAAAAGCCCTTGCGTTAGAATTTAGCAGATTTCAAGCTCTTAAATTAGGTTGGCGAAGCTATGGTGATCCTAATTATGTTGATCATGTCATGCGCTATTTGAAGGGTGGAGGCACTGTAAAGCCTGTCAGCGGCGCTATGGAGGGATATGAAACTGTAATGAACGAAGCTCTTAAGTATGAAGGTAATCCATATCAATGGGCTGGTTCAAATCCTAAAACAGGTTTTGATTGTTCGGGCCTTGTGCAATGGGCTTACAGAAAAGCGGGTATTTCATTGCCTAGGACGGCACAAGAACAGTATGGTGCAACGAAAAAGATTGCAGAAAGTCAGGCAGTACCAGGAGACTTAGTCTTCTTCACAGGTACGTATCAAGGTAAATTTATTACTCATGTGGGAATTTATGTAGGAGAAGGAAGAATGTATAATAGTAATGATAGTGGCATCCAATACTCTGATCTTAAAAAGGGATATTGGCGTGAACACTTGGTGTCGTTTGGAAGAATAAAAAATTAGGGGGATTTTATGAAAAAAGTATTTTGGGTATTGGGTGGTGTGATTTTGATTTTAGGGATTACGAGTTATTACATGACATACAGCAAGTTAAGTGCTGAAAAAAATCAAGCTCTAAAAGAAAAACAAAGGATCGAGAATAAAGTGAATCATATGACGAATTCAGAAGCTGCGGACATGAATCAAAAGTTTTTTGAAGCGTTCTTTCAATATGAAGATGCGGATGATCGAGAAGGTGCAGTTAGAAAGCTAGCAACCGATAAGGCTATGAGTTATGCGTTTCCTTCAAAGAGTCCTGAAAAACATAGTGTAACAATGCAGGGAGATTTGTTATCTCTCGAAAGCTATTCAAAGAAGGTAGATGAAGACAGGGAGCTTTATTTGAATGAAGCAAAAATTGCGCTTACTGTGAATGCTGTGACAACTAAACAAGAATTGATTATTCAAACAGAATTGAAAAAAGAAAAAGATGGATGGATTGTTGATAACGTTCAAGTGAAAGGAAGTAATTGAAATATTTACATGAATGAGAACATGAATATGCTTAAAGTTTTACTAAAAATTTCATTTATGTAACTAAATACCCTTTTGGTGGATTCAATTATTTGTCATAATTCCGTTAATGACAGAAAATTCATTTATTTTAAGGGGGGGATTGCTTGATTTCTAGCAAAATTCCATATGATTTAGTGTCTACACGTTTAAATTTTTGGTATACGGCAATTAAAAACAACTTAATAAATGAAGCGAAAGAAATAAAAAGAGAAGTTGAGCAGCTGATAATTAATATGGAAGAAAACCAAGATGTATTGTTGTATTATCAGCTGTTGGATTTTAGACATGAATTAATGCTCTCTTATATGAATGCAAAGGGATTAAAAGAAGTTAATGAAACATACGAACAATTGCGGCAAAATGAAGGGAATCTCACAGGCATGTTGGAATACTATTTCTTCTTTTTTATGGGGATGTATGAATTCAGAAGGCGTGAGTTAACCACTGCCATAAGTGCTTACAGAATAGCGGAGACCAAATTAAACGATATTGAAGACGAGATTGAACATGCTGAATTCTACTTTAAAATCTCAGAAGTTTACTATTATATGAAGCAAACTTTCTTTTCTTTAAATTATGCAAAGAAGGCTCTAAGAATCTACAGTAAATATGATACCTACCATGATCATATTATCCATGTTCAATGCATTATAGCTGGAAATTTGATGGACATCTTAGATTATGAGGGAGCTCTTATTCAATTCAAAGAAAATCTGAGGATTGCCAGAAAAATAAACAAGGAGTATTTAGTAGGTACATCTTATATGAATTTGGGGATTTGCTGTAATGCTCGTGGAGATTATGAAGCAGCAGAAAGATATTTAAAGTGTGCACTTGAAATTTTTGAAGAAGGGAATCACAGCTTTTTGCCGAAAACAATATTTAATATGGCTCATGTTTTATGCAAGGATAACAGAAGGACTAAAGCTAAGGTTTATGTAAAAAAGGGTGTTTCTTTGGCTCAAATGAATAATGATGTTGAGTATATTTCTAAATTTAATATTCTTCAAGGTCTGTATATAAAAGAAGATAAGCATTTGTTAGACCAATGTTTTGGATTCTTTAAAAGTAGGCAAATGTATGGTGATATTGAAGACTTTGCATTAGAAGCAGCTGAACACTTTAGAAGAACTGGAAGATTTGAAATGGCTAGTGACTATTATCATATTGTCAATCTAGCTAGAATAGAAATTAAAAAAGGAGAAATCATATATGAAAATAAAAATGATTATCTTAGCATTGATGATAGTCGGGAGCGTAGCTATATCGGGTGAATTAACAAAAAGTGAAAATGCTTATTTTGAAAAGCCGTTTAAGGAGAATTTTAAAACATTAGCTGAGAGAGTGGGAAGTTAAAGTAAACCTGATCTTTATATAAAAATCTTAATGTCTTACTTCTGCCACTAATTATTGAATGCATCTTATTTTTAATAAGGTGCATTTTTATTTTGAAAATTTAAAAGCTCAATAAAATACCCGATATTAACTCTATGGAAGTTGTGATTTTTTTGAAAACTTTTATAAAGAGGGAGAAATTATTTAGAGCTTTTAAGGAATTTGTTAAGACATCACGTTTTTTAATTTCTCTTTCCAAATTTTTGGGAGGAAATGAATAATATGACGAATGTAAGAAGGTACTTTGATAGTATTCATCACATGGATATTAAACAAAAGGAAATTAGGGGTAAAGCAAATAACAATGCATCAATAGAGAGATTTTTAAAAGATCTTATGTACGATATTTTATCAAAAGATGACAAACGTTATTATATTTTTAACACTGAAACAGTAGAGGTATCCACGTTAATGTCTAGAGTTTTTAGCCTAGACTTAACTCAAGACTCTTTAGATACTGATATTCTCATAGATGTCTGTAATACTATTGCTCAACGAGCTCTTGAAAAACATATCGATGCTCAGGAGAAGCATAAGATGACAAATATTCAAGAAGGAAGCTTAATTCAATCTTTGATTGAGTATGAATCGGAATTATATTTTCTAATTACAAAAGTTGAGCATGAAAACTTTTTGGATGCAAATAATTTCGAAGAGTTTGAGGGGGTTCCTTACAATAAAAAAACAAGAAGTTTAAAATCTTGTTTAATAAAATTTGAGGATGAAATCACAGATATTATAGTTACTGATACAAATACAACAATTGCTTCATACTGGTATAGAGATTTTCTAGAGCTGAAAGAAGTGAATACAGATGAACGTAATACGAGTAAAGCTTTTACTGCTTTCCATAGTATAATTTCGAGAAATGTATCAAAACATTCAGAGGCTGATTATACTCAATTACACAATAGTCTACTTGGTTACTTCAGGAATCACCAAAATTTCTCTATAACAGGTGTCATAGATGAAGTTTTATCGGAATATGTACCAGAGAATAAACAAAAAATTAAGACGGAAGACCTGATTAAAAAATTTAAAGACGAAATGAAAAAAGAAAAATTTGATACAAAGTTTAAGATAGAGAAAAAAGCAATTAAAAACAGAATGAAGAAGACATATAAGGTGAGCGATAAAATTGAAATCAGAATTAGTGGATATATTGAAGATCTAAGTGATAAAATATACGCATCAAAAGATGACGATGAAAACAGAGTAATTGTTATGAAAGTTGAAGACGAAGAAAAATACAATGAAACGTATAGACGCTTTAAATTTCGTGAATAAGAAGGTGAAAGTTTGGATGTCATATTATATCTTAAAGAAAAATTTGACCTTTCAATTGTCAAAACATCTGAAGATTTTAATAGGTGCGAAGTTTATATAAAAATCGATTATGAAACAGCAGAAGAGAATCTGGGTTATTTGGAGGAATTTTTTTCTCGTGTAAATGAAAGGGATAAGGTCGTAATTGATCTTAAAGTGGATGGTAATACATTAGAGTCTGCACGGAGTACAGAAGAATTAGATGATTTGACCGATGTGATTAAATATGCAGCTAAATCGAGTAATGAGTCAGAATGTATTGTCGTTGTTACAATTAAAAAGAAAATTGTTGATGATTCAATTACTGTTTATAATTTTAATTCTTTTAGAGAATATTTAAGTAAACTGAATTTAAAAGCGACGTTTTCAAAACTAAATGAGTTAATAAAGCAAAAAAACAGATTAAAATTTGAAGTTCAAAATGAGGGAATTGAAGGTGGTACAAAAAGCTTTTATTTCTCTTCAACAAATAACTTTCCAAGCGAATTTTTATTGGAAAGAAATGAAATAACTTCTTTTAGAAATAAAATTAGTAACATTATTAACAATAATGCATTAGATTTAGTACCAGAGGATTTTAAATTAATACCAAATTCAACTGGTTTAGGGAAAATGGAAGAAATGTTCAATGATCTTTATTTAATATACTCATTTGCTTTTCTTGCTAATAAAGTCATTATGTTTAGCAATGACACAAACAGTGTTGATTTAGAGTTTTCAGGGCATAGAGACTTAACCTTCAAATTAAACTATAAAGATATGTCTGTAGATGCTGATATTGTAACTTCAATATATCAATGGGTTTATGGGGGATTTCATCCGTTTGAAAAGATTGGTTTAGCCAGAGATACAATTACAAAAGATTGCAAGATAGTAGAAGGAGAAATTAAACTTGATGAGGAAAGTTTCAGCTCATTGCAGACTAGTTACCAAATGTTCCAAAAAGAAAATTTGGAAGAGTATCTAAAGGCTAAAGATACATTATCTGAAATGCTTATTTCTTTGACTAATCAAACTAGCCAAATAGTAAGTGGTTTGGCTAACTCTTTAAAAAGTAATCAGTTGTTGATTATTACTTTTTTTACCTCAATTGTTATATTGAATGCATTCTCAGAGGGACGATTTGAAGGGATCTTCACAAAAGATATCACTGTCATTTCATATGCCATTTTATTAATATCATTTTTCTTTTTATTATCTTCAAAATGGTATGCATGGATGGAACACCATAGATATAAAGTGCAATATAAAAGACTTAAGAAAATGTATAAGAATATTTTAAGCCGAGAAGAAATCAAAGAAATCTTTGACTCCGATGAGCCTTATATGGAAGATTTAAGATTTGTGAGCTTTAAGATTTGGTTATTCACTATAACTTGGCTTTTGGAAATTCTGATAATTTTGGGAGTAATACTATACTTAAAAATCTGCTTTTAACTTCTCAATTTATTTAGGAAGTTTTAGCAGATTTTTTAAGTTCATAAGGTATAGGTTAAATTAATACACATCGATTTCAAAGATATTGTAATATAAAATTATAGACATGTTAAGAATGACCAAGAAATGTCCAAACTAAGTGAATACAAATGTAAGCTAACCAAATTAGGATAAATAAATGTAATACCATCAACTTTTCGGAAGTGACAACTTTTATGCTCTGGGTTGAGGGCCTAGTGGGTGAATAACCCGTGGAGGTTCAAGTCCTCTCGGCCGCATCTAAAAAACCAAAGGTGGTAGACCTTTGGTTTTTTTATTTTTTATAACTTCTAAATGAATCTGTCCACTGATCTTAAGTAAGTGGGCTTTTTTTGTTTGAGGTTGATATTTTTATATAATGTCATCCAATTTTTCTTCAGCCATAGCCTTTTGTTTGTTAGGAAATAAGTGAACATATACGTCTATTGTTGTCCGAATAGAGGCATGTCCTCTTTCTTTGATTGTATAATATTCTTCTTCTTGAAATTAATAAAGCAACATGAGAGAGCCTAAGATCATGCAGCCTAGCCTTATTTTCTTTGTTTTGGGCTCTATTAGTACATGATGTTCTCCATTAATAAATGTTGAGGCTTTGTTGACATCAATTTCTTTCTTATATCTATCGTGGTCTATTTTGTCACAAGAGTTTGCTGAATATCGTTACACATTTTACAAGACAAGTTATTTGCTGGATGGTCTAATGACGAGCTTAAAAATTTATATTGAGAAGCAAAAGATAAAAGGGTGTTACTTCGTGTAGCGTCCTTTTTATCTTGGAAAGAATGAAACAAATTGAAAAGAAGAAGAGTGGAAAAGATTTTAATTGTATTAGGGGACTTTGATAATAAATATTTATGATAAACTGATGTCATCAAAATTTTCTAATTGAAATGAATCTTAACGTAGGAGCAGTTGCTAGATAATGGAGGTATAACATGAAACAGATAGAAGCAATTTTTTTAGATAGAGATGGAACAATTGGTGGTGATGATACTATTCATTATCCCGGAAAATTTGAACTCTTTCCTTATACAGCAATTCAAATCAATAAACTAAAAAAAGATAATGTGAAAATATTCTCTTTTACAAATCAACCTGGTATATCAAGTGGATTTGCTAAAGTAGAAGATTTTAAAGAGGAATTGAAAGGTTTTGGTTTTGATGAAGTATATATATGTCCACACGGTCATAATGATGGATGCTCTTGTAGGAAGCCTGGCATAGGAATGTTAATGGAAGCTCAACAAAAACACGATTTAACTCTCGAAAATTGCGTCGTAATTGGGGACCGTTGGAGTGATATTGTTGCAGCTGATAAAGTAGGAAGTATTAAAATTTTGGTTAGAACTGGGGCTGGTGAATATTCACTTCGTGAACACTTTGATAAATTAAGTGGGATTAAAATAGATTATATAGCCAATGACCTTAATGATGCTATAAACTGGTTGTATAAAAATTCTTGTTTAAATAATCAAGTGTAATATTACCCTGCTAATGAGAGCTGTCAATACAAACAAGGTGTTTCAACATGTAGCATCTTTTTTTGAAATAAAAAGGTTACGAGTCCTTTCATAAACAGAGTGTTGAGGTCGTTGGAATTAAGGTAAACCAGTAGAAGTGATGGTGACGGAATTAAAACAGACCGAACTATGAAAAATGACAAGAAACATGAAAGCTAACCAGGGGGAAATTGCTTAGAAATCTATGAATGGAGAGTGAATCGAATTGCTCCATAAAAGAAAAACAAAAAGCACCTCGTGACCGGTCGAAGCTGATTGCAGTTACATTGTGGTCTTGTGTTGGGAGCCTGCTGCTGAAAACTTTCTGTCAGAGTTTATTAATGAAAACACCAGATTATGAAGAAGTAAAGGCAATAAGGACAAAGTTAGAGGAGTAGACCCACTTATCAAGGCCAAAATTAAAAAACATAGCATATAATTAATATGCTATGTTTTTTCTTGTTACACTAATGCACCCATTACTTTAATTGCTACATAAGGTTATCTTATGATGGAATAAAAACAAGTGTCAGTCAGCTTGTTGCCATCTGCGGATAAATCATCATTTCTTAAAGTGCCTTCAAATACAAAGCCAAGTTTTTCTGGGATAGCCCGACTTTTAAGGTTTGTAGATTCACACCTTATTTCAATTCTTCTAAATTTGATATTGTTTAATCCGAAGTCAGCTAATTTCTCCACTGCTTCTGTCATATATCCATTCCCACTAAATTTAGTATTTACCCAATACCCAATCTCACATTTAGGAATGGTCCAGTCAATCCTCTGAAGGCTAGTTGTCCCAATGAAGTGATTGCTGTTTTTATCAAAAATAAGAAAACGGAAACTTTCCCTCTTTAAAAAATTGATATGAGCATTTCTTAAATTGATCTCTGTTTCTTCAGCAGTAGGAAGTTTTTGAGCGAATGGCAACCACGCTTTTAATTCAGAAAAGGAATCCTTTATTGCTTGGTTTACAATTTTCCCGTCTCCTGTTTGGTGTGGTGCTCGAAGAATGAGTCTTTCTGTTTCTAACTGTAAAGGAATATCTAACAATAAAGGGTTCATTTCATT
Organism: Bacillus sp. PK5-006; assembly: GCF_054161415.1. Taxonomy (NCBI): domain Bacteria; kingdom Bacillati; phylum Bacillota; class Bacilli; order Caryophanales; family Bacillaceae; genus Bacillus; species Bacillus sp. PK5-006. The sequence continues at coordinate 3,162,175 of NZ_CP096414.1, read as the reverse complement.
TCTCCTCTCGGAATTTTATATTTTAGCGTGTATGGAGAGTATTTAGTTCATACTGTTCGTTGTCAATTTATTGTAGCAGATACTTGATCGATTCTTTAGAATATGAAGGTGCATCTTAAGTAAGTGGAATTTTTGTTTGAGATTGTTCTCTGTTTAGTTATTTAAAATTTCCAACTGAACAACAAAATCATAAAGTGGGGTTGAGTAAATGCTTGGATTACCAAGAGGGGAAGTTTTTTTAGTTCCTTGGTTTGCTGAATGGGTCAAAGAATTTGATATGGAAAAGAAACGAATAGTAGAAGTTATCGGTCAGTACATAGTGAATGTCCACCATATAGGAAGTACAGCAGTAAATGGTTTGAGTGCGAAACCCATTATTGATATAGCGATCGAAATCAATCATTTTCTTGACGGAGAACAGTGCGTAACAGCTTTGCAAGGGCTGGGTTATTCTTATAGAGGGATCAATGTGTTACCTGAAAGACACTATTTCAGTAAAGGAGAACCACGTACACATCAAATCCATATGTATCAAACGGGCAATAGATATCTACTCGAACAAATAAATTTTAGGGATTACCTGAGAAGTAACGAACTAGCAAGAAGTGAGTACCAACAGCTTAAACTTAACCTAGCAAATGTAAATAAAAATGACAAACACAAATATGCAGAGGGAAAAACAGAATTTGTTAAGTCGATTTTAGATAAAGGTTCTCTTTAGGTGCTGAAAAAATTGATTTTATGCACAAGAAAAATCGCTGCAAAGAAGAGTTTCTTCTTTCTAATCAACAAATTGCAATTATTACCGATTCATGCTATAATGAAAAGTAATTATTTTTGTTCGGCGTAAAGGATAGTATGAAGATTGACTTTTCGTCTTGAGGGTACTTTGGGCAAGGATAGTATAATACATTGTGTGGTAAACGCACGAGGAGGCAACAATCATGGAACAAGGTACAGTAAAATGGTTTAACGCAGAAAAAGGTTTTGGATTTATCGAACGTGAAGAAGGCGACGATGTATTCGTACATTTCTCAGCTATCCAAGGCGACGGATTCAAATCTTTAGACGAAGGTCAAAAAGTATCATTTGACGTAGAGCAAGGTTCTCGTGGAGCTCAAGCTGCTAACGTTCAAAAAATTGCTTAATCTTCATTCTTTTAAAACAGGTTCTCTACGGAGAGCCTGTTTTTTTTGCATGAAAAAACCCTACTCAACGTACAAGTAGGGAGATGGTACAAGGTATTCGTAAAAATTTCATGCTTCAAAGGTTAGTTTAGTATAACATACTGGATTGACAATATGCGGAATTTCCATAAATTAATTTCTTTTATTTTCTTTATAAAGCGGACTGTTCAGTCATTCTGTTATTAAGAAAGATTGAAATGAAGTCATAATTTACTTATTAATCAATTAAATGAATATTTTTCCGGAGTGGAATATGGTAAAATCATTATGTTCTTTCTATAAAAATTGGAAATGTGGTGAATATATTGAAACGTATTTTGGGATCTTTTGTTTTTATATTTATCTTCAGTTTTTCTTTTGTTTTATTCGCAAGTGCAGAAGAGGTGAACATGTCATCTGGAGTCTCCATAAATGGAGAATTGAAATCCAAAAGTTCAATGAACCGATACAATTTTACAACGAATGCTGATGGAGAAGTATACATCAGGCTAGATAAGGCATCTGCCTCTTTTAGTATTACTCTATATGATTCGAAAGGGAATAAGATAGATTCTAATGAATCTTCATTTCCTGGTGAAGCTCTGGTTATCGATAATAAATTGAAAAAAGGGAATTATTATATTGAAGTTATGCCCAGTGAATGGGAAGGCGTAACTAAAGGTACATATCAACTAAAGGCGACATATCCAGGTGCTTTTAAGCGTAATTTAACAACCTTTGAACCAAACGACACTTTTGAAACAAGCATGAAGGTATCTAATGGTACCTATTATAAATCAACGATTGATAGTGAAATTGATAAGGATGTTTATCAGTTCACTTCCAACAAAGATGGTGAGTTATATCTTACTTTAGATCAGGAAACATCTGAATTAGAAGTCACTGTCTATAATGAGAACAAAAATGAAATTGTATCTGACTATACGTGGAATGCTGGAGAGAATATTGTCATTCACGAAAATATAAAAAAAGGAACCTATTATGTCAAAATAAAACCATACACCTCTAATTGGGAAGGAATATCAAATGCTAAGTACCGACTTAAAGTGACGTATCCAGGTTCTTTTAAAAGAGATTTAAATACTTACGAACCAAACGACACGTTTGAAACAGCAAGTCCGCTCATCTCAAATCAATATTACAAATCAAAGCACGAATCGGATTTGGATAGAGACGTATATCAATTTTCAACAGTGAAAGATGGAAAAGTGAAGATTAATCTAGATAAAATAACAGAAGGAGCCTCTATCGCTTTATACGACAAGAACGGTAATGAAATCACTAGGGAATATTTACCTGATATCTTTGGGACAAGTCCAGTTATTGATTTAAATCTAAAAAAGGGCAAATACTATATTGTTGTTGAGCCTAGACATTGGGATGGTGTATCCAGTCAAACATATCGTTTAAAAGCATCTTATCCAGATAAAACACCAAGCATAAACACAGTAACTGATCAATCAACAAATATCGTAGGTAATGCGGAAACGAATGCCAAAGTTTTCGCATATATTGGTCAGAAAAAATTAGGCTCTACAAATGCAAAAAAAGGGAAATATTCAATCAAAATTCCTAAACAAAAAGCTGGAACTTTAATCACTGTGTATTTAGTAGATTCTAATGGAGCGAGAAGTGGCAGTAAAACAATAAAAGTGTTAGATAGAACGCCTCCCGCTATACCAAGTGTTAATAAAATCACAAAAAATACAACGGTTATAACAGGTAAAGGTGAAAAATATGCTACAGTGTACGTTTATCATAAAAACAAGAAGTTAGGAACTGCAAAATTAAATAAAAATGGACAATTTAAAGTGAAAATAAAAAAACAGAAGAAAAATGCATTGATAACCGTTTATTTAAAGGATGCTGCCGGAAATAAGAGCAAATCTAAAGTGGTAAAGGTTTATTAGTGGACAATGTAAGACAACTTAAGGAGATATTGAAATGCTAAAACGATTCTTATTTATTTTTTCAACGCTCCTCATGGCGATTGCAGTATTGTTCATCGCCGCAAAGGATTCACCGGGTAGGAACACGATTTCGTTAGAGGACCCATTACCATTTATGCTGTCAGTAGGGATGGTGGTTTTCTTATTTATTCCTCCTTTGGTGATGTCGTTTTTTGATCATATTGTGGTTAGAGTAATATCTGGAATCTATCAATGTTTTATTGTGTTCTCATTCCTTGTCTTAATCCCTATAGGCTTTTTTATTCCGAACGGGGGAATGACTATTTTGATTTCAATTTTAGGCTTTTTGGTTAGCTTGTCCAGTATGGTCGTTACATTTATGCGAGGTCATCATAAAGAAAAAGGAGTTAGCATATAGCGATCCATAAAAAAGCCACGACTCAATAGAGAAGTGGCTTTTTTTACGTTTGATAAAAAATCATAGAATTCTCTTCGGTCAGTCATAAAGTAATAAAATACTGCCATTTCAAAGAATATCAATCATAACGTCGAAATATCAATCACAAACCGGTAACGCACATCACTTTTCAGCACCCGTTCATACGCTTCATCAACTTGATTAGCGTTGATGACTTCAATTTGTGGTGCGATGTTGTGAGCAGCTGCGAAATCGAGCATTTCTTGTGTTTCTTGGATGCCGCCAACGAGTGAACCAGCAATGCTGCGGCGGCCGGAAATTAATGAAAAGACGTGGAATTGATCCGGCTTAGGCGGTGCACCGACGTTCACCAAGGTTCCATCTACACGGAGTAAGGACAAATAGGCATCCACATTAATGTTGGCAGAGACCGTATTGAGAATAAGGTCGTACTGACCGGCTAGTGTCTGAAACGTATCAGGATCACTTGTAGCAAAGTAGTCTTTTGCGCCAAATGACAGTGCTTCTTCTTTTTTATTCAAAGAGCGGCTCAACACCGTCACTTCAGCACCTAGAGCGCTCGCGAATTGAATGGCGACATGACCGAGTCCGCCCATTCCGACGATAGCAACCTTTTTACCAGGACCTGCCTTCCAGTGCTTTAATGGTGAATAAGTTGTAATGCCAGCACAGAGAAGAGGGCTTGCGGCATCAAGAGGCAGTTGATCAGGAATGCTGACGACAAATCGTTCAGTTACGACAATTTTTTGACTGTAGCCGCCATAAGTCGGCTCCCCGTCATAGTCACGGCTGTTATACGTTTGGACGACTCCTTTTGTGCAGTACTGCTCGTCTCCATTTTGACAATATTCACAGGTGCCGCAGGAATCCACAAAGCAGCCAACGCCTACACGGTCTCCGATCTGAAACTTCGTCACATCATCCCCTACAGCTGCAACGACCCCAGTAATCTCATGACCTGGAACCATCGGGAAAATGCCGCCGCCCCATTCATCAAAAGCGCTGTGGATATCTGAATGACAGATCCCGCTAAATTGAATATCAATTAAAATATCATGTGGACGAAGTGCTCTTCGTTCAATGGTCGTCCGTTCAAAGTTTGCTTTGGCGTGTGATACACTTAAAACGTTTGATTGGTGCGTCTGACACATTCTTGATCATCCTTTCAAAAATAAGATTCGATTCTTTCTTCTATACTGTACGTCTTAAAGTGAACTCTAAGTCAATAGAAAACCCTCTCCAGGCTTTTAATATAAGAATTGAGCCAAAAGCATCTTGCTTTCTTTTTCAAAATGGAGATGATGAGGAAAGGGAGATCGGAAGGTAAGAGAAAGAAGGAGGGTACAATGAAAATAGCACAAGCAGCAAAACAGCTCGATTTATCCACTGCGACACTTAGATATTACGAAAATATTGGTTTGATTAGGGAAATCAAGCGTGACGATCATGGGATTCGTGATTATACAGAGGATGATCTTCAATGGATTGAATTTATCAAGTGTATGAGAAATGCAGGGCTCTCAATTGATGCGCTTAGAGAATATACAGCCTTATTTTTTGAGGATGATGATCATACGTTATCTTCGCGAAAAAACATTTTGGTCAATGAACGAGAAAGACTCGTCCAAAAACAAAAGGAAATCGAAGAGACCATTAAACGATTGGATTTCAAAATAGAAAGTTATGAAGATATTATCCACAATCATGAGAAAAAACTCGCCCATCAGCTGAAAACTCATTCTAATTAAACGAAGAAAAACCTGTGACTTGTCACAGGTTTTTTTGATAGAGTTATCTTTTTGTGTAACGCACCCAGTTATAATGTGCGTGGAGCGGGGTAACACCGTTGTAGGAGCCGAGCCATTCATCGACACCTGCACCATTCCACAGGTTCATCATAATTTTCCCTGGTGTTTGAGGAATTTGAGTGGTGGCGGTATGTTTTAATTGTCCATCGACATACCATTTAATAGAGTTTGGCTGCCAGTCAAATGCATACGTGTGATAAGAGTTCGCTGCATCGAAACCAAGGTTGACGATCTTTTCATGATTTCCTACACCATTGGTATAGTAGTTAAACTGTACCTTTGTCGTATCTTTTCCTAGAAATTCAATGTCAATCTCATCCCAAGGCGTGCCATCAGTCGGTCCCGTATAAGTGAAGAAAGAAGAGACGATCCCCACATTTTTGGCTGGCTTCATGTTGACTTCATATAGCCCATAGCCGTACGTTTGAACGGAGCGGTTTTCTCCGCAGTCAAACTTGTTATAGGCAGGACTTGTGAGCGATAAACGCATTTCACCTGATGATGTCATCGACACGTTATTTGCACGCCACGTACAGTTAAACATGTTTCCATTCGAGTATCCATCGGCTTTTTGCCATAACCCCGTATTATAGTTATTAAAAGGTTCATAAAACGATCCACCCGTTTGTGCCGAGGCACCCGCTGTAAATGTGGACAAACTCAAGACTAATCCAGTGACAACCAGCATCAACATTCGTTTCATACGGTACATATTCGCATTCTCCTCTCCTTTTATGGAAGCGCTTTCTTTATTGATCATACATGATTCTTTCAAAAGGGAAAATCGGTCTAATATATGATATTAAAAGAGACTTTTTGATAGATTCTTCTCTTCTTTCATGAGAAGTTATGAAAGAGAATAGTATAAACAGAAAAAGGCCAAAAACTCATAAAGGATAGTTGAGTTTTTGGCCTTTTTTATTTTAAAAAACTTTTGCTTTTTCTTTAGCTTGATCAACTGCCGCTGTTTTAATCTCTTCGGCTAAATGGGGTGTGTAAGACATGCCTTCTACTAAGATCTTGTCAAAGGAAGTTACACCGATGAAGTTTAAAACGGTTTGTAAGTGTCTGCTGCCAATTTCCTTGTCCTGCTGGGGTCCGGTCGTATAGATGCCCCCGCATGCCTGAATGTGAATTGCTTTTTTGTTATTTAATAGTCCAATAGGTCCATGTTCCGTATATTGAAAGGTTTTACCACGCATACAAATGGCATCAATGTAGGCTTTCATGACAGGTGGATGTGAAAAATTCCACATAGGATTGACGAACACGTACTTATCGGCCTGACAGAATTGATCAAGCAAATGTGCAAGGGCCTCTAGTTTTTTCTGATGATTTGGCTGTAATTCGTCAAATGATTGTCCAGATTGCAGCTTTGCCCAAGATTCAATCACATCTTGATCAATTTGCGGGATGTCTGTTTTATATAAATCAAGGCGAACCACTCGATCTTCTGGATGTGCTTCTTGATAGGCGCTGATGAATGCTTCTCCAACAGTTAAGCTGTATGATTCAGAAGGACTGCTTGGGTGTGCGGTAATATATAAAAGGGTACTCATAATGTTTCTCTTCCTTTCAAATGTAGTTTAAAGAGCAAATTGTGCAATTCCGTCTCCATAAGACCAGTTATCCTGGGTTACTTCGATCAAATTGATAAATAGATCTTCTGTTCTTACGTTGGCGGATTGGTGCAATTGTTTGCTTAATTCTTTATAAAATTCCTTTTTCATTTCTGTTGGACGGCCAATATTTAAAAATATTTGTACGATCAACAATTCGTCAGATCGTTCAATTTCTAAACAAGTCGGATGAAAATTGAAGTTTTCTTTCTCGAGTTCCTCTATAATTAAAAAACGATCATCACTAGGAACCTTTAGATGGTCAACAATGACCTGTCCAATTATGTCTCTTATTTCGTTTTTAGCCTCAAGGGAACGACCTTTGATCATAGATACACGGGTTAAAGGCATATTCATCACTCCTATTTGTTTGATGGGTACATGATGATGTTACCGCTAGAGAGGAATTTTAAGAATGTAGGTTAGTTCGTGTTTGTTCGTCTGAATAAAAGAAAATTGAATCTGGGTGATAAAATGACAAACCATGAAGCTTGGATTGATCAACTCATAAAACAATTAAGGACAAGACCGGCCCGTAATGCCAGTACAAAAATGAGGCAGATCGATTTAGCAAGGTTGATCGGTGTAGATACTAGAACTGTACAGTTATGGGAAAACGGTGACCGTATGCCAAGTGTAACGAACTTAAAAAAGCTCATTTATACCTTTTTGATAGAAGAAAAGTTTATAGAGGGTCAAGAAAAACAAGAAGCTCAACACCTTTGGGGAGCAGCAAAACGAGCGTTTGAGGCAAATTCTTTATCAAACCGCTCCTTTCCTTCATTCGATGATGTTTGGTTTGATCATCTGCTCACTCAGCCTGAGATAAGTGATCTGAACCTGATTGACACGCCAACGGAGACTTTACATACAGCTTCATTACAAACTGTGATGGGAAAAAGAATGGACCACTTTATCGGCAGAAACAAGGAAATAGAGGATCTACATCGTTTTCTAGCGACGCCTCAATGTGTAACGATTGTAGGTCCTGGAGGAATTGGCAAGACATCTTTAGCGATGAAAACAGCACAAACTCTGTCAAATCTATATGAAGATGGTATGTATGTATTGGAGCTCTCCTCACTTCAAGATGCAGCTTTATTCACACATTTTCTTTATTCACAGCTTGAAATAAAAGAAAGATCCAATCAGCCAGAATTACAATCAATCCTCGAGTTTATCGGGCATAAGAAACTATTGTTCATTTTTGATAATTGTGAACACCTAATTCAAAAATGTGCGGAACTCATTGATCAGCTTCTGTCTGCTGCACCAAATATCAGTATTATCGCAACGAGCCAGGAGCCGTTAAATATTCAGGGAGAGCGGGTATATCGGCTTTCTCCATTAACAAAACCAAAGAAAGATGAAAGCTATCAGATGGAACATCTACTAGAATTTGAAGCGGTTCGTCTTTTTATTGAACGTGCGAAATCCATTGTTCCTGATCTCGTTATCTCTCAACACAATATACAACTCATCGCTGATATATGTACTAGGCTGGACGGGATACCATTAGCTATTGAATTAGCTGCTTCCCGTCTGAATATTTTGACACTAGAACAGATCCTAGAGAGGTTAGATCAATTGCTCTCCTTCCTAACACAAGGAAAACGAACGGCAGCCCCGCGTCAACAGACTTTAAAGGCTGCGATTGAATGGAGTTATCAATTGCTGACACAAGAGGAGCAAAAATTACTTAGAAAAATAAGTGTGTTTGTAGGTAGTTTTACTTTAGAGGCCGTTGAAGAGGTTTGCGGATCATCTTCTCTAATAGAGGGAAAGAGTGACGAAGTGTTACATTTGGTTTCTAGCTTAGTGAATAAGTCATTGCTTTCGATTGAACAGTCAATTGACGGTCGTCGAGTGAGGTACTTTTTATTAGAAGGAATTAAACAATATGCACAAGAGCAGTTCAATGCATTAGAAAGTGAGGAATGTAGAAAAGTCATTCGTTTTCAATATGTGACGTACTATCAACAGTTTGTTCTTGAAATGGATAAGAAGTTTAGAACATCAAGCCGAGATATTATTCTAGCATCCATCAGAGATGAATATGCTCATGTTCTTCATATCCTCACATCCTGCTATGCACAGACTAATGAACAAGAGAAGAGAATAGGTTTGAGTATAATTGGGGCGATGTATTGGTTTTGGGTGCATGAAGGCAGCACAGATGAAGGAGCCCTTTGGTTTGAGCGTTTTCTTAGTGTACTGCCAGCAGGTGATGGGCATGATTCATTGCTGGCAAAAGTATATCATGGACAAGGCGTCCTGCTCTTTATTTTGGGGCAGGATCATCAGTCACTGATCAGTGCATCTAAAAGTTTAAAAATAGCCCGGAAATATAAAATGTCTTCTTATATTTCATCTTCTCTGCGCTTAATGACCTATATATCTTTAAAGACTCACTCCTTAGAGACAGCCGAACGTTATATTAAAGAAAGCATAGAGGTAGCTACAAGGGCAAAGGATGTATGGAATATAGCTAGTTCTTATAATGCGTATGGTTTGATTCAAATGAAGCAAGGAAATGATGAGCAAGCAGCTAAACTGTTCAAGAGCAGTATTGAGTACTTTGAAGAAGTAAACGATAAGTGGGAGCTGTCAGCACCATATGAGAACCTAGGTTATCTAGCTTTGAAACAAGGTCATACTAAACAATCTATTTTGTATTTTAAAAAGGTCCTGATGCTGGGATTAATGTATCAAGGTGCGTGGATTTTCACTCGTGGATTAATAGGAATCATTCTTTCATTAGTGGCAAGACAATGCTATCACGAAGCAAGTATCATGATTGGCGTGTTTCAAAAAATAAATAGAGCTTCATTTCAACAGCCTGTGACTGAAGATTATCAACAGGCACTCATTCTTATCAGACAGAACCATGATCACCATCTGATAGAAGAAGCAGTAAGGTATGGGGAACAGCTTCATAAGGAGGAGCTCATCACATGGTTGGTTGAATATGAGAATAAGACAAAGGGCTAAAATAAAGATCATTTAGCCCTTCATCAAATATCTGAAAAGGTCATTGTCTAAGGCCTTTTTTGTATGCTATTTCATGTTTTACTGTGGCTGGGCAATGTCAACTAGGCACTCCACAAACTCTTTCTTTCGCGAGTAGAAAGGAAAATGATCAGCATCAAGGGTATAAATACGTTCAAAAGATCTAGTGGCATACATCTGTCTTTGCAAGTCAATCGGAATGGAGCGGTCTTTTGTTGTTTCAATATATACGCTAGGCACATGTCCAAAGCGTATATTTGTTAGAGAGACCTTATCTTCAAAAGGCTGAACAGGCTGTGGGCGTATATTCCTTTTGAACAATCGCAGATCTTCCTCCGAACTTTCGTTGAGCATATCCTCTGCAATGAATTCTTCTATTAATGTAAGGGTCTGATCCTTTTCGTTCAACGCTGCTTTAGGACCACCTGATGCAATATCACTGACGGCTTGTCCATTCTCTGGGACAAAGGCGCAGACGTATACAAGTTTTTTGATCTTCTCTGGTATTTCCTCTGCTGCTTGTGATATGACCATTCCGCTCATACTGTGTCCTACTAAAATGACAGGCTGGTCTATTTTTTCAATTGTTGAAACAACTTTTTTTACATAGCTTTTTAGTGATACGTCCTGTGGAGGCGTAACATCTTCGCCGCTGCCAGGTAAATCAATAGCAACTACTTTATGACCTTTTTGTTGAAGAGCAGGTGTTATTTGGTCCCAGCACCAGCCACCTTGAAATGCACCATGAACGAATAGGAATGTATTCAATGAGATCACCTCTATTGTTTGATGTAACTATTATAGTTACACTTAGAAATACAGTCAAATGATATCGATTAAAAAAGAATGATTGACAAAGCGGACAGTTGTCCGTAAGATAATACCGTTACAATTGTCCTAAAGAGAAGCAAAGAAATTTGATTTAACACATAGAGATACGTGCAATGTGGATGAAGGTAAAGAAGGTGAGCATGGTGGAAAAGGATATTGGGGAGGAAATTGAAGAGATCGCATTCTCCTTGTTTCAAGAATTTGGTGTAGAAAATGTCAGCATGCATAAAATTGCGAAAACAGCTGGTGTTGGGCAGGGCACTTTATACCGCCGCTACGCCAATAAAAGTGATTTGTGCCTTTCTATCCTTGGGGAGAGATTTGAACAGCTGATCCCAGCTTTGCATCTTTACTTGAGCAAAATAAGTGATCAGCCGGTCCGTGAACGTTTGCGCTACGTTCTCGAAGAAATTCATCTGATCGTCGGTCACCATTTAGACTGGATTCGAATGCTCACAATCTCTGGGAATTTAGAGCAGACAAGTAAAGTGTATGAGAGTCATTACAGTCAATCACTTAGACAAATCATTCGTGATTTGCTTGAAGAAGCGAGAGAAAAGGGAGAAGCGAACATACAGGATATAGAACTGACAACGTTATGTATGTCCTCTCCAATGACGCCTGAGCTCATGTTTTATATACATGAATCTGGCTATTCAATCGAAAAAATTGCTCAATTTGCTGCAGAAAAACAGATTTTATCCGTCTTTCAATAGACATGAAAGTGGCTCATTTCTGACCACCCTGACTTCCTAAGGTTCATCTAAATTGAAAAAGAAAAGGAGCCAACTTAATATGAACAAACAGAAAGCAGCAGCTTCTGAAATTCGAACGCTGCCCATTATTATTTCTTTTATCACGGCTGGATTTATTGGCTTGTTCAGTGAAACGGCATTAAACATGGCGTTGAGAAGTTTAACGTTAGACTTTGGAATTGAAGCGACGACTGCTCAGTGGCTGACAACAGGATATTTATTAACACTTGGTATTCTCGTACCGATTTCAGGACTCATTCTTCAATGGTTTACGACAAGACAGCTTTTCATTACATCGCTCGTCTTTTCAATCATCGGAACATTTATTGCGGCGGTTGCGCCGGTCTTTAGTATTTTAATGGTAGCACGTGTCGTGCAGGCAGTCGGCACAGCATTGCTTCTGCCGTTGATGTTTAATACGATTTTGGTCATCATCCCGCCTCATAAACGAGGCAGATCGATGGGGATTATTGGTCTTGTGATCATGTTTGCACCAGCTGTCGGTCCAACCGTCTCTGGTCTTATTCTGAAATCGCTGACGTGGCATTGGATTTTCTGGATTTCACTTCCTTTATTAATTGCTGCACTCGTATTTGGTTATATCTTTATGCAAAATATTACAGAACCAACAAGACCGAAAATCGATATCTTATCAATTGTGCTTTCAACCATTGGTTTCGGCGGAATTGTGTATGGCTTTAGCAGTGCCGGAGAAGGCGGCGGCTGGAGCAGTATGCATGTCATCGTGGCAATTGTCGTTGGTGTCATAGGGATTCTCGTGTTCTCCTTAAGACAGTTGAACATGAAAGAACCAATGCTGAACTTAAGCCCGTTTAAATATCCGATGTTTGTCATTGGGTTACTTCTGATTTTAGTGTGTATGATGGTGATGCTGTCTGCTATGATGATTTTGCCATTGTATCTGCAAACGTCCTTGGCGCTTTCTACATTTACAGCAGGTTTAATGCTATTGCCAGGTGGAATTATCAACGGACTGCTATCCCCAATCATGGGTGGTCTATTTGATAAATTTGGTCCAAAATGGCTTGTCATTCCAGGTCTTGTCATTGTCGCAGCGACGATGTTTGGCTTTACGAATCTAAGTGTGAATACGTCGATTGGATTCATTGTAACCCTTCATATTACATTAATGATCGGAATCGCGATGATCATGATGCCTGCTCAAACAAATGGATTGAATCAGCTGCCGCCAGAGCTATATCCGCATGGTACAGCGATTATGAATACATTGCAGCAGGTGGCAGGAGCCATTGGTACTGCGATCGGTATCTCGATCCTTTCATCAGGAGCCCGCAGCTTTATGGAAAATGTGTCTGATCCCTCAAATCCGATGAATCAGCTGCTCGCCTTTACAAATGGCGTCCAGCATGCATTTATCTTTGCAGTGATCATGACGATCATCGGTTTGATTATTGCCTTCTTCATTAAACGAGTGAACGTAGAACAACAAGTATCATAAGAGAAATGAAAAGCACTGTGGACATAGCGCGGGACTGACCCCCGTTTTTGAGACAGGGATCAAAACACCTTTATACAGCCAATTGCCGATAGTTGATCGGTGATTGGTTGTTTAGTTTTGTTTGAATACGAATGTTGTTATAATAATAAATGTATTCTTTGACAGTGCGTTCTACGATGGTGGTCGTAGTTCGATCAATGCTGTTAAGATAGAACGTTTCAGACTTTAGCGAGGAATGAAACGATTCGATGGAGGCATTATCAGCGGGCGTCCCTTTACGGGACATGCTCATGGTAATGCCTTTTATATGAACAGCTTTCTGATACTCGTAAGATGTATACACAGAACCTTGGTCGCTATGTAACACACAGTTTTCAGGCAGTGCTGGGAGCTGATCAAGTGTGTTTAAAATAAAGTCTGTGTCCTGCTTATCACCAATCGTAAACGCAATCACTTCTCCATTATATAAATCCAATATACTGGAAAGGTACAATTGTTTCTGTCCATAAGGCAAATACGTGATGTCCGTTACTAGTTTTTCAAGAGGACGATCAGACTGAAAGTTCCGATCCAGTATATTACCGGCCACGGCATAGGGCTGCCCATTCTTCTTACGCTTTTTCATTTTAACCCGGCACTGCCACTGGTTTTTCTGCATGATACGTTGAACAGTTTTATGGTTAATACGCATTCTCACTTTTAGTAAGGCTGTGATTTTTCGGTATCCATATCGATACTTGTGCTCTCGGCACAACGTGCCGATTTGCTTCTCTAGTTGTTTTTTAGAATGATTCTGAGTCAGATCTTTTTTCCATCTATAGTACGAAGCGCGAGAGATGCTTAAATGGACACAAATGTCCTGTACTGTCATCATTTTGCACAATTCTTCTACTAGTTTGATTGACGTTTCCTTATCAACTTCCTTTCCAATTCGTTGTACTTTTTTAAAACTTCATTCTGTTGACTCAGATAGCGATTTTCTGCCTGCAGTCTCTCTAATTCGGAAGAGTACTCGGGACCCTTTCCATAGGTATATTGTTTTCCAACAGGCTGTTCGAACCGGTGTGTATCCCCAGCCTTATGCCACCTCACCCATGTCTGAACCTGCGTTTTATTTTTGATATTCAATTCCTGCATGATCTCTTTCATAGATACGCCTGCCAATCTCATGTCTACAGCCTTCTGCTTGACTTCAACCGGATAACTCACTCTTGTCCCCATAGAAAAAACACCTCCATGTTTTATTTCGGATTACAACGATCCGTTTTCAAACTTGAAGGTGTTTTTTATTTGTCTCATCTTATGGGGTCAGTCCCGCGCCGCAGTGCTTTTTTATTTGCTCAATGCTTGTTTCAAAGAGAGAGAAAAAGGGGAGATAGGTAAAAAGTGAACCAATGAAAACTGCTGCTGATTCAGTAGGAGGAAAAGAGGAAAAGGAAACGAATGAGTAACTAAGAAATGAATAAGATAGGAGTCTGAGATCATGAACTTAGAAGAACAAATCAAAATCGCTGCTTCATTACGCCAGCCATCTGAAGATTCATTAGCGAGTCAATCGGAACTAAAGCCAGTACATCCTCCTGAAGTGAACAAAATGGAATATGATATTCCAACAAGTGCTGGCGAAACAAAGGTGTGGGTATTTAAGCCAGTGAACGCATCCAAACAGCTGCTTCCTGTTTTTGTGAATTTACATGGCGGCGGATTTATCATGGGCAGTGCTGAAATGGATAATCCATGGTGTCCAGTCATTGCAGACCGGGCGCAATGTATCGTTGTCAATGTCGAGTATCAGCTTGCACCCGAGCACCCTTTCCCAGCCGCTCTTCATGAATGCTACGATGTACTGAAGTGGCTGTATGAACATCCTGATGAGCTTCAAATCGATCGGAATGCATTAGCCATTGGTGGACATAGCGCAGGAGGAAATTTGGCAACGGCTGCTTGTCTATTGAATATTCAAAAAGGAAATACACTCCCAATTGCCTATCAAGTGCTTGATTATCCGCCGCTTGATCTTGCCACTGATCCAGCACAAAAACCAGCGTTTGAAGAAGCGATCCCAGTTGAATTGGCGAGACTCTTTAATTCCTTCTATCTGCAAGGCCAAGATCCGCACAATCCGCTCGTTTCTCCGGTTTTTGCAGATCGTTCATCCTTAGCACAAATGCCTCCAGCTCTCGTCATCACAGCAGAGAGGGATTCGCTGGCTGAAGAAGCGGAGCAATATGCTGCCAAGTTAAAAGAAGCTGGGGTAGACGTCACGTACAAACAATTTAAAGGTGTCCCTCACGGCTTCACGCACGCCGGAGATTTAGCCATAGCTGAAGAAGCTTGGCATCTGATGGGGGATCAACTAAAGAAGGCGTTTGAATAAAAAAGCAGAGTGATTCAAAAGCACAGGAGACAATGGGCCTGTGCTTTTATTACTGTTTCTGAAAAAGAAAAGTGAATGTAAAAAGGGTCAGATATCTTTCCTCAAGGAATTATCCCTGGCTACTATATGAATAAGACTCATTGGAATTCCATTTACCTTGATGCAGACATTTGTAGAGGAGTTAATTGAACATTCCTACCAATTGGTTTTTCAAAAATGAACAAAAAAATCTCAACATGACCTCCTCCAAAATGATTCAAAAGGAAGTGACTGCGGAGTTGTATGTAAGTTAGACATAATGCCATCATTTGACTCTCTTCAAAATTGACTTGAGCGAAACGCTGTCGTTATAATTTAACCAGTTAGAAGACGCGAATAGGGGGATATAAAATGGGCTATACAGTCATTACAGGAGCAAGCTCAGGTATTGGATATGAGGCGGCTCTCGCCTTTGCAGCAAGAGGGAAAAATCTTATATTAGCTGCACGTCGGCTCGATAAACTCCAAGAATTGAAGAAGAAGATTCATGATCAATATCCCGATATCAAAGTAGTCATACAGTCAGTCGATTTAACAAACATAGAGCAAGTGTATTCATTTTATGAGTCATTGTCAGATTATGAGCTGGATACATTCATTAATAATGCAGGGTTTGGTCACTTTGGCTCTATAGGAGAACAAGATTTAAGTAAAATTGGGGCTATGCTTCATCTGAATATCGAAGCATTAACGATTCTATCCACCTTATTTGTTCGTGATTATGAGCAAGTAGAGGGAGCGCAGCTCATTAACATTTCTTCACGAGCCGGCTATACAGTCGTCGGCAATGCGGTCACCTATTCAGCAACGAAGTTTTACGTGAGCGCCTTTACAGAAGGGCTGGCCCTAGAGTTGAAAGGAAAAGGAGCCAAATTACAGGCAAAAGTATTAGCGCCATCCGCGACAGAATCAGAATTTGCAAAGCGTTCATTGGATGTAGACGAATTTGAATATGAAGGCAATTTCAAGAAATATCATACATCAAAAGAAATGGCAGCTTGTATGCTTGAGCTTTATGACAGTGAAAAAACAGTCGGTATTGTGGACGGAAAGACATTCGAATTTGAATTAAAAGATCCGATCTTTTCACATGCTGGTACAGTTATGAAATAAAGATTCCATCACTGAGGGAGATATCCTCAGTGATTTTTTTATGGTGTGATTGACTGTGTGGTCAAGCATAGGAGGAATGTAACAAGTGAAGGCGATGAAGCATCACAAAACAGAACAGGATTTTGTATGTCCTAGGAAGATCGCTCAAAATGGATTCCGACTATTTGATGAGAAAAAGATAGACATGCTTTAAAGAAACTAATGAAAAAACACCTTCGCATTAGGTGTTTTTTTCATACATTCTTTGATAAAACAAAGAATCACAAGTCCAGTAGATAAGACTGCTCATGATGATGATGGGTAAAGACGCCTTACTCCCAATTCCATCAATGAAAAAGAGCATGACAACCATTGCAATCAGTAAATAAGTAGCTAAATAAAGAGGATGGAAAGCCTTTGGCTGTAAAGAAAACAATAACTGCAAAGGAACCGCAAAGACGAAATAAAAAACAAAAAAGATAGGAATATAAAATATCAGAAACGCAGGCTCAGCTTGAATAGGTGGAAATAAGCAGACAAACAAGCCGAGTAAAATAGAGCTGATGAATAGTGTGATTAGGATTTTGTAAAAGGCTTGAAGCGAATGCAAAATGTATACTCCTTTTTTGTAAAATTCACTATATTTTATCATAAATTCATTATCAAGCATCTATTATTTTTAAAATACGCCACCTTCAATACTCAACTTAATTACAGCAAATTTAGGTAATAAGAATTGAATAAATCATTAATATAACGCCCTTTTTACCTTTATTTGGTTCTATATCTTTGGCCTCATGTCGATGAATGAAGGTATGGTATAAAGTAAAGCCTATAGAAAGAGATTTAGCCATGAAATCCATCAAATGAGGAAAAGAGATGATCCAATGAACATGACAAAATGGTTAGGTGCTGTCCTTCTTTCTGTTTTATTATTGGTGACAGCAGCCTGTGCGAACACAGGCACTCAAGAGAATACTCAAAGCGAAAAAGAAAACGTATCCAATGAAACAAAAGAGAAAAACAAGGCGGTTGAAACAGGGAATAAGTCCTTATCAAATATTAAGGTATTAGCCACGGGCGGGACGATTGCTGGCAGTTCAAACAGTGATACAGATACGACGGGCTATAAATCTGGTTCACTCGGCATTGATAAAGTCATTGCTTCCGTTCCACAGCTGAAGGATATTGCAAATGTCACGGGTGAGCAGGTTGTGAATGTCGGCAGTGAAAATGTTGATAACGCTCTTCTTTTAAAATTAGCCAAGCGAGTGAATGAACTATTAAAAGATGATCAAGTAGATGGCATTGTCATCACGCATGGAACAGATACACTTGAAGAAACAGCTTACTTTTTACATCTGGTTGTTAAAAGTGATAAGCCTGTGGTGGTCGTTGGCTCAATGAGACCAGCATCGGCAATCAGTGCGGATGGTCCGCTGAACTTGTATCATGCGGTGAAAATTGCATCAACCAAAGAAGCAAAGGGCAAGGGGGTCATGGTCACATTAAATGACCGAATTGCTTCGGCTCGATTTATTACGAAAGCAAACACGACCACAACCGATGCCTTCAAGTCTCTTGAACATGGCTATATTGGAGAAGTTGCGGGTGAAGTGGTTTCCTTTTATAACGAACCGATCAGAAAACATACATCAGAAAGTGAATTTGATGTTTCAAACATAAAAGAATTGCCACAAGTTGATATTTTATACGGCTATCAAAATGACCAAAAATATCTGTATGATGCAGCAGTAAAAGCAGGTGCGAAAGGAATTGTTGTAGCCGCAGCAGGAAATGGAACGATGTCAACAGAAGCCATCAAAGGGGCAACAGATGCAGTGAAAAAAGATGTGGTTCTTGTGAGATCAAGCCGCACGGGTAATGGAATTGTCACCCACGAAAAAACGGATGATGAACATCACTTTGTGTCGTCTGATTCATTAAACCCGCAAAAAGCACGTATTCTGCTCATGCTGGCACTGACGAAGACAAAAGATCCAGTTAAAGTGCAAAGGTATTATGAACAATATTAATGAAGAAAAAGACCCGAGGTATATTGGGTCTTTTTTTATGCATGTTCCTGATGTTCAGCACGCTCCTTTAAAGAGAGTAAAATATCTCGCCAAATATCGTCTACATCAGTAAGAAAGTGCCCTGCTTGATCTATATAATGGGTTTTGACGTTTGGAATCGCCTGAGCTATTTTTTCTATTTCTACAAATGGAGCCATTGTATCTTCTTTTCCGTGCCAGACATCAACAGGGATTTGAATATCTTTCATAGCGAATGCCCATGGTTTCGAGAGTAAAATGGGTTCACGAATACATTCATCCACCGATTGACGAGTCGCTTCGTATAAATGTGTCATCATCATCTCTAACTGCTCATCGGTTTGAAGGAATTGCCGATCCCACGGATGTAAATGCTTGTTCCCGTTTTTGGCCAGCTTCTTAAATTTCTCTGGTTTGTTCTCAATCATTTTCTTCTGGGAACGATAGCTTGCTTTCAATAGCCAAGGAAACTTCTTACTAAGGAAAAAGGCTAATTTATTTTCTTTCAGCATGTTTTTCGGCGGTTTCCCGTTCTGAAAATGGGTTGTACTTGAGATCAGAGCGGCTGAAAGGATGCGATCCGGCAATTGATAGGCACAACCAGCTGCGAATGCACCGCCTCCAGATACACCCATCACTGAAAAATGTTGAATACCAAGATCATCTGCCACTTCCAGCACGTCTTTTGCCCAGTCTAAAATTGTACGGTCAGGTAGAGGGGTAGATAAACCAAATCCAGGTCGATCCAAACAGATGAGACGAATGCCGAGTTCTTGAGAGATTGGATCATCATCTAAAAACATCACTCTTGATCCAGGTGTCCCATGAAAAAAGAATACTGGAAACCCCTCAAGATCACCGTATTGAGTCAAACCGATGTGACGGCCATCTTGTAAATGAATGCTTTGCATATTTTCATCCCCTTAATATTTTAGATAACTTAAATGTTGATGAGAGAAACACCGTATTAAGGCGTTTCTTTTGCAATCTGATAGATTTTTTCGTATAGAGATAGTAATGTTTTTAAATCTTCTTTTGGAAGCTTTGCATAATATTTTTGTATAAGGTGCAGTTGAATGTCTTCCGTATTCTTGTGATAGTCATGGCCCTTTTGAGCAAAATCAACAATAATTTCTCTTCGGTTATGTGGATTAATTTCTCGTTTGACATAGCCGAGCTTCTCAAGCTTTGATACAAGCTGGCTAGCTGCGCTGGCAGAAATCGAAAAGTAATCAGCTAATTCATTGATTGTTCTCGTTTTTGTGCGCAGTAGCTCAAGTGTCAGCTCTTGTTTGGCTGATAAATCTGCATACTCATGTTTTAAAAATCGCTGATACTCTTCTACATAAATTGAGCCTAGTGCATTCGAGTATTCAATGATCTTTTTACCGTAATGAATGATTTCCTCATCCAATGACATCACCTCTCTTCTATTATAGGTAATCTTTATATTTAAGTGAAGTTAAATATAAAGAAAAGTTAAATGAATGACGGATATACTGAAAGGGAGATCATCGGTATATCCACTTTTTCATCAAAAAGGGACAAAGAATACTTCCCATGATTCCCGCACATTCATAAAATGTCGTTGGCTTGAATTTGAACACGTAGTACGCCAAAGTAGCCATGAAAAGGTCGCAGAAGAAAAATACGTATAAGTCCTTTTTGGTGATAGCGCAAATGACTGTTCTGTTTGTTTTCACATGAATCACTCCTTATGAAGTCAATGCCTTTTTCATTGTATTATGAGGAAAATCCATTTATAATAAAAAAATAAACCAACTGGTCGGTTTTATTTTGTCCGTATGAAGAAATGCAGGGTAGAAAGGGATTGTGACACATGACAAGTACACAAAGCGGGGCTGGAAAGAGTGAGAAGACGAAGCAAAAAATCGTCACCGCTTCTCGTGATTTATTTGCGAAAAAAGGATATTCAGAAACATCCGTGCGCGATATTTTAGAGGCTGCTGAGGTGAGTAAAGGCAATCTCTATCATCATTTCAAAGGAAAAGAGTTTTTGTTTCTTCATATTATGGAAGAGGATCACCGTTTGATGATGGAAACATGGCATGAGGAGAAGAAAACACAGCACCGGGCTGTCGATAAGCTCGCTGCATTTGCAGAGATGCTCAGTCAAATGGGCATTAACTACCCATTAATGAGAGCGAGTGAGGAATTTTGTGCCAGTGCTTTTACATCAGACGAAGTCATGGAGCGGCTGAACAAGATTGATGTCGATTTTGATGATGTGATGAGAGATATCTTACTTGAGGGAAATGAAGATGGCAGCTGGTCGATCCAGCATGTGGAGTCAAAAGTAAAAATATTACTTTCCGTTTTTTATGGATTAGACGTGTTATATAAAAATGACACCATTGAGCAGAAGAAAGAGTTACAAAAAGAGGCGATCTCATTGTTTATTCACGGAATCAACCATCATGAGTAACAAGTGAGTCAGTAAAGGGGAAACAAACATCATGCAAAAACCGATTCGTGAGCAAAAAGCAGTACTCGTGATTTTATTAAGTAATATATTTATTGCGTTTTTAGGCATTGGTCTCATTATTCCTGTCATGCCGCTATTTATGAATGTGATGCATCTAACAGGGAGTACGATGGGATACCTTGTGGCGGCGTTTGCCGTTGCCCAGCTCATTGCATCACCTATTGCAGGGAGATGGGTAGACCGCTACGGAAGAAAGATTATGATTGTGTCTGGGCTGTTTCTATTCGCGTTATCAGAACTCGTTTTTGGTCTTGGTACACACGTGTATGTTCTGTATTTTGCAAGGCTTCTAGGCGGTATTAGTGCGGCATTTATTATGCCGGCTGTCACTGCATATGTCGCAGATATTACGACCGTTCAAGAAAGATCAAAGGCGATGGGCTATGTCTCTGCGGCTATTAGTACCGGTTTTATCATCGGCCCGGGAATTGGCGGGTTTATAGCAGAATACGGCGTACGCCTGCCATTCTTCTTTGCGGCAGGGATTGCGTTTATTGCCGTCATTTCGTCTATGTTTATGCTGAAGGAGCCTTTAACAAAAGAAGAGCGAGAGAAGCAAATGAATGAAGTGAAAGAATCGACTTTCTTTAAAGATTTGAAAAAATCAATTCATCCAAGCTACCTCATCGCCTTTATCATTGTGTTTGTCCTCGCATTTGGACTATCTGCATATGAAACAGTCTTTAGCTTGTTCACAAATCATAAGTTTGGATTTGGTCCAAAAGATATTGCCGTCATCATTACCGTCAGTTCGATTGTGGCAGTCATCATCCAAGTACTTGTGTTTGGTAAACTGGTAAATGCCCTAGGAGAAAAAAGAGTCATTCAGCTATGTCTGATTATCGGGGCTGTCCTTGCTTTCGTTTCAACCGTTGTTTCAGGCTTTTTGGTTGTTCTGATTGTCACATGTGTCATTTTCCTTGCGTTTGATTTATTGCGTCCAGCATTAACGACCTTCTTATCCAAAATCGCTGGCAACCAGCAAGGATTTGTCGCAGGGATGAACTCTACCTACACAAGCCTAGGTACGATTTTCGGGCCGGCACTTGGCGGCATTTTATTCGATCAAAATATTCATTTCCCATTTTTATTCGCAGGTGTTGTCTTATTTCTTGGATTAGGCTTAACCCTGATATGGAAGGGGAAGGTGACAGAAGAAGCATCAGCAGAATAATATTATCCAGAGTATAAGAGACCTTTTAAATGAGGTCTCTTTTTTTAAATGGCGCCTTTGATGCAAAATCCCTTTTTTGGCAAAGAATTCTCTATGTCAGCAGCTTTTTCTTTATAATGGAAGGAAAGGAGGAGAAATCGTGCATCTATTGAAGCAGCAAATGACACCATTAATGAAAAAAGGAATTCGGCAGATTGATCCGGCATATCCAGTGTTTGTAGATGCGGTCATGGATGGCATGATACAAGGACATCTTTATGTAGATGATGAAGCGCATCCGCTTGTTTATTTTCTCGAAGCTTCATGCGGCATTTATTATGTGGCAGGAAGGAGTGAAGCGGAGCTGTTGCGCTGTTCAGACTTCATTGTGGATGTGTACGAAAGGCAGAAAAGACAAAACGGCCGATTCACCTTATTTTCAGCAAATCCATTCACAGATGCGATGATGAAAAAATGTCTTGGGTTACATCTGAATGAAATGGAAAGACATGCGTACGTTTATTCACAGGCATATTCTCATGCCACTCAGCCTCATCCAGGCTATAGAGTAGAGCGGACAAATGAGCAGGTGATGACTGCAAGCAGTGCTTTCCCTTCTAGCTATTACGAAGCCTATTGGGGAGAAACAGCTCGTTTTCTATCAAAGGGAATCGGGATTGCCATTTTAAATGGAGAGAACGTGGTCAGTGAATGCGTCTCTATTTTTTCAAGTATGGATCGTGCGGAGATAGATATTTGGACAGATGAGTCTTATCGCGGAAAAGGTTTGGCGCTGCTGTCAGCTCAGCATATGATCAGCACCTGTCTTGAAAAAAAGAGGACACCGCATTGGGATTGCGATGTCCAGCACCTAGCTTCAATCAAACTGGCAGAGAAGTTAGGCTTTCAGAGGCTCAAAACCTATCGATTGTTTTATGGTTCAAGATGAGAAGGTTTTGAGATACCAAGCATCCATTGCAGAATGCTCAGAGCCTTCAAGCGGTTCTGAAAGAAGAGAAAAGCCATATCGCTGATAAAGGCCTATAGCTGCTGTTAATTCCCGGCGGGTTTCTAAATAACACGCTTCGTAGTATGCAGAGGCATATTCCAGCGCCGTATCCATCAGTTTTTTGCCCGCACCTTTTCCTTGTGCTTTTGGACTTAAATAAAGCTTTTGTAATTCACATACTCCCTTTGTAAATGGAGCAATCCCTACACCGCCCACAATCTCACTCTGCTCTTCAGCAATCCAATAGGCTGCATGAGTCAATGATTGATAGTATTCGAAAAGCTGGTCAAGTTGGGGATCAGTGTAGGCTGTTCCTTCAATCGCTAGATTCGCTGATTCTAGTGACTGGCGGATAATCGCTGCGATATACGGGTTGTCTTTTTGCTCAATGGGTCTAATGTTCATTTGAAGTACCTCCATTGTTATGGGTTAGGAGTTGATATCACATGTTCTGGCTGCAAACCGCCTTTTTTACAATCGTTGTCTTGTGTCTCTCATGGTGGGCAGGGAAAAGACGCCGGCAGCGCCATGCGGGGTTCATTGTCCCAATATGCTTGATTTTATTTGGTTTGGTTTTATTGATTGTTAGTTTTTTTATTGGCAGATGGGAAGGCATGGTGCTTAGTCTAGCGAGTATCTCTATCGTTCTCGCTTCCA
This sequence comes from Bacillus sp. PK5-006, assembly GCF_054161415.1. NCBI lineage: Bacteria > Bacillati > Bacillota > Bacilli > Caryophanales > Bacillaceae > Bacillus > Bacillus sp. PK5-006. The sequence goes on along the minus strand of NZ_CP096414.1, from coordinate 3,138,250 downwards.
TCATTTGTTTAATCATCGTCACTGGAATTCAATTTTTTAAAAAAGATGACCCTTCTTAAGCAGGAGCATCTGTATTCATCATGTTTTTATATTCTTCACGAAGGATGCCCATGATGATGACATCTGAGTATGTACCGTTGAAATAGAGCGCTTGGCGTCTTTTTCCTTCGTATTGAAATCCGGCTTTCTCATAGCTTCGAAAAGCCCTTGGATTGTGGGAAAAGACTTCAAGCTCAAGCCGGTTGAGTTCTAATGTGTCAAAGGCAAATGCTTGAACCATCCGAACAGCTTCAGTGCCATAGCCTTTTTGAAAATACTCCGGCCCGTGAAGCGCAATGCGGAAGCTGGCCGTATGATTGATTGGATCAATGTCCACAATCGCCGCATCTCCAATCATCTCTTTCGTGTCCAGCAGACAAATGGCGAAATCTCGTCTGCTGTCATCCTGCAAAAAGCGGGTATAGGCGGAGCGAATTTCTTCTAGTGTGAACGTTTTGCGTGTGCCAGTCATATAAAGTGTTTCTGCATGCTGGCATCCTCTTTGAATACCAGGATAATCTTGCTCTTCAATCGGTCTCAAAAATATACGAGTCATGACGGATCACCCTCCTCTATATATCGAGAGATTTCAATTAAATTCAGATCAGGATCACGGATATAAACAGATTCAATTGGACCTAATGTACCTGTGCGTCTGACCGGCCCCTCTTCAATGGGGACCACTTGCTTCCGGAGGTGCAGCAGCAAACTGTCCATGTCTAAATCGGTGATAAAGCACAAATCATGAGATCCAGGAAGAGGATGAGCTGCTTTTGGCTCAAATTCATGACCAGCTTCATGAAGGTTGATCTTCTGTAAACCAAAACGAAGCGCTTTACGGCCTTCACCAAAAGTTTCTTCCTTCATCCCTAATACGTTTGTATAAAAGCGAATGGTGTCCTCCATATGTTGTACAGTCAACACGATATGATCAAGTCGTCGTATCATCAGTCTCTCCTCCAAGTATGATCATTGATTGAACTGACTCTATTATATCATCACCTGAAGAGGATACCTTATTTAATCACGGTTTTATAGCTCCAGCTTTCCAAGGACATTTCCTTTCCGCGCAGTACCCTTTCATCAAACTCCATCCAGCCATTTTTTCGGTAGAACTGACGATTGGCCTCGTTGTGTGTCATCAGTGTAAACAGTCCGCCGCCTTGCCGGGCGATAAAGGGAAAAAGGCATTGCTTTAACATGCGGCTTCCGAGTTTTTTTCCTTGCTGGTCTTTTGCCACGACAAGTGCTTCTAAATACCAGTAAGGCTGCTTTAAGGAAGAACATGCTTTTTTCGCCTCCTTTAACACACGGAACACATGCTGAACCGCCGATATACCGCCAATGAAGAGCAGCTTTAACCCACCTGATAACACATAATCCATGAAGCCTGGTTCAGGAAGACGCGGATGCTTTAAAAGGGCAGCAGACACAATGTTCTCGTTTTCAACCCCGACCAAACAGATTTGATGCTGAAAATACACCTTTGTATTGACCAAATGCAGCTGACGAGCGAAAGCAGAACGGTTTGAGACCTTTTCACATAATAGGTCAAAAAATGAATAGTCCTGAAACGAATCATCTAACAACTCTGCCACTTGAGGTAGTTCATCCTCTCTAGCAAGTCTAAAATGAAACATATAATGGTCCTCCTTTACTGAACACATATAGATTATTGAACATGTGTTGATTATAATAAGAAGTAAACCAATCGAACATCGGCAATGGATGAGATCCTGTTCATAAATAGACATTTGGCGCCTGATTGTTCAGCAATGGAGGGGATGTCATGAAGGACAGACGAACAATCAAAACAAAAAGAGCCATTCGTGAAAGCTTCCTTGAGCTGTTAAAGGAAAAGGAAGTGCAGCAGATTACGGTATCAGAGCTATCAAGGAAAGCGGATTTAGGCAGGGGAACCTTTTATTTGCACTATCAAGATGTGTTTGATTTATATGAACAGCTTGAGAAAGAACTATTCGATCAGCTCGGGGGGTTATATGATGAAACCTTTCCAAGTCAGGACCCTCTTGATATGCTTTCCTTTTTAAACAAAACGACGGAGTATTTGAAAGAGAATCAATATATGTTGACGTTATTTGTAAAACCAAATGGTCCAACGACAAACCAATTCAAAGCATTTTTCAAAGAAAAAATCATGAAAGAGTGGCAGCTTGATCAGCGGCCGATTACAGAGAATGAGCAAATAGAGGCCTCTTTTGTCGTGTCTGGTGTCGTGGGTGTACTCGAGGAATGGATTCACGAAGAAATGACCATTGATGCCGGCAAGCTCGCGCATAAATTATACGAACTTCTTCTCAAGGTGGAACAGGAATCGTAAAAAGTTATGTAGCCTTTGTCTTTCCTTTTTGATAAAATAGAATATATGTTCTTATTTGAAGTAAGGGAGTGGTGGGAGTGAGTGAGAAAAGGAAGCTGCTTTTTTATGGGGCGATGAGTATCGATGGATATTTAGCGAGAGAGGATCACCGGCTCGATTGGCTGATAGGGACAGAGGGCGAAGAAGAAACGAGCTACGACACCTTTTATGCGTCAGTCGATACGCTGATCATGGGGCGCAATACATATGAACAAGTGCTTCAGCTGTCACCAGATGAGTTTCCTTATGAAGGAAAGACATGTTATATCATGTCACGTACGTTACAAGACAGTCTGGAAGGAACCCATATCATTCGCGAAGATGTCTTATCATTTGTGAAAAAATTAAAGAATGAAACAGGCCGGAATATTTGGATTGTCGGCGGCGGGGGACTGCTTCAATCTTTCATAAAAGAAAGATTGGTTGATGAGCTTTTTCTTCAAATCGTACCTGTCATGATTGGAAGAGGAATTCCTCTCTTTTCGCCGGCGGATCTGGAATCTAGGTTCTCATTACAGGAAGTACATCAATATAAACAAATTGCTGAAATGCATTTTATCTTAAAAGAAGAGGATCACTGAACCAAGGTGGTCTTTTTTTTATGAAATAAACTCGTTGACAAGAAAATATCCTAGTGTTAGGATAAATTTATCCTAGTTTTAGGATTTCTTGAAAAAGGAGTAGTTGCCATGGTGCAGCATGATCATGAATTAGATTTAAGGCTATTCCGCGTGTGGATGAAAGCCTATCAAGCCCTTTTTACAAATATCCAAAAAGACATTGAACGTTATGATATCGGATTTGAAAACTTTCAGATCCTTGAATTGCTCTACAGTAAAGGGCCTCAGCCTGTTCAAAAAATTAGCGACATCCTGTCAATCCCAAGTGGAAGCATAACATATGTCGTGAACAAACTAGAAAAACAAGAACTGGTGAAAAGGCAATGTGCGCCTACAGATAAGCGGGTATTTCATGTACGGCTGACGGAAAAAGGGAAGCAATTGTTTGACGACATTTTCCCTAAACACACAGAGGTCATTTCGCAAAATCTAGCCTTTATTGAAAAAGAAGAAAAAGAGCAGCTCATTGAATTACTGAAAAAAATCGGTTTAGGTGCAAAACAACTTCGCGAAAAGGGGAAACAAGATGACACTCAGCTTTGATACGTTGGTACGTGAAAGACGATCCGCATCTAATTTTTTGCCAAATATCTCGATTTCGAGAGAAGAGCTTAACAGCATATTTGAAGAGGTCAAGCTGGCACCATCTGCTTTTAACTTACAGCATACACAATATGTTGTCGTCCAAACAGAAGAGCTGAAAGAACAAGTAAGAGAAGCGGCATTTGGACAATATAAAGTGCACTCTGCTTCAGCTGCGATCATCGTACTCGGAGACCCAAAAGCTTATGAGCACGCAGGGAACATATATGAAGGCCTAAAAATGCTAGGCATTATCAATGCGCAGCAATATGAAGAAATGGTCAGAGAGACCATGAGCTTTTATGTGCAGAGAGGAGCCGATTTCCAGAAGGAAGAGGCGATCCGCAATGCTTCCTTATCTGCCATGCTGTTTATGCTTGCCGCTAAAAATAAAGGCTGGGATACTTGCCCGATGATCGGTTTTGATCCCGAAGCAATGAAAAAGGTATTAAACATTCAATCAGATTTGGTTCCTGTGTTAATGATTACACTTGGAAAAGAAAAAGTAGAGAGCAGACAAGCGAGAGGCTACAGAAAGCCAGTTTCTGAATTTGTGACATATTTATAAGACAGGGGGTTCCCATCATGGAACTAGGAATTAGTACATTTGTTGAAACAACACCCGATTTTCAAACAGGAAAAACAGTCAGTCACGCACAGCGTATTCGAGAAGTAGTAGAGGAAATTATTTTAGCAGATCAAGTCGGTCTCGATGTATTTGGCGTAGGTGAGCATCACCGTGAGGATTTCGCCGCATCGAATCCAGCTGTCGTCTTAGCGGCTGCAGCCACACAAACAAAAAATATTCGTCTAACTAGTGCAGTGACAGTCCTTTCATCAGCAGATCCTGTTCGTGTATTTCAGGATTTTGCAACCTTAGATGGACTATCAAACGGACGTGCAGAAATTATGGCAGGCCGTGGTTCATTTATTGAATCATTCCCGCTCTTTGGCTATGACCTTGATGACTATGAAGAATTATTTGAAGAAAAGCTTGATTTGCTGTTGAAATTACAGCAGTCAGAGCGTGTAACATGGAGCGGAAAGCATCGCCCATCCATTCAGGATGTTGGGGTGTACCCAAGACCTGTTCAAGATCCGCTTCCAATCTGGATCGGCAGTGGAGGAAACCGTGAATCTGTCGTACGTGCTGGATTACTAGGGTTACCGCTTGTACTTGCCATTATTGGCGGAAGTCCTAGACAGTTCGCACCGCTCGTTCAGCTGTACAAGCAAGCGGCAGTGCACGCTGGACATGACCCTGAGAAATTAACTGTAGCATCACATTCTCATGGATTTGTTGCGGCAGAAACAGACCTGGCAGCAGATCAATTCTTCCCATCTACACAGCATGTGATGAACACATTAGCGAGAGAGCGCGGCTGGGGACCTTATACTCGTTCTACGTTTGATGCAGCGAGAACTTTAGAAGGCGCGCTGTATGTAGGAGATCCAGATACAGTGGCAGAGAAAGTCATTCACCTTAGAAAAAATGTAGGCATCACACGTTTTATGCTTCATGTACCGGTTGGTTCAATGCCGCATGATCAAGTGCTGAAAGCCATTGAGCTATTTGGAAAAGAAGTGGCTCCTAAAGTAAGAGAAGAGGTTGCCCGCTGGGAAGCAGAGCAAAAATAAATAAAAAGGCCGATCAAGAGAATAGGCTTGATCGGCCTTTTCTTATGCTTAAGGATCAATAACACATGGTTTCACTGTAGGGCATGAAGCAGCAGAAGCAAGTGGTGTGGTCGTCAAGGTGAAGAGGAAAACAAGTTGAAAACAGATGAGCCATTTTTTCATGAAATCACCTCCGTTCACAATTGTTTCACTAGATTGAGATGAGGATAAAAGCATAGAAGTATGTAACGCACTCTATCCAGCATAAGACAATGATATCATAATTTTCAAAAAAATGAAAAAATAAACTTACAAAAGTTCTAAATTATGGTATAGTTTATATGTTCAACAAAAAAGGGAGGGATTTTTTTATGAAAAAGGTCATGTCTTCTGTTTTGGTTGGAGCAATTGTCTTAACGGGTGCTGGAGTCACAACTGCCCCAGTGGAAGCAAAGGAGCAAACAAACAGTGAAATAACGGCTCAGGCCAGTCGAACTGTTTCAGTAACAAGAACATATACGACATCAAACATCCCAGAAAGTATTGTATATGCAGAGGATGGCTGGGTAGGGGTTTTAAAACAAACCTCTATTGAAGAATTAGGATTAGGAAAATATAGAGTCACATTTACTGGAACAGTGGTACGCGATCCGGGATTTAATTAAATAAAACGCAAAGCTGACAGGTGGACAAGCCTGTCAGCTTTTTTCATGAGGATAATAAAGAATCATTTGCATCCGTACCATTTGTTCTCCGGTTTGTTTATACGTGTGCGTCCGGTCCGCTTTAAAACGAATAGAGTCTCCGGCTTTTAAGGTGTATTGTTCATCACCAATGGATAAATCAAGGACTCCCTCAAAAACAGTGATCAATTCCTCTGTTCCCCCAATGTGTTCACTCGCACGAAGCGACCCGCCTCGATCAATTTCCACTCGGTACATTTCAAATTTCCCCCGGTCGTCAAAAGGGAAAGTCGTGTATACACGATATTTTCCATCATCTTCAGTTAAAACCTGTGCATCTTCCTTGCGTACTACCTTGATTTCAGGCTGTGGTGCGTGAATGAGCTCACTAAAAGATACCTTTAATCCGTTGGCGATTTTCCACAAAGTCGTGATGGTAGGGGTCGATTCTCCTCTTTCAATTTGTCCAATCATCGTCTTGCTGACACCAGTTAATTCTGCCATCTTTTCGAGGCTTAATTTTTTTTGATCTCTCAGAAGCCTCACATTTTTAGAAATAATCGATTGTACGTCTTCCATGAAAAAAGCTCCTTTCTCTATTTACTTTATAAAGACCGAACGTTACAATGAAACGTAATGTACGCAATAAAGTAATTAAAGTCTAAATAACGTATAAGGGAGGCGGCATTTTGATTGTATCCATGTTGATTTATGCTTTTGTTAGCAGCTTTAACCCAGGGCCCAACAACATCATGGCCATGGTCTTTACGAATAAATATGGGGTCAAGCAAACATTTCGATTTTGTTTAGGTGTAGGTATCGGATTTCTCGTCATTTTGTGTTTGAGCTGCTTCTTTAATCTCATCCTTTATCAAGTGATGCCGAAAATAGGATGGGTCATGGCGTTCATCGGAGCTGCATACATGATTTATTTAGCGGTCAAAATCATGAAAAGTAAAGGCGGGGATGACGAAACACTTGATCGCTACAATCATTTTATCCCTGGTATGATGCTGCAATTTATCAACCCAAAAGCGATTTTGTATGGATTGACTGTGATTTCAACATTTGTTTTGCCATATGGACAATCTAATATGCAGTATGTCATATGGACGCTGATTCTCGCACTCATTGGCTTTCTTGGTACATTCAGCTGGAGCTTATTTGGCTCTTTGTATAAGCGTTTTTTGACTGCTTACGAAAAACCGTTCCAGTATGTGATGGGGCTGCTTCTGATATACAGTGCGATTTCGATGATATGGGGCTATGTGATGTAAGTAGTCAGGAGCTTGGCAGCTGTCTGCCCATCACAACAGTATCATAATATAATCCGTCACTCAGCCGTTTATCGTTTTTTAATACGCCTTCAATCAAAAAGCCGTGGTTCTCATATAACCGAATAGCTTTTTTGTTCGTTTCCAGCACTTGAAGTGACATCTTCTGTATACCCTGCTGATCTGCCCAGTCGATTGAAGCGGCTAAAAGCTCTTTCCCGATGTGATAGCCCCAAGCATCTTTCTGGATGGCGACGCCAAATGTCACTTTGTGAGCAGAGCGCTTGAGTGAATGGCCCTCGCATCTTGAAAAACCGACAATTTTTCTTTCAATAGCAGCGACCAAAAATAAATGCCGGCTTTGCTTGCTATCCTCTTGAATCAAAGCCTCAAATGCTTTTTCATCAAGAAAGGCTTCGCCCGATTCACGGTCTAAATACTCTGTTTCACCATCGATTTTCAGTCTGAGAGCTGATAACTGTTTGGCATCGGCCGCTGAAGCGGACCGAATATGATAGGTCAACCCACGAACTGTGAATATTTTTTCAGAGACGATCATGAAATAGAACACCAACCCTTCTTCTAATGTCTATCATACCTGAAACGTGTACATCGCACACTCAGATGTTTTGTATCTTTCAAAAAGGCTAAATGAATAGTATCAAACGTGGAGGTGGAACAAATGAGTAAAGAAAAAGGACATATGGATAAAGCGAAAGGAAAAACAAATCAAGTCAAAGGTCAAGTCAAAGAAAAGCTTGGTGAAGCAACCGATCATCAAAACTTGAAAGCAGAAGGGAAAAAGGATCAAGCAAAAGGAAAGCTTCAAGATAAAAAAGGGGATGTCAAAAATAAGCTGAACGAGTAGAACCGAAACAAGTGCGTTGCTTCATGTATTCCTCATCACATGTCTTTCATCAAAAAAATGAATAGATGTGTGAAAAGAATTGATTATACGTTCTCACGATCATCATGTAGACTTGAGAGAGAAGACATGATCAAGGGAGATGGATGAAATGGAGCACGTGTGGGGAAAAGTTGACGAGTATATCACAGACAAGTTGATTCCTAAAGATGATGTATTGGAGCAAACCCTTACTCATAATAAGCAAGCGGGTCTGCCAGAAATTGATGTGTCACCAGCCCAAGGGAAAATGCTTTATTTATTAGCAAAAACGAAGAATGCAAAGCGCATTTTAGAAATCGGGACACTCGGTGGATACAGTACTATTTGGCTGGCCCGTGCTCTTGAAGAAGATGGGGAACTCATCACATTAGAGGCTGTCAGCCATCATGTACAGATCGCACAGCAAAACATCAGCAGAGCGGGCTTATCAGAACGGGTGAGCATTTTGGAAGGAAAGGCATTAGATACGTTATCTCAGTTAAAAGAGAAGGCTGCGCTTCCATTCGATTTCATTTTCATTGATGCAGATAAACCGAACAATCCGAAATATCTGAAGTGGGCGTTACATTTCTCGAAAAAGGGAACAGTCATTATTGCAGACAATGTCGTCAGAAATGGTGCAGTCCTTCATGACTCTGATGAGGATGAACGAGTACAAGGAACTCGTGAATTTTTCGATTTACTCAAACAAGAGCCGAGAATAGAGGCAACAGCGATTCAAACTGTTGGGGAAAAAGGTTATGATGGATTTGTATACGGAATCGTCAAATGAAACAAAGCTTAACCACATGTGGTTAAGCTTTTTCTTTTAGAAAAACCATCTAGCAGTGCCCATCAGCATGACGCCGGCAAGAACAGTAAGTGACAAGCTTTTTGTCCAAACAGCAATGAGTACAGTAGGAATCAAGACAGCAAGATACATCCAGTGAATGGTGACGCCTGTGCCTGTTGATGTATGGATGAAGAGATGCTCTGCAATCAAGGCTGTAAAGATACAAATAGGAATAAACGATAACCATTTCAGCACCACTTCAGGCAGCTGAATACTCCTTACAAATATAAAGGGTACGACTCTCGGAATGACGGTGACGATCATACAACCAACAATGAGCCATAACATAAAGCTGCTAATCATTTATCTGTCACCACCCCAATAGTTGCGACAAGTACAGTTGCTATGAGAACAGCCACATGTGATGGAACAAAATGAAGCAGAACAAACATAGCAATGACCATATACAACACAAGCGACAGGCGATGAGTTAACTTATTTTTGGGTACTGTCTGTAACGAAAGGACTAACAGTGCAGCAAACATCGCTGATAAAGCAAAATCAAGACCAAGCGCTTCAGGATTTGAAATCCAATGTCCAAAAATGCCGCCAAGTATGCAGGCCGCAATCCAGCATAAATACGCCGTTAAGTTCAGTCCGTGCATCCACCTGTTATTCAGCTTTCCTTTCTGCGCTAATTTATTTATCGCTACACCGAAGGATTCATCAGTCAGCAATAGACCGAATCCTATATTTTGTTTCACAGAGTAGCGTGTGAAATGAGGAGCAAGCGTCAGGCTGAGCAATAAATGCCGCAGATTGACAATAAATGTGGTGAAAATAATAGCGGAAAGGGGACTCCCTGTCACAAGCAGTGCACAGATAATAAACTGTGAAGCACCTGCGTAAATAAAAATTGATAAAAGCGCAATATCCCATATACTTAACTGTGCGCTAATTCCAACAATTCCGAAGGCAAACCCAATACTCATATAACCGAGCAGGGTTGGCACACAATCTTTTATTCCCTCGAGAAACGGTTCATGTTCCGTGCTGGGAATGTGTTTCCTCGCTTCAATATCCAACGTCCTCTACTCCTTTTCTCCGTGGCCACCTATAGTTTTACTTACTATATGAAAACGAATTCAGCATGTCAATACCCGTTTATCTTCTATTATATGAAGAAAAATGGTGACAAAAAAGGATTGAAGTCAACCAGAATTTGTTATAAAGTAGTCTGAAAATAAAAATAAATGAGGTGACGACAATGCTATGGAAGCCTTTATTTGAACATGATGTACCAAACACCCTCCGTCCATAACGGAGAGTGATCTCCGTTTGTGGATATGGCGATCAATATATCCAGTAACGGAGGGGAAAAGATGAAGGAAAAATATATAGGCGCCCTTTACCTAGCAATCGCTGCAAGTATTTGGGGCGGCATGTACGTTGTTGTCAAAGTAACAGTAACGGTGGTTCCGCCGCTTGAGCTTGTATGGATGAGATATGCTGTAGCAGGAATCGTGCTGGTATGCACCATTTGGCGGTTGGGCTATTCCTTTCGATTAGATAAAAAAGATATCCCGCTTGTTGTCATGATCGGATTGATCGGAAATTTCCTATCAATTGTGACCCAAGAAATTGGCACCATGTATACGTCGGCACAAATGGGGGCTGTGATTACATCTGCGACCCCTGCTTTTATGGTGCTGTTTGCGTTCTTTCTATTAAAAGAAGCCATGACTGTTCGAAAGTGCGCATCCATCCTGCTTGCGACAGCAGGTGTATGGCTCATGATTGGACCAGTCGCAGTGCACTCAGATGAATTTGTTGGCGGTCTTTCATTAGTTTTCGCTGCTTTAACTTGGGCACTGATGTCTGTTTTGCTGAAACGAGTTCCAGGAAAATACCCTCAAGTCGTGACGACCACATATGCGATCATCATTGCATTCATTGTCTTAACACCAGCTGTTTTATTTCGCTTACCTCATCTAGATGTGGAGCAGATGGCAAGGCCAGAGATTTGGGGCGGCATTCTCTATCTAGGCATCATCTCAACAGCTTTAGCATTCTTTTTGTGGAATAGAGGGCTTCAATTGATGGATGCCTCGAGCGGCGGTCTGTTCTTTTTCTTTCAACCGATCGTAGGGGCAGCTCTCGGCTGGCTGCTTTTAGGTGAAGAGATGGGGATACGCTCATTCATTGGGATTCTATGTATCTTTGCAGGAGTCTATACTGTACTGCGTCAAAAGGAATAAGAAGAGATGTCCCTTATAAAAGGGGCATTTTCTTTAAAATGGACAGGGGAGAGAGTAGAGGTTGGGGGGAAGCAGAATGATACAATTTCCGCATTTGCAAAAAGGACAAACAATTGGCGTTACAGCACCTTCCTCAGGTGTACAGCCATCTTTGCATGACATGTTTCAGCTTTCATGTGAACGAATGAAACATAGAGGATACGATGTCATATGTGGAGAGACGGTCTGGCAGCAGGAAAAGGCAAAATCTGCCCCTGCGATAGAACGAGCAAACGAACTTCAGTACATGATGACATGTGAGGAGATTGACCACATCATCCCACCATGGGGAGGACAGCTGCTTATGGAAGTGTTAGAGCACCTTGATTTCTCATCCATTCAAAAAAAGTGGATTCTAGGTTACTCAGATACGAGTGCACTCCTGCTGGCGCTCACATTAAAAACAGGCATTGCCACAGCGCATGGACCGAACTTAGTCGATCTAAGAGGAGAAGAGCTTGATCAAACGACTGCCATGTGGGAGCGAACACTTTCCGCAAAAGGGGAGACGGAGATAACCCAGTTTTCTTCATCTATGTATCAAAAGGAATGGCAGCATGACAACCCGAGTAAACATGTCTTTCATTTAACAGAACCTACCGCTTGGCATACGGTTGATCAACAAGAAAAGATGGTAAAGGGCAGACTGCTGGGTGGCTGCATTGATATTATACGTCACTTAGCAGGGACACCTTATGGGGACGTCAAAGCTTTTCAGAAAACATTCATAAAAGATGAACCGATTCTCTGGTATTTCGAAAACTGCGAATTAAATGCTGCAAGCGTGAAGAGATCGCTTGTTCAATTAAAACTAGCAGGTTGGTTTGATCACTGTTCAGGTATCATGTTTGGGCGTAGTGCAGTAAATGTGCCTGTTGAAGGGTATCAGTATCAGGATGTATATGAGGAATTACAAAAGGAATTACAAATCCCCATTTTTTACGACATAGATTGTGGGCATGTCCCGCCGCAAATGACGCTGATTAATGGGGCATATGCAGAAGTACAGCTGCATCCTCAAGGAAAAGCCGTACTAAAGCAAACATTTTTAGCATAAAAAAGGAAAGGGCGAACCCTTTCCTTCATATCACATTACATCCCTTTTGTTTCTTCACCTGCTTTTGGAACTTCCCACGCCGACTCACGGAATACTTTTTCCCATTTAGATACGACAATACATGCAACGGCATGCCCTGGAACATTCACGCCTGTTCGTGCCATATCCATAATTCGGTCAACACCGGCTATGATGGCAACGCCTTCTGCGGGAAGACCGACAGCATGAGCGGTTGCCAAAAGAACAACGAGTGAACCGGATGGCACAGCTGCAATACCTTTACTCGTTAACACAAGAACAAGCATCATTAAAAGCTGCTGTGACAGACTCATGTCGACACCAAACGCTTGTGCAAGGAATACGCAGGCAACCGATAAATATAAACTTGATCCGTCACAATTGAGAGAAAGACCAGATGGAATCACAAAGGAAACGATTCTTTTTGGACACCCGTATTTCTCCATTCGTTCCATCAATTGAGGAAGGACAGTTTCAGTACTCGTAGTAGAGAAGGCAACAAGGAACAAATCCCAAATCATTTTTAATACTTCGAAGTAGTTAAAACGGAAGATCAGTGCGACCAGAGGGAATAAAGCAAAGAGAATAATGAATAATCCTAAAAATACTGTTCCGACAAGCTTCATCATTGGGATTAATAAAACAATGCCATATTGGCCGACAGAAGCAGCCATTAATGCAAGAACCCCAATAGGTGCTGTCACCATCACCATCTGTGTGAGCTTAAACATAATTTGTGCCACTGATTCAAAGAAGGTGAGAACAGGAGCAGAAGCTTTACCGATGCCGCTTGCCGCTACACCAAATAAGATGGCGAAGAAAATGACAGCAAGTAAATCATTCTGAGCCATAACATCGACGATATTGGTTGGAATGATATCTAATACCATTTGTTTAAAGTCAACGACCTTCTCCGTATAACCATCTAATTCCCCAATATCTTTCTTAGCTAATTTAGAGAAATCGAGGCCAACGCCAGGCTTTAGCCCATTTGCCAATAATAGCCCGATCCCAAGAACAATGGTTGTGATGACCTCAAACCAAATGATCGTTTTTAATCCAAGGCTGCCCATTTTCTTCATGCCGCCGCTGCCGGCTGCACCAATAACAATGGTAGAGAACACGATTGGAACAACGATCATTTTAATCAGCCTGATGAATCCATCTCCAATTGGCCTGAGGGCCATTCCGAAGTCAGGGAAGAAATGGCCGATAAGAGCTCCTATCACCAAAGCGATCATGATTTGAAAAGCGATAAACTTTTTCATCATCTCTTACCTCCTTTAAATGCTTGGAAAAATATTAAGAATTTTCCAATAAATAAAAATTCTATGTGGCCATGTTTTGTCCTCCTTTGTATTTAGAAAGATTTTATTTAAGAATCATTGGAATTATGAAGAAAGAGAAGAAAATAGGGCTATTACATGTCTATTGATCTAAGAAAAAATCAATTTTAAAAAACATGAAACTTTTTTAGAAAAATGTATTGACCCTTTTATGTGATTCATGGTATATTTTTATTCGTCGCTGATGACGTATTTGAAACACAGACGTTCACACGCATGCGGCAAACAAATTTTAAAAAAGATGTTGATTTAATAAAAACGATATGTTAAGATAATTAAGTCGCCTGATTAAGCGCCCGTAGCTCAATTGGATAGAGCGTTTGACTACGGATCAAAAGGTTAGGGGTTCGACTCCTCTCGGGCGCGCCAATACAAACCACGCGGGTGTAGTTTAGTGGTAAAACCTCAGCCTTCCAAGCTGATGTCGTGAGTTCGATTCTCATCACCCGCTCCATTTTTGAACATGATCTTTGAAAACTAAACAAGACAAAACGTACCTGTTAATTCGAGTTTTTATAAAAAAATCCTATGATACTTCATAGGTAGTCAGTCAAACTGGCGAGGCAGGAAATGATCACATGCTAAGTTCGCTACATCGTGTAGCAACGCATGTGTGATATGCATCCTGCATACCTCGGAGAGTTTGATCCTGGCTCAGGACGAACGCTGGCGGCGTGCCTAATACATGCAAGTCGAGCGGACAGAAGGGAGCTTGCTCCCGGATGTTAGCGGCGGACGGGTGAGTAACACGTGGGTAACCTGCCTGTAAGACTGGGATAACTCCGGGAAACCGGAGCTAATACCGGATAGTTCCTTGAACCGCATGGTTCAAGGATGAAAGACGGTTTCGGCTGTCACTTACAGATGGACCCGCGGCGCATTAGCTAGTTGGTGGGGTAATGGCTCACCAAGGCGACGATGCGTAGCCGACCTGAGAGGGTGATCGGCCACACTGGGACTGAGACACGGCCCAGACTCCTACGGGAGGCAGCAGTAGGGAATCTTCCGCAATGGACGAAAGTCTGACGGAGCAACGCCGCGTGAGTGATGAAGGTTTTCGGATCGTAAAGCTCTGTTGTTAGGGAAGAACAAGTGCGAGAGTAACTGCTCGCACCTTGACGGTACCTAACCAGAAAGCCACGGCTAACTACGTGCCAGCAGCCGCGGTAATACGTAGGTGGCAAGCGTTGTCCGGAATTATTGGGCGTAAAGGGCTCGCAGGCGGTTTCTTAAGTCTGATGTGAAAGCCCCCGGCTCAACCGGGGAGGGTCATTGGAAACTGGGAAACTTGAGTGCAGAAGAGGAGAGTGGAATTCCACGTGTAGCGGTGAAATGCGTAGAGATGTGGAGGAACACCAGTGGCGAAGGCGACTCTCTGGTCTGTAACTGACGCTGAGGAGCGAAAGCGTGGGGAGCGAACAGGATTAGATACCCTGGTAGTCCACGCCGTAAACGATGAGTGCTAAGTGTTAGGGGGTTTCCGCCCCTTAGTGCTGCAGCTAACGCATTAAGCACTCCGCCTGGGGAGTACGGTCGCAAGACTGAAACTCAAAGGAATTGACGGGGGCCCGCACAAGCGGTGGAGCATGTGGTTTAATTCGAAGCAACGCGAAGAACCTTACCAGGTCTTGACATCCTCTGACAACCCTAGAGATAGGGCTTTCCCTTCGGGGACAGAGTGACAGGTGGTGCATGGTTGTCGTCAGCTCGTGTCGTGAGATGTTGGGTTAAGTCCCGCAACGAGCGCAACCCTTGATCTTAGTTGCCAGCATTCAGTTGGGCACTCTAAGGTGACTGCCGGTGACAAACCGGAGGAAGGTGGGGATGACGTCAAATCATCATGCCCCTTATGACCTGGGCTACACACGTGCTACAATGGACAGAACAAAGGGCTGCAAGACCGCAAGGTTTAGCCAATCCCATAAATCTGTTCTCAGTTCGGATCGCAGTCTGCAACTCGACTGCGTGAAGCTGGAATCGCTAGTAATCGCGGATCAGCATGCCGCGGTGAATACGTTCCCGGGCCTTGTACACACCGCCCGTCACACCACGAGAGTTTGCAACACCCGAAGTCGGTGAGGTAACCTTTATGGAGCCAGCCGCCGAAGGTGGGGCAGATGATTGGGGTGAAGTCGTAACAAGGTAGCCGTATCGGAAGGTGCGGCTGGATCACCTCCTTTCTAAGGATATATGGAGCAGCGTACGTTTTCGTCTTGTTTAGTTTTGAAGGATCATTCCTTCAAAACATGTCTCTAGCGAGACAGGATTGTTCTTTGAAAACTAGATAACAATAAGTAATACATTCACATTGAATGCAATGCAAAGTTCATCACACATAGTGATTCTTTCTAAAGTAAGAAATGGTTAAGTTAGAAAGGGCGCACGGTGGATGCCTTGGCACTAGGAGCCGATGAAGGACGGGACGAACACCGATATGCTTCGGGGAGCTGTAAGCAAGCTTTGATCCGGAGATTTCCGAATGGGGAAACCCACTGCTCGTAATGGAGTAGTATCCATACTTGAATACATAGAGTATGAGAAGGCATACCCGGGGAACTGAAACATCTAAGTACCCGGAGGAAGAGAAAGCAAATGCGATTCCCTGAGTAGCGGCGAGCGAAACGGGAACAGCCCAAACCAAGAGGCTTGCCTCTTGGGGTTGTAGGACACTCTATACGGAGTTACAAAGGAATGATATAAGCGAAGAGGTCTGGAAAGGCCCGCCAAAGAAGGTAACAGCCCTGTAACTGAAATGTCGTTCTCTCCAGAGTGGATCCTGAGTACGGCGGAACACGTGAAATTCCGTCGGAATCCGGGAGGACCATCTCCCAAGGCTAAATACTCCCTAGTGACCGATAGTGAACCAGTACCGTGAGGGAAAGGTGAAAAGCACCCCGGAAGGGGAGTGAAATAGATCCTGAAACCGTGTGCCTACAAGTAGTCAGAGCCCGTTAACGGGTGATGGCGTGCCTTTTGTAGAATGAACCGGCGAGTTACGATCCCGTGCAAGGTTAAGCAGAAGATGCGGAGCCGCAGCGAAAGCGAGTCTGAATAGGGCGCATGAGTACGTGGTCGTAGACCCGAAACCAGGTGATCTACCCATGTCCAGGGTGAAGTTCAGGTAACACTGAATGGAGGCCCGAACCCACGCACGTTGAAAAGTGCGGGGATGAGGTGTGGGTAGGGGTGAAATGCCAATCGAACCTGGAGATAGCTGGTTCTCTCCGAAATAGCTTTAGGGCTAGCCTCAAGGTAAGAGTCTCGGAGGTAGAGCACTGATTGGACTAGGGGCCCCTACCGGGTTACCGAATTCAGTCAAACTCCGAATGCCGATGACTTATCCTTGGGAGTCAGACTGCGAGTGATAAGATCCGTAGTCGAAAGGGAAACAGCCCAGACCGCCAGCTAAGGTCCCAAAGTATACGTTAAGTGGAAAAGGATGTGGAGTTGCTTAGACAACCAGGATGTTGGCTTAGAAGCAGCCACCATTTAAAGAGTGCGTAATAGCTCACTGGTCGAGTGACTCTGCGCCGAAAATGTACCGGGGCTAAACGTATCACCGAAGCTGCGGACTGTTCTTACGAACAGTGGTAGGAGAGCGTTCTAAGGGCTGTGAAGCCAGACCGGAAGGACTGGTGGAGCGCTTAGAAGTGAGAATGCCGGTATGAGTAGCGAAAGACGGGTGAGAATCCCGTCCACCGAATGCCTAAGGTTTCCTGAGGAAGGCTCGTCCGCTCAGGGTTAGTCGGGACCTAAGCCGAGGCCGAAAGGCGTAGGCGATGGACAACAGGTTGATATTCCTGTACCACCTCCTCACCATTTGAGCAATGGGGGGACGCAGGAGGATAGGGTAAGCGCGGTATTGGATATCCGCGTCCAAGCAGTTAGGCTGGGAAATAGGCAAATCCGTTTCCCGTAAAGGCTGAGCTGTGATGGCGAGCGAAATTTAGTAGCGAAGTTCCTGATTCCACACTGCCAAGAAAAGCCTCTAGCGAGGTGAGAGGTGCCCGTACCGCAAACCGACACAGGTAGGCGAGGAGAGAATCCTAAGGTGATCGAGAGAACTCTCGTTAAGGAACTCGGCAAAATGACCCCGTAACTTCGGGAGAAGGGGTGCTTCTTAGGGTGTTAAAGCCCCGAGAAGCCGCAGTGAATAGGCCCAGGCGACTGTTTAGCAAAAACACAGGTCTCTGCGAAGCCGTAAGGCGAAGTATAGGGGCTGACGCCTGCCCGGTGCTGGAAGGTTAAGAGGAGCGCTTAGCGTAAGCGAAGGTGCGAATTGAAGCCCCAGTAAACGGCGGCCGTAACTATAACGGTCCTAAGGTAGCGAAATTCCTTGTCGGGTAAGTTCCGACCCGCACGAAAGGCGCAACGATCTGGGCACTGTCTCAACGAGAGACTCGGTGAAATTATAGTACCTGTGAAGATGCAGGTTACCCGCGACAGGACGGAAAGACCCCGTGGAGCTTTACTGCAGCCTGATATTGAATGTTGGTACAGCTTGTACAGGATAGGTAGGAGCCTTGGAAACCGGAGCGCTAGCTTCGGTGGAGGCATCGGTGGGATACTACCCTGGCTGTATTGACCTTCTAACCCGCTGCCCTTATCGGGCAGGGAGACAGTGTCAGGTGGGCAGTTTGACTGGGGCGGTCGCCTCCTAAAATGTAACGGAGGCGCCCAAAGGTTCCCTCAGAATGGTTGGAAATCATTCGCAGAGTGTAAAGGCACAAGGGAGCTTGACTGCGAGACCTACAAGTCGAGCAGGGACGAAAGTCGGGCTTAGTGATCCGGTGGTTCCGCATGGAAGGGCCATCGCTCAACGGATAAAAGCTACCCCGGGGATAACAGGCTTATCTCCCCCAAGAGTCCACATCGACGGGGAGGTTTGGCACCTCGATGTCGGCTCATCGCATCCTGGGGCTGTAGTCGGTCCCAAGGGTTGGGCTGTTCGCCCATTAAAGCGGTACGCGAGCTGGGTTCAGAACGTCGTGAGACAGTTCGGTCCCTATCCGTCGCGGGCGCAGGAAATTTGAGAGGAGCTGTCCTTAGTACGAGAGGACCGGGATGGACGCACCGCTGGTGTACCAGTTGTTCTGCCAAGGGCATCGCTGGGTAGCTATGTGCGGACGGGATAAGTGCTGAAAGCATCTAAGCATGAAGCCCCCCTCAAGATGAGATTTCCCATTCCGCAAGGAAGTAAGATCCCTGAAAGATGATCAGGTTGATAGGTCTGAGGTGGAAGCGTGGTGACACGTGGAGCTGACAGATACTAATAGATCGAGGACTTAACCTATATTCTAATGTGAAGCTTGAACATTGTTATCTAGTTTTGAGAGAACATTCTCTCCATCAGGTTTGGTGGCGATAGCGAAGAGGTCACACCCGTTCCCATACCGAACACGGAAGTTAAGCTCTTCAGCGCCGATGGTAGTTGGGGGTTTCCCCCTGTGAGAGTAGGACGCCGCCAAGCTTGTTATCTTTATATCATCGCGGGGTGGAGCAGTTCGGTAGCTCGTCGGGCTCATAACCCGAAGGTCGCAGGTTCAAATCCTGCCCCCGCAACCAAAATGGTCCGGTAGTTCAGTTGGTTAGAATGCCTGCCTGTCACGCAGGAGGTCGCGGGTTCGAGTCCCGTCCGGACCGCCATTTTTATGACTTGTAAACGAAAACGTATAGTTTCGTTTTTTTTTATGTCTTTTTCTTTCTAGAAGTACCCAAGATGCAATGAAATGATGTGTGTTTGGATACAATATAAGAAAGAAAAGATAGATTATTTCAACTCAGCCTGGTTTTTTCACACCAGGCTTTCTTTATATCATTTTTAGTTGGAACTGAGACTTATATTCGCTACACTAATACTAACTGTGTTTGACCTCATGTCTACTTAACCAATTGATTGCAAGAAGGGGCTGTCTTTTTATGGATGAATTTGATCTTATTCGCCGAATCACACCTAAAGATACATATCAGCGCTCTTTGATCATGGGCATCGGTGATGATGCAAGTATTTATCAACCTCATTCACATTGTGAAGAGGTCGTTTGTGTTGATACAATGGTGGAGCATGTTCATTTTCGTTTTGACTTTTCAACACCATTTGAAGTTGGCTTTAAAGCACTGGCAGTCAATGTCAGTGACATCGCTGCAATGGGAGGGACCCCAAAATATTATCTTGTTTCAATTGCAATCCCGCCTCATGGTGATGAGACAATTGTTACGGAGCTTTACGAGGGAATGAAAGCGTTGGCTGACTCCTATCATATGGATTTGATTGGTGGAGATACAGTGGCCACCCGCAGTGACTTTGTCATTACCGTGACGGTCATTGGTGAGGTTTCAAAGGGAAAAGCTTGTTATCGTCACAGTGCTCAGACTGGAGACATTGTCTTTGTCACAGGTGAACTTGGTTCATCAGCTGCTGGGTTATCAATCTTAATGAACGAAGCAGCCCCTTCTAAGGCGGTCGATGCTGATTTTTTTCTTAAGCGTCATAAAATGCCTCAGCCTCATATTGCTGCTGGACACATTTGTTCAAGTTTCCCGCGTGTGTCCTTGAATGATGTGAGTGATGGATTAGCGAGTGAGTTAAATGAGATAGCCGAAGCGAGCTGTGTGATGATCGAGATAGAAGCTGATAAGCTTCCAATTCATCCGGATTTACAGGTGCTGCGCAAAGACTGGCTTGAATGGGTGTTGTTCGGGGGAGAAGATTTTGTTTTAACTGGTACGATACCAGAATGTGATTGGGAAAGCTTTGAATCGCAATGTCAAAAAGAAGGCATTCAGGTCACACGTATTGGACAAGTCAAAGATGATCAAGCAGCCAGTGTTATGTTAAAAGACAATGATCAACAAACAATGTTAATGAAAAAAGGATATAATCATTTTAAGAAATGAGGTGACATCAACGGTGAAATTAACATGGACGACAAAAGGTGCGGATGAGACGAAACGAATTGCCGCTGCATTGGCCAAACTTGTGATGCCAGGCGATGTATTGACATTAGAAGGAGATTTAGGTGCAGGCAAAACCACTTTTTCAAAAGGTTTTGCGGAAGGCTTAGGAATTACCCGTATCGTCAACAGCCCCACCTTTACAATTATTAAAGAATATACCGATGGCAGACTGCCACTATATCATATGGACGTGTACCGCATGGAAGATGCAGAAGAAGAGATCGGCCTCGAAGAATATTTTGAGGGTGAAGGTGTATGCTTGGTTGAATGGGCCCATCTTATTGAACCTCAATTGCCTTCTTCCTATTTAAAAATTGAAATGCTGAGAACAGAACGTGAAGAAGAACGGCATCTCACGTTTGATGCAAAAGGGGAGCGTTATGAGACCCTTTGTAA
This sequence comes from Bacillus sp. PK5-006, assembly GCF_054161415.1. NCBI lineage: Bacteria > Bacillati > Bacillota > Bacilli > Caryophanales > Bacillaceae > Bacillus > Bacillus sp. PK5-006. The sequence goes on along the minus strand of NZ_CP096414.1, from coordinate 3,117,305 downwards.
GGAGATGAAAAAATTTGACCATACTGGCCATTGATACATCAAACCATACACTAGGAATTGCTCTTGTAAGAGATTTCACTGTAATAGGCGAGAGCATCACATACTTAAAAAAGAACCATTCCGTCCGAGCGATGCCCACTGTTGAAGCATTGATGAAAGAATGTGGTGTATCACCAAGCGAACTAAGCAAAATCGTTGTGGCAAAAGGACCTGGTTCTTACACTGGCGTCAGAATCGGGGTCACCATAGCAAAAACACTTTCTTGGACGCTGTCTATCCCGATATCGGCTGTTTCGAGTTTAGAAACACTTGCGGCAAATGGTCAATATTTTGATGGGTATATTTCACCTCTATTTGATGCGAGAAGAGGACAAGTTTATACCGGACTTTATTCGTTTGAAAAGGGTAAGATCAAAGAGGTCGAACCAGATCAAAATATCCTGCTCACGGATTGGCTTCATGAACTGAAGCAGGCAGGAAAGCCTGTTCTATTTCTTGGACAAGATGTGCATCTTCATGTAGAGAGCATTCGCTCTATTTTAGGAGAAACGGCTGTACTGGCAGATGGGACATTTCATAACCCAAGACCTTCAGTGCTTGCATTTTTAGGCGCAGATCGTCCTGCTGAAGATGTCCATCAGCTTGTTCCTAACTATATTCGTTTGGCAGAAGCGGAAGTGAAATGGCTTGAAGGACAAAAATAATCTTCACATAGCAAAGATACGACAAATGACAGTAGCGGATATTCCAGAGGTGTATACGATTGAAGTGCATTCGTTTACAGCGCCTTGGAAAAAGGAATCGTTTGTCTATGAGATTCTTCATAACCAATACAGCCATTATTTCCTCATTGAAGAAGATAAGCAGCCTGTTGGGTATTGCGGGGTCTGGATTGTCATGGACGATGCACAAATTACGAACATTGCGATTCTCCCTGAACATAGAGGAAAAGGCTACGGGGAAGCATTGCTTCGATATGTCATGGAATTTTGCAAAGAAAAAAAGACAGATCATCTTTCTTTAGAGGTGCGGGTTTCAAATACACCAGCACAATCCCTCTATGAAAAGCTCGGTTTCAGACCAGCTTCTATTCGAAAGAATTATTATACGGATAATGGAGAAGATGCATTAGTCATGTGGGTGAATATAAATGAGTGAACAAACAGATCGATTCATATTAGGTATAGAAACAAGCTGCGATGAAACAGCTGCGTCCATTGTCAAAAATGGAAATGAAATCGTGGCGAATGTGGTGGCCTCGCAAATAGACAGTCATAAACGATTTGGCGGAGTTGTACCCGAAATTGCTTCAAGGCATCACGTGGAGCAAGTCACCATCGTATTAGAAGAAGTGATGGCACAGGCGGGTATGAGCTTTAAGGATTTAGATGCGATTGCTGTCACAGAAGGACCTGGCCTCGTGGGTGCCTTGCTGATTGGTGTCAATGCAGCAAAGGCACTGAGCTTTGCCCATCAAATTCCTCTTGTTGGTGTTCATCATATTGCAGGGCATATTTATGCAAACCAGCTTGTTGATGAATTGGAGTTCCCATGTTTAGCTCTTGTTGTCTCCGGCGGACATACTGAGCTTGTTTTAATGAAGGAGCATGGATCTTTTGAGGTCATCGGAGAAACTTTAGATGATGCAGCTGGAGAAGCGTACGATAAAGTGGCCCGGACGATGGGTCTCCCGTACCCAGGCGGACCTCATATTGATCGGTTAGCACATGAAGGAGAGCCGACAATTAAGCTTCCTCGTGCATGGCTTGAAGAAGGGTCTTATCACTTTAGCTTCAGTGGTTTAAAATCAGCTGTGATCAATACCTTACACAATGCGTCACAAAAGGGAGAAACGATTGCCCCAGAGGATTTGGCCGCAAGTTTTCAAGCAAGCGTCATTGAGGTGCTTGTTGGGAAAACATTGAAAGCGGCTGAAGCCTATGGCGTGAAGCAGGTCGTTCTAGCTGGAGGAGTCGCTGCCAATAAAGGACTAAGAAAAGCTTTAACCTCAGCATTTACGAAGCTGCCAGAAGTGAAAGTCATTATTCCGCCATTATCTCTTTGCACAGACAATGCAGCCATGATCGCTGCCGCTGGAACCATTGCGTTTGAAAAAGGAATCAGAAGCGATATGGCGATGAATGGCCAGCCAGGATTGCCGCTAGTCTCATATGAATAAAAACTCCTGTGGATGACAGGGGTTTTTATTTTTTATGAAAGCGATTTATTCACATGTAAACGTTATATATCCACAATTGTTAGAAAATTTTGTTTTAAAATGAAGAGGATGTGTATAAATATGATCTTTTTTGTGGATATGTGATTAAAACTCTGTGGATAAAGTGGATAAGTCTAATGTGTTTAAGAATAATCAAGAAGTTATTGTGGGTATCATTGTGGATAATAAATTTTCTTTGAAAGAAAAAGAGTACCTTTTAGGGCACTCTTTAAGCTTCTGAAAGCTCTTCCCACTCCGCAAAAAGTGATTCCAGCTCTTGATTGAGCGTATCATTTTCTGTTTGAATGGATTGGACCTTCTCGTGATCTTGAAAAATATTAGGATCACATAGCAGCTGTTCATTTTCACCGAGCTTGTCTTCGACGACAGCAATGCGTTCTTCAATTTCTTCGATTCTGCGCTGCTTTTGTCTTTCTTTCTTTTTCAGTTCTTTTTCTTCCGCATAAGAAAGCTTTGCCTTTTCTGCTGGCTGTGCAGCTTGTTTTTTAAGCGGCTCATTTTCTTGAAGTGCTTCCAGCTCTAATTGTTCATTTTTCTTTTCAAGATAGTAGTCATAATCACCGAGATATTCTCTTGTTTCTGTAGGCGACAGCTCAAATACTTTCGTAGCAAGACGATTGATAAAATAACGATCATGCGAGACAAATAAGATGGTTCCTGGATAATCGATTAGTGCATTCTCTAAAATTTCCTTACTATCTAAGTCCAGATGGTTTGTCGGCTCATCAAGAATAAGAAAATTGGCTTTTTGGAGCATCAGCTTTGCCAGTGCAAGGCGTGCTTTTTCTCCACCGCTTAATGCATGGACAGGCTTTAAAACGTCATCACCGGAAAAAAGGAAGTTTCCTAAACATGTCCGAATTTCTTTTTCATTCATATGAGGATAGTCATCCCAAAGCTCATTGAGCACTTTTTTCGAGGATGTCAGTTTGGCTTGCTCTTGGTCATAGTAGCCGATCGTGACATGAGATCCAAAAGTGATGTCGCCTTTTACTGGTGTTAATGTGTTCGTTAACGTTTTTAAAAGGGTTGATTTCCCGATCCCGTTAGGACCAATGAGTGCCACACTATCCTCGCGTTTAATCTGAAAAGAAAGAGAGGATAGGAGCGGTGTTTTTTCATCATAACGAATATCGAGATCATGTACCTTCAGCACATCATTGCCGCTTTGTCTCGTAATATCAAAATGAAAGTTTGCGGATTTTTCGTCACCTAAAGGCTTATCTAAACGATCCATTCGTTCGAGCTGCTTGCGTCTGCTTTGAGCGCGCTTTGTAGTTGAAGCTCTTGCCAGGTTGCGATCCACGAAATCCTGAAGCTTTGAGATCTCTTCTTGCTGCTTTTCGTATAGTTTCATATCCCGCTCGAGCTGCTCTGCTTTCAGCTCAAGATACTTACTATAGTTCCCTGCAAACTTTTTCATCGAAGTTCTTGAGACTTCATAGACGTGGTTTACGACTTTGTCTAAGAAATAGCGGTCATGGGACACGATGAGAATGGCACCTGTATAATTTTGCAAATACTGCTCCAGCCATGATAAGGTATCAATATCTAAATGGTTGGTCGGCTCATCCAGAATTAAGAGTTCTGGTTTCATTAACAAGAGCTTTCCAAGCGCTAGACGGGTTTTCTGACCGCCGCTTAAGGATTGGACGGTTGTCTCATCTTCAAAATGACTAAAGCCGAGTCCATGAAGAATGGAGCGGACATCTGCTTCATATTGATAGCCGCCTTGATCTTTAAATTCCTGCTGAAGCCTGTCATAGGTTTTCATAAGGGCTTCCAGCTCAGAACCTGTGGAGGAAGCCATTTTCTCCTCAATGGTTCTCATCTCTTGTTCCATTTCTTTTAAATGATCAAAAACCGATAATAATTCGTCTTTTAGCGTACGTGTAGACGTTACATCGGTATGCTGTGCTAAATAGCCGATCGATAGGTCTTTTGGTTTGATGATCTCACCTTGCTCGTAAGACATTTGACCGGCGATGATTTTCAAAAGCGTGGATTTGCCTGCGCCGTTACGACCTACAATGGCAATGCGATCCCTTGCTTTGACTTCCAATTTTATATTCGTTAAAACGGTATCAGCGCCAAACGATTTGGACAGCTGATTCACTTGTAGAATCATCATGTAACTTCACCTCTGCTATAATATGTTAAGTGTAGCTTATCAGCAGTAAACCGGCAAATGTTACATACAATCGCCATATTCAAATGAAAGACAGATAGGAAAAAATAGTGTATCATTTGAGTGAGGGAGCGTTGAAAGATGAGTCAATTTAGCCACTTTAACGAACAGGGAAGAGCAAAGATGGTCGACATTAGTGACAAATCGTCTACAGTGAGAACCGCCGTTGCTGTTTCAAGTGTTCGTATGATAAAAGAAGTGTTTCATAAAATAGAGCAACGTGAAATTGGAAAAGGAGATGTGCTGTCTGTTGCACAGGTTGCTGGCATCATGGCAGCAAAGCAAACATCTACCATCATTCCAATGTGTCATCCGCTTGCACTAAAAGGCGTGGATATCTCCTTTAATTGGGAGGAAGACGGAAATGCGCACATCCTGAACATACAAGTACAGGTAAAAACAAAAGGAAGTACGGGTGTGGAGATGGAAGCGCTCACTTCTGCTTCAGTATGTGCACTGACCGTTTACGATATGTGCAAAGCGATTGATAAAGGCATGATCATCGGTCCTACCTATCTAATTGAAAAGACAGGCGGGAAAAATGGTGATTTTCACAGAGCATCTGATATTTAAGTTGGAGGACCTTATATGAATATAGATCAGTCAAAAATTCCACAAGCGACAGCCAAACGTTTGCCGCTATATTACCGTTTTTTAAAAAATCTGCATGCATCAGGAAAACAAAGGGTGTCATCAGCTGAGCTTAGTGATGCAGTCAAAGTGGATTCTGCCACCATTCGCCGAGATTTTTCGTACTTTGGTGCACTTGGGAAGAAAGGGTATGGCTATAATGTCGATTATCTCTTGACCTTCTTCAGAAAGACCCTTGACCAAGATGAAATGACCAATGTCATGCTCATCGGTGTCGGGAATTTAGGGACTGCTTTTTTACACTATAATTTCATCAAAAATAATAATACAAAAATTTCAATGGCTTTTGACGTCAATGAGAGTAAAATAGGAAGTGAGATAGGCGGCGTGCCTGTCTATGATTTGGATAAGCTTGAAGAGCATGTTCAAGAGGTAGGAGATATCCCTGTTGCGATTTTGACAGTACCTGCCGTAGCAGCTCAATCCATTACAGATCGTTTGATTGCCCTTGGCATCAAAGGAATCCTTAACTTTACGCCGGCTCGATTGAATGTGCCGGAACACATTCGAATTCATCATATAGATTTGGCGGTTGAACTTCAGTCTCTTGTGTATTTCTTAAAGCATTACTCTGTTACGCAGGAGGACTGACGAAAAGGGGTAAAGGGGGTGGAGCAAATGGGTCCGATCGGTCCTGGGAGTTTGATTCTGATTGCGATTGTAGCGCTCATTATTTTTGGGCCGAAAAAGCTTCCTGAATTAGGAAGAGCAGCAGGAGATACATTACGTGAATTCAAAAATGCCACAAAAGGCTTAGCTGATGATCAGGAAGAAAAAAAGAAAAAAGAAGATCAGTAGAATAGGATGAGCTTCATGAATGTCAAAGATATGCCGCTTATGGAGCATATTGTGGAACTGCGAAAACGTTTAGTGATCATTGCGATGTTTTTTGTCGCCTTTATGGTGGCTGGTTTTTTTCTCGCTAAGCCGGTCATTGTGTATTTACAAAATACCGATGAAGCGGCAACACTCACGCTGAACGCATTTAAGCTTACAGATCCACTGTACGTGTTTATGCAGTTCGCATTTGTCATTGCTTTGGTTTTGACGTGTCCCGTTATTTTATATCAGCTGTGGGCGTTTGTGAGTCCTGGCTTATATGAGAAAGAAAGAAAGGTGACACTTGCTTACATTCCGATTGCACTGCTTTTATTTTTGAGCGGTGTGGCTTTCTCTTATTTTATTTTGTTTCCGTTTGTCGTCGACTTTATGATGCGAATGTCGAATGATTTAAATGTAGAGCAAGTCATTGGGATTCATGAGTATTTTACATTTCTGATGCAGTTAACACTTCCATTTGGCTTTTTGTTTCAGATGCCCGTCGTGTTGATGTTTCTCACAAGACTTGGCATCATCACACCGATGTTTTTATCAAAAATACGAAAGTATGCCTATTTTGTCCTCCTTGTCATTGCCGCACTCATTACACCGCCAGAGCTTGTTTCTCACCTCATGGTCACCTTGCCAATGCTCGTTTTATACGAAGTGAGCATTATCATTTCAAGAGTGACCTACCGCAAAATGCAGCAAACAGAGGAGAAAGAAAGTCACTATGTCTCATAAAAAAGCATCATGATCCAATGAGGGATCACGATGCTTTTTCTATTGCGTAAGAAATTGATTGATCGCATGAAAGAGGTGCTCATAATAGGCGGGCTCATGCTGGACAAAATCATGAACACCCACTTCGATGCTTTCCTCACGTCGTTCTTCGTTTGCATCAACTTGAAAGCCCTTGATTCGAATTCTTTCACATGTTCCTGTTAACAGCTGCTGTGCATCAAGCAGCTTGGCTCTGTACAGACCAGCGACTTCTTCTTTCTGTAGATAAACTTCCATGTGCTCTTCTTGATTCATATAAAGGTACACATGGCAGAACTCACGGTCGATGAACGAAGGCATATGGATTTCATCCTGTATGAGACCTGCAAAGGTGAGGTCCTCAAAAGGGATAGAAAGACCAAGTTCTTCCTCTACCTCTCTCAAGCCATCAGAAGGCTGTTCATCTGCGAGAAGATGGCCCGCTGCGGTGATATCAAACATAGAAGGAAAATCCTTTTTTGCGGGACTTCTTAGCTGAAAATAGAGATATACGGTGCCATGCTCTTTTTTAAGAAGCCAAAAATGAAATGTTTCATGCCAAAGACCTTGGGAGTGGACATCTGAACGAGCGGCAGTTCCAATCGTTTCATGTTGATCATTGAAGATGCGAAGTTTTTCATGTTCCATGAAGACACGTCCTCCATAAAAAAACCATTTTCCAAACGCGGAAAATGGTTTTTGATTTATTTTTGCTGCTGTTTTTTGAGTTTGACAGAGAAGGCAAACATTTTAAGCGCGATATTGATATTATAGGCCGCAAACACCATCAGCAAAATGCTGTAAAATGACCACATGTCACCTGGGTTTTGAATGGCCATATAGGTGAAAGCGACACCTACGGCAAAATAAATGATGCCCCATACGACTGGGTTTCTCATGAGAAAAAGCCTCCAATAATCATTTGCATGGTTTGAGATTGTTCTTCAATCATTTTTTTCACTGGCTCAATCTGCACAAGAACAACAAGTGAATTCATCAGCATATGAGCGCCGATTGGAACAATGATTCGTTTTGTTTTCGCATATAAAAAGGCAAAGGTAAAGCCCATTGCGGTATAGAGCAAGATATGGGGAAAATCATAGTGTACAGCAGCGAAAACCACTGAACTGGCAAGTGCTCCAAAGAAGAAATTTGTTTTTTCATAAATCACACCAAAGATGATTTTACGGAAAATGATTTCCTCTAAGATTGGACCAATCAGGGCGATGACGATCACAAGCCAAGGAACGGCATCCATAATGGATAAAATGGTTTGCGTATTTTCTGACTCACGGCCAATGCCGAATGCATATTGTTCAATCGCCCCCGCAATCGATTGTGCAAAGAGAGAAAGAAAGAAACCGCCAATGATCCATGCGATAGCAGAACCGATTGAAACTGGCGCTTCATTTCGCAGTGAAGCTTTTGGGACGGTTCGAAGGATGAGCAGAATAATGATCAATCCGATACAAAAACTGATGATTGTCCACGTTCCTGATAATTTTGAAAGCTCTGTTTGAGTCATCGGTGATTGAATGAATCCCAGCCATTTCATAATGAGCACATAAGGAAACGCAGAAACCTGCACCAATATATACGTTAAGATGATGTACCAATATTGTTTTTTCAAGTAACGAAAACCCCTTTACTAAAAGAACTAGATTTATTGTAACACAAGTCTCCTTTTTCGATGAAAAGGAAAGAATCTGAGACCAAAAAAGATCGTGAAAGCGTAAAAATTTTTAAAGGTTTTCACTTGAAATTGCAGAAGACATTCTTTATTATAATAAATGTGTTAGCACTCGCTGGTGATGAGTGCTAAAAAAGACTACATATAAAAATTGAGGAGGTTGTTTCTTATGTTAAAGCCATTAGGCGATCGCGTAATCATTGAACTCGTTGAATCTGAGGAAAAAACCGCTAGCGGTATTGTTTTACCGGATTCTGCAAAAGAAAAACCGCAAGAAGGTAAAATTGTTGCAGCAGGTTCAGGGCGTGTACTTGAAAGTGGTGAGCGCGTTGCGTTAGAAGTAAGCACAGGCGACCGCATTATCTTCTCAAAATATGCAGGCACTGAAGTGAAATATGAAGGCAAAGAATATTTAATCCTTCGTGAGAGCGACATTTTAGCTGTTATTGGTTAATCACATAAAAAACATTGAGATAAATTTTTAAAAAGACTGAGGAGGTTTCGTTATTATGGCAAAAGATATTAAGTTCAGTGAAGAAGCACGTCGCGCGATGTTACGCGGTGTAGATGCACTTGCAGATGCTGTAAAAGTAACTTTAGGACCTAAAGGACGTAACGTGGTTCTTGAGAAAAAATTCGGTTCTCCACTTATCACAAATGATGGTGTAACGATCGCAAAAGAAATTGAATTAGAAGATGCATTTGAAAACATGGGTGCAAAACTTGTGGCTGAAGTTGCAAGCAAAACAAACGACGTAGCTGGTGACGGTACTACGACTGCAACAGTTCTAGCTCAAGCGATGATCCGTGAAGGTCTGAAAAACGTAACAGCTGGTGCAAACCCTGTTGGCGTTCGTAAAGGGATCGAAGAAGCAGTGAAAGTAGCACTTGAAGGCTTGCACGAGATTTCTAAACCAATCGAAGGCAAAGAATCAATTGCTCAAGTTGCGGCTATTTCTGCAGCAGACGAAGAAGTCGGCAGCCTAATCGCAGAAGCAATGGAACGCGTAGGTAACGACGGAGTTATCACAATTGAAGAATCTAAAGGATTCACAACTGAGCTAGAAGTGGTTGAAGGTATGCAATTTGACCGCGGATATGCTTCACCATACATGGTGACCGATTCTGATAAGATGGAAGCGGTTCTTGAAAATCCTTACATCTTAATCACTGATAAAAAGATCACAAACATTCAAGAAATCCTTCCTGTACTTGAGCAAGTTGTACAACAAGGAAAACCATTATTGCTTATTGCTGAAGATGTAGAAGGCGAAGCACTTGCAACTCTTGTTGTGAACAAACTTCGTGGTACATTCAACGCAGTAGCAGTAAAAGCTCCTGGATTCGGTGATCGTCGTAAAGCAATGCTTGAAGACATCTCTGTTCTAACTGGCGGAGAATTGATCACAGAAGACCTAGGACTTGACCTGAAATCAACTGAAATCGGTCAGCTTGGCCGTGCGTCTAAAGTCGTTGTGACAAAAGAAAACACAACAATCGTAGAGGGCTCAGGAGATTCTGCTCAAATCGCAGCACGTGTGAACCAAATCCGTGCTCAAGTAGAAGAAACAACTTCTGAATTCGATAAAGAAAAATTACAAGAACGTCTTGCAAAACTAGCTGGCGGCGTCGCTGTCATCAAAGTTGGTGCTGCAACTGAAACAGAACTAAAAGAGCGTAAACTACGCATCGAGGATGCACTGAACTCAACTCGTGCAGCAGTTGAAGAAGGTATCGTATCCGGTGGTGGTACAGCACTTGTGAATGTATACAACAAAGTCGCTTCAATCGAAGCAGATGGTGACGTTCAAACAGGTGTAAACATCGTTCTACGTTCTCTTGAAGAGCCAATTCGTCAAATCGCTCACAACGCTGGTCTTGAAGGATCCGTTATCGTTGAGCGCTTGAAAAACGAAGAAATTGGCGTAGGCTTCAACGCAGCAACAAACGAATGGGTAAACATGATCGAAAAAGGAATCGTTGACCCAACAAAAGTAACTCGCTCTGCACTTCAAAACGCAGCTTCTGTAGCAGCAATGCTTCTAACAACTGAAGCAGTCGTTGCTGACAAACCAGAAGAAGGCGGCTCAGGCGGCGGAATGCCAGATATGGGCGGCATGGGTGGAATGGGCGGAATGATGTAACACCCTCGAAAACCCCTTGAAATATAGGGGTTTTTGTTATGTCTTCATGATTTTGGTCACATGCAATAAAAAGTATCAGGGATGATGAATTGAAACCCTTACTGTTTCTCAATCGTTAAAATATAATCAAGTGATTTCATGGGTCTTTACCGATATGGTATTTTAAAAAGAAAGCGGTGATCATATGGGCTTCACTACGTGGGTGGCGATTATTGTTGCACTGGCTGTCGTGTTTGGATTGTTTGGATCGAAGAAGCGTGATAAATAAGGAAAGAGTTGAAAACCCACTTCCAATTAAGGAGTGGGTTTTTGTTGCAAATACAACTTTTATCAGTTATATTAGCTATAATTAATTGTTGTAAATACAACAAAAGGAGTTGGAATACATGAAAGAAATATTGCGGGAGATCGGTGTGATAGCTCGCGCGCTTGATTCCATAAGTAATATTGAATTTAAAGAGTACGATTTAACGAAGGGGCAGTATTTATATCTTGTGCGTATTTGTGAGGAGCCTGGTATCATTCAGGAAAAGCTGGCGGAAATGATTAAGGTGGATCGAACTACGGCTGCTCGGGCTATCAAAAAGCTAGAACTGCATGGGTTTATTGAGAAAAAGAATGATCGTGTGAATAAAAAAATCAAAAAGCTGTTTCCAACTGAAAAAGGGGAAGCGGTCTACCCAATGATTAAACGAGAACATGATTATTCAAATCAAGTGGCGCTGGATGGCTTTTCTAAGGAAGAAGCGGAACAGATTTATGAGTATCTTCTCAGGGTGCGAAAGAATATAGAAAAGGACTGGGAAGGTGTGAAAAAAGGGATAAAGAGAGACTACTAATTAATAAGGAGGGACGACTTTATGACCGTCACTTTCATTCGGTGCAATGAACAACATGTAAAGGAGCTTCAGAAAATTGGAACCGATACATTTAAAGAAACCTTTCTGGATCAAAACAAAGTGGAACATATCGAAGCGTACGTGAAGACAGCTTTTCACCTAAACCAGCTGTTAAAGGAATTACAGCACCCTTCTTCACAGTTTTATTTTGTTCAAGTGAATGGGGAAGTAGCTGGTTATTTGAAGATCAATATGGATGATGCCCAATCAGAAGAGATGGGGAGTGACGCGTTAGAGATTGAAAGAATTTATATCAAGCAGTCCTTTCAAAAGCAAGGGTTAGGCAGATATTTAATCGATCAAGCCATTGAAATTGCGAAAAATCATCATAAACAGGATGTTTGGCTTGGGGTGTGGGAGCACAATAGAGCGGCCATCGCTTTCTATCAAAAGCTTGGGTTTGTTCGAACAGGGGTGCACGCCTTTCTCATGGGGGACGAAGAGCAAATGGATTTCATTATGACCAAAACATTGAGCTGATCAAAAAGGAGGAAGGGTAAATGCATATCCCATCATTTTTTCGAGTGAAAGATATGGAGAAAATCAAATCATTTATTCAATCTCATTCTTTTGCTACAGTTGTGACGACAATGAATGAAAAGCCTATTGCGACACATATTCCAGTGAGTTTTCATCAAGTTGGAGATTCGTATGTGATCTCAGGGCATATGGCGATTGGAAATCCTCAGTGGAAAACGTTTGAAGAGAGCGAGAAGACGCTCGTCATTTTTCAAGGGCCACATGCCTACATATCTTCTTCATGGTATGAAAAAGAAGCAGTACCAACATGGAATTACCAGGCTGTTCATGTTTATGGAAAGGCGGAACTGCTTGAAAAATCGGAACTGGTTAAGGAATTAACCACAATGCTGGAGACATACGAAAGTCACAGAGAACAGCCGGTGCTATGGGATACGTTGTCTGAGGAACTGTTAGAGAAGCAAATGAAAGGCATTGTAGGCTTTAAGATCATCATTGATGAAGTTCAGGCTGCTTTTAAATTAAGCCAAAATCGCCACGAAAGGGATTATATCCGCATCATTGAACAGCTGGAAGCAGAGGGTGAAGTGGAAATGGCTGAGGCGATGAAAAAGAGTTCCATTTAAGAGACTTCTCGAAAGATTAGTTATCCTTATGGAGTAATAAAAAGAATGAAACGTTACTTATAAACAAAAACACTTTCTTCTAGGAAAGTGTTTTTTAGTGGTGATAAAAAAAGCCCTCATCATTCAAGGGCATGAGTGAAAGTTTATTTTACTTTAACTGTGAATGTCACGTCTTTACTATTCATGTAATCGTCAGTTGTGACATTTCCAAATTTCAGTTTTAATTCTTTGATGTTTTTAATGTTGATCTCTTTGCCTTCAGGAGCTAAGAATTGAATAACACCATCCTGTTTAACGCCACCTTCAACTTCGCCACCAATATCACCGTCAGTCATAAACATATTCGCATCTAATTGCATGCTTCCAGCTACAACTTTACCTTGATCTGGATAGAAATTTAGGACTTTACCTGTCGTATTTTCGATATTCATTCCAACATTGATTCTATCCTTCATAATTTTAATTTCACCAAGGTTTACTTTCATTCCTTGAGCAGTTGTTTTGTGTTTGCTCGCATTTATTTTCTTTGAACCATCGTCTTTTTTGTTTTTTGATTGTGTTTTTGTGCTTGTAGACTCTTTTTCTTTAGATGCACCTGTAGACACATCTTCTGTTGAACCGCAAGCAGCCAGTGTAAATGTTAGCCCTAAAGCTAAAAATAAAGCATAGAATTTCTTCAAAATGAAAATCCCCTTTTGTTTAATTTATATAAGCGCCTTGTGCTTATACATTGATCATGACTATTATAATAGGATAAAAGTACTTGTAAATCAACAAAAAATGATAAAAATAGAAAATAATTGTTTTTGAGTGTTTTTTTATAAACCAGTTAGCTTAAAATTACATAAAATCCACTTCTTGTGACTTAAAACGAACTTGAATTTCCTTATAATAGAATTATTATAAGGGATTGGGAGTGATTGAGATGGAAGGTTCGTCAATCAAGACGGTTAATAGAGAGGATCAACATGAATTCTTGTTTCTGAATATATCTTCAAATACAGTTGGGGCTCTTTCAAAGGAATCTGCTGAGAGGATTCTAAGTGATAGGGATACCGATGAAATACACCAATTGATGTATGTTCCTATTGAAAATCATGAAGACCTCAAATGGCTGATTCATTCTTTGCATAAAGCCATCATGGATGAAAAAGATGTACGTGTCGTTCTTGAATTGGCTGATCTATTCTATTTCTTTGTTGTCCCTGCTTACAAAGAAGAATTGATGAGCCAAGAAGATTTGTCACACATGGTGAATGATATATTATTTATGTTGGATCTTTGGATAGATGAAAACATAATAGAGTTAGTTGATGCCATTCAATATGAATTACAAAGAGTAGAGAGAAAAGGCTTGTAGAGCAATCCCTACAAGCTTTATTCTCTATTCTTATGCAGTTGTGTTATTGACGACAGGCTCTTTTCTAAACACGCCCATGCAGCCTGCAATGATGATTAATACAGCTGGAAGGATGAAGAACATAGAAATAGAAATAATGCCGCCTACAGCAGATACTAATAATAAAATTCCACCAAGCTTTGCTTTTTTCTTTACGATGACAGATGCGACAATGGCAAGAATAGAGAAAAGCATTGCTGCCCAGCCTAACCCCGTAATTTCACTTGTGCCTGAATCGCTAAATGCCGCATCGATTCCTCCGAAAGCAAGAGCAAACATTGCGCCGAAAAATCCAAAAATACCTCCAATTAAACCTAAAACAAATTCTGTTGTTCTTTTCATAATACTTTCCTCCGATATGTAAATAAGAATTATTGGTACTTAAGAACCAACACAATCTTACTAATCGGCATTCTTTTCATAAAGTTAATAGTTTTGTTAAAAAAAACAAGAAAATCCATAAAGGATTTTCTTGTCCAATTATTGGGCTCTTTCCCAAGTAATTTTTGTTTCATTTGTTTTTTTCGTTCCCTTTGCCAGCATCTTGCCGTTTTCTTGTTTCACGGTGATGTTTAGGTCATAAAAGGAATAGAGGGCACCGAGGCTGTCATTTTCCGGTTTATGAAGATTGTTTTCTTTTTCAGTTGATGCTCCAATGGCCAGCGTTTTTGCAAAGTTTAAACCAATGACTTCAGCGTAATCACTATTGGTATCAGAGGAAGCTGTTACGTTTAAAGAAATGATTTTTTTCTTTTGATCAACGGTGATGTCAGTGTCTTTGATGAGCTTAGACTGCTCCATCACTTCTTTTGTTTCCTTTTGAATGCGTTCATTAATTGTTGGAAGTGCCTTCGTTTCTGTTTTTTGTTCTTTTGTATTTGAGCAAGCTGCTAGGATGCAGAGAATTGCAGCTAGACTCATGAAAACAAGTAGACTTTTTTTCACGTTCGATCTCCTTTTTTCTTCGAAGTATGTATGCTTATGTTACCACGAATCGTTGTTTTGATTAAAAGAGAAGTGTTGATAAGCTGTGAACAATAAAAAGCACCCAATGGAGGGTGCTTTATTTCTTATTGTGCTGAAAGGCTTGTACTTAATGGGATAGAAGAAATGACGGTGAATTTAGGAGCTGCGGCACCGGATTCTAAATTTTTACGTAAAAGTGACGATTTGATTGACCCGTCCCAATTTTTATAGACACTTCCTGATGTATTTGCACGAAGCTGTACATTCGAAAAGCTTGCTTGTGAATAGCTGTTTGCTCCATTATCCTGTACGCCATGTACCATTTTGACAACATCAAGGTTTTTCAGACGGCTAGGGTTGTAAACAGGCTGCTTATAGCGCAGTTTCCCGTTGACATATAGTGACACCGTGCCATCACCATTGTTGATGAGCTTTAAGTTGACACGTGCACCATCTTTAATACTTGAATCGTATTCGCTGTTCCAGTATTTACTGCCGCCTTGTGAGCCGCTGCCCAGAAAAACTTTATAGCCAGAAGACGTTTTTGAAATACCGCTCTCTACAACAGCAGAGCCGAGACCGAGATACCAGTCCGCATAGCCGTTTTTAATGGTGGCTGTTTTCGGCAGGACAATATCAGCAGAGATACCTGACCATTTGGCTTCATCTGTTTGCGTCACAATAGCGCCGTGACGAGGACTAGCCGCTGAGGCAGGAAGACTTGAAAACATCAAAACGAAGGCCAAACTTACAATCAAAACGGTGAAACACTTTTTCATGAAAATTCCCCCTTAAATTTGATTCACTTTTATTATATAAAATGAAAGAGGGGGGCTGCTTACAATGTTCTGACTGTTTATGGTAGTATTTATGAACTTTATCGGTCATAAAGTGGTCAACTTGTATTTGAATTGTAATGTGTCTGTAAAATAACTGGGTTCATCTTCATGTATAATGAGTGCAGAAACCAAAAACGGAGGATTTCTTAATGAATAAAAAGCTTATCACGACAATCGTAACAGTAGCTAGTTTATTTTTAGCATTCAGTTTCTCACATGGAGCAAGTGCAAAAAAAGTAAGCGGCAATATTACTTGGTATAATGGTGTCGGCAAAAAAGGCGCAGATGGAAAAAAACTCGGTCATTGGGATGCAGCAACTAAAATGGGCTTTGACGTACCGAAAAAAGGTACAAAACTAAGAGTGACAACAAAAGCGAAACCACATAAAGTGATTACAGTATATAAATATGATGTAGGCAGAATGCCAAATGCTGTATTAGACGTAAGTCCAAAAGCATTCAAAGCACTTGGGTATAAAACAAGTAAAGGTGTCGTAAAAGGGCATTACACTTATTAATACATAGGCATGCAAAGAAGCGGGAAAAGTTCATTTTCTGGCTTCTTTTCTTGTAGAGAGGGTCTGAAAGGCAATGAAAAAATCAACATGGTGGATCATCACAGTCATTGGCGTCGCAGTGATTGCGGCAGTTATTTTCTTCATGATGAAGCCTGGGCAAGAGGCGAAACATACAGGAAAGGTCAAAACAAATCAAGATGCAAAAGACGAATTGCTCGTTTCATTTACAGATCAAAAGTTAAACAATACTTATTACTTGCATGATCGGGCGCTTCATACGGAGAAACTGACAGCATATCCTTCGATTGCTTATGATTCTACGAAACAGGTTTTATATTACACGTATACGGATGAAGACACGCAAAAGGTGAGTATTCGGGAATTAAATGTGAAATCTGACGAAGAAAAAACACTGTTTACGAGTGATGATTCTATCGACAGTATGAGACTGACTGGTGACGGAAAGAAGTTATTTCTAAGGTATAACAAGGATTCTGGAGAGCAATTTTATGTCGCATCTTTTGATTTGAAAACACACAAAATGAAAGAGCTGTATCCGGAAAAAAGCAAGGATGATACGGTGAGTTCTTTTGCATATGATCCGACTTCAAATGATTTGGCAATCCAGCATTATTCTTTAAAAGAAGATTATCAAAAAACCGATGAAGCAAATGAAAAGGGCAGAGATCCTGAACCAACAACCATGAAGATCACCCTTCAAACAGGTGAGAAGGGGAAACGCATTGCACGTATCTCACAAACGATCAATGATATTTCATTTTCTCCAGATCATAAGAAATTGATTTATACAGAAGTAAAGGTTCGTAAAGAAAAAGAAATATCCTCGATTAAGTTGCTTGATGTAGAAACAGGAAAAACGACGACACTCGTTAAAAACAGCCAGGATGTTCATATTTTAAGTGCTGCACAGCCGCAATTTTCTACGGACGGGTCGTCTGTTTATTTCTTAGGTGTTGCAAAAGACGCAGAAGAATTAAAGGATGACACCGGACGAAAGGCGAAAGTAAGAACGATTTTTGAATACAATATGAAGAAGAAAACAGTGGAAGCCGCTTGGGAGAAGGATGGCGGAATCGTTAATAATTTCACTGTCAATCGATAAAGGAAACGTTCAGTTATTTATATAACTGGACGTTTTTTTATTTTGTCACTTGATATGCTGGAGAAATGGTGGATTTATAGAAGGAAAATCAGTTTTTATGCAGGGATACGAGTGCTATTTTCTTATTTTGCTTATGTGACAGAGGAAAAGAAAAAGAGTAATATGAGTGAACATAAAAAAACGAGAGGACTGATGACATCTCGTTTTCTCTGTTTTATTTGTTTTCATCTAATAAGTTTTGAAAGATAAACAGGGCATTAATGGAGTGAGGGAAGCCAGCAACCTTTGTACAGTGTTTAATAATCTCCATAATCTCTATAACAGAAAGTCCGATATGTAATGCTTGTTCAAAATGAGTCTTTAAGTCTTCATCACAATTGCCTTTTGTGATGAGGGAAGATAATGTGCTGATGGCCTTTTGTTTTTCATCTAATATGAAGTGATTGAATTCTTTTTGTTCACTGAGTTCAATGGTTAGTTGTTCAATGTTTGACCGAATGCTCTCGTTTTCATAAATTGAAAGCTTCTCTCTGTTACCTGCCGCTGTTTCTTGTTTGACCTGGCAAGTCTCTTTTTCTTCATTCAAATTGAACTCCTCCGTTTTTTATCGCAATTTTCCATTTGTTCGTTCATTATGGCTTATGTGCCTTTTGATAGATGTAATGGGTATATAGTAGTATTATCGGTTGCTGCGTCAACTTTTTAAGTATGGAACGCTCTTCAAAGGAATGATTCATGCGATTTATTTTTCCATTTTGAAATGGATCATAAAAGGGCTAATGACTGGATGTCCGTTAGCCCCTTTGTAATCAGCAGTTTCATAAGTTCTACGCATTTAGTGGAAGAGTGGTTTCATTTTTACTGAATGATATCCATAGGCCTCATCATGTCATAATCTTCATGCTCTAAAATATGACAATGCCACACATACCGGCCGCTGTATGGAACAAATCGAGCAACGATCCGAATGACTTCACCTGCATGCGCCTGAATGGTGTCCTTGTAGCCTTGTTCATGTAAAGGAGGCGCTTCGTTTGGTCCGGTATACACGATTTCTCCTGTCGATTGATAGACTTCTGTATCAAATGGTCTTCTGTCTAAAACCCTAAATTGAACAAGATGCAAATGAATAGGGTGTGTTCCTCTGGTTGGATTGACAATAGACCAAACCTCTAGACTGCCAAGACGAGGATTTTCTGTGACAGGGTCATTCCAAAATTGGTTATCGAGCAATAGGATAGGGCGGCCGTATTTATCCTGTGTGCCGGTAAGTGTGAGTGTACGCTCTCTATCAGCTCGACTTGGCCGAAGCGGCGGCAGCGGTTTGAAAATCGGACGTAATGTTTTAGGTACTCTCCCTTTTAGCGGACGTGTGACTTTGAATTGCATAATGTTCGCATCTGTTTCAGGGTTCACATCCTGTCCGCAGCCGGCTGTATTTTTGAGAGTGATCGTTTTGTTTTCGTAAGCTGAAAAGTCGATGATGACATCGAAACGTTCAGCAGGCGCGATGCTAAAGGATTGATGGCGAACGGGTCTTGGCAAAAACCCCCCATCGGAACCAATTTGCAAGATTGTAGCGTCATTATCTAGATGCAGCTCGTAAGTTCTAGTATTGGACGCATTTAAAATACGAAAACGGTATTTTCGCGGCTCTACTTCTAAATATGGCCATACTTTTCCATTGACTAAGATCGTTTCTCCACAAAAAAAGGGCACGATGGATGGGTCTGGTATGTCACTGTCCTCTGGTGTATCGTTTGGTCTGCTAGGATAAAACAGTGAGCCATCCTCCTGAAACGTCCGGTCCATAATCATTAAAGGAATGTCATAGTCATCTTTCGGAAGCTCTAAAGACTTTTCAAATGCATCTGAGATCAAATAAAATCCAGCTAAACCGGCGTACACATTTAGTCGTGTCAATGCCATCGCATGATCGTGATACCACAATGTGCAGGCTTGCTGATGATTTGGGTAGACGTAAGTCTCTCTTTCAAAAAAAGGGCCGGTTGCTTCAAAGTCCCGTGAAAACCAGGCCTCTGGGTAGCCGTCACTGCTTGCTGGCGTGACGCCGCCATGCAGATGAACGACTGTTTTGACCTCTGGTTCATCGTGATGACCGGAGTGGATGGTGTGATCGACAGGCAGAAAATGTTTCAATGGCAATTTGTTCATCCATTTCACTTTGACCTTTTCATTTCGATTGGCTTTAATGGTTGGTCCAGGCAAG
This sequence comes from Bacillus sp. PK5-006, assembly GCF_054161415.1. NCBI lineage: Bacteria > Bacillati > Bacillota > Bacilli > Caryophanales > Bacillaceae > Bacillus > Bacillus sp. PK5-006. The sequence continues at coordinate 3,097,732 of NZ_CP096414.1, read as the reverse complement.
CTGCCATTATAGGTCCATAGCTTGGTTGGGGGCAGGTCTCTATGAACTTTTAAGAATACCTCCTCCATAGCAATTTCATAATACGTTTGTCTTGGGTTCTTTTTGACGGGCTCCGCGACTTCTGGAATTGGAAGCTCGTCAACAAATTTTTCTAGGTTCATGTTGACTAATCCTCACTTAAATTCAATTTGATACAGTATAAGTGCGGACATCCAAATAGGTGAATAAAATAAAAAAACCCGCTTTTCAGCGGGAGAATTACGGGTGTTTATTTTCAAGCGCCGCATTTGCAGGCACTTTTTTATTCGGTTTAAAGATGAAATAAGCAGCCAGTACGCCAAAGGTAATGATACTCGTCAAAATGAGCTGTGGCCGCATGGATTCGATAAACAGCATCGATGCCAAGATGGCGCAAATGACCAAAATGGTAAAGTACGTGAGGTATGGGAACAGCCACATTTTGATTTTGAGCTGTTCTGGATTTTCTTTTTCGATTTTGCGTCGCATTCTTAATTGTGAAACGGCAATGACCAAGTAAACAAGAAGGGCAATGGCACCAGATGCGTTGACTAAGAACAAAAAGATGGTTTCAGGATAAAAGTAGTTCATCATGACGGCAATGTAGGAAAAGAAGGTACCTGCGACTGTAGCCGCTACAGGAACACCACGTTTGCTGATTTTCATAAAGCGTTTTGGCGCTTCGCCTCTTTCTGCTAATGAATAAAGCATTCTGGACGTTGTGTACAAACCGGAGTTTAAACAAGATAGAACAGCTGTTAAGACAATGACGTTCATGACTTGAGCGGCTGATGGAACACCAATGTATTCTAATACCGCAACGAACGGGCTTGTTAAAATACTTGCGGAATTCCAAGGAAGCAAGGTGACAACGACAGCAATTGATCCAACATAGAATACGATAATACGCCATACAACAGAGCGGGTGGCTGTCGTCACAGATTTGACTGGGTCTGCTGATTCACCGGCCGCTATGGCCACAATCTCCGTTCCCATGAAGGAAAAGATGACGACGACGATTCCGAGTAACACAGAGCTGAATCCATTTGGAAGAAAACCGCCGTTCCCTGTTAGATTGGCAAGACCTGAAGTATGATGACCGCCAAAACCAAAGATAAATGCAAAACCAATGAGTAGAAAGAGAATGATGCTGACGACTTTAATCAATGAAAACCAATATTCAAATTCGCCAAAAGATTTAACAGAAAAGATATTTGTTAATGTTAAGAGGATTGTGAGGATAAGACTTGTGAGCCAAACAGGTGCATCTCCATACCAATATTGAATAATGGCAGCACCGGCAATGGCCTCGATGGCGATGACGATCACCCAGAAGAACCAGTAAAGCCAGCCGATTGTAAAACCGGCCCATGGACCGATGGCATCGCTCGCATATTGTGAGAAAGAACCGCTTGTCGGATAGGCACATGCCATTTCTCCAAGCATTCTCATAATAAAGATCACCAGAAGTCCGGCAAAAGAATAGGAAAGAATGGATCCAGGCCCTGCAGAATGAATGACAGCGCCGCTACCAACAAATAGCCCTGCCCCAATGACCCCAGCAATGGAGATCATCGAAATATGTCTTGTTTTAAGGTTTTTTTGAAGACCGTTTGTCATGTTGGACATTTCTTTACCTCCAAACACTTCTCTTTAATAGAGAATTTGTTTTTAGAATATTTTAAATTTTATCACACTGAATTGTCATTCAGCATTGGACAGGTTATCAAACTGACATTTCAAACCTCTTAACATGATGTTAAAAAGTAGAAAGGATTTGAGAGATTATGTTCCCTCTTTTCCCTCTGTTTATTTTTAAAATAGCATAAAAAAGGAAGGGGGGAAGTTGTGTCTCAAAATAAAATTATTCTGATAATTTACCAGAGAAGAGTGATTTGACGATATGTCCATTTCGAAGAGAATTGGAAAAAGGTTGATGGGAGTAGGTCTTGAGGTCATTTGACCTTGTAAAAATAAGTTTACTTAGGTCAACACATTTCTATTTATCCTATTTTGCTGACATAAGCGAATCATGTTGCTGTAGACCCACACGGGCTTTGCTTTGTAAGATAAATAATAGAAAAGTGATGTGTGAGGAGGCGCGGTTCAACATGGAGCGCTATAACGAATTAAGACAAGGTGAAACAGGTGCTTGGGTCAGCATCATTGCCTATGTGATCTTATCTGCGGTCAAACTCATTATTGGGTATGTGTTTCATTCAGAGGCTCTTTCAGCAGATGGATTGAATAACACGACGGATATTATTGCATCCCTTGCTGTGTTGATTGGGCTGCGTATTTCTCAAAAGCCGCCTGATGAAGATCATCCATATGGTCATTTTAGAGCGGAAAATATTGCGTCTCTTGTGGCTTCCTTTATCATGATGCTTGTTGGACTTCAAGTTTTGCTGAGTGCAGGCCAGTCGCTCTTCTCATCTGAGCATCAAACGCCGGATATGATCGCGGCTTGGACGGCAGCAGGAAGTGCTGTTGTAATGTACGGTGTGTATATTTATAACCGCAATCTGTCCAAACGAATTAATAGCCAGGCTCTCCATGCGGCAGCTGCTGATAATAAATCAGATGCGTATGTGAGTATTGGAACATTTGTAGGAATTATGGCCTCTCAATTTCAGCTGGCATGGATTGATACGCTAGCAGCCTTTGTCATTGGCTTAATTATTTGTAAAACTGCGTGGGAGATTTTCAGAGATGCCTCTCATTCGTTAACAGACGGTTTTCATATCAAAGATATGTCTAAATATAAAGAGACCATTGAAGCAACACCAGGAGTAGGCGATTTAAAGGATATAAAAGCGCGTTATCTTGGAAGTACAGTCCATGTGGATGTAGTGGTTGAGGTCGAACCTAACTTGAACATAGCAGAAAGCCATGATATTGCAGATGAAATTGAACGAAGAATGAAGCAGGAGCATGATATTTTACACTCTCATGTTCATATGGAGCCAGCAAGTAAGTCAAAAGAAGAGAAGAAGTCTTTCCCATCGTGAGAAGGCTTCTTTTTTATACGTGCTGATGTTATATGCAAATGCGCGTTGTATGGTAAAGTTAGACTATATGAAATTTGACAGAAACGTGATAGGAGGATCAGGATGGCATTTGATGAACCGATGCATTCAGATTTACAAAAAATCGTAGATAACATCAATAAAGTCATGGTTGGGAAAAAAGACATTGCGATATTAAGCCTTGTTGCGATTTTGGCGAAGGGGCATGTGCTGCTAGAGGATGTGCCTGGTGTAGGGAAGACGATGATGGTTCGTGCTTTGGCAAAATCCATTGGCTGTGAGTTTAAGAGAATCCAATTTACTCCTGACCTTTTGCCTTCAGATGTAACAGGCGTGTCGATTTACAATAAAAAGACAAATGAATTTGAATTTAGGCAAGGACCGATCATGGGGCAGATTATTTTAGCTGATGAGATCAACCGGACTTCTCCTAAAACACAATCAGCATTGCTTGAAGCGATGGAGGAAGGCAGTGTCACAGTGGACGGAGAAACGATGCCGCTTGCGGATCCTTTTTTCGTCATGGCGACCCAAAATCCAGTGGAATATGAAGGAACTTATCCGCTGCCAGAAGCGCAAATGGACCGGTTTTTATTCAAACTGCAGATGGGATATCCGACCATGCTCGAGGAGCTGGAGGTGCTCAACTTGCAGGAGAAGCAATCCCCGATTGATACGCTCCAAGCTGTCATGACAAAGGAACATATCCATGCGTTGCAGCAGGCTGTTCAGACCATTCATGTGGATGCATCCATTAAAGAATATATTGTTGAAATTGCTCAAGCGACGCGTAAACACCCATCTGTTTATCTAGGTGTGAGTCCAAGGGGATCGATCGCCTTGATGAAAGCGGCACAGGCGTATGCACTTTTGAATCAGCGCGATTATGTGATTCCTGATGATGTACAGTATTTGGCGACTTATACATTACCGCATCGTATGATTTTGACATCAGAAGCGACATATGAAGGGAAGAAGGCGGAGACACTGCTGCGGCAAATGCTTGAGCAAATTGGCGTGCCAGTTCAAAAGTCGATGACTCAATGAAGTCACGTCATCGTGTAGCAATTTCATTATGGTTAAGGGTGATGATGCTCATCATTCTCACTGCGGCAGCCTTTTGTTATGCCATGTTTCAGGGAGGGTTTGTGAGTTGGTTCCTTTTTTATGCATTTTTACCATATGCTTTGTATGCATTGCTGTTTGCACTTATTCCGCTTCGCGCGACAGCCAAGAGGACAATACAGCAAACAAGCTTAAAGGCGGGGGATGTGCTGTCCGTTGACCTTGAAATCAAGCGGACACATCCATTTCCGTACGTTTACGTCATGATAGAGGATGCTCCGCCAGATACCTTTCACTTACAGGAACAGATTGAAATGAAGCAAATGCTTTTTCCTTGGTTTCGGAAAACTTGGCGATTTTCCTATCAATTGAATGATGTCATGCGGGGAGAGCATCATTTGACAGCGGTTAGAATCAAAACGGGTGATATGTTTGGGTTTGTTGAAAAAGAAATCATCATTCCGTTAGAGAAAAAGCTGCTTGTCTACCCAAAAGTGCTGGATATCCCTGTAGAGCCTGCTGAGTCAGTGAGTGAAAATGGAGGCAAAGCGGTTCACTCGTGGTTCAATGAACCGGCCCATGTGACAACAGGCGTACGGGAATACCAGCAAGGAGACCGTTTTGCTTGGGTAGACTGGAAGACAACGGCCAGAAGAGGCCAGCTGATGACGAAGGAATTTGAACAGAATCAAGCAAAGGACCTTGTCGTGTTTGCTGATTTTACTGATCAAGCTGTTTTTGAAACAGTCGTCTCTATTGCGGCATCTGTTCTTCAAACGGCTGTGAAAAAAGGCGTGCCGTCAGGTCTTGTCCCTCTAGGAGATCAGCATGCCTTTCGAGTCGATCAAGGAGAACTTCATTTACAGGACATGCTTTATTATTTAACAAGGGTGCAGCATCAGCCTTCCCGCGCACTAGAATATAAACCGTTAGCAGCGAGTGAGTACCAGCACTCAGGAAAATATGTCGTCACAGGTCAGCTGCAGGAGGAGCTTGCGGCAAGTCTCTTTGGAAATCGAAACAGAAAGAACATCACCGTGCTTTTAGTGAAGAAAGCCGTTGACCATTTCACGACAAAAGAAAAACAGCTTGTAGACCGGCTCAAGGCCTCTGGAATACGCATCACCCTTTTATTTGAAGACCGGCTGCACGAAAGAACTGTGAGGTGACAAACATTTATGCTGCATTCGCATCTGCGGCAAAGCCGTTTTGAATTGTTCATCTATTATGCTGTAGCTTTTCTGCTGCTATGGGAGTGGCTGCGTCCACTTCAGGATTTTACAGAGACGAGCCATACGTCTTATTTCATCATTTTTATCGGGCTTACGTGTTTGTTTACGTTCTTTCGTCTGAAGTGGTATGTGACGTTTCCTATTTGTGCTGGACTGATTTTGCTCGCCTTATATTTGATCTTTTATCAATCAGCGCCAGGTTATCCGGCTGCTTTGTTTGCTGATATCAAGGATAATATCACGTTAATGAGCATGGGTATGTGGAGTGATATGTACCCGTCTTTCCGCACATTGTTGTTTTATATTTTGCTGTGGCTGCTTGTCTACTTGCTACATTATTGGGTGGTCTATCAGCAGCGTATCTTTTTCTTTTTACTGATGACGATTGTGTATGTCACGATTCTTGATACGTTTACGCCATATGATGCGACTTTTGCAATTGTTCGTATTATGGTATTTGGCTTTTGTTTGCTTGGATTGCTGTATTTCGATCGACTGCGTTCAGCTGAGGGTGTTCGGGTGTCACAGAAAGCGCGTCTAAAGTGGTTTTTGCCCATGCTGGCGCTTGTCCTTCTATCAGCGACACTCGGTGCTTCTTTGCCAAAGTCTGATCCGAAATGGCCCGATCCTGTTCCGTTTTTTAAGGCGGTCACGAATCAAGATGGGACAGCCGGGCAGAATAAAGTGGGATATAGTGCAGATGATTCGGCGCTAGGCGGACCGTTTAGTGAGGACCGCACTCCTGTTTTTAAATGGAGCGGAAAGGAGCCATCTTACTTTCGTGTAGAAACAAAAAGCATTTACACAGGAAAGGGCTGGGAGGATGCTTCAAATGATACGAAGCCTACTCGGCTAAAGGACGACACTGTGCCGAATCGGTGGTTTACTGAGCGAGTGAAAACAGAGGAGCATGAAACAAGAATTGATATAGAATCGGATTATCGATTTAATCATGCTGTTTATCCTATTGGAACGATCATGCTGACGCCAATGGAAAACATTCCGTTGCAAATCATGGGCAAAACGGAGAAAATTGTCCCGTCTATGCAAAACCCACCCAAAAATTTAGGGAACTATCAAGTCAGCTTTTTATCTCCTACATTTATCCTGGAGGATTTGCAGAGAATCAAAGTACCGACAAAGAAGCAGGTGAATCAGCAGGTTGGCCGTGAATACTTGCAGCTTCCATCGTCACTTCCAGAGCGTGTGAAAACTTTGGCAAACAGCTTAACGGAAACGAAGGATAATATGTATGATAAAGCGAAAGCCATCGAGGATTATTTAGGATCTGCGAAGTTTTCATATGAAACGCAGAATGTCGCTGTGCCTGGTCGTAATGAAGATTATGTGGATCAATTTTTATTTGATACGATGATTGGCTACTGTGATAATTTTTCAACCTCTATGATTGTAATGCTTCGTTCGATCGGAATTCCGGCGAGATGGGTGAAAGGGTATACGTCTGGCCAGTTATATGAAACACAGATGGATGGAAACAATGTGTATGAAGTGACCAATAACAATGCGCATTCATGGGTAGAGGTTTATTTTCCAAACAGAGGCTGGGTCACCTTTGAACCGACAAAAGGATTTACAAACCCAGAGACATTTACGAATGAAGCTGTTTCAAGCGATCAAACGGATGATCAAAAGGAAGAAAAAGATCAGTCTAGTTCTGATGCAAGTGAAGAAAAGCAGCAAGACCAGCCGCAGCAGCAGGAGACAGAGCAGCCGGCACAACCAAAGGAACAAACAGCGCAGGCAAAGCCAAATATGGTGCATGTTGGTTGGGTTATAGGTTATGCCGCAGGAGCTATTGTCCTGCTTGGTTTCATCAGCTGGATGCTTTATCGATTTAGAACAAGATGGCTGCCATTCTTTATTGTAAGAAAGGTGAAACGTCTGCCAGAGGATGAAGCATTCTTCTATGCGTATGCAGCTCTATTAAAGCAGCTAGGGCGCAGAGGAATCGAGAAAAAGCCAGGTATGACACTAAGAGAATTCGCTTCTTTGATCGATGAGAAGGATGGAGATCATCACATGTCAGAGCTGACGCAGTTTTATGAACGTGCGCTCTACCGACGAGAGGATGCCTCGGCGCTTTGGCAGCAATCGGCAAAGTTATGGGAAAATTTAATAAACAGGAGATAGTCTTGACCGCGTACCTTCCTGTTGTTAGAATAGGTGAATATTAAAACCTTCTAAAATACATGAAATTGAAGCGTTCGGATGTGAGTCTGGGCGCTTCAAAAGCGTGATTCACTCTGAGAGCAGGTTTTCTCCTCTCATTTTTTCTGTGCGTTTATAAAAAAACTATATTGGACATAGAGGTGACACCATGACAAATTTAGTAAATGAAATGATTTTGGTTCTCGATTTCGGCAGTCAGTACAATCAGCTGATCACACGCCGTATTCGTGAATTTGGTGTGTACAGTGAGCTTCATCCGCACACTTTAACTGCTGAAGAAATTAAAGAAATGGCACCTAAAGGAATCATCCTTTCTGGTGGACCAAACAGTGTTTATGATGAAGGATCTTTCCGCTGTGATGAAAAGATCTTTGATCTGGACATTCCGGTTCTAGGCATTTGCTACGGCATGCAGCTCATGACTCACTATTTAGGCGGGAAAGTAGAAGCGGCCAGCCAGCGTGAATATGGAAAAGCAGATATCCATATTAACGGAACACCTGCTTTATTCAAAGACCTTCCAACTGATCAAGTCGTTTGGATGAGCCATGGTGACCTCGTTGTTGAAGTACCAGAAGGCTTTACAGTCGATGCAACAAGTGCACATTGTCCAAACTCAGCCATGAGCTTAGCTGAGAAGAATTTCTATGGCGTTCAATTCCATCCAGAGGTTCGTCACTCTGAGTACGGAAATGACCTATTGAAAAACTTTGTCTTCGGCGTGTGTGATTGTGATGGCAAATGGTCAATGGAGAACTTCATTGAAATCGAAATGCAGAAAATCCGTGAAACAGTAGGCGACAAGCAAGTATTGTGCGCACTAAGCGGTGGTGTGGATTCATCTGTTGTGGCGGTATTGATCCACAAAGCCATCGGCGATCAGCTGACATGTATTTTCGTTGACCACGGTCTTCTTCGCAAAGGCGAAGCAGAAGGGGTTATGAAAACATTTAGCGAAGGTTTCAACATGAACGTGATTAAAGTAGATGCGAAAGATCGTTTCTTAAACAAGCTAAAAGGTGTGTCTGATCCTGAGCAAAAACGTAAAATCATCGGTAACGAATTCATCTATGTATTCGATGACGAAGCGGACAAGCTAAAAGGAATCGACTACTTAGCACAAGGAACACTTTACACAGACATCATTGAGAGCGGAACAGCAACGGCACAAACAATCAAATCTCACCACAACGTAGGCGGTCTTCCAGAAGACATGCAGTTCGAATTGATTGAGCCACTCAATACGCTATTCAAGGATGAAGTCCGTGCCCTAGGTTCAGAGCTTGGCATTCCTGATGACATTGTCTGGAGACAGCCATTCCCAGGTCCAGGACTAGGTATCCGTGTACTAGGTGAAATTTCTGAAGAAAAACTAGAAATCGTCCGTGAATCGGATGCGATTCTACGCGAAGAAATTGCCAACTTCGGCCTTGAGCGCGACATCTGGCAATACTTCACGGTTCTCCCAGACATCCGCAGCGTAGGTGTTATGGGTGACGCAAGAACATACGACTACACAATCGGCATCCGTGCTGTTACATCTATTGATGGTATGACGAGTGACTGGGCAAGAATCCCTTGGGACGTACTAGAAAAGATCTCAACTCGTATCGTCAATGAAGTGAAGCATATTAACCGCGTGGTGTATGATATTACGAGTAAGCCGCCTGCTACGATAGAGTGGGAATAAATGTAAAAGAGCTAAAAACCTTTGTGTATCAAGGGTTTCTAGCTCTTTTTTATTTTTAACTGCACTTTTCCCTTCCATTTTAATGTGTTAATGAATCATTCCATCCCTTACACACATCAATCCATTGTGAATAACCGGAGTGTTTTTCTAATTGTTTTATTGTGAGTTCAATAGCACTGTTACTGCTTCCGCAGGCTGGATAGACTGTTTCAAAACGTTTGAGTGAAATATCTAAATAAACAGAAACGCCATTCTTTATAGCAAAAGGACATACTCCGCCAATTTCATGACCGACCAATTCAACGACCTCATGAGGAGAAAGCATTTTAGCTTTTGTTTTAAAATATTCCTTGAATTTTTTGTTATCAACTTTTGCATCGCCAGAGGTCACAATTAAAATAGCTTGTCCATTTATTAGAAAGGATAGTGTTTTTGCGATTCTTTCAGGTTCGCAGCCCAATGCAGAAGCAGCCAAGTCTACAGTTGCACTAGATACTGAAAACTCTTGAATTCGAGTATCCATATCATATTGTTTAAAATAATCTTTTACTTGTTTGATGGACATTATCATTTCTCCTCTTTATTATCTATTATTTAATCGATATTGATGTGGTGTTAGGTGATACTTTCTCTTAAATAAACGAATGAAATGCTCTACATTTTGATAACCAACGGCTGCCGCAATATGATCTACTTGTGAATGGCTGCCAGTGAGCATTTCGCAGGCTTTTTCCAATCTTATTTCTTGTCGAATCTCACTAAATGATTTGCCAAGCTTACGAGCTATATATTTTGACAGGTAAGACTGTGAAAGGTTAAATTCCTCTGCCATCTCCTGGATGGTGATATGCTCACAACATTGCTGAATATATTGGAGCATTTCAATAATACGTATATCACGATATTGTTTGACCTGATTTACGTTCATATGACTTGGTTTGAATCTTAATAAGAGACATAATAATATCTCAAACAAATTATTCACAATCAACTGGTAACTAGGGAACCGATTATAATTTTCTGTAAATAGTTGAAGAGAGCAGTCTAACAAATGTTTATCCAAGTGACTATGGAAAATAAGAATATTTTTATTTTCTTTTATATACAATGCATTCAAAAAGAACTCTGAAATGACATTATTTCCTTTTAACATTTTAAAAAACACTTTTTGAAAAGTACTCTTACGGATCATGATTTGCATGGCGATTGTATTCTCCATTACAATTGGCTTGTGTATGGTGTCAGGTGGAATAAAGGCAATATCTCCTGATTTTAAAGTCATTTTTTTATCTTCCACTTCTACATACATCTCATTTTCCAGAACATAGATCATTTCAAAGAAATCATGGATAGCCGACAATTGAGGCATAAAACGGCTATACTTTCTCACTTCGATATCTTTCTCCTGACCTAACCACATGGTATCTTCCTCTTCAAATTCGTTCTGCCCTTTTTGCAAAAATTCTTCTATATATATTTGCTTATGCATTAAATTGTGTTTATCATAATCCTTCAAAAATAATTGCAATGATTGATTGTCATGCTTTTTCTGTTGGTATTGTTGATAAAAGATTTCTTGCTCGTTATATTCTCTTAAATATTGCATCACTTCATGTTTTTCAAGTTTATCTTTTTCCATCTACATCCAAACCTCTAGTTTATTTACTGCAACCACCAGGGCCTTCACTGTTGCTTCTATAATATCTTTATCAATTCCAGCACCCCAATGCATTTTTCCTTGATATGAAATTCCAATTTGTGCACAGGCTTTTGCTTGGGAATCCTTGCCCAAAGAATTCTGTTCATAGACTTCCAAAACATATTCGAGATGAAAATATGCTTTTAACGCATTACTAATTGCATCTAAACTTCCAGTGCCAGTTCCTTGTATTTCAATTTGTTGATCATCTCTCAGCAAAGTTAAGGTAACTTCCTGCTTCTCTCCTTTATGAAATTGATAATCAAGCAGCTGGAAATGAGGGTGATAATCAACATACTGTTCTTTAAAAACATGATATATTTCTTCGACAGACAATTCCTTACTTGCCTGATCAGATACTTTCTTCGCTTCATATCCCATGGCTTCATTCATTTGATAAGGAAGTTGAATGCCATAATTTGTTTCTAGTATATAGCCTATGCCGCCTTTTCCAGACTGGCTGTTGATTCGAATCACATCCGCTTGATAATTCCTCCCCAAGTCAACGGGATCTACTGGGATATACGGAACGTCCCATTTATCAACTTTATTTTCTTTTCTATATTTCATACCTTTAGATATTGCATCTTGATGTGACCCAGAGAATGCGGTGAAAACCATCTCGCCAGAATATGGCTGTCTCTCAGGAACAGTGATTTTTGTTAGTTTTTCATATTTTTTACGAATCGCTTCTAGGTTATTGAAATTCAATTTTGGATTATAACCTTGTGAATACATATTCATCGCCAAGGTAATCAAGTCAACGTTCCCTGTACGTTCACCGATACCAAATAATGTACCTTCGACTCTTTCTGCGCCAGCCAGAACACCAAATTCTGCATCACTCACCCCAGAGCCGCGGTCATTATGAGGATGAACAGATAATGTCACACTGTCTCGGTAAGACAGATTTTTGTGTATATACTCAATCTGACTTGCAAAGATATGAGGCATTGAATATTCAACTGTTGTCGGAATATTGATGATGGCTTTATGAGTTGGTGTCGGTTTCCAAATATCTAAAACACTATTACAAATATCTAACGCATAATCAACTTCTGTTCCTGGAAAGCTTTCTGGACTATATTGAAAATAAATATCACTATTTGTTTTTTCGGCAAGTTCTTTTACTAAAATAGCTCCATCAATGGCAATTTGTTTAATTTCATCTTTTGTTTTCTTAAATACCTGTCTGCGCTGCGCTTCTGAAGTCGAATTATATAAATGAACAATCGCTTTCGGTACTCCCTTAATGGCTTCGAAGGTTCGGCGGATAATATGCTCTCTCGCTTGTGTGATCACCATAATTGTGACATCGTCTGGAATCATATGATGATCAATCAGTGTCCGTAACAGCCTAAACTCCGTATCAGAAGCAGCTGGAAATGCGATCTCAATTTCTTTAAAACCGATCTCTACTAATAACTGAAACATTTCCAATTTTTCTTCTAAGTTCATAGGAATAGGTAATGCTTGATTACCATCCCGCAAGTCCACACTGCACCATATCGGAGCACTTTCTAATGTTTCTTTCTTCACCCAATCATAAGTAAGCTTCGGTGGCAAAAAGTATTTCTTTTCGTATTTTTTGTGGTTAAACATCATCGATTCCTCCTAGAAAATAGAATATAAAAAAAGCCTTTCATCCCCAATATTTACCTTGGAGACGAAAGACTTCTTCTTACGCGGTACCACCCCTGTTTCATGATAACCATACATTATCATGCCCTTATTCGGATACAGATTGTTTGATCTGTATCCTTCCCATATAACGGTGGGGGGCCGTCCTTAACTACATCAATACTTTTCATTTCACTAAGGCTACTCTAAGGTGAGTTCCCTGCCTTTTTGTTATTGCTTCTCATCAGCCAGCAACTTTCTGAAAACATTTCGGCAAGTACTATTCCTTATCATCGCATTCTCATTTTTCTGATTTTTTCTATTATACCAAGTCTACAAAAAAGAGATAGTGATAGGGATATCTTTTTTAATTGATTTTTTATGTTCTATGGGTGCTTATCTTTAATCCTCTTCACCAAATAAAATTCCAAGGCCACAAATAAAGGTGAGTGAATTCATAGCGAACAATAAAATCGCACCAATTTTTTTCATGGCTTGAACCTCCTCTTAAATCAGTCTGCTAGCCTTCAAAATTTAAATTTACTGGTTCATCCTCTAAATGATCCACAGTATTTTCTTCTGTCACTGGCACACTTTCATCTACAATTTTAAAACTAAGTTCGTCCATCCAAATGTGACCTTGACCATGTAGTAATATGCCAAACGCAATGACTTCACTTTTGACTGGAACATCCAATACTACACTAAAATGATTCCAGCCGTTTGTTCCTGTAATGGGACGGTTCATCATGTTGTCAAACGCAAGAACTTCACCTGAAGAATGGTCAATCCTCATCCATAAACCAGCTGAACCTTTCACATCTTCGCTTTTGACAAAAGCGGAAAATTGAAGACGTTCTCCACGGTAACGATCAGACTTAATTTGCTGCATTAAGGTCGCGAATCCTCGTGCTTTTTCATCTTTTGATTTTAAATAAGCGGAGTTAGTACCACTGTGTACAATTCTGTTATCCAAACCTGTTTCATAGTCAGATGGGGTGTCCCCCGTCATAATCCAGCCAGTAGGTGTGTTCTGATTTGCAGCCATATTCGTTTCCTCCTTATCAATGACATTCCTTAGTAATTTCCGATAACGTGCGGGTGACATGTCATATATCTTCTTAAAGGCTCTAGTGAAGGATTCCTGTGAACCAAAACGATACTGCAATGCGATATCAATCGCCCGTTGGTCCGTATGAATTAAATCCTTCGCCGCTTGGGTCATTCGACGTTCCCGTATATAATCAACAACTGACTTCTTAATCACTTTTTTGAACATACGGTGAAAGTGAAACCTAGAATAACCAGCATGTTTCGCTAGAGTTTGGAGCGGTAAATCATCTTTCAGATGCTGTTCAATATAATTTAATGTTTCTTGAACCGTTTTCTCATGTTCTTGATAGGACAACCGAGCACCTCCTTGCCTTACGAGTTTAGTATAGCGGAAATGCTCTTTAGGAAACTTGACTTTTTGTGCTGTGTTGCAATTATAGAATGGACCTTATAGTCCTAGGTTCAGGACTGGGTATCCGTGTACTGGGTGGAGTTTCTGAAGAAAATCTAGAAATCATCCGGGAATAAGATTTAATTCTACTCGAAGAAATTTCCATCTTAGGCTTTGAGTGAGACATCTGACAATATTTTAAGGTTCTCCCAGACATCCACAACAAAGGTGCCATGGATGACGCCAGAATATACGACTAAACAATTGGTATCGGTGCTATCACTTTGATTAATTACAGTTTCAGCAGAACTGCAAAAAATATTTAATTAGATAAATGTAGGTTGAGGGATATTGAAGGAAAATCAGATGTGAAGGGGATACAATGAATGAACAACTTAAAATTATTATTGATCTCATAATTAAAGCAGATAATACAATTGAAAAGAATATCATATTCGAAAAATTTTTTAATAAATCAGATCATATAAAAATATTCAAATATTAATGAAAGTTTTAAAAATAGGGAAATTAACGGTTATAAAATATTTCTCCTGACTATACAAAAATGTGGATTCTTGATAGTAATTATATTGGAGGGGATTACCGAAAATAAAAGTTGGTAAAGTTGTACATTTTGATTTGAATATTTTGACGTATTTAAACAGGTTATTAAATGATTATAGACAAAATATTCAGAAGAATGAATTTCTCGATTATCTAAATTTTTTTAAAAATAATCAATTCAATTATAATATTACTACTGCATTAATGGAACGCTCAATGTCCGATATAAGTGGTGTTGATAAGAATATTTGGAGGGTACTCTAAAAAAACTGTTGAGCCCATTTTAAATACAGTTTGGGATATTTACCATGTAAGATTAATAGAACAATCTTTTTTTATAGATAATAGTAATAAGGAAGAGATATTTTTATCATAATTTCAGTTCAAGAGATGATGCTTTTAATGAGTTATCTAAAATAAATCAAATAAAGGTTTTTGTAATTAATGATGGAAGACCGCTTGCAATTCGAGATATAGGTATAAAAGATATTTGTAACGACGAATTTTACAATGAGCTTTCATTCTTCATTTTTATTGCTATTTTTGGGCATTCTTCTCTGTTTTGATTTATTAGCCATATCGATCCTACAAATATAGACATCCCAAACATCTTTAAAATAAAACTTGTCAAAAATGTATATCCTTCGATTTCAATACCTAGCATAATTGTGGCTATTATGATTCCTATAAAACCAGCTAAGAAATATAAAATCAAAAATACACCTCCTCTAAAAACATCCTACTAAAACATTGAAAAGAACCCCTAACCAGGAGTTCCTTTCTCTATTCAATATTTTCTTAATGGGATATTTCCAATAAAGTTTTTTAGTGAAATTTTATAATGTTGTTCAATGTCACGTCCAAGGTTTTCATGTAATACCTTCATTTGTTCAATTATATAATTAAGATCGAATACATTATATAACTGTTGAGTTTCCCAAATAGTGGTGAGTCGAGCCTTATTATCAAATGGTATTACTGAAATAATGGGGTCGTCTTCCTCATACTCCATTGTGTAATATCTATACTCTGTAACTTTGTTTTTTTTCTTTATCTTTTTAATCCAGTCGTGCAAAGATGCATAAAATTCTAATAAGGCGATATTTTCTTCAAAATATACTTCGCCATTTATAACTATTTTAAACTCTCCCTCTACTCTTAGAGCTGTTGATGGATCTTTCTTCATGTTCTTTGGAATATCTTTCTCATCAGATGTGAACATATAATCAAATTCTACTTGATTGGATAAGCTGTCCATATTTTACCATCCCAACCTATAACTATTTTTATTTTTGTCTCACCTTTTGTTCCGATTTTCTTTTTCAGATTTGCAGTGATGACAAAGGATAGTTTTTTATTATTGTTTATAGTAAACGAAACATTTTTAGATTGTAAAGCTTCTTTTATCCATTTATTTACTGTGCTCTTGCTTTTGGTATCAAATTTTCTGTATCTACCTTTTGCATTACTAAGATGTTTGTTGCTAACAGAAAACTTAGAAACTTTTTTTATACCTTGTTTAATTACCTGTTTTTTAAAAGTTTTTATTATTAGCTTCTTTCCGTATTTTTTAATAGCATATTGAATACCAAACCTAGAAACAATTCCAACTATTATTGCTGGAACAATTGATGACTGAGCTTCTATGGTGCTAACTTTATACTCTTTTCCTGTTTCATCATCCACAAAGGTTGCTGTAAAATCATTTCCTTCAATCTCTTCAATTAACACGTTGAATTTGTTAGTTTCTTTTTCCCCATTTTCTAACTCTGTAATACCATCAACTGTGATTTCACCTGTCTCATGATTAATTTTCATGTCAGTTTGGACATTCATACTCTCAGCTTCAAGCTGAGTAGATATATTAACTTCATCTAGGCTTTCCTTAACTTCCATTAACATATCTTGTTCTAGCTCTATCCCCAATTCTTTTTCAACATTCACTTCATATTCTTTACTAGCATTCTCTTCTATTCTTAAAGCATCAGAATCAATTTCGCCTGATTTTGCACTTGCAAATTCAGGAACAACTCCACACAAAAACAATGTTAACACAAGAATTTTTATTAAAACCTTTTTCAATCTAATTCTCTCCCTTGTTACAAATAATCATCCCATTGCCATACTCTCTGTCATAACCTAGCTTTCCAAGATCAACTGTATTTTTCTTGAGTGTTTGATGAACATTCTCTTTAGATTTGTATTTTTTAGAATACAAACAGCCTATAGCACCTGTTGCAAACGCAGTTGCAAAGGATGTACCTTTTACCTTTGTATATCCTCCGTGTATATCAGTTGTTTTAATATTTACTCCAGGCGCAGAAAAGTCAATTTTTCCTTTTGCTGAAATTGGATCAATTTTTAGTTTTTCGTTAAGTGAGGATATCGATAAGACGCCTTCATATTTTGCAGGGTATTCAACAGTTAGACCTAATGTATTTCCAGAAGCAGCTGTAATTGTTATATTGTTATCTAAAGCAATTTTTATAACATTTCGTAATTCATCGTAGTCTTTTCCAAATCCGAAACTTATATTAATTATGTCTACCTTTTGCTCAATACACCATTTAATCCCTTTGACAACATCTTCAACTTTTCCTTTGCCATTTTTATTTAGTACCTTGACATCATAAATAATGGGATTCTGTGAAATACCTTTTATTTCTTCACCAGTTGCAGCGATTATTCCGGCAATTGCTGTACCATGACCATAATCATCTTCGATAGATTTTTTTGGTTTAATAGCATTGTACTCATAAAAAGTTAAATCTTTAAACTCTTTATGTGACTTATTAATACCGCTATCAAGGATAGCAATTTTGACATAATTCTTATGATTATTAGGTTTTTCATGACCTATAACTTTATATCCCCATAGCAGGTCTTTTTCCTTCTCTGTCTTGTATGATTTACTATTATCCTCAGAAACATCGCCAGATAGTCCCCAACATAATACAATTGCAAGAATCACTAGGCACGAAACAAATAGTAATAAGGCTTTTGACTTTTTCATTCAAGCTTCCTTCTCACATGCAGTATTTAGAATTAATACAGAATATACCTCCCTTCCCTTTTTATGAAATGCAAGAATATATTAACCTATATTTATTTTGATGTAAATGTTATTTAAGGTAATATATCCTTATATATTTAAAATTTCCCATGCGTGTACTACTGTAAATATGCCAGTTCTTCTTCTTGACTCGTTTACTTAATAATTATCTATGATTTTTTGATTAAAAATGTTTTGCCACTGCCAACTATGACCTGATAACACAATGAGTTTATTCATTACTTGTTGTAACCTCACTCCAACTCCACATGTCCAACGTTCTCCAAAATTGAAAGCGAAACAAGTAAACGTAAAAATAATGTCACTAAAATAGATTTTGAAAATGAAAAATCTAAATTAATCAGTGAAATTGCAAATGGACAAAAGCTCTTTTTTTGGAATATGAATTATTCCAACTAAAACAGATTAAAGAATAGGCTATTTTTATTTGAATCTTGTACTTAGAAAAGAAAAGTAAGTGAAATAGTGTAATTACTTAAGTGTGGATCTGCATTTTGTTCAAAAATTTTTACTATTACTGATACTATAATTATAGAAAGGGTGTTGAATATTGCTGGAATTGTAAGTAAATTAGAAGGGTTACCATGCAAAGAAACTCTAGTCATAAACTTGACTAGAGGTTTCTTACTGGGTAATTGTGCAATTTTAATTCATTCACTTTAACGCTTCTGTTTAAAAATCATTCAGTTTATTTGAAATCCCTCTTCAAAATCGAATAAATAAACACATCATCAAACCCATTCTGACCAAGATCATACTCCCTCAATAAACCCTCTCGTACAAAATTAACCTTCTCCAATAATTGAACAGAAGACGTGTTTGCTGGATCAATAATCGCTTCAATCCGATTCAGGTTCATTTCCTGAAACCCGTATCGTAACACCGCTGCAATCGCTTCGCTCATGATGCCTTTTCTCCAATGATCGTGATGCAATTCATAGCCAATTTCCG
This sequence comes from Bacillus sp. PK5-006, assembly GCF_054161415.1. Taxonomy (NCBI): domain Bacteria; kingdom Bacillati; phylum Bacillota; class Bacilli; order Caryophanales; family Bacillaceae; genus Bacillus; species Bacillus sp. PK5-006. The sequence goes on along the minus strand of NZ_CP096414.1, from coordinate 3,079,157 downwards.
TGCGGCAGTGCTGTTTTTCCAAGTTAAGAAATCCACAGCTGCCGATGATCGCAGGATCATCTTTTAAAGAAATGCCCCAGCGGATGCCTGTTTGTTCTTTGAAGATGTTGTCATACCACTTGATTTCTCCTTTTGTGTCTTCAATCGTTTCATGAGCATCAATGCCCATGTAGCGGCACACGGTTTCATTGGATAAGTAGATGTGCATATCCTCAGCGTCTTCGATTGTTGCTTGTTTTAAGATTAGTCTTTCGGTATGTATGGTTGGGAATGATTGCGGGAATATCAGTTTATGTCTAGTCATATTTTTCTCCTCGAGCAATTTTATTTAAATTATACCTGTACTGGTCGTTTTTGTGTAATGCTTTGGTATAATATGAGAATGTGATTGTGGGAATAATTCACAAACAGAATTCGATAAAAGCAAAAGAGGATAATTGAAATGGGCATTTTTCTAATTATGGTCGTCATCGTGATGATCATCGTATCTTTAGCGATCTATTTGTTTAAAAAGGGAATCATCCATTCTAAAGTTTTAGTGATTGTTGGGTCTATTTTAGGAGGAACCGCACTATTTGTTTGGGTGGCTATGTTTTTTAATTTTCACTCTGTATCTTTAACAAATGAATCGCTAGGTCATTTTAAGATCGGTGAGAAATTTGAGAGAGATCATACTTTTGTGGAGAATACTCAATTCTCCCATCCTAAACAGAGGGTCTATATGGAAAAAGAAAATCAAGATTTTGTAGTATCAGTTGATCAACATCATCGAGTTACATCTATTTACAATCAGTCAAAACAGAAAAAACTCAAAACATCTAAGGGAGTCACTATTGGAGACGATTATTCATCTGTGATACAAACATATGGAGATCAATTCAAGAAGCTCTGGTTTGTCGAAGGGTATAGCAAAGGTATACAATATCAAGATCAATCAAACGGTATCATTCTGGAGTTCTTTTTCAATGACAATAAACTAGCACTCATTGAACTTCGTAGTAAGCGGAAATAAAAAAGTAGAAAGTAAAAACAAGCATTTCAATTGAAATGCTTGTTTTTATGTTTCTTTTCCATAACATGTCTTACAATAAAAAACCCCTTCATTCCTGAGCCAAGCCTTTACCTCTGTCATTCCTTTTCTTTTTGGATAGACCAGCTTGACGTACACTTCTTCGTTTCCTTCTATCTTTTTCTGACAGCTAGCACACGTGGGTTTTTCAAATAGAAACAATCGACTTACTCCTTTTTGTACATATTTCTTCCATTATATCAAATGTTCGACATGTTCTTTGCGGCCCGTTATTCACTTTTTCTATTTTTGTCCGACATATGCTAAGGAAAAGAAATTTCCATTTGTTGAAACCGTTTGTGAGAAACCTTGCTCTAACAGGTGTAGGAGGTGTGGATGAGATGAAGCAAGTGCGTCTAATTAAAAAAGCACAAAAAGGGAATGTCCCGGCATTTGAGAAATTAATGCTGATGTATCAAGAGCGTTTATATAAAACGGCTTTTCTCTATACAAGAGATAAAGAGGATTCGTTAGATGTTGTTCAAGAAACGGTCATTAAAGCGTTTAAGCATCTATCTGGATTAAAAGAACCGGCTTATTTTTCTAGCTGGCTGACGAGAATTTTGATTCATACAATTTTTGCGATGAAGAAAAAACAGCAAGATGTTGTTCCGTTTGAACAGCAGCACGAAAGCGTTGAGCGCCATGATTTTTTGGAAGACAAGCTCGATTTAAAAAATGCACTTGAAGTGTTAGATGAGCAATACCAGGTGGTCATTCAGTTGTTTTATTTTCAAGATTATTCAATTTCGATGATTTCTGAGCAGATGGGTGTGCCTGAAGGAACGGTTAAAACTCATTTGTATCGAGCAAGAAAGTTATTAAAGCAAACATTGGAGAAGGAGGAGAGTGTTGATGGAACGAAAAGAAATGAAAAAGCTTTATGATGAGATTGATGTACCAACGGTGGAAGTGACCTCTGCGATTCGCCAAGCCATTGGGGATGTGAAAGCGGAACAGAAAAGACATTGGTTCAAATGGAACTGGAGAACGCCAATATACTCTGTCCTCGTTCTCATCGTCCTTTACTTTTCATCAGGTTTCCTTTTTCCTTCTCTTAATACAGCAATGGCTCGTGTACCGATTATTGGGCAGTTTTATATGATGTTTCACGATAAAGTAGGAATGTCTCTTTTTCAGAGTGATTTGGTGAAGCATGTCAATGAGGGGGCTGAATCAAGAGGGGTGACTGTGAAAGTAAACAGCGTGTACTATGATGCCGGGCGGCTTGTTTATACGTTCACGGTGGAGAATCTCCATACAAAAGAAGATTCTGTTTCGTTCAAAGTGAATGCAGAAAAAATCGATGGAAACTTCCAACTTAATTATGATAAAACAGAGTTGAAAAAATTAAAAGATGGCCGCTATGTTGGGCAGACGGAAGTCTATACAAATGGACAAACGATCAAACAAGGTCAGCAAGTGCCACTTGTCATTTCGAAGATTGGGGATATTGCAGGGAATTGGCGTTTCAAGTTACCTGTGGTCAAGCAAAAAACCACCTTACTAGCGGGACAAAAAGACGTGTCTATTTTAAATGGACGTTATCAAATAAGAAACGTAAAGGTAGAAAATGGAGTGAATGGCTCTGCTATTCAATATGCCATTGATTACAATGGTTTTGCCAAAGATGATAGAGTTAGTATTGATAGAATGAAGGATAATTTAGGGAATGAGTATGAGCTTGAGATTGGAACCGTTTTAAGAAAAAAACAACTGACTTCTGACAAAACTAGAAAAGATCATTTGACAATTTTGAATCAGCCGATCAATCCAAAGGCGACTGAATTGACATTTTACACAGATGTGAGATACGAACGAGAATACAGCCACATCATTCCTCTCAAGACAAAGCTGCCTGTTCAGTTCAAAACAAAACACCATGGCATCGGAATCAAAATCATTAAGATAGAGCAAAAAGACCGTTCTGTGATTGTTGATTATCAATTTACTGGGGTAGATCAAAAAGAATTAGATCAGGATGTGATGGAGAATATAGGTGAATTCATTGGATTAGGCGATGTTGAAAAGATGAAATCATGGCCCGATCCACAAGCAGACTATGAAAGCGGATATTACTTGAAGGGGAACCATGCGAAGATGACGAATTTAAAGACAGCTTCGATGCAATCCACCTTTGAATTTGATAATAAGGAGTTAGAGACTTTATCATTAAACCATTTTTCTTTTAAAGATTATGGGCTTTACCTTGATTTGTCAGAACTGAATATGTTGGCACCACAGAAAGAGATAAAGGTAACCATTCCAGTCAAAAAAGAAACTTCAAACGCTAGTCAATAAATAAGAGAGCGAACATGATTACACATGTTCGCTTTTTGTCTGTTGTTCCACCAGTCGATGACGATTAAACGAATACCGAATCAACATCAACGCCACAAAACTAGCTAATCCGCCAATCCAGCTTAAGTTCGTGACATTTGTATACTGTATAATCACACCGCCCATAGACGATCCAAGCATCATGCCGATGTTCATAATCGCTGTATTAAAGCTCAGCACGGTTTCTGATGCTTGGGGTTTAAGGGAGATCAGATAAAATTGCTTCGCTGGTGTTGTTGTCCATGTGGCGATGCCCCAAATGGCGAGTGTGATCAAGACGCTAATTGTAGAGAATTGCGTAAAGAATAAGGCAAAGAGAGCGAACATCTGGATCATGATGCTGATCGAGATGGTTCGGTTTGGTCCCCATTGATCGACGGCGAAGCCGCCAAAGCGTGAGCCAATAAAAGCAGAAATGCCTAAGACGAGCAAGGCCATGCTTGTCATTTCAAGTGAAAAGCCGGCGGTCTGTCGTAATAAAGGAGAGATATAAGCAAAGACCATCGTGTAGCCTAAGATCCAAAAGACCGTCGTGGCTAATCCGCTGATCACTCTGCGGTCTTGAAGGATGTGTAATTGCTGCTTCAATGGCAGATGAGAATGTCCCTCTATGCGTGGCAGCAATTGATAAAGAAGCAAGAAGAGACAAGCAGTACCTAGTGCAATGATGAGGAAAATATAGTGCCAATCCACGTGACCTGATAGAAATGTTCCAATCGGCACACCAAGTACCAGTGAAACGGTGAATCCTGTAATGACAGTCGCCATTGCGCTTCCCTTTTTTTCTGGCGGGGCGATCTGCGCTGCATAATTCGTGGCGACGACAATATATAAGCCGCCGCTCATGGCCATGATGATCCGAGAGAGCAGAAGCAACACAAAATGATGACTGAAAAAGGCGAGCATATTGCCTAAAATAAACACAAAAATAGCTGATAACAAAACCTTTTTTCGGTTCAGCTTCGACGTTGCCATGACTAAAAAGAGAGCGCCTACTGCATAAAAAAGAGAATAGACGGTGATGAGCTGTCCGGCAGCAGGAATAGAGATGTGTAAATCAACAGCAATGATATCTAGAATGCCTGACACGACGAATTCTGACGTGCCTGTGACAAAAGAACCGACAGCTAAAAGAACAATCAATAGCTGATGAGAAGTATTTTTCATTTTGAACCCTTCCTTCATGTTGATACGTTGTCTTTAGTTTAAATTCCGTGCTAACATAAGTAAAATTGATGTTTTTCATGAAGGAGATGAGTAAATACTCATGAGCTTTGTTCGCTTTGATATTATCGCAAAAGTAGTGGAGCTTGGCAGTTTTACAGCAGCAGCTGAAGCATTAAATATGACGCAGTCCGCTGTCAGTCATGCAGTGGCGAATTTAGAGTCAGAGTGGGGTGTGTCTTTATTCATTCGCGACCGAAAAAAGGGCATTATGCTGACGGACATTGGTCAAACGCTTCTCCCGCATATTAGAGAAGTGTTAAATAGAGTGGAGAAAATTCAGCAAGAAATTGCGTTAACGAAAAATATTGAAACAGGCTTGATTCGTATCGGCACATTTGCCAGTGCCTCGGCTTGTTTATTGCCTAAACTGCTTGTGAGCTATCAGAAAAAACATCCAAAAATTGAATTTAAATTTTATGAGGGAACGTATGAAGAAATATTGGAGTGGCTGGATTCTGGCATCATTGATGTTGGATTTGTTGTAAAAGGCCATGCGGATGAAGCCTTTGATTTACTGCCGCTTATGAAAGATGAGATGGTCGTCGCCTATCACCCAAATCATCGATATGAACAGCAGCCCATTGTAGATATAACAGATTTGGCGGGTGAACCATTTATTATGCCGACTGGCATGTATCAATCACATGTAGAGGATATTTTTTCGGAGGCGCAAATGAAGCCAGCTGTTTTATTTGAAGTTCATGATTGTACGACCATTGCCCGTATGGTAGGGGAAGGACTCGGCGTCACGATTGGTCCGGAGTTGTTTTTAAAAACGCAGCAGCTTGTGCATATTCGTCACCTGAATGTCTCTCATCATCGTGAGGTTGCGCTTGCCTGTCCGTCGCTCTCTCAAGCTTCTCCGGCAGTGAAAGAGTTTTTCCATGTAGCCGAAGCGGTTTTTGCAAAAGAGAAGGATTTGGGGAAGGGTGTATAAAGAACTAGATGTGAATTTCCAAATTCGTGTAATAAGACGAATGAAACGGACATTTCTTTGAAAAATGTTCGCTTTTCGTATTGTGTTTTAAAAATGAAGTTGGTACAATAGACACAGAAATCAAATAGATAGAAGTCGTATAATCGCGGGGATATGGCCCGCAAGTTTCTACCAAGCTACCGTAAATGGCTTGACTACGTCAATTCACACTCGTTTGATATAAATCATGCATTGTTCTTGTTTTATGTCACAGTCTGAATTCACATATGTAGTCAAGCGTCCCAAAATTGTTGGGGCGTTTTTTATTTGACTAGTGAATGGGGCAGGCTAAAGCAAAAGGACATGAAGGGAGTCAGTTGGCTTGAAACAGTTTTTTCAGTTTGATGAGTTAGGTACGAATTACCGCAGAGAGATCATCGGTGGTTTAACCACATTTTTGTCGATGGCTTACATTCTGTTTGTTAATCCGATCACACTTGCATTAGTGTCTGTGCCGGATTTTCCAGATAAATTACGAATTGATCAGGGGGCAGTCTTTACAGCAACGGCGTTAGCTTCTGCTGCAGGGTGTATTCTGATGGGATTGATCGCCAGGTATCCGATTGCGATTGCACCAGGTATGGGTCTGAATGCGTTCTTCGCCTTTTCGGTTGTACTTGGCATGGGCATTAAATGGGAAGCAGCACTTTCAGGTGTGTTTGTTTCAGGATTGATTTTCGTTGCTCTTTCTTTAACAGGTTTCCGTGAAAAAATCATCAATGCCATTCCGGCTGAGCTGAAGCTGGCAGTTGGTGCAGGTATTGGTTTGTTCATTACGTTTGTCGGTCTTCAAGGCTCTGGCATTATCGCCAATAATGATAATACACTCGTTTCGATTGGAAATATTCATAGTGGTCCGGTTCTGTTAACGGTGTTTGGTATCGTAGTGACTGTTATATTAATGGTTCTTCGTGTGAATTCAGGTGTCTTCATTGGGATGCTTGTGACTGCTATTGCCGGGATGATTTTTGGTCTTATACCAGTACCGTCTCAAATTGTGGGAAGTATTCCAAGCTTGTCTCCAACCTTTGGTCAAGCCTTGATTCACTTACCAGAAATATTCTCCATTCAAATGCTTATTGTGATTTTAACGTTCCTTTTCGTTGGATTCTTTGATACAGCTGGTACGCTTGTAGCTGTGGCAACACAGGCTGGTTTAATGAAAAATAATGAGCTGCCACGTGCAGGAAGAGCGCTTCTGGCGGATTCTTCGTCTATTGTTGTAGGTTCTGTTCTAGGTACATCTACAACCACATCTTATGTTGAATCTAGCTCAGGTGTTGCTGCTGGTGCGCGTTCTGGTTTTGCAGCTGTAGTCACAGGGATTTTCTTCTTGCTGGCGATGTTCTTCTCACCGCTTTTATCCATTGTTACACCTAATGTGACAGCACCTGCTTTGATTATTGTTGGTGCACTGATGGTCGCTCCGCTGGCGAAGATTGCATGGGATCGTTTTGAAATTGCGGTACCAGCTTTCTTAACGATGATTATGATGCCACTGACATACAGTATTGCAACAGGGATTGCGGTTGGCTTTATTTTCTACCCGATTACGATGATCTTTAAAGGGAAAGCGAAAGAAGTACATCCAATTATGTACGGATTGTTTGTCATCTTTATTCTATATTTTGCTTTCTTAAATCATTAATTGAACATTTGAAACAGCAGCTCATGGAAGCTGCTGTTTTTTGTTAAAAAAATCAAAACATAGTTGACTTATAGGAATTATGTGTTTATGATAAAAAGACATAATTCGCTGATTGGATCACCAAAGGCGCTTTGATTTCCTTTTTTAATAGAAGGTTTCAGGGTGCCTTTTTTTCTTGCAGACATTCAAAAGGGGAGGAGATGTCTTTTGTCACGCTGGCTTCGACAGGTGATTGAACGAAAAAAGCAGGTGCTGATTCAAAAGCTCCTTTTATGGGGGCATGAAGAAAAGCAGGAAGCGCTCATGCATTATACAATTCATGAGCTGGAAAATGAGGTTCTCTATTTAAAAGAGCGAAAACAAAAATAGGGGGATGAGCGATGGATGAACAAAAGCTGAATTATATTTTATCTGCCTTAAAAGGGATCGACTATGGATCAGTGGTCATCACCATTCATAATGGACATATTACACAGGTTGATACGACCAAGAAGACTCGGTTCCCCGCTCATCAGGAGAATCTCCGGGTCCAGCAAGGAAAGCGGAGTCAATATCGTTGACCATGAATTTCAACATTGATAAAAAGCTGATGGAGGCCGTCAGCTTTTTTGTTTTGTCTTATTTTCTCTCCATTTTAAAACCTCTGCTGCCTTTTATCCGTCTATTCGTATGAACGTCAAGGAATCTTGACTGAATAGAGAGACTCCGCTACTTTAAGAGGAGTCATCCGAACAGTTCATGCACTTTTAGCACTGTAAGGATTGGATAGGAGTTGATATGAGATGTTAGAGAAAGATCAAGATCAGGGGACATCTGAAAAGAAAAACGAAGAGTCATCAATAGATCAAGAAACAAGGCAATCCCGCCTCAGCCGCAGCGCTGCAAAACGAGGAAGAACCTCAAAAACAGCGGATGATGAGCGTTCAGCTATCCAGCGTATACTGCAAGGTGTAGGAGGCGCGTTTAAGCGTTATGGTTCATATGGACTGGCGATGTTAAAATCACCGAGCCGGGCCATTAATCAAGCGGAAACATTGCGTATGAAGTACGCCTGGATCTCGATTGTGTTATTCAGCGTGTTTTTTGCTTTAGGCAACTATGTTCAATTAAAGGCGTCAAAGACCCGTTTATTAGGCTTTGGCATTCATTATTCTTTTGGTGACGCCTTTTTGAGAGTGGCAGTCTTTACGCTCATTGTGTTGACATTGATGATGCTTACCGTCTGGCTGCTCGGAAAGTACATGCTAAAAGGAAACATATCACTGAAAGAAGTGATCATGAAGTTTGGTGCTGCGCTTGTGCCGGTGTTGGTTTTATCCATCCTTTGGCTTGTATTTGCCATGCTGAATATTCCATATGTGACCGTCATAATATCCGTAATGATGTTTGTCGGCCTCCAGTTGATTGCGGTCGTGCTCTTTCGCTCGATTCAATCGGAGCATGATGCCGTACGTGGAGATTTGATGTATGCAGGCTGGGTCTTTTTATTGGTTGAGCTTGTCATCATTGCGCTGCTCTGGGGCATAGTCGGGGAGTATTTGATTCCATCACTTGTTCCTGTTCGATTTGGATAAAACACACTGAAAACCTCCTTTTTTGAAAAAGGAGGTTTTCATGTTGAGAAAAGAAAAAAACGGGTAAACTCTTGGTAACAAAGACCACCCTTGTTGTCGAAAGATATATGTGTTTTGATCGCGTAAATTTGATTGTATCAAGGTATGTTCTCTAGTAGAATATGGGGTGCTTTATTTGATTTTTTAGTGCAGGGGGTTCGAATCGTGCTTCAACAACTTTTATCCAATGCGTTCACCATGGTTTTAATCATTTTAGTGATTAATATTGTTTATGTTTCTTTTTCCACCATGCGTTTGATTTTAACGATGAAAGGCAGACGGTACGCAGCTGCTTTTGCGGGTACGATCGAAATGCTCATTTATGTCATTGGGTTAAGTATCGTTTTAGATAACTTAGATCAAATACAAAATGTCATTGCGTATGCGCTAGGTTATGGGATGGGGATCATTGTCGGGATGAAAATTGAAGAGAAGCTGGCACTTGGCTACACAACTGTTAACGTGATCACAAAAGAATTGGATGTCGATCTCCCAAGACAATTGAGAGAAAAAGGATATGGTGTCACCAGCTGGGTAGCAGGCGGTCTTGAAGGAGACCGGACAGCATTGCAAATTTTAACACCGAGAAAATATGAACTGCAATTATATGAAACGATTAAGACGCTGGATTCAAAGGCGTTTATCATTTCATATGAGCCCAAATCGATTCACGGCGGCTTCTGGGTGAAGGCTGTGAAGAAAAGGAGAATTAAAGAATGACCGCAAAACCAAAGAAGAAAAAATTCTATGTGGAAGACAACATGACGATTGATCAAGTGTTGTCCCAGATGGCAGCGGAAGGCTACTCGCCTGTCCGTCGAATGGAGGAACCGATTTTTCAAGAAAAGAAGGAAAATGGGTCGATTCAGATCATTCCGATTGGGAAAAAAATCGTATTTGAAGGAAAAATAGTCTAAATCCGAACATTAAAACGACGACTTCATAGATTGTTCGATAAATCCGTTGACATCATGAACATCCGTTGTTAAGATAAACATGAAATCAAAACACGAGCCTCATATAATCTTGGGAATATGGCCCATAAGTTTCTACCCAGTTACCGTAAATGACTGGACTATGCAGGATAGTGAACAAAACTGACATGGCGTTTCAAAAGCGAACAGCGCTTACCATGGCCCGGTTTGTGTTGCTTCCTAACATTGCAATACAGACCGGGCCTTTTTGTTCGGCGTTTGACAAGCTGCTTAGGTTTGGGAAGCGTGTCAAACGATACAAAATCGAATAACAGCTTAAAGGTGGGGACAAAATGAAGCCGCTTGTAGGTGTCATCATGGGAAGTACATCTGATTGGGAAACAATGAAAAATGCGTGCGACATCTTAGAGGAATTAAACATTCCGTATGAAAAACAGGTAGTATCTGCACACCGGACACCTGACTTGATGTTTGAATATGCGACTGAAGCAAGAGGTAAAGGACTAAAAGTCATCATTGCCGGTGCTGGAGGCGCAGCACATTTACCGGGGATGGTCGCAGCAAAAACGACACTGCCGGTCATTGGTGTGCCTGTACAATCAAAGGCACTAAACGGGCTGGATTCCTTATTATCCATCGTTCAAATGCCAGGCGGTGTACCAGTTGCTACAGTAGCCATTGGCAAAGCCGGTGCAACAAATGCAGGCCTTCTTGCCGCACAAATGATTTCAGCATTTGATGAAAAGGTCGCAGCTCGCCTTGAAGAAAGAAGAGAGCAGACAAAACAGACTGTACTAGAAAGCAGTGATCAGCTTGGCTAAGCAGACCATTTTTCCAAACGCAACCATCGGGATCATTGGCGGCGGACAGCTTGGCAGATACATGGCTGTCAGCGCAAAGCAAATGGGGTACCGGGCAGCAGTTCTAGACCCAGTTGCACAATCTCCTTGCGGACAGGTTGCCGATAAAGAAATCACAGCCGCATATAGTGACCTTGAAGCGATTCGAAAGCTGGCAGACATCAGCGATGTAGTGACTTATGAGTTTGAAAATATTGATTATGATGCACTCAATCAGCTGAAGGAAGAAGCCTATTTACCACAAGGAAGCGACCTTCTCCTTTTAACTCAAAATCGTGAGACCGAGAAAAAAGGAATTGTAAACGCAGGCTGTGAAGTAGCGCCTTACCGCATCATTCATGATGAAAAAGAGCTAGAAGACGCAGTGGACGTGCTCGGTTTGCCAGCCGTGCTGAAAACATGCAGAGGCGGCTACGACGGAAAAGGACAGTACGTCATTAAAGAAAAAGAACAGCTTCAGGAAGCAGCTGCACTGCTCACACATGGAACTTGTATTTTAGAAAGCTGGGTTCCATTTCAAATGGAGCTCTCGGTGATCGTCACTCGTTCTGTTCATGGAGAGATTGCAGTATTCCCAGTCGCTGAGAACATTCATAAGCATAATATTTTGTTCCAAAGCATTGTGCCTGCAAGGGTAGAGAACCGCATTCAGGAGAAGGCGAAAGAATTGGCAACAACACTGGCTGAAAAGCTGGGGCTGGTTGGTACTCTTGCTGTAGAACTGTTCCTGACAAATGACGGAAAGCTGCTCGTCAATGAACTGGCACCGCGCCCGCATAATTCTGGTCATTATACACTCGATTTATGTGAGACAAGTCAGTTTGAACAGCACGTCCGCGCTATATGTGGTTTGCCGCTTGGCGGTACAGCCCTTTTATCAGAGGGAATGATGGTGAATTTATTAGGCGATGAAGTGGACATTCCAAAAGAGCATCCTGAGCTTCTCAAAGAAGCGAAGCTTTATCTATATGGAAAGCATGAAGTAAAAGCCGGCCGCAAGATGGGGCATATGACGTTTATGAAACAGCTCGATGATGAGTGGATGACAAACATCACAAAGATATGGACTGAAAGAGATGGAGGAAACGGGAAATGATCGAACGTTACGCACGACCAGAAATGTCAGCAATCTGGACAGAGGAAAACAAATTTAATGCATGGCTTGAAGTAGAAATTCTCGCATGTGAAGCTTGGGCAGAGCTTGGCGTCATTCCGAAAGAAGACGTTGTGACAATGCGCAAAAATGCAAACTTTGATATTGGACGTATTTTAGAGATTGAACAAGACACGCGCCACGACGTGGTTGCCTTTACGCGTGCTGTCTCTGAATCTCTAGGAGAAGAAAGAAAGTGGGTTCATTACGGGTTAACATCGACAGACGTAGTGGATACGGCGCTTTCATATCTATTAAAACAGGCGAACGATATCCTGCTCAAGGACATTGAGAGATTTGTTGACATACTAAAAGAAAAAGCAAAAGAGCACAAATATACCGTCATGATGGGCCGTACACACGGTGTACACGCTGAACCGACAACATTTGGCCTGAAGCTTGCTCTTTGGTACGAAGAAATGAAGCGTAACCTAGAACGTTTTAAACAAGCAAAAGCTGGCATTGAATATGGCAAAATCTCTGGAGCTGTTGGCACATATGCGAACATCGACCCGTTTGTTGAGCAATATGTATGTGAGAAGCTTGGCATCAAAGCTGCACCAATTTCAACCCAAACCTTGCAGCGTGACCGCCATGCAGATTACATGGCTACTCTTGCTTTAGTCGCAACGAGCATTGAGAAATTTGCTGTTGAAATTCGTGGTCTTCAAAAGAGTGAAACACGTGAAGTAGAAGAGTTCTTTGCAAAAGGACAAAAAGGATCATCAGCGATGCCGCATAAGCGTAACCCAATCGGCTCTGAAAATATGACGGGAATTGCCCGCGTGATCCGTGGATATATGCTGACAGCTTATGAAAATGTACCGCTTTGGCATGAGCGTGATATTTCTCATTCATCTGCTGAGCGCATCATTTTACCAGATGCAACGATTGCACTGAACTATATGCTCAACCGTTTCTCAAACATCGTGAAAAACTTAACGGTTTTCCCTGAGAACATGAAACGCAACATGGACCGCACACTTGGCTTAATTTACTCACAGCGCGTTCTTCTTGCATTAATCGATACAGGCATGGCACGTGAAGAGGCATATGACACGGTTCAGCCAAAGGCAATGGAAGCGTGGGAGAAGCAAGTGCCGTTCCGTTCATTAGTAGAAGCAGAAGAAAAAATCACGTCACGTTTAACACCGGAACAAATCGCTGACTGCTTCGATTACAACTATCATTTGAAAAATGTCGATATGATTTTCGAACGTCTAGGTCTTGCGTAAGAAATGGGCCGCCTGCTTGCCAGGCGCCCAATCCTGAAAATTGCCAACATTCAAATTAGGAGGCCAACCTGAATGACTGTGAAACAAGAACTTCTCTACGAAGGCAAAGCGAAAAGAATCTATCAGACCGATGACGAGCATATTTTATATGTCGAATATAAAGACTCAGCTACAGCATTTAACGGCGAAAAGAAAGCAGAAATCGAAGGCAAAGGCAGACTGAACAACGAAATTTCGAGCTTAATCTTTCAAATGCTTCATGAGAAAGGGATCAACAATCACTTTGTGAAACGCCTTTCTGAAACAGAGCAGCTCATTCAAAAGGTACAGATTGTTCCGCTTGAAGTGGTTGTACGAAATGTAGTGGCAGGCAGCATGTCAAAACGCCTTGGCATTCCAGAGGGAACGAAACTGGACACACCTTTGATTGAGTTTTACTACAAAGATGATGCGCTCGGCGATCCGCTCATTACAGAAGATCATATCCGCATTTTAGATGCAGCGACACCAGAGCAGGTCGAGGAAATGAAACAGATCACAAGACAAGTGAATGAAGAGTTAAAACAAATCTTCTCAGACTGCCATGTGAATTTAATTGATTTCAAGCTTGAATTCGGAATAGATCACGAGAATCGTATTTTGCTAGCTGATGAGATTTCACCTGATACGTGCAGGCTTTGGGACAAAGATACAAACGAAAGGCTTGATAAAGACGTGTTCAGACGAAACCTGGGCGGCTTAACGAATGCATACGAAGAAATTTTCAAAAGACTTGGAGGCCATAAACATGTATAAAGTGAAAATTTTTGTCAGCTTAAAAGAGAGCGTTCTTGATCCACAAGGAAGTGCCGTGCAGCACGCTTTGCACAGCATGTCTTATCAGGAAGTAAAGGATGTCCGTATCGGAAAATACATGGAGCTTGTCATTGAAAAATCAGATCGTGATTTAGACACAGTCGTCAAAGAAATGTGCGAAAAATTACTTGCCAACACGGTGATTGAAGATTACCGCTATGAGGTGGAGGAGGTTGTCGCACAGTGAAGTTTGCAGTGATCGTCTTGCCTGGCTCTAACTGTGATATCGACATGTACCATGCGATTCAAGATGAGTTAGGTGAACAAGTTGAATATGTATGGCACGACGAAACGAGTCTTGACGGATTTGACGGTGTACTCGTACCAGGCGGTTTCTCTTATGGGGATTACTTAAGATGTGGTGCGATCGCCCGCTTCTCAAACATCATGCCGGCGGTGAAAAAAGCAGCTGAGGAAGGAAAACCTGTTCTTGGTGTTTGTAACGGGTTCCAAATTCTTCAGGAGCTTGGCATTCTTCCGGGTGCGATGAGACGAAATAAAGACTTGAAGTTTATCTGTCGCCCAGTTGAACTCATTGTAGAAAACAACGAAACGCAATTTACAAGCGGTTATCAAAAAGGCGAATCCATTACGATTCCTGTAGCGCACGGTGAAGGCAACTTCTACTGTGATGAAGACACTTTAGCGAAGCTCATTGAACGCGGCCAAATCGCTTTCACCTATGGAGACGATATTAACGGCAGTGTGAATCGTATTGCAGGTGTAACGAATGAAGAGGGCAATGTACTCGGCATGATGCCGCACCCTGAGCGCGCGGTTGATTCATTACTAGGCAGCGCAGACGGACTTAAATTGTTTCAATCTATCGTGAAAAATTGGAGGGACACTCATGTCACTACTGCTTGAACCAAGTCACAAGCAAATTAAAGAAGAGAAATTGTATCAGCAAATGGGATTGAGTGATGAAGAATTCGCTTTAATCGAATCCATTATTGGCAGGCTGCCAAACTACACAGAAACGGGCATTTTTTCTGTCATGTGGTCAGAGCATTGCAGTTATAAAAACTCAAAGCCTGTTTTAAGCAAATTCCCGACAAAAGGAGAGCACGTCCTTCAAGGTCCTGGGGAAGGCGCTGGAATCGTTGATATTGGAGACAACCAAGCGGTTGTATTTAAAATCGAATCACATAACCATCCATCTGCGATTGAACCGTATCAAGGAGCGGCGACAGGTGTCGGCGGAATTATCCGTGATGTATTCTCCATGGGTGCGCGTCCAATTGCTGTATTAAACTCTCTTCGTTTTGGTGAACTGACTTCACCGCGCGTGAAGTACTTGTTTGAAGAAGTAGTGGCAGGGATCGCAGGCTATGGAAACTGTATCGGAATTCCAACAGTCGGCGGAGAGGTTCATTTCGATCAAAGCTATGAAGGCAACCCGCTCGTAAATGCAATGTGTGTTGGATTAATCAACCATGAAGACATCAAAAAAGGGCAGGCAAAAGGTGTCGGCAACACGGTCATGTACGTTGGTGCCAAAACGGGACGTGACGGAATTCACGGTGCAACATTTGCATCTGAGGAATTTTCTGATGAATCAGAAGAAAAACGCTCAGCAGTTCAAGTCGGTGATCCATTCATGGAAAAACTGCTGCTTGAAGCGTGCCTTGAAGTCATCAAAAACGATGCACTCGTTGGAATTCAGGATATGGGAGCGGCTGGCTTAACAAGCTCAAGTGCGGAAATGGCGAGTAAAGCAGGTTCTGGTATCGAGATGAATCTAGACCTTATCCCGCAGCGTGAAACAGGCATGTCAGCATACGAAATGATGCTGTCTGAATCTCAAGAGAGAATGCTTCTGGTCATTGAAAAAGGCCGTGAACAAGAAATCATTGATATTTTTGAAAAATACGATCTTGAAGCGGTATCAGTCGGACATGTGACAGACGATAAAATGCTTCGTTTACTTCATCAAGGTGAAGTAGTATGTGAGCTTCCTGTTGATGCCCTTGCAGAAGAAGCGCCGGTTTATCACAAGCCGTCAAGTGAGCCTGCATACTATCGTGAGTTTTTAGAAACAAAAGTTGAAGCACCTGCTATCACAGATGCAGCCGAAACGTTAAAGCAGCTTCTCCAGCAGCCGACAATTGCAAGTAAAGAATGGGTTTATGACCAATATGACTACATGGTTCGGACAAATACAGTCGTTGCACCAGGCTCTGATGCGGGCGTTTTAAGAATCCGTGGAACGAAAAAAGCCCTTGCGATGACAACCGATTGTAACGCACGTTATCTCTACCTTGATCCAGAGGTCGGCGGGAAAATCGCAGTCGCAGAAGCAGCACGTAACATTGTGTGCTCAGGCGCTCGTCCGCTTGCAGTAACAGATAACCTGAACTTCGGTAACCCAGAAAAACCAGAAATTTTCTGGCAAATTGAAAAATCTGCTGACGGTATTAGTGAAGCGTGCCGCAAGCTAAGCACACCAGTTATCGGTGGTAACGTCTCTTTATATAACGAATCAAATGGAACAGCCATTTACCCAACACCAGTTATTGGGATGGTTGGTTTGGTGGAAGATACAGCTCATATTACGACGCAGTCATTCCAGCAGGCTGGCGATGTGATTTTCGTCATTGGTGAGACGAAGGAAGAATTCGCAGGCAGTGAGCTTCAAAAGATGACAGAAGGCCGTATTTACGGAAAAGCACCAGAAATTGATTTGGATGTAGAGCTCACTCGTCAGGAAGCCCTTCTTGCTGCGATTCAAAACGGACTTGTTCAATCAGCTCACGATGTGTCTGAAGGCGGTCTTGGTGTTGCACTTGCTGAAAGTACATTTGGAACAGACGGTCTTGGCGCTCATATCCAAATTGATCTAAACAGCGAAGCTTCATTATTCAGTGAAACACAGTCACGTTTTGTCGTCACAGTGAAACCAGAGCACCGCGAAGCGTTTGCTGCGGCTGTCAAAGATGCGAAAGAAGTTGGAACGGTCACAAATGATGGGGTATTCACTGTCAAAAATCAAGAAGGACAACAATGGATTCATGCAGCGGTCAACGAGCTTGAACGCGCATGGAAAGGAGCGATCCCATGCTTGCTGAAATCAGAGGCTTAAACGAAGAGTGTGGCGTCTTTGGGGTTTGGGGACACGAAGAAGCCCCGCAAATCACATATTACGGATTGCATAGCCTTCAGCACCGAGGACAAGAGGGTGCGGGAATCATTGCAACAGATGGTGAAAACCTGACGGCACATAAAGGCCTTGGACTGATTACGGAAGTCTTTCAAAACGGTGAGCTAAAGGATTTGAAAGGAAAAGGTGCGATCGGACACGTTCGGTATGCGACAGCAGGCGGAGGCGGCTTTGAAAATGTGCAGCCCCTCTTCTTCCGCTCGCAAAACAACGGCAGTCTTGCCCTTGCTCATAATGGGAACTTAGTGAATGCAACGCAATTAAAGCAGCAGCTAGAGAACCAGGGGAGTATATTCCAAACATCTTCTGACACTGAGGTGCTCGCTCATTTAATTAAGCGCAGCGGCTATGTTGAATTGAAAGAGCAGATCAAAAATGCCCTGTCCATGCTTAAAGGCGCATATGCTTTCTTAATTATGACGGAAACAGAAATGATTGTGGCTCTTGATCCGAACGGCTTACGTCCGCTTTCACTTGGTATGCTTGGGGACGCGTATGTTGTTGCTTCCGAAACATGTGCATTTGATGTTGTCGGTGCCACGTATTTACGAGATGTGGAGCCTGGAGAAATGCTGATCATTAATGATGAAGGCCTCAAATCTGAACGCTTCTCCATGAACATTAACCGCAGCATGTGCAGCATGGAATACATTTATTTCTCAAGACCTGACAGCAATATCAATGGCATCAACGTGCATAGTGCGAGAAAGAACCTTGGCAAAAAGCTTGCCGAGGAAGCGCATGTCGAAGCAGATGTTGTGACAGGTGTACCAGATTCGAGTATTTCTGCAGCGATTGGATATGCCGAAGCAACAGGTATTCCATATGAGCTCGGTTTAATTAAAAACCGTTATGTCGGCAGAACCTTTATCCAGCCGTCTCAAGCATTGCGTGAGCAGGGCGTGCGCATGAAGCTGTCAGCTGTGCGCGGGGTCGTCGAAGGAAAACGTGTCGTGATGGTGGATGATTCCATCGTACGCGGAACTACGAGCCGCCGCATTGTGACGATGCTAAGAGAAGCGGGTGCGACGGAAGTCCATGTACGCATTAGTTCACCGCCTATCGCACATCCATGTTTTTATGGAATTGATACGTCCACACATGAAGAGCTGATTGCTTCTTCTCATTCAGTGGAAGAAATTAGACAGGAAATCGGTGCAGACTCCATTGCATTTTTATCCGTAGACGGTTTAATGGACGGGATTGGCAGGAAGTATGATGATCCGCAGCGCGGTCAATGTTTAGCATGCTTTACTGGGAAATATCCGACTGAAATTTATGAAGATACTGTTCTTCCGCATGTGAAGGAAACAGCACTGACGAAATAATCGAATAAAGGAGCAGCAGTCAAGATGATTTGATATGCTGCTCTTTCATTCTGCTGAAAATAAATGGAAGAGAAGCAGCTAAAAGGAGTGAATGGGATGTCAGAAGCATATAAAAACGCCGGTGTCGACATCGAAGCAGGATACGAAGCCGTCAAACGAATGAAAACACACGTAGAACGTACAAAAAGAGCAGGTGTCATGGGTGCTCTAGGTGGATTTGGCGGTATGTTTGATTTATCTGAGCTGCCATACAAAAAGCCCGTTCTTGTCTCAGGAACAGATGGTGTCGGAACGAAATTAAAGCTTGCCTTTTTAATGGATCAACATGATACGATCGGCGTCGATGCCGTGGCAATGTGTGTGAACGATGTGCTGGCACAAGGGGCAGAACCGCTCTTTTTCTTAGATTACTTAGCAGTTGGAAAAGCAGATCCGATAAAAATTGAATCAATCGTCAAAGGTGTGGCTGACGGCTGTGAGCAGTCTGGTTCAGCGCTTGTCGGCGGAGAAACAGCAGAAATGCCGGGTCTTTACACAGAAGATGAATATGATATTGCTGGTTTTTCAGTAGGCGTCGTTGAAAAGGATGAAATCGTGACAGGAGAGAGCATCAAAGAGGGGCACTTGCTTATTGGACTCAGCTCAAGTGGAATTCATAGCAATGGGTACTCTCTCGTTCGTAAAGTATTGCTGGAAGACGCTGGTCTGGATCTGCATCAAACGTATGAACCTTTTACAAGACCGCTTGGAGAAGAACTTCTTGAACCGACCAAAATTTATGTGAAGCCTGTTCTCAAACAAGTGAAAGCCGGCAAGATTGACGGCATGGCACATGTGACAGGCGGCGGCTTTATTGAAAATTTACCGCGTATGCTGCCTGAAGGGCTTGGCGTTGAGATTGATAACGGCTCATGGCCAGTACCGCCAATTTTCTCCTTTATTCAAGAAAAAGGACAGTTAAAGGCAGAAGAAATGTTCAACGTGTTTAATATGGGCATTGGTTTTGTCTTAGCGGTAAAAGAAGATGACCTTGTCGAAGTGATCAGAGGACTTGAAGAAGACGGAGAGAAAGCATTTCTCATCGGCCGTGTTAAAAAAGGAGAAGGTGTCACATTCGGCGGTGGAAGCCTCTCATGAAGAAGTTTGCGATCTTCGCCTCTGGAAGCGGGACGAATTTTCAAGCCATTATAGATACATTAAAAAAAGAACAGTGGCAGGCAGAGGCCGCCATTGTAATTTGTGATAAACCGGGTGCAAAGGTGCTGGAGCGTGCTGAGAAAGAGGGCATTCCCTCCTTTGCCTTTACACCGAAGGCTTTTCCGAATAAAGCCGCTTTTGAACAAACGATCATTGAACAGCTTAGGCTGCATGAAGTGGAATGGATTTTCCTTGCTGGGTATATGAGACTGATTGGTCCGACATTACTTGAAGCATTCAGAGGGAAAATTGTCAATATCCACCCGTCCTTGCTGCCAGCCTTCCCAGGGCTGGATGCCATTGGACAAGCTTATCAAGCAGGCGTCAAAGTGGCAGGCATCACCGTCCATTTTGTCGACGAAGGTATGGATACCGGCCCGATTATTGACCAAGCCGCGATTTATATCGAACAAGGGGAAGAGCTTGAATCGATTGAAAAAAGAATGCATGAACTAGAACACACACTATATCCAAAAGTGATCAAATCACTTTTAGAATTATCTTAATGAGGTGACGAAGGCATGACGATCAAACGCGCATTAATCAGTGTTTCCGATAAAACGAATCTTGTACCTTTTGTGAAAGAATTAACAGAACTTGGCGTTGAAGTGATTTCAACTGGAGGTACACATAAGCTTCTTCAAGAGAACGGCATTGATGTCATTGGAATTTCAGAAGTCACTGGATTCCCTGAAATCATGGACGGACGACTCAAAACACTTCACCCGAACATTCATGGCGGACTTTTAGCAGTGAGAGAAAACGATGAGCATATGGCACAGATTGAGAAGCATGGCATTCAGCCGATTGATCTTGTTGTCGTGAATCTCTATCCTTTCAAAGAGACGATCTCAAAAGACGATGTGACGTATGAAGAAGCGATTGAAAACATTGATATTGGCGGACCGGGAATGCTTCGTGCGGCATCAAAAAACCACCAAGACGTCACAGTGATTGTCGATCCTCGTGACTATGATACAGTCATCCAGCAAATCAAAGAAGGCGGCGTGTCACTCGAGAAAAAACGTGAGCTCGCTGCAAAGGTATTCCGTCATACGGCTGCATACGATGCTCTGATTGCGGATTACTTAACAAATTTTGTGGGCGAAACAGAGCCAGAACAGTTCACTGTCACGTTTGAGAAAAAACAATCCCTTCGTTATGGAGAAAACCCGCACCAAGCGGCGACTTTCTATGAAAATGCTCTTCCAGCCAAAGGTTCTTTGGCTACTGCAAAGCAATTACATGGAAAAGAACTTTCCTATAACAATATTAAAGATGCAGATGCAGCACTCCAAATCGTACGTGAATTCACGGAGCCGGCAGCTGTCGCAGTGAAGCATATGAACCCGTGCGGCGTTGGTACAGGAGAAACTATTGCAGAAGCATTTGACAGAGCATTCAAAGCAGATGAGACGTCTATTTTTGGCGGCATTGTGGCACTTAACCGTGAAGTAGACAAACAAACGGCTGAGGTGCTGCATACGATTTTCTTAGAAATTGTCATCGCCCCATCGTTCAGCCAAGAAGCGCTTGACGTGTTAACGGCGAAAAAGAATCTTCGTCTATTAACATTAGATGTAGAAGCGGATCTCGGGAAAAAAGAAAAGCAGCTGACAAGTGTCCATGGCGGACTGCTTGTTCAGGATATTGACACGTACGGCTTAGAGGAAGCAACGATTTCTATTCCAACGAAAAGAGAACCAACAGAAGACGAATGGAAAGACTTAAAGCTTGCTTGGAAAGTAGTCAAGCATGTGAAATCAAATGCCATTGTCCTTGCGAAAGATCAAATGACAGCAGGAATCGGTGCTGGTCAAATGAACCGCGTGGGCTCAGCTAACATTGCAATTGAGCAAGCTGGTGAAAAGGCAAAAGGAAGCGCACTAGGCTCTGATGCATTCTTCCCAATGGGCGATACAGTGGAAGCTGCTGCAAAGGCAGGCGTCACAGCGATCATTCAGCCAGGCGGATCTATTCGTGATGAAGAATCGATTCAAAAAGCAGATGAATACGGCATCGCCATGGTCTTCACTGGCGTTAGACATTTCAAACATTAAGGGGATGACAGTGTGAACGTATTAATTATCGGCAGAGGTGGAAGAGAGCATACCATCGCATGGAAAGTGAATCAAAGTGAACTTGTCAGCCAAGTATTTGTCGCACCCGGCAATGATGGAATGACAGATGCTGCGAAGCTTGTACCAATCGACGAAGGCGATCATGAGTCATTAATTCGTTTTGCAAAAGAAAACGAAATCGGCTTAACCATTGTCGGTCCAGAGGTCCCTTTAATCGCAGGTGTCGTTGATGCATTTGAAGAAGCAGGTCTAAAAGTATTTGGACCGAATGCAAAAGCTGCGGTCATTGAAGGCTCAAAGGAATTTGCAAAAGACTTAATGAAGAACTACGATATCCCAACAGCCGCTTACGCTGCCTTTACATCGTTTGAAGAAGCAAAGGCATATGTGGAAGAAAAAGGTGCGCCGATTGTCATTAAAGCAGACGGGCTTGCCGCAGGAAAAGGCGTCACAGTGGCTATGACGCTTGAAGAGGCGGTCGATTGTCTGCATGATTTCTTAGAGGATGAAAAGTTTGGCGATGCAAGTGCATCTGTTGTCATCGAAGAATTTTTAACAGGCGAAGAATTTTCACTCATGGCTTTTGTCAACGGGGAAAAGGTGTATCCGATGGTGATTGCGCAGGATCACAAACGGGCCTTTGAAGATGACAAAGGGCCGAACACTGGCGGAATGGGCGCTTATTCACCAGTTCCGCAAATTTCAGATGAAGTGGTTCAGAAAGCCGTGGAAGATGTTGTCAAACCGGCAGCTCGCGCGATGGTGCAGGAAGGGCGTCCATTTACAGGCATTTTATATGCAGGTTTAATGCTGACACCAGAAGGCTCAAAGGTGATTGAATTCAATGCACGCTTTGGCGACCCTGAAACGCAGGTGGTTCTCCCTCGTCTTGAATCAGATCTAGTCCAAGTATTCCTCGATATTCTTGATGGAAAAGATGTGGACTTACAGTGGAAAGACACTGCGGCTGTCAGTGTGGTTCTTGCATCAGAAGGATACCCAGAAGACTATGCAAAAGGCACACCGATCGGTGCCTTGCAAACGACTGTGTCTGATGTTGTGACCTTCCACGCAGGAACAAAAAAAGAAAACGATCAATTCGTCACAAATGGCGGCCGTGTAGCGAATGTAACCGCATTTGACGACACATTTGAAGCGGCAAGATCAAGAGTGTATGAAGCGGTTGAAGAAATCATTCAGCCAGGTCTATTTTATCGCCGTGACATCGGTGCCCGTGCACTGAAGGCTGCGGGGAAAAACGTTTAATCAAAACACCTTTCTATCTGACGAGATGGAAAGGTGTTTTTTGTTCATGAGAAGGGATGCCGGCGGAATATGAAGAAGTAGTATGGGATGACGAGTTTATGAGGAGGCAGCATGGTCATTCAAGGAATCATTCTATTTGCAATCGTGTTACTTATTTTATTTGTACTGTTCTCAAATCTCATCATGTATGAAGCGAGAAAGCAAAACAAAGCCAAAAAAGGCTCAGCCATTCGGTATATGATCATGTCGATTTTTTCTGGTATCGTCATTGTTTCATTTTCCATTTGGATTTTTTTTATTAGCTGATTTATAAGAGAGGATGAGTATATGGTGCAATTGAAGGAACTTGCGAACGAGCGTTTTTCTGCCTCGATCTGTATTGATTCATTTAATGAGCGAATCCGTTTGGATGACTACAGCGGCAGGGTGCGGGATGTGATTCAGTCGGTTCTTCAGGAAGCTGCAGACTCCAAGGCTTCTAAGGTCATTGTGAAAGTCAGGCGTGAGCATATGCCTCTTTTTTTAGAAAAAGGCTTTCGGCTTGAAGGCGTGTTTTCTCATTATTTTCTTGGAAGTGATGCGTACGGCATGTCGCTCTTTCTGACGGAGGATCGGATGAACAGCCCGTATTGGCTGAAGGAAGATGAAATTGTTGCGTCTATTCAGGAAAAGCCTCTCAAAAAAGACCA
Organism: Bacillus sp. PK5-006; assembly: GCF_054161415.1. Classification (NCBI taxonomy): domain Bacteria; kingdom Bacillati; phylum Bacillota; class Bacilli; order Caryophanales; family Bacillaceae; genus Bacillus; species Bacillus sp. PK5-006. The sequence continues at coordinate 3,055,525 of NZ_CP096414.1, read as the reverse complement.
AGGCACGTGGCAGGATGAGTATGTGATGAGGAAAGCGGATACGCAGGATATTCACAAGCTGGCAAAGCTCTATGATACCGTTTTTGAAACGTATCCTACGCCAATGAATGAGCCAGATTACATCCAAAAGGTGATGGAGGAAGGGACCGTCTTTTATGCCGTTGAACATGACGGTCACATTGTGAGTGCAGCATCCGCTGAAATCAATGAGCCGTATGGTCATGCGGAATTAACAGATTGTGCGACCCTTCCATCATACAGAAAACTAGGATTCATGCATCATTTGATTCTAGCACTCGAAAAAGAACTTCAATCCATGCACATCTATGTCTTTTATTCTCTCGCACGTGCACTGTCCTATGGAATGAACCAAGTGTTTTATCAGCTCGGCTATACGTATACCGGGCGTTTCCAAAACAACTGCTATATTTTTGACAAAATTGAAGATATGAATCTATGGGTGAAAACGCCAAATGAATCATGAAATGGTTCTCATCTGATCAAGCAGACCAGATAGGCGGTACGCCATGATACTGAGCTGCAGCTTCATCCGATCATCTGTGGATTTGAGGCTGCAGCCTGTTCTCGTTTCAATTTGTTTCAGCCGGTAGCTTAATGTATGCCTGTGAATAAACAATTCTCCCGCAGATTTTTGAATATTTTCATTGTGTGCCAAATACACTTCGAGTGTATGGATCAGGTCAGCCCCCTGTTTTTTCGTATAAAGCAAGGGACTCAACAGCTCCACGTAAAAGTCATGCAAATTCATACCCGCTTCATTCATTTCAAGCAGCATCCCGTATAAGCCGAGCTTTTGATAATGAATGATGCATTCGTCTGTCTTTAAAAGCGGAAGAAGCCTTGCTGCATACTGCGCTTCCTTTGCGCTTTTTGAAAAGAGACCGATCTGGTCATAGGCTCTCCCAATGCCAATCACAATCGGATGGACGGGAAAAAAATAAGACCAAGTGCTCCGGCACTCTTCTGCTGCACGATACCACTCTGCTTCTTGAAACGCTTTTTTTTCTGCTGGTGTAAGAACAAAAATAGAATCGAGCCTTGTCTTTAGTAAAAAAGGAATATGTCTGCGTTCAAATATCGACGTGAGCAATTGAGATAGACGCTGCATCATTTGGTGATCGAGCTGTGTGTGCTGATGCTGAAATTGAAAGTAGATGACCACCTGCTCATCGCTCATATCGTATTGCAGCTTTGTTGCCTGTTCGACCACATAGCTTTCTTCTGTGTATTGCTGCTGCAAAATATCATCTAACAAATGACCTTGCATTTGGTTTTCTGTATCTTGAATGGCTTTTTGCTTCAGCCATTCAATCGCATACACCGCCCCGGCATGCTCGATGGCAATCGCATCGAGATGATGCCATGCTTCCTTTTTCTTCAAAGACACAATAAACCCGAAAATATCACCCATCGCAATCACCGGACATGCAGCAAGGACAAACGCACCGCACGTGTCATAAACGAGCCTTCCTTTCTCCTCAGCCTGCTTGAGAAGAGGCATCGTTTCGATTGGTTCATGATCTGTCAAAAAGCCAACAGCAGGAGAGTACGTCACTTCATCTTTTATGAGATGAGCTGCGGTTTGATGTAAAAAAACATCTAGCACAACGATGTTCGCCGAAGTGAGGTGTGCCAGCTCATCTGTAATTTGTGTGACATTTTTATTGCTGACATTTAAATGGGTTAGTCTTTGGTGAATGGCTGAAGAATATTTAAGCTGATGGAGCTGGCTGCTGACGATTTGCTCTAGGACGGCTTTTGTAATGTCTGAGAAGTTGACATGTGAAGGAATCTCGATGAGTGGAATGCCGCTGTTTTTGGCAGCTTCGATCAGTGATGCCGGAATTTCCGTTAAGTATACGCCTTTATAAATCGCAATGGCCGATAGACGTTGAGATTGAATCAGCTCCTCAAGCCGGGTGCGCCTTTCCTGATTGTCTGCAAGCCCAAAGCCGGTTGTGACGAGCAGTTCCCCTTCTGAAAGCCTTGAAGTATCTTCGATAATTTCCACGATGGTCACCCACTGAATGAGGCGGTCCAGTCCATTTTCCCCAGCAAGCAGCTTTGTTTCCTTCATGATATCGAGCGAGAGTGCATCTTTGACGAGAATCGCCATAGACTCATGACCTCCTTTTGAACACTCTTATACACGATGTATAAAAAATGCGTGTGAAATTCGGGCATGTGGCGAATGGAGGATGACTGCCCTCTTGATTAAGCTAATCTTATAACAAGTATACAAAATTTTCTTGCGATTCATGAAAAAAGAAAGATGCAGCTGCTGACGAGAGAGGGAGGAATGACAAAGTGGAGACCCGGGATTACTTAATCAAACCGATGTTGAATCAGCATTATCCTGTGGCTGTGAAAGGAGAGGGAATTTATTTATATGATCGGGACGGGAAAAAATATTTAGACGGCTCATCGGGTGCTGTCACGGCAAGTATTGGACATGGCATACGAGACATCATTGATGCCATGACAGAGCAAGCGGAAAAGGTGAGCTTTACGTACAGGTCACAATTCACAAATGAACCAGCAGAAGAACTTGCCTATGAATTGAGTACGCTCTGCCCAGGGAACCTGAACTGGTCTTTTTTTGTCGGAAGCGGATCAGAGGCAACAGAGACCGCCATGAAAATTGCCATTCAGCATTGGCAGGAGCAGGGGAAGGCTGAGAAGAATCACATCATTTCAAGATGGATGAGTTATCACGGCATCACACTCGGTGCGCTGTCGATGTCAGGTCATATTGCAAGGAGAGAGCGCTTTGAACCACTGCTCGAAAAACACCCGGTGCTGTCTCCGCCATACAGCTACCGTTCGTGGCTGCCAAAGGAAGAAAGCAAGCAGGTCGAATGGTATGTACAGGAATTTAAAACCGTCATCCAGCGTATAGGAAAAGAGAGGATTGCGGCTTTTATTGCAGAGCCGATTGTTGGAGCAGCGGGCGCGGCGCTTGTTCCGCCAGACGGATATTTTGCGGCGATGAAGCGAGTTTGTGAGGAAAACGATATTTTAATGATTGCAGATGAAGTCATGACAGGCTTTGGACGAACTGGGAAAATGTTTGCCATGGAACATTGGGGCGTCGTACCAGACATCATGGTACTCGGAAAAGGCATGAGCGCCGGCTATTCACCGATTGCTGCAGCTGTCTCAGCGGATCATGTGATTGCACCGATTCTCAGTGGTTCGGGCTCTGTGATGGCAGGCCACACTTATAGCGGCAATCCGCTTTCAGCAGCCGTCTCACTGGCTGTCATTCGATATATGAAAAAACATCAGCTTTCAGAACGGGCTGATCTGTCTGGCCGATATTTAATGAATGCTTTAAAGAATTTGCAAACAAAACATTCCATCATAGGAGATGTGAGAGGAAAGGGGATGCTCATTGGCATTGAATTTGTCGCAGACCGATTATCGAAAACACCATTTCCTGCCCATGCTCAAATGACACATTTAGTTGTGGAGACGGCCAAGCAAAATGGTTTGCTTGTTTACCCAGCAAGCGCTGGAGAGGATGGTGTGGGAGGTGCAGCGGTCATGATCGCACCGCCGCTTTCCATTACGCAGCAGGAGATGGATGAACTGATTCATTTATTCGGGCAGACAATGACGCAGGTCGAGCAAGAAGTCATCAATCGAGGGTTTTTCCCATCTGCCATGTAGGGAGGAAAGATGATGAACAAAACAGCGAACTTTGATCAAGTCATCACACATTTTAGAGACGGAATGACCATTATGTTTGGCGGGTTTGGCGGTGTAGGCTCCCCGCCATCATTGATCGATGCCATTCTAGAAGCCAATATTAAAGCCCTGACATTGATCGGGAACGATGCAGGCTTCCCGCAAATCGGTGTTGGCAGGCTGATCACAGAAGGAAGAGTGAAGAAAATCATTGCTTCACATATTGGCTCTAATCCAATTGCCGGGCAGAAAATGCAGGCAGGGACACTAGACGTTCTTTTTTACCCGCAAGGCATCCTAGCGGAAAAGATCAGGGCAGGCGGGATGGGTTTAGCGGGCATTGTGACAGATGTCGGCATGGATAGTCTCAATCTTGATGAGAAACAATTGGTTCAGCTGGATGGAAAGAAGTATATCCTTGAGCCTGCACTGACTGCGGATATCGCGATTGTGAATGCCCTCAAAGCAGATGAAGCAGGCAACCTGATTTTTGATAAAAGTGCACGGAATACAAACCCGATTGTGGCGATGGCAGGAGACTGGACCATTGCGGAAGTAGAAGAGATTGTGCCTGTGGGCGGGCTTCATCCAGAGGAAATCGTCACGCCAGGCGTATTTGTGAACCAGATCGTGCAATCAAAAGGAGTGAACTGGACATGGGCATGGGAGACATCGATTTAAGACACCGCATAGCCAAACGCGCGGCACAGGAAATTGAAGATGGCATGATTGTGAATCTTGGGATCGGCATCCCGACCCTTGCAGCTGACTACATCCCAGCACATTACGAGGTGTGGCTGCATGCAGAAAACGGCATTATGGGAGCAGGCGCTTCACCAGCACGAGGGGAAGAAGACCCGAATTTGTGCAATGCCGGGGGTTTTCCCATTACGTTAACAAAAGGCGGATCATATATGGACAGCACAACCGCTTTTGGCATCATTCGCAAAGGGATGCTGGATATGACCATTTTAGGTGCACTTGAAGTCAGCAGTCATGGGGATCTTGCCAATTGGATTGTGCCAGGGAAACGAGTGCCGGGTATGGGTGGAGCCATTGAACTTGCGCAAAAAGCGAAAAAGGTGGTGGTTGTGATGAGCCACCTTGATAAACATGGACAATCTAAGATAAAAGCAGCCTGCACGCTGCCTTTAACTGCTAAGTCTTGTGTAGATCTGATTATTACGGATATGGCAGTCATTGAGGTCAAATCACAGCTGCTCATTTTGCGTGAAGTCATGCCGCCGTTTCAGCCGGAAGATGTCATGAGGGCGACAGAGGCGCCGCTCATTTTAGCGCCTGATGTCAAATCTGTTGTGTAGAAAGGATGACCGACTTGCAGCCAACCACACGTATCAGAAGCTGGATGAAAGAGCATAAGGAGGAAGCCATGGCGCTTCTTCAGCAAATGGTGCAATGTGACAGCACACAAGGAAATGAGCAAGAAGTACAGCAAATCGTAGCAAATAAACTTTCTGCCATTGGCTTTGATGTTGACGTATGGGACATTGGCGGGGATGACTTGCTGAACCACCCGTATTTTTATTCCCCGAGGCGTTCCTTTAAAGGAAGTCCCAATGTCGCCGGACGATTGAAAGGTAAAGGCGGAGGCAAATCTATTTTATTAAATGGGCATGTGGATGTTGTCCCGGCAGGTGATCACAAACAATGGACATATCCGCCCTACAGCGGGCATATCATAAACGGGAGACTTTATGGACGCGGGGCAACAGATATGAAAGGTGGAAACCTTTCTTTACTCTTTGCACTTGAAGCACTGCATGCGCTTCAGATTCCGCTGAAGGGAGATGTCGTGTTTCATAGTGTTGTCGAAGAAGAGAGCGGCGGCGCAGGCACCCTTGCAGCCATACTGAGAGGATATACAGCAGATGCAGCCATCATTCCAGAGCCAAGTCATATGAAAATCTTTCCGATTCAGCAAGGATCTAAATGGTTCAGACTGCATATTAAAGGAAGGGCTGCTCATGGCGGAACAAGATATCACGGCGTTTCGGCTATTGAAAAGAGCACGATAGTCCTTTCACATATAGCGGAACTTGAAGAAGAAAGAAATCAGCGAATCACTGAGCCGCTGTTTCAGCATATCCCAATCCCGATCCCAATCAATATCGGGAAAATTCAAGGCGGTGATTGGCCATCCTCCGTAGCAGACCTTGTCACAATGGAAGGCAGGCTCGGGGTGATGCCGGGTGAAACGGTAGAACAGGCAGAGAAGGAATTAGAAAATTGGATGGCAGGACTCGGAGAAAAAGATGAATGGTTTCAAGAGCATCCTGTTGAGGTCGAATGGTTTGGTGCAAGATGGCTTCCGGGTTCAATCGATACGGATCATCCGCTTTTAGATTTATTGAAGGAACAATATGAAGCGGTCATGAAGCAGCCGCCGAAGATCGAAGCCGCCCCTTGGGGAACGGATGGCGGATTACTGTCACAGGCGGCTGGTATTCCGATCATCGTGTTTGGACCTGGAACAACGGAGCTTGCCCATTTTCCGAATGAATCTATCGACATTGAGCATGTGATAGAAGCAGCAGAAATTATTGCAGGGACAATAGTAGAATGGTGTGAAGCAGCGGAATGAGATGAAAATGATCACAAAAAAAGAAGGCTGCCTTACTCAGCCTTCTCTTTATGTGTGTCCTGCTGCTCACACATGTATGTCACTGGACAAAAACGAAGAATGCCAGATCCCAGTTTCATACCGCCAAACATGATGCCCAAAAGCAGCATTTTACTCCATGGTTTTCTAGCATATAAGGATCCAGCCGCAGTACATATTGTCATTCCGCAGGCAATTCTAATGAGCGCTTCCATTAAGCCGAGATTAGGTTTCATTGAAGGTGAATCTCCTTTTTTAAATTATTTTAAGTGTGATTTCAAGAAATTGTAACGTTTCATTAATGCGTAACGTAGTTCGTTATGTTACGATAGGGCTAATACAAATGAAGGAGAGTATGTGAATGTCCGAACGTACTTTTAATTGGAGAAACAATGACATCCGCACACAAATCGATGTAGTCGACTCAAAAATAGTTCCAACACTCCTTTTAACGAATGGACTCGTGCTTAACCCGTTTTTGAAGCAATGGGTGAAGGCAAATATTTGGATACATGATGATCGAATTGTTTATGTCGGAGCAGAGCTTCCTCAAAATAAATCAGCTAAACGTGTGATTGATTGTGAAGGGAAATACATTGTGCCTGGGTATATAGAGCCTCACGCGCATCCATTCCATATTTATAATCCCCAATCACTTGCAGAATATGTGTCTCAATTTGGCACAACAACGATGGTCAGCGATAACTTATTTCTTCTTTTGCAAAGCAATGAAAAGAAAGCGCTTTCCACTCTATGTGAATTAAAAAAGCAGCCATTTCAGTATTTCTGGTGGTCTAGATATGATCTTCAAACGGAAGTCAGATATGAAGATGAGATGCTGCCAGTCAACTACCGGAAGGAATGGATTGATCATCCTGACGTCCTCCAAGGCGGCGAATTAACAAGCTGGCCAAGATTGATGGACGGTGATGATCTCATTTTATATTGCATGCAAGAAACGAAGAAGCAGAGAAAACGAATTGAAGGGCATTTTCCCGGAGCTTCTGAGAAAACGCTAACAAAAATGAAGCTGTTTGGCGCGGACAGTGATCATGAAGCGATGAATGCGGACGATGTGTTAAAACGATTGTCCCTTGGCTATCATGTTTCATTGCGGCATTCTTCCATCCGCCCAGATTTAGTGAACATTTTAAGAGAACTGCATGAGCGTGATTTTAGACACTATGACCACTTTTTCTATACAACAGATGGTGCTGCTCCTCACTTTTATGAGGAAGGCATGATTAACCGTTTGATTTCGATTGCCCTTGAAGAAGGCGTGCCGATCATTGATGCGTATAATATGGCGACATTTAACATTGCAAAATACCATCAAATCGATGATTTATTAGGCGTTGTTGGCCCAGGCCGGCTGGCTTCTATAAATATTTTAGATGATCCAATGAACCCAAATCCTGAAACGGTCATATCTAAAGGGGTTATTCTCAAATTAGATGGCGAGAACCAGCATCAATTCCAAGAAACAAAATGGGAAAATGGCGGGCTTCTTCCATTAGATTTAAGCTACGACCTCACGATGAGTGATTTGCAATTCTCTATGCCGCTAGGTGTCAAGATGAGAAATGCCGTCATCATGGAGCCTTATACAGTGGAAATTGATAACTCAATCAACCAGCTCTCATGTGACCATGATCAAAGCTTCTTTAGCCTGATTGACCGAAAAGGCGAGTGGCGTGTGAATACGATGCTAAAAGGGTTCGCAAATAAAGTGCAGGGCTTTGTTAGCTCATTTTCGCTCACCGGTGACATTTTAGTGATCGGGAAAAATAAAGAAGATATGATGCTGGCACATAAGCGGATGAAAGAAATTGGCGGAGGAATCGTACTCACAGAGAACGGGAAAATTTTGCACGAAATCCCGCTGCAATTATCAGGCTGTGCATCGGCTGAACCATTTGAGACTGTTCTTCAGCAGGAACAAACATTACGCGAGCTGCTCATTGAGCGCGGCTATCCATTTGACTGTCCAATTGATACACTTGTCTTTTTCCAAAGTACACATTTGCCGTATATTCGAGTGACACCAAGAGGAATATTTGATGTCATGAAAAAAACTGTACTCTTTCCGTCTATAATGCGTTAAAATATAACAGAGTGGAGCTGTATCATCTTTGCTGGATTTCTGACTGCTGTTATAGGGCAGAAGTGAGCCATGGTTCTCTTCACTGCCATGTAAGTGATCATGATCTTATGTGGAGCTGTTGACAAAGCAGAGGGCTTTGACATGACGAATGAAGTACTCTAATTGTAAAATGAATTTGCCGGTTACGCTGACCGGCCAACATATTTTGAATAACCCGAGCAAGGCGGGGCGCATATTTGTGGTCTCGCCGAGCTTTCTGCAAAGCCTGTATATGAGGGCAGAAGACCTAACCAAGCAGAAGTCATCTTTATACTGGAAGCAAACAAGTTTGTCAGATTGTCATACAAGGAAAATGACAGAACTTGTCGAATTTGTTTACGATAAAGAAGCTTCGGCTTACGAAAGAACCTGACGGCATTTTCAGCGTAGAACCAAACCTGTCATGATCTGTTCAAAGCTCATTGCTAAGGTTTTAAAAAAATTAGTCAGGAAAGATACCGCTTTCTTAGAAGAAGATCGTGCGAAGCGGTGTGGCAATAGTAAAGGAGAAGATGTATTAAGATGCAAATTGATAAATTAAGGGGCAAAAGCTTAGATCAGTTATTCAACTCCATCTTATCCCTTAAAGACCTGGAAGAATGTTATCGATTCTTTGATGATTTATGTACCATCAATGAAATCCAATCTTTATCACAGCGTCTTGAAGTAGCGCGTATGCTTCGCGAGGGAAACACGTATCATAAAATTGAGACGGAAACAGGTGCAAGCACTGCAACTATCTCACGTGTCAAACGCTGCTTGAACTACGGAAACGATGCCTATACGATGGCTCTTGACCGCGTAGCAGAACAGCAGGAAAATAACGAAACAAAATAAAGCAGCTTTCACTGTAAACAATCCTTTTTACGAAAAATGGACTTGTTTGCAGTTTTTTTATGAAAAGGCGGGCAGGGGCTGATAAAGTGTCCCTGTTTTTTACTTTAGCTCGCCCATAAACCATCTTTCTCCCTCATAGGAGATGCCATCTTCGCTTGAGATGATTTCCTTAAACTCTACTGCTTGCTAACTTTATACGAAAAATGTCTATAAAAAAAGGTGCGTTTCCGCACCATTTCGAGCTAGACAGATGGCTGTGTGCCTGAGAACATCGGCACTTCGCTTGTTTCACCATTCTCTTGTCTAAAAATAATATGTTTTTCATTAAAATGAATAGGCGATTCTATTCCCGCAGCTGCGGATAAGTTAAACAAACCTTCTCTAAGAGACAGGATATAATTGCACACTCGGTATTTTTTTTCTTCAATTGATAAACCCTTTTGCAGCTTTGGATCAGTCGTGGCGACCCCGACTGGGCATTTATTCGTGTGGCAGACTTGGGCGCGAATACATCCAACTGAAAACATGAGACCTCTGGCAATATTCACAAAGTCAGCTCCCATTGAAAGGGCAATCGCAATTTTATCAGGCGAGAGAAGCTTGCCAGAAGCAAAGAGCTTCACTTGATCTCTGACACCGTATTCTTTCAATATTTGATGAACCATGGGGAGTGCCGTGAAAATCGGAAGCCCTGCGGAATCTGCCAATTCATGAAAGGACGCCCCTGTACCGCCTTCTCCGCCATCCACTGTAATGAAATCAGGGTGTTTTCCGCTTTTTTTCATATAGCTGGCAAGCTCTTCAATATTTTCTTTATGTCCGACAACAAGTTTGATTCCAACTGGCTTTCCGCCTATGCTTCGCAGCTGTTCAATGAAATCAAACATGTCAGGAATGGAGTGAAACATCTCAAAGCGGTTTGGGCTGTCAATGGATTGGTGAGGCGGTAATTTACGGATATTCGCTATTTCTTCCGTCACCTTTTCGCCGTCAATATGACCGCCGCGTGTTTTTGCTCCTTGTGCCAGCTTGAGTTCAAAGGCTTTGACTTCCTCGTGTTCGCTTTTTTTCTTGAATTCTTCAAAGGAAAATGCGCCATCCTCTGTTCTAACGCCAAATAAACCGGGCCCAATCTGGCAAATGATATCTGCGCCGCCTTTGAGGTGATAAGGAGAAAGCCCGCCTTCACCTGTGTTCATCCACGTCCCGCCGGCCATTTTTAATCCTGAGGATAGAGCTGTAATCGCCCTGTCGCCTAAGGAGCCGTAGCTCATGGCAGATTGACCGATCAGTCCTTTCACATGAAAAGGCTTTTGACATGTGTGTTCGCCAATGACTTGTACATCCTCTTGATGGAGAAAGTAAGGATTTGCTTCGACTTCTTTGAAATGTTCACTTCTTCGCAGTAAATTGTCTTGATCAATCTGATACACTTTTGTTTTGATTTTTTCTGATTGATCGATTCGTAGTTCATCTCGCTGCTTTGGAAACAGGACGTTTCGAATGTAATAGCCTGGCTTGTCAAAATCACGTTTTGATCCAAAGCCCATCGTCCGGCTTTTGTACTTCCCAGACATGACCGCCTGCTCGTATTCTCTTCTTGAGAAGGGCAGCTCCTCTCGGTCATTCAGAAACAGATATTGGCGAAGCTCAGGTCCTATTTTTTCAAAGATAAACCGCAGCTTTCCAATGACCGGATAATTTCGCAGAACTGAATGTTCCTCTTGTTTTTCATCCCTCATCCAAATCCAGATCAATAGAATGATTGGGATGATCAAACAAATGACTAGCAATGTGCCGATGACAATTAAAGTTGTTGTCACGAAGATCCCCTCTTTTCTCTTTCATTGCTGTTGTTATTCCACTTTTTAATGAAAGAGAAACCACACCAGCATATTGTGACGTTTAGAAATGAAAAGGCGGGGTAACTTACAAATAAGATCATAAGGGGAGGGAACATACATGAATAAGCGTCCAAATGCGTATGTACTTGCAGGATTAGGGGTTGGAGGAGCTGTGTTATTAGCGGTAAAAAATAAACAGCATCTGAAAAAATGGGCAAGCATGTTCCGGTCAGATGAAAAGATTCCTGAAAAAGCCGGCCACCCAGATCCATTAGATATCCAAGACAACAAAATGGTCGACGAAGGGGCCATGACATCCGTCCATTATTTTAATGAAGTGAGACAATAGTTTGAAAAAACCGTTTTGAAAGATCAAAACGGTTTTTTTCTTGTGATGTTATAGCGAAGAGGATCGACAATAGTAAAACCGATCAGCTCATTGTGATCAGGTGTTGAGAATTGGAATTCAACGCCTGACAGTTGATAGGTTGAGAGAATTTCCTGATCCGTCAAACGTAAAGAAAGCTCATCCTCATAAACCGGTACGTTCCGCAGCACTTCGGATTCTTGTGCAAATAACTCCAAGCCAGCCACTCGGCCCTCTTGATCGATATCTACATTGACACATTCATTGACATCTAATTCAATGGTTTCTTTGATTTTCATATGCTCCGCTTGCGGGGTGATATAGATGTATCCGATGTCTATATTTTGTTCATATGTAATCGTTCTTTTCAACTGAATCACCTCTGCTCAATAGATGGTTTTTAAATCTATAGTAAAATATTCCTTTATTGTATAATAGCATGTGACAAAGTGCCAAAATATCAACCTCTTTCAGCTCCTCTTCTAGTGGATTTTTTATCTATTCTCCAGCAATTTTATGTAAAGTCACAATCACCCATTTTCAAAAGAATGAAACTTTTAGCTAAAGGAGGTTACCCATTTTTTGCAGACACTGATTTTGTTATAATATTTAAATGGAATGAAACGAATGGAGGAACGTTTTTCATGTATGATGTTACCGAGTGGAAGCATGTCTTTAAACTCGATCCAAATAAAGAAATTTCTGATGAACAGCTAGAAGCGATTTGCGAATCTGGGACGGATGCCATATTGATTGGCGGAAGTGATCATGTGACAGAGGACAACGTGCTTCAATTGATGTCAAAAGTCCGCCGGTTTCTAGTGCCATGTGTGCTCGAAATCTCTACACATGAGATGATTGTGCCTGGCTTTGATCTGTATTTCATCCCAACCGTCTTAAACAGCTCTCACCCTGACTGGATTGTTGGGCTTCATAAAGACGCGATGAAGGAATTCGGTGATTTGATGTCAATGGAAGAGATTGTGCCTGAAGGTTATGTCATCTTAAATGAAGATTGTAAAGCGGCCAAGCTCACAGAGGCAAATACAGCGCTGGATATCGATGACGTCAGGGCATATGCAAGAGTGGCAGAGCATTTGATGAAGCTGCCCATTTTTTATCTGGAATACAGCGGAACGCTTGGAGACATAGAGCTTGTCAAAGAAACAAAAGCAGTGCTTGATGAAACAGTTCTTTTTTATGGCGGCGGCATTAAGAACGCTAAGCAGGCAAAAGACTTCTCCCAGCATGCAGACGTCGTGGTTGTAGGAAACGTCATTTATGACAATTTCAAAGAAGCATTAAAGACAGTCGAAGCAGTCAAAAAGTCATCATAGTCAAATAAGACGAAACGGGTTAAAATAGAACATAAGTTCGAATTGGCGGTGAATGGAATGAATGAAATATCGAATCATCTATTAGAAGGGCTGAATGACGCACAGAAAGAAGCAGTCAAAGCAACAGACGGTCCTTTATTGTTGATGGCAGGAGCAGGAAGCGGGAAGACACGGGTGCTCACACATCGAATTGCCTACTTAATGGCAGAAAAGCATGTGGCGCCGTGGAACATTTTAGCGATTACATTTACAAATAAAGCAGCACGTGAAATGCGTGAACGTGTCCAAGCTATTTTAGGGCCTGGCGCTGATGACATCTGGATCTCTACGTTCCACAGCATGTGTGTCCGCATTTTAAGACGTGATATTGACCGCATTGGTGTGAATCGCAACTTCTCTATTTTAGACACATCTGACCAGCTTTCAGTCATCAAAAACATTTTAAAAGAACGGAATATCGATCCTAAAAAGTTCGACCCGCGCAGTATTTTAGGATCAATCAGCAGTGCAAAAAACGAACTCATTGACGCAGAGGAATACGCCAAAACAGCTGGTGATTTCTATGATCAAGTGGTCAGCGATGTCTATACAGATTATCAAAAGCGTTTACTCAAAAACCAATCACTCGACTTTGATGACTTAATTATGATGACAATTCGTCTGTTTGAGCGCATTCCTGAAGTATTAGAGCACTATCAGCGGAAATTCCAATACATTCATGTGGATGAGTATCAGGATACGAACAGAGCACAGTACATGCTTGTGAAACTGCTCGCGCAGCGCTTTCAAAATATATGTGTTGTCGGTGACTCGGATCAGTCTATTTATCGCTGGCGCGGAGCGGATATTACAAACATTCTCTCCTTTGAAAAAGATTATCCATCCAGTGAAGTGATTCTGCTTGAGCAAAATTACAGATCGACGAAACGCATTTTGCATGCCGCAAATACGGTCATTCAAAACAATGCAAACCGGAAGCCGAAAAATCTTTGGACAGAAAATGATGAAGGAGCGAAGATTGCCTATTATCGTGCAGATAATGAATTTGGTGAGGGTCAATTTGTCGCAGGAAAGATTCGTCAGCTTCATCAGAGCGGAAAGCGCAAATTATCCGATTTTGCGATCCTTTACCGGACAAATGCCCAGTCTCGTGTCATAGAGGAAACGTTAATGAAAGCCAACATTCAATACAACATTGTCGGCGGCACAAAGTTCTATGACAGAAAAGAGATCAAGGACATTTTGGCATACTTACGCCTAGTGGCAAACCCAGATGACGATATTAGTTTTGCACGAATTGTCAACGTACCAAAGCGCGGAATCGGTGCGACATCTGTTGATAAAATTGCAGCATATGCAGAGATGAATGACCTGTCTATGTTTGAAGCACTTGGTCAGGTGGATTTCATTGGACTGAGTGCACGGGCAGCCAATGCGCTTGATGAATTCAAACAGCTCATTGATCAAATGACGAACATGCAGGACTATTTATCTGTCACTGAATTAACAGAAGAAATTCTAGAGAAAACAGGCTATCGTGAAGCGCTGAAGCTCGAAAAAACGATTGAAGCACAAAGCCGCTTAGAAAATATTGACGAGTTTTTATCCGTCACTAAGAACTTTGAAGAACAAAATGAAGACAAGTCACTTGTGACCTTCCTGACAGATCTCGCCCTCGTCGCAGACATTGATAAGCTGGATGAGAATGAAGAAGAAGATCAGGATGCTGTCATCTTAATGACACTTCACGCCGCAAAAGGTCTAGAATTCCCTGTTGTTTTCTTAATGGGAATGGAGGAAGGTGTCTTCCCGCACAGCCGTTCATTAATGGAAGATGCAGAGATGGAAGAAGAGCGCCGCCTCGCTTACGTAGGCATCACACGGGCTGAAGAAGAGCTTTATTTATCAAGTGCAAAAATGAGAACACTTTTCGGCCGGACAAACATGAACCTTGAATCTAGATTCATTCGAGAAATACCAGCCGATTTATTGGACAACCTAAATGAGAAAAAAGAAACAAAAACACCGTTTGGCCAAACAAGAGAAAGACCGCAAAGACGGGGACCTGTCTCACGTCCGCAAACACAAACGATTCAAAACACAGGCGGCGGCAGTATTGGCTGGGCTGTGGGCGATAAAGCGGCCCATAAAAAATGGGGCGTTGGTACGGTTGTCAGTGTGAAAGGCAGCGGAGACAGCACAGAGCTTGACATTGCGTTCCCAAGCCCTACAGGCATTAAGCGTCTTCTCGCAGCATTTGCACCAATTGAGAAGCAATAAACTGATAGGACAAAACGGATGAATTGAAAGGAAGAAGCAGATGGATAAAGAAGCAGCGAAACGCCGGATCGAGGAACTGCACCAGATTTTGAATCAATACAACTACGAATATCATACACTTGATCGTCCAAGTGTTCCTGACGCTGAATATGATGCGCGGATGCGTGAGCTGATCTCTCTGGAGGAAGAACACCCTGACTTAAAAGCAGCGGATTCTCCTTCACAAAGAGTAGGCGGCGCTGTTTTAGACGCCTTCCAAAAAGTGCGTCACGGCACACCGATGCTCAGCCTTGGGAATGCGTTTAATGAACAGGACCTTCTTGATTTTGACCGCCGGGTTCGTCAAGCAGTCGGTGACGATATCGCATACAATGTCGAGCTGAAAATTGATGGACTCGCTGTTTCTCTCCGTTATGAAAATGGCGTGTTTGTCCGAGGAGCGACACGCGGAGATGGAACAACGGGGGAGGATATTACAGAAAATCTCAAAACGATTCGTTCCATCCCGCTTAAAATCAAACGCCCTCTGTCGATTGAAGTGAGAGGCGAGGCATTTATGCCAAAACCTTCTTTTGAAGCATTAAATGAAAAAAGAATTCAAAACGAAGAAGAGCCGTTTGCAAACCCGCGTAATGCGGCTGCAGGTTCACTTCGTCAGCTTGATACGAAAATTGCAGCGAAACGAAACCTTGATATATTCGTCTACAGTATAGCGGAGCTTGATGAAATTGGTGTTGAAACGCAAAGCGCAGGACTGGATCTTCTCGACGAACTTGGCTTTAAAACAAACAAAGAAAGACGGATGTGCCAAACGATCGAAGAAGTCATCGACCTTATTGAAACATTAAAAGTAAAGCGTGCCGATTTTTCATATGAAATCGATGGAATTGTCATTAAAGTCAATTCACTGGCTCAGCAGGAAGAACTCGGCTTTACAGCAAAAAGCCCGCGCTGGGCGGTTGCGTACAAGTTTCCGGCTGAAGAGGTCGTAACGAAGCTGCTTGATATTGAACTAAGCGTCGGGCGAACAGGCGTGATTACACCAACAGCGATTCTTGAGCCTGTCAAAGTAGCAGGGACGACAGTGCAGCGTGCATCTCTTCATAATGAAGATTTGATCAAAGAAAAGGATATTCGCTTGTTTGATCAAGTGATTGTGAAAAAAGCCGGCGATATTATTCCTGAAGTCGCAGGTGTCCTTGTCGATCAGCGTACAGGCGAAGAAAAACCGTTTCACATGCCAACTGAATGTCCAGAGTGTCATAGTGAGCTGGTGCGAATCGAAGGCGAAGTAGCCTTGCGATGCATCAATCCAGAATGTCCTGCCCAAATACGTGAGGGACTCATTCACTTCGTTTCCCGTAATGCAATGAATATTGATGGGCTTGGCGAGCGGGTCATTACACAGCTCTTCAAGGAACAGCTAGTCTCTCGTGTGTCCGACCTTTACCGATTAACGAAAGAAGAGCTGATTCAGCTTGAACGAATGGGCGAAAAATCCGTCGACAATTTACTGCGTTCGATTGAGCAGTCGAAAGAAAACTCTCTTGAGCGTTTACTATTTGGACTCGGCATTCGATTTATTGGTTCAAAGGCGGCAAAGACCTTGGCGATGCATTTCGAAAACATCGATCAATTAAAGCAAGCAACGAAAGAACAATTACTTGAAGTCGACGAAATTGGTGAAAAAATGGCTGATGCCGTCGTCACGTACTTTGAGAAAGAAGAAATACTCGATCTGCTGAACGAACTAAAAGAGCTTGGAGTCAATATGACCTATACAGGACCGAAGCCGGTAAAAGCAGAAGAAAGTGATTCCTACTTTGCAGGAAAAACCATTGTGCTGACAGGAAAGTTAGAAGAAATGGCGCGAAACGATGCAAAAGCAGCGATCGAAGCGTTAGGCGGCAAGCTGGCAGGTAGTGTGAGTAAAAAAACAGATCTAGTCATTGCCGGAGAAGCAGCGGGGAGTAAGCTGACAAAGGCAGAAGAACTCAATATTGAAATTTGGGACGAAGCTAAAATGCTCGAGGAGCTAAAGAAATAAGAGGAGTGTTTTCTATTGAAAAAGTTGTTATTGCTGCTGACAATGCTCACACTGGTATTGTCAGCGTGTGCACCTTTTGGGGGAAAGGAAGAGGAAGAGGTCACACAAAAAACGGATGAAACGAAGGAAACAAAGGAAACAGCCATCATCCCGATGTACAATATCTCAGACTCCTATTACAAAATGGTGCTGCCGTTTAAACAAGGAGCTGCGAGAGGTTTAACAGCGGAGCGTCTCAACACACGCTTGGACATTGATGAATTTGAAACAGGACTCATGCGCCTCGCAACAGAGTCATTTAATACAAACGACTATCTTTTCCAAGAAGGACAGCATTTAGATGAGGACACCGTTCTCAGCTGGCTGGCACGCAAAAAAACAGGCAGTGATCTAAAAAAGGCAGAAAAAGAAGATAAAGACTTTAAGAATCTAGGCTTAAATCCTGCTCTTCCAAACTCAGGTTCAACAAAGTCTAAAAATGAAAATAGTCCCATCTACTTAGCTTCGATGCTAGAGCATAATTACTTAATTCGAAAAGACAAAAACAGCTTACAGCTTGGCGGAGTTGTCATTGGTCTTGCACTGAACTCTGTTTATTATTACCGTGAAAAGATCGGTGACCCGCAGCAAGAGGTGACCATCGACTCATCGAAAAATTCAAAGAAACTTTTGGCAGAGGGTGAAAAAATCGCTGAACAAGTGATCAAGCGCATTCGTCAAATGGACGGACTGCAAAAAGTGCCTGTCATGATTGCCCTTTATAAGCAAGCACCAAAATCATCTATCGTTCCAGGTAACTTTATCGCCAAAACGGATGTGAAAGCAGGCTCTGCTGATATCGGAAAGTGGGATACGATCGAAGAGGAGAATGTATTCTTCCCTTCAGATAATGCGAAAAGCAGCTACAAAGATGATTCAGAGCGATTTGACCGCTTCAAGACAAAGGTCGAAGACTACTTCCCGAATTACACTGGTGTTGTAGGAAAAGGCTTTTACAAAAACGGCAACCTGCAAAAAATGAAAATCGAAATTCCAATGCAGTTCTATGGAAAAACGGAAGTCGTAGCCTTCACACAATATTTAACCGGTGAAGTCATGGATTACTACAAGAGTACCAATATCGAAATCAACATTACATCTTCTGATCAACAAGAAGCCTTGATTACGAAAAATGCTGAAGACAAAGAACCGACTGTTCATATATATGACTAAATAAAAACCGCCTTTTGGCGGTTTTTTAAATTAGTAAAAATGTATCAAATTATGAAAATATTGTTATAAAAAGTAGAAGTGTAGAAAATAATGTATTATTATGGGTGATAATGAAGAGAAAATGGAGATAAATATGAAAAACAAATCATTTTACTTTTTATTAGGGGGACAATCCCTAGCTAATTTCGGGGATTCACTATATGTCCTCGTTCTGACCATCCTGACATACCAATTAACAAATTCTACACTAATTGCTTCAATGGTGGCTGTCTCCCAGTTTGTTGGACAAGCACTTGGAGCGGTACTCATTCCTTTCTTTATGTATCAATTTAAGCTGAAAAGACTCATTATCTATTTGCAAATGTGTCAAATTGCTTTCTTCGGTTGCTTGATTTTCATTTATATTTTACAACTATCAACATTTACTATTCCTCTCTTTTTTATCATTGTATTTTTCCTTTCTTTGATAGATGGGGGAACCATTCCTGTTCGAAATTCGATGATCCCGCGTTTAGTAGAAAAGAACTTTTTACTAAAAGCCAATAGCTATATCTTAACTTCTGACCAAATTGTCCTTTTACTAGGATGGCTTTTAGGAGGGCTGTTTATTGGCATTCTTGGACCGCAGTTTCTCCTCATTACGACACTTGTTTTATATAGTTTGTCGCTCATATCTATGCTCTTTATCATTGATACTGGGGCTGCAGCTAAACAAGAGCAACAGTCTGAATCATTTGGTACACGAATCTTTTCAGGCTGGAAGATCATGTATGAAAAGCCAACCATTCGAACATTAACGATTTTAGAAATGCTGTCCATGAGCGGCAGAAGTATCTGGACTGGTGCTATTATTCTTGTGTATGTCACTGAAGTCTTACACCAGCCTGAAACATGGTGGGGCTTTATTAACGCAAGCTATTTTGGCGGAACCATTCTAGGCGGTCTGCTCGTGCTGCGGTTCGCAAAGCATGTGGAACAGCGTTTGTTTGATCACATTTTTTACAGCTCGGTGATCGTAGCTCTGCTAACCCTTTGCTTAGGGTTGAATCATTCAGCATGGATGAGTTTATTGTTTGTCTTTTTATTAGGGCCGGCTTTTCAGCTTCGCAGTATTTCTATTCGTACCTATGTACAAGATACACTGAGTCAAATTGAATTGCCTAAAATACTATCAGCTCAACATACACTATCGACTTTTATATATGGAATGTCCATCCTCGTTATGAGCACCATGACCGATCTCTTTGGGGCAAGAGTCGTCTTTTTTATCAACGTTGTCCTGTTTACTGTGTCGGCTTTCCTAGCGTCTAGATTAAAAAATGAACAAATTTAGACAGTTTATCTCAATTATTTACAAAAATACCATTATGTGATTTAATAAGTTCGTAGAAATGTTAACTATATGAAAAGTAGAGGTGGCGTAATTGACTAGTAGTTTAGTATATTGGCCATTAACACATCCGCAGCGGCGCGTGATGAACATGGAAACATTTTATCCAGAAACACCAATTAATCATATTGGCGGTATTATTTTCGTCAATGGGCCGTTGCAGCTCGATAAACTGAAGCAGGCCATTGCAACATGTATCATGACGACAGAATCTCTTCGTCTCAAGCTAGTAGAGAAAGATGATGAGATGCTTCAATACGTTGATCCAAACGCCGATCATCATATTCCTGCCTATGAGTTTTCCACACATAAAGACATGCTGGAATGGGCTGAAAAAGCCTTCAAAACACCATTTCAATTACTAGAAACCTCTCTCGCCGAATTTGCTGTATTAAAAATCGGTGAACAACAATCCGGTTATTTCATCAAATGCCATCATACAGTAGCAGATGGATGGTCGATGAAAGTAATCATCGATAAAATTAGCCAGCTTTACACTGCTCTTACACAAAGCTCCTCTATTGAACAAGAAGCAGACAATCATTCTGTTTTTATTGATAAAGAATCAAAATATATGAACTCCCCAAGATTTAAAAAAGATCAGCAATTTTGGAAAGAAACATTATCTGATGTGTCTGACAGTTATTTGGTACAGGGAACTGACCAAATCAAAGGCCATCGGCAGAGCCATTACCTTGATCGACAACTCTCAGAACGAATCTATGAATTTATAGATACCCATCATTGTTCAATCAACTCTTTATTTACTTTAGGACTCTTCGTTTACTTGCATAAAAGATACCAGCAAAAAGATTTTATTATTGGGACGCCAGTTCTCAATCGTTCCGGGCAAAAGGAAAAAGCCACGTCCGGTATGACCGTTAGCACAATGCCATATCGAATGAAGATGAACCCTCATTTATCTCTATTAGAAAGTTTGTCAGACGTTCAAAAAAGCTATAAGACTTACTTCCTGCATCAGCGTTATCCCTATGATGCACTTGTCAAGGATTTAGAGCTTGCAAAGGCAGGATATGATCAGCTTTTTCAAATCTATATCAACTCCTACAGCACAAATATGGTGCAGGAGATGGAAGGATACAAAGTGGAATACATGGAGCTTTACAATGGATTCCAGCCATATGGCTTGCAAGTAGCTGTGAAAGAATGGGATGAAAAAGGGCAAATCGAGCTGCAATATGACTACAAAATCTCAGATTACAGCAATGAAGACATCAACTTTCTACATAAAAGGATGCTTCTCTTTGTCGAGAACATACTTACCCAGCCCAAGCAGCTCTTAAAAGACGTACTGCTTATGACAGAGGAAGAGGAACATCGAGAGCTATATCAATGGAACGACACAGGCGTGCTATTCCCACAAAAGCAAAAAATTCATGAATTAATCACAGACATGTCAAAGACTTCTCCTGATCGAATCGCGATTCAGGACGGCTCTCATATCATGACATACGGTGAACTTGAGAGAAAAACCAACCAAATGGCGCATTTCCTGCAAACACATGGCTTACAGAGACATGACTTTGTTGCAATATGTATGAATCATTCACCAGAACTGATTGTACTATTGCTGGGGATTTTAAAGGCTGGAGGTGCATATGTACCGATTGATCCTGAGTATCCGCAGGAACGCATTCAGTTTATTTTGGATGACAGTCAGGCAAAGCTGTTTTTTACAGATCATGCATCTGCATACCATTTTAATGGTGATACGTACAATATCTACAACGTGTGGGATCAGTTGGATCCGTATGATGTGGAACATTCATTCATTGGAGATGATGAAGACGTCGCATACATGATTTATACGTCTGGTTCTACAGGACAGCCAAAGGGAGTGATGATTGAGCATCAAAGCTTAGTGAACTATATCATGTCTGCCAAAACAAACTATACAGATTCAGAAGATGACCATTTTGCTCTGTATTCGTCCATTGCATTTGATCTAACCATTACCTCCATTTATACGCCATTGGTTATTGGCAGTACAGTAGTCATCTATCGTCAAGAGGATCAGCCAGGCTTTTTATTAGAACATATTTTGTTTGATCAAAAAGCAAAGGTGATCAAGCTGACACCAGCTCATATGGCACTGTTAACAGATGCTGCACTGTCTCAGTCAGTGGTTAAACGGATGATTGTAGGAGGAGAACAATTATCGACTTCTTTGGCTAAAAGAATTACTGAGGCAAGTGATGGAAGGATATCCATCTTTAATGAATATGGACCAACTGAAGCAACCGTTGGCTGTATGATCCATCAGTTCCATCAAGATGATGGCGGGACATCGGTGTCAATTGGAGTGCCGATGCCGAATACAGAGATTTATCTTTTAGATGAAAATCAGCAAGTGGTGCTGCCAGGGACGATAGGAGAAATATATATTTCAGGCGCGGGTGTTGGAAGAGGATACTGGCAAAGACCTGATTTGCAGAAATCACGTTTTCTGCCCAATCCATTTGTAAGTCATCGCCGCATGTACCGAACCGGTGACATTGCGAAACGTGCAAGTGATGGAAAGATTGAATACATTGGCCGGATTGACCATCAAATCAAGCTTCGGGGCTACCGGATAGAGCTGGGTGAAATCGAACTTGCGCTTATGGCAATCGATGAAGTGGATAAAGCAGCTGTCATTGATCTAACTGATGAATCTGGAGAAAAACAGCTGGCTGCTTATATTGAATTGAAAGATGAAGAGCTAACCTCCTTTTTACTAAGGAAGAAATTATCAGATCAGCTGCCAGCTTATATGGTACCTGCCTATTTTGTTGTATTACAAGAACTCCCGCTCACCCAAAATGGAAAAATCAATCGGGCAGCACTGCCTGATCCATTGTTGTCTCAAGTGGAAACAGCCGTTGAATGGTCGAAGGAAACAGCGGACATTGAAGGGATCATAGTAGATACAGCAAAAGCCATCTTAGGGCATGAAAAGGTCGAACCGGCTGATCATTTTTATCAGCTTGGCGGCGATTCCATAAAGGCGATTCAATTTATTGCGAAGTTAAAAGACAAAGGTCTCTATTTAAAAACCAAAGATCTATTTACTTATCCCATTTTTAGAGAAATGGCACAAGTCGTTCAGCAGGAACCAGTCTTACATATCTCACAAGAACAGGCTGTGGGCGATGTGAAATCGATCCCAATCATTGAATGGTTTTGGTCCCAGCGGTTAAAAGATAAACATTTCTGGCATCAATCTATCATTGTTCATTCAAAGAAAAAAATGGATGAAAGAATCGTGCAGAGTGCTTTAAAAGAGCTGGTCATTCATCACGACGGATTAAGGTTAAAAGTACATGAGGCGACAAATACACTCTATTATGATGAAAACATTCAGGATATCCCGCTGACGATACACGATTTTACGGCATTGTCAGAAGAGAAGGTGGAAGAAGCGCTGCAAGAAGTAGGATGTCAGATCAAGCAAAGGACTCATCTTTATCAAGGACCATTAATTCAGGCAGCGCTTTGTCAAACTGCTTCTCAATCACATCTCATTTTTGCCGCCCATCATCTTTTAGTTGATGGTATGTCTTGGCAAATTCTTGTGGAGGATTTGATTCAATTATTTCATGCAGAGAAGGGTTCAGCAGAAGTGCTTCCGCCAAAAACTCATTCATATCAAACATTTACAGAGCGGGTTAACGAGTATGCAGTATCAGAAGATGTAAAAGAGGCGTTCAACTATTGGAAAAATGCGGTGCAGGGTATTCAGCCTCTGTATCAAGTTTCTTCTAATGAGGGATATGTCAAAGACGAAGTCAAATTAACGAAGGCTTTATCAGTGGAACTGACGGATCAATTGACCAATCAAGCGAATAAAGCGTACCAAACGCAGCCTCACGAACTGTTAATTTCAGCCTTAACGCAAGCCTGTTATCAGCAAACGAATCAAAAACGGATTTCTCTGGAATTAGAAGGTCATGGCAGAGATGCTGTGGAGGAAAATATTGATGTATCTAGAACGTGCGGCTGGTTCACCACCATGTATCCTGTGAATGTTCATGTTTCTGAATCTCTCTCAGATCACATACGGGCTGTCAAAGAAACGATACGTGAGGTGCCGAATAAAGGTGCAGAATATGGGCTGTTGTCACTCATCAATAGGCAGCTTCCTGATCATTCAGCGCCGCAATTACGGTTTAATTATTTAGGTGAAATCGATCAGGTGCTTAAACAATCATCTGATTATGAGATGTCTTACTTTACATCGGGGATTGATTCGTCATTGGATAATCCGTTAACAACCGTCATCGATATGGTCGCTACCATCAAGGGCGGTCAGCTGATTTTCCATCTTTCTTTCAGCGAAAAACAGCTGTGTGAAACAGATATGATGCAGCTATTGCAAGAGATAGAACAGCAAATTGAGCGTATGGTACAGCATTGCTTAGAACAAGAAGGGATCGAATTTACACCGTCTGATTTTGAAACAGTTGATATGTCTCTTGAAGAAATGGATTCATTATTTACATGAGGAAAAATCAGCATGTTATCTACATTTCATTTTTGTTAGCTGTCTTATGGATAAGCGGCTTTGCCGGGGGGGCACATGCAAAAGCAGTGATTTCATCTAAAGCCATTGATCAAGTGATAGAGGAACAGATGGAGCTTGGGCGCATTCCCGGCATGTCCGTTGTGGTTGTGAAAAAAGACGAAGTGGTGTACCAAAAAGGGTTTGGCTATGCGGATCGAAAGAAAATGAAGAAAGTGACAGCCAGTACTTTCTTTGAAATTGGTTCTACATCAAAGGCGTTTACCGCTCTTGCTATTGTGGAGTTAGAAAAGCAAGGGAAACTTCATTTGAAAGAACCGGTGAGCAGCTATATTCCAGGCTTTTTTCCAACATACCATGGAAAGCCTCAGCGTTTGACGGTGGAGCAATTAATGCATCACACAAGCGGCATCCCCTTTCAATCCATTGCGCTTATCCAGCCAGATCATGCAAAAGATGCGCTAAAGAAAACAGTCCATCAACTGAAATCAATTGAGCTCCATCACAAGCCTGGCAGCTCCTTTGAATATGCCACCATCAACTATGATGTTCTTGGTCTCATCATTGAAAATGTGACAGGAACGTCATATGAGGCATATATGAAAGGACTGTTTAAAACGCATCATCTTAACCAAACAGAAGCTGGGCTAAAACGCATGAAATCTGGTGTTGTTTCAGAAGGATTTAAACTGCATTTCCTTGCTCCACATGCTTATGAAGCACCAGAATATCGAGGCAACACCCCTGCAGGCTATATTGTGATGAATAATCAGGATGTGGGGACTTGGCTGCAATATCAATTGACCGATTCAACTTGGTCTCGTTTTGTAAAAAATCCTGATCAGTTAACTGTGAAAGTCCCAGAAGAAGGGGAGCATGTCTATTACAATGCCGGCTGGTATATAGAAAAAATGCATGGGCAGGTGGAATCATTATTTCATGCTGGATCTAATCCGAATTATTCGTCATTTTTTCTGATCCAGCCAAAAGAAGACGTTGCTATCGGAGTGTTAGCCAACATGAATAGCAGCTACACAGAGAAAACGGCACGTCTTATTGCCAAAACGATGACGGGTACAAATGAAGAAGCAGAGTCATCCATGGATCCATTTCAGCTCATTGATCAATTGAGTGTGGCAGCCACATGTCTTTTTATTTTGCTGCAAATAGTGTCAGTCGTTCGTTTTATCAAATGGAGGAAACGTGTAAGAAATGGCGTTCTGGTTCGCAGGCACATTTCACTTGGCGTATGGCTGAAAAGTATCGGCTGGGTACTGCTCCTAATTGGGATATTGCTTCTGCCAATGATTCTTTCACAACTAGCCTTTAAGGGACTGCCTTGGAAAATGACTTTTGTATGGGGACCTTTCTCTCTCATTGAATTAGCGATTTCTTATTATTTGTTTTTCATTTGGTTTTGTACGATTGGTTTCATCAAAGGATTTATGGTGACATCTACTGCTGGAAAGAGAGGACAAGAAGATGACCGTCAAACAGATTTCAGGCATTCATCCTTATAATGATTTGTTTTATCGCAGCTGTTTCTTCAATTGCTTTTTTCCAATTGTGATGCTGCATGGTCAAGAAGTCGCTCCATATTTATTAAATGATCAATTTGCATATCGACTTACAGAAGACGGTTTGCTGCAGATTGACTGGATGTCGGCACACGATCCAGAAAAGATTATGAATTTACAGGGCATTCAAGTTGAAAAAATGACGCATTGTACCCATCTCATTGAAAAGGTCAAACAAGATGTGAGGCGTGACCGCCCGGTGATTGTATGGGTAGACCCTTACGTTCAGCGAGGTAGAAAAGAGTATTTGACAACACATAGCCGTCATTCGATTTTAATCACGGGTTTTCATGAAAATCAGCAAACCTTTCAGGTATTAGAGAATCGTCATTTAGATAATTTGTCGTATGAGCATCAAGTGCTGTCATATGGAGATGTGCAGAAAGGGTATGATACCTTTCATGATCATTTTCAGCCGAATGATCAATTCCATTCCTATGCGGCCTTCCACTTTGATCCGGTCAAGGTCTCGACTGAATTATTTGATCAAAAAACGGCTTATTTCCTGAGAAATATGCATGGTCAGATTGACGCAATCGAAAAAGGAATTACAGCTCTTGAAACATTTTATGAACAGTTTCCTCAATGGGATGATATCGAGAAGCTCGTAGCATCTTTCAATCAGATCATCAATACGAAGAAAGTAGAGATGTATCGACTGAGACTCATAAAAGGCGATCTACCTGAGCTGTTTCAATGGATGGAAACTATTTTAGCAGAATGGGAGAAAGCGAGGCACCAGGCAGCAAAACTCTTTTTTTCAGGGGAAATGTCTAGTCGGTACCAAGCCAACATTAAAGCTTCCTTACAACAAATCATCCAAGATGAAAAAAAATGGCTGGAAATGTTGAAAATCAAATGCAAAAGGGAGTGTGGCGTGTCGTGAAGTTATTTTGCTTACCGTACGCAGGTGGAGCAAGTACCGTATTCAGTAAGTGGAAATCATATATAGACCGGTCTATAGAAATTCATGCCCTTGAACTCCCTGGGCACGGGACAAGAATGACAGAGCCTGTGCTGACAAATTTACAGCAAGTCGCAGATGATCTTTATCTACAGGCGTCCTCTTCCTTAAAAGAAGGAGAACCCTATGCCATTTTCGGTCATAGCATGGGAGCTGTACTTGCATACGAATTACAAAAAAGAATGAAAACAAGATTAAACAAAGAGCCTGGCCATGTTTTTTATTCTGGACGCTTTCCACCACATATTCCAGAGAAGAAAGTCTATCATCAGCTGTCAGATGCCAAATTAAAAGAGGCGATTATTGCGATGGGGGGCGTTCCTGAGGAACTTGCCGATAACCATGCAGTGCTTGATTTCTTTCTGCCGATTTTAAGAGCAGATTTTCAGCTTTTGGAGACTTATCAGTGTGATGAAGTCGTTCCAGCTGCATGCCCAATTTCTATTTTTTATGGTACACGTGATCTGCCTTCTGTGCTGTTTGATTTAGACGATTGGGATCAATATACAAGCAAAGATTGTGCGTTTTTTGAATTCGATGGAGATCACTTTTTTATTCATTCATTAACAAATGAAGTCGTAGAAAAAATCAATGTCATTTTAAAGCGAATTGGAGTGTTGGAGAAATGAACACGAAACACGTAGGCGTGATTGGGGCAGGTGTGATGGGGGCTGATATGGCATTAGACCTTTCAGCAAATGGCTATCAAGTCACATTGGTTGATGTCACAGAAGAAAAACTAAACGAAGCACTAGAAAAGATCAAGAAAACCTATCAATTGGTGCAATTTGTGAGAAAAAAGAAAATCTCATTGTCCTTAGAAGACGTATTGTCTCAAATTCAGCTATCGACTTCATTTGAAGGCTTACATGACGCACATATCGTCATTGAAAATGTGACGGAAGATTGGGAGATAAAAAAACCCATTTATGAAGAGCTGCGAGATATTTGTTCGAAAGAAACCATCTATTTTGTAAACACGAGCTGCATTTCCATTACAAAGGTAGGGTCCCTGATGCATCATCCTGAAAAAGTTATTGGTGCACATTTTATGAACCCTGTTCCTCTTAAAGCGTTAGTTGAGGTGATTAGAGGAAAAGCAACTTCTGATGAAACAGTTGAAACGGCAAAAGGTTTCTTGAAATCCTTTGATAAAACACCTGTTGTGGTGCATGATCTTCCAGGGTTTGTTTCCAACCGTGTGCTCATGCTGACAATCAATGAAGCGATTTGGGCGGTGCAAGATCAAGTCGCGACACCAGCTGATGTCGATAAAATTTTCCGCGGGGGCTTCGGCCATAAAATGGGGCCGCTTGCGACAGGAGACTTAATTGGGCTTGATACGATTTTGAATTCATTGCTTGTTTTATACGAGAGCTACAAAGATCCGAAGTTCCGCCCATGTCCTCTGCTTGTCAAAATGGTCGATGCTGGTGAGTATGGCAAAAAATCAGGTAAAGGCTTTTTCCAATATGACATGTGAAAGGAGAAAAACAAATGGCTAAACAAATCAAGTGTGTTGTCTGGGATTTAGATCATACATTATGGGATGGAATTTTACTTGAATCAGATGAAGTGACGTTAAAGCCATCGATGAAGGAAGTGCTAACAGAACTAGATGAGCGCGGTATCCTTTTATCCATTGCAAGCCGGAATGATGAAGCTGCTGTGAGGGAAAAGCTCTCCGCCTTTGGGATCGAACATTTCTTTCTTTATCCAGAGATTCATTGGAATGCCAAATCTAGTTCATTAGAGAGAATCAGCGAGCGCTTAAATATTCATAAAGATACCATTCTCTTTATCGATGATCAGCCATTTGAACGAGAAGAAGTGAAGGCGGTTCATCCAGAGATTACTTGCTGGGATGCGGTGGATTATATGACATTGCTCACAGATGATCGACTGCGACCAGCTTTTATCACAGAGGATGCAAAACGGCGCAGAGAAATGTACATGGAAGCAGATCAAAGGCAGCAGGAAGAAGAGAAATATGAAGGGCCGCCTGAAAAATTTTTGGCCTCTTTAAATATGAAATTCGTTATATCAGAAGCAGGAGAACAAGATCTCCAGCGAGCCGAAGAACTTACCGTTCGAACCAATCAATTAAATGCAAGCGGGAAAACCTACGATTATGCAGAGCTTGATTATTTCCGTCAATCAGACAATCACTTGCTTCTCGTCTGTGAACTTGAAGATAAATTCGGTTCATATGGAAAAATAGGACTCTCTTTAATAGAAGAAACAGGTGATACATGGCATGTCAAACTACTGCTTATGTCTTGCCGTGTTATGTCACGTGGAGTCGGGACCATTTTACTGACAACGATTTTGCAAGAGGCGAAAAAGAGAGGGAAACGGCTTGTAGCTGATTTTAAACAAACCGATCGAAACCGCATGATGTATATCACTTATAAGTTTGCGAATTTCAAAGAGATCGAGAATGGGGAAGATGGCTATATTTTGTTCGAAAACGATTTAAGCATGATTCAGCCCTTCCCAGAATACGTAGATGTCAACATTGAGATAAAGCAGAAGGACCCTGCCAAATAAAAAAGCGAAAAGCGAGGAGATTGAATGATGAACCTACACGAACAAGTAAGAGCATATATCGAGCAAAACCTAGTGGTATTTGATGAGGAAATGGAGCTTGGAAATGATGATCATATTTTTGAACAAGGCTTTGTCAATTCACTATTTGCGATGAAACTAGTGAACTATATTGAACATGACTTTCACTTCCAATTAGACAATGAAGACCTCGACATTGCTAATTTTAGTACGGTCAACCGTATTGTCGCCTTAATTGAGAAAAAACAACAGGGGGCGGCTCTTCATGAAAACAGCTGAACAAACAATCGATGCCATTGAAGAAATACGACAATATTGCAATGAACATATCCGTCCATTTGCCAATGAATTCGATGAGACAGAACATTTGCCGGAGTCGCTGATTCGAGATATGGCGAAAAGAGGCTATTTGGCGGCAGGTATCCCATCCTCCTATCAAGGATTGGGGCTTGATCCGATTGCATATGGACAATTCACGGAACAAGTGGGGAAAGCTTGCTGTAACGTACGGACATTATTAACAGTGAATTCACTCGTAGGGGAAGCCATTCTTCGTTATGGAACAGAAGAACAAAAACAAGGCTGGCTCGTTGAATTAGCTAAAGGGGAAAAAATCGGTGCCTTTGCTTTGTCAGAGCCGAATATTGGCTCAGATGCCAATCATGTTGAAACTAGCTATCAAAAAAAAGGACAGTCCTATGTATTAAATGGGAAGAAAAAGTGGATTTCCTTCGGAGCGATTGCAGATTTCTTTATTGTGATTGCACGAGACGGCGAACAGGTCACGGCATTCCTTGTCGATCGAGATCAGACGGGTGTAGAGATTGAGAGAATTACTGGAATGATGGCAAATCGAGCATCTTATTTAGCAGAAATCACTCTTGATCATGTGCAGGTACACGAAGACTGTGTCTTAGGGCCAGTTGGGGGCGGTTTTAACCACGTAGTGTCTCTGGCTTTAGACCATGGAAGATACAGTGTTGCCTGGGCAGGGCTTGCCATTGCACAAGAAGCCGTTGATTCTCTCGTTACGTATTCACGCAAAAGAACTCAGTTTAATGAAAAACTATACAAGCATCAAATGATCAAAGGAATGATCGGAGATGCAGTCACTCAGCTCCATGCAGCGAGAGCTTTATGCCTAAAGGCTGGAGAAATGCGAGAAGCGAATCATCCTGATGCGATCACAGAAACATCCATTGCAAAATATTTCACCTCCAAAATTGCTGTCGACATTACAAATACAAATGTCCAAATCCATGGTGGGAGTGGATTTAGCCGGGAAAACTCAGCTTCAAGATTATATCGTGAAGCGAAGGTACTTGAAATTATTGAAGGGACTTCGCAAATTCAGCAGCAGGTCATTGCTAACTATGGTTTACGCCATTATTTCGTGAAACATTCTTAGAAAGAAAGGAGATGATCCCATGGCATTACAGCCGAAGAAGCTGGATAAACAGAACATTGAAAATATGTTAGGTATCACTACGATCCAAGAAGGACTGCTTTTTCATCATTTAATGCAACCGGACGGAACGGCTTATTTTGAACAACTGCTGATCCAAATAGACGGGCCGGTTGAGCGAGATCTCTTTGCACATTCATGGATGCATGTCACCAAACAGCATGAAATGCTTAGAACATTGTTTAGATGGCAGGAACTCGCAAGGCCAGTACAAATTGTGCTGAAGCAGCATCAGCCTGACATTCGATACCGTGATTTGACCCAAGCTGAGGAGCCTCTTCATTTGCTGAAAGAGGAAATAACAGCACAGGATCGAGAGGAACGATTTGATCTACAGGAAGTTCCATTTCGCCTGACATTATGTGAAGTAAATGAAGAAGTCAGCTGGGTTCTCATTAGCTTTCATCACATTTTATTGGACGGGTGGAGTCTTGGGATTGTATTAAGTGATTGGATGAGTGCATATGAGCGCTTATCAAATGAAGACCAACCTCTTCTTGAAAAAAGACCGTCCTATCAATCATTTGTTAAATGGCAGCAGCAAAATCTTCAACAGACAGAAGCGCAAGCTGTCTACTGGAAAAATGTTTTCGATGGCTGGAGTTATGCAGAACTGCTTCCAAAGTCAGGCGGTGCATATGAAGATTCAGGTGCTTTTCATCAATATGAACATCAAGTGGATGCTTCCATTGCGGAGAGGCTGAGCAAATTCACGAATCAACATGATGTGACATTGGCATCTGTCATGTATACGCTGTGGGGAGTTTTGCTATCTAAGTACGCCAACCAAGATGATATTGTCTTTGGAACAACAGTTTCAGGAAGAAATGCGGATGTTCCTCAAATTGAAAAGATGACAGGTTTGTTTATTAACACATTACCGCTGCGTGTCTCATTCGAACAGGATCGACCGATTGTTGAACAGATGCAGGAAGTGAGTCGGGAAATCGCAGTGAGAAATGAATATGAACATACTCCGCTATCCGACTTAAAGAAATATGCAGGAATGACGGCAGAGCAATCATTATTTGATTCAATCGTCGTCATTGAAAACTATCCACTAGATCGAATGCTCACGAAAAGCGATCAGCCTGTGCGTATTCGCAGATTTGAGATGAAAGAACAGACGGAATTCGATCTCACGCTTAGTGTACAGGCGTTTGATGAACAACTGCATTTTTCATTGGTGTATAACCCCGTCAGCTTTTCTGCTGAACAAATTGAAAAGTGGTGTCAGCATTTTCTTCATCTCCTGTCTGATGCTTGTGCTCACCCACAAAAATCTGCTGCTCAGTTACAGCTGCTATCAGAAGAAGAGATAGAAAAGCAGTTAACAGTTTTTCAGCAATATGGCGGGGCAACGTCTATCAATGAACCAACGGTGATTGACCTATTTGAAGAGCAAGTGGAGCGAACGCCAACGGCAGCCGCAGTTGAGTTTGGCGGTACGACGGTTACATATGAACAACTCAACAAGAGAGTGAATCAGCTCGCACGCTATTTACAAAATAAAGGGGTCAAACAGGAGCAGCGTGTCGGCATTTTAGCAGAGCATTCCATTGAAATGGTGATAGCATGCTTAGCTATTTTAAAAGCTGGCGGGGCTTACGTGCCAATTGATCCTGAATACCCGCAGGAACGAATAGAGTATCTACTAGAAGACAGCGGAGTAGAATGGCTCCTAACTCATCCGATTAAAGGACTCACCTATGCCTATAACGGAGAAAAAATTGATATCACACAGCCGGATCTATATACCGGATCATCAGATAACTTGGCAGAAGCCATCACCTCAGACCAAACAGCCTACTGCATTTATACATCAGGAACGACAGGAAGACCTAAAGGTGTACTCATTCATCATCTTGGTTTAGCCAACTATATTGATTGGGCGAAACAAGTATATGTTCGAGGAGAAACAAGGCATTTTGCTTTGTACACATCATTGTCATTTGACCTGACAGTTACTTCTATTTTCACACCGCTCATTTCAGGAAATACCATCATGATTTATCACCATGAAAACCGGCAGCTGCTTGTCGAAGATATCATAAAAGATAATCGCGTACATGTGATGAAACTGACACCATCTCATTTACAGTTTATTAAGCACCTGTCTTTCCCAGAAAGCCAAATGAAATGTTTTATTTTAGGCGGAGAACAGCTGGAAACATCTTTAGCGAAATCCATTCAGCAGTCATTCCCGCAGCCTATAGAAATTGTGAATGAATATGGACCAACTGAAACAGTGGTTGGCTGCATGATTCATCGATATGACCAGGACCTTGATCAAGACGTGTATGTACCGATTGGAAAACCTGCACAGCATACAGATATTCTTCTTTTTGACAGACATATGAATCTTATGCCGGAAGGAACCATCGGTGAATTATATATTGGGGGGAAAGGTGTTGCAAAAGGGTATTTGAATCGCCCAGAGCTGACCGAAGAGCGGTTTGTCGATCATCCTTTCCAGCCAGGTGAAAAAATTTATAAAACAGGTGATGCAGCCCGCATTCTGCCTAATGGGCTCATTCAGTTTTTAGGCCGAAATGATGATCAAGTGAAGCTGAGAGGCTATCGTATTGAAACAGGTGAGATTGAATTTTGGCTGAATGAACAGCCAGGGGTCAAAGCAGCAGCTGTTGCTGTAAAGCCAGATGTTTCTGGTACACCATGTTTAGCCGCATATGTTGTCACGACAGCCATACTCGATCAAGCTGCAATGAAACAAGCACTAGCCGATCAGCTGCCAGATTATATGATTCCAACTCACTTTGTTCAATTGGATGATATGCCGCTGACTGCCAACGGCAAATTAGATAAACGGGCTTTACCTGCTTTGAAACAGGGGCAACAAATGAAAAAGCAGGCGGGCTCTGACAATCTTTCTGATACTGAGAAAGTTATTCAAGACATCTGGAAAAAAGTCCTCGGCTTAGATGAGGTAAGTGTTCATGACAAATTCTTTGACATTGGCGGGCATTCTCTAAACCTGATTCATGTCAATCAACAGCTCGCTAAGCAATTGAATCAAAGCATTCCAATGGTCGAAATGTTCCGCCGTCCAACGATTAGAGAGCTAGCTGCATATTTAAGCGGTGCAACAGAGCAGAAGGGATCTGGCACACAGCCTGCGAACCAAAAGAAAAGAAAAGCCAACGAGCCGATTGCGATTATTGGAATGGCAGGTAAATTCCCTGGTGCAGAAAATGTTGAGACATTTTGGCGAAATTTGAAGAATGGAGAAGAATCGATTTCATTCTTTTCCGATGAAGAATTGCTAGAGGCTGGAATTGACCGCCAAACCTTTGAGCGTTCCGATTATGTAAGAGCAAAAGGTGTGATTGATGGACCTGATTTATTTGATGCATCCTTCTTCGGCTATTCACCAGGTCAGGCAGAAATGATGGATCCTCAAATACGGCTGCTGCATGAGTACGCCTATAAGGCGCTGGAAGATGCGGGGTATGTGCAGGAAGATTATCAAGGTAAGGTCGGTTTGTTTACTGGGTCCACATCCAACTTTCAATGGATTCAGCGTTTTGCATCTTCGCTTGATAGCAGCATGTCAGAGCTGTTTGAAGTGGGCTCGCTCAATGATACGTATACCGTGAGTACAAGAATTGCCCATAAATTGAATTTGAAAGGACCAGCGCTCACATTGCAAACCGCTTGTTCGACTTCTTTGGTCGCCTTGCATTTGGCCTGTCAATCCATTGCAAATGGTGATTCAGATGTAGCGCTTGCGGGAGGCGTGTCGATTTTACACCCAGTGAAATCAGGCTACATTTATCAGCAGAACATGGTGAAATCAAGCGATGGTCATTGTCGTGCCTTTGACGATCAAGCAGATGGAACTGTTGGCGGAGATGGTGTGGGTCTTGTTGCTTTAAAAGCACTTAGTGAAGCCATAGAAGATGGTGACCATATTTATGCTGTCATTAAGGGCTCTGCCATCAACAATGATGGTGATCAAAAGGTTGGCTTCAATGCTCCAAGTGTTGAAGGTCAGACAAGGGTCATCCAGGATGCCTTACATCAAGCAGATGTTTCACCAGATACGATTGAATATATAGAAACACACGGAACTGGAACGTCACTTGGAGATCCGATTGAAATAGAGGCGCTCACAAAAGCTTTCGACACAGAGAAAAAACAATTTTGCCGCATTGGGTCTGTGAAATCAAATATTGGTCATTTGGATGCAGCGGCAGGAGCAGCTGGCTTGATTAAAGCTGTGCTTTCTCTTCAGCATCACACATTTGTGCCTAGTCTTCACTTCAAAAAAGCCAATGAAAACATTGCATTTGAGCATAGTCCTTTCTTTGTAAACACTGAGCTGACCGACTGGAAGCAGCCAGTATCACATTTGCGGAGGGCTGGTGTGAGCTCATTTGGAATGGGCGGAACCAATGCGCATGTCATATTAGAAGAAGCGCCGCAAAGAGATCGTCAGCAAATGCCTCGTTCGGCTGAACTGCTTGTCCTTTCAGCAAAGAGCAAAACGAGTTTGGAACGAATGAAAGACAACCTTGTGAATCAGTTGGAAAACACGCCTTCTCTCAATTTGGCAGACGCAGCTTATACCTTGCAAACAGGCAGGCAGTCCTTTGGATTCCGTCAAGCCTTTGTTGCGGCCAGCAGAGAAGATGCATTGCGTGTATTAACAGAAAAGCAAGGCAAGGGTATTGGGAAGCTCATGCATTCACATGTGGAGAAACAAAAGATTATTTTTATGTTTTCTGGACAAGGCAATCAATACCTCAATATGGGATTAGATTTGTACCGGGAGGAGCCTTACTTTAAGAAGCAAATGGATGCTTGTTTTCAAGCATATGAAGAAGCAACAGGGCAAAGTCTTGCCCGCATTCTTTATCCATTAGCGGCTGAAACAGAAAAGGCACGCGAAAAATTGGCAAGCACTCAATATGCACAGCCAGCCATTTTTGCCATTGAATATGCCCTTTCCATGCTCTTCATTGAATGGGGGATTCGTCCTGATGCAATGATCGGCTATAGCTTTGGCGAATTAACGGCAGCCGCTATATCAGGCCTTTTCAGCTTAAAGGAAGCGATGTCGATGGTCGCCTGCCGGGCGAATGCGATGCAGTCGTCGCCAGCTGGCATCATGATGAGTGTTCCATTACCTGAAGCAGAGTTAAAACCGATGCTTCCAAAAGATATTTCTCTCGCTGTTGTCAATGATTCCTCATGTATCGTGTCAGGTCTTGAAGCAGCGATAAGTGAATTTGAACAAGAGCTGAAGAATAACAGATTGATGTGTATGCGATTAGGTGGAACCATTGCTGCTCACTCACATGTCATGAAGGAAGCAGCGGAGCAATTTGGTGAAAAATTAAAGGATATTAAAGCCAAGCAGCTACGTATTCCATTCATTTCGAATTTGACAGGAGATTGGATGACAAGTGCGAGTGCTCAGGATATGTCCTATTGGAAAAGGCATATGACCGATACGGTTCGTTTTGCTGAAGGCATCACAAATATTTTACAGCAGGACAATATTCAATTAATTGAGATTGGACCAGGTCAAGATTTAAGCGTGATGGTCAACCGGTCACTGAACGGCATGAATCAGCATGTATGTCATGTGCTCAGACATGCAAAACAAGATGTGACGGATACTGAATTTTTACTTGGGCAGATTGGACGTCTCTGGACACACGGAATAACCATCGACTGGAACAGGTTCCATCTAAACCGTCAGCCGCAGAAAATGCCGCTGCCAACGTATGCGTTTGATCAAACCTCCTATTGGTATGATGCATCAGACCGTGTAAAACGCGATAAACCTAAGCAGTCTGGACGAAAGGAGCAAATGGATGAATGGTTCTATACCCCTTATTGGGAGGCGGACCTTTCCCCTTATGTGTCATCAGATGATTCCTCTTTTGGAGCCTTGCTTTTGTTTGCGGATTCATCTGCCTTTGGAGAGAAGGTTGCAGCCGAGCTTCTGACGAAACGGAACGAGTTCGTAGTGGTTCAGAAAGGAAATGAATTTACGAAGCATGATGAAAAAAGCTACACCATTCGGTCACATAAGCCTTCTGATTATGAAAAGCTCATATCAAATCTGGCAGATGACCAAATCAACGTGTCAGAAGTTTGTCATCTATGGGGGCTTTCAGAACGACAGCCGTCTCAATCGGAAGAAGAATGGGTGAAACAAACGCAGCAAGATGCTTATTACTCCTTGCTTTATATCGGACAGGCTTTGAAAAAATCTGTTTTGGACCAAAAAGTATCCATTACAGTTCTTTCCTCATTGACGTATGCCGTTGGCGGTGAGTCTATCCTTTATCCTGAAAAAGCAATCCATCTTGGACCTGCCATGGTTATTTCACAAGAAACACCGAACTTGCGTTACCGCATTCTTGATGTCGATCGCCCGGTGGCAAATGGGGTGCAGGAAAAGAGGTTGCTGAAACAAATTAGCGATGAGTTAGATCGAACATCTGGACATCTTCTCACGGTCTATCGACGAAATAAGCGATATGTGAAAAAGTATGCCAAAGCTCTAGTTCCCGAAACAGGACATACTCAGTTGGCTAAAAAAGATGGTGTATACATTTTAATTGGCGGTCTTGGGTTTATTGGATTGAATATTGCACAGTCTTTGACCGAGCAAACGAAGGGAACGTTGATCTTAACGAGCAGGTCTGGACTGCCTGATAGAAGCAAGTGGCAAGAGTGGCTTGCTACGCACGATGAACAGGATCCAACTAAGAAAAAAATACAAAAGGTAATGGCACTTGAAGAGGCTGGTGCAGAAGTTCTCATAAAGAAAGTAGATGTTCGCCACAGGGAAGATATCCAGCAATTGATCAACACGGTGGATGCGGCCTATGGACAGATTGACGGTGTGATCTATGCAGCTGGAGTGACGGGTGATCAATCCTTCAGAGTGATGGAGCAAACAGATGTCACATTCTCAGAACCCCACTTTGAAGCGAAGATGAATGGTGTACTTCATCTTGATGCCGCCTTAGGTGACCGATCACTTGATTTCTGTTTTGTGCTGTCATCTTTGTCACCGATCTTAGGCGGACTCGGTTTCACAGCCTATACAGCTGTGAATCATTTCATCGATGCGTACGTGTATGAACGAAATCTTCGTTCAGAAATGCAGTGGTCTGTCATTAGCTTTGACGGCTGGGAATTTGAGCAAGGAAAGCAGCTCGATCTTCCAATCGGAGATGATGTCACCGAAACATTAATTACAGAAAAAGAAGGAAAAAGAATCTTTGAACGATTGCTTTCACTGGATCAAGTGGAACAAATGGTTATTTCAACAACGTCTTTACATGATCGAATTCACCGATATGTAGACCGTTTATCCCGTGAGGAAGAGAGTGCCGGAGAGCATGCACAAGATGGAAACTTATATTCTCGGCCAGCACTGTCAACGAATTATGTTGCACCTGAAACGGAGCTAGAGAAGGAACTAAGTCAGCATTGGCAAGCTTTCTTTAAAATTGATGAAATTGGCATAGATGATCATTTCTTTGAAATGGGTGGAGATTCTCTAAAGGCGATTACTTTCATTGGCATCATTCATCGCGCATTCAGTGTAGAGCTGACGCTGCCACAATTCTTCCAAATACCAACGATCCGATTAATGGCAGAATATATCGACCAAGCAGACACTGCTGCTTATCATGCGATTGAAAAAGCCGAAATGAAGAAGCATTATCCTCTGTCGTCTGCGCAAAAACGGTTGTATCTCATGCAGCAAATGGATGTAAG
Source organism: Bacillus sp. PK5-006 (assembly GCF_054161415.1). Classification (NCBI taxonomy): domain Bacteria; kingdom Bacillati; phylum Bacillota; class Bacilli; order Caryophanales; family Bacillaceae; genus Bacillus; species Bacillus sp. PK5-006. Next base: position 3,016,874 of record NZ_CP096414.1, on the reverse strand, counting down.
CAGCACAGGATACAACGAATTTAAAGCAGGACGAATTAAAGGAAGACTCGATATCAGCAGGTTGGAATGGGCATTTCAGCAGCTTATAAAGAGACACGAAAGTTTGCGGACAGCGTTTGTACTAGAGAATGGCGTCCCTTATCAAAAGATTGAAGAAGAGGTACCATTTGCAGTCACATTGTTTGACCTCACAGAGGGATCGACACAAGGATCTGAGGAAGATCAAAAACAAGTGATTGAACAATTTTTGACTGCCTTTACGTTAAGTGAGGCTCCATTGATGAGAGTTGGTGTGATGAAGCTGGCAGAAGAGGAATTCGTGCTCATGCTGGACATGCATCACATTATCTCGGATGGTCTTTCTCAAGATATTTTGGTCAACGACTTTATGCAGTTATACGACGGCAGGACGCTTGAGCCTCTCGCTTTGCAATATAAAGATTTTTCAGAATGGCAAAATGACATACTTGCGTCTGAAGCATTGAAAGAATCGAGTGATTACTGGAAAAACCGGTTAGAAGGTGCCCCGCTGCTTGATCTGCCAACAGATTTCGATCGGCCAGAGGTGAGACAATTCCGCGGCGGACATTATACGTTCCGTATAGAAGAAGCGGAGCTGAACGCGTTTAAGCAGGTGATTTTAAAGGAAGACGCAACATTGTTTATGGGTCTGTTAAGTCTGTATCAGATTTTGCTTCATAAATTAAGCGGACAATCAGATATCACGGTCGGGGTTCCGGTAGCAGGTAGAAAACAAGAGGAGCTGCAGCAAGTAATTGGTATCTTTGTCAATATGCTGCCACTTCGTTTATATCCTAAAGCAGAGCTGACTTATCAGCAATTCCTTCAGGATGTAAAGGCGCATGTGATCGATGATTTCGGTCATCAAGAATATCAATATGAACAAATGGTGCAAGACCTCCAGCTGAGCCGGAGTGTCAGCCGGAATCTATTGTTTGATGCTGTGTTCGCCTTGCAAAATATGAATCAGCCAGAACTGAAAGTTGGCGGTTTAACCTTTAGTGATTATCCATACGAGACAGGAACGTCGCGATTTGATTTACTCTGGATTGCGTATGAACAGGAAGACGGTCTTTCTTCAACGATTGAATATAATACTGAGCTTTTCACAGAGGAAACCATAGAGCGGATTGCAGGTCTGCTGAAAGACATCATGCGGGCTGTTTCAGTAGATGCGGTGAGAATAGAGGAAATTGAACTGACTTCTTCATTCAAGCAATTAGACGACGTATCTCTTTTCGAATTAGATGACTTAAAAATATAAGCAAAGAGGTGAATGGAAGAGTGATTGAACATGATGATTTTCAACTGAAAGCAGCGGCGAAGGAAAAGGTGAGGGAAAGAGCCTACTGGACATCTATTTTATCAGATGTTCAGCTGGATGGCCGCATTCCTCATACGGTTTCACAAGCCAAGCCTGCTGCTATGAACCGATCGCTTCATTCGTCCTTCCCGATGGCTGTAAACCATTCGTTAAAGCAATTATGTGGAGATTCTGATTTGCGCTTGTTTATCGTGCTGACCACAGCCGCTTTTGGCTTGCTTCAGCGTTATAGCGGAAAAACTGAGTTGATGGTGACTGTTCCTACAATGGAACAGTCCGCCAATCAATCCACTATTAATCATATGTTGCCGCTTAAGGCAGAGATTGATCCTCATATGAGCTTTAGCGCAGGGTTAGACGCAGTGAAACAATCGTTTCAGGAGGCAGTGCGTCATCAAAACTATCCTGTTCATATTTTAATGGATGAGCTTTGGCATTCAGTAGGAGATGACAAGAAGCGTGTCAATCTGGCATGTGCGTTTGAGACATTGCATGGGCATACGGACCGAGAGCAGCTGCACGCGGATGTGCTCATTGTTTGGAAGAAAGAACAAGATCACCTTCATGCTGAAGTTCACTGGGATGCTTCCATTTATGACGATCAAATGATGGAGCAGTTCTCTAGACATTTCATGACACTCACAGAGCAATTTCTTAAAACGCCTGAACAAGCGATGAGCACACACTCATTTTTATCTGATGTCGAGAAAAGTCAGCTGTTTGATTCGTTTCAAGGTGAGTCGCTCGCTTATCCAGTGGATCGTGATATTGTGTCATTATTTCAACAGCAAGTCCAATTGCATTCAGCACGAACGGCCGTTGTGTTTGGCACCACCTCCTATACATATGAAGAGGTTGATGATTTATCGGATCGCATTGCGCTTAGACTGTCTCAAAGTCAGATCACACGTGAGACCCCAGTTGGTCTCAGAATGAATCGGTCTGCTGAACTGGTCATTGCCATTCTTGGCATTTTAAAGGCTGGCTATGCTTACTTACCGATTGATGTCCATCTGCCGATTGAAAGAATCCGGTATATGCTCAAAAACAGCGGCGCTACAGCCATAGTATCGGACGAAGACGGACACGAAGGTTTGGATGTCGAGGTTCATGTTATTCAAGACATGCTTCAAGAATCCCCCATTACAGAGAATCTCACTTGGTCTATTTCGCCTTCGGATATGGCGTATGTCTTGTATACATCGGGTACGACTGGGCATCCAAAAGGGGTCGTTATTGAACATCGTCATGTCATTAATTTGGTATACGGAATGAAAACACGCTTTTTTGATCTACTCCCTGATGATTTGCAAGTAGGGATGCTCGCTTCTCATATTTTTGATGCATCTGTTCAAACCTTGTTCCCGGCATTGCTGCTAGGGCATACGCTGCATATTGCCAAAGATGAAGTCCGTATGGATGGGCATGCGTTATGGTCATTTTATCGAGACAACCACATTCAACTGTCAGATGTGACCCCCTCTCATTTAAAGCTGATGAACAAGGCAGCAGCGCAATCGAAACAAGACTTGCCTGCTTTGAACATGCTGCTTGTGGGCGGAGAAGTGTTCACAAAAGAGCTGATGGATCAATTTTTACAGCATGTATCAGGTGAAAAACTCATGATGATTAATGCATATGGGCCTACTGAATGTACGGTTCAGTCGTCATCCTTTTTGATTCCTCATGACTGGGATGAGCAAGTCATCCCTATTGGGCAGCCGATGCCAAATGAGCATATTTTCATATGTGACAAGCAAGGTGAGCCGGTGCCGATTGGTGTTTTTGGCGAATTGTATATAGCAGGTGCTGGTGTAGGCCGTGGGTACATCAATCATCCTGATCTCAACAAGGAGAAGTTTATCAAAAAAACAGAGCTGAGCAGCGGTATGTTATACGGTACGGGAGACCTTGCAAGATGGCGGTTTGATGGTTTATTAGAATTTGCTAAAAGAAACGACGGCCAAGTGAAAATCAGAGGATATCGAATTGAGCTCGAGGAAATCCGTAGAGCCCTTCTTGATGATCCAAGCATACAAGGACTGGTCCAAGATGTCATTGTCATCCCTAAGGAAACGAAGGATCAGGACCAATATATTTGCGCATATATCATGGCAAAACAAGTGATAGATCAGCGCGCACTTCGACAATCTTTAAGTAAAAGATTACCAGGTTATATGGTGCCGAGGCATGTCATTCATGTAGAGCAATTTCCTCTGAATCTATCAGGGAAATTGGATATTCAAGCACTGCCGAATCCAGAAGATCAGTTAGAAGGCAAATCAGAGCCGGTAACCATTCAAGTTCACAATGAAACAGAGCAGAAGCTTGTTCGTATTTTCGCGTCTATATTACAAGTCCCTGCTTCGCAGATTCGTATAGATGAACCGTTTTTTGATTTAGGCGGGAACTCTTTTAATATCGTTGAGCTGTCCAATAGAGTGAAAGAGGAATTTCAACAGGAGCTGACTGTGATGGAGCTGTTCCAATATACAACGGTTTCACAAATAGCTGCTCAATTAAAACACAAAGCATCAGGGCAAGAGCAACAAACAGAGGATGATGGAGAAAATGAAGCGGATGACTTAGAAAGTGCCGCACAACTGTTAGGCGGGATGATAGATGAGTAAGTTCACAGGATTAGAGGTTGCAGTGGTTGGGATGGCATGCCGTTTTCCGGGAGCGAAAAATATTCATCACTTCTGGGACAACCTTGCAAATGGGAGAGAGTCCATTACGTTCTTTTCTAAAGAAGAGCTGTTTGAGGCAGGAGTTGAACAAGAAGCATTAGATCATGATCAATATGTACGTGCCAAAGGAGCAGTCGATCAGCATGATCACTTTGATGCAGATTTCTTTGGTTATTCACAGCGTGAAGCAGAAGTAATGGACCCGCAAATCCGCATGTTTCATGAGGTCGCCTGGGAATCCCTAGAAGATGCAGGCTATAACCCTGAAACGTATCAGGAGCCGATCGGTTTATTTGGAGCTGCTTCTGCTAATTTATACTGGCAAGCTGCTTCCATGCTGATGAGATCCAATCACTCATCTGAACAATTTGCGGCTGTTCAATTAACGGATAAAGATTTCATGAACACAAAGGTATCCTACAAATTGAATTTGAAGGGACCGAGCGTAGCTATTGATACAGCTTGTTCTTCCTCTTTGACTGCAATTCATATGGCGGCCCGCGCCCTGATTACTGGAGAATGTAAAATGGCACTCGCAGGCGGCGTCACCATTACGATCCCTCACAAAAAAGGATACATGTATCAAGAGGGCATGATCATGTCGCCGGATGGGCACTGCCGGGCTTTTGATGAACAGGCGGAAGGAACCGTTGGCGGTGAGGGCTGTGGAGTTGTTGTGCTCAAATCATTAAAGCAGGCACTAAAAGATAAGGACCATATCTATGGCGTGATTAAAGGGTCAGCCTATAACAATGACGGTGGGCGGAAGGTTGGCTACACAGCGCCAAGCATAGAAGGACAAAGCGAAGTGATTAAAAAGGCGCTCAACATCAGTCGTGTAGAAGCTGAGAGTATTTCTTATATTGAAGCACATGGCACAGGGACGACTCTTGGAGATCCGGTTGAAATTGAGTCGCTGAAGCAAGCCTTTCAAACAGATAAAAAACAGTTTTGTGCGATTGGGTCTGTGAAAACCAATATTGGTCATCTTGACTCAGCCGCAGGGATTGCAGGTTTTATCAAAACAACACTTAGTCTGTACCATCAGATGCTGCCGCCAAGCCTTCATTATAAAAAACCTAATCCGAAAATTGATTTTGAATCAAGCCCATTTTATGTGAATACAACACCTGTACCATGGAAGAAATCAGAGACCCTACTGCGTGCCGGTGTCAGCTCATTTGGAGTGGGCGGAACGAATGTACACTTGATCATGGAAGAGGCACCCGCCGCCGATAAGCCGTCAGCAGACAGAGGTCATGAACTAATGGTGATTTCGGCAAGATCGAAGCAAGCGGTACAAAAGTCTGCTGAACAAATCACATCTTATTTAACAGAACAAACGAGCGTCTCACTATCCGATGCAGCATTTACGCTGCAAGAGGGACGAAAACATTTTCCTTATCGCCAAGCTTTTCTTGCAGGTCCTGACCGCACATTCCAGTCAGCCGGCCAGCCGCAAAAGGCCTTTCAACAGCCTGCGGTCGTTTGGATGTTCTCTGGACAAGGTGCTCAGTATGTGAATATGGGCAAGGATTTATATGAGAAAGACCCTGTATTTAAACAAACGCTTCAGAAATGTTTTGCCATCATTTTATCCTTATCAGGTGTTGAGATCGAGAACGTGTTATATCCAACAACCGAAGAAGAGTTTATAGAAGCTGAACAACTCATGCAGCAAACGTCATATACACAAATCATCTTGTTTAGTTTTGAGTATGCGCTTGCGTCGAAGCTGATGGGACTAGGCATACGTCCGCATTATTTCATTGGTCATAGTATTGGAGAAATCACGGCTGCCTGTGTGGCTGGTATGATCCATCTTGAAGATGCAATCCGTATCGTTTTAAAAAGAGGCAGTTTGATGCAAAAAATGCCTCCAGGTGAAATGGCCGGTGTGTCACTCCCTGCCGAAGAGATTAAACATGATCTTCCAGAAGGTGTCGAGCTTTCTGCTGTGAATAGCTCACAATTATCCGTTGTTTCCGGTCCGTCAGATCGGTTACAGGTATATATCGAACAAGCTGAAAAAAGAGGAGCTTCTGTCCAAATATTGAAAACCTCTCACGCCTTTCATACGAGTATGATGGCCGAAGCGTCCGAACAGTTGAAGAACGTTCTCTCAGAGATCACCTATCAGCAGGGAGAGGTACCGATCCTTTCGAATGTGACAGGGAGCTGGTTAACGAATGAACAAGCCGCATCACCTGATTACTGGGCATCTCATATCAGGCAGCCTGTTTTATTTAGTCAAGGATTAGAGACATTACTTGGACTCGGAGAGATGGTTTTCATTGAAGTGGGGCCAGGTCATACGTTAACTCAATTCGTGAGACGCCATGATCACTATGATGTGAACAAAGCAGCAGCTGTTTCATTGGTGAGACATCCAAAAGAACAAGCAGCTGATGATGAATATATGGAAAAGGCCATAGGGAAACTGTGGAGTTATGGAGTGGAGCTAAACTGGAGCGCTGTCAGAAAAGCAAAGGCCTCATATCGAGTTTCACTGCCAACGTATCCATTTGAGCATCAAATATTCCCTTCACCGCAGTTTAAAGCTGATCAGATGATGACTGCTTTAACGCCAGAAAAGATGAAGAAACGATCAGTTGATTTTCAAGACTGGTTTTACATTCCGGTATGGGAGCGCTCTTCACCTGTACTAAAGGAGCAACATCATCAAGGAAAACGCATCTTGGTATTTGAAAAAAATGGTCATATTGGCGCCTATTTGAAAGAACGGCATGCAGAAGTGATCAGCGTATGTCAAAGTGATCATACGATGAAAGAAAATGACCATTTGCTGAAGGCTGACGTTTATATGCTGTCACACTTAGAGTGGGTTATGGCTGAATTGCAGCAATCTGGATTTATACCTGAAGAGATCATCTGGATGCATGATGAACTGACGAAAGATACCGATGATCAGCCAAACTACTTATCTGTGCTCGATCTCGTCAGACTAATCAGCCAGTATCATAACACAAGCATACGTCTTCACCTCGTGACAAGCCAGGCACATGATGTGATCGGCATGGAGAAGGTCAATCCACTTCAAGCAACATTTACAGGGCTAGCTTTGACCATTCCTCAAGAATATCAGCATATTGAGTGTCAGCATATTGATGTATGTGAGGATACAAAGGCGAATTGGCCGCTATTCCTTTCATACGAGATTGCAATGCACGATCAAGAAGCAGTCGTTGCGTATCGCGTGAACAGCAGATGGATTCGAAAAGCTTCGAGAACACCTTTAAGAAAAGAGGGATCGTCCAAGCAGCCTTTCAGGTCTAATGGCGTTTACCTCATTACTGGCGGTATGGGCGGTATTGGCTTCACACTAGCTCAACATTTAGCAGAAACGTATCAAGCAAAACTTGTGATCATGAGCCGTTCGCAAATACGTGAACGCGCTGCCTGGCATGAGCTGCGTGATGCAAGTGGGAAAGAAGCTGAGATCGTGAAAAAGCTGATGACTCTTGAAGAGTTAGGAGCTGATGTACAAGCTGTACAAGGTGATGTGTCAGATAAAGATGCTGTACAGAAAGCGGTTCAGCTGGCTCATACGGCATTTGGTCATTTGCATGGTGTCATTCACGCGGCAGGAGAGGCAGATGGGAAAATCATTCAAGCAAGAACAGCAGACGATGAAATTCGTATGTGTCAGGCAAAAATCAATGGAACCTATGTGCTGAATGAAGCCCTCAAGGATGAAACGCTCGACTTCTTTTTACTTTGTTCCTCTCTTGTCTCCTTTCTTGGAGCGGCTGGACAAGTGGCTTATGCAGCTTCAAATGCTTTTCTGGACAGCTTTGCTCATGCAAAAAGGCAGAAAGGGCAGCCGGTTATCTCCTTAAATTGGGATCGGTGGGAGAAAGTCGGCATGGCACACGACTCGGCATTAGCGGCCAAAGTCAATGACATGATGGCGCTCGAGGAACAGGATGGAATTTCACCAGAACAAGGAATAAGGGCCGTCCAGGAAGTGCTGTGTCTAGATTATCCGCAAATTCTTGTATCCGTTCAAGATATGGGAGAGAGAATGAAACAACGCTTAACCTCTCTGCAGCAAGAAGAGCCGTCTCAAGAGATATCTCAGATCATAGATGATCGTCTAGAAGCATCCTTAAGTGATGTACTCAGCTCCTTTTTTCCTCATGAGCCGGATGTGAATGAGAATTTCTTTGAAATGGGTGCGACATCCCTTGATTTATTGCAGATGAGCGGTCAAATCAAATCAATTTATGGCATAGAGGTTCCGGTGGTCATGATGTACAGCCATCCGACCATCGCGGCATTGGCAGCAGAACTAAAGAAGATTCATGGAGTAGAAAAGCAAGAAAAGCAAGCTGTTACTGAATCAACCAATCTCCGAAAACAGGCGATGGCAGAAGGAAAAAATCGACGTAAACAGAGATTAAAACGAAAATAGATGGGAGAAATGCAGCGTATGTCTGATCAAGAGCAATGGATCGAATCTGGACTTGAAATTGCAGTCGTAGGATTAGCAGGTACGTTTCCCGGAGCACCGAATGTCCAATCGTTTTGGGAAAATATATCGCAAGGGAAAGAATCCGTTACGTTTTTCACTGATGAAGAATTAAAGGCAGCGGGTGTAGATGAGACGCTGTTAAAACGGTCTGATTATGTGAAGGCGAAGCCATATTTAGAAAATGCATCTTCTTTTGATGCAGACTTTTTTGGCTACTCTCCGCGAGAGGCATCCATTATGGACCCGCAAATTCGATTGATGCACGAATGCACGTGGCATGCGCTAGAGGACGCTGGCTATGAGCCTGAGCAATACGAAGGGTTAATTGGCCTTTATGCCGGGGCATCTAGCAATTTATCGTGGATGGGGCAGCATATGTCGTCTCTTGAAAAGAATGAAGATGTGTTTCAAATCATGCATCTCAATGACCCCTCCTTCGCTTCCCGGGTTGCCTATAAATTAAATCTAAAAGGCCCAAGTGTATCAGTGCAAACGGCTTGCTCCACGTCGCTTGTTGCTATCCATATGGCCTGCCAAGGATTAATCGGCGGCGAATGTGACCTTGCACTAGCGGGGGGCGTCACACTCCATCAGCCACAGATCACAGGATATCAATACCAAGAAGGAATGATTTATTCCCCTGATGGACATTGCCGTCCGTTTGATGAAAAGGCAAAAGGGACCATTTTTGGTGAAGGTGCAGGCGTTGTTGCACTAAAACGGTTAAAAGATGCGATAGAAGACGGAGATTTTATTTATGCCGTTGTAAAAGGATCTGCAACGAACAATGATGGAAGCAACAAAGTCGGCTATACAGCCCCAAGTGTCAGTGGACAGGCAAGTGTCATTGAATCTGCTTTAGAAATGGCCGAAACAGGGCCAGAGACAATTTCATATATCGAAGCACATGGAACAGGTACGCCTGTTGGAGATCCGATTGAGATTGAGGCACTTACTCGTGCTTTTCAAACAGAGCAAAAAGGCTTTTGCCGACTTGGGTCAGTCAAAGCTAATATTGGGCATTTAGATGCCGCCAGCGGTGTCGCTGGTTTTATCAAAACAGTCATGATGCTGCATCATCGACAATTTGCTCCAATGCCGCACTTTGAGAAGCCGAATCACCGTATTCCATTTGATCAAACGCCATTTTATGTTGGAACAGATAAAGAGGAGTGGAAGACGTCTCATTTGCCAAGGAGAGCTGGAGTCAGTGCCTTTGGTATAGGGGGAGCAAATGCCCATGTCATCTTAGAAGAGGCAAAGCCGAGAGAAGCAAACAGCACGACCTCGTCCAAAGAATTAATCGTGCTGTCAGCCAGATCAACGCATGATTTGAAGAACATGACAAAAAACTTGAAGGAATATGTCTCCTCACATCATGAACTCTCACTTGGTCAAGCAGCTTATACCTTACAAAGGGGAAGAAAAGCCTTCAAATATCGAAAAACGCTTGTCTGTTCCACACGTGATGAATTATTAGAACAGCTGCATGTGCTAAACGAAGAGACGCCAGGCAGAGAAAGTCTTCTTTATAAGCGGATAAACATGAGGCTGACTGGTTTTCATGAAGCAGGATTACGTGATTACATCAAGCTGTATGAGAAAGATCTTTCATTTAAAACAGAAGTGGATCGTTTAATGAGCCTCGTCCAATCCGTGATACCTATTAAAAAAGACGATCTGTTCCATTTCAAACAAAACGGTCACGCAGAAGTGGCTATGCTGATCATGACATCGGCTTTTGCCAGTCAGCTAAGATCACTCGGAATTGAACCAGACGTATGGATTGGAGAGGGCAGCGGGGTGTGGACAGCTTTATGTGCAGCAGATGGACTTGAGCTAACAGAGGCGGCATCTATTGTATACCGCCTTCATGACAACCAGATGATCAATCAAAAGCTGGCTGCATTGCCTCAGAAGACACTCCAACAGCCTGTTTACATTGCGCAGACAGGGGAGGAACTAACTGCTTTCGATCCATCATCTGCAATGCGTTTCCTTGATATAGAACAGCCTGTAAAATCGCCTTTGTTCAAGCAAGAATCAACAGCCTTGATGATTGATCTTTCAAAGAAACAAGGAATTGTGGTTGAAAAGGGAGCAGAAAAAACAACCGAACCACTTGATGGAGACCTGATGCAAGTCGCAGGTGTTCTTTGGGAAATGGGGGTCGACTTAGCTTTTCCTTTAACAGAGGAGAAGAATAGGCAGCGCATTCCGCTTCCAGGCTATCCATTTCATAAAACAGATTTCTCTGTACAAACAAAAACGATGGCAGCTATTGAACCACAAAAGCCGAAGGCTGTGAAGCGTGACTTTCCTTCACTCGCCTCTTTACAAAAAGATATTCACACCATTGTTCAAACTCATTTTGGATTTGATCAAATGGATGATGACTCGCCATTTTTTGAATTTGGTGCGACATCACTTGATATATCTCAGCTTGCAGCAAAAATCTCTGAGCGATTGGATCAACAAATTGACACTGTTCAATTGTATCGATTTGCTACAGTTGCAAGTCTTTCTGAATACTTATTTAAAGAACAAACGGAACGTGAGCAAACACCAGCTTCTTTCCCAAAAAGAAATACATCACAGGAAAATTCAGATATTGCGATTGTCGGAATGGCAGGAAGATTCCCAGGGGCTTCATCGCTAGAAGACTTTTGGCAGCGTCTTGTGAATGGCGAGGAAATGATTCACTTTTTCACAGAAGAAGAACTCAAGAAAGCAGGGCTGGATGCGTCAGTCTATCAGCATCCGAATTTCATTGGAGCAAAAGGACGTTTACAAGAAATTGAAGGTTTTGATGCAGATTTCTTCAACTATTCTGCTAGAGAGGCAGAGCTAATGGATCCACAATTCAGGCTCTTGCATGAATGTGCTTGGGAAGCGCTGGAGGATGCTGGCTGTGACCCTGATAGAATGGCAGGGAAAATTGGAGTTTATACAGGAACAAGCCCAAATCATGAATGGCTGACACGCTTTGCACATCAAATGGAAGCAACCGAGCAATTCAGCGCAATGCTGTTAAATGATCGTGAGTTCTTTAGTACGCAACTTTCTTATAAATTGAATCTACACGGGCCTAGTGTGACGATGCAGACAGCTTGTTCGACCTCACTTGTCAACATTGGCATGGCCTGTCAAGCATTATTGAATCAAGAATGTGATGCAGCACTGGCTGGAGGTGTGACGGTTAGTTCTCCAGAAAATATCGGCTATATTTATCAAGATGGAATGATTCAATCAAAAGATGGCCATTGCCGTCCGTTCGACCAAGAGGCGAGCGGAACCATTTTCGGAGATGGAGCGGGGATCGTTCTGTTAAAACGTTATGAAGATGCGATAAGAGATGGCAACCCGATTCATGCGGTCATCAAAGGGGTTGGCGTAAACAATGATGGCAGCCGAAAAGCTGGTTTTACCGCTCCGAGTGTGGAAGGGCAGGCAGAGGTATTAAAAGAAACGTATGAAAAATCAGGTATAGATCCCGCGTCTATCGGTTATTTAGAAGCGCATGGTACGGGGACAAAAATGGGAGATCCAATTGAAGTATCCGCCCTTAGCCAAGTGTTCAAAGGAACAGAGCCGCTGACAATCCCAATCGGTTCAGTTAAAAGTAATGTCGGACATTTAAATAGTGCGGCAGGGATTGCAGGTCTGTTTAAAGCCATTTTGGCTATTCAGCACAAAACGATCCCGCCAACCATTCATTATGAATCACCCAATCAGGAGATTCCTTTTAAAGATACACCGTTTTATGTGAATCAAAAGGCGCTGTATTGGAAGGAATCAGATAAGCCGAGAAGAGCAGGGGTTAGTTCTTTCGGTATCGGCGGGACAAATGCCCATATGATCATAGAAGAAGGCATACGAGTGAAACAAAAGTCAGCTTCTAAGCAAAAGCAGCTGCTCGTTTTATCTGCAAAAACGGATACCGCTTTAGCGAAAATGACAGATCAATTAAAGCAGTATGTGATACAGCATCCTGAAGTTCCGCTTGAAGATATTGCTTATACATTGCGTTATGGCAGAAAGCAATTTCCATACCGAAAAGCGATCGTGCTTGCGTCTGCTGATGAATGGCTGCAGCAAAAACAGCTTGAAACCAGTGTGTTCCGAAGCAAAAAATGGCGTAAAGCTACCTTTATGTTTTCAGGTCAAGGTGCTCAATATGCTGGCATGATGCGCGAATTATACGATGCAGAACCAGTGTTCAAATGGGAAGTGGATAGATGCTTCAAATATGTAATGGAGACGGAGCAAGTTGATTTAAAAGGCATTGTTTTTCCAGAGGATGAAACGAATGAAGACATCACAAAAACGTCAAATGCTCAGCCGCTTCTCTTTATATTTGAGTACGCATTAGCAAAATTACTTCAGCATAGCGGTGTTGAGCCAGAATCAATGATTGGGCACAGTATCGGCGAATATGTTGCCGCTTGCTTGTCAGGGGTCTTTTCTCTGGAGTCAGCATTAACACTCGTAATGGCAAGAGGCAGATTGATGCAAGGAATGGAAAAAGGCGCCATGCTTAGTGTGCAATTACCCGAGGCGGAGCTGAATTCGATCATCGATGAATCGCTTTCGATTGCTGCAGTCAATGCAAAAGACCTTTGTGTCGTTTCTGGTAAAGAAGAGCATATCACCGCTTTTGAAAAGAAATTACAGGACAAAGGAATTGTGACAAGACAGCTCCATACTTCTCATGCTTTTCATTCCTATATGATGGAGCCGATGCTTGAGGCGTTTCAACAATTCGTAGAGAAAGTAGAACTGCATGAGCCGACGATCCCGTTCATATCAAATGTGACAGGCACTTGGGCGACAAATGAAGAGGTGATGACAGCATCTTATTGGACCAACCATCTGCGTGGAACCGTTCGTTTTCATGAAGGTTTATCACAGCTGTTAACCGATGAAGTACGAGCTCTCATTGAGGTCGGACCTGGAAACAGCTTGACGGCATTAGCGAAACGTCATGAAAACAAAGAGTCTCATCATGATGTCCTAAATATGGTGAGGCATGCAAGGGAACAAGCGGATGACCATGCGTATTTCTTAAAACGTATAGGAGAGCTATGGGCAGGCGGTTATGAGGTCAAAACGCAGCCGCGTCCAACTCAAGAGGAACGACAGCTTGTATCGCTTCCCACATATCCATTCGAACGAAAACGATATTGGATTGAAGCAGGAAAGCCCGCTTCTCAGCAGCTGTCCATTCCTAAGGAAACGAAGAAAAAAGAGATGGAAGAATGGTTCTATCTGCCTTCATGGGAGCAGCAGCCGCTAAAACCAGTTTTCGAAAAAGAACCAGAAGAGCAAACGTGGCTCATTTTCAAGGAACAGGATGCCTTTCATGAACTGTTTGCACAATCATTCAAAGAACAAGGAATTAAGGTCATTTTTGTCACAAAGGGTGAGGTCTATCAAGAGCTGGAGCAGGCGTTTACGATCAATCCGGCAGAAGGTAAGCACTACAGAAACATGCTAGATTCATTGTCTAATAAAGGTATCAATATCAATCGGATTCTGCATTTATGGGAATCTGCGAAAGAAGAGGACGGATTGAATCGCCAAGCTGCCTTTCAGACGCACATTGAAAAGGGCTATTACAGCTTAATTTTCTTATCTCAAGCGATTGCTGCACAAAAAAATATTCGAGAATGCCGTTTGTTTACTGTCACTAGCGGAATTCAGCCAGTTACAGGGAATGAGATGATATGTGCAGAGAAAAGCGCAATGCTTGGGCCGGTTAAAGTCATTTCACAGGAATACCATCACATTAAATGCTGGAATATCGATGTGGAAGATGTGCCGGATGTTATGACTTGGAAGGAACAGGAGCTTGTCGATCTTATTGGACAGGAAATTATGCAGCCTGGAAAAGACCAGCTTGTAGCGTATCGCAATCGTCAACGCTGGGTGCAGAGCTACAAACGTTTGCCGCTGCAAAAAGATGATGGACTTCCGAAACTGATCAGGCCAAATGGTGTGTATCTCATCACGGGTGGTTTAGGCGGCATTGGATTTGTTCTATCAAAGATGCTGGCGAAAGAAGGAAATGTTCATCTTTATTTAACAGGAAGAACGGCATTGCCGCCAAGAGATGAATGGGCGTCATATGTTCAACAAGAGAATGCCGATGAAGCGCAGCGTACGAGAATTAAGAAGGTACTCGAGCTTGAACGATTAGGTGCAACAGTAGAAGCGGTGCAGGCGAATGCAGGAGATCTTAAGCAGATGAAACATGTTTTTGAAATCATTCGCAAAAAGCATGGCGGCGTTGATGGTGTGTTCCATGCGGCAGGATTACCAGGAAGTACATCCTTCCGAGCCATTAAAGATATCCCATCTACACTGGCGCAGGGAGAGGATCAATTCCAATCAAAAGTGAAAGGGCTCGATGTGCTAGAGCAGCTGCTGGAGCAAGAACAAGCGGATTTTTGTCTCCTCTTTTCATCCATAAGTGCACTGCTCGGGGGCTTAGGATTCTCTGCTTACTCAGCAGCTAACTTATATATGGACGCATTTGCAGCTAGACTCAATCAAAATAGTCAAACTCCATGGATGTGTGTGAACTGGGATGCGTGGAATTTCTGGGGTGAGCTAGAATCCACAATTGGTGAATCGATTAATGAGCTTGCGATTTTACCAGAAGAGGGTGCTGAGCTGTTCCAATATGTTCTGTCTAACCGGCAGAATCGTCACATGCTCGTGTCCACAGGAAATCTTGAAGAACGGATAGATCAATGGCTGTCATTAGAATCGAAGGCTGTAGTGAGTGCGGATTCATATGAAGTGTCTAAGCACGAAAGACCAGAGCTGGGCAATCCGTATGTGGCTCCTCGAAATGAAACTGAAAAAGTGATCTGTCAAGTGTGGCAGGATTTTATGGGCATGGAGCAAGTGGGCATTCACGACAACTTCTTTGATTTAGGTGCAAGCTCGCTGGATATTGTTCAAGTGACCAATCGGTTAAACCAAGCACTTCAAACAAATGAAGCCGTGGTGACCTTGTTTACGTACCCATCTGTCGCAGAGCTTGCAAAATATATTCAGCCTTCTGAGGAATCGAAGGAAGATACGATGGAAGAAGAACTAGCCGTCGTCACATCAGGTGATCGAAGAGCTCGTTTTAAACAGCAACGGAATAAAAGATTGAGAGGCGGAATCGAGAATGAATGATACAACGAATCACTATCATGGCGCAGAAATTGCTGTTATCGGTCTTGCAGGTCGTTTTCCAGGTGCCAAAAACGTAGATGAATACTGGGAGAATCTGAAAAAAGGAAAAGAAACAATCTCCTTTTTTACAGAGGAAGAATTACGAAGTGAAGGTACAGATGAAGCCTTATTGAAAAACCCTCGTTTTGTCAAAGCAAAAGGGATGCTTGACGATGTCGATTTATTTGATGCGGATTTCTTTGACTATACTCCGAAGGAAGCGGCTATGATGGATCCGCAGTTCAGACTGTTTCATGAATGTGTTTGGACGGCACTTGAAGATGCTGGGTATGATCCGTTTGAATATAAAGGGCAAATCGGTCTTTATACAGGTGCAGGAATCAATACAGAATGGGTCATGAGAGCACTTCAAGGGGCAGCTCAAGGTGAGGATTCAAAAACGCTGGAAGCTGCTGTTCTAAATATGCGTGACTATTTGGCGACGATGATTTCGTATAAATTAAATCTAAAAGGACCGAGTATGGTGGTGCAAACCGCCTGCTCGACCTCGATGGTGTCGATTCATTTAGCTGTTCAGGCTTTATTAAGCGGAGACTGTCATATGGCTGTTGCAGGCGGTGTGTCCATTCGCCTGCCGCAAAAATCGGGTTATCTATATCAAGAAGGAATGATCCATTCTTCCGACGGTCACTGCCGCGTTTTTGATAATAAAGCAGATGGAACCGTTTTTGGAGATGGTGCAGGAGCTGTTATTTTAAAAAATTTAGAGGATGCAATTGAAGACGGCGATCACATTTATGCTGTCATTAAAGGATCTTCTATTAATAATGATGGAAATAGAAAAGTAGGGTATACGGCACCGAGTACGAAAGGCCAAGTATCAGCTATTAAGACAGCACTTCGAATGGCCGAGGTTGAACCTGAATCCATTTCTTATATTGAAGCACATGGAACCGGAACAACACTAGGAGATCCGATTGAAATTGAAGCACTCAAGCAAGCGTTTGATACAGATAAAAAAGGCTTTTGCCGCATTGGTTCTGTCAAATCAAATGTTGGTCATTTGAATGATGCATCAGGTGTCGCTGGCTTTATTAAAACCGTATTAAGCTTAAAGCATCAAGTGATTCCGCCAACGATTCATTTTGAAACACCGAATGAAAAAATTGAATTTGCTGATTCTCCATTCGTTGTAAATACGGATTTGACGCCATGGAGCGAGCAGGCCTCTCCTCGCAGGGCAGGTGTAAGCTCATTTGGGATTGGTGGAACAAACGCTCATGTCATTTTAGAAGAAGCACCTGCTGCACGTGTCCCAGCAGATCGCACAGAAGATAGTGAACTTCTTTTATTATCTGCGAAAACACCGGCAGCCCTTGAAAAAATGACGGATCGCCTTGCTGACTATTTACTTCAGCATCAGCAGCATATCCGTTTAAGCGATGTCGCCTATACGCTGCAAACAGGGCGCCATCATTTCCCGCATAAACGTGTCATTCTTGGAAGTGATACAGCTGACATGTTACAGGCGCTGAATCAAAGGTCAAAAGAGGTGGTCAAGACGGCCAGCTCTCAAACATCGAGCCGGCCAATCGTCTTTCTTTTCCCAGGCCAAGGATCTCAGTATGTGGACATGGGGCGTCAGCTTTATGACAAGTATCCAGTTTTTAAGGAAGCGCTGGATCAATGCTTGAATCAATTCAAACAGCATGTCTCAGTTGACCCGTTCAGTATTTTATTCTCAACAGAAGCAAGTGATGATCCTCAATTGATTAACCAAACCGAATATACACAGCCGCTTCTGTTTAGTATGGAATACGCTTTGGCTAAATTGCTGATGCATTTTGGCATCAAACCGCAGGCGATGATCGGTCACAGTATTGGAGAATACACTGCTGCTGCCGTATCTGGTTTACTGTCTGTTGAAGATGCCGTAGATCTCGTCTGTTATCGCGGACAGCTGATTAGCCAGCTTCCAAAAGGCTCTATGCTGAGCGTACCTTTGAGTGAACAGAAAGTGCTGTCATATTTGACGGATGACCTTTCACTTGCGGCAGTAAATGGACCTGAGTTATGTGTGGTGTCTGGTGAGACGGCATCTATTGATGCACTCGCTGAGAAGCTGGAGGCAGCTGGACATGGGTGCAGAAAGCTTCACACCTCTCATGCCTTCCACTCAAAAATGATGGATGATATCCTGCCATCATTCAAAGAAAAGGTAGCTGAGTATCAATTGAATGCGCCATCTATCCCGTATATTTCTAACGTCACAGGTACGTGGATTGAACATGAAGCAGTGCAAGATCCAGCATACTGGGCTGATCACTTGCGGCAAGCAGTTCGTTTCCGTGATGGAGCAGAGACATTATTAACGGAGCTTGATCCCATTTTTATTGAAGTTGGACCGGGGAATACGTTAAGCGCCTTTATTCGTCAAGTCTCAAAGGATCACCATCAGCAGCCGATTCCATTGATGCGTCACCCGAAAGAAGAGGCAGCAGATGACCGCTACCTGCTGGGAAGATTGGGTGACATCTGGCTTCAAGGAGTGCCTGTGGACTGGACAAAATTACGAAAACAGAAATCGAATCAAAAAGTATCCCTGCCAACTTATCCGTTTGAACGACAAAGATATTGGATTGAAAAGGGAGATACAGCCGCGTTATCCTCGCCTTCAGGTGTGCAAATGGTTGTGCCGAAGGAAAACAAAGGGCAGGAAATAGAAGAAAGCAATCAATATCAATCCACTGAGGCGAATGGTATAGAAGCAACATTACAGCGGATGTGGAAAGATATTTTAGGTATTGAAAAGGTGGGAAGAGACGATCACTTCTTTGAGCTTGGAGGACATTCGTTAAATGCGACCGGTCTTATTTCTCAAATTCACAAAGAGTTTGGTGTAGAACTAACACTCACAGATATGTTCAACAATCCGACGATCGAGAAGCTCCAAGCATTCATTGAAAAGGCAGAGAAGCATCAATATTTCAAAATTGAACAGGTGGAACAGAAAGACACGTACCCATTATCCGCCGCTCAAAGACGAACATTCCTCATTCATCAGCGTATTGGTCAAGTGACTTCATATAACATGCCAATGGCTCTGAGATGTAAAGGTGAAATCGACGTCGAGCGCTTTGAACAGACCTTTAAGCAATTGATTGATCGTCATGAAACCTTGCGAACGACCTTTGAGTTAAAGGATGGAGAACCTGTTCAGCGGGTCCATGATGATTTTCAATTTGCTGTTGAAATGACTGAGGCTGATGAACAAGAATTAGAAGCACAAATCGATGAATTCATTCGTCCATTTGACTTAAAGGCTGCACCATTGATTCGTGTGCGTTTTGTGAAAATTGTAGAAGATGATCATCTTTTATTAGTTGATATGCATAATATTGTCGCTGATGGAGCGAGCATGAACATCTTTATTAAAGAATTTACTGAGCTCTATCGCGGGGAAACCTTGCCGGAACTTACTGTGCAATATAAAGATTATGCAGTGTGGCAAGACAAATATTTCCGCAGCGAGATGTTTCAAAAGCAGCAGGATTATTGGAAGGAGCAAATGGGCTCAAATGTTCCGACTTTGACAATGCCATATGATTTTGAACGAAAGGAACAATCCTTTTTGGGAAGAGCGATCAAATTTAATATTGAACCGCACATCGTTGAGAAAATTGAACAGCTCGCTGAACGATATCAGCTGACCAATAACGTCATCTTGTTCCAGCTTTATGGCCTGCTGCTCTCACGTTATGCCGATCAGCAAGAACTGATTGTCGGTTCTCTTGTGGCTGGAAGACGTCATGCAGATATTGAGCATACGATTGGGATGTTTACGAACTTCCTGCCAATCAAACTAGACATGGCACAAGAAGCATCCTTTATAGAACAATTGGTACAGACAAAACAAGTTCTACTCGATGCGTACGACCATCAAGAATACCCGTTTGACCAAATGGTCGAGCATTTGAATCCAAAAACAAGGCCGCATCGCAATCCATTTTTTGATACGATGCTTATCTATCACAATGAATACGATCCGAATATTAAAATTGAAGCTGATGGACTGACCTTTGAAACGCATGAGTTTGCAAAGGGAATTTCCAAACTCGATATGAAAATGGATGTTGTCAGAGAGGTAACGGGTGAGTTAAAGTGCGTCCTTCAATACAACCTTGCTCTGTTTAAACATGAGACGATGCAAGCTTTCGTCAAGCACTTCCAGCACTTGATCGAACAAGCTGTTCAAACACCAGATCAACTGCTCAAGGATTTCGCTGTGCTTTCACAGGAAGAAGAACAAGCAGCAAAAGAGAAAAGAGATCGTGCAGAGAAAAAAGAACCACTTGTGCTCACTATCAGCTCGACATTTACAGCAGATCCAGTTGCTCCTTACATTCAGTATTGGACCAAGCAGTTTGATGTGCAGTTCGATATTCAGTTTGCACCGTATGGGCAGGTGTATCAGGAGCTGTTAAATGAGCGTAGCCTTATCTCACAGAAGAAAAACGGTGCAAATCTTCTCCTCATTCGTCTAGAGGATATCGCTGGTCCAGCCCATCTCTCACTGGATGAAAAGAAAAAACTGGCTTCAGAGCATGCAGAAGAACTTGTAAACGTTCTGAAATCAAAAACAAAACATAACCTATATTTTGTTGGTATTCTCCCGATAAGTGCGGCTCTTAGGGACACGTTGCAAGACGTGGAAAAAGAGTGGATTGCTCAGTTATCTGAGATAGGCGGTGTTCAGTTGATCGACTGTCGTCAGCTTGCTCAGCAATATCAGCTCGATGACATTTTTGATGAAAAAACAGAGCAAGCCGCACATCTCCCATTCACTGAAGTCTTTTGCGGTGCCATCGGTACAAAAGTCGCGCGAGAGATTGTGGCATGGAAAGGTGCACCATTTAAAGTAGTGGCCATTGATTGTGATCATACGCTGTGGAGAGGTATTGTTTCAGAAGACGGTGTGGAAGGCATCGACATTACGCCAGAACATCAAATGCTTCAGCGCTTCTTAAAGCAAAAACAACAAGAGGGAATGCTGCTTGTGCTAAGCAGCAGAAATAATGAAGAAGATGTGTGGCGTGTGTTTGAAAACCACCCAGATATGGTCTTACAAAAAGACGATATTGTCGACTGGCGGATCAATTGGGAAAGTAAACCGGGACATCTAAAAGAAATGGCAGATTCACTGAACCTTTCATTATCTCAGTTTATTTTCTTAGATGATGACCCAGCTCAGTGCTTGCGAATGAATGAAGAGCTGCCAGAAGTGATGACATTGCTCTTACCTGCCAATGAAAAAGCCATTCCATTATTTGTTGAGCATGCTTGGGCTTTTGACCGTTATGATGTGACGGATGAGGATAGAGGGCGAACCATGAGCTACAAGGCTGAAAAAGCTCGTCAAAAAGAGAAAGCAGAGTCGCCGTCAATGGAACAATTTTTACAAGATTTGAACTTGCACTTGAATATAACAGAGTGGGGAGAGCAGCACCT
This sequence comes from Bacillus sp. PK5-006, assembly GCF_054161415.1. Classification (NCBI taxonomy): domain Bacteria; kingdom Bacillati; phylum Bacillota; class Bacilli; order Caryophanales; family Bacillaceae; genus Bacillus; species Bacillus sp. PK5-006. Next base: position 2,995,645 of record NZ_CP096414.1, on the reverse strand, counting down.
TGCGCGTGTGGCACAAATGAGCAGCCGCATTAACCAATTCCGCTTAAATGATCAGCACTTTGATGAACAGCAGCTGAAAGAGCGGATGGAAAATGCGCATGTTCAGGGCTGGCTCATTGAGGCAGCAGATCGCTTCAGTCATGAAGGGATTGTAGGAGCGATCTTGGCTCATCATGCAGGCGACACCTTGAAAATTGATGCATGGATGCTAAGCTGCCGTGCTCTAGGGAAAGGGATTGAGCAAAAATGTCTGACATGGCTCGCCGAATACAGCCGTCAGCACCAGCTTTCTTCCATTGAATTTACGTTTGTATCGACCGGACGTAATGAACTATTCAAGTCATTTATGGAAGAGCAACAGATCCAGAAGATCGAGGGGCAGCAAACGTATCGTATACAAGTGGCGGAAATCGGTTCATTGAGTGATCACATTCAAATCGCCGGTCACCTGTCACCTCCTCAGCACTCGACTGAAGAAAAAGAGGGTCACAAGATGGAGGCAGCAAGTCATCTCGCTTCTAAAGGTTTTACATGGGAAACGGTTCAAACAGATCAAACGCTGCATAGCGGTTATGTAAAAGCCCTTGAGGTACATGATGAAGATAGTCTACGTTCATTATTAACGACAGAAGTTACACAGGATCAAGGACTTTATGCACAGCCAACCAATGAACGTGAGGCATTACTTTTAGACATTTGGTGTGACATTCTTCATGTGGAAAAAGTAGGAATTGACAACGACTTTTTCGATTTAGGAGGAAATTCTTTACTTGCTGTCAAAATGGAAGTAGAGATTGAAAAGAAGGGTTGGTATGTTGATGATTTGAATTTTGCTGAAAAACACACCATTCGCGAATTAGCAAAATATATGAAGAGGGAGAATCAGCATGCATAAAGATGTAAAAGCCATATATGAAGAATCAAAAATTTTAGATGAGGCTACTCATTTATACGGGGTCAAGCGAAGTGATATCCACTTTATCGCAGATGCAGAAAACTATGTGTATGAACTAAAAAAAGATGGAGAGTCTTTCATTTTAAAAATTACTCATACCATCCGCAGATCACCTGATTATATTTTAGGTGAAATGGAATGGCTGCATCACTTAGCGAAGGGCGGACTTTCCGTTGCGAAACCAATTGCTTCATTAAATGGCCGTGATATCGAGCAAGTAGACGATGGGCAGGGCGGCGCATTTCTGCTTCGAGTCTATGAAAAAGCACCAGGTCGTAAAGTCGAAGAGGCGGACTGGAACGATGAATTATTTTATGCCCTTGGACAGTACACAGGTCGCATGCACAAACTGACAAAAAGCTATCATTTGTCAGACCCGCGTTACAAAAGACAAGAGTGGGATGAAGAGGAGCAGCTGAAACTGCGTAAATATGTACCGGCAGATCAGACCCTTGTTTTCGAACAAGCGGATCGGTTGATGGCAAAGCTGGCAAAGCTTCCGAAAAATCAAGATACGTACGGATTGGTTCATGCGGATCTTCATCACGGAAACTTCCACTGGGATCAAGGGAAAATTACGACCTTCGATTTCGATGATATTGGGTACAACTGGTTTATGAATGACATTAGTATTTTGCTATACAATGTCTTGTGGTACCCAGTAATTCCATACGAAGACAAAGCTGCTTTTGCAGGAAACTTTATGAAACAGTTCCTAAAAGGCTATCGTGAAGAGAATGAACTTGGAGATGAGTGGCTTGCCTATATTCCTGATTTCCTTCGTTTACGTCACATGCTGATCTATGGCTTGCTGCATCAAGCATTTGATTTGGCTGACATCGGAGAAGAAGAAAAGGCGATGCTCGCCGGCTTCCGTTCCGACATTGAAGAAGCAGCACCTATAACGACGTTTGACTTTACAAAGCTAAGTCAATCTTAAAATGAACATCCCCGCCTATATGATGAGGCGGGGATTGTTTTTATGGACGATAGGTGGATGGTGATTCAATGATTTGGAACAGGTTCTTTCCTTGCTTTGTATTATCGATCCAGCCCTGGAAGGCTGTTTTTCCAGGTCCGTATGCATAGACAGGGACATCCTCACCTGTATGGGCAAAGGTTGTCCAGCCTGAGAAAGAACGCTGATCGAAAATATGTTGAATGCTGAGTTGGATCGTACTGGCCTTTCCTGACTGTGCTGCTTTTTCTACCTGTGAGATTTCACCTTCTGTGAGAGAAACTTCAATATAGGTCTGAAGGACATCACGTACAGATTGTCCGTCTACGATTTTCTTAGCCATATAAACAGGTGTTTTCTTAGCAGCTAAGATGGGCACTGGGTCCCATTTGTAGCCAGTCTCACTTGTCATCCCATCTGTGCCAAACGAAAAACCGCCAGTCGCATGATCTGCCGTGATGACGACAAGTGTTTCTTGATCTTTTTTCGCGAACTGGAGAGCTGTTTGAACTGCTTTCTCAAAATCCTCCATCTCACTCATTGCGCCAACCACATCATTTTCATGTCCTGCAGAATCAATGGTACTGCCTTCAAGTAGCATGAAAAAACCATGCTGATTATCTTGATTCAACTGGGTGAGTGCTGCCTGCGTCATGTCTTTTAACTTAGGCACATGCTTCGGACGGTCGATGGCTCGATCCAGCTCGTCCTCCTGGAATAAGCCGAGCATTTTCGAAGATGATTGAGAGGTTAGATCATCTTTTGATCGCAGAATGGAATACCCGCTCTTCTTAAATTCTTGAACTAGATTACGGTCTTTTCGGTCAAAATATTGCATTCCGCCACCTAGAAGGATATCAACTTTGTGCTCTCCTCCTATTTTCTCATCAAAAAAGTGGTCTGCAATTTGTTCTTTATTTTTTCGGGAGACGTTATGTGTACCAAAAGCGGCAGGTGTTGCATCGGTGATGTCAGATGAGACAACAAAGGCTGTTTTCATTTTTGCTTCCTTTGCTGCTTCAACGACACTTCTAAGAGGTTGTTTTTCATGATTGACGGCGATGGCATCATTGTATGTTTTTTTTCCAGTCGCCATGGCTGTTGCTGCGGCAGCTGAGTCAGTAATATTATCTCGAGGATCATCTGGATGTGTGGTCTGCATCCCGACTAAATAAGGGTCCCAGACGGTTTTTCCTTTTACAGAACCATGCTTTTCCTGCTTGAATGTACGGTAGGCTTTGATCATGGGCATCCCCATTCCATCACCAACGATAAAAATAATATTTTTTGGTGTTTTCGTTTGTTTCTTGTCTGCTGCATTCGTTGATACGGGAGTGACATAATGTGAGGTGAAAAGGACAGCTAATAAGAGTACTGCTAGAATTCCGCTGAAAAAAAATATACGTTTTTTACGATCCATAGAGCCCATGAAAAATCTCCTTTTATCATTTATTTCATAATTTGTATTTTATTTGAATGTTCAAAATGGTTCAACCCCTTATCCCATAAAAAAGGTGATGAGCCTTTTGTCTCATCACCTTTTATACCGTATCACACTTCACGCCAACGACGCCTTCTAGATCTTTAATATCAAAGTACACATCGGTTGTATAGCGGTCTTTATGCACACGTACGCGTACTTCCATGATCGGATAGTCCTTTTCTTTTAAATCATCAATTCGTACAGAATGAATGCGGATATTGAGGGCTTTCATTTCTTTTAAAATATCGGTCATGCGGTTTCGGTCAGAAAGAGACATTCTGATGCGGATTTCTTTTTCCTGCAGGCGAATCGGTCCGATCCGCTGGAAGAGCCATGGTAGAAATTCGACACTAATGAGAATAAAGAAAAGACTCAGGAAGGCTTCTTTATAAAACCCTGCACCTGTTGCAACCCCAAGTCCTGCTGCTCCCCAGATCATCGCAGAAGTCGTGAGTCCTGAGATGACATCATTGCTTTTTCGAAGAATTACACCTGCTCCAATAAAACCAACACCAGATATAATTTGCGCCGGTAACCTGAGTGGGTCCATTTGAAGCTTAGAGACTCGAGGGAAATTGTAGGCTGCATCAATGCTGATGATGGTTAAGACGCAGGAGCTGACAGCAATGACAATACACGTTTTTAAGCCGAGGGGCTTTTTCTTCAGCTCTCGTTCAAGCCCGATAATCAGACCGATTAAGGTGGCCACGGCTAATTTTAAGACTGTATCCCATTCAATTGTCCAAAACATGCGTATCGCTCCTTTCACTTCATGTACGTTTCACAACATGTATATGATCTTCTCACAGCCCATATGGCTGCACAACTCTTATTTTATTCAGTTTCTGAAGAAAGAAAAGCTTTTTATTTTATTTAAAAAGAGAGTCATCCGCATAGGGCAGATGACTCTTCATGTTCTTTATTTTGTTTCTTCTTCAAGATGATTTTCCATTTTGGTAAACAGCTTCTTAGAAGCTTTTGATGGTTTATTGGTCAAGAGGCTGACAATGATGGCAGTCAAACCACTCAAAATAAATCCTGGAACCATTTCGTACAAACCAGTTGTATTATTCAAGCCGGTTGAAATCCATGTTAATACTACAACTGCCCCTACAACCATTCCTGCAAGTGCACCGTGATGGTTCATTCGCTTCCAATATAGGCATAGAAGGATAACTGGACCAAATGAAGATCCAAACCCTGCCCAAGCATAACCAACAAGGTCAAGAATGGTATCACTTGGATTAAGTGAAAGACAAAGCGCGATAATGGCAACCACCAATACAGACATACGCCCAATCATCACTAGTTCTTTGTCTGACGCTTTTCTTCTAAAGAAGGTTCGATATAAATCCTCTGTCATTGCACTTGCAGTCACAAGCAGCTGTGAAGAGATCGAACTCATGATCGCAGCTAAAATAGCAGAGAGTAAAAATCCAGTAATATACGGATGGAATAACACCTTAGAAAACACAATAAAGATGGTTTCTGGGTCTGCTAAAGTGGTACTAGTCTCATGTACATAGGCTACACCGACTAATCCAACAGACAGTGAACCAATAACAGACACAATCATCCAGCTCATCCCGATTCGACGTGCTGGCTTTAAATCCTTTACAGTCGTAATGGCCATGAATCGAACAATGATGTGCGGCTGTCCAAAGTAACCAAGCCCCCATGCTAAGAAGGAAATAATGCCAATGACGCTCGTTCCTCTGAATATATCAAGCAATTTTGGATCAATTTGTTGGATATCTTGATACGTGGCAATTGGGCCACCTAATTGAGTAAAGGCAACGATCGGCACGAGCACTAATGCTAAAAACATAATGGCTCCTTGAACAAAATCAGTTAAGCTCACTGCCAAAAAGCCACCGAATAAAGTGTATAAGATCACGATACTAGAGGTTAAAATTAAACCAAAGATATAATTGGCACCAAACGCAGATTCGAATAAACGACCGCCAGAAACCATACCTGATGAGGTGTACAGTGTAAAGAAAATCATAATAATAACTGCTGAGACAGCTTTTAATAAAGTAGAAGAATCTTTAAATCGTTTGTCAAAAAAGTCTGGAATGGTGATCGCATCATCAGCAACCTCAGTATACGATCGTAAGCGGGGAGCTAAAAATAGATAATTCAAGTAAGCCCCACTAATCAAACCAACAGCAAGCCATCCTGACGAAAGCCCTGTTGTATACATCGCGCCTGGAAGTCCCATGAGCATCCAGCCGCTCATATCTGAAGCACCAGCAGATAGAGCTGTCACGTAAGGACCCAGCCCGCGTCCGCCCAGCATATAATCATTCAAGTCATTTGTTTTTCTAAATGCATACCAGCCAATCGCCAGCATTCCAATAAAATAAATAGCTAGAGAAATTCCAATCTCAATACTCATGTTTCCATATCACCTTTTTCGTATTAATTTGACATCACCTCATTCAAAATATACAAGAACATCCAATTCCTATGGTTGCTCACTGCTATGGTTACTTAACCTATCAGAGTATTCCCTGCTGATCAACCTTCTTAAACCTCATTCTTACGTAAAAAAATGCGTAAATGATTGATGAGAATCTATGTGTAAGCGCTACCAAAAACATTTAAAAGAAAAAATTTTCTGATAAATATTTAATCTCTGATACAAATTATTTTCATACTTTCTGGTTTGGGGTGAATGGCTACCTTCTCAAGCCTGTGTAAAGTTGCTTTAGAACAGTAAAATTTGATATGATAAAGTGTATATGACTTATGATCATGACCACGAGTAAGCATCATTTTTGGAGGTGAACCTGCATGTCAAGAATTTCAATAGAAGAAGTCAAGCACGTTGCGCATTTAGCAAGGCTTGCGATTACAGAAGAAGAAGCTGAGATGTTTACAGAACAGCTTGATAGCATCATTTCATTTGCAGAGCAGTTAAACGAGGTAGATACGGAAAACGTTGAACCTACTACACACGTATTAAAAATGAAAAACGTCATGAGAGAAGATGTTCCGAATAAAGGTCTTTCCATTGAGGCAGTCGTCAAAAACGCGCCTGATCATAAAGACGGCTATATTCGTGTGCCATCAATTTTGGACTAAAGGAGGCCCGAGACATGTCACTGTTTGATCACAAAATTTCTGAATTAAAAGAGCTTTTACATAAAAAGGAACTGTCTGTTTCTGATTTAGTGGACGAGTCTTATAAACGAATCAATGAAGTAGACGGAAAAGTACAAGCATTCCTTGCACTGGACGAAGAGAAAGCACGTGCGTATGCAAAGGAATTGGACGAGGCAGTAGGTGAAAAGGACGAGCTTGGCCTATTGTTCGGTATGCCGATCGGTGTGAAAGATAACATTGTTACAAAGGATTTGCGTACTACAGCTTCAAGTAAAATCCTGCAAAACTTTGATCCAATTTATGATGCAACCGTTGTGAACCGCCTAAGAGACGCTGAAGCAGTCACAATCGGTAAATTAAATATGGACGAATTCGCAATGGGATCTTCTACGGAGAACTCAGGCTTCAAAGCGACGAAAAACCCGTGGAATTTAAACACCGTTCCAGGCGGATCAAGTGGTGGATCAGCAGCTTCTGTTGCAGCAGGTGAAGTACCGTTCTCACTTGGTTCAGATACAGGCGGTTCAATTCGTCAGCCAGCATCATTCTGCGGGGTTGTCGGTCTTAAGCCGACATATGGCCGTGTATCCAGATACGGATTAATCGCATTTGCTTCATCATTAGACCAAATTGGTCCGATTACACGTAATGTAGAAGACAACGCATATGTTCTTCAAGCGATTGCAGGTGTCGATCAAATGGACGCAACAAGTGCAAATGTCGATGTCCCAGATTTTCTTTCTTCATTAACTGGCGACATCAAAGGCTTGAAAATTGCTGTGCCGAAAGAATACCTTGGCGAAGGCGTTGGCGAGGAAGCAAAAGAATCTGTTCTTCAAGCGTTAAAAGTATTAGAAGGACTTGGTGCTTCGTGGGAAGAAGTGTCTCTTCCGCATTCTAAATATGCGCTTGCGACTTACTACTTACTGTCTTCTTCAGAAGCATCTGCAAACCTTGCTCGTTTTGATGGCATCCGTTATGGCTACCGTACAGATAATGCAGACAACCTGATTGATTTATACAAAAATACTCGTTCTGAAGGCTTTGGAGACGAAGTGAAGCGCCGCATCATGCTTGGTACATTCGCGCTAAGCTCAGGATATTACGATGCGTACTATAAAAAAGCACAAAAAGTCCGTACATTGATCAAAAAAGATTTTGAAGATGTTTTCGAAAAGTATGATGTCATTGTAGGACCAACAACACCGACTCCTGCATTTAACATTGGTGAAAAGACAAGCGACCCGCTAACCATGTATGCAAACGATATTCTAACGATCCCTGTTAACCTTGCAGGCGTTCCAGGAATCAGTGTGCCTTGTGGATTTGCAAATGGCCTTCCGTTAGGACTGCAAATCATCGGCAAGCACTTTGACGAAGGAACAGTGTACCGCGTGGCTCACGCTTTTGAGCAAGCAACAGATCATCATAAAGCAAAACCTGAACTGTAAGGGGTGAATCAGAATGAACTTTGAAACGGTAATTGGACTTGAAGTCCACGTAGAGCTAAAAACACAATCGAAAATTTTCTCAAGCTCGCCGACACCTTTTGGTGCAGCTGCCAACACGCAAACAAGTGTCATCGACCTTGGATATCCTGGCGTATTGCCTGTACTGAACAAGGAAGCGGTGAACTTTGCGATGAAAGCGGCCATGGCGCTGAACTGTGAAATCGCAACAGATACAAAATTTGACCGTAAAAACTACTTCTATCCTGATAACCCAAAGGCGTATCAAATTTCTCAATTTGATAAACCGATCGGTGAAAACGGCTGGATTGAAATTGAAGTAGAAGGCAAAACAAAACGAATCGGTATTACGCGTCTTCATTTGGAAGAGGATGCTGGGAAACTGACGCACACAGGCGACGGTTACTCACTCGTCGATTTCAACCGCCAAGGAACACCGCTAGTTGAAATCGTATCTGAGCCAGACATTCGCACGCCAGAAGAAGCGTATGCTTACTTAGAAAAATTAAAATCCATTATTCAATATACAGGCGTTTCTGACTGTAAGATGGAAGAAGGCTCACTTCGCTGTGATGCCAATATTTCTCTTCGCCCAATCGGCCGTGAAGAGTTTGGTACAAAGACAGAGCTCAAAAACTTGAACTCATTCGCTTTCGTACAAAAAGGCCTTGAATTCGAAGAGAAGCGTCAAGAGCAAGTATTGCTTTCTGGCGGCTTGATCGAACAGGAAACCCGCCGTTATGACGAAGCGTCTAAAAAGACGATCCTGATGCGTGTCAAAGAGGGATCTGATGATTACCGCTACTTCCCAGAACCAGATTTGGTGGAACTGTACATTGATGACGAGTGGAAAGAACGCGTAAGAGCATCGATTCCAGAGCTTCCAGACGAGCGCCGCAAACGCTATATCGATGAGCTTGGACTCCCTGCATACGATGCAATGGTACTCACGCTGACGAAAGAAATGTCTGATTTCTTTGAAGCGACCATTTCAGAAGGTGCAGAAGCGAAGCAAGCATCGAACTGGCTCATGGGTGAAGTGTCTGCTTACTTAAACTCTGCTCAAAAAGAGCTGGACGATACAAAGCTAACACCGCAAGGACTTGCTGGCATGATCAAGCTCATTGAAAAAGGAACAATTTCCTCTAAGATTGCGAAAAAGGTATTCAAAGAGCTCATTGAAAATGGGGGAGATGCAGAAACAATCGTCAAAGAAAAAGGACTTGTCCAAATTTCTGACGAAGGTGCGCTGCTTAAACTCGTTACAGAAGCACTTGATAACAACCCGCAATCCATTGAAGACTTTAAAAATGGTAAAGACCGCGCGATTGGCTTCTTAGTCGGACAAATCATGAAAGCATCGAAGGGCCAAGCTAACCCGCCGATGGTGAACAAGATTCTCCTTGAAGAAATCAAAAAGCGCTAAATCGCAAAAAACCGCCTTATGTAATAGGCGGTTTTTTTTTGCTTGAAATGACAGGGTCTTATCATAGATTCAGACCACCGCCGTATATCAATTTAGAGAATCTTTTCTTATAATGAAGCATAAGCGAAAGTGCACATTCGAAGGGGAAAAGGTGAGCTAAATCGAAAACAGCACGTCATGTTACTGAAGAAACAGCTTCAATTGCTCAACTGCTCTAAGAACAGCAGGGTCCTCACACTTTTCTAAATTCGTCAGCATCCCTTTGATGACTGGCTTACGAGGTTCAGCTTTTGCCAGCTCTTCTTCAATCACTTCAATGGATACAACAGTATCATCTGAAAGCAGATGCTCAAGCTTTAACGAACGAAGCTCCTCTTGAAGGGAAGCAGCACTCGGCGCTTCATCATCCCAAATGGTTTGCTTCAAAATCGGCTTCGACTGAGAACGAAGCAAGCCGTGGACCAGATCATCAAACCGTTCGAGTATAAAGGATGAGAGCTCATCAAATGATAATTGCATTTGATCCTGTAAAAGCAGAACCTGCACATATGATTGGATAATGCCTTGGATCATGACTGACAGGTCAGTTACATATGGTTCGATCTCCTGTCCATAAGTGGTCAAGATGGAAATTTGAATTTCATCGTTCATTTGCTTTTTCACAGTTTTTGAATACTTTTTAATCTGCTGGTTTTCCGGAATAATGTTCTCGCTGAGGATCAGAATGATAAAATCCTTGTTCTCAGCAAAATGCTGGAACTGTTCAGCGATTTGTTTCTGAAAGATCTCTCTCGGCGCGAGATGCTGATTCTCTTTTCGAATCATTTCGATAGTTTGCATCGAAGTGTCGATATAATATTCAAACGCTCGGTTGAAAAGCTGTTCTTTTGATTTGAAATGTAAATAAAATGCGCCTTTTGATATTCCGCATTCATCTGCAATTTCCTGAATGGTCGTAGAAGAAAAACCCTTTTTCGCAAACAATTGGATGCTTGCTTTAATGATTTTTTCTTTTTTTTCGTTCATGAAATAAGGCCCCTTCAGCTTTAGAATGTTACGTCAAACGCAAGTGAAATGGTTGACGGCATTGTATATCACCGTTTATTATGATATAGAATGACCAGTCAGTCAATACATAAAGGAAAATGGAGGATATAATGAATTCGATCATCAATTTTGTATTAAAGAATAAGTTCGCTGTATGGCTCATGACGATTATCGTAACAGTTGCTGGTCTATATGCCGGATTGAATATGAAACAAGAATCAATCCCGAATATCAACACGCCAGTCATTACGGTTTCTACAACGTACCCTGGCGCAACGCCGGACGAAGTATCAGATAAGGTGACAGATCCAATTGAAAAATCGATTCAAAACCTCAATGGGGTCAGCGTGGTCACTTCTAATTCATTTGAAAATGCATCATCCATTCAAATCGAGTACGATTACAACAAAGACATGGATGAAGCAAAAAAGGAAATTGAAGATGCGATTAGCAATATCGATTTCCCTGAAAATGCAGAAAAACCTAAAATCGCACGCTTTAGTATTAATGCGATTCCAATCCTAGCCCTTAGTGTCTCTGGTGATAAAGAATCATTACAAGACCTTACACAAAAAGTAGAAAATGATCTCGTTCCTTCACTTCAAGGATTAGACGGTGTCTCTTCTGTCGAAACTTCAGGACAGCAAATCAAAGAAGTAGAATTTTCATTTAAACAAAAGAAATTGAAAGAATACGGTCTAGATGAAGATACCGTCCAAAACATGATCAAAGGCTCTGATGTGAATGTACCACTAGGTCTATACACATTTGGCAACAAACAAAAATCAGTTGTCGTGGACGGCAATATTTTAAGCGTCAAAGATTTGAAAAACATGCGTATTCCAGTCACACCAAGTGCAGGCGGCGGTGCGGGAAGCGCTGGAGCTGGAGCACCTTCTAACGGTTCAGAAAACCAAGGTGCGGAGCAGCAGGCTGGAAGTGCAAGTCAGCAGCAAGCAGGTGGAGGTGCAGCAAGCAGTCAATCTGTAGAGCTGCCGACGATCAAGCTATCTGAGATAGCAGATATTAAAGTCGTAAAAAATGCTGAATCGATCTCTAGAACGAATGGAAAAGACAGTATCGGTCTGCAAATTGTTAAAGGCTCTGATGCCAACACAGTGAGTGTAGCAGAAGAAGTGACAAAAGAGCTTGAGAAATTCAAAAAAGACAACAAAGGTATTAATGTAAGCACCACATATGATCAAGCAGAGCCGATTAAAGAGTCTGTCAGCACAATGCTGAACAAGGCGATCATCGGAGCGATCTTTGCGATCATTATCATTCTATTGTTCCTGAGAGATATCAAATCAACATTAATCTCGGTCATTTCCATACCGTTATCTCTGTTGATTGCTGTTTTAATATTAAATCAGCTGGATATCACGTTAAATATCATGACACTTGGTGCCATGACCGTCGCCATCGGGCGTGTTGTCGATGACTCGATAGTGGTCATAGAAAACATCTATCGACGAATGGCGTTAAAGGATGAACCGTTAAAAGGCAAGGCACTCGTCAGAGAAGCCACAAAAGAAATGTTTATCCCAATCATGTCTTCGACGATTGTGACAATTGCGGTATTCTTACCGTTAGCATTAGTAGGTGGAATGATTGGTGAACTATTCATCCCATTTGCCTTAACGATTGTGTTTGCGTTACTTGCTTCACTGCTTGTCGCTATTACAATTGTTCCAATGATGGCACACACTCTATTTAAAAAGAACTTGTACGGCACAGCGAAAAAGGTAAAAGAACATAAACCAAGCAAGCTTGCTGGCGGTTATAGACGTGTACTTAATTGGACACTCAACCATAAATGGATTACATCAGGGATTGCCATTCTTATGCTTGTCGGAAGCTTATTCTTAGCACCACTTGTCGGTGTCAGCTTCTTACCACAGGAAGCAGAGAAAACGGCCATGGTGACATATACACCTGAACCTGGACAAACGAGAGAGCAAGCAATTGATGAAACGAAAAAAGCTGAAGAATATTTGATGAAACGTGACCATGTCAATACAGTTCAGTATTCACTAGGCTCTTCAAATGCTATGACCGCAAGTGTTGGCGGTAACTCTAACGGTGCGTTATTCTTCGTACAATATGATGATGACACGCCAAACTTTGATAAAGAAAAAGACCGCGTGGTCAAAGCCCTTCAAGACAAAGCGTCTAAAGGGGAATGGAAATCACAAAACTTCTCATCTGCTGGTGCAAATAATACCGTGACATACTATGTGTACGGGGACAAAGCAAGTGATATTGAAGGCACAGTAAAAGATGTTGAGAACATCTTAAAAGATGAGAAAAACCTGAAAAATGTCAGCACAAGCTTATCTGAGAAATACGACGAATATACGTTTAATGCAGATCAAGGAAAACTGGCGAAACTAGGTCTAACTGCTTCACAAATCGCTCAAGCGATTGCACCTCAAAATAGTGAAACAACACTGACGAAAGTCACAGAGGACGGCAAAGAACTTGATGTGAAGCTTCAAACGGAAAAAGATGAATATAAGAGTAAAAAAGATTTAGAAAACAAAAAGATCACCACACCAACAGGGCAAGAAGTCCGAATTGGTGATGTCGTCAAAGTAAAAGATGGTACGACAGCAAATACGGTGACAAAACGTGATGGAAAGATCTACGCAGAAGTGTCTGGTGACATGACAACAGACGACGTCTCAAGTGTAACGCAGGATGTTCAGAAGAAAGTCGACAAGCTTGACCTAAAATCTGGCGTAACGATTGACACAGGCGGCGTAAGTGCGGATATCCAAGAATCCTTTACACAGCTTGGCCTTGCAATGCTAGCAGCGATTGCCATTGTGTATCTCGTTCTCGTCATCACATTTGGCGGAGGTCTTGCACCATTTGCGATTCTTTTCTCACTGCCATTTACGATTATTGGTGCGCTCGCTGGATTGTTTATAGCAAAAGAAACCATCAGCTTAAATGCCATGATTGGATTGCTCATGCTGATCGGTATCGTTGTAACTAATGCCATTGTCTTGATTGACCGAGTGATTCATAAAGAACAAGAAGGTCTCTCAACAAGAGAAGCGTTACTTGAAGCAGGTACAACAAGATTACGTCCAATCTTAATGACGGCACTTGCGACAATTGGTGCACTGCTGCCACTCGCATTAGGATTTGAAGGCGGAAGCCAAATCGTATCAAAAGGACTTGGTGTTACCGTCATTGGCGGTTTAACAAGTTCTACACTTCTCACATTGGTTATCGTTCCAATCGTGTATGAAATGTTAAGCAAGTTTAGACGTAAGAAAAAGTACGCAGAAGAAGAGTAAGAGGAAGCCCCGCCAATGAGCGGGGCTTTTTTTATTTTGAAATCTGACAAACAGCTTTTCTCATAAGCACTTCAAATGCGTGGAAAAAGGCATCACGATCGACATGGTCAATCACTTGAATTGATTTTCCATCTGGATGCTCTTCAGTGCGACCTTGTCTAGGCGTTTCGGTATAAACGATTGCGTTCACTTCTTTTGAGCGAGTAAATGAAGAGGAAGCAAGAGTGATCGTTGTCAGCACGTCCCATAAGTAGTAAGTCGAGTTCGTTTCATGATGAATGAGCGGCGGACAAAAGGCGTAGCACTGTCCGATAAAATCTATTCCAATATGAGAACGAAGAGAAGCCCAGCGCTGACGTACATCAAGTGTAAGCGGGACTTGATTTGTACTTTCAAGCGCGACCATTTCAATAGGAAACGGTTCCTGAAAGACAGTGCTGACAGCATAAGGGTCCCAAAAGGCATTCCATTCTGCTGTCCCATCATGCTCGGGTTCTTCAACATTGCCTTTTTCAAGGAACGTGCCACCCATCCACACCAATTTCTCAATTTTATTAGAGATCGCAGGATCTTCTTCTAAAGCGCGTGCAAGATCTGTGAGCGGACCAGTAAAGAGCAGGGTGACAGGTTCTTTTGCTTTCTTAACCGTTTCAATCAGGTGAAGGTGTGCTGGCAGCTTGGACAACTTTGTATCAACAGTACCTTTTTCATTTAAAATTGGCAGAGCATCTACATAAAAAGCATGCATACGCCACTCCTTTGGAAATGGATTGACGCCTCTAGAAGTTGAAGCAGCAACTTCAATTTCATAAGGACTAAAGCGATCAATGATTTTTTGAGATGCACTGAGAGCAGGCTCTAAATAACAATCAGCAGGAATCACAGACATTCCGATGACTTTCACATGTTCCATTTGAAGGAGAAGAAATAAAGAGACGAGGTCATCAACACCGCCGTCATGATTAAAATAGACAGGCTTTTTCATCGCATATCATCCTTTACAGCGTTTTCTTTTATCTTATCAGAATGCTTTCTTGCTGAGGGAGATTGGCTAGGAGATTTCACATAATTAGGTGGTTGTTTTGTTGCCATTTTCAAATCTCATAGTATAATTAAAGGTTGTTAGTGGTGAAAATAGATTGCATAATGAATATAGGATGATGATGAATGAAACGTGCTCGAATTATATACAATCCGACATCTGGGCGTGAACTCTTCAAGAAGAATTTACCGCAGGTTTTGCAAAAATTTGAACAAGCTGGCTATGAAACTTCTTGTCATGCGACGACATGTGCAGGAGATGCCACGCAAGCAGCAGAAAAAGCCGCACAGAGAGATTTTGATTTAATTGTAGCAGCAGGTGGAGACGGCACGATCAATGAAGTCGTCAACGGACTAGCACCGCTTGAAAAAAGACCAAAACTAGGAATTATTCCAGTTGGAACAACAAATGACTTCGCAAGAGCACTTGGCATTCCACGAGAAGGTGTTTTGAAAGCGACAGATGCCATTATTGAGGGTGTAGCGAAGCCGCTTGATATCGGTAAAGTCAATGGCCATTATTTTATTAATATTGCTGGCGGCGGCCGGTTAACAGAGCTCACCTATGAGGTGCCTAGTAAACTGAAGACCATGCTTGGACAGCTTGCTTATTATTTAAAAGGCATGGAGATGCTTCCTTCTATCCGCCCGACAGAAGTCGAAATTGAATATGACGGCAAATTGTTTCATGGAGAAATCATGCTGTTTCTTGTTTCACTCACAAACTCAGTAGGCGGCTTTGAAAAACTAGCGCCAGATTCCATTTTAGATGATGGGATGTTTGACCTGATTATTTTAAAGAAGGTCAATCTAGCAGAAGCCATCCGAGTGGTCAGCCTTGCACTCAGAGGCGAGCATATTCATGATAGCAATGTCATCTACGCAAAAGCGAATCGCGTGAAGGTAGATGTAAAAGATAAAATGCAATTAAATTTAGATGGTGAATACGGCGGCATGCTGCCAGGTGAATTTGAAAACCTGTATCGCCATATTGAATTTATTGTGCCAAAAGCAACAGCTGAAAAAATAGGGTGAAGACTGAACTTGGTTCCTTATGGCGGCCAAGTTTTTCTTTGCAAATGAGGTGATAAAGTTGGTGAAAATGAAACCGCCTGTTGAAAAGAATGAATACTACAATGTAACCTTCGAAGACTTAACGCATGAAGGTGCAGGTGTAGCAAAAATTGAAGGATTCCCTGTCTTTGTACCGAATGCCCTTCCTGACGAACAAGGGAAAATCAAAGTCACACGAGTCAAAAAAGGATTTGCTTTTGGACGACTCATGGAGCTGACAAAGGAAAGTCAGCACAGGCAAGATGCGCCATGTCCCATTTACAAACAGTGCGGCGGCTGTCAAATTCAGCATATGAGCTATGAAGGCCAGCTGCTATTTAAACAGAAACAAGTAAAGGACGTTTTAGAGCGGATCGGCAAGCTTGATATGAGCCGTGTAAAAGTTCATCCTGTACTCGGCATGGAAGACCCTTGGAATTACCGAAACAAAGCACAAGTTCCAGTTGGCGAACGAGAAGGCGGACTTGTTGCAGGTTTTTATCAGCAGCGTACCCATGAAATCATTGATATGGAAAAATGTTTGATTCAACAGTCAGAAAACGACGAAGTGGTACAGGCAGTAAAAGACATATGCAATGCGTTTGGCATCAAAGCATATAACGAAGAGCGGCACAAAGGATGGCTGCGTCATGTGATGGTTCGCTACGGAATGGCAACAGGTGAAATGATGGTTGTGTTTGTTACTAGAACGGCTGACTTTCCGCAAAAGCAGCAGGTGATTGAGCAGATTATAGCACGCTTCCCACATGTTCGGTCAATTGTGCAAAACGTGAATTCAAAGAAAACAAATGTCATTTTCGGAGACGAAACAACCGTTTTATGGGGCGAAGAATACATTTATGACATGATTGGCGACATCAAATTTGCCATTTCGGCCCGCTCATTTTATCAAGTGAACCCAGCCCAAACAAAGGTACTTTACGACAAAGCGCTTGAATATGCAGAGCTGCAAGGCGAAGAAACCGTCATCGATGCCTATTGCGGAATCGGTACGATTTCCTTATTTCTCGCACAAAAAGCAGGCAGAGTTTATGGGGTTGAAATTGTTCCAGAAGCAATTGAAGATGCAAAACGAAACGCTGCCTTAAACGGAATCGATAATGTTGAATTTGCAGTCGGCGAAGCAGAAACCGTCATCCCAAACTGGTACAAAGAAGGCATCAAAGCAGACACGCTAGTTGTCGATCCGCCTAGAAAAGGCTGTGACGAAGCACTGCTTGACACCATTTTAAAGATGAAACCAAACCGTGTTGTTTACGTCTCCTGTAACCCAGGAACGCTAGCTCGTGATTTGCGCATTCTTGAAGATGGCGGGTATGTGACAGAGGAAGTGCAGCCTGTGGATATGTTTCCGCATACCTCACATGTGGAATGTGTAGCAAGTCTTGTGATTAATCAGTAATGTATTGTGACATCCCGATTCTGTGAAAAACATTGATATCGGGATGTTTTTATTTTTGTATGTTCAATCGGCCTAAAAAATGATATTTGGAAGTGGAATTAATATTTTTATCCCGCAATTCATCTCCAAATGTCCTCTTTTGCAATTTTGCCCGGTTCATATTAAAGTATATATGATAAAAATTGCTGAAAGACTTTATAGAAGGACATGCCCTAAAAGGCGCTATGTCATGAGAGGAATTGGATGAAAGATGAGTAAAAATTTCTGGCGTGATTTACCGCGGCCATTTTTTATATTAGCACCAATGGAAGAAGTGACAGATGTTGTGTTTCGTCACGTTGTGAGTGAGGCGGCGAGACCGGATGTGTTTTTTACAGAGTTTACGAACAGTGAGAGCTATTGCCATCCTGATGGTATTCAAAGTGTGAAGGGGCGTTTAACGTTTACAGAGGATGAGCAGCCGATTGTTGCTCATATTTGGGGAGACAAGCCTGAGAACTTTAGACAAATGAGCATTGGAATGGCGGAAATGGGATTTCAGGGGCTTGATATTAATATGGGCTGTCCTGTCCCAAATGTCACGCAAAACGGAAAGGGCAGCGGCTTGATTCTTCGTCCAGACGTTGCGGCAGAGCTGATTCAAGCGGCAAAAGCAGGGGGATTACCTGTCAGTGTGAAAACAAGACTTGGTTTTACTGAGGTCGATGAATGGCGCGGGTGGCTTAGACATATTTTGGAGCAAGATATTGTGAATTTATCAATCCATCTTCGCACAAGAAAGGAAATGAGCCAGGTGGATGCGCATTGGGAGCTCATTCCTGAGATCAAAAAACTTCGTGATAAAGTAGCACCGGATACTCTTTTGACGATCAATGGTGATATTCCCGATCGTCAAACAGGCTTAAAGCTCGCTGAACAGTATGGAATAGACGGCGTGATGATTGGGCGCGGGATTTTCCATAACCCATTTGCTTTTGAAAAAGAGCCGAAGGAGCATACAAGTGATGAACTGCTTGGTCTTTTAAGGTTACATCTTGATCTCCATGATCAATACTCATCACTAGGCTTGCGTCCATTCAAAGCACTGCACCGTTTCTTTAAGATTTATGTAAAAGGATTCAGAGGAGCGAGTTTCTTAAGAAATCAATTAATGAACACATCATCAACAGATGAAGTGCGTGCCATGTTGGATGAATTTGAAGCGAGAAATCAAGAACAATCATGACCAACAAGAGGAGGAGGGGGAACCCTTCTCTTTTTTATTAAACAGGACTATTAAACTAGTTCTCTTAAATGGTAAAATAATATAGAAATAACAATTGGAGGTATTTTATTTGAAACCATTTTGGGATAAAGATAGAGAAAGCGAAGAAACATTTAAGAAAATCAATGAGAAAGGCATTGCAAAAGCGGAAAAGAAGCTAGGCGTTATCCTGCCTGATACATATAAGCAACTGATCCTCGAACAAAATGGCGGGTATACATTGCATAATGCTTTTCCAACGGATCATCCGAATGGATGGGCAGAGGATCATGTGTCATTTGATCATTTAAGAGGAATTGCCAAAGATGAAGGCATTATGGATAGTGATTATTTAATAGAAGAATGGGAATTGCCTGAGGGACTTGTACTCATTTGTGGGGATGGTCATACGTGGATTGCATTGGATTATAGAGAAACAAAGGAGCATCCGACGATTCACTACTTTGATCTAGAAGATGAGACGGATTTTAAATTAGCGGATTCGTTTGATGAACTGCTTGCTGGGCATTATAACGCTGAATAGCATGAATAGGAAAGGCAGCCGCAAGTAGATATATTTCATTAAAACCGTTGTTATACAGTATTTTTTGAGAGAGACAAAAGAGTCTCTCTTTTTTTTGTGAAGCAACATTGAATCTCTCTCCAAAACTGTATCTGTTATGTTTAAGTCTTATTATTCAATTGGTTCACTTTCCACTCACTAAATTTTCTGACGATAATATCTGCCACAATGTAAAATGGCAGAAAGCTGGAGTTGTCCACTTTGTTATATAAGTGAAACGGGGTGCTGCTTACATAGATGTTAAACATGGCATTTTGTGCAAGAAGGTTATTTCTTAATGTGGTCATGCTGATAAATTTGATATGTCTCGTTTTCACCAATTGAATGATTTCATCTAAATTCTTCGATTCACCCGATAAAGAAATGATAAATAAAAGGTCATCCTCACCAAATTCAATGATTCCATCTGTTAAGTCCCGCTTGCTTCGTAATACTTGAGATTTCTTATGCAGTGACCATAGCTGCCGCTGTATATCATTGGCCAAATCGAGCTGTGCTGTTCCTGTCCCATAAATATAAATATACGGTGCACGATCTATCAGTTGATTTAATTGATGAAAGTCGAGCTGCTCCATATATTTTCTTGTCTGGCGGATATCTTGATCAAGTAGCTGCATTAAATCCTGTGTGGTCTCTTCAGTGAAAGCATTTAATTTCACATAAGACTTTAAGTCACTGTAGCCGTCGAACCCTATTTTCTTGGCAAGCCGATGGATGGATGAGATGGAAGTATGAGCATAACGGGCAAGGTCCTGAATTTTCATTGTCTTCATTTCTTCAAGATGATCATGGATTGTTTTAATAATGTGCAGGTCATTCTTGTTTAAATCTTCGAAGTGTTTATTAACCAGCTTGTCCAGTATCATGCGATGTGCCCTCCAACATGAAAATATTTTCTTCCTGTGAAAATATAATCTAATGTTACAACTTGATTTCTAAATACGTCAAACCTATTGGTTTTTGTAAGCGCTACCTTTACAGTGATGATATGGATCAAGCAAAGGGGTTATGCTTATGAATGCAATCAAGCGGTTTGGCAGTGCTATGGTAGTTCCTGTACTTTTATTCGCGTTTTTTGGTATTGTTGTCGGCCTCGCGACTTTATGTAAGAATCCAGCGATTATGGGAGAAATGGCTGGAGAAGGTACGATGTGGTACAAGGTTTGGTCACTGATTGAAAGCGGGGGATGGACGATTTTCAATCATATGGAATTAGCCTTTGTGATTGGATTGCCCATCTCACTTGCAAAAAAAGCGCAAGCACGTGCGACGCTCGCAGCTTTGATGATTTATCTTGTATTTAACAATTATATTCATGCTATTTTGACACTTTGGCCGTCTACTTTTGGCGTTGATTTATCGCAAGGTGTCGAGAACGTAGCGGGTGTAAAAGAAATTGCGGGTATACCTACGCTGGATACAAGTATCATTGGTGCGGTGATGATATCTGGAATCGTCATTTGGATCCATAATCGTTTTTATGATCAAAAGCTGCCTGAAATGCTTGGGATTTTCCAGGGGCTTGTATTTGTTGTCATCATCGGATTCTTTGTGATGATTCCTATTGCTTTTATCGTTGCTTTTGTATGGCCCTATGTTCAGCAGGGGATTCAATCTCTCCAAGGGTTCATGGCACAGTCTGGTTATATTGGTGTCTGGCTGTTTCATTTCTTGGAAAGGGTGTTAATTCCAACAGGACTTCACCATTTTATTTATACACCTTTTGAGTTTGGTCCAGCGGCTGTAAATGGGGGGTTAAAACCATATTGGATTGCTCACTTAAATGAATTTGCGTCCTCCACTTCTGATTTGAAGGATCTTTATCCATACGGATTTTTATTGCATGGGAATATTAAGATGTTTGGCTGTTTAGGGATAGCTTTAGCCATGTATTTTTCAACACCGAAAGAAAACAGAAAAAAGGTTTTGGCATTGGTATTACCCGCCACATTAACAGCGGTATTTGCCGGAATTACAGAACCGCTTGAATTTACATTCCTATTCCTCGCGCCTTATTTATTTGTGATACATGCACTTCTTGGTGCGACCATGGTGACAATCATGAATATGTTTGGTGTTGTCGGAATGATGGGTTCCGGGTTTATTGAAATAGCTGCATTGAACTGGATTCCGCTCTCTTCAAATCATGGAGGGACTTATCTGATCCAAGCGATGATTGGACTTCTTTTTACAGCAGTGTATTTTGTCATATTTAGATGGATGATTGTGAAATTCGATATTCCATTACCAGGACGAAAACATGAGGAGGAGACGAGGCTATATACAAAACAAGATTATGAGAATGCTCATAAAAAAGGTCATGACCAAAAAGAAGCGCCCGTTTATGCGTCTGAGTATGAAGAGAAAGCCGTGTATTTCTTAGCAGGCCTCGGCGGTAAAGAAAACATTAAAGATGTGACAAACTGTGCCACACGTCTGCGTATTACAGTGATTGACCCTAGCTTGGTGAAAGATAGGGACTACTTTACAAAAAATAAACTGGCCCACGGCATGGCGAAGAGTGGTCAAAGCATTCAAATCATTGTTGGCTTAAGTGTACCGCAAGTAAGAGAGTCCTTTGAGACAAAACTTTCATTAGATTAAAAAAGGAGCTGGATATCATGAAAAAATTTAATATTACCATCGCTGGAGGCGGAAGTACATTTACACCGGGGATCATTTTGATGCTGTTAGACTATCTAGATGAGTTCCCAATTCATACAATTAAACTCTATGATAATGATGAAGCTAGACAAAAGACGATTGCAGATGCATGTGAGATTATGTTAAAAGAACGGGCACCAGAAGTGCGATTACTGGCAAGCACGGATCCAGAAGAAGCCTTTACTCAAGTCGATTTTGTGATGGCACATATTCGTGTCGGGAAATATGCAATGCGAGAATTAGATGAGAAAATTCCATTGAAGCATGGAGTCGTCGGACAGGAAACATGCGGCCCAGGCGGGATAGCTTACGGAATGCGGTCCATTCCAGGTGTATTAGAACTTGTCGATTATATGGAAAAATACTCACCTGAAGCTTGGATGTTAAACTATTCGAACCCTGCAGCGATAGTCGCAGAGGCAACACGTAAGCTAAGACCGAATGCCAAAATTTTAAACATATGCGATATGCCAATTGGCATTGAAGAATTAATTGCAAAAAATTTAGGCTTATCTTCGCGGAAAGAACTAGAAGTCGATTACTATGGTTTGAATCATTTTGGCTGGTGGACAGATATTCGAGATAAAGCAGGAAATAGCTTAATGCCTGAGGTAATTAAGCATGTAAGCCAGCATGGTTATGCAACAGATGGAACATCTGAGCTAGAACAGCAGAAGAGCTGGAACAGCACATTAAAAAAGGCCAAAGATATTCAAGCGCTTGATCCAAAAACGATACCGAATACGTATTTGAAATACTATCTATTTCCAGATGAAGAAGTGGCACATTCAAATATCGAGTTCACGCGTGCCAATGAAGTGATGGAGGGGCGGGAAGCTTTTGTTTTTAGTGAATGTCAGGCCATCATTGATAAAGGAACTGCAAAGGAAACAAAGCTGACCATTGATGAACACGCTTCCTATATCGTTGATTTGGCACGAGCCATTGCTTTTAATAAAAAGGAACGGATGCTGATGATCGTAGAGAACAATGGCGCTATTAGGAACTTTGATCCAACAGCCATGGTCGAAATTCCTTGTATTGTTGGCAGCAATGGTCCAGAAAAATTAGTAGTTGGAGAGATTCCTAGATTTCAAAAAAGTCTTATGGAGCAGCAAGTTGGCGTAGAAAAACTAGTAGTAGAAGCATTTGAAGAAGGGTCCTATCAAAAATTATGGCAGGCCATCACATTATCGAAAACGGTGCCGAGTGCTAAAGTAGCAAAAGATATTTTAGACGACTTAATTGTGGCAAATCAAGCATTTTGGCCAGAGTTAACATAACACGAGAATAAGCAATATGGGCGTGACAGCGCTCATATTGCTTATTTGTTTTTTCAACCGATGTATTGTAAAAAGCCTCCTTACCAAAAGGGGGCCGCCATTCCTTACTCTGCGGTCTCCTCAACCTCACGGCTATCCTCTGTTTCACCAATATAAATAGGGCCGTTTGCGTGGTCGATTCGGATTGGCCACTCGTACGGAATTTGAAGACGTCTAGCAATGGCTCTCCAGAATTTTGTGGAATCCATTTCGAATTCTTGAAAGTCTTTTAATAAGTCTTTGTAAGACGAGCCATCAAATTGAATGAACATATCTTGAAGGCGCATGAACGCGACATGTCTCACTTCAAGTGCTGCTGCGGCATCCATTTCTTCTTCTGTTGCTTCTCCGATGATTGTACCTGCGGGCGGAAGCATGTCGTATACGTTAAATTCCTCTTCTTCTTCGTGTGCTGCATTGTGCTGTTGATCTGACATTTTTCTTCACTCCTTCTAGTTCTCAATCAAAACTTTATTTCGTGCTTACTTCTATTATCGGAAGGAAATGTGAAATGTGGAATGAAAAGTGGAGCAGATTCACAACTCTTGCTTTTTTCTCTTGAATCATCTATGATCAATTACAGATATAAAAGGTCTATAATAGATAGAAAGGGGTTTCCTTATGAAATATTCTAAAGCAACCAACTATGCGCTGCATACGATGGTGTTTTTAACTCTTGCGTCAAAGGGTAAAGCGATTGGCGTTGAGCCTCTTGCTAAGATGCAAGACCTTTCACCAACCTATTTATCAAAAATTTTAACAAAGCTTGTGAAGGCGGGATTGATTGAATCAACTCCTGGTGCAAAGGGAGGTTATACCCTTATCAAACGAAAGGAGGACATTTCGTTTTTAGATGTCATTCAGGCTGTAGAAGGACAAACAAATTTATTTCGCTGCTCCTTAGAGCATGACTCCTTTATGCCTCATGATGGCTGTTTGATTGAACAAGTTATGCAGGATGTTGAAACGAAAATGCAGGAGACATTAAGTAAAAAACGGTTAATTGATATTGCGAGCCAAATTGAACAGACAGAAAAAAATCCATTTTTCAACATGTGATTTTTTTGAACTAATTATAGATATTAAGAGTCTTTAAAGTCTTGGATAGAAAAGGAGAGATTGATATGTTATTAGATTGTGCCATTATCGGAGGCGGGCCAGCCGGATTAAGTGCAGCACTTGTTGTAGGGAGAGGCAGAAAGCAAGTCATTGTATTTGATGATGAGCTGCCAAGAAATCGAGTGACGCAGGAATCACATGGATTTATTACAAACGATGGAATGACACCGATTGAGATCAGACGAGCGGGAGAGGCAGATCTTCAAAAATACCCTAATATCAAAATCAAACGAAGTCGAATTGTTGATATACAAAAGAAAGAGGAAAGCTTTACGTTACTGACACACGAGGGGGATACATTCGAAGCGAAAAAAATCATTTTAGCAACAGGACTTCAGGATATTCTCCCAGAGATCGAAGGAATTCATGATGTGTACGGAAAAACGTTGTTTAGCTGTCCTTTCTGTGATGGATGGGAATTAAAGGACAAAGCACTTGCCCTCATTGCAGAGAATCAGCGAGCCTTGCATATGGCTAAGCTTCTTTCCAATTGGACAAAGGATTTGATCGTGTTTACGAATGGGCACGTGTTGGCTGAAGAGGACAAGGTACTTCTGACCGCACATTCTATTCAAATCATTGATGTGCCAATTGTGTCGATTGATCATGACAATGGGCAGCTGCGCTCTCTCCAGCTTGCAAATGGGGAGACAGTGAAAAGGGAAGGCGGTTTTGTCGCAAGTGAATTCAAGCAGTCAGCCCCATTTGCCGAAAAGCTTGGCTGTCAAATGACGAAGAATGCGGGTATTGAAACAGATATCCTTGGACGTACAACCGTCAGTGGTGTCTTTGCATGTGGTGATAATCTAGGCGGTCCTGCTCAGTTAGTTCTCGCAGCAGCAGCTGGAAGCCAGGCAGGAATGGGTGTCATTCATGAACTTGTGCAAGAAGAGTTTCAAGATAAAACATCTCTATGAAAAGAGATGTTCAGCGATGAACGGTTTTCCGTTTTGCTAAGACGTGAGCTGTCCATTCAAAAAGTGCGTAGATGACAAAGAAGATCAGGATCCAGCTGCTGACATCGACTCATACATTGGTGATCTGAATGACGTTCGCCTGATCAAGTCCAGCCTGTATCCACATGGTGATCAGTGCTGTAAGGAACACTTGTAAAAACCATTTTGATGTTTTCAATTGACCACACCTCCATCTCTTTCTATCATATAAGAAATGACAGTTTATTTCCAATTTGTTTCCCTATATGTTTCAACGGTAAAATGAAAAATAAAACGAGTGAAAGGAAAGCAAATGAGTGATCAAACAAATAGATTTTTAAAAAATCATTTTCCTCATCTTATCCTCACGCCGCCTCTTTTTTATGAATGGCCTATTGGGCTTCGGTTTGAAGTGGCAGATTGGTCATTAGGAAAAGAATCGATTGTATTAGAAAAAGCGGGAGATCGTGCTTTAGAGATTGTGAAATATGCTTTTGATCCAGAAGACGAGATGCTGCTTGTGACGGATGTGTATACAGATCATGAACATGAATTAACGAAGCGTAAGCTCCTTGTCTATCAAAAATATGTGCATCGGCAAGTAAGGAACAGATTGCGCCACGAGCTTTTGACTTATGTACGTCCAGAAATAGAAGATTCACTGACATTAGAGAGATTTACACTCAAATGCCAGCTGCAAGACATTCGATTGCGTCCGCTTCTCCATGCGATGTGCCAGGAGGACTTCTATACGCCGAATCAAATCTTGAAGGGAAAACTAGGGTATGAAATTTACCTAATGAATCTCTCAAAAAAAATGATTTTTCACTTATATGATGATCGAGGCTGTGATCTCATTGCGGCAGATGCTGAGCGTCTACGCCCAGTCTATGAAGGCTTACAGCACTGGCTATTAGACTATGATCGTCCTAAGATGGACCGGCTGTTTGCAGCCAAATAAAAAAACCGCACTTTCGACAAGTGCGGCTTCTTTTTATGCTTCTACTTTATTGAAGAACTGTGGCAAATATTCTTTGTGTGCTTCGAGCATTTCATCGAGGATGCTTTTTGCAATGGCATCTGATGGAACAAGCGGGTTGATGGTCATTGCGACAAGTGCTGTGTTGTAATCGCCTGTCACGGCAGCTTCAGCAGCTACACGTTCAAAGGATTTAATTTGAGAAATAAGTCCTTTGACAGCGACCGGCATTTCACCAACAGCGATTGGTTTAGGACCGTCTTTTGTGATCACGCAGTTGAGTTCAACCGCAGAATCATTTGGAATGTCACTAATAGCCCCATTATTAATGGTGTTTACAGGCTGAATGTCATGCTTGTCGTTATAAATGGATGCAATCAAGTTACAAGCCGCATCACTGTAGTAGGCACCGCCTCGTTTTTCAAGCTGTGGCGGCTTGATGTCGAGATCAGGGTCTTTGTAAAGCTCGAACAAATCATTTTCTAATGCGCGAACGACTTCAGCACGAGTTCCTTCATTTGCTGCTGCTTTCTTTTCCTCAGCCAGCATATCACTTGTTTTGTAGTAGTAACGGTGATAAGGACAAGGAATGACGCCAAGCCCTTTTAAGAAATCAGCATCCCACGGAATCGCTTGAATGTTGTTCATCGACATGCTGGAGTTTGGATCAGCCATGTCTTCAATGACTTGATCCATGATGCTTTTGCCATCTAAGAATACATTGAGCCCAAAGACCATATGGTTTAATCCAGCAAAGCTGACTTCGACTCTGCTTGCGTCGACACCAAGCCCTTTGGCGATTCCCATGCGAATGCCGATCGGCACGTTACATAAACCAACGACTTTACGATGGTTTGAATAACGAAGAACGGCTTCAGTGACCATACCAGCTGGATTTGTGAAATTCACAAGCCATGCATTCGGGCAAAGCTCTTCAATATCTTTGACAATATCAAGAATGACAGGAATGGTGCGAAGTCCTTTGAATAGACCTCCTGGACCATTTGTTTCTTGACCTATGACATCATATTTTAAAGGAATGCGTTCATCCTTCATACGTGCTTCAAGAAGTCCGACACGGAATTGTGTTGTGACAAAATCAGCATCTACAAGTGCTTTCCTGCGATCTAATGTTAAATGAACCTCGATTGGAAGCCCTGCTTTTTTGACCATGCGTTTTGCAAGATTTCCGACGATCTCAAGCTTTTCTTTTCCCGCTTCAATATCAACGAGCCACAGCTCGCTAATCGGAAATTCATCGTATCGTTTAATAAATCCTTCTACAAGCTCTGGTGTATAGCTTGATCCTCCGCCAATTGTGACAACCTTTAATCCTTTTGCCATGTTCTGCACCTCCGAATAATGTAACGCGCAATGTTATAATAGAGAAAAGTCTTTTTTCTTGTTTGTACATCTATAGCTTATCGTGAGAGCATCATGTGCGTAAATGACTTCAGCGTCTTTAGGCAAGGGTGCCCTATTTAGAGATTTGTTACATAAAAGAAACACATTGTGACATGTAGTTGGAGAAAGGGGAAGTCAGATGTTTTCAAGTGAGGTCATTTCCAGCTTTAATGAACTAGAAAGCGCTTTATACCGATATATCATGGAAAACAGTGAAAAGGTCGTGTACATGAGAATTCGAGATCTTGCAGATGCTGCACATATTTCCACCTCGTCTGTCCTTCGCTTTTGCCGAAAAGTAAATTGTGAAGGCTTTTCAGAGTTTAAAGTGAAGCTCAAAATGTATTTAGAATCAGAGCAGACACCTTCTTTAAAAAGCACACAGCACTTTCTATATGAATTTATTGAACGAACATTGAAGGGAGACTTTGAGGGGAAAATTAAGGAGGCAGCGAAGCTCATTGCTGAGGCAAAAAATGTGCTGTTTATCGGAACTGGAAGTTCTGGCATTTTGGCGCAGTATGGGGCGAGGTACTTTTCCAGTCTTGAGAAATTTTCATTTTACATCAACGATCCGTTTTTCCCGATGAATATGCAGTATTTAGACAATAGTGTCACCATTGTGCTGTCTGTATCAGGGGAGAACAGTATTACGATTGATCATATTTCGAAGTTAAAAAGAGAAGGCAGCAAGATCATTAGTATTACGAATAACCAGCACTGCACGATTTCGCGCATTTCAGATTTAAATATTGCCTACTACGTCACAGATGAGCGGGTCCACAGAGCGAATATCACCACACAGACGCCAGTTGTGTATATTTTAGAAGCCATGGCCCGTGACATGTTTGCGATGTTAAAAGAAAAGTAAAAGAGCCGCTGCATACATCAGCTGCTCTCTTTTTTCTGCTTCATAAAAGCAAGGATGGCAATGCCGGAACAAACGAGCACAAATAGACCGCCCAGCAAATACACAGACCTCGCCCCGTATACATCTGCAATCAATCCAACAAAGAAAATAGATAAACCGACCGATACTGAAGAAAGGACGTAGTGAGCCGAATACACCTTTGATAAATCATCTACTGGCGTTTCCGTTTGAAGAATGGTTTGCTGCGAAACATCTCGGATTTGGTAGGCAGGCCCCATCAAAATACAAAGCACCAAAGCAAGCCACGGAAGGCTGTTCAGTGAATAGACAATGGTCAGCACTGCATAAATGAATGAACCAGCTGCCATATAGAGGAGAAGCTGTTTTTGAATAAACTGACTCATCCATGCAGCTAAGAGCCCGCCTATGATGGCACCTGTATAATAAGCGGCATTGATAAATCCCCACCATTCCTCACCTTGCTTTAAATCATGGCTGACAAAGGCAAGCGTAATCGCCCCGATCCACACAGCACCCGCAATATTTTCACAAACATCCATAAAGGTCAGGGTGCGCACCGTTTTATTTCTCCAAATGATCGTCCAACCATCTTTGAAGCTGTTCATCTTATTTGTTTTTCGAACCGTCTCTTCTTGCTTGAGAAGAGGAAAGACAGGGATGAATAATAGATAAGACAACACAATCATGACACAGGTGATCCACATTAAATAAAATGGCCCGATCCATAGGACGAGCATTCCAGTGAACGAATAACCGGCGATTTGAACCATTTGATGAAAAATGGAGGCTGTACTGTTTGCTTTCACAAGCTGATTTGCTGGTACAAGCATCGGCATGATGGCCTGCATTAAAGGACTGATGAACCCGCCTGTGAGGGAAATCAAAATAAGCGCACTAAACAACCAGACCATATGCTGCTGAAAGAAATGAAATTGGGCTGTAAACACGATGAGCATCCCAAGACGTAAAAGCGGGACCCATTTCAATAGCCGGCCAGCTTGAAAGTAATCGGTTAAAACAGGAGAGAAGAGCCCAGCCAATAGCTGGCATATTGTTCTAATCAGCGGAAAGACAGCCGCATAGGCAACAGATTGTGTATCTTGATAAATGACAAACGTGATCGTCATCACAAATAAAATATCACTCAGCATGAGAAGGCTTTTACTGCTTGTATAACACCAAAACTTGTTTCCCATATCAAACCGGCTCCTTTTCAAAAACAAGTTCAGTATAGCATGGTGATGGTGTGTCCAGAGGCTTTTCATTGAAAAATACATCTTAAGGATGAGAAGATTGTGATAAGCTAAATGAAGGACATTGTAAGGAAAGGGGTTCAATCGATTGAAAAAATTACCGGCACATGACTTTTTGGACAAACATGGCATCCCATATGAGGTCAAAACATTTTCTGCCGAAACAGAAAAGGGAGCAGCAAATGTAGCAGCAGCTCTTGGTTTTCGTGAAAGACAAATGATTAAAACATTGATTTTTGAAACAGGAGAAGGAGAGCAGCTGCTTGTGATGGTTGGCGCTGACCAGCATATTAAGTCAGGGAAACTCAAGAAAGCAGCCGGCTCCCGTAATATTAAAATGGCTTCACCGGAGAAGGTTCTTGAAGTGACGGGCTATCGAATTGGTTCGATTCCGCCGTTTTGCTGGCAGCCAGAAGGATTCCGCACCATTATTGAGGCTTCGTTATTAGAAGAGGAAATATTAGGTGTTGGGGCAGGCGAATGGGGAAATGAAATCCTCATCAACCCAGAACAATTGGTGAAAGCCTCAAAAGCTGTACCGTTTGACATCGTGCAGCCAGCTGAATAGAGAAAAAAAGTGCCTGTTTCAGAAGCAGGCACTTTTTTAATTGGCAGCAGGCGTAGTAAATGGACCGATACCTTTCATTTGCAGGAAGGCATCCACGGTTCTATTTTCTTCAAGATCATTCGCCCGTTTGCACACAACAACCGGTCTGACGATCTCAATGCCTTCAATGTACACGCGCCCAATTTCTTGCCGCTTGAGACTGCCATGAACCGCATCACGGGGAACAAGTGTGATGCCATATCCAGCTTTGATCATTTGAATCGCTTCATGAACACCGCTGAATTGTAAATCAACGGTCGGTTTTTTGATTCCTTTCGAGGTAAAAAGAGAAAAGAGCTTATCTCTTGTGGAACTGCCTTCTTCCCGCATCAAAAAAGGCTCCTGACTCAGGCGCTCCAGCGGGACCGTTTTTCCGTTCAACGGATGGTCAGCCGGCACAATAAAATCATAGCTTAAATTCGTTAAATGAGAAGTGAGGATCTCCTCATGGTGCAGATCCTCGATCACAGCGATGGCCACATCTGATTCATATTGAAGCAGGCTCTCTAAAACTTGAGCGGAGTTTCCGCTTTTTAATTCAATTTCTGTCTGTGGTGAAGATGTTTTAAAAGCAGCAAGCCAATCTGGCAGTAAAAAGTTGAGTGGTACATAGGTAGAAGCGATGCGGAGCCGCCCCTTTTTTCCGTTTTGTAAAAGTGTGATCTGATATTCTACTTCTTTTTCAGCCTCGAACACTTGCCGGGCATAAGGGTATAGAATTTTTCCCATTTCCGTAAGTGTAATGCCTCTGCCATTTCGTTTAAAAAGACGGAAACCGATCTCACTTTCAATGCTTCTAAGCTGAGCCGTCACAGCTGGCTGTGTCAAAGATAGCACGTCTGCTGTTTGTGTAACGCTTTTTGTCTCTGCGACCTTTGCAAAAATCCGAAGGGCATGTAAATTCAACTTTGCACCACCTATTAATTATTTTGATGGTTTAATCAAAAACATTCATTAGATTTATTATAAGGCATCCCTTATTGTAAAGATAGCGAAGGGGGAAGGAAAAATGGATCATCGTCAAAAGCAAGTGGTGTCAATATCGCTTATCACAGCATTTGCACTGATTGGGGATTCAATGCTTTATATTGTTCTTCCGATCTATTGGAAAGAGGTTGGTTTATCATCTATTTGGGAGGTCGGGCTGCTGCTGTCCATTAACCGATTCATCCGCATCCCGCTAACACCTGTCGTTTGGTGGCTCTATCGGTTTGTCCCAATGAAGACCGGTGTATTGATCGCTATTTTGATTGCATCAGTGACCACAGTGCTATATGGTGTGAGCGGTTTTTGGCTCCTGCTGATCTGCCGCTGCGCTTGGGGGCTGGCATGGACGTTATTGCGTATGAGTGGAATGAGATTAATTGCTGAGATGGAGGAAAGCTCTCAAGGGCATTATACGGGCATTTATAATGGCCTTTACCGGCTTGGCAGTTTATTCGGCATGTTATGTGGCGGAATATTCGCCAGCCTGATCGGCTTCCAGTTCATGACGCTTGTTTTTGGTTTACTCTCATTACTAGGAATCATTTTTTATGTCTCTTTGGATGAGATTGAAAAGGGAGAAGAGGGGCAGGTGTATCAAGTCATCAAACAGAGGTGGCTTGCACGAGATGTTGTAAAAGTATTAATGACAGGTATGCTGATCGCACTTGTGATCCAAGGGTTATTCGCATCAACCCTCAGTCATGTCATTGAAGCAAGGATCGGTCATGGTGAATTTGCTCTGTTCGGCTTTGTTATCGGAGCTTCGGCTTTAAGTGGAATCATTCAAGCGCTCAGATGGGGGTGGGAACCATTTGTCGCACCGAAAACGGGCAGATGGTTTGATGGGCTTGTAATGAAGGAACGAACGCTTTGCTGGATGTTTCTTTCATTTGGAGGTCTCAGTTTTCTGGCGGTCATGCTGAAGGTAAGCGGCTGGTTTCTTGTGATGCTGCTTTTGATCCAGCTGCTCTCAACAATCTTAACGACATTAACGGATACGCTTGCTTTTCAAAAAGCGTCTGCTCAAACAGATAAAAACCGCTTCCTCGCAAGCTATTCCTTTGTTCAAGATATGGGAGCGGCTCTAGGACCCTTGTGCGGATATACGATGATTCAGTTTTTTGGGTCAAGCAGCGTCTTTTGGCTGATGCTCATCATAAGCTTATTGCTTGTCAGCATGTGGGCAAGAGGCAGGGAGCTGCATGTTTCTTCTGATCCAGCGTAATAAATCAAGCGTTATACAAAAAAACTGCCTCATGCGCTGAATGCAAGAGGCAGTCGTGTGTTTTTATTCTAGATCTGAATCATAGGCTTTTTGCGTCAGCTGGCTGACCACCTCTTTTAACCCATTTGGTTTATGAAACTCAACAGGTGTGCTTCCTTTTTCGAAGACGATTTGATCTGCTTCAACGAGCACGACATATCGATTGTTGAGCTTTGCAATATGGATCGAGTGGCCAAAGTCTGCTAGAAGACCTTTGATTTCCGTTTCGCCTAGACGCATTTTCATTGTGATATCAGGGGTTTGTTCAACAATATGGGAGGCCGCTTGTGTGACCTGCTCTGTATCGAGTGTTTCTCTAATTTCTCGCTTTTCACTCGCTTCCCATATTTCAAGATCCTCTTCAAACTGCTTTAATTCTTCACTTTCATCCTGTAATGTTTCAAAAACCTGTTCCTGTACCATATTCATAACCTGTGATTTCATAATTTCAGGCATGGATTCACCGTATTCGACGAATTTCAAAAAGTCCTCAAAATAACGAGCGTGTGAAGATTGGTGAATTTTCACTTCAGCTTCCTCAGTCATTCCCTCTTCTGGCATAAACGGGTATTGAATCGATTTCATGTTTTTTGTCGTAATAGCCATTTCGACTTTTCTAATCAAGGTAGATGTATCAGCGATAGAAGCCACTTTTTGTTCGAAATCGCATTTCATAATAAAGACAAAGGAATCATCGAAATACTTTTTAGGAACAGCAGAAGCAACTAAAAAAACGCCGCCTCTGACAGCACTTGTATCTAAATATGTGCGAACAAACTGTTCACTGCATTCATTAAACAATTCTTTTGTATCTGCAAATCTCGTTTGATGAAATAGGTTGTAGTTTGGGTTTGAATCGAGCTCATGACCGGGTTCTACAATAAATCGGCCAATTTTGGTCGGTACTTGTTCAGATTTAGGGTGTCTGTCCACTTTTCGTTTGACGATTTTTTTCAGTTCACCGTCTAAAAAGTCCTTCAGCTCACTTTGTTCAAATTCTTCTTGATCTAGTGTTTGATAATGTTTAAATCGTTTATTTGCTTGTTCATCTTTGCCTTCGACTTCCACGACAAAGAATGATAGAAAACGTATCGTAAAATCCATTGATTGGTCACCACTTTTTCTTCTTCGGATATGTTGAGTATAGAAAAAGGAGTGAAAATCGTCAACGAATGGAGAAATATCGTGTCATTATTTCCCGAGAAATGTTTATTGAAAAACACTTGATAATAATTATCATTCTTGATAGAATGATAAAAGAAAAGAAGGAACCTGCCAGTTCCTTCATCTCAGAGAAAAATAGATTATTTTGTTTCAAA
Source organism: Bacillus sp. PK5-006 (assembly GCF_054161415.1). Taxonomy (NCBI): domain Bacteria; kingdom Bacillati; phylum Bacillota; class Bacilli; order Caryophanales; family Bacillaceae; genus Bacillus; species Bacillus sp. PK5-006. The sequence continues at coordinate 2,961,800 of NZ_CP096414.1, read as the reverse complement.
TGTTTCGCAATCAGTTTCAGTATTGCGAGTCACTTCAGTCATCGTGTTTTTACCAATTTTAATGGTAGAAGCGGTACAGCTGTTTTCAGCCCAAAAACGGCAAGAGTTCACTTCACAAAGAACGTTTTGTGCCAAGGGAATTCACCTCCGTGATTCATATTGAGAATGAAACAAGCTGCCACTTGAATTCATTCAATCTAGTAGTCTCTTTGTAGAAAGAGGCTGTTTGTGCTGGTTATGCACATGTTTATCATACCATCTACCCTGAAAATATACAATTTAAACTTTGGAAGAGCGAGAATATGAATCTCGCTCTTTTTTTATTTGTAAAAATAGTTAAATGCTAGGTGGCACACTCTCTCATTTCGACATATGAATAGAGTAGATTCAAAACCTGATGTCGGACAAAGTATGGGGGTACATGTACTGACTTTCCGCATAAAGATAGGGTTTTTAATCAAAAAATCTTCATAGAGAGATGAGGGGAGAAGATGAAAGCAGTCATTCTCTGCGGAGGAAAGGGAACGAGAATGAGTGAGGTCACACAAGCGCTTCCTAAACCACTTGCTATGATCGGAGATCGGCCTATTCTATGGCATATTATGAAAATCTATCAGTATTACGGTGTAGACGAATTTATCCTATTGCTTGGATATAAAGGAGAGAAGATCAAAGAGTACTTTCTGAACTACGACTGGCAGCATCACAGCATGCAGCTCGATATGGCGACAGGAGAAATGAAGCTTTTAGGGAAAAAGGAGAACTGGAAAATCACCTTTTTAGATACAGGTGAAGATACGATGACAGGCGGACGTTTAAAGCAGGCACAGGATTACATTGGTGATGAGACCTTTATGATGACGTATGGTGATGGACTGGCCAATATCAATATGTTTCATTTGCTGAAACGTCATCAGGATCTTGGAGCAGCTGCGACTGTCACAGGCATTGAAAAGAAGTCCCAGTACGGGACACTGAAGGTGTATAACGGGATGGCACAATCCTTCTCTGAGAAGACAGACAGTATCGGGATGATCAATGGAGGATTTTTTGTGTTGTCTCCAAAGGTATTTGATTATTTGACAGATGATGATCAATGCGTGTTTGAAGCGGAGCCTCTTCAAAACTTGGCGGATGATGGAGAGCTTGCCGTTTATGAGCATCACGGATTTTGGACAGCAATTGATACGTATAAAAACCTGAAGGAAATCAACGACATGTGGACAGATGGAAAACAACCATGGAAGGTTTGGTGACAGCATGAGCGGATTTTGGAATGGAAAGAACGTATTTGTAACTGGATGTACAGGGCTGTTAGGGAGCTATCTCGTTAAGGAATTGATTGATCAAGGGGCAAACGTGACTGGACTTGTGCGTGATCAGGTGCCTCGATCGAATTTATATCAAGGCAGTCAGTTTGAAAAAATGAATGTGGTGCAAGGCGCATTAGAGGATATGCAGACGATTGAACGTGCGTTAGGAGAATATGAAATTGACACCGTCTTCCATTTGGCTGCCCAAGCCATTGTTGGGGTCGCAAATAGACATCCTGTTTCTACATTTGAAGCGAATATTTTAGGGACATGGAATGTGCTGGAGGCTTGCAGAAGACAGCCGCTGATCAAACGAGTGATCGTGGCATCAAGTGACAAAGCCTACGGTGATCAAGAGCAGCTGCCATACGATGAAGACATGCCGTTAAACGGGAAACATCCGTATGATGTCTCGAAGAGCTGTGCAGATCTCATTTCTCATACGTATTACAACACATATGGTCTTCCGGTTTGTATTACACGCTGCGGTAATTTATATGGAGGCGGAGATTTGAATTTCAACAGAATCATTCCGCAAACCATTCAGCTTGTGTTAGAAGGAAAGGCGCCGGAAATTAGAAGTGACGGGACATTTATTCGTGATTATTTCTACATTGAAGATGCAGTGAAGGCTTATTTGCTGCTAGCTGAGAAGATGGAGGAAAAAGGGCTGGCGGGAGAAGCCTTTAACTTTAGTAACGAGATTCAGCTGACAGTGCTTGAGCTTGTGGATAAGATTTTAAAGGCAATGGGAAGTGAACTGAAGCCTCGTATTCTCAACCAAGGAACACATGAAATTAAACATCAATATTTGTCAGCAGAGAAAGCGAGAAAGCTGCTTGATTGGAAGCCTGATTACTCCATTGATGAAGGCTTAGAGAAGACGATTGAATGGTACCGCGAATTCTTTCAAAAATAGAGGTGTAAAAAGATGAACAGCATATATTGTACGGTTCTTTCAAGTGGAAGACTTTATCAAGCCATTGCGTTTTTCTTATCGTTGAAGCAAGTAGAAGATGATGCTGTCATCAAGACGTTATGCATGGATGATGCTGCATTTGATTTGCTTCATCAAATGAATTTTCCGCATGTGGATCTTATTCATGTACGGGAGCTCGAAACACCAGAGCTGCTGGAGAAAAAAGAGGAACGGGATGCATCGGAATATTGCTGGACCTTAAAGCCGATTTGGATTGAGTGGTTATTTGAACAGGAGCAGGCAGAGAGCGTGACCTATCTTGATGCGGATTTGTTCTTTTATGAGAGCCCTCAGGTGATTTTTCAACATCAGCCGAATGCTTCTGTTTTAATTTCGAGAGGGGATATTGTCATTCCAAGCTTTGATGCAGAGGAAGTGAAGATGCTTCAGAAGCTTTTAGGACGCTATAACTCAGGCTTTCTGCATTTTAAAGGAGATGAAGCCGGACGAGAATGCCTCAGCTGGTGGAAAGAAGAATGCTTAAAAGAATGTAAAAATGCACCGGGAGAAGGCAAGTTTGGTGATCAAGGATATCTAGATCATATGCCGAGGCTGTTTGACAAAGTAGAAGATATTGAGACAAAAGGCGTGAATATTGGTCATTGGAACTATGGGCAGCATTCTTATCGGGAGGAGAATGGACGTATTCTTCTGGAGGATGGGCACCCGCTCATTTGCTATCATTACAGCGGCTTTCGGATTGTGAGCAAGGATGAGATGCAGCAAATTCATGAAAAAGGACGAAATGACCTGCCGTTTTTCCAAGAAGCCTATCGGCAAGTGCTTCGCCATGTGATTGAATCTGTGGAGCAGGTCGACCCGCTGTTTAACGGCTATGCCAAACGGGAGGAGGATGACGCATGAACGAAAAGCCAAAGGTAAGCGTCATTATTCCAAGCTATAATGCCAAAGAGCGTTTAGAAGGAAGCCTTTTTTCCTTAACGCTTCAGGAAACAGATATTCCATTTGAGGTCATTGTTGCCGATAATGGCTCAACGGATGGCACGATGGAAATGCTCGAGAATATTGAGGTGAACTTCCCATTTAAAAAGGTGCGTATTCCTGTCAATCAAGGGATTGCAAAGGGGCGTAATCATGCCATTCGCGAGGCGGAGGGAGATCTGCTCATTTTTCATGACAGTGATATGCTGGCAGAACCGAGATTTATTCAAAAGCATGCAGAGGCTCATGCTGACAGGGAGGATCTTGTCATTTGCGGTGTGTGCTGGAAGCGGATTTATCGCTATTTTTACAAAGCCTTTGATAAGGATCATATGAAGCGGTTGAAAAAGCAAGGACTGTATAAACGGAAAATGGAGGACAAAACACCTCTTTTATCATTGGAAGAAGTCGAAAATGGTGCATTTTTAGAGAAAAGCTTCGATTTGCAGTCTGAGTTTATTGATATTCTGAAAGACATTTTGGAAACGTACCACTATGATTTAGGTTCTTATGAGCTGCCATGGCGATTTTTTATTACAAATAACTCCTCTGTTAAACGTAAGCATGTCATGGCATTAGGGATGTTTGATGAAAATATCGTTCGGTACGGATTTGAGGATTATGATTTAGGGATTCGATTGAATCAGCTTGGTCTCTCCTTTGAATTGCGAGAGGATATCATGAGTGTGCATCAAGAGCATCCAAGTAATTTAACGTCATTTGATGACATCAAATACAACATTTTGTATATGTGTGAGAAGTATAACAATATTGATTCCATTGATGTCCACTTGGCTTTCTCTGGTCCGTTTTCTCACACTGTGACAAATGATATTGTGAAAGAAGTTCGGCAGCTGCGTGAGAATCCAGCATTTGATGACCTGTTATCCTATTTTTTAGAGCTGCTTCATTTGATCACAGAACGGAATGTAGGCATCAAGCGGGATAAAAAAGATATGCTGACAGCCAAGCATGTTCCTTTGAAAAAGCTGGCAGAAGCTGCGCAGCTTGCAAGGCAGGAATATGGCTGCACGGTACTTGTAGAAGCCATTCAAGGGCTGACGAAAGAGCTGTTGCGCGTTGATTTGTTCCAAGTGGATGTGTTGTAAATGGCGTCTTATCACTTTACAACCATTGTGTCGAATACCCATGTCTTTAAGCTTTTGGCGCTGATTCATTCGCTTGAGAAAAACGCCCATGCATTCAAGCTGTCGGTTTTATGTGCAGACCCTTTGGCTTACAAGGTGTTAAAGGAGTTCCCTCACCCGAATGTTCAATATGAACAGCTTGAAGACATTGAGGATGACTCCCTGCGCAAGGCAAAAGAGGATCGTACGTTTCATGAGTATTGCTGGACGTTAAAACCTGCTTTTCTGCTCAACATTCTTGAGTCCTCAGATGCGGATTATCTTGCCCATCTGGATACAGATTTGTATTTTTATCATGATCCAGAGGCGATTTTTGCAGAGAATCCAAGCGCTCATTTATTTTTAACGGATCATATGAATTCCAAGCGGTTCTATCATTTTTACGAGTTGTCTGGCCGTTTTAATACTGGGTTTGTAGGCTGTCGTAACACAGATGTTGCCAAACAGGCAGTCACGCAATGGAAAGAAAACTGTCTTGCACATTGTACAGTAGAAATGGATACAGAAAAAAAGACGTACGGAGATCAGCGGTATGTGGAAAGATGGGTTGATGATTTTGAAGGGGTTCATATCGTTGCATCTAAAGGAGCCAATGCGGCGATTTGGAACATTGAAAACTACAAGCTTTCAGTTGTAAAAGGAGAGATGTATCTCGACGAATGTCCACTCTTGTTCTATCATTTTTCTGCTTTTACGATCATTGACGAGAATACCTTTAACCTTAATTGGTATTACTATATGAAAGAACAGAAGATTGTGGATCATTTGTATATTCCGTATGCGGACTTGGTTCATCAAAAGATTAAACAGGTGCAAAAGGTATTTCCAGAATTTAAGCAAGGATTTATTGCGAAAAAGCATGTTCCTGACACGCATTTTTATGAGAGATGAAAAAACCGCTCATTTATTGAGCGGTTTTCTTTTTATGATTCATTCCATTTGGAGATGGTTTGGTCGCTGGGAAGTAAGAAGGCTAGGATGCCTAATATCGGTAAAAAGGCAACACCGATCATGGTAGGCGTTAAGCCGAAGGCATCAATGAATGAGCCGAGGGCAACCGATCCGATTGCGCCCATACCAAACGCAAGCCCAACAGTTAAACCAGACATTGTGCCAATTTTCCCGGGAAATAGTTCTTGGGCATAAACCACGGTGACAGAGAAGCTTGATGTCAAAATGAGCCCGATCAGCCCGAGTAAAACATAAGCAAAAACCGGTCCGGCAAATGGCAGCAGCAGGGCAAGCGGGAATGATGCCAATAAGGAAACTAAAATCACGTTTTTCTTGCCAAAGCGGTCTGCAAGCGGCCCGCCTAAAAATGTCCCAATTGCACCTAGAATAAGAAATAAGAAGATATAAGTCTGTGATTCTTTAATCGTCAAACCGTATTGTTCAATCGCATAAAACGCATAGAAATTCGAAATGGCATTTCCATACCAAGAGCGGGCGAAGATGAGAAAGACGATAATGCCAAGTGCAATGAGTGCTGATTTACGATGAATATCAGATCTGACAGCTTTTGCAGGAGCTTTTTTCGCTTCGGCCCGAATGGTTTGAAGCCTTCCTGCGTACCATCTTGAAATATAAAGAAGGAAACCAACCGCCAACATTCCAACAATCGTAAACCAAGCCACGCCTGTCTGACCGAGCGGGACGAGCATTAATGCAGCGATAAGCGGAGCAAAGGCTTGACCTGTATTCCCGCCTACTTGATAGATGGACTGGGCAAGACCTCGTCTTGGACCAGCTGCCATGTTGGCAACACGGGAGCCCTCTGGATGGAAGATCGCAGAGCCGAGTCCGATAAAGACAACGCAAAGCAGAATGGTGGCAAACGACGGAGCAAACGCGAGTCCGAATATACCGACTGCACTTGAAAATAAAGCAATCGGAAGTGCATAAGGCATCGGCCGTTTATCTGTGTACCACCCAATAGCTGGCTGCATCACGGAGGAGACCATATTTAATGTAAAAGCAATCAGCCCTAATTGTGTAAAGGTCAGCCCCATTGAGCGTTCCAAAATAGGGAACATCGCAGGAATAACGGCTTGCAATGTGTCGTTCAGCATATGACAAATACCAATAATCAGTAAGATGGGATAAACCGTTGAGCCGGTAACAGAATGTTGAGGTTTATCCTTTGTACGAGCAGCAATGGCCAATGAGACTTCCTCCCTTCATTTATCTGTTTTCTGTTTTTTTGCATTCTTCTCATTTTATTCATAAGGTGAACTATAAAACAATAGCAAATTGTCATGATTTAGAAAAAAAGAGACACAAGCGCTTGATGAAGCGTGTGTCTCTAAAGGGTTATTTATAAAAAGAAGCGATCACAGGCTTCATTTTTTGAACGACGAGTCCACTGCCGCCGCGGTTTTTCACACCTTCGATCATACCGACGAGGACGTAATCTTCTTTTTTAGGATTAAACGCAAGTAAAAATCCATTTTCAGTGCCGTCTGTTGCACCTTGTTTGCTCTTTAATTCTGCCGTTCCCGTTTTAGCGGCAATATCCGCTCCTTCGATTTGTAAGGAGTGGGCTGTTCCGTTTGGACTGGTCACGACCTTAGTCAATGCGTCTTTCACTGTGTTTGCCGAGCCTTCTTTGATGATTTGTTTTGGTGATGCTGTTTTTTCATCTTGAATCACCCGTGGGTAGACAAGCTTGCCTCCTGTGGCAAATGGAGAATAGGCATGTACTTGTTCAATCGGTGACATGAGTAATTCGCCTTGCCCATACGCCGAGTCAGCCAGTAAGATATCCGATTGAATGCCATCGTTCGATACTTGTGCAGGCTTCATTGTAAATGGCATGTGTAAGTCTTCGCCAAATCCAAATGCTTTCACTTTTTTCTCGTAGGTGTCTTTGCCGATTTCGAGTGCTTCCTGTCCAAAATAAATATTGTCTGAGTACACAAGGGCATCGACCATATTTACTTTTTCTTTATCGTGAACCCGTGTGATGCGATAATTTCCCCAAGATTGATCCTTCTGCCATTTCAGTCCGTGAATGGTGCGCACTTTGTCAGGCTTTGTGACACCTGTTTCCAGCCCAATGGCTGCTGTAATGGTTTTGAATGTGGACCCTGGCGCATACCGGCTCGCATATCGAGCTTGGAATGGAAGGTCTGGATTTTCACTGTATGCCTGATATTGCTTAGGTGTAATCCCGTTTGTCATGAGATTGACATCGTAGGAAGGGGTGCTGACAAGCGCTAATAGATCGCCTGATGATGGATTCATGATTGAGACGGCCCCTTTTTCGCCTTTCAACTGATCATAGGCTTTTTTCTGTAAAGAAGCATCAATCGTCAGCTTCACTGTTTTTCCATCTTTTCGATCTGATTTTTGCAATGTTTCTTCAATACCTGTTTCATCATGGACGATGAGAATGCTTCCGCCATCTTGTCCGCGTAAGTTTTTGTCAAATGTAAATTCAAGGCCGGTTTTGCCGATGATTTGATCTGCCTTTAATGCTGGATTTCTTTTGATATCATCCGCATTTGCTTTTCCGACATACCCGGTGAGATGAGCGGCGGCTTTGTTATATGGATAGTAGCGCATTTCCTTCGTTTGATAGGTAACGCCATTTACGTCCTTTGGAATCGGCTCCTGTTTTAACATCGATTTGAGCGGGACAAACGTGTCGTCTGTGACCCATGCTTGTTTCAATTGATTGTTGATTAGTTCTTCCTCTATATCAAAAGCTTTGCTGATCTTTTTGATATTGCGTTCTTTTTCTTCTCCTGTTCCGAGCTTTCCTGGGATGATGCCAAGTGCGTTTCCACCAGTTGTTTCTGCCAGTGTACGTCCTTTTCGGTCGACAATGTTTCCGCGGACAGCAGGGTCAGCTTTGACCTTGATGGTATCTCCTTTCTCCATTTGCGGGAAGATGAGATTTGGCTTCCAGTCCACTTTCCACTTGTCGTCCTCTTCGGAAAGAACGCCCTTGTAAGACAGCTTATGCAGCTTGCCAAGAGACGTTTTCATCGTTACATCATAGGAAAATTGATACCCATTTCCTTTGTCCTGTTTTTCAACGTTGAGCTTTGAAATGTTCAGGTCATAAGCACCAATACCGTTGAAAATATTGTCGTATTTTTCGGCTAGTTGTTTTTTTGAAAAGTCATTGGCTTTCAAAGATGCACTTGTCACCTCATCTGCCAGCTTCGTAAAGTCTTTCTTCTTCATATGTTCCGTAAAGTTTTGAGCGGCTTTTAAAGCTTCTTTTTCCTTAGAGAAAAGAGTATCTTTTAAGAAAAAGAAAGCAGCAGCAACTACGATGATGCTAAGAAGAGGGATGATGACTTTTTTCTGTTTCCAAAATGATTTTTTTTGATCCGTATACAATGAAAACACCTCAATTTTTGATTAGATCCTCTATATTTTACAGTGATTGGTCGTGATTTGTATAGTTTCTCCTATGAAAATAGACCAAGGGATCATGTCAAGGTTTGGGTAATGGGGTTAAAAAACAGCTATTTCTAATGAAATATATCTTCATTTTTTCTTTTGATTTAAAGGATTTATTAAAAGATCATCGAATGTGAAAAATTAGAAAAAATATGACAAGCGCTTTCATTAGGGGGAATTGTTATCGTTTATAAAAAGGTGAATTTGATTGGACTTGTTCTTGGACCGACACTCTTTTTGCTCATTTTTTTTCTCATACCTGAAGATGAATTGACCTATGCTGCGAGGGTAGTCTTGGGCATTACGGCTTGGACGGCCACATGGTGGGTGACTGAAGCACTTCCCATTCCTGCTACATCTTTATTGCCCATCATCTTGCTGCCGACACTTGGCGGGCTTTCTATGGAACAGGCATCAAGGTCTTATGGAGATCCGATCGTCTTTATGTACATGGGAGGATTTATGATCGCAATTGCCATTGAAAAATGGAAATTACATAGAAGAATGGCTTTACACATTTTAAGGGTGATTGGCACAAGAAGTGATCGCATTGTCTTAGGTGTCATGATCGCGACTGCATTTTTATCTATGTGGATTTCGAATGCAGCGACAGCACTCATGATGCTGCCAGTGGCCCTTGCAGTGATTAAAGAGGTCAAGACAAATGAAATCTTATCTGGCCCATCTCTTGATCGATTTAGTAAAAGCATTTTATTGTCGGTAGCGTATTCAGCGTCAATTGGAGGTTTGGCGACACTTGTCGGGTCTGTGCCGAATGCAGTGTTTGCTGCGATGTCAAAAAAACTGCTAGATCGAGAGATTATGTTTTTCGAATGGTTTTTGTTTGGTTTTCCTGTTGCGATGATTTTGCTTATTCTCTTATTTTTGTATTTGACGAGGGTACAGTTCAAGGTAGAACACAAAGGTGAAATGAGTGCAGCGTTCATTCAAAAGGGATTAGAGGATTTAGGAAAAATGAAAAGAGAGGAAAAATGGGTATTTGTTGTTTTTCTCATGACGGCGTTCTTATGGATTTTTAAGCTCTTTTTGTTTGGAGGGATGACCGTATCTGATACGTCTATCGCCATTTTCGGTGCCATGCTGTTATTTCTCATCCCAGCAACAAATGGAGAGAGAATATTAGAATGGCAGGATATGAAAGAACTGCCGTGGGGACTTTTGCTTTTGTTTGGAGGAGGGCTTTCGCTCGCTACGGGCTTTGCAGAAACCAATTTAACAGGATGGATCGGAGAAAATTTACAGCATTTAAACGGGCTTTCGTATATCATGCTGTTGATTATTTTAACGGGAGCGATTCTGTTTATGACTGAAATTATGTCTAATACGGCTGTCGCCAATATGATTATTCCGATAACGGTAGGGCTTGGTCTTGCGATTGGAATCGAGCCATATGGGTTAATGGCCGCGGCTGCTTTGGCTTCCTCCTGTGCGTTTATGCTGCCGATTTCCACACCGCCAAACGCCGCTGTCTTTAGTGCGGACGTGCTGAAAATATCTGATATGGTCAGGGCGGGTTTTTGGTTAAATATCATCAGTATTGTGGTGATTGTTCTTGCGGTCTATTTCTGGCTGCCGGTCGTGCTGAAAAGCTGAGCGCTTTAAGAAGATGAAGGCTTTGATCGAATCGAGACAACCGGTGTTTTTGTTTCTTTTGGTTTCGGTGTTTGTGTGGATTTTTTGATGCATGTGTCCTTTGGCGTGTAATAGGTTGCCCCAATATTGAGCCTGCCTTGAAGCTGGTCAATAGAAAGCTCCCCAAATTCTAAATGATAATCAATTTTGTCCACGCGCAGGGATTCAATATGGATGTGTGTATCCTCTGAGACAGGAGCAGCTGGTGCAGACATTTTTTGCTCAAGAGCGGCGAGTCTTTTTTCTAGCTCAATGACAGATGGGGATGGATTGGATTCAGTTTTTTTAAAGAGTGATTGAATGAAATATTTCAAGTAGACCACAACCTTTTCTTCCGCCTTACTCTAGTCTATGGAAAAGCTATCTGATATATACTTATAGAGATGACAAGAAAGGGGAGACGCACATGCTGCCTACTCAGATTCACATTGCTCATATGAAAACGAATTCGATTGGCACAGGATCATCTATGACGTTTGGCTCGACGTTTGTTCGCAATCATTGCAGTACGATCAAACGAAACAATGGCTTTGGGGAACAGAATGCTGAGGGCGTGATCACGATCCTGCCAATTGAAACAATTGATGATCGTGATCAAATAGACGCAGTGAGTATCAATATTCGTCATCTATGATGATAGCCGTCGCTTTTCCTTCATCTTTTTGCAGGCGGATGTAAAGTACACCGTCTTTAAAGGCAGCATTCATTTGACCGAGAATCATCTCTGGAAGGCGGATTTTCTTTTCAAACGGACCATACTTCCCTTGTTTTTGGCGAAAGTCCTGCTCGTTAAAAAAGGAAAAGCGCTGTCCTTTCACAACCAAATATTCACCATATGATAACACCTGAACGTCTTCCTTTCGGTAGCCAGGCAAGTAAATTAAGTATTGAATTTCTGCATGGGTTTCCACCATGTCGATTGGAGGAAACGACGCATCTGATCCCCGCTGATCCTGCTGTGTGAATGTAAATGGAGATGGACCGTTTGCCATAAAGGGGGATCTTTGCTCATCATCGAAGATCATTTTCCAAAAATCATCTCCATGCATTTGCTGGGCAATATCCATCCACTGCTTCATTTTTTCGAAGTCCATGTGAAGACCTCCCGTTAACATACTTGATGGGTGCTTGCATATACCTATAAAAAGGAGGTTTATCTGTGGTTCAACCAACTCCGTATATCAATATTAATATTTTCATGTTAAAAATTAATTCCTTTGAAAATGCGTCGGCGGTGAATGTCGGACAAAATTTGTTAGCAGAGTGGCAAAACTCAGATAAAAAAAATCAGGGTTACGGACAGAATTTTGGAGATGCCAGCGGTTTTGTCGGTACAAAAAGCCATGTAGATGATCGAGATCAAGTGGACTCACCTGCCTCTTTTTCGCCAGCAGCTAAACCCATTCAAAGGAAGTGATGTGTGATGTTATTTTCACCCTCAGTTGTCAATGTCGGTGCTTTTAAAATCAATACAATGGATCGGGGTGCATCACTGACGCTAGGACCTTATCAGCAGATTGATTATTTTCTCTCAATGAAATTGAACCAAGGTTTTGGTGAGGACAATGGAGATTGTTCACCGCTTGTCATTCCGATTTCAAGCGTGTTAGATCCAGATATGGTGGACTCAAATTCAGTCAAAAACAGCGTGATTTAAGCAAAAAAAAAGAGACCGGGAACCCCCCGAGTCTCTTTTCTAATGTGTTTCGTTGAGATGGCTTTTTCGTCTTGCATAGGTGAAATAGACAACAACACCGATGACGATCCAGATGAGGAAGGCTCTCCATGTTTCCCATTTCAGTGTGAAAGCCAAGATCATACAAATGACCGCACTAATTATAGGAAGGACAGGGACAAAGGGTACTTTAAAAGCTGTATTCATATTCGGATGTTTTTTCCGGAGTACGATCACAGCGATAGAGATCACCGTAAAGGCCGCAAGTGTACCGATGCTGACTAAATTAGCAAGTGTTGATAAGTTGACGAATCCAACGATACATGACGCAACAGCGCCTGTCAGCCAAGTGTTGGCAACCGGTGTCTTAGATTTTGGATGAACGTTTGAAAAGATTTTCGGCATGAGTCCATCTCGGCTCATGGCAAAGGTTAAACGAACCTGAGCGTAGACAAGTGCAATTAACACTGTCGTAATCCCGATAATAGCACCTGCGGATATAATACCAGCGACACTATTCAGGCCAACCACTTGAAGAGCAAAAGCGACAGGATCACTGACATTCAGCTTCGTATAGTGAACCATGCCTGTTAAGACGAATGAAACCCCGATGTATAAAATCGTACAAACACCGAGCGCACCGATGATTCCAATTGGCATCGCCTTTTGCGGGTTTTTGACTTCTTCAGAAGCATTGGCGATTGCATCAAATCCAAGGTAAGCAAAAAAGACAGTTGCGGCTCCAGCAATCACGCCATGGAAGCCCATTGGCATAAACGGTGTCCAGTTTTCAGGTTTGACGTAAGCAAAGCCTGAGATGATAAAGAGTAGGACGATGGCAATTTTGATCAGAACAATAATGTTATTCAGCTTTGTGCTTTCTTTGACGCCTCTTGAGACGATAAAGGTGATGAGCAAAATAATGAGTGCGCCTGGAAGGTTAAAGACGGCCCCGTCAGCGGCTCCAGGTGCAGCTGATAAAGCCTTCGGTATGTGCAGGCCAAATCCGCTGAGCAGTGATTGAAAATAGGACGACCATCCACTTGCTACAGCAGAGAGCGCAATAACATATTCCAGCATGAGATCCCAGCCCATTAAGAAGGCGAGAAATTCCCCAAGTGTTGCGTAGGAATACGTATAGACGCTTCCTGACACAGGAATGGATGAGGAGAATTCAGCGTAGCAAAAAGCAGCAAGGGCGCATGCGATCGCAGCCAAAATAAAAGATATAATAATCGCAGGTCCCGCATCATTTGCCGCAGCAACCCCCGTAATGACAAAGATTCCAGTCCCGACCACACAGCCAATGCCAAGCAAGATTAAATCAAACGTATTCAACGAACGGCTGAGCCGCTTTGTTTGACTTTCAAGCATGAGCTGGTCGAGAGATTTTTTTCGAAATAAAGAACTCATGTTGACCTCCTAATGGATAAATCTTTTCGTAAGACGAATGTTAGTATATGCGCAAATGACAATTTAGTCAATTGGTTGAAAAACGCTTTAAATCACTAAAGTGTTAAACGTCACAACCGAATAAGTGTATAAAAAGAGACATCCGCCGGGAAATCGAAGGCGGATGTGGTGACAGACGATCTATGTCTGTTCAGCAAATATTTTTTCATTGTACAGCACACTTGGATGAGTGGGATGATGGGCGAAGGAGGCATGGTGATGTATTTTGGCTTTTTCCAGGTCGCCGAGCTGATAATAACAGTAGCAAAGCTGAAGGTGAGGATACCACGTTTTATATTGTGTAAGTGTGAAGGCTGTTTCGTTTTCAGGCGCCTTCAGCGCCTGCTCATACCAAAAGATGGCCGCCTGATGTTTATTTTGTATTTTTAGATGATCTCCGATCCGGCAGCAAAACTCTGGCCGGGGCTGATCATATAAGAAGGATCGTAATAATGAGGATAAGGCCGATTCCTCGAAACCTACCGCATAATAGCAGTCCGCTAAATATTGGCATGTGCGAATTTCGTCCTCAATCCAGCACTGTTTTGTGTTTAAAAATTCATGATAAAAACGAATCGCCCTGACATGCTGCCCGTTGTCTCTTAATTCATTGGCAAAATAAAAGAGATCACGGGGTGTCATATCCTCTCCTTTTGCCAGCATGTCTTCATAAATTCGCAAGTTGCGCCCAGGCTCACCAGCAGTAGTTTTCTTGCGCTTTTGATGTGTGACAGCGATATCGGCTGAGAAAATGTTTCCATACACTTGAAGAAACTCATGAACGGCCCCGTACCACTGAAAGTTCAACGAACGCTTCACAAGGCGATTTCTTCTATATTTGAAATTGACTTGACCGTTTTCATCGAATCCCACATGATAAAACATTGAGACAGCATCCACCGAAGGATCAAGTGTTTTCTTAAGCTGAAGCAATTTTTGGCGGTCTTCTTCAAGCAGAACATCGTCAGCATCGAGCCATAAAACATACTCTTTCGTTGCATGTGAGAAAGCAAAGTTGCGTGCTTTTGCAAAATGCTGCACCCATTCAAAATCCAGTACCTTTGCTGAAAAAGAATGAGCGATCTCCTTCGTTTGATCTGTTGATCCCGTATCAACGATAATCATCTCATCGACAATGTCTTGAACAGAAGAAAGACAGTCCGCCAGCACTTCCTCTTCATTTTTCACAATCATACATAAGCTAATGGTTATCATCTTTAGATCACCTCTTCATAGTGTATCGAGCATCAAAAGGAAACATTCTTTTCAGCATCGGGTTTTTTAAAACTAGTTTTCTGCTACTGGCTGATTTAAAATAAAGGAAGAATCTATGTAAGGGCTGATAAAATGAGTTTATTGAATGTTGAAGGATTATATAAAACCTATGGCGAGAAAACGCTGTTTGATCATATTTCGTTTCATATAGAACCGAAGGAGCGCATCGGATTGATTGGACCAAATGGTACAGGGAAGTCAACGCTTCTAAAAGTCATCGCGGGACTTGAATCGTTTGAGGAAGGTGACATCACGAAAGCAGGGACACTTGATATCGAATTTCTTGAGCAAGATCCTGAAATGAGCGGAACTGAAACGATTCTTGACTACATTTTTTCTGGAACGGCACCAATGATTCAAACGATGAAGGCGTATGAACAGGCACTCGCTGATTTAGACCATGACCCGCAAAATGAGGCAAAACAAGAGGCGCTGATGCGCATGCAAAACCGAATGGATCAGGAAGACGCTTGGGATGCGAACCTTTCAGCAAAAATGATTTTGACAAAACTTGGCGTGAAAGATGTGAGCCGCTCTGTCCATGCATTATCAGGCGGACAGAAAAAACGTGTCGCCATTGCTAAAAATTTAATTCAGCCTGCAGGTTTGTTGATTTTAGATGAGCCAACCAACCATCTTGATAATGCCACCATTGAATGGCTTGAAGGATATTTAAGCCAATATAGCGGTGCTGTCATTCTCGTGACGCACGATCGTTATTTCTTAAACCGGGTGGCCAATCGGATTTATGAGTTAAATCAAGGTCAGCTTTATACGTATAAAGGAAATTATGAAGTCTTTTTAGAAAAAAGAGCGGAGCGGGAAGCAGAAGCTCAGGTGAAAGAAACGAAGCGTCAAAACTTGCTTAGACGAGAGCTTGCATGGCTGAGACGAGGGGCAAAAGCAAGAACGACAAAGCAGAAAGCACGTATCGGCAGAGTCGAAGAGCTGAAAGATCAAAAAGGGCCTGATGCGAAGGGAGAGCTTGATTTTGCCATCGGCTCGCACCGCTTGGGAAAACAAGTGATCGAGGCAGAAGACTTATCGATTTCATTTGCTGGCCAGACCCTTGTGGAGCGGTTTACAGATTTAGTCGTGCCGGGTGATCGTATCGGATTCATCGGACCGAATGGAGTCGGCAAAACCACTCTGCTGAACTGTTTAGCGGGTAAAATCGAACCGACCTCAGGACAATTGACCATTGGACAAACCGTTCGTATTGGCTATTACACGCAGGATCACAAGGAAATGAATGATGAGCTGACTATCATTGAGTATATCAAGGAAACAGCTGAGATCGTCAAGACGTCTGATGGCGCCATTGTCACAGCAGAGCAGATGCTGGAGCGCTTCCTTTTCCCAAGATCGATGCAGCGGACGTTTATCCGTAAGCTGTCAGGGGGAGAACGCCGCAGATTGTATTTATTGAAGGTCTTAATGGAAGAACCGAATGTTCTCTTTTTAGATGAGCCGACGAACGACCTTGATACAGAGACCCTCAGTATTTTAGAGGATTATTTAGAGCAGTTCCCTGGCGTCGTCATCACCGTGTCCCATGATCGTTATTTCTTAGACCGAGTGGTTCACCGCCTGCTTGTCTTTGAAGGAAATGGCCGCATTTCACACTTCCAAGGTGCTTACAGCGATTATATGGAACAGGAAAAAGAGCAGAAGCGGACAGAGGCAAAGCCTGCTGAAAAACAAGTAGAAGCTGCGCCGAAAAAGAGAAAAAAACTTTCTTATAAAGACCAGCTTGAATGGGACGGGATTGAAGACCGGATACAGGCATTAGAAGAAAAACATCAGCAGCTCGAAGACAGCATTGCAGAGGCAGGCAGTGATTTTGGAAAAATTCAAGAGCTGATGGACGAACAAAAAGCCGTTGCGGAAGAATTAGAACAAGCAATGGACCGCTGGACAGAACTATCTCTTATGATTGAGGAAATGAATGAATAAAGATGTGGAAATAAAAAACCTGTAGAGCGATCTACAGGTTTTTTTCATAAGAGCATTTGGCATACGCATCATGCTGGTGGATGGATTCCTCATTACGGCACTCAACTTGAATGCCTTTAATCCATGGCTGTTCATATAATTCAATGGCAATTAATCTTGTGATATCTTCTACAAAGCGCGGATTTTCATAAGCCTCTTCTGTCACTTTCTTTTCATCAGGTCTTTTGAGTACGGGATAAAGCGGTGCGCTCGCATTGGACTCAATGATATGTAAAAGAGCGGCCTTGATGTCGTCAGGAAGCGATGCTTGTTCAAACAACTCTACGTGAATGGAAACAGATCCGCGCTGATTATGTGCACCATATTCACTGATTTCCTTGGAACAAGGACATAATGTCGTGACCTGTGCATCGCAGCCCACATGACAGGTCCATCCGTCCTTTTCATGAAAATGGACGTCATATTTGATAGTCGCATGCATCAAGCCTGACTGCCCGGTGACTGGGCTCTGTTTTTCCATGTACCATGGAAAGGAAACTTGAACGGAAGCAGAGGGTTGACTCATTTTCCGGGCGATCGCTGCCGTCAATTCTTTTAGGGCATTCACATCAAGCGGCTTGCTGCTCTCATAAAACGAGTGCAGCTGTTCAGTGAGACGGCTCATATGAATGCCTTTTTGATGAGCTGGCAGGGAAGTACTCAGTGAAAATTCAGCAGTAGTTGTCTGGCGCTGTGGTGCTGTTTTAGATACGATATGCACCGGATAGGACATGCGGCAGATCCCGACTTGTTCAAGATGAAAATAAAAGTCCTGCTCTGTTTTTTGAATGTCCGTCATGTCCTCTTTTTGCCAAGGCTTTGTGCCAAGACTTGGCGGTACAGATCCGAATAGCTGGTGCCGCTCTTCTTTAGATGGAAATGAACGCATATATTACCTCCTATAAATCGTAATTATTACTATTTATTCTGCGATAAAACAGGAAGGAAATCAAGGGTTAAAACTTTAACGTTTACGTTAAGGTTATAAAGGTGTATAATAAAACATGAATTGATGAGCAGGAGGCACTGGTGATGGAATGGATGAAAATTGATCAAGTGGCGAAAAGAAGCGGACTAACAAAACGGACGATTCGTTTCTATGAAGAGATTGGTTTATTATCAGCACCAAAGCGGACAGAGGGCGGAGTCAGACTTTACTCAGAGGACGACATGGAAGAGCTAGAGAAAGTGATGCAGGCAAAAGAGGTACTCGGCTTTTCTTTACAGGAGCTTCAATCGTTTATGGAAATCGGAAAGCAGCTAGAGCTGAATAAAGAAGGCTACTTGCTGTCGCTTGATCCGAAGGAACGATTAGAGAAGCTGTTAGATATTGAGGCGCAGCTGACTGTGCAGCATCAATTGATTTCAAAAAAGCTTGAAACCATTCAATCCTTTAAAAAGGATCTTGAAGCGATGAAAGAAAGAGCGGCTCATGCAATTGAGCAATTACAAAAATAAACACCTCTGCGTGTTTATTTTATTTTGTCAACATTTGAAGGAAAGGTTCTGATGGAATGAAGGAAGAAGAAGTGTTGAAACAGCGTACAAGTTTGCTTAGGCAGCCAAAAGCCGTTTGGGCTGTTGCCTTTGCGTGTGTGATTTCGTTTATGGGAATAGGACTCGTGGATCCGATTCTGCCAGCCATTGCATCGCAATTACATGCATCTCCAAGTCAGGTGTCTCTTTTATTTACAAGCTACTTACTTGTGACCGGCTTTGTGATGTTTTTCACCGGCTTTATTTCTAGCCGGATTGGTGCGAAATGGACATTATTAGTAGGACTCATTTTTATTATTGTTTTTTCTGCTTTAGGGGGTACTTCTTCAACGATTAATGAATTGATTGGCTTTAGAGGCGGATGGGGCATTGGGAATGCTTTATTTATTTCAACTGCACTCTCTGTCATTGTCGGTGTATCTGTTGGAGGAAGTGCGAAGGCCATTATTTTATACGAGGCAGCATTAGGTCTTGGGATATCGGTTGGACCGCTGCTTGGCGGTGAGCTTGGAACAATTTCTTGGCGCGGGCCTTTCTTTGGCGTTGCCGTGTTAATGCTCATTGCTCTTTTAGCGATTACCTTTATGCTTCCACCTATGCAAAAGCCGCAGAAAAAAGTGAAATTTTTCGAGGCTGTTGGGGCGTTAAAATATAAAGGACTTTTAACGATGGCATCTGCCGCTTTCTTATACAATTTTGGTTTCTTTGTGCTTTTAGCGTATTCACCATTTGTGCTCCATCTTGATGAGCATGGACTTGGTTATGTCTTTTTTGGTTGGGGGCTATTTTTAGCTGTGACCTCTGTCTTCTCAGCGCCGGTCATTCATCGCAAACTTGGGACATTGACCTCACTTGTGGTTCTGTTTGCTTCGTTTGCTGTAATTTTATTCGGCATTGGGATATGGACGTCTCATGTTGTGGTCGTGATATGCGGAATTGTCATTGCTGGGGGAATTCTCGGTATGATCAATACAGTGCTCACAACAGCTGTGATGGGGTCAGCACCGGTTGAACGTTCAATTGCTTCATCCTCTTACAGTGCTGTACGGTTTATTGGGGGCGCGATCGCTCCCTGGATTGCCGGAGTTCTCGCTGAATCCTATACAGCAAGTACACCTTATTATGTCGGGGCTGCTGTTGTTCTTCTAGGCATGATTATTTTGCTCCTTGGACGTAAGCATTTGGTGAATATCCAAGCAGGTCATTAATTAGAAAAAGGCCTTATATCTTTTGAAGATATAAGGCTTTTTTGTCGTTATAATACTTTTGTCGTCCAAGATTCGCAATTCCAAGTTTCGGTTGCCACATCTTGATAAAATTCAGGTTCGTGAGAAATCAATAAGACGCTGCCTTTATATTCTTTTAAGGCGCGTTTTAGTTCTTCTTTTGCATCGACATCTAAGTGGTTTGTCGGCTCATCGAGAACAAGTAAGTTGGTTTCTTCGTTGATCAGCTTGCAAAGACGGACCTTTGCTTTTTCTCCTCCGCTTAAAACAGACACACGGCTTTCAATATGTTTTGTCGTTAATCCGCATTTTGCAAGAGCGGCTCTGACTTCATATTGCGTGTAAGAAGGGAAGGTGCTCCATACTTCTTCAATACAAGTATTGCTGTTTTGCTCTTTTACTTCTTGCTCAAAGTAGCCAATATGCAAGAATTCTCCACGTTCCACCTCACCAGAAATAGGTGTGATTTCCCCAAGAAGACTTCGGAGCAGCGTCGTTTTTCCGATACCGTTAGCACCGTACAACGCAATTTTTTGCCCGCGTTCCATTTTCAAATTCAATGGGCGAGAGAGCGGTTCATCATAACCGATGACCAAATCTTTCGTTTCAAAAATCAGTTTCCCAGACGTACGTGCCGGTTTAAAGTGGAATTCTGGTTTTGGTTTTTCTGCTGCCAGTTCAATCATATCCATCTTATCCAGTTTCTTTTGACGGGACATCGCCATATTTCTTGTGCTGACACGTGCTTTGTTTCTTGCGACAAAATCCTTTAGTTCAGCCACTTCCTGCTGCTGTCTTTTATAGGCTGCTTCAAGCTGCTGCTTCTTAACTTCGTACACTTGTTTAAATTGATCATAATCGCCAACATAGCGCGTGAGCTCTTGATTTTCAACATGATAAATCAAGTTGATGACACTGTTTAAAAACGGAATATCATGTGAAATGAGGATAAACGCATTTTCATACTCCTGTAAATAACGCTTCAGCCATTCAATATGCTGCTCATCCAAATAGTTGGTCGGCTCATCGAGAAGGAGAATTTCAGGTTTCTCTAACAGCAATTTTGCTAGCAATACCTTCGTACGCTGACCGCCGCTGAGCTCCGTCACATCACGGTCTAATCCAAGATCCGTTAACCCAAGACCTCTTGCAATCTCCTCGACCTTAGAATCAATGATATAGAAATCATTGTTTGTCAGTGCGTCCTGAATGACGCCAACTTCCTCTAACAGCTTTTCCAGCTCATCAGGATCGGCTTCACCCATTTTGCCATAAATGTCATTCATCGCGGCTTCCATTGAAAATAAATAATGGAATGCATCCTGAAGGACCTCACGGATCGTTCTTCCCTTTTCTAGCACGGTATGCTGATCAAGGTAGCCGACACGGACATTTTTCGCCCATTCGACTTTTCCTGCATCTGGCTCCAGCTTGCCAGTAATAATATTCATAAACGTTGACTTTCCTTCACCGTTGGCGCCGATTAAGCCGACATGCTCGCCTTTTAATAAACGGAAGGACACTTCGTGGAAAATGGCTCTGTCGCCAAAGCCATGACTTAAATCTTTAACAGATAATATCATTTTTTACACCTCAAATAGATTCAAAACGGCTAGTGCCTCTCATGATTATATCGAACTGTCCGGCTCGATAAAAGCATCAAAAGAAAAATTGCGTTTCAAAGCTGATTTTGAGATACTAAAGGATAGATTGAATGAGGATAAAGGAGATCGACATGACGGAAAATTGGGCATTTTTGAAAGAAGCAAAGCCATTTATTCAGGAAAATTTTCAAGCGGCTGGCTTCGAAAAACCAACAGCTATACAAGAAAAAACAGCAGAGTGGATTACGGAGAAGCGTGATGTGATCGCAGAATCGCCAACTGGGACTGGGAAGACACTTGCGTATGTACTGCCGCTTTTAAATAAAATTGATGTCAATATCAAGCATCCTCAAGTCTTAATCTTGGCACCTTCAAGAGAGCTTGTGATGCAAATCTTTGATGTCGTGCAAGAGTTCAAACAAGGATCAGACATCAAAGCGGTCTCCTTGATTGGTGGAGCGAACATCAAGAAGCAGCAAGAAAAACTAAAGAAACATCCGAACATCGTTGTGGCGACACCGGGCCGAGTACAAGAATTAATCAAAATCAAGAAACTGAAAATGCATGAAGTCAAAACGATTGTATTGGACGAAGCAGATCAGCTTCTTGTGCCAGAGCATATGAAAACGATCCAAGGGATCATTAAGTCCACATTAAAAGAAAGACAAATCCTTTGCTTTTCTGCAACGTTGAAAGAAGAAACCGTTCAGCTGATCAAAGAAATGACATCTGAACCAGAAGTATTGAAAATTGCTAGAAGCGAGGAAGAAGCGCAGAAAGTGGGTCACTATTATCTGTTATGTGATCAGCGTGACAAAGTGAAACTGCTGCAAAAGCTCTCACGGCTTGAGGACATGCAGGCGCTCGTTTTTGTGCGTGACATTACGAACTTAAGCATTTATGCAGAGAAATTAGCGTACCATCATGTCGACCTTGGTGTCCTTCATAGTGAAGCAAAAAAAGCTGAGCGTGCTGTGATCTTAAAATCATTTGAACAGCGTGAATTCCCGCTCCTCCTTGCAACAGATATTGCAGCAAGAGGAATCGATATTGATGATCTCCCATATGTGATTCATGCAGATATGCCAAATGAAGAGGGCTACATCCACCGTTCAGGCAGAACCGGACGCGCAGGAAAAGAAGGCGCAGTCATCAGTCTTGTCACACCTCAAGAGCAATCAATGCTGAAAAAAATGGCGAAAAAGCTGAATCTTTCGCTTGAAGAAATTGTGTATAAGCAAGGCCAGCTGCACCTTGCACCCAAGCAGGCATAAGAAAAGGACCCTCCATTATTGGCAGGGTCCTTTTTTGTTATGAAATTTTGACAAGCTGTTTTCCGACATTTTCTCCTTTGAATAGTCCAAGGAATGCGTCAGGAATGTTGTCAAAGCCTTCAATGATTGTTTCTTTATATGTGAGTTTGTCTTCTTTTACCCATTGTGCGAGATCCTTCGCTGCCTCTCCAAAACGATCGGAATAGTTGGCAACGATGAAGCCTTGCATCAATGCGCTTGTTTTGATGAGTTTTGTTTGCACACGCGGTCCGATGTCCTCGCTTGCGCTAATGTTATAAGAAGAAATGGCGCCGCATACTGGAATGCGTGCAAACCGGTTCAAATGATTCATCACCGCATCTGAAATCTCGCCGCCTACATTGTCAAAGTACACATCAACGCCGTTAGGACAGGCTTTTGCAATGGCATCATCTAAATCATTTGTTGTTTTATAATTAATCGTTTCATCAAAGCCCAATTCTTTTAAATAAGCGAGTTTATCGTCAGATCCGGCAATTCCAACGACGTGTGCGCCTTTGATCTTAGCGATTTGACCCACAACGGAACCAACGGCGCCTGCGGCTCCAGAAATGACAACCGTCTCGCCTTTTTTTGGCTGGCCAATCGTAAGCAGGCCGAAGTAAGCGGTTTGCCCTGGCATGCCCAAAATCCCTAAATAATAGGACAATGGCGCAATGGACGGATCAATTTTAGTCAGAGATTCAGCTTTGGCAGTGGAATATTCTTGCCATCCAAGGAATCCAAGGACAAAATCACCTTTTTCAAATTGAGGCGATTTCGACTCAACGACTTCTCCGACAACACCGCCCTGAATCACTTCATTTAGCTTGAACGGAGGTGTATAGGATTTTGTATCCTGCATTCGCCCTCTCATATAAGGATCTACAGAAACATATTTCGTTTGAATCAAGACCTCTCCATCTTGCGGCACAGGTATATCTACTGTTTCAAAATGAAAAACATCTTTTGTAGGTAATCCTTTTGGACGTTTGGCTAATTGAATTTGCTTTTGTTGACTCATGTCAAATCCTCCCTTTCACTTACAGCCTAGATTTACATTAACATGATGCTTCTTTTCGTTCAAAACATACGGACTTTTCAAAACCCACATAAAAAAGCAGCCGCCATCTTATCGAAGGGACTACTTTTTCTGAAAAGATACAGAGAGGAGCGGCGGGAGACAGCCAAACAGCTGATACACATCCGCATCACGTTCTTTTAACAAATATTCGTTTGCATTTTGCATGGAGGCTTTCATCATATCGCGCGTCACAAAAGGGAAAAGGATATTCAAGTATGAGGACAACAGGTCTTGTGGATCTTGTTCAATTGACTCGATATCTCCAATGTTAATAATGATGGAAAAGAGATAATCAATGGAGATGTGAAAGTGCTGTTCGGCAAACAATGTAAGCGGCTTTGTATTTGCTTCTTCAGGATTCCACTTTTGAAAAAGCTGTTTCACCAAATCACTGACAACCCAAGCATTAAACTGCTGCTCCGCTGAAAAGTAATACATCAGCTCTCCCTCATTTCTAGCCTCCAGTATAAGAATTGTACAACAAATCAACAGGATTGAACATAATAATTCAGAAAATTTAGTCATTTTTACAGGCTTTTTGTCAAAAATAAGTCGATAGACATGGTACGTCGATCAAGCAAATTGGATGTGCTCGTGGAAGGTTTAATGTCAAAAGTGACGGGTAAAAGATTCGTAAGACGTTAAAGGAGGAATATAAAATGAAACCTGTTGTAAGAGAGTATTCAAATGATGAAACACTTCAAAAAGATGTAGAGCAATTAAAGGCACTCGGTGTTGCAAGAGAGGACATTTATGTTCTGTCCCATGACGATGATCGAACAGAGCGTATTGCAAATAATGCAGATGCCAATACGATTGGCTCAAGAGAAGTTGGACTCAAACATGCGGTTGGGAACATCTTTAGTAAAAAGGGCGATGAGCTTCGCAATAAAATTCATGAAATTGGTTTCTCAAAAGAAGAAGCTGAGACATTTGAAGAACATTTAGACGAAGGGAAAGTCCTTCTCTTTGTCACAGATCATGAAAAAGTGAAAAACTGGGCGTAATCGCCAATCGAAAAAGCCTCTTACTTTTGTAAGGGGCTTTTTTTCATGCTTCTATGTCTAAAAGAGAGACATATATCTTTTTTACGATAATAAGTAAATACATAAGTATGGAATAAATAGTAAACTTTCTAATTGAAAATGCCGTTATACCAATGAAAATCATGAAGAATCAGAAAAAAATAGTCGAAATATCACAAAAAACCATTCGGGAAATAATTATTGTATCTTTCTATTTTGATTTAAAATTAAATAAAAAACTTGTGTAATTTAGTAGATAAATTTCTTAGTTCTATTGGTTTAAGTTGTATTTTTGTGTAGAAATAAGTATTTTAAGGTCAAAAAACCACGAAAATTACCTGTATTTTCAATTAGAAAATTCATTTTAATGTTTAGGAAATAATTTGTTGACAAAATAAACTAAAAACAATATATTTGGCTTAATCCAGTCATTATGGAATTAGTTGTTAAATTTCCGGCGGGTTTATTCGAAGCATAATCTAGTGAAAGGGGGTGGCAAGAACCAAAGCGTAAGCGCCTCTTAGATACAAAAATGTCTACTAGAACTGAACAAATCGTCGTTTACTTGAAGAAAAAATGATCGCCATTCTAAACAGTAGATTGATCTTTCTACTAAAAGCACAGTGTAAGAGATTGTCCAAAAGACGTTAAGTCCTTATAAAAAGAGAAAGCGGTTTCAATAAGAAATGTGAGTTGATCGAACGGTAAAGGAGGTGAACTCATATGAAAAAAAGAGAGAACAAGCTGAGGCGGTGCGGCCTTCGAAGGGCTGCATATGAGGATGAATGCTGAAAAAGAAGAGTAAACATGTGGGGTGCTTCTCTTCTTTTTCAGAAAAACAGATTTTCCTAAAAAATCCATCTTTCATTTTAACATAAGGTTTTTGGCTTGAAAACCACCTTTGCCCGAAAAGAAGATTGTGAATTGAAGGAGGTTTCATGATGAAAAAGGCTTTGTACCATGAAGACAGTGGATTGTATTTAGAAAAGATGCGCATGGCATTCCAAGAGCATTATGAGCAAAGAACAGATATGTGGTCTACTGATCCATCCTTAACAGACGCAGCAGTGATGTCATTAAAGGCATGGCGTTCAAGGGAAAAGAATGCACTTGCTTCTGTGCTGGATATCGGGTGCGGCAACGGCCGTGCACTAGAACATTTAAGCGGGCTTTCCGCATATGTCGGTATCGACCTGTATGAGCATGAGGAGTGGGAAGGGTTACAGAAAAGAGAAACAGTTCCTGTCCATTTTGTTCATCAAGATTTTATGTCATGGTCCATGGATCAGGGACGCGGGATGCAGTTTGATTTAATTTTAGATCATGGCTGTTTTCATCATCAACATCCTGATGATCATGAACGTTATTTAAAACAGGTCTCTTCTTTACTTCATGAAGGCGGTGTCTTTTCGCTTGTTGTCTGGGGAGAACAGTGGAAAACAGGATTAATCGGAGAAGATGGCCGTTTCCATTTTTCATTCTCAGATTCTCAGCTTGGCGAAAAAATTTGTACATCAGGTCTTGAGCTTGTATCCATATCACCGTTACAAGCGAAGGCTGGAATAAGCCAGCATCATGTCATTGCCGTCAAAATCTAGTACAAAGGTGAGTGATTCAAAGCTAGCAGAGGAGTTCATGGGAAGAAAGAGCGTCTGCCAATCAAGAGCGTTTGCTGCTCTGACAGAAAATAAAGCATATGAACCAAAATTTCTGCTCCTTTGTACTGGAAAAGGACAAGGTCTAAAGCAATGAGAGACATCGCACATCCATTTTCTTCTGCGGGAGCACACAAGCTGAGGGGTGCGTACACATATTCATCACTCCATCACTGCGCTATGGGAGTCGATTTGGGTGCAGTGATGAATAGGGGGGAGACTAATGAACAAGTTTGTAGATGAATTACAATCAATGATTCATCATTTTACCTTTCAAGATAAACACTATTTGCTCGTGGGGCCTGTGAACCTGCCAATTTCCATTCAACATGAAGAAGTGCCATTTAAGTGGTATGCCTTCGCGCCTGTTGAACGGGATACAAAACCAACGATCGAATCGATTGTCCAAATGAGTACCGCGCAGCAAACCTTTTCCTCTTGTCTCTTATTTGGCGACTTTGAAAATGAACGGCCGCCGCTTGTGCGAATCCATAGTGTCTGCCAAACAGGAGATGTGTTTGGGTCACTGAAATGTGATTGTGGTCCACAGCTTGCATTATCGCTGAAGAAAATCACCGATTACGGAAAAGGCATGCTTGTGTATATGGCCAATCAAGAAGGTCGGTCTATTGGGCTGATGGCAAAAGCGTTGACGTATAAATTACAGGAGATGCAGCTGGATACTTTTGAAGCCAACCGCCTGATCGGCTGCGGGGATGATGATCGGCATTACGAGGAAGCAGCAGCTGTTTTGCACTATTTAAACAAAGGAAAACCATTGCATTTACTAACGAACAATCCAGATAAAGTCGATTCTATTGCAGCTTATGGTCTTCCTGTTTTGCGGTTTGATCATACGGTCGAAGCCTCTCTCTACAATGAAGCCTATTTAAAGGCAAAAGCAGCCTCAGGGCATATGGTCGATGAGAAGAAATTAATTAATCAATAGACGAGTTTATTGAAAGAAGGCGGGAGAAAAGCGTGAAACCTGATATCAATTGGATTCAAATCCCAAGCGGCTATGCAACGATTGGAAGTAATGAAGAAGATATGAAAAAGGCAGCAGAATTCTGGAAGGACAAGCTGCTCAATCCAACCTACGGCCGTGAGAAAAAATTTCAAAAGTGGCTGTACAAAGAATTTCCATCCTATCAGCCGTATATCAACGAATTTTTTATCTCAGATACGGTCGTCAGCAATGAACTGTATCAAAGCTATTGTGATGAAACAGGCCAGACATACCCGGAGAGTTTAACGAACGAAGAGCTTGGCGGGGGAAAAGATCATCCAGCTTGGGGCATGGACATTGAGGATGCCTTCTCGTTCTGTCAGTGGCTGAGCGGGAAACTTGGGATTGATGTTTCGATTCCTACTGAAGAAGAATGGGAGTATGCTGCCCGGGGAAACACGAGAAATCAATACCCGTGGGGAGATGAGTTTGATCCTTCTTACTGCAATACGCACGAATCAAATATTGAAAAAACGACGCCTGTCCGTCATTACGAAAAGGGCCGATCCTTATTTGGTCTTTATGATATGGGGGGCAACGTCGAGGAATGGGTCAACACCAAATATCACGTTTATGAAGGCGGCATCGAGGTCGTCGATGATTTAACGGAAACACTCGGAAATGATTACTATATTTTAAAAGGCGGCTCTTTCGCAAGAGGTGGAGATTTATGCAGAGTCGCAAGAAGACACGGGAAGCACCCAGATCCCGTTTTTCGATTTACTGGTTTTCGTTTAGTGACTCGTCAAAAACAACATATAAAGGTGGGAGTGTAAAACTATGCATAGAGGACCAATTACATCTGTTTTATCAACTCAGCACGACCAAATTGTTTACACTGGCGGCTATGACCGCTGTATTTATCAGTGGAACCGGGCGACGGGAGAAGGAACGTTTATTGGCAGTCACGAGCATATCATTAACTCTTTATCTCTTTCTGAAAACGGAAAGTATTTAGCGAGTGCATCGTCAGACTATACGATTCAATTGTATGATACAGGCACACATACCCGAATCCGCACGTTGTTTGGTCATGCAGATGATGTAGAAGCCGTCGCTTTTGCGAAGCAGGATACTTTACTTGTATCTGTGTCCAGAGATAGAAGATGCTTAGTCTGGGATATCGAAACGGGCGCTATTTTAAGAGAATTCCATGGCCATAGCAAAGATGTATTAGCTGTATGGATACATGGTGATAAAGCTTATACAACAGGTGATGATGGATATGTCCTTGTATGGCTGTATGAAACCGGAGAAATTGTAGGGGAAATCGGCCCGTTTGATTATGAGCTCGATACGATCAGCGGCAGCAATCAAAAAGAAGTTTTCGCACTTGGCAGAGATGATGGCACCGTTATTATTTACGATGCAGCGACTTTACAGGAGAAGAAAATCATCAAAGCCCATTTACAGGGCGTCAAGCGCGTGAATTTTTCTCCAAGCGGCAATTACTTGCTGACAGCGGGCTACGACCATTTAATTAAGCTGTGGAATTATGAAACAGGTGATTTAGTCGATACACTGCTGCCTCATAAATATCAGTGGGAGCGCTCACTTGTCTGGACAGAGGATGAGAAGTCAATACTAGGAGCCAGCTTTGGAAAAACATATTGTGAATGGTCAATCGAAAAGGGCAAAGTCGTATCAGATGAGATCGAAATGGCGACACCATCTATCAATGATATTGCGCTGACTGATGCAGGTGATATTATTACCGCATCCGATGATGGAAAATTCAGAAAAAACGGGATTGAAATTGCCAAATCGACGGGCGTTTTAACAAATGGAGTAGCTGTTGCACGGGATGGAAGCTATTATGCGTGGGGAGACCATGCAAGTCAGGTGCATATTGTTCATGAGTCATTACAGCAAATGGTTTCGTTTGATCTCAACACAGGTCCGGTCAACAGCGTGTATTTCCACGAGGAGGATCGTCAATTTTATATTGGAACTTATGGCGGTTATGTCCATGTCATTTCGACAGAACACTTAAAGGAAATCGGCCGTTCCAAAGCACACGATTGTGCAGTTAAAGCATTAAAGGTAGAAGGAGATCTTATCATCACAGCAGCAGTTGAAGGAACCATCTGTCTTTTAGATAAAAAGAGTTTGTCCTTAAAAGCGGAATACATTGGTGCGACAGAGCTGTTAAATGATGTCTTTATTGATAGTAAACGAGACCGTATCGCCATTGTCAGCCGCGACAAGAATGTGAGATTGTTTGATTTGCATACAGGAAGAATTTTAGACCAGCATAACGAACACCAGTATTCGATTAAATCGGTCACAGTCACAGACTCAGGCTATATTGTAAGCGGTGATTATTGGGGCTATATCGTTGTGTGGAATCCAGAGCTGGATGTCAACACCGGCCCAATTAGAATTGCCCAAAATGGGATTAGTGCCATCAGACAATTAGGCAATGATGTATATGCAAGCTCATATGACGGCGGGATTTATCACGTTCGAGAAGATGGGACGCATACCGAAGTACTACGCTTATTTGAACAATTTCCGAAAGAAGTAATCTCTCATTAAGAAAAAGAATGTAAGCGGGGGATTCTCATGATAAGTGTTTGCAAGGAACATATGAAAAAAGGTCTGTCTGTACTCAATTGTCCGCATGTGCTCCTCATTAATAAATATGAATGTCGCAAATGCTGTTTTTGTAAACAACGAGCATCTTATAAACTTTTTTATTCCTTGCCTTACTATGATCGATCTGAAAAGAAACGGATGGAAAAAATATAGCACATGAGAATAGAACTCCTTCATTCCCTGAAGGAGTTCTTTCCCTTGAAAGAGAGGAAAGGAGACTTACATGAAAGACGATGTTTTTTATATGAAGCTAGCGATTGCCAACGCAAAAGCGATGAAAGGGCAAACTTCGCCAAATCCGCTTGTCGGGGCAGTGGTAGTCAAAAAAGGTGAGATCGTTGGAATTGGTGCTCACATGAAGGCGGGCGAGCCGCATGCTGAAATTCATGCGCTACAAATGGCAGGAGAAAAGGCGAAGGGGGCTCATATGTATGTGACGCTCGAACCTTGTTCGCATCATGGAAAAACAGGCCCTTGCTCAGAAGCCATTATAAAGAGCGGGGTGAAACGTGTGGTCATTGCCACTGGGGATCCAAATCCGCTTGTAGCAGGTAAAGGGGTCACGATGTTGAAACAAGCAGGGATAGAAGTAGAAGAAGGGGTATGTAAGCGGGAAGCGGACAGCTTAAATCTTCCTTTTTTTCATTCGATACAATCAGACCTTCCGTATGTCATATTAAAAACAGCCATTTCATTAGATGGGAAAATTGCAACAGCTCATCAAGAAAGCAAATGGATTACAGGGACAGAAGCGAGGAATGAAGTGCAGCAATTACGTCAAGAAGCAGATGCTGTGATAACAGGCGTTGAAACCATTATTCAAGATGATGCAGGTCTTATTGTAAAAGATTCAATCGTGACACAGCCCATTCGTGTCATTTTAGATTCCACATTAAGGATTCCGCTTCATGCGAAATGTTTAAATGATCATATGGCAGAAACCATCATTTGTACCTCAAACAAGTACGATCAAAAAAAATACCATCAACTGGTGCAAAAAGGACATCAAGTATTTGTCACAAGCGGAGAAAATCGGACAGATCTTCATGCGGTGTTACGTATGCTGAAAAGGCGCTCTGTGATGTCGGTGCTTGTAGAGGCGGGAGGCAGTGTGAGCGCATCCTTTTTAGAAGCGTCACTTGTGAACGAAGTCATTATTTATATGGCACCATTATTAATTGGAGGGAAAGATGCACCTACTTTCTTTGAAGGAGAAGGTACGAAATCATTAAAAGAAGCCATCCGTCCGGTAGATATGGATTATAGTATGGTAGGAAAAGATTTAAAAATGACGATGAGACTTTAATGAAAGAAGGACCTTGTGCATAAAGTGCAAGGTCTTTTGATTATCTTAAAAAAATAAAAGTGTACATACACCTTTCCCAGTCATGATGAATACGATGGATGGGGGTGATTCCATGAAAAGATGTAGGCAATGTGGTAAGACATATCCAACTCATTCGACAGACCACTACCAAAAAGGAAGCTGGTATGATGCGTATAAGGATGATGGCTGGGAATGTGATAGTTGTAAAAAAGGGATATCAGAAAAGCCTAGGAAACCAGTAAAAAATCCTTGCTGCGGAAAAGATCCTTGTGTTTGTGTGATTCAAGGTCCGCCAGGCGGGAGAGGAAGAAGAGGCCCAGCAGGTCCAGCGGGTGCAGTGGGTCCGGCAGGCCCAGCAGGTCCAGCAGGTCCAGCAGGTCCAATCGGTCCAACAGGCGTAGGTTTAACAGGCATCTTGGCATTTGATCCAGCAGTAGCACCAACCTACCCAGTAGGGCAAGTGGTGACATACGATGGCAGTACGTACGTCGTCAATTCAGTACCACCATTAGGTACACCGGATACGTCGGCAGATTATACATTATTAGCTGCAGCGGGGGAAACAGGTACAGGGCCAACAGGTGTCACAGGAGATCCAGGTCCAACTGGAGCCACAGGAGCCACCGGCGTGGGTTTAACTGGGGTTGTACCGTATGATGCTGCAGCAGCACCAGAATATCCATTGGGGCAAGTGGTGACATATGAAGGTGGAACGTATCTTGTGAATACAGCATCACCAACAGGTACACCAGATACATCACCAGATTATACGCTTTTAGCCGCTGTAGGCGCGACTGGCGTTACAGGCGCTACCGGTACGGGTGCAACAGGAGAAATTGGTCCAACCGGAGCCACCGGCGTCACGGGAGCAACAGGAGAAATTGGTCCAACCGGAGCCACCGGCGTCACGGGAGCAACAGGAGAAATTGGCCCAACCGGAGCCACTGGTGTTACAGGAGCGACTGGAGAAATTGGTCCAACCGGAACTACTGGCACAGGAGTCACAGGAGCAACGGGTACCACCGGTGCAACCGGAGCAACCGGTGTCACAGGTGCAACTGGTGATACGGGAGCAACCGGAGCAACCGGTGCCACAGGGATTACAGGAGCGACGGGAGTAGGTCTAGCCGGCGTCACAGCGTTTGATCCAGCGGCAGCGCCGACATATCCAGTAGGTCAAGTGGTGACATATGAAGGAGGAACTTACCTCGTCAATACGGCGCCGCCAACAGGTACACCTGATACGTCACCAGATTATACGTTATTGGCCGCTGCAGGAGCGACTGGCGTTACGGGAGCAACAGGAGAAATTGGCCCAACCGGAGCCACTGGTGTTACGGGAGCGACGGGGGAAATTGGCCCAACCGGAGCTACTGGCACAGGAGCAACAGGGATCACAGGCGCGACAGGAGCAACTGGTGCAACCGGCGTCACAGGAGCAACTGGTGCAACTGGGATAACTGGTGATACAGGGGCAACAGGAGTGACCGGAGCGACAGGTGTCGGTTTATCTGGAGTTGCAGCGTTTGATCCAGCAGTAGCGCCAACCTATCCAGTAGGTCAAGTAGTGACATATGAAGGTGGAACATATCTGGTCAATACAGCGCCGCCAACAGGCACACCGGATACTTCTCCAGACTATACGTTATTAGCAGCCGCAGGCGCGACAGGTGTCACGGGAGCGACAGGAGCAACTGGGATAACCGGTGATACAGGAGCGACCGGAGCAACCGGCGTCACAGGAGCCACCGGGGTAACAGGAGATACGGGTGTAACCGGCGTCACAGGCCCAACTGGAGCAACTGGGATAACTGGTGATACAGGGGCAACAGGAGTAACCGGTGTAGGATTAACTGGTATTCTGACATTTGACCCAGCAACAGCGCCAACCTATCCAGTAGGTCAAGTGGTGACATATGAAGGTGGAACCTATGTTGTGAATACAGCGCCGCCAACAGGCACACCGGATACTTCTTCAGACTATACGTTATTAGCAGCCGCAGGCGCGACAGGTGTCACGGGAGCGACAGGAGCAACTGGGGTAACCGGTGATACAGGAGCGACCGGAGCAACGGGCGTCACAGGAGCCACCGGAGCAACTGGGGTAACGGGTGATACAGGAGCAACGGGCGTCACGGGTACAGGAGCAACCGGTGCAACTGGAGATACAGGAGCAACCGGCGTCACAGGAGCCACCGGGGTAACAGGAGATACGGGTGCAACTGGAGTAACCGGAGCAACTGGGGTAACGGGTGATACAGGTGCGACTGGAGTCACAGGAGCTACAGGTCTCACCGGAGCAACTGGAGTCACCGGAGCGACAGGAGTGACCGGTGCAACTGGATTAACTGGATTAACTGGAGTAACCGGAGCAACCGGTGTCACAGGAGCCACAGGCTTAACCGGAGCAACTGGAGTAACAGGAGCCACGGGAGCCACAGGTTTAACCGGAGCAACTGGAGCCACAGGTTTAACAGGAGCCACGGGAGCCACAGGTTTAACCGGAGCAACTGGAGTAACCGGAGCCACGGGAGCCACAGGTTTAACCGGAGCGACAGGAGTAACAGGAGCCACGGGAGCCACAGGTTTAACCGGAGCAACTGGAGTAACCGGAGCCACGGGAGCCACAGGTTTAACCGGAGCGACAGGAGTAACAGGAGCCACGGGAGCCACAGGTTTAACCGGAGCAACTGGAGTAACCGGAGCCACGGGAGCCACAGGTCTAACCGGCGCAACCGGAGCAACTGGATTAACTGGAGTCACCGGAGTTACAGGTCTCACCGGCGCCACCGGAGTTACCGGCGCAACGGGTCTAACCGGTGCAACAGGCGCCACGGGAGTCACAGGTACAGGAGCCACTGGCGCTACAGGTCCAACAGGAGTGACAGGATCGAGTGCGATCATTCCGTTTGCTTCAGGTACACCTGCTGTCTTGACGACAGTTGCAGGCGGTCTTGTTGGAACATCCAGCTTGATTGGATTTGGTAACTCAGCGACAGGTGTCAGTATTGTAGGCGGAATCATTGATTTAACCGGCGCTGCAGGCACTTTACTCAACATGGCGTTCTCAGTTCCGAGAGCTGGAACGATCACGTCATTTGCAGGCTATTTCAGCACAACAGCAGCTCTTTCTTTAGTCGGCACGAGTATTACCGTAACGGCTAGTCTATTCGCTTCACCGACACCAAATAACAGCTTCACACAAGTAGCGAGTGTCACATTAGCCCCAGCTTTAACCGGAGTTTTAACACTGGGTGCTATTTCAAACGGTATTGCGACTGGTCTAAATGTACCAGTCACACCGGAAACACGATTGCTTGTTGTATTCTCCGCATCAGCTACAGGTCTATCCTTAGTCAATACCGTAGCAGGCTATGCGAGTGCTGGTTTATCGATCACGTAATAGGCATACAGGGACGACTCGATTTTGAGTCGTCTTTTTTCTTTGAAAGAATTTTCTCTTAACTTAGTAAGAAAAAATGATATCATTTTCTTAGAGTCTATTCGGGTGAATCTACTGAATTAGGGGTTGTAGCGGTGAGAATGGGCAAAAGGAAAGTCACTTTACAAACGAAAATTTTGGGATTAATTATCGGGCTTTTGCTTGTTGTCATTGCATTATTAACTATTTGTTTTGGTTTTTTGCAGACATCAGAAAGGCAGGCACAAGCTGAACAGCTGGCGGTGCAGACCGCTAGAACGATATCATATATGCCGCCCATTAAAGCATCGGTGGCTCTATCAGCGTCCCAAAATGAAGAACAGGCAGTGCTTGAGCAAATGAAGGAGCAAGTAAGAGCTCATGCCATCTTCATTACCAATCGAAAAGGAAAGGTCCTTGTTCATACGAATCATGAGGACGTAGGAAAAACCATCAGTGTTTCGGAAGGAAGAAGTACTCTCTTATTTGGAGGAACCTCCATATCAACTGATGATTCTAATGGTGAAACCGTTGTCAGAGGCAGTGCACCCATTATGAAAGAAACAGAGGGGCATGAAGAAATTATCGGCACAGTCACCGTCGAATTTTTAAAAAAGGAAATTGATCAAGCGACAGCTCATCAGCTATTGAAGCTTAGCTATATTGCCCTTCTCGTGCTTTTGCCTGGCATATTCGGTGCGATTTTTTTAACGAAGAGTATTCGCAAAGATACATTAGGGCTTGAGCCGCATGAAATTGCTTCGTTGTATCGAGAAAGAGAAGCGATGCTGCTCGCTATAAAAGAAGGGATCATTGCGTTTGATCAGAAAGGCGCGATTACGATGATGAATACATCAGCTGAGCACATGCTGCGCGTCTCATCAAAGCTGACCCTTCATATTGATCAAGTCTTGCCAAATGCCAAACTTCTTCTCTATTTAAAGGCAGAGACGATTGAACCTAACATCGAAACCGTCGTGAATGATAAAACCTATGTCTTAAATGTGAAAAAAGTAATGCAGGATCATCGAGTATTCGGAGGGATTGTGAGCTTCAGAGAGAAAACAGAGCTGACGAAGCTGCTGGATACATTAACAGAGGTCAGCCAATATTCAGAAGACCTGAGGGCCCAAACGCATGAATTCTCAAATAAGCTGTACGCCATCTTAGGCCTGCTTGAGCTGAAGCAAGTCGATGAAGCCATCGACTTAATTAAAGAAGAATATCATCTGCAAAACCGTCAGCACGATTTACTCATGAAGCAGATTCGGTCTCCTAAAATACAAGCCATCTTACTTGGCAAGTTAGGGAAAGCATCTGAGAAGAAAGTCCATTTCCACATTGATGAAAATAGCTCACTTGAGCCGCTCCCAGCTCATTTAAGTTTATCTCACTTTATCACCATCATTGGCAATCTCGTAGACAATGCTTTTGAAGCTGTATTAAATAAGGAGAAGCGCGAGGTAGACCTGTTCATCACAGATATTGGGTTTGATATTATCATAGAAGTGTCAGATTCAGGTGATGGGGTGAATAAAGAAGAACTGTCACAGATTTTCACAAGAGGCCATTCGTCAAAGGGAGAAGGACGAGGCTATGGGCTTGCGAATGTGAAAGAAGTATTGGACGAGCTTGGGGGCTGGATTGAAGTTGCGAACCAAAAAGAAGGCGGTGCCATCTTCACTGTATACATACCGAAAGGCACAAAGGGGGAATAGATGGTGATTAAGGTACTCATTGCGGAGGATGATTTTCGAATCGCTGCCATTCATGAATCTTATATACAAAAGATAGAAGGATTTAAGGTCGCTGGAAAGGCAAAGAGTGCAAAGGATATGTGGGAGGCGCTCCAGAGGGAACAAGTGGATCTCATCTTGCTTGATGTCTATATGCCTGATGAGCTCGGCACAAACCTGCTGCCGCTTTTAAGAGAACGCTGTCCTGAAGTAGATGTGATCATTATCACGGCTGCAACGGAAACGACGCTTTTAAGAGATGCGCTTCATTACGGAGTGGTTCATTATTTAATCAAACCGGTGACCGCACAAAAGTTTGCACAAGTTTTAACCGAATATAAAGAGAAGAAAGACATCATCAATTCAAAGGATGAAGTCAATCAAACGATGATCGATCTGTTTTTTGGACAGATGCAGGAAGAGCCAAAACAAAGGGATGACAGAGATCTCCCCACAGGCATCAATTCACTGACCCTGGATAAAGTGAAAACATTGATGGCATTAGAGAATAGCGGAATTACAGCAGAAGAACTCGGGGAAAAGATGGGCGCATCACGTACAACTGCGAGACGGTACGTAGAGTATCTCGTGACAACTGGGGAATGCCGGGCAGAGCTTGCATACGGAATTATTGGCAGACCTGAACGTAAATATTACCCTGCCAAACAAGCGGAGTCTTAAAAGATGAAAAAAGGAATACTTTTTGTGATCGTGCTCTGCCTATGTATGACACTCACCTTTAATGAAAAAAAAGCTGGAGACTCTTTCCTTCAGCAAAACTCCTTATATATTGTGGTGTCGGGTGTACCAGAGGGGGGATTTGACCAAACGGCCCAGGTGATGAAATCAGTGCTTGAACAAGAGAAGCTGGTGAACCGGCCTGTGAACATTCTTTATCAAAGAGGAGGAACGGTGGATAAAGGATGGACATACATGATGGAGCGAGAAGCCAACTATATCAGTTTAAATTCAAGCTTATTGTTAAGCCGTAATTTACTTGGCAGCAGTAACGTGACGATGAATGATGTGACACCGCTGGCAATCCTTGCAGAAGAGTGGCAGGTCGTCGCAGTCCCGATGGATTCTCCTTTTGCAAATGGGAAGGAGCTGTTACACGCCCTCAAGAAAAAACCAGATTCCTTAAAAATTGGGTTTGCGCCTGACTTTGGAAATGATGATCAAATCTCATTCGCCCGGGCAGCAGAAATGGCAGGGATTGATCCATATCGCATTCAATTTTTGAAATTTGACAGTGCAGATGATTTATTTCAGGCGCTCATCAACCATGAAGTGGATGCAGCAACGACTACCATTACAGAGGTTCGTCATGATTATGAAAAAAAGAGGCTGAAGCTCGTTGCGACGACAACCAGCCAGCGCTTAGATGGATTTGAAGATGTGCCGACATGGAAAGAGCAGGGCATTCCGCTCATCTTTTCCCATTGGCGAGGTGTGATGGGCCCTAAACAAATGAGTCAGCATGACATTCGTGAATGGGATCAGCTTCTTCAAAAAATGACGGAAACGAAGTCCTGGAAAAAGCGATTAAAGCAAAAGGGCTGGACAAGTCGTTATATGAACAGCAAAGAGGCAAAGATCTTTATGGAAAATCAATTAAGGCAATATGAGCAATTGATACAAGGAGAACAAGCGGTCGAGTGAGACCGCTTCCAGCGTGTAGACAAACCCTTGCATTCGTTGTCATTCCTGCGTGCCGGTGCTCACGAATCTCATATTCGCTCCGCTCCAGTACTCGTCTTTCCTAGACTTCAAAGGTTTTCTATCACGCTGAAAAGAAGACAAAGGGCTAAAATAAACCCTTTGTTTTTTTCATAGAATCAAAAAGCCCAATGTTTGAACAAAATGAACAAAAAGCATTTATCGACCGAAAAAGAATTAAAATTCATAATATTTACTTCAATTCTCACCTCAGATATGATGACAAAAAGGGTTGGAAATGGGATACCAACACATTAATGAAAGCGTATACAACATAAGGGGTGAACAATATGTTAGCAATCTTAGGATTTCTTATGATGATTGTATTTATGGTTTTGATTATGACGAAACGTATGTCTGTTTTAACGGCATTGGTGTTAACACCGATTGCATTTGCTCTTATTGCAGGTTTTCATTTTACTGAAATTTCAGACATGATTGTCAAAGGCGTGCAGCAAGTCGCACCAACAGCGGTCATGATCATGTTTGCGATTTTGTACTTTGGCATTATGATTGATGCGGGTTTATTTGATCCAATGGTGGCGAAAATTTTAAAAATCGTTAAAGGCGATCCATTAAAAATCGTGGTCGGAACAGCTGTCCTGACGATGCTTGTTGCACTTGATGGTGATGGAACAACAACGTATATGATTACAACAACAGCGATGCTTCCACTATTTACGCTGCTTGGCATCCGTCCAATTATTTTAGCGGGTATTGCCGGGGTTGGCATGGGGATTATGAATACAATTCCATGGGGAGGCGCTACACCTAGAGCGGCGAGTGCACTTGGCGTTGACCCTTCACTTTTATTTGGACCGATGATTCCAGTCATTGGTGCAGGGGTTCTCAGTATGATTATTGTTGCTTATTTTCTTGGAAAAGCTGAAAGAAAACGCCTTGGTGTGATTGAACTTGACCAGCCGATTCATGCAAATGAAATGGCAGCGGCACTGCAAGATGACATCAAACGGCCAAAGCTTTGGTGGTTTAACCTGGCATTGACTTTGTTATTAGTGCTGCTGCTTGTATCAGGTAAAGTCAGCTTAACTGTTCTATTTGTTCTTGCTTTCTGTGTGGCAATTATCGTGAACTATCCGAACTTAGATCAGCAGCGTGAGCGAATTGCCGCTCACTCAACAAACGTTTTAGCCATTGCTTCGATGATTTTTGCGGCAGGTGTTTTTACAGGTATTCTAACTGGAACGAAAATGGTCGATGAAATGGCGATTTCGATTGTATCTGCAATTCCAGAGCAGCTTGGCGGCTTTATTCCAGTCATTGTCGCATTAACAAGCGGGATCTTTACTTTCTTTATGCCGAATGATGCATACTTTTATGGCGTACTGCCGATCCTATCAGAAACAGCGGCAGCATACGGTGTCGATAAAATTGAGATTGCCAGAGCCTCTATTATTGGTCAGCCGATTCATATGTTAAGTCCACTTGTTCCATCGACTCATTTACTTGTTGGACTTGTTGGCGTATCACTGGATCAGCATCAGAAATTTGGGATGAAATGGGCTGTGCTGGCAGTCGTCGCTATGACTGTCGTGGCGGTTCTCATTGGGGCCATTTCCATCTGGTAAATAAAAAAGTGTCTGCTGCGGGCAGGCACTTTTTTTAGGTCATATTGCCGGGCAAGCTCCATTCATTTGCCCTAGACAAAGATATGCCTGTTCCTCCTCCAAAAGATTTATTTTTGAAAAATACTGACACTTTTGCTGTTTTTTTCTTTATAATGCAAATCAACGAAGGGAGAGGATAGCATGTCCAAACGAAAAGGCACGATTCTTTTTGCTGCTGTATGCTTCTTGGCAGGCAGTTTGTCGATGGTGAGCCCAACTTCAGCTCATGCAGAAACCCCTTATTATGGAAAGAGTTATGAACAACCGGCTTCAGTGAAAAAGCTATACCCTAAGCCTGGCGAGACGTTTGAAACCCCTGCCTTTCAGAAAAAAGGAGAAGCATTTACGACACAAGAAGAGCTTCAAGCTTTCTTAAAAGACATTGTCCGCAAAAGCCCATATGCCACGCAGAAACAGATTGGAACATCCATTGAAGGCAGATCCATTCCGGCCCTGTACTTTACAAAGGATCGCTCCATTACTCCACTTTCAAAAAAGCCAACCATCTGGCTCCAAGCACAAATACACGGAAATGAACCAGCCTCCGGTGAATCTGCTCTCGTCATTGCAAAACGATTAGCAGGTGAAGAAGGAGAGCGTATACTCAATCATGTCAATATCATCATTGTTCCAAGAATCAATCCTGATGGTTCTTATGCGTTTGACCGCAGACTGGCAAACGGATTAGACGGAAACCGTGATCATATGACATTAGAATCTCCAGAACTGGCAGCCCTGCATCAAGAATTTAATCGGTATGCGCCAGAGGTAGTTATTGATGCCCATGAATACGATGTGGGTCAAAAGCAGTTTGAAAATATCGGTTCATCAGGCGCTCTCAAATATCATGATTTGCTTATTCTTTCAGGGAAGAATTTAAACATTCCTGAAAGCATCCGGCTGACATCAAATGAGTTATACGTTAACGGAGTTCGTGAAACGCTGACGAATAAAGGATTTTCTAACGATTTGTATTATACAAACACAAGAGGAAAGGATGGAAAGATCGACATCTATGAAGGTGGTACGGATGCGCGAATTGGCCGTAATGCCCTTGCACTTTCGCCAGCCCTGTCATTTCTTGTAGAAAGCAGAGGGATTGGGATTGGAAGAGAGGATTTTGCCCGCCGCGTCGCTGCGCAAGTAGCCACCCATGAAAAAATCATTGAGACCACGGTGAAACATGCGAAACAGGTGAAGCAGCAAATGGTGACGGAGCGGTTGAAGCTGGTCAAAAAAGGACTGCAGCCAAATGATGATGATCAAGTGGTCATTCAAGATGATTTCCAAGCACCTGTCAATGACTCGCTGGAAATGGTTGATATTGAGAAGGGACAAACGACTCAAGTTCCTGTACGCTTTCACAGTGCGAGCGATGCTGTGCCTGTCTTAACAAGAGAACGGCCGACAGCTTATCTCATTCTTCCGGGGCATGAAGGAGTAGAAAAGAAACTCAGAACATTAGGATTAAAAAGTGTCACATTGCCGGCTGGCATGAAAGTGCCGGTACAAGCCTATCAGGTGACAAAGCGAGAGGAAAAGAGCAAAACAGATATTCAGCTTGAAACAAAACTCGTTGACAAGAAACGTCAGCTGCCAAAAGGAACAAAGGTATATGTCACGGCACAGCCGCAAACCAATTTGCTCTCACTTGCCCTTGAACCAGAATCAAAGGACAGCTATATGTCATCAGGGTTTATTGCTTCAAAAACAGGTGATGAACTGCCAGTCTATCGTTTCGTGCTTCCTCAAAAGACGCTCGGCATTCAATAAAAAAGGACTAAAATGATTTTAGTCCTTTGTCTTCTTTTCAGCGTGATAGAAAACCTTTGCAGCCCTAGAAAGGACGAGTACCGGAGCGGAGCGAATTGTACATTCGTGAGCACCGGCACGCAGGACTGACAAAGAATGCGAGGGTTTGTCTACACGCTGAAAGCGGCACTTGGCGTGCCGCTTTTTTATTTTCGTCCAGCTCTTATTTCATCTGTCATGCCTTCATATGGTGCTTCTGCGATAATGGTTTCGTCATTCACACCTGCATGATGGATATACGTAATGTCCGCAAATTCTGGGACAACATATTTCGGATAGGTTTCGTATTTTTCACGAGATTCTTTCATGAGATCGATGTAGTCATTTTGATAGCAGACGGTGATGTCTGGACGTTCATGCACCCATTTAGGGAAGAAGATGACGCCATGCATGCGTTTTTCTTCAGGCATAAAGTTCAGAGAGACGTCTGTTCCAGTTGGTTCTGTCCAAGAGACTTTGTATACGCCTTTTGTCAGCTTCACAATATTTACTTCTTGATCACGGACCCAGCGTCCTCCAACCATTCCGCTATGAATGCGGTAATCAATGGTGTGATCATTTTTAATGTAAATCTCATATTCCCAGCCATTTTCATACGTATAAATCATATGAAGTCCAACGAATTGATCCATGTTTATTCCTTCTTTCATTAGAATGATGTTTTTTCAAACATGTTGTGATTTACATGTTTATTTTAAAGTCTATGGTATACTATTGTCAAAGAATAAGCGTTGGAGGCCCATCATGAGAGTACTAAAATATGCCATTCTTGGCTTGCTGGATCAGCGTGAGCTGACGGGATACGATATCACGAAACATTTTAAGGATTCCCTTGGACAGTTTTGGAGTGCGAAGCACAGTCAGATTTACCCTGAGCTGAAGCGTCTCACAGAGGAAGGGTTTATTGAATTTGATATTCACATACAAGGAAAAAAGCTGGAGAAGAAGGTCTATCAAATCACAGCGGCAGGAAAAGAAGAATTGCGTCAGTGGTTAAGAACAAAAGATCCGATTCCGGAAACAACAAAGGATGAATTCATGCTCAAAACCTTTTTCATCTCCTCCATGGACAAAGAAGAAGCGGCTGACCTGTTTGCCTATCAACTTTTAGAGCGCACCAAGAAAGTAGATGTGCTGGAACAAAAGCTGCACGCTTTGACAGAGGAAGACCCTTCTGCTGAACAACTGCATTCAGCGCAATTTGGGCATTACTTAGTGCTGACAAGGGCAATCGAAAGGGAAAAAGGCTATGTCCGCTGGCTCCAAAAGACCCTTAAACGTATTGATTCATCTATGATCTAAGGACAATGGTCGGATGATTTGATAAAAAATGGTTTGAAACGAGTGAATTTATCAATAGAAACCGCTACAATGGATATATTCGTATTAAA
Organism: Bacillus sp. PK5-006; assembly: GCF_054161415.1. Taxonomy (NCBI): domain Bacteria; kingdom Bacillati; phylum Bacillota; class Bacilli; order Caryophanales; family Bacillaceae; genus Bacillus; species Bacillus sp. PK5-006. The sequence goes on along the minus strand of NZ_CP096414.1, from coordinate 2,918,931 downwards.
GTGAGGCGAGTATGTTTGAGTAATCAAGAAGCGTTGTGGAATGAAGCAGAAGCTTTTATTTCTGTATGCTATGAAGAATTAAACAAGTCAAATGAAGAGAAAGCAGCACGTCTGCATGAAATAAAAAAAGAAATTGAGTTTGAAGGAATTTATACGCATACACTAGAGGAATTAGCTCACGGGGCGAAAATGGCATGGCGCAACAGTAACCGCTGCATTGGCCGTTTGTTTTGGTCGACCCTGCAAGTGCATGATTGCCGGCATGTAAAGACAGAGGATGAGGTGAAGGAGGCGCTCTTTCATCATATTGAGTATGCGACAAATGGCGGGAAAATCAAACCGTCCATCACGATCTTTCCCCCAGAGAAAAACAGACAGAAGGAAGTCGTCATTTATAATCATCAGCTCGTTCGTTATGCAGGCTATGAAACGGAATATGGCATCATCGGCGACGAGGCATCTCTTGAATTAACAAAATTATGTGAAGCACATGGCTGGAAAGGGGAGGGCACACATTTTGATATTCTGCCTCTCATGTTTCAGCTAAAAGGTCAGCCGCCTGTTCTGTATGAGCTTCCGAAAGAAATCGTCCAAGAGGTAGAGATCACCCATCCTGAATATGATGGATTCCGTGATTTGGGACTAAAATGGTATGCGGTCCCGATTATTGCTGATATGAAATTAGAGATTGGCGGTATTCATTACAATGCTGCACCGTTTAATGGCTGGTATATGGGCACAGAAATTGGCGCACGCAACCTAGCGGATGAAAACCGCTACAATATGCTGAAAAAAGTCGCTTCTCTTTTAGGACTGGACACAACCAAGAATGCGTCCCTTTGGAAGGATAAAGCCATTGTCGAATTGAACGTGGCGGTTCTCCATTCTTATCGCGAAGCAGGGGTAACCATTGTCGATCACCATACAGCAGCACATCAATTCAAGCAGTTTGAAAAGCAGGAAGAAAAGGCTGACCGCAAGCTGACTGGGGACTGGACATGGCTGATTCCGCCAGTATCACCAGCTGCTACCCACATATTCCACAAGCATTACGACAATACCATTGTGAAACCAAACTATTTTTATCAGGACAAGCCCTATCACAGGACAGAAAAAGCCTAGCGAGAGTTATATGTAATTCCATAAAAAGATGTCTTTTATCATAATACATGTGTCCTCTCATATGGTGTTGAACATTTAAATTGATTAAAAAAAAAGGGATAGATATCTATCCCTTTTTATTTATGATGACCACAAAAGATCTCTTCCTTACTACAACAATGGGCGAAAGTTTACGCTCTCGCATTCCACTTCTGGATGACTTTCTCACCCTGGGGCTGTTTATCCTTTTGCATTCCCTGCCAAGTTTGATCCCATGAGGACCATTCCTTGATATTAACAGTTGTTATAACATTCAACTCCAATTTTTATTTTTTGTTTGAATTGCTTGTACTCGGTTCATCCAATTGCTCAGAATATCTGAGTCGCAGACTTATAAATACTAAAACCAATGCAATGACCATTAGGAAAACCCCCAGCAATCGGAATCCTGTAAAGGTGAACGCACCTCCCATAATGACACCTGTCAACAGTGAAGATAAAATTGTTCCCAAGTATCTCGATGTATTAAATAGGCCAGATGCTACACCAGCAATTTCTTTTGGAGAGCTTTTAAACAAAGCTGCCTGCATACCAACAGCGTTTAGCCCGTTGCTAAAACCGAACGCGGCTAACGCCAGGCACACACTGATGACTGGTGAACTTTGCGTCCATGTCACGATCCACACTGCCCCTACTACCATCAGTAATGAGGATACAATCAATGCAGGTCTGGGTCCTGATTTACCGACCCATTTCCCTGCTATTGGCGAAGCTGCAATCGAGCTCAAGCCTAAGGTTAACATAAGAATCCCTGTGTGGAATGCACTGACATGACGTACCATTTGCAGGTATGATGGAATCCCAAAAAAGAGTGAATAATAAAGGAAGTTAACTAGCAAGTATTGTATATTGACCCAAGTCATCCCTGGATATTTGGCGAAGGTACGTAAAGGAATAAATGGCGACACTGTTTTTAGCTCATGTCGTACGAATATTCCCACCGCAACGAGCCCGATTAGCACAACAACGATATTCCACATAGAGAAATGCCCAGATGATTTCGCTGCCAGCAAGCCAACTAGAAGGGCAATCAGACCCACCGCAAAAAGCAGAATTCCTGGCACATCAATCACACCCAGTAATTTTCGAAACGACATGTCACATGAAACCGTTGCTGCTGGTCCATCATTAGGAATCATTTTCCAAGATAATATAAAGCTCGCCACTACAAACGGGGTATTGACGATGAAGATCGCTGGCCAGTCCCACCATTGAATAAGTACTCCTCCGGCAAAAGGTCCTATAGCTGCCGCACCGGATAGGAAAATTGATAAACCTGCTAAAGCATCTGATTGTTTTTCTGTAATATGAATGCGTATTATAGCTGTTCCAACTGCAATCAGCATACTAGTTCCGATGGATTGTACGATTCTGAACACAATAAGCCATCCGAAATTTGGAGAAAATGGAGCCAGAATAGAAGAAACTAAGGATACAACAAGACCAGCCAGAAATATCTTCCTCCGGCCGAATAAATCACTAGCCTTCCCCATGACAGGTTGGGCGATAGAACTAGCGATATAAAATGAAAACACAATCCAGGAAACAGCAGTAAAATCAATGCTATACACATGTTGCAACCTAGCAATAGCAACAGAAATCATTGATGAATTTAAAGGGTTTAATAATATTCCTAGTCCAACGGATATCATTAACCATCTGCTACGAGAATTCATTTTTTCTCCCCCTTTAAATTTGTTATATTGATATCTTACTTGGGATTTTACATTCATTCCAACGCATTTAAAGTTATGATATCATTGACCAAAAGGAATGATTGGAGAAAAAATGAAATGGAACTCCTTCAACTACAATATTTTCTAGAGGTAGCTCGATTAGAGCATGTAACCGAAGCTGCACGAAGCCTCCACGTTACGCAATCGTCGCTTAGCAAAACAATTCAGCGTCTGGAAGAAGATTTAGGGGTACCTTTATTTGATCGCACAGGCAGGAAACTGCGATTAAATGAATTTGGCAACAAATTCATTCGTCGCGCGGAAAGGGCTTTGTTTGAGTTGGAACAGGGAAAACAGGAGATTAGCGATTTGTCTAGAGGAGAATCTGGTACACTAAAGCTTGCGGTAACCACAGCAAGCACTTTGCCTCAGATGATGCGAGAGTTTCGTAAAAAACGTCCTAATATCCAATTTCATGTGCAAATGCTGACCACACTGGAAATGGTCACGCTTTTACATCGAGGCGAAGTCGATTTTTGCTTGTCGTCCTCTCCTTTTCAAGGGGAAGACATCGAATGTCAAGTTGTCTTTGTTGATCCCATTCTTGTAGCAGTTCCTAATGGGCATCGACTGGCAGACCGAACTAGCGTATGTTTAACAGAACTTAAGGATGAATGCTTTGTCGGTGTGAAAAGAGGATACGGCACTCGTGATTTAGTAGACTCTGTATGCAAATCGGCTGGAATTGACCTTAAATATGTGTATGAGGGCGATGAACCTACACGTTTGATCAGTCTTGTAGAAGCTGAAATTGGACTTGCCTTCATACCAAGCACAGCAAAAATATCATGGGGAAAGATTAAATATTTGCAAGTTGAGAATCATGAACTTGTACGTGATATCGCTTTATTGTGGCATACAAGTCGATACATGACGCAAGCTTCATTAGAATTCCGCAAAGTAGTTCTAGACTATTTTGAGGCAATATCGAACCAGTCCAATTAATCTTATGCATGACTCGTACCGATTCGATGTTATAGAAGATCTAAGTCCCAACCAGCCTCAAACATATTCCTACAAGTAGGTGGTGAACAGTTTACTTGAGAATCAATGTCCCACGCCTCCGTACGTTCTACCCTGGCTACTGATAGATTAAATCTAAATAAAAAAAGTTCAACCAGAAAATTCTGGCTGAACTATATCATACGAAAGCTCCGTCTAACTATCATGAATAGGAATAATGTTTACATATAGCTAGGTTTTTTATGACCGTATTCGAAAATCCTGATAATGAGCAAGCTCGGTGAGCGGCTCCATTTGCATGTCGGTGACTTTTGAAAAAGGACTTCCTTTCCGGACAGTCTCTAAGAAATCAATCACTTTCTGCTGCTCACCCTCTACCTTTAACTCGACATGACCTTCATCTGTGTTGCGTACCCAGCCTTTGATTCCACGATTGACGGCTTCTCCCTGAACAAAATAACGAAAGCCGACTCCTTGCACACGTCCTTTTATAATGGCGTGATAATGAATCATGGTCATCTCTCCTTTTTTCACATCGTACCATAGCCTGCATCTGATCTTCACGCCTCGACTATGATTTGATTGTCAAACGATGTAAAATAAAGGCCAGTAGACAACCAAAGGAGATGGCCATCGTGGGACAAAAGAGATACGACATAGAAGGAATCCAAGTGGGACAACCTATCATTACATATGCGAATGGAAAAGAAATCAAAACAGCCATCAACAAAAGGCGCATTCATGAGCCTGTGTATTTAAGTCAGATCAATTTTGAAGGAGATGGTCAAGGGGATTTGGTTCATCATGGGGGTTATGATAAAGCTGTCTGTGTCTTTCCGTATGATCATTATGCTCACTTTGAACAATTTTTAGGGGTACCATTACAGGAAGCTGCCTTTGGCGAGAATGTAACAGTACGCCAGCTAGTCGAAACGAATGTGCATATTGGCGATGTGTTTCAGCTTGGAGATGCATTTGTTGAGGTGAGCCAGCCAAGACAGCCTTGTGTGAAATTGTCTCTTAAGCATGGCAACATGAAGCTTGTAAAGGAAGTGCAAAAAACAGGGTATACAGGCTTTTATTTACGTGTATTGAAAGAAGGCATGGTGCCGCCTGATGCATCGCTTGTACTAGTAGAAAAAGCGTCCCATCACATTACGGTCCATGAGGTCAACGAAGTCAAATATCGTCAAACAAGTCCAGAGAGACTGAAAGCTGTTCTTGAAGTAGATGCTTTAGCAGATGTGGTGAGGAAGTCTTTAGAAAAACGAATTCAGCACATTTAAAAAAAAGCCGTACATCATCTTAAGATGTACGGCTTTTCAGCGTTTATGAGCTGCGTTTCTTTTGCTCAAGAAGATTTGCAAGGAAATATGTTTTTAAGCTTTGAAGCTTTCTTCCTTCATGCTTAGTCACACCAAGCTTCTTTAATTCTTCGACATACCAGCCTTTGCTACCATAATGCATGATAGAAAACTCCTTTCAATTGAAACTGCCTGCATTGTAACATCTCAAAAAAGGACGTGAAAAGCGTGCAGGTGTCAAGAAATGAAAACTGATTCTATCTGCCTATGATCCATGTATATGCTGGAAATATTGATTTATGAATTTGGCGGGTTGAGGGTAACGAGGATCATGCCGACCGTCATAATCATGATGACAACACCAAGATAGGTCATCATGGATTGTTTTTTCTTAATCCCTACAACCGTTAAGATAATACTTTCGATGAAAAAGATAACACCTATGATGATGAACCACATATCAAATAAGACCCCTTTCACATATCTTTGCCTATTTTACCACAGGCTTTTTTGTTTAGTCGTGACAGATTCGTGAAACGGGCATGAAAAAATCCCCTCTCAGTGAAGGAGGGGACCCGCTGCTTACAGCTTTGTTAAAATAATCGGTTCGTCTTTAGTGATCACAATGGTATGTTCAATCTGTGCGACTAGACTTTTATCTGGTGTTTTAAATGTCCAGCCATCATCAGCCTGATAAATCGATTCAGCATTTGTTGAAATGAAAGGTTCAAAGGCAATGACTGTGCCATTTTTAAACAAAGCATTATCGAATGGATCATAGTAGTTCAAGATATGGTTAGGTGCTTCATGCAGATTCTTCCCAATGCCGTGTCCTGTCAGGTTTTTAATGACGGTAAATCCTTGTTCTTTCGCTGTATTGTAGACCGCACGGCCAATTTGGTTTTGTCTTTTACCGGCTTTTGCATGTTTTAATCCTTCAAGGAACGCATCTTCCGCACACTTACATAATGCTTCAAGACGAGCATCACCTGTACCTAAAACGAATGAAATGCCCGTATCGGAATAATAGCCGTCCAGTTCTGCTGAGATATCAATGTTCACGAGGTCGCCCTCTTGTAAAATGGTTTTTTCACTTGGGATACCGTGTGCAACTTCATCGTTCACGCTGATACAAGTGGTACCAGGGAAGTCATATTCCTTTTCAGGTGCTGAATTGGCACCGTGCTCTTCTAATATTTTTTTCCCAATCAAATCTAATTCTTTTGTAGACATGCCTGGTTTCGCTTGGCTTTTCATTTCTTCTCTTGCCAAAGCGACAATTCGGCCGACTTTTTTTAAGGCTTCTAACTCATGATCATGTTTGACAATCACTGTTCATTCCCGCTTTCTATATCTTCATTCTATTCAATAGCTTACCACATTTTACGCAAAAAGAGTAAAGAGCGGAATTCAAATGGATGTGGACAAATTGGTATAGATAACTAGACGTGCATATGATATATTTTTTATGAACATCATGAATGCTTTGGTCATGATGATGACAAAGGGGGGAAATCAGATGGTGTTTCAGTTTTTTCAAAAGCTAGGAAAATCATTTATGCTTCCAATCGCTGTACTTCCAGCAGCAGGGATTATTTTGGCCATTGGGCGGGAGGATGTATTCAATATCCCGTTTATTCATGCGGCAGGGAATGCAATTTTTGCGAACTTGGCTTTAATTTTTGCAATGGGTGTAGCGATTGGTATTTCAAAGGATGGGAACGGGGCAGCGGCATTATCAGGAGCGATCTCTTATTTTATTTTGTCAGCCGGTACAACGTCGATTAACTCAACCAACAATATGGGTGTATTGGGCGGTATTTTATGCGGGCTTTTGGCAGGTTATGTTTACAATAAATTTAAGGATACGAAACTGCCGGAATACTTAGGTTTCTTTAGCGGAAGGCGGCTTGTGCCTATAATGACCGCACTTTTCACCATTCTATTAGCAGCCGTTTTCGGATATGTATGGCCGCCGATTCAAAGTGTAATCAATGATTTAGGAGAATGGATTTTAAGCCTTGGTGCAACAGGTGCAGGGCTGTTTGGTTTCTTTAACCGATTGCTCATTCCATTAGGACTTCACCATGTCTTGAATAACTTATTTTGGTTTCAATTCGGTGAATTCAGCGGGGCAACAGGGGATTTAGCGCGATTCTTTAAAGGAGATCCAAGTGCAGGTGTCTTTATGACTGGATTCTTCCCAGTGATGATGTTTGGTCTGCCAGCGGCATGTCTAGCCATGGTTGTAACTGCAAAACCTGAGAAACGAAAAGCAACAGCTGGTCTGATGATTGGGATGGCACTTACATCATTTATAACAGGGATCACTGAACCAATTGAATTTTCTTTTATGTTTTTATCACCACTTTTATATGGTGTCCATGCTATTTTGACGGGGCTTTCGCTTTTTATTGTGAACACTCTTGGGATTCATAGCGGTTTTGCCTTTTCAGCAGGTGCGATTGATTACGTCTTAAGCTTCGGTATTGCGCAAAAACCGATCTTGCTTCTTGTAGTAGGAATCATTTATGGCGTCGTGTACTTTGTCGTTTTCTATTTCCTCATTAAACTATTAAAGCTGAAAACACCAGGCAGGGAAGATGATGACATGGAAGATATCGCAACGGATGATGCGGTGACGGCAGGTGGGGCGAGTATGCTCGTAGAGGGGCTTGGCGGCAAAGACAATATCACCAACATTGATCATTGTGCCACACGTCTTCGCTTAACAGTAGAGGATACTAATTTATTAAATGAAGGTACATTGAAAAAAGCAGGTGCCAAAGGGGTGCTGACTTCTGGAAAAACATCCGTACAAATTATTATTGGAACGAATGTAGAATTTGTCGCAGACGATCTCCGTAAGGTAGTCGATCGAGATTAAAAAAAACGTTCAGCCAGGTCAAATGGGCTGAACGTTTTTTTGTTTACGCTGTTCGATCACTAGCACAATACTGATCACAACGAGTAAGAACCATGAGCTGATTTTCCCTAGATGAACAATGGACCAAGCATGCTGCTGATTTGGATATTGCCATGCGCCTAAAAAGGTGGTGACATTTTCGGCAATCCAAATAAAAAAGCCAATCAGGAGAAATGAAGCAACAAGCGGCATTCGAAAGGAAGATGGACCAACCTGAAACGAAACCGATGTTTTCCGAAACACAACAACAAGCAGACATGTCAGCCACCATCTGACATCATAGAGCCAGTGATGCGTAAAGAAATTGAGATAAATGCACAAACTGATGCCAATTGAAAAAAATGGATGAGGCCAGTCGGCCACTTTTACATGAAGTCGTAAAAATGCCTGATAAATATAACTAGCCACACTTGCATACATAAAGCCGCTATAAAGTGGAACCCCAAATATTTTTGTATAAGCTTCTTCTGGATAGGACCAAGAGCCCATATGTACTTTATACACTTCTAAACAGATTCCTATGAGATGAAATAGACAAATGACCTTTAGCTCCGCCCAAGTCTCCAGCCGCAGCGTCAGCATCAGGATCTGAGCCGTGAGGCAAAGTAGCAGAATGAAATCATACCGGTGAAGAAAAGTAATAGACACCGTCTTTGATAGGGCAAGCGCCGCAAAGATCATGACGGGGAATAGACATGAGATGGCCTGTAAATAAGCAAAATGAAATAGTGTTTTCATACAATATTAAACCCCTTTTTACGGTCTGAAATGACTTAGACGGTTTCAGCAAGGGAAAAGTTTACCTCAATTAGATATTCATGAACAATTTGTGAATATATATGTGAAAAAGATCACAAATTAGATATAGCATAGTATAATAAGATCATAAAGAAAATGTGAAATATTTCACATAATTTAAAAGGAGGCATCATCATGTTTACAAAATTCTTACAAACGAATGTATGGGCAGCCGTTATCCTTTTGGCAGCAAGACTTTATATCGGATGGACTTGGCTGACATCTGGTATTGGAAAACTAACAGGTGGATTTGATGCATCAGGCTATTTGCAATTTGCGATATCTGAACCTGTCGTCAAAGATGGTCATCTTGTGTATCCGTTATATGTATGGTTTTTAGAAAATGTCGCTTTGCCGAATGCCGGATTATTTAGTGCCATGGTCATGTGGGGAGAAATCTTAGTAGGCCTAGGATTAATTGTCGGATTATTCACAACAACGGCAGCCTTTTTTGGAAGCGTGATGAATGTCTCTTTCTTACTAGCTGGAACTGTCTCTGTGAACCCGCTGCTTCTTTTGATCGCAGTCTTCATCATGGCAGCGAAAGGAAATGCCGGAAAACTTGGTCTTGATTATGTAGCAGGTCCAGTCCTCAAACGAAAATTGAAAAGAAAGCCGCAATTAGAAGTGGCATCATAATAAAAGAAAAGCATCCTGAGTAAACGCTCAGGATGCTTTTTTATTTAAGAAGTGGCTTTTATCAAGTTGATATGCAGCACGGTGAGTTCATGCTGGCTGATATCAGGATCATGTCCAACGATAAATTCGAGCTCATAATCACCGGTTCGATACACATATTTTTTCTCTTTTGTCTGCGGAATGGTGCTCACTGAATCCGCTGGTCCAAGCTGTTTCTTTAGTAACGAAGGGGTCATACCGCCGATATTTGTTTCTTTTTCTACATTTGTACCGAAATAACGGATTTCATCAATTTTGCCTTTTGCATCATAGTGAAAAGCAAATCCGGGATTCCCCATTTCCGCATGATACAAATCAAAGCTGCTTTGACCTGTTTCTGGGTATGGATTTCCGAGCTTATGATGAACGTCTTTTTTTGTTTGAACGCCTATTTTCAGTCCCTGAGCATAGTAGGGCATTTGTCCTTTATGTGCCAGCTTATAAATGTTGTTAAGTGCGGCTTTTGGACCTTGAGGAACGGATTGCTCTGCGACCATGGCGTGTGCTGAGACAGCAGGGCTGAAAGCGAAAAGGGCAGACGAAGCAAGTGAGGCAGTCACGACAAAAGCTGCTGATTTCTTCATGATATATCCCTCCTTCTTCTCCTATACCCGGAGTAATCATGATCAAACGTAAAAAGAACCAGCTGATCAAGGATCGGCTGGTTCTTAGCATGAGAACGTTATTTTGAAGAAGAGCTGGATTCATCTTTGGCGGAAGAGGAATCCTTTTCATCCTGTACTTTCTTTGTATAGTCATAATCATTGCGGTCAATCGGTGTAAAGCCTTTAGGCTTGTAGAAACGGAGTAAATCTTCGGTGACAATCTTATCAGATGTCTCCAGCATCTTTTTCACCGTTTCATTTTCTTGGGATGCCTTATCAGTTGGCTCGATTTTCTCGCCTGTTTTGTTGCTGTAATAGTTATTGCCTACTTTCGTGTAGTCCTTAGACACGAAGTCACCATTTCTAAATGGCACAAGCTCTTTAAAGTTCTTCGATAAGATATCAGAACCAGACATTAAATAGTTCTTCGTATCATCGCCAAGCAGGTGCAGAAGAGTTGGTGCGACATCGACTTCACCAGAGTATTTATGAATCTGTCCGCCTTTTACGCCAGGAACATGGATAAAGAGCGGCACACGCATGAGCTGCGCATTTTCATAATCTCCAATTTTTTGTCCTGTCACTTTTTCCATCGCTTCATTATGGTTTTCAGAAATACCGTAATGATCTCCGTACATAATGACGACTGTGTTGTCATAAAGACCTGACTTTTTTAGATCATTGAAGAACTGTTCAATCGCTTCATCTAAATAATGAGCCGATTGGAAGTAGTTATCGACGACAGAGTCACCGAAATCACCAGGTTGGAAATCAGTATCACCTTCGTCCATTCCAAATGGGAAATGATTCGATAAGGTAATGAACTTCGAATAAAACGGCTGCTTCAAGTTTTCAAGCATTGGCATCGATTCTTTGAAGAACGGTTTGTCTTTCAGTCCATAGTTCTTCGTATCCTGCTCGTTCATATCGTAGTACTCAGAATCGTAAAATCTGTCATACCCAAACGACTTAAACATTTCATTACGGTTCCAGAAGGTTTTCGTATTGCCATGGAATTCTGCTGACGTGTACTGATCCTTCTTCAGAATGCCAGGAAGTGCTTGATACGTGTTTTGCGCTTTGTTAATAAAAACAGAGCCCTGTGATAATGGGAATAGCCCAGTATCCATCATAAATTCAGCATCAGACGTTTTTCCCTGTCCTGTTTGATGGAAGAAGTTATCAAAGTAAAACGTTTTGTTGTCGTGTGCCAATGAATTAAGGAATGGCGTTACTTCTTTTCCATTCACCTTATAATCAATGACAAAGTTTTGCAGAGATTCAAGAGAAATTGTAATGACGTTCATGCCTTTCGCTTTCCCGTAATAAGCAGGGTTAGGATCAGCACTGTTCGCTTTTAAATAGTTCTCTACATCTGTCACGTCATTTGAATTTGCCAGAGCACGCTGGCTGTTTGATTTCACATTTTGAATGGCATCAAACACAGTAAAGTTATAAGCACCTAAATATTTAACTAAATAATTGCGGTCGAACGATCTTGATAAAAGCTCTGGACGATCGATCTCTGCAGCAACTAAGTTTAAAACAAAGATCACAACAGAGGACACAAGGACGAGTCTAAACGATTTTGACTTTTGAACAGGTACAGTGGCTGTACTTGTTTGCTGCTGCCTTTTCATGCGGACTGCAAGTACAATCAAAATGATTGTATCAATAAAGTAAAACACATCAGTCCAACGCATGAGTGAAAATGCACTATCACCTAATTGTCCGCCATTCGTTCCTGCCTGCATCACTGTAGGCAGCGTGATAAAGTCATTGAAGAATCGATAGTACACGATGTTTGCGTATAGTAAAAAAGACATGAAAAAGTGAATCACAATGATAGCGGCAGGCTGCCATTTTTTCTTGAACAATAAAGCAAAGCCAAGAAAGAACAAGCTGGAGCTAATAGGATTCACGAAAAGCAAAATATGCTGAAGCACATTTGATATACCAAGTTTAAATTCGATTAAATACGCTGAATACGTTTTGAGCCATAGTAAGATGGCTGCAATCAGAAAGAAGCCGAGACCTCTTTTTTGAATAAATGTTTTCATATAAACACTCCTTTTCTCCGTTAAACGGAAGAGGCGGAACGAAAGAAAACGAACCATTAGAATATACCACGAAATGCACAAATAGAAAAGTCATAACCAGTGAAGAGCCTTTGCAAGCCTGTCCGAGCAATAAAAGGAGAGGAAATGAAAATATTCGCCCATCGAAAAACTTTTTATGAAAATTGACCTATTATTGACAGAAAATTCAGCAATTTTCCAGTTGCTATATCAATAAAACAGGTAAAAAGATACAAGTCTAAAGAATTAATTTAATTTCTACAATGGTCATTTAGAGAGTATTTCCATTGTTTATTAATGTTTATGCAGGTTAAACAAAAAAAATGAGCCATGTAATAGAATAAGACGATGGATAAAAATTCCTCCTATACAATATATCAATATATTTTTGTGTTTCGTGAACATAATGGTTTTCATGTGTTTTTTAAGGGTTTCATTTATTTTAATAAGTGAACAAATTATCTAAATATACTTAAGTGAACATATCGAGACTATAAACTTCTGAATTGGGGTCGATATAGACAGTGACAGGAAATCTTCCATTGAAAGGATTGATAGTATATGACTGTACGAGCAGAGAACCTCGTTCAGAACTGGTTTCCGAGTGAGGATGGAAATGCAGGAGAGCGTAAAGAACTCATCAAATTGATGGAGCAGATCATTTCAGGGGTCGATGACCTGAAAGATCCCAACCGTGCACACCTTAAAGGTGAAAAGAATCGTGGGGAGGATTTTTACAAAAAGCTCACTGAAACAAGTCAAATTCCGATGAACGGCCAGCAAGCGGAACTTGTGAATGAAGAATTACTGAAGCTTTTACATAACCATCCATACCACACCAAGTATTTCTTCACGAACATTTTGCCAATGGCAAGTACACCAGGAATTTTAGGCATGCTGACAGCTATGCTGGTAAACGGAAACAACCTTTGGGATGTTTATGGACCAGCAGGTGCGGAAGCTGAGGTCAGAGTGGTCTCAATGATGTCTAAGCTCATCGGATATGATCCAAATATGAGCGGGGGATATACAACATGGGGAGGTCAAGGAGCGATTTTTTCAGGACTTCGTTTAGCGATCGCAAAAGCTGCGCCGGAGTCACTGCGAAAAGGAGTTCCACAAAATCTTTATGCGTTTTGTTCTGATGCTGCACATTACAGCTTATTTAAGTCAATGGAAGCAACAGGACTAGGCACAAACAACTTAATCAGAATTAAGACGAATAAAGATCATTCAATGGATATGGAAGATTTGCGTTGTCAAATGGAACGTGTTGCACAGGGTGGCGGAATTCCCGTTTATATTGTGGCAACAACCGGAACAACAGATGCCATTGCAATTGATGATGTCAAAGGGGTACGTGAAACAGCAGAAGCGATTGCTGAAAAGTATGATCTGAAGGTGCCGCATATTCATGCAGATTCGGCGCTGGGTGGATTCTTTGCTTTCTTTAATGAGTATGATGTATCAGAAAACCCGCTGCAATTCTCAGTCGGTGTTCTTCGTATGCTAAAAGAAATCAAAGCGAAATTCCAGCATCTTTCTCTTGCAGACTCGATGTGCTTTGATTTTCAAAAGCTTGGCCAAACACCTTACACATCCAGTTTATTCTTAGTGAAAAACGCTGCTGACTTAAAGCGTTTGGACCTGGAGGAACAAGAGACACCATATGTTGGCCATAGAGGCTACGGTGAATACCATACGGGTTATACACTTGAGTGTTCAAGAATGGGAAGCTCAATCAGCATGCTGAGTGTGCTCTTAACGTTTGGGGTTGAAGGCTATCAGCGCTTGCTCGGTCAATTCTTAGAAGTGAACCTTGCCTTCAGAGAAGCACTTAGTCGAGAAATTCCGCAAGCAGAAGTCGTGAATGATGACAACGTCGGAATGGCTACATTATTTAGAATTTACCTAGACGGCTCACCGCGTTTTCAAGAAGAGATTTCTGGCGAAGCGACTTCAATGGAAATTGAGCGAAACAATGAATTGAACAAAATGCTGTTTGAAAAACTTGGAGAGAAAAGAGATGAGATGTTCTTTGGCGATACAACGAAGTTTTTACTTGTCAACTCAAAAGAAGGTCAAGAATTCTATCTAAGTGTTAGTAAGTTTTTTGTCATCTCACCTTATACGTTACCAGAGCATATCCCTCATATCGTATCTTATTTAAAAGATGTGATTGCATCTGTTTGTGGTCAATTTGAAAATGTACATGCTTAAATCAAATCTGAGAGTGGAGATGTAGGAAAAAATGGCGAAACAAAGGAAATTTGGAGGATACACGATATCCTCTAAAATCATGTCAGTCGTTACCGTAACATTACTCGCAACCGTAGCATTATTCGTTCTAACCTTTTATCTAGTGAGCCAGGATTTATCATCCCAGTTATTAAAGCAATTTGATTATCGATTAACAACAGATATTGATACCGCCAAAAAAGAAATCGATAACATCGATGGAAACGTACTCAGCATTAGCGGGAAGGATGATCCTATTTATGCTGAGATCAAAACGAAATTCGCAGAGCTTCAAAAAGATCATACGCTTGAGAACTTATACGTGTTATCTAATAAAGGCGGCAAAGAAAGAATTATTATACTAACCGGTGAAGAAAATGACTTTGATCAAGATTATGCTTTTTCAGAAGAGATGAAACAAGCGCTCTCTGAAGATAAAATGGTCAAAAGTGATATTTACAAAGATTCATTTGGTACACATAAATCAGTCTTTTTGCCAATCAAGGATTCAGGCGGTGAGCTGACAGGGATTTTAGGCATTGATTTAGATGCGTCTGTCGTGCCTCAAACAACGCAGAAGTTGATGATCTATATCACAGTGGCATCTGCCATTGTGCTTATCGGTGGATTACTCTTCTCATACTTCATGGGAAGAAGAATTGCAAAACCAGCACGTTCCTTGATGGAATCAGCGAATCGAATTGCTGACGGTGATTTAACTGGTATGGTAGAGGTTGAAAGTAAAGATGAGATCGGCCAGCTTGCCGCATCCTTCCAAAAGATGCAGGGACGGATTAAAGAGCTCATTTCGAAAATCTCAAACTCATCTAGTGAAGTGTCGAAAATGTCTTCACAGCTTCGTACGGTGACGACCGAATCAAGTCAAAGTGCGCAGCAAGTATCAGAAGCTATGACGAATATGAGTGAAGGAATCAATGATTCTGTCGCAAATATCACGGATTGTACGACATCCGTTGCAGAGATCGATACTCAAATCGAAGGCGTCACAAAAGAAGTCGACGAAATGAAATCTGTTTCATCTGACGTACAAAAGCAATCAGAATCTGGTCAAAAATTAGTGAACCATGTGCTTGATCATCTGAATATGCTACATGACAAGATGACCAACTCAAAGCAGGCAGCAGAAGAATTACAATCTCATTCAACGGAGATTGAAAGTGTCATCTCAATTATTACGGACATTTCAGCCCAAACGAATCTGCTTGCACTGAATGCTTCAATTGAAGCGGCACGTGTTGGAGAAGAAGGAAAAGGGTTTGCTGTTGTGGCAGATGAGGTGCGCAAGTTAGCTGAGCAATCAGCGGATGCGGCTAAAACCGTTTCAGACCTTGTCATCGGCACACAGGAAAACAGTCAGCGCGTTCTTGAAAGTGTAGAGGAAAGTAGTAAAGCAGTGGAAGAAGGACGTGAGCAAATGGAAGGCACGTCACAAAATTTCGCTTTGATTTACGACGGTGTATCTCAGTTTTCAAGAAGAACGAACAATTTGCTTGCTTCTATTAAGCAAGTTGAGCAAGCATATCAAACGATTTCTACATCGATTGAGCAAATTTCTGTTGTATCGGAAGAACATGCAGCCAGCTCTCAAGAAGTGGCGGCAGCAACAGAACAGCAAAGTGCTGGTATGCAGCAAATTTCAAGTGCGATTGAACAGCTCTCTGACATGTCAGAGGACTTAGCACAAATGGTCTCAACCTTCAAAGTCGACAATAAATAACGAGAAAGGGCTAAAATATTTTAGCCCTTTTTCTCTTTTCAGCGAAGAAGGGACGAGCACCTGAGCGCAGGATAGACACCGAATGCGAGGGAGTGTCTAGATGCTGAAGCTGACTCTTGTGAGAGAGCCAGCTTTTTTGCTATGCTTAATCAAATACTTGCGGCGAAAGGAGAAACGCTATGGATTTTGCGCAGAGATTATCAGAAGAACGGATCAAAAAAGCGATGGATAACGGGGCTTTTGAAGGATTATCTGGCTTTGGGAAACCTCTGCCAAAAGATGATGCTGCTCATGTACCAGAAGAACTTAGAATGGGCTACCGCATCATGAAAAATGCCGGATTTGCCGGGGAAGAAACAGCGCTGAAAAAAGAACTCATGACTGTCAAAGAATTACTTCAATCAAGCATAGATGGAGAAGAAAGAAAGAAACTGTCTCTTATCTGTGAAGAAAAACAAAAACGTCTGGATGAACTTACATCTAAGCGCCAAACTTTTGCCCGCCCAGCCTCCTCCTTTTACAAAAATAAGGTCTACGAGAAATTAACGGAGCATAAAAAAAGAGGATGACACGCTGCCTCTCCCTGAGCACATTGAGGGAGCTTTTTTTATGTAAGCGTTGCATTTTGTTGTTGACTACATGTATATACAAATATAAAATATAAAGTAACATGTATATACAAGTTTTTTGGTTCTTTTTTCTTATATAAAAAAACGATCTCGGAGGGGATAGTATGGCTGATTATCAGGCAGCAGCAGATCAGATTGTGAAAGCCATCGGCGGCAAAGAAAATATTGATCAAGCGACACATTGTGTAACAAGGCTGCGCTTTGTGCTGAAAGATGAAGGCAAGGTGGATGAGAAAGCACTTGAACAAATTGATGAAGTGAAGGGATCTTTCTCAGCGAACGGTCAATACCAAGTGGTTATCGGCCAAGGGGTCGTCAATCGAGTATATGCCGAAATGGTCAAAAGGACGGGGATTGGGGAAGCCACAAAAGAAGACGTCAAGCGTGCCTCTGATCAAAAATTAAATCCATTGCAGCGTGCTGTGAAAACGCTTGCGGATATCTTTATACCAATTCTTCCTGCCATCGTCACAGCCGGTTTATTAATGGGGATTAATAATATTTTAACAGCTCCTGATATTTTCTTCGATCAAAAATCGATTGTGGATGTGTATCCGGCATGGGCTGATTTAGCGAATATGATCAACTTAATTGCAGGCACTGCCTTCACCTTCCTGCCAGCATTAATTGGCTGGTCAGCTGTGAAGCGGTTTGGGGGAAATCCGCTTTTAGGAATGGTCCTTGGACTGATGCTTGTACATCCGGACTTGTTAAACGCATGGGGCTATGGAGCGGCTGAGAAGACCGGTGACATTCCTGTTTGGAACTTGTTTGGACTTGAAGTGCAGAAGGTAGGCTATCAAGGACAGGTTCTTCCGATACTCGTTGCTTCCTATTTACTTGCAAAGCTCGAATTATTTATCACAAAACGGACACCTGAAAGTATTCAGCTGTTAGTTGTTGCACCGATTACGTTATTAGTCATTGGATTTTTATCATTTATCGTCATTGGACCAGTTACCTTTGCAATCGGTAATGTTTTAACATCTGGACTTGTAGCCGTCTTCCAGCAATTCGCAGCACTTGGCGGTCTATTATACGGCGGACTGTATGCAGCATTAGTCATTACAGGAATGCACCATACGTTCCTTGCTGTGGATATTCAATTGATTAACTCAAAGCTGCACGGCACGTTCCTATGGCCAATGCTTGCACTGTCCAATATCGCACAAGGATCAGCTGCATTGGCAATGATGTTTGTCTTAAAAGATGAAAAACAAAAAGGACTTTCGCTGACATCAAGTATTTCTGCTTATTTAGGAATTACCGAACCGGCGATGTTTGGGGTCAACCTGCGTTATCGATTCCCATTTATTTTTGCACTGATCAGCTCAGGATTAGCCGGTATGTTTATCGCCTCTCAAGGGGTGCTGGCAAGCTCAGTTGGTGTTGGAGGCATTCCAGGAATCTTCTCCATTATCCCGAAATATTGGGGGGCATTTGCAATTGGAATGGTGATTGTACTCATCCTCCCATTCATCGGAACTCTTTTATATGCAAAACTAAAAAAGAAGAAGGATTTTTCAGAAGAACTTAACTAGTGGTGGTGAAGGAAATTGAATCAGCAATCAAATGAACCATGGTGGAAAAAAGCGGTGGTCTATCAAATTTATCCGAAGAGCTTTTTAGATACAACGGGCTCTGGTACAGGGGATATCAATGGCGTGACGAAAAAGCTTGATTACATTAAAGAGCTTGGGGCGGATTGTATTTGGCTCACGCCAATGTATGAGTCCCCGCAGCATGACAACGGCTATGACATTAGTAATTATACAAAAATCCATGACATGTACGGCACAATGACAGATTTTGAACGCATGCTGAAAGAAGCGCATGAGAGAGGAATACGAGTCATCATGGATCTAGCCGTTAACCATACATCCATTTTCCATGAGTGGTTTCAAGCCTCGCGTGAGTCAAAGGATAACCCTTACCGAGATTATTATATTTGGAAGGAGCCAAAAGCGGACGGATCTCCGCCGAATGATTGGCAGTCGAAATTTGGCGGCCCAGCCTGGGAACTAGACGAAGTAACAGGAGATTATTATCTTCATTTATATGATGTCACTCAGGCGGATCTCAATTGGGAGAAGGATGAGGTGCGCAGGCAAGTATATGACATCATGCACTTTTGGTTTGAAAAAGGAATTGATGGGTTCAGGCTGGATGTCATCAACAACATCTCAAAGGATCAGCGCTTCTTAGATGATGCCGGACAATCTGTGCAAGGCGACGGCCGCATGTACTATACAGACGGGCCAAGAATTCATGAATTTCTGCATGAAATGAACCAGGAGGTTTTTTCGAAATACGATAGCATGACAGTTGGAGAAATGTCTTCAACGAATATCGCAGACTGCATTCGGTATACAAGACCTGATCGGCAGGAGCTGGATATGACGTTCAATTTCCATCATTTAAAGGTGGATTATCCAAACGGCGAAAAATGGGCGATCGCACCATTTGATTTTCAAGAATTAAAGTCGATTCTGTCTGAATGGCAGACGAAAATGCATGAGGGCGGCGGCTGGAATGCGTTGTTCTGGTGCAATCATGATCAGCCGCGTATCGTCTCAAGGTATGGTGATGATGACACGTATCATCAGCAATCAGCGAAGATGCTGGCGACCACGATTCATCTGATGCAGGGGACTCCTTATATTTATCAAGGTGAGGAAATTGGCATGAAGAATCCTCGCTTTGAGGACATTTCGTCTTACCGTGATATCGAATCACTCAATATGTACGAAGTCATGCTTGAAAAGGGAAAATCAAAGGAAGAAGCACTCGCCATTTTACAGGTCAAGTCAAGAGATAATGCGAGAACACCAATGCAGTGGACCTCAGAGAAGAATGCAGGTTTCTCAACAGGAACACCTTGGATTGAGCCAGCCCATAACGACATTTCGGTCGAAGCTGCGTTAAAAGACCGGACGTCCATTTTCTATCATTACCAAGCCCTTTGCAGACTGCGTAAAGAACTTGATGTGATCACATATGGTAGCTTCTCCTTACTTTTAGCAGAAGATCCAAAGATTTTTGCTTATGTTAGAGAAAGCAAGGATGAGAAGCTCCTCGTGATCAATCACTTTTATCCAGGGGAGGCGGACTTTACGCTTCCTGATGAGCTTGTGCAGGCTGTAGATGAGATGGAGAGGCAAGTCCTGTTATCCAATTATGAGGATGTGCCGGCACATATCAAGGGATTTACGTTGCGCCCATATGAGTCAATCGTTTATCATTTAACCAAACGCTAGAAAATGGGGCGGAGGGAAAATGAAAGAGAATAAGTTTCGAGTGATTTATGATCAGCTCGCAAGACGAATTGAGCAAGGTGAATGGCAGGATAAAGGCATCCTCCCATCAGAACATGAACTTTCTATCATGTACGACACGTCCCGGGAGACGGTGAGAAAGGCATTAAATATTCTTGTACAAAATGGCTATATTCAAAAAATCCGCGGAAAAGGCTCTGTATTGCTGAATCGGGAGAAAATGCAGTTCCCTGTATCAGGTCTTGTCAGCTTTAAAGAGCTTTCCCAAACGCTTGGCCGAAAGACAGTCACAACGGTTCATGAATTTGGCTTAATTAAACCGGATCAGTATATTCAATCTCAGCTGAAAATTGATGAACAGACAGACGTTTGGAAAGTCATTCGATCTCGTAATATTAGCGGGGAAGAAGTGATTTTAGACAAGGACTACTTCTTGCAAAAGCATGTTGAAGTCTTGACTAAAGACATATGCGAAGGATCCATCTACGAGTATATTGAGGGAGAACTAGGTGTATCGATCAGCTATGCTCAAAAGGAATTTGTGGTAGAGCCATGTACAGAAGAGGATGCGAAGTACCTTGATTTGAAGGGATTTGACCATGTTGTCGTGGTAAAGAATTATGTGTTCTTAGAGGATACTAGTCTATTTCAATACACAGAAAGCCGTCACCGATTAGACCGCTTCAGATTCGTCGATTTTGCTAGAAGAGAAAAAACGGACAGAGCATAGGCTCTGTCCGTTTCAATTTTTGGAGAAGCGGGGATATACAACGACAAGATCATGATTTATAGGAGGAAAAATGATTAAACTGAATCGACCACTAAAATTACGGGATTTAGAAATTTTTAGCGTGATGAAAGATCATCGAATATTATGTTACGTGATCATTGAAGATACTCGAAAACCGTTTACGGAAGAAGATCGAAAACTAGAGCCATTATGTTATATGGATGAAGAAGATATACAAGCGATTTTGAATGTGTTTCATATTTCAATTATTAATGATGAAAAGTTAAGTGAAGAGGATTTAACTCTTGTAGAGGATTATTTTGCTGATTTTGTGAATAATACGAACTTAACGAATTTTATTATAAGAGATTATGTTCAAGAGGATTTATATGCCATCGATGATGAAGATGATATCACGTTCTTCAATAGAATGCTGCGTCATATAGGATCAGATAATGTGAAAGAATTTGATAAGCGCAATTGGATTTATTTATCCCAAGATTGAGATGAAAAGAAGACAAAGGGCTAAAATCAAGATCATTTTAGCCCTTTGTCAACAATATGAGGACAGAGCATACGCTCTGTCCTTTTTTAGGATGATACATTTTTTCTTGTACGCTTGCGCTGGTAGTAATATAGGATACCGCCTAAGGCAAGCATAAGTACACCAATCAATACAGCTGTATACATCATCGTTGCTGTATTAGGCAGTGTTCCGCCTGGGAGTCCGGTTCCATCTTGGTTTGGATCTGTACCTGTACCTCCGCCTGGCGCTGATGTACCGCCGTCTCCGCCAGTTTGATCTGGCGTTGTTCCAGCTGCCCCGCTTTGGTTGAGTACGGTATATTCGCTGAAGTGTTCAGTTTGACCTGATACGACCCCATTTTCGAACGATCCGTTACTTGTTTTGGCATAACGGTTTTTCTTGCGGTCTACATAATATACACCAGGTTTCTTCGCCTTTTGAGGCTCATCTAATGTAAAGGATAGTGTGACAGGATCTTTAAAGGTAGAAACCTTTTTCTGATCTTGTTTGATTTGGAAATCATACGTATCCGTTAATGCATTTTTCACCTTATTCGTCTTTTTCATCCATATATCTGCGCTATTTTCGGACAAATTAGAGAGCGGTAATGCGAGTCCCACTTTGTCATGATAGATGGTGACGTTTGGATCTTGCTCTCTTTTCTTCAGCTCGGCTACCTGCGCTTTTGATAGAGACAATTGAACGTTTTTCGCTTCGCTTGCTTTGTCTAAATAGAGCAATGCTTTGTTTGTATGCTGCACATACGTTTGGAATTTCTCATCATCTTGAATGTCATAGGCGCCTTTTCCTTTCGCACGCGGAAGGAACACTTCTTTCACTCGATGATCGATGACAGGAGAAATATGCCCGCCGTCTGCCTGTTCAATTTGCTCTTTGAAGATTTCATAGTCAACATAGCCTAAGTCTTCGCCGTGAGAAGCTTCTGTAAAGACGCTGTAGCCATCTCCGCCTGTGCCGACAAATGCGTTTGTCGCCACGCGGTATGTTTTCTGATCATCAATGTCTGTTAGTTTGCCGTTTTGGTCTTTCAGTTTGACATCAATGAGTCTGCTGCCAGCTGGTTTACTCAGTGTAAACGTATATTCAATGCCGGCTACATGAGGGAACGCGCCGCCGCCTTCTTCAATCCCTGAAAGCCCTTGTTCGAGTGCTTTCTTAATTTGGCTGCCTTTTAAATCTGCGACATAGAGTGTGTTTCCGAATGGCATGACCGTTAAAATATCACCTAATGTGATATCTCCTTTTTCAATGCTGCCTCGAATACCGCCGCCGTTTGTGATGGCAAGGTCAGCACCAGCAGATTCTTGTGCTTTTTTCAGCATGCCGTCAGCAATAAAGTTCCCAAGGTTCGTTTCCTTCGCACGGACATGCTCGCGTTGTCCATCTAAGAGGACATCGGTAGACCCGACTTTTTCCGTTTTTAAATCTTGAATATCTGCCTTGTACTGATCGAGGATTGCTTTTGCATCGGCATCTTCTTTGACGGAGTCATCGATGGTGATGAGGTCAAAAGAAGATTCCTTTGGCTGTACGACTCCTTTTTGATTAAAGGCCACGTCTACTTTTCCTAAGAATTGTCCGTAGTCTTTTACCTGTGCGACAATTGTTGGTTCTTTCTTATTGACGACCTTTAATTTTTCAACAAGGGTGTGCGTGTGACCGCCAATGATTAAATCAATCCCGTCTACTTTTTGAGCAAGCTCAAGGTCACGGTTATAGCCAATGTGTGTTAAAGCAATGATTTTGTTGATTTTTTCTTTTGTTTGAATGGTGTTGACTGTTTCTTTTGCTTTCTTGTACGCATCCTTGAATTGAATGTTAGGACCGCTGCTGGACGTAATGGCCGTGTCTTCAGTCGTTAAGCCGAATACAGCCACTTTCTCACCGTTTACATCAAGTAGGATGTATGGGTAAATCCCAGCTTCTTTTTTCTCACCAGCTTTAAATGTGGCTGGCTTTTTCACTAAGCCGCTCAATTGTTTTTCCTTAGAGACATCAACGTTTGATGACACAATTGGGAATGCAGGCTTTTCAAATTGATGACGGTTTTTCGCATCTACATCTGATGCATCACCTGTCAGGAATTGACGAAGAACAGAAGGACCTTTGTCAAATTCATGATTACCAAACGTCATGGCATCATATTTCATTAAGTTCATCAGTTTTAGGTCGGCAAGTCCTTGCCATTTTGTGAAATATAGGTCACCAGAGAAGACATCTCCAGCATCTAATAAAATGTTGTTTTTGCTTTCGGCTCGAACTTCTTTAATCTTTGTTGCACGTCTTGCCGCATCATCAAGGTGTGCGTGTGTATCGTTTGTATGCATCACCGTTAAATTCCAGTTATCTGATGCAGGCGGTTCTGTTGTGCCATCCTCTTTAAAGGCTAGCTTGTACACGCCAAGACCATCTGTGCTGGCGTTACGAACAAAATCTACGCTGCTTGATTTTTCAGCAAACGGCTTAGCTAAAAGAGAAGATTCGAATGTGACTGTTGCGCCCTTGACTGGTGCAATGGACCAGTTTTGATCCGCACTTGGATTGATGGTTTTTTGTTCGATAATATAATCCATCAGCACTTGGCGGTTCTCATCAGCTGAGGCAAGCACCACTTTATCTTGCGTCAGATGCGGGAAGCCCCCGCCGCCAGAAGCTCGATAGTTGTTCGTTACGACTAAAAATTCTTGATTGTCAGAGACTGGCTTCCCATTGTAGGACAAGTTTTTGATGCGGTTTGCATTCGCATTAACAAGAGTGCCTGTTGTGCTGTACTTAGCAGGCTGCGTCACATCGACTTGATAGGTGACACCATCGATCACATCAAAGTTATACGAGCGGTATTCTTCGTTTAAAATAGGCTGTTCATTTGAATTGTTTGGTTTGATCTGATTAAACTGTCCAGCAGACATCTCAAGCCAGTCTTTCAATTCACTGCCTTTCAGTTTGACAATCTGCACGGTGTTATCGTAAAGGTAGAGATCGCCGATGTTTTTAATGGCTAAATCACCTTTTGCGATATTTGTATAATAATTTACACCGTTTCGGCCGCCAGCTTTAAACGGGGCGCCTGCAGATAAAATCGGTAAGTTTTTGTATGACGTGTCCTTCATTTTTTCTTGTGCATACCATTTTTGTGCATCAGTCACAATTTGAATAGAAGGGTCATCCATCACTTGAGCAAAAAAGCTGTTAATGTCTGCTTCTGTTTTACCAACAGGTTTTCTCACATACTCAAGTGTGTTTTGATGCGTTGTTTGAATGGCATCTTTCACAGTGCTGTTTTGAGAGGTGACTCCTGCAACAGATTCAATCTTTCCTGTTCCGTCTGTGACCTTCCATTTGCTGCCGTCAGGCTCTAATGTTAAATCAATGACTCCGAGGTAGCTTCCCCAGTTTTTTGACATGACGACTGGAATGCCGTTGATGGTTCCTTTTGAGACATCGAATTTGTCGACGCCGCTATATTCAGCGCTTGGGAATGTGCCGTGCTGGTGGCCGGACACGATCGCATCGATGCCTTTCGTTTTTGTGGCAAGGTCAAAGATCATATTTTCTGATCCTTTAGGTGAAGCGGTTTTTTCAATTCCTGTATGGGCAAGAGCGACGATGATATCTGCGCCTTTTTCCTTCATTTCAGGAATGGTTTCATTGGCAGATTCGACGATATCCTGCACTTGAACTTGTCCATCTAAATGCTTTTTATCCCACGTCATGATTTGCGGTGGAACGAATCCTATGTAACCGACTTTCACAGTTTGTGAAGCTCCGTTTGCATCTTTAAATGTTTTTTCTTGGATCACATAAGGCGTAAAACGGTGTTCTCCATTTAACTTTTTGACGTTCGCATTGACAATCGGGAAGTTAGCCCCGGCAATAGTACCGTCAAGGAAGGATAATCCGTAGTTAAATTCATGATTGCCAAGTGTGCCTGCATCGTACTTTAGTTTGTTGAGTGTATGAATAATGGGGTGAACCTTTGTTTGATTGATGATACTGTCTTTTTCATTTTTGTAAACGTATTCTCCAAGAGGGGTTCCTTGAATCAGGTCTCCGTTATCAACAAGGAGTGTATTTGGATTTTGTGAACGGTGCTTTTCAATCAGCTCGGCTGTTTTTGCCAAACCAAATTCATTTGTTTCTTTGTCGCTGTAATAATCGTAATTCATCATGTTCGCATGGACATCCGTTGTGGCTAAGATGCTTACTTTTACGGCATCGCCGTTTTCTATTGCTGCATGAGTAGGTACTGCTGGGAGAATGAGACTAATCATCATAATGGAAGTGAGCAGAATAGACAGGTTTTTCCTTCGTTTAGACCTATGTGCTTGCTTCTTCACCTGATCTCCGCCTTTCTAATTTTTTTGACCACAATACCTATTGTAGAAATGTTTCGTTAACTTTTGTAGTTATTTTTTGCAGATTATTGTAAAGATAACATAAATCATACGAATTACCTTGTTGAGGAAATATAAATAAGTCTAAATACTTATTTTTATCATAAGGGGTTTTCTGATCGGGATAGGATGTTTGATTTCAATCTCCCCGGGTATAGTGTGTAGTGTAAACGATAATCAAGCAGGAGGGTTTCTACATGGGTAAGAAAATTGCAGTTGTATTAACAGATTACTTTGAGGATGTTGAATTCACCGAGCCTGCAAAAGCCTTTAAAGATGCAGGCCATGAGATCACAGTAATTGAAAACGAAAAAGGAAAAACAGTGAAAGGGAAGCAAGGAGAAGCAGAAGTGAGAGTGGATGCGTCCATTGATAACGTGAAGCCTGAAGACTTCGATGCACTGCTGATTCCTGGCGGGTTCTCACCAGACATTCTGCGTGCAGATGATCGCTATGTCCAGTTCACAAGAGCATTTATGGACGAGAAAAAACCAGTATTTGCGATCTGTCACGGGCCGCAATTGCTCATTACAGCAAAGACGCTGGAAGGCAGAGGCGCGACTGGATATACATCCATTCAAGTAGATATGGAAAACGCAGGCGCAAAATTCAAAGATGAAGAAGTTGTTGTTTGTCAGGATCAGCTTGTGACAAGCCGTACACCTGATGACATTCCAGCATTTAACCGTGAATCATTAAAACTGCTCGCAAAATAAGCAGTTTTGACAGGATAAACAAAGCCAGCACCTTGCGGGGTGCTGGCTTTTTCTGCGCATGAATGGAAGAAAGCGGCGTAAACCGCAATCTTAGTTTCCTTTGCACGATTATTTTCTTAAGTTTTTTAGCTCGCTTGCGATGGCTTGCATTTCACTTGGGCTGAATGAAGATTTTTTCATCACCATTTGGTGTAGAAATTCAATATCTTCGTACTTGTCTGGACTGAAGTCCTCGGCTTTGATGACTCCAATGTTCAGCATATTTAACTTTTGCGAAATGTCTTCAATCAGCTGATTGACTTCAGCCGCTTTTTGCTCTGACAAGGGCGGCACGTCCTTTCCTGCATATGTGTTGAATAATATGTCTATTTTAACAGAAAAGCAAAAGAATAAAAGGGCTATTAAGACGACACCGAGATGTTTTTCTCTTTTTTCTCCTGTTTAATTTTTTCAATGATTCGTTTTGATTCAAATACGACAACGCCCGATAAACCAATAAGGCCAATTAAGTTTGGAATGGCCATCAGACCATTCAACATATCTGCTACGCCCCATACGAAGTCATTCTTAAACACAGCACCAAAAAAGACAGCCATCACAAAGACGATGCGATAATACATGACGTACGAATCCTTCGCCAAATATGTAAAGCATTTCTCTCCATAATAGGACCAGCCAATGATGGTTGAATAGGCAAACAAGAGCAGTCCGATTGCCACAATGGTTGAGCCAGCCGGACCGAGGAAGTGAGCAAAGGATAACGAAGTCAGCGCATCACTTTTCACTGTTAAATACATATCTGCCATGACAATGGTAATGCCAGTGATAGAACAAACAATGATGGTATCAATAAACACTTGCGTCATAGAGACGAGTGCCTGGCGTGCAGGCATATCCGTTTTCGCAGCTGCAGCAGCAATTGGTGCTGACCCAAGACCTGCTTCATTGGAAAAAACTCCCCGTGCGACACCCCAGCGAATGACAGTCCCAATTGCACCCCCTGCTACGGCTTGACCAGTAAAGGCATCTGAGAAAATAAGACTGACTGCGCCTGGAACAAGATCAGCATTCATAACAAGAATGATTAGACCGCAAATGACGTAAAATAAAGCCATGACGGGTACAAAGATAGATGTGACCCGGCCAATGCTTTTGATTCCGCCTAAAATCACAAGTGCTGTAAAAGCCGTGATGATGATACCTGTTACCCATGTTGGAATTTGAAAAGTAGAATTCATGACGCCTGAGATGGAATTAGACTGGACCAGGTTGCCGATCCCAAAGGCAGCACTGGCGCCGAAAACAGCAAATAGCACCCCTAGCCATTTCTGTTTTAATCCATGCTCTAAATAATACATAGGTCCGCCAGACATTTCGCCTTTTTCATTTTTGACTCTGTATTTTACAGCAAGAACAGCTTCTGCAAACTTGGTGGCCATCCCGAAAAATGCAGCAAACCACATCCAGAAAACTGCACCAGGACCACCGGCTATAACAGCGGAGGCCACACCGACGATATTCCCTGTACCGACAGTTGCAGCAAGAGCCGTCATTAACGCTTGGAAATGTGAAATATCTCCTTCTGACATTTTGTCTTGTTTTGAAAAAGCGAGCTTTAAAGAATAAGGAAGTAATCTAATTTGAATGAAGAGAATGCGAAAGGTGAGGTATATTCCAGTACCAACAATTAAAATCAACAGGGGAGGTCCCCACAAAAAATTGTTCATCGTCGTGACAAACTGCTCAATTATTCCCATCTAATATCCCCCTTTGTTTGTGTAATTCTCCTAAAGTTTCTCCTGTTTTTGTGTATTTTGTCAATGGCGATGAGAGCTTTTCTTGCAAAGTTTCCAAAAGAAAAAGGGCTTGATATGATAGAGAAAAGGTTTTCGAAAGCAGTTCTTAGGGAAAAGATAGGAGGAGAATGAAGGATGATTCATGTATTATTCGTATGTCTTGGCAATATTTGCAGATCACCGATGGCAGAGGCCATGTTTAGAAAACGAGTAGAAGATGAGGGGCTAAGCGAGCACTTTGTCATTGATTCAGCAGGCATTGGCGGCTGGCATCAAGGCAGTCCTCCGCATGAAGGAACACGAAAGCTGCTTGATGAAAAAGGGATCAGCTATGAAGGGATGTCCGCAAGACAAATCATAGATGAGGACATCACAGCATACGACTATATCATTGCGATGGATGCTGAAAATGTAGGGGCACTTCGCAGTATAGCCGGCTATGGGAAACATCACTTTATTGGCCGTCTTCTTGACTTTGTTGAAGACGACGATCGAGATGATGTGCCAGACCCTTATTACACTGGAAACTTTGAGGAAGTACATGATTTAATTGAAAAAGGAATTGATCGTTTTTTGACGTATGTAAAAAAAGAGAAACACCTTTAACTGAAAGGAGATCAGACGAGATGGAAGAAAAAAATCAAATCATGCTTCGAGGAGCTGTGATAGGAGCAGCTTGCGGTGCACTGCTGACATTATTTCATCGGCCAACGAGAATCGCGCTCAAAGACAAATGGGATGACTGTCAGGAAAAGCTGGCGGAATACCGTCAGGAGCCAGCCAGAATTTCTGCTTGTATGAAAGAAAAAATGGAAGAAACGAAGCAGCTGATGCGAACAGTCTCAGATGATTTGTCATTTTTAAATGAACAAGTCAATCAGTTAAAGGAAACAACCCCAAAAGTATTAGAGATTATTGAAGAAACAAAGGATCACTTTCGATCGAAATAGAAAGATTGATCATTGGAGATGAGGCGTATGGGTTTTATCAAAGCGTTAATTGAACGCTTTTTGCTGCATGAAGGACCGGCAAAATCTGCTGAGCTTGCTTACTTCTTTTTGCTTTCATTATTTCCGTTTCTCATCTTCGTGCTGACGCTCGTTGGATATTTGCCGCTGACGTCGAAGGATGTCCTAAACGTCATCTCTGGTTATGCGCCAGAAGGAGCGCTTTCGATGATTGAATCCATTGCCGAAGAGACACTGAACAGCCGTAACGGCGGATTGCTGTCATTCGGGATTATTGCCGCCCTTTGGTCTGCATCTAACGGGATTAATGCCGTCGTCAGAGCATTTAACCATGCTTACGAAGTTGAGGAAAATCGTTCCTTCATTCTCGTACGTTTAACATCAATCATCTTAACCATCGCAATGGTTCTCACGATTATTTTTGCCTTAATGCTGCCTGTCTTTGGAAAAGAACTTGGCTTATTTCTCGCTGAACTAGTCGGGCAGTCAGATGCCTTTCTCACCATTTGGACGGCCATGAGGTGGATCATTAGCCCGCTGATTTTATTGATTGTGTTTACAGCCTTGTACTATTTCGCCCCAAACATTAGACTGAAATTGAAATTTGTTCTGCCAGGCGCGATTTTTGCATCGATTGGTTGGATTTTGGTCAGCATGCTGTTCTCATTTTACGTAGGCGAGTTTGCCAACTACAGTGCGATGTACGGAAGTATTGGGGGAATCATTATTTTAATGATCTGGTTCTATTTAACCGGCATCATGATTATCCTTGGCGGCGAGCTCAATGCGCTTTTACATAAGCGTAAAATCGTACCAGGCAAGGTGTGAAGAAATCCGGGCATCCTAAAGAAGAACGAACATGTTCAATCTTGATGGATGGGGGAATCACGTATGTCCAAACAATCGAAAAAAGGCGGAAGCAATACGAAACAAAACAAAGGCCATCAGCCAAAGCACAAAACAAGCGGAAGTGCGAACGGGCAAAATGGTTATCATTAAATGAAAAAACTCCTCTGCATAGGTGCAGGGGAGTTTTTTTAATTAGAAATGGATTCATTGGGACTTTCCAGCACTGCCTGCGTTCTCCCAAATCGAACGCAGCAAAACACAAATAATATCACGATGCTGACAAGGTAAAGTAAATTCATTCCTTCAAACGTTTGCACAAAGAATCCTCCGAGTACCGGCCCGAGAATACTGCCTGCACTAAACGCCATCCCGCACATCAAATTCCCGGCGGGAAGCAGATGCTTTGGCAATAAGTCGGTCATATAACTGATGCCAAGTGAGAAGGTAGAGCCTACAGCCATTCCGGCAATAAAGAAACAGATGGCAACAGCCAAAACGGATTGAATGAAAATACCTGCCAAAAGGAAAAAGAATGATCCAGCGAGTGTCACACATAAAATGATGCGGCGCCTGCCAAACCGGTCACTGAGCATCCCAAGAGGAAGCTGAAAGACAATGCTCCCTATGGCAAACGCAGGTAAAATAAATGCAACCGCATCTACTGTCACACCGCTTCTTAGCGCATATACAGGGAAGTTACTATTGAGCGTTGTTTCTAAAAAGCCATAGCAAAATGGCATCATAAAGGCAACCCAGCCAAATTGAAAGGCTTTTTTGAAGCGCTTTAAACTGTTTGTCTGCTCTGACGTTTGCACTTCGCCTGTATCTGGATATGTATTCTTTAAAACAAACACAAGCAGCCAAATACATAAACTAACGGCACCAGAAACAATAAAAGGCAAGGCTGGATTGATCTCAATGAGCGGCGTTAAAAAAGGGCCGGCGGCAAAACCGAGTCCAAATGATAATCCATACAATGAAATATTTCGTCCGCGATTTCTTGATGATGAAGCATAGGTCACCCACGTCTGTGTAGAGAAATGCAGCATATGGTCACCAATCCCGATCATGAGCCGGAGGAAGAACCAGACGACATAAGATTCAAAAAATACAAAGCTAAACAAGCTTAAAAAGACAGCGGCGCCTCCAATGACGATTAATGGCTTAAATCCAAAACGGCGAAGCGGGGCTTCCATAAAAGGAGACGCAAGCAGTACACCGAGATATAAGCCTGTGGCATGCAGGCCGTTTAACGTAGGAGAAGTACCGGCATGTTCAAAGATAATGGAAATGACAGGAAGTAATGCTCCCTGTGAAAAACCAGATACGGATACAAGTAAAATTAAAATCATAAAGTGAATTCTCGACATAAGATGCTCCTTACAAGTTCATGCTTTCATCGTACAATGGAACCATAGGGGTTTCAATAGAAAGGTGGAAAACGAATGACGCTGACATACAAAAAGGATCATTGGATCGCACATATTGAGGACAGGCAGCTGCCTATTTCAGGAACAGAAGAACTGGGGTTCCGCCCATCTCAATTGTTCACCTCAGCCATTGCAGGCTGCTTTGGAGAAATGCTTATTCATGTATGCCGTAAAAAGCGAATATCCTATGAAGGGCTGACGATCACACCTGAAACGACAAGGGCAGGAGCTGTAAACAAAATTTCCTGCATTCATTTACATATCTTATTTGAAGACATCAATACATCTGATGAACAAATCGATAAAGTGATCACCCTTGCATTGAAGCATTGCTCTATGGTGCAGTCCGTGAAAGGGAGTATTGATATCACTTTCTCACACGCGCGAATCTAAAATGTATACGATGCCGGCACTCACGAAAGAATAACAGTCAGACATATGTAAAGGAGAATGGCTGTATGAATCGTTTGTTTCTTGTAATTGTCGCAATCGGTGTTCCGCTATCGGTGATTGGCAGTTTTCTTCATTTCCCGCAGGTCATCATGTTTACCGTTTATTGTATCGCCATTATTGGTCTTGCTAGTTTTATGGGAAGAGCCACAGAAAGTCTTGCCATCATTGCGGGACCTAGAATTGGCGGACTTTTAAACGCCACATTCGGAAATGCAGTGGAATTAATCATATCGTTTTTTGCCTTAAAGCAAGGACTGACGGCCATCGTACTTGCTTCATTAACTGGATCAGTCATCGGAAATTTACTGCTTGTGGCGGGGCTGTCTTTTTTTGTTGGTGGATTAAAATATAAGCGCCAAGTGTTCAATGTCCATGATGCAAGGCACAATTCAGGCTTGCTCATGTTTGCCATCATTGTAGCGTTTGTCGTTCCAGAAGTGTTTTCGGTGGAGATGGCAGAGAATAAACAGTTTGTTTTAAGCATTGGGATCAGCATTGTGATGATTTTGCTTTATGTTGCGGCGCTTTATTTCAAACTAGTCAGCCACCGCGGTGTTTATGTTGCCAAGCAGGAGAGCGTGCAAGGTGAAGCGGAGACGGAAGAAGAAACACCTGAATGGTCTGGGAAGTTTGCCACCGTGATTTTGCTGCTTTCGACGATCGCAGTTGCGTACATTTCAGAGCGCCTTGTTCATACATTTGATACGGTAGGAGAACAGTTTGGCTGGAGTGAGCTGTTTATCGGTGTCATTATTGTGGCCATCGTCGGCAATGCCGCAGAACATGCCTCAGCTGTCATCATGGCGTATAAAAACAAAATGGATGTAGCAGTGGAAATTGCCTTTGGCTCCACGCTTCAGGTTGCCATGATGGTTGCGCCAATCCTTGTCATCAGCTCGCTATTTTTTGATAAGCAGATGCCGCTCATTTTCTCCTTGCCAGAGCTCATTGCGATGGCATCCTCTGTGCTGCTCACGGTGATTTTATCAAATGATGGGGATACAAACTGGTTTGAAGGCGCCACATTACTCGCTGCCTATTTTATTATGGCGATTGGATTTTTCCTTTTATAATCTTTTGTGGATAAGGGACGTCTTTGCGGAAAATACTATGGAAAAATGAATGAGAAAGAGTGATGATATGAAAAAGATGCTCCGCATCATGTTTGTTGTTCTCTTATCCTTAAGTTTTCTATACAGCTTTCCAGTAGAGGCGGCAAAGCCATTTAAAGTGCCATCCTCTGTCGCCAGTATCTCCAAGGAGAATACGTATCCAAACGCGTCACAGGATCAGCCGCTGCTCCAGCCGAGCGAGCTGACTGCTGAATTGTTCAAGACAACAAGTGTACCGATTGAGAATACTCATTTGATTAAAATGCTGAATGAATCCAGCATTTCAGGGACGCCATTAGCTGTTGGATACCGTGCGACCATTTTCCTTGGGAGATGGGCGCTGAGCTACGATTCAAATGAAACGGTCGCCAACTGGGAATACAAAAAAGTGAATACGAACCACATTGATAACAGAGGCGGCAACAAAACAGCCATTGGAAAATACGTTCAAAAGCAGCAAGTGAAAGTAAGCGGCGGCCTCACAGCAAAAGTGCCGAACCCAGAAGATGTGAAAACATTGATGATGCAAAAAGCGATTCAAAAAACAAAGCTGCCTCTCGCTTTTGACACCGTGATTGGTGCAGGAACAAAACGAGATCAGTCATACCACGTCTCTCCGAAAAAAGCAGCATCGCTTCATGCCTATGCACCAGCGATTAACGAAAAAGGTAAGGTCACATACGGGGAAGTGTACCTTGTACTAAAAGGAAATAAACGAAAACTCGTCGTAAAAAACGTGACCTCACAAGGAATCGGCGCTTGGATTCCTGTTCAGGATCACCTGACGTTTGGGTTTCAAGGGATGAATTAAAACAGTCATCTCCTCTTATCAATAGAGGAGATGACTGTTTTTTGCTAATAGGGTTTCTCTTTTTTTCTTTTTAGTTCATTTTTGTAAAAGTCAAAGGCGTTATATAAATACCAAATGATAAAAAGAAAGAAGATAACTTTAGTCAATATCGGTAAGTTGTTGAAAATAAGCCATAGGCCAAGATAAGGGATGATCATAAATCCATAATAAGAAAACCACCATGTTTTAAAAATGAAACTCATCTCCTTGAAACTTTGTAGACATTAACATCTTATACATATATTACATTTTTTCGAGAAAATAAAAAAGCCATAGTAGAAGTTGAATGAACTCAACGACTACTATGGCTTAAGTTTTTTATTCCCCTAAATCCACATTATGATAAACCTGCTGCACGTCTTCAAGCTCTTCTAATACATCGATCAGCTTTTCAAATTGTGCTTTCGATTCATCATCTAATGTCACTTCGTTTTGAGGGAGCATTGTGATTTCAGCGACAGTGAATTCTTCTACGCCGGCTTGTTTGAATGCTTCTTGTACTTGATGGAATTGATCTGGTTCAGCGTACACAATCACCGTTTCATCTTCTTCCATGATGTCACGTACATCAATGTCTGCTTCCATTAAAAGCTCAAGCGTTTCTTCTTCGCTTTTCCCTTCGACACCGATGACAGCTGTTTCGTCAAACATGTAGGCAACAGAGCCGCTTACGCCCATGTTTCCACCGTTTTTCCCAAATGCTGCTCGAACATCTGAAGCTGTACGGTTCACATTATTCGTGAGGGCGTCAACAATCACCATTGATCCGTTTGGACCAAATCCTTCGTAGCGCAGCTCATCGAAGTTCTCTTCCGCACCGCCTTTGGCTTTTTCAATGGCACGGTCCACAATGTGTTTTGGGACACTATATGTTTTTGCACGTTCTAGGACAAAACGAAGTGCTTGGTTTGATTCTGGGTTTGGCTCACCTTGTTTGGCAGCCACATAGATTTCACGCCCGAATTTTGCGTAAATACGACTTGTACTGGCATCCTTTGATGCTTTCTTTTCTTTAATGTTGTTCCACTTACGACCCATCTTATTCACTCTCTTTCACTTAGAAAATACACAGTATGAGGGTCCCCATGCTGCATGAAATCATTCTGCTATCTATTATACATGAATCAGTCAAGAGGATAGAAGTAAGAGGGCTGGAATGAAAAGAATTGTTAGCGAATGTTCAAGTGTTCCAAGTTTCTCGCAAGCCCGGGTCAGCGCGGCAACTTGTATATAAAAAAATAACCCCATCATAAATGAGGTTATTTTGCAGGCTGGGGATAAGCGAGATCCTCAAGCAATTTGACATCATGCTGATGAAGCTGTTTGATCATTTCTTTTCGCACAGCGAGGGCGGCTTCGAAGTAATTTTCGTCTTCGACCATTCCTTTTACTGTGATTTCAATCCCGCGATTCAGCTTATTCAAGCCCATAATTCCATGAACCTGAAAGGGTTCAATGGCGTTTTGGAATTCATCTTTTTTAAGAAAATCATGATGCATTTGATTTAAATTGTCACATGCTGATTCAAGTGCTTGGAAGGCGATATCTGGGTTTTGATTCGCGCTAATTAACACAGATTCCGTAATCCGCATGTAGTGCATGTTATAGTTTTGGATTTGACGGATATCCCCGTTAGAAATGGTTAACAGCTTGCCGCTCCATTCTCTAATTTGCAGAGAGCGGAGACCAATCTCTTCAATGGTTCCATTAAAGAGGTTATTCACCGTCACATAATCCCCTTTATGAATCTGTCGTTCATAAATGAGGAAAACACCTGCTAAAATATCACGAATCAGCGTCTGGGCGCCAAAACCAATGACGATCCCAGCGACACCAGCACCCGCAAGAATTTTCCCAAAGTCATGAAAGAAAAGAGAAATGACATAGAGCACAAAGCAAATCGAAGCGGTGTATTGCGTGACCGATTTGACCAAGCTCTCGATCGTTTGCTTCTTCTTGTCCTCGATAAACTCAGTTCGTTTAAAGAAAATTTGAAGAGCTTTGTTAATCATAAAGACGGCAAGCCAAAGAATGAGTCCAACAAGGAGAATTTCAATGTATTTGTTTTTGACCACTGTCAGAAATGTATCGTCCATCTATTGGTTACCCCCTGGCTGTACGAGAAGTAAAATCAACATCTTGATAATAGCTGTTTTTCACTAAAACATTCGGACCGAGGCACTGCACGCTTGGGCAATGACAATTCAGTTCTTTTGCTAATTTCGTGTCCATCCAGCGTGTATAGGCTGATTGCAATGTATCAGTTGCAATGTTTCCAAGCGGCGGAGTATCGCCAAAGTCTGTCACAATAATATTCCCATCAAAAATATTCACATTCAACCGTGAGCGTCCATCAGGGTCATTTCGTACCGTGACATTTTTCTCCTGGCGCAATCGGTTGAGGAGTCGCTGGTCTTCTTCATCTGTGCTGCATGAATAAAATGGCAGGGTGCCAAACAGCATCCATGTGTTTTGATCACGAATATCAAGCAGCTGATGAATCGCATCCCGCATTTGCGGAAGCGTCAATGATTCAAGGGCGCTGGCGAAATCACTTGGGTACATCGGGTGAACTTCGTGGCGCTGGCATTTCATTTCCTCGACGATTTGCCGGTGGATGTGTTCGATATATGGAAGCGTGCGCTT
Organism: Bacillus sp. PK5-006; assembly: GCF_054161415.1. Taxonomy (NCBI): domain Bacteria; kingdom Bacillati; phylum Bacillota; class Bacilli; order Caryophanales; family Bacillaceae; genus Bacillus; species Bacillus sp. PK5-006. The sequence goes on along the minus strand of NZ_CP096414.1, from coordinate 2,882,311 downwards.
ATTCAGCATGGTTTCAGCGGATACGGTTACGCCCGCTTTGACAAGTGCCTGACTATTTTCAATCATACGGTTAAATAATTTCTCGCGCTGCTCAAAGGTTGGTTTTCGATCCATCATGGCAAAACCGACCGTTGCAAACTCTTCGACAGTGCCCCAGTTATGTGAAATGTGAAGGACATCTAAGTATGGAATAATTTCTTCATACCGCGCCAAATCAAGGGTTAAATTTGAATTGATCTGTGTACGGACGCCGCGTTCATGGGCATACTTTAATAAAGGGACGACATATTCCCGTACAGATTTAAGAGAAAGCATGGGCTCTCCGCCTGTAATACTAAGTGAGCGCAGAAGCGGAACTTCATCTAAACGGCGAAGTAACAAATCAATCGGCAGCGCATTCGGATCCTTAGGCTGTAAGGTATAGCCGACCGCACAATGCTCGCATCTCATGTTACACAGCGTTGTTGTCGTAAATTCAATATTTGTCAGCTTCATTTCTCCGTAATCCTGCACATCGAGATAGGCTTCCCAGGGGTCGTATGCAGGTGTAATCGGACGAAGTGCTGTTTTTTGGTTCATGGTATCTATCTCCTTTTCATTCGGGCAAACGTAGACCCGCCAACAGTTAATTTTAAGCCTCATCACGGTTATACGCAAGGGGGACACAATTGATTTGCAAGGGAAAAAAAGATAAGCTATAAACAAACGCTAAAGGGAGTGTATCGATGGGTAAGGCAGCAGACAGCAAAGAGCAGCAGGTTGATTATTTAAAGAACCGATTAGATATGTTTATGAATGTGATTGATTCATTAGATCCCGAATCAACAGACGTTGAGGATATAGACAGACTGATCCAGATGATTGACGACCTGGAAGCGAAATATGAACGGTTTAAAAACGATTGGAAGGAAGAATAGCTCGCGTGATGCGGGCTTTTTTCTTTAAATTGGCAGGTGAATCGGTGTATGAGTCTCGGTCTTATTCTGCACAATAGAAGAAAAACCGGGAAGTGACGTAAATGAAAAAATACATGCTGATCTGTTTATGTGCGCTTTTTGTTTCCATGCCTCTCTCAGAAGCGGAAGCCGTGTCTAATAAGCCCATCCACTGGGGATTTGCGAAAAGTAAAGAGCACAGGCCGCCGGATGCGGGCAAAGAATTGACGGCACTGTTAAAAAAGTATGATGCGTTCTATTTAGGCAACACGAAAAAGAAAGAGATTTATTTTACCTTCGACAATGGCTATGAAAATGGGTACACACCCAAGATCTTAGACGTGCTGAAAAAACATCAAGTACCAGGCACCTTTTTTGTGACAGGTCACTTTGTAAAGGACCAGCCCGGGCTTGTCAAACGTATGGCAGAAGAAGGTCATATCATTGGCAACCATTCCTATCATCATCCAGATTTAACAACAAAGAGCACGAAAGAAATCAAAGAAGAACTGGACCGTGTCAATGAAGCTGTGTACAAAATCACAGGAAAACAAGATAACCTCTATCTTCGTCCGCCGCGCGGTGTGTTCAGTGAACGGGTATTAAAAGAAACAAAACAGCTCGGCTACCAAACCGTTTTCTGGTCAGTGGCATTTGTAGACTGGCACATCCATCATCAAAAAGGAAAACAGTATGCTTACGATCAAATGATGAAGCAGGCGCACCCAGGAGCCATTTACTTACTTCATACCGTCTCAAGAGACAATGCCGAAGCGCTGGATGATGCCATCACCGCTCTGAAAAAACAAGGATATTCCTTTAAAAGTCTAGACGATCTCATGCTTGAAAAAGTATGGCATCTGCCACAGCTATAGAAAGAAGCCTGCAGAAGACCTGCAGGCTTTTTGATTAACCCTCTCTGATTTTACGCTGAAACAAAAGAGGATGATGACGTGAAAAAGAGTCAATCAAGCCCTCGCCGAAAACTGTGATGCTTTGCTCCCAAGGATGTCCTAGCAGACCCCAATCCATTTCTTTTGATAAAAAGAAATAGTAATCCCCATTAGGGAGAACAGGAACTTTCCATTCTCCAAATTCATCTTTTTCAAACAAGCCATATGGTGTGATCCAGTAGCATTCGTGCTGCCAATCAAGTGCCAGCATATATTCGTCCGTTCCGGTGATATTCTCTTGAAAAGAGAGCAGTGCCTTTTTTTCAAGATCTTCATCTGTATGTAGAAAAGAAGAGTCCTCAAAATAAGCAGAGATATCATATGTGATGTAAGGAGAGGGTGCTTGAAAAGCGGGAAAGCGAGAGATGCTTGGTTTAAATTCGAACTCTCGAGCAAATGTCTTCCAGGCGAATTTTAATTCTTTGTCTTTCAGTGGAATCCAGTTTTCCATATGATCTTCCTCCCAAGCACTTCTCAAAACATTATTTAAAAATCCTAAACCACCCTTTATGTTTAAACCACAAAAGCATCCCCGAGACGAGGAGACCCATGAATATCAGCACGCCAAAATAGCCGTATTTCCAGTGTAATTCAGGCATGTTGTCAAAGTTCATTCCGTACACCCCAACAATAAAGGTCAGTGGAATAAAAATGGTCGACACAATGGTCAATGTCATCATAATCGCATTCATCCGGTTGGAATTCAGCGTCTGATAGCTGTCTCGTAAATCGGCTGTCATATCACGGTTTGACTCAACAATTTCGGTTAGTTTTAATAGATGATCATAAATATCATTAAAATACGCCTGGCGGTTTGTATCGCTTTTCATCATATTTGTGTTCACAATACGATATAAAAGGTCCCTCATCGGGATAATCGTTCTTCGCAGTTTAAGTAAATCTGAGCGAATCCCGAATACTTCGTTCATCAACGTGCCATACGTTTTATGCCCTTCTTCATCCTCAATTTCATTCAGCCTGTCTTCAATTTGATAAATAATAGGGAAATAATCATCAACAAGCTGATCAATCAGCATGTAGGCTATATGCTCAGGTCCGCTGTTTCTCGCTTTATCAGACCCTTTGAGCTTTCGAATCACACGTTCAACGTACGGTGCTTCCTTCAAATGAAAGGTCACGATATAGTTTTCACCAACAAACAGATCGACTTCCTCAGAACGAAGCGTTTTTTGATTAAGGGCATGCAGCACGAAAAACAAATACCCTTCATAAAAATCAAGCTTGGGCCGCTGTAAATAATGAAAACAATCTTCAATCGCGAGTGGATGGAAATGAAAATATTCCTTTAAAAGCGCTGCTTCCTTTTCCGTTGGCGCATGAAAATCAATCCAATACCAGGCGATATCGGGGCTTGAAAGCTGCTGCAATGTTGCATGTTCAATCAAGTCGCCGTTTTTTGTCACTGCAAGTTTTCTCAGCATGTGCACCCCTCCAGACTTGCATTATATCATGAAGCAGCACCGGTGAACTTATACGTTTTCTTCATAAAAAAAAGCCGATCTCATTTTTGAGATCGGTTCAATGTGCGTGTATGATTGATGGATAAAACCGAGAATTAAGGACGACGGAAGTTGACGAAACCACCATTACGGTCGAACCAGCCTCTAAATGCCCAGTTGATGTAGCCGCCGTCACCTTTGTTTGTGAAAGATCCATTTTCGAATACCCAGACTCCGTACGTAATACTTCCGTATTTCACAGTAGCAAACGTTTTGACGCCGTTGAAACGAGTCTCATAACCTTGGCTTAAGTTAAATACCATGACATTGTATTTTGCGCCAGCAGCATAGAAAGCAGACTCCATTAATCCTTTGACAAAGCCTTCACGGTTTGTGTTAGCATTTGCAGCATTAATTAATGCATTTGCAATACCAAGTACATCAAAGTTAATATTAACGTTTCCTGCAGTTGTAGATGCTTTACCTTCAGCAGCTTTGTTTAAGACAGTTTGCTGAAGTGTAGTAGAAACAGGTGCTGAAGTTTTTGGCTCAGCAGCGTCAGCGAATACTGGCAGTGTCGAAGAAACAGCAGTGGCAAGGGCAACAGAAAGAATTGTTTTTTTCATTGGTCGGATCTCCTTTGTTTTTAAATTTTGGGTCTTCTTTTTTGTAAAATGTGAAACTAAGTGAAGCCGGTCATCAATGAGGTAAATATGTTCCTGCAAGATAAAACAAATGATTGCCTAATCCGCTAATTTCTTTGTTCACCTCCTTGATATGTAATAATTATACAAATTTTTTTGGAATGGAAGATATCACCCAGAGGTTCTATTTCTAATTTAAGGAAAATGAGCCTAAAATGTTGTAGGAGGCTGTCGAATTTTAGCTGAATTCGACTAAAAACTTTCGTCTATCCAAAAGGAGAATGACCACAAATAAGGAAGATATAACTGATAAATTCTTGTACTCTTTATGTTTAAAAGTATTCAATCTAGAGAATCATTCATGCAAAATGAAACAATCACATCTGCGTATGTTTGCAGAAAGGAAGAGGACATGTATGTGGGAAAAACAGCTGGTGGTAGAGCCGCCGTATCATTTCGATCAAGTGCTTAGACGCTTATCAAGTGATCCATTAAAAGCAGTCGATTTGAATCAAAGAGAAATCAAAGTGCCGATCAGATTAAAGCAAAAACCTTATGTGGTCATCGTTCAAGCTACTGGAACAAAAGATGCGCCTACGTTCCGGGTGCGGGCAAACGGTCCCGAGGAACCCCTTCTTTCTGAGGTGAAACGGATATTTGGCATGGAGCATCAATTACACATAATTCAAGACCATTTTTCTCAAACCAATCTAGCGCCCATTTTTGAGCAGCATATCGGAACGCCGCTCATGCTGGATTTCCATTTATATCATTGTTTAATGAAATGTATCATTCATCAGCAGCTTAATCTTTCGTTTGCTTACGAGCTCACGAAACGATTTGTCCATACGTACGGAGAGCAAATAGAAGGTGTATGGTTTGATCCTTTACCAGAAACCATTGCCTCTCTTGAAACAGATGATTTGAGAAAGCTTCAATTTAGTCAGCGAAAAGCAGAATATGTCATCGATGTATCGAAACGAATTGTGAGCGGCTCACTTTGTTTAGAGGAATTACACGATTTATCTGATTTGGAGGTGGAAGAGCGATTGCTTCCGATTAGAGGGATCGGACCTTGGACGGTTCAAAATGTGCTCATGAATGGGCTTGGAAGACCAAATCTTTTTCCGATGGCAGATATCGGCATTCAAAATGCAATCAAACGGCACTTCGACCTGCCTGAAAAACCGACAAAAGAAGAGATGTCAGCGCTAAGCAAGGAATGGACCCCATATTTAAGCTACGCTTCTTTATATTTATGGAGAAGCATTGAGACAGATAAATAAATGAAAGGCATTTTCTCTCTTTGTCTAAGACGTGGTATACTAATGAGATGGAATAAAATGAAGACAACCTATTAAGGGTTCAAATAGAACGGAGAGAATAAAGTGAAAGAAAAACAGCAAGGTGCCCTTTTGCAAAAGGGACAGCAGTTCCCGCTTACCATTAAACGCCTTGGCATTAATGGTGAAGGGGTCGGTTATTTTAAAAAGCAAGTGGTCTTTGTCCCAGGTGCACTTCCAGGTGAGGAAGTGGTCGTTGAAGCAACGAATGTCCAAGCAAAATATGCAGAAGGTACAGTGAGGAAAGTGCGAAAGCGCTCCGAGCATCGAGTCAAACCGCCATGCCCAGTATACGAACAGTGCGGCGGCTGTCAGCTTCAGCATTTGGCGTATGAGCAGCAGCTAAATGAAAAGCGTGATATTGTCATTCAATCAATGGAGCGCCATACAAAGCTATCGGTTGAAAAGCTTGATATTCGGCCAACGATCGGTATGGAAGATCCGTGGCATTACCGAAACAAAAGTCAGTTCCAAGTAGGTCGTTCTCACAGCGGAGACATCATTGCAGGACTTTACGGATTGAATTCTCATAAGCTTGTTCCGATCAAGGAATGTATCGTGCAGCATCCAAAAACGAACAAAACAACGGGCGTTGTCCGCAAAATTTTAGAGAAATTCGGCGTATCTGTCTACAATGAACGGACAAGAAAAGGCGACGTACGCTCGATTGTCGTGCGTGTCGGCTTTGAAACAGGTGAAGTACAAGTCGTTCTTGTCACATCAAAACCTGAATTTCCAAAGAAAAAAGAAATCGCAGAAGCCATTCAAAAACGACTGCCTGAAGTGACGTCTATCATGCACAATATCAATGGTGAAAAAACATCAGTCATCTTCGGCCATAAAACATCTCACCTAGCCGGCAATATGGTCATCCAAGAATTTTTAGGAGACGTCTCCTTTGAACTAAGTGCACGTGCTTTCTTCCAATTGAATCCAAAGCAGACGCTAAAGCTTTACGATGAAGCGAAAAAAGCGGCCAAACTGACAGGAAAAGAAAAGGTTGTCGATGCGTATTGCGGTGTTGGGACCATTGGGATGTGGCTTTCAGATGGCGCCAAAGAAGTACGAGGAATGGATGTCATCAAAGAATCGATTGATGATGCCAAGAAAAATGCCAAAAAACACGGCATGAAAAACGCGACCTATGTAACAGGAACAGCTGAACATTGGCTGCCAAAATGGGTCAAAGAAGGCTTCCGTCCTGACGTCATCGTCGTCGACCCGCCAAGAACAGGCTGCGAGCGCACCTTCTTAGACACCGTCAAACAAGTCAAACCAAAACGCTTTGTCTACGTCTCTTGCAACCCATCCACACTAGCAAAAGACCTTCAATACATGTCAAAAGACTACAAGATCGAATACATGCAGCCAGTTGATATGTTTCCGCATACGGCGCATGTAGAGACCGTTGTATCAATGGTAAGAGTGTAAAAAAGTGAAGTGAATAAAACTGTCCGTGATTTGAATACTGGTGTCTAGCTGGTAGGATAATCACGGATTTTTTTATATACTGATCCGTAGGTGTTGATCAGAGTAAACCATATGAATGAGGTAGAGGAGGATGGAAATGAGTCAATTCGAGATTCTAACAAAATACATACCGATGCTCCGCGAGGACCATATCGGAGAATGGGTGATCGATCAAGAAAATGATGGAACAGCTGAACGCCCAATCCAGATGCCTTTTGTGCATTATTCTGAAACGGTCCAACGCTTTATCGAAGATGTCTATATCTTTGCGGAACAACATCAAGAGCTGGAGCTTATCCGCTACAGAGAAATCCTCAAAGAAAATGGCATTGAAGGTGGATTGAACGATATCGAGAATGTGGACCTCTCACATTTAAATGCGCAATGTATACTTGCCTTCATCATGGGAGTGGTGAGTGCTGAGCGGTTTTGCGATGGTGCCATATTGGGTTCTTTTAAAAGTGGAGACATGTTAAAGTATCTTGAAAGATTGGATTGTTTGGAGTAAGAGCGGTGAGCGGTTTATTTCAATTTTTGGAGTGATCATATGAAAAATAAAACAAATGTAGCCGATACTTTTCCTCCTATGAAAATAGAAGAAATTGATCAAATATTATTATATGATCTTGATGCAATAAAAATTGAAAAAGAAGATGAACGTATAAAATTCATCTTACAAGATCCCTATTGTCCTGATAAAAGTCATATTCACAGTGTGTATGTCATTTATAAGAAGTCTATACTCGATTTACTTGAAGGTAGGATTCGTTCTATTCATAGTCATGAATTCATTAATGCTAATAAAAAGGATCGAACGATTTCTAAAGAAGATATTGAGTATGTATTAGAGATGGCCACAGTTGTGGTTCTTGCAAGTGAAAATAGTGGAGTTCTGACAAATTATTTTTATAGTGGAGTCGGTGAAAGGTTAGATCGTATTTTTAATATATGCTTAGGTTATTCTACAGACTTACAAAAAGAGAATAAATTAAGTTTGGAACGATTTATGAATGATATGAAGATTGTTGAGCAGATGGGATTGTTAGAAAAAATTTTAGGATAAGAGGCAAAGCCTAGATTTTAGAGAAATCTAGGCTTTTTGCGCTTTTGAAAAATTTATTCAACTTCATCAAATGATTATGCAAATGAAATTCTTCTGTTGACTTTCCCCTTTACTGAAAGGTTTATACTTTGATCAGATCAACAAATCGGAGGAGATGCAGGATGTTTAAAATCGGTGATTTTTCTATGTTAAGTAAAGTCCCTGTCAAAACCTTAAGGTATTATGACCAAATAGATTTATTAAAGCCTAAGCAGATCGATCAAGATTCCGGATACCGGTATTATTCAGCTGAGCAGCTGCTTGAGGTCAATCGGATTTTTCTGTACAAGGAATTAGGTTTTACGTTAAAGCAAATGGGTCAGCTTCTTCGTGAAGATATTTCTGTCGAGCAGATTCAGGGCATGTTTCTCTTGAAAGAGAGTGAGATTCAGCAATTGATCGAGAGAGAACAACAGAAATTAGCGCGTATTAAGGAGCGGATGCACCTCATCAAACGAGAGGGGTGTGTTGAAAAAGAACAGGAGGTCATCATCAAATCAGTTGAAAGCAAACGTATCATGTGTTTTCAATCCCATGGAACTGTTGACGAAATCCCAACATTCTTTCAAACGTTTCATCATTTGTTACATAAACATCCGCAAGAATTGAACTCTGAGCCACAAATCGTGCTGTGGAGGGAATCACTTGCTAAAGAAAGTGAGTTCGAATTTGAGGTTGGGTATTCCGCGAAAGCGCTAAGGGGCTCTCTGCCTAAGGGCATCACGATACGTACGTTACCAGCTGAAGAAACCATGGCGACGCTCTTATTTCATTCAGATTCTCCATTTGCACAAACTGCTTGTGTTGATCTGGCGACATGGATTGAACATAACGGATACCGCGTGAAAGAAGATCAGCCGGGCCGAGAGATTTATTACCCGTTGGCTGAAAATGAAGAAGGCAGACTCATTGAAATTCAAATTCCTATAAAAAATGAAGTCAAATCGTAAACATTGTCCAAAGGAGAAAAGCCACGATGAAAAATAAAGCCGTTGTCTATTTACTTGCTTTAGCAGCCTTTTTAATTGGAACGATCGAATATATCATTACAGGCATTATTCAAATGGTCGCAGATGATTTACAGGTCACGACATCTGCTGCTGGTTTATTGGTCACATCATTAGCGCTCTCAGCAGCAATCGGCGCGCCGATTGTCATTGCACTGACCATCAATATCGACCGTAGAAAAATATTATCATGGATGCTGATCATTTTTGCTTTAAGTAATATCATCACAAGTGTCAGCCATTCGTTTGAAATGGTGCTGATGACTAGGGTTTTACAAGGAATTAGTGGGGGGACGGCCATTGTGGTGGCAATGGCAGTGGCCACTCGTCTTGTCGAACGAGAAAAAAGAGGAACAGCGATTGGCATCATTTTAATGGGATTAAGCAGCTCCTTAGTTTTAGGTGTGCCAATCGGGACATTTCTAAGCAGCATGATTGGATGGAAAGCATTATTTGCAGCCATTGGATTGATCACGCTCATTCCGCTGATAGTTGTGTATAGGCGCATCCCTTCTATGAAAGAACAAGAACCGGTGACGCTAGGTATGCAATTATCGATATTAAAAGATAAGAGAATTTTGCTTGCAGTGGCAGTTACACTCTTTTATGTAGGCGGATATTCCACTTTATTTACCTATTTAACGCCATTCCTGCAAGAATCAGCAAACCTTAGCATCACAGAAATCAGCGGCATTTTATTACTAGCGGGAATATGCAGCTTTTTGGGCTCTAGTCTTGGAGGGGTTGCAGCAGATAAAAAAGGCCCAACATTCACGATTTTCTCCGGAATTATTCTACAAATCATCATGCTGATGCTGCTAGCATTTGTGACAGGGAATCTCGTGGTCATGGTGGCGGTGATCATGATATGGATGATTGCTACATGGAGCACATCGCCAGCTCAGCAGCTGTATCTCGTCACACTTGTACCCAAATCTCCTGATATCGCATTAAGTGTCAATACATCGTTTATTCAATTCGGATTTGCTTTAGGCTCGGGGTTAGGAGGGCTTGTATTGAGCAGGACATCTATATTGAACCTGAGCTGGATTAGCGCTGGAACGGTTCTTCTCGCTTTGCTCATGACCGTCTTGATGGTGGCGTTTGACCGAATCTCTCAGCAGAAGAGTTTGAAGGTGATGGAGCAAGGAAGGTAACATATTCAGTTTTGTATTGTGGGAACTACTTCTTTCGGGTAGTTCCTTGGCCCATTTTGTGGGCTTTTTTTTATAAAAATTCTTATCTCTGCACTTCTGCTTTATTACTTCTGTAAATACCTGATCTCCTTGTCATACTTTTGAATGAAATTGACTCAATAGAATTGACGCAAGAACCATGAATAGGTGAAGATGAAATAAACTGTAAGATAAAGGGAGACGAATAATGATACATATCATATTTGGGGCGGCAGCTGCCGGTAGTTTAAAACAAGCAGTACGTGAAATGAAGCAAGATCAAATAGATGATATCATCGCTTTTGATGATATTTATTCGATTGGACCACTTCTACATTTACACGAAGATGAAGGACAAGCGAACCGTATAGAGTGGCTGCGTAACGTGATGTCAAATGAATATGGCTATTTTGACGACATGGTCAACGATCAGCACAGAATGCTTCAGCAAATAAAAGAGACAACAGCAGGCAGTCGTATTCTCATCTGGACAGGCAGTAATGCACATGAGCAAATTGGTTTGCGATATGCCGTCTATTTATTAAAAGAGAAAAGCATAGAATTGTCTGTAATCAATACAACGACTGCATTTGATCAGCTGTTCAATACTAATACAAGAAGAATGGATATTCGACATTCCGGGGAAATCACATCTGAAAAATTGAAGGTTTTGTACAGAAGTAAAGAGCATATTCACACAGTATCAACAGAAGAAAGAGAAAAATTACAAAACGAATGGCTTTCATTTGCTAAAGAAAATCATACGCTGCGGATATGGAAAAAAGGACAAACGATCAGCGTACCAGAAGATGAATTTGATGCTTATTTAGTGAAAATGGCTAAGCGGCTTCATCAGTCCGCGCCAGAAGACGAGTACATTGTAACTCCACGTTTAATAGGAGAAGTCATTGGTCATTTAGATCAGTATATCGGCGATGATTTTATTGAATATCGAATCAAGAAATTAATTGATCAAGAGATTTTTGATATGAAAGGTAAACTAACTTCCATGCGTTATTACTCAATTAAACTGACGGAGTTCGGTCAGAACTTCAAAAAATGGGTATGCTGTCGAGAGTTTGTAGATCATCCTTTTGTGAAAATTGAAGGAGATTACGGTGAACCTTTTCAGTGTGGGTATTGCGAATGTCATTTAGAAAGAGATGATGTACCAATGAGTGATACTCTTTTCTCAAAGATATGGAATTGGAACATACAGTATGGCCGCTGGTTTGACGAAGAGACCGATGATTTGCTGCCAAATGGCGTAGACATGGAAAGGAAGTTCAATCAAGAAGGAGAGCGTATCACTGAAGAAGTGAAACGAGCCTTGTCTCCTGCGTTTCAAATTGAATACAGCCCAAGTGAATACGCGCAATATTACATTTAAAGAATGAATTTTCTTATCACTGCACAAAATAAAGCTTTACACAATCCATCATCATCATGTAAGATATGGAGAAATTAAAAGCGAAGAAAAGGACATGAGCAATTTTTTACTGGTTACCAGAGAGGGAAGTGACGCTGAAATCTTCCTAACGCAGGAAAGTTGTCTTACCACCTTTGAGCTGTATTGGGGAAATCACAGTATCCAATATCGTTTACGCCACGTTACGGCACCAGAGCCATAAAGCGAATGCGCATTATGGGAATTTGGGTGGAACCACGGATATCACATTCGTCCCTTTATGAGGGATGGGTGTGTTTTTTTTGTACACTCATATAGGATCATTGCTTTGAAAAGGACATGAGCAGCTTTTACGGTTACCAGAGAGGGAAGTCACGCTGAAATCTTCCTAACGCAGAAAAGCGGTCTTACCACCTTTGAGCTGTATTGGGGAAAATTGCAGTATCCAATACCGTCAATGCCACGTTACGGCACCAGAGCCATAAAGCGAATACGCATTATGGGAATTTGGGTGGAACCACGGATTACACATTCGTCCCTTTACGCGGGATGGATGTGTTTTTTTATTTCAAAAAATAGGAAAGGTGTGTCGGTTATGAGAGAAAACATGGTGAAGATTCAATTTCCGGATGGAAAGATAAAGGAGTTTCCCGCAGGTACGACTGTCGCAGATGTTGCCTCCCATATTAGTCCGAGCTTAAGAAAAAAAGCAGTGGCAGGTAAGGTCAATGATCAAATGGTTGATTTAAGTGAGCAGCTATACAGCGATGTTCGGCTGTCTATTGTCACACTAGATTCAAAAGAAGGGCTTGAAGTGCTGCGCCATACATCTGCACACGTATTAGCTCAGGCTGTGAAAAGGTTATATGACAATGTCACACTGGGGATCGGACCGGTCATTGAAAATGGATTTTACTATGATATGAAGCTCGATCAATCATTAAGCGTAGAGGATTTAGCAGAAATTGAAAAAGAGATGAAAAACATCATAAATGAGAATCACCCTATCCAAAGAAAGGAAGTCTCTTACAAAGAAGCTGAAGCGCTGTTTGCACATGATCCATATAAGCTGGATATTTTAAAAGATTTACCCTCTCAAGAAGCCATCACAGTTTATCAGCAAGGAGAATTTGTAGATTTATGCCGCGGGCCGCATGTACCTTCTACAGGGTACGTAAAGTCATTTAAACTAACACGTGTTGCAGGGGCTTATTGGCGGGGAGACAGTCATCAGGATGTCTTGCAGCGAGTGTATGGTGTGGCGTTTCAACACCCAAAGCATCTCGCTGAGTATCTTCATTTCATGGAAGAAGCAAATAAACGTGATCACCGGAAATTAGGGAAACAGCTATCCCTCTTTATGTTTTCAGAAGAAGCGCCAGGTATGCCGTTTTATTTACCAAAAGGACAGATTGTCAGAAATGAATTAATGGCCTTTTCAAGAGAAGTGAGAGGCAAAGCGCAATACGAAGAAGTGAGTACACCGTTTATGATGAACCAAGAGCTTTGGGAAAAGTCAGGGCACTGGGATCATTATCATGAAAATATGTATTTCTCGGAAGTGGACCATACAAGCTTCGCTTTAAAACCGATGAACTGTCCAGGGCATATGCTCATGTTTAAAAACAGCTTATATTCCTACAGAGACCTTCCGATTAGAATGGCTGAGTTTGGTCAGGTGCATCGTCATGAATTTAGCGGAGCGTTAAATGGTTTGTTCAGGGTCAGAACATTTTGCCAAGATGATGCCCATATTTTTTTAAGAGAAGATCAAATCGAAGCTGAAATCAAACGGATTTTCCAATTAGTTGATCATGTGTATCGGACATTTGGATTTGAGTATTCAGTCGAGCTATCCACTCGTCCAGAAAAAGCATTAGGCAATGATGCTATTTGGGATATATCCGAAACAGCGTTAAAAAATGTGCTTGATCGTCTAAAGGTCGACTACCAGCTGAATGAAGGAGATGGCGCATTTTATGGTCCAAAGATCGATTTTCATATTAAAGATGCCCTGCAGCGGAGCCATCAGTGCGCCACAATTCAACTGGATTTCCAAATGCCAGAGAAATTTGGTTTAACATATATCAACGAAAAAAATGAAAAGGTTCGGCCAGTTGTGATTCACAGTGCCATTTTTGGTTCTCTAGATCGTTTCCTAGGTATTCTCATCGAGCATTTTGCAGGCGCTTTCCCATTATGGCTAGCACCGGTACAAGTGCAAATCATCCCTGTCTCAACTGTTCACCTTGATCACTGCTTAGAGGTGCAGCAGCAATTAAGAAGTATCGGAATAAGAGCCACAATCGATGAGCGGGATGAAAAACTTGGCTATAAAATGAGAGAAGCACAAATGCAAAAAATCCCTTATATCGCGGTCATCGGCGATAAAGAAATGGAAGACAACACACTAAATATTAGACAGCACGGAGAAAAGACGTCAAAAAAGCTGTCTATTGAGGACTTTAAACACATGGCTGCTAAGCAAATCAAAGACAGATCGGCTGCTCAGATATGATGTGATGATTTTATGAAGAAGGACCAGACGTTCATTGAATGATGGGCGTCTTTTCATTTGCGAAAAAAGCCGAATTGACAGTAGAAAGGGAAAATATTGAAACATTTTTTCGGTAAAATCGTAATAAAGATAGAGCGTTCAACAGAAACCGTTTAAAACGGAGAGGAGTATTGCATGGAACAAGCAGCACTGAAAAAGATGAGATCGAAACAAGTAGTTACCTCTAATTTACTATTCGGCATGTTGATCTTGATTTTTTTTATTTTGATTCAAAATGTTGAAATTCAATTTACATATTTCTTTCTTTGTTTAGGAATCTTCATGCTCCTTCAAGGTATTTACGGCTTGATCAAAAAAGGATCAACAAAGTCTATCATTCCCATATTTGAGCAGGTAGCCATTTATGAAAAAGAGAAATTGGGAAAAGAGTGGGAGAAAGAACAAAGAGTGGAGAATATTTGGAAATTGATATTGAGCGGGCTAATGTTCTTCCAATCATTTAGTTTTCAAACGATGCAAGATCCATTTTTTCATATAGAACCTAAGTTTCTCATTTTCTTATTTGTTATGGCTCTAGCCATTAACAATATAAGCATGCTTTTTCGCTTTAGAAAAATTGACCGGTCGACGGAAGCTCATGAATTAAAAGGCTTTACAAAGGAATCAAACATGATGGCAATGGCTTTAGGATTATTATCAGTGATTGTCATATTCGGATTTATCGTTATCTTTTTTCTTCCATAAAACTGAATTTTGAGGTGAAACAAATGAATGCAAACATTCAACAACTGATCGATCAGACAAAGGCGAAATTTGGTTTAGATCTTTACTATTTAAAAAGACACAGTTTTCATCGCTACGTCAATATGTTCAATGAAACGGTTTATACATTGAATATGGAATGGTTTCCCTCTCATGAAGCTGAACCCGAGGACGATGATCTAAACCCGGACGGCACAGCTGTGATTGACGTGAACTTAAATACAGGCCAGATTGAAACGGTCATTTTTGTCATGGACAAAACCTTCGCGAAGAATGGTGTCACATTTAAGAGGCCTTATCCAGCTCATGTCATTCAATGGATCGAACAAGAAACAGGATTGGTCTATGGTGAGCATTTTCATATGCATCAAAAGGAGGAAGGGGAACTTTTTTTCGAAGAAGCAATAGATGGTGTGAAAGTGACGCCTTCAGGCAGAATCGAAGTGAAATGGGATGAACATGGGCAGCTCATTCACTTTACACATCATGGGCCATTTATGGCAAAAAACCTACTAAGAGCTGAAGAATATGCGCTCTCTATTGATATGGTTGAGAATTTAGCCCAGCAGCAAGTGCAGCGGTTTGATTGGCCATCCTTCGAGCAGAATCGAATCCGCCCTATATATGCGTTAGAAGAAATTTATGTGAAGAACGATGGAACAGGAACGATACCGTTTGAAATTGGACGTGAAGAAACGCATTGTATCCACATGCATCAGGTCATGGAGTGGAATGAACCGTTAAACAAAGCTTTTGAAAAAAAGGAAATCGATATAAACGAGGACATTACTGCTGAACAAGCCTTCTCACTGGAGCCTTCACCGGATACATTCCCGATCTCAAAAGAAGAGCAGGCTGCGTGTATCAAAGCGGTTCGAACCTTTTTGGCGCAAAAATATTCAAAGGATACAGGGAAGTGGGTGCTAAAAACACTCCACCGTGATCATGGCTACATCGAAGCGATATTAAAAACGAATGAGCAAGAAGGCTGTGGTTTTATGGATAAGATCAAGGTCTTCATTGATGCCAGCACTTTTGAAGCTATTAATTACATAGATAAAAAAGAGATGTTTCAAGTATGCGGGATACTCAATCCATCTCAAACAGTTAGTGAAATCACCATATCTCAGAAAGAAGCCTTTGAAACATTGAGAGAACACCTCGAACTTACACCCATCTACGTCTATGACGATGTGCAAAAACAATATGTTTTATGTGGCAAGCTCGACTGTCATGATGGTGTTGATGCAGTGAGCGGTGAAGTGTTCTCTTTGACAGACCTTTCATAACTTTTAAAAGAACAGTGAGCAACTGTTCTTTTTTATCCCATTTTCCTCTTTTTAGAATAAAAATGGAATTTTGTAGAAGGAAGTTGTCGTTTCATCACGAAAGAAACAGATAAGAATATGATCATAGGTCCATCGATTGGAATTCGTATTTCATATAGTAAACGTCATACATATTGAAAACCCATTGCAGTCAAGTTGATCTACAAATCTTTTAGAAGAAAAAATGAAATCATGTCTCTAGTAGTAAGCGAAAATAGGCGGACTGAGATCATAGGATGAGTTGAACATGTTTGTTTTTAGGTAAGCTTAAAGCCATAAATAGAAGAAAGTGAGGATATCTACCTTGAGTACATTGGAAGTGTTTCGTCAGTTTTTGGTTGACCATTATCCTGCGTTACAAGATGAGCTTTGGCTAAAAGATGTTGATACCCTTCGAATTTCTCCTATTCTTCATCCTTTTCTGAAAAGCAAGCTGCCAGAAGGAATCGAAAAATTCACTTGTGTTCTATTCACGCAGCAGACAGATCAAACCGCTGCACCGCTCAAAGTCTACCTTTTATTAGATGAATATGAGCAATCGCTTTACGCCATTGATTTGATGAATGAACAAATAGCGCTTCATTAATACAGAAGCAAAAAAGCTGCTTGAGAGCTCCTCAGCAGCTTTTCTTGTGAATATTAGTTTGTCATATCAACCAATCTTGAGTGCAAGTTGTCCACTTCTTTCTTTGTTGGAAAAGAGCTGATCAGCAGAGTAGACCGTCCTAATTGATTAGGAAGCTCAGTATCGGTCACAACCATATCAATCCCAAGTTGATCCATTGTCAGTTCATTTAATGTATTTTCTGGACTTGTGAAAATATGAATGAGAGGAGGCAATCTTAATTTAATTAAATCCGCAATAAACAAACTATGATTATAACCTAATGTTGAAATGACAAAAATGTTCAACACGTTTCTCCGATCCATTTCCAAATGAACAAGCCCCCTCCAGTTAGAAGTAATGATACGAATCAATTCTCGTTCATTTTTCACAAAAGAAGCAAGTATATCGTCTGTTTTTAACTCTTGGATGATATGAGTAATCCTCGAATAGAAGTAAGGAAGCTGTTTTTTTACCTCTGATAAATACCTCGATTTCTTTTTGAAAAGGAATCCATCTCTTACGGTAATTTCCCTAGAATACACATAATATTGGAGCAGAATCAGTGTCATCGCCTTGCGATTAGCCACCTCTTGATGAAAAATCAACTCCAATTGATTGATAAAGGAATGAATGGCTTCGAAGAGGTGTGGTGTATGCGATTGAAAGAACGTCAATTTTTCTTCGACAGTTTCAATTGATTTATAATGGCCAATAGCTGGTTCAATCAATAGTAAAAAGACAAATTCGTGACGATCCAACGTAACACCAAAAGTGTCCTTTGTCATTTGGCAGACGTGTTCTTCTAAGTTTTTGATTTGTTTATAGATACCTTTAGCTGTAGATGTTTGTTTTTCCTGATCCATTGAGTATCTATAATTGCGTCGTATGGTAAAATTTTTCCTCACTCGGTGTATGGAAACGGCGAGCCATAGGCAAAATTTATCTCTAGCCACATCAGGTAGATTGACTTCGAGCACCTGAAATAGCTTTTGTAAAAAATCAACTGCATCTTGCTTTTGAATATCTTCGAATGGCCAAAGCCTGCTTCCATACACTTCAAACAAAAATTCCACAAAAAATTGACGAATCTCCTTCTCATTTCCATGGAACTGCATACTATCTGGTCGTAACTCAATGTCATACGAGATAAGAAGCGAATTGATTTTATGAATGGTGTTATACAATGTGGATCTACTGATATTCAGCGTGTCCATCCATTCATAGAAAGACCTGTTTTGTTCAAAGAAAACGCCGTCAATCAATCGAATTTCAATCGTATCTTTTAGAATTTCTTTGATATAGTAGTCGACTCGTATCGTCTGTGTATAACAAATGGATATGCCTTGTCTTGGCTTTATGTGGATTAACGGCTCTCCGTTCTCTGTTTGGAACGACTTCATTTGTTCTAAATCGCTTTGAATGGCACGAACCGAACCGATTTGTTCATTCGATATCTCTTGAAGGCTCCACCACTTATCTTTTGATACAAGCAGTTTTAAAATTTTTATCCATCTCTTTGATTTATTATCAATGAGCTCCATTAAACAACTAACTCCTTCCCTTGGCTTGCCTCTATATGATGAAGTTCACTTAAAGAACATTTGATTTTCTAAATAGGCATAAAATGATTTTAATGTTTAGGCTAAATCGTTTTGTCTTCACTTTTCATGATAAAAGAGAAAAAAATTAGACGAAAACAAATGTTATTCCCTGATTCTCCATATATTTCTTTTAAAAGGTGGTAAGTAAGCCATGAATCCTATAAAAATGGATCATTTTAGATATTTAAGTTTATTTTTTTGCTGATGAAACGGTAAATGTAAGAATAAAACGCAGCAGCTTTTTGATTACCATATGAAAGGGAGTAGAAAGGAAGGCGATTTATATAATGCTGAACTGACGCACCTTACATACGATATGATACATGCTTGTTTCATATGAACGAACAATATGTGAATACATGCTTATATATGCATGTACACATCATTTATTGTTCATTCCAGTATAAATATAAAAATTCACATTTAATCTTTTCACGATCCTCTCACTATTCCCCATTTCTATAGACCCCAATCCAGTTACTCTATCCACTACTCATGATGACCTTTCAAGCTCATGATTGATCAACTCATTTTATTCATAGGGTCTTAAGGTGCCATTTTTAGAAAATATTGATCAGAAGCGGAGTGATTGATCTGACAGTATACAAATGATTTTTTTATCGTTGTTGAAAAATAATTTTAGAAAAGGGTGGATGTATTGAAAAGAATATTGTCGCTGGCACTCATTACAGTGCTAGTCATACAGTCTAGTATATTAGGAGTCTTGCCTTTAGCAGGGGCACAAGCAAAAGAAATTCAAGAAAACATTTATGGGGATATTGAATTTGCTGATAGCGAAGGCAATAAGTTATCAAGCATGGAAGATCCGCAAGTAAGAAAGGCCACTGTGCATTGGTCTATAAAAGGAATTGATCTAAAAAAACAATATCCGTATGTTCTCACTCTTCCTTCAGCCATCCAGGTAGAGAAGGAGCAGAAGGAACCCATTACTGTGGGTGACATACCTGTTGGCGAGTATACCGTTTCAAAACAAAATGAAGTGACGGTGAAATTTAAAGAAGATGTTGAGATCGATCCAAATTTAGAAGGATCAATTGACATCGATGTCACCAGTATAACTCAGCAAGAAGAGAAAACAAAGCAAAATAAGGGTGAAGAAAGCCTTCCAAAAGATGACTCAATCTCATCTGAGAAAGATAAAGCTTCTAACAATCAAGAAGCCGCTCAAACGAAACAAAACGATGAAGATGAATTACTAAAAAACAAAGTGAGCGTGTCTAAGCGTGCAGGGCTGCAAAGTGTTTCAAAACAAATGCAGATACAAGAAAATCTCCTCACTGATGCGAAATTAATCTTTGAAGATCAGGAAGGAAATTCAGTTGAAAAGCCTGATATTAACTCGCTGATTTCCATTAACTATGAGTGGGCCATCCCGAACGGTCATAGCTATAATGGCGGGGATGAATTCCATTTCAAGGTTCCAGAGGAATTAGTGATTTATGAAAAAATCGATCGTCTTGAGATGAAATTTAATCAGGCAACCATTGGTTATTTTTCTGTAGATGAAAGCGGAAATGCCTCCATCGAATTCACTGATTTTATTAAACAATATTCAAATATCCATGGAACACTTCAAGTGTGGACGCAATTAGATAAAAAAACTGTCATTACTGAAGAAAAAGAAGTGGTCATTACCCCGATTGAAGGAAAGGATAAAATATCAATCCCGATTCAATACATTCCAAATGGCCCAAACGTCTCTAAAAAGGGAGAACCAAATCGTTCTTACAATGCTGAAACCATTCAATGGACAGTAGATTTTAATATGGATTTAGAAGATGTGAAACAAGCGAAACTGTTAGATCCGATTCAAGAAGGTCAAGCGTTAAAAAAAGATTCAATCAAGCTTTATCGTATTGATACAAAGCTAAATGGTGAAACATCGATTGGTCAGCTGCTTGACGAAAACCACTACACAATTGGCCAAACAGCAGATGGTCAAGATTTCACGATTGAATTTAAAGATGACGTGCATCTAGCTTACCGTTTAATGTATGAAACGGATATTACGAATCAGGATCAATCTGCGTTTCGTAATAAAGCGTCCCTTGTTTCTGGTGATAAAGTGATCAGTTCAGCAGAAGGAACAGTGAATGTGACAAGAGGCAGTCCTTTAAATAAAAAAGCCGCGCAATACGACCCAGTCACACAAACAATTACATGGGAAATTCGTTATAACTATAACGAAAAAAAGCTGGCTCAAAAGGATGCTTTGTTAGAAGACTTCTTTAACGGCACACAGGCGCTGATATCTGATTCCATTCAAGTCAAAGAAGTCACAATTGATCAAAATGGCAACGAAGCAGGAAAAAAAGCGTTTGAAAATTATGTGGTTCAACCTCAAAAAAAGGATGAACAAAACGGGTTTACCTTGCAATTCAATCAAGATATTCAATCGGCTTATCTCATCACCTATCAAACAAAAGCAACCGAGCGGATTTTTGAAGCTGAAGAGATTATCAATACGGTAACAGCTGGCAAAGAGAGCAAACAAGGGAAGCAAAGAATTGACCAGCAAATCCTAACGAAAAATCATGGAACACCGAATTACAAGTCCAAGACCATTCCATGG
Source organism: Bacillus sp. PK5-006 (assembly GCF_054161415.1). Taxonomy (NCBI): domain Bacteria; kingdom Bacillati; phylum Bacillota; class Bacilli; order Caryophanales; family Bacillaceae; genus Bacillus; species Bacillus sp. PK5-006. The sequence goes on along the minus strand of NZ_CP096414.1, from coordinate 2,861,405 downwards.
CGTATCACCTTCAACAAAGATCAACAAACGATGAACAATGTGACATTAAAAGATACGTTTACAAACGAAGGATTGACGCTGCAAAAAGATAGTTTAAAAGTGACGACAGGTAATACAGTGCTTGAAGAAGGCACAGATTATCAAATCGTTGAACATGCAAATGGATTTGATATTCAATTTACGAAAGAAATAAAGACAGAACATACCGTCACATATACAACGTCTTTTGATTATGAAAAAAGAGCAGATAAAGATCAAAAGAACTTGCGTAATCATGTAAAGCTCGAATGGGTAAATGAAGATGGCAAGGATTTGACGAAAGAAAATCAATCTGTCTTCACGCCTGACACATACACGCAGTCAAATGGTTTCAAAAACGGAACTTATAATGCAAAGAAAAAAGAAATCACATGGAATATCGGTGTGAACTATAACTTGAAACATTTAGAAGAGGCGAGAATCGAGGATTTCATTCAAGGAAATCAGCGTTTGCTTAAAGATTCGATCACTGTCTATTCGCTTGATTTACAAGGCGGGGAAAATGGTGCGGAAGAAAAAGAGGTATTAGCGAAAGAACATTATGACATCAAATTCCTTGAAAATGAAAAGGGAGAAACAGGCTTCGAAGTGATTTTCAAAAAAGCCATTGATTCTCCATACAAAATCACGTATCAAACAAGTGTTGAAGGAATGGATTTAGTACAGAAAACCTACGATAATAAAGCGACCCTTTATGATGGGCAGACAAAAGAATCTGATGTGAATGCAGTGGTGTCCATTCCAAATGGGGGGAAATACACGAGCAAATCAGGAAATCAGCAAGGGAAAGTCATTGATTGGAAACTGAATATCAACTTTGGTCAATCAACAGTCCAAGATGCGACGATTATAGACCATCCAAGCAGTAACCAAGCCATAATAGAAAACTCATTTCATCTCTATTCGACGACAATAGATGAAAAGGGGCAAGTGACAAAAGCAGAAGAGCTGGAAAAAGGGAAGGATTATGAGCTAGACCTTGAATTTGATCCAGATTCTTTTCAAATTAAATTTAAAGAAGAAATAACAAGACCATATATTTTAGAATACCAATCTCTCATTTTAGATAAAGTGGGAAGTACACTTCAAAACGAAGTAACGTTTAGAGGTGAAAATGTAAAAGAGATCAAAAAGGAATCTGAAGCTTCAATTGTGGTGAAACGCACCGCTGGTATGGGAGATGGCACAGGATCGATTGGTGCTTTAACCGTTAAAAAGGTAGATGCGAGTAGTGGAAAAGCGCTAAAAGGAGCAAGCTTCTCTCTGACAGATGCTGCGAGCGGCATCGTCATTGGTACAAAGACAACAGATGAAGAAGGAGCTCTTCGATTTGATCGTCTTCTGTATGGTGATTATATCGTGACAGAAGAGAAAGCACCTGATGGTTATATTAAAACGAAGGAACCGATCCATGTCACGATTGATCAGCCTTACGAATCAGGAGATCAAGCGAAAACAGGAAATAGCATGACGGTGCAGAACCAAGAAATCCGCCAGCATGTCAAGTTAACGAAAAAAGACAAAGAGACGGGTGCAGCATTAGAGAATGCAGAATTTGAACTGAAAAATGAATCTGGAGAGACCGTCCAAACCGATTTGAAAACGGACGAAAAAGGAGAAATCCTTTTCAAACATCTTGAGCCAGGTTCCTATTATTTTGTTGAGACAAACGCACCGAAAGGCTATCAATTAAATCAGCAAAAATGGCCGTTCACCATTAAAGAAAATCAAACAGAAACAACAATTGTAACTGCAGTAAATGACATCATCAAAGGCTCAGCAGAATTGAGCAAAATAGGTGAAGGCGGAGAGCGACTAGAAGGTGCACAGTTCAAGCTTTTAGATCAAGATGGGCAAGAGCTGCAAAAGTCGCTTGTCACAGGAGAAAATGGCAAGATCACGATAAACGAACTAAGGCCAGGTACGTATCAGCTCATTGAAACAAAAGCACCAGATGGTTATGTATTAGATGAAACGCCAATCAAATTTGAAGTACCACTTGATCCAAAGGAACCAGTCGTCATTTCGCAAAAGAACCTATATGAAACAAGTGCATTAGAAGTGATGAAAGAAGGGGAAGATGGCAAGAAGCTTCAAGGTGTTCGATTTGAAGTCTTGGATCAAAATGACAAAGTTGTGCGTAAAGATTTGACAACAGATGAAGATGGGAAGCTTTTGGTCGATAATCTCAAACCGGGCAAATATCAGCTCGTGGAGACAGAGAGTGTTGATGGTTACCAAAAGAATAATAAACCATATCCTTTTACCATCGAAGTCGCACAAAAAACACCAGCAGAGATCAAAGTAATCAATGATCTTAAAACTGGAGCTGTCCAGCTCACGAAGCTCGGTGAGAAGGATGATGTGCTTGAAGGAGCAGAATTTAAGCTTGTAGATGCAAATGGAAAAGAGATAAAATCAGGTCTCGTCACTGATCAAAACGGGAAGATCATCGTCAACGATCTGAAACCTGGAACGTATCAGTTTGTTGAAACGAAGGCTCCATTCGGTCACGAGCTTGACGAAACACCTGTCACTTTTGCTATTCCATTTAACCCTGAGAAACTGGTTAGTGTGACAAAAGAAAATAGCCGCATTACAGGCGGAGTGCTGATGCACAAAAAAGGCGAAGATGGGAAATCATTAGAAGGGGTTGTCTTTGACCTATCTGATGATAAAGGAAAGATAGTGGCAGGAGGAGAAGGGGTTACAACCAATCAGGATGGAAAGATCACCTTCACAGGGCTAAAACCTGGAACCTATCAATTTGTTGAAAGAAAGAGTCTTGAAGGCTATGAATTGAGTGCGAAACCACTTGTCTTTGAAGTTGAATTAGGTCAAAAAGAGTTGATTCAAGTGGAGGCGATCAATCAGCTCAAGAAAGGTTCTGTAGAACTCACAAAAATAGGGGAAGAAAAAGAAAGATTGAAAGGCGCAGAATTTACCCTTTTCAATGACGATGGTAAAGAATTGATGTCAGGTTTAACAACCAACGAGAAAGGCATCATCACTGTCAACGATTTGAAACCAGGCGCTTACCAATTGGTTGAAACGAAGGCTCCTTTTGGACATAAACTAGATGCAGAACCAGTAGACTTTAAGATTGATTTCAATCCAAAACAACTGGTGAAAGTGACAAAAGAAAATATTCGGACGACAAGTGCTGTGCAGCTTCAGAAAAAAGGAGAAGATGGTCAGTTACTCAATGGAGTGACCTTCGATCTGCTTGATGAGCACGATCAACGTATAAAGAAAGACTTAAAGACAGACAAAAATGGTCAACTAACAGTCGATCAACTGAAGCCAGGCACCTATCAATTTGTCGAAACAGCAAGCATTGCCGGCTATGAACTGGATCAGACACCTGTCTCATTTACGATTCGTTTAGGTCAAGACAAACCAGCAAAAGTAGAAATGATTAACAAACTGACGCCGGGAGCAGTGGAACTGACCAAAGTGGATGATGAGGGACACACGCTGGAAAATGCAGAGTTTGCTCTTCTGAGTAAAGAAGGAAAAACGTTGAAGAAATCACTTGTAACGGACCAAAAAGGAAAGCTTCACATCAATGATTTAAAACCGGGACAATATCAATTCGTTGAAACGAAAGCACCTCAAGGCTATCAATTGGATGATAAGCCGATCCTGTTCACAATTGAGAAAAATCAGCAGAAGCCGCTTCAATTAACAGCGAAGAATCACTTGATCTTAGGAAGTCTGCGTATCATAAAGGTAGACCAGCAGACAGATAGAACCTTAAAAGGGGCATCCTTTGACATTCGTACAAAAGCCGGGAAAACCATAAAATCTGTGACAACAGGAAAAGACGGAGAAGCTATTGTCAAAGGGCTTAAACCTGGAGAGTATCTACTCACAGAGACGAAAGCTCCAGATGGTTATGTAGTTTTAAAGAAGCCGCTCGCTTTTACAATTCAAATGGGCGAAGTGGAGATCAAGACAATGATTGTGAAAAATGCACCAGTGAAGAATGAAGAGGATCACACGAATCCTCCAGCCTCAGATAAAGGGGATCAGCATCCGCCTCATGGCTCAAACGGTGAGCTGCCAAAGACTGGTGAAGAATGGCTGCGTTATTTGATGTATGCAGGGATTTTACTAGTAGCTTCTGGAACTGTTCTTCTTGTTGTCAGAAGAAGAACCATTCAGTAAAAGGAAGGAACGAGTGTATTGATGAAAAAAAGAACCTTATTAGGCAGCTTTTTGGTGGTCACGGGGCTGATGCTCATCTCCGTTCCTTTTCTATATGAGTGGCGAACTTCTCAAGAGACAGCAGCAATGGAACAGGCATTAAAGATGATTGAAGAAAATGACAGTGATGCCCTTTCTTCTATTCCACATTTAACTGTGTCAGAAGAAGACCTGCGAGATGTGATGGAGCTAGAGATCCCGTCAATTAATTTAAACGAAAAAGTGCTTCCTGTTACATCAAAAGAAAATTTAGGTATAGCACTGACTCAAATTAAATCTCATCAAATGCCAGGTGAAGGTAATTTCACGATTGCAGGGCATAGAGGGTATAGAGGTGACCGGCTTTTCCGGCAGCTGCCAGAGGTGCCTAAAGGAGAAAAAGTTGTCTTACATCATCAAGCTGAAACATACGAATATAAAATTGTCAGCTCAGCTACAATTGAACCGACGGATGTGGATGTACTAAAGGATCGTGGGAAAAATGAACTGACATTGATCACCTGTACACTTGATGGTCAGAAACGATTTGTCTTAAAAGGAATACGAATCAACGCTTCAAAGGGTGAGCAGCCATCCGATGTATAACACCAACATACTAAATGATGGATGCGATGGAAAAGCAGCGCTCACGACCGATATGTTACACCAATTGTTATCAGAGCATTATCCAACTTTAAAAAACGAACGTTGGGAAGTTGATGTAGATACAATTCGGGCTTCACCTATTCTTCACCCTTTATTAAAAAGAAAGCTGCCAGTTGGTATTGAAAAATTCACCTGTGTTTTGTTCACGCAGCAGACAGCAGCTTTTGGAGAGCCTTTGATTGTGTACTTTTTATTGGATGAGAAGAGCGAATCGATTTACGCAATGGATCTCTTGCTCGAGCAGCAAGACACCCATTAAACGAGAAATAAATTAGCGGGTTCGATTTTAAGGTGGAAAAATAAAATCAGTTATATCATGAGGACTCTAATTCGTATATGAATTAGAGTTCTTTTATTTGTTTATATATAGTCGTCTTACTAACTTTATTATCTACTAAGAAGGCGCTGCCTAGCAGATAGTCTCCAATGTTTAGATGATAAAGATTTTATAAAATGGATTGAAAACAGAGGTCATAATCACGATTGGCGACCAAAGAAGATCATCTAGTTTTTATCCTTTCCCTGAAAGTGCTAAAGATAATCATGTGTTGACTCCAAAATACTGATAAAATTTATATAGATATTCCTTAATTATAGGTGTGGAGGTAAAAGCATGCGAAAAGAAGACCCCCAATATATTTTTCATCATGATAAACGACCAGAAGTTGTTCATGATTTAGCCGATGTAGATGAAAATTCCACTGAGTTGTTAATCACAGGAAAAACAAAAAATATTGAAAGGTTGAAATCTTTTTCTAACCTGACGAAATTGTGGATTTACAAAGTGAACCAAAAGGAGTTCAATACGATCTTAAGCTTAGTTAATCCCAAAATGCTCTTTGTGCATGAACTGAGAGTAGAAGATTTATCAATCATCAGTTCTCTTAAAGATGTTGAGGTATTGGCACTTGAATGGAATACAAAGGCACAAAGTTTATGGGATTTATCAAAAAACACGTTTTTAAAATCTTTATCCATAACAGATTTTTCAAAGTTGAATGACATAGCCCCTTTGCAAAAAAATACTGGTTTAGAATTTCTACAATTGTCAGGCGGGATTTGGAATACATTAAATATAAATACTCTTCAACCTTTAAGATACCTCAAGAATTTAACATATCTGTGCTTATCAAATATAAAAGTGAAGGACGAGTCTTTGGAGCCGATATCGGAATTAGAGGGACTCAAGGAACTTGAAATTTCGAACCAATTCCCGACAGAAGAATATGCCAGGTTATCCGTAACCCTCCCAAATACGAAGTGTGATCGTTTTGCGCCATACATCTTTTTATCAAGTCCTATTGTAGATAAAGATGTGATGGTGATTGGAAAGCGAAAACCGAAATTAAATTCAAAAGTTGATGGGGAAAAGTTGCAAAAATACGAAGAACAATTTAAAGCGTACCAAGAAAAGTATATAAATTAACTGAAAAAGCAATGGAAAATTAATTCCATTGCTTTTTCTTTCTTGTTATTCAATCAAGCAAACAACTTCAGCCCAACCACTCCAATGACAATCAGCAGCAAGCTGAGTATACGAATCATGTTTTTTGGCTCTTTAAATAGAATCATATTAAACAAGACAGAGCCCGCCGTTCCAAGTCCAATCCAGACCGTATAGGCAACAGATACTTGAACGGAAGAGAACGAGGCGTATAAAAACAAAAAGGATAAGGCAAACCCGCCGACAAATAAAATGCCTGTCGTGATTTGCTTTTTCTTACTAAACATATTGAGGCCAATGGTTCCGCCGATTTCGCAGGCAGAGGCCAACAGTACAAAAAACCAGCCCATTTATACCGCTTCTCCTTTCTGCTCATGGGCATCTCCATCAGACACTTTCAGTCCAATAATCCCGAGAATTAAAATGCCCATAAATAAGAGCTTTTCTAATGAAAACGAACCGCCGAACAGTGCATAATCCATCAAAGACGTACCAATCGTTCCAACTCCGGCAAACACGGCGTACACGGTTCCTGTCGGCAGCTTTTCGCAGGCTTTCATTAAAAAGTAAAAATCAACTGGGATCAGGCAGATAATGATCGCCCATTCCCACAGAGCATCTGCTCTATTTAAACCAAACACCCAAAGTAATTCGAATAAACAAGTGAGTGCAACATACATCCAGCTTTTTTTCATCGTATTTCCTCCTAAAACTTAAAAATGACGATTCGTCATTTTGAACCCAAAAAAGAGCGTACAGCAAGTGCTGTACTCAGATTGTCGACAAAGGGCTAAAATGAACTTGATTTTAGCCCTTTGTCTTCTTTTCAGCGTGATAGAAAACCTTTGCAGTCTAGGAAAGACGAGCACTGGCGCGGAGCGAATTTGACATTCGTGAGCACCAGCGCGCAGGACTGACAAAGAATGCGAGGGTTTGTCTACACGCTGCGTACAGCAAGTGCTGTACTAAGTTAATGTGTCTCTATGCCAAGCGCGTAAAGAAGAAATTGCTTCACCTCCCGCTTTTGAATCAGAACCTCTTCTGTATCTGTTTCCGTAAATAAGTACATTTGCTCAGCAGACGATTCGAGTAAACCGATAATGAATTTAGCTGCATATTGACAGTTCAAATTCGCACGGACTCTTTTGTCCTGCTTTGCTTTTTCTAGAAAAGCAGCGACCCATTTGTAAATCGGCTCATAAATATCTTCCCATTCCTTTAAATGCTCGGTGGCGGCTAAGCCTGAGTAGGTCAGGGCAAGGACATCACGGTATTGTCTTGTAAAAGCAAAGATGAATTCAACAAGCGCATCTGCTTGATCGAGGACATCTGCATGCTGAGTTAATTCCTTTTCAATTGCAGGCACCATCTGTGCGATAAGATGTTCTGCGATAGCAGGCATGACGGAAAGCTTTGAAGGAAAATATAAATAAAAAGTTCCTTGCGCTACTCCTGCTGCTTTCACAATATCCGAAATGGTCGTCTTTTCGATTCCTTTTTCTTTAAACGCATCAATCGCAGCAAGCATAATCTTTTCTCGTTTCGACATATCATCACCGACCTTAAATGACTGAATGTCATTCATTTTAGCGGGGGAATGACGATTTGTCAATATGGTTTTCTCTTCATTGAATGTGAGAATAAGTGATGAATAGATGCGGGCAAGCCTGAATAAGCTGTAAATATGGTCAAGCATCATCATATGAGAAAGGGGCAGCTCTCTGTATGACATCCAGTGCTATGTTTTCCATTGCTTATTTTCTCCTGCTCGTCCCGCTCTATTTACATATGAGATACAGACAGGCAAAAAAGCACAATCGTTTTATCTATTTGCGGACAGAATTGGTCCTTGCCAGTCTGTTTATTTATACGAATGTTTTACTATATTTGACGGTCTTTCCAAATCGTTTTTCCGCCTCTAGGGATCAGGTGAGTGTTAATCTCATGCCTTTGCAGTCCATTTATCAAAATCTTCACGCCTACCATCACGGCTATCCAAATCTCGTCTTTCTAAATTTAGCAGGGAACATTTTGTTATTTGTCCCACTCGGTTTTTTTCTTTATCAAGCCTTTCGAACTATGCGCTGGCAAAAGGCGGTTCTTGGGGGCTTTCTCCTGTCAACCATGATCGAATTGCTCCAATGGATGTTCTCTCAATCTGGTATCATTACAAGAAGCAGTGATATTGATGATATTCTCTTAAATACACTCGGCACAGCGCTAGGCTGTATCGTGTATCGGATGTATCGACGAAGGAAGGAGAAAATCAAGTGAAGCGAGTTTGTATCATTCCATGTGGCGCGAAGAAAATTTGGGATGTCGATCCAGAAGCAGGGAGCCAGCCAGCGAACCATGTCTATTTAAGTCCCCTGCATCAGCGTACGAAAAGCTATGCTCAAACGTTCTTTTCAGACTGGATGATCTTATCAGCAAAGCACGGCTTCTTAAAGGCAGATGATATCATTCACGAAAATTATGATGTGGCTTTTGGTACACCGCATGCTGACCAGATCACACGAGAAGAACTGAGCCAGCAATTTCATCAAAAAAATCTTTTCGCATATGATGAACTGGTGGTACTAGGTGGAAAGAAATATCGAAAAGTGATCGATCCTTTATTACAGCCTTATCAAAAAGCAAATTATCCGCTGGCTCCATATAAAGGAATTGGCTACATGCTTCAGGCGTTACATCAAGCAGTGGAATCAAAAATAGAACTTCCGCCGCATATTTAACACATTCACATCTACCGGTAAGCAGGGTTTTGATCATTAAAAAGAGAATAATTGAAATAGCGATGCTGATTGTTTCATATCTTTTCAGCAGCCACTAGGATGCCCGTATCGCTCGGGTGAAGTGGCTCAATGAAAAAGGAGGCGTATGAACATGACAACCATCTATTTAGCTGGTGATTCGACCGTTTCATCTTATCCAGATCGTCCTGTTCAAGGAGGATGGGGAGAGTTTTTACACCGCTATACAGCGCATGGGGTTAACGTCGAGAACCGTGCCATTGGTGGAAGAAGCTCCAAAACATTCATTGAAGAAGGACGCCTTGATGACATATTGGCTGACATTCAGCCAGGAGACTGGCTTTTCACGCAAATGGGGCACAATGATGCTTCCAAGGAAAAGCCTGAGCGGCATACAGATCCTTTCACAACGTATAAAAGCTACCTGTCTCAATATATTCATGGAGCAAGAGCAAAAGGGGCAACACCACTTTTGTTAACGCCAGTCTGCCGTTTTCATGAAAAAGACGGGGAATTTATCAATGATTTTCCTGATTACTGTGCCGCTATGAAAGAATTAGCCGATGAAGAAGAAGTTCTTCTCGTTGATTTAAATACCGCAAGCCTTCAGTTTTATCAAATTTCCGGCATAGAGAAAACGACCTCTTATTTTATGCTGTCAACAGGAATTGAGGATCGCACGCACTTTACAAAAGAAGGCGCAGATGCGATTGCAAGACTTGTTTCTCTTGAATTAAAAGACCTTGGTTTAACCATTGTGTGATGAATGACAGGACGAGTGAGCGCTCGTCCTGTTCTTTTTTTGCAGAAAGCTATTGATTCCCCTCACTAGAGTAGACTACAATAGATACATATGATAATGAGAATCAATATCACTGAAAAATAGATCATTCGATGGAATACTGGAGGGACTCAAATGACAGAGCAGCTTGAATTGTTTGACGTCACCATTATTGGCGGCGGTCCAGCAGGCATGTATACCGCCTTTTATAGTGGGATGCGGGACTTAAAGACGAAGGTACTTGAGTACAACGAAAGCCTTGGCGGGAAAATCCTTCTGTATCCTGAAAAGGTCATTTGGGATGTCGGCGGTTTGCCGCCAACAAGAGGAGAACAGCTGATACAGCAGCTGGAAACACAGGCGAAAACTTTTGAACCAGAGATTGCACTGAATCAAAAAATCACGTCATTTGAGCGAGATGAACATAATCACATCTTACTGACGGCTGAAAATGGTGATCGTCATTTGACAAAGACCCTCATATTAGCGATGGGTCACGGCATTCCAGTTCAGCGGAAACTTGAAATCGAGCATGCAGACCGCTATGAAGTGACAAACCTTTATTACACTGTCCAGGAGCTCAAGACATTTGCAGGGAAGCGGGTTGTGATTTCTGGAGGCGGCGACTCAGCGGTTGACTGGGCCAATGCCCTTGCACCGATTGCTGAAAGTGTCACCGTCGTGCATCGGCGTGACATGTTTGGCGGACATGAGAAAAACGTCGCCAACATGAAGGCAACTTGCAAACAAATTTTAACCCCGCATGAACTAACAGAGCTGCATGGTCAAGGCGACAAAATTGCTGCGGTCACCATTCAAAACATAGAGACAGGTGAAAAAGAACGAATCGAAACAGATGCTGTGATTGTCAATCACGGAATGAAAGGCGATCTAAGTGTGCTATCAGAATGGGGCCTTAAGCAAGGTGAATGGGGACTGATCGAGGTCAATGAAAAAATGGAAACCAATTTACCGGGCGTCTATGCGGTAGGCGACTTGTGTACACATAAAAGCAAGGTTCGCTTAATTGCCGGCACGTTTGTTGATGGAGTCAATGCACTGAATAGCGCAAAGCTGTACATCGAACCAGAAGCTGAAAAAGTGGCATACGTTTCCTCTCATAATGAACGCTTTAAAGAGAAAAACAAAGAATTACAAACAGCTGGAGCTCGTTGAAGCATTCAAATAACATAGCAAAGTGCTGCCCGTATGTGGCAGCACTTTTTATATGGGTCCATTAATTGCGAGGCGCAAATAACATCACACTGACTCCAGCCAAACAGATCAAAGCACCCATCCAGTCATATAGATCAGGTGTTTTTCGATCGACCCACCAGCCCCAAAACACAGCAAGAATGACAAAAACACCGCCATAGGCAGCATAAACCCGTCCGAAAGTCGGGAACTGCTGAAAGGTTGGAATGATGCCATATACAACCAAGATGAGGCTGCCGGCGATCCCGAAGCTGACAGGTTTTGCTTCACGCAGCCAAAGCCATACCAAATAGCCGCCGCCAATTTCTGCTAAACCTGCTAATAAAAAAAGAACAATCGTCACCATCATATACGGACACTCCAATTTCTCCAATTTACACCCTATTATGACATGAGGAAAGAATGCGTTCTACCTCAATTAAATGGAGAGGGAGATGAGAGTTTACTAAAATCAACTGATCAGAGAGTGGTCACACATGGATTCGGTGATCCAAATGGTCTGTTATGTCGTAAAGTAAGTACATTCTCATGAGGAGCACACTTCCTATTTCAGCGCTCTTTTTTTCTCCTTGAAAAAAGAGTAAAGTACAAGGTAGGCTTATTTCAGCAAATCGAGTGATAAGCAATACGTGAAGGATTTCATGATGGATGCGCATGCTCTTTCTCATGAAAAAGGAAGGAGATGACCATGGACACATTGCAAGATTTTGAGCTGTATCACAAGATCAAATATGATCGTCACAAGCCCTCGCTTGAAGTGCTGTACGATCGTTATGAACGTGTATTATATTCGTTTATTTATAAAATGACTGGCAACCGTGAGCTCGCGGAGGAAGTACTTCAAGAGGTCTTCATCAAGCTCTGGCGCGGCATAGGAGAATATCATACCGATAAAGGGAAATTCTCCTCGTGGTTATTCATGATGTCACGCAACACGGCCATTGACCTTTTAAGAAAGCATCGGAATGAAACGGCTTTGGAAGATGAGCATATTGAATATTTAGCTGATCATCAAGAAGATGTATCAAAAGAAGTGGAATGGAACGAGGAAAAACAGAACATACGTGAAGCAGTATCTACATTGTCAAAAGAACAGCAAACCATTATAGAAGATGTTTATTTTAAAGGGATGACACAAAAGAGCATCGCCGAAAAGCTGGGCATCCCTATTGGTACGGTAAAGGGAAGGGTTCGATTGTCATTGAAGCATTTGCGATCGAAACTGTCGCGCGGTGGAAAGGAGGAAGAGGCATGAATCAGTGTAAACATCAAGTAATTGATTATTTTAATGGGCATTTACAAGGAGAAGAAAAAACGCAATTTGAAGCGCACATCAAGCACTGCTCAGCTTGCAAAGAAGAGCTTGAAGAATTGACATCGCTCATGTCTGACATTCCATTTCTAGCCGAAGACCAAATACCTCCAGCAGGGATGAAAGACCGTATTTTATCCCAGGTGTTTGAAGAGGAGACAGTCGAAGAAAAGAATAGCCATAAAAAAGAGCTCAAGGCTGCACCTGAGCCAAACGAAATTAAAACGCTGCAAAAGAAACGAAACCAGTGGCTCTTACCGCTCGTTGCGGCACTGCTTCTCATATCAGCAGCTGGAAATGTGTATTTCTTATCGAATGGAAAAGAACAGGCGGAAGAACCTGTCAGGGTTGTTGCCACAAAATCACTGGCATCGGCCGCATCACCAAAAACGACGGGTGCTTTTTCAGTGATAGAGCATAACGGCAAAAAAGAACTTGTGGTGAGTGCAGACGGCTTAAAGGGTCAGCTTGATTCATCTGCTGTTTATCAAGTGTGGCTCATTAAAGGAGATCAGCCGGTTCCAGCCGGTGCCTTTAAAACAGATAACAAAGGGGAAGGAACCGTCACCTATGCGTTATCTGAAAAAGAAGCAAGCGAATCATGGGATACCGTGGCTGTGACCCTTGAACCAAAAAAGGATAACAAGCTCCCACAAGGTCCTGTCGTACTAAGCGCTGCTTTTTAAGCTTTATTCATGAAAAGGATGCCTTCTTGGGGCATCCTTTTTTTGATAGCGAAGGGGAACATTTTGGCAATTAAAACGTAGTACATATGGAGGTGAAACACATGAAAACATCTATAGAAAAAGACCTATTTCTCTTATCAGTCAGACACGCATGTATTGCCATTTATTTTCTTGTCATTCCATTTTTAATCCCATTCTTTTATCACCCATCGCCTTTATTCATTGCGCTCATTGTACTTTTTATCACTCATAACTTAGCGGAAAGTATCATTTGGTTTTATAAATCGAGAAAAATCAGAAAGCATCAGTCTGGTGATCTATCAAAACGAGGACATGGCTTGACCAAGATCGTGCAAAGGCTTGAACAGCTGATGATGATCAGTTTTGTGGTGTTTTTTATAAACGAATGGATCCAGGGGATAGCAGATATGTCTAACCTCTTTTTCATTACTTTTTTCATCATCATTGTTTTCCTGCAACACATCCAGTTTTACTACGTTCAGCTATTTTTTAAATCCAACAGTTGGTTTACTTATGTTCCTTCTTTGCAAAAAGCACGTCCTTCATACATCGCGAGGGAGCGAAAGGCCCTGAAAAGGTCATAAATGTGCCATCACTCGTTTGATCCAGCCATAAACATCAGAAAATTATGATAAAATGTGGAAAGAAAGAATAGAGAAAGGGAGTGCGAGCGAGTGAAAGCAGTTGGACTATTGGAGTATTTGCCGATTGAGCATGAGCAAAGCCTGATGGATCAGGAGGTCGAAAAGCCTAAGGCGTCTGGCAGAGATGTACTCGTGAAGATAAAGGCTGTGTCAGTGAATCCAGTTGATACAAAGGTGAGATCACCGAAGGATCAGAAGGAAGAAAAACTGAAAATTCTAGGCTATGATGCAAGCGGTACGGTTGTTGAAGTGGGCGAAGCGTGTACATTGTTTCAGCCAGGTGATCACGTATACTATGCGGGAGATATTACGCGTCAAGGATCGAATAGTGAATATCAGCTTGTGGATGAACGTATTGTGGCGAAAAAGCCTGCCAATCTATCCTTTGCAGAAGCAGCCGCGATGCCCCTTACAACAATTACGGCTTATGAGGCTTTATTTGACCGGATGCATATGAAGCGGAATGCTGAAGGTTCAACCTTGCTGATCATTGGGGGTGCAGGCGGTGTTGGGTCTATCGCCATTCAACTAGCCAAATTAGCGAAGGCAACTGTGATCGCTACCGCATCAAGACCAGAAACAAAAGAGTGGTGTCTGTCATTAGGTGCCGATCATATCATTGATCATCATCAGCCGCTTTTAGCGCAGCTCGAAGAAAAAGGAATCGGCGAAGTGGATTTTATTTTATGCTTAAATGATACAGATGGACATTTCAAAGGCATGGCAGAAGCGATAAAACCGCAAGGCACGATTTGTACCATTGTCGAAAATCAGCAAAACCTAGACATTCAATTACTCAAAAATAAAAGTGCGGCATTTGTATGGGAATTCATGTTTACACGTCCTATGTATGAAACAGCGGACATGATCAAACAGCATGAGCTTTTGACAGAGGCGGGTGAGTTATTTGAGCAGGGAAAAATAACGCATACCTTAACAAAGGTTCTCAGTCCGATCAATGCTGCTAACTTGAAGCAGGCACATCAAACGCTTGAGCAAGGAAAGATGATTGGAAAATTTGTGCTTGAAGGATTTGAGAGAGGAGAAAGCGTATGACGTCATTACAATATCCGATTGGCTTATATGAACCGGTTGAAACAAAAACGAAAGCACAGCTTGAAGCATGGATTGATCAGCTGGCTGCAATCCCCGAAGAGTATGAAGCGGTGACCGCACCGCTGACAGATGCTCAGCTTGATACACCTTATCGGCCGGGAGGATGGACTGTTCGTCAGCTCATTCACCACGTAGCAGACAGCCATCTGAATGCATACTTACGATTCAAGCTTGCTCTCACAGAAGATACACCGGACATACGTCCATATGATCAGGAGGGATTTGCCTCACTTCCTGACAGCAAGGCACCCATCAGTTTATCCCTGCCTTTGATCAGCAGTCTGCATCGCAGGTGGGTCACTTTACTGCGGGGAATGTCAGAGGAAGACTTCAACGCTTCTTATTATCACCCAGCCGATCAACAAACGGTGTCCTTATATGATGCAACGGGAATGTACGTCTGGCATTCAAAGCATCACCTTGCCCATATCACGGAATTAATCAAAAGAAATCAGTGGAATTAAAGGAGTAAACGCATGTCTGGAAGAAGAATTGTCGGCGCCATGTTTATCTGTATGGCGGGATTGTTTTATATAGCGAAATATGTTCTTTTTGAGATTCATTTTTTTAGAACGAGCTTTGATGATGAGGTAAGTAAATTTCAGCTTCTTGAAGAAGTGCTCCCTGGCAGTACGTGGATCAGCATTTTTTTCCTCATCATTGGCTTAGCCTATCTTTTATGGGATGACAGGGAAGTGATTCGTAAAAATCTTTTCACCCCAGATCGGCAAGTAGAAGAAACAAAAAAGACGGACTCCAAGTGACCGTCTTTTTTCCTTTTAACCGCGTTCAGGACGCAGTGCTTTTTCTAAGATAGCAAGGCCTTCATTGACTTTTTCTTTTTCCTCGTCATTGAGCCGCTGCAGGGAATTTTTGATTTTTTCGTGTCCTTTTTGATAAATACTTCTGAAAATATTTTTCGCTTCCTCTGTCAGTTCTACGACAATGATTCTCCGGTCACGCTCAGAGTGCTTTCGCACGACAAAGTTAGACTGTTCTAACCGGTCAAGCAGACCTGTCATATTGGACAAAGAAGCGCCCATTTTTTCAGCGATTTCGGATACTTTGAGAGAGCCATGGTTATTGAGCAGCATGAGCACCTTCATTTGAGGCATACTCATATCAAGCTTCATCCATTCAGAAACATCTCCAAGACCTGCAGCTGTGAGCACTTTCATATAAAGAACCCATGTCTTTTTTTCTTCTGGAGATAAAATCTCTTCTTTTAATACGGTGGTGTCATGAATATTATATTCCACGCTTGTTCACTTCCTTTAAGCGGCTCTTTTTCTTTATATTACTGATTTTTACTTCTAATTGAAAGGTTCGTCAAGCTTTTGAATGTTAAACTGCATGAATCAAGTGGTATTTGTTGTATAATAATGTTCAGTTGAAATAATGAAGCAACCTAGAAAGTTGGGAAAAACATGTGGAACAAAAAAACGGGTATGACGATCTTAAAAATGCTTTTTCCGATCGTCATTATCCTTGTCTTGATTTTTGTCGCGAAGCAGGAGCTGAGCGGACTTTCCATTAAAAAGACGTTTTATATTATTGACAGCTTGAACCGAATGGACTTGTTTATTCTTGTCTTTCTTGGACTTGTCGCGGTTTTATCGATGTCCTTATACGATTTTATTTTACGAAAAAGCCTTGATATGCCCATCAGCGGCTGGAAAACGATACGCATTTCCTGGATTGCGAACTCCTTTAACAGTGTTCTTGGATTTGGCGGTCTATCAGGAGCAGGGCTTAGAACGCTTCTCTATAAGGAGTACATAACAGATACGAAAAAATTGCTGAAAGGCATTGCCCTTTTGACTTCCTCTGTCCTTTTGGGCTTATCTATTTTCAGTGATTTGATCTTGGTCAGGGTGCTTCCAGTTGAAAGTATTATCAGCCAGGAGCCGTGGCTATGGGCATTTGTCATTATCTTTGCCTGTATTGTACCGATTTATATCGTCATGGCATCCATTCGAAAAAGCTCGATCGAGAACGGTGAAAATGGACTGAAGCATCCAATTTACGCTTATATCGGAGCATCGTTTTTAGAATGGCTGGCAGCTGGACTTGTCATGTACATGGCTGTCGTCTCCATGGGGATGAATGTCGATGTCCGAATAGTCTTAGGTGTATTTGCGATTGCGTCAATCGGCGGTTTAATCAGTATGGTTCCGGGCGGATTTGGTTCGTTTGACCTTATCTTTTTACTGAGCATGCAATACATTGGTTTTGATAAAGAGATGGTGCTGACGGCGCTCGTCTTGTATCGCTTCGTGTACTCGATTTTCCCGTTTATCTTAGGGCTTTGTCTAGCTGCTTACGATTTAACGGGAACGACGCTTAGACGTCTTGAAGGCAATCCGAAAATGGCCCCTGCCATTGAAACAACGAACGTTTTAATTGTTTTGCACCGTGCTTTATTAATCCGTTTATTATACGGATCTTTATCGATTTTAACCTTTGGAAGCGGCTTGCTTATCATGGCATCTGTTGTGCTTCCAGTCGACCGATTAGGTGTGATTACCAGCATTCCGCGCTTTTTGTTATCAGGATTTAATGGTCTTTCTTTAATGTTCGGAATCATTCTGATGATTTTGTCCATTGAAGTGTATAAAAGAACGAAAAGATCATACGTGCTGACAATGATCTCTTTAGCAGGCGGTTTTGTGTTTACTTTGTTAAAGGGGTTTAATCTCAGTCTGATCTTTATTTTGCCAGTCATCATGGCTGTGTTTTTCTCTCTTCGAAATCAATTTGTAAAGCAGCAGGCACCTTATTCCTTGTATCAGTTTGTGACGGCTGCCGCTGGTTATTTACTCGTGCTGTTTAATTATAATGTGATTGGCAACTTTATTTGGACAAAAATCGGGCATTTCTTGAGTAAGGATTACTTGGTGCATAATGAACGGCATATCACGATGACAAGCATGATTGCTCTCATCGGTGTCCCGCTTTTCTTCTTCATTAGTAAATTGATTTTTAATAAGAAAGCATTTCCGATTGGAGAAAAAGCAGATGAGGAAAAACTAAAAACGTTTTTAGAAGAAAAGGGCGGAAATGCCCTCAGTCATCTTGGCTTTTTAGGCGACAAAAAACTATTTTTCTCAAGTGATGGAGAAGCGATGCTTCAGTTTGGACGAATTGGCCGCTGCGTCATTGTGCTCGGAGATCCATCTGGACGTGAGGCGTCTTATCCGCTTGTACTTGAAGAGTTTTTACAGGAGACAGAAAAAGCCGGCTACCGCGTCGCTTTTTATCAAGTAGAACGAGAAGGGATGGCTCTTTATCATGACTTAGGCTTTCACTTCTTTAAGCTTGGGGAAGAAGCCATGGTCGATTTAGAAACGTTTACTCTGTCAGGTAAGAAAAAATCAAATTTACGAGCTGTGGCGAATAAATTTGAACGAGAAGGCTACACCTTTGAAATGCTGGAACCTCCCTTTTCAAATGAGTTGATCTCAACCTTAAAACAGATCTCTGACAGCTGGCTCGGAAAGAAAAAAGAAAAAGGATTTTCGCTCGGTTATTTTCAAGAAGACTATCTTCAAAAAGCACCGATTGCGATTCTAAAGGATGAACAAGGGCAGATCATTTCCTTTGTATCATTGATGCCGATGTATCAAGAAGGGGAGATTTCCATCGATTTAATGCGTCATATGCATGATGCACCGAATGGGATGATGGATGCGCTGTTTATCCACCTATTTCAATGGGCGAAAGAAAGAGGCTACAAATCGTTTAACATGGGAATGGCACCTTTATCGAATGTGGGGACGTTCCATCAGTCCTTTCTTACGGAGCGTTTGGCGAGTGTTATTTTCAACAATGTCAGATACATGTACAGCTTCAGCGGTTTACGGTCATTTAAACAGAAATATAAGCCTGAATGGCGCGGGAAATATTTAGCGTATAAAAAGAATACGTCACTGCCTGTCACAATGGTACTTGTCACCAAGCTGATCGGGATGGACCCAAATCGAAAGCGCCGTCCATAAACCAAAAGACCTTTACCTTTCACTAGGTGAAGGTTTTTTTAGACAAAAGAATAGCAAAAGTGGTAAAGTTGAAGGGTAAGGGGGATGTTCATATGACATTAAATGAATGGTTTACAAAGGGATTAGCTGAACGTACATATGTACACAACATGGAGAAAAACCGGGAAAATCTGCTCACGGTGTACAACCAGTATGCAATTCATCAAAAAGAAAAAGAGCTGCTCCAAAAGCTGCAAAAGAAAAAGCTCAGAGCACTTGTCATCACAGCGGATTGGTGCGGAGATGCGATGGTCAATGTTCCAATTTTCATGCGTATTGCAAATGAAGCACTCATTGATGCGCGCTATTTCATTCGAGATGAGCATCTAGACCTGATGGATCAGTATTTAACGAACGGGACCGCAAGATCGATTCCGATTATCGTCATCATTGATCAGGACGGGAATGAAGTGGGCAAATGGGGACCTCGCTCAGCAGAGGCGCAGCGCTTTGTCGACGAGAAAAAACCGGACAAAGATGCACCTGATTATGAAGAAGCTTTTCAAGTATTTGCGAAAGAAGCCGCACATCACTATACGACAGACCGCTACTTATGGAAAGATATTGAGAAAGAAATAGTAGAAGTTTTGGCAAAAATATAAACCAAAAGACTACTTCGCCGCAATGGGAAGTAGTCTTTTTTTATCTTGTTTTTGCGTTTTACCTACAAAACCACCGCATAAAGATGTAGAAAACCGCAGAATTCTATCAAATACCGCAGAAAACCGCAAAGCACCACGATTTTCCCAACCACTTTTAGTTGAAAAACCTCATATATGCTATGAAATCAATGATTTTGCCCTTATCCAAAGGCTCATATAACGCACAACGGTTGGCTTTTTCCCAATACAAGAGGCCCAGCAACTATAGTAATCTAGTTGTAATCTCCTTTGAACGAACTAAAAAAATGATGGAAAAGGACAGGCGATCAATTTATGAAAAAAATCATTTATCTCGATCAAGAAAAAAAGAAGCTCGCTGAATCGAAAAAAAGAGAACAGCGTTCCATTAAATCACTGAGGCTGCTTGTGTTTTATGACGGACAAAGCCCTGCATGTGCAAAAACGATTGATGTGTTAAGATCACTCGATTGGAAAAATCGGATTCACTTTGAATCCTTTAGACACTCCCAGCTGCTCAGGCTGAATAAAATCAGTGAAGAGAAGGCGGAAAAACGAATTGTGTCTATTTCCCTAGCCAAAAATCAAAAGAATTCAGGGATTTATACTTGGCTGCGTATGGCCTGCCATATCCCTGCTTTATGGGGAACGGTCCCATTCATCGTGCTCAGCATCTGGCTTGGCTTTGGACAGCATGCGTACGATTTCTTTGCAAAAAGACGGTATATTCATTCTGTCAAACGGGTGAACCATCATGATACAGATCAACAAGAGACCATTTAATAAATAGAAAAAGCATGACCTTCGATCGGCAGAAGGTCATGCTTTTTTGTAATAGGGAAGATATACTGTTAAATGATCGAGCAATTTCTTTGTATAGGACTTATAGGCCTGCTCATCAAGCTCAGCACCTGCGTAGGTAAGTAAGGTTCTAAGAGCAAACAAATATTCACTGTGCAGCTCATTGTGTTCAAAGTAAGGAAGGGCTGCTTCGACCAAATAGGTTTTCAAATCAAGAGGGTTTTCCTCAATCATCAATTTATAGATTTTGATCATATATAAACAGTTTGGCTGAATACGAGGCTGTTTTAACAACTCGTGTATGTAGGGAAGTGCTTTTTTGCGGTCATATTCAGCGTATAGTGTCGCAATTTCATATAGCGTTTCACAGTAACGATCTTCTATCTGTTCTTGATTAAAATAATTGAGTGAATCTAGTAAATAAGGCACAGCTGAAGAAAAATCACCTTCACGTTTTAAGAGCACCCCGTAATAAAAATAAGCGGACATTTTAATATAGGCATCAGGATGAAGGGACGTGTGCAAAATCACTTCCTTTATATATTTCTTCGCAGTTTGATAGGCTTTTAGTTCAAGTGAGATCACGCCGTGAATGAGTGTACAGTGAATAATCCGCTTGAAATTGTTCTTTTGTCTATATAAATCCATCGCTTGATGTGTCGCTTCAAGCGCATCACCCAGCTGTCCCATGTTTCCAAGTGCTTTTGCATAGTGATAATACAAATCACTTTGTTCGACTGAAGCGTAGGAAAAGCAGCTTTCAAGCTTTTTGAGCCCATCTTCAAGCTGACCAATTTTAATTTGATGAATGCCGTCAAGATATTCAAAAATTTCTTTTTCCGTTTCAATAAAGGTTTTTTCGAATTTTTTGAGCACGCGGTGTGTTTTTAAGGCAAGCGGCTGTTTATCCGTTAATAAATAAAATTGAAATAAGGACAAATGATACTGAATGCCTAAATCGAGCGAAAAGAACTGCTCCTCGTGCTGAATGATCATTTCTGCATTTTGTTCAGCCTGATCGAGAGCATAGAAATACATATTCATTTGAAACTCATCCAAAAGTGACAGCAGATGACGCGCCTTTTGTGACAGCTTTTCTTGGCTGATGCCAAGCCGCTCAAGCAGCAAATTGATCGTATCTTGATTGGCCTCCTTTGAGCCATTTTCAATTTTACTTAAATGAGAGACAGAACAAATTCCTTCTGCCAATTCAGATTGGGTCATATTTTGTTTATAACGGTAGAGTTTAATGATTTGTCCAATATTGATTTTCATTCCATCCAGAAGCCTCCCTTCCAATCATGGTTGAAAGCCTTTTGACAAAAAAACCAGATCAGACAAAATGGGAATACTTGAAAATCATTTCATCATCTTGGCTTTTTTCTCAAAATTTGTTTAAAACGTAATATGATTGTAACATTACTTGAAAAAGTCAAACAACTATTTAGCAGACGGGGAGGAGTGATACTTGATTTGCAACTGCACGCGATGACGTTTATAATGTGAATGAGAATCAATTTCAATTAAGTTGATTGAAAGGATGACATATATGCCAGAAACGAAACAACAAACAGAAGCGTTAACAGTTCGAGACGCTGTCAGATATAGACGATCGATTCGAAAATTCAAAGACACACCGGTGACGATTGAGCAGCTTCAGCCGCTATTAGAGGATGCAGTCTATGCACCTAATCATAAAATCACGGAGCCATGGCGCTTTTTATATGCGGTGACGGATGAAGCGAAAGCGACTTTTGTAGAGCGCTTTATTGCTTTCTTTCAGCGCAACAACCCAGATGCAAAAGAAGAAAAAATCAATCAATATAGAGATTACTTTTCTAAGGTCCCAGCGCTTTTACTTGTCGTACTAAAAGAAGACGAGAACCCTGTGGTGAGAAATGATGATTTTGCCGCCGTGAGCGCGCTCATTCAAAATCTCCAGCTGCTTGCGTGGGATCAAGGGATCGGTATGGTATGGAAGAGCGGACGTATTTTATACGATAAAGGCTTTCAACAAGACATGGGATTAAAGGAAAACGAACGGTTTGCTGCGATCCTTCATATAGGTTATCCAGAAGAGGTGCCAGAGGAAAAATCACGCCAGAAAGCATCAAGTCTTCTTACTGAAATCAAATAAAAGAAAAGCAGACCGCTGAATAAGGTCTGCTTTTTTACTTATTGTTTTTTGGCGCGCTGATCGGCCGCTTTCATACGTGCCATTGCTTTTACGTCATTCGGATCTGCAAGTTCTTTGGAAAATTCAACATATTCGCCATCCGTCTCTTGTGCCGCGAGCTCGTGGTTGGATTTTTTGTGTTGGTCTTTTTTCAAAGCCTTTCCCTCCTTTACAAGATCACTTTAGTTATGTGCTTGTTGGAGGGGAATATCCGTCTTATTTGTTTCTTTTTTCTGCTGCTCTTTCCGCTTTTTTGAATTCCTGCTGATACAGGACTTCTTGGGTTTTCTTCAGCTTCGAAGTTGGCTGGTGTTCTTTTTTCTTCATCAAAATCGCCCCCTCATATCATTTCTAATAGGATGGGTGTTTTTGACAACATTTATTCCTTAGAATGCAAAATCGCTTCTTTTAGTTCAGGGTGCAAAAAGTCATAAGAAGAGAGCAGTGCTTTTTTTGGCAGAGCACGCTGACCTTCTAAAACAAGTAATGACATTTCACCAAGGGCTGTTTTGATCACAAAAGATGGCACCTTCAGCCAATGGGGGCGGTGAAGGGCAGAAGCAATGGTTTGTCCAAGCTGTTTCATTTGAACAGGATTCGGTGATGTCACATTGAGCGGGCCTGAAAGGTCGTCATTATGAATCGCATAAGCAATGAGATGTGCCACATCCTCAACATGAACCCATGAAACCCATTGCGAGCCAGAGCCGATTGTCCCGCCGGCAAACAGCTTGTAAGGAAGTGTCATCAGCGGCAGTGTCCCTTTTTCGCCTAACACGACGCCAAAGCGGGTGTAGACTGTACGAATGCCGAGTGCTTCAATTTTTTGCGCCTCAGCTTCCCAAAGTTTTGATGTATGACTTAAGAAATCAGTATCTGCAGGAGGTGACTCCTCCGTAAAATCGCCTGTTTGAGATGTGCCATAAATTCCGACAGCACTTGCTTGAATCAGCACAGATGGTTTCGATTCCTGCGCTTCTATAATGCGTCTTACCTCTTGTGTTGATTTGAGACGGCTGGAGAGGATGCCTTCTTTTGCCTTATCTGTCCAGCGTGTAAAAATGGATTTTCCAGCAAGGTTAATCCATACATCGATGGCAGGCAATTCATGCTCGGGTGCAGCACCTTCAGTCAGCCACTGCACATAATGTAAATGATTTTGTTCGGATTCCTTTGGATTTCTTGTTAAAATATATAGATGATGTCCCTCAGCAGCGAGCACTTTTGTGACATGCTGGCCGATAAAACCGGTTCCTCCGGTAATGGCGATATTCAATTGACATCTCTCCTCTCATATACATACCTATATCTTTCACGATTTTGAATCAGAAGAAACATCCTGACTGTTTTGGAAAAGGAGTGATCACAGGATGCCCTATATTACAAAAATTTCTGCTCAGAAAAACAATACCGAGCGGGTCAACATCTTTCTTGATGAAAAGTACGCCTTTAGCGTTGATTTAGATGTGCTCGTCCAGCACGATTTGAAAAAAGGAAAAGAGCTGGACGAAGCAGATATCATTGAGATTCAATTCGGTGATTCAGTAAAAAAAGGATTTCAGCAGGCCGTTGATTATTTATCCTACCGCATGAGATCAGTGAAAGAAGTCACCGATTATTTAACGAAAAAAGAAATCCCTGCACCTGCTATTAGTGAAATTATACACAAATTGAAGCATTATAAGTATGTAAATGATCTTGAATTTGCAGAAGCCTATGTCAGCACCCACCGCAAAACGAACAGCAAAGGACCGTCCGTCCTAAAAAAAGAATTGAAGCTCAAGGGGATAGACGATGACACGATTGAACAGGCGCTATCCCAATACCCTGATGACTTACAGCTCGAGGAAGCCGTAAAGCAGGTTCTCAAGCTTGTCAAAAAAGAAAAAAATCGTTCTGCAAAAGAGATCGAGCAGCGCATCAAGCTGCAGCTGCAGCGAAAGGGATTTTCGTTTGAGATCATTGATAAAGCCCTTCAAGAAGCCTATGATGGACAAGAAGACGAAAAGGAAGAAGAAGCCCTCCTTTATATGCTGGAGAAGGCAAAACGCAAGGTAGGATATGACGGATCATTTGAAAAGAAGATGAAAGTAAAGCAATTTTTATTCAGAAAAGGCTTTGATCTCGATACAATTGATCACGTTTTAGACAAAGGGGAATGACAGATGGAAAAACGCTATAGTGAGATGACAGAATACGAATTGAAGCAGGAGATTGCCGCCCTTTCTGAAAAAGCACGAAAGGCTGAGCAGCTTGGCATTGTGAATGAATACGCAGTTTTAGAACGGAAAATCGATATGGCGAAAGCCTATTTATTAGATCCAGCCTTGATTCAAACGAAAACGACTTATCAAATCAAAGACACAGAAGAAGAGTTTTATGTGGAATATTTAAATGGCGTGTTTGCTTGGGGATACAGAGTATCAGCTCCAAATAAGGAAGATGCCCTGCCGATTTCAATGCTGACGCAAAAGGACTGATCCTAAAAGATCAGTCCTTTTCTTTACTTCGAACGCTGTTTACGGACGTTGTTCTGAAGTACGATGTCGTGCTGCGTTTGCTGCGTTTCTCCGTTGACCTGAGAGGCAGAATGCTTTGCATTTGCCCATGGTTGAGGGTAAGCGGTTGTCCTTAATTGAACAAAGTCTGCCATATACGATTTCCCATTTGAACTCATATCTCAAGCACTCCCTTTGGAAAAATTAGCGTTTCCCTGATGCCCTCATACGTTCCTGTGGACGTGTATTCGTTTCACCATTCGGCCGTTTAGACGCATAAGCATCTCTAGCGCCTGGTTCGCCTTCAAACTTGTGATTTACCTGATTTGGAAAGCCTTTTGCTTTATTACGCATATCGATTCCCTCCAAACAATACAAATCATTTGCGTCTTTTGAAGACGTAAGGGTAGTATATGAAAAAAGAAGTTTTTTTAAAAAGGCACTTTCTGCTAGATGAAGGAGGAATACACATGGAACAATACTTTGAGCGACTAACAGAACAACTTATGGAAAAAAACAATATGCTGACATATGACGAAGCACGTACATGGGTAGAGCTGCTTTGGAGTGATTTTGAAACGACTTATGCAAAGGCTGGCCGCAAGTATAAAGGACAGGAAACAACAGAACGAATTGTCCAAGAGTGGATCGAGAGCTACGGCGCGCAGCTGCATTTATTTCAAAATAAACAATCAAAGGCAAACGAGCATCTGCAACAAAACAATCGAGGGCTGCTTCACTAAAAGGTTGCCCTTTTACTTCCATTCATCTTTTTCAATAATAAGGAAAATATACAAATGAACAAATAACTTTATGAAACAATACCCAGTCTGTGATCGAAATTACAGGCTTTTTACAATGATTAAACTTAAAATTACATTAAATTCATCCTGCTGAAAATCACTGGAAATAAAACTCTGATATAATGAAACGATTGAAGAGACATGTAATTTATGGATAATAAAAAAGGGTTTCGTTTTCTGACAAAAAAGGAATAATGATCATATCAGACTATGTGAAAAAAGTGAAGAGAAGGTGCGATATGGAACGGGAACTGCTCTCTGTTATAATTCCTTCTTACAATGAAGGTGAAAACATCAGACGAATCTTTGAGGCACTCGAGGAAGAGTTTCGCGATTTTCATTATGACTTTGAAATCATCTTTGTGAATGATGGAAGCAAAGACAACACGCTTCAATACATGAGAGAGCTCTCTCGCAAAAGTGCAAAGGTTAAATATATTTCCTTTTCGCGTAACTTTGGAAAGGAAGCCGCTATTTTGGCAGGTCTTGAACATGCAAAAGGAGCCGCTGCGATTATTATGGACGCCGATCTGCAGCACCCGACGTATTTAATTCAGGACTTTGTCAGAGGGTATGAAGAAGGCTATCATCAAGTCATTGCCAAACGGAATCGTAAAGGTGACAGCAAGCTGCGCTCTTACCTGTCATCCATGTACTATAAGGTGATGAACAAGGTAGTAGAAGTGGACTTGCGTGATGGCGTCGGGGATTTCCGTTTAATTTCACGCCAAGCCATCGATGCACTTCTCCAGCTGAAAGAGGGAAATCGTTTTTCGAAAGGGCTTTTTTGCTGGATTGGGTTTGAAGAAAAGGTCATCTATTATGAAAATGTAGAAAGACAGCATGGTGATACAAAATGGTCACTGAAGAAATTATTTAACTATGGCATAGATGGCGTCATTTCCTTTAACAACCGCCCGCTGCGAATTTGTTTTTATACTGGCATACTGATCTTATTTCTCTCATTGATTTACATCGTGGCCACCTTTATTCAAATCGTCAGAACGGGCATTATGGTGCCAGGTTATTTTACTTTAATATCGGCTGTGCTGTTCCTCGGAGGTGTCCAGCTTTTGAGTCTAGGCGTGATTGGAGAATATATTGGCCGTATTTATTATGAAACGAAAAAGAGGCCGCATTATTTAATCCAGGAATCAAATGTGATGGAACAAGAGACAAGCTCAAAGGAACAAGACCGAGTGTTAACACAGTTATTTAAATAACGTGGAGTCAAATAACCGGCAAGCACGAATCGCTTGCTGGGTTGTTTTGTTTCAAAGAATAGTGGATCTTTTGTGGAAAGGATTTAGATGATGAAACGTAGATGGATACTAATAGGAATGTGCCTCATTCTCGCTTTATTAGGACACTCCTTTTTCTTATATGAATATACCCAAGGCCGGTACATGACAGGAGATGGAGACGGGATCTCACAAATGCTCCCATTTAAAAAGCTGCTGTACGATGAATACGTCAAAGGGAACTTCTTTTATTCCTATCAATTCGGTCTAGGCGGCGGTACATATACGCAATTAGGTTATTATTTCACAACGTCGACTGTCTTTATGGTCACGGTCGCTGTCGTCTGGCTGATGAATGCGTTTCATCTTATCCAGTCAACGGACATCCATTTCTGGGCAAATGCCGTCATTTGGCTGAGTGTGATCAAGCTGACGCTCATTCTGTTCATCGCTTACCGTGTGCTTCTTTCAATGGTTCAGCATAGGCTGAGCGCATTAACAGGAGCCGCAATTTACGGATTGTCTATTGTGTATTTTCGGCATCAAACGTTTTGGGAGTTTTTCACCGACAGTATGATGTGGCTCCCGCTGCTTGTACTTGGGGTTGAACGGATTTTCAAAACGGGTAAGCCGGCTTGGTTTATTGCGTCGTGCAGCCTGATGCTCATCAACAATTTTTACTTTGCTTATATTCATTTTATCTTTTTAGCGATCTATCTTGTCTTCAGATATATCATCAAGCTTCGAAGTGAGGAGAACG
Organism: Bacillus sp. PK5-006; assembly: GCF_054161415.1. Classification (NCBI taxonomy): domain Bacteria; kingdom Bacillati; phylum Bacillota; class Bacilli; order Caryophanales; family Bacillaceae; genus Bacillus; species Bacillus sp. PK5-006. The sequence continues at coordinate 2,833,604 of NZ_CP096414.1, read as the reverse complement.
GGTGGAAGGTGTTCTGGACGCTGGCGGTCTCTACGCTGTTATCCTTTGGTATCAGTGCTGCCTTTTTTGTCCCGTCTGTCTATGGATTTCTTCATAATATAAGACCGCCATATGATCAATCTATACCTTGGTTTGATCTGCATGATCATCTGCTGTTTACAAGCAGGGTGTATTTATTACCTGTTATTTTTCTCATTTGTATGTTCCTCGTTCCGCTTTACCGGAACAGGTGGTTTTTCATGTTTACATCGATCAGCGTTCTGCTCATTGTTTTTCATTACAGTCCAAAGATGGCGAGCGTGTTTAATGGTTTTTCAGCACCACAGTACAGGTTTGAATACATTCTTGCCTTTACAGTTGGAGCGGTCGCAGCCATCACCATCAAGCATTTCTCGCAAATCGAGTGGAAGTGGAAAAAGCGTGCGGTCTTAGGCGCTTGGATCGTATTTCTTCTCGCAGTCATCTTATCAGAACGAGCAAAGGGAAATATGGATGTTGTTGTATTTACAGGCATAGGACTGCTTGTGATCAGCTTGTTTTTCCTTATGATTCATGCGGAAAAACGCCAGCATCTTCGTCTCTTTTCAGCTGTGCTCATCGCTTTCAGCTTACTGACAGCAGGCGTGTACCAGCAGGGCTATTTATCTGAAAGAAGCAATATTAAGAGCGTATCAGATACGTATCTGAATAGTGAGGCGTATGCTGGACATGAGCAAATGAAGCTCATTCAGCAGATTCAAAGCCGCTCCTCAAAAGATCCGCTTGCTCGGATTGATTGGATGAATGGCGTGCGCAACAATACCCCGTTATTTGAAGGCTTTCAAGGCATGAGTGCGTATTCAAGTATATTGAATCAGCATTTGCTCAATTTCTACTGGAATGACCTGCAAATCGATATGGGACGAGAAAGTGTCAGCCGTTATGCAACAATGGGGGACAGGGCGAATTTATACAGCCTGACCTACGGAAAGTATTATATGAGAGACAATACGATGCCTTACTCACCGCCAGCTTATTTTAAGCCAATATTGGAAAGCGAGCATTATAAAGTGTATGAAAATACACGGCCGCTGCCATTTGCAAGAACAACAAGCACCGTTTATTCAGAAAAATCCTTAAAAGATGCCTCAGCACTAGATAGGGAGCATGCGATGCTGCAAGGTGTGATTTTAGACAAAAAAGGAAACGCTGAAATTGAGCATGCGCCAGATCGAGTCAAGGATACAAAGATTCATACGGAACAAGCCGTATACGAACACGGCGTGCTTGATGTATACGGAGAAACAGGCGGTCTGAATATCACGCTGCCAGATGATATGGCCCGCGCTGGGGATGTGTATGTGAGCTTTTATGTGAAGCGGACAGACCGTAACGAAGGATTTCAGTTATCCGTTGACAACTACGTCACCTCACGAAAAAGCAATACATCCATCTACAAAACAGGCGTCAATGAAGTGACGATTCGAGTCCCTGCAGAAAAAATCCTTTCCATTCGAGTACCAAAAGGGACGTATGAGCTCAATCAACTGAGGCTGTATCAAGAGCCTTACCGCATCCTAGAAAAGGCATATGAAAAAGAAAAACAGGATGATGGCAGCCAGCAAGTAAAGCTCGAAAACAACCGCTTTACGATTTCATATGATAACAAACGCGGCGATGATTATATGGTTCTCCCAGTACCATATGAAAAAGGCTGGGAGCTCACGGTAAACGGAAAGCAGACCGATATTGAACAAGCCAATTACGCCTTTATCGGTTTTCCAATAGAAAAAGGCAAAAACGAGATTGTGCTAACCTACTATCCGCCTTATATCAGAATTCTCGCGTTGATTTCACTCGTCAGTTTGATCGGTGCGATCCTATATGCACGAAGACAACACAAGAAACACCACTTTTCATCATAAGTGGTGTTTTTTATCTTCCAAGGTCTGATCGAACACGATATCCATCATATGAAGCAAATCATTAAGCTTCTTTCTCAAACGAAAACGTCGCATAATCAAACAAAAAATGAAACAACCAAAGGCTTAGAGCAAAGAGGATTTCCTCAGAAGTAGACAGTAAAATGCCGCCTACCAATTCATCTGATAAATAGACAGCACCCCAAATAAACAAAAGATGAATGGAAATGGCATAGAAAACGATGGAGCGTTTTTTGGAACGGCATTTTCTAACAACTCTCATAAGCACATGCTCCACATGCTCAAAGGATATCCCAAGTACCACATAGATGCCCATAAATAAAAGCATCGATAAAATCGATTGATAAAAAGCACCCGTTAAATGAAAGAACAGTACACAAAACAACAAAAATATGTAACAGACAGCCGACGCCGCCATGAGCCATTTCAGCCCTTGCCATAAAGCGTGAACAGATTGCTGCATAGGTGAACAAACACTCCTTTACATGAAGATACCTGCAAAAAGGACAGCCTTTTTGCAGGAAGTTATATGTTAATCCTCTTTTTTAGGCGCAGCGATCACAGGATGTTTTTCAGTATCAAGCAGTTTTAAGAAATCTTCACCTTGATCTAAATGATCAAGAACAAGCTGTTTCGGTGTGACCGCAAGCCACTGATTGAGTGAAATGTCTGCATAATGATCGCTCTTAAAGATTTCTAAGAAATAAAGCGGTTCGTCGCCTGTATTTTCTACATAATGCCCCATCGCAAATGGGACATATCCAACGTCTCCCGCCTGATAGTTGAAGGTTCTCGCATGTCCATCAGAAGCAAATACCGTCATTCGTGCTTTTCCAGAAATGAAATATTGCCATTCATCCGTATTTGGATGCCAGTGCAGCTCGCGAATGGCACCTGGATCAACTTTCACAAGAGCAGATGCAATCGTTTTAGACGCTTTGAAATTGGTAGAGTCCGCAATCCACACTTGTCCGCCGCTTGACGTAATCGGCTCCTGTTTTAACAGCTCATATTTAAAGGAATTCGGGACTTCTCCTTGCTCTGTTTTTACCTTGTCACATTCAAGGGAACCAGGAATTCCTTTTTGGAAAATATACTTTTCTTTCTCTGGCAGCTTGTCAAACTGCTCCTTTGTCATACCGAAGTTCTTAAGCACGACTTCCTCTGGCGTATGGGCAAGCCAATCGGTTACTTGGAACGTACTATTTTCTGAGAATGACCCATCATCAAACACAAGCAAGAATTCAGCTCCCGGTTCAAGTGCTTGGATAGAGTGCGGCAGGCCAGAAGGGAAGTACCACAAATCACCCTCAGTCACATCCTCTGTAAAATTGCGCCCCTCTGCATCAACCGATGTAATCCGGGCTTCCCCATAAATCATGTACGCCCATTCCGCTTCCTTATGCCAGTGAAGCTCACGAATCGCACCAGGCTTTAACCGCATATTAACAGATGCAAGACTTTTAGAGATCGGCAGTTCGCGGACTGTTACCTCTCGGGCATAGCCGCCTTTTTCTAAACGATTGTGTGTATCAGAAAAAGAATATTTCAGGTTGGAGACCGTTCCATGATCGGTTTCTGGCGGCGTGAGCATATCTGGATTTTGTCTGTCCCGCTCGAGATTACGTGGAATTTTGACCGTTGCTCCTTTTTCTCCTCGAATCGGCTGTGGTATTCCATTTTGCTTTTCACTCATGATAAAATCCCCTTTCAACATCGTATTGTGTGAGGTGACAAAAGGCCTTTCATTTCGCCCTCGTTTTCATAAGGTGAAACGAATCAAGCAGATGTCAATCTGATTCATCATTTTTTTGAGCAGCGACTAATCGTTGGATGAGCTTGCTTAATTCATCAAACTTTCGTTCAAAGCGTGTCAGCAAGTAAACCGTCAAAATGGCAGGGAAGCCAGCTTGACCGAGCTGCTTCAACCATTCCTCTGAAAAAAAGGTCTCCATTTGTCTCACCTCCCAGCGGATACTCGTCTTCTATATAAGTGGTATGAAAGAAGAAAAAGGAAAGCAGAGGGGGAGAAAATGAATCATTAGACCCGTTTCACGAAGTTTACTTTTTTTAACTTTTGTCCACTTAATGCTAGTAGAGGGAACAAAGGGGAGGATGCACATGGATTATCGGCTGTTATTGAAAGCAAAATGGAAAGAAATCATTGATCACCCGCTCATTCAGCAGTTTTTAAGCAACCCGAAAAACGAGCAGCTGCTCCGGCAAGTCATGGAAGAGCCAAACGAGGAAAATGCCAAAAAACTAGATTCCGAGTTCAAACAGTTCTATCAGAAAATCCGCATCATCAAGTATATCTCCACAATGATACGCATCTTTTCAGTCGACTTTGACAAACGAGTAAAAAAGAAACAGCAGCGTTTTCCGCTCATACTCGATCATCCTGATACACAAGAAGTGAAAGACCCTGTTCAAACAGATACGTATGAAGCCGTGCTCTTCAACCAGCAAGACTTAGGAGAGCATCTGCAAGACCAAACATTGTACAAGGCCTACCAGCTGCTCACAGACAAACAAAAAATGGTCTTAACTCAAATTTATGTCGAAGGCCAAACGATGAAAGAAATAGCCGATCAGTTAGGCGAAACAAGACAAAACATCTCAAACATACACAAAAAAGCGCTCAACAAACTAAAAGAAGAAACAGGGGGAGATGTCCGTGCAAGAAGACAAAATGACCAATGGAGAAATGGAAGAACTCATTGAAACCTTCACACCCATGATCAAAAAGAAACTACAAAACACGGCATATCAAGAAAGAGAAGACCTCGAACAAGAACTCTATATCAAACTCATCGAAAAAATAGACCGGCTGATCTACCAAGAAGGACCTGGATTTTGGGAGTTTATTGTGGAATATATGACGAAGTTGTAAAAGTGAAGCACAAAAAAAGACTCGCTCACACAGAGCCGAGTCTTAATTTTTTTTGCAGTTTTTCTTCACTGAAAATCCAGCCGGTATAGGAATTTTTGATTTGGTGGTCCATGTCGATATGGCAGATTGCGACAAAAGGATAATGACCTTTGCTTCGGTATCGCAAATCAATGAACCGCACTTCATAATGATCCTTGAATTTATCCACTTCCCACCGATAGACAGGGGAGAAGGAGAGAAAGGCTGAAATGTTTTCATCTTGTTTGGCAATTTTCATAATTTCAGTATCCGGGACCGGCACACGGTTAAACGTGTCTAAAATGACGACTTCTCCATTCATGCTGCGCCCAACATGGAAAGAGGATTTACATTTCACGGCAATGCGCCATTGTCTGAACTTCATTGTAGGCGAAATGATAATCTCTTCAATTTCATCGAATCGTGCACGCAGTTGACGTTTAATTTGTAGCTGCATAATGACCCTGACGATATAGTAACAGAATATCACCGCGTACAGCGTTATGAACGTATAGCCGGGATGACCGCCAATCGCCCAAACGACAATAGCGACAAGGTGTGTAAAAAAGATAAACGGATCAAACGTATTAATGATTCCAAGTGCTACCCATTTCTTTGAAAATGGACGAATGGCCTGCGTACCGTATGCATTGAAAATATCGACAAACACATGAAGCACAACGGCTAATAGTGTCCATAACCAAAGGTGAAGTAAATCCGCCCCCGGCACAAATGGGAAAATCACAGCCGGAATCAGCAATGACCAGAACAGTACAGCCGGAATGGAATGTGTAAATCCTCGGTGATTTCTTATATAAACCGCATTATTTTTTAGTTTTAGCACAGTATCAATGTCTGGTGCTTGGGAGCCGGCGATTGTCGCGATCATCACGGCGTGTGCCATGTGTGGATCTGCGCTGACGGCTGGATCTAAAAGTGCAAGTCCCCCAAGAGAAATGCCCATTACTACATGAGTACCAGTGTCCAATTGATTACCTCCTAGTTGTCATGCTTAGGAACAATCATACAAAGTATACGTCTTCAATCAAGACTATGTGCAAAATCACTTTTGCTTTATCCCGATTTAATGTAACATGTTAACGTATCTACAAACAGTATACAACAAATAAGGTTCTATTCAGAACGTTAGCCCTCGGTCCAATGAGAAGGAGTATAGATATGAAAGACATTCAAGAAAAGCTGGACCGCAAAGATATTGCGGGCTTTCAGCATGATTTAATTGATTGGTATGAAAAAGAACAACGAACATTGCCATGGCGTGAAAATCAAGATCCATACCGCGTCTGGGTATCAGAAGTCATGCTTCAGCAAACGAGAGTAGATACGGTCATTCCGTATTTCAACCGGTTTATGGAGCAATTCCCGACGGTGAAGGATCTCGCTTTAGCTGACGAAGAAAAGGTCATGAAAGCATGGGAAGGTCTTGGCTACTACTCAAGAGTGCGTAATTTACAGGCAGCTGTGAAAGAAGTATATGAAACCTACGGTGGCATTGTCCCTGATACAAAAGAGCAATTTTCAAAGCTCAAAGGTGTAGGCCCGTATACGAGTGGCGCAGTGCTGAGTATCGCCTATAACAAGCCATATCCTGCGGTAGACGGCAACGTTATGAGGGTCATTTCTCGTATTTTGTCCATATGGGATGATATTGCAAAACCAAAAACGAGAAACATTTTCGAATTTGCGGTCGATCAGCTCATTTCCCGGGAAAAGCCGTCAGAATTTAATCAAGGGCTGATGGAGCTAGGTGCGCTCATTTGCACCCCAACATCCCCAGCCTGCCTCATTTGCCCTGTGAACATGCATTGCTCGGCATTCGAGGAAGGCGTTCAGCATGAGCTCCCAGTGAAAAGCAAAAAGAAAAAGCCGACTGCAAAATCAATGGCAGCAGCGGTGTTATTTGATGACGCAGGCAACCTATATATTCATAAGCGGCCAAGTACAGGCCTGCTTGCGAATTTATGGGAATTCCCTAACATGGAAACCATGAAGGGAAGAAAAACGGAAAAAGAGCAGCTGATTGATTTCTTAAAAGAGGAGGCGGGTGTACAAGCGGAGCTTGGTGATTTAGAAGGCACCATTCAGCATGTATTTACCCACCTCATCTGGAATATTTCTGTTTTCTTTGGACGAGTTACCTCTGTATCTGATGACACGAAGCTGAAAAAAGTCACAACAGAAGAATTTGAGGCATATGCTTTGCCAGTCTCACACCAAAAAATTTGGAAGCTGGCACTTGAGCAACCTAGTCGTATTTAACCGTTGTCCCGTGGGTATAATCAGCTTCATTTCGGTGCAGACCCCCGCGGTCTTCGATTTCAGAAATGATTTCTCGATACTTAGATTGCCCTTCTTCGTTCAAATAAGGTAAAATTTGTTGGAAAGCATGATGAAAGTAAGCAAGCTCAGTATCTTTCCATTGATCCTTGGACATCATGCCAAGCTGGCTTAAATCGCGTCCGACATACATGAATGTAACCTCCTAATAGGAACTTTCCTATTAGTGTGAAGCGAATGAACGAAAACTATTCAAATCAGGAGATGAACCATAATGAGTCAACGTAAATGTGCATTAATTACAGGAAGCAGCAGAGGAGTAGGGAAAGAAGTAGCCCTCCGACTCGCTGAAAAAGGATATGACATTGTCATTAACTATGCGAGAAGCAAAAAAGCCGCACTTGAAACAGCGGAAGAAATTGAAGCGATGGGTGTCAAGACATTGGTTGTTAAAGCCAATGTAGGCCAGCCTGAGAAAATCAAAGACATGTTTCAGCAAATCGACGAAACCTTTGGCCGTTTAGATGTATTTGTAAACAATGCGGCATCAGGTGTTCAGCGTCCAATTATGGACCTTGAAGAAAATCATTGGGACTGGACAATGAATATCAATGCGAAAGCCTTGTTATTCTGCGGACAAGAAGCGGCGAAACTAATGGAGAAAAACGGCGGCGGACATATCGTCAGCATTAGTTCTCTTGGCTCTATTCGCTACCTTGAAAATTACACAGTAGTCGGCGTATCAAAAGCAGCACTAGAAGCTTTAACACGTTACCTTTCTGTTGAGCTTTCACAAAAAAATATCGTCGTCAACGCTGTATCAGGCGGCGCGATCGATACCGATGCACTTAAGCACTTCCCGAACCGTGAAGAGCTTTTAGAAGATGCGAAGAAAAATACACCTGCCGGCCGAATGGTGGAAATTAAAGACATGGTCGACAGCGTGGAATTCCTTGTATCAGGCAAAGCAGACATGATTAGAGGCCAGACGATTATTGTAGATGGCGGACGTTCTTTGCTTGTTTAAAAAAATCATGAATAGGATGTACACCTTCTGCACAAATTAATGTGCGTGGAGGTGATAATGATGGATCAACAACAAAACAAAACAAACGCACAACAAGTGAAGAAACAAAACCAAGCTGCTGCACAAGGTGGTCAATACGGCACTGAATTTGCTAGCGAGACTGACGCACAGCACGTAAAAAAATACAACCAAAAAGCTGAGCAAAACAAACAACAAAACAGCTAATCACTGAAACAAAGGAAAGCACTTCATATACGAATGAAGTGCTTTTCTTTTTGCCTCTCACCACCATCCGACAAAACCTGTAAAACCTCTACATAAACAGTCAAAGGATTTCCTTCTTCTTTCAAGAAATGGTATACAGACAAAAAGTGGATTCGATAAAAAGGGAGGAGTTAGATGTCTGATTTCGATCAGCTTGTAAAAGAACAAATGCAGCTCATGGATCAGCTGCTCGATGTGCAGGGAGAACTCGATCTATGCTTAGAAACAGAAAAACAATTGCTGCAGGATGAAAAAAAAGAAGAGTGGCATAGGCTTTGTGATCAGATCAAACAGAAACGTGAGGAACTGCAAAAAGTGCAAACCTTATTTACAAAACAGACAGAAGAGGTCATCAACTCATATAAACAGATGGAAAAGAGTTCTAGCGCGATGTAAGTCAGTGTGCCGTTCAATTGGTTTGAATGGCTTTTTCATTTCATTTTTTAATGATGTAACGGTATAATATAATAGAGACATGTTTAGTTGGGAAATTAGGTCTTTGGACTGTTAGGTTTGTTTGTTATAGAAAGTAGGGGAGAAAATATGGGCTATCCCAAGGAAGGAGAAACCATCCAAATTCAAAGCTATAAACATAATGGCTTGATCCACAGGATTTGGAATGAAACCACCATTCTGAAAGCAACGGAATTGTGTATCATTGGTGCAAACGACCGTACAATGGTGACTGAATCCGACGGCCGTACTTGGATGACGAGAGAACCGGCTATTTGCTATTTCCATGCAAAACAATGGTTTAATGTAATTGGGATGCTTAGAGATGATGGGGTATATTATTACTGCAACATCAGCTCTCCTTTTGCGACAGATGATGAGGCAATTAAGTATATTGATTACGATTTAGACGTCAAAGTCTTTCCAGACATGACGTACAATATTTTGGATGAGGACGAATATGCAGATCATAAGAGGCAGATGAATTATCCAAAAGAAATCGATAGTATCTTAAGAGAGCATCTGAATACATTACTGCATTGGATTCACCAGCGGAAAGGTCCGTTTGCTCCTGAATTTGTGGATATGTGGTATGAACGTTTTTTACATTATACAAAATAAGCAAGAGCATCGAAAAACCTGTTTGGCTTTTTAGGCTAACAGGTTTTTGACTGCGTACGGATAAGAGGCACTGATAGATTGGGAAGGAGATTTACATGGGGGTCATTAAACGCTACATGGCTTTTGTAACACCGTATAAAAAACAGATTGCATTGACAATGGTCATCGGAATGATTAAGTTCTCGATTCCCTTAACCTTGCCTCTGCTTTTAAAATATGTCATTGATGATGTCATTCAAGGCTCGGGGTCAGCTGAAGAAAAGACATCAACTCTACTGATCATAATGGGAATCATGCTCGTATTATTTTTAGTGTTGAGGCCGCCTGTTGAATACTATAGACAATACTACGCTCAGTGGACAGGCAGTAAGGTTTTGTTTGATATTCGGGAGAAGCTGTTCTCGCATATTCAAAAGCTAAGTCTTCGTTATTATGCCAACACGAGAACAGGAGAAATTATTTCAAGAGTGATCAACGATGTGGAGCAGACAAAGGAATTTGTCATCACAGGGCTCATGAACATTTGGCTGGATATGATGACTGTACTGATCGTGATCGCTATTATGTGTACACTGGATCTGAAGCTCACCATCGTGTCTGTCATTATTTTTCCGCTATACGCGTTTGCAGTAAAGTATTTTTACGGACGGCTTCGTAAGCTGACAAAAGAGCGGTCACAGGCGCTGGCTGAAGTGCAAGGGCACCTGCATGAGCGAGTACAAGGAATGCCGGTCATTCGAAGCTTTGCGATTGAAGAATATGAACAAGAGAATTTTCATGATGAAAACAAAAATTTCTTAAACAAAGCAATCAACCATACGAATTGGAATGCAAAAACATTTGCTGTCGTCAATACCATCACTGACATTGCACCGCTGTTAATCATTGCATTTGCTGGCTACACCGTAATTAACGGGTCGCTTTCGATTGGGACCATGATCGCCTTTGTCGGCTATATTGACCGGATGTACAATCCGATTCGACGTCTCATTAACTCATCCACGACGTTAACTCAGTCCGTTGCATCAATGGATCGGATCTTTGAGTTTATTGATGAGCCATATGAGGTCACAGACCGGCCGAATGCAAAAGAAGCCAATCATTTAAAAGGAGAGGTAGAGTTTAAAAATGTGTCGTTTCGTTATGAACACACGCAGGAAGAGATTCTGCACAATATCTCCTTGAAAGTAGAAAAAGGACAAACAGTTGCCCTTGTAGGAATGAGCGGTGGAGGAAAGTCGACACTCGTCAGCTTAATTCCAAGGTTTTATGATGTCACAAACGGGTCACTTGAAATTGACGGCATTGATATCAAAGAGTACAAAGCAAGAAGCCTTCGAAATCAAGTCGGAATGGTGCTGCAGGATACATTCCTATTCAGTGACACGATTAAAGAAAATATTGCGGTTGGTGACCCTGAAGCATCTTTTGAAAAAATCGTGTCGGCTGCAAAAGCGGCAAACGCCCATGATTTTATTATGTCTCTTCCTGAAGGATATGACACGAAAGTAGGAGAACGGGGCGTGAAGCTGTCAGGCGGACAAAAACAGCGGATTTCCATTGCAAGGGTATTTCTAAAAAATCCACCGCTTTTGATTTTAGACGAAGCGACGTCCGCACTTGATTTAGAAAGTGAGCATTACATTCAAGAAGCGATGCAAAAGCTGGCGAAGGATCGCACAACTTTTATTGTCGCACACCGATTATCAACCATTACACATGCTGACCAAATTGTGGTCATGGAACAAGGCGAAATAGTGGAAAAGGGAACACACGAAGAATTAATGAATCAAGACAGCCACTATCGTCATTTATTTACCATTCAAACATTAAATTAGTAGAAGCCTATCCGATTCTAGCGGATAGGCTTTTTTATGCTTGTCAAAAACATGACATATTTCCCAGCTTGTCTCAATACAATTTTAAAAAGTATGACGGGGTGGTGAATATGTGAAAGAACAAGACGTGCTGCTAGATGTCAAACAGCTGTCCATTGCGTTTCAGCAGAAAAAGCAAAAAGTGCCCATCGTCCATCACATATCGTTCTCGATTCAAAAAGGGGAAACGTTAGGAATTGTGGGCGAATCTGGCTGCGGGAAAAGTATTACAAGCATGTCATTAATGGGATTGAATCAGCAAACCGAAACAACGGGTGAGGTTCATTTCGAAGGGCAAAATCTGCTGTCACTTTCAGAGAAAGAGTGGCGAGAGATAAGAGGAAATGACATTTCGATGATTTTCCAAGAGCCCATGACCTCTCTGAACCCATTAATGACCATCGGCAAACAAATGACGGAAGCCCTTTTCACACATCAAGCAATCGGTCAGAAAGAAGCAAAAGCGAAGGCAGTTGATCTTCTTGAAACAGTTGGGTTGAAGCAAGCGGAATCGTTACTTAAAAAATATCCACACGAATTATCAGGCGGTATGCGCCAGCGAGTCATGATTGCGATGGCAATGCTTTGTCACCCAAAGCTCATGATCGCTGATGAACCGACAACTGCACTTGATGTAACCATCCAAGCGCAAATCCTTCGTCTGCTCAAAAAACTGAACGAAGAATTGGATACTGCTATTTTATTTATTACCCATGATCTAGGCGTGGTGCGGCAAATATGCCAGCGAGTCATGATTATGTATGCCGGTCGAATTGTAGAAGAAGGAACCGTTGACCGTATTTTTCAAAAACCTCTGCATCCCTACACGAAAGGTCTTTTCGCCTCAGTCCCATCGTTTAAAGAGAAAAAAGAAAAACTCATCTCTATTGCAGGTCATGTGCCTAAGCCAGGGGCCATCCGGTCCGGCTGTCAATTTGCACCACGCTGCCCATATCAAATGGCGCAATGTCTTGAAAAAGATCCAGCCTTACAATCCATTGAACAGAATCATCGCGTGGCATGTTTTCTAATGGAAGGAGGAGAAGACACTGAGTCACCCACTCTTGCAAGTGAATCAGCTGACAAAACGGTATGACACAGCCGCTTTTTTTTCTAAACATAAACAATCGACTTTGGCTTTAAATCAAGTGTCCTTTCACGTGAAGGAAGGAGAAACGCTTGGCATTGTTGGTGAATCAGGCTGCGGTAAATCAACACTTGGCAAAAGCCTAATGAGATTGACTGAACCGACGTCAGGCTCTATTCAATTAAAAGGGCAGGAGATCACCCTTCTAAAAGAACGAGACATGCGTTCCTTAAGAAAAGATATTCAAATGATCTTTCAAGATCCATATGCTTCTTTAAATCCGAGAATGAAAATCAAAGATATTTTAGAGGAACCACTGATTGTCCATCAGCATGGGACGAAAGCAGAAAGACGGAAACGGGTAAAAGAGATGCTGCACATTGTTGGATTTGATCCTTCCTACGGGGAACGTTATGCGCATCAATTCAGCGGCGGACAAAGGCAGCGTATCGGTATCGCAAGAGCACTTATTACGCACCCAAGTCTTGTCATTGCCGATGAACCAGTTTCGGCTTTAGATGTATCCGTTCAAGCGCAAATTTTGAATTTGATGCTTGAATTACAAAAGACGCTTTCTCTGACGTATTTGTTTATTTCTCACGACCTTGGGGTTGTCAGGTATATGAGCGATCGGATCGCCGTCATGTATGCTGGGCGCATTGTCGAGATGGGGCCTGCCGAGGATGTGTTTCACAGCCCGCTTCATCCCTATACATCGCTGCTTCTGAAATCCATTCCACATATGGATCACGTACTAGAGGTGCAAGATGTGGCAGCAGAAGAGACCACAATGACGGAACGCGGCGGCTGTCCTTTCTACAAAAGGTGTCCAAAGAGATGGGAGAAATGCCTGAAAGCAGTTCCTGCTTTGTATGAGGAGGCACCGGGGCACGCGGCCGCGTGTTATTTATATCAAAAGGAGGAACACAATGAAGAAGACATGGTTATTCAGTAGTTTCATTTTTGTGCTGGCACTGGCGCTCTTTTTAGGGGGATGCTCGTCTTCACCGACATCAGAAGAAAAGGCAACAAAAGATACCCTCGTATTTGGCAGAGGGGGAGATTCCACTTCACTAGATCCAATCACAACAACAGAAGGCGAAACCTTCAAGGTCACAGAGAATATATTTGAAAAGCTTTTGAATTACGGTGAGAAAGACACGACCATCCATCCTGGCCTCGCATCAGAATGGGATGTTGCAAAGGACGGAAAATCATACACGTTCTACTTAAGAAAAGGTGTGAAATTCCACGATGGTACAGACTTTAACGCAGAAGCAGTGAAATTCAATTTTGAGCGCTGGATGAATGGAGACGCAGAAAAGTTTCCTTACTATGGTATGTTTGGCGGCTATAAAAAAGATAAAGGGCATGTCATTAAAGACATCATCGTCAAAGGCGAGCATGAAATTGAATTTCAGCTAAAGCGCCCGCAGGCGACATTCCTCAAAAACATTGCCATGTCACCATTTGGCATCGCCAGTCCAGCCGCAGTTGAAAAAAGCGGCGATTCATTTAGAGAAAATCCAGTGGGGACAGGGCCATTCAAGTTTAAAGAGTGGAAGCAAAACGACCGTATCGTGTTAGAAAAAAACGAGGATTATTGGCAGAAGGATAAACCAAAGCTGAATCAAATCATCTTCCGCTCCATTCCAGAAAACTCTGCTCGTTTAAATGCCCTTAAAACAGGCGAGATCGACTTAATGGATGGCGTGAATCCGTCAGATTTAGATGGCATTAAAACTGACAAAGCACTCCAGCTCATTGAAAGACCATCGATGAACGTAGGCTATATCGGACTGACCGTCACAAGAAAGCCGCTTGATAACAAGCTGGTTCGTCAGGCACTCAATTATGCGGTCGATAAAGAATCGATTATTGAGTCATTTTATGGCGGACTTGCTGAGCCAGCAAAAAATCCATTGCCGCCAGCTTTAGAAGGCTACAATGACGACATTGAGCCATATCCGTATGATCCAGAAAAAGCGAAAGAACTATTAAAAGAAGCAGGCTTCCCTGATGGATTTCGCATCAAGCTTTGGGCGATGCCTGTACCACGTCCATACATGCCAGATGGGATGAAGGTAGCAGAAGTCATTCAGTCAAATTTTGAAAAGGTCGGCGTCAAAGCAGAAATTGTCACATATGACTGGGCAACCTACTTAGATAAAGCAAGTAAAGGGGAAGCAGATGTGTTCTTATTAGGCTGGACAGGGGACAATGGTGATCCTGATAATTTCATTTACACATTGCTGGACAAAGACAGCATTGGCGGTAACAACTATACATTCTTCGAAAACGATAAAATGCATGACATTCTTATTGAAGCGCAAACAGACACAGATCAAAAGAAACGAAATGAGCTGTATAAAAAAGCGCAGGAAATCATTCATGACGAAGCGCCTTGGATTCCATTGGTGCATTCGATTCCAATGCTTGCCGCTTCTAATGATTTAAAAGGCTATCAGCCGCATCCAACTGGTTCAGAAGCTTTAACTGACGTGTATTTCGAATAAGCAAATAAGGGAGATCATGTATCTCCCTTATCAAACAAAGATAAAGGCGGTGAAAGCTGTTTGTTTGCTTATTGTATGAAGCGGGCAGGAATGCTCATCCCAGTACTGATCGGAATGACATTGGTCGTGTTTTCAATTATTCGTTTTATACCTGGAAATCCAGCGCAGGTCATCTTAGGACAGCGGGCAACGAAAGAGGCTGTAGAACAATTAACGATCCAGCTCGGTTTAGATCAGCCATGGTACGTTCAATACGGTCATTATATGCTTGGCCTTTTAAAAGGGGATTTAGGGACTTCCATTCGAACAGGAGCGGCTATTGCCCAGGAAATGAAGCCTTACTTATTTGCGACGTTAGAATTGACCTTTTTTGCCATGGTGCTGGCGATTGTCGTGGGAGTGAATGCCGGAATCATTAGTGCTTGGTTTAAGCATTCCTTCTTTGATTATGCCGCGATGTTTATTGCACTCATCGGAGTGTCCATGCCAATTTTCTGGTTAGGCTTAATGGGGCAGTGGCTGTTCTCGATCGAATTAGGTATTTTGCCGACAACGGGCCGAGAAGACGTAAGGAATCCAGTCGAATCGATTACGTATATTCATACACTGGACACGCTTTTACAAGGCCGGTTTGATCAATTCGCTGACAGCATCAAGCATTTGATCTTACCAAGTACAGCACTCGCCACAATTCCTGCTGCGATTATTGCGAGAATTACAAGGGCAAGTATGCTGGAAGTGCTTCATTCCGACTTTATTCGAACAGCAAAAGCAAAAGGAGTACGTTCATTTTTTATCATTTATCAGCATGGCCTGAAAAATGCGCTCATTCCGATCTTGACGATTATTGGTCTTCAGACAGGACTCTTGCTTGGTGGAGCGATTTTAACAGAAACCATTTTTGCTTGGCCGGGAATTGGGCGGTATATATATGACGCCATCAGTTATCGTGATTACCCAGTCATTCAAACAGGTATTCTCGTCGTTGCGCTTATATTTGTCCTGATCAATTTCATTGTGGACATCTTGTATGCGGTCATTGATCCAAGGATTAAATATTAGGGAGGGAGAGTGACAATATGGAAGCACAAAAAGAACTTGAACTACCTCAGCCAAAAGATGAACGCTCTCAATCATTGATTCTTGAATCAATGAAGCAGTTCTTTCAGCATAAGCTGGCGGTCATTGGTAGTGTGATTGTTTTTTTATTTCTGATCCTAGCGATCTTTGCGCCGCTCATTGCTCCTTATGGAATCAATGAACAATCACTCGGTGAGCGATTTAGTGCCCCTTCAGCTGCACACTGGTTTGGTACGGATGATTTCGGCAGAGATATATTTTCAAGAGTTGTGCATGGAGCACGGATTTCCTTATGGGTCGGTTTTTTCTCGGTCCTCGGGTCTGTCATTTTAGGTACACTGCTTGGATTGATAGCAGGCTATGGCGGAAGAGTGTTAGATGCTGTGATCTCCAGATTGTTTGATATTTTACTTGCTTTTCCTAGCATTCTATTAGCGATTGCTATTGTCTCCATCCTAGGCCCCTCCTTACAAAATGCCCTTATTGCCATTGCGATTATTAATGTCCCAACCTTTGGACGGCTCGTTCGTTCAAAAGTGCTGAGTATTAAACAAGAAGAATACGTGCTGGCAGCAAAGGCGGTGGGGATGTCACACCGCCGCATCGTTCTGCGCCACATCCTGCCAAATAGTATGGTGCCGGTCATCGTACAGGCAACGCTAGCGATCGGAACGGCAATTATTGAGGCAGCCGCTTTAGGCTTTTTAGGATTGGGGGCACAGGCGCCAAGTCCAGAATGGGGGAAAATGCTCGCCGATGCGAGGCCTTATCTCGTTCAAGCCCCTTGGACATTATTCTTCCCAGGAATAGCGATCATGCTGACTGTTTTAGGCTTTAACCTGATGGGGGATGGATTAAGAGACACATTAGATCCTAAAATGAAGAAAATAAAATAAGACCGATTCTCAGAATCGGTCTCAGCGCGCGGGCAAACCCTCGCATTAAGTGTCAGTCCTGCGTGCCGGTGCTCACGAATACTCAATTCGCT
Organism: Bacillus sp. PK5-006; assembly: GCF_054161415.1. Taxonomy (NCBI): domain Bacteria; kingdom Bacillati; phylum Bacillota; class Bacilli; order Caryophanales; family Bacillaceae; genus Bacillus; species Bacillus sp. PK5-006. The sequence goes on along the minus strand of NZ_CP096414.1, from coordinate 2,816,560 downwards.
CCGCTCCGGTACTCGTTCTTCCTAGACTGCAAAGGTTTTCAAGTCACGCTGAAAAGAAGACAAAGAGCTAAAATCAAGATCATTTTAGCTCTTTGTCAACAATTTAAGACCGATTCTAGGAATCGGTCTTTTCTGTTTATGCTTCTTTTTCTTCTGTCTCAATTTCACTATCTTTTGGGTGATACGTCTGGAAGCTTGTAATCAATGTATCTAAATGCTCTAATTCATCACGGTATTCGATGATGCTGGACATGACATTCAGCATGTTGTAATCGAGCAGGTCATTTTCTTGGTTTTGCTGATGCTGAATAAATGATTTCGTTAACGTCTCAAGGCGAAGAGAGCATTCATTTTGAAATTCATCGTCCTGCGGTTTCATTTTTCCGACGAATTTCATCAAGGTGCGCTCATGCCAATACAGTAAATAATCAATTTCATCCGTTAAGCTTTCCCTGAAATGCTCTGGCATCAAATGAATCTCATTTTCTAATTTATGAAGCTTTTTCAGCAAATACAGAGCACGATTTGAAGTCATAATGGCCTGCCTGAACAAAACAAGCTTTCTTGATTTGACATAGGTGGTTTTCTTTAAATAGCTTCGTTCCTCTTTGTATAACAAGTAAATATGATCTAATTTGATCATGCGTTCTTTTATTTGATCGATGTCATCCTTTAATGTGGAATGATCAGTAGACTGTCTGGAGGTCAGACGAATCCATTTTAAAATCTCCTCCGTATTTTCCATAATGTGATGAACAAGCTTTGTTTCATACTTTGGCGGCAGGAAGATTAAATTCACTAAAAATGAAGAGAGAACCCCTAACACCACAGTAGCTGTTCGAATTAAGGCAAAGGAAAGGAAATGATCCCCTGCACTTTCTAAAATCGCGATGACTGTTACAAGTGCAATTGGAATTGTGTGTTCAATCTTCAGCTTTAAATTAATGGCGATGACCATGACGGCGGTTAAACCGATAATGACTGGTCCTGTGCCAAAAAGCAGACCGAACGTAATGGCAAGCGCTGCTCCAATAATATTGGCTTGCACTTGATCAACAATGGTTAAAAAAGATCGATAAATTGATGGCTGGATAGCAAATACAGCTGCAATTCCCGCGAAGACGGGCGTTGGCAACCCAAGCCATGTTGCCAGGTAAAGCGCGAGTACAATGGCAATACCAGTTTTTAAAATACGGGCTCCAAGTTTCATTGGTTTTGTCCCTGCATTCCTTTCTTTTCGATAATAGATGATCACTCGTCATTTATCATTCATATTTTGATGAAACAACTAAGTAATATACAGCGGTCTTCCGAAATATTCAAGTGATTTTTGAAAGTTCATGAAAACATCTAAAGAAGGTATTGAGAAGAAATGTAACAGATTCGCACGCTTTTGACAAACAAGAGTTGGTCAATAAAAAAACAGGCGCATGTTTTTACGCCTGTTTTTGGACTTCATTATGATTGTTTTAGCTGTGCAAATGCATGATCTACTGCTTTTAGCGTCTCAGAAATATCTTTTTCAGTATGTGCGATCGTTAAGAACCAAGCTTCATATTTAGAAGGAGCGAGGTTAATGCCTTGGGCGAGCATTAATTTGAAGAAACGGGCAAACATTTCGCCATCAGTATTTTCAGCCTGCTCGTAGTTCACAATCGTTTCTGTTGTGAAATAAATTGTGAGCGCTCCTTTTAAGCGATTCACTGTAATATCTACTTGATGCTTTTTGGCATGGGCTAAAATGCCTTCTTCTAACATAGCGCCAAGCTGATCAAGACGCTCGTAAACACCGTCTTCTTTTAACACTTCCAAGCAGGCAATACCTGAAAGAATGGATGCAGGATTTCCTGCCATTGTGCCAGCTTGATAGGCTGGTCCAAGCGGGGCAACTTGTTCCATAATTTCTTTTTTACCGCCGTAAGCTCCGATAGGAAGTCCGCCGCCAATAATTTTTCCTAATGCAGTGAGGTCAGGTTTTACTTGAAGCAAGTCCTGTGCACCGCCATACATAAAGCGGAAAGCGGTAATGACTTCATCATAAATCACAAGTGCGCCTTTTTCATGTGTGAGGTCATTGACCTGCTGCAAGAAACCGTCCTTAGGCTCTACGATGCCGAAGTTCCCGACAATTGGCTCGACAAGGACAGCTGCTACTTCATCACCCCAGCGATCTAATGCTTCTTTATAGCTGTCAATATCATTAAATGGAACGGTAATGACTTCATTAGCGATACTTTTTGGTACGCCCGCAGAATCAGGTGTTCCTAAAGTGGAAGGACCAGAGCCGGCTGCCACAAGCACAAGATCAGAGTGGCCGTGATAGCATCCGGCAAACTTAATGATTTTTGTTCTGCCTGTATATGCGCGTGCCACTCGAATCGTTGTCATCACCGCTTCTGTACCTGAATTGACAAAACGAACTTTGTCCAAAGCAGGCATGGCTTCCTTCAGCATTTTAGCAAAAGTGACTTCATGTTTCGTTGGTGTTCCGTAAAGGACACCTGTTTCAGCCGCTTTTGTGATGGCTTTTGTAATATGAGGGTGGGCGTGTCCTGTAATAATTGGACCGTATGCTGCCAGGTAATCGATATAGCGGTTTCCGTCAACATCCCAAAAATAAGCGCCTTCTCCTCTTTCCATCGCAACGGGTGAACCTCCGCCTACTGCTTTATATGAACGAGACGGGCTGTTGACACCTCCAACAATGTGCTCCAGCGCCTCTTGATGTAATTTTTCTGATTCTGTGAATTTCATAAATAGCCTCCTATCTCAACGTATCACGTCGTCTATCATTATTTTAACATGCCGATGCAAGCGTCCTTAGTTGAATATCCTTTCAAAATTGGATAGGCTAATTAAAAAATAGGTTGGAGGGATTGTGTCATGACAATCGAAGTAGGGCAGCAAGTACCTGACATTGAATTAACCGGTGACAACGGGGAGAAAGTAAAGCTTTCTGATTTTAAAGGAAAACATATTGTCCTTTATTTCTATCCAAAAGATATGACACCAGGCTGTACAACAGAAGCATGTGATTTCCGCGACCGCCATCAAAGCTTTGCAGAATTAGATGCTGTCATTATCGGTGTAAGCCCAGACAGTCAAGACAAGCACCAAAAGTTTAAAGAAAAACATGATTTGCCGTTTATGCTTCTTGTAGACGATGAACAGAAATTGTCTGAAGCCTTTGGCGTATGGAAGCTGAAAAAGAACTTTGGCAAAGAATATATGGGAATCGAGCGTTCAACGTTTCTAATTAATAAAGAAGGCACGCTTGTGAAAGAATGGCGAAAAGTAAAGGTGAAAGACCACGTAGAGGAAGCGCTTGAGGAATTGAAAGCTCACGCTTAATATCCTCACAGGATGAGATCGGCAGTCATGCCGGTCTTTTTTGTAAAGAAGAATAGGTAAAAAAGAGGATTGTAATTGACAAAGTTTCGGCTCTGGGGGTACACTATTTATAAAGATTATAATATAAGAATATTTTTGAAGAGAGGTGCATGATGAAATGGCTGCTCACGAACTAAAAGACGCTTTAGATGCTCTAAAAGAAACCGGTGTTCGAATTACTCCGCAGCGCCATGCCATCTTGGAGTTTCTCGTAAATTCTATGACTCACCCAACCGCGGACGATATATATAAAGCACTTGAAGGAAAATTTCCAAACATGAGTGTCGCAACGGTTTACAACAATTTACGAGTCTTCCGGGAATCTGGATTAGTAAAGGAATTAACGTATGGTGATTCCTCAAGCCGATTTGATTTTGCGACATCTGACCACTACCATGCGATTTGTGAAAACTGCGGAAAAATCGTGGACTTTCACTATCCTGGCCTTGATGAAGTTGAACAGCTTGCATCCCATGTGACAGGCTTTAAAGTCAGTCATCATCGCTTGGAGATCTATGGAACTTGTCAAGAATGTGCGAAAAAAGAAAATCATTAATGAAAAAAGCTGACCGGTTAAATGGTCAGCTTATTTTTATGACTTTTTTCGATTGTAGGATTCATCAAACTCTTTACCTTCTAATGCTGGATCAAGTGTAAGCGGCTCTCTGCAATGCATGCACATGTCCACCCGCCCAAGCACTTTTGTTTCCTTCTCACAGCCTGGACAAACGACACGTACTGCCTTCGTAGAAAGCATACCAATCCAAAAGTAAACGGCTGTACTTAATCCAATCGATAAGACGCCAAGCAGCATAAAGAAAGTCGACAGCCAGATCGATTCCTTGAAGAACACACCGATATACATGATCAGAAAGCCAACAAAAACCAAACTAAGTGCAAATGTTCTGATTTTATTAATCTTACTGGAGTATTTCGCCATCCCTAGTCCCCCTTATCTCCAATATAGCACATTTTACCTTTCCGTTTGAATTAGTTATAGAGTTTTGTGAATAAATTGCTTATAATGATTCAATGATCTTTTTTCATGTATTGAAGGAATTTTGATTCTATGAGGAGAAATACATAGCATTAGAGAAGAACTTTACACCCGAGTATTGGAGGAATCACTATGGAAAATCTTCTCCGTCCTATTTATCAAGAGAGAGCAAGCCATCCAGACACATTAGCTGTGATTATAGTAGAAAGAAGACATAAAGTATCTTCTGAGACGGATAACTTTGATGCAGCACTTTTAGTCATCGTAAAAGAAGCGGAAGAGCCGTTATTTATCAAGCACTATGAATCCGATCACCAAACAGCTTCTTTAAACGTTGTCACAGATGATCAACTGAAGGAATGGATTACCCTCGGTACTAACCGCCGAATCATCGATTGGATTTTGAATGGCAAAGTCCTGTTTGATCGAAATGAATATATCTTCAACTTAATTGATGAACTAAGTACATTCCCGTTTTCAAACCGCAAACTCAAAATCGGTTTAGAATATGGCAAGCTCATTCGCAGATATATAGAAGGAAAAGCATTTTTTGAGTCAAATCAATTCCTTGATGCATATAATTCCATTGTGCATGCCCTGCATCACTTAGCACGTATTGAAGTAATTGATAAAGGCTTCCACCCAGAAGTGACCGTTTGGAACCAAGTGCGTCATATGGAGCCGGAAGTATACAAACTTTATTCAGAACTGATTGAAAGCCATGAAAGCCTGCATAAACGTTTGGAACTTTTATTTTTAGCAAATGATTTTTTGATCCATTCAAAAGCAGAAATTGGTGCCGCTCATTTGCGTCATGTCATGGAACAGAAGGATATATGGCTTTTTGGTGAGCTTCTTGCACACCCTGATCTAAAGTATTTCACGCCTGACCTTAGCGTTATGATTGATTTCTTTGTGGAAAAAGGAATTGTTCAAGTGGAGCCGATTGAGACAAAGGGACAAAAAATCTATCATCGAGGATATTTTGTGAAAAAAGATATTGACGCATGAATATTATGATGGTATATTATTAAACGTCGCTAACGAGCAACTGAGTTGCTTTGAAAGAAAAGCTGACAAAAAGAAATTCTAAAAAACGCTTGACGCACACGGTGCTCAAATGTTATATTAAGAAAGTCGCCTCTGAGCGATAACGAAGATGATCTTTGAAAACTAAACAAGACAAAACGTACCTGTTAATTCGAGTTTTTATAAAAAAATCCTATGATACTTCATAGGTAGTCAGTCAAACTGGCGAGGCAGGAAGTGATCACATGCTAAGTTCGCTACATCGTGTAGCAACGCATGTGTGATATGCATCCTGCATACCTCGGAGAGTTTGATCCTGGCTCAGGACGAACGCTGGCGGCGTGCCTAATACATGCAAGTCGAGCGGACAAAAGGGAGCTTGCTCCCGGATGTTAGCGGCGGACGGGTGAGTAACACGTGGGTAACCTGCCTGTAAGACTGGGATAACTCCGGGAAACCGGAGCTAATACCGGATAGTTCCTTGAACCGCATGGTTCAAGGATGAAAGACGGTTTCGGCTGTCACTTACAGATGGACCCGCGGCGCATTAGCTAGTTGGTGGGGTAATGGCTCACCAAGGCGACGATGCGTAGCCGACCTGAGAGGGTGATCGGCCACACTGGGACTGAGACACGGCCCAGACTCCTACGGGAGGCAGCAGTAGGGAATCTTCCGCAATGGACGAAAGTCTGACGGAGCAACGCCGCGTGAGTGATGAAGGTTTTCGGATCGTAAAGCTCTGTTGTTAGGGAAGAACAAGTGCGAGAGTAACTGCTCGCACCTTGACGGTACCTAACCAGAAAGCCACGGCTAACTACGTGCCAGCAGCCGCGGTAATACGTAGGTGGCAAGCGTTGTCCGGAATTATTGGGCGTAAAGGGCTCGCAGGCGGTTTCTTAAGTCTGATGTGAAAGCCCCCGGCTCAACCGGGGAGGGTCATTGGAAACTGGGAAACTTGAGTGCAGAAGAGGAGAGTGGAATTCCACGTGTAGCGGTGAAATGCGTAGAGATGTGGAGGAACACCAGTGGCGAAGGCGACTCTCTGGTCTGTAACTGACGCTGAGGAGCGAAAGCGTGGGGAGCGAACAGGATTAGATACCCTGGTAGTCCACGCCGTAAACGATGAGTGCTAAGTGTTAGGGGGTTTCCGCCCCTTAGTGCTGCAGCTAACGCATTAAGCACTCCGCCTGGGGAGTACGGTCGCAAGACTGAAACTCAAAGGAATTGACGGGGGCCCGCACAAGCGGTGGAGCATGTGGTTTAATTCGAAGCAACGCGAAGAACCTTACCAGGTCTTGACATCCTCTGACAACCCTAGAGATAGGGCTTTCCCTTCGGGGACAGAGTGACAGGTGGTGCATGGTTGTCGTCAGCTCGTGTCGTGAGATGTTGGGTTAAGTCCCGCAACGAGCGCAACCCTTGATCTTAGTTGCCAGCATTCAGTTGGGCACTCTAAGGTGACTGCCGGTGACAAACCGGAGGAAGGTGGGGATGACGTCAAATCATCATGCCCCTTATGACCTGGGCTACACACGTGCTACAATGGACAGAACAAAGGGCTGCAAGACTGCAAGGTTTAGCCAATCCCATAAATCTGTTCTCAGTTCGGATCGCAGTCTGCAACTCGACTGCGTGAAGCTGGAATCGCTAGTAATCGCGGATCAGCATGCCGCGGTGAATACGTTCCCGGGCCTTGTACACACCGCCCGTCACACCACGAGAGTTTGCAACACCCGAAGTCGGTGAGGTAACCTTTATGGAGCCAGCCGCCGAAGGTGGGGCAGATGATTGGGGTGAAGTCGTAACAAGGTAGCCGTATCGGAAGGTGCGGCTGGATCACCTCCTTTCTAAGGATATATGGAGCAGCGTGCGTTTTCGTCTTGTTTAGTTTTGAAGGATCATTCCTTCAAAACATGTCTCTAGCGAGACAGGATTGTTCTTTGAAAACTAGATAACAATAAGTAATACATTCACATTGAATGCAATGCAAAGTTCATCACACATAGTGATTCTTTCTAAAGTAAGAAATGGTTAAGTTAGAAAGGGCGCACGGTGGATGCCTTGGCACTAGGAGCCGATGAAGGACGGGACGAACACCGATATGCTTCGGGGAGCTGTAAGCAAGCTTTGATCCGGAGATTTCCGAATGGGGAAACCCACTGCTCGTAATGGAGTAGTATCCATACTTGAATACATAGAGTATGAGAAGGCATACCCGGGGAACTGAAACATCTAAGTACCCGGAGGAAGAGAAAGCAAATGCGATTCCCTGAGTAGCGGCGAGCGAAACGGGAACAGCCCAAACCAAGAGGCTTGCCTCTTGGGGTTGTAGGACACTCTATACGGAGTTACAAAGGAATGATATAAGCGAAGAGGTCTGGAAAGGCCCGCCAAAGAAGGTAACAGCCCTGTAACTGAAATGTCGTTCTCTCCAGAGTGGATCCTGAGTACGGCGGAACACGTGAAATTCCGTCGGAATCCGGGAGGACCATCTCCCAAGGCTAAATACTCCCTAGTGACCGATAGTGAACCAGTACCGTGAGGGAAAGGTGAAAAGCACCCCGGAAGGGGAGTGAAATAGATCCTGAAACCGTGTGCCTACAAGTAGTCAGAGCCCGTTAACGGGTGATGGCGTGCCTTTTGTAGAATGAACCGGCGAGTTACGATCCCGTGCAAGGTTAAGCAGAAGATGCGGAGCCGCAGCGAAAGCGAGTCTGAATAGGGCGCATGAGTACGTGGTCGTAGACCCGAAACCAGGTGATCTACCCATGTCCAGGGTGAAGTTCAGGTAACACTGAATGGAGGCCCGAACCCACGCACGTTGAAAAGTGCGGGGATGAGGTGTGGGTAGGGGTGAAATGCCAATCGAACCTGGAGATAGCTGGTTCTCTCCGAAATAGCTTTAGGGCTAGCCTCAAGGTAAGAGTCTCGGAGGTAGAGCACTGATTGGACTAGGGGCCCCTACCGGGTTACCGAATTCAGTCAAACTCCGAATGCCGATGACTTATCCTTGGGAGTCAGACTGCGAGTGATAAGATCCGTAGTCGAAAGGGAAACAGCCCAGACCGCCAGCTAAGGTCCCAAAGTATACGTTAAGTGGAAAAGGATGTGGAGTTGCTTAGACAACCAGGATGTTGGCTTAGAAGCAGCCACCATTTAAAGAGTGCGTAATAGCTCACTGGTCGAGTGACTCTGCGCCGAAAATGTACCGGGGCTAAACGTATCACCGAAGCTGCGGACTGTTCTTACGAACAGTGGTAGGAGAGCGTTCTAAGGGCTGTGAAGCCAGACCGGAAGGACTGGTGGAGCGCTTAGAAGTGAGAATGCCGGTATGAGTAGCGAAAGACGGGTGAGAATCCCGTCCACCGAATGCCTAAGGTTTCCTGAGGAAGGCTCGTCCGCTCAGGGTTAGTCGGGACCTAAGCCGAGGCCGAAAGGCGTAGGCGATGGACAACAGGTTGATATTCCTGTACCACCTCCTCACCATTTGAGCAATGGGGGGACGCAGGAGGATAGGGTAAGCGCGGTATTGGATATCCGCGTCCAAGCAGTTAGGCTGGGAAATAGGCAAATCCGTTTCCCGTAAAGGCTGAGCTGTGATGGCGAGCGAAATTTAGTAGCGAAGTTCCTGATTCCACACTGCCAAGAAAAGCCTCTAGCGAGGTGAGAGGTGCCCGTACCGCAAACCGACACAGGTAGGCGAGGAGAGAATCCTAAGGTGATCGAGAGAACTCTCGTTAAGGAACTCGGCAAAATGACCCCGTAACTTCGGGAGAAGGGGTGCTTCTTAGGGTGTTAAAGCCCCGAGAAGCCGCAGTGAATAGGCCCAGGCGACTGTTTAGCAAAAACACAGGTCTCTGCGAAGCCGTAAGGCGAAGTATAGGGGCTGACGCCTGCCCGGTGCTGGAAGGTTAAGAGGAGCGCTTAGCGTAAGCGAAGGTGCGAATTGAAGCCCCAGTAAACGGCGGCCGTAACTATAACGGTCCTAAGGTAGCGAAATTCCTTGTCGGGTAAGTTCCGACCCGCACGAAAGGCGCAACGATCTGGGCACTGTCTCAACGAGAGACTCGGTGAAATTATAGTACCTGTGAAGATGCAGGTTACCCGCGACAGGACGGAAAGACCCCGTGGAGCTTTACTGCAGCCTGATATTGAATGTTGGTACAGCTTGTACAGGATAGGTAGGAGCCTTGGAAACCGGAGCGCTAGCTTCGGTGGAGGCATCGGTGGGATACTACCCTGGCTGTATTGACCTTCTAACCCGCTGCCCTTATCGGGCAGGGAGACAGTGTCAGGTGGGCAGTTTGACTGGGGCGGTCGCCTCCTAAAATGTAACGGAGGCGCCCAAAGGTTCCCTCAGAATGGTTGGAAATCATTCGCAGAGTGTAAAGGCACAAGGGAGCTTGACTGCGAGACCTACAAGTCGAGCAGGGACGAAAGTCGGGCTTAGTGATCCGGTGGTTCCGCATGGAAGGGCCATCGCTCAACGGATAAAAGCTACCCCGGGGATAACAGGCTTATCTCCCCCAAGAGTCCACATCGACGGGGAGGTTTGGCACCTCGATGTCGGCTCATCGCATCCTGGGGCTGTAGTCGGTCCCAAGGGTTGGGCTGTTCGCCCATTAAAGCGGTACGCGAGCTGGGTTCAGAACGTCGTGAGACAGTTCGGTCCCTATCCGTCGCGGGCGCAGGAAATTTGAGAGGAGCTGTCCTTAGTACGAGAGGACCGGGATGGACGCACCGCTGGTGTACCAGTTGTTCTGCCAAGGGCATCGCTGGGTAGCTATGTGCGGACGGGATAAGTGCTGAAAGCATCTAAGCATGAAGCCCCCCTCAAGATGAGATTTCCCATTCCGCAAGGAAGTAAGATCCCTGAAAGATGATCAGGTTGATAGGTCTGAGGTGGAAGCGTGGTGACACGTGGAGCTGACAGATACTAATAGATCGAGGACTTAACCTATATTCTAATGTGAAGCATGGACATTGTTATCTAGTTTTGAGAGAACATTTTTAAAATATCTCTTGATTTATTTTCAATACATAGTATAATATCTTTTGTCACTAAATTGTCTGGTGATGATGGCGAAGAGGTCACACCCGTTCCCATACCGAACACGGAAGTTAAGCTCTTCAGCGCCGATGGTAGTTGGGGGTTTCCCCCTGTGAGAGTAGGACATCGCCAGGCTTTCTTCATTCCGCAGTAGCTCAGTGGTAGAGCTATCGGCTGTTAACCGATCGGTCGTAGGTTCGAATCCTACCTGCGGAGCCAATTTGGAGAGCTGTCCGAGTGGCCGAAGGAGCACGATTGGAAATCGTGTAGGCGGTAACCCCGTCTCAAGGGTTCGAATCCCTTGCTCTCCGCCACAATTTACATAATAAAGGGCCCGTTGGTCAAGCGGTTAAGACACCGCCCTTTCACGGCGGTAACACGGGTTCGAATCCCGTACGGGTCACCATTTTTATAGAATACACACCAGCATTTTTTATTCGGAGGATTAGCTCAGCTGGGAGAGCATCTGCCTTACAAGCAGAGGGTCGGCGGTTCGAGCCCGTCATCCTCCACCATATCTTTTATATCGTCGCGGGGTGGAGCAGTTCGGTAGCTCGTCGGGCTCATAACCCGAAGGTCGCAGGTTCAAATCCTGCCCCCGCAACCAAAATGGTCCGGTAGTTCAGTTGGTTAGAATGCCTGCCTGTCACGCAGGAGGTCGCGGGTTCGAGTCCCGTCCGGACCGCCATTTTTCAAAAGAATACTTGGCTCGGTAGCTCAGTTGGTAGAGCAACGGACTGAAAATCCGTGTGTCGGCGGTTCGATTCCGTCCCGAGCCACCACTATTTGCCGGTGTAGCTCAACTGGTAGAGCAACTGACTTGTAATCAGTAGGTTGGGGGTTCAAGTCCTCTTGCCGGCACTGTTTTTCAAAAGTGGAGGGGTAGCGAAGTGGCTAAACGCGGCGGACTGTAAATCCGCTCCCTCCGGGTTCGGCGGTTCGAATCCGCCCCCCTCCACCATTTTTTGTTTTCATAGGGGCATAGTTTAACGGTAGAACAGAGGTCTCCAAAACCTCCGGTGTGGGTTCGATTCCTACTGCCCCTGCCAATTATATTTTATAATTCATTACATCTATGGCGGTTGTGGCGAAGTGGTTAACGCACCAGATTGTGGCTCTGGCACTCGTGGGTTCGATTCCCATCAATCGCCCCATTTTATTATTGGGCTATAGCCAAGCGGTAAGGCAACGGACTTTGACTCCGTCATGCGTTGGTTCGAATCCAGCTAGCCCAGTTGATATGCGGAAGTAGTTCAGTGGTAGAACACCACCTTGCCAAGGTGGGGGTCGCGGGTTCGAATCCCGTCTTCCGCTCCAATAATGGCGGCATAGCCAAGTGGTAAGGCAGAGGTCTGCAAAACCTTTATCCCCGGTTCAAATCCGGGTGTCGCCTTTTTTGAAAAGACTGCCGGGGTGGTGGAATTGGCAGACACACAGGACTTAAAATCCTGCGGTAGGTGACTACCGTGCCGGTTCAAGTCCGGCCCTCGGCACCATTGTTTTTTAATATAAGATGCGCTCTTTAATGATCATGCCGGTGTGGCGGAATTGGCAGACGCGCACGACTCAAAATCGTGTTCCTCACGGAGTGCCGGTTCGACCCCGGCCACCGGTATCTAGTTTTAGATATTCTTTATTATCGTCAATCACAGAAGAATTAAGGAATATCAACGTTTAAAACGTCTTTCTACAAATTGTAGGAGGGCGTTTTTTATTTGTTTTTTAGCTGATTTTTCACACGCAAAATTACTTCAAATCGTGTTCACTGCTGAAAGGGGACCTAGCTAAATGGCAAGACGTAAAAATATTTTAGACCAAGGTGAATTGGCAATTTTAGAAAAGGAAACTAAGTCTTATGTTGAATCATTTCGGGAAGCTATTGAATTATTTGTTTAGGACTGTGAGTAATAAATTTTTAAGGCGTTTCTTAATTCCCTAACAGCAAAAGGAATAAGTATTGCTGAATTAAAGCCTTACGATATGACAGAGGAACATATTAAGGAGATTACTTTTACTTTATTGATGGTTACCTTATGATTAAACTAAAGAGGCAGGATAATTGAAGAAGGATTGGATATAAATTGTACATAAGAGGTGTTGTCATGATTACGGTTAAAAATGCTGAACGTTATTTTAAAGATAGCATTGGTGAAGATACCGATGATATAAAAAAGGTTTGGGAAACATTTAAGGCTTTTTCAAAGGAGACAGTTGAGGGCGAAGAAGATAAAGAAATTTTATTTCAGTGTGGTGTCTATGATTTTACAGGAGAGGAACTATTTCATTTTGACTTTGTACGTCAGTTTACAGTTTATGAAAAAGATGATTATTCTCACATGGAACAACTACACTGTGAATTTTTATTTAAACCAACAAGCGAGTTAAAAAAGTTAAAGGTGGTAGAAGAATGGTCAATGGATTATGACGATATCGAGCATTTTTTTCATCATATTGAAAGTATTCATGAGTTTAAAATACCTTTGAATTTAAAGCCGATAAAATCAGAAATATATCAGGAAGAGCTTTAATTCTTAATTCATTAACGTGTGCTTTACTTTAAGAAGGTATACCTTGCCTTTTTGGAATAATTTATCACGGAGTGCAGGTTCGACCCCGGCCACCGGTATCTATTAAAAGTTTCATGATTGGTTTTACCATGAACCTAACGTTTCACCCTCGTGGTAAAACGTTTTTTTGTGGTTTAAATGAGTTGTTTAGATAAAAATAGAAACCTATAGAACATAATGAGTATGTACTTCTTTTAGCAGAATAATCTTTAGATGATTTGCAACATTTGATAAGATACATTTAACCATGTAAGGAAACAAAATGGAGCAGCACATTCACTTAAAACAGTTGTACTACCTTTGAGTAACTAAATGAATATTTGTGGGTACATACACATCTTTAGCTGACATCAACATGGTGACCCAGTTTAAGGGGAGAATTTATGAAAAAACAAAATGATCATGAAGAGTTATTGACAGGTGGAAATGTCTCGAACGTATATCGTTCGGGAGATACGGTTCGCCGAGAAGTAAAGCCAGACAATATCAATATACGAAAGCTGCTACAGCATTTAGAAAAAAAGAATTTCTCCTATGCTCCAAGGTATTTAGGGATTGATGAACAAGGTAGAGAGATATTGTCCTTCATTGAAGGCGTAGCCGGTCATGATCCTTTAAAAGAATACATGTGCTCTCACCATGCCTTAAAAGAAATAGCGAGAATGCTTAGACTGTATCATGATGCTGTTCGTGATTTTCCCATTTCAGACGATTGGGAACGAATGGACAATACGCCTGTCGAAATAGAGGTTGTGTGCCATAATGATTTTGCAATGTACAACATCATTTTCAATAATGAAAAACCAGTGGGTATCATTGATTTTGATGTAGCTGCTCCTGGTCCAAGACTTTGGGATATCGCATATACTTTGTATACATGTGTACCTATCAGTAGGTTTTTTCGCACCAAAATAGGAGACATCGTGAACTATCATTCATTAGACCATGCATACCAGATAAAGCATAGAGTGAAACTGTTTTTTGAAGCTTATGGTGAGGAAATAGCAGAAGATTATTTGGATATGGTGCTGCTGCGTTTAGAAGGATTATGTCAGTATATGAAACGAAAAGCGAGTGAGGGGGATATCGCTTTTCAAAACATGATTCAAGAAGGACATCTTGAACATTATCAAAAAGACATTCAATTTATTCATGAACATAGAAAAGAATGGATGTAAAAAGGCGGCGTTGTGATCATGCAAACGAAGACGATATTACAGGCTATCATTCAAGACGAGGGAGTAAATGATTATCCTCTTTTTAGACAGTACTGTGTGAGAAAAGAACAGGGTCTGCGTAAAGATGCGCTAAACGTTCTTCAGGCCTTTATTGAAGAGATGAAAGAGAACGATTTTGAAGTACAGCGGGAATTTGCTGCTTGGCTGTTTGAGTGGATTGAACGGTTTGAGGATGGTCATCATCTGCTTGTGTATCCGCTGGTAAATGGGGTAATCCAGCCTGTTTTTCAAACGTGGGAGAATGTTGATCCATTGGATGTGAGACCGTATCGCTGGCAAGGTTTGTTTGTACATCAGGGAGAAGGGCTGCCCTATTTATTGAAAGCGCTAGAGCTTGGAGGCAGAAGTGAGCAGCGTGTGATTGTTCAAATTTGTGAAGTCTATTTATCGGCATTGTGGTATTCGTTTCATCATATACATGAAGATCTTTATTTAAGCACCTATGAGAAGGATCAAGAGAGAATTCAAGGGATTGAACGTGTTATGATGCTGATTCAAGATCAAAGAACTCGTACGAATGTTCAAAAACAAGCTGTCTATTATGACCAGCTTTTAACGGACTGGATGACGTTTCAGCAGACGGAGACAAGGGGCTTTATGAAATGGTGTGCGGAGCGTAAGAAACCGTATGAGTGGGTAGAGTCCTTTTATTATCAGCAATAGATGAGAAAACGGCAGAGTTCATTCTGCCGTTTATTTATGCCATATTCGTTCTATTTCTACATGATTTGGTTTGAAATATCTCAGGGTATAGACATCTGGATTGCTTAGTTTCTTCCACTCCTCGAATCCAAGCGTTGGATCGGCATGTTTAAGAAGCAGGCTCATGATATTGCCATGTGTGACGAATAGGGTATGATCTGTTTCTAATTTTATTTGTTCGTGGAGTGCTTCTACAATACGATTCATGGCTTCTTGGCTCGATTCTCCGCCTTCACAGGTCATATGTAAGTCTGTAAAACTGAGCTTTAGTTTCTCATACCAATCGTCTATTGGTTTGCTGCTTAATACACGTTCAGAGAGGCGCTGATCGATTTTTATCTCGAGCTGTTTTGCATGAGCAAGTGGCTCAGTAGTTTGGATCGCTCGTTTATAAGGACTTGAGATAATTTGATTGAGATGAATGCTGGAAAAAAACTGTGCCAGTTCATGAGATTGAGTGATGCCTTGTGGTTTTAAAGCTGCATCTTTAGATTGTCCATCTGCTTGGCAGTGTCTGACGATATAATATGTTTTCATTGGATACACCTTTCATTGAGTATAAAAAAATCATCCAGTATTGGATGAGGATTTACGAAGATCTAGGTAAGCTTGTTCGTATCTGTTTCTTTATAGGGATCTATGAGCTTGGAGGTCAGGTCTAGATTGAACAAAAAATCATCGACGGTGTCTGTGCCAAAGGGAAGTGTGGAGAAGTCGATTGGGATGCTGTCTTCTTGCTTTTCTGAAGTGATTTGCTGTGCAGGCTGCTTTTTTCTCCAGTTCTTAAACAAGCGCATGTGAGGCCTCCTTTTCTTTGAAAAAGATGGATTTATACATAATATACGGGGAGAGTTGTCCAGGCGTCAAATGTTTTCTTCAAAAGGAACGATTCAATTGATAAAAAAGAGCCACAGGAAAGTGCGGCTCTTGTTGTCAGCTTACATTGCGCGTTGTAATGCTTGCAGTAATTTACGTTCGCATCTTAAGTTGTAGCGCTTCTTATGGAGTTTCTCCGTTTTAAACTTGCCTATGACACGTCGAACATCGGGATCATAAATGATGAGCTCTCTGCAAGTTTGATCATGTAATAGTGTTTGAAACCAGTAATATTTTTTGAGATGTGCTGCGTTCCTCGAGATATCCTCTTCATCCACTTGTAGAAAAGGGATATACACAGCAAGTGAACAGATGTCTAAAATGAATCCCATTTTGCTTCCTCCTTTCATTGTTATTCATTACGCTTAGGAGAAGGCAAGGTTTCATTCAATAAACGTTAAAAACAATCCCAGTGCATAAACCATTCTTTTGATTCTTTGTCATAATAGAAATACATCGTGCCGTTATCACCAATCATGAAACGAGGTTTTTCTTCTGAGGCGATTTGCAGCATGAATTCGCCTTGTTGTTGATGGGGCGGGGATTGAATATACGCCCCATATCCACCGATTTTTGTGAACGAATAATTTGTGTATTGATTAAAGAAGTGGTTTGTCGCTTCTTCACTTTCGTTGACTTCTGATAAATCGACGTATGACCATGCTTCTTCCCAGCAAGGGAAGTCCCTTTGCTCATTTTCGTTCCATTGGATTTGAAAGGCTTTGAGCCCTCTCACTTCTTCAGGAGTTTCAGCTACTTCTAAATCTTCGATTGATGCATATTCAATGAGCTTCCAGCCTTCTCCGTTTTTGGTGATATCAATCGGAAGTGTTTTCTGATTAAGAAAAATTTGAATCAGCTTACATTCATTGAAGCCGTTCATTCCTCCTGGCACTTCTGGTAAATAAATTTGTAAAATCGGAATCATGGCTCCATCTTGATCTGTCGGCCAGCCTTGATGAGGATCGATGAAAAAATGACCTGCAAACCAGCTGTGTACAGCTGGATCAGGACGGAAGCCGCCAATTTTGGCGATGGCTGGCGTTTTCCCGATTAGATTTAATTCTTGAAAAGCTTTGATTTCCATGGGTTATTCCTCCAGCCTTTAGCCTGCAATGTGTGCATCATGAAATGTGCCCTTTATATTTCCTGTGACAATAATGACATGACCCCAAAATAAATCACCGTCATGATAGTAGACTTCAAACTCTCCCTCAGGGTAAACATGCAGGCTTTCAAGTGAAATGCGGCTCATAAATTGATTCAGTGTGAGTTCTTCTTGCTTTTCAGCTGATTCGTCTTGTTCCTGCCAATCCTTTGCTAGATCTATCAGCTGATTCGCGGCAAATGATTTAATAGAAGAATCCCATTTGGCTTGCTCTTGCATGAGTCGGTTTGCTGTTCGAAGAGAGTCATTTATTTTTTCATCTTCTTCGAGGTTGAAGTAGAGAAGGCACTCTTCATTGCTCCATTGGATCGTTTTTTCAAATAAGTCTAGTCCTTTTACTAACTCAAAGGTTCCAAGTATGTCATCATGATAATACACAGGCTTTTGGGCTTCTTCTAAAATTTCTTGAAGCGCTTGATCCTTTGTGTCTGTATTGATCAAAGATACAAGCATGAATTCACCTTCGCCTTTTCGAACCTGAAGTGTAACGATTGATTCTTTATGTAATTGTGCCTGTTTTTCTCTTAATCCTTCGTCATCTGTTAGCCAGCAAAGTCTTACATTTTCGGTTATAATATGACCGTTTTCTTTCCAAGCAATCAGTGGAATAGAAGCGGTCCAAAGAGGTTCCTGTCCTGCTTTTCCTGCCCCTACGCCAGAAGGTCCTGTAACAGCAATGATAGTGACTACATCTTCTGAAAATCTTTCTTCAAAAGTGTTGATTTGTTTGTTAATCTTCATGTGATGTCCTCCAGCCTGATTTTTTTGTTATGAGCATATAAGTGTTGTGATCAAGTTCTACCTCTTTATCACACCGCACATCAGTAGGGGAAATCAAGCTTTTTTTGTTTAAAACTGTTTTTTTAGGGAGGTACATGGATTAATGGAGGTTGAGTCACAATAAAAGAAGCATGGATCGAATTTTGTATAAATTTGGGTAAATGAGTCGAAAAGCCTAGGTGATTCTTCCTTTTCTTTATAATTACTTTGACACGAATAGATGAAAAAAGTAAAGTAATACTGAGTGATTTACAAAACCTTCTTCATCCACTAAAACATGAAGTGTGCGTAAATTTAATGTAAATGGATATTTTTCCTTTTATTTACTCGTATTTTTTTTGAAACTTATGATGCCTCTCATTCGTTATATTAAAGGAGCGCATGTATCCGGCGGAGACAGAGCATCGGCATGCTTGGCGAAGAAGATTTACATTTGCAAAATGAATGTAAATTTTTTATGATTTCATTTATATCAGAACGATGATAAGAAAGAAGAGGTTTTATGAAAAAAATATTTGCAAACAAATATAGCTTTTTTGTTTTGGCTGTCCTTTTATTCTGGGCTAAATCGTACACAGCCTACAAAATGGACTTTAATTTAGGAGTAAAAGGTTCTTTTCAAGAGGGGCTTCTCTTATTGAATCCATTTAGTTCAGCCATCGTGTTTTTTGGACTTGCTCTCTTTTTGAAGGGGCGTAAATCTGCCATTGTTTTAATTGTTATTGATTTTATTATGACCGCACTTTTATATGCAAATGTAGCGTATTACCGTTTCTTTGATGACTTTTTGACTTTCTCAACAATGAAGCAGGCAGGAAATCTTGGGGGAGGCATGACTGGCGGTGTGCTAGCAAGCATTAAGCCGCATGACCTTTTATACTTCCTTGATATTATCATTTTGATTGCGATTGTCATTTGGAGACCAGAAGTGAAGAAGTTCCAAATGAAAAAGACGTTTGCACTGCTGATTGTAGCTGCAGGTATTGGACTGTTCTTTGTAAACCTTCATTTGGCTGAAAAGGATCGTCCAGAATTATTAACGAGAACCTTTGATCATAAGTATGTTGTCAAATACTTAGGTGTTTATAACTATACAATTTATGATGGGGTACAAGCAGCACAAAACGCAACACAGGTAGCCAATGCAAGCAGTGAAGATTTAACGGATGTTGTGAACTATACGTCCTCTCACTATGCGAAGCCAAATGCAGAGTATTTTGGTAAAGCAAAAGGCAAAAACATTATTAAAATTCATTTAGAAAGCTTCCAGTCTTTCTTAATTGACTACAAATTAAATGGAGAAGAAGTGACTCCATTTTTAAACAAACTGGCTCATGGGAAAGATGATTTTACGTATTTCGATAACTTCTTCCATCAGACTGGTCAAGGGAAGACATCAGATGCTGAGCTGATGATGGATAATAGTATGTTTGGCTTGCCAGAGGGAGCAGCATTTGTGACAAAGGGTGAAAATACCTTCCAATCACTACCTGCCATCCTAGATCAAAAAGCAGGCTATACGAGTGCAGTACTTCACGGGGACTATAAATCTTTCTGGAACCGTGACACGATTTATAAACATATGGGAATTGATCAATTCTTTGATGCTTCCTATTACAACATGGATGAAGAAAACCTTGTGAATATGGGTCTGAAGGATAAACCGTTCTTCAAAGAATCAATTCCAATGCTAGAATCAATGAAAAAGCCATTTTATGCACATTTAATGACACTGACAAATCACTATCCATTTAATTTAGATGAAAAAGATGCGACAATCGCTAAGGCAACAACTGGCGATAAAACAGTCGATAACTATTTCCAAACAGCAAGATATTTAGATGAGTCATTAGAGCAATTCTTCAAAGACTTGAAAAAATCAGGTATGTATAAAGACTCAGTCATTTTATTATATGGTGACCATAACGGTATTTCTGAGAACCATAACCGTGCAATGAGTGAAATTCAAGGGAAAGAAATTACTCCTTATCAAAATGCACAAAACCAGCGTGTTCCGCTCATGATTCGTATTCCTGGTAAGAAGGGCGGCGTGAACCATACGTATGGTGGTGAAGTCGACGTTATGCCAACACTTCTTCACTTACAAGGTATCGATTCAAATGAATTCGTGAATTTTGGAACAGACTTATTCTCTAAAAAGCATGATGAGACTGTTGCCTTCCGTAATGGAAACTATGTGACACCGAAATACACACTTGTCGATAATACCGTTTATGATACGAAAACGGGTAAAGTGGTGAAACAAAATAAAAAGACAGAGGCGATTAAAGCCCGTGTTGATAATCAGTTAAGTCTTTCAGATAAAGTGCTCTATAGGGATCTTCTTCGATTCCATAAGTTATCTGATTTCAAACCAGTGAATCCATCGGATTATTTCTATGGTAAAGCAAACAAAGAAAAAGAAGCGGATTCTTCTGCTAACTAACTGAGTTTTGGGCAAGCACAGAAAGGTGCTTGCCTTTTTCTCTCTCTTCGCTTGATTTGTTGGCAAAATATGTTTATATTTAGGGAGAAACAAGCGTGACGCCGGCTGGCAGCTGGTGACACACATTTCGTCCTTGGGGAATTCAGGAGGAGCTTATGACAACAAATACAAAAACACAAAAAAAGAAATCAGAATTATGGGGCTGGATCAAAGCCATCTTAATCGCATTTATTGCTGTTTTTATCATTCGGAACTTTTTATTCGCGCCATACATTGTCAAAGGATCTTCCATGTATCCGACATTGCATGATACAGAGCGGGTGTTTGTGAATAAAACGGTTGATTATTTCGGTGATTATAAACGGGGACAGATCATTGTTCTTGATGGGGAAGACCGCAGCACTCATTATGTCAAACGATTGATTGGTTTACCTGGTGATAAAATTGAAATGAAAAATGATCAGCTATATGTTAATGGAAAAAAAGTGGCGGAGCCTTACTTAGCGTCAAACAAAAAGAAAGCAGCTGCAGATGGCACTTTGCTGACACCTGATTTTGGCCCTCTGACTGTTCCAAAAGGAAAGTACTTTGTCATGGGGGACAATCGCCAAAATTCAATGGACAGCCGCAACGGCTTAGGTCTTTTTACAAAGCGTGATATTCAAGGAACTACCTCATTTGTATTTTATCCTTTCCAAGACATTCGATTACTCAATCATTAATAAACAATAAAAAAGCACACAGCCGTGTGCTTTTTTCTATGTCATTCAGACTGACTTTTTGTAATCGCCTGTTCAAGATCTGCAAGAATATCTTCAATCGCTTCTGTTCCAACAGATAAACGAATGAGCTCTGGTGTGACACCTGTCGCTTTTTGTTCTGCTTCGCTTAATTGCTGATGCGTTGTGCTGGCAGGGTGAATAATGAGGGATTTTGAATCACCCACGTTTGCGAGATGGGAGAAAAGCTGCACAGAATCAATGAGCCTTTTACCTGCTTCGCGTCCACCTTTAATACCGAATGTGAGGATTGCGCCTTGTCCTTTTGGTAAATAGGTTTGAGCAAGCTCATATGATTCGTGACTTTCAAGGCCCGGATAGCTTACCCAATCGACAAGAGGGTGATCCTGTAAGAATTGTGCTGTTTTCAAGGCATTTTCACTATGCCGCTCAAGACGAAGATGTAATGTTTCTAAGCCCTGCAGAAGTAAAAATGAGTTGAATGGCGACAGAGCTGCCCCTAAATCACGTAATAGCTGTACTCGTGCTTTTGTGATATAAGCCGCTTCTCCAATCGCTTCTGTATATGTCAGACCGTGATAGCTTGGATCTGGTTCAGTCAGTCCTTTGAACTTCTCACTGTCAGCCCAAGGGAATCGGCCGCTATCAACGATGACACCGCCAATTGATGTACCATGACCGCCAATAAATTTCGTCGCTGAGTGGACGACAATGTCTGCCCCAAACTCGATAGGTCTTAATAAATAAGGGCTGGCGAGTGTATTGTCCACAATAAGCGGGATATGATGCTTGTGTGCAATGGCTGAGATGGCTTCAATATGTAAAATGTCGCCTTTTGGATTCCCAATGCTCTCTGCATACACTGCCTTTGTTTTGTCTGTGATCGCCGCTTCGAGTTCTTCAAGGTTGGATGAATCGACGAATTTTACTGTAATTCCAAGTTTTTTGAGTGTATGGGCAAATAAATTGTAGGTGCCGCCATAAAGACTGCTTGAGGAAACGATTTCATCTCCGGCTCCTGCAATGTTTAAAATAGAATAAGTCGTCGCTGCTTGTCCAGAAGAAACAGCAAGTGCACCAATTCCACCTTCAAGCTCAGCGATACGCTTTTCAAATACGTCATTTGTAGGGTTCATAATACGTGAATAAATATTACCCGGTTCCTGAAGACCAAATAAATTCGCTGCATGCTCACTGTCTCTAAAACCAAAGGAGCTCGTTTGGTAAATAGGTACGGCTCTTGAATAGGTCGCTGAATCAAGTTCCTGACCTGCGTGAATGGCTTTTGTTTCTAAACGAAATGGACGTTCTTCTGACATGTGTGTATCCTCCTTTTGTTAGATAAAACCAACTGTTTTGATAAGAAATATTTAATAAGACTATAAATCTTGTTCCCTGCTCGGTCAATCATTTTTTAGATAAATCTGAAAAAACAATAAATATAGTTGACAGGTAGGAATAGTGTGTATTAACATGAGCATACTGAAAACACGAACAAGAATGGCTGATCGGTCAACCGAAGGCTCTATCACTCAAGCATGAGTGAAGAGCCTTTTTTTATTTGAATAAGAAAGGATGATGAAGATGGAAAAAAAGAAAAAACGAAAAAAGTACAGAAAACACATGGATCTCACACTAGACATCTTGATTGAGCGGAACAAATATGAGATTTACAGCAGCAAGGAACGAATAGAAGCGATTTACGATCGGATCGATGAAAAACATACAAGGACAAAATAACCATTTTATAAAATTGAGTTGATTTATATGATTAGTATGATTTAGGATGGTGCTAACAAATCAATATGATTAGCTGATCGGACAACGCGAAGGCTCTTATCTCTTTTTTGGGATAAGGGCCTTTCTGTGTATTTATCTGATCACAAGAGGAGTGAAGGTTTCAATGACGATTTCAATTGATATTGTGGATAAATCCTTTTGGAAAGACAAACAGACCATTCGGGTACTCGAAGACTTGAGATTGAACATCATTCCTGGTGAATTTATAACAGTAATAGGTCCGAGCGGATGCGGGAAAAGTACGTTGCTAAAAATCATAGGCGGGCTCGACACAGCGTATGATGGGCAAATTTTGATAGGAGACATACAGGTCACAGAACCAGGAATGAAACAGGGCTTTATCTTTCAGGAACACCGCCTGTTTCCATGGCTGACGGTCGAAGAAAACATAGCGGCCAATTTCAATTTAAAACAACAGGATGTACGCCGCAAAGTGGATGAACTGATTGAAATTGTTCGTTTAAAAGGATTTGCACACGCTTATCCACATGAGCTCTCCGGAGGAATGTCACAACGGGTTGCCATTGCGAGAGCACTCCTTCGTGATCCGGAGATCTTATTGCTGGATGAACCATTTGGTGCGCTGGATGCATTCACACGAAAACACTTGCAGGATGTGCTGCTGGACATTTGGCAGGAGAAAAAAACAACGATGATGCTTGTAACTCATGATATTGATGAATCGATTTATTTAGGAAATGAGATTGTGCTAATGCAAGCGAGACCTGGCCGAATCCATAAGATTCTTCCTGTGAATCTACCTTTTCCGCGTGATAGAACGTCAACCGCTTTTCAACATTTAAGGCAAAAGGTGCTTTCAGAATTTGAGAAAACAGATGAATTGTTACTAACCGATGGATCAGGGATTTAGGGAGGGGAAATTGCATGAAAAAGAACCAAATGATCGTTATCTTTTTGAGTCTTCTCCTTGTTTTAGCAGGGTGTGATCAAGCAGCAGACGGATCGGAAAACAAGGTGAAAGAAATTCGGATTGGGATTCAGCAAAGTTTGAGTCCGCTGCTTTTAGCAAAGGAAAAAGGTTGGTTTGAACAATCATTTGAAAAAGAAGGAGTGAAGGTAAAGTGGGTGGAGTTTCAAAGTGGTCCTCCCCAATTTGAAGGACTTGCTGCAAATCAATTAGATTTCTCGCAAGTTGGAAACTCACCTGTCATAGCAGGTCAGGCAGCCGGTATTGATTTTAAGGAAATTGGTTTATCTCAGGATGGGCTGAAAGCGAACGGTATTTTAGTGAATAAGAACAGTGAGATTCAAAAAGTAGAAGACTTAAAAGGGAAAAAAATCGCTGTCGCTAAAGGGAGCAGCGGCTTTGACTTTTTATACAAAGTATTAGATCAGGCAGGTTTATCTGCGAAGGATGTTCAGATTATTCAGCTTCAGCCAGATGAAGCGATATCAGCATTTGAAAATGGGTCCGTTGATGCTTGGTCGATCTGGGAGCCGTTCTTATCACTTGAAACGATAAAGAAAGGAGCAAAGCTGCTGGTGAATGGGGAAGCGACCGATTTATATTCTCCAGGTTTCACACTTGTTCGAACTCAGTTTGCTGATCAGCATCCTGAACTAGTAGTGAAATTCTTAAAGGTATATGACCATGCAGTGAAGTGGCAAAAAGCACATCCAGAAGGGGCTGTTACGCTATATGCGCGTTTAAAAAATTTAGATAAGAAGGTCGTCACACAAGTATTAAACAATACGGAACCACTTAATAAGCCCATTTCGAAGAAGATCATCAATGCTCAGCAGCATACCGCTGATTTTCAATATCAAACAAAAGCGATCCAGCGGAAAATTGATGTCAATCAGGTTGTAGATAATTCGTTTATTGAAAAAATGCTAAAAGAGGAGATGAATAAATGAAAGCTATTTCGAACCCGGCTTTAGCATCTAAAATTGAGCGGTCAAAGAAAAAAAGGAGAAAAGCTTCTTCTTTATATAAGTTAAAGGGATTGGTATTACCTCTCCTACTTATTGCAGTTTGGCAGATCATAACTGGTTCTCAATTCGTTTCTTCCACTGTACTTCCTTCGCCTGTCTTAATTGCAGAATCCTTTCGAGAGTTGATTCGTTCTGGTGAACTGTTTGGCCATCTATACATCAGCCTTTATCGAGCGATATGTGGATTTTTACTAGGGGGAGGCTTAGGTCTTTTGCTGGGCGTATGCGTAGGATTTTCTAAAAAAACAGAGCAGTATGTAGATCCGACATTGCAAATGTTGAGAACCGTTCCACATTTAGCGGTCACTCCTTTATTCATCCTCTGGTTTGGCTTTGATGAAACGGCGAAAATTTTATTGATTGCACTTGGGGCTTTTTTTCCGATTTATATTAATACTTTTCTAGGTATTCGCAGTGTAGATAATAAGCTGTTTGATGTGGCCCGCGCCTTAGAGTTTAATGTGTATCAAAGCATCACAAAGCTGATTTTACCGGCTGCTCTTCCTCATATTCTTCTGGGCGTGAGACTGTCATTAGGAATTGCTTGGCTTGGTTTAGTGGTAGCTGAGTTGATGGGTTCAAGCAGCGGGGTAGGCTATATGATTATGGATGCAAGGCAATTCTCTCAAACGGATAAAGTGTTTGTAGGAATTATCATCTTTGCAGTAGTTGGTAAGCTGACAGATTCATTTGTACGTCTGTTAGAAAAGCGTCTGCTCAAGTGGCGCACTAGTTATCAAGGTGAATAATAACAGGGGGCGATGTGATGAATATTTTATGGTTTATTCCAACGCATGGAGACGGCCGTTATTTAGGATCAGCAAAAGGGGCAAGACAGGCAGACTATCCATATTTTAAACAAATTGCTCAAGCAGCTGATCAGCTTGGTTATACAGGGGTCTTACTGCCTACTGGGAGATCATGTGAAGATCCATGGCTGACGGCAGCTGCTTTAGCTGCAGAAACCACTCATTTAAAGTTCCTCGTGGCTCTTAGACCAGGGCTGATGCAGCCGTCTGTTGCTGCTAGAATGACTTCTACATTAGATCGTCTTTCAGGCGGGAGACTGCTGATTAATGTGGTAGCAGGGGGAAGTAAAGAGGAGCTTGAAGGGGATGGGCTGTTCATTTCTCATGATGAACGCTATGAGGCAACAGAAGAATTTTTGACAATTTGGAAGCGGTTATTGAATGGAGAAAATGTACAATTTCATGGCAAACATCTACAAGCGGAAAATGGCCGTCTGTTATTCCCACCAGCTCAAACACCCCATCCACCAGTCTTTTTTGGCGGATCATCAGCAGCAGGAATTCAAGCAGCCGCCAAGCATACAGATGTCTATTTAACTTGGGGCGAACCGCCTGCACAAGTAAAAGAGAAAATTGCACAAGTGAAGAAACAGGCTGAAAAGGAAGGAAGAACGGTGAAGTTTGGCATTCGTCTTCATGTGATTGTGAGAGATACCGAAGAGGAGGCATGGGAGGCAGCGGAACATCTGATTCGTCATTTGGATCAAAAAACAATTGATGAGGCGCAAAAAGTGTTACAGGGGATGGACTCAGTAGGTCAAAGACGAATGATGGAATTGCACCAAGGGAGGAAAGACCAACTTGAAATCAGCCCAAATCTTTGGGCAGGCATTGGTTTAGTACGCGGCGGTGCAGGAACAGCACTCGTCGGAGACCCGCAAACAGTAGCAGAACGTATCCTAGAATATGAGTCTCTAGGCATTGATACATTTATATTTTCTGGCTACCCGCATCTAGAAGAAGCTTATTATTTAGCAGAGCTTGTTTTCCCGCTCCTTCCATTCAAGAGATCAGGGGCTACAGGACTCTCTGTGCCAGCTGGTGAAATCATTGGGAACAATCATTTCCCAGATGCAGCCTCTGCTGCTAGTTCCTCTTAAATATGAAAAAGCAAAGCAGTCTGCGATGGCTGCTTTGCTTTTTTTCATAGAATAGCGGGAGTCTTATGTTGTGTACTGCTGAACAAAGTAAGGGCTTTTTTCCCAATCGCTTTTCTTGTATATACACATTTATAGAGTCAAGAAAAGAAGGGAAATATGCCCACTCTTTTATCAGAATGATCAGTAAATTTTTCATAATTGGCGTTATTACGACATATAATCAGGACTTTTTTATCTGATATATCGGGGGAATTCTTTCTATCTCACAAAAAAGAAAGAATAAATATGATTGATGATAAATATGGACTATTTGAAAAAAAGGAGAAAAAAGATGGTGGAAATGACATTAAATGGGTATTGTGGTTCTTATGGGGTGTTAAAATCTAGTAAATAAGAGAGGGTTTAAACAGATGAAAGTGAATAATTGAATAAAAAGTCACATTTTAATCAAATGTATGTTCGGTCAAAAATGGGATGTTCTGTAGATGTTTGGAGTGTGACGCCTATGATACGATCATCATAAGCTGGGAGGTGAAAAGTATGACTTATGCAGCGCCGCAAGTTGACTATTCCACTATGGAACCTGCTATTATGGACCAAGCTTGGTTCTTAGTATTTGTTGCTGTCCTTCTTGGATTGGGAGCAACAGTTGTTCTAGGAGCAGCAGTTTGGTGTATCGCAAACGGCAAGGGTAGCTTTACAGGAGCCGTTCAGTGGGAAAGTGGCTTAAAAGTCCAAATTGAATGTAAGTAGCTATACTTAGGATTCATCTTTTTACTTCTTAGATAAGACACCAGGGCTAAACCGTCTGTGGCGGGCGGTTTAGCCTGATCTGTTTTTAAAGAATATGCAGACACTTGGAGGTTATATGTTTACGATCGAGAATTTAACCAAGACGTATAAAAATAACGTGACTGCTGTCAATGATTTTCATTTAAAGATCGACCCTCATCAAATCGTTGCTGTTGCTGGACCGAATGGTTCGGGTAAAACAACGATGATTAACTGTATACTCGGCATTATTAAGCATACAGAAGGAAGGATTCACTTGCAGGACGTCCCAAATGATGAACCATCCTTTAAAAAACAAGTAGCCTATGTTCCAGATGACCTGCTGCTCCCTGAAGCATTGACTGGTGCTGAATATTTAGATTTTGTTTCTTCTATGTATGAATGTAAAACAATTCACAGAAGAAATCAACTAATTGAACTGTTTGATATGGACTCGGCTTTATCAAGACCGATCGAAACCTATTCACATGGAATGAAAAAAAAGACACAGCTGATTGCTGCATTTATGCTTGATAGTCAATTGGTGATCATGGATGAGCCCTTTAGAGGACTTGATATTGAAGCGGTTATAAACACAAAGAAACTGATGAAGCGGTATGCCGAGCACCATGGTGCGATCTTGCTTTCAACGCATGATATGCTTTCAGCGGAAGAGCTGTGCCACAAAATCGCCATTATTTCTAAAGGAAATAAAATGGATGAAGGGACGGTCTCAGCCTTAAAGGAGAAGTATCAATCAAGCACACTGGAACAGGTGTTTCTGAAAGCTTCAATGTTAAGTGATAGGGGTGCACATTTTGATGAAATCATTAATCATTTCTAAAATGATGCTTAAAATGTGGCAGCAGGAGATGTATAAGCTCTTTGATACTCAAACGAAGCGGATCATTGTGGTCTTATTCTTTTTGTTTGCCGTCACAATGGGAGCCATTATTGGATACAGCTTTACAGGTGTCTTTATGAAGGCTTTCTTAAATGGAGATGAACATTCACTTGGATTACTTGTCGTGTCAATGGCGATCAATGCCTCTATTTTTACAAGCTTGTTATTCGTTTTGATCAAGGTCAGAACACCTGAACAAGACCGGTTTTCTATGCAGCTCAGCTGGTTCCCGCTCTCTACCTTTCAGAAAAGTTTTGGATACTTCATTCCGATGGTGACAGTGGTGGCAGGGCTTGTTTTATTTTTTATCGGCATCCTGCTTTTACCTAATTTTATTGCCCAGGGAATAGGTATTTTCTTTATCTTCACTTTCTTTTTGATGGTGCTTTTGCAGTCGCTTTTTGTCTTAATGCTGCTGCAGTTTATTTACAATATCACTTATTTGCTCGTTTTGAAATTAAGATTACCGTTGCAAAAATTTGCAGCGATATTTGTTTTATTGGCACTGGTTGTCACGTATGGATTGACGCACTTTGATATTAGCCAAATTCAGCAATCATATATTCAGTTTGATTATCATTTGATGTATTTGACAGCTCCGTTTTTCCTAGCGGCACAAGGAATGCCTCCTGAAGAGGTGAATTATGCCATCTTGATTCTGATCATCCTCTTATCGGCAGGCGGCGCATTTGTTTCTCTGGCGATGATGCCGATTATGGCAGAGAAAAAAGCGTTAACCTTTTTACACAAGCTGCCATTCTCTTCTTCAAAAAAGTGGTCACTTATTGTGAAGGAAATGAAATCACAGGTGCGAAATGAAGAAAATATTTTAAATTTTCTTATTCTCCTTATTGTGATCTTATTCGTTCGTTATCAGTTTGGATTCCGATTTGAAGAAGAAGCGTTTTTTGTTCTTTGCGCTCTTGCTGGATTAACAGCCTTCAATTCGTTTGGTAATGATAAACGAATGCTGGGCATGTATAAAACATTTGGTCTGAGATCGTGGGAAGTGGCTTTGTATAAGTTTATCGGCCTTCTGCTCGTAGGTGTACTGCAAATTGTTTTATTCATGCTGACAACGCTGACGCTTCCTGATCAGATTTGGCACGCATTGATTGGTGCCGCTGTGTTATGCAATGCGACTGCGCTCTTTTATATGGTAGGTATTTTACTTCCTCTTGATCGAAACAATCCCTATACAGGCATTTTTTCATTTGGAGCGCTTATTTTACTCATGATTCCGATTGTTTTTATTGGAAACTATGTCATAGGGGCGTCGAGTCAAACGCTTCAATGGCTGCTTGTGGCTGCATTTGAGGGTCTGCTCATCTTTGCCATATACAAAGGTTTTTCATGGAGGTATTCACATGATTCAACTTCTTAACAATAAGCTAAAGATTGAGCGGGTACCGGCACTAGCGCCGTATGTGACCTTACAAAAGAGGCATCTCACGGATACGCAGTATGGAAGCACACTCCCGATCAATGAAAGTGCCTATCATATGTTAACGAAAGTGGACGGTAAAAGAACAGAAGCGAGTATTACCGCAGAGCTCGCCGATTTGTTTCAGGTCGATGAGTCGGTGATTGCTCGTGATTTTTATCAGCTGATGATGGGATTGAATCAGCATCACTTGCTGTCTATTCATTATCATTCACCATATCGGATTGTGACAGCCTGCTGCCAATTTTTCAAGCAGTATCAAATCAAAATGAAGGAACGATTTGATTGTACTGGTCACTCGTTCCTTCACATTTTTGGGACGGCTTTGCTCATGGTGACGCGTAAAATCATCTTTTTCTGGATGCTTTTCATGGTGATGGCAGGGATCGCTTTTTTATTCATTCCTGATCCCTCGATTGCAGCCATTGCGATTTATTTTACGATTATTTATTTCGGGTTAATTACCGGAACCGCCTTACATGAGGCGGCACATGGCTATGCGCATCGAAAATTTGCAGGACGGGATGGTCCTCAAGGCTTTTTTGCGAGTGACATGATGTCAGTGAAGTTTGTAAGGCCCGTATTAGATCCATTTCAGAAAAAGCAGGTATGGATTACGCTGCTTGGACCGCTTGTTCCCGGTGTGATTGGCGCAGCAGGCATCATTGTGACCATTTTATTTCTAAAAGAAAACCCGGTTTCGACAGCTTTTTTCCTCTTTTCAATCACGTATTTTATTCAATTACTCTATCTTCTTCCGTTTATGGGGGATGGTAAGTCCATTATGAAGCAGCTATTGCTTGGGGGAATGGGAGGACAACGATCATGAACGTTCAGGCGATGAAACAAGGCGCGATAGTTGGTAGTTTTCTAGGATTCTTAGGCTTTCCGATGCTGACAATCGGTGTACTGTTCTATCATTTATTTCAATCAAAAACGAATGATGCTTTATTATTTAACAGTCTCGCTTTTGAGATGGAAGGCTCGTCCGCATTTACTTTTCAGATCAAGCCAAACTTTTTTATTTATATGATGGTGATTTTTGCTGTGAGTTTTCTCATTGTGGCATTCCTATCAGCCATGAAACAGAAAAAAGCAAAAGGTTAGGAGGATTCTCCTAACCTTTTTTGTATTCCGACCAAATTTTAGTATAATAAGAAATAAAAAACATCAAAGGGGATCACAATGTTTAAAAAATGGAGCATTCTTTTATTCACAGTTTTTCTATTAGCAGGATGCGGCGAGAAGGCCGAAGAAACCACGACAACCGAAAAGACGGTTTCGACAATAAAAACAGAGTCTGCCACTAAAAACCAAGTAACCATCGAACAAATGAAACTCTCAAAAAAAGAAAAGAACTTACTAGAAGCAGCAACGACTAATGAAAAGGTGGCTCTGACACTGAAAGGATTAACGAAGAAGAATAAGAGTATTACGTTTATCGGGAGTCATTACAAAAATGGACGATTAGTGAATAAGGAAGCATCATCTGCTACCTTTACTTTACACCAGGATGGAACCGACCAAACGGTGGATGTACTTCTTCAATTACATCATGAGAAAGATACATATGAATCACAATTTAGTATTTGGTCAAATAAAAAGAATGATGGAATGACGAAAGCGACATCAAGCTTTCCGTTCAAAGTAAGTGACTATGTATTTTCTGCACAATCTGAAACTGTCAAAGTTGCTTCTGGAGGAAAGGCACTGATTGCGTATACAGCGGCAATGGGGAAGGATGGAAGTTCACCAATGCTTGAGGAAATTCAGAAGAATCCAAAGCAAGCGCTGAAAAATAAGTCACAGGCATACTTATTTTATATCCAGCTAGATAAATAACTATCGTAATATATACGGAGAATATGAAATTTTTTGACGAAAAATCTTCATATTCTCTTGACGAATTGTTAAGAAAGTTGTAACATAATAAAAGTCAACGCGATGACGTTGCTTTTAAAAGATTGATGCGGGTGTAGTTTAGTGGTAAAACCTCAGCCTTCCAAGCTGATGTCGTGAGTTCGATTCTCATCACCCGCTCCAATACATAATTTTGTTTATAACGCAGTATTTCGTTTCTTAGATAAACGAAGTGTTGCGTTTTTTATTATGTCAGTATAATGTGAAAAAGCACTGTCAGGCTACAGTGCTTTTTCAATGAGTTCATATTTGCTTTCTCCGCCATGTATTTGTACAAACATCTTCGTCAAGGATTGAATAAGAGCTTCACTCTTTTCCCGGGAAATAGATGGCGGGAAAAGGATGATTTGAAGAATGTTCTTTGTGTCTTGAGAAATTTTTGCTTTACTTGCTTGAGAAAATAATCCATTCAGTCCTGCGCTGTCCTGCCATTCGATGTGACCAGCCTCATGTTTTGCCAGTGAAAGCGGTCCTTTGATGCGATCGGCATCTAAAGTCAGGATAGGTAAGAAATATTTTAGTGAGAAAAATATCGACAAATCCTGTACGGAATTGGTCGAGTCAATAAATTGTTCCTTTTGGATGTTAGAAAGAAGTGGAAGGAAAGGAACGTCTTTTAAAATATCCGTCCATTCTTTGATGGCTGGTACTTCTTCTAAAACTTTATCTTCGTATTCAAAAAATAAAGATTCTTGAAACAGGCGTAAGCGGCCTTTTAACATTTGAGGTGATGTACCCACTTCAATATGCGAATATTCAATCTGTCCAACATGGATAGACGGGTTTTGAGGATGAGAAATTTCCATATGTATCTTCACAGTGACTCACTCCAATCGGTCATGATACACTCGTATTATACTGAAAACAACAGAAGAAACAAAGAAAGGAGGTTTGCAAGGTGATTCATGTTGGAGAATTAAAAGAAGAATTGATTCAATATGCGAAAGAAATTGGTGTCGATAAAATTCGATTTGCAAGTGCCGATACATTTGATTCATTAAAGGACCGCCTCATCTTACATGAATCGTTAGGGTATTTGTCAGGCTTTGAAGAACCTGACATTGAAAAACGGACAAACCCTTCTTTGCTTCTTCCGAAGGCCAAATCAATTGTTGCGATAGCGCTCGCGTATCCTTCCAAAATGAAAGATGCTCCTCGAAGTACAAAGGATGCGAGACGGGGGATTTTTTGCCGGGCTTCATGGGGAACGGATTATCATGTTGTGCTGAAAAAAAAGCTTGATATGCTCGAAGAATTTTTGCGAAGCAAACATGTTGATATACGGACAAAATCAATGGTGGATACAGGAGAATTGTCTGATCGTGCTGTAGCAGAACGTGCTGGCATTGGTTTTAGTGCAAAGAACTGTATGATTATCACGCCAGAGTTTGGATCTTATGTGTATTTGGCTGAAATGATCACAAATGTCCCATTTGAACCGGATGAGAAAATTGAAGATCAGTGCGGAACTTGTAATAAATGTGTGGATTCGTGTCCAACGGGTGCGCTGGTGAATCCAGGGCAGCTGAATTCTCAGCGGTGTATTTCATTTTTAACGCAGACAAAAGGCTTTTTACCTGATGAGTTTCGTTCGAAAATAGGGAATCGATTGTACGGGTGTGATACATGTCAAACTGTCTGCCCGATCAATAAAGGAAAAGACTTTCATCTGCATCCTGAAATGGAGCCGGACCCTGAAATTGCGAAGCCGCTGTTAAAGCCGCTTCTGACGATCAGCAATCGTGAGTTTAAGGAAAAATACGGTCATGTTTCAGGTTCATGGCGGGGGAAAAAGCCCATTCAGCGGAATGCAATTTTGGCACTCGCTCATTTTAAAGATACATCTGCCTTACCAGTATTAATTGAGCTGATGCACAAGGATCCAAGACCGGTCATTCGGGGAACGGCTGCATGGGCAATTGGCAAAATTGGCGATGATCAGCAGCTCCCAGAGCTGGAAAAGGCCCTTGAGCGGGAAAGTGATGAAGAAGCGAAAGAGGAGATTGTGAAAGGGATTGAGCTCCTGCAGACACCTTTAAATACTAAATAACATCCCTGTGAACATAGAATGAACCAAACAAAGATTTTAAAAAATGTTTGGTGGTGTCTGTGTGAAACAATTATTAGAGAAAACTTTAGAAGACAGGCTGGCGTATTTAATCAATGACCGTGCAATCAAACAGCCGCAGCTTATGTCTGATGTGGAAGCAGTAGAGCGGAAAAAAGAGCTTTTTGCTAGAAGACAGGTTGAGATTGTGAAGGCGAAAGCAAAAACAAAACTTCTCGATTCAGCCCTTCAAGATGATGGGGCTCAGCATGTGCAGTACCTTGCTCATCTCACATATGTATGCAAGGATGTAGACGATTCTTTTTATTTAGAGGAACAGGTGGAAAAAAGAGAAGCATTTCTTTATAACAACATGCTTGTTAAAGATCGGATGATGTTAGAAGAGCGGCAAAGCGAAGAGCATATGGATGAGCGCTTTCAGACCGAAGATCAATTTGGGAGAGCCTTTCATTATGACCGGCGGGCTGCCGTGAAGTATGCGGAGACATATTGGAATAAACGGAATCCAGCCTATAAAAACTTTGAAGATAACTGTACAAATTTTATTTCACAATGTTTGAAAGCAGGGAATGCGCCAACGAGAGGGTATCCGAACCGCGGGTCTGGCTGGTGGGTGCGTCCGCATACGTGGAGCTATAGCTGGACGGTGGCTCATTCGATGAAAAATTATTTAGCGAATTCAAAAGCGGGTTTGAGAGCAAAGAAACTCAAAGAAGCGCACGAGCTTCAAATTGGTGATGTCATTTGCTACGATTTTGAAGGTGATGGAAGGTATAATCATACAACCATTGTCGTTGATCATGACAAAGGCGGAATGCCTCTTGTGAATGCACAGACGTATGACTGCCGCATGCGTTATTGGTCATATGAGGATTCGACTGCCTATACACCTGCTATTCGATATATGTTTTTTCACATTTTGGACGATGCCGCGAAGGATAGTTAGTGGTATAATGTTGAGCGGAAAAGAAAATTAGAGGTGAACTTTTTTGGGACTTCATGTCGTTTTATATCAACCAGAGATTCCAGCTAATACTGGAAATATTGCGCGTACATGTGCAGCAACAAATACAACCCTTCATCTGATTCGTCCGCTTGGTTTTTCGACAGATGACAAAATGCTGAAGCGTGCAGGACTCGATTATTGGAAATATGCCAATGTGGTCTATCATGATTCACTTGATGAATTGTTTGAGGCACATCCGAAGGGGCAATTTTTCTATATCACTAAATTTGGCCAAAAGCCGCACACAACATTTGATTACTCTCAGCTGGATGAAGACTATTTCTTTGTGTTTGGAAGAGAGACAAGTGGATTGCCGAAAGATTTGATTGAACAAAATATGGACCGTTGTCTTCGTTTACCGATGACAGAGCATGTTCGTTCTCTGAATCTGTCGAATACGGCAGCCATTCTTGTATATGAGGCACTTCGCCAGCAGCAATATCGCGATCTCACATAAGATCATGATAAAAGCCGAGATACTGAACTCGGCTTTTTTATGTGAAATCACTTTTTTTGACATGTTGAAAATGAAAAGGATGTTCCGCAAATGGAACATCCTTTTTTTCATTTACCAGTCTTGCCTTCGTAGCCAGCAGTGAAAATGGATACTAAAAACGTAATGATGACGCCCATCATAATGACCGTTCTCATATAAGCTCCCCCTTATCCCTTTGTTCCGTTCGCTGCCTGTTTCATATGATGTGAAGTTCACCTTGAAAAGCAGGAGAAGAAAATCATTTTTCTCCTATTTTTCCTTTATTATGAAGGGTCTTGCGGATGGTTGTCAATTCAGTTTGCCAATTCGTCATTTTGAAGAACGAAAGCATGTAATAGGACGCCTCCGCATAGATTGTAAAACAGTATCTGATTTCTAGCTTCAATCTTGAAAGAGGAGGTTCATATGGATATTTTAAAGAAAATCGAACAGCACAGAGAAGAAGAGCAGCGTCTCAAATGGGAAGGCACATTCAGCGATTATTTAGACATTATTAAGGAAAATCCACTTGTCGCTCAATCTGCTCATTCTCGCGTTTATCATATGATTAAAGACAGCGGGATTGAAGAGGAGAATGGGGTCAGAACCTACAAATTTTTTGATCAGGAGCTGTTTGGGTTAGAGGAATCACTCGAAAGATTAGTAGAGGAATATTTTCACCCTGCTGCAAAGCGGCTAGACGTCAGGAAGCGTATTTTATTACTGATGGGACCAGTAAGCGGGGGGAAATCGACGCTTGTCACTAGATTGAAAAGAGGACTTGAAGAATATTCATTAACAGATCATGGCGCAGTTTATGCGATCAAAGGCTGCCCTATGCATGAAGATCCGCTTCATCTCATTCCGCAAAATCTGCGGGAGGATTTCTATAGAGAATATGGGATTCGTGTGCAGGGGAATTTGTCGCCTCTGAACATGATGAGACTGGAAGAGGAATATGGCGGCAGAATTGAGGATGTAAAGGTCGAGCGGATCTTTTTTTCTGAAGATAAACGGACCGGCATTGGTACCTTTAGTCCGTCTGATCCGAAATCTCAGGACATTGCCGATTTAACAGGCAGCATCGATTTTTCAACCATTGCTGAATTTGGATCAGAGTCAGATCCCCGCGCCTACCGCTTTGATGGAGAACTCAATAAAGCAAATCGAGGGATGATGGAGTTTCAGGAGATGTTAAAGTGTGATGAGAAATTTCTCTGGCACCTGCTGTCATTAACGCAGGAAGGGAATTTTAAGGCAGGAAGATTCGCCTTGATTAGTGCAGATGAATTGATTGTCGCCCATACAAATGAAACCGAGTACCGGTCGTTTATTTCAAATAAAAAGAACGAGGCTTTGCATTCAAGAATTATTGTGATGCCAATTCCTTATAACTTAAAGGTCACAGAAGAAGAACGCATTTATCATAAAATGATTTCAGAAAGTGATGTCTCAGATGTGCATATTGCCCCGCATACGCTGAAGGTAGCTGCGATGTTCTCCATTTTGACAAGATTGAAAGAGCCGAAGCGTTCTGATATTGATTTGGTGAAAAAAATGCGTCTGTATGACGGAGAAAGTGTCGAAGGCTTCCAATCAGTCGACATTGATGAGATGAAAAAGGAATTTCATGACGAAGGGATGAGCGGAATTGATCCGCGGTATGTGATTAACCGAATTTCATCTACCATTATTCGAAAGAATATGGAATCGATCAATGCACTGGATGTTCTTCGCTCCTTAAAAGAAGGGCTTGATCAGCATCCGTCTATCTCCAGCGAGGACCGGGAGCGTTATTTGAATTTCATTTCAGTCGCGCGAAAAGAGTATGATGATATTGCGAAGAAGGAAGTGCAAAAGGCATTTGTGTATTCCTATGAGGAGTCTGCGAAAACGCTGATGGATAATTACTTAGATAATGTCGAGGCATACTGCAATAAAAACAAGCTGCGTGATCCGTTAACCGGTGAAGAAATGAATCCTGATGAAAAGCTCATGCGTTCAATTGAAGAGCAGATCGGTATTTCTGAAAACGCCAAAAAAGCATTTAGAGAAGAAATTTTGATTCGTATTTCGGCTTATGCGAGAAAGGGAAAACGCTTTGATTATAATTCGCATGAGAGATTGCGGGAGGCCATTCAGAAGAAGCTGTTTGCTGATCTAAAAGATGTGGTGAAAATCACGACATCGACGAAGACACCGGATGAACAGCAGCTGAAGAAGGTCAATGAAGTAGTGGCTAGATTAATTGATGAGCATGGCTATAATTCAACAAGTGCAAATGAACTTTTAAAATATGTAGGCAGTCTTCTGAATCGTTAATAAATGAAGGAGGCATTATTGGCGCATCAGCACCGGTAATGTCTTTTTTAGAAATGATCGTCAACTTGGATGACGAGCAGCATAGGATAAAGGAATCGATGGTTAGAAGAATTGTGCAAATAGGTGAGGAGGGGGATGGATGTCCCGGCAAGAAAAAAGTCAGTTTATTGTGTCTCAGGAAGACTGGTCCCTCCATCGAAAAGGCTATGACGACCAGCAGCGTCATCAGAAAAAAGTCAAAGAGGCGATTAAAAACAATTTGCCGGATCTTGTCACAGAAGAAAGCATCATCATGTCGAATGGAAAAGATGTTGTGAAAATTCCGATCCGTTCATTAGATGAATATAAAATTCGGTATAACTATGACAAAAATAAACATGTGGGTCAAGGCGATGGAGACAGCGAGGTTGGCGATGTAGTTGGGCGTGACGGCTCAGACAGCAAGCAGGGTCAAGGAAAGGGGCAGGGTGCTGGAGATCAAGCTGGTGAGGATTATTACGAAGCAGAAGTCTCATTAATGGATCTCGAGGAAGCACTGTTTCGTGAACTGGAACTGCCAAACCTCAAGCAAAAGGAGCTTGACGACATCATTGTTGAACAAATTGAGTTTAACGATATTCGCAAAACCGGGTTAACAGGAAATATCCACAAAAAACGAACGATGCTGTCGGCATTTAAACGAAA
This sequence comes from Bacillus sp. PK5-006, assembly GCF_054161415.1. NCBI lineage: Bacteria > Bacillati > Bacillota > Bacilli > Caryophanales > Bacillaceae > Bacillus > Bacillus sp. PK5-006. The sequence goes on along the minus strand of NZ_CP096414.1, from coordinate 2,778,318 downwards.
TGCGATGACAGGCAGTCCCTCCTTTTATCCAATCTACCCAGAGGATATCAAGTATAAAACGTGGAATGAAGTGACCAAACCAGAGTCGAAAGCCGTCGTTTTGGCGATGATGGATACGAGCGGAAGTATGGGGCTTTGGGAAAAATATATGGCGAGAAGTTTTTTCTTTTGGATGACACGTTTCTTACGGACAAAGTATGAGACGGTCGATATTGAATTTATTGCCCACCATACAGAGGCAAAGGTGGTAGACGAAGAACATTTCTTCTCACGGGGTGAGAGCGGGGGGACCATTTGCTCGTCTGTCTATCGAAAGGCACTAGAGCTCATAGACGAACGATACCCGCCGTCGCGATATAATATTTATCCTTTTCATTTTTCTGATGGTGACAATTTGACCTCAGACAACGCCCGGTGTGTGAAACTTGTTTCTGAAATCATGAAAAAAGCCAATTTATTCTGCTATGGTGAAGTCAATCAATACAACCGGCATTCTACGTTAATGTCAGCATATAAGCACATTCAGGATGAGAAATTTAAGCATTATATTTTGAAGCAAAAATCAGACGTTTTTCTCGCACTAAAAAAATTTTTTCAGCAGGAAGAAGTTCTTTCATAACGAGCACATTTGAAAAAACCTTTCAGCATAAGGGCTGAAAGGTTTTTTGTGTGGAGAAGGAAAGGATCGCCAAAAAAAAAAGTAAAACTTTCTCTTTGACATTTCAATTTTCATTTATTAATATTTAATCTTGTTAAATATAAGTTTTTCAAAAAAGATGCCGATCGTCTTTTCTTCTTTTTCTGCTCTTTGCTCATAAGTGAACAATAAGTATAAATGGGCTGCACACCATGATAGGGGCGGGAGTAGATGAAGGGAAAAGGACAGATTGTTGAGCTTGTTTCATATTCTGTCAGATGATGGGCATTCTAAGTTTGCTAAAGCAGATGACACTATATTTTTATACATGAAAGGAGAAACAAAACATGAACAGAGGGCGTTTATTGCTAACGAACATTATTGGCCTTATTGTGATTCTTGCCATTATTGCCGGAGGTGCTTATTACTACTACGAAAGCACAAACTTTGTTAAAACAGACGAGGCAAAAGTGACAGGTGACATGTACCAAATTACAGCACCAGCAGCTGGACAAATCAAAGGCTGGGATATCAACGAAGGTGACGAAGTAGAAAAAGACAGCACAGTTGCAAAAGTTGAAGGACAAACAAAAACAAACATTAAAGCAGTGGCTGATGGCACATTAGTCAAAAAAGAAGTACAAAACAATCAACAAGTGCAGCCTGGTACAGTTCTTGGTGAAACAATTGATTTAAGCAAGCTTTACATCACAGCAAATATTAAAGAAACAGATATTAAAAACATTGAAAAAGGCGACAAAGTCGACATCGTTGTAGATGGAGATCCTGATACAACATTTGAAGGAACTGTTGAACAAATTGGTTATGCGACAAACTCAACATTCAATATGCTGCCAGCAACTAATTCAAGTGGCAACTATACAAAAGTAACGCAAAAAGTAGCAGTGAAAATTTCAATTAAAAACCCATCAGACAAAGTACTTCCAGGTATGAATGCTTCTGTCAAAATTTCATCTTAATGATGATTGATATCAAAAAATGAAAGGAGGTTGTCTGAGATGGCAAATCAACCTGCAGCGACAAAACAGGGAACAGGCTCCTTGTCTTTACTGATCATTTTAATGGCCGGTTTGTTCGTAGCGATTTTAAACCAAACGCTTTTGAACGTAGCCATGCCCCATTTAATGACAGAATTTAATGTGAGTGCAACGACGATTCAGTGGCTGACAACAGGCTACATGCTTGTCAACGGTGTGCTGATTCCGTTGTCTGCGTTTTTAATCACACGTTTTGGGCAGCGCAGCTTATTCCTAGTGGCTATGATCTCGTTTACACTAGGTACATTTATTTGCGGCATTGCGCCAAACTTTTCAACGATGCTCATCGGCCGTTTGATTCAGGCTGTCGGCGGCGGTATCTTACAGCCGCTCGTCATGACAACAATCCTTTTTATTTTCCCTCCGGAAAACAGAGGGAAAGGAATGGGGATTTTCGGTCTTGCGATGATGTTTGCTCCTGCAGTAGGACCAACATTATCTGGTTACATTATTGAACATTATTCTTGGCGTATTATGTTTTATGGACTTGTGCCAATCGGTGCGATTGTCATTATCGCGGCTTTCTTTATGTTTAAAAATATTGTAGAGCCTAAAAAAATCAAGCTGGACAGTCTTGGTGCGATTCTTTCAATCGTCGGTTTTGCTTCCCTTCTATACGGAGTGAGTGAAGCAGGAAGTGATGGTTGGACAGATCCGATCGTCTTATCTACGATAATTATTGGTGCGATTGCGATCATTCTCTTTATTTTCCAACAGTTGAAAGTTGATAATCCGATGCTTGATTTCCGCGTATTTAAATACAGCATTTTCTCATTATCAAGTGTCATTAACGTCATTATTACGGTTGCCTTATATACGGGGATGTTCTTACTTCCGATTTATCTGCAAAACCTCGTTGGGTTTACGGCATTGCAATCTGGGCTATTAATGCTTCCAGGGGCACTTGCGATGCTCATTATGTCCCCGATTTCAGGAATCTTGTTTGATAAATTTGGACCTCGTCCGCTTGCCATTGTGGGGATGCTCATTACCGTTGTCACGACATATGAGTTTACAAAGCTGACCATTGATACTTCCTATAGTCACATAGTGCTCATGTATGCAGTACGTGCATTTGGTATGTCACTCTTGATGATGCCAGTTATGACAGCAGGGATGAACCAATTGCCGCAGCACTTAAACAGCCATGGTACAGCGATGTCTAATACATTAAGACAAATTAGCGGTTCCATCGGTACGAGTTTGATCACAACGATTTATACGAATCGGACGACATTCCATTATTCCAATATGGCGGATCAAACAAATACAGCGGACCCGTTCTTTATGAATTCATTCCAGGCGGCTGTATCGAATGTGATGCATCATATGGGTATGACAGCAGAAGCTGCTCAAAAATATGTATCCACCCAGCTCTTTACGAAAGCACAGATCGATTCAAACGTGATGGGTATCAATGACGCTTATATGTGGGTGACATTATTCTGTGCGGCTGGTGTCATTCTCAGCTTGTTCCTGCGAGATGTTCGTAAGGATAAAAAGCGAAAAGAACAGCAGCATAAGAAACAAGAAATATCACTGCTTCCAGCACCTAAGGAAGCAAACCAAGATGCAAGATAAGTGTGGAGGGACCGTACATGAAAATTTATGTTGTATACGATAGTGAAGGTGACCATACAAAAGCACTTGCAGAAGCGATTGCAGCAGGCGCGGGTGAAACAGAGCAAGCTGAAGTATTCATTGATCACGTGAAAGATGCGGATATTCGCAAGCTTGATCAAATGGATGCGATCATTTGGGGCTGCCCTGGTCACTTTGGTACCATTAGTTCTGGGTTAAAGACATGGATTGACCGTCTCGGCTACTTATGGGCAGAAGGAAAACTAATCGATAAAGTCGGTGCTGTTTTCTGTACAACTGCTACAACACACGGCGGTTTAGAAATGACAATGCATAATTTGATCACACCAATGTTCCACCAAGGAATGCTTGTTGTCGGCCTTCCTGGAAATGTTCCAGAGAATGCTTTATACGGCTCTTACTATGGAGCTGGTGTGACATGTCCGATCGATTCAGATGAATTGATTTCGACTGAAGGCATTGAACTTGGAAAAGCACTAGGAAGACGTGTAGCATCAGTCACTGCATCATTTAAGCGATAAGGAGAGGGTTCTTTTGGCGACGATTATTGTAGCGTTAGTAGCTGCTGTTCTAGTCATTATTGGATTAGTAGCGTTCAATGTCAGACACGCATCAGCCGATAAGGAAGAGATCAAAGAAGATGTCTCCAATCAGCCTGACGTGCCGCATAGCGAGCCAGAAGCTGTGGCGAGACATGTAGAGCCTGAAGTTGAAAAAAAAGCGTCAGAGCCTTCTCAAACGGATGATGCTGCGTCTGGCGACGATTTCTATAGACAGGCGCTTCAAAAGTTTAAGCAGCCAGAACCACCTGTCAAAGAAGAAGAACCAGAGACAAAAATGAATGATGATATGTATCGTTCTGCTTTGCAGAAGCTAAAGCAGAAGGACAAATAAAAAAGAGAACCTCTCATCAGGTTCTCTTTTTTTATGGCACAAAAAAACCGCCGGCAGAAGCCGAGCGGTTTTCCTTCACTCTATAAAGTGCTAAAAGAGCAGATGCTCTTAAATTACGCTTTGTTAACGTTAGCAGCTTGTGGTCCACGGTTACCTTCAACGATTTCGAAAGAAACTGATTGACCTTCTTCTAAAGTTTTGAAGCCTTCGCCTTGGATAGCAGAGAAGTGAACGAATACATCGTCTTGACCTTCTACTTCGATGAATCCGAAACCTTTTTCAGAGTTGAACCATTTTACTTTACCTTCTAACATGAAATTTCCTCCTAAAGCGATCTTAACGCTTAAATTCACTATTCTTGCTCTTACACAAACTTCAAAGACGAAAACTCTTTCAAAACTTTCTTCTTAAAGATGATACGAACAAAAATAATTACCTTTACTTTACCAGTGTTTGCGGGAAAAAACAACTGTTATACGAAAACTTTTTTAAAAATAATTAGTGCTAACAAATTGAGGAAAATGCCTATGTCAAAAGGTCTTTTTTTCTCTCTGAAAAGCTCACTTGATTTCGGCCGGACTCCTTCGCTTTATAGAGCTCCTGATCAGCTATAATCGGTAATTGCTTGATGTCTGCACCAGTTCCATGAGAATAAGCACATCCAATTGATACCGTAGTGTGAATGGACAGACCGTTTTTTAAATAAATCGGCTGATCGGCTATTTTTTTTCGCAAGCGTTCTGCAATCTGCCATGTTTTTTCAATTGTACAATTTGGTAGAAGGACAGCGAATTCTTCACCGCCAATCCGACCAATATAATCAGAGCTTCTTGTGTTTTTAATCAGTCTTGTACCGATTTCTTTTAAAACAATATCTCCCTCATGATGCCCATATTGATCATTGATGGTTTTGAAGTAATCGATGTCTAGGTAAATAAGGGACATTTGATGGATAGGCTGCTTCAACTTCTTAGTAAAAGCATCACTTAATACCTCATCGAACTTCCGTTTATTTAAAACACCTGTTAAAAAGTCATAATGAGCTTGGAATTTATACAAATTTAACAGCTGATATGCTTTTGTTTGATGCTCAATGACATAAAAGTTAAACAATCCAGCAATATATGAGAAAATCCAATAAGTAGAATGCAGCTGAAATGATGTCTCATGCACGATCAAGATGAACAGGCTTGTGGCAACCACATTACCAATCGTAATGGATAACAGCATTTTCACAACATGATTCATATGACGCTCTGCAATCAAAAAAGAAGCGGCTGCGATAAACATCATGGAAAAAATATTGATGGAAGAAGCGATATTGGCTTCAATTAATAATCGGCCAATGATCACAACAAAAGCTGCAATCATTGTTTGGGCGATGCCTCCATAAAAGGCCGTTAAAATAAGGGGAATATGTCTTAAATCGATGATCGCTGGTCCTGTTTTAATAGAGAAGAACATTAAAAGGACACCGAGTAACCCAGAAAGCATGCCTTTGCATATTTGTCTGAGCAAGGTATCTTCTTTCTTTAGAAAATTCTCTTTAAACACAAGTATAAATAAGTAATGGAAAGTGACAAGAATTGTTAAATTAATAAAGAGGTCTCTTAGCAAAATAGAATCACCTTTTTAAAATTACTAAAATTTGTTGCAAAAGAAAAGGGGAAAAAAGATAATTAATAAAAATTTTAATGATGAGGAATTGAAGAAAATGCGAGGAAAACGCTTTCCAGATCAAACGGACTGGCTTTCTTTTTTTGAAAAAATACCAGATGCCGGATTTGAAAAAGAAATGCCGGTTGAATATCAAGATTTGACTTTTCGGTTCGAGAATCAAGAGGAGCGATTTGTTGTGAACATGTCGCTTGCTATGAAGGAGTTTAGCTTAAACGTCGTTCGAAAAAAGACCGAAGCTGTTTTGGGAATATATGATTTTAAAACAGTACAGCATGTAGAAATAAAAAAAGATCAGAAGGAAAAAAAGGAACTTTTGCTGATATTAGAGCATCATGACGACTTCATCACAACAATCGAAATGACATTTTTACCTTCCTTTTGTCTTATGGTCAAAGAACATTTTTCAGGAGAATAAACAGGAGCCTCTATTTATGAAGGCTCCTGTTTTTATTATTTGTGCTCAATGTCATTGATGACTTGCTGGATCGATTCATCATCCATCACATTCATCACATTTTCATCAATGTGAAGAGATTGCGCATAAGACTCTCTTGGCTGATGGGTTCTTGATGGTGATTGTTGCTGGTTCGATTGATTTGGCTGGACAGCTGTGAATGCTTGCTTGATCATTTGTCCAACTTCACCTGTTCCTTTTGATTCTTTGTGTGAGTGTGACTCATGGCGAGATGAGTCTTGGTGCTGATGGCTTGCGCCTTTCATCATTGAAGACATATTCATTTGTGTCATGCTTTTCAGCCTTCTTCGTAAAACCGGGGAGAATAATGCAATGATAGCTGTTGATACTGCGATCATTGCGCCAGTGCTCATACCTTTTCTTTTTCTAAACAAACGAATCCCTCCATTTGATCGTGATGATCTTTCATCAAGTTTAGGATGACCAAACAAAGCTGAATTATGAATTCATTTTGCGGAAACAGAGGATGTGTGCATAAAAACCCGGCTGGATGAAAAACCTATGAGCAAAAGGAGGGAATAATTGATGAATAAGAAATGGATGCTATCTTTACTGCTCGTGCCAACATTAATCACCGCTGGGTGTGGAATGAACAATCAAGGCGATGAGCGTAGAGGAACAATGAAAAGGCAATATGAAAATGTCACATATAAGAATGACAACATGAGACAGGATCAGCCAGATGTTCAAACACCTCAGAAGGTCAAAGTGGCAGATAAGGCGTCAGAACTTGTAGCGAATATGCCTGAAGTGAAAACAGCGAACGTGCTTGTCACAGGAAAAAACGCATTTGTTGCCGTTGTACTTGAAGGCAATAAAAGCGGTGATGTAACGGACGATCTGAAAAAGAAAATTTCAGACAAAGTCAAATCAACGGATCAACAAATCGACAACGTGTATGTATCTGCTAATCCAGACTTTGTCGATCGTATGAAAGGTTACGGAAAACGTATTAAAAGCGGAGAGCCAATTTCAGGATTCTTCGATGAATTTACTGAAACGGTTAGACGTATCTTCCCTGAATCAAAATAGCTACGACAAAAGCCGTATGTCATATGCGGCTTTTTTGTTTGGAACCGCACCTCGCGCACCTGACTGCATAAAGTAAAAAATATATCACCTCTTGTTGATCTTTGTTTCTTCATAGAAAGAGAAAGAGGGTGCAGGATGAATTCAGGTGGGGAGCAAATGAAAGCCAAGCCGTCATTGATTCATAAAAAACTTGTAGGCGGAATGATTGCAGCAGGTCTGATTTTTTATGCTTTCACCGCGTACTTGATTTATGTTGCGTTTCAGCTGACAGGCCAATATTTGGAGCAGTCTTCTCCTAAAACGGTTATCACGGAGGTACTCAATAAGCAAGTCTATGAACATATTCGAATCTACTATGCAGAGGAAGAGGATGCTTTTGTTGATCTGACCATAGAGGCCATGAAACAGGCAGAGAAGAGAACATCGTCAGTGTTTCAGTTTGAAGCTGACAGACCTTTAGACGTTATTTATTTTGATGATAAAGAGACGATCGAAAAAATGGCTGGAATTAAGCATATAACCGGATTTTACTCCGATCATGATCAAATGATTGGGTTATATCCAGATAAACGGGAAGCATTATTGAAGAAAGAGACACTTCCTTTATACTTTTTCAATTCGCTTTTTATTCATGAGTATGCTCATTTTGTTTTCTATGAAAAGGTCCATTCATATGAAGTATCTCCAGGCATTTTTCCGCTTTGGTTCCACGAAGGAACAGCAGAATGGACGGCCTATGACGTGTTAAATGCTACGTCTGAACGCTTCGATGTAATTCCTTTTCAATCTCTTCATTCTGATCAAGACTGGCAGAACTCCCGGGTAACGTATGAGACAGATGTCTATTTACAAAGCTATTATATGATCTATGAGCTGGTGCAGCTTTACGGACGAGATGTCATACATGAGATCATGGAGGAAACTGCGAAAACGGGCCAATTTGCTAGAGGCTTTGAACAGGCGACGGGGGAGAGGCTCACAGATTTTGAAGAACAGTTTAAAGTGATGTACCAAAGAAAAAACGGCTGACCAGAGAAGGGGTCAGCCGTTTTTTTAATGAAGCGGTTTTTGTTGATCTGCCTTGCTAGGAGGCATTTGAACCTGCCCCTGAAGCGGTGCAAAAGCTGACGTCATGGCTGTCATATCTTGTTTGGAAAGCTGAGGAACTTGATAGTAGCCATGCTTGTTTTGATACAAGAAAATTTCATAGGCCATTTCGATAAAGTTCGGGATCTGCGCAGCAAGCACACGTCTGACGACAGGGTTTGTAACTTCTAATGCGGACATGGAAAGTAACCCAGCGTGTGATTTGACTAGGCTGAGCATATGTCCTGTGATGCCTAAGTCTTTTACATCCTGTAAGGACTGATTCGGCTTCTTCGGCTGAGAAGGTTTGATTCCGTATGTCACTTGTGTGTGTTCTTTCATCATATAAGTAGCGGTTTCTTCACTAGGCTTTTGGCCTGTAGAAAAACAATCTACAGTGACATTGTACTGGGATAAAACGAATTGATATTGTCGATCCAGGATGTCGGATAATGCAGGATCTTGAATAAATTGCCGCAGGATCATATATTGATCCAAAATATTAATCGTGCCGGCTAAAATTTCATGTAAATCGAATAATTCATGCCCGCCATGGTTGAGTTCAGGCTGCTGAGCGCTTCCTTGAAACATTGGCTGCTGATCGTTTTGCATTGAGATTCCTCCTTTTGTTTATACATTCTGTTTTAATGTGAGGATGTTTTCTCGTTTTCATGCAAAAAACATTATTTACAATTAGAGGGTTTTCTTTCTTTTTGTCGAAAAAAAGTATCAGACGAATGAACATGGGGGTACCAGATGCAGGACAAAATCATTAATCGTTTGATAGAAGACGAACATGTGCAGGCACCAGTGATCGGCATCGGTGTTTCGCCGTTTGAACAGCATCATCTTGAGGCTTTTTTTCAATCGTTGCCACCTGAATTAAATGCCTCTTTTATTGTTGTACAAAATCATGTGACAGGCGATTGTATAACAGATTTAGAAGCACTTGTTTTACCGATTGGCTACCGGGCAAAAACGATTAAACATGGTGAGAAAGTCATGAAGAAGACCATCTATTTTTGTCCGCAGCATGCGGCTGTAACGTTAACAGAAGATCATTGGCTTCATGTATCAGAGCAGCTGCCAACAAACAAGGCATGCTCTGTCGACTCGCTTTTTAAGTCACTTGCCAGTGTTCAAAAGGAAGAGGCGTTTGCGATCTTTTTTCAAAAAGGCCATTGTGTAGGGAGTGGATTGCTTCGGTTGGTTGAGCAAGGCGGTACAGCCTTATCATGCAGTGAGGTAGAGAGTGGTTTTGACAGCATGTATCATCACACATTCAAAAATCCAACCACCCTTGCAGCTTATATGGCCAATATCATCAATGTCCCGCATGCGGATGAGACGGATCCAGCTTTACTAAGAATCATTGAACGTCTCGAAAGGTATAAAGGGATTGCCTTTTCAGCCTATGAAAAGAAAAGGCTGCTTTCTGTTATTCAAAAACGCATGCGCACTGCAAACGAACCGATGTCATTATTAACAGAGTACGATCGTTTATTAGAAAGAGAACCGGATGAGCTTGACCGCCTGCATGCCCAGCTCCTAAGCGGGACGACTGCTTTCTTTAGAGATATGGAGGCTTTTCGAGTATGTGAACAGAAGGTGATCCCGTCAATCATTGACCATTCGATGAACAACGGGAAATCTCGATGCCGAATTTGGATTGCGGGATGTTCGACAGGGGAAGAAGCTTATTCTTTTACGATTTTAGTTTTAGAAGAAATGAAGCGAAGAGATGTGTCCATTGAACTTCAAGTCTTTGCGACAGATATCAACCGAAAAGCCATTCAAATAGCTAGTAAAGGTCTTTATTCGATAGAGTCTATGGCAAGCATACCGGAAAAATGGCGGGCGCGATATTTCGAAAAAAAAGGTGACGCTTTTATTGTGAAGCAGTCGCTTAGAAAACATATTGTTTTTGCTCCTCACAATTTATTGATTGATTCACCTTTTATCCACCTCGATTTTATCAGTTGCCGAAATGTTCTGATGTACTTTGAGCCAGAAGTACAAAAACGAGTATTATCCCGATTCCAATATGCTTTAAAAGAGCAAGGGGTGTTAATCTTAGGGCCAAATGAAACTGTTCCCAATATTCCTCGATTGTTTCAATTATTCAATGAGAAGTGGAACATTTACACCTATTCAAATGTTCCTGCATCTAGTGTCCCTTGGGTATATGACGCTCGTGATGCCGAGTTAAAAAAGCGAGCTGCACAATATATGGAAGAAGTGAGCGGAGAATATGACGCATGCATGGTGATCAATGATTGTGACAAAATTCTGGCGATGTCAAATGGGGCCTATACCTTCTTAGACCGTACAGAAGTGTCAGATCAATCATGTGAATATGTCACACCTGATTATTTGAAAGAGATGTTGAGTCAAACCTTTCAAAAGGTATGGACGGACGAGACAGAGGTTGTGTTTCAGCATGTTCTCATTTCGGAAAAAGGAAAAAAGCAGTATGCGGATTTTATTGTAAAGAGTTTTGATCACCGTTTTAAAGGGGTATACGTCATTCTCATTCGAATGAATGAGAGAGGGAAAATTCAAAAGAACAGCAGGGAAAAAGGGATGCCAGATCAGAATTCAGTTTATCAACAGCGTATTGTCGATTTAGAAAATGAACTCAATGAAATTAAACAAAAAGAGCAGGAGGCAAGGACTCAATTAAAAGTGAAAAACACGCAAATAGCGGAGCTTGAGAAAAAACATGAACATTTTATTAATATCATAAACAACTTAAGGGTAACAAGGGAAGAACTGTATAGACCTTCTGTTAAGCCCCAGCTTGCGACGTTGTTTGTGGACCGGGACATGAATATTCGCTATTACACTCCTACAGCCGCCTCTTTATTTACTTCAGCTCAAATAAGGCAACAGCAATCCTTTCAGGCGATGGCTAAGAAGCTTACGCAGGAAACGCTCTATCATGACATACAATCGGTTATCTCGGACAGGCGCGTCATCGAACGGGAAATTGAAACGAATGAAGGAGAACAATTCACTGTTCACATCACACCTATCTTTGATCAAGATCATGAGGGAGCGGTGATGACGTGGATTAAAATGACGGAAATGACAAAAATCAAACAGTCACTCCATCTAGCGGTAACAGCACTGGATAATAGCCATATCCATATTGTTGTTGCAACTGAGGAAGGGGTCATCCAATGCGTGAATCAGCGCTTTTGCCAGTTTGTACAGCAGCATGAATATGACCTGATCGGCAAAGATATTTTTTCTGTCTATCATTCGCTGTGTCAATGTGATGATTTAGAAAAGCAATGGGACGTTTGTTTAAAAGAAGGCAGCTGGACTGGTGAGCTGTACTTTCAGGATTTATCAGGCCGTGAACGATGGGAGAGAGTCTCTCTACACCGAATTGATGATCCTGACAAAATGCAGTCAACCGTGATGCGGATTTCAGAGGACATTACCAATCAAAAGCAGTCAGAGAAGATGCTGATGAAGTCAGAGATGCTGTCCGCAGTTGGTCAGCTTGCAGCCGGCATCGCCCATGAGATACGGAACCCGCTGACGTCGTTAAAGGGATTTTTACAGCTGATGATTCAAAGTAAGAAATATCAGAAGGATTATGCAGATGTGATGATGTCTGAATTTAATCGGCTTGAAGCGATTATTAATGAATTCCTTGTGCTCTCTAGAAGCAAATCGGTGAAATTTGAGCCGGTACATGTCAATCTTCTGCTCGAAGAAGTGATCATGGTCGTTGAATCACAGGCGGTTTTAAAAGGCGTGTCTATTCAGAAGAATTTATCTCCGTCGCTGCCAAACATTCAAGGTATACCGAATGAGCTGAAACAAGTTTTCTTAAACATTCTTAAAAACGGTATTGAAGCGATGGATGGTGTGACAGGTGTCATTCAAGTCACATCCGTAATGGAACATAATCAGATGATGCTGATTTTTGAAGACCAGGGAAAGGGCATACCAGAAGACGAAATAGGGAAACTGGGTGAACCTTTTTATACAACGAAAGAAAAAGGGACTGGCCTTGGTTTAATGATGACGATTAAAATCATTGAAAGCCATGGCGGCAGCATTCGTTTTGAAAGCAAAAGCTTTGAGGGGACACGAGTGATTATTACGTTTCCAATGAGCTGACAGACATAAGATTTACAAGAAATCCATCTACCATCAATATTTACTTAGTACACTATGAGAGAAAAAGCTCGGAAGGGGAGGGTCTAATGAAACGTGTTCGATCCATTCGAATGATCTGCTGTCTGGTTTTAGTGATCTTTAGTCTGCAATCCTTACTGCCTGGCATGATCACAGCAGAACAAGCCATTGCGTCTGAAAAGAAGGAAACGGTTTGGAACCAAAAGAAGCCAATGAAAATCAAGAAAGCCCGTCAGCTGATCGGAGAGACGGTGACGGTGAGTGGAATTGTGACAGCAGACCAATCGGCTATAGGCAATGGGAAACTGTCAACGTACATTCAAGACAAATCAGCTGGAATCAATATTTATTCAGCACAGCAAAGCAATTTCCCAGAACTAAAAGCAGGCATGAAGGTGACAGTAACGGGGAAGATCACGTCTTATAAAGGATTGATTGAAATTGTGCCGGATCGAGACCGTCTGAAGATCGATGGTGTGAATCAAACTTTGCCAAAACCGAAGCGAGTCTCCGTGAAACAACTAGAAACGGATCAGGCACGTAAACATGAAGGAAAACTTGTGAAGGTCAAAGGCTATGTTGAATCAAAACCAGAGCAGCCGGCTGGCGGTGGATACAATGTAGTAGTCATTGATAAAAAATATCACAGCACCATCCTTAGAGTGATGGCGGATACTAGTGCCATTGATGAAGTAAAGACAGGGAAATGGTATGAGTTTACAGGAGTGTTAAGCAGATATGATACGCTGCAGGTGCTTCCAAGACACAAAGGTGATGTCAGTCTGCTGAAACGCCAGCCGAAGCCGCCAAAAATGAAGAAAGAATACGAGGCAACGATTGACCGGGTGGTAGATGGAGATACGATTCATTTAAAGAAGCCTGTGCTTGGTACAACAAAGGTGCGCTTTGTGAATATGGACACGCCGGAAACGTACCATAAGCCAAAAAATGAATTAGATCAAAACCAGCTGCGTTTTGGACAAAAGGCGGCGGACTATTTAAATACGCTTCTTTCAAGCGGAGATAAAGTCACATTAAAGATTGGTCCTGAAGCGAAGGACGCCTATGGACGTCTTTTAGCTCAAGTGAAAACTAAAAAAGGGGTCAATACGAATTTAGAGCTTGTGAAAAAAGGATATGCCCCTACGTATTTCATCTGGCCGGTTGGAGATGAAAAGGACTATCAGATGTTCCAAAAAGCTGTCAAAGAGGCAAAAGAAAAAGGGCTGGGTATTTGGAATGAAGCGGATCCGCTGCTGGAACAGCCGTTTGAATTTAGAGCACGTGAACAGAAAAAAGGACTGACACGCTACGTCGGTGATTCATCAGCGAAAACGTACGTATCGCCTGACAGCTGGAAAGAAATCGCTGTAGATAAACGCATCTTTTTTGCTTCAAAAGAAGAAGCAGAACAGGCTGGCTATCAGCCGGCAGAGGAAGCTGGGGAAGTCCCGTTAACCATTTTAAGCATGAATGATTTACACGGAAAAATTGATCAACAATACGAGCTGGATCTAAAAGGTGATGGCAATAAAGGAACGTACGGACGGATGGATTATGTGGCGGCTTATATGAAACAGAAACAAGCAGCAAACAAAAATACGATCACAGTCCATGCTGGAGATATGATAGGCGGCAGCTCTCCAATATCGTCTCTTCTGCAAGATGAACCAACAGTTGAACTCATGGAGAACATTGGCTTTGATGTTGGCACGGTCGGCAACCATGAATTTGATGAAGGGGTGGACGAGCTATTACGTATCATAAATGGCGGAGATCATCCTAAAGGCACAAAGGGATATGACGGGCAGAATTTTCCGCTCGTTTGTGCAAACTGTGAATACAAGGATACAGGCAAACCACTTTTACCTGCTTATGAAATCATGGATGTCGAAGGAATTCCTGTAGCATTTATCGGTGTTGTAACAAAGTCAGCCGCAGGAATGGTCATGCCAGAAGGGATTAAAGACATTCAGTTTACAGATGAAGTCAAAGCCGTAAATGAAGCCGCTCAGGAACTAAAACAAAAAGGGATCAAGGCCATAGCGGTTTTAGCTCATATGACAGCCTCACAAAATGGAGACACCATCACTGGAGAAAATGCGAAGCTTGCCAAAGAAGGCGATGATGAAATTGATGTCATCTTTGCGGGGCATAATCACGAAGTGGTAAACGGAGAGGTCAATGGGAAATTAATTGTTCAAGCCTTTGAATATGGGAAGGCCATTGGTGAGGTCAATGTAACACTTGACCGCAAAACGAAGAATATTGTCAAAAAGAGTGCAAATATCCAGTATGTAGACCAGTCTGGTATTGAAAAGGACAAGGAAGCAGCCGGCATCTTGGCTCATTACGGGAAAGAAGTTGAGCCGATTATTAGTGAGGTAGTTGGAGAAGCTGGTATCAAAATGGAAGGCGGCTATTCAAATGATGGAGACACGCCGCTCGGTAATTTGATTGCTGATGGCATGAGGTATTCTATGAAAAGTGATTTTGCCATGATGAATGGCGGCGGCATCAGACAAAACCTTGAAAAAGGGCCGATTACGTGGGGAGATCTGTTTAATATTCAGCCTTTTGGCAACGTATTAGTTAAACTTGAGATTAAGGGGAAAGACTTGGGTGAGATCATTGAAGCGCAAATTTCTCCTCAATTTGGACCAGATTATAGCATTTCGGGCTTTTCATATTCCTATGATCCGGTAACATATAAAGTAGTCGACTTAAAGCTGCCAGATGGATCAGCCGTTGCGCTCGATCAAACATATACACTCACGGTGAATAACTTTATGGCAACTGCAACTGGCAGTAAGTATGCACCGATAGGAAGGCTGGGGAAAAATCCTGAAACAGGCCCAGAGGATTTAGAAGCCACTGTCGCTTTTGTGAAGAGCTTTGAAGGAGCTTCCATTGTGTATCAAAAAGAGGGACGCATTCAAAAAGCAAAACAAGAAGAAAAAGCAGCAAGCTAAAGAGCGTATCATCTAAGAGAAATGTAACAGGTAAAGGAGTTTAAGCATGAAAAAGTGGCTTGCACTTACTGTGATGACAGCAGGAATTGTCTTGCTCGGCTGGGGAATTTGGCAAATCGCCTCTACGCACCTTCAAACAGCACAATCATTAGAAGACGCGAAGAAAGCGGTAGCGGACGATCAGGGGATGTCAAAGAAGCAGTTTTCTCCTGATGTGGGGAAAGCCTCTGGCATCCTGACGATTCCGAAATTAAAAGCAGACCTACCCATTGTCGAAGGGACAGATGCGGATGATCTTGCCAAAGGAGTCGGGCATTACAAAGGCAGTTATTACCCTGATCAAAAGGGACAAATCGTCCTATCTGGCCATCGTGACACGGTATTTCGCCGAACAGGTGAATTGAATATTGGCGATCAGCTGAAAATCACTGTGCCGTATGGTGAGTTTGTTTATGAAATCACACATACGAAAATCGTGGATCAGCATGATACATCCATTATTACTTTGCAGAATAAAAAGGAAGAGCTCGTGTTAACGACATGCTATCCATTTCATTTCGTCGGCAATGCACCAGAGCGGTACATTATTTATGCAAAAAGAGCATCTGTCTAATGAAGAAAGAGCCTGCATTTAATCAGCAGGCTCTTTTTTAATGAATGATCTCGTCCATGAGCTGGGACATATCTAGTGGAAGCGGTGCTTCTATGCTCAGTTGCTCACCTGTAAAAGGATGTGTCATGTCTACTTGTTTGGCGTGGAGAGCGCATCTGTTGATATGATGACGAGCTCCGCCATAAAGTGTATCTCCGGCTAAAGGGTGCCCAAGACTGCTAAGATGGACTCGAATTTGATGTGTTCTTCCCGTCTCAAGTTGCAGCTTGACGGCTGTCATTTGCAGGCGTTTATTGATGTCCATGACCTGAAAGTGAGTGACAGCATTTTGACCAGTAGGAGAGATTCTTCGTCTGACGGCATGATGCTTGTCACGACCGATCGCTGCCTCGATAGTACCTTTCTTTTTCTTGAAAAGTCCTTCTGCGATAGCGATGTAGGTTCGGCTGATCGTTTTTTTAGAAAGCATTTGATCAAGCACAGCATGAGCTAATCTGTGTTTGGCAAAAATGACCGTGCCGCTTGTGTCTTGATCTAGTCTGTGAATATGTCTCACTCGCTTTTCCTCGCCATTTGCTTGAAAATGAAAGGCCACAAGGTTTGCCAGTGTGCCCGTTTGTCCCTTTTCATTCGGGTGCGTTGGTCGTCCAGCGGGCTTTTGCACAATCAATAAGTGCTCGTCCTCAAAGAGCACCTCTAATTCACCATATTCTGGCGTCACATCACTTTCTTCCGTTTCAAATAAATCGATCAGGATGTGATCGCCTGTACTGACTTTTGCCGCGTGATGGGCAGGCTTTTGATTTAAACGTATTTTTTGATGCTCCATCCAAAAATGGATAATCGGTTTTGAGGCCGACACGGCTGTTTTTAAAAACTGACTCAGTGAAGTGTCATGATCCTGCTCACCTGCTTTTAGCGAGAGCGTGTGTCCGTTAATGTTCATGATATTCGTTCCTCTCTTTGGGTATATATAGGAAACACTTACCTTGGCGAACGCCTTTTTTTCTGTGCTATTCTGAATGGAGAAATAACGACAGAGAGGTAGATGCCACGTGAGAATAATGAAAGCTGCTACAGACCTGCAAGAGCAGGCAATTGAAGAAATATCAAAGGATGTTGAAGATCTTCTATCCCATGCTGTCGGTGAAAACCCAGCTGCGCGTCAACAAGAACGCCCGCTGACCTTTGTTGAAGGGGTTTATAACGGAACGATGGACGATGCTTTTCGTATTTTATCGGGACTTCAGCTATTACATACCATTATTGTAAAACCTAAACGCCATATTACAAAGCGTGATCGTGAGCTATTCGAGCGAAACCGTGAGCAGGTCAATGCATGCGGCTTTTCTTTTCCATTTGATTTAGACGATTTTGCCAGCCGCCGTCTTCAAAATGCGTAAAAGTTGGTGTGAACTTCCTTGTTAACTTACAAGGCTGCCGCACATACTATTTTTAAGGGAACGGAGAAACCTTTAGATCTGTAATACCAAACCCGCTCTTTTTCAACATTGCCTATTTCTCCACGAATCGGAGCGCTTGGATCTCTTGCAGAATAAACCGAACACGGGTAGGAGCCTGACAAAATTGGTACAGGCTCCTTTTATACATAATTATTTTAGCAGACATTCATCTTTGAAAGTCAATTTTATTCACGATATGATAGCATTGAGTATTATATTAAAGACTTTCGTAAAAAAAAGGAGTGGCCTCGTTGGTAAAGGCGATTATATTTGATTTTGACGGATTAATTTTAGATACAGAAACACATGAATATGAAGTTTTACAAGAAATGTTTGCAGAGCATGAGTCGGAGCTGCCTCTTTCTGTATGGGGCAACGTTATCGGGACGCAGGCAGGCTTTAAGCCTTTTGAATACTTAGAAAAGCAGCTAGGAAAGACGCTCGATCATGAGGCACTCACAGCGGACCGGCGTTCTCGTTTTCAAAAGAGAATGAAGGATGAATCAGCACGACCTGGCGTAGAAGCTTATTTACAGGCAGCGAAGGAGCTTGGAATCAAGATTGGACTTGCTTCCAGCTCAGACTATAAATGGGTGTCTGATCACCTGAAGCAAATTGGTCTTTTCGATTACTTTGAATGTATCCGCACGTCAGATGATGTGGAAGAAGTCAAACCAAATCCAGAGCTTTATTTGAAAACCGCAAGCTGCTTAGGTGTAGAGCCAAAGGATTGTGTGGCATTTGAGGATTCAGTGAATGGATCAATTGCTGCCAAACGCGCAGGCATGAAATGCGTCATCGTCCCAAACAAAGTGACGAGCACGCTGCAGTTTGAAGAATATGATGTCAGATTAGAATCCATGGCTGAAATCGAATTGCTCCAGCTATTCCATCAGCTTGAAAAAGAGGATCAGTAGGGGGGCAAAAACATCATGGCAGAAAAACTCGATTTAACGCGGTTTGAAAAAAGAATGGTGATTCGTAATATCCGGGAAGAAGATATTGACCGAATCATCGCCTTGCAGGAGGTATGCTTTCCGGGCATGGACCCTTGGAAACGAGAGCACCTTGAAAGCCATCTTGAGCATTTCCCAGAAGGTCAGTTTTGTGCTGAATTTGAGGGAGAAATCATTGGCTCTTGTTCAAGTTTATTAATTAACTTTGATGAATACGATGACCGTCATACTTGGCAGGACATCACAGATGATGGGTACATCACTAACCATAATCCAGATGGGATGAATATGTATGGAATTGAAGTGATGGTTAGTCCTGAATACCGCCGTATGAAAATTGGCCATCGTTTATATGAAGCAAGAAAAGACTTAGCGAGAAGATTAAATTTAAAAAGCATCATCATTGGCGGACGCATCCCGAATTATCATAAATACCAAGAGGAAATGACGCCTCGTCAATATGTGGAGCAGGTCATGCTTCACCAAATTTATGATCCTGTTTTATCTTTTCAGCTGTTAAATGAATTCAGCCTCATGCGGATCAATCCGAATTACTTGCCGGATGATAAGGCATCGAGCACATATGCAACGTTAATGGAATGGAACAACGTCGATTATCGTCCGCAATCGAAGAGATATTATAAATCGGCATTCCCAGTTCGTATTTGCGTCATTCAATATGCGATGAAACAAATTCATTCCTTCGAGGAATTCATGAATCAGGTGGAGTATTATGTTGATGTCGCTTCAGATGCGTCAGCTGACTTTGCCGTATTCCCAGAAATTTTTACAACGCAGCTCATGTCTTACTTAGAGGAGCGCTCCCCAAGTCTTGCAGTGCAAAGGATCACAGAATATACCGAGGACTACATTAATTTGTTCACAGACCTTTCTGTGAAGTACAACATTAACATCATTGGCGGATCCCATTTCGTTGAAGAGGAAGGGAAAATCTACAATATCGCTTATTTATTTAGACGTGATGGAACAATTGAAAAGCAATATAAGCTCCATATCACACCGAATGAAAGAAAATGGTGGGGGATTTCAGCAGGTGATCAGGTTCGGGTATTTGATACAGACTGTGGTAAAATTGCGATCCAAATTTGCTACGATATTGAATTTCCTGAGCTTGCTCGAATTGCAGCTGATAAAGGAGCGAAAATTATTTTTACTCCGTTCTGTACAGAAGACCGCCAAGGCTATTTAAGAGTGCGTTACTGTGCACAGGCTAGAGCGGTTGAAAACCAGATTTATACCGTTATCTCAGGAACTGTCGGAAACCTTCCGCAAACCGAAAATATGGATGTCCAATATGCACAGTCAGCGATTTTTGCCCCATCTGACTTTGAATTTGCAAGAGATGGGATTGTAGGAGAATGTAATCCGAATATAGAAATGGTTGTCGTTGGCGATGTCGATTTAGAAATTTTAAGAAGACAGCGGCAAGATGGAACGGTACGTCAGCTCAAAGACCGAAGAAGAGACGTGTACCATATTGAATATAAGAAATAATGAAAGGAAGTGCCTGTCACAAGGCGCTTCAGCGCACAGACAAACCCTCGCATTCGGTGTCAGGTCTGCGCTCCAGTGCTCACGAATGTTTCATTCGCTCCGCTCCGGTGCTCGACCTTCCTAGACTGCAAAGGTTTTCTATCACGCTGAAAAGAAGCGCCTGTCACAAGGCGCTTTTTTTTGATTAAGAGACACAGTAGCAGCACGAGCGCTGCTACCTGTTCAAGATTCATCATCATTTTTTGCTTAAATAAGGTGGAAAGCTTATTTTTTCATGCGATAAAGGGATGCCGGAGCAAAATCTGAATATACTGAAAGGAGATCATGTGTTCAAAAAGGAGAGGAACATGGGACGACAAGCTAAACATTTGTATATCAATTTACCGGTAAAGCATGTCAAGGAATCAAAGGCTTTTTTTGAGCAGCTGGGTTTTGACTTTCAAGAGCAGCTGACGAATGATCAGGCAGCTTGTTTGGTCATTGGTGACACCATTACGGTTATGCTGTTAACCCATAAGCATTTTCAAACCATCTCAGAAAAACAATTGGTGGATGCAAGGCAGGGATCAGAGGTCATTGTCTCAATGCGGGTTGATTCACGAAAAGAGGTCGATGAGCTGGTGGAGCAGGCGATGGCAGCAGGCGGGTCGCCGTTTAAGGAAAAGCAGGATCATGGGTTCATGTACGGTTGGAGCTTTCAGGATCTTGATGGTCATTTGTGGGAAGTGTTCTATTTGGATGAGGAGAGAAGCGGCCTTTCATAAGGGTGCTTCTTTTTTATTGTTTAACAGTGGTATGATTATGAGGAAGAATAGGAATTCATCTAGAGAAAAGCAGGTGCAGCATGGAGTTTTTACTTGTCTTACTGCCAGTGTTCGGTATTTTCCTTATCGGGTATATTGGGCAGAAGGCCATTGGTTTTGACATACATACGCTCTCATCAATGTCTTTATATTTAATGTCACCATTTCTTGCGTTTGAAACCTTTTATCAAAACAAAGTGTCGATGGACTATGTGTACCTATCTATTTTTGTCGTCGGACTTTGTCTTTCACTTGTCTTATGTGTCTTTATTTTATCTCGTATTTATGGTTATTCGAAGGAAATGTATTGTGCCATGATTCTGTCGTCAGCATTTATGAACAATGGGAATTACGGCACGCCTGTTGTCCTGCTTGTCTTCGGAGCAGCAGGTTTAGATATTGCCATCGTCTTAATGGTGCTGCAGCAGCTTGTCATGAGTACGATCGGTATGTATTATGCAGCAAAGGGCGGAGAGGATGCAGGGGATGGGAAGGTCGTGCTGAAAAAAGTGCTGCGTATGCCGGTTGCATATGGGGCACTCCTCGGTCTATTATTTCAGCTGATGGATCTTACACTACCTAAAGAGGTGATGACGGGTGTCCAGCTTGTGGGAGATGCCGCCATACCGACGATTATGCTTATTTTAGGCATGCAGCTCGCCGTCATTTCTTTTAAGCAAGTGGATTATCGCAATATTTCTTATGCTGTATTGCTGAAGCTGTTTATTTCACCACTCATCGCATTTGGCTTTACACTCATTTTACCGGTAGATGATCTAGTGAAACAAATTATGATCTTAGTTGCAGCCATGCCGACAGCAGCAAATACCACCCTGATGGCTGTACAATTTCGAACGAAGCCTGAGTTTGTCTCAAGCACGACATTTCTCAGTACCGTTTTAAGCATCGTGACATTACCAGTTTTATTATGGATTTTATCTATGCACCCTCTGGGATAGGGGATAGGCGGCAAACAAAGGGGGACATATCAATGAATGCAGATGTTCATTTTCAAGTGAGTGATGTGTTGAAAACAAAGTATTTTGCCCATGCAAAAGTGTTAGCAGGAGAAAAGGGATTGTTTCGGCAGGTCAAATGGGTCCATGTGCTAGAAGTGCCTGCTGTAGAAGATTTGTTAAATGGGGGAGAGCTCATCCTAACAACAGCCGCAGGCTTTCATGATCAATTGGATGTGTTTCAAGTATTTTTAAAACAGCTGATCGATTCTGGTGCGGCAGGCTTATGTATTGAATTTGTTCCGCTCAGATTCGATGTGCCGGAAGAACTGATTGCGTATGCAGAAGAAAGAGATTTTCCGCTGATTTTGTTTACAAAAGAAGTGAAATTCGTCAACATCACACAGCATCTCCATACGATGATGATTGAACGCCAGTATCAAATGATGGCTGATTTAGAAGCACTATCATCAAAGCTGAATGAGCTTTTGCTGACTCCCCATCCGCAGATGGATATTTTGGATCAAGTGTATCAGCACGTAAGGGGCATTCTTTTACTCATTCCTGTTCAGGGGGAGCCGATTATTTTATGTGATTCCTCCAAACAAACCGAAGAGCTGGTCATGAATTATTTACAGTTTGCTTCCTTGCCAAAAGGATACGAAGTGACCAAAAAAGAAGTGCTTGCACTCAAGCAGACATTTGCAGACCTTGTGCTCATTCATCAAACAAACACACTCTCAGAATTCGAACTGCTCGTAATGGATAAAGGGGCAAATGCTCTTGCCCAGCAAACGCTAAGAGAGCTTTATACAGAAGAGCTGAAGAAGACAAAAGAGAACGAATGGCTGCAAAAATGGTTCCAAGAAGAGCATACAGAAAGAGATGTTTTAGAGCATCTTGAAGAAACAGAAGGATTGAAAAAGCCAACCGGCTGTGTGGTGATGCTCTTTCAAAAGCATCATCAAATCGAAGAAATCGCAGGAAATCTTTATTTTCTCGTATCTTGCCGCTCTATCTTTCAGCGAGCGGGTTTCCATTTGATTCCTTATGAGCATCAAGGACAAACCTTGTTTATTTTATTGAACACGAGAAAGAAGGAGGATTGGAAAGAGCGTGCAGAGAGGGCTGCGAGCGATATCAAACAATTGTATGAGCGCGAGCAGCCCCGCGGAACTGTGATCAATTTTGGCATCGGTCCATATTGTGAACAGTTTCAGCATATGAGAAAAAGCTTTCAAGCAGCCAAAGAAGTGCTGCATTTAAAGAAAGTGATGCCCCAGCGTGTGGAAAGCCCATTTTATCAAGATTTGCATATGCTCCGTCTCATGCCTGTCATGAAGGAAAGCGGACTGCTTGAATGTATGGTGAAAGAGTATTTGGAGCCTGTCATTTTATATGATAAGCAAAATAGCGGCAGACTTTATCAAACGCTGAATATCTTTTTACAGACAAACGGTTCTAAAAAGGAAACTGCAAGCCAGCTCTATATTGTCAGGCAGACGCTTTATCATAGACTAGATAAACTGCAAGCATTGCTTGGCGAGGATATGATGCAGGCACCGAAACGACAGGCGCTTGAATTTGCGATTCTTGCATATGAATTCCTGCAAGGAAATGACCGTTAACGAGGTATGTTAGATTTGCTAAGCATCCGAGTAGAGTGTCTTACCGTTCTTTTCAATCAGTTGACGATCTGTCTAATGTAATGGGCCCGGCCCCTTTTTTATAATGAAAGTAATGGTTGGTTCTCTCTTACGGGCGGCCTAGTTTCAGTTTCATATGCCTCCCTTTTCAGCCATATAATGAATAGAGGGGCAATGTGCTGCTGAACCGGTTTAAGCTTCTTTAATGATGAAAACGGATACATGGGGGTCGGGAAGATGAAAATACATGAGCAGGCTCAAAATCTTCAGGCGAAAGATGATCAGTTGATCTGGCATCATATGAAAGGGACAAACAAGGAAAATGAAAGCATGGTCATTCACAAGGCAGAAGGCGCATGGGTGACTGATATTCATGGGAATCGCTATTTAGACGGGATGTCAGGTCTTTGGTGTGTAAATGCCGGTTATGGCAGAAAAGAGCTTGCAGAAGCGGCATATGAGCAGCTAAATACAATGCCTTACTATCCGCTGACGCAAAGCCATGTGCCAGCGATTCAGCTGGCTGAAAAGCTAAATGAATGGCTTGGCGGGGACTATGTCATCTTCTTTTCTAACAGCGGTTCTGAAGCCAATGAAGCCGCTTTTAAGATCGCCAAACAATATCATGCGCAAAAAGGAGAGAGCACAAGAACAAAGTTCATCTCCAGGTATCGGTCGTATCACGGTAATACCGCAGCAGCTCTTGCTGCAACGGGGCAGGCGCAGCGTAAATATAAATATGAGCCATTAGGTCAAGGCTTTATCCATGTCGCACCGCCTGATATGTATCGTCATCCTGAGGATCAAGAGACTTTGGCAAGTGCAACGGCAATCGATCAAGCCATGACGTGGGAACTAAGTGAGACCATTGCTGGGGTCATTATGGAACCGATTATTACAGGCGGCGGTATCTTAATGCCGCCAAAAGGGTATTTGAAGAAGGTCAAAGACATCTGTGAGGCTCATGGAGCGCTTCTCATTGTGGATGAAGTCATCTGCGGCTTTGGCCGGACAGGGAAGCGGTTTGGTTTTATGCATGAAGATGTAAAGCCGGACATCATCACAATGGCAAAAGGGATCACAAGCGGCTATTTACCTCTTTCTGCAACGTGCGTGAAACGAGAAATCTATGAAGCCTACGCAGGGGAAGATACGTATGACAGGCTGCGCCATGTAAATACATTTGGCGGTCACCCTGCTTCTTGTGCGGTGGCCCTTGCCAACCTAGAGATCATGGAAACCGAGAAATTAGTAGAACGGTCTGACACACTTGGGCAAGACATGCTTGAACGTTTGCAAGAGTTAAAAGAGCATCCATTTGTCGGTGATGTCAGAGGGAAAGGCCTGCTGTTTGGTATTGAACTTGTTCAGGATCAACAGTCTAAAAAACCGGCTGATCCACAGGTGGTCGGTCAATTGATTGCAGAATGTAAAAAACGCGGACTGATCATCGGGAAAAATGGTGATACGGTTGCCGGCTATAATAACGTTGCCCAGCTTGCACCGCCGCTAAATATAACAGCCGAAGACGCTTCATTTATTATCAACACGCTAAAAGAAAGCATGGCAAAGTTATAGCAGAGAGATTTCTCTGCTTTTTTCTATGGGAAGATCACATACATTAAGATCTGCTAGGTGCAATCGGCATTGGATACACTAGGTGTATTGAAAAATAGAAGAGATTCTATTACTGTTAGGAGAAGACTGAACCAATACACTTTAGAAGGAGACGGCATATGAGTTTTCATGATCAACCCATTCTACCTGCTGTTCGCAATATGAAGCAATTTGAGGAATTTTTAAAAAGTCCATTTACATATGGGGTCTTACTTGATGTGCATTTAGGCCGGCTAAAGGGCATTATGAATGAGGCAAATGCCCATCATAAAAAAATGTTTGTCCATGTCGATCTCATTCATGGGATCAAACATGATGAGTATGGAACGGAATTTATTTGTCAGGAAATGAAGCCGGCAGGAATTATTTCTACTAGGTCTTCTGTCATAGTAAAAGCCAAGCAAAAAAAGGTATATGCCATTCAGCGAATGTTTTTACTTGATACAAGTGCGATGGAAAAAAGCATGGAGTTCGTAGGAAAACACCGCCCAGATTTTATTGAAGTATTGCCAGGAGTCGTACCGGATTTAATTACAGAAGTGCGCGAGCGAGCTGGGATTCCAATATTTGCAGGCGGGTTTATCCGTACAAAAGAAGATGTAGAAAGAGCGCTTGAAGCGGGAGCTACAGCTGTGACAACATCGAATACAGCCCTTTGGAAAGCGTTCCAAAAGTGAAAAAGATAAAATGTGAAAATTGATTGACAACGTTTTCATCCTCTGATACTATAGCACTAAGTTAATATCATGTGATGGAGAAACGGAGATCCACAACAGCGCTTTACTAGGTGACAAATGACCCTGATGTAAAGTATGTTTGTTGTGGATCTTTTTTCTTTATCTTTTTTTACACATTCATAGGGGATGGCAACTGAACCAGAGGAGGAATTTTCATGACACCATTTTGGGGTGAAGTCGTAGGTACAATGCTTCTCATTATTTTTGGAGGCGGTGTATGTGCGGCAGTCAATTTAAAGAAATCGCTCGCATATCAGTCCGGCTGGATTGTAATCGCTTTCGGATGGGGATTTGCAGTAGCCATAGCAGCTTATGCAACAGGTGGAATCAGCGGAGCACATTTGAATCCAGCACTAACAATTGGGCTTGCACTAGAAGGAAGTTTTCCTTGGGCTGATGTACCAATGTATATTGCCGGTCAAATGCTTGGCGCATTAATAGGAGCTATTATTGTCTTTTTACATTACTTACCGCACTGGAAAGCAACAGACGATCCCGGTGCAAAGCTGGGTGTATTCTCAACTGGTCCTGCGATTCCGCATACTTTTGCAAACGTACTTAGTGAAGTCATCGGTACATTTGTATTGGTTCTAGGAATCTTAGCGATTGGTGCAAATAAATTCGCAGACGGAATCAATCCGCTGATTGTTGGATTCTTAATTGTCGCAATTGGTCTTTCTTTAGGTGGAACAACTGGTTATGCAATCAATCCTGCACGTGATTTAGGTCCGAGAATTGCACATGCGATTCTGCCGATTCCAGGTAAAGGTCCATCGAATTGGAAGTATGCTTGGGTGCCAGTCGTTGGGCCAATTTTAGGCGGCGCATTTGGCGGTGTTTTCTACAATGCAGCTTTTAAAGCGAACATCACACCAGCCTTTTGGATTGTAAGCGTTATTTTAGTTGTGGTATTGTTAGGACTCTATGTCTCTACGAAAAATCAAACAAATGCTGTAAATGAAAGTATGTAAGGGGAGGAAAACACCATGGCAAAAGAAAAATATATTCTCGCTTTAGATCAAGGGACAACAAGCTCAAGAGCGATCTTATTTGATCAAGAAGGCAAAATTGCACATACAGCTCAGAAGGAATTTAATCAATATTTTCCGAACCCAGGCTGGGTAGAACATAATGCAAATGAAATTTGGAGTTCTGTTCTATCCGTCATTTCAACTGCTTTAATTGAATCAGGCATTGAAGCAGATCAAATCGCCGGTATCGGAATTACGAACCAGCGTGAGACAGCTGTTGTTTGGGATAAACATACAGGCGCACCCGTTTATAATGCAATTGTTTGGCAGTCTAGACAAACGTCTGGCATTTGTGAAGAGTTAAAAGCGCAAGGACACAATGAAACGTTTAGAAATAAAACAGGTCTTCTCATTGATGCTTATTTCTCAGGGACAAAAGTAAAATGGATTTTAGACAATGTAGAAGGTGCTCGTGAGAAAGCAGAAAATGGCGACTTGCTGTTTGGCACAATTGATACATGGCTCATTTGGAAGATGACAGGCGGTCAATCACACGTCACAGATTACTCCAACGCGTCAAGAACGTTAATGTTCAACATTTACGATCTGAAATGGGATGAAGAATTACTTGAGATCCTTGGCGTACCTGCTTCTATGCTTCCAGAGGTGAAACCATCTTCACACATCTATGGTGAAACAACAGACTATCACTTCTTCGGCAGAAATATCCCGATTGCAGGAGCGGCGGGAGACCAGCAGTCTGCACTATTCGGTCAGGCTTGCTTTGAAGAAGGAATGGCGAAGAACACGTATGGCACAGGATGTTTCATGTTGATGAATACAGGGGAAAAAGCAATTAAGTCGGATCATGGTTTATTAACGACAATTGCATGGGGCATTGACGGTAAAGTTGAATATGCTTTAGAAGGAAGTATTTTCGTAGCTGGTTCAGCGATTCAGTGGCTGCGCGACGGACTGAGAATGTTTAAAGACTCAAAAGACAGCGAAGCCTATGCCGAGCGCGTTGAGTCAACAGATGGCGTATATGTCGTTCCAGCATTTGTTGGTCTAGGCACACCATACTGGGACAGTGATGTCAGAGGCGCTGTATTCGGATTAACACGCGGTACTTCTAAAGAGCACTTTGTCCGTGCAACGTTAGAATCACTTGCTTATCAAACAAAAGATGTTTTAGATGCGATGGAAAAGGATTCAAACATCTCATTAAAAACTTTGCGTGTGGATGGCGGAGCTGTAAAGAATGATTTCTTAATGGGCTTCCAAAGTGATTTGCTGGATGTACCAGTAGAGCGTCCAGAAATTAATGAAACGACGGCACTCGGTGCGGCCTATCTTGCGGGAATAGCAGTTGGCTTCTGGAACGACCGTTCAGACATTGCAAAACAATGGAACCTTGACAAGCGCTTTGACCCTAAAATGGAAGAGGACAGCCGTGACTCGTTATACAGCGGGTGGAAAAAGGCTGTAAAAGCAGCTCAAGCTTTCAAATAAACCAAAAGTATGGTATACTTCAAGTAAGTTAATAGAACGGTTGGAGAACTGGAGAGACCGCAGGCACCGAAGTGTAGAAATACGCTTTGGGTGTTTGCGGTCTCTTTTTCTTTACCGTACAACATGGGAGGAACAAGAGATGACTTTTTCTAGCTTAGAAAGAGAACAAATGCTTCAGGAAATGACAAAAAAACCATATGATGTGTTTATCATTGGTGGGGGTATAACAGGCGCTGGTACAGCACTTGACGCGGCTTCACGCGGAATGCGTGTCGGTCTTGCAGAAATGCAGGATTTCGCAGCAGGTACGTCCAGCCGCTCAACGAAACTAGTGCACGGCGGACTTCGTTATTTAAAACAATTTGAAGTAAAAATGGTCGCAGAGGTCGGTAAAGAGCGTGCCATTGTATACGAAAATGGTCCTCATGTGACAACGCCAGAATGGATGCTTCTTCCGATGCATAAAGGCGGGACATTTGGTAAGTTTTCAACCTCTATTGGACTGAGAGTGTATGACTTTTTAGCTGGCGTAAAGCATAGCGAACGCAGAAGCATGCTAAGTGCGAAAGAAACACTTGAAAAAGAACCGCTTGTCAAAAAGGACGGCTTAAAAGGCGGCGGCTACTATGTTGAATACCGTACAGATGATGCACGCCTCACAATTGAAGTCATGAAAGAGGCTGTGAAATTCGGAGCGGAAGCGGTCAACTATGCGAAAGTAAAAGAATTTATTTATGATAAAGGCAAAGTGGTTGGTGTAGTCATTGAAGATGTCATGACGCATAAAACATACGATGTGTATGCGAAGAAGATCGTCAACGCGACAGGTCCATGGGTAGATCAGCTGAGAGACAAGGACCACTCAAAAGAAGGAAAACACTTACAGCATACAAAAGGAATTCACTTAGTATTTGACCAATCGGTCTTCCCATTAAAACAAGCGATTTACTTTGACACGCCTGATAAACGTATGGTCTTTGCCATTCCAAGAGAAGGCAAAACGTACGTTGGAACAACAGATACAGTGTACAAAAAACAGCTGGAGCACCCGCGTATGACAAAAGCCGATCGTGACTATGTCATCCAAGCGATTCAGTACATGTTCCCTGACCTCAATATTACAGAAAAAGATGTAGAATCCAACTGGGCCGGTCTTCGTCCGCTCATTCATGAAGAGGGCAAAGATCCTTCAGAAATTTCTCGTAAAGATGAAGTGTGGACATCATCTTCAGGCTTAATCACCATTGCTGGCGGTAAATTAACAGGCTACCGTAAAATGGCTGAGCATATTGTCGATCTAGTACGTGATGGATTGAAACAGGAAACGGGCAAAGATTACGGACCATGTAAAACAAAGCATATGCCAATCTCAGGCGGCCATGTAGGCGGATCTAAAAACATGGCAGCCTTTGTTCAAGCGAAAACAGCAGAAGGCGCATCTGTTGGTTTAACAGAACCGATTGCACAAAAACTAGCTGAAAAATATGGTTCAAACGTCAGCAGTGTCTACAAACGAGTAGAGCAGCTTCAAGGGGAAGCAGACAAACGAAACATTCCAGCATATGTGCTGGCAGAGCTTGTCTATGCGATCGAAGAAGAACTAGCTGTAACACCTGTCGATTTCTTCTTAAGAAGAACAGGAAGCCTATTATTTAATATCAATTGGGCAAAAAAATACGCACAGCCTGTTGTTGACTACATGGCAGAGCGTTTTGGCTGGGATGAAGCAGCAAAACAGAAACATCAAACAGAATTAGATCAACTATTCCATGAAGCAGTCGTACCGCTTGATGCTGAATAAAAAGAAAAGCCGATCATGCATCGGCTTTTTTTATTTGTGCAACATTTTTTCCAACTGCTAATGATATAGCATGACATAAAGGATGATTCCATATAAAATAACAGTAGATGTTATTTTATTGATGATAAGAGCTGGGGAGGACGACCATGAGTTGGAAGACGAATTATGAGCGATGGATCAATGAGAAGCACCTGGATACTGAACTAAAGGAATGGCTGGAGACGCATCAAGATGACCACCAGGCACTTGAAGACTGTTTCTACAAAAACCTTGAGTTCGGCACTGGAGGAATGCGCGGTGAGATTGGTGCAGGCACGAACCGAATGAATGTGTACACTGTTCGTAAAGCATCAGCAGGTCTTGCTGCGTATATTGCGAAACATGGAGAGGATGCAAAAAATAGAGGCGTCGCGATTGCATATGATTCACGCCATAAATCGCCTGAATTTGCGATGGAAGCAGCCAAAACACTTGCTTCACAAGGCATTCAAACGTACGTATTTGATGAATTGCGTCCGACACCAGAGCTCTCCTTTGCGGTTCGTGAACTGCATGCATTTGCTGGAATCGTCGTGACAGCAAGTCATAATCCACCAGAATATAATGGCTATAAAGTGTATGGTGAAGATGGCGGGCAGCTGCCTCCATTTGAAGCAGATCAAGTCATTCAAGAAGTAGATGCAATTGAAAATGAACTGTCGATTTCAGTTGATTCTGAAGAAACGTTGAAACAGCAAGGGCTGATCAAAATAATCGGAGAAGAAATCGACCATGCTTATATTGAAAAATTAAAAACCATTAGTGTGCACCCTGAGCTGGCACATGAGGTCGATGTCAAAGTCGTGTTTACTCCGCTTCATGGGACAGCCAATCACCCTGTCAGAAACGGGCTGCAGGCTCTTGGATATCAGCATGTCACTGTTGTGCCTGAGCAGGAAAAACCAGATCCACAATTCTCAACAGTGACCTCGCCGAATCCAGAGGAGCATGCAGCATTTGAGTACGCCATCAAGCTTGGTGAAAAACAAAATGCCGATATCCTCATTGCCACAGACCCAGATGCTGACAGGCTAGGCATTGCGGTCAGAGATCATGAAGGAGAATTTACCGTCTTAACAGGCAACCAAACAGGCGCTCTGCTGCTTCATTATTTATTGTCTGAAAAACAAAAGCTGGGTCAGCTGCCGCCTCGTCCCGTTGTAATGAAAACCATTGTTACAAGTGAGCTTGGGCGCGCTGTAGCATCAGCTTTTGGTGCCGACACGATAGACACACTCACTGGCTTTAAATTTATTGGAGAAAAAATTAAGCAGTTTGAAGAGAGTGGAGAATACACGTTTCAATTCGGTTATGAAGAGAGCTATGGCTATTTGATTGGTGACTTTGCCCGAGATAAAGATGCGGTGCAAGCGGCACTTTTAGCCGTTGAAGTCGCTGCTTTCTATAAAAAGCAGGGCAAGTCCTTATACGATGCGCTTGTCGATATTTTCAAGCAGTTTGGATTTTACCGGGAAGGATTAAAGTCGTTAACCTTAAAAGGAAAAGAAGGAGCAGAGCAGATTTCAGCGATCCTTCATACCTTTAGAACAAATCCGCCAGCTGCCATCGCAGGGCAGCGCATCACAGTGATTGAGGATTATCAATCAAGTCAAAGACAACTTGTGGCTGAAAAGAAAGAGGAAACCATTCACCTGCCAGCATCAAATGTGCTGAAATATTTCCTTGAGGATGGTTCGTGGTTCTGCTTAAGACCTTCTGGCACTGAGCCTAAAGTGAAATTTTATATTGCAGTCAAAGGCACGTCTTTAACAGATAGTGAAGAAAAGCTAAAGCATTTGTCAGAAGAAGTGATGAAAGTCGTTTATGATATTGTGGAAGAAACAGCGAAATAACGAAAGACAAGGCCGTCGTGTATGAATACATGATGGCTTTTTCTCAGCCAAAAGGATGAGAAGAAATCATTCTTTTGGAGAAAGAGCGACGAGGGGGCTCATGGTATAATGAGCGTAATAATAAGTGAAGGCTGCAAATGCCGGGGGTAAACAGTATGGGAGAATACCAAGAGAAGGTTGAAACATTAAAAATGTTAAAAGAAATTGCTGAAAAGCTTAATGAAGGCATGGAAATGAAAGAAACGCTCCATGAAGTGCTCCATATGCTGATGGATGTCACAGGCTTTCATTCAGCATGGATTTATTTTATAGAAAAAGACGGGTCATATGAACTGATGGCAGAGGTTTCCTTACCTGAAGCACTTGCAAAGCATCAAAAGCAGCTCATGTGTCAAAATGATTGTTATTGCATCAACCGATATACAAAAGGTTCACTGCAATCAGCCACCAATATTATTAATTGCAAACGGATTGAAACGGCAATAGAAGAAAAGCTTGGGGATACAGAAGGAATTACTCATCATGCGACCGTACCGCTAAAAGCGTGTAAGCGTACGTTCGGCTTATTAAATGTGGCGGCAAAAGGAAAAGTCACGTTTACGCAAGAAGAGCTGAATTTGCTTGAAAGCATTGCACTTCAAATTGGCACCGCCATTCAGCGGATGAAGCTTGTGCAAAATGAACAGCAGCACGCACTTCTGGAAGAAAGAAACCGGCTCGCACAGGACTTGCATGATTCTGTCAACCAAATGCTGTTCTCTGTGAGTCTGACGGCAAAGGCTGCACGGCAAATGACAAGCGATCAGAATTTAGGAGAAATGATTGATTTTATTCAGCATTTGTCACAAGACGCTCTGATTGAAATGCGGTCACTCATTTGGCAGCTGAGACCAAGAGGCCTTGAAAAGGGGTTTACGACAGCAATTGAAGAGTATGCACAGCTTTTAGGATTACGCTGCAGCTTATCTTTATTAGGCTGTATAGAAATGGATCATTCACACAATGAAACTTTGTTTCGGGTATGTCAAGAAGCACTGAATAACTGTCAAAAACATGCGGAAGTAGAAGAAGTCGAGGTCAAGCTTGAGCAATCAAAAGACACGTTGGAGATGAAAATCATTGACCACGGAAAAGGTTTTCAATATGACGAGCAGATGAGCCTTCCTTCACTTGGGCTGAAAGGGATGTCTGACCGCATCCAAAGAGCAGGTGGTACATTTTGTATCCATTCAGAATTAGGTAAAGGAACCACGATTCATGTAAAAGTGCCATTTTCACAAGAAAGGAAGGGATCGTCATGAGAGTTGTCATTGCAGATGATCATCATATTGTGAGAAAAGGGCTTGTGTTTTTCTTGCAGACACAGTCTGATGTCGACATCGTTGGTGAGGCGTCCAATGGGCAAGAGGCATTAGAGGTTGTCAGAGAAACCCGGCCTGACATTGTCTTAATGGATTTGTCTATGCCTGTCATGAATGGCATTGAGGCAACGAAACAAATGACGCTGGAAATGCCTGACTCCCGTATTGTGATCCTGACAAGCTATGCGGATAAAGATTATGTCATTCCCGCCATTCAAGCAGGGGCGAAGGCCTATCAATTAAAGGATGTAGCACCAGAAAAACTGCTATCAACCATGATTGAAGTTCAAAATGGCACCTATCAGTTAGATGGTCATATCACGACCTTTCTCGTGCAGCATCTGACAGAGCCAAAAGAGCAGAAATGGGCATTGATGAAAGAGCTCACCAATAGAGAGCGAGATGTCTTATTTGAGATTGCAAAAGGCAAAAACAACAAAGAAATTGCCTCATCGCTGTTTATTTCTGAAAAGACTGTCAAAACGCACGTATCCCATGTATTATCAAAATTAGAGCTGGCAGATCGAACCCAAGCCGCTTTGTATGCAGTGGATTATCAAAAAAATCAGCCAAAAGAGCTGCTATGACAGACTAAAACTTTTAAGCGCACATTCAATTCAGTGAATTGAATAAAAAAGAGCACAGATGTTGGTTATTTGACGTGCCCTTTTGCGTAAAAAGAGAAGTATGAACAGCCTAATTTCTAATTGAAAAACAAATAAAAGACTTGATGAGAGTATGCTCATCAAGTCTTTTTTTATTTTAAAGGAGGTGATGAGCTGGTCAATCAAAGGTGAATGTAAAATCGGAGGGGATCAAGTGGCATATGAATTAGTAAGTGATGACAAATTAGAGCTTTAATAAGCTTGTGGTCCATACATTATCTCTAACGCTTCCGTCTATTTCATGTCAGCCACTTTATGTTTCCCATCACAGCGCACTGCTAATTGTATGGAAAAGGGAAGGGCTAAAAAAATTCATTTTAGCCCTTTTTCTTTATGTGTACATCGGTTGTGAATAAACTTCAGCGGCAGCAGCCTCTGAAGCATGGTCAATGTACTGCAGGAGCCCATATAAACATTTTTCAACATCTGCATCGTTCCGGTTAAATTGATACGCATGTAAGAAATGCTCAATACGTTTCGAGAGCAAATCATCTTGCGTACGTACCATAAGAATAAGTAAATTATCCCATTGCGAGCGATGCGTATAATAAAGTGCTTTATCATAATCCGCCACATTCATTAAACCTTCTCCTTTCCCTTGAGAAGTCCTCATTAGTTTGCTCGGATCATATCGACTTTTTCAGGGGAAAAGTTGGTGTCCGCATCAATCGTGTACCGGGAATTATAGGCTGAATAATTGCTTCATGTATGAAAAAGGACCGGCCAGCTAAACCTAAACAAAACATATATGAAAGTGAGTTCAATGATATCATGCAGCCGAAATGGTGGATGCTTATTGCAGCAGGAATCGTTTTGCTTGGCAGTTTGATGATTCATCCTGCATCAAAAGCAGCGGTGCAGCCGTTTGAAAATTGGGAAAGACTTGCGTACACAGCGCTGAAAGATGAATATAAAGGTGCCGCTTTAAACGATTATCATTACATTGGCCGTACAGAAGTGAATGATGAGCAGACAAAAGATGTGTTTCGCGTCACTGTAAAGGAAGGCTCAACTCGCTTTGCCGCACATGCAGAAATTTATTTTCATCCGGTGACCGGTCATTTGATTAGTATTAACGTGTTTCGATTATAAAAAAGCCCCTTTTTTTGTAAAGGGTGCTTGAGGCGTTCAGTCAAAAAAGACAAAGGGCTAAAATAAAGATCATTTTAGCCCTTTGTCCAACAATTTTTTTTCGAAATGGAATTACTTCATGCTACCTTGAAGATAAGCACGAATATCCACACCAAGTGAATCTGCTAATCGCTGGCCGTAATCTTCATCGGCACGATAGAAGTTGCAGATTGCAAGTAATTTTGTTTGGTCATTAACATCTTTCAAATCAGCTGTTAGGTTTTTAATCAATGCTTGTTTCTCTTCTTCAGAGTAGCTTCGATATTTTTCTCCAGCTTGTTTGAAATCGTTCGGTTTTTCAATTTTTTGTCTCACCATACGGTCACCGTGAAGAACTGGCTCACTTTCTTTGTAGTGAGGGTTTTCTTTTGGCTGATCGGCATAACGGTTTGGTTCATAGTTAATATGACCGCTTGGACGAGTCGTTGTCATAAAGCCATCCTGCTGGTTATTGTGTACAGGTGCATAAGGGCAGTTAACCGGAATGCGCATGTAGTTCGCACCAAGACGGTGGCGCTGCGTATCAGGATATGAGAACAGACGGCCTTGAAGTAGTTTATCTTCAGATGCCTCAATTCCTGGAACAAATGCACTTGGCGTGAAAGCAGACTGTTCTGTTTCAGCAAAGAAGTTCTCAGGATTGCGGTTGAGTGTCATGCGTCCTACTTTTTGAAGCGGGTAATCTTCCTCGCTCCACGTTTTTGTTGGGTCACATGGATCATAATCAAGGTCATCATAATCGCTAAGCGGCATAAGCTGAACATATAAGTCCCATGCTGGGAAGTTGCCTTTTTCAATGCGGTCATATAAATCTCTTGTCGCATGCTGGAAATCGTTTGCTTGAATTTCCGCTGCTTCTTCCATAGATAAGTTGCGAATACCTTCAGAAGGTCTCCAGTGATATTTCACATATTTTGCTTCGCCGTATTTGTTCACCCATCTAAATGTATGCACACCAGAACCGCGCATTTCAGCGTAGCTTGCAGGGATTCCTTCGTCAGAGAAAAGCCATGTGAGCATATGAGTGGATTCAGGCGTTAAGGTCATAAAATCCCAATAACGGTCAGGATCTTGAATATTGGTTACAGGATCTGGCTTGAGAGAGTGAACCATATCAGGGAATTTCAATGCATCACGAATAAAGAAGATCGGCAAGTTGTTACCAACGAGATCATAGTTGCCTTCTTCTGTATAAAATTTGACAGCAAATCCGCGCGGGTCACGCAATGTTTCAGGTGAACCTTTCGGATGAATAACGGTAGAGAAGCGAACAAAAACGTCTGTTTGTTTTCCTTCTTCACTTAAGAAAGCTGCTTTTGTATGTTTCTCCATGCTGTTTTCTACTTCAAACACACCGTAAGCGCCGGCGCCTCTTGCATGAACGACGCGCTCTGGAATACGTTCACGATCAAAGTGTGCGAGTTTTTCAATCAAATGGTAATCATCAAGAAAGGTAGGTCCGCGGTGACCAGCTGTTCTTGAGTTTTGGTTATCGCCAACAGGCACGCCTTGGTTCGTTGTCAAATTTTTATGATTTGAATTTGTCATTCTTTTCTCCTCCTGTAAACAAAAAAGTGTTTTCTAGCAATCTATATACCCTAATTATATTGAATCAAACATGATAGTCAATATTTATTTATAATAATTTTAAATAAATTATTATTACAAGAAGGTAAAGAAAAAGACGAAAGAATAAATTCTTTCGCCTTAAAGCAGGAGCTCTCTAAGAGCATCTTTGTTTTGTGTTAAATCGTTTAGTGTGTATCGGTCTAGAACGCTTAAATAAGCAGTGAGTGCTTCATGAAGTACATGCTTTAATGAACAAATTGGGGAGATGATGCAGCTGTTTTTCTTTGGATCAAAGCATTCAACCATGACTAAATCATCCTCTGTATAACGGACAACCTCTCCAATATTGATGCTTTCTGGGCTTTTTCCAAGCCTGATCCCGCCATTTCTTCCGCGAATTGTTTCCACATACCCGCGTTTTCCAAGATGATAAATCACCTTCGTCAGATGATTTTTAGAAATGCCATAAACATCGGCGATCTGCTGAATATTTGACAGTTCATTATTTTCTCTCGAAGCTAAATAAATGAGTACCCTTAATGAGAAATCTGTGTAATTCGTAAGTTTCATTTTGACGACCTCTAAACCTAATAGAGTTTTGTATCATCGTAACACATTTTAGACAAAAACTGTTCGAGAAAGTGTAAAATGTGACAACATTTAAAACATGTATTATAAATATTGCTTTTAGAGACTGTCATCTATTACGATAAAGATGTATTTAAAATACTTCTTTTGAAAGAAGGAATGACGATGTTATCTAAAGATCAAATGAATGCAATAAAGCAATCAGCTCCTCTACTAAAAGCCGAGGGAACCAAGCTTGTCACTGTTTTTTATCAAAATATGATTCGCCAGCACCCGGAGCTGCTCAATCAATTTAATAAAACAAATCTGATGAACGGAAGTCAGCCAGAGGCACTTGCTGCGACACTATATCAAGCTGCACTGCACATCGATCGATTAGAGGAATTACTTCCTGCGGTCAAACAAATTGCCCATAAGCATGTCAGTGTCATGGTCAAAAAAGAACAATACCCAATTGTCGGATATCACCTGATTGAAGCGATGAAAGAGGTGTTTGGTTTAAGAGAAGAAGATGCCACTTTATTAGCTTGGAAAGCTGCATATGACAACATTGCGAATATTTTCATGACCATAGAAGCAGAAATGATGGATAAAAATGTGAAACAGACAGGCGGATGGGCAGATGTGAAGCCGTTTGTAATTAAGAAAAAGAAGCAAGAATCTCCTTCGCTTATCTCTTTTTATTTAGTACCAGAAGATGAATCAGAGCTGCCAATGTATAAAGCAGGCCAATACATTACGGTTCAGGCAGATATGCCAGGAGAAGCCTATATGTGCAGCAGACAATACAGCTTATCAGACGAGCATCATCCATCTTATTATCGTATTACAGTGAAGCGTGACGGTCATGTGTCTACATTTTTGCATGATGAAATGGAAGAAGGGGACGTTCTTCAAGTGAGTATGCCGCAGGGAATGTTCTGTTTGCAAGATGACATAAAAGAGCCTGTTTATTTCATCAGTGCTGGGTCTGGTGTCACTCCAATGATTGGTTTAGTGAAAACTGCCGCACAAAACAGCCAGACATTCACGATGATTCATGCAGATCGATTAGAGGATGTCATCGCTTTTGAAAATGAGTTTGAACGCGTTCTAGCTTCAGCTTCCTATGGACGCATCATCCTATGTAACGAACAATTTCCGCAGTCTGGAAAGGGTGAACTTGTTGAGAAAGCGGCTTCCCGCATTGACCGTCCATTTCTTCAATCGGTAATCGGAGAAGGGAAAGGCCAATTTTATCTATGCGGTTCCCCGGTGTTTACACAGGAGATCATTCATCATCTAAAAGAGCTGGGAATTCCAGCACAACATATTCATTTCGAATCATTCGGCGGGCAATCCACGAAAGAAATAGAAGTCGTCTAAACGATTGGCGGAACATCATGTTTTTTTACATACGCTCATATAGTAGGGATAAGTCCGATGAGGAGGGATGGTTTCCTTGAGCGTATCTGAAAAACGTCTTTTACAAAGAGCGATTGATGAAATTACAGAAATTGCAGAAGGATTTGGTCTAGATTTTTATCCGATGAGGTATGAAATCTGTCCCGCGGAAATTATTTATACGTTCGGTGCATATGGAATGCCAACACGATTCAGCCACTGGAGCTTTGGAAAGCAATTTCATAAAATGAAGCTTCATTATGATTTAGGGTTAAGCAAAATTTATGAACTGGTCATCAATTCAAATCCTTGCTACGCCTTTCTACTTGATAACAATACGCTCGTTCAAAATAAATTAATTGTGGCTCATGTATTGGCACACTGTGATTTCTTCAAAAATAATTGCCGTTTCCAAAACACAAAACGAGATATGGTCGAAAGTATGTCAGCAGCGGCAGAGCGGATCAAAGAATATGAGCATATCCATGGAACAAAAGAAGTCGAGTCCTTTTTAGATGCCGTATTGGCTATCCAAGAGCATATTGATCCATCTCTTGTTCGATCAAAATTAAGCTGGAATATGGACGATGAAGAAAGTGAAGATGATAAACCAAAACGTCAAACGCCATATGATGATTTGTGGGGAATGGATGAGCCGAAAACGCGTGAGAAAAAGAAAACTGTTAAGCAGTTTCCGCCAAAGCCGGAAAAGGATCTTTTACTCTTTATTGAGGCGCATTCCCGCGAGCTGGAGCCGTGGCAGCGGGATGTCCTTACCATGCTGAGAGAAGAAATGCTCTATTTTTGGCCGCAGTTGGAAACAAAGATTATGAATGAAGGCTGGGCATCGTATTGGCACCAGCGGATTATGCGGGAGCTTGATTTGGATTCAAGTGAATCGATAGAGTTTGCGAAATTAAATGCAGGTGTGGTGCAGCCA
Source organism: Bacillus sp. PK5-006 (assembly GCF_054161415.1). Classification (NCBI taxonomy): domain Bacteria; kingdom Bacillati; phylum Bacillota; class Bacilli; order Caryophanales; family Bacillaceae; genus Bacillus; species Bacillus sp. PK5-006. The sequence continues at coordinate 2,738,608 of NZ_CP096414.1, read as the reverse complement.
TCTAAAACAGGCATCAATCCTTACTATTTAGGGCTGAAGATTTTTGAAGATATCGAAGAGCGCTATAACAACCCGTGTGAAGAATTAAAAAAAGCAGGGGTCACAGAAGGATCTGGCCGCAGTAAAATGTTTGAAGTCAGAGAAATTGAGTCAGATATTTCCTTTATTCGAAACTACTTAACGAAAGACCTTGTGATGAGAGAAGATTTGTACTTGTTTCAAAAGCAGGGGAGGGACTATAAAGTCATTGATAAAGAATGGAAGGCGGTTCGTGATCAGTTAGTCAGTATGAGAGTGAATGGCGGCTTTCCGTATTTGACCGTGATCGATGGCGACTATTTAAAAAATAACGAACTTTATATCAAGCATTGGTATGAAGGCATTGAACTTGATCTGAAATACTTAGAAAAAGTCCTTCCGTATTTATATCAGCTGTGGGGAAGAAGTGTGCATATCGAGTCCGTCCTTGAAGAAAAAGAAGTGATGTTTTCTTATGATGGAAAAGGGGTTCATAGGAAATATCTTGCATGAAAAAGACCAAAAAAGATGTCTCTTAGCAGACATCTTTTTTGTCCATTTTATTGGTTTTTCAGCAGTTTGAAAATGTGTTTTGCTTGATCGGTATTTTCCATTAGACCTTTTAGCTGCTGGCTTGTTGGGCCATACGCAAAGAATGGAACTTCATCACCGGTATGACCAGATGTTGTCCAGCCTGTATGTGATCTTGTATTGATCACTTCTTCAATCGCATCATCAATTTTAACAGTATCCTTTGTTTCAACGGCCTTTTGAATAGATGCTATTTCTTCTTTTGTGAAATCAAGATTGATATATTGTTTCAGGGCTGACTCGACAGGCATGCCGCTGACAATTTTGTTTGCGATAAAGTCAGGCGTTTTTTTCGCTGCTTTTACCGGTTTGTAATCCCAGCTGCCTGAACCGTCTGCTCCGAAGGAAAGTCCGCCAGTTGAATGATCCGCGGTCGTGATGACTAACGTGTTTTTATCCTTTTTCGCAAAACGAATCGCTTCTTCAAATGCTTTTTCAAAATCTTTCATTTCACTCATCGCACTGACAATATCATGATCATGTCCAGCCCAGTCAATTTGACTGCCTTCGACCATAAGGAAAAATCCTTTTTTGTTTTTAGACAGCTGTTTGATGGCTGAGGATGTCATGTCTTGCAGGGAAGGGATCGTTTGATCACGATCAATGGCTTTATCGAGACCCCCATCGGCAAAAATGCCTAACACTTTTTCATTTTTGTTTTTTTGTAAGGCGGCTTTATTGGTGACATAATCATAACCGGCTTGTCTGAATTCCTTCGTCAGATCACGATCCTTTCGGACAAAGTCGACAAGTCCTCCGCCAAGCATGACATCGACTGTATGCTGTTTTCCGATTTTCTCATCGAAGAAGTCATCGGCGATGGCTGCAGTGTTTTTCCTAGACACATCGTGAGCGGCATACGCAGCAGGCGTAGCATTTGTTAATTCAGATGTCACGACAAGACCCGTCGATTTTCCTTTTCGTTTGGCTTCTTCTAAAACGGTTTTTAGTTTTTTGCCGTTTTTGTTTACACCAATGGCATTGTTGTATGTCTTTTTACCAGTAGCCATGGCTGTACCAGCTGCTGCTGAATCGGTAATGTTATTTTTAGAGTCGTCAGGGTATGTTTTGTGCATGCCAGTGAGGTAAGGGTCAAACGCTGTTTGCTTTGAAAGGTCACCGTTGTGTTTAAATGAGCGGTAAGTTGAAAGATAAGGTGTTCCCATGCCATCTCCAATCAGCACGATCACATTTTGCACGTCATTTTTCGGCTTCTTTTTAGCCTCAGCTTTGTCAGCTTGTCCAAATTCAATCCCTGAAAAAATGCCAATCGATAGCACAGATGCTGCTGCCACTGCAGCGATTTTCGTTTTCGAGCTTTTCAACACACTCATTCATTTTGCCTCCTCATTGTTTATGTATCGCTCTTACGTTTACAATGGTAGAGCAGAAGTGTGGATTCCTTTTTACAGCACCGTAAAGTTCACTTTAAAATTGTAAAGGTCCACTTTACATAGAATGAACCAAAAAGAGAAATGAATGTATCATTTATCCATGACAAGATGCGATTATTTTGTCATGATTGTGTAATAAAAATGAAATAAAAAGAACCCTAAAAAAAAATAAATTTTGCCGAATTAATAAGCATAATGTCGTAGGAAGTCAAGACTATTTCTTCTGGTATTTGATCCTTATAATAGGGAGTAGATAAAAATTCGGATCAGATAGATACATACAGGAGGAACAAATGAAAAAACAATTGATCACAGCTGCAAGTGCAGTTCTACTTGGGACGACATTATTTGCCGGAGCTGCCTCAGCACAATCAGTAAAAGTTCAAAAAGGTGACTCTCTTTCTGTTCTAGCGAAAAGATACAAAACAAGCGTGAGCAAAATTAAATCAGACAATAAGCTGAAATCTAACGTGATTTATGTTGGACAAACCTTAAAAGTGAATGGCACTTCTTCGAAAAAAGCAGTGAAGACATCAAAAACAACAACAAAAGTAAAAACGGCTTCAGCAACTGCCACACATAAAGTTGTCAAAGGTGATACATTATCTAAGATTGGCAAAAAATACGGGATGACTGTGAAAGAGCTGAAATCGTTAAATAAACTTAAAACAGACCTCATTAAAATCGGGCAAAAGCTAAAGGTGAAAAAGACGTCTAAAGTAAAGACGAAACCTGTGAAAGAAAAAACAGTCTCTACTTCTTCCTTAAACACGTCTAAACTCATAGCAGATGCTAAAGCGCAAAACGGTACTCCATATAGATGGGGTGGAACGACACCGAAGGGCTTTGATTGCAGCGGATTTATGTGGTATATCATTAACAAACAAAAAAAGATTTCAAGACAAACAACTGAAGGTTTCTGGGGATCGATGAAAAGTGTATCCAAACCAAAGGCTGGAGATTTTGTCTTCTTTACAACGTATAAATCGGGTCCATCTCACATGGGTGTCTACCTTGGGAACAATAAGTTTATCCATGCTGCTTCTGACGGTGTAACGATCAGTGATATGACATCAAGCTATTGGAAGCCTATTTATCTTGGAGCGAAAACATTTGTAAACTAATTCATTTTAAGAGACTGCTATGAAGCAGTCTCTTTTTTCATATATCATTTGTGCCGCGGAACTGGTCTTTTCTCATAGATCACTATCAGTCTAAAGACTTTAAAATAACATAATTGTGGACCCGCTTTTAAAAAAAGGGTCTTATTTTTGTTGAATAATAAGTATATGAAAAAAATATAATCTTCCATGTTGTATAATAAATAGAGGGAGACAAACTATCAATTGAATAAGGATTGAAGAAAATCTAACCGTTTTATTGACAATATTTTCGTTGATATATAAGAATTTTCACTCTATTTTTAAAAAAAGTGTTTTCATTTTTTAATTTTCATATATAATAATTTTACGCCACCAATTTATTGCGCTAAATTTAATCTAAATATTCAGAAAATATTGTGAATTATATGAATGTGGCGTCTTTAGACTGATACTAAGTTTTGGGAGTGATGGTATGAGCAATTCGTTGTTTAGAAAAAAGAGCATTTCAGAGCTCATTGCGGCAACACAAGGGGAAAAAGCATTAAAAAAGGAATTGGGTTCATTTGATTTAACCATGCTTGGCATTGGAGCCATAATCGGGACAGGGATATTTGTTCTAACAGGTACAGGAGCCGTCACTGCGGGGCCAGGACTTGTGCTATCATTTGTCATCGCAGGTCTTGCTTGTTTGTTTGCAGCACTGTCATATGCGGAATTTGCTTCCACAGTGCCTGTATCAGGGTCTGTGTATACATTTACGTACGCATCAATGGGGGAATTTCTAGCGTTTATCATTGGCTGGGATTTAATATTAGAATATATGTTGGCCGCTAGTGCCGTTTCAGCGGGCTGGTCAGGCTATTTTGTGTCATTTTTAAATGGGATAGGGATTCATATACCAGTTGAGTTAACAGCAGCACCAGGTGGTTTAAAGGGGCAAGTGACATATTTTAATCTTCCAGCATTTATTATTTTAATGGTCATCACCTTCCTGCTGTACTTTGGTATTAAAGAATCAAAACGAGTAAATAACATCATGGTTATTATGAAAATTGCTGTGATTCTGCTCTTTATTTTAGTCGCTGTGAAATATGTAAAACCTGAAAACTGGACACCATTCGTACCATTTGGGACATCAGGGGTCTTAAGTGCAGCAGCCCTAGTATTCTTTGCATTTATCGGGTTTGATGCAGTTGCTTCTGCGGCAGAGGAGACAAAAAATCCATCACGCAACCTGCCTAGAGGGATTATTACTTCCTTATTGATTTGTACACTGCTTTATGTCATTGTTAGTGCGATTATGACGGGCATTGTTCCTTTCATGAATTTTGAAGGAGTATCACATCCAGTGTCTCTCGTTTTACAAGTAGCCGGACAAAACTGGGTGGCTGGTATTGTGGATGTCGGAGCGATTCTAGGGATGACAACCGTAATGCTTGTCATGCTGTACGGCCAGACACGCGTGATGTTTGCTATGTCTCGTGATGGCTTGGTGCCAAAGGTATTATCAAAAGTTCACCCAAAGCATAAAACTCCTTACATCAATACACTGTTCTTCGGTACATTGTCAGCATTAATGGGTGGATTTATTCCACTTGATGAGCTGGCAAGCCTAGTGAACATCGGGACACTTTCAGCATTCATTTTGATTTCAGTGGCGGTCATTGTGATGAGAAAAACGCAGCCGGACTTACCACGAGCTTTCAGATGCCCAGCAGTTCCGCTCATTCCAATCTTAGCTATTCTATCTTGCGGATTGCTCATTTATAAGCTTGGTGCAATCACCTTTGTTCGTTTCTTAATCTGGCTTGCCATTGGGCTGGTTGTGTATTTCTTATATTCAAGAAAGCATTCAGAATTGAATAAAAAGTAAATGAAAAAAGCCCGTGCTGCTTGGCATTAGTCAAGTAACACGGGCTTTTGCTTTTGAGTGTTGATTAAAAACCTAACTGAAGATCGACATCGATTGATACGATGGCATAGACACAAACAATGACAAAGATATTCAGTACGACACCGAGGAAACCTGGACCCGTACGACCTTTTTTAATGAACAGTTCAATAATGCCAAATGGAACTGCGGCCATTGCAAAAGGAAGCATTTGAAAAGAATAAAATGTCACGTTGCTGATAATGGCGAGGTTTAGCATGAGCAGGGATAATATCGCTGTGCCGACAGAAATCCAGCCAAATACATTATGCTCTTTAAAAATTCTTACCAATTCCATAATTCCACCTCGCTCACTTTTGCCGTTTTAATGCGTTTTGTCTTTACAAATTTCTCAATTTCTTTAGAAGGTCCAGTGACCACAGAGCCATAAACGGTGACGCCATTTTGATCGATATAGCGTATACGATTAGACAGATCAAGATCAGGTCTGCCAGAGATCGTTGTTGCCCATGTCGGGTGCTGATTAACATAAGCAAGGGCATCTTTGAATTGATCCACCTCAGTTTTTGATGTGTGCTGAAGCTCTTTTAAAAATTCAGAGTCCTTCCCAGGAAAGCCGATAGGCCGCTGATTTCCACTTAATGAATCCTCTGTTTTAATCGCATTCCACAGCACTTTCATATCATATTTTTTAGCAAAGGAATAAATATCCTTTGGTGTGTAAGCTCTATCATAGGATACATACACTTCACTTACTGTTCCTTCAGGAAGCTTGTCTAACGTAGTGAGTGTTTGTTTTTTTGAGGCATCTGCCTGCGCCGAAGGATGGGTAAAGAAACCCTCCGTTTCGCGTGCGCTGTCACCATAATAAGAGATAGTAGGCTGCTTTAATTTATCGAAAAACATCTCGATTTGTTCACTGCCAATGGCTTCTGTTTTATTGCCAATTTGTTTTTGCAGCTTCAATTCGGTGTTCATCCCAAAAAGCTTGACCTGACCTTTTAAATCCTTCATATCAATGGCCACGTTTGGTTTGGTCAAAGCGACTGTGACAGCGGCTGTTTCCATGAAGTGATTGCCTTTGCTCTCGGCTCCGCCAACGCCGTAGTATAAATAACTTCCTAATGTACAAAGCGGTAAAATAATGAGTGTCGATATGACAGCAAGTACGGAAATACGTAAATATGACTTTCTCTTTCCGTATTGTAAAATGGCTTTTTGCTTCTCAGGACTGATGGAAAAATCTGTCCAATCCGAGTCGTTCAGTTCCTGGCTTAAGCGTTTTTCGTTTTCTTCAAGCTCTTCCTCAAACGCTATCATTTCTTCCTCATTCATCTCACCATTATTATATTGTTCCCATCGCTTGTTAAACTCTTCATTCATCATTAACACCTCTGTTGTAAAGTGCTTTTAGGCGCTGCCTTGCACGAAATAAAACACTTTTGAAATTTGCTTCAGTAATATTCATGACCTTGGATGCTTCCTTGTAATTTAGTTCTTTTAAATAATACAATGTCAACGCTTCCTTGTAGTTATCTGGAAGCTGCTCTAAATACATGGTGAGGACTTCCTTTATTTCAACCTGTTCAGCAGGGCTTTGTACAGACGTTTGTAAAAGACCGCCAATGAGGTCATCCGATATGGTCACTTCTTTTTTATGTTTCCTGACATAATCAATAAAAGCATTTCGTGCCACCTGAAATAACCAAGGTTTCACTTTGCTATGGTCGTAGGAATGAATATGTATATACGCACGCATAAAGGTTTCCTGCAATAAGTCTTCTGCCAAATGTTTGTCTTTTGTCATGGAGAGCAGAAACCTGTAAACATCGTTCATATACATTTGATAAATTTCATCGATCGTCACTGATTTTTCTCCCCTCTATGTTATACACGCATAAGAAAGGCATAAAGTTGCACGAAACTTCTCATTACCGTACATTACTCATTTCTTTCGCCGAATCAAAATCATTTCTCCTTATCATAGCGAAATTTGCATCATTTATAAAGTATTTTCAATAGAACAAATCAGGAAAAAACATCGAAAAACGACAAAATTGGACACAATTCCTATTCTATTCTCCCCTAAAACCTTGTGCTTGAATACAGGCAGAACGTTCATTTTTAAACGAAAAAAATAGGGAGGACTGGACTGTGTACAAATTTTTAGTACCAGGTAATAAAAAATTTGTTATAATAGAGACAAATCCTTCATTCTTCAAACAAAGGAAGTGCACTATGTATAAATTTTCAGGCTATACCGTCAAACTATTATTTGGTCTCCGAGGTGGAATCAAAGTATATCAAAAAGAGAATCTGCCAACTGATCGGGGGTTTGTCATTGCTTGTACACATGAGGGTTTTGTGGATGTTCTTGCATTAGGCGCAGGAATTCTTCCGTTTGAGATCCACTACATGGCGAAAAAAGAATTGTTTGCAAATAAATGGATCGGTGGATTTTTAAAAAAGATTCATGCCTTTCCTGTTGATCGAGAGAATCCTGGGCCAAGCAGTATTAAAACGCCCATTAAATTATTAAAAGAGGGAAAGATCGTTGGGATTTTTCCAAGCGGAACACGTACAACAGAGGATGTTCCTCTAAAAAGAGGGGCGGTTACCATTGCGCAGCTCGGTAAAGCACCAATTGTTCCAGCCGCATACAAAGGGCCTTCAAATGCGAAAAGCCTTTTCAAAAAAGGGAAAATGCGCTTAATCATCGGTGAACCGATTGAGCTGTCTGAATTTGACCATCTGCCGCCAAAAGAAAGATTAGGTGCCATGACAGAAGTATTAAACACAAGAATCAAAGAGCTAGAAGCTCAATTAATGGAAAAGGCATAAGAAAAACGACCGCTTGCTTAGGCAAGGGTCGTTTCAGCGTGTAGACAAACCCTCGCATTCGGTGTCAGTCCTGCGTGCCGGTGCTCACGAATGCTCAATTCGCTCCGCTCCGGTACTCGTCCTTCCTAGACTTCAAAGGTTTTCTATCACGCTGAAAAAGAAGACAAAGGGCTAAAATAAAAATCATTTTAGCCCTTTGTCCACAATGTGAAACGCCCACTTGCTTAAGCAAGTGGGCGTTTTTTGTTACGAAGCGCCTTCTTCAGCTGCTTCTAATAATTGTTCATTTAACTTTTTTACTTCGATGTATGCCACATGGTGTCCATCGACTTCATTAATAATAAATTCATAGCCTTGTTCACGAATGGCGTCATTTTTCTCTACTTCATATTTCTGAGTAAGGAACCAGCCGCCGATTGTGTCGACCTCTTCATTATCAAGCTGTGTACCTAATAGCAGGTTGACTTGATCAACAAGAACCTTGCCATCAAAGATGTAATGGTCTTCTCCAAGTTTACGCACTTCGTTGATTTCATCAATGTCGAACTCATCACGAATTTCACCAACGATTTCTTCAAGGATGTCTTCAACGGTCACAAGACCTGCTGTACCGCCATATTCATCTGATAAAATGGCCATGTGTACACGTTCACGCTGCATTTTGAGCAGTAAATCATGAACAGGAACCGTTTCAATCACATGAATAATCGGATTGACAAACTTTTCGATCGTATCGCTTGTAGAGCACTCACCGCTAATGCAGGCAGTGAGAACCTCTTTAATATTGAGAACACCGATAATGTTGTCTTTGTCGCCATCTTCAATTGGATAACGTGTGTATTTCTCTACCTTTGTTACCTTCAGCATTTCCTCAATGGTAATATCATACGGGAAGCTGACAACTTCGGTACGAGGAATCATAATTTCTTTCGCCAGACGGTCATCAAATTCGAAAATTTTATTTACATATTTGAATTCAGACTGGTTAATCTCGCCGCTCTTATAGCTCTCTGATAAAATAATCCGCAATTCTTCCTCAGAGTGCGCCATGTCATGCTCAGATACTTGCTGAAGACCGAACGCTTTCGTTAACAAACGAGCAGATCCATTTAATACCCAAATGAACGGGAACATCACTTTGTAAAAGATCATCAGTGGTCTAGCAAAAAGAAGGGATACTTGCTCAGCCTTTTGAATGGCGAGTGTTTTCGGTGCAAGTTCTCCAACGACAACGTGTAAAAACGTCATGATACTAAACGCAATAATAAAAGTGACAATAGAACTAGCTGATTGAGGAATGGACAACTCTGCAAAGAGCGGCGCAAGCATATGCGCAATTGTTTCTTCCCCTAACCAACCAATACCAAGGGCGGTAATGGTAATACCAAGCTGACAGGCTGATAGGTACTCATCAAGGTGAGTCGTTACATGCTTGACAGCAACTGCTGTTTTATTACCTTCTGCGATTAACTGATCAATTCTTGAGCTTCTTAAGCGAATGATCGCAAACTCTGATGCAACGAAAAACGCGGTTAAAGCTATAAGTAAAGCAACTATGAGTAAATTAACTATGTCCAATTAAGGCCTTCGTTCTGACTTTGAGAACGAAGGTAACACCTCCTGTTTAGTAAAAATTTTAACTTAACAGCAGTAAAAATGATTGGACAGCCGTCATTTTTTCAGGAGTAAGCTGCTCTTTTAGTTTTTCACGTTGCTCTGGCTGAAGCTGCTTACAACGTGCCAAAATGCGGTCCATATGCTCATTCATCCGATCGATATCAGAGGTTAAATGGACAAGTTCATCATGATCTTCCTTTTGAGAAGGGAATTGTTCATCTAATCTGGATTTGATGTCAGAAAGAGCCAATCTCTGCTGTTTGCAAAGAACGATTAATTGTAATCGTTTTAAAGCATATTCATCGTAATAACGATAATTTGAGCAAGATCTAACAGGCGCAAGCAAACCTAGATTTGTATAATAATCTACAGTTCGTTTCGTCACCTGTGCAATCTGTGCTAGTTCACCAATACGATACTTTTTCTCAGCCCCATCTGAACATCTCCTCCTAACCGTCACGTTATAGTTTATGAAAATAGTTTAATATAATTCTAGTCTGAAACACAAGTTAATTGTTCATATTTCCTGCCAATAAGAAGAAACAGAGGAGGATTTCCCTCGATTTAGTCAGTCATGTCAAAAACAGCATGATGATACAGGAATTTTCAGATTATTTATGGTAAGATAAAATGAATACCGTTTCATATATATGTAGAGAGGCGGAATTTTACGTGAACCGGAGGTGGTTAAGTGGGGCCCTCAAAGTCGTCTTATTTAATCAGTTAACCGTTTTGCAAAACATAACATCATCAATCAGGAGGTGACTCCTTGTTCTTCTAAGAAAGAGCAAGGTTAAATGGACGATATTGTTAATCTGAGTATAGTCGGTGTTTTGATTGCTTTAACAGCTTTCTTTGTTGCATCTGAATTTGCCATAGTAAAGGTGAGAAGTTCAAGAATTAATCAGCTTGTTGCCGAAGGGTCCAAAAAGGCCATCATGGCGAAAAAGGTGACATCAAGGCTAGATGAATATTTGTCAGCCTGTCAGCTCGGTATTACAGTGACATCCCTTGGTTTAGGGTGGATAGGTAAGCCGGCTGTGAAAGAACTTTTGGTTCGAGGTTTTGGTTTGACAAACATTCCTGATTCAGCAATCAGCCTGATCTCAGCAACACTTGCGTTCTCTATTATTACCTTTTTGCATGTAGTTGTAGGTGAGCTTGCACCAAAAACGCTTGCCATTCAAAAGGCGGAAAAAATGACGCTATGGCTGTCAGGCCCGCTGCATGCATTTTATATCCTTATGTTCCCTTTCATTTATGTGTTAAACGGGTCAGCCCGTCTGCTAACTAAAATGATGGGCATCGATATGGGATCTGAAAAAGAACATTCCCATTCTGAAGAGGAATTGAAGATTTTATTATCTGAGAGCTTAAAAAATGGGGAAATCAACCCATCAGAATATAATTATATGAACAAGATTTTCGATTTCGATAATCGAATTGCCAGAGAGATCATGGTACCGCGGAGAGAAATTTGTGCGATTCCAGAAGATATGCAGTTAGATGATATCCTCGCCATCATGACGCAGGAAAAGTATACACGTTTCCCTGTGTTTTCAGGAGATAAAGACCATGTCATCGGCATGCTGAACAAAAAGCAGCTCTTTGCAGATCTTGTGTATCAAGGTGAAAAAGATCAACTGAAAATTCAAGATTATATATATCCAGTGATTGAGGTTATCGACACGATTCCTATTCAAGAGCTTCTCGTCAAGATGCAGCGTGATAGAATGCATATGGCGATCTTAACTGACGAATATGGCGGAACGTCTGGACTTGTCACAACGGAAGATATTTTAGAAGAGATTGTCGGAGATATTCGAGATGAATTCGATGAAGATGAACAGCCAGTTATTCAAAAAAGAGCCGATCATCATTATGTTTTAGATGGCAAAGTGAGATTAGATGAAGTTCAAGATTTGATCGAGATCTCTTATCATGATGAGGAAATTGATACAATCGGCGGACTCATCTTAAAAGAGAATATTGATATCAGAGAAGGACAATCCGTCTATCTTGATGATATTCGAATGAAAGTGCTGGAAATGGATGGACGCTACGTTAAAAAGATCGATTTGAAAAAAGGCGTCACAACGTCAGAAAAAAGCAGTACACGCACTGGACTTGATATAAAGGAGCCGCTGCTAGTAAACGAAATGACCTTGAGCGAAAAATAAGCTCAAGGTTTTTTAGGTATTTAGTCTCTTTTGAACGAATGTATGTTCGGTATATAATAAGAACAAACGTTCGATATAGGGGGATGGACATGCTTTGGTATGAAACAGCAAGTATCACGGAGAAAAAAACCTCAATGAAACGAATTGAGTTTCATTTAAAGAATTTCAAAAATTATCAAGCAGCAATCTTAAATATCGAAAGGCAGCTTGAAAAAAGAAGCCCGCATCATCTCGACCACATGACACGGAAAAAGTTAGAAGAGCAAAAAAATCAGTATGAACTCATCGTTGCTTGTATTGAAACGGCATTAAAAGAGTTGGACGAAATAGAGCAGCAGCTCATCGATTACAAATATTTTCGAGATTGGCGGATGGCAAAGTGTGCTATGGAAATTGGCTATAGTGAAAAAACACTCTTTTTGATGAAGCGCCAGCTCATGGATCAGCTGCTCATCAGCTTAGCCGCCATCACCAATATTTAAAGATGCTGTCCTATTTGATAAAACGCAGCAAAGAGACATAAAGATCCGATGATTGTGACCAATAAGTAGACAGCAAGTTGTCCAATTTGCCGCTCATGCAGCATGGCCGCAGCCTCTACACTAAATGTAGAGAAGGTTGTAAAACCACCGAAAAAACCAGTCCCAATGATCATAAGTAGCGGATTACTGTCAGTCACTGCACCTGTCAGTAAACCTAAACCGGCAGCGCCGAGTAAGTTGATGAGAATAATACTATACGGAAAACGAGTATGAAACTTGGTTTTCTGAATCGATTGACTGAGGAAAAAACGAAGGGCACTGCCCATCCCGCCGGCAACAGCTGTATAAAATACAATCATTTATCTGCTTCCTTTCGGCTGCTCATCTTGTTGAAAGAGGCGCTGAGCGGTGATCAGTCCACATAAGGCAGCGCCCACTCCAGCAATCACTGAGAGTACAATGTACATGATACTTGATGTGAACAGTCCATCCTGTAATAAGAGAACCGTTTCTTTAGAAAAAGTGGACATTGTCGTAAAACCACCGCAAAATCCTGTTCCGATCAAAGCAGCAAGATATTTTTTTCCTTTCCGAAACATAAAATAACCTGTTGAAAAGCCAAGAAGCAGACTGCCTGTCATGTTTTCAATCAGTGTTGCATAGGGGAATGTCTGGCTGACAACGGATTGGCTAAGTACATATCTGCAAAGAGTACCAACCAATCCACCGATAAATACGGCGAGATATGCTTTCATTTACATCATTTCTCCTTTAGAAAAAATGGCGGGTGATCCGTCACCACTCCATCAATGGGGTATGTTTTCATCCTGTCGGCTGTTTTTTGATCTTTCACTGTCCATATAAAGACATCCATTCCAAATGAGTGGATGCGATCAATCCACCATCTGTTGATCATCGTTTTCTTCATATTAAGGCAATCCGCAAAGGAGCTGTACTCCGCTAATTTCCTTTTCGTCAGTTTGAAGGCAGAGGGTTTTATAATAAAAGCTGTTCGAAGAGAAGGGGCGTAAGCTTTGACTCTTTGAAGTGCATTGGCATCAAAAGATTGAACCATGATGTGACGAGAATAGGCAAACCGGTTGATGATGTCGACAACTGCCTTTTCAATCCCAATCTGCCGTTTTGGATGCTTGATCTCAATCAGTATCCCGACACGCTGACTGTATCTTTCAAGAATTTCCTGTAAGGTGGGAATTCGTTCGTTGGCGTACTGAGAATCAAACCAGCTTCCTGCATCCAGTTTCTTCAGCCGATCAAGTGTATAACCTTTCACTAAACCGCTTCCGTTACTCGTTCGATCAACAGTATCATCATGGATGACGGCTACGTGCTGATCCATTGTCAGCTGGACGTCCAACTCAATATAATCCGCACCCTGCTGAACGGCTAAATCAAATGCGGCGATTGTATTTTCTGGGGCAGCGCTTGAAGACCCTCTATGCGCGATAATATACACATGCTCCAGCTCCTGACATAAGTTCTGGTCTTATCATATCAAATTTTTGCAGTTTTTCCTTCTTTACTATATGGTACGAGGGAGAGCTGTATGTAATGGAACATGGCATATGGTGAGTAAGCATCGTGTATGAAAGGTGAAAAGTTGCAGGAATATCCCAAGCTCTTATTGAGTAAATCTGAACTACATCATTTTTTCTTCGATCAATTTTGTCCAAATCGTCAGCGTTCGTCAAAATATTAGTGCTTTCGTCATGTTGACTGAAAATTCTGATGTTTTATAATGATGAAAAGGAGGCGAGATGATTGGGTAAAGGGAGAATTAGAGTGGAAGAACGTATTAAGGCCGAAACGGATGCTGAAATGTTTAAAGCGACTCTCCTTGATCAGGCTCAGAAGAAAAAGTAGTTTGCTGCCCGTCGATATGTCTCTAGCCAAAATTTCATATTTGAACTTCATGCCTCGGGATCAGTCCCGAGGCTTTTTATGTAGAGGTCAGACATTTAAGAGAGGACATGAACGAAGGTTATATTATAAACTAGAGAGGATTGTTTTAAAGGAGAGAGACAGACATGTTTACACAAAAATGGCTGGATACATATTTTACAGTAGATATTGCGATCCAAATTGGTATTAGCCTTTGTATTTTATTGCTTTTTTTATTGCTTCGGAAAGTATTTACGAAGTATTTATTTCAGCTTCTGTTTAGGCTGACGAATCGGTCTAAAACGGAGGTCATTAACCAAATTGTTGTGGCATTTGAAAAACCAGCGAGGCTGTTTTTCGTGGCACTTGGTTTATATTTTGCGTTAAGACAGGCACCATACTTTGAGCATCATATGGATGTCATCATTAAATTGTATAGATCTTCTATTATATTGATGCTGACGTGGGGGCTTTGTAATTTAACCGCTGCATCTTCTTTCTTGTTTCAAAAGGTCAATTCGAAATTTGAATTAGATATGGATGATATTTTAGCACCATTTTTATCAAAGGTACTTCGCTTCATTATTATTGCACTGAGTATTAGTGTCATTGCACAAGAATTTAATTATGATGTCAATGGACTTGTGGCAGGTCTTGGTTTAGGTGGTCTAGCCTTTGCGCTTGCCGCTCAGGATACAGTGGCTAACTTTTTTGGAGGGATTGTCATCATTACAGAGAAGCCTTTTACGATGGGCGACTTTGTGGAGACACCAAGTGTTCTTGGGACTGTGGAGGACATTACATTTCGAAGTACAAGGTTTCGAACACCTGCTGAAGCCGTCGTGACCGTTCCGAATTCTACGCTTTCAAAGGAGCCAATCACAAACTGGACAAGAATGAATAAACGTCAGATTACGTTCTCTGTTCGCGTTTCCTACAATACACCAAAGGAAAACATTGATCAGTGTATTAAGCGTCTCAAACAGATGCTTCACGAGCATGATGGTGTGCATAAGGAGACAATCATGGTAAACCTCGATGTACTGGCAGACAGCTATTTGAACTTGTTTTTCAACTTTTACACAAACACGACAGCTTGGTCTGAAAACCTTGATATTAAGCAGGATATTAACTATCGCATCATAGATATTTTCCACGAGGAAGGCGTAGAATTTGCTTTCCCTGGTCAGGCCATTTATATGAAACAAAAAGGTGAGAAGCAGCTGGGTGAATAAAGGAGGAATGGTGCGTGGACCAAACAAAGGTGGATGTGTTAAGAGAGAAATTATCGCAGGCTTCACATATCACAGTACTCTCAGGTGCAGGTATGAGTACAGAATCGGGTATTCCTGATTTTAGATCAACGGGTGGTCTGTGGACAGAAGATACTTCCCGCATGGAGGCGATGAGCCGGTCCTACTTTTTATCAAACCCTCATCAATTCTGGCCAAAATTTAAAGAATTGTTTCAAATGAAAATGAGTGGAGAATATGAGCCAAACAGCGGGCATACCTTTTTAGCCAGCCTTGAGCAACAAGGGAAGCATGTGGATATTTTTACCCAAAATATTGACGGTCTTCATAAAAAGGCGGGAAGCCAGCATGTATATGAACTCCATGGCTCCATTCAAACGGCCACTTGTCCATCGTGTCAGGCGGTATATGATCTGCCTTATTTATTAAAAGAAGAGATGCCGATCTGTCAAAGGGTTACCTCAGACGGCAGTACGTGTGGACGTGTGCTAAAGACAGATGTTGTCCTATTTGGCGATATGGTCAAACATTTAGACCAAGTGGAGACATCACTTCAGAAAACGGACATGCTCCTTGTCATGGGGACTTCCTTGGAGGTAGCGCCAGCAAGATATATTCCAGAAGATGCAGCTCATGATCCTTCCATCTTCATGGTGATGATGAATTTGAGTGAAACAGAATTCGATCCGCTTTTTGATCTTGTCTTTCATGAGCGAATTGGCGATCTCGTGAAAGCTTTATAAATCATTAAAAAACCCGCATCCTAAAGGTGCGGGTTTTACTTTATTGCTGCAGCGGCTTCATTGTTTCATCAAGGACTTCAAATGTATAGCCCTTTGCCTTTAGCTGCGTAATTAAGCTGCTTAAGTATTTTGCCGTCGCCGGCTGATCATGCATTAAGATGATTTTTGGTTCTTTTGGATTTTTTGTCTCCAGCACTTGCAGCTGATTTAATACCTCTGGTACATATTTTGAGCTTTTATATTTCCAATCAAGACTGTCAATGGTCCAGTCCCAGTAGACAAAGCCTTTTTGTTTTAAACGTGCTTTTTGCTGATCGGTTAAATTTGGGGTGCTGCCATAAGGTGTTCTCACAAGATGGGTATACTCACCTGTGACAGAAGCCAAAATGCGCTGATCTTCCTTCATCTCGTTAACAGGAGAATCTTTTTTTTGATAAAAGCGTTTCACATCATGGGTGATGCCATGAAGCCCTAATTGATGACCTTCTTGATGGAGTCTTTTCACAGCTGCCGGGTGTTCTTTAATCTGCGGTCCGAGCATAAAGAATGTGGCTTTCACTTGATGCGCTTTTAGCACATCTAACAGCTGATTTGAAGTCGCTGATGGACCATCATCAAAGGTTAAAAAGATCGTTTGATCCGTTATATGTTTATCTGAATTGATCTTAAAATGTGCATCTAATGTTTTCCGAGAAGCATCTTTTGCTTTCATACTAGTGCTTGTGTCTCTAAATTGACTGCTCGCAGATAATTTCGCCGGCTGATCTGCTGCCTGCATATTGGTTTTGGACATATCCCAAATAAAAAAGAGGATCAGTGTCAGGATGACAAAACCAATCGCCTTTGAGAGCAGCATTGTGTTTGAAGGTGTCTGTTTTTTTTTAACCCGTTGCATTACAATCGCTCCAATAAATCAAAAATTTGTGTCGAATCATGTAGTGGATTCTGTCTTTTTCCGCTGTTTTTTGTCGTGTTTATATGGAGTAAGTATACAGGAAAAAAGAGCCTATGAATATAGAAGATGCTAAAAAATTGGAATCTTTTTGGTTATCAATCTATATTTGTTACAATGAAAGGTTATCCATTTCATATGATGTGAAATAATTCTGAATAATCATTGAAACGAACCCATTTATCCGCTAAGATAGCATCAGATTCAACCATTATTGCAAAGCGAAGGGGAGATTCCATATGAAAATATTGTACAATGGAGATTTCATTGAAAAAAAGGATGCACATGTTGATATTGAGGACAGAGGCTATCAATTTGGTGACGGAGTCTATGAGGTCATCCGTGTATACAATGGTACTTTGTTTACGTTAAAGGAACATACAGAGCGTCTGTTCAAGAGTGCAAAGGAAATTGGCATTCATCTGCAAGGTACAGTATCAGATATGGAAGAAAAGTTACAACAGCTCGTCGCTCACAATCAATTAACAGATGGCGGTGTGTATATTCAAGTCACGCGGGGTGTCGCCCCTCGTAAACATCAATATAGTGATTCTCTTACTCCTCAAATCACGGCATATACGTTCCAGGTGAAAAAGCCTGTTCAAGAGCAGAAAGCTGGTGCAAAGGCCATATTATCTGAGGATCTTCGCTGGTTAAGGTGTGATATCAAAAGCTTAAACCTTTTATATAACGTCATGGAAAAGCAGAAAGCATCTGAAGCTGGTGCGTTTGAAGCAATCCTTGTGAGAGACGGTTTTGTGACCGAGGGAACCTCCTCGAATGTATATGCCGTGATTGATGGCGTGATTCGTACTCACCCTGCAAACAATCTCATTTTAAACGGCATTACTCGTAGAAAGCTGCTGGGGGTATGTGAGGAAGAAGGGTGTACTGTTGAAGAAACTCGTATAAGCAAAGAAGAACTGCTGCGCGCTCAGGAAATTTTCATCAGCTCGACGACAGCTGAAGTCATTCCGATTGTTGAAATAGATGGCGAGCCAGTAGGGGAAGGCGTTCCAGGCAAGTTGACAAAGCGCGTACAGGTAGGCTTCCAGCAAAAAATTAACCATGAAAGTGAAGCATCGATCTCTTCATAAATAAAAAAAGGCTGTAAACTAATGTTTACAGCCTTTTGTGATGCATTTATTTCACAATAAGCACAGGTATATCTGATTTTGTTGATAACTTTTCACTCACACTGCCAAACAGCATTTTTTTCAATCTGCTTTGGTCACGTGCTCCCATGACGATGAGGTCTGCTGATATTTCCTCCGCATATTCGATAATCGCTTCCGCTGGTTCTCCCTCTACAATTTCAATGGCAGCCTCAAACTGCTCCTCATTTAAAAGCATTCTTGCTTCCGCAACGACCTCTTCTGTATGGTCTTCAAAAATCAAGGGACTTTGCTGTTCATCATGAGGTACATATACAGGGGGTGTTTGAAGATCTGCCGTACCGCCGCCGATATAAGCTCCGCCAGTCATTGGGCGCGGCACATCAAACACCTGTCTGTCTGTTTTGCCATCATGTGCATAGGTAACGGTCAGCTTGGCATGTAAGGTTTTAGCTAAAGCGATTGCCTTTTTTAATGCTTTCTTACTGTCTTCATGTCCATCAAACGCTACGACCATCCGATCAGCTTGAAACAATGTCCTCATTCCTTTCAAAAGGAGTCTTTACACTCATGGTATACCCGTTAATAGAAAAAGATACACATGAAGGAGAATGATTTTTGTTAGAAAATTTCATTTATTGAAAAATATTTATTGACAAAATAGTGACAGCCACTATAAGATAAAAAAAGATTCAAGAGCCAAAAGGAGGAAATGTCATGTGCAACATTGGAAGAATGAAATCAAACTGCATGAATGGGTTGATTCACGTGACAATTACACCTTCATTGGTCATTGAAAAGGAACTCGTCTGTTCCAATTGATCGGATGAATCAAGGCGTATGTTGCGTATTTGTCAACATGCGCCTTTTTACATGACGAAAAGAGGCGTACCAGCAAGCTGGTGGCCTCTTTTTTTGTTGAATTCATTTCGCATTTCGAAATAAAGGGATGAAAAACAACAAGTAAATGAAGAGGAGTGAAAGCATGTGAACAAGCCAAAATCAAGACAAATGACAAAAGCTCAAAAAACGAAACAAGGTGACTTGCAGGAAAATTTAGAAAGCGGCTAGCTTGAAAAGGAGAGACAAACATGTTTTCAGTATTTGCGAAATTAGGCTGGTTCTTTAAACAAGAGTGGAGGCGTTATACGATTGCTATTACGCTCCTGCTCATTGTGAATGTGCTTGAAATGCTGCCGCCAAGATACCTTGGCCAGGCAGTTGATGACATTCGTTCTGGTCAATTTACAACATCCAGTATTGTGTTTTATGTGACCATTTTTTGCTTACTAGGTGTCGTCGTCTATACACTTACATATTTTTGGATGTATCAGTTATTTGGCGGCGCAAATGTCATGGAGCGTGTGATGCGTGGGAAACTGATGCGCCACTTGCTTAAGATGACGCCTACTTTTTATGAAAAGAAAAAAACGGGCAACTTAATGGCATTAGGTACAAACGACTTGAATGCTGTGGCCTTAACAACAGGCTTTGGCGTTCTGACCTTGGTTGATTCCACTGCTTATATGCTGATGATCTTCTTTACGATGGGGCTGACGATTAGCTGGAAATTAACCTTAATGGCGATTATTCCTATGCCGCTGATGGCGCTCTTGATTGCGTTTTATGGAAGCAAAATCCATGAGCGCTTTACAGTCGCTCAAGATGCATTTGGTGATATGAACGATCGCGTTCTTGAATCAGTGGCAGGTGTCCGGGTCATTCGGTCTTTTGTGCAGGAGAAACAAGATGTCGAACGCTTTCGCGACATGACAGATGATGTATTTCAAAAAAACATGCGAGTGGCGATCATTGATTCTTTGTTTGAGCCGACAGTGAAATTACTTGTGGGGATCAGCTACTTAATCGGAATCGGCTACGGAGCCTATCTCGTGTTCCAAAGTGATTTGACCATTGGGGAGCTTGTTGCATTTAACGTCTATCTTGGCATGATGATCTGGCCAATGTTTGCGATCGGCGAATTGATTAATATTATGCAAAGAGGAAATGCGTCGTTAGACCGGTTGAATCATACACTCAGCTATAAGCCGGACGTAACAGATGCTGCTCAGCCAAAAACGTTACAGGAGCCTGGAGATATTGAGTTTGATCATGTGACATTCAGATATCCAACCTCATCTAAAGATAATCTCATTGATGTGTCCTTTACCGTTCGAAAAGGGCAGACAATTGGGATTACAGGCAAAACAGGAAGCGGCAAAACGACCATTGTCAAACAGCTTCTGCGCCAGTATCCAGCAGGTGATGGGCAAATCTTGCTATCAGGTGTCCCGATCCAAGACATTGAATTAGATCAGTTATTTCAATGGATCGGATATGTACCACAGGATCATATACTTTTCTCAAAAAGCGTGGAACAGAATATGCGCTTTGGTCATCGTGACGCGAAACAAGATGAGTTAGCACAAGCAATCAAAGATGCTTACTTTGAAAAGGATTTACGCCTTTTGCCAGAGGGTCTGGAAACCATGGTTGGGGAAAAAGGTGTGGCGCTGTCAGGCGGACAAAAACAGCGAATATCCATTGCACGTGCTTTATTAATTGATCCAGACATTTTAATTCTGGATGACTCATTGTCTGCGGTAGATGCAAAAACAGAAACCGCTATCCTAGAAAATCTAAGACAAAACCGTCATGGCAAAACGACGTTTATTACAACTCATCGCCTATCAGCTGTTGAACATGCCGATCTCATTCTTGTCATGGAAGAAGGACGCATTGTCCAAAAGGGCACCCACAACGAGCTCATCCAGCAGGATGGGTGGTACAAAGAACAATTTTTGCGTCAGCAGCTAACAAATCAGCTGGAAGGAGGGGATGAGGCATGACAACAGGAAGAAGACTCCTTGCCTACGCACTCCTATATAAGAAAGTATTGTCTGTTGCCTTAATCTTTCTAATGATTGCAGTTGGTGCTGAGCTGACAGGGCCGTTTATTGGGAAGAAAATGATTGATGATCATATTTTAGGTGTAGAAAAACCGTATGTCGAGGTCAATGAAAAGACAGACAAAACCGTTTATTACCAGGGAAATAACTATATACGAAGCGATCGATTAAATAATGGAATGGATTCTGGAAAGCAAATCAATGTAGTGCAAGTCGGGTTCGGTTACTATTTTGTGAATGAGCCGATTCGTTTTGATGGAAACAGAAAAATATCGGGAGATCAGCTCACCATTGATAATGGGAACGAGCGTGAGACCTATGAGGTACAGCGTTTATCAAAAGAGGAGATTTTCGCTTTTTATCAGCCAGAAATCAGTGGTTTGGTGCAGCTTGTTCTATTTTATCTAGGACTGCTCATCGTTGCGATTTTCTTTCAGTATGGGCAGCATTATTTGCTCCAGAGGATTGCAAATCGAATTATTCAAAAAATGAGGGTAGACGTATTTGAGCACATCCAAACGCTGCCGATCCGCTATTTTGATAATTTACCGGCTGGAAAGGTTGTCGCAAGGATAACAAATGACACGGAAACCATTCGTGATTTATATGTAACAGTCCTTGCAAATTTCGTGACAAGTGCTATTTACATGATTGGGATTTACATTGCCATGTTTTTATTAAATGTGAAGCTGGCACTCATCTGTTTGGTCGCTGTACCGATTATTTTCCTATGGTCGATGACTTATAGAAAGTTTGCATCGGTGTACAATCACCGCATTCGTTCGATCATCAGTGAAATCAATGCCAAACTAAATGAAGCCATTCAAGGGATGACAATCATTCAAGCCTTTCGTCATGAAAAAGCGACGCAAGAGGAATTTGATGAGCTGAACAACAATCACTTTCGATATCAGCGAAAGATGCTGCATTTAAATTCACTTCTTTCACATAACTTGGTTAACCTGCTGCGAAATTTAGCATATGTCGCACTCATTTGGTATTTTGGCGGTGCGTCGCTAAGTGCGACAGGCATTGTGTCCATTGGTGTGCTCTATGCGTTTGTCGATTATTTAAATCGATTGTTCCAGCCGATTACAGGCATTGTGAATCAGTTCTCTAGGTTGGAATTAGCAAGGGTTTCATCAGAAAGGGTTTTCCGATTATTAGATGAACCAGGAACAGAAGTGGAAGAACCTGTTCAGAAGAAGCTGGAGGGACACGTTCAGTTCAAAGATGTCACCTTTGCTTATAATGAAGGGAAAAATGTCTTAAAGAACATTACGTTTGAAGCGAAGAAAGGTCAAACGGTTGCACTTGTGGGGCATACTGGTTCTGGGAAAAGCTCGATCATGAACTTGCTGCTGCGTTTTTATGACATTCAGCAAGGAGACATTTTCATAGATGGCGAAAGCATTTATGATCAGTCGCGCCAAACGCTGCGTAAACAAATGGGCATTGTGCTGCAAGACCCGTATTTATTTTCTGGAACGATTGCTTCCAATGTGAGCTTAGGAAATGAAGACATCAAAAGAGAAACGATTGAATCCTCATTAAAGCAAGTAGGTGCCGCAGAGTTATTGAAGCACCTGCCAGAAGGCTTTGATGAACCAGTCGTTGAAAAGGGAAGCACCCTTTCCTCAGGGGAACGTCAGTTGATTTCATTTGCGCGCGCATTAGCGTACGATCCAGCGATTTTAATTTTAGATGAAGCCACCGCGAACATTGATACAGAAACAGAAGCGATCATTCAGCGGGCGCTTGATGTAGTTAAAGAAGGACGAACAACTTTTGTGATCGCTCACCGATTATCCACTATTAAAAAAGCCGATATGATCTTGGTGTTAGAAAAAGGTGAAATCGTCGAGCGTGGCAGTCATGAACAACTCATGCAGCAAGAAGGGCTGTATGCACAAATGTATGAACTGCAAAAAGGTGCTGTTGCAAACAGCTGATGAATAGTAGAAAAAAAGAGCCTCATTCAATTGGAAGAGGCTCTTTCCTTTGCATGAAAAAGTCGAGGGTACTGTCCTCGACTTTTACTGGTTATATTGTTTGGACAGGCATCATCATCAATAAGCGATGCCGACGCGTTGATGTACAAACTCCTTCGAATTTAACTGCTGATATAAAAAGTGTGCGGTATCTTCAACTGAAATTTTCTTTCCATCTATAGGGAGAAAATCTTTCTCATAGCGATATGACCGTGTCACTTCTCCATCTGGTAAATAGGTTGGACAAATAATGGTCCAATCTAGATCAGTCGATTGAAGGATTTCAAACGCTTTCGCATGCTCTTTAGCTGCTCGGGAAGTGGTCCGCTTTGATTCATTTGTTTCAAAACGGTAAAGCTCCGGCTGCTGCCTTGCTTTTAAAATACCTGCTGTACCAATTGTAATAATTCTTGATGTATTTGTTTGCTTCATGGCTTGTACGATATGCTCCATTGAAACAGATAATGTATCATCACCATCTGTTGATAGACAGCTTACAACAATATCTGCTCCTTTAATTGTCTCAAGCACATCTTCTCGATTTCTTGAATTGCCGGTGACTTGAAACATACCCGCAAGCATTTCTTCTCGGTTTGTCCGAATCAATGAACGAACCATGTAACGTTCATCTACTTGAACGAAACGAAGAAATGCTTGTCCTACACGTCCATGAGCACCGAAAAGAGCTATTTTCATCTGTTCGATCCCTCCACTACATACTATAAGTGAAAAGAACCCAAATTGGTACAACTTTTATGTGATGCTTTTTTTATAAAGATGAAAGGACCGAATACTATGAGCATATTCACATAATAGAGAGATCCCTACAAATTGTAAAAGTTCAAAGTTCATACCAGAAAAAATGTCCATGAAGATCCGCTCCTTTCTACTACATGATATGAGCTGAAAGGAGTTTGGTGAGGGATAAAAACAAAAAAAGAAGACACCATAAGAGGTGCCTTCTATGATCCAGATATGAAATTAAGCTTTTGTTCCGCCAAGGTTTTGTTGAGCGAAAGACACAAGACGTTTTGTAATTTCTCCACCAACTGAACCGTTAGCACGAGATGTTGTTTCTGCTCCAAGATTTACACCAAATTCAGAAGCGATTTCGTATTTCATTTGATCGATCGCTTGCTCTGCTCCAGGAACTAGTAATTGGTTTGAACTATTAGAATTAGCCATGATGTGATTCTCCTTTTTGTATATGATTTGTTTTTTTGGTTGGGTTTGCTGGAATCGCACCAGCGAAATGATCAAGTCATTTGCCACTTGGCGAAACCCAATGCAGTAACTGCTTTGTACTAAGTATTATGGTTATTTCCGAAAAAAACATACGAAAAAAGAACATGGTAAATGTTGTGTTAACATACAAAAAACCATCACCCAATGATGAGTGATGGTGCTGCTTATATATCTATTTATTCTGCTGAGCGGATGCGCAGCTCCGTATCCGAATCAAAGAAATGGGCTTTGTTCATATTAATCGCAAGAGGGATAGACTGTCCGGCCTGTACATCGGTACGAGAATCCACACGTGCAATAAACGATTGACCATCGATAGAAGAATAAAGCATCGTTTCTGCCCCCATTAATTCAGCTACTTCTACGTCAGCATGAATTTTTGTGCCTTCAGACGCCTCTATAAATACTGGTTCATCGTGAAAATCTTCTGGTCTGATGCCTAAAATGACATCCTTTCCAATATAGCCTTGGCTGCGTAATACTTTCATTTTTCCTTCTGGTACACGAATATGAGTTTTTCCAACCGCAATGGCACCGTCAGAGAGCTTTCCTGTAAAAAAGTTCATCGCAGGTGAGCCGATAAATCCACCTACAAACACATTCTCTGGGTTTTCATATACATCTTTCGGCGCTCCTACCTGCTGAATAAAACCATCTTTCATGACAACAAGGCGTGTTGCCATTGTCATGGCTTCAGTCTGATCATGTGTCACATAGATAAATGTTGTTTGCAGACGCTGATGAAGCTTAGAAATTTCAGCACGCATCTGAACACGGAGTTTTGCATCTAAATTAGAAAGCGGCTCATCCAAAAGGAAAACCTTTGCATCACGTACAATCGCTCTGCCAAGTGCAACACGCTGTCTTTGACCGCCAGACAGTGCTTTTGGTTTTCTGTCTAAATATTGCTCAAGCCCTAATATTTTAGCGGCATTTCGAACCCGCTCATCAATTTCTGCTTTCGGAAACTTCCGAAGCTTTAATCCAAAAGCCATATTATCGTATACATTCATATGAGGATATAATGCATAGTTTTGGAAAACCATTGCAATATCCCGGTCTTTCGGCGCTACATCATTCATCCGTTTTCCATCTAACAGAAAGTCTCCTTGTGATATTTCTTCTAGACCTGCAATCATGCGAAGGGTTGTTGATTTTCCGCAGCCTGATGGACCAACAAACACAATAAATTCTTTATCTTCTATATGTAGATTAAAGTTGTCTACTGCTGTTACTTTGTTATCGTATACTTTATAAATTTGATTGAGCATCATTTCAGCCATTAGATGTCAGCCTCCCCAGTCCCTCTTTTTTTGAAAGCGCTTTACTAGTAAATAAAGTGTATAAAATGAGGAAGAGTCTGTAAATGGACAACGTGCACAACATCCTATGTTCATTTTTGGGCAGGGTGCTCATGTTTTCATTCTTTATGAAAGATCGAGTAGAGTCATCATCAAATAAGCAGCGGATGCTTCTGGAAAATGTCGTATATCTAGCCCAGTGCGCTCAATAAATTTATCAATTCGATATTGAAGACTGTTTCTGTGAACATATAACGCTTTTGCTGCCTTGGATGCGTTTAAATTACATTGCATATAGGTCATGAGAGTTCGGTAAACATCTCGGTCAAAGACCGTTTCTTTAAAAGCATCTGAAATAGCATGAGAGAGTGCGGATGCATCATAACAAATGAACGAAGGCAGGCATTGATAAAATGTGGCAGCCCCTGATCTAAGCTTTTCTTGCTGCATATGGTATAAAAATAGCTGTTGTTCATTTAATAACCTCATCTGTAAATGGTCATTTGGCAAATGCAGCTGTCCTTGTATAAAGACTGAGTCTGTTAAAAAATCACTTGTAATAGCTAGAGACAAATCATTTAACTGATCTAATTGACTGTTTTCTGATGTGGCATTTGGTTGAATCAGCATAGCTGTTTCAGGGCCTGTCCATATGAAATGAGTATGTTCGAGGCTGTTATTCACAGCCTCTTTTATTTGCTGTCTTTGTTCTTCTTGATGGATCATTTGAAAATAATAAACACGGACGGGATGTTGGACAGTTAGTGGTTTGTTTTCAAAAAGATAGCTGAACCATTTTTGTTCATCCTCGGTCTGCGCTTTTTGAAATAGATCAATTGGTGTAAGAAAAGAGTTGAGAAGAAGTGTTTCTCTTTCTGAAAGCTCCGATTTGTTTACTCCAAATATTTCACCTTCGTCTGTTTGATACCAAAGAATTTGTTTGTCATGAGTAGGTGTGCTGATGATATGGTCTCCGTAAACAAGTTTTAATTTTTCTAACATGGCGGGGCTCCTTAAACAGTTTAATCATAGACATGGAACAGCATTAATTCGTGGATTTCTTCTTTTAAAGTTGGTTCTACTTCATGGGGCGGAAGCTGAGAGCCCCATTCAATGTCACCTGTTTTGTGGTAGATGCCTTCATAGTGTGCACCATTGTGGAAAAAGGATATTTTCCAGCCTGGCAATTGTGCTTTCTTAAAAAGGGGTTTCCATTGAAAATGAGAAATCATATCATCATTGCCTCCTTGCTTTTATTGATGAAACAATAAACAAACACGACAACACGGAAACAACCTTGAACTTGATTTTATTGTATCTCATCTCATGAAAAGAGCATAGAAAAAGCATAGATTTAAGAGCACTGACATGTGACAAAAAAGCGTCAGTAGACGTTCGCGTGATCTGAAGTGGTGAGTGCCGTTTTTGAAAGGTAAGATGCGTAATCCATGATTCTTTTTCCAATCAGCCATTCTGATTTTTTCAAAGAGACATGCTGGAAAATCTCTCGGCCAGGGCGAGAATTTGCTTCGAACATCCAAATTGCACCTGTTTGATCAATGCCTAAGTCAAAACCGATTTCACCAATATGCCCGGTCATTTTTTTATCTATCACCTGGCTAAGCATGATGGCAGTATGAGAAAGCTGCTGTAAAATCTGCAAACGTTTCTTTTCTTCTGGAAAGACAGCATAAAGTGTTTTCACCGTCCCCCCGTGTAACTGGTGAGTCGTAATGGTATGATCTCCAGAAACCTTTGCTGCTGCTGCTGTGACTGTCCAATCACCTTCTTTATTTTTATTCGTATGAACTCTGAAATCCATCGGTTGATTGTCTATTTGAAGAAGCTCAATGCCTTGTTGTGCAATAAAATCATGAATTGCATGATCCTTTCGCAGCCTTTGAACAAACTGATCTATTGAATCATATGGAATAGAATTTCCGAAATTTGAGGATACAGTGATTCCGTCGTTTTCCTTTTTTAACTGATAAATCCCGTCTCCATGACTTCCGTTTGTTGGTTTTAAGTATATAACTTGATGCAGATGGAGGAGTGTTTCAATTTTACTAAGAGCGTCCACGGGATCTAATTGTACAGAATGTGGGAGAAAGGACCATGTTTTTTCATCTGTTAATAGCTGTTCATGAATCTCCCATTTATTAAAAAAGTAAGGGTTGAACCAAGGGATATCATAGTCTTGGGTGAGCTTTCGCTTCGTTTCTTGAATGAGTGCCGACTGAGCAGCTTTTCTATTTGGAAGCCGGTCATAAATGACTGACGGAAGGGGAAGCTGTTTTTTAACCCATGAATCTTCGTGGTACAACAGTCCTTCTACAATTCCTTTTTCCCAATCAATAGAATGTGACCCAAAAAGATAGGCAAAACCAGGATGCTGCCTGAAAGAGTGCAGCAGTTTGATAAAAAATTCTGATCTCGTTCCTAATGGCTGTGTACTTTGCTCAAAACCTGCAGTGAAAATGCCAACCAACGGCCCTATAAAAAGTGTATGGTCAATGATGATCACATCAGCTTTTGATTGGTAAGGAATCAGTAAACCTCTGTATAGATCTTCAGATAATAAAATTTTATTTGGATGCTGATGATAGGAAATGTTGAAGCCATCTACTAAACGAGACCCTAGAGCAAGAGAATAGATGGCATCTTTCTGTTTATAATGGACGGGAAGATGAATTGTTTTTTCACTTGTAAGGTGTGGGGCGATGATGCAACGCTTTCTGTTCATAAGAAACCTCCTTCGGTTGAGACTTTATCGATTGCGCATGTTCAAGAATGATACGAATCAATTCATGTTCCTTCTCAGGATAAACATTTAAAAAAGCGGACCGCCCTGGCTTTGATCTGATATTTGATATGAAAAGTCTGCCTTCACTTGTATGAAGTAAGTCTACTGCGAATTCAAAGCAAGGAGAGTAAGTTTTATCTATATAAGCTGGGAGTGATGCCTGAATGGATGCAATATCATCTAAAAGGAGTTCCTTGATGTGTGGCTGCAATGTATTTAGATAGTGTTCAAAGCCTATCACAGGAGCTGATTTTTGTGTATGACTTAAAAGACAATTTTCTGCAGGTGATTTTGTGTGAATTCCCATGCGTTTCCATTGATTTTGTGAATCTTTCATAAGGAAAATCTTGATTTCATTGAATAAAATTTCTTTTTGATCATTCGTGTTGAAAAATTGAAGGAAATACCGGCCTGCATATTTTTTGCACCAGCGCTCCAGCTCTGACGTACGAGAAAATGTAATGGTTTGATTGGAACTTAGTTGAACAGTAAATGTTGATTTGCCATCAAAGGAAATGAAGTAAGTAGATGCTGCATGCTGAGGGGAGAGAGGCTGCATTCTACAATAACCGCCAGCACCGTACTCCCTTACCATATTGATCAGGTCTGAGGGCTCTTTTAATAAAAAGCAGCCAGGTAAATATGGCTGTAAAGCAGAGAGGAGACGGAGCTGCTCAAA
This sequence comes from Bacillus sp. PK5-006, assembly GCF_054161415.1. Classification (NCBI taxonomy): domain Bacteria; kingdom Bacillati; phylum Bacillota; class Bacilli; order Caryophanales; family Bacillaceae; genus Bacillus; species Bacillus sp. PK5-006. Next base: position 2,709,598 of record NZ_CP096414.1, on the reverse strand, counting down.
TAGCACCATTTTATTTGAAATGCCGGTATTCAAAAAAACTGTTTTTGGATATTTTTTTAGCCATTCCATGATGGGTTTTGCTTTTTTAGATTGTGCGTCATGCCGGTAAAGACATCGGTCATAAATCAAGTCGGGAATCGGAAATTGTGCGTCGGCAAACCCTTGGCCATTCGTATATGCTTGGCCTTGTATCAAATTTGAAGCCGGCTTTAAATCAAATGGTGTAAAACGAACAACCTCTAAACGATAAGAAGAGGCAGCTTTGGCGAGCTGCCGTGTGAATGCCTCTTCATACTGCGGAGAAAGGCTCGCAATACCTAATGTTGTCATTAAAAAACACCTTCTTTTCAACTTTTTTTTTTACCATCAAAAAACATTTTTTTATGATTTTACATAAAGCTTACGCTCCTTTATCATTACGACAGATCGCTTGATCATATGTCTCGCTGCATGCTTCATTTGCTTGGGAACTTGACAACAACTATAATACGTATAGATCAAAACAATAAACCTCGGGTGTTGTTTGAAAGGTAGATGACGACTTTGAATATATTCACAACGTTTATCTTTATGATTGTTATCGGCGCAGTCATAGGAGCAGCGACAAACCATCTTGCAATTAAAATGCTTTTTCGGCCTTATAAGCCATATTACTTATTCGGAAAACAGCTTCCATTTACACCAGGCCTTATCCCTAAAAGAAGAGACGAAGTAGCCAAGCAGGTTGGTGTCATGGTTATGGAGCATTTGCTCACGCCAGAAGGTATTCAAAGGCGATTTGAATCATCGGAGGCAAAGCAGGAGATCCTGCGTACATTCCATCGATATATTGACAAAGGCGCAAATATGGAGATCACCGTATTCTCACTGCTAGAAAAATTCGGCTTTTCACAGGCTGATGTCAAAGCAGATAGATGGCTCCATCAGTGGTCTGACCAGAAGCTCGCTTCATTGCTTGAAACATATAACGAGCAAACTTTATCTGAATTGCTCCCGGTAGAAGTGGAAACCAAAATATCATCAAAAATTCCAGATGCAGCAGATTATATTTTAAAGAGAGGCATTCATTATTTTGAAAGTGATGAAGGCAAAGCCAGGCTTGGCAATATGATTGATGATTTCTTAAAAGAACGGGGAATGCTTGGCAGTATGGTCCAAATGTTTCTAGGGAATTCAAGCTTAATTGACCGTGTGCATCCAGAAATTATCAAGTTCTTAAGAAATGCAGAAACAAAAAGATTTTTAGCAGATTTACTTGTTCAAGAATGGGACAAGGTGAAGCAATTTTCTCTTTATGAGCTTGATGAAAAATGGAATGTGAAGGAACTTATTTTTAGTGTGAAAAATCAATTGCTTTCTCATTTTTCTACAAAGCTGATATTAGACAAACCAGTTGGAACATATGTCAGTGCTGTAGCGGATGACCTTAAAACACATTTTGCGCCAGTGTTGATTGATAAGGGGATCGAAGCGGCTTCAAATGCTTTAGAGAGTCTGCTTGCAAAGCTGCAATTTGAAGATATCATTCGTGAACAAATTGAACTTTTCCCGCTTGAAAAAATGGAAGAGCTTGTAGTCAGCATCTCTAATAAGGAGCTGAAGATGATAACATTTCTAGGCGGTCTTTTAGGCGGGATGATTGGTGCTATCCAGGCTGTTTTTGTGGCGCTATTCTAAGACAAGCTATAGAAATTTTAATGAATTCATTGTATATATGTGAAACGAAAGCCATAGTTTGTTATAGTGGAGTGGTGTCCGCCGATCATATCGGTGATAACGGATAGAAAGGAGACATAACATGTCTGTAAATCTTTATGATGTTGCATATGACCTTGAAAAAGCATTGCGTCATAGCGAAGAATATTCAACTTTAAGAAATCTTTATGATGAGGTAAACGCGGATGAGTCCTCTAAAAGAATGTTTGAGAACTTCCGTGACATTCAAGTAAACCTTCAACAAAAACAAATGACTGGTCAAGAGATCACACAAGAAGAAGTGGAGCAAGCTCAAAAAACAGTTGCTCTTGTTCAGCAGCACGACAAAATCTCTCAGTTGATGGAAGCAGAACAACGTGTGAGTGTTCTTATCGGTGAATTAAATAAAATTATCATGAAGCCACTTGAAGAGCTTTATGGGAATCCAGAAGAAAACTAATGGAAAGGGCGATGTCATTCGCCCTTTTTTGTTTTATCTTTTCTCCTCATTATCTTTTAAAAAAAGGTTGTCGAAGCACATAAATTCTGCGATAATACTTATATTGAAAGTGCTTTCAAAAAGGCGCTCTCAAGGGACAATTGGGTGCGTTTCACTTGGGATTTATGGCGTTGAGCCAAACGAGAGAGAAGCGCTTCTGGGAGAAACGCAAAGCATCATAAGGGGATCTGATATAAGCAATGCTTTGGTGTGTAAATGATAAGGGGATCATGGGGAGCTTCATCACTCCATTGTAACGCATCCAAACCATACATAAAAAAAAGCCTAGGGGTAGGCTTTTTTTATTTATCCATCTATTCATAACCTAGGGCTCTTTCAACTGCATGTTCTAAAGCACCAAGCTAGGGCATATCCTCATCGTAAGTACAGTCATCAAGAAGGGGGATGCCTCAGTGTCAAAAAAACTACTTGCACTCAATATAGATGGGACGTTACTTCGTTCCAATGGTAAAATCCATTCTGCTACAAAAGAAGCTGTTGAATATGTAAAGAAAAAAGGGGTTTACGTGACGATTGTCACCAACCGGCATTTTCGTTCCGCTCAAAAAATTGCCAAGGCGTTGAAGATTCCAACATCAACCCTTGTGACGCATAGTGGTGCATTTATCGCCGATAAACTCGATGAGCCGCTTCATGTGAAAAAATTAACGGAAGAAAAGACATTTAATCTTGTGCAAATCCTTGAAAGCTTCGATTGTAATGTCCGCTTGCTGCATGAAAAATTCTCGATCGGCAACCGGAAAAAAACGCAGTCTCAGCTGATGGGAAAGACGCTCATTCATCCGTCTGATCCCATTTTCTATCCCGTCCAATTTGTTGAATCGTTAAGTGATATGCTGATGGATGAACCAGTCAGTACTCCAGTGATTGAAGTATATTCGACCGCGGAGCTTCAGCCTGAAATTCACAGGACCATTCAACAAGCATTCCCATCTGTTGATCTTATTAGGATCAGTGATGAGAAAATGAATATTGTATGCAAAGGGGTTTCGAAGGAAGCGGGACTTTCTCTTTTAACCTCTGCACTCGGTTTTACTTTAGAAGATACGGTTGTCATTGGTCATGGAACAGATGACATTCCAATGCTTGAATTGGCTGGTTTAGGCGTTGCTATGGGAAACGCCCCCAATGATGTCAAGCGTAAAGCCGATTGGGTGACGCGCTCGCATGATGAACAGGGTGTGGCTTATATGATCAAGGAATACTTTAGAATGCAGCAAAGAGAAGGATTTTTACATCAATTTGATATTAAGCGATAATACAGTGAAGGCCCTGTCAATCAAGAAATGACGGGCCTTCGTCTTTTCCCTTCATTGCTTTTCCTACATGAATTTTGTAAAATGAAACAAGTTTGAAGATAAAGGTGATATGATGCGAATTTTAATTAAAGGGCTGTCAGATGAACGATTTCATCGCCCGCTTGTCAATATAGCCAATTTATTTGAAGAAGATAGTGAAGTGATGTTTGAACCAAGTGAACTGGATGATGGTTTGATCATGGAATTTAGCTGGAAGGAAGAAAATGGCATGGTGGAAGCATCTGGTCATATCGATGGATCAGACATCACCAGTCGTTTTTCGCGGGATGTTCCAGAGAGCTTGAACGATAAGGAGCGCTGGAAACAAATCAAAAACACAGTGCTGTCTGTTTATTTACACTTGCTTCAGGAGCACACAGGAATGACACAAAAGTGGGGGATTCTCACAGGAATACGTCCGACGAAATTGCTTCATAAGATGCTGAGAGAGGGCATGTCAAAGGAAGATGCACATGCGGCGTTAAAGCGTGATTACTTGATTCATGATGAAAAAATCAATTTGATGCAGGAGATTGTCGATCGTCAGCTTAAAGCCATTCCAGATCTGTATGACCTTCAGCAGGAAGTGAGTATTTATATTGGCATTCCTTTCTGCCCCACAAAATGTGCTTACTGCACGTTCCCTGCTTACGCCATTAAAGGACAAGCTGGCAGAGTGGGAACGTTTTTGTTTGGTCTGCATTATGAAATGCAAAAAATGGGCGCATGGCTAAAAGAACACGGGATCAAAGTGACGACCGTTTACTTTGGCGGAGGCACGCCAACGAGCATCACAGCGGAAGAAATGGACTTGCTGTATGAAGAAATGTATCGCTCGTTCCCTGATGTGAAGCATATACGGGAAGTGACTGTCGAAGCAGGGCGTCCTGATACGATTTCCCCTGATAAGCTAGAGGTGCTAAACCGCTACAATATTGACCGGATTAGCATTAACCCGCAATCGTATGAGAATGAAACACTAAAGGCTATTGGCAGGCATCATAGTGTGGAAGAAACGATTGAAAAGTATCACTTATCAAGACAGTACGGCATGAATAATATCAATATGGACTTAATCATTGGATTGCCGGGAGAAGGGCTCAAAGAATTTCAGCACTCCTTGCAGCAGACTGAAGAGCTCAAGCCTGAATCTTTAACCGTGCATACACTCTCCTTTAAAAGAGCATCTGAAATGACGCGCAATAAGGAGAAATACCAAGTAGCAGACCGAGAAGAAATCACGCGTATGATGGATGAAGCGGTCTCTTGGACGAAAGCACATCAATATCACCCGTATTATTTATATAGACAAAAAAATATTTTGGGAAATCTCGAAAATGTCGGGTATTCATTAGATGGACAGGAAAGTTTGTATAATATCATTATCATGGAAGAAGTACAGACAATCATTGGCATTGGATGTGGTGCAGCAAGTAAATTCATTGATCCACGATCAGGAAAAATTACGCAGTATGCCAATCCAAAAGATCCAAAATCGTATAATGACCGGTATGAACACTATACAGAAGAGAAGATTCAATTCCTTGAATCATTATTTATTTCTCACGTTTAAACACTGCGATGACGCAGTGTTTTTTTCATTTGTAAAAGGGTATATAAGTGATAAAAAGGTAAAGCAGGTGTACATATGATAGATGTGATCGGAATTGGGATTGGGCCCGCCAATTTAGGATTGGCCGCTTTGTTAGAGGAGTATGAGGATGTCTCATGCTGTTTTTTTGAACAAGAGTCTGAGTTTGCTTGGCATCCTGGTATGCTGATCAAAGGAACGGATTTGCAAGTTTCCTTTTTAGCAGACCTTGTCACAATGGCGAATCCAAGGAGCAGGTATACATTTTTAAATTATTTACATGAATCAAATAGACTTCACCGGTTCTATACATTTGAACAGTTTGATATCCCTCGGAGAGAATTCAATGAGTATTTATCATGGGTGGCAGGAGAATTAGACAGCTGTCAGTTCGGGATGAAGGTAGAAGAAGTGACGGACTGCCAAGATGGCTACCTTGTGAAAGTCAGACGGCTGAAAGATGGAGCGCTTTCTGAGTATCGTGCAAAGCATGTCGTGTTAGGCACAGGAAGCAAACCAATGATTCCAGTCGATGTGCCTGAAGCAGCATACCCATATGTGACCCATAGCAGCCGTTATTTAGATCAGCAGAAAGCACTTCACGAAGCTGAGTCGGTGGCGGTAATCGGCTCAGGGCAGAGTGCAGCTGAAATTTTCTTAGACCTGCTTCAGCATCAAAAGAAAGGACAGCAGCTTTCATGGTTTACACGTTCTAGTGAATTTAGAGAGCTGGAGACGGCAGAACTTGGCCAAGAACTTTTTACACCAAAGTATGTCGAGTATTTTCATTCGCTTCCTTATGAAGAACGTATGAACACATTGCCTAGGCTGACAGGATTAAGAAATGGCATCGATGCATCAACGCTTTCGCGCATTTATCAGGAGTTGTATCATCGCTCCGTTTCAGGTGAAGAGCCATCTGTGCTCATTCAGCCAATGACCGAGCTTGAAGCGATTCAAAGAGGAGAGCATCAGCCTTTGGAGCTGCATCTCAAACAGTGGCAGCTGAAGAAAGAAAAAAGCATAACTGTAGATCATGCTGTATTGGCTACAGGATACACGCCGAATATTCCTGAATGGTTTAGTGCATATGAACCTTTGATTGAATGGGAAAGTGATGAGCATTTTAAAGTGACAGACGACTTCAGGCTTGTGTTCAAAGACAAACGCTCAAATCATTTCTTTACATTCACGAATCTTGATCATTCTCATGGAACGGCGGCGACCAATTTGAAACTATCGATTTACCGCAACCAGAAAGTCATTCGAACCATTCGCGGGGCCGAGGAAGCGCCAGTCAAGCAAGAAACTGCATTTCAGCAATTTGAATAAGACATAAAAAAGGGCCCAAGCATAGGGCCCTTTTTCATTAGATCGTCGTTTCTTTTTTTACTTTTGGTTTTTCAGGTTTCCATTTGAAGATTTTGTTTAGGATTTGATAGATTTTCTTAGATTCTTTCGTTACGAGCGGTCCTAAGATCGCAAGGATTAAGACATACAATGCAGCAAAGGGCTTCAAAGTAGCGGCAAGTCCGCCGGCGATGCCAAGCTCGGCAACAATGATTGAAAACTCTCCTCTCGATACGATGGTTAATCCAATATTAGAAGAGGCTTTATGAGAAAATCCAGCTCTCCGTCCAGCGAACATTCCGGCAGTGAAGTTCCCAATTAAGGTAAGAATCACAGCGCCGATCGCAAGCCAGAAGGCATCACCCAATGTAAACGGATCGATACTGAGACCAAAGCTGAAAAAGAACATCGCTCCAAAGAAATCTCTAAACGGAACCACGAGATGCTCGATGCGGTCTGAGTGCTCTGTTTCTGAGAAAACAAGACCAAGTAAGAGAGCTCCAATAGCCTCTGCTACATGAATTGTTTCTGAAAAACCAGCGACAAAGAACAAAGCGGCAAAAATCACAATGATGAACACTTCGTTTGAACGGATATCAAACAACTTATTTAATAGTTTTGGCAGCTTCCGCGCAATGATAAAGAAAAGCATCATATAACCAAAAGCGATTAAAATCGATAATAAGGCACCGCCAACAGTAGTGGCATCTCCAAGAACAAGACCTGATACGACGGATAAATATACGGCAAGGAAAATATCCTCAAACATAATAATCCCTAAAATTAACTCTGTTTCAGGATTTGCCGTCCGTTTCAAATCGACAAGGACCTTGGCCACAATGGCGCTGGATGAAATGGTGATCACCCCTGCCATAATGAGAACCTCAAGGAATCCAAACCCTGTGATAAAACCGTAGAGCAGTCCTAAGCTGAAGTTGATCAAAATATAAATAGAACCGCCGACTGCAATAGATTTACCCGATTTAATGAGTTTTCCGACAGAGAACTCAAGTCCAAGATAGAAAAGAAGGAACAGGACGCCCATTCTGCCAAAAAACGAAATGATCTCCGTGCTTTCGATAAATTTCAAATCAATGATCCCGATGGTTGGAGCATGCGGCCCAACAATCATTCCGAGGACGATGAGAAAAGGGATGATAGAAAATTTAATTTTATTGGCGATTAAGCTGGCGATGGCGATAAGAATTAGCGCCGTCCCAACTTCAAAGACTAAATGATCCATTCATCACTCTCCCCCTCTAGAAAGAAAATCACGTACCAATCGTTTCAAGTGTTTTCTTTCGCCCGAAATGACCATCGTATCATTTGCTTGAATAATTGAATCGGCACCAGGGTTGAGTAATTTTTCATTTGTATGTTTAATGATCGCAATCACGGTGACTTCATAATTTTGTCTCACATCTAAATCACCGAGTGTATGTCCAACCGCTTTTGCACCTTTTTCCACCTTAAACCATTCAATGATCAAGTCGTTGAAGGCCATTTCAATGGTTTCTAGTGCCTGCGGTTTATACACCATACCGCCGATAATAGCAGCGATTTGCCGGGATTCAGCATCATCGAGTGAAATGGTAGACAGCACTTCATCTGGATCATCATCGTCAAAACGATAAATTTCCCGTCTGCCATCATCATGAATCACAATCGTCATCTTTTCTCTATTTCTCGTTTCAATTTCAAATTTCTTTCCGATCCCAGGAAGATCATTTTCTTTAATGTTCATTTTATCCCTCCGAATTTGATAGTCTGTGTTTTTTATATAGTAAATGCGGATGAAATAAAATGAATCAGTAGAGGTAATTAGATTGATACATAACGGGGATCGCACACTTCATTTCCAAAAAACATAGATCAATGGACAATGCAGCTGATGGGGCAGGCTTTGGTAGAAAAGTCTTGGCATCCATCATTGATAATCTGTCCTTCAACAGAATGGATGAAGCATGTTTTTTTGAAAACGAAGGTGTCTTCACAGCATTGATTTCTTCATCATAAATGGATGGAGAAATCAGGCTAGGTGTGCTCGCTTCTGCCTGTGAAGCAAAAACGACATTTGAAAAAGGAGAAAACATGACGATGAAGCTAACCAATATCATGATGGAACATCTGATCAATCATCCTCCTCCTTTCAAATTTATTTTCTTTCTTTTTTTACTATATAAAAATATATTTCTTGTTTCAATCATTATGCTTATTTTAGTATCAATTGATCTTGAAATTTTTTATTTAGAGAAAAAGGTTTTACATGATGGAAATGGAAGTATGTTATGAGCTTTTAAAAGAAGAGGGGGATGGATGATGACATATATCAATTGTCAGTTAGACGGGGATGTTTTTGAAATCGTTTTCAATAGGTCTGAAGCTTATAATTCTTTTCATGTGGACATGTTTGCTGAATTCAAAGAAGCATGTGATGCAGCGGAGGAAAGCAGTGCAAAAGTCGTTGTCATCAAGGGAGCGGGAAAAGGATTTTCAGCAGGCGGAGATATTGGGATGATGCTCAAGCAGGAAAGTGAAGAAGATTTCCATCGTGTGATGGATTTGATCGAGGGAATTACACTTTCTCTAGCTAGTATGAAAAAAGTGACGATTGCGCTTGTCCACGGGTCAGCAGCAGGCCTCGCTTTTAGCTTTGCTCTAAGCTGTGACTACTTGTTTATGCATCAGGATGCAAAACTCGCCATGAATTTTAATGGAGTAGGATTAATTCCAGATGGCGGGGGGCATTTTTTCCTCACAAAAAGAGTGAGTGAGCAAACCGCTAAACAATTGATTTGGAGCGGACAAAAGCTGCCGGCTGAAGAAGCGTTAAAGCTGCGCCTTGCAGACGGGGTGTTTCAGGATGAGGTCGATACGTACCAAAAAGTGTGTGTGAAGCCATTTATGAACATGCCGCTTCAAGCCTTTATCGAAACAAAGATGATCTATTTTCAGCAGTCAGAATCAAAGCTCTTAGCAGTTCTTCAAAAAGAGAGAGCAGCACAGGCAAGACTGAGAAAAAGTCATGATCACAAGGAAGGTATACAAGCCTTTTTAGAAAAAAGACGTCCTGTCTTTCAAAAAGCATAAATGAACATGAGGCCGGCGAAAGCCGGCTTTTTTAACGTTCAAATAAAAGCAGCTTTCCTGCTTGATCAACGAGTCGATGAGAATGCTTTGTGTATTGCTGTTCTATTAAGCGATGGCGTCCTAATTCCTTTGCTTTCTTGTCATTATCCGCTGTGATTTTTTCATTTAATAAAGTCTCACCCGACCGGTCAAATACGGTTAAAAAGTATGTCTTCTCCATGCCTCATCTTCCTTTCCTCTGTTTTTTAATGTAATTAAACATGGAATAAGACAAAACCTCTTTTTTAGTCCTTAAAAATGTGTTTTTTAGATTGAGAGTGATAGAACGTGCATTCGTAAAAATGGCATGATAAAATATGGACAATGACAGTATCGGACAAGGAGATAGACGTTTGACTAAGCTCACCTTTATTCATGCCGCAGATTTACATTTAGACAGTCCATTTGCAGGAATGTCGACGATACCTAATTCTATATTTAAGCGGCTCAAAGAAAGTACATTCCAAAGTGCTAAGAACATCTTTGATCTTGCCGTTGCGCGGGCGGTAGACTTTGTGCTGCTGAGCGGAGATTTATTTGATGAATCCAATCGCAGCTTAAAAGCACAGCTGTTTTTAAGAAATCAGTTTGTAAGACTGCAAACGCACGGAATTGAAGTCTTTATTATTTATGGGAATCATGATCATTTAGGCGGGGAATGGACACCGATTGAGTGGCCCGAGAATGTACATGTCTTTTCGAGCAGTACACCAAGTGAGCACTCCTATTATCGAGGGAAGCAGCTTGTCGCGAGTATTTATGGGTTTAGCTACAAAGAGCGGGCTGTCTATGAAAATATGACATCTCATTATGTCAAAACAACAGATGCTGCCTATCACATTGCGATGCTTCACGGCACTTTAGCCGGACAAGAAGGACATGATGCATATGCCCCATTTCAGCTTCAGCAGCTCATAGCACGGGATTTTGATTATTGGGCGCTCGGACATATACATAAAAGAGCCCTCCTTCATGAAGACCCATTTATTATTTACCCTGGTAATGTGCAAGGCAGACATATAAAAGAAACGGGAGAAAAAGGCTGTTACTTGATTCACCTCTCCGAAGATTCTCTGGCAGCGGATTTTATCAGCTGTGCTGATATCATCTTTGATACACTAGCAATAGACATCACAGAAACGGCTCATATGACGGATCTTGTCACACTTGTGGAAGGCAAAATCAATGAGCTGAAAGAGGAAGGCGTTCCTCATTTTGTGAGAATTGAATTGACAGGTGATGCACCTTCTTACTTTGAGCATACGCAGCTTGAGGTCCTCGAAGAGCTGATGACAGTTTTTCATGAGCAGGAGGAAGATGAAGACGTGTTCGTTTGGGTGATGTCAATTGACTGCCGAACAAATGAGAATGTGATCTATCCAGAGGATTCCTTTTTGAAGGAACTAACGGCAGAAATTGCACAGTTTGAGTCATATGAAGAGCTGCTTTTACCGATCAAGCGTCACCCAATCTACAGGAAGTCAGGAAAAGCGCTCACAAAAGAGGATGAATTGGATATAAAAGAAGAAGCACAAAGGCTGCTGACGGAACAGCTGAAGCAATTATGAGAAAAGGAGAGGTATGATGAAAATACGTTCACTCCATATAGCGAATTTCGGGAAATTTTCAAATCGAACCTTTCACTTTTCTGATGACGGTTTTCAGCTAGTTTATGGCCTGAATGAATCGGGGAAAACGACATTGAAGGCGTTTATTGAGTCGATGTTATTTGGTTTTTCAAAAAACAAGATATACAAGCCGAAACAAGGATCTTTCTATGGCGGCTCCCTCACTTGCTTAGATGAGGAGTTAGGTGTCATTCACATTGAGAGATCGTCCGATCGAGGCGGTCAAGCACAGGTGTTTTTACCGAATGGTGAAGTGAAAGATGAAGCATTCTTGCGGACTCTATTAAAGGGAACAGATCGCAGATTATTCCAATCAATCTATTCATTTGATGTGTTTGGACTGCAAAATGTCCAAGCCTTAAACGAAGATCAAATCGGTGAATTCCTCCTTTTCTCAAGTTTATTTGGCTCAGATGCTGCCTCTAAGATGGATAGCAGGCTGCTTAAGCAGCAGGAGCAGCTGTTTAAACCAAATGGACGCAAGCCGGAATTAAACCAGCAGCTTGATCGTTTAAAAGAGCTGGCTGCCCAGCTGAAACAAGCTAGATTGGCAGAAGGCCGTTATACAGAGAAAAAACGGGAGCATTCTGAATTAATAGAGAATATCGCAGCGCTTCAAAAGGAAATGAAGCAGACAGAAGAACAGATTCAGCAGTTAAACGAACACATTCGACTTTATCCCATGATAGAGAAGAAGATGGAGTTAAAAAAAGAATTAGCCCGTTATCCAGAACGAGTCAAACGCTTTAGAGCAGAAACAGAGCATGAATTGGATAAATTAGAATCACACCTTCACCCGAAAAAGGCTCAAATGACTGCACTAAAGCAAAAATTAGATCATTTGCAAACCTCGCTGGCACAAGTTCAACCGCTTTATGACAAGGATACATTACTGGAGATGAAGCGTGTCGTTGATGAATCTTCTCATGCTGAACGTGTCAAAAACCGCTTAGCTGAATGTAAAGCAGAACGTGATTCATTGAAACAAAAAATGGACGAAGCCGCAGCGAAGCTAAAGTGGCAGCGTTCACTCAAGCTTGATCAGATTGACGACTCCCTTGAATTTGAGTGGGAATTAAAGGAGGCTGTCAGCCAATACGTTCGTTTAATGGACAGAAAGGCACAGCTGGATGACCGGTTTGATCATGCAAGACATGAGCTGGAAGAAGCGGAAACCGCTTTAAAAGGATTAAAGGAACAGCAGGCCAAATCGCACAGTACAGTGGAAACTGGGGAAACAAGAACAAAAGAGAAACAGGTTCATTCCCGGGCGTGGTTATTTCCTGTGATGGTGACGTTTGATGCTGCATTTCTGCTTGTCCTTTTCTTTTTAACAGAGTGGTGGGTTACTTTCTTATTTGCAGGGTTTTCTGTTTTTGTCTTCTATTCTATTTACCCATTTTTGAAATCGACACAGGTGAAACAGGGAAGCGGCTGGGGAACATTCGATTCCTTCCAAGTGCAGGCAGCTTCAGCTGAAACGCTTGTGAGGCAGAAGGAGCTTTTGTACGAAAGGATCATCCGGCAATATGAAGACTGGGAGCAGGAGCTGGAACCTGTCCAGCAGCAAGTAGAGGAAAAGAAAAGACAGCTGGGCTTGTCCTCAGAGCTTTCTTTCCTAGTAGAAGCCTTTCTTATTCTGAAGCAATTAAAAACGGATACAGCGGAATATGAGGAGCTTAGCCGGGAAATAGACGACCTTGCCGGCCAGCAATCCAATTATGAGCAAAGGGTGGAAGCGTTAAGCAGTCTTCTGCAACGAAAGGAAGGCACCATTCAAGAGAACATCTCGGCCTTTCAAGAGATTTTGAAAGATGAGGCGAAAAGAGAAAAAGAACGTCAGACATTGGGTGTATCGATTCAACATGTGAAACAGCAGATCACGGCGCTGGAAGGGGAAATTGACTATTACGAAAAACAAATGAACGCGCTTTTTCGTCAAGTAGAGGCAGAGTCCAAAAAAGATTACCAAATTCTTTCCCATCTATCGAAAGAATATCGGGAACGGCTTTCCCATTTGCAGCAGCTGAATCAAGAGCTGCATAGAAGCGGCTGCTTTGATGAGGAAGAATTGATTGTTCGTAAAGGATTGCGTCTTCTTGAAGAAGAGTGTACGGAAGCAAAGCAGCACCTGAATAACATACAAACGAATGCGGCGAAAATGGAAAAACGTCTGGCAGAACGAGCAGTGGAAATCCGGCAAATAGAAGCTTCAGGTACGGTGTCTGATTTGACTCATCAGCTTTCAGCTGAGCAGGAGCATGCAAAGCACCTTGCGAAAAAATGGGCGGCGGTTCAGCTTGTTCGCTCCGTCATTCGAGAAAAATTGAATGAACATAAAGAAAAAAGGCTGCCAGCACTGCTGCAAACAGCTTCCCGCTTTATTCAGCCGTTAACAAATGATCGATATGAAGCCATTTTATTTTCACCCGAGGATGACCGGCTGATCGTGAAAAGGATGGACGGACGAATATTCCGCCCAGAAGAGCTCTCACAAGCAACCTGTGAACAAGTCTATCTGGCCATTCGTTTTGCACTCGCCTTGTCTCATCAGCATGAATGTCAGCTTCCGTTTATGATGGATGACAGCTTCGTTCATTTTGATCATGTTCGTCTAGGAAGAGTGCTGGAGTTGATGAATGAACTCACGCGTTTTGAAACACAGCTGTTTTATTTTACCTGTCATCAGCATATGACGCAGGCAGCAGAAGATGGACAGATTACGAGTTTAGCAGTTGAATGATTGACAAATAATGACTTATGTTATACTTATATGAGCAGAAACATGGAAGGAGCTTTTATTGAATGGCTAAAGGGATCATGACCTATGATGTCGGCGAACAAGTTGACCTGCATTTATTAATTAAATCATCTACTAAAGGGATTGCAAGTAATGGCAAACCATTTTTAACGCTCATTCTTCAAGATCAAAGTGGAGATATTGAGGCGAAACTATGGGATGCAAAGCAGAATGATGAAATCACCTACGGCCCGCAAACCATCGTGAAGGTAGTAGGCGACATTCATCATTATCGCGGGAGGAATCAGCTGAAGCTTAGGAATATACGCCCTGTTGCTGAAAACGAGCAAATTCGAATTGATGACTTTCTCGAAACAGCTCCTATTCCAAAACACGATATGATGGATACGATTATGCAATATATCTTTGATATGAAAAACCCTAATATTCAGCGTGTTACAAGGCATTTGCTGAAGAAATATGGACAGGAATTTGCTGATTATCCAGCAGCGACAAAAAATCATCACGAATTTGTCTCTGGACTCGCCTACCACGTCGTGTCTATGCTGCATTTAGCAAAATCAATTGTTGACCTATATCCATCACTAGATCGAGATCTTTTATATTCAGGCATCATTCTTCATGATTTAGGGAAAGTCAAAGAGCTTTCGGGTCCAGTCTCCACGACATATACTGTGGAAGGGAATTTAATTGGCCACATTTCCATTATGGTGACAGAAATTGCGAAAGCTGCGGAAGAGCTTAGCATTGATTCAGAGGAAATTCTCATTTTACAGCACTTAGTCCTGAGTCATCACGGAAAAGGAGAATGGGGCAGCCCGAAACCACCAATGGTGAAAGAAGCTGAAATTCTTCACTATATTGATAATTTAGATGCGAAAATGAACATGATGGATCGTGCGCTTGAGCATGTGAAACCAGGAGAATATACAGAACGTATTTTTGCACTTGAGAATCGTTCGTTTTATAAACCAACCTTCCATCACGAATAATCATGTCAAAACGTCCGTTTATGCGGGCGTTTTTTTCATAACTTGTCTCCTTTTCGCATAAGCATGTAACACAAAGGAAGAGAGGAATTGTCCTTAAGAAAAGGAGGCGATGAAAAAATGTTGTTTTTTCCGTGGTGGGTGTATGCATGTATTATCGGCATTATTTTCTGTGCGTATAAATTAATGACAACAGCCAAAGAGGAGCAAGAAATTGATCAATCCTTTATTGAAAAGGAAGGAGAAATATTTATCGAGCGAATGGAACAGGAAAGAGAGCGCAGACGCCAGAATCAGCAGGTGAAAAGATCACAGGATACTGCGGCACATGAAGATCATTCAATTGCTTAATCTCGTCATACAAAAACCCCTCTGCACGATTACGGCAGAGGGGTTTTTTGTGATTACTGGTTCTGTTGTGTCTGCTGATTTTGTGCAGGCTGTTCAGATTTTTCTTTGAACGTTTTTTGAAGCTCTTTATCTTTTACTTTCACATCAGCATCTTTTACTAATTTGTTTAAGATGTTTTGGATTTCATTTGTGTCTGCTTGTTTTTGGTCAAGCAGTTCTTTTTTCAAGTCTGCTTTCATGTCATCATATTTACCGCGTTCTTCAGTCTTTTTAATGATATGGTAGCCGAATTGGGATTTTACTGGCTTGCTGATTTCATTTACTTTTAGTTTGAAAGCAGCTTTGCTGAAGTTCTCGTCCATTTGGCCTTCTTTTGCGAACCAGCCTACATCGCCGCCTTGTGCTGCTGAAGCAGTATCAGTTGAATATTCAGAGACAAGGGAATCCCATTTTTCACCCTTATCTAATTTCTTTTCCACTTCGTCAGCTGTTTTCTTATCAGCTACTAAAATGTGGCTTGCACGGATTTTTCCTTTAAGGTCATCGTAATACGATTTTACTTCTTTATCAGTGATTTTGATGTTAGCTTTGGCAGCCTTTTGAGTCAGCAGCTCATATTTCACTTGATCTTTGATGTAATCTTTACCGAATTCATCTTGAAGCTGTTTTAAACGATCTTCACCAAGTGTCTTTTTATATTCTTCCAATTTCTTATCAATTTCTTTATCAGATACTTTGTATTTGTCAGCAAGAACCTTTTGTTGAACAAGTAGGTTTAGAGCATCTCCACCTGCTTGTTTCTTAAGAGTTGTATAAAGCTCTCCTTTTGTGACATCTCCTGATTTCGTTGTGGCGATCACATCTTTATCACCGCTACTGCATGCGCCAAGAGTTAAAACACTTACTGCTGTTACAGCTGCTAAAGCCATTTTTTTCATTCAAAAAACACTCCTAATCTTTCCAATTTATTTATCATTGCTTGTATCATAACATATTGTGACACGCTGTAAAAAGAAATGCAAATGGAAGGGCATTCGTCTAGTCAAAAAATTGCGCGCGACATACACATATAGTGATCACAAAAAGGAGGCTGAATTATATGGGAGCAGGATATTCTAATGGGTTTGCTTTATTGGTCGTGCTATTCATTTTGCTGATCATCGTTGGTGCAGCATATCTTTACTAATTAAATCGCTGTGACAGAAGGGAGCCGTCCTGCCGTGCGTGAGGGCGGTTCTTTTTTCAAACGATGACAGGTGCCTAAACGTTTTTTATTTTTCTGCATACACTGAGCTTAGAACAGAGGAAGAACTGGCAGGAGGTGTTTTCACATGGGAGGAGAAGTCTTTGCTGGCGGTTTTGCACTAGTCGTCGTATTATTCATTTTATTGATCATCATCGGTGCATCTTGGATTTGCTAATTAAAATATACACAAAAAGCTGCCCTCAAACTGGCAGCTTTTGCTTTGATCTTAAATGGAAATGGTAATTTCAACAAATGATGAGATAAGTAAGATCAGTATTGATACATTGATAAAGCGAAACACCTTATCTTGCCGTTCTTCAGGAATCTCTCTGACAAGGCATAATGTATTAGTAAGCCTGTTTATTGAATACACAATAAACGCGGCAAAGACGATGAAGTAAAATAAAACTATCGGAGATCCCCCCTCTCTATGCTATTCCCATACTACATTACCAAATTTTTTATGAAAAAGATAGAAGTTGGCTTTAAAAACCTCATGATGAGGAAGTTTGGTCAACTAAAATATCAAACTCGTCTTGAGCTTGATCGATGATGCAGGATTTAGGTGCTTTGAGCAGCTTCCATGCAAATAAAAAGTCAGGCAAACAATAGCCTGCATGTATACTTGCGATGATGATAAAATAGTGTGCGTACATAGGAAACGCCACGCCTAACACAAAGTAAACCGGTGAGATGACACAAAACGGGCTGAGAAGTGAAAAAAGCATCACTTTCTTAGGCACGCGCTGCCAGCAATTTCGTTTCATCAATAGCGTCATTTTTTTCTTATTTTTCATCACTGGGATCAAGTGAACCACACGGTGGACAAGCAATGTCACAAGTAAGAGCACGGCAAAAAGCGGTGCGTTATGGCTGCTTAGCCTCGTTTCAGGATGAGTCAGTTGAAAACATAAAAATGCCATAATGAAAAAAAGGATAGCAAGACTTATGGCAGAAATCATCATTCTCGTATAACCATAATCCTTTTCAAGATTAATGGTCTTCCAACAATTCATTTTTCATCCTTCCAATCTAAAAATCGAATTGAATATCTCAAGATAATTTACTCTTCCTGAGGATAAAAATCAATGGTTTTGATGAAAAAAAATAAAATGGTGCCTTCATATGGAATAAAGAGAGGAAACTTTGGATTTTTCAAGAAAAAAGAACTGAAGGGGGAGGTTCGTCTCTTTCGTCAATGAGTAATTTCGGCTAAAATAGAAGGACTAAGAGAAAGAGGGAACGTACATGAGTATTGAGGAACGAATGAGCCAGCTTGAATATTATATGGAACTTTTATTGACGGCAGCCGATATGAGCCGTTATCCATATTATGCGTTATTGATCAGGCAGCGTGTATCGAAAGAAGAGGCAGAGGAAATTGAGCGTATTTGTGCTGAGCTTACAGAGGAAATGGATAAGCAAAAAGCACAAGGCTACGTCATGTTTGACGATCTCCTTGCGCTCTTTGCGGGACAGTTAATTGAAAAGCTGGATGTTCATGAGACGATATTTGCTTTGCATGATCAAGGGCTCTTTCAGCCGCTAATGAATGAATTTATAAAGATCATTAAACAATTTGATTTGTTTTAGACGCTTTTTCTGCTGCCTCAGCTGAGTTTTCAAGTTCCTCAGTCTTTTTTGTGACTTTTCCTTGCTCATTCAAAAAGTCCTTCTCAATGTTTGAAAACGATTTCTCAAAAATCTCCATGAAATCCTCACCATAAATGTTACGGATGATACACATCATTTCTAAAATCTCAGGGAACTTTCCGTAAATGTCATGAAGCGGCTGTGCGCCTTTGACAATACCAGTTCGGGCCGGGTCATAATCTTCGAGTAGTTTATGGAATGTCTCTTCGCCTTTTGGCGTTAGCTCAATATACGTATTGCGCTTATCGTTTAACTTTTTAGAAAATTTTAAAAATCCTCGTTCCTCCAGTTTCTTGGAGAAGTTAAACGCCGTTGATACATGCATGACGCCAAACTTTGCAATTTCTGATATTGAAGCTCCTTTTAATTGATACGCAATCCACAAAATATGATGTTCATTGATATTTAGGTTATACGGTTTGATCCACTGCTGCCAGTCCTTTTCAATGGATTTCCAAAGAGCTTTGCTCAATTGGGCCATTCTTTGACTGAATAAAAGTGCTTCTTTTACATCGAAAGGCTGTTCCGAATGATTCATCCATTTCACCTACTTCTCTTTTTCTTGTAATTCTATTATGCCAATAAAATAAAGATTAATAAAGCTGAAAATTCAAGAATTTTTAAAAGTCATGAAAAACATTGTCAAAATAACCTTTTTTCAACAAAAAAAGTGCGGGATACGCACCCCGCACACTTTTGTAAACGAATATTTTTTTGTGAGTATATTAGTTTTGTAAGGTTTTCTCCAGTTGTTTGAGCTTTTCCTCAATTTCCTGAATTTCCTTTTGTAAGTCCTGCTGATGAGGTTTGATTTCTTCGCGCCATTGCTGAATCGATGTTTGCAATTCAGACCCGACTTCTTTAATCACCTCTGCGCTTTCTTTTGCTGTTTCCACAATTTGCTCTTTTAAAGCTTGTCCATCTCTTTTTAATTTTGTCAGCGTATCTTCGAATTTGTCATAGCCGTCTTTCACTTTTCCGCGCACATCTCTGCCAGAAGAGGGAGTCGTCAGGAGCACTGCCGCACCTCCGAGGAGACCGCCTACAAATAATCCTGTTAATAAAGAACGTCCACTAGCCATTCAAATCACCTCTAGTCAAATTTTACACATTCGCATGTTCTCTCTGAGCTGATGATCAGCTTCATTGAACTTCCATACATAGCTTGCTTTATTTTAGCATACTTTTGAAGAAAAGGGAGGGGAGAAGGTTGTCTGTCTTTCTGTTCGTTTTTATGTGTATCGTCATCGTTTTTACAGGTGGTTCTATTCATTATGCAAGACAGCTTGGGTATGCAGGGTCTTATCCGCCAAAACATGTTTTAAAGCAAAAAGCACTTGTGTGTGCGGCTGGTGCAGGAATTTCGCTCCTCATTTTGCTGCTGACCCTTTTTCTTTTATAAAAGCATGAAAAAAACCTCTTCATCTATCATGAAGAGGTTCCAGCGTGTAGACAAACCCTCGCATTCTTTGTCAGTCCTGCGTGCTGGTGCTCACGAATATCAAATTCGCTCCGCGCCAGTACTCGTCCTTCCTAGACTTCAAAGGTTTTCTATCACGCTGAAAAGAAGACAAAGGGCTAAAATCAAGATCATTTTAGCCCTTTGTCAACAATCTGAAACCTCTTCATCTACCATGAAGAGGTTCGGTTATTCGTTAAGCAACTTCTATCATTCTTGCACGTCTCAGAATGGACTGAGCAATTGGGAAGACAAATACCATAGCGATGGTATTAATCACGGCTGCTGGCAGGACAACACCCACAAGAAGTGCCGGTAATGCAGCTGGCAGTCCAGTGATCAGTAAAGCGGCAGATAAGAAAATCACGCCGGATACGATGGTTCCAATCGCAGTTAATACAGCGGTCAGCACGACTTTGTTCTTTATCTTCAAGCAAGATAAGAAAAGGGCTAAGAAGATAAAGGCTGTCACTGGCTTATCAATCATATTCGGAATTTGTCCGCCTGGGAATCCCGTTGTTAATGCAGAAATCACGCCAGTCACTAGCGCAATCACGACAACATGCTGTACCTTTGGGAAAAGGATGATGCTTAAAAACATCATGACCAGCATCATATCAGGTTTCATTCCGAAAAAGATGGGCGGGAAAATCGTATGCAAGACAGCTCCCATTGCTGCAAGCAATGACATAATCACTAATTCTTTTGTTTTCATTTCTATGCTCTCCTCTGCTAAGCTCTTATAGGACTCTCCAATAATATGGCTCATCATTTATTGCAAGAGTCATGACTTTATATTTCTCGTTATTATAACAAATTTATTTCCCTATAGAAAAGCCTTTTTACTCATTTTCTTGCTGGAACTTTTTCATAAAGTCCGCAAGCTTTTGGCAGTCTTCAATTGAGACCGCATTGTAAATAGATGCTCTGCATCCACCGACAGAACGGTGGCCGGCAAGTCCAACCATTTGCTCTTGCTTTGCTTTTTCCACAAAGGAAGAAGTAAGTGCATCATCGCGAAGAGTAAAGGTGACATTCATATGTGAACGGCTGTCAGCGCGCGCATGTCCTTGATAAAAGCCGCCGCTTTGATCAATGGTATCATAGAGAATACCTGCTTTTTGTTCATTGCGTTTTTCCGCTGCTTCTACACCGCCAGCTTGTTTGACATGCTCAAGGACAAGTGACAGCATATAAATCGCAAAAGTCGGTGGTGTATGATAAAGAGAATTGGCTTTTGCGTGTGTTGAATATTTTAATATTTTCGGCGTGCTGCTTTTCTCTTTCTCTAATAAACGTTTGCGTGCAATCACAATCGTGATACCTGAAGGCCCTAGGTTTTTTTGTGCCCCAGCATAGATGAGATCAAATGAAGAAACGTCTATTTTTTTGCTGAGAATATCACTGGACATATCCGCAATGAGCGGGAGTGACGTTTTCGGGAACGTTTTCCATTGAGTGCCGAAGATCGTATTGTTCGATGTGATGTGTAAGTAAGCACCATCTGTTAAACCGGAAGTATCTACTTCTGGAATATACGAGTAGTTGTCATCTTCACTTGAAGCAAGCACAGATGTCTGACCAAACCCTTTTGCTTCTGACAATGCTTTTTCTGACCAAGCGCCTGTTTGAATGAAATGAGCTGTTTCGCCTTCATGTAAGAAGTTCATAGGAATCATCGCAAATTGAAGACTAGCTCCGCCTTGTAAAAAGAGGACTTCATAATCTTCTGGAATGTCCATCAGTTCCACCAAAAGCGCTTTTGCTTTATTGTGGACTTCTTCATATTCACCGCTGCGATGAGAAAGCTCCATCACAGACATCCCAGTTTGTTTAAAATCAACAAGTTCTTCCTGTGCTTTTTGAAGCACTTCTAGCGGCAGTGCCGCCGGACCAGCATTAAAATTTGTCGTTCGCTTCATCACAATCTCTCCCTATTTCTCGCGTTAATGGATCAAAAGATAAAACCATCCTATCACAAATTTGAAGCATTTGGACAAAAAATTTGAATCGTTCAAAATATCTTACTATTAGGGAGATGGAAGCAATGAAAAAGGGGCAAAAATAAGAAAAACCTCATCTGTTAAGATGAGGTACAGATTGTTGACAAAGGGCTAAAATGATCTTTATTTTAGCCCTTTGTCTTCTTTTCAGCGTGAAAGAAAACTTTTGAAGTCTAGGAAGCTCGAGCACTGGAACGGAGCGAATTTGACATTCGTGAGCACCAGCGCGCAGAGCTGACAACGAATGCGAGGGTTTGTCTACACGCTGAACCTCACCTGTTAAGATGAGGTAAGCCGCGTGTGGATAGCAGAAGAAATGTCTTTTAAATCCTCTGACGTGTATTGATCTTGGTGTGATTTCCATACGGCACCAAAGCCATCGCCTTTTCCGTAGCGCGGAATGATATGCATATGGTAATGGAACACCGATTGACCGGCTTTTTCACCATTGTTGTTCAGGAGGTTTAACCCAATTGGTTCAAACTCCTGTTTGATCGCCCTTGCAATTTTCGGAATCGCTTGGAAGTAGTGGTTAGACACTTCTGGTGTCATCTCATAGATGTTTTCTTTATGTATTTTCGGGATTACAAGGGTATGTCCTTTTGTTACTTGGCTGATATCAAGAAAAGCCAATACATGCTCGTCTTCATATACTTTTGCACATGGAATGTCTCCATCAATGATCTTGCAAAAAATGCAGTCGCTCAAGCCATGTCACTCCTCATTATTTTTCCTTTATCGTATCACAAAAAGAAGCAAAAAAGAAAACAGGACAAGCGAACTCCTTTGGTCGCTCATCCTGCTCCTGCAGAAGAAATGCTGATGCTTTCATTCGAATGCCTTTTGAATTCTCTATTTACTGAAATAAAGAATTCATGTGCCTGCTATTTCTGCCGTAAACACCTCATTTGACGTTTTGGTTTGTCGAATACATATTGTATAGGACACAAAAATCAAGAATCAGTGAAGCAAAACAGAAGCTAAGGTTTTTAGATGAAAAACCAACTTGTCATGCGGTTCTTTGCCTTTAACAAACACCTCATTTACTTATTGGTCATCAAGTTCATTTCTTCTACATACATTATGATGACCAAAGCGCCTATTTTTTATTCATGACTCGTCTATAGGTAAACATTTCAAATTATCATTCGTTTTTGTTACTATAAAGGAAAAAAGAAAGAAAGGAACGAATTCATGTCCCTTCTCACTGTAAAAGATGTAACGGGCGGATATACGAAGAATCCCGTTCTAAAAAATATTTCATTTGAATTAGAAAGAAATCAAATCGTCGGTCTCATTGGCTTAAACGGGGCGGGGAAAAGTACAACCATCCGCCATATTATCGGGCTCATGAAACCGCATAAAGGTGTCATTGAATTGAATGGACGAACCCTTCAAGACGACCAAGAGGCGTATCGTTCACAATTTACATTTATTCCTGAAACACCTGTTTTATATGAAGAATTAACGTTAAAAGAGCATTTAGAGCTGACAGCGATGGCTTACGGTCTATCAAAGGAACAATTAGACGAACGCCTGCCATCATTGCTGAAAGAATTTCGAATGGAGAAAAGGCTGAAATGGTTCCCTGCTCATTTTTCAAAAGGAATGAAGCAGAAGGTCATGATTATGTGTGCATTCCTTGTGGAACCAGAGCTGTATATCATCGATGAACCTTTTTTAGGGCTTGATCCTCTTGCGATCAATGCACTGCTTGAACGGATGAATGCTGCGAAGAAAAGCGGCGCTAGTGTCCTGATGTCAACGCATATTTTGGCGACAGCTGAACGCTATTGTGATTCCTTCATTATTTTGCACGAAGGGGAAATCAGAGCGAAAGGAACACTGACAGAGCTGAGAGAACAGTTCAATATGAGAGATGCGACACTCGATGATCTTTATTTGGAATTAACAAAGGAAGAAAGCTATGAGTAAAACAACGCAAACCATTTGGAAATCAAGATTAGAGGAACACGTACAAGAAACAAGAAAATACTTAAAATACATGTTCAACGATCATCTTGTCATTGTGCTCATTTTTTTCCTTGCAGGCGGAGCAAGCTGGTACAGCAGCTGGCTCAAACATATTCCGGCTACCTTCCCATCCTACTGGGTGATGGCAGTTGTTTTCTCATTAGTACTTACAAGCTCATACGTACGTACGTTGATTAAAGAAGCCGATCTCGTGTTTTTGCTTCCTTTGGAAGGGAAGATGGAGCCTTACTTAAAACAAGCGTTTAACTTTAGCTTCATTTCTCAGCTGTTTCCTCTCATTGCTGTATCCATTGTCGCACTTCCGCTTTATTCGGCGGTGTCTTCAGGAGGCATCACGGGGTATGTGCTAATACTGGCGCAAATGATCTTAATAAAGGGCCTTAATACAGCCATTCAATGGAGAATCACTTATTTTCAAGGAAAACACGTAAGATGGCTCGATGCAGCCCTTCGTTTTCTATTGAATATGTTGTTGATCTACACCGTTTTACAGGCAGCCTATGCGATTGCAATCGTTTTTTATATTATCTACGGTATCTATCTCGTCTACTTAACAAATGCAGTGAAAAAACAGCCCTTTCAATGGGAAATGCATATTTCTGATGAATTAAAACGGAAGCAGCGCTTTTATCGTTTGGCCAACTTATTTACCGATGTGCCTCACTTAAAGAAACAGGTGAAAAGAAGAGCATACATGGACTGGCTTATGAAGTTTGTTCCTTACGATCAGCGTAAAACTTTTTCTTATATGTATGTGAGGGCGTTTGTACGCTCAAATGACTATTTTGGTCTCGTGTTTAGATTAACGGCCGTGTTTGTCCTAATTATTTTGTATACAGGTGCAGCAGGGTGGGTGGGTGCGCTGCTTGTCTTGTTCACGGTATTTATCACAGGTGTACAGCTTGTGCCGTTAACGAAGCACTTTGCTCATCTTTCATTACAGGCACTTTATCCAGTTTCTCATAAAGAAAAGGATCGAAGCTTTTTTGTTCTCGTCCGTAATGTGCTCATCATCCAATCGATATTGCTGAGCTGTGCGGTACTTTCAGCAGGGGGCTGGCAGGGAAGCGGACTTGCCCTTCTCATTTCTGTAGCGTTTGTGCTTGTCCTCTTTAAGCCTTACGTACAAAGCAGGTTAAAAAAGATGAGATAAGTGGAGATTACAGCGAGCGTATGATGACATCAAGGAGGGGACCGGATGAATGCAGCTGAACGGGAGTTGTATGAAGAAGCCATTCTTTTTCAAACACGTTTTTTAAGAAAACCTTCAAAGATCGAACGGTTTTCAAAAGGAGTTCAGCAGCAGGTGAACCGCCGAATTCCTGCCAGGTTTCATCAAGTCATCACAAGTGCAGTCAAAACAATGGTTGAATCCACCGTATCAGGATCACACTTTACTTCATTTTCAGTGATTGATGAACAATTATCTATTGTAGAACGAAATGAACTGGCAAAGGATAAAGTGAAGTATTACCAAAAGGCGGCTGCTATCGAAGGGATTGGAACAGGTGCAGGCGGTTTATTCCTCGGTATGGCAGACTTTCCGCTGCTGCTGAGCATAAAGATGAAATGCCTTTATGAGCTGGCGTGTATTTATGGCTTTGATTTATCTCAAAAGGAGGAAAGACTCTTTTTGCTCTGTATATTTCAGCTCGCCTTTTCCAGCAGTGCCCATCGTCAAAAAATGATGAAGATCATAGATGATTGGGAAACGAGCCGCGAGGAAATGGATTGGTACAGCTTTCAGCAGGAGTATCGAGATTACATTGATCTTGTAAAGCTGTTTCAATTAATGCCGGTCGTCGGAGCCGCTGTTGGCGGGGTGGCAAATCATCAGCTGACAGGACAGCTCGGAGAGGTTGCACGCCATGTGTTTCACTTGCGAATATTGAAAGAAATGAAATAGAAAAACCGCTGATGACAGCGGCTTTAGATTGTTGACAAAGGGCTAAAATAATCTTTATTTTAGCCCTTTGTCTTCTTTTCAGCACAGCGTGATAGAAAACCTTTGCAGTCTAGGAAGGACGAGCAGCGGAGCGGAGCGAATTTGACATTCGTGAGCACCGGAGCGCAGACCTGACACCGAATGCGAGGGTTTGTCTACACGCTGAAACCGCTGATGACAGCGGCTTTTTTTTATTCATTGTAGGAAAGAACGGCGTTAGCGAGAACCTTTGCTGCGATAGGCATTGCTTTTTCGTTGATATCAAACTTTGGATGATGATGTGGATACACGTCCTGGCTGTTTTCGGGCATGGCGCCTGTGTAGAAGAAGGTACCAGGGACATGCTGAAGGTAGTAAGCAAAGTCTTCTCCGCCCATTTGGGTTTCCGCTTCTTTTACTTCTGTGACACCTTCTGTCTGGTTTGCGATGCCAGCAATATATTCAGTCGGCTTTGGATGGTTTTTGACAGCTGGGTATCCTCTTACGTATTCATATGTGTAGGCAGCATCATGCATCTGGCATACCCCTTTTACCACCTGTTCAATTTCTCGTTCGATGATATGCCGTGCACTTTCTTCAAAGGATCGTGCAGTACCCGTTAAAACAGCTGAATCTGCAATAACGTTAAAGGCATTCTCCGCTACAAAACCTCCAACAGAAACAACAGCAGAATCAATTGGATTGACTTTACGTGCAACGACTTGCTGCAGGTTTGCGACGATTTGTGAACCGATGAGTACGGCATCTTTGGTTAAATGAGGCTGGGCGCCGTGTCCGCCTTTCCCTTGGACTTGAATGGAGAAACGATCGGCCGCTGCCATAAAGTTCCCGCTTTTATAAAGAATCGTGCCACAAGGCTCTGAAGACCAAAGGTGCGTACCAAATATCACATCGACCCCGTCTAAACAGCCGTCTTCAATCATTGGTTTTGCACCGCCGGGAGCATATTCCTCGGCATGCTGATGAATGAGGACGATCTTTCCTTTTAATTGATCACGATGCGTATGCAAGACTTTTGCTAATACAAGAAGTGTCGCAGTATGCCCATCGTGACCGCACGCATGCATCACACCAGGCTTTGTTGATTTGTAAGGTACATCTTTTTCATCGTGGATGGGAAGTGCATCAAAATCAGCTCTGAGGGCAATGGTTGGTCCCGGAGAAGCTCCTTCAATAAAAGCGAGTACGCCATGACCGCCCACCTTGGTGCGCGTAGGTATTTGTAATGTATCATAGTAGCTGGCGATGAAAGCGGCTGTTTCTTCTTCCTGAAAAGAAAGTTCAGGATTCATATGGAGATGGCGTCTAATTTCAACCATTTCCTCATAATGTTCATCAAGACGTTCATTGATGCTTTTTTGTAAAGTGGATATTGTCATTGAATCGAAAACCTCCTTCATGCTCTTTTACTGATTGTATGGTAATTGTTAGAATCTTTCAACAGAAGAGGATTTCGTGGTCAGTATCAAAAGGTCATTTTACATAAAAGTCGAAGTTGATATGAAGTAGGGAAAGGGAGGAGTAGCGTTGGGAAGCTGTCCAAATTGTTCAAAAACATTTTCTTTCGTCGAAAAATTTCATTTATCACATACGAAAATGATGATGTGTCCAAGCTGCCGGCATCAAATCAAAGAAACCTTTGTCTCAAAAATGAGTTTTTTTATGATCTGCTTGATTCCACTATTGGTGCTGCTGATTCAATTGAAAGGTGCTTCACCTATGTTGAAGTGGCCGGTCTTATTAGGGTGGATATTGCTGAATTTCTATGTGCTTCAGCCGATCATTCATCGGTACGAGCTGAAATCAAGTTCATAAAATGAAGAGCCCAGGCGACTGGGCTTTTTTTGATGAAAAAAAGAAGTGCTGAGAGCAGCACTTCCTTAATTGTCTGTGACGGCATGGTAGGATGTGAGGTAAGCTGGACGAGAGAAAATGGAGCCTGTATCTTCGTGTGGCTGAAAGAATGCTTCTGATTCTTGAAAGTCTTGAAATAAGTCCTCTGATTCCCAAAGTGTCAAAATCAAATAAACTTCTTCATCTTTTTGAGGTCTTAAAACGCGAATAGCCTGGAAGCCGCGCTGATGTTCTGAGATGTTCGTCTTTTTCTGAAAGGTGGATTCAAACAGTGCTCTGCTTTCAAGCTTAACAGGGATATGATTCAAGGTGACGAAACCAGATTGGACAAGCTCGCCTTTCGCATAAATCACATCATAGGCATGAGGGGCTTTAAATACAGTCTCACCCTCCGTTTCATGAAAAAGAGCTGCTTGTTCTTTTCCGACCATATAAAGCAGATTTTCCAGATGGTGTTTCTTTGCGATTTTATGCAAAAAATCTGCTGTTCCATATGTAATATAAAAATTCATCTAAACCGCCTCCTGCTTGATAGTATAACAAAAGAATGATATATAATTCTTTGGCAGTCAATCCATAAAACATATTATGAAGCAATACATCCCATACTATCCGTATAAAGGAATGAGGTGACCTAATTTGAAGAAAAAGAAGATAATCATTCCATTAGTCATTGCAGGAAGTACAATCGTACTCTCATTCATTGGCTATCTGACGATTTTATTTTTAGGACATTATGTCATAGATGAAAAGAAGCTTGTTTTTCACGCTTCCTCCAAAATCATTGATCAGAATGGAAAAGAACTCACAAGCATGTATTCAGAAAATCGGGACCCTGTGTCATTAAAAGAGGTGCCTGATAAAGTAGCAAAAGCTTTTGTGGCTGTCGAGGACAAGCGTTTTTATGAGCATCACGGAATTGATGCACAGTCTATTTCAAGGGCGGTTTATCGAGATATATTAGCAGGAGGGAAGGTAGAGGGCGGCAGTACAATTACCCAGCAGCTCGCAAAAAATATTTTTCTCACAAATGATAAAACCTTTCTTCGAAAAACGAAAGAAGTCATTATTGCCATTAATTTAGAGAGAGATTATTCAAAGGATAAGCTGCTAGAGATGTATTTGAATCAGCTTTACTTTGGCCATGGTGTTTATGGTATTCAGGCAGCAGCCAATTATTATTTTAGTAAGGATGTGAAAGATTTAACGGTCAGCGAAGGTGCCACACTCGCTGCGATGCCAAAGGCACCATCTTCTTACTCGCCTGTTTTACACCCTGATAAAAATAAACAGAGGCGGGACACCATCCTGAATTTAATGAACGAACAAGGATATTTGTCTTCAACAGAAACAGTAGAAGCAAAAGGGAGAACACTAGGCATTCATTTAAAAAAGAAATCAGAAACGCCTTGGGTGGACAGCTATGTTGATCTCATTATTAAAGAAGCAGAATCAGAGTATGCCATTTCGCATGAACAATTGCTTCAAGGCGGCTATACCATTACAGTTCCGATTGATATGAATCTGCAAAAAACCGCTTATGATGCGATGAAGAACAACCGTTATTTCCCGGGAAAAAGCGGTTCTCCGGAAGGCAGCGCCGTATTCATTGATAACGAGTCTGGTGGAGTGAAAGCAGCCATCGGGGGACGAGAATATCAGGCAAGAGGCTACAACAGGGTGACAGCTGTTAGGCAGCCGGGATCTGTTTTTAAGCCGATCGCAGTCTACGGCCCGGCAATGCAGGAGAAAAAATTCAGACCTTATTCACTGCTTGAAGACAAAGAAAAAAGCTATGACGGCTATTCACCTAAGAATTACGATGGGCAGTATGAAGACAGGGTCACAATGGTGGAAGCCCTCATGAAAAGTAAAAATACCGCTGCTGTGTGGACATTAAGCCAGCTGGGCATTGATACGTCGAAATCATATCTCGAGAAAATGGGGATAGATATCTCGGATAAAGGCTTAGCTATTGCACTTGGCGGTTTAGAAAAAGGAGTTTCTCCATTACAGATCGCTGGAGCCCTTCATACTTTTGCAAATGAAGGTGTATATAAAAAGCCTTTCTTTATTCAAAAAATCACCAATGATGAAGGAGAAACTGTAGAAAAGAATCGTAGTCAGCAAGAACGAGTATTTAGTGTGCAGAATGCTTGGAATATGACAAGAATGCTCCAGCAAGTCGTCAAGGGCGGAACAGCCCAGAGCGGTTCATACGCTGGAGATTTAGCAGGTAAGACAGGTACGACCACATATTCAGGTGTGAAAGGTGCAACAAAGGATGCTTGGTTTGCCGGCTATACGCCTAGTACAACGGGTGCAATTTGGATGGGGTATGACAAAACAGATAACAGCCACTATTTAACTGGAGGCAGTCAATACCCTGTGCAGCTGTTTAAAGATATTTTAACAGCAGCTCAAATCACCAATGAAACGTTTGAAAAACCAGAGGGGATTAAAGAGCTCGAGTCGCCCATCCATTTAGAGGGATTATCAGGATTTGAAGCTCGCTATGCGTTTAAAATCAAAGGCTTGTTTACATTAGAGCTGTCTTGGGACAATCAGGAGGATAAACGCATTGAATACCGCATCTATGAAAAGAGAAATGGAAGCGAGACGCTGATCGACACAGTGACAGGCGTGGACAGCTATACAATGCCGTATGCCAATGTATTTTCAAATGCAGAGTATAAGGTTGTTCCATATAATACCCAAACGCAAGAAGAAGGAGAAGGCAGTCCATATGTCAAGCCAGAGGCTTTTGGACGTTAATATTCGGCGATTTTTTGAACATTGAGCCGCTTTAGTATACCGTGCCTTGAAAAAACGGTATAGTAAAAGCAGGTTTGAGCCTTGTACAAAAAGAGAGTATAAGGCGAAAGGTGGAATGAAAGGTAATGGGAAAAACGAAGGTTTTTAATGACACGTTCTTAAAGGCGTGTAAAGGGGAAAAAACAGACCATGTACCAGTGTGGTATATGAGACAGGCAGGACGCTCACAGCCTGAATATCGTGCCCTTAAAGAAAAATACGGGCTATTTGAAATTACGCATCAGCCAGAGTTATGTGCTTATGTAACAAGACTTCCTGTAGAACAATATGGTGTAGATGCCGCTATTTTATATAAAGATATTATGACCCCGCTTCCGGCTATTGGAGTGGACGTAGAAATTAAAAATGGAATTGGACCTGTGATTGATGCACCGATTCGATCTAAAGCAGATATTGAACGTCTTGGGGAACTTCATCCTGAAGAAGACCTGCCATATGTGCTTGATACCATTCAGCTTTTAACGAAGGAGCAGCTGAATGTTCCGCTTATCGGTTTTGCTGGCGCACCATTTACGATGGCAAGCTATATGATTGAAGGCGGTCCATCTAAAAATTATCATAAAACAAAGGCGCTGATGTACAGTGATCCTGAGGCGTGGATGCTGCTCATGAACAAGTTAGCTGATATGACGATCACGTACATACGTGCGCAGGTAAAAGCCGGGGTCAGTGCATTTCAAATTTTCGACTCATGGGTTGGCGCTTTAAATGCAGCAGATTACCGGACATTCATTAAGCCTGTCATGCAGCGAATTTTCACAGAGCTGAAGTCTGAAAACGTCCCAATGATCATGTATGGAGTTGGTGCAAGCCATTTAGCGAAAGATTGGCATGACCTGCCGCTTGATGTGGTTGGACTGGATTGGCGTATGAGTGTAGACGAAGCAAGAAAAGAAGGGCTCACAAAAACGTTACAGGGGAACCTTGATCCAACTATTTTACTTGCTCCTTGGGAAGTCATTGAAGAGAGAGCAAAAGATATTTTAGATCAAGGAATGAAATCAGATCACTTTATCTTTAACTTAGGTCATGGGGTATTTCCAGATGTTTCACCAGATACGTTAAAGAAGCTGACAGATTTTATTCACGATTATTCAGCGAAACATAAAAAATCATCCATCTAAACTATTTCAAATGATCTGAAGGAGTGTTGGTTGTGGAGAAAAAGAAAATGGGACTTCTTGTCATGGCATATGGCACCCCATATAAAGAAGAAGATATTGAGCGTTATTATACACATATCCGCAGAGGCAGAAAGCCGGAGCCAGAGATGCTGCAAGATTTGAAGGATCGCTACAAGGCAATCGGCGGTATTTCTCCTTTATCAAAAATTACCGAACAGCAGGCAAATGGTTTGTGTGATCATTTGAACGACATCCAAGACGACATTGAATTTCATGTCTACATTGGCTTAAAGCATATTGAGCCGTTCATTGAGGATGCAGTTGCAGAGATGCACAAGGACGGCATCACAGAAGCAGTGAGTATTGTTCTTGCGCCGCATTTTTCAACCTTTAGCGTGAAATCGTATAACAAGCGTGCACAAGATGAGGCAGACAAGCTTGGCAATCTGAAGATGACGTCTGTGGAAAGCTGGTACGATGAGCCGAAGTTTGTGGACTATTGGGTGAAACAAGTGAAGGATACGTATGCATCAATGAGTGAAGAGGAAAGAGAATCAGCCGTACTCATTGTGTCTGCACACAGCCTTCCTGAAAAGATTATTGCAGCAGGAGATCCATATCCTGATCAGCTCGCACAATCTGCCAAAATGATTGCAGAAGGTGCAGGAATTGAACATTATGAAATTGGCTGGCAAAGCGAAGGCAACACGCCTGATCCATGGCTTGGACCAGACGTTCAAGACTTAACACGGGACCTATTCGAACAAAAAGGCTATAAAACGTTCGTATATGTGCCTGTTGGGTTTGTCGCTGACCATCTTGAAGTGTTATACGACAACGATTATGAATGTAAAGTCGTGACAGATGAAATCGGTGCAGCCTACTATCGACCAGAAATGCCAAATGCGAAACCAGCATTTATTGATGCCCTCGCAACTGTCGTATTAAAGAAGCTTGACGAAAGCAAGTAATTATATAAAAGAAGGCGATCCTATGCATGACAATCAAAAACACCTTGTCATCATTGGCGGTGGCATCACTGGTTTAGCCGCCGCCTTCTATTTGGAAAAGGAAGTCGAAGAAAAAGGTCTTCCCATTCAAATATCTCTTATTGAAGCGAGCCCTAGGCTAGGTGGAAAAATCCAAACATTATATAAAGACGGCTACATCATTGAACGTGGACCTGATTCATTTTTAGAAAGAAAGGTCAGTGGACCGCAGCTGGCGAAGGATGTGGGTCTCGCAGATCAGCTCGTCAATAATGAAACAGG
Source organism: Bacillus sp. PK5-006 (assembly GCF_054161415.1). Classification (NCBI taxonomy): domain Bacteria; kingdom Bacillati; phylum Bacillota; class Bacilli; order Caryophanales; family Bacillaceae; genus Bacillus; species Bacillus sp. PK5-006. The sequence goes on along the minus strand of NZ_CP096414.1, from coordinate 2,676,901 downwards.
GCAGGCATATGTACTAGTCAATGAAACCCTTCACCCGATGCCAAAAGGCGCTGTCATGGGTATTCCAACTCAAATCAGCCCATTCATCACAACCGGTCTTTTTTCAGTTGCAGGAAAAGCGAGAGCCGCAATGGATTTCGTCTTGCCAAAAAGCAAGCAAACAGAAGATCAGTCGCTCGGTGAATTTTTTAGAAGACGTGTCGGTGATGAAGTAGTTGAGAATTTAATCGAACCTCTTCTATCAGGCATTTATGCAGGTGACATTGACCGTCTCAGCTTAATGTCCACCTTCCCGCAGTTTTATCAAACAGAACAAAAGCATCGCAGTTTGATTCTTGGGATGAAAAAATCACAGCAGCATGCGAAAGCGCAGCAAGTGACAGCGAAAAAACAAGGGCAGTTCCAAACGATCAATCAAGGACTTCAAGCGCTTGTTGAAGCAGTAGAAAGCAAGCTCAAGCTGACAACGATTTATAAAGGGACAAAAGTGAAGCAGATTGAAAAAACAGATGGGGGCTACGGTGTGCAGTTAGACAGCGGTCAAACGCTTTTTGCTGATTCAGCCATTGTGACAACTCCGCATCAATCGATCTATTCCATGTTTCCAAAAGAAGCGGGGCTTGAGTACTTGCATGATATGACATCTACTTCTGTTGCAACGGTTGCACTCGGTTTTAAAGAAGAGGATGTTCATAATGAATATGACGGTACTGGTTTTGTCATCTCAAGAAACAGTGATTTCTCTATTACAGCCTGTACGTGGACGAACAAAAAATGGCCGCATACAGCTCCTAAAGGAAAAACGCTATTGCGTGCTTATGTAGGGAAGGCTGGCGACGAATCAATTGTCGAGCAGTCAGACCATCAAATCGTCAGCATTGTGCTGGAGGATTTGAAGAAAATTATGGATATTAAAGCAGATCCAGAACTGACGACAGTGACTCGCTGGAAGACGAGCATGCCGCAATATCACGTCGGTCATCAAAAAGCCATTTCGAACATGCGAGAAACGTTTAAGCAATCATATCCTGGTGTTTATATCACAGGTGCTGCTTTTGAAGGTGTCGGAATCCCTGATTGTATTGATCAAGGAAAAGCGGCCATTTCAGAGGCTGTATCTTATCTATTTTCATAAAATAAACTCCCTTTTCTATCAAGGAAAGGGAGTTTTTCATGTTCGAATAATTCAAAAAGAGTTGTGAATCATAAAACTGAACAAAGTTGTTGCATCTGGAGAAAAGGATATGGTATATTACTTTCTGTACTTAATGACCAAAACGTTCAAATAGTCATTTTGGGAGTGAGATCATGAGTGTTGATAGGAGACAAATGATTTTAGACGGGGCTACGAAGGCATTTACTCAATTCGGGTATAAAGCCACCACAATGGACCTTGTGGCGAAGCTTGCCAATGTCGGAAAAGGAACCATTTATACCTTTTTCAAAAACAAAGAAGAGCTGTTCGATGAAATTTTTACATCCCTTTTAATGGAGATGAGGAAAATTGCGGATGAAGCAATGGATGAGGAGAAAAGTTTCTCTGAAAACCTTCATTTAGCACTCTTTGCAATATTGGAATTTCGAAAAAACCACCAGCTCACAATCAAAATCTTTCAGGAAAATGCGGAGCTTGGCACGTCAGCGGTCAAGGAAATGATTGAGAAGATGGAGCAAATGATCATTCGCTATATTAAAACGAAAGTAAAAGAAGCGATTGATAAAGGCGATATTAAGCCATGTGATCCTGAATTGACTGCATTTGTGATGGTGAAACTATATATTGCACTTATTTTTGATTGGGAAAAGCGATACGAGCCTTTAACAAAAGAAGAGGTGGCCGAGTCGCTGGAGCTTTATGTACTCAAAGGACTTTTAGCCGCAACATAATTTTTTTTAAGTTCAAATGACCAAATTCTAAATTTAGTCATTCATCTATGGGAGGAAAACAGCAATGAATTTAATTCGGAATCAATGGAAAGACATTGTGACGAGCAAAAAACTACTGATCCCGATTTTCGCTGTCTTATTTATTCCGCTGATTTACAGCGGCGTATTTTTAAAAGCGTACTGGGATCCATATGGTACAGTTGATCAATTGCCTGTAGCGGTTGTCAACTTGGACGAAGGCAGTCATTATGACGGAAAAACACTGCATGTCGGCGATGATTTAGTGAAGGAATTAAAGAAAAATGATAATTTCAAATGGAACTTTGTCGATAGTGAAGAAAAAGCCTTGAAGGGATTAAATAACGAGGATTATTATCTCGTCGTGGAAATACCAAAGGATTTCTCGAAAAATGCAAGTACAGTCCTTGATAAACATCCGAAAAAATCGAATCTGAAATATTATACGAATCCAGGCGCCAACTATGCGGCGTCACAAATTGCGAATAATGCCATTATCAAATTAAAAGATTCGGTTTCAAAGGAAGTCACAAAAAATTACGCAGAGGTCATTTTTGATAACTTCAAAACGATTGCAAAAGGCTTAGATCAAGCAAGCGATGGTGCGAAGAAAATTGATGACGGAACAAAAAATGCAAAAGATGGCAGTAACAAATTAAAAGAAAATCTAGCAAAATTGGCTGAGGGAACGTTAACCTATAGCGAAGGTGTTCATCAGTTTGCTGGTAAAATGGGTGAACTGAACACAGGGATACAATCTCTTGACAGCGGTCTTGGCCAGCTCTTAACAGGCTATCAAACCATCGATCAGAAATTTGGAGAGCTTGGTACAGGGATTGATACATTGACTGAAGGGCTAAACACAAGCCGCGAAGGTCATCAGCAGCTCGCTTCTAAAATGCCGCAATTTACAGCGGGTATTGAGCAGCTAAACAACAAAGCACAATCTTTTTCAGAAAAAATCGAAGCAGTAGAAAAAGTCTTGTCGTCACCAGAATTAGCGAATCTTGAAAAGATGGCGCCTAAACTTGATCAGGTGAAAAAAGACGCAAAAACGTTTAGTACAAAACTGGCTTCATTAAAAGAAGCGTTATCGAATCGAGATGCTAAAGTAAAAAGCATCATCCAAAACAGCTCAATGACAGATGAAGAGAAAAAGGCGGCAATGGATCAGCTTGACAGTCTGCCTAAAATCGAACTGCCTGATCTATCTGGACTTGAACAAAGCTTAGCGGCCTTGCAGGAACTGCCTGATGCAGGTGAGGTTCAATCTGCGGTTGCTTCTGCAAAAGCTCAGCTGCAGCAAGTCAAACAGCTGCCAAAGAAAACGGAACAGCTGTACACGTCTACATTCGCGATACAAAATGCGATTGATCAAATGACATCTGGTACGAATAAATTGTATCAAGGTGCACTGAAGCTCCAAACAGGTCAAGGCCAATTACAAGATGGTCTGCAAACAGCAAATGGAAAGCTTGATACAGCGAAAAACGGTGCAGATAAGCTTGCGAATGGTTCAAGCCAGCTTAGTGCAGCGTTAAATAAGCTGGAAAGTGGTTCAACGAATATCCAAAGCAACACATCTAAGCTTGCTGAAGGTTCAAAATCACTCGATAAAGGATTGGGAGATTTAAAGAGCGGTACAGGTAAGCTGTCTGATAAATTAAAAAGTGCCGCAGATGAAACAGGAGAAATTGATGCGGGTCAAGACAATTACAATATGATTGCGAGTCCCGTGAAAACAGAAAATGATACAGCGAAAAAGATCGATAATTATGGTACAGGGCTCACACCTTATATTTTATCGATGGGACTCTTTGTAGGGGCTCTCATGCTCACTGTTGTATTCCCAATGAAAGACCCTGCTGGACGCCCTAGAAATGCGTTTGAATGGTTTTTCAGCAAATATAGTGTGCTCCTCTTTGTCGGTATCCTGCAAGCAGTTATTGCAAGCTCCATGCTCATCTTTGGGCTTGGTCTTGAGGTGGAAAGCCTCTGGCGCTTCTATCTCTTTGCGATTATCGTCAGTCTGACATTCTTAGCGATCATTCAGCTGCTGGCGACAACTATGGGGAACCCAGGACGCTTCATTGCCGTTATTATCTTGGTTCTTCAGCTCGCAGCAAGTGCTGGTACATTCCCGCTTGAGCTTGTGCCGAAATTCTTCCAAGTCATTCATAGTCTACTTCCAATGACGTATACCATCAACGGGTTTAGAACGATCATTGCAAGCGGTGATGACAGCTATTTATGGCACCAAGCAGCGATCCTTGGAACAGTTGCGATCATCATGATGGCAGCAACAACAGCATACTTTGCTTGGAACGTAAGAAAAATGAAACAGGACGAAGCTTAATCTATGAATCCTTCCTCTTTATAGAGGAAGGATTTTTCATTTGAAATTAGACATCTCGAACCTGAAGCGATATATTTTAAGAAGAGATGCTGAAAAAGGCATACATGGAAGGAATTGCTTTCAGACAAAGGAGGAAATGCCGAATGACAACTGAAGTAAACGAAACCGTTCAGCTGATTCAAAAGCTCGTATCAATCCCAAGTCCATCAGGCAATACAGAAAAAGTGATCGGCTTTGTTGAACGTTTTTTACAAGATTTAAATATTGAGACAAAACGAAATCGAAAAGGCGGATTAATTGCCACCATCAAAGGGACAAATGACAAAGAACACCGCATGCTGACAGCGCATGTTGATACGCTCGGTGCGATGGTTAAGGAAATTAAATCAAATGGACGGCTTCGTCTTGCACTCATTGGAGGCTTTCAATATAACTCAATTGAAGGCGAATATTGTGAAATTGAAACAGCATCAGGCCATACATACACAGGGACCATTCTTATGCATCAAACATCCGTACACGTCTATGCGGATGCTGGAAAAGCGAAACGAAATCAAGAAAATATGGAGATTCGTCTCGATGAAAAGGTGAAAAATGCAGACGATATCAAAGCACTTGGCATTCAAGTAGGGGACTTTATTTCATTTGATCCGAGAGTGGAAGTGACGTCTTCAGGGTTTATTAAATCAAGACATCTTGATGATAAGGCAAGTGTTGCGCTGCTTTTGCGTCTCATCCACCGGATTCAAAAGGAAAAGATCACATTGCCGCATACGACGCATTTCTTAATTTCTAATAATGAAGAGATTGGCTACGGCGGCAACTCGAATATTCCAGAAGAAACAGTGGAATATCTAGCTGTAGATATGGGTGCGATCGGTGACGGTCAATCAACAGATGAATATAGTGTATCGATTTGTGTAAAGGATTCGAGCGGCCCTTATCACTATGGATTACGCAAGCATTTAGCTGCATTAGCAGAAGAGAACAACATTGATTACCGCCTTGATATTTACCCTTATTATGGCTCTGATGCATCAGCAGCCATTAGAGCAGGGCATGATATCATTCATGGACTGATTGGTCCTGGTATAGACTCCTCGCATGCTTTTGAAAGAACACATGAAGATTCACTTATCCATACAGCGGATCTCCTTTACTACTATATTCAATCACCATTAATCACAGCATAAAAAAAGAACCCCTGATAGATGGGGTTCTTTTTGATTAGCTTGAAAGCTGTGTTGGCTCAGGTGCCTCTTGTCCAGTCATCACACGATGTCCTTTTTCAGGGTCATACTGCCCTTCCCATTTAGACATGACAACAGCTGCAAGTGCATTTCCTGTTAAGTTTACAACTGTCCGCGCCATATCCATGATACGGTCCACACCTGCAATAAATGCAAGACCTTCAGCAGGTACACCGATCGTTCCTAATGTCGCGAGTAATACAACAAATGAAGTACCAGGAACGGCAGCCATTCCTTTAGATGTAACCATCAGCACAAGAACTAGTGTAAGCTGCTGGACGATCGTAAGGTCAATGCCATATACCTGTGCAAGGAAAAGCGCAGCAATGGCTTGATACAAGACGGAGCCGTCCAGATTAAATGTATAACCGATTGGGATAACGAACGAAACAATTCCTTTTGGACATCCGATGCGCTCCATTTTATCCATGACTCTTGGTAAAACTGTTTCAGAGCTGGATGTACTAAAGGCAAGAAGCATTTCGTCTTTCATGTAAGCAAGAAATCTGAAAATATTGACGCCAATCATCTTTCCGATAATTCCGAATACAACGATAAGGAAGAGAGCGAGCGCAAAATAAACAAGACCTACAAGCTTACCTAATGAAATAAGAGATTCAAGACCAAATTTTGATACGGTCACACCAATGAGTGCAAATACACCAAATGGTGCAGCTTTCATCACAACATTGACGACATGGAACATGGCATGTGATACACCTTCGAAGAAGGCGAGCACTGGTTTACCGCGTTCCCCAATCGCTGAAACGCCAAGTGCAAATAGCACAGTGAAGAAAATAATCGCAAGCAAATCACCTTCCGCCAATGATTGGAAGAAGTTCGTTGGAACGATATGAAGGAACGTATCAGCAACTGATTTGCTGCTTTGCTCTTTTTCCGTTTCAACATACTGGCTAATATCTTGTTTTTCTGCATGTCCAAAGTCAACGCCTGCACCAGGTTGTACAAAGTTTGCAAGGACAAGACCAAGGACAATCGCAAATGTTGTGATAATTTCAAAATAAAGAATGGTTCTAAAACCTAGTTTCCCTACTTTTTTACCATCACCCGCACCTGCAACACCTAAAATTAAGCTGGATACGACAATTGGTATGACAATCATCTTGATGAGTCTTAAGAAGAAGTCTCCAATTGGTTTTAAGTATGTCTCGACACCTGGGTTACCGAAAAAGATTGCCCCAACAACGACACCGAGAATAAGACCGATTAGGATTTGAGTAGCCAATCCAAATTTTAATTTTTTCATAGATTTCCTCCCTAACATATTCATTAAAGGAATATTCCCATCATATTAAGTTTTAATATATGAATTAAAGTATAACTAAAATTAAAGAGGTTCGTCCACGATAAAATTATATTAAGAAAATACAAAATTGTTAGAAAAAATAGACATTTAGAACCCCCTTCATTGCTTCGAGTCAATAAAAAGTGTCTTCAGAACTAAAACTCATCATATGAAAATACTAAAAAACCCTTTTGTGACAGGGGTTTTACCTTTTTACCTATTTTTCAGAAAAAATAAAAAGCACTTTTGACTCCAACTGACGAAGGAGGAAAAAAGTGCTTTTTTATTCAATTTATTTCCTTATTTAAGATAACTTACTTGTGAGCATTCCTCACATTCATTACCATAACACTCGTGCTGTTCCATTAAATCATTTCCACATTTTGTGCATTTTTTTGAGGGCAAATTTCTAAAAAACTCTGTGATTTTTCCTAGCATTTGTCATCCTCCTATACGTTTTGTTGCTATTATTGTATTATAACAGATTAATAATTGTCAATCTGTTTTGTAACAATAGGCAGGAAGAATGCTTTTTTCATGAAAAATGGGTATATTGTAAGAAGGGGATTTTTAGAAAAGGAGGGAAAAATGACGATGAAATTAACCGTAATTGGATGCTATGGAGGGTTTCCGGCAGCTGGTGAAGCGACATCAGGCTACCTTTTTGAATCAAATGGCTTTCGTCTTCTTGTAGACTGCGGAAGCGGTGTTCTTTCAAAGCTTCAGCAATACATTGATATAGAAGAACTAGATGCTGTTCTCCTTTCTCATTATCACCACGATCATATTGCAGATATCGGACCACTCCAATATGCGAAGCTAGTGGGATATCATTTAGGAAAAAGCAGCGGCCCGCTTCCGATCTATGGACATACTGGTGATCAAGAAGCATTTGGACGGCTTTCTGATGATGTACATACAAAGGCAAAGCCTTATCAGCCGGAAGAAGGGATTCAACTCGGACCCTTTCAAATTGATTTTTTGAAAACGGTTCATCCAGCAGAATGCTATGCGATGAGAATTCAGGCAGAAGATGCTGTGGTCGTGTATACAGCAGACTCAAGCTATCAGGAGGCATTTATTCCATTTAGCAAGGGGGCAGATCTGCTCATTGCCGAAAGCAATTTTTACGCTGGACAAGATGGATCAGGTGCTGGACATATGAACAGTACGGAAGTAGGGAAGATTGCAAAGGAAGCAAATGTTGGGGAACTCATCATCACTCATCTGCCCCATTTTGGTCGTCATAAAGACCTAGTCAATGAAGCACAGGCGTTATATACTGGCAGTATACAGCTTGCCCATTCAGGGCTTAGATGGAACAAGGAAGGAAGATAGAGATGCTGTTTATCGATAACGAACAACATTATGATCCAATGATTAATTTGGCAATTGAAGAATATTGCTTAAAATATTTAGATCCAGAAGAAACCTATTTGCTGTTTTACATTAATCAGCCGTCGATCATTATTGGAAAGAACCAAAATACAATAGAAGAAATCAACACAAAGTATGTGGAAGACAACGGAATCAAAGTCGTGCGCCGCTTATCCGGCGGTGGTGCAGTTTACCATGACAAAGGGAACTTAAACTTCAGCTTTATCACAAAAGATGATGGAGACAGCTTCCATAACTTTAAAAAGTTCACAGAGCCAGTCATCAAAGCGCTTGAAAAGCTGGGCGTTAAAGCTGAATTGAGCGGCAGAAATGACATCATGGCAGATGGACGTAAAATTTCTGGAAATGCCCAGTTCGCAACAAGAGGACGTATTTTCAGCCATGGCACACTGCTATTTGATTCAGAAATTGAACATGTCGTTTCGGCTTTAAATGTGAAAAAAGAAAAAATTGAATCAAAAGGCATCAAATCGATTAGAAGCAGGGTTGCCAATATCAGTGAACTGATGGATCAAAAAATGACAACAGAAGAATTTAGAAAAATTCTTTTAAGCTACATTTTTGATACAAATGGGGACGTTCCTCAATATCGCCTGACTGAAAAGGATTGGGAAAAGATTCACGAAATTTCTCGAGATCGTTATCAAAAATGGGAATGGAACTACGGCCGTTCACCGAAATTTAATTTGCAGCATTCTAAGAGATTCCCTGCAGGCTCCATTGATTTGCGATTAGAAGTGAAAAAAGGGATGATCCAGGATTGCAAAATCTTTGGTGATTTCTTTGGCGTAGGGGATATTGCCGATATTGAGAAGCGGCTCATCGGACAGCAATATGATCGTAAAACGATCAGTGATGTCTTAGAAGATATGGATATGCGCCACTATTTCGGCAACGTATCAAAAGAGGATTTTCTTGATTTGATTTATTAATTCGAGAAAGCACGGCTAGAGATAGCAGTGCTTTTTTGATTGAAGGAAATGAAAGCGATTTACATTTGATCTTGTGGATTTTTTCGATTGTCTATTATAATAGAAAGGAGGAATGTTCGGCCATAAAATGAATGGTCATTCATTCATTGATGACATGTAAGGGGTGGGAGAATGGATTTGATCAAAAATCTTCAGCAGACGGCGATGACGAAGGGAGAAAATATCGCACTGATCTTTGAAGGAAAGAAGTGGACCTATCGAGAGCTGATGACAAGTATCGAGCGTTTTGCAGATGGATTAGTCAACGAAGGGTTTCAAGCCGGGGATCATATCGCGCTTATTTTAGGAAATTCACCGCATTTTGTCATTTCTTTTTTTGGCGCATTAAAGGCAGGGCTTGTCGTTGTACCTATTAACCCAACGTATACACCTAGTGAAATTGGATATATGCTCATCACAGGCGATGTGAAAGGTATTGTGGCGCCTGAACAGCTTCTGCCAGTTTACGAGCAGGTGTATGAGCAGCTTCCGTCCATTGAAAGAGTCATTATTTGTGCAGAAAATGAATCGGCGTGCAGATCAAGCTTCAAGGAAGTATCTGATCGACTTGTTTTCTTTGGAAAACTTGTGTCAGGTGCTGCGAATGAAAACGTACATCCTTCCATTCAGCCAGATGATACTGCTGTTATTTTATTTACATCTGGCACGACAGGAAAACCAAAAGGTGCCATGCTGACTCATTTCAACCTTTATTCAAATGCCAGAGATGTCGCTGAGTATTTATCGATTGATAAAGAGGACAAGGTTATTGCCGCTTTGCCAATGTTCCATGTATTTTGTTTAACAGTCTGTATGAATGCGCCGTTGATTCATGGTGCGACGATTTATGTCTTGCCGCATTTCAGCCCGTCAGAGCTTTTGCGCATGATGGAAAAAGAGAAGCCAACGCTATTTGTTGGAGTGCCCACCATGTATAACTATTTGTACCGCCAGGAGGGGCATGAGGAAGCGATGTCATCCGTGAGGATCTGTATATCAGGTGGTGCCTCAATGCCTGTTGCCTTACTCCATGGCTTTGAGAAAAAATTCGGTGTTACGGTCCTTGAGGGCTATGGGCTATCAGAGGCATCTCCAGTGACTGCATTCAATCCTCTTGATGGAAAAAGAAAACCAGGTTCTGTCGGGACTGACATTATGAATGTGAAGAATAAAATTGTGAATGAACTAGGAGAAGAAGTCGGTCCAAATGAAGTCGGAGAACTGATAGCAAAAGGGCCAAACATCATGAAAGGCTATTATCAAATGCCAGAAGATACAGAAGCTGCACTAAGAGACGGCTGGCTGTATACTGGCGATTTGGCGAGAAGAGATGAAGAAGGATATATTTATATTGTCGATCGGAAAAAGGATATGATTCTTGTTGGCGGTTATAATGTTTATCCAAGAGAAGTAGAAGAAGTACTCTATCAACATGAAGCTGTAGCAGAAGCCGTTGTCATCGGTGTGCCAGATCCGAACACGGGAGAGGCAGTCGTCTGTTACATTTCCCCTAAGAAACATGCTCACATCAATCAAAAAGACATCATCACACATTGTTCACGCTATTTAGCAAAATATAAGCAGCCCCAAACGATCCATTTCATAGATGATATTCCTAAAAACACAACAGGTAAAATTTTAAGAAGAGCGCTAAGAGAAAAGTATCAAGCAGAAGAAAGTAAATAAAAAAAAGGAGTCTCTGATGAGGAGACTCCCTTAGCATGTAGACAAATCCTCGCAATTCAAAGTTTTCTTTCAAAGATCATTTTAGCTCTTTTGAATGGCTTCTTTTAACTGTCTCTGAAAAGAATTCGACTGTTTTTGATTCAGTTCATAAAACGTTCCATCAACTAAAAAAACGACCTGTGATCGGTTGGTCCAAAGCTGGAAGGTGGTGCCGTTTGTTCGTCCGAACATCACCTTGGCGATATAATCGGGCTTTTTTAAATTTTTCTTGAGATGATTGCTTGTTTGTTTGCCTTTATTTAATTCTTCAATTAAATCTTCTACTGTGTCCTTATCATCTATTTCATAAGAGATGGATTCATTCGCAGGTGAGAGCAGCAATTTTTCAGCTCGATTCTCATCAAAGATTTCGCTCGTCCGGCTGAACACATAAAAGAAGGTGATTAATAAAAGTCCAAAAATCACAACTCCTGCAAGGATTTTCTTCATTTTGATCCTCCAACTTACTGTTTTACATGTAGCTTCTCCGATTTTTGAGTCGCATAATCATTTTTTTCGCGAAAGCTTTTTCTGATGGGGCATGCTATGATGGAGCCACATGAGACAGGTTCTAAACGAAAAAATGCGTGACTAGAATAGAGAGAGGGATGGAAAGGAGGCTGACCTGTGCGAGTACGTAAATGGATGGCTCTTGCAACAGTAGCATACATATTGTACGGTCTTTTTATTTATTCGTATCTGTTTCTAATGGGAGATTCATCGGTACCTGAAAGTGTAAAAGGGACAAGTGCAGATCCGCATACCTTTATGACAAGTCATGAGCTTGTGATCAGCGAGAATTTCTCGAATATACGGAATCTGCTGTATTTCATCACCATCCCATTAGATTGGTATGTCTTTTTCCTTTTGCTCATTTCAGGGTATTCACGGAAAATAGCAGACTGGAGCTTGGCAGCAGCTCGTTTCAAGTTTTTAAGCAAACTTGTGTATGTGTTTGTGCTGTCACTTCTAACAATGATCATTTCATTGCCAATTAAGTGGATTGGCTATCAGCTTTCTTTGCACTACGGAGTATCTGCACAAAGTACGGCAAGCTGGTTGAAAGATCAAACACTGGATTTTTGGATTCAATATCCGCTTCTTTCCCTTTGTGCTATTGTGTTCTTTTGGTTGATACAAAAGAGAAGAAAACGCTGGTGGCTGTATGCGTGGTGTTTGACAGTCCCAGTTACGCTGTTTCTCTTCTTTATACAACCGGTCGTCATTGATCCGTTATATAACAATTTTTATCCACTAAAGGATCAAGCTCTAGAGAAGAAAATATTAACGCTGGCAGACAAAGCGCATATTCCGGCAGATCATGTATATGAGGTCAATATGTCTGAGAAAACGAATACGATGAACGCTTATGTCACAGGAATTGGTGAAAATAAGCGTATTGTCTTATGGGATACAACACTGCAAAAGCTGAAAGACCAAGAAATTTTATTTATCATGGCGCATGAAATGGGACATTACGTCATGAAACATGTCTATATTGGATTAGCAGGATATTTAGTGCTGTCATTGGCCGGATTATTTGCGATCGACCGTCTTTATTTTTATCTTTATCAAAAAGGAGCAGCCACATTTCGTCTCAAGGTGTCACACGACATTGCTGCTCTTCCGCTTCTTTTAATCATCGTATCGATGCTGTCTTTTGCAGCTTCACCTTTTACAAATGCAGTGTCAAGGCATCAAGAACGGGCAGCCGACGAATATGCGGTGAACATGACAAAAGACGGGGAGGCAGGCGTAACGTCTTTTCAAAAGCTTGCAAAATCAGGGCTGTCCCAGGTAAATCCACCGTTTTTAGTGAAGATCTTCCGCTATGGACACCCAACCATGATGGAGAGAATCATGGATATGGAAAAAGCGGCGGAAAAAGAGAAAACGCCGAAAAAGCAGTAATAAATAAAATCCGGCTGGATCAGCCGGATTTAGATTGTTGACAAAGGGCTAAAATGATTTTTATTTTAGCTCTTTGTCTTCTTTTCAGCGTGATAGAAACCTTTGAAGTCTAGGAAGGACGAGTACCGGAGCGGAGCGAATTGAGCATTCGTGAGCACCGGCACGCAGGACTGACACCGAATGCGAGGGTTTGTCTACGCGCTGAATCCGGCTGGATCAGCCGGATTTTTTTATCACACTTGGTTAGTTAGAAGCAGCTTGAACGTTGATTAACCCTTTTCCATAATAGAATGAGTCACCAAGCGGTGTCGCTGTATTTTCTAAGCGCTGGCGAACCTGTGAATTTGTTAGGTTCGGGTTTTTAGAAAGAATAAGCGCTGCTGCTCCTGCTACATGTGGAGATGCCATAGATGTTCCAGTATAAGAAGTGTATCCACTGCTTGGCACTGTACTTAAAATAGAAGTACCAGGTGCAGAAACATCTAATTCAGGACCTGCGCTAGAAGATGAGTTTCTGACATTGTTACTGTTTACATTGGCAACAGCAATTGTTGACTCGTATTTGGCTGGATAGCCAACTGTACTTCTAGAGCCACTAGAGCCTGAATTACCTGCGGCGGCAACAACAACGACTCCGCGGTTGTTTGCTGTATCAACGGCATTTTTAAGTGCTGTTGAACCGCTTGCTCCGCCTAAACTCATATTGATGACATCCATGTTATTGGCAACAGCCCATTCAATACCGCTAATAATCCAGCTGTATTGTCCGTCGCCATTGCGGTCTAATACTTTCACAGCATATAGGGAAGCGCTTGGAGCGACCCCAAGAACACCAATTGTGTTATCAAGGGCAGCAATGGTTCCAGCTACGTGAGTTCCATGTGATTGAAAGTCTTGGGTGGCATTTGGCTCTGAAGGGACGAAGCTCGCACCGCCTGCAACATTTAAGTCAGGGTGTGCAGCGTGGATTCCAGTATCAAGGACAGCTACTTTGACATTAGCACCTTTATAACCTTGAGCGTGTACAGCTGGAGCTTTGATTTGAGGGATTCCATAAGGGACGGTTTGTGCATATGCTTCTGCTTTATGGTCTTCTTCTACGTAAGCAATGCTAGGGTCATGTTCAAGTTTTTTGGCGGCTTGTTCGGACATTTTCACTTGTGCAGCATTAATGAGGCGGTATTGTTTTTCTAGTTTTCCACCATTTTGAATGACAGCTTGTTTCTTAGAGCTGTTTGTGGTGGCAGAGGCTTTAAAACCAACAATATAGCTTTTTTCACTATCTGTTTTGGAGACCGTCTCGGCATTTGCCATGGAGCCTCCAAACCCTGCTGAAAACAGAAGAGGGACAGCCAATAAAACACTTGTCATCACATTTTTCTTTTTCACGCACATTCCACATCCCTTTTTCTTATTTCAGAATAATCATCCGTAGTCTATAAGAATGATCCGTTTGATTATTCTGTATATTCAGTTTAAGGGAAGTAGGCAAATAAGAGTAGACCCGAATTTTTGTGAAAGTCCTAGCGAAAATTGGGGAATTAAGTCACTTGGAACTGGTGGTAAAATATGTTTATTCTATCATTTCAGCGATGATCTATTAAAAAGGGAGTGTGCTTTTTTTCTCATCATCCATTTCCGGTTAAATATTCGATACCCGAAAAGCCATAAAATAGGTAGAATCGTCTAGCATCTATTTCGAATTTCGATATAAAAAAATATTATTTTATCATTGTTTTTGCCATAAAAAAGAACCTGCTAAGATAACAGGCTCTTTAAGAAGGGGCGGATTGAGTTAAATGGCTGACCACGTTGTAATCACGGACCTTCCATTTACCATCTGACCATTCCACATAATTTAAGCAAGCATTAACAAGTCTCGTGTTCTGTAGACCCATATGTTCATCAGCCAAAGAGGTGAGTAAAGCATGGATAGCAGCGCCGTGAGCCACGATCAGGACATGTTGATCTGGATAGGCGGCTCTGACTTTCTCAATACCTTCCAGCATTCGGTTTTGAATCGTCTCAATTGGTTCCATATTTGGATATTGTTTATCTGGAAACAGCTTTTGACGCTCCTCAAACGACATGCCTTCAGCGTCACCATAATCTCGTTCTATAAAATCATCCATGATGACAAGTGGGGCATGGACATGATTTAAAATCAAGTGTGCCGTTTCTTTTGCCCTTGTTAGTGGACTGGAAATGACAACATCCCAATGGACATCCTTTAAGTAAAGTCCAGTTTGTTCAGCCTGCCATTTACCTGTGTCGTTTAAAGGGATATCTGTTCGTCCTTGAATTCGTTTCGCTGCATTCCAATCTGTTTCCCCGTGTCTGACTAGGCAAATTGTTGTCAATCAAATCCCGCCTTTTCTATCTTTTCTTCTATTATACTAAAGCAGAAGAAAAAAGACTGTATTAGCGATTTGTCAGGCTTGTTAAGGATTCGACGGAGCTTGCGACTTGAGACACCGTTTGTTTGACTTCCTTCAATTCGTTAAGGAAGGTCTGAAGGTCAATTTCAATTTTTCCGTTTTGGTTTTTGCTTAAGTTCATGCTGCTGACGATATCATCAAAGAGTGAATTGATTTGTGTCATTTTTTCTTTACTGTCTGTCACAAGTAAATTCACGTCCGCAATGTGCTGAGAAACAATGGCGATTTGTGAATTCGTATTGTTGACAAGTTCAGATACAGTTGAAACCGTTTTCTTGGTGTCCTCTGATAATTTGCGTACCTCGTTTGCAACGACAGCAAAGCCTTTTCCATGTTCACCTGCTCGTGCAGATTCGATTGAAGCATTTAAAGATAACAAGTTCGTCTGCTCTGCAATGCCTGTGACAATCCCAAAGATTTGTTCAATTTGTTTGGCGATTTCTTCAAGGCGTTTAATTTCTGTTTCAATCTTTGTCATGCTGCCATCAATTTGGTTCATTTGTGTTTGCTGAATTTCTAATTCTTTTTTACCGCCGATTGATTTTTCTTCGACCTGTGCTGAAATTTGTGTTCCAGCTTGTGACATGTCCGCCATCTCATCCGATTTTGAGACAAGCTTGTCGACTGCACTTGTTGTGTTTGAGAAGAGCGAAGCAAGCGAATTTGAAGTCTCTGTGATTTTTGTATGAAGCTCCTGCTGCTGCTCTTCTGCTTCATCACGAATTTTAGAATATTCATTTTGGAATGTATCTAGGACTAACTGCTGCTCTAAATTTAAAATTTTCGTCGTCGCTTTGACCGCTGTCTGATATTCTTTGAAATCTTGGATATGGTTAGCGAATAAATCCATAATGGATAGCAGAAGGTCTTGGAATGCTGCCATGTACCATTTAGGCTGGAGCCCAATCCGTAAATGAACTTGCGCGATTTTAATGCGTTTTGCCACATAGGCTTCGTCAATCACACCTGCAAACATTTCGCTAATATGAATGCGGAGTGTTTTTTTCAAACGATCGACAGAACTATTGTCTTGAATGATATGCATCAAGGAAGACTCGACTTCTAAATTTTTATAAAACTTATCAACAATATGGGCAATATCATCCTGAACAATTGGATTGAGCTGTTTTAATAACAATAGGTCATGCTGTGTCAGGTCAATCATTTTGATTTGTTTGGCGATGTCCGTATTGTTCGAGAAGTTGATTCGTTTTATCCCATCATCCTGCTGTGTGAAAAAAGCAGTGTTTTTTCTTTTCGGTTCTTTTTTAAATAACAATGTGTTTGTCCCCCCATAATCATCAAAAATATCAGACTTTATGTTTTTTATCGGATAATATTGGATTTTTTAAAGGGGGAACGAGTGAAATTTTACTGTTCTTTATATGACCTTTTTAGTGGTTTTTTAGCAGGGCCTTCTACTACTTCTCCAGTAATGGAAAAACGTGAACCGTGACACGGGCAATCCCAAGTGCGGTCACTATTATTCCAAGCTACTTCACAGCCTAGGTGAGTACACGTTGTATCGACTAGAAAGACATTCCCATCCTCTGATTTATAGGCGCCGCACTTTTTATGTTCATACGAGATAATGCCGCCCTCGCCTGGTTTTAAATCATCGATTGTTTGATCAGTTCGTTTAAATTTACCACTGATCAGCTTGGCAGCGACATTGGCATTTTCTTTAACGAAATCTTTGACGAAAGAGTTAGTAACAGGTCTTGATGGCGTAAAGATTGATTCATATGGATTTGATTTTCCTTCAATTAAATCACCGATAAGAGTGGCTGCGACGTGGCTTGTGGTCATGCCCCATTTTCTAAAGCCGGTTGCTACAAAGATATTCTGGTGGTGTTTGGTCAGGCGGCCAATGTAAGGGATTTGATCCATTGTGACCATATCGTGTGTCGACCAGCGATACAGCACTTCTTCTATTCCAAGGGTGGCATCTCCAAACGTTTCTAGTCCTTCATAGTGAGCGGATTCATCTCCGCCTTGTCCTGTTTTATGGCCTTCTCCTCCGATGAGGACTACTTCTTCACCGTGCCATTCTGCCGTTCTTAAAGAGTGAGCAGGCTGGTCAATTCCTAGGTACATTCCGTCTGGGAGTGGTTTAGTTGTTCTAGCTGCTACGACATAGGATTGCTCTGGATGAATTCGGGTGAAATAAAGTCCTTTTCCATCATAAAAAGGAAAGTGTGAGCATGAAATGACATAGCGCCCTGTCAGATGATGTCCGCTTTTTGTGACGACAGCAGGCCGGTTCCCTTCTTTTACATCAACAGCGGTTGTTTGTTCAAAGATACGTACACCTCGCTCTAGGAGCTTGTCGATTAGCGCATTGAGATAATGAAGGGGATGAAACTGTGCCTGATTCGTCATCGCAAGGGCTGCTTTGATGTCAGCGTCAAAAGAAAGCTTTGTTTTCCATTCCCGGTCAATACCAAGCTGTTTGTAGGCATCTAATTCCTTCTTTAACTTTTTTACACCGCTTTCTTCCTTTGTATAAAGGTAAGCATCTTTTATCTCTAGCTGACAATCAATGTCGTGCTCTTTGATACGAGCTTGAATGAGGTCTTTTGCTTTCTCATTTGCTTCTACATACAAACGTGCTTTTGGCATCCCAATTTGTTGAATCAGCTCATAATAGTACACATCATGCTGTGAGGTGATTTTAGCCGTTGTGTGTCCGGTTGTGCCTTGCAGCAATTGTTCGGCATCGATGATGATCACATCTAGTCCTCGTTCTGTCATTTCAAACGCCGCAGCGATACCGGTAATACCGCCGCCGACAATGATCACATCTGCTGTGAGATCTTCACTGACAGCAGGGAAAGAATATTTCTGACTGTCCGCCAGCCATAACGATTTTGCCTGTTCCATTCCTTTATGTTCTTGTTCCATGTTGTCGCCTCCACTTGACTTGTTGTGTATAATTTTTCCACAATGCTGAAAATCATACATCTGAAAGGAAACAGGGGCGCCATACATAAAAAAGCCGCCAGCACATAAAAATAAACAAGATAAAAGGAAGGAGTGGACTACGTGTCAACAAAGCAGCCGAAGAAAACATTGCCGCCTCAGCACCAAAATGAACGTCCGGGTCTTGAATATAAAATGAACCCTAGACCTGTCTTTGATCGTGAGGTGAAGAACAAAAAGTTAGCAGGAAAAACAGCCATTGTGACAGGTGGAGACAGCGGGATCGGAAGAGCAGTCTCTGTCTTATTTGCGAAGGAAGGTGCGAATGTCGCCATTGTTTACTTAAGTGAACATCGCGATGCCGAGGAGACGAAGGACTATATTGAGAAAGCGGGAGGCCGTGTCATCTTAATTGCAGGTGATTTAGGGGATGAGGCTTTTTCGAATGAGGTCGTCAAAAAAACAAAAGATGCCTTCGGTTCCATTGATATTTTGGTGAATAACGCCGGGGAACAGCATCCGCAAAAAAGCATTGAGCAAATTACCTCGCATCAGCTTCTTCGGACGTTTCAAACGAATATTTTTGCCATGTTTTATTTAACAAAGGCTGTTCTTCCTCATTTAAAAAAAGGAAGCAGCATCATTAATACAGCATCTGTCACCGCCTATAAAGGACATGAAACATTGATCGATTATTCATCCACAAAAGGGGCCGTCGTAACCTTTACGAGATCATTATCCTTATCGCTCATTAAACAAGGGATTAGAGTGAATGGAGTAGCTCCCGGTCCTATTTGGACACCGCTGATTCCCTCAACCTTTACGGAAAAAGAAGTCTCTGAATTTGGCGGAGATGTCCCAATGGAGCGTCCTGGTGAGCCAGTAGAGCTTGCGCCAAGTTATTTATTTTTAGCGAGCGAAGACTCTTCTTATATGAATGGACAAATGCTGCATGTGAATGGCGGGACCATTTTAAATGGATAAACAAAAAACTTGCGGTAAAGAGACGAGTTGCTGTCTCTCTGCCGCAAGTAAAATCATCATGATTGATGTAAGCAGTGTTCTGCATATTGAGCTGACAGGTCATTGAATCGCTTTTCATCACGCTGATCCAGTGCCTTATCAATCTCTTCTCTTAAGAAGGTTAAGCGCTGTTTATAAAGCGCCTCATCTAAAACCATTTGAATATAGATGTCTAAAATGGTGACGCCGTTTTCTTCGGTTTTTTGGGTGTTGCGGGACTTCATGAGCTCAGCATACGTTTTTTTCTCTTTCATAAAGAATCCCCCCGATGCCTTTTTTATAGTATATGGATTGGCGGAGAAAAAATCAACAAGAATTTATAATTTTTAGACAATTTATTTTTGAGCAGAATCGACACCTCTTGTCCAATCGACAGGATGTGATATATCTTTAAAAATGGCTTTTCGATAGATCGAATGGACTAAAAAATATGATAAAAAGATGATTTTTAATAAATTTTGAAAAAATCCTGTCGTTTCTTATATGTTGGTGATAGATTAATAGTATCTTAAATAACCAAATATTAACACAGGAGGAAATGAAGTGTCAGGAATTAGTGAAACACCTTTAGATTCATACGTCATTAATCAAACAACAATGGCGGTCCTTCCAGTTGAAGAAGGAAAAAGAGTATATTCAAAAGTCATAGAAAGAGAGACAAGCTTTTACGTTGAATTAAAGCCCCTGCAAATTATTGAACGCAGCTGCAGATTCTTCGGCTCAAGCTATGCAGGCAGAAAGGCGGGAACATACGAAGTAACAGGAATATCTCATAAACCTCCAATTGTGATTGACTCATCCAATCATCTGTATTTCTTCCCAACTTATTCATCCAACCGTCCTCAGTGCGGCTGGATCTCCCACAAATACATTCATACCTTCCAAGAATCATCCCTCGGAGACACGGTGGTCACCTTTACAAATGAGCAAACCGTCAAACTTGATGTCTCATATAAATCATTTGAGAGTCAGGTGCACCGGACAGCATATCTCCGAACGAAATTTCAAGATCGTCTTGATGGCGGTCTTCCGAAGAAACAAGAATTTATGCTGTATCCAAAGGAACAGCAGCTCAATCTCGTATACGATTTTATATTAAGGGAGCTTCGTAACAGATATTAGTCAAAAGCCAGCGGCAGAGCAGCCGCTGGATCTCTTATCAAGCATGAATGCAATGTAAAAAGACGCCGCTACATCATAAAGATGAATTCATTGAAACCAAATACGTATGTCTTGTCGTCTATTGGTTGTATTGGGAAATGACAGGGAAATGTGGATCCTTTGACGTATTTTCATCCATTTACTCATAAATCACAGAAGTGACACGAGCTTGTCTGTTACAATAAAAGAAATCTTATGTGGTAAAGGATGCTTATATTTGACCGATATGAACGAATGGGATGAAGAAATGGAGGCTCTGTATGAAAAAACAATCACATTTGGTGCTGCTATTTATCCTAACTTTGACATTACTAGCAGCCTGTCAGCAAGCAGGTCAGCCGCCTTCAAAGCAAGACACAAAAGAAGCTGATTATGAACAATGGGTGCAGTCTTATATGGATGAGTTAAATAAAGCATATGAAAATATGACAGATCAGTTTATCTCAGATGGACATGGAAAGATCCAAACAAATAAAAAATTGACAGAAGCGACGAAAGCATTTGATCGTGTGATTCAAAAAGGGCTGGATCATCAAGAAGTTCCAGCCGCTTATCAAAAGGCCGATGAACAATTAAAGACAGGTCTTGCTTCCTTTGAAAAAGGGATCAGTAAGGTGGAAAAGCTCTTGAAGCACCCCGATCAAGAGAAGCTGTTTATTTCCGCTACCCATCATTTTCAGGATGGCTTGCAGCAAACAGCCGCATTTATTGAAGAAGTAGGTCAAATTCAGCAATCATCTTAAAAAGCTTGGAAGTAAACCTTCCAGGCTTTTTTAAATGTGAAGGATTTTCTTTAAACGGCGGACGCCCTCTTGAATCATGTTTTCGTCCGTACAGGCGAATCCTAGCAGTAATCCCTTTCGATTGCTTTCAAAACAATAAGGACTTAACGGATAAATGCCAACACCAGCTGCTTTTGCTGCCTCAATGCTTCCTTTTTCATCAAAGTCTTGCGCTCCTTCTAAAAAGACATGAAGGCCCGTATCGGTTCCATAGATACGGAAGTGTTTGTCAAAGTGATGTGTCAAAAGGGCATCCATCATGGCTGCCTGTCTTTTTTTATACAGCTGTCTCATTCGCCTGACATACCGCGTGAATTCCCCTTCTTTGAAAAAAGAGGCGAGTGTGATTTGTTCCATAATGGGCAGCTGCCTTTGAATGAGTGATTGCAGTGCGGCAATTTCTTTCATGACTGCTCTGGAGCCGACAATGGCAGCTAAGCGGATGCCAGGTGCCAGCACCTTTGAGAAGCTTAAGATGTAAATGACATGCTCGGGAGCTTCTGAAAATAGGGAAGGGAGCGGCCCGCCATGGTAACGATAATCTCCATCAAAATCGTCCTCTAATATATAAGACTGATGGCTGACAGCAAACTTCAGCAGCTGCTGCCTTCTGTTTACACTCATACATACTCCAGTTGGACGCTGATGGGAGGGCGTCACAGCAATCAGTTTTGTTCGCCGGGGCAATGTATTCACCACCATTCCTTCTTCATCAACTGGTGAGGGGTGAATGTTCATTTCGCGATGCATAAACGACAGCCTTGCCCCAGGGAAACCTGGATCTTCAACAGCCACTGTATCACCTTTTTTTAGCAATACCTGTGAAATCAAATCAATGGCTTGCTGCGTGCCACCTGTTAGCACCATTTGATCTTCCTCTACATCAATCCCGCGTTCAACAGATAAATATTGGCGTATTTCTGAACGCACCTCCCATAATCCATGCGAAGAGGAATAGCCCCAATCCTTCATATCTAATCGCTGTAATGCTTTCATGAGCGAGCGCTTCCATATGTTTTGAAAGTGTGCATCGATGGCTGGCTCCTGATGACGAAAATCAATATCAAGCTTCTCATGAAATTGATTGGCTGACAGCCAATGATCCATTTGTTTTTCGGCCTCTTCAAAGTGAGGTCTTGTCGGAGGTGAGAAAGGCGGTTCACTTTGATGGGGAGGGGAAGCTGTATATTGATCGCTTGAAATGACCTTTGTACCACCTCTTCTAGATGTGCTCACGTAACCCCTTGCCAGCAGCTCATCATAGGCAAGCTGTACGGTTGATCTTGATACATTCAGCTCCTGTGCTAACACTCTTGTCGGTGTTAACTGATCGTCAGGATGCAGTTTTTGTGTATGAATTTTTTGAATGATCTCAGTCACGATTTGCTGCCAGAGCGGAGTAGCGCTTGAACGGTCTAAATGAATATACATCGTGCACCTTCTCTCGTTTTCACATCATAAGTTGATGATGACACGGAATTATGGACTGGTCAATAGTGTCATTTTTGGATGTAGGAAGTAAGCCAAATGGTGTGTACACTGTTCTCATATGCAATGACATAGAGGAGAGAGTCAAATGATTTCAGCATCCAAAGAAGAAACGGCACACCTATCCATCATCCCGTTTATTTTCGTTTTACTTGGTCTTTTTATGATTACGATTGCTGTGAATCTGCAAGTGCCCCTTTATACGGCGTATGCAGAACAAGCAGGGTACGGAAAGGCGGCAACAGCACTTGTATTTGCCGCGTATGTCTTCGGACTTATTCCAGTTTTGCTTTTTCTTGGCGGCATTTCTGACCGAGCTGGACGCAAACCGATTTTATTGGTTGCGCTTGGCTTTTCGTTATGTGCCACCTTGTTGATGATTGTACACCCTTCCATACAGGTGCTCTTTGCTGCCCGGCTCTTGCAAGGTGTCGGACTTGGTCTTAGTGTTGGAACATGCACCGCATATTTGATTGCTTTATATCCAGAGAAGTCAGGCTGGATTCCAACTTTTATTGCACTATGCAGTTCGGTTGGATTTGGGGGCGGTGCTCTTTTTACAGCACTTCTTTCTTTTCAGCGTGTGTCGCTCACGCCGCTTAGCTATTGGATTGTGCTGGCCTTTTTAATCTTAACCATGATGGGTGTCTTCTTATTTGTGCCGCCTGTCCAAGGAGATACAGGCAAACCGATGATGAACATGCCAAGATTTCCAAAAGGAACAATGCCGGCGAATGCAGCCATTGCTATCGCATGGTCGGTGTGCGGCCTTGTCATTTCGATCTTGCCAGCACAGCTTAAACTAAATGGTTATGAATTGTGGGTAGGGCCAGCGCTCTTTTTAATTAATATGGCAGGTGTCCTGATGCAGCCCTTTGTGCGTAAGATGAATAGCAGCACAGCGCTCCTTTTGGGGTTTATCTGTCTTCCATGCGGATATGGCCTCTTACTATACGGTGCAAACAGCGGATCTATTTTCCTTGTGCTTGCCGGAACGATGCTGGCGGGTACTGCCTGCTATGGATTTACTTATTTAGGTGGCCTTCAGCTCATTGTTGAGCGAGGGAAAAAGGAGGCGGCTAGAGCCGTTGCAGGATATTACTTGTTTGCCTATTTAGGGCTTGGTATTCCGAGTGTCTTTGTTGGCCTCTTCGCTGATATGTATGGTACTCAGATCGTGTTAACCCTCTTTTTCTTGATCGTTTTGGCTGCCTGCCTCATTCTCTTGATCTCAGGTATCAGGCAGAAACAAAAGTAAGATGTCCATCTTTCTCTTTCTCCTCCAATTCGTTTAAAATATAGAGAGGAGAGGGGAAATGAACATGAAAAAAGTGCAGCTTGACGGTGCAGCGTGCAGGTCGCAAGAAGAGCTTCATGACCAGCTAAAAACAGTTTTACACCTTCCTGACTATTACGGAAAAAATCTTGATGCCCTTTGGGACTGTTTGACAGGAGAGGTGGCTCTTCCAGTAGAACTGACATGGGTGAATTTTCAAACGAGCAAAGACGCTCTTGGTGATTATGCTGAGAACTTGCGTCAGTTATTTCAAGAAGCAGAAGAGGAATTGAAGGGACAATTTCAATTGAATATTCAATCATGATGAAAAAAGCAGCCGCTGCCGCAGGCTGTTTTTTTGAGTTTGCGTCTTTTTCATACCGCTATTGAATATTTCACTAGATGTGATAATATATGAACTGTCGCTTAATTGATAATGATAATCATTTGTGGCGGATAGAGCTTGATAGAAAGAGAGAAACCTGTATGAAATTGTATCAATTAAGTTTGTTATTTGTATGTTTGGCATGTATATCTCTGTTTGTCGGTGTACAGGATCTGTCCATTTTACAGCTGTTTCATTTAACAGATGAACAAGTGCACACGTTAGTTTCAAGCCGCCTCCCGCGTCTCGTGAGTATTGTGCTTGCTGGTATGAGCCTTAGTTTATGCGGCTTTATTATGCAAAGCATGACGAGGAATAAATTTGTTTCACCAACCACTGCAGGAACGATGGATTGGGCGAAGCTTGGTATTTTAGTAGCAATGCTTGTTTTTACACATGTGAATCCGCTTATGAAAATGGGGATTGCGTTTCTATTTACTTTAGCTGGGAATCTTCTTTTCTTAAAAATCCTGCGGCATATTAAGGTGAACGATACGATTTATGTACCATTAGTCGGCTTAATGTTTGGGGGGATTGTCAGTTCAATATCTACGTTTATAGCCTATAAATATGATTTGATTCAAAACGTATCCGCATGGCTTCAAGGAGATTTTTCTCTTATTGTCCAAGGGCGTTATGAACTGCTCTATGTGAGCGTTCCACTATTGATCATTGCGTATTTATATGCTGACCGCTTTACAGTGGCAGGCATGGGCGAGAGCTTTGCCGTTAACTTAGGTTTAACGTATAAACGTGTGATGGCGGTTGGGTTGGTGATCGTTTCAATGATTACGTCTGTCACCATTTTAACTGTCGGAATGCTGCCATTCCTTGGATTAATCATTCCGAATATTGTATCGATCTACCGCGGCGATCACTTGAAAAAAAGCCTCCCGCATACAGCTTTACTAGGAGCTATTTTTGTTCTGATTTGTGATGTGCTCGGAAGGGTGATCATTTATCCATATGAAATATCAGTTGGACTCATGGTAGGCATCATCGGAAGTGCGATCTTCCTGTACATGTTATTAAGGAGGAAACGCTATGCATAAGAAACGTATATTATGCCTGATTGCAGCCATTGCAGCCGTGTTGATCGTAATTTTTATTACCTTTCAAATGGGGTACTGGCCGTACACAGTCCCAAGTCGTTTAAAGAAAGTGCTTGCGATGACATTAACGGGAGGCGCGATTGCCTTTTCATCTGTTGTTTTCCAAACTTTGACCAACAATCGAATCTTAACGCCGAGCATATTGGGTTTAGACGCACTGTACTTGTTTTTGCAAACAGCGATTATTTATGTGTTTGGGTCGACTCATTTAATGATCGTCAATAAGAATTTTAATTTTTTCCTTTGCGTTGGGCTGATGATTCTATTTTCTGTGCTGCTGTATACAGTCATGTTCAAACGCAAAAATAAACATATTTTCTTGCTTCTGCTTGTTGGAATTGTGTTTGGGACATTGTTCAAAAGTCTTTCTTCGTTTATGGAAATGCTGATCGATCCGAATGAATATCAAGTCGTACAGGATAAATCCTTTGCAAGCTTTAATCACATGAACACGGACATCTTACTGATTGCTTCTGTTTTATTTGCGGCGCTGTGTGTGTACATTTGGACATTCCGCTCCAAATTAGATGTCATGTCTCTTGGTAAGGAGCATGCGGTGAATCTAGGCATTGACTACGACAGTGTCACAAAAAAGATGCTGATCGTAATAGCTGTCCTTGTGTCTATCGCAACGGCACTTGTCGGACCGATTACGTTCCTCGGCTTACTCGTCGTAAACGTCGCACGAGAGCTTTTTCGGACATACCGGCATACATACTTGCTATTAGGCTCTTTTTTTATTAGTGTGATTGCCCTTGTAGGCGGGGAATTTCTTGTAGAAAAGGTATTTACTTTTCAAACGCCGCTTAGTGTGTTGATTGATTTAGTCGGCGGACTGTATTTTATTTATTTACTGTTAAAGGAGAGTCGTTCATGGTCTTGATGAAGGGCGTCAGTAAGACGTATAACGGAAAAACAGTGCTTCACGACACAACAATCAGTGTGAAAAAGGGACAGCTGACCTCTCTCATTGGTCCGAATGGTGCGGGGAAAAGCACGCTTTTATCCATTATGAGCCGGCTGATTCAGCCAGACTCAGGTGCAGCTTATTTAGAAGACAACCCATATAGCGCATACCCTCCGCAGGAACTTGCGAAGAAGATGAGTATTTTAAAGCAGGCCAATCATATGAATGTGCGGCTGACCGTTCGGGAGCTTGTCAGTTTTGGCCGTTTCCCTTACTCACATGGCCGTCTGACTAAAGAGGATGAGAAGATGATCGATGTGTCCCTCCAATACATGAAGCTTGCTGATATCCAGCATCAATATGTAGATGAACTGAGCGGTGGACAAAGACAAAGAGCCTTTATTGCAATGGTGCTGGCGCAGGATACAGATTATATTTTCTTAGATGAGCCTTTAAACAATTTGGATATGAATCATTCTGTCGAGATGATGAAGCTCTTTCAGCAGCTCGTCAAAGATCTTGGGAAAACAATTGTTGTGGTTCTTCATGATATTAACTTTGCTTCTGTGTATTCCGATCATATCGTCGCCTTAAAAGATGGACAGGTTATTAAAGAAGGTGGAGTGGACGAAGTGATTCAAACAGATGCACTTGAACAAATTTATGACATGCGCATACCGATTGAAGTTATTCGCGGTGAGCGTATTTGCTTATATTTTTCTTAAAAAATAAAGAGGTGATCACGTATGAAAAAATGGATATGGATGATGACTGTATTAACAGCGATCGTGGTACTCGCTGCCTGCGGAAATCAAGGAAAAACAGAAGGAATTAAAGAAGAAACTGTGACGGTAAAAGACATGCTGAATAAAGATGGTGTAAAGATCAAGAAAAACCCGAAAAAAGTGGTTGTGTTTGATATGGGAAGCCTTGATACGCTAGACAAACTAGGTGTGAATGTAACAGCTTTACCGAAACAAGTGGTGCCTAAATATTTATCTAAATATGAAGGAGACAAATATGAAAATGTCGGCGGATTAAAAGAGCCGAACTTTGAAAAAATTGCAGAAATCAAGCCGGATTTAATCATTATCCAGCACCGTCAAGCAGATGCATTCGATGAATTTTCTAAAATTGCCCCTACGATTTATATGGATGTAGACAATGCCAATTATATGGAATCATTTAAAAAGAATGCCACAACTTTAGGCAAGATTTTTGATAAAGAAGACAAAGTCAAAGAAGAACTAGCTGCCATTGATCAAAAAGTGGATGCTTTAAAGAAAGAAGCAAAAGAGTTAAAGAAAAATGGACTGGTAATCATGGCGAACGACAGCAAAATGACAGCCTTTGGTCCTAAGTCAAGATACGGTCTCATCCACGATGTGTTTGGGATCACACCGGCAGATCAAAAGCTTGAGCCATCTGATAAACACGGACAAAGCATTTCGTATGAATACATGGTCAAAACGAACCCAGATTATCTATTTGTCGTTGACCGAGGCGCAGCGATCGGAGAAGAAACGTCTGCGAAACAGCTTGTTGAAAATGATTATGTGAAATCAGTGAAAGCAGTCAAAAACAACCATGTGGTGTATTTGAACTCTGACATGTGGTATTTATCTGGCGGCGGTCTTGAATCATTCACTGCCATGATTGATGAAGTAAAACAAGGAATTAGCCAAAAATAATGGACGAAAGCTGCTCATCTTGAGCGGCTTTTTATTGTGGATTCATAAAAATATGTTGCATGCAGGAAACTTTCATCAAAATATGTTATAGTGGAACCTACATTGATAGACTAAGATAGAGTGAGGGTTCGGAAAGGATGAAGGAAAAAAGAGCAAAAAGAAGACTAAGGCCTTGGGTAAAAGCCGTGCTGTTTATCATGGCATTTGTCATGGTGATGGCAGTGTCCGTGACTGGATACGCATACTATAAAATTTCAAAAGCGTCGAATAAGGCGCAAGTATCATTAGAAAGAGGAGACACCTCGCAAAAGCGTGTGAAAGCTTTTGATCCAGGAAAGGACAGCTTTTCGGTGCTGCTGCTTGGAATTGACAGCCGTCCAGGTGAAACGGTAGACGAAGCAAGAAGTGATGCGGTCTTACTGGCGGCGGTGAATCGAACAGACAAAACCATTAAGCTTCTCAGTATTCCTCGTGATGCTTATGTGGATATACCGGGGAGAGGATATGATAAAATTGCTCACGCCCATGCGTTTGGGAGTGCAGATTTGTCAGTCAAAACGGTCGAAAACTTGTTGAACATTCCTGTAGACTATGTGATTTCAGGGAACTTTAAGGCGTTTCAAGACATTGTGGATGAGCTAAATGGAATTGACGTAACGATTAAAGATGAAGGTATCGCAAAACAAATGGAAAAGGATTCAAAAGGGAAAGTTCATGTGCAAACAGGAACACATACGTTAAATGGTGAAGAAGCTTTAGCCTTTGTGAGAACGAGAAAAGCAGATAGTGACCTCATGCGCGGAAAACGTCAAATGGAGGCACTTCAAGCCATCTTCGAAAAATCTAAATCGATTTCTTCGATCCCGTCATATGACAACATCATTGATACGCTTGGTGATAATGTCTCAACCAATCTTTCCATGAAGCAGTTCATCGGTCTTTTTCCATTACTGAGCTCATTGAAATCAGTGGATACGATTCAGCTAAAGGGCCATGATTATCAGCCTGGGAATGTGTATTACTTTGAGTTAGATGGACCAGGATTAGAAGAAGTTAGAACAGAGCTGAGAAAACAGCTTGAATTATCATAAATAAGAAGGAGCCTGCCGCCGCG
The DNA here is from genome assembly GCF_054161415.1 of Bacillus sp. PK5-006. Classification (NCBI taxonomy): domain Bacteria; kingdom Bacillati; phylum Bacillota; class Bacilli; order Caryophanales; family Bacillaceae; genus Bacillus; species Bacillus sp. PK5-006. The sequence goes on along the minus strand of NZ_CP096414.1, from coordinate 2,647,780 downwards.
GCAGGCTTTTTTCTTTGCATGGGTACCACGCCGCATTTTAGCAAGAAGTTAATTTGCTTGATGCAGAAAATATCCAGTCAGCAGTTCCTCTACCCGGTGACGTATACGCGGATTAAAGTATTTATGCTTTTCTTCATAGCCATTTATGATAAATAGATACGTTGTAAATCCTTCATCGTGTTCAATTTTCTGTACCTTCATATTTTCTTTACGTAAATGCTGCTTCAGTTCGTAAAGTGCTTTCTGTGCTTCCTTTAACACGGAGGTCACAAGCTGAATGTATGGTTCATTTAATTTAAATGTTTGATGTTTTTTTAAGTGTGTCAGATCACGATTGAGGATGGAGATGACCATTGGGAGAAAGATGGCCTGTTCCATCATCTGAAGCTGTATTCTTGATAGTCTCGTCATGTCCAAGCCTGCTTTCTTTAAAAATAGAACAAATGTTCTTATTTATTATATCGAATGAGTCAAACAATCTCAAGGGGGCGAGTGGGATTCATTTGTATATTTTTATGTTTTCCATGTAAAATGAAATGTAGACAAACCTTGAAGGAGTCAAACAAGTTGACATCATTTCTTTCTCTATTTACTCATGAAAATATCACATCATTTTTTGAAAGCTACAAGGCCTTTGGACCAATTGTCGCTATATTGCTTCCTCTGATTGAAGCATTTCTTCCGTTTTTACCACTCGTGGCGTTTGCGGTGGCAAATGCGAATGCATTCGGCCTTTGGGAAGGCTTTTTATTAACCTGGATCGGTGCAAGTGCAGGTTCTATTCTTGTCTTTTTACTGATCAGAAAATTTGGACAGATGAGAATGCTGAACTTTATCAGCAGACACCCTTCCATTAAGAAATTAATGCTTTGGGTGGAGAAGCGGGGATTTGGTCCGTTATTTATTTTACTCTGCTTTCCTTTTACACCTTCTGCGGCTGTCAATGTTGTCGCAGGCTTATCAAGAATTAGCATGTGGCAATTTTCATTAGCTGCTTTAGCTGGTAAGTGTGTCATGCTCTTTATCATTAGTTTTATTGGTTATGATCTTTCTGCTTTAGTAAAGAATCCGTTAAGAAGTGTTTTTGCGGTTCTAGTTATCGTTTTATTATGGTATGTTGGAAAGAGAGTAGAAAATAGGTTGAACATTCGAATGAGCAAGCGTGAGGACAAAGGAGGCTCTTAATGAAAAAGAAGCCATTGCTATGGTTGATGATTATTACATGCATCGTCTTATTGTTCCAGGTAAAGAATTTCATGTTTGTGAAGTATAAAGTAGAAGGGGTTAGTATGGACCCCACATTTACAGATGGAACAGAATTATTAATCAACAAGTTCTCGCCAAAACTCACGAAAATTAGCCGGTTTGATTATGTGTTATTTCACGGCCCTAAAAATCAAATTTTGATCAAAAGGGTCATTGGGCTCCCAGGAGAATCGATCAAGTATGTAGATGATCAGTTATTTGTTAATGGGGAAAAATGGAAAGAACCCTATTTAAAAGAGCAGAAAAAACATAAAATGGGGAATGTCCTGACAGGAGATTTTCAGCTGAAAGCCATCACAGGACAAGATAAAATCAAAAAAAACCATTACTTCGTAATCGGAGATAACCGAATACATAGCTTCGACAGCCGGCATTTTGGAACGATTTCAAAGGATCAAGTAGTTGGTGTCAAAAGAAATCAGGATGAATAAAAGAAGAGGCGCTCTGCACATGCAAAGCGTCTCTTTTTTTATTTTGCGGCTTTATATTCAGGATGTCTTTTTGCCCAGACATGATGTAAGAATCGAAAAAACGGTGGCAGCATCGCAATGACAAGAATGATTCTAACGACTTGTACAGCTACTACAAAGGTTGAGTCCTCATGGAGTGTGACTGCTGTTGTTGCCATTTCTGCAATACCGCCAGGCGAAAAGGCAAGAATGGCTGTAATGACAGAAATGCCTGTGACCTCTGCAATGGCAATTGAACTGAGAACCGTTGCAGCAATCAATCCAGCTGAGCTGACGACGGCTACAATTAACGTGTTTTTTAGCCCGACAAACATCTGTTTATTCATTTTTGAACCGATGGTTGCACCGAGAAATACCTGTGATGCGATATTCGCTTGTGCTGGCCAATAAGGAATCAAATCATGACCTATGAGCGCACCTGCACCTACTTGAAGAGCTGCAACTCCTAACATGCTGCCAATCAGCCAAGGGGCAGGGAAATGAAGCCGAACCGCGAGGCGTGACATAAGCCAGGCACCTAAAATAAGTGCAGCAGTCCACGAGATATTTGACAGGGTGAAAACGCCGGATGAAAAGGCGCTCCCTTGCACGCCTGCAGCTGCATCCGCTGGATTTTTTGTATTTAAATAGAACACCGTAAATGGGATGGTGAGTACCACCATTAATACACGTGTTGTTTGTACGAGACTGACAACGGCTGTATTTGCTCCAACCTCTTGGGCAATCCCTGGCATAGCAGATAAACCGCCTGGGGCTGTTCCGACAAAGCTGGTCAGCATATCTGTTTTACTCAGCTTCCATAAGGCAAAGCCAGAGAGCATCGCCAGTAGAATAGAAAAAACGAGCATGAAACTCACAGGGAGCCAATGTTCAGCGAAAATATGAAGAACTTTCATGTTCATTTTCTGTCCGAGTTCGATTCCGAGAATGAATTGACCAAGGAGTAGCCATCTGCTGTGAATACGCAAGGTGTTGTTTCCTTTACGCTGAAACAGGGTGGGACGTCGCATGGCAATAAATGCAGCTGTGATTAATGTACCGACCATCCAGCCAATAGACATTCCTGTTAAAGACAAAAGAAATCCACCTAAACCGCTTATCGCGATCAAAATGAGATCGGTTCGAAGGCTGTTTCCTTGTTTCATCACATGTAAACCTTCTTCCTATAAATTTGTTCAGTAAGTGAAATGTTGTTATCTTTACTATAATACAAAAGTCTTTATAAATAAAATACGAATTTTTTTACCTTTTTCATAAGATTATCTTATCAAAGGCGAGATAGCCTCTTGATAAAAGTAAAGATATAATTTTTACCAAAAACAAAAACAATATACAACGATTTTCCCCTATTTTAGTTATCAGTTGACTATCATTTTCAATTGCACTACAATGCTTAGTGTGTGAGGTGATTACATGAAAATTCCTTCTTTTAAATATAATGAAAAGGGATTGAATCGTTTTTTCGGTCCTTTAGAGGGAAGAATTATGGAAATCCTTTATCAAGGTGAGGATATGCCGATTAAAGAAGTGCAGCAGAAGCTGTCAGATGAAAAGCCGATTAATTTCAACACAGTGATGACTGTGCTGAACCGCTTAACCGAAAAGGGAATTGTCGAGAAGAAAACAAAAGGGCGTTCATCTATTTATAATCCCATTTTAACAAAAGAAGAATTTCTAAATGAGCAGACAAAATGGATTACGCAAGGGCTGATGGACGATTTTGGTCCACTGGCAGTGAATCATATGGTGGATGCAATTGAAAGTGCTGACCCTGAATTACTCAAAGTGCTTGAAGCAAGGCTGGCATCCAAAAAAGAGGAGCAGCAAAATGAATAAAATGAAATCGAGCCTGCTATTTTTAAGCGGTATATTGATTGGTTTAACGATTTTTTATCAGATGGGGTATTACGTGCTTTCAAGCTTTTTTGGCTGGAATCAAGCATATAATCTCATTCATGTATGCCAGTCTGTTCTCGAATTCTATGGATTCACTCCTTTGAAATATTTTCTAGATGCTTTAGTCCTCTACACACTGGGATTTGCAATTTTTTATATGACGAAGCAAATCAAAACATACATTCAATTCAAGCAAAATCTGATGCTTGCAGTCGATTACCAGTCGACCGAATCTTTATCTGAAAAATATGCAAATGACATCATTGTGTTTCATTGTCATGAACCGCTTGCTTTTGCCATGGGGATGCTTCATCCAAAGGTCTACTTATCAACATCTCTCATGGACATGCTGGATGAAGAGGAAATTGATGCTGTTGTTCATCATGAATTGCACCACAAATACAGCTACGATCCTTTAAAGGCTTTCACATTCTCAATGCTTACAAAAGTGATTTGGTACATTCCAGTGTTAAAGCATATGAGACAAAGCTATTCCGTTTTTCGTGAAGTGATCGCAGATGACTACGCGATTCGGCAGACAGGCACTGAGCTTGGAGTAGGGCAAGCCCTTTTGAAACTGATTAAAAAGAGAACGCAGTTTCAAAAACAAACGAAGTTTGCGGTATCCTTTGGAGATCGGGCATTGAATTTAAGAATACAGAAGATCTTAAACCCAACATACAATATTCCTTTCAATGTACCCATCATTCCCATTGTCACATCAACGATTCTCATGGTGGCCTTAATCATTATGCTTAATCTAAATTACTAATTTTTTTTACTTATTAACATTACATTATGTAGTGTAAAAACAGGAGGAAATCACTATATGAAAACAAATCAAGAAATAGGAACACTTTTCGTACGTGTTATTTTAGGTATCATCTTCTTTCTACACGGACTTCAGGCATATCAAGGAGGTCTGGGAGGAACAGCGGCATTCTTTGGACAAATCGGTATACCGGAATTTATGGCCTATATTGTGAAGACAATTGAACTGGTCGGTGGTATCGCCTTGATTTTAGGTCTAGGAACACGTATTTTCGCAGCCTTATTTGTACCCATTATGGCTGTGGCGATTATGACGGTTGGTTTTTCTAAAGGATTTGTGGGCGGTTATGAATTTGAACTATCGCTGCTTGTCATGGCGCTTTATTTAACACTTAGCGGCAGTAAGATGCTGTCCATTGATGGGATGCTAAAACATCAGCAGCAAAGCAATGAAGCAAAATTTCATTAAACGATCATGAAAAAAACTCCTTCTGCTATTTGTGGCAGAGGAGTTTTTTATTTATCAAATTGTCGTTTTCACGTTTGAAAAAGTGAAAGAGATGAGAGGTTTGCTGAGAATCCTTCCTTTATTTTATAGATTGAATGAATAAAAAGACAATTTCATTTTTTGACGGAACATACGATCTCCTATTAAAATAGGACTATCTAAGACACATGGTGCGTTAAAAGATATAAAAACCATACAGCATGCTGCTGTTCATCTTGAGCGATACGTTTCATCAGCTCTTTTGTTCCTTGATCCCGGACATAATCTGATATCGTTAAGTAAAAATCGACCGTTCTTTGTTCATCTTTAAATGCGAAAAGAAGCCCTTCTCTAAATTGATCTGGACAAGGTTCTGTTATGCTTGGTTTGTGGTTTTTACCTGTTAAAGAATAATATAGCTTTGAAAATAGTTGATAGTGTCTGACTTCATCCTGGCGTATTTCTTGAATGATTTTTTTTGCCTCAGGAGTTTTTGCTCTTTGGGCAAGTTTTTCGTAGCATTGGATCGCAGAATATTCACCATTGATTGCTTTTTCAAGATCTGAAATGATTCTTGTGTTTTGGCGCATGTCATATGGCGAGTAGTCATAATAACTGTAATACATGATATTGCCAGCCTCCTTTGAGTTCATGATGGTTTATGATATGAGAAGAGTAAGGAAAGGTGCCTATATCTTTTTAGGAAGGAGAAGGGGAAAATAGCTATTTACTTTTATTTTCGCTAGAATATGAGTACATAAGAAAGGTGTTGTGGAGCGTGGAGATTCAGTTTTTAGCAGGCAGATCGGGGAGTGGAAAAACGACTGCAATCTTAGAGGAAATCAAAGAACAGCTTCGGCTTGATCCGTTGGGTCCGCCAATCATTTTTTTAGTCCCGGATCAAATGACATTCTTAATGGAATACGAGCTTGCAAAAACGTCTGAAGCTGGCGGGATGATCAGGGCAAAAGTATTTAGTTTCACGCGTCTTGCTTGGTCTATTTTACAGCAGACTGGCGGAGCGAACCGGCAATTTGTGACAAGCACAGGAATTCAAATGCTTTTAAGAAAAGTGATTGAAGAGGAGAAAGAAAAGTTTAAGGTATTCAAAAAAGCGAGTGATAAGCCGGGGTTTGTGGAGCAAATCGAAAAGACGATGGCTGAGTTCAAGAGATACTGCATGCTGCCGGAGGATATTGAAAAAATTTCATTATCGAGCATGCATTCAGAGTATACAGAAGAAAGACGGGCAGCCGAGAAATTGCATGATCTGCATGTTCTTTATCAGCAGATGGAGCAGCATTTACAAGATGAATATGTGCACTCAGAAGACTATTTGACACTTCTCACGCAGCAAATTCCTTTATCTGAAGAAATAAAAGGAGCACACATTTATATAGATGGTTTTTATCAATTTACACCGCAGCAGCTTCTCGTCATTGAACAGCTTCTGCTGCATGCTGAGAAAATAACGGCTGCTTTCACAGTGGATCGTTCCTATCATGATAAGCTGCCAAATGAACTTGATTTATTTCGTATGACAGGTAAAACGTATTTCCAGCTCTATCAGCTTGCCAAAGAGTGCGGAGCGGCCATTTCTGAGCACATTTTGGAGAGAAATAACCGTCATCTTCATACGCCGGATCTTGCTTATTTAGAACGGCAATATGAGCAGAGACCGGTGCAGCCATATCAGGAAGTCACTCCTCATCTCACAGTATCTAAAAGTGCGAGTAAACGAGCTGAAATTGAGGGAGTAGCGAGAGAAATTCTTCATTTAGTGAGAGAAGAAGGACTTAGACTGCGAGATATTTCGATTGTAGCGCGGCATGTAGACGACTATAAAGATACGTTAAAAGAGGTTTTTCGAGATTACGATATTCCTTTTTTTATTGATGGAAATGAATCGATGCAGTATCATCCGCTCATTGAATTAATTCGTTCGAGCTTGGATGTCATAAAAGGAAACTGGCGGTATGAGGCCGTGTTTCGATGCGTGAAGACAGAGTTCTTATTTCCGCTCGAACTTGCCAAAAACAAAGCGAGAGAACAGGCAGATCAGCTTGAAAACTACTGTATTGCTTATGGTGTAAAAGGAGAACGCTGGACAAACGGTTCCCGTTTCCATTACAGGCGGTTTCAATCCTTAGATGAGGATTTTGGACAAACAGATCAAGAAATTGAAATGGAACAGATGCTGAATGATGTAAAGGAATGGATCGCACCTCCGCTTTTCCAATTGCAAAAAAGGCTGAAAAAAGCGCAAAAGGTAAAAGACATGGTAGAGGCAGTCTATGTCTTTTTAGAGGAAATACAAGTGCCGGATAAACTTGAAAAGGCTAGGCTGGAAGCTGAAGAAGCAGGTAGATTAGCTGAAGCCATGCAGCATGGACAAGTATGGGAAGCTGTTATTCAATTAATGGACGAATTTGTGGAAATGCTCGGTGAGGAGGAGCTCTCATTTCCTTTATTCCAACAGATGATGGATACAGGATTGGCCTCTTTAAAATTCGCTTTAATTCCGCCTTCACTCGACCAAGTATTTATCGGAAGTATGGATTTATCCAGAATGTATCAAGTGAAGTGTATGTTTATCATTGGGGTAAATGATGGCGTTATTCCCGCACGCCCTTCTGACGAAAGTGTATTGTCTGAGGATGACAGGGAATGGTTAAAACGAGCAGGAGCAGAGCTGGCAGAGACAGGAAAGGAACGGCTGCTAGATGAGCAATTTTTAATTTACCAGGCGCTGTCGAGTCCATCTCATCATTTGTATCTGTCTTATTCAGTGTCAGATGAAGAGGGGCGCTCTCTATTGCCTTCGACTCTTATCAAGTATTGTCAGGAGCTTATGCCAAATCATGAGCATGCTTTGTATGTGTTAGACCCAGAACAGCTGGATGACAAGGAGCAATTAAAATTTGTAGCGAATGAGCATGTCTCGTTATCGTATACTGTCTCGCAGCTGCAGCAATGGCTCAACCAATATCCCATTAGTGGTGTATGGTGGAGTGTCTATAATTATTTGATGACGTCATCTCATCGGGATGTATCAAAAAACATCTTGTCGAGTTTGTTTTTTACAAATCGAGCGAAGCGCTTAAAACCAAACGTCACAAAAGAACTTTATGGTGATCACATTCAAGGCAGTGTTTCAAGAATGGAGAAATTCAATGCGTGTGCATTTTCTCACTTTGCTTCCCACGGGTTAAAACTAAAGGACCGGCAATTTTATAAATTGGAAGCACCCGATATCGGCCAGCTGTTTCACTCGGCCTTAAAGCATATTTCAGATACGCTTGTTGAACAAAAAAAGGATTGGAAAAACCTAACGAAGGATGACTGTGTCAACTATTCAAGACATGCAATCGAACAGCTTGCTCCGCGTCTTCAAAAGGAAATCCTATTAAGCTCTAACCGGCATGCTTATATTAAAGAAAAGCTCCAGAAAATCTTGATTCGAGTCTCTTCTATATTAAGTGAGCATGCAAGAGTGAGTGGATTTTCTCCCGTTGGGCTTGAGTTAGGCTTTGGCGGCCAAGGACCACTTCCACCGTTTACTTTTCAATTGAAAAATGGCTGCACGATGGAGCTTGTTGGAAGAATTGACCGGGTGGATAAAGCAGAAGGTTCAAAAGGGCTGCTGTTGAGAATCGTCGACTATAAATCGAGTGAGAAAGGTCTTGATCTAGCAGAAGTATACTATGGGCTGGCCTTGCAAATGCTCACATACTTAGACCTGGCCATTACGTATTCGAAGGAGTGGCTCGGTGTAGAAGCAACACCAGCTGGCATTTTATATTTCCATATTCATGATCCGCTCATTCAAGCACCGATTCCGCTTGCAGAGGATGAAATTGAGCAGGAAATATTCAAGAAATTTAAAATGAAAGGTCTATTGCTTGAAGATGTAGAAGCGGTAAAGCTAATGGATCAAACGCTTGAATCAGGAAGATCACAAGTCATTCAAGCCGGCTTGAAAAAGGATGGGTCTTTCCGTTCTGACTCTGCTGTTTTAAGTGAAGATCATTTTCATATACTCACACAGCATGTTCGGCGCACGTTTGAAGAGGCAGGCGAAAGAATTACAAATGGCGAGGTAGCCATTAATCCATATAAATTGAAGGATCAAACACCATGCCGCTTTTGTTCATTTAAGTCTATTTGCCAATTTGATGAATCGATAGAAGATAATGAATTTAGAGTGCTTTCATCTGAAAAGGATGATGTTGTGATAGACCGGATCAAAAAAGAAGGGGATCAGTATGCAAATACCAAAACCGAATAACAGTACTTGGACGGATGACCAGTGGGAAGCCATCGTTTCAGAAGGACAAGATATCCTTGTTGCGGCGGCGGCAGGGTCAGGTAAAACAGCTGTTTTGGTTGAACGGCTGATTCGAAAAATGACCCGGCCTGAAGATCCAATTGATGTGGATCGTCTGCTCGTTGTGACTTTCACAAATGCATCTGCGGCAGAGATGAAGCATCGGATCACAGAAGCACTTGAAAAGGAATTAGCCCAAAACCCCGGGTCCCTTCATATGAGAAGACAGCTGTCGCTCATGAATCGTGCCAATATTTCCACCCTGCACTCCTTTTGCTTGCAGGTTTTGCGCACCTTTTACTATGAGATTGACCTAGATCCAGGCTTTCGTTTGGCTGATCAAACAGAAGGAGAATTATTAGGTGATGAAGTGTTAGATGAACTGTTTGAGGATGAATATAAGGCTGGAAAGCCAGCGTTCTTTGAACTGGTTGATCGTTACACTTCTGATCGTCATGATTTAGACTTGCAATGGCTTGTGAAGAGAATTTATGAGTTTTCCAGATCTCACCCTTCACCTGAGCAATGGATGAGGGCATTCCTTTCTCTTTATGATGTAGATGCTCAAACAAAAGTAGAACAATTACCGTTTTACCCATATATCAAAGAGGACCTTTCTCTCGTTTTTCGAAGCTGTCTGGAACTGCTCGAACGAGCCCTCACCCTATCAAAAGAACCGGGCGGTCCGGCACCGAGAGCAGAAAATTTTATAGATGATTTAGAGCAAGTCAATGAATTAATCAGGCACCAAGATGATTTTGAGAAGCTTTACGAGCTTTTGCCAAACATCAATTTTAAAAGGCTCAAAACATGTAAAGGGGACGAATATGACCCTGTGCTGTTAGAAAAAGCCACAGATGCACGCAATCAAGCAAAAAAACAATTAGAAAAGCTTAAAGATGAATACTTTATGCGCAGTCCGGCCCAGCACTTGAAAAGCTTAGCTGAAATGAAGCCGGTGGTCGAGACACTTGTGGAGCTTGTCATCCAATTTGGACAGCGTTTCGAAAGAGCGAAGCAAGAAAAATCAATCGTGGATTTTTCGGATTTAGAGCATTATTGCTTACGCATTTTAGCAGAGCAGGACGCGGAAGGAAATTTGATCGAAACAGAAGCGGCCAAGTACTATCAACAGCAGTTTGAAGAAGTGCTCGTTGATGAATATCAAGATACAAACCTTGTGCAAGAAACGATTTTAAAGCTTGTATCTAAAGGGGAACATGCTGCAGAGGGCAACCTGTTTATGGTTGGTGATGTAAAGCAGTCCATATATCGTTTTAGACTGGCTGAGCCCATGCTCTTTTTAAACAAATATAAACAATTCACACCAGACGGCAAAGAAACAGGGAAGAGAATTGATTTAAATAAAAACTTCCGCAGCCGTTCAGATGTGTTAGACAGTACGAACTTTTTGTTCAAACAGCTGATGGGGGAAACAGTTGGAGAAATTGAATATGATGAACAAGCTGAATTAAAGCTTGGAGCGAGTTATCCAGAAAGCGAAGATACAACGACAGAAATGCTTCTTGTACATTTAGATCAACAGGAAGCAGAAACTGACGAAGAGCGAGAAGAGCTAGAAACCGTACAGCTTGAAGCGAGAGTCATTGCTAAAAAAATAAGACAATTGGTGGAGCAGCCATTTCAAGTGTACGATTCAAAACAGCAAATGACTCGTAACTTGCAGTATCGAGACATTGTGATTTTGCTTCGCTCCATGCCGTGGGCACCGCAAATGATGGAGGAATTGAAGAAGCAAGGAATCCCTGTGTATGCGAATCTTTCCTCTGGTTATTTTGAAGCAACAGAGGTGTCCGTGATTCTTTCTCTGTTAAAAGTCATTGATAATCCATATCAAGATATTCCGCTTGCAGCTGTATTAAGATCACCAATTGTTCATTTAGACGAAAATGAAATGGCACTGATCCGCACGAGTGATAAAAAAGGCACCTATTATGATGCTGTGAAAGCATTTATGAGTGTGACTCATTCAGATCACCCTACATGCAAAAAACTAGAACGATTTTTCAGGTTGCTGCGTAAGTGGCGTGATTTCTCTATGAATCATTCAGTAGCGGAATTGATTTGGGAAGTATACCGCGATACGCAGTATCTAGATTACGTCGGCGGGATGCCTGGAGGCAAACAGAGACAGGCGAATCTCCGTGCTCTTTATGATCGAGCGAAGCAGTATGAAAAAGCTGCTTTTAGAGGGCTGTTCCGTTTTCTTCGCTTTATCGAAAGAATGCAGGAGCGTGGAGATGATCTTGGGGCGGCAAAAACGTTCAGTGAAACAGAGGACGTTGTTCGCATGATGACGATCCACAGCAGTAAAGGATTAGAATTTCCAGTCGTCTTTACCGCAGGACTCGGCAGAAACTTTAATATGATGGACTTAAACCAGTCCTACTTACTTGATAAAGAATTAGGCTTTGGAAGCAAATATATTCATCCAGAGCTGAGAATTAGTTATGCAACATTACCGCTTGTTGCGATGAAAAAAAAGATGAGGAAAGAGCTATTATCTGAAGAGCTGAGAGTTCTATATGTAGCGCTCACAAGGGCTAAGGAAAAATTATTTCTTGTCGGCTCTGTCAAAAATCAGGTGAAGGCATTAAGCAAATGGCAAAATGCTGCAACCGGAGAGGACTGGCTCCTCCCTGATTTTGAACGTTATCAATCGAAAACATACTTAGATTTTATTGGTCCTGCTCTCATCCGTCACCAAGCAATGTCATCTATTTTAGAAGAAACAGGTGATGTTGTTCTTTCGCACCCATCAGCATTCACAATCTCATTTACTCAAGCTTCCGATCTTCTAAAAGAAGATATGTCACTTGAAAAGAAGCAGCAAGATGAGGTGGTACAAGCATTGATGGACGGCTTACCTGTTGAAGGATATGGTGATGCTGATGAGAAAGTAGCAGAGAGACTTTCATGGAGATATCCGTATCTAGCGGCTTCACAAGTCGGCACAAAGCAGTCTGTTTCAGAGATAAAGAGAATGAAAGAAATACAGGATGAGTACAGTGTTCCTTCTTCTCTTAGAAGAGCTCATGCAACGTTGTATGACCGGCCGGCTTTCATGAAGAAAAAAGCACTCACTGCCGCAGAGCAAGGCACCGCAATGCATACAGTCATGCAGCATATTCCGCTTTCTTCTGACGAGCCCCTCGATGAAATCCATATACATCAGCTGCTCGATTCCTTACAGCAGCGGGACTTGCTAACAAATGAGCAAGTTCAGTCAATTGATCAAGAAGGAATTTCCGCTTTTTTCTCTACTTCTATTGGGCAAAAGCTGCTGAAAGCGGACTGGGTGAAACGAGAAGTGTCATTTAGTATGGTGTTACCTGTTAAAGAGGTATACAGCCATATTGATGCAGAGGGGGAGCCTGTCCTTATTCAAGGGATGATTGACTGTTTATTTGAAACGGATGGAAAACTATATTTACTAGATTATAAAACAGATAGAGTGCAAGGCAGATATACAGGCGGTCTTGAAGCAGCTGTACCTATTTTGAAAAAGCGCTATGAAACTCAAATAGCGTTATATGCAAAAGCAGTAGAACGTTTAACAAACAGAACATTAGAGGAGAAAATTCTTTATTTCTTTGATGGGAATTTAGAAATTTCATTATAAATGTATCGGAATGAGAGGTGAATCAAATGAGGATTCTGCATACGGCAGATTGGCATTTAGGAAAAACCCTTGAAGGCCGGAGCCGGCTTGATGAGCAAGCACAGTTTTTAGATGAGCTGTATCAAATCGTAAAAGACGAACACATTGATGTCATTGTCATGGCTGGAGACGCCTTTGATACAGTGAATCCGCCTGCTAGAGCAGAACAGCTTTTTTATGAAAGTCTATCTGCCTTATCTGATAAAGGAAAACGTCAGGTCGTGGTCATCTCAGGCAACCATGATAATCCGGATCGACTATCTGCCGCATCTCCTTTAACAAATGATCAGGGGATTCATTTAATTGGATATCCGACAAATGACATCATCCGCGTCGATGTTCCTTCTTCGAGTGAACGTTTATCCATTGCAGCACTCGCTTATCCGTCTGAAGCGAGACTTAACGAGGTGCTGGCTGAAACATTTGAAGAGAAATTGCTTCGTGATCATTACAATTTAAAAATACAGCAAGCGTTCCAACATTTAAGCGCTCAATTTCAAGCCGATACGGTCAATATCGCAACAAGCCATATTTATGTGGCAGGAGGAAGTCAAACAGATTCAGAAAGACCGATTGAAGTAGGCGGTGCATATACCGTTGCGGCTGAAAGTCTGCCAGAAGCAGCCTGCTATGTGGCCCTTGGTCATTTGCACCGCCCGCAAACCATCAAACGTGCCAAAACGATTGCCCGCTATTCCGGGTCCCCTCTTGCTTACAGCTTTTCTGAATCAGGATATGCCAAATCAGTCACGATTGTAGAGGCAAAACCTAATGAAAAAGCAAGCTGGAAAGAAGTGTTGTTATCAAGCGGAAAACCACTTGTGAAATGGAAGGCAACTGAAGGATTGAGCCAAGTACACGAGTGGCTGGATGAAAAACGGGATCTTCAGGCATGGATTGATTTAGAGATTCATTTAACAGATCAGCTCTCCATAGAAGAGATTCATCAGCTCCGAAAGCAGCATAGCGGGTTTGTCCATATTAGACCGAAATTTAAAGAACTTCAGCAAATGGAAGAACAAAAGCAAGTCGAAAAGCTCTCAATCGAAGAGCGGTTCGTGAAATTTTATGAGCGCCAGACAGGCGGCGGTCTTCCTGATGAAAAAACAGTCAAGCTGTTTTTGGAGCTCGCCAATGAAATGCAAGAGGAGGAAGCGACTTGAAGCCGATTACACTAACCATTAAAGGACTTCATAGCTTCAGAGAAGAACAAACAATTGACTTTAGCTCATTATGTGATGCAGGTGTGTTTGGCATTTTTGGACCGACAGGAAGCGGAAAGTCGTCCATATTAGACGCCATGACCCTGGCACTTTATGGCAAAGTGGAACGTGCGTTAAATAATACACATGGTATTTTGAACCAAGCGGAAGAGAAGCTGTCAGTTTCCTTTACGTTCGCTTTGCAAAAGGAACATCACATTTCTTATAAAGTAGAACGTGCTTTCAAGCGGGCAGATGAAATGAAAGTCAGAACGACACTATGCCGTTTGATTGAAATTGGTGATACGCAGACAGTTCTTGCAGATAAAGCGAGTGAGGTCAATCGTAAAATAGAAGAATTACTCGGGTTAACCATTGATGATTTTACGCGAGCGGTTGTCTTGCCCCAAGGGAAGTTTGCAGAATTCCTTTCTTTAAAAGGAGCCGATAGACGACAAATGCTTCAGCGTTTGTTTAACCTAGAGAAGTATGGGGATCAGCTCGTTAAACGTTTGCGCGCAAAGGCGCAGAATCAGTATGGACAAAAAAATGAACTGCTTGCTGAGCTGAATGGTTTAGGTGAAGCTGGTCCAGAGGCGCTCGCAAAGGCAAAGGAAGCGGCAGAGCAGGCAAAGGCTATTTTTCATGAGAAAAAACAAGCGCGGGATGAGGCGTTCACTGCTTTTACAAAGGCGCAAACAATTTGGCAGTATCAAAAGGAACAAGAAGCTTATGAGACGGAACTAAACCATCTGAATCAACTGACACCATCAATGGAAGAGAAAAAGGCCAAGCTTCATATTGCTGAGCAGGCAGAGGCATTAAAGCCTTATGCGGATGCATTAACAAAGGCTGAAAATCAGCTTTCTCAAGCATTAAAAGAGAAGCAGGAAGCAGAAAATCAGCTGCTGCATCAACGAACGATCTATGATCAAATGACACAGAACTATGAGCAAGCAAGGCAAAAGAAAATAGAAACTGAGCCAGAACTTCTTCAAAAGAAAGAGCAGCTGCTTCAGCTAAAGGAAATTGAACGGAAAAAAGAGGCGGCTCTTCAGGAAAAGACGGCAATCGAACAGCGAAAAAACGATACAGCACAGCAATTATTACAAAAGAAAGAAGAAGCAGACAATCTCCAATCTTTGTTAGAACGTGCACTGACAAAACAAACACAGCTGAAGCGTGAGCTGGAGCAATTACAAGTCTCTGTAAAAGAACGGAAAAGTGTACAGGATGCTTTGCGTTTAAGCGAAAATATTCAAAGAATACACCAAAGCATACACAAGGAAGAACAAAAGATGGAGGAGCTCAAAAAGCGATCAACACAGACCGCAGCAGCATATGAAAAGCTTCAAAAACAGCAAAAAGACCATCATGAAAAAATAGACCAATCGTTTCAAGCGATTGAACAGCTCTATTTCTATGTATGTGAATTTGAACGGGCTTTTACAGAATGGAGTAAAAGAGAACAAAGTCAGAAGCTCGAAAAATTAAAACAGCGTGATGCTGTTAGGGCGGCAGAATTAAGAAAAGAATTAGCGGCAGAGCTCGTAGATGGTGAGCCATGTCCTGTTTGTGGATCGATTCATCATGACCCAAAGGCACTGGAAAACAATGACCATGAAGAAACAGTGGCACAAATCGATGAAGTGATTCAACGGATGGACATAGAGCTCAAGCAGGCAGAGGAATATACAAGAGACATGTATGCAGCCAAGCAGTTATTGGAAACGCACGCCAATCAATTAGTAAAGCAGTTTGCCTTTTTATCTCAGAAAGCTCCAGGTGCGGAAGTTGCAGCAACAGTAGAAGCAGTGCAAAAGCCGGAGTCCTTGCAGTATCTCATGCAAGAATGGAAAGGCTTGAAACAAGATATTCAAGAAGTTGAACGTAAACGAGCTCGTTTAATGGATGAAACATATGATCAAGCAGCAGAGATAAGCAAGATGAAAGATCAAATGACATTTGATCAGCAGCGTATCGAAGAATTAGACGGGCTGATCAAGGAGCTTCAATCTGAGCTTTCAGAGCAAACGTCTCAATTTGAACAGGCTTTCCCGCACTTTACATTGCATCAAGTACAAGAGATGCAAAAGCAGATCGATGAAAAGGACCAGCAAGCGGAAGGCTATAAAGAGCGTATTGAGAAAAGTATTTCATTTTTGGAAGAAAAACAGCAGGCAAAAGAACAGCTGCAAACAGCCATATACGATGTAGAGAAGGAACTTGATAAACTAGCGCATCAGCTAGAAAGCCAGCAGCAGCTCATTCATCAATATGAAACAGATTTAGGGAGATATCCATTGAAAGCTGTCTCTATTTCTGAAGAGCTGATCGAGGTTGAACACACGCTTGCTCGTCTCAATGAAATGGAACAGCAATCGTACAAGCAATTACAGCACGCGCAGGAGCTCTTTAGTGAAGCACAAAGTCATTTTTCAAGCTGTGAGCGTCAGCTTCAAGAGGCTGACCGGAGAAAACAAGAGGCAAGTGAAGCATGGACTAAAGAATCGGAGTCTTCTCCTTTTGATAAGCCTCAAGAGATTGAATCTGCTTTCATGAATCAATCAGTACGTCAATCTGTTAAACAAGAAATTGACGAATTTGAGGATAAAAGAAAGCAATGTGCCGCAAACTTAAAGCGAATTTCTGAACTGCTGAAAGATGAGTCACTAGATGAAAAGCAATGGACTGACATTCAACTGAGGAAAGAAGCGGCAGAAAAGGCATTGGAAGAAGCAACAGTGATGAGCGGCTCTGCATATGAACATCTGCGTGTAATGGAAGAAAATCACCAGCGATTTGCAAGTATTCATGAACGCTTGGCGGAGCTGCAGCAAGAAATTGATCGGCTCGATAAGCTGCAAACTGTGTTTAAAGGAAATACATTTGTTGAGTTCTTAGCAGAAGAACAGCTGGAAAGTGTCAGTCGTGATGCATCTGCCCGTCTTGGTATTTTGACAAGACAAAGGTATGCGATTGAGGTTGATTCAGAAGGCGGTTTTGTCATGCGTGATGATGCGAATGGCGGTGTCCGACGTCCAGTGTCCAGCTTGTCCGGCGGGGAAACCTTCCTGACGTCGCTTGCGCTTGCGCTAGCTCTTTCAGCGCAGATTCAGCTGAGAGGTGAGTTCCCGCTGCAATTCTTTTTCCTTGATGAAGGCTTTGGTACCCTTGATCAAGACTTGCTTGATACAGTGATCACTGCATTAGAGAAATTACAGTCTCAAAACTTAGCTGTTGGTGTCATCAGCCATGTGGAAGAATTGAAAATGCGGCTGCCGAAAAAACTGATTGTCCATCCGGCAGATCCAAGCGGGAAAGGGACAACAGTCTCAATGGAATTAATGTAAATATTGAGGTGATGACACGGGTGGCAAAGCAAACAATTGGATTATGTGAGATGTGCGGAAGACAAGATGTCCTGCTCACAGAACATCACTTAACCCCAAGAGAAGAAGGCGGGGCTCTTTTACCGACTGCCTACCTATGCATCCCTTGTCATAAACAAGTACATGCCCTCTATACAAACCAGGAGCTTGCCGCACGTTTGAACACAATTGATGCACTGAGGCAGGATGAAAAGCTTGCTTCGTACATCAAATGGATTCGGAAACAGCCGGCAAGCAAGCTGGTCAAAACAAAAAAATCGAGACAGCGCAGAAAGAAATAAGCATAAAAAAGCGCTCCTCTATTTGAAATGGATGCAGAGGAGCTGCTTTATGCATTGCCTACCATATTCTGATCGTTTAAGTCAGGATCCACATAGTTGGTGGCGCTAATGCCATTATTTAATATCAAGAAATCTCCGGTATTCCCCGCTCCAGAGCCTAAAGCAGATTTTGACGAACTTTTAGGCGACAGGTAGAATGAGTCACCGACGTTTACGACGCCTCCAGAAATAGAGTTAATGTAAATGGGTCCGACAATTGCTGGCATAATCGACATCCTTTATTCGAAGTCATATCACCATCATATGCGCAGGTAGGTCCATTTGTGAGTTTTGCGGACTTTCATCATTGCTAAACAGCTCTCTAATATGCTTCACTCGCGCAACGCCATTCATTCTACAAGTAGAGCCGATTTGATAGACAGAGGACGATGATACCCCTTCTACATGGATTGAAGACACTTTAATCACAGGCTTTTCATGGTAAAATGCTGTTCTCACTGATCGCTCTGGCAGCATCAAAGGAATGGGCTCATAATACACTTCAAATTCTTTCGCATCTAAATTTTCTGCTTCATAGCCATAAAACAAACTAATGGTTCGTTGAACAGCTAATACCTTGACTTTCGGGCATAGCTCCTGAGTATCACCAATTTGAACCACACTCGAAATCCCGACAGAATTCACCTTTGAGAACTTCACTTGAGATGTGCGTTTGATCATTATCGAGGCGCCAGAGGAACAAACGGGCCAATAATCAGAGATTCTGGCGGTGTATCAAAAATTGAGGATAATTGTACATGGTCTGTGTCCCCGATGATAAACAGGGAAGAAGACGATACCCCGACTACTTTAATGCTTCCAGTCTCGATGTTGCGGTTGACAACTGTGAAATTCATCCGTTTTCCTCTCCTTTCGTTTCACTTGGAATATGGGCTAAAAAGTGCTCAATCGCCCGCTTTACATCATGCTTCACATATTCAGCAATTTGCTCTGAACGCTGCAGCGGTGTCATATCTTCCCGGTGTGGCAGCTGTCCCGCATAGTATTTGATCCTGCTGTCAATTTGCTTGCGAATATCCTCAATGATATGGTGTTTGTTGCTTTCATCGAGGGACCCTTCGTATCGCTGTTCTAGTTCTTCAAGAAGTTCTGGTGCTTCTTCATTTAAAAATGCATCGACAAGCTGCCGTGTTTGATTGAAAAATTGACCAGCCATTTCTTGCTGCATCATTCCAATTCCCGGGGTTGTTGTTTGGCCCACTTCAAAGTTTTGAACACTGTTTGGATCAGATGGATTGAGGCCGATATTCAGCGTTCCTTCCAGCCGTTCGATTTTCAGTTGATCAAATTGATAATCAATCCGTTCAATATTCGTTGTCGGTTTATCTTTGATCATTTGTATTTCCTGCTGAAGCTCGTTAAGCCTTTTTTCAAGCATCATGATTTGTTGCGAGTGTTTTTGAATGATGCCATATACTTGTGAAGCGTTGCTCTGATAATCATACATTTACATACACCTCCGGGGATTGCAGATGGCTTAAGTTGTTGGTGACTGAAGCGGTACAAAAGGTGCTGTGCTTGCGCCTTGAGATTCTTCAATACCTTGTGTACCTGCTGCGGCAGGCGCTGCTTCTACATAGCTTCCCGTGTTATACAGGTTGGAAAGGGCCTTGATGGATCCAGCACTCCCAATTTGCAGAACAGAGGAGTTACTCACAGACTCTACACGTAAATAATTAATTTGTATCGCTTGATTAATATAGAAGTTCAACGGATCCTCACTCCTTACAAGTTACCAACAAGCGGTTGATCAATGACATCACTGTCGTACGTATTTGTCACACTTTTGTAGTTGCTAATTTGTAATTGATCACCTGTATTAAAACTGCCTGCGCCAGCAAACGTTTTAACCTGACTATTTGGAGAAATGGTGATGCAGTCTCCAACATGAACGACTCCGCTCGTTCCGACGGCATTTACTTTAAAGGCTCCCACAATAGCCGGCATAGCGGTGCACATCCTTTATAAAATTAGGGCACTTGTTTTGGGCGTTTCACCATAGCTTATGATGGGTCTTTTAATGTGTGATTGTCTTTTTGAAAGCTTTTGATGAGAGGAATTAGATGTATGGCTTACCCTTTTTTTGAGCAATCTTTAGAGGTGGATTTGATGCCTTTATTTAAGAGTGTGTCAAGCTCTTGACTGCACCTGATCGTTTCTTCGGCATTCATCCCGAATTTTTTCGCAGTCTCAATTAAATGTAATCTTTTTTGTTCAATTTCATAATTGATCATAACGGACGCCAACTCTCACATTTTTTATCAAATAGAAGGATATGGTTAGTATACCCTATTTTTCTATAAAAAAAGCTGTTTCGTCAATATGAGTAATAAAGTGACAAAATTCGAAAGTGTTCTTACGTACCAAATATCTCTTTTTTGATCTCAGTCTGTAAATAGCGTCGTCTTTTGTTGATATACTGCCGAATTAAGTCTCTTTCAGACTGCAAGATGTCTTTTCGATCTTTCGTATATGGATCATCTCCAATTCGATCCTCAATCGATTCATGCCATTTCTCGATGATTGGGCAGAGCCGGTCTTCTACAAAATGTGTATCGAGTACATGCTGGAAAAGTGTGTAATAGGCTCTTTTAAACGAAGGGATATCTAGTAATCTAGCAGTTAATGTATTAAAGCCGTTTACTGGGATATAATCAAACGGCATTTCTTCTCCATGAATGTCACGACCCCATGTTGCATCATAATCCCAAGGAAGTACTTGAAATCTCCCTTGTTCATTTACATAAAGAGCGTAGTTATGAACAAAACCATCAAAGTTTTGTGTGCATACCACACCGATGAGCCAGCGGAAATATTGTGTCACATCTAGGTATTGTTCAATTTTTTCTGCAAAAGTGTCATCTTTCGCTGTGTTGAGAAAGTAAATAAATTCACTCAGCTGCTGATCATGTTGAGAGGTTCCCGTTTTTTTCTCGTATCCGAGAAGAAGGTGCTTTTTTGGTTTTTTATCAAAAGAACTCAAAAGGGAGAAGTTCGCGTCATCATCAACCGCATAATAAATGCCGCCTCCTGAAAGCTGCCGTTTTTGAAGAAAGAACTCATCGACGGATTCTATTTTCAAATAAATCCCTTCTTTTCTTCCATTTATGGTGAGAAACACATGAGAAGCAGCGGGGCTATGCACCCCCATCTGCTCAAAGAAATAAAAGGACAGCCTGTTTCGGATAAACGAAGGATCATTGTACTCTGCATTTAAATGAAAGATCGATTCGCCCTGTCTTTGTTTCGGCTTTCGATATTCAATTTGATAGGACTTTTTCTTAAGCTTTCTAATGTGTGATCCGCGGTATGAAGCATAAATATGTGATTTGGTTTGGCCTGTTTTTAGAATAGCTTCAACAGGTTCATCGTTCCAAATGTCTTTTTTTAATTCAATCAAGTCCTTTGGATGAATCCACATATCAAGTTGTTTTAAAGGTTCTGTGTTCATACGTTCATCAGCCTCCTATATGCTCTTCTTTACAATATGAAAGTGAAGGAATGTCCTGTACCGCTGGTAGGTATTCATGGAGTTTTAAAGGAAAGAGGCATTCGTCACGAACACTTGTCTACCGAGTCTCGTAACATAAAGCAGAGAAGATAAACAGCTTTGTCTGTTTGTTTTGTCGAAGCATAGACTGGGAGGGGAATTGTTCGTGAGTACATTTGATCATTCACACATTGAACATGCAGTGGCTTCACTTCGAAGTGAGGGACGTGATCATCACTTAGATCGTGAACCAGAATCGAGACGTTCGCACAAGTCAGCTCGTTCTCGTCATTCAAGTCGCGGTCATTGGTTCTTTGGCGGTGGTGGACACCGTAAATCACGTCGCAGTAAAAAAAGCTACAGAAGCTATCGTTCAAAGAAAAGTTATCGCTCTAAGAAAAGCTATCGTTCGAAGAAAAGCATGAAGAGCAAAAAGTCATGTAAAAGCAAAAAATCTTACAGAAGCAAAAAGAGCGAACCGAAAAAGTCATGTCGCAGCAAACACAGATCGCATCATAAGAAGAGCTGCCGCAAGTCACACCGCAGCAAATGCAGATCGCATCATAAGAAGAGCTGCCGCAAATCACATCGCAGCAAGCACAGATCGCATCATAAGAAAAGCTGCCGCAAATCACATCGCAGCAAGCACAAATCCCACAATAAGAAGAGCCGAAAGTCACACCGCAGCTATCGATCTAAACGTTCTCATCACCATAAACGTAGCCGTTCTTGCCATAGATGTGGAAAGAAGAAGCATCGTTCTCGAAGAACAGGAAATGTTGAGCGTAAATGGGATCAAGGGAATATGTGGGAATATCGCCGTTTCCGCTAGGCATTCAATCATCATTTTTGAAACCCTTTTTAAAAGAGAGTATGATAAAAAAGGGTTTTTTTTATTTCATAGAGAAATAAAATGAGACATCATAACTTAGCGAAATGAAGATTGTGAGGGGAAGACATGAAGTTTTTTACAGGTGAAATACATAGCAGCATGTTTATTGGGGTAGTCATTGATGATGAATGGGTGATGGACGTCAAAAAGGCAGAAGCCAAATTATTTGAGCTTGAGACACTGCCAAACTCTTTATCTGAGTGTATTAAAATGGGGGACAAGTTTGTTGAACATGTCGGGCAGCTTCTTGATTGGGCTGAGAAAAAAGAAGAAGACCGCGGTTCTTATGTATATCCGCTTTCGGACGTGAAACTCCATGCCCCGATTCCAAAGCCGTCTAAAAACATCATGTGTGTCGGAAAGAATTATCAAGATCATGTGATGGAGATGGGAAGTGCGGCGGATATTCCTAAAGACGTGATGATTTTTACAAAGGCACCTACTTCTGTCATTGGACACGAAGCGGACATTCTCCTTCATGAAGATGTGACAAATGAATTGGATTATGAAGGAGAGCTTGCCATCGTGATGGGCAAATCAGGGAAAAACATTGCTCCTGAAGAGGTCCAAGATTATATTTTCGGTTACACCATTTTAAATGATGTGACGGCAAGAGATTTGCAGAAAAAACATAAACAATTTTTCATTGGCAAGAGCTTAGATACTACCTGCCCAATAGGACCTTATATCGTTCATAAGTCAATGATCGAGGATCATGGTGCGCTTCATGTGGAAACAAAGGTAAACGGAGAGGTTCGTCAATCTGCCAGTACGGAATTAATGATCTTCACAGTTGAGGACATTGTCTCCACTCTTTCAAAAGGGATGACATTAGAAGCGGGTGACATCATTGCAACAGGTACACCTTCTGGGGTAGGGAAGGGCTTTGAACCGCCTAAGTTTTTAGCTTCTGGAGATCGAATTGACATCACGATTGAACCGATTGGAACGCTGACAAATCACGTCAAATAAAGCGCGTGATGACACAGGATTGTCGCTTTGTGTTCGACTTATTTCGTGGTACGATGAGAAGGTACTTGTTCTGATAAAGGGGGAAATCACAAATGGGAACACATTTACATATCACAGCATGGGTGCTGGGGATTATTTTATTCTTCGTAGCCTTTGCTCTAGCAGGTAAAAATGACAAAGGCGCTAAAATTGTGCATATGATCGTTCGTTTATTCTACTTGATCATCATTGCAACAGGCGTAGAGCTGTATGTTCGCACAGGAATGAAAATTCCAGGTTACGGGGGCGAGTATATTGGAAAAATGATTCTTGGTATCCTCGTGATCGGTTTCATGGAAATGGTCCTAGTGCGCAAGAAAAAAGGAAAATCGGTGACTGGTGTGTTGATTGGTTTTATCGTATTTGCGATTGTGACCATTCTTCTCGGTTTACGTCTGCCGATCGGTTTCCATATCTTTTAATATAAAAAGGACATTGCTTATACGAAGCAGTGTCCTTTTTATGTGGCATCAAATTGTGAAACGATCCGTTGTCCGTCTGAAGTGGTCCATTCAAAACGAATGTGACTGGCGGCTGGCTCATAGTGACATTGAAGTGCAAGTGATTGCGTATCTGCCGAAAACTGAAAGAAAGAGACGCGCTGCAATGAATGAAAGGAAGAGAAAACACAATCATAGACGGAAAAACCAAGCTGCTCTATCTGGTCAAGGATGTGATCAAAAACGTTTTCCGGTACGAACATGAGAAGATCAAGCCAGCCTTTGGCAAGAGACGTCGTATATTGAATGTTTTCTCCTCCCTGTACTTCTATTAGCTGCCCGTTTTCATGAAGAATCATAGAACCGAGCAATTCCCCTTTTGTCCATTGGTCATTTTCCTTCAAACAGATCATTGTGCTTTGAAGACTTTCTGGCAGCATGATCTCTCCTTCATCATCTTCAATCAGGCAATGCCCGTTTTCAATGAGCAAATACCCATTACACCATCTTCTGCTGCAGCGTTCAAGCTGCCTCATTCGATTCTCCATTTGCAAAAGCTCCTTTCCTCTTTCTTTTCTTACCAAATCAAGCTTGTCCTATACGCCGGGAAAAAAGGACAAATCAACTATCAAGGAGACGATGCATAAACTAAGAAAGGCTGAATGAGAACACTTGAGGAAAAACGGATGGGAGCTGATGATGATGTGTGGAATTACAGGCTGGGCAGACTTTAAAAAGCAGCTCATCCAACAGGATCATGTAATCAATCAAATGACAGATACATTATCTAAAAGAGGGCCAGATGATACAAATACATGGAAAAGTGAGCATGTTCTTTTCGGGCATAAAAGGTTAGCGGTGGTAGATGTAGAAGGCGGAAAGCAGCCGATGACATATACACATCAAAACCATGCTTATACGATTGTATACAATGGAGAGCTCTATAACACGGAGGATATAAGAAAAGAATTGTTAAAAAGGGGGCACCGCTTTCTTGGGCATTCTGATACAGAAGTTCTTCTTCATGCCTATACAGAATGGAAGGAAGAGTGTGTCTCTCATTTTAATGGCATTTTTGCATTTGTGATCTGGGATAGTGAGCGTGAGTTGTTATTTGCAGGGAGAGACCGGCTTGGCGTTAAGCCATTTTTCTATACAGAACGTCATCATTCCTTCTTATTTGGTTCAGAGATCAAAGCACTTCTTGCTCACCCTGATATCAAAGCAAAAGTCGATCATGAAGGGCTGTCGGAGATATTTGGCTTAGGGCCGTCAAGAACACCAGGTCAAGGAGTGTTTAAAGGGATAAAAGAGCTGAGACCTGCACATGCCTTGACCTTTTCAAAAGGTGGTCTGCGCGTGTGGAGATACTGGAATGTCAAAAGCAAGCAGCATACCGACTCACTTGATGACACCGCACAGCACATTAAGCATCTCTTTACAGATGCCGTGACAAGACAGCTCGTCTCTGATGTGCCTGTATGTACATTTTTATCTGGGGGCGTTGATTCTAGTGCCATTACTGCCATTGCCGCTAAGCATTTTGAGAAAATAGGGAAAGCACCGCTTCATACGTATTCTATTGACTACGAAGGAAACGATCAATTCTTTGAGGCAAATCAATTCCAGCCTAATGCTGACGGTCCTTGGATTGATCGAATGACCAAAGCGTTTCAAACGAATCATCACAGCTGTGTCATTGGACAAAAAGAGCTTGCTTCGTATCTGAAGGAAGCGGTTGAGGTTCGAGACTTACCGGGTATGGCAGATATTGATTCTTCCTTACTTTGGTTTTGCCGAGAAATTAAAAAGGATTTCGTTGTTGGTTTATCAGGTGAGTGTGCTGATGAGATTTTTGGCGGCTATCCTTGGTTTCACATGGCAAATGAAACAAATAGTTTCCCTTGGATGAGATCGACAGAAGCAAGAACGCAGCTCCTGCAAGACTCTTGGCAAAAAAAGCTGTCACTTAAGGAATATGCACAAAGCAAATATGAAGAAACGGTGGCCGAAACGCCTCTTTTAGATGGAGAAACTGGAGTCGATAAAGCCCGGAGAGAACTTTTTTACTTAAATATGATCTGGTTTATGACAACATTGCTTGATCGAAAAGATCGAATGAGTATGGGTGCTAGTCTTGAGGTGCGTGTGCCATTTGCAGATCATCGCCTTGTCGAATATGTGTGGAATATTCCTTGGGAAATGAAAATGCATGGAAATCGTGAAAAAGGGGTTTTACGAAAAGCATTAGAGGGAATTTTACCGAATGAAGTGCTTTATCGAAAGAAGAGTCCTTACCCGAAAACACATCATCCAGCCTATACTCAGGCTGTGAAAGAGATGCTAACAAACTGTCTCGCGCAAAAAGATTCTGTACTTCACGAATTTTTAGATCCGCATCAATTAAAGCAGCTGATTGAAACGGAAGGAGCTTCCTTTCATGTGCCATGGTATGGCCAGCTCATGAAGGGCCCGCAGTTGATTGCCCATCTAGCACAGATTCATCATTGGTTTGAAACGTATCGAATTGATATAGAAGCGTAATACAGGGTCGGCTTTCTTGCACTTGTTGAAAGGAAGCCGGCTTTTTTGATACATAACATAAGACTTTTTGAGCACATCAAAAGTTGATCTAGTCTTTCTAATTTGTATAATTAACTTAAAGTGAATTAATTTGGAGGAAAAAGGATAATGAAAATCATTGTGATCGGAGCGGGACCAGGGGGACTTGCGGCAGCTATGATGCTTCAAAGCAAAGGACATGATGTTCATGTATACGAAAAACAGCCCTTTGTTGGCGGGCGTAACGCTAAGTTTCAACTTGGTGATTTCACGTTTGATACAGGTCCTACCTTTCTCAGCATGATTCATATTGCAGAGGAGCTGTTCACCTTTGCTGGTAAAAATCTTTATGACTATATTGATGTGATTGAATTAAAAGAGATGTATAGATTAATATTTCAAGACAATCAGCTGGATATGATTCGAGATCGTGATGAAATGTACAAACGATTAGAAGCCTTTGCACCGGGTGAGGGCGAAGGGTATTTAAGGTTTATGAAGGATACAAAGCGCAAAATGGATCGTCTGACACCAATTTTACAAAGTAAAATGGATCGCTTTCATCATTACCTTCGTCCGAAGGTGATTAAAGCACTTCCACAGCTTTCTCTAAATAAAAGTTTGTATGATGTACTGTCAGACTATTTCTCGAATGAATCAGTAAAATATGCCTTTACATTTCAATCAAAGTACTTAGGAATGTCGCCGTGGGAATGCCCTGGTGCGTTCTCGATCCTTTCGTTTATGGAACATGACTCAGGTGTTTTCCATCCGAAAGGCGGTGTCAATCAGCTGTCAGAAGCGATGGCAAAGGCGGCGGTTGAAGCTGGAGCAGCGATTCATCTGTCAGCTGGCGTCGAAAAGCTGCTCACGGAGGGAAGGAAAGTAAAAGGCATTCGTTTAGAATCTGGGGAAGAAATACAGGCAGATGAGGTTGTCGTCAATGGAGACTTTGCACATGTGATGACAAGGCTTGTCGAGCCAGGTCTTTTAAAGAAATACAGTGAGAAAAAACTAAAAAAGAAAAAATTCTCATGCTCTACCTTTATGCTCTATTTAGGATTGGATACCATGTACGATGAGCCGCATCATACCATTGTTTTTTCCGATGATTATGCTAGATTCGTCAAAGGCATTACGAAAACATATGAGCTGCCAGATGATCCGTCTATTTATATTCAAAATGCAAGTGTAACCGATGACTCACTTGCTCCAAAAGGAAAATCAGCTCTTTATGTGCTGGCTCCAGTTGCCAATAACCAAAGCGGTATTGACTGGGAAACGCATCAAGATGAATTTAGAGAGCTTGTGTTGGATACATTGGAGCGGAAAACCGGCTTTCAAAATGTGAGGCAGCATATAGAAGTTGAGAGGATGATCACACCGACACAATGGGAGGAAGACCTTTACGTATATGAAGGAGCTACATTTAACCTTGGCCACCAGCTCACGCAGATGATGGTCCTAAGGCCGCACAATGAATTTGATGAATTAAAGCACTGCTGGCTCGTTGGAGGAGGCACACATCCAGGAAGCGGGCTGCCAACCATTTTAGAATCAGCGCGTATCACGACAAATGCCATTCTTTCAAAAGAGAAACATTCACACAAAACAATGCGGCATCAAGAAAAGGGGAGCGCCTCATGAAACAACATATATTGATTGCTGGCGGTGGTATTGGCGGAATGATCTCAGCGCTTTATTTAAAAAAAGCGGGACATGATGTCACCCTTGTCGAAAAAAATGAACGGCTTGGCGGGAGACTTGCATTTGTACGTGAGAAAGGATATAAAGTAGATGAAGGTCCGACCATTGTCCTACTTCCTGACATGTTAAAAGGCATTTTACATGAGGTAGGAATTGACGATTCATCTCTTGATCTGTTGCAGCTTGATCCGCTGTATACCATTCAATATCAAGATGGAACCTCCTATACGAAATACTCTGATGCACGTCGTCAGCTAGATGAAATCAGACGTGTATTTCCAAAGGAAGATCAAGGGTTCCAGAGGTTTATGGAAGAAATGACGGATCGGTTTCAAGAAGGGCAGAAAGCTTTTCTAGAAAAATCATTTCACGAAAAACGTACATTTTTTACAAAAGCCAATATGAAGATTTTAATGAAATTAAAGGCGTATCGAACGGTACAAAGCGCTCTGAAAAAATATTTCTCAGACGAACGCCTGCGAGATGCATACGCACTTCAAACTCTCTATGTTGGGGGAAACCCGTATGAAGCATCGGCCATTTATTCGCTTGTTTCATATAGTGAGCATGCACATGGTATTTACTATTTAAAAGGCGGTTATGCAAGTTTAGTAGATATATTGGAAGGGCAGCTCATCAAAATGGGTGTGCATGTAAGAAAAAATGAAGAAGTCACGCAATTGATGTTTGAGGGAAAACGGGCAGTCAAAGCAAAGGTGAATGATGAACATGTAGCCGCTGATGCATTTGTGATCAATGGAGATTATCCAGCTGCGTTAAAACAGTTTGGTTTATACGAACAAGATCGCCGGAAATACGTGCCGTCCTCTGGCTGTGTGATGGTGTATCTTGGGTTAAACAAGATGTATCATGAAGCACCTGTTCATCAATTTTTTATGGGAGAACACTTTGATCAGCATATGAAAGAGGTTTTTCAAACGAAAACGATTCCTCAAGACCCGTCGTTTTATACATTTAATCCATCGATCATTGATCCATCTCTTGCCCCAGCTGGCTGTAGTGTTTTATACATGCTCGTTCCCGTTCCTTCAGGTGATCATATCAACTGGGAAGAGGAGCCAGAGTTTGTCGAGAACATGGTGGATGTCCTTGAGAAAAGAGGCTTTCCGAGATTGCGAGAGTCGATTGTTTGGAAAAAGGTCAGAACACCAAATGATTCCTTGCGAGAAGGATTGTTTGAAGGCGGCAGCTTTGGACTTGCGCCTAATTTGTTTCAATCAGGTGTCTTCCGCCCGCAAGTGAAGGTCAGTGAGACAGACAATCTTTATGCGGCAGGTGCTTCCATCCATCCGGGCGGAGGAGTGCCGATCGTGATGCAAAGTGCGAAGCTCATGGCTTCTGTACTACTAAAAGATTTGAATGATAGAAAGGAAGTGAAGCTAAGTGGTTGATGTACAAACAGCATTAAAAGTGTGTGAGGAAACCATTCAAACCCATTCCAAAACGTTTTACCGGGCCTTTTCCATGCTGCCTAAAAAGAAAAGACAGGCCGTCTGGGCCGTGTATTCTTTTTGCCGGAGAGCAGATGACATTGTAGATGAGTCGCCTACGCCACAAGAGGACCTTGCATCCTTTCGGGAGACGTTTGATCGATTTTTACAAGGTGAGGTAGACCGGAATGATCCGATATGGGTGGCGCTAGAGCATACATTTCAAGAGTTTCGGATGGATGAAGCCCCGTTTCGTGACCTGCTCCAAGGACAGGAGATGGATTTAGAGCAGCAGCGATACGAAACGTTAGATGAACTGCTCATCTATTCCTATCATGTTGCTAGTACCGTTGGACTCATGCTCCTTCCCATTATTGCACCACGTAAAAAAGAGCAGCTAAAAGAAGCAGCCATTTCGTTAGGGATCGCTATGCAGCTAACCAACATTCTTCGAGATATTGGGGAAGATCAGGCTGAAAGAGACCGCATTTATTTGCCAAAGCAGGTGATGGATCAATTCGGGTACACAGAGCAAGAATTGCAGGAAGGGATTGTCAATCAAGCCTTCCAGCACGTCTGGGAGTACATTGCCTTTGAGGCAGAGGCATACTACGAGGAGTTTTTTGACCATCTTCATGAATTCCCCCTATATTCACGTATGCCGGTGAAAGCAGCAGCCCACTTTTATAAAGCCATTTTAGATAAAACAAGAGAAAACGAATATCGCGTCTTTACAGAGCGAGCATTTATTTCAAAACAGGAAAAAGCACTTATTTTAGAAGATATTAGATAAAAAAAGGACTGCACCCGCAGTCCTTTTTATGTGGAAGAAAAACGATACTCCGTCCATACTCTGGAACGCCAGCGCCTATACATGAAGATGCCTCTGACCCATTCATCCACGATAAAAGAAATCCAAACTCCGATGAGACCCATTTCAAATTGAATGCCTAACAAATAAGCGATCGGAAGCCCAATTCCCCACATTGAAATCATCGCCATATACACTGGAAACTTCGCGTCACCAGCAGCCCGCAATGAATTAATAATGACCATATTAAAAGAGCGTCCCGGCTCTAAAATGATCGTCAATAGGAGAAGCGTAGCGGCGATTTGAATGATTTCACGATTGCTAGTGAAAAAGGTAAGCAAATGCGTCGATGATAAAGATAAAGCAGTGGAAGAAAGAAGAGAGATCCCAATGGCCCAGTATAAGCTTTTCATACATCTGCGGTAGGCAGCATCAAATTCTTTCGCTCCAATATGGCGCCCGATTAAAATCTGTGTCCCTTGGCTAATCGCTGCACCAAACAACATAATGAACATCATCAAATTTTGAGTGTAGACCTTTGCGGCTAAAGCCTGCGTTCCCATAAATGTAATAAACAGTGTAATGATCATTTGGGAGCCGTTATAAGAAAGCTGCTCTCCAGCAGAAGGAATGCCAATTTTCAGCAGCTTCTTTAAATGCGTCCGCTGAATGTGAAACATACTCTTCAGCGAAAAATGCAATCCAATGCGGCGGCGGGCAATGAGGATCATCGCCATCAATCCGATCAACCGAGCCAGTGAGGTTGAAAAGGCAACACCCATGACACCTAATACAGGAAAGCCAAACGGACCAAAAATGACCAAATAATTACCGGCAACGTTGAGCAAATTCATTCCGATGGTGACATACATCGTGTCTCTTGTATATCCGTAGCTTTTTAAAATAGCACTATACGTCATAATGAGTGCTTGAATAAAAGAAAGCAGGCCGACAATTTGTAAAAAGACCGCCGCATCCGGCATGAGTTCACTTGATAAGCCCATCATGTTCAGGATTGGAACAGCTAAAATAAACATAAGGAGACTAATGACAAAGCTGATCAAGAAGTTGGTTCCTAGTGAGACATAGGCGACTTGAGCCGCTTCCTGCTTGCGGTCAGCTCCTAAAAGCTGCGCAATCACAATGGTCGTTCCTGTTGTAATGAAGCTGAACATGACAATTAATAAATTCAGGAGCTGGTTGCTTACACCTACTGCGGCCACACTGTTATCGGAGTATTGGCTGAGCATGAGTGTATCAGCGCTCCCCATGAGCATATATAAAGAGATTTCGATAAAAATAGGCCAAGTTAATGCAAATAATGAAGGGTGTGTTTTCTCATCTTTTGCTTGAACCTTTTCATATGACAGGGTTTGAGATTTCATCACATAGCCCCCTTTCGTATAAATCCGATTTATAGTGTACCGTGCATCGACTATAATAAGAAGAGACGAAACCGAAACTTATTGGAGAAATCCGACTTCATAAGGGGATGAATATGGATCGATTTATTACATTTACTGTACCGCCGTTTCCTACTTATATTGCATCAGGTAAAGGGGTATTTCATCAAGGAGAAAGACATATCTCAAGAACCTTCACTGTATTTGATCTGCTCTATGTCACAAAAGGTGAACTATGGATGACAGAGGGCGAGGAGGCTTTTCATGTAAAAGAAGGTGAATATACGATTCTCTCACCGGGCCTGTCTCATGGTGGACATCTGCCATGTGAAGAGGAAACCCACTATGAGTGGCTGCATTTCTCAATTGACCGATTTGAGCTGACGAACCGGCTGAGAGAACACTGGATTGATATGAAACAAAATCAAGCTACCTTTGAAAAGCCGGCAACCTATGAATTTAGTCTGCCCCGTTTAGGAAAAGTGAAAGGACGAAGTGTGTTAGAAAAACACCTTTCAGCGATGAGAGCACTAAATCATGGTGCATCTGAACTTCCGCTGAAAAAACAGCTTCTATTTGAGGAACTGCTCATTCACCTGCAAAAGGAAGCATTCCATATTCCAAGTGCAAAGGAGACCGTCGCATCAGAAGTGGTTCATTATCTTGAGCATCATTTTATGGAGAAATTACACATGGAGCAGCTTGCAGAGAAACTGCACTATCATCCTGACTACATGACAAGATGTATGCAGACGGTATATGGATTGACGCCAAACCAGTACAGCCATCGTCTCAAAATCGAAAAAGCCAAAAGCATGCTGGCGTCAACGAATGAAAAAATCGCTGCTATTGCAGATCATGTAGGTATTGACGACCCTACTTATTTTTCTAAGCTGTTTCGGCAAAATGAAGGCATGACGCCGATCGAGTACCGTCATTTAGCAAAAAGAACGACAAAGTAAAGGAACGTGAACAGATGAAAAGTGAAAAGGAAGAGCTTGTGAACATACGTCCATTAACCGAAACGGACTTAGAGACGGTGTGGCATTTAAAATTTAAAGCATCAGACCAGTCCTATCGGAAATGGAATGCCCCTTATTTTTATGAACACGAAATCCCGCTTGCTGCATTTAAGAAACGTTACTTACAGGAAGAATCCATTCCCCAAAAGCTATATGGCATTGAAATAGATGGTGATATCAAAGGCACCGTATCATATTATTGGGAGAATGAACGTACGAGGTGGCTTGAATGCGGCATTATCATTTATGACTCACGTTTTTGGAGCGGGGGTATTGGGACAAAGGCATTAAATCTATGGATTGATGTGTTATTTACGCATATTGATATCCCTCGAATTGGTTTAACAACTTGGTCAGGGAATGAACGGATGATGCGGTGCGCAGAGAAATGCGGATTTGTCCTTGAGGGGAGACTGAGAAAGGTCCGTTATTATCAAGGAGAGTATTATGACTCTATGCGCTTTGGGATGCTGAGAGAGGAATGGCAAAGCCTCCCGCGCAATATCCTCTGAATCATTATTTTTTAGGACAAAAGTATCATATAATGGAATAAACTGAAGAAGAAGGTTGGCAGATGAATGTGGGCTGGATAACTGGATGGTTTGTTTCTATTTTAGTCGCAATCTATCTATTGATAGATGCACCAAAACATGGGAAAAATAAATGGTTATGGTCTATTTTAGGTCTTTTATTCGGGCTCTTTGCATTTGGGATATACCTCATCAAAACAGGAAGAAAAGGATTGGGCTGGACAGTTCTGATCGTGTCCATCATCATCTATTCTATTGTTATACTAGTCTTTGTCTTTTACTTCCTGTTGCTGATCTTCGGATACTCAAACGCATCATAGAGAGCGCGTATACATAAGGGGGAATTTAAATATGAGATTAACGGGTCTATTCGTTTCACTTGCTGTTGCCATCTATTTATGGTTTGATGCGCCAAAGCACAACAAAGACAAATGGCTGTGGGCCATTTTAGGCGTGCTATTTAGTACCATCGTACTCGGTATTTATTTGATCAAGACAGAGAGGAAGGGGCTGGGCTGGACGATCTTGATTTTAACCATCTTGTTTTATCTCATGCTGCTCATCTCTGTTTTGATCGGTGTTATTCTTTTTTATCAGGCGCCCTCATGAAGAAGGGCCTTTTTCTTTTACCTTTTGAGCCGGTACACCAGCAATGACGATCTGCTCTTCATGAAAGGAACGATTCACTACGGCATTTGCTCCGATTGAAATATGATTTGCAATATAAATGTCTCCAAACAGCTTAGCACCGGGGCCAATCCATACGTGATCTCCAATGGTTGGTACATCCTTTTCGGAATGGTTTTGTCCAATATTCACCCCTTGATGAATATCACAAAATGCCCCAATTTTTGCGTGCTTATTCACAATTAAGAGACCACTATGATTGATTCTAAGGCCGGGGCCAAAGACGCCAATCGGAATATCAAAGCCAAGCTGCATGCCTTTCTTTTTATGTAAATAGCGATAAAACCATTTGCGCAGTAGAGCGCCGCTATTAGAATAGTATTCATATTTTCGCAAATACCTTTGATATTTCCATATATCGTCCCCAAACCACTTTGGTCTTCTGCGCGTAATCGCTAATGCTTTCTTATCCTGCATTAAGTAATGGTGAAGATCGTGCTTTGTAAAAATCATCAAATTCCCCTCCATTCCTTTATGTTTCAGAGAAATTATACCATCCAAACCATTTATATCAAGAAAAAATGGTGTTACTTCTTCAATTTTCTACCTTCATTTCATCCAAATTTCTTCATAAAATGAGCGCTTTGAGTTGAATAGAACAAAAGAACCAGGAAGAATGATTTGTAATTTTTTTCAATATCAAACCGTCTCATGCGTTCCATCCCCTTATGGCAGTAAGGTTTGTAAAAATTACTCGAAAATACTCATTAAAAAGAGAATATTGCATTCATATGCTTTTTGAATCATCTTTTTGAATACAATTGACTTTCCTATCTCACATCCTCTAGGCTAATAAATGAAAATGATAATCTTTATCAATTGGAGGAGTGTTTTATTATGTCCATCAAAACCGTTTCTAAAAATCAGCAATTTTTAGAACAGCAAAGTCAAAGAGAATCTAATGCAAGGTCTTACCCGAGACGGTTCCCATTAGCCATGCAAAAAGCCGAGGGTATGATCGTGACAGATGCAGATGGCAGAGAGTTTTATGACTGTCTGGCAGGCGCAGGAACACTTGCACTTGGTCACAATCATCCGGTTGTTATAGAAGCTATTGAACGTATGCTTCATGAAAAAAGACCATTGCATACGTTGGACATAACCTCAGAAATTAAAGAAGAGTTTGTGAATGAAATTTTTTCTCACCTGCCAGAAGAGTTTGCAAAGAGAGCAAAAATTCAATTTTGTGGACCAACTGGCGGTGATGCCATAGAAGCTGCGATTAAATTAGTCAAGACAGCGACAGGTAATCGTTCCATTCTTTCTTTCCACGGTGCTTATCACGGTGCGACACATGGCACGATGTCATTAAGCGGAAATTTGTCTCCAAAGGAAAGAGTGCAAGGGTTAATTCCAGATGTGCATTTCATGCCTTATCCATATGAATATCGCTGCCCATTTGGCATTGGCGGTAAAGATTCACACCGTATTTCCAGTTCTTATATTGAGCGTGTATTAAATGATCCTGAAAGTGGTATTCTTCCGCCAGCAGGTATGATCTTTGAAGCTGTGCAAGGTGAGGGAGGCTCAATTCCAGCATCTATTGAATGGATAAAAGAAATGAGAAGAATCACAAAAGAAAAAGGCATTCCGCTCATTATCGATGAGGTTCAATCAGGCATTGGCCGAACAGGTAAGATGTTTGCCTTTGAACATGCAGGAATTGTGCCAGACGTTATTGTATTATCTAAAGCCATTGGTGGAAGTCTGCCGCTTTCAGTTGTGATTTATGATCAAGATTTGGATCAATGGAATCCAGGTGCACACATTGGCACATTTAGAGGAAATCAAATGGCGATGGCTGCAGGAACTGCTACGCTTAAATTTATAAAAGAAACCAATCTGCTTGATCATGTAGACCAGTTAGGTAATCGCATGCAGGCTTATTTAAAAGACATTCAAAAAAATGTACCTGCTATCGGTGATGTTCGAGGAAGAGGATTAATGATTGGTGCTGAAATTGTCAATCCAAATGAAAAGCAGGATGTGGATGGAAGTTATCCAGCAAATCCTGAGCTAGCAAGTCTCATTCAAAAGAATTGCTTCGACAAAGGCTTAATTGTAGAGACAGGAGGCCGTTTCGGCAGCGTCATTCGATTCTTACCGCCATTGATCATGACAGAAGAACAGCTTGAACAAGTCATCGCCATTTTCAAAGAGGCCGTTTACGATGCAATCAACTAAAGCTTCTGTGGATTCATTATTTATCAATCAAAGCCAGCTTGGAAGAGAGTCCTTCCGAGCGGCTCTTCATACATCTATCGACAGCTTACTGGATCAGTGGCAAAAAGACCAAGGACCATACAGCGGAATATTGCCTGGGAAATTAGCGGCTAGTGTCGAATCCTTATTTCAGTTTCAACCGTCTGGCGAATCAATGGAATCTGTCTTTCAAGATATAAAGCAGCATCTTTTGCCGCATCTCGTTGATGTATCGCATCCTAAATGCTTGGCACATTTGCATTGCCCGCCGCTCATACCTGCTCTTGCCGCAGAGGTGATGGTAAGCTCCTTTAACCAATCAATGGATTCCTTCGATCAAAGCGGTATTGCATCTTTGGTTGAGGAGGAAATTTTAAAGTGGCTATGTGCGAAGTTTTCTTATGGAAATCTAGCAGATGGGACATTTACGAGCGGTGGCACCCAATCTAACTATATGGGACTGCTTCTTGCAAGAGATGCATTTTGTGAAAACACATGGCAATGGAATGTTCAGCAGAAAGGCTTGCCGAGTGAGGCTCACCGCATGAGAATTCTTTGCTCTAAGAATGCTCACTTCACTGTGAAGAAATCTGCATCACAGATAGGCTTAGGGGAGCAGGCAGTTGTTCTAGTAGAGACAGATGAGCATCACCGCATGGACCTCAACGATTTGAAGAAGAAACTTGTTGAGTTAAAGGAACAGGATCTCCTGCCTTTTGCGGTAGTGGCGACTTGCGGGACAACTGATTTTGGCAGTATTGACCAGGTTCGAGATGTGTATGACATCGTCAAGCCATACGGTCTATGGATTCACGCAGATGCTGCTTACGGAGGTGCGCTTATATTAAGCGAAACCTACGGGTGTAAATTAGACGGTATTGAGCTTGCTGATTCAATCACGATCGACTTCCACAAACAATTTTATCAGCCGATCTCCTGCGGGGCATTTTTGCTGAAGGATAAAAGACATTTTGGTTTGATCAATTATCATGCAGATTATCTTAACCCAAAGGAAGATGAACTGGATGGAATTCTACATCTCGTCAATAAATCTGTCCAAACGACGCGCCGGTTCGACGCACTGAAATTGCTTCTTTCTCTTCGTCTGATTGGAGAGGAGGGGTTTGGTGACATCATTGACCATACCATTGATTTTGCGAAGGATGTGGCAGCACTTATCGAGAGAAATGATCACCTTGAAGTGATCAATCCTGAGCCAGAAATCAATGCAGTTGTGTTTCGATTTAAGGATGACCAACGAACGGATGACATCAATAAAATCATTCATCGAACGTTATTCAAATCAGGAACTGCTGTCATTGCGAAAACAGTGGTGGATGGTCAAACATGCTTAAAATTCACTTTGTTAAATCCGAGAACGACAATTACACATATTGAGGAAATCCTTTCTGACATCGTTGATATCGGGATCGCTCATATTCAATCCGGGAGGGTACTACGTTGAGTCAATATAAACAAATGGCTGAAAATGCAACTATGCAAAGCTTTTTAAACTGTTTTTTACGTGAAACAGGAATCGATCGATCTGCAAAAAAAGAGACGAAAGCAGATGGATCGCTTGTATTCGTGGCAAAACTAGCAAAGCAAGACCTTGAGCTTGTGATTCCGATCCGATATTTTTCATCTGTAGGCCGCCATCTCTTTGATTTTCCGATTCGCTTTCGTCCAAGTGGCAGCGAAAAAGAGGGAACGGTCGTCGATTACACGACACTTGTTGCTTTATGTTCAAAGGAGCTTCTCATTGCATATGGCCGTACAGATGCAGAGGATGAATTCATGCTTCGCATCATTTTAAGCTGCCGAAATATTGAACGATTCTTAAAGGAGAGAGAAAGTGATCAAGCTGCTTTATCTCAAGCTGATTTTGAGTACATCGAGGCTGAGCAGTCACTTCTCCTTGGACATTTAACACATCCTACACCAAAAAGCAGACAAGGGATGACAGAAGAAGAGGAAGCCGTCTATTCTCCTGAGCTGAAAGGAGCTTTCCAGCTTCATTACTTTAAAGCGCACCATTCGATTGTGCTTCAGGATTCGTCTATTTCACAATCTGCGGCAAGCCTCATGTTAGAAGAGCTTTCGCGTCAGGTGCCAGAAGAAACAGAGAGGCTGAATAGGTTAACAGAAAACGGAGAATATGTGCTCATTCCGATTCATCCGCTGCAAGTCAAAGTGGTCATGGAGAAGGCATTCGTGAAGCGTTATATAGTGGAGGGGAAACTGACTTATTTAGGACCGCTCGGGTCTGAATACACAGCGACCTCATCCTTTAGAACGGTCTATCAAAAAGATTCTGCTTACATGCTCAAATTCTCTGTTCCTGTGAAAATTACAAACTCGTTACGCATCAATAAACAAAAGGAACTGGATCGAGGAGTAGAGATGTCCCGCATCTTAAAAACAGAATTAGGCGTTTCTTTATATGAAAAATTCTCTGGATTCCGGGTCATTGAAGATCCTGCATATCTCTCTATTCGAGGAGATGAAGCGGAATCTGGCTTTGAAGTGGTTATTCGTCAAAATCCATTCTTGCATCGTGAAAAAGGCGCAAGCTTAATTGCTGGGCTGTGTCAGGATCATGCGTATGGAGGAAAATCGAGATTAGCAGGAATTATTCATAAACTTGCAGGCGCAGAAGGCAGGTCAACAGAAGCGGTCAGCCAAGATTGGTTTAAACAATATTTGACTATTTCGTTAAAGCCGATGCTCTGGCTGTTTGAAACGTATGGTCTTGCACTCGAGGCCCATCAGCAAAATGCTGTTGTGCAAATGAAGGATGGTTATCCAGAGACCTTCTATTACCGTGACAACCAAGGCTACTATTATAGTGAATCGAAAAAGGATAAGCTCGCGAATCTAGTTCAAAACTTGAGCGTGAGAAGTGAAACCATTTGTGCAGATGATGTAGCCGTTGAGAGACTTCGTTATTATTTCTTCTTTAATCATCTATTTGGTCTCATTAATGGCTTTGGCACGGAAGGCCTTGCAAAGGAAGAAGACTTGCTGGCACTTGTGAGAGATACATTGCTCGCTCATGAGGAGACGTACGGAGCATCTGATCTGACTAACAGCCTTCTCCGCTCAAAAGAACTTCCTTCAAAAGCGAATTTGCTGACACGATTTGAAGATATGGATGAGCTGACCGGATCTCTGGAAACACAATCTCGTTACACGGCTGTCTTGAATCCGCTCTTTTTACATAAGGAGGCGTTGATTGGATGAGGCATCGTATTAGGTTTATTCGCGCTGAATATGAAAGAGACGTCCAGCTTGTCCATAAGTGGATGCAAGAAGAGTATGTTCACCCATTTTGGCATTTGAATATTCCGTTTTCTGATTTTGAAAAGCATTTTTATCAGGCGATACATGATCCGCATCAAACCCTTTATTTAGGCACGATTGATGGGACACCAATGAGTTATTTTGAGGCTTATAACGTCAAAGGGGATATCATTGAATCCTACTATGAGCCTTCTCCGCATGATCAAGGCATCCACCTGTTAATAGGGGAGCCGGATTATGTGGGGAAAGGATTTGCTGCGCCGCTCCTTAAGGCAATGACAGCATTTCAATTTGAGCAGAACAAACGAACAGAAAAAATCGTCGCTGAGCCGGATATTCGCAATGAAAAAATGATTCATGTATTTGAAAAATGCGGCTTCGAACGTGTAAAACCAGTCACATTACCCGATAAAACAGGTCTTTTGATGTTTTGTGATCGAGAACGATTCGAAAGGAAGTATAACCATGACGCGGTTCAACAAGCAAAATAATATAGTGGATGTAATTGGGATCGGCATTGGCCCGTTTAACCTGGGGCTTGCCGCATTATCTGAAGAGGTAAATGAAATCGACGCTTTGTTTTTTGAAAGAAGTGAAGCCTTTCACTGGCACCCAGGGATGCTCATTGAAGGGACGACACTGCAAGTCCCATTTTTAGCGGACCTTGTCAGCATGGCAGATGTGAAAAGCAAATATAGCTTTCTCAACTATTTGCAGGAACAAAACCGTTTGTATTCATTTTATTTTCTAGAGGACTTCCATATCCCGCGCAAGGAATACAGTCATTATTGCCGCTGGGTCGCTGACCAGTTAGATTCCTGCCGATTTGGCATGAACGTCGAATCTGTCTCACTGATTGAAAAGGCAGGGGAAAAGCGCTATGAAGTGCATGTCCGTCATGTAAAGGACCAAACTGTAGAGGTGTTTGAAAGCAAACATCTCGTCTTAGGAATTGGCACGCAGCCGGCGATACCCGCATCGCTCCAGCCAGCTTTAGGAGAGAAGGTTTTTCACTCAGCTGACTATTTAAAACGAAAAAAAGAAGGCTGTTTCAAAGGGAAATCTGTAACAGTTATCGGCTCTGGTCAAAGTGCGGCAGAAGTGTTTTATGACATTTTATCAGATGATGAGGCAAAGGATATTCACTGGTTCACACGGTCAAAAGGATTTTTCCCAATGGAATATTCAAACCTTGGACTTGAGTATTTCTCCCCTGACTATATTGATTTCTTTTATGAGCTTCCGCAAGCCAAAAAGGATGCGTTATTAAAACAGCAAGACCTGCTGTATAAAGGTATCAGTTCGGCGATGATTCGTGATATTTATCATTTGCTTTATGAACGTTCCGCCTGTGGAAAGCAGCTGAACACAGTGCTTCAAGCCATGACAGAGGTTAACTTGATTGAGGAAACAGCGGGCGGGGTATCACTTTCATGCACGCAATGGGTCAAGGAAGAATCCTTTACACATGAGACGGATATTGTCGTATTGGCGACTGGCTATCAATCCGTTCTGCCGCCATTTATCAACCCTATTTCTCATCACATTCAATGGGATGATCAAGGGAGATTCCAAGTTGAACGTGAATATCGTTTGAAAACAAATACGATGGGTGAAAATGATATTTTTGTACAAAATGCAGAGCTTCATACACATGGGGTCGGCGCACCAGATTTGGGACTGGGGGCTTATCGAAACAGTGTGATCATCAATGAACTTGCTCGTCAAACTGTGTATCCACTTTATCAAAAGTACGTTTTCCAGACATTTGGTACACACAAGAACGCACACACATTTGAAGAAATCAAAGGATAAGGAGGATGAAGCGATGAGTGTACAAGATGAATTGAAAAAAGCGGTGAATCCTGCTGCTTGGAAAAAGGCAAACCAGCGAATGGTGGCTAAAATGCTGTCTGAATATATGTATGAGGACATGCTTCATCCTGTAGAGCTGGATTGTAAGGATGGCATCGCGCAGTATGAATTAATCATTCACGAACATAAGAAATATCGTTATCTGGCAAAACCTCGGTTGTTTGATAGTTTTGATACAATCGCTGAATCAATTGAGTACTGTCAAGATGGAAAATGGTCAAAGGATGTCAGTGCTATTGTGTTTTTACTAGACATTCAGCCGATCATTCCAATGTCTTCTGACACAACAGGCCATCTTATCAAAGAGCTTCACCATACTTTGTTAGCCGATGTCCATTTGCTGTCGAAAAAAGCACTTCGTGCGGATGAACTGACAGATACGGATTATGCATGGATTGAAGGAGAAATGACAGGCCATCCTTGGATTGTGTATAACAAAGGACGTATAGGATTCAGCTACGATGATTACTTAGCCTATGCACCAGAACGGCAGGAATGTGTGCAGCTGTCTTGGATTGCTGTACATAGAGAGCTTGCGACATTCCATGCAGTCGATCATGAAAACTATGAGCAGGTGATCGCCAAAGAATTAGATGAAGTCACGATTCGTCAATTTCAGCGTGTGCTAAAGGATGAAGGACTGAATGCAGCTGACTATTATATGATGCCTGTTCATCAGTGGCAGTGGACGCATATGATTATTCAGCATTTCCCTGAAGATTTGGCCTTGCGCCGGATTGTGTATTTGGGAGAGGGGCTGGATCAATATATCCCGCAGCAGTCGATCAGAACCTTTACAAATATCTCAAATAAAGACAAGCATCATATTAAACTGCCAATGAGTATTTTAAATACGCTCGTGTACCGTGGACTCCCATCAGAACGTACGGTCATTGCCCCGCGCATTACAGCGCATATTAAAGGGATTGCCGATCAAGACTCATTTTTATCTGATGTGTGCCGCGTCATTTTACCAGGTGAAAATGCAAGTATCAATGTCGATCATCCATACTACAGCAAACTGCCTGGTGCGCCGTATCAATATCTTGAGATGCTCGGTGTCATTTTTAGAGAAAGCATTTATACGTACTTAGAAGAAGGGGAGAGCCCTGTTACACTTGCGGCACTTACTTACGAGGATCATGAAGGTGAGCCGTATATCAAGCAGCTGATTGAAAAATCAGGTCTCTCAGCAAAAGAATGGATGGCGAAGTTCTTCCATGTCGTGATGCCGCCGCTGCTGCACTTTATGTATCAATACGGCACAGTCTTTTCACCGCATGGGCAAAATACAATTCTTGTGTTAAAAAATCATCAGCCGCATCGTTTGGCGATCAAAGATTTCGTTGATGATGTGAATATAAGTGACCAGCCGCTGCCTGAATTAGCTTCACTAGAAGAAGATTTAAAAGAAGTGCTGCGCAGTGAGCCGCCAGAAGGTCTGGTGCAATTTATCTTTACAGGATTATTTATTTGCAATCTGCGTTATGTATCCAACGTATTAGACAATCACAATCTGTTAGATGAAACGACTCTTTGGCGTTTGCTTGCGGAAGAAATTCAGCAGTATCAAAAGCAATTTCCGCAGCTAAAAGACCGTTTTGAATTATTTGATCTATTCCAGCCGAAG
Source organism: Bacillus sp. PK5-006 (assembly GCF_054161415.1). Lineage (NCBI taxonomy): Bacteria > Bacillati > Bacillota > Bacilli > Caryophanales > Bacillaceae > Bacillus > Bacillus sp. PK5-006. Next base: position 2,604,930 of record NZ_CP096414.1, on the reverse strand, counting down.
CTGACAAAGCTTTGCTTAAATCGTAATCGAATGATTGATTATGGCTATGGAGATGGTGATGACCGCCCGCATGCATCAGAGCATGGGAAGGTCACAAATGCACTCGCTCATGTTCTTTCGTCAGTTGGGGAGAAGTAATAGAAAAGCTGTAGACATTAAGTGTCTACAGCTTGTTTGTTTTTTAAGAAAATGCTTGAGAGGCAAGAAAATAGAAAAGGGCGGGATCATTTAGTTTTTCTTTCCCGCGAATCATCATAAAATGGGCTACGTTTGTTTTCGTAAATCCTGCTTCAACAAGTGTTTCATGCAGGCGTTCAGCAGTTTCTTCCTGCATATCTAAACGAATTGCCCCTGAATAAGACGAGATGAGTGATTGGATGAGCGAGAGAGCGGTTTGTTCATCGTTTGCTGTAAGCGGTCCAATCATTAGATTAGCAGGGGTTTCGATGCCAAATGCAAAGCCAGTTGTTTCATGATGCTCATTCTTTGCGATCAGCCGGAACAATGCTCGTTCCATTCGCTTTCTTATAAAGCTTGATCGATTGGTGCCTGCACCTTTTTCGTCAAGTGCTTCAATAGACGGAAGGTCCGCTTCATCAGCAGGAGAAAGGTGAATCCCGCCTGACACACGAAAAGCCGATGGATTCGTGGTCTGTGCTTTGTATGTATGAATATAGCCGGCCGTTTGAAATCCGATTTTTTCGTAAACGGGCTGTCCTTGTACAGTAGCAGTTAAAACGACAGGAACACTTTGATCGCTCCGGCGAAGCAGGGTGTCAATCATTTTCCGCGCAAGGCCTAAGCCGCGATGCGTCTCAGATACAATAACGGCACCAATTGATGCTGCTTTATCATATTGGAAAAGTCCCGCACATGAGATCACTTGTCCATCTGTTGTTGAAAAACCTGTAAAATATCCGTTTGTTAAAAGAGATGTAAGCTCATCCTCATTGTAATCAGGCCAGTCGACCTCTTTTGACAATGCGATAAGATCGGGTATGTCATCAAGTGTTAAAGTTCGTTGTACAACGTTTTCCAATACAATGCAACTCCTTCTTAGCTGATTTCATCTATATGTATCGTACCATATGAAGGCATAAGAAAAAGGAAAAGGAAGATCCTTTTCCTCTCAGCGTGTATCAAAAAAGAACCCCCAATGACGGAGGTTCTAGTCTTAATGAACATTAAAATATCGAGCTTCAGGGTGGGAAACGACGATCGCAGAAACAGATGCTTCAGGTTCCATCATGAATCCTTCTGTCAGATGGATGCCGATTTTTTCAGGCTGAAGCAGCTTGAACAGCTTTTCCTGGTCCTCAAGATTTGGACACGCTGGATAACCAAAGGAATAGCGCTGTCCTTGATATTTCGCTTGGAATCGCTTTTCCATTGTAAAATCGACTGGGTCAGGGAATCCCCATTTGTCACGAATCACTTGGTGGGTTCTTTCAGCTAATCCTTCTGCAAGCTCAAGTGCCAGAGCTTGGACAGCATGCATTTTTAAATAATCTCCTTCCTGCTTAAATTGCTGCGCGACTTCACGTATACGCGCGCCGGCTGTGACGGCGAATAAGGCAATATAATCTTTCTTGTTTTCATCACTTTTCCGTACATAATCAGAAATAGAGCGGTACGGGAGCTTCTCCTGCCTTGGAAATTGGAACGTTTCAATGATGCGGTCAGGTTCTTCGGGATCATAAATATGCAAATCATTTCCGTCTGAACTGGCAGGGAAGAATTGATACACAAATGCTGGCGCAAACCAGTTTTTCTCTCTGCCTTCGTTTAGAAGAGCTGTGACAAGCTGTTTTAATTCCAATGCTTTTGGGTGCTTTTCAGCTAATAAGGTTTTGACCTTTCCCTTTAAACCGAGATGATGACCAATGAGCATTTGTTCATTCACATATGGCATAATATGATGCAAATCGATGTCTCTCACATAATGGCGTATGGTATTTTCTGGTGTAAATACCGGTGCCTGCGGGAGAGATGCGCGTTTTTCTAGTAATTCAATGACAGCTTTCGGCTGCTTTCCTTCTTTCTCCTTGATAGGTGCCGCTGGCTCTTCTGGCGGCTTTGTTTGAAATTGCAGTGGATTTGCTTTTAACTCATTGGCTAATGACAGTCCGTCCATAGCATCTTTTGCATAAAGAACAGGCCCATCATAATGAGGCGAAATTTTCATTTTTGTAAATTTACGAGAAAGGGCAGCACCGCCGACCAAAATAGGAACAGAAATGTTTGCTTTTTGTAAATCCTGAGCGGTTAGTACCATTTGCTGTGCGGACTTTACAAGTAAGCCTGATAATCCAATCATATCTGGTTTTTCCTTTTGCACAGCTTCAATCAATGTTTGAGGTGTCACCTTGATACCGAGGTCGACCACTTGAAAGCCATTATTGCTCAAAATGATGTCGACAAGGTTTTTCCCGATATCATGGACGTCTCCTTTTACAGTCGCAAGAAGAATCTTTCCTTTCCCGCTTGCATGCTGCTTTTCCATATATTGCTCAAGAAACGAAACAGATGCTTTCATGACCTCTGCCGATTGGAGCACTTCGGCTACGATCAGTTCGTTTTGATTAAAAAGACGACCAACTTCAGCCATGCCCTGCATTAACGGGCCATTGATGATATGAAGCGGCGATTCATAATGCTCCAAAGCAAGGGCTAGATCATCGATGAGACCTTCTTTCGTTCCCTCGACGACGTAGAGTGCCAGCCTTTCATCAAGTGATAAGGAGACCTTTGGTTTTTTCTCCGTTTTCTTTTTGCCGCGGTAAAATTGGGTGAATTCAGCTAGTGTTTGATCATTTGTTTCATAAAGCAAGGTTTCAGCTAGTTTGATTTCTTCCTTTGGAATGGAAGCGAAGCGTTCAAGCTTTTCTGTATTGACAATGGCATAGTCAAGCCCTGCTTGCACGCAGTGATACAAATAGACGGCATTTAAGATTTCTCTGCCAACAGGCGGAAGTCCGAAAGATACGTTGCTAATGCCTAAAATGGTGAGGCACTCGGGCAGGGTTTCCTTGATCATTTTAATGCCTTTGATCGTTTCTTCAGCGGCGCCAATATATTGCTCGTCTCCAGTGCCTACGGGAAAGACAAGCGGATCAAAAATGATATCACTTGCGGGAATTCCATATTTCTTCGTTAGCAAATCGTGAGAACGTACAGCAATTTCAAGCTTTCGTTCTGCTGTCACGGCCATTCCTATTTCATCAATCGTGCCAACAACAAGTGCACCGCCATATAGCTTCACAAGAGGAAGAATCTCTTCAAAGCGTTCCTCGCCATCCTCAAGGTTGATGGAATTGATGATGGCTTTCCCTTGAGAATAGGTGAGTGCCTTTTCAATCACGTGTTTATCCGTTGAATCAATGACAAAAGGAGCTTTCACCTTTTTCATGGCTTCTTGTAAAAAGCCTTCCATGTCTGCTGCCTCATCACGGTCTGGGTCGGCGAGACACACATCAACGACGTGAGCGCCATTTTTCACTTGAGCACGAGCAATTTCTGCTGCTTCTTCAAACTTTTGTTCCGCAATGAGCCGTTTGAATTTGCGAGAACCAATGACATTGGTCCGTTCGCCTACAAAAAGAGGACGCATCGAATCCTCATAAATAAGGGGCTCAATTCCTGATACGGTATGCTGCGGTGATTCGCAATTGATACGACGCGGCTGAAGCGTGCGTACTTCATCTGACAATGCTTGAATATGCGCAGGTGTAGTCCCGCAGCAGCCGCCGACGATATTTAACCAGCCTTCCTTTGCAAAGGCGGCGATTTTCTTAGCAAGAGAGGCAGGGGATTCATGATATTGGCCTTCTTCATCTGGGAGACCAGCATTCGGATAGCAGCTCACCGCTGACTTTGCGATGGAGGAGAGCGTGCGGATATGGTCTGTCATAAATTCTGGACCAGTCGCACAGTTAAGGCCCACACTGATGGGTTTCATATGCTCAAGAGAGATATAAAAGGCTTCAATATCCTGACCAGCAAGGGTGGTGCCCATCGGTTCAATTGTTCCTGATACCATGAGTGGTAATTGAATGCCCGTCTGCTGAAAGGCTTCCTGAATCCCTTTGAATCCAGCTTTTACATTCAGCATATCTTGGCTTGTTTCTAAAAGAAGGGCATCACATTTTCCGTCAATCAGAGCGCGGGCCTGCTCTTCATAGTTTCTGACGAGCTCACTGAAGGTTGTGCCGCCTGTCACAGATAATGTTTTCGTTGTCGGGCCCATTGCGCCTACAACAAAACGAGGCTGCTCCGGTGTAGAGAAACGATCTGCTTCAGCCTTAGCAAGCTGCGCAGCTCGAACATTGAGTTCATAGGCAAGATGGCCAAGCCCATATTCATCAAGGACGAGCTCTGTCGCGCCGAACGTATTTGTTTCAATGAGGTCAGCATTTGCTTCGAGGTACTCCCTATGGATCTTAGAGATGATGTGAGGGGCTGTCACATTCAAATACTCGTTACAGCCCTCATACTCTTCTCCGCCAAAGTCCTCTGCTGTCAGGTTGGCGTTTTGAATCATTGTGCCCATTGCCCCATCAAGGACGAGGATGCGTTTTTTGAGCTGTTCAGTGATAGTTGACATGGACGTTAGACTCCTTTTCTTTCTGATGGATGTAGGTGGTCAGTTCTGCTGTTAAATCTGATCGAAGGAAAGGAGTAATTAAATAAATGCCATTAAACAATTCGCAGGCTGTATCTAATAAAGAGCGGGCAATCGCTAAGCCTTCTGCTCGCTGCTTTTCTTTATCCTCGCCAGCTTTGGCCATAATGTCACGAATAGAATCAGATAATTTGATGCCTGGAATTTCGTGATGAATAAACTCGGCGTTTCGGCTGCTTGTTAACGGCATAATGCCGATGTAAATCGGTTTATCCAAGTGGCGGCTTTCCTCATGAATTTTCACAAGCTGTTCCTCAGAATAAACAGGCTGTGAAATAAAATAATCAGCCCCGTATTCGATTTTTTTCTCAAGACGTTTGACTGCTTTATCAATATGACGCACATTTGGGTTAAACGCGCCAGCCACTGAAAAATTGGTCTTTTTGCCAAGGGGTTTTCCTGAGAAAGAAAGGCCTTCATTAAATTGTTTGATGAGACGAATCAAATCAAAGGAGGTTAAATCATAGACAGATGTTGCACCTGGGAAGTCTCCAATTTTAGATGGATCGCCTGTGATCGCTAAAATATCGGTTAATCCAAGGGTGTCGAGCCCCATTAAATGAGATTGAAGGCCAATCAAATTACGGTCGCGGCATGTGATATGAACAAGAGAACGCATATCGAGCTGCTGCTTTAATAATGCGCCGCAAGCGACATTGCTAATGCGCGGAGTCGCAAGAGAATTATCGGCTAACGTCAATGCATCAATGCCAGCATCCTTTAATTCATTTGCAGCAACGAGAAATTTTTCGAAGTTCAGCTTCTTCGGCGGATCAAGCTCTACGATAATCGATCGTTTTTTCACAGCCAGCTCATCAAGACCTGGCTCAGTGCGCTGATCTTGGATGGAAATGATTTCTTCTTTTAACACCTTCACTTCTTTTTCAGTGATCGGTGCTAAATCTTTGACCGCTTCAGCCATTGCGCTAATATGCTGAGGTGTTGTTCCGCAGCAGCCTCCGATAATACGTGCGCCCTGATTTCTAAATTCAAGTGCACTTTTTCGGAAATAATCGTTATCGGTATCATAGACGAGTCTGCCTGCTTCAAGAGAGGGGAGACTGCTGTTAGGATAGACAGATAAGTGCGAATTTTCCAAAAGTGGAACGCCTTCTAGTGCCTGAATCATGTGATAAGGGCCCAGCCGGCAGTTGATGCCGACAACATCTGCACCAAGAGATGATAACTCAGATAAACCATCCTTCAGCGGGGTACCATCCTGCAAAACGCCTTGTTCATGCATAGAGACGTTCATGACAATCGGAAGAGTCGTTTCTTTGCGGGCAATTTGGAGAACAGCCTTTGCTTCTTCTATGTCATAATACGTTTCAAGCAACAATCCGTCAGGTTCTTCATTTAATAGGATGTACAGCTGCTCTCTAAAGCTTCGTTTGATTTCTTCTATAGAGTAGGCATTTTTGTTAAACGTCCGAATGCCGCCAATTGTTCCGAGTACATAAGCAGAGCCTGCGGCTGCTTTTGCAATTTGTACCGCTTTTGTATTGATGCGTTTCGTTTCTTCCTCTAAGCCGTAGCGGGATAGTTTAATATAATTCGCACCATATGTGTTCGTTTGGATGATGTCAGCGCCTGCCTGCACATATGCTTCGTGCACGCGTTTCACTTCATCCTCTTTCGATAAATTTAATTCTTCAAAGCAGCGGTCAATGCCGTAAGAGTATAAAAGTGTTCCCATCGCTCCGTCAGCTATCAGTACGCGGTTTTGTAAGTCTTGTAATAGGCCCATTGTATTCCTCCTTATTTCTATGTAACAAAAAAAGCCTTCTGATAAGAAGAAGACTTTTTGGCTGTATCGTAATTCTTCTCCTTATCTTCCAAGCAGTTGCTTGCTGGATTTAGCACCTTGGTCATAGAAAATAGATTTCTACTACACCGGTTGCTGAGGCTTCACAGGGCCAGTCCCTCTGCCTCTCTTGATAAGAAAGCAATATGAACATGTCAATGAATTGAACTTCCATCAACTGTAACGAAAAATGCAGAAATAATCAATGGAAAATTTGAAATTTATCGAAAATTTATAAATTGGACATCAATCGGCAAATCAGCCTTGCGCATAAGAGAAATCACCTCTTGTAAATCATCTTTATTTTTCCCTGTCACACGCACTTGGTCATCCTGAAATTGTGATTTCACTTTGATGCCAGACTGCTTGATAAGCGCGTTAATCTTTTTGGCGTTGTCTTGATCAATCCCGCTGATGAGCTTCGCACGCTGGCGCACTGTACCGCCTAGGGCATGCTCAGTTTTTCCATAATCGATATTTTTAGTTGGAACATTTCGTTTGATCAGTTTTGTCACAAGCACATCTTTTAGCTGCTCAAGTTTGAAGTCATCATCAGAGATGAGAACGAGCTCTTCTTTTTCGAGAGAAATATCACTTTTACTTCCTTTAAAATCATAACGGTTTTTAATTTCTTTCAGTGCTGCTTGAACAGCGTTTTGCACTTCAGGCAGTTCAACCTTCGATACAATGTCAAATGAGCTTTCTTTTGCCATCACACATGACCTCCAAGTTTAGATATTGCGTCTATTTTATCATGCAAATAGCAGAAGAAGAAAACTTTATCAAAGAGTACAGCCGCCAGCCGTATAAATCGTGTCCAATTTGTCCACTTTAGCTAACAGAACTAGAGATGTTCATGCGGGGAGAAGTATAGTAGAATAGAGTGAATCAAAAGATGAACGAACGCTCTTTTATGGGCAGATAGGAAGGAAGAGAACATGAGACCAGGTGAGCAACTGACCTTGCAAATAGAGAATGAAATGGAATACGGCTACTTTTTGACAGACGGTGAAGATTCGGTCCTCTTACACCGCAGTGAAATGACAGAAGATATTGGTGACCGAGATGAAGTAGAGGTCTACTTATATGTAGATCATGAAGAAAGACTCGCTGCCACGATGAAAATACCTACAATTAACGCACATACATACGGCTGGGTAGAAGTCGTGGACGTGGTAGAAGACATGGGCGCATTTGTCGATGTTGGGCTGTCAAAGGATGCACTTGTTGCAACAGAACATCTCCCGCCTTTTGAGGAAGCATGGCCGAAAAAAGGAGACAAACTCTACTGTATGCTGAAAGTCACGAGCTACGGCAGAATGTTCGCAAAACCAGCCACAGAAGACGTGATCAGTGAATTGTTCACTGAGGCACCAGAAACCTTAATGAACAAAGAAATCACTGGAACCATTTATCGTTTAATTGCAACAGGTTCCTTTATGCTGACAGATACAGGCGTGCGAGGGTTTATTCACCGCACGGAACGAAAGGAAGAGCCAAGATTAGGATCGACCGTTACAGGACGCGTCATTGCAGTGAAAGAGGATGGAACCGTAAACGTTTCTCTGCTTCCTAGAAAACAGGATGCATTATCTGTCGATGCAGAAGAAATTTTAACCTATATGAGAACAAGAAACGGTGCCATGCCTTATGGAGACAAAAGTGATCCAGAGGATATCCGCGAAAGATTTCAAATGAGTAAGGCAGCCTTTAAACGAGCACTAGGTCATCTCATGAAAAATGATCTAGTTTACCAAAAAGAAGGCTGGACATACGAGAAAAAGTGAGCATTTGCTCACTTTTTTATTTTTGTCTTAAATAATGGATTTTTTCTATGAAAAAAGTCATGAAAAACCTTCACTATATCATTGAAACAACGCCCCTCAAATCCGATAAAAAAGGAGTAAGGATGATAAAAGGAGTGTGTTTTTGGATGAAAGTGAAAATATCATTACTTCTGATGGCAGCCATGCTTATGGTGCTCGCCGCATGCGGTAATCAACAGGAAGGGGCGCCAAAATCAACTGCGAAGCATATTGGCGTTATGCTCACAGATGACGGTCTTGGTGATCAATCATTTAACGATTCATCATTTAAAGGATTAGAAAAAGCACGTGATGAGCTTGGCATTGAATTTGATTATAGAGAAATTGCAGAAACTGATACATATGAAAAAGGGCTGACAGAGCTCGTAAAAGAAGGCAATGACCTCATCATCGGTGTAGGCTTCAGTATGCAAGAAGACCTAGAAAAAGTCGCGAAGAAATATCCGAAGAAGCAGTTCCTGCTTATTGATGCCGTATCTGAGCTGAAAAATGTGACCTCTGTGACGTTTAAAGAAGAGCAAGGCAGCTATTTAGCGGGAGCACTTGCTGCAATGACAACGAAAAGCGATGTCATTGGATTTGTTGGCGGTGTTGACGCAGATGTCATCCATCGTTTTGAAAAAGGATTTCAAAAAGGCGCCAAATCAATCAATCCGAAAATTAAGATCTTATCCACCTATGCCGGTACGTTTAGTGATGCAGGCAAGGGGAGTAAAATAGCCAAAGACATGATCAAAAAGAAAGCAGACGTTCTATATGCCGCAGCCGGCTACTCAGGTGTCGGTGTATTAAAAGAAGCGCAGTCACAGGGTAAATATGCTATTGGTGTAGACAGCGATCAGTACTATACTGCTGAAAAAGCGGTCATTTCGTCTATGGTGAAAAAAGTCGATGAAGTGGTCTATCAATTCAGCGAACAGCTCGTTAAGAACAATCAAATGAAAAGCGGGCATGTTGTCTATGACTTAAGCAATGATGGAATCGATATGGCAAAAATTCGGATCCTGAAAAATGCTGAGACACTGACCAAAAAATTAAATGGTCTGAAGCAGACGCTTCTAAAAGAAGAGGGGGACGCATCATGAGCTTACGCGTCAAAATTTTACTCAACTCACTTATCTCACTTCTTTTAGCAGTAGGCGTTATCGCCTTTATCATTGTCAGCATGACAAAAATCCAATCATCAAATGAGACAGATGTCCAAACCTTATTAAATGTACAAAAAACGAAGGCAGGCTTTGAAAGTGTCGAGCAAGCCATGACCAATTATTCGATGACACTCTCAGATGAACAGCTAGAGATCGTTCAAAACGATATTTCTACAGCAAAAAAACAGCTGCAAACGTTAAACAAACATGCAGGAAATATGAACAAAGAGGCATTAACAAGGTTAAATTCAAAATATGACACGTGGACCAAGGAAGCAAACAATGCCATTGGTGAAAAAAACGCATCGGATGCAAGACGTGTGGCAGCAAGAATTGATGGCGTTTTAAACGATGTGCATACGATGAATAAAAGGGCAGAAGAAGCGTATAAACAAAATCTAGAGGCTGCAGCAGACAATGTCCAATGGATTATCACAAGTGCACTCGTCTCAGCCCTCACACTGATTGTCATTGCCGTCTTTTTGAATATTGGATTAACGCGATCCATCGTGACACCCATTAAATCACTATCCTACAGAGCAAAGCAGATCGCAGAAGGCAATCTTGCTGTGGAGCGGATGGATATTCAGCGCAAGGATGAAATCGGCGGCTTGAATGAATCCTTTAATCAAATGACAGATCAGCTGATTAGTCTGATTAAAGAAATCAGCAATGTCTCAAGCCGAGTAGAGACATTCTCGATCCATCTAGATGATGAAAATAAAAAGATGATGGAGTCTGCAAATCAAGTATCTGTCTCAACAGACGAAATGGCCAATGGGTCACAAGCGATTTCAGAAGATCTCCAGCACGGCGTCAGCTTGATTGAGAAAATGGACCAGCATGGACATAAAAATTCCGAACGCTCACAAACGGTCATCCGCAGTACAGAGGATGCCATCGAAGCCGTAGAAAGCGGAAAGCACACGTTAACAGAAACAAAAAAAGCGATTGAAAAAAATACACATGCGACGAGACAAATCGAAGAGTCAGCAGGAGAATTCACGCAATACGCCAGCGGAATCTCGGCCATGGCCAAAACGGTTTCTGACATTGCGGACCAAACAAACCTGCTTTCCTTAAACGCAGCCATTGAAGCGGCAAGAGCAGGCGAAGCTGGAAAAGGCTTTGCCGTTGTAGCAGATGAAATTCGTAAGCTTGCCGATGAATCGTCTAATGCAACAAGACAAATCTTTGACATGGTCAGTCATATTGAAAGAGGCATTCAATCCATTAGTCAAACTGTTCAAGAAGGGGTCAAGCTTTCACTTCAGCAGCAGGATGCGATGGACAAAACCTCACACTCCTTTGAAGATATAGAAACAAAAGCACAGCATATTAAACAAGAAATGGCGGTCTTAAATGATCAAATTATGCAATCAACAGAACTTGGCGGACAAGTACTGCACTCGATTGAAAATATTAGTGCAGTGGTAGAAGAAACAGCAGCTGGCAGCGAAGAAATTTCTGCCTCGGCCAATGAACAGCTGCAATCGTTCCATCAAATGAACAAACAGGTCGAAGAATTGATGAGTATGACGGCGAGGTTAAATGAAACCGTGCAGCGATTTAAACTTTCATAAGAAAAGCACCCTTCCCGTGTTGTGTCAGGGAAGGGTGCTTTTTATGATCATTTGCCTGTAAAAAAGATCGCAAGCGTGCTAGGTCCTGAATGGGACCCAACAGCGGCGCCGATGATCTGAATATCAATTTCCTTTGGATGAAATTCGGCTTCGATCAGCTGTTTCATGTCTTCCGCCAGTGCAGGATCATCACCATGACTAATACCAACCGTTTGGTTCGACCAATCCGTTCCGCGTTCTTTCATTAGTTCAATAATGCGTTTCAGCAGCTTTTTACGTCCGCGGATTTTTTCGAGCGGGATGAGTTTTCCATCTTCGACATGTAAAATGGGCTTAATGCTTAACAAACCGCCAACAAATGCGGACGCTTTACTGATTCTTCCGCCTCTTGCTAAATACGATAAATCGTCTACAGTAAAAATATGTTGTAAAGATTCACAAAAATGCTTTACAGACGTTTCAATTTCTTGTATTGTATTTCCGTCAATGGCAAGTGATTGAGCGTGTTTGACAGCAAGCCCATAGCCGAGTGAAGCGCATTTAGAATCAATGATTCGTAAATCAAAATCAGGGTATTCTTCCTTCACTTCGTTTGCCATCATCACAGCTGTCTGGTATGTACCTGAAAGCTCTGATGAAAAAGCGACATAGATGGCAGATGTATGGGTTTGAGCGGCGGAAACAAAGGTTTCCTTGATCCGGTTTGGTGAAGCCTGTGACGTTTTTGGACTGGCTCCTTGTCTCATCGCATCAAATACTTGTTTTGGTTCAATGGTGATCAAATCCTCAAATTCCTGCTCGCCAAGTAACACGCGTAGCGGAATGAGCGTTATGTTATGTTCATCATAATAAGAAAGAGGCAGATCAGCAGCACTGTCTGCTATGATATGAACAGTCATATAAATCCCTTCTTTCTAAAAAATAAGCCATATTTTACATCTTTTTAGCCTAACTATATCATAGAAATCATCTTTTCGTGTTCAAATTCTAAATTTTAGGGAAAACCATAGAGAGAATGGTAAGTGGAGGAATGACAACATGTTCATTGGAGAAGCAAAAAAACTCATTGTCGTCGTTATTGGTGCATTACTCAATGCGATTGGACTGAATTTATTCTTAATCCCAGCTGACGTATATGCGAGCGGTTTTACAGGGGTAGCCCAGCTGTTATCCAGCTTAATCGATCAATATGCGCCATTTTATGTATCAACAGGGATTCTATTATTTATTTTAAACATTCCAGTCGGCATTTTAGGCTGGATGAAAGTTGGCCGTTCCTTTACTTTGTACAGCATCATCAGTGTTGCACTGACGACCATTTTCCTTGGCATTTTACCAGAAACGAGTGTTTCCCACGATATTTTATTAAATGCTGTGTTTGGCGGTGTCATATCCGCAGTAGGGATTGGAATCACGCTCAAATACGGGGCTTCGACAGGCGGACTTGACATTGTTGCTATGGTTTTAGCGAAATGGAAGGATAAACCAGTTGGCACGTATTTCTTCATTTTAAATGGAATCATCATTTTTACAGCAGGATTATTACAAGGTTGGGAGAAAGCATTATATACCCTTGTCACATTATATGTGACCACAAGGGTCATTGATGCCATCCATACAAGACATGAGAAGCTGACCGCGATGATTGTCACGAAGAAAGCAGATGAAATCAAAGAAGCCATTTATGGAAAAATGGTCAGAGGCATTACGACTGTACCTGCAAAAGGCGCATTCACCAACGAACAAAAGGAAATGATGGTGATCGTCATTACAAGGTATGAGCTATATGAACTTGAACAAATTATTAAAGAAGTCGATCCAAAAGCCTTTACAAATATTGTGCAGACAACCAATATTCTTGGATTTTTCAGACGAGATTAAAAGGTGGGTAGCAGATGAAAAAAGGGTTGGTGCTTCTTCTCATTCTATTGGTTTTAGCCGCTTGTGGACAACAAAAAAAGGATGAACCAGACAAGGAGGTATCCGGTCAAATGGGAGAAAAAACGGTTGAGCTCACAGTAGACCCCGTCCAGAAAGGTTCTTCAGTTCAATTTAACATGTCACTGAAAAATGAATCAGATCGAGATATTGAATTTACCTTTAACACAAGCCAAAAATTCGAACTTAGTGTGTATGACGAAAACGGAAATGAACAATACCGCTATTCGAAAGACCGTATGTTCACACAGGCCATCCAATCTTTCGTACTGAAAAAAGGCGAGGCCTATGATTTTCAAGATACGTGGTCAAACGGAGTAAAGCCCGGAACGTACGAAGCAGTCGTTACGTTTAAAGGAAAAGCAGAAGGGCTGAAACAAATCACGGAGAAGAAAACGTTCCAAGTCAAATAAGTGCAGGAATCAGAAAAAGCTGTCCATCTATTGTGGACAGCTTTTTTATGTTAGAGATCATCGAGCAAGTCTTGGAAGGTATGCAGCTGGTTTCTTTCTGCATCTGTCGAATTGGCAAATGCAGACGATACGGCGTTTTTCGCCCGTTTCACTGCCTGCTGACGCTCTAACCCAGATGAAAATGAAGAAGTAAGAGCTTCTTCAGTAAACGATTTGGCTTGATCAAAAAGTTCGTTTCTCACAATGAACCTCCAGAAGCATCAGTCTTCATATTTCCTCTGTCTGACGCTTCTTCAAGTGTCGAACGATAAGGAAAGCGTGCGTCATGAAGACTGACTGAATCTTTACCTTGTTGTATAAAGCGTTTCGATTTGCTTCTTTTACCCATTCGGAATCCGCCCCTTTACACAAGCTGACAGGACAACCTGTCTAACGGTAGTATGCCCGCTTCCATCTGCTATGTATGAATGGAAAAATTAAAGCGAGAAGTAATTCGTTAGAAACTTCGCAATCCCGTCTTGTTCATTTGTATCAGTGACTTCATTTGAGACACGTTTCACGGCATCAATGCCGTTGCCCATTGCTACACCGCAACCAGCAAATTCAAGCATTTCTAAATCATTGTCTTCATCTCCGAATGCCACAATCCGCTCCTTAGGAACACCGTAATAATCACTGATCTTTTGCAGTCCAACGGCTTTGTTCATGCCTGTTTTAATGATTTCAATCACGTGCCACGGGGCAGCCCAGCGCCTGTGATCAATCACTTCTGCATGGACATCTGATAAATAGCTTCGAATAGCTCCGACGTCCTCTTCTTTTGCATGGATTAACACGCTCGTCACATTCTCTCCAAGGTTGTCCCTAAGGTCTCCAACAGTAACTTTGTTTGCATTCATATTAAAGATATCAATGAGTTTTTCATCATGATAATGGAAATACAAATCGTCTAACACTTCAGCCAACACATTGTGCACTTTATACTCTTCACTAATGTCTACAAGCTGTTTGACCACTTGAAGATCAAGTGACGTATGAAATCTGCCCCATTTTTCATCAAGAGGATGATGGACAAACGCTCCGTTAAAATTCACAATGGGTGAATCAAGCTGTAATTGCAGATAATAAGGAGAGCTGGATCGAAATGGCCGGCCTGTTGATATACAGACATGATGCCCGCTGTCTCTCACTTTTCGAATGACGTCAAGTGTATGCGCAGAAATGGTTTTATCATCTTTTAATAATGTGCCATCCAGGTCAAGTGCGATTAGATAAGGTTTAGTCTCCATAAAATCTCCTTTGATCTGTAAGTGATAGGAGGCAATTCATGTTAACGCCTCTATCTATAGTGTATCTTTATCACATCTTTGTTGTCTACATGTTAAAATAAACAAAGACGGGAATGATAAAGGAGGATTCATAGGCTGTGATCACCATTGATGAGCAAATTACGCGCGATATTCCATTTTTACATATCGTAAAAGCTGAAAATAAAGACAAACCGCTGCCGCTTGTATTTTTTATTCATGGATTTACAAGTGCACGCGAGCATAATTTACACTTCGCCTTCCATTTGGCGGAAAAAGGCATGAGAGTCATTTTGCCTGACTGTGCTTATCATGGTGTAAGATCAGAAAACCTCAGCTTAGAGGAACTGGCATCAAAGTTCTGGGAAATTGTGCTGAACGAAATTCGTGAAATCGATATACTTAAAACATACTTTCAAGAAAAACAATTGATTGAAGCCGATCTGATAGGCGTTGCGGGTACATCCATGGGCGGCATCACCACCTTTGGTGCACTTGCCAAGCATGATTGGATCAAAGCCGCTGTCAGCTTGATGGGAAGTCCAAACTATACGACGTTTCTAAAAGCACAAATCATGGACATGCGTCACAAAGGGTTAATGAAAGACATTACAGACGAAGAGGTTCATCTGCAATTAGACGCCCTGCGCCCATATGATTTAACGCTGCAAACGGATCGATTAAATAAAAGACCGCTCTTATTCTGGCATGCAGAAAATGATCCTGTCGTCCCTTACCGGCACGCAAAATCCCTATATGATGAGTTAGCGGCCACACAATATAAGCAGGATCCGCATCTGATTCGCTTTATTACTGATGGACAAGCAGGCCATAAAGTCTCAAGACAAGCGATGTTTGAAACGATTGACTGGTTTGTGACACATCTGAAAAGCACAAACGTTTAGTCAGAAGAAAAAGTACGTTATACTAATGGAAAAAGGAGTGGATATCATGGATGAAGCATTGAAAGAAAATATTTTAGGCGCCCTAGAACAGGTGATTGACCCTGAGCTGAATGTCGACATTGTCAACCTTGGACTTGTCTATGATGTCGATCTTGATGAGAATGGAAAAGCGGATATCACCATGACCTTAACATCAATGGGTTGTCCTCTTGCACCAATTATCGTGGATGAAGTCAAAAAAGCATTAAGTGATCTTCCAGAAGTAAAAGAAACAGAAGTTCACATCGTATGGAATCCGCCTTGGACACGAGACAAAATGTCAAGATACGCAAAAATTGCGCTCGGTATTCAATAAGCAAAAATGCCTGGTATGAGTTAAACTCATGCCAGGTTTTTTTTATGAAAAATTAAGGTGGAGGAAGAGAGTAGCTTGATATAATGGATGTTTTTCGCCAGCAGTTTGATATTTCCTTTTACATTATTTTTATTAAAAATGTTGAATCAAGCTATTCACAGTTTGGTCTTGCCTAAGGTGTGTTTGGTTTAAGCGGTCCTCACAACAGAGAACAAACGAATGAAAGAAGTCGGTCACTATCATTTTTGGACAGCCCTATTTTCATCCATTGCCATTATGCTTGGCGGCCTGTTTGCTGATTTCTTTACCGTTTACTTCATTTTTTATGCAAGCTCCATATTATATTTATGCAGTGCACTCATGGTCCTCTATATCAAAAACGAAAGATAAATCCGCATGTCTCATGAAGATATGCGGATTTTTTGTTGAAAAAAAATGAAAACAAATATTAAATATACAATTGAATTAATTTTTATACATGTTATAATGTTAAATAATTTCACAAAGATCAAGAGGGTGTATTGACGTTGAAAATAGGTATTATAGGTGCTACAGGGTACGGTGGTGCGGAATTGGTTCGTATCTTCAAGCATCACCCGCATGTGGAGGAATGTATATTGTATTCATCAAGTGGTGATGGGCAATCATACAGTCAATCTTATCCGCATCTAACAACGATTACTGACCAAACATTAAAAGCCATTGACCCGGCTGCCATTGTGCGAGAGACAGATGCTGTGTTTTTAGCGACACCAGCAGGCGTATCAAGTGAACTGACGCCAAAGCTTATGAATCAAGGAGTGCCGATCATTGATTTATCAGGTGATTTGCGCATTCATGATGGAGCAACCTATGAAGCTTGGTATAAACGAAGGGCAGCGGATACAGCATCTGTTCAACAAGCGGTGTACGGTTTATCCGAACTGAATCGTGACAAAATTCAACAGGCTGAAGTGATTGCCAATCCGGGCTGCTTTCCTACCGCAGTTCTTCTCGGTTTAGCACCGCTCATCAAACAGAATGTCATCGATGAATCCATGATTATAATAGATGCAAAAACAGGGGTGTCCGGTGCCGGACGATCTGCCTCACTTGGCACGCATTTTTCAGAACTAAACGATAACTTTAAAATTTATAAGGTGAATGAGCATCAGCATACGCCAGAAATAGAGCAAATATTAAGAGAATGGAACCCGCAGACGGCGAACGTCACATTTTCTACGCATCTTGTCCCGATGACAAGAGGGATTATGGCGACGATGTATACACAATTAAAAACAGATGTCACAAAAGAAGAATTGATGAAGCGAATGAAAGACTTTTATGAAGATTCCTATTTTGTCAGAGTGAGAGATCACGGCGTTTATCCACAAACGAAAGAAGTATACGGCAGTAACTTCTGTGATATTGGCTTTCATTTAGATGAGCGAACAGGGAGACTGACAATCGTGTCGGTCATAGACAATCTCATGAAAGGTGCGGCCGGTCAAGCGGTTCAAAACTTCAACATCATCAAAGGCTTACATGAAGAGGCGGGCCTCACAATGACACCTCTTTATCCATAAGAGAACAGGGGAGACAACAAACATGATCGAATTGAATGAAAAAAGCATTGTCAAAATAGACGGTGACGTATCATCACCAAAAGGCTTTGAAGCAAAGGGGATTCACATTGGCTTGCGCTATTCAAAAAAAGACCTTGGCCTCATCGTCAGCGAAGTACCAGCAGTAAGTGCAGCCGTCTACACACAAAGTCACTTTCAAGCTGCGCCTCTCAAAGTCACACAACAAAGCTTAAAAAAGACAGGACAATTAAAAGGTGTCATTGTCAATAGTGCCATCGCCAATGCATGTACTGGTGAGCAGGGATTAAAAGACGCATACGACATGCAGGCAGCCTGTGCAGATATGTTAGGTGTAGCACCTGATTATATTGCTGTTTCTTCTACAGGTGTCATTGGGGAATGTCTTGAGATGGATAAAATCAAAAAGGGCATCGCCGAGTTAAAAGAAGCAAAAGCCGAAAAAGGCCATTTTGAAGAAGCGATCTTAACGACAGATACTGTCATTAAAAATACAGCATACACCCTTACGATAAACGGAAAAGAGATCATCATTTCAGGCGCAGCAAAAGGCTCTGGCATGATTCACCCGAACATGGCGACAATGCTTGGCTTTGTCACAACAGATGCAAATGTCGAACAGGAAGCCTTACAGCAAGCGCTTCGTGACATTACGGATGTGACTTTTAATCAAATTACCGTCGATGGAGAAACTTCGACAAACGATATGGTGCTTGTGATGGCAAATGGAATGGCACAAAACGATGCACTCAATGAAGAGCATCCAGAGTGGCCATTGTTTAAAGAAGGATTAAAACTAGCTTGCGAGGATTTAGCCAAAGAGATTGCGAGAGATGGAGAAGGCGCAACCAAATTAATTGAAGCAAAAGTCGCTGGTGCTAAAAATAACTTGGAAGCCGGCATCATTGCAAAAAAAATCGTTGGTTCAAGTCTTGTTAAAACCGCTGTATATGGTACAGATGCCAACTGGGGCCGAATCGTTGGAGCTATTGGTCATAGCGCAGCTTCCGTCACACCGGAAGAGGTAGAAGTCTATTTAGGCGGACAATGTTTATTCAAACACAATGAACCGCAGCCATTCTCAGAAGAGGAAGCAAAAGCATATCTAGAGCAGGATGAGATTACGATTTTCATTCAAATGAGTGAGGGGAATGGTGAAGCTGCAGCATGGGGCTGTGATCTTACCTATGATTATGTGAAAATTAACGCGAGCTATCGCACATAAAGAAGGAGATAGACATGAATAAAACGATCGTGTTCAAGTGTGGAGGCAGTGTCATTCGAGAACTTTCAGATACATTTTATGAAAATGTCCGCTCACTTCAAGCTGCTGGATTTAAGCTGGCTATCGTGCATGGCGGAGGACCTGAAATCACCGACATGCTGCAAAAATTAGAAGTGAAAACAGAATTTGTTGATGGTCAGCGTAAAACAACGAAGCCTGTGTTAGAGGTAGCCGAAATGGTTCTCTCAGGAACAGTCAATAAATACTTTGTGTCAGAGCTCGCAAAGCATGATATATCATCTGTCGGCGTATCCGGTAAAGATGGGCAGATGCTTGTCGCCGATTTCCTTGATCAAGACGTTTACGGGTACGTTGGTGAAATCAAAGAAGTTCATCCAGAAATGGCAGAAGCACTCATGGAGAAACAATTCATTCCTGTGATTGCGCCGCTGTCTATGACGGAAGAATGCCAAACCTTAAATGTGAATGCTGATTTAGCTGCATCAGCTGTCGCCGGAGCTATGAAAGCTGATAAGCTCATGTTTGTCACAGATGTTGAAGGCATTTTAAAAAATGGTGAACTATTAGATGTCGTCACAGAACAAGAAGCCCTTTCACTCATTGATGAAGGCATTATTTCCGGGGGAATGATTCCAAAAGTACAATCCGCTTTGAGTGCTTTATCAGGTGATGTAGATGAAGTGATGATCGTAAATGGCAAAGGCAGTATCTTTACAGGAGAAACCTTTAAAGGAACAAGAATCGTGAAACAAAAGGAGGCGGTCCTGTGAGTCATCTTTTTCAAAACTATGGACGGTGGAATGTTGAAATTAAAGAGGCAGCAGGTTCTTGGGCAATCGATACAAATGGAAAAAAATATTTAGACTTTATACAAGGCATTGCTGTTACAAATTTAGGCCACAATCATCCAAAGGTCAATCAAGCCATCAAGGAACAGCTTGACCACGTCTGGCATGTATCGAATCTATTTGAAAATGGACTGCAAGAAAAAGCAGCAGAAAAGCTGGCAGCAAACAGTTCAGGGGATCTCGTGTTTTTCTGTAATAGCGGGGCAGAGGCAAATGAAGGTGCCATTAAATTAGCACGTAAAGCGACAGGGAAAACAAATATCGTCACATTTTTGCACTCTTTCCATGGGCGCACGTATGCTGGTATGGCTGCCACAGGTCAAGATAAAATCAAAACTGGCTTTGGCCCTATGCTGGAAGGCTTTCACTACGTACCGTTTAATGATCCAGACGCTATGTCAGCCTGTGCAGTCGATGATGTGGCAGCGGTGATGCTGGAGGTTGTGCAAGGTGAAGGTGGAGTGAATCCAGCGACACCAGAATTCCTTGAAGCCGTTCAAGCATTTTGCAAAAAGCATGAAGCACTGCTGATTGTAGATGAAATTCAAACGGGCATCGGTCGTACAGGAACAGCATTTGCGTACGAAGAGACATGTCTTGACCCTGATATTATCTCAGCAGCAAAAGGGTTAGGAAACGGCTTTCCAGTTGGTGCAGTCATAGGGAAAAAAGCTCTAGGAGATGCATTCTCTCCAGGTTCACATGGTACAACATTTGGTGGGAATATGCTCGCCATGGCCGCTGTGAATGCGACACTCGATGTCATTTTCAAAGAAGAGTTTCTTTCAGAAGTGAAAGAAAAGGGTGATTACCTGTTAGAAAAGCTGCAAAATGTCAAACAGCTGAATATCGTAAAAGAAGTGCGGGGAAAAGGATTGATGGCAGGTATTGAATGTGATCAGCCAGTCGCCGGCTATATCACAGCTCTTAGAGAACAAGGGCTACTGGTGCTTCCAGCTGGTCCGAATGTCATTCGTTTATTACCGCCGCTGAATGTGAAGAAAGCAGAGCTGGATCAAGCGATCGAAGCAATTGTTCAAGTATTAGCCAATAAAACAGTTTCGGTGTAAATTTTTTTACAAACGAACGTATAAAAATACATTTGTATCATTAATTATTCAATTTTTGGGGTGACATAAGCATGAAAGGTTATTTAAATTTAGAAGATGGAGCCTCTTTTGAAGGAGATCTGACAGGAGAAGCTGGCATCACAGGTGAAGTGGTCTTTTTTACAGGTATGACAGGTTATCAAGAGGTGCTCACAGATCCTTCCTATAAAGGTCAGATCATTGTTTTCACATATCCGCTGATCGGAAATTACGGCATTAACCATGAAGACTTTGAGAGCAAGAAGCCTCAAGTAAAAGCGGTGGTTGTGTACGAGGCAGCAGAGCAATTTTCACATCATCTTGCAGCGGTCAGCTTAAAAGATTATTTACAAAAGTGGAATATCCCGCTTCTGACACATACAGATACGCGCGCAGTCGTGCAAAACATCCGGGCAAATGGAACGATGAACGCTGTGCTCAGTGTAGACGAAAACGAAACACCGCCTGCAATGAAACAAGACAATGTCGTCGCACAGGTGACAGATAGTGAGATTTACACACAAGGCAGCGGTGAGGAGCATGTGGCGCTCATTGATTTTGGCTTTAAAAAATCAATTGCAGATTCGCTTGCAGCACGCGGCTGTAAAGTAACCGTCATTCCATATAAACAAATGGAAAAGGTATTTGAGATTAAGCCGGATGCGATCCTCTTGTCAAACGGACCTGGAGACCCGAAAACCATGACACCGTATTTAAAAACAATTCATGACATCATGATGTCATTTCCGACACTTGGGATCTGCCTAGGTCACCAATTGATCGCTCTTGCACTTGGCGGAGATACGTATAAGCTGCCATTTGGCCACAGGGGAGCGAATCATCCTGTCCAGGATACAGAGTCAAAACGTGTATTTATGACAAGTCAGAACCACAGCTATGTTGTGAATGAAAAAAGCATGAATGACAAAGAAGTGGATGTGAAATTCCTTCATGTCAATGATGGATCTGTAGAAGGATTCATTCATAAAGAAAAGCTGATTATGTCAGTTCAATTTCATCCAGAAGCACACCCAGGGCCTGCTGAAAGTGAATGGGTATTCGATGATTTTATTGAGAAAGTGAAACAAGCAAGGAGAGAAGTCGCACATGCCTAAAGATCAAAGCATACAAACCATTCTAGTCATCGGGTCTGGTCCAATCATCATTGGTCAGGCAGCAGAATTTGATTACTCAGGAACACAAGGATGTATGGCCTTAAAAGAAGAAGGCTACAAAGTCATCTTAGTGAATAATAACCCAGCAACCATTATGACAGACGAGTCATTTGCTGATGAAATCTATTTTGAACCGCTTTCAGTTGATTCAGTGACAAGAATCATTGAAAAGGAAAAACCAGATGGTCTTTTAGCCAACCTTGGCGGACAGACGGCTTTAAACCTTGCTGTCGAGCTGGAAAAAGCCGGTGTGCTGAAAAAGCATGGGGTGACCCTGCTCGGAACGTCAGTTGAAACCATTGAAAACGGTGAAGATCGAGAGAAATTCCGTGCTCTCATGAAGCATTTGAACGAACCTGTGCCAGATAGTGAAATTGTGGATAATGCGGAAGATGCTCTTCAATTTGCAAAAGAAGTCGGCTTCCCAGTTATCCTAAGACCAGCATACACACTTGGCGGTAAAGGCGGCGGAATCGCTCTAACAGAAGAGGCGTTTAAGCCGCTCATTGAAGGAGCTCTTTTAGCGAGTCCAATTCACCAGTGTTTAGTTGAAAAAAGCATAGCTGGCTTTAAAGAAGTCGAATATGAGGTCATGAGAGACCGTCAAAATACGTGTATCACGGTATGCAACATGGAAAATATCGATCCAGTTGGTGTGCATACAGGAGACTCGATTGTCGTTGCACCTTCCCAAACATTAACAGATCAGGATTACCAAATGCTCCGTTCTGCAAGCCTGAAAATCATTTCAGCGCTGGATGTAGTCGGCGGCTGCAACATCCAATTTGCCCTTGATCCACTCAGTAAAGAATACTTTGTCATTGAGGTGAATCCTCGGGTCAGCCGTTCTTCCGCTCTTGCATCAAAAGCAACAGGCTATCCGATTGCGAAAATGGCAGCTAAGCTTGCGGTGGGTTATACGCTAGACGAATTGAAAAACCCGCTCACAGGCACAACCTATGCTAGTTTTGAGCCGGCACTCGATTATGTTGTCGTGAAATTCCCGCGCTGGCCGTTTGATAAATTTAAACAGGCAGACCGTCAATTAGGCACAAAAATGAAGGCCACTGGTGAAGTCATGGCGATTGATCGGAATTTAGAGTCAGCCATTCAAAAAGCAGTTGCATCACTTGAAATTAAAACGAAGGGCTTCCACCTTCCAGAACTGAAAGAGCAATCGACAGAACAATTATTTGAACTCATCAAAACACCAGACGATCGCCGGTTTTTCGCTGTTATGGAGCTTCTTTCAAGACAAGAAACGGTTGAAACGATTCATCAAACGACGAAAATTGATCGATTCTTCTTACATGTGTTCCAGAATATGATTACGCTCGAACAAGAATTGAAAGATCATAAGGGGACGCTATCAAAAGATACCTTGAAAAAGGTAAAGGAAAAGGGTTTCCTTGATGAAACGATTGCTCTTCTTACGGGTCACACGGAAGAGTCAATCAGGCAGCTTCGTCAAGAATACGGTATTGCTGCTTCATTTAAAATTGTTGACACATGTGCGGCGGAATTTGATGCAAAAACGAATTACTTCTATTCCACCTACTTCGGCAAAAGCGATGGTGAACATCAAGAAAAAACAAAGCAGCGTGCACTCATCATTGGCTCTGGTCCGATCCGAATCGGGCAGGGGGTCGAGTTTGATTACAGTGCCGTTCATGGCGTTCTGACCTTGCAAAAGCTTGGATTTGAAACCATCATGATGAACAACAATCCAGAAACAGTCAGTACTGATTATGAGATTGCCGATCGTTTATATTTTGAGCCGATTACATTAGAGCACATCCTAAACGTTGTGGAAGCAGAACAGATTGATTTTGTCATTGTCCAATTTGGCGGACAGACTGCGATTAACGTCGCAGAAGGCTTGGAAAAAGCCGGTGTCACGTTGTTAGGTACGTCCTTTGATACGCTGGATGCACTTGAAGACCGTGATTTATTCTATCAGCTTCTTGATGAACTGAATCTTCCTCACGCAAAAGGAGATACGGCTCATTCAAAAGAAGAAGCACTCGTACATGCGAAAAGCATCGGTTACCCTGTATTAATTCGCCCATCGTATGTCATTGGCGGAATGGGAATGATCGTTGTTCAGTCAGAAGCACATTTGGCGTCACTGCTTGATCAGCCAGATCATTTGCCATACCCAATCTTAATTGATGAGTACGTCACTGGAAAAGAAATTGAAGTCGATCTTATTTCTGACGGAAAAAAGGCGTTCATTCCAACCATCGTAGAACATATTGAGAAAGCGGGCGTGCACTCAGGTGACAGCTTTGCCATTTTACCAAGTATCTCAATCAGTGAAGACATCAAACAGCAGGTGCATACTGCGTCTGAACAAATAGCGAAGAAATTAGCGTTCAAGGGCATTATGAATATCCAATTTGTCATCAAAGGGGATCAGGCGCTTGTATTAGAAGTGAATCCGAGGGCAAGCCGGACTGTACCAGTCGTCAGTAAGGTAATGGGCATTGATATGATCCCAATGGCCACTCAATTATTAGCTGGTGCATCGCTTGAAGAACTAAACCCTGCAACGAAAAACAAAGGGGGGACAGCGGTCAAATTCCCAGTGTTCTCATCACATGCCATTCAAGATATCGACCTCAAGCTGACACCTGAAATGAAAGCGACAGGAGAAGGAATGTGTGTAGGCAAGAACGCCGAAAGCGCCTTGAAAAAAGTGTTTGCGCCGATCTGGAAGCAAAAAGGAAGCCTTTTTATACAAGGCAGCGAGCAATTGATAGATGAAGCGAAGCATGCAGGCTTTGACGTCTGGACTGGCAGCTTTGAATCTTGGCTGCAGAATGAAGATAAATCCCTTCATATTCATTTAGGAGAAGATGAAGAGGCAAAAGAGCAGCGTGTAAAAGCACTCACACACGGCGTTCAAGTCCTAACCGAATATGAAACAGTTCAAGCATTCCTGCAAGGGAAAAATGGAGATGTATCACCAGTATCGCTCCATGAATTATATAAAAAGGAAGTGACGGCATGAGTCAAGTCGACGTGCAACCGGCATTATACGGAAAAGACTTTTTATCATTAAAAGATTTCTCAATCCATGAGATTGCTTATTTAATTGAAAAAGCGGAAGAAATGAAACAAAACCCATATCAAGATTTATTCAAAGGAAAAACGTTAGCGATGATCTTTGAAAAATCTTCAACTAGAACCCGTGTCTCGTTTGAAGCGGGGATGACGCAGCTAGGAGGACATGCGCTCTTCCTCAGCTCAAATGATTTGCAAATTGGCAGAGGAGAAACCATCAGTGATACAGCGCAGGTGCTGTCTGGTTATGTCGACGGTATTATGATTCGAACCTTTGAACATGAGAAGGTTGAAGAGCTTGCACAATACGCGTCTATTCCAGTCATTAATGGATTAACCGACTACTCACATCCATGTCAGGCGCTTGCTGATTTATTAACCATTAAAGAAACAAAAGGTACTTTAAAAGGAATCAAAGTGGCCTATATCGGTGACGGAAATAACGTGGCGCACTCCTTGATGGTCGGCTGTGCGCAGCTAGGCTGTGACATTGCGGTTGCATCACCAAAAGGCTATGAACCACTTCAAGAAGTAACAGACACTGCCCGTGAGTTTGCAAAACAATCAGGCGCAGAAGTGACCGTGACAACAGATCCTGTTGCAGCTGTAAAAGATGCAGATGTTATTTATTCAGATGTGTTTACAAGCATGGGGCAGGAAGCAGAAACAGAGAAACGTCTTGCTGAATTTAAAGAATATCAAGTCAATGACGAACTGATGAGTCATGCAGCAAAGGACTATATTTTCCTTCATTGTCTCCCGGCACATCGCGGGGAAGAAGTGACGGCAGATATTATTGACGGGCCGCAATCAAAAGTATTTCAACAGGCAGAAAACCGCCTGCATGTGCAAAAAGCGTTAATGAAAGAACTTATGTATCAACCATCCAAATAAATCCAAGTGTCCCTGACTCGTATGAGCAGGGACTTTTTGCATAAAGGATTGGAGAGCCAAGGGACGGGACATAATAACATCAATCGAGAAAGGAGGATGAAAATGGGTCAGCAGCATCAGTTTAAATCAGGGAATAAAGCACCGAATAATGGTGTGTATATCGAGATCGGCGAAACTGGAAGTATGGTGAAAGATCCTTTAAAGATTAAGCTTAAAGCAGGCGATGTCTTTCCTGATAACTCGAACCATAATCGTGTTTGGACCTACCAAAGAAAGCCGTAAGCAATTGACTAAGAGTCAGCAGGAATAAGACTTTAGAGGCATGTGTCATGCCTCTTTTTTCTTTATAATAAAAAACAATTAAGTTCAAATTTTCAAATAAATAGTATGAAAAAAAGAGAACTTAAGGTAAAATATGTAATATATTGTTGAAAGGATTTGTGTGATGGAAAAGATGAATCTCAGTGAAAGTGTTTGGAATAAACGCTTCACCTCATTATTCATATCAAGACTCATTAAAAACACAGGGGAAAGTTTTGCTTTTACATCCGTCCTTTGGCTATTGATTTTAAGAGGGGATGGAGCGCTCGGTACAGGACTTCTTCTAGCAGTAACTGTTCTCCCTTCATCTTTGTTAGCCCCAATATTAGGACCTCTTATGAAAAAGCACCATTTGTCTAAATGGATGTTCGCTTCAGATGTTGTTCGAGCAACAATTGTACTCATTATTCCACTTCTGCACTTTTCGCATCTATTGCCTCTATGGTTATTGATTTCATTAATGGTTATTCAATCGGCAACAGGTGCAGCTTATAATCCAGCTTCGGTGGCGATCTTACCGCAGATTGTTCCAAAGCATCTCATTCAAAAAGCAAATGCAATCCTGCAATCTTCTTTTGAGATTGTTGCACTTGCAGCAGTCATGGTGGCAGGTCTTTTGGTTAAATTAATTGGACCTGCAGATACTCTGCTGATCACCACTGCTTTATTTGTGATTTCTGGTCTGTTTATTATCGGGGTCAAACTAAAGAAAACCGATGAAGAAAAAGCAGCGGGCATTAAACAAGCGAAGAATACATATTTGTATAACTTAAAAAGAGGTTTTCTCGTTGTCAAAAACCATCACATTTTATTTGCGCTCACGCTGTATTGTATCTTAATGAATGTCGCAGCAGCTCCGTGGCAGGCACTGTCAGCGGTATACGTAGCAGAAGCGCTGCAAAGCGACTCCATGGTGTATTCCATTTTAAGAGGTGTTGCCGCAGTTGGCGCGTTTATGATGGGCTTTGCTCTGGCAAAAGTGAAAATTAAGAGATTTGGTTTGTTCTTTATTGTCGCTGGCATGATTGAAGGGGCTGCATTCTTTATTACAGGGATGAGTACATGGCTGCCGGTTGTTCTGCTTGCTTCCTTTATTTTCGGAGCTGCTGTCAGTGCGATCAATGTGCCGGAAATGGTCATTATTCAAACATCTGTTGACCAAGAGGATCAGCCGCAAGTATATGCTGTGATCAATGCCTCATCAAATGTCTTTCTCCCGCTTGCAGCTGTCGTATCAGGCGTCCTGGCAGAAAGATTTGGAGCGGGACCTGTCATTGCTGGCGGAGGAATCCTTGAAATTTTATCAGGTATCGCGATCTTCCTGTTTACAGGGCTTGCGAAAAGCCATTTGACAGCGGACAAACAGAAGTCCGAAACCGTCGAGGTATAAACAATAAAAACCCCCTGTATGTTTAAGGCAGGGGGTTTTAGCGTGCCGCAATCACTCTGCAAAAAGAAAAAAGAGCTAAACATCAATTTAGCTCTTTTTCACAAGTCATATTAAGAATGTTTTGTTGAACTTTCCGTTTCTTTCATTGGACTTACTTCAGCAAAGATGAATAAAATAACCGTAAACACAACTGCAAGAATGGAAGTGAGCGTAAAATCATAAGCAGCTCCATTCATAGAGGCAACGATGTAACCAGCCATATGTGTCAGCAGAAAAGTCCAAATGAGGGTGATAATATAATGCATAATCCCACCGTCCTTTATGTAACAATCTATTGATTATCATACCATAGATGCAAGTGAAGGGAAAAGACTGTTTTCCGCCTTTATGTGACCATTTTGAGACCTTCTGCGATAAAAATAAAAAGAATTCTTCTGTCTTTAGGGGATTTCCTTATTCCTACAAGAGTTGTTGTTCATATCATAGAAAGCAGAATCACTGAAAGGAGGCTGGCCATATGGGTGTAAGCGAACGTTTTTTCCAGCTTGGTTCCCAGTGGAACATCATTCACCTTCCTCAAAAACCAAATGGCTTTGGCATTCTAATCCTCGGTGACCGAAATCACTTTGTGCAGGAAAATACATCATTCTGGCTCCAGCATTATGGAAGAAACCAGCTTTTAACTGCCTTAAAGGATGAAGGATATACATTGTTTAATAGTCATCTTCATGGGAATCACTGGGGATGCGAAGATGCTGTTTTTAGTGCCAAGCAGCTCGTGCATCACACACTAAAACAAGAAATATTAAACCGGGAAATTCATGTGCTCGCAGAGGGAATGGGTGCACTTGTTGCCATGAGCCTTGCTGAGGAGATGCCTGAAGTACTAAGGTCCATTGCGATGGTGAATCCATGTCTGAATCTGGATGCACAACGAGAAAGAGAAAAGGAACACAAATTCTTTTATAAGCAGCTGCTCAAAGAGTTAGCAGAGAGCTATGGCTGTTCTGAAAAGGAAGCTGAAACGTATCCACTGCCTTCTTGTCCTGTTCATTCTGCTCATGTGCCGATTCATATATGGCAAAGGCTAAACGGCGCACCTTATGCATATGAACTTCACGCAAAGCCTTTTATTGATCAGCATATGAAAAATCCAGAACATTGTCAGGTCGATCTCACGCTGCATATGTTTGATCATCCGAGAAGAATCTTTCAATCCATTCACAAGTTTTATAAATCGCATGAAAGAGAATTGTGATGAATAGGATGATAACAGCCCTTCATAGAAAGGGCTCTTCTTTTTATTCGATATTAAAAAAGGGGACGTGAACATGGAAACAGGACTGATCATAGGGGCAGATGAGTTTTTTGGCCTGACACTTTGTGAATATATGATGAAAGAGGGCATTCAAGTGGATATCACGCGTCCTCATGATCTTAAAGAAGAACAAAAGGCACTGTTAGAAGAGCGGATGATGTGGCTGGGCAGAAATGATCTCGTTCGTGTCATTGACCTTCAGGATAGCAAGGACACGTATGACCTCATTTTTATTCAATCAGAGGAACCGCATAACAGGCAGAAAGACATCAAAGCAGAGCATGGCATGTACCAGATTCTTTATGAAAAACCTGAAAACGAATCAGCGAAACAGAATGTGCCGGCAGTGATTCTTCCTCGCATGTTCGGACCATGGACACTCAATGAAGATCAAACAAAGCGTGCAGATTCACTTTTTGTAGAAGATGTGGCAAAGGAATTGTTACAATGGGCATCGGACACAGGTCAAAGACAGGACATGACGTATGAATTGAAGGTAGAAAGCCAAACAGATGACAAACAAGCAGAAGACATGATTGCAGAATGGAAAAGACAAAACTCAACATTTTTCGACAAAAAGCAAGAATGATCTTCCATCTTATCTTTTTTCAGTATAAAATAAACCTATATTTAACATACAGGTTCATCACTGCATGTTGTAAAAGGGAGTTGAACATGGCATGAAGTACCAGCGGCTTGTCATGATCTTTTCGTTCCTTCTTCTATTATCTGCCTGCTCGCAGGCGCCTTTAAAAGGAAAAATTGAGAAGGTGGGTTTACTCGTCCCCGATACGATCAATGATCAAGTTTGGGGAACGAAAGGTTATAAAGGCTTATTAAGTATCCAATCAACATTTGGTGTAGATGTTTATTATAAGGAAGGAATGGTCGACAAGGAGAAAATCGTTGATGCCATTGAAGAATTCCATAAAAAAGGAGTCAATTTGATTATTGGCCATGGCAATGAATACAGTGAAATTTTTAACTTGATCAGTGAAGATTATCCAAACATACAATTTATTACGGTCAATGGAAACAAGCCTCAGGCGGGCAATGTCACAAACGTGACGTTTAAAGGTGAAGCGATGGGCTTTTTCGGAGGCATGACAGCTGCACATATGTCAAAAACAAAAAAGATTGGTATTCTTGCTACATATGATTGGCAAAGTGAAGTAGACGGCTTTATCAAAGGAGCAAAATATCAAGATGAACATGTACAAGTATTAGCAGAGTTTGTCGAAAACTGGGATGATGCTGACAAAGCGGTGGAGCTCTATCAAAAATTAAAAAAGCAGGGCGTTGATGTTGTGTATCCAGCAGGTGATGGTTATAATATCCCTGTCATTGAACAAATCAAAGCCGATAATTTATCAGCGATCGGGTACGTCACCGATCAATCCAACCTCGGCAGCCATACAGTTTTAACGAGCACTGTACAGCATGTTGATAAAGCGTATAGTATCATTGCAAAGAAGTTTAATGAAGGCAAGCTAAATGAACAAGATGAGTACTCCTTTGATTTTAAAGAAGGAGTGGTCGAGATGGGGAAATTTAGTTCCACCATTGACGACGCTTTTGTGAAAGACATTGAAAGTGATATTGCGTCATACAAAAAAACAGGTAAACTGCCAAATGAAAAGTGAGGAGACGACGACATGCAGCACGAAAAATCGATGGAATTTTTACAAATTGCCATGAAGTATTTTCCGCAGGCGAAGGAAGAGTTAGATAAAGCAGGGATTCAGCTTGAGCCTGAAGCACTTCAGCCGCTTCTAACATTATTTACATCTGTCATGCAAGAAGCATACGAGCTTGGAAAAGCAGATGCAGAATCAGAAAAAGCCACAGAATAGTGGCTTTTTTTATGATAATTTTTTCTTGAAGGCACTAATCATAGGACCAACATCTTTAAACACAGGCTTCAGCTCATCGATGGAGTTCATAATGTTCCCAATTTGATTCATGACATGCATGTAGTCAATTGAGTCATCACTTGAAGATGTCTCCGCACGTTCCTCCTTTGCCTCTGTCTTGCTTTTCTCCTTTTCAAGCGGCTGTCCAAACATCATTGCTGAGAAAATATCTTTTTGCGCCATATCACATGTTCCTTTCTACTATTGGTATATATCATTAATCTATGAAAAAAGTGAGAGGAAAGGTTAGACGTTTGTATTGCCAAGAAGAAAAAAATAAGGTAAAATTAGTACCAGATACTAATATAAGATCACAATATCACATGCTCGTATGAGTAAAAGGAGTCTTATTCAATGAATGCTGGAATTATTGGCCTTGGCCGCTATATACCTGAAAAAGTATTAACAAATCATGATTTAGAAAAAATGGTTGAAACTTCTGACGAGTGGATTCGTACTAGAACAGGTATAGAAGAAAGAAGAATTGCATCTGATGATGTCAATACATCTCATATGGCGCTTGCTGCTGCAAAAAAAGCATTAGCTGACGCAGATGTGGCTGCAGAAGATATCGATATGATTCTTGTGGCGACAGTCACGCCAGATCAAGCATTTCCGACAGTTGCTTGTATGATTCAAGAGCAGCTCGGTGCACATAAAGCATGTGCAATGGATATTAGCGCTGCGTGTGCTGGCTTTATGTATGGGCTTGTTACTGGAAAACAATTTATCGAATCAGGAACTTACAAACACGTGCTTGTCGTCGGTGTTGAAAAGCTTTCTCGCATTACCGACTGGGATGACCGCAATACAGCTGTTTTGTTTGGAGATGGAGCTGGAGCTGCTGTGCTGGGAGAAGTCAGCGAAGGTAAAGGAATTCTATCATTTGAACTTGGAGCAGATGGAAGCGGCGGGAAGCACTTGTACTTAGATGAAAAAGATCATACAATCATGAATGGACGAGAAGTATTTAAATTTGCTGTAAGACAAATGGGCGAGTCAAGTGTAAATGTCATTGAAAAAGCTGGACTATCAAAAGAAGACGTTGATTTCTTGATCCCGCATCAAGCAAATATTCGCATTATGGAAGCAGCACGCGAACGCTTAGAGCTTCCAGTTGAAAAAATGTCGAAGACTGTCCATAAATATGGAAACACATCAGCAGCATCCATTCCAATTTCACTATGTGAAGAAATCGAAGCCGGAAAAATTCATGACGGCGATGTGATTGTAATGGTTGGTTTTGGTGGCGGATTAACTTGGGGCGCAATCGCTATGCGGTGGGGCCGATAAAAGAGTGGGGTGCACAAATTAATGGATAAAAAACGAGTAGTTGTTACAGGATTAGGTGCTTTGACACCACTTGGCAACGATGTAGAGTCAACATGGAAAAATGCTTTAGCGGGTGTATCAGGGGTTGGACCTATTACACGTGTCGATTCAAGTGAATATACCGCAAAAGTAGCGGCAGAACTAAAAGATTTTAACATTGAAGATTACATGGAGAAAAAAGAAGCGCGAAAAATGGCACGCTTCACGCAATATGCAGTCGTTGCTGCTCAAAAAGCGCTGGAAGATTCACGTCTTGAAATCACAGATGAAATCGCACCGCGTGTTGGTGTATGGGTTGGGTCTGGTATTGGCGGACTTGAAACATTTGAAGAGCAGTTCGAAGTGTATTCAAATAAAGGGGCAAGACGCGTCAGTCCATTCTTCGTCCCAATGATGATTCCTGATATGGCGACAGGCCAAATTTCTATTGCACTTGGCGCAAAAGGGGTTAACTCTTGTACAGTGACAGCATGTGCAACAGGAACAAACTCAATTGGTGATGCATTTAAAGTTATTCAGCGCGGCGATGCAGATGCGATGATCACAGGCGGAACAGAAGCGCCATTAACAAAAATGTCGTTTGCAGGTTTCTGTGCGAACAAAGCCCTTTCGACAAATCCTGATCCAAAGACAGCAAGCCGTCCATTCGACAAAAACCGTGACGGATTTGTCATGGGTGAGGGTGCAGGGATTATTGTTCTTGAAGAACTTGAGCATGCCTTAAAACGTGGTGCGACCATTTATGCAGAAATCGTTGGTTATGGTTCAACTGGAGATGCCTACCATATAACAGCACCAGCTCCAAATGGAGAAGGCGGCGTCCGTGCAATGAAAGAAGCGATTCGAGATGCAGGTTTGTCTGTGGAAGACATTGATTATATCAATGCCCACGGTACAAGCACACCTTACAATGATAAATTTGAAACAATGGCGATTAAAGAAGTGTTCGGAGAGCATGCGAACAAGCTTGCGATCAGTTCGACAAAATCAATGACAGGTCACTTACTTGGCGCAGCAGGCGGAGTAGAAGCCATTTTCTCTGTTCTTGCGATTAAAGACAGCGTCCTTCCTCCAACGATTAATCTTGAAACACCGGATGAAGAATGTGATCTTGATTATGTAGCAAATGAAGCACGTTCAAAAGAAGTACAAGTGGCTTTAAGTAACTCACTTGGTTTTGGCGGGCATAATGCGACAATTATTTTCAAAAAATACGAAGCATAATACTTGCTGAGAAAGCGGCGGTCGATAAACAGATCGCCGCTTTTTTGCATATGATGAAAATGGAGGTGTTCAGCGGTATGGGTCTGATCAATACACAATATCTCATTCATCAATCATCATCATTTCAGGAGCTTGCAGCGCGCTTTGTTCCTTATTTTAAAGGGGCCGAGGAAAAAGAATGGTCGTCTATCCTCGCTCACCTGCAGCATCACGGGATGGTTCGGTCTTGGAGCTCGTGCAAAAACATGATCGACAAGCTCAAGGAAAAAGGGTACTTCAAGCTTGTCATGAAAGAATATCAAACGCTTCAAAAGCAGTGGGAAGGTCCAGACATTCCTGTGTTTATTTTACCTGTCAATGAGAGCAGCAGAGAAATCAGAGAGCAATTTTATTATCAATCCGGCATGGCATTTGATGACAAGGTCTTTCTTTTTTTGTCTCCAAATACCCCGAAGGAGCGAATCGGTACATTGCTGACTCATGAATATCACCATGTATGCAGGCTGCATTTTCTCTCAAAAGAAGAAAAAGACTTTACATTCCTCGATACAATCATGATGGAGGGGCTCGCTGAATATGCTGTGTATCATAGATATGGAGAAAACTATACAGCGAAATGGACCACCTTCTATAGCGAAGAACAGCTTCAGCGTATGTACAAGAAATGGGTATCCAGTCATCTTGATCAAAGAGTCCAGGACGACGAAAGGCTGATACAGAATCTTCTTTATGGAAAAGGGAACTACCCTAAAATGCTTGGTTACGCTACCGGGTTTTATATCGTGAAAAAATATTTCAATGAGCACCGAATCAGCGAGGAATCTATGATTGCAGAGCCAGCAGAAACCTTTTTAAAGGCAATAGAATCACAAAGTGAATAATTCACATAAAAAGAGACATATTACAAATTTACTAAATACTTCTTGATTTCGTCATAACGATGTAATAATATACAAATAATTCTTTTTATTTTTAAAATACAGAATATTCAGGTTCGATTCTATTGATCTAAGGAGAAAGGGGCGAATGAATGAGCACGCTGCTTGAAGTGCAAAACTTAAAAACCTATTTTTTTCGAAAAAAGGAACCGATACCTGCTGTGGATGGCGTTGATTTCAGCATCAACAGAGGAGAAACTGTCGCATTAGTCGGTGAGTCTGGGTCTGGCAAAAGCATTACGTCCTTATCCATTATGGGTCTGATTCATGGCACGGGCGGGAAAATTATGGACGGTTCCATCAAACTTGATGGAAAGGACCTTGTTACATATAGTGAAAAGGAATTATGCAGCATCCGTGGTAATGATGTATCTATGATCTTTCAGGAACCCATGACCTCACTTAATCCCGTCTTACCCATCGGAGAACAAATAACAGAAATCCTCATCTATCACAAAAAACTTTCAAAAAAAGAAGCGGTCAAAAAAGCGGTTGATCTGCTGAAGCTTGTTGGTTTTTCCCGCCCGGAGCAAATCATGAAAGATTATCCGCATCGTTTATCAGGCGGCATGCGGCAAAGAGTGATGATTGCCATAGCGCTAAGCTGTGATCCGAAGCTTCTCATTGCAGATGAACCGACAACTGCCCTGGATGTGACCATTCAAGCACAGGTACTCACTTTAATGAAAGATTTATGCTCTACCTTTGGTACATCTATTCTTCTTATCACACATGATTTAGGTGTCGTGTCTGAAGTGGCAGATCGAGTGATTGTCATGTACTGCGGACAGGTTGTTGAAAATGGGACTGTCGAAGAGTTGTTTGAACAGCCGCTTCATCCTTACACAGAAGGGCTGCTTGAATCGATTCCTGTCATTGACGGAGACATACAGCCGTTAACAGCCATCAAAGGAAATGTTCCTGCGCCAGATCAGCTTCCAGCCGGATGCCGCTTTGCTCCTAGATGTCCGCAAGTGAAGGAACGCTGCCTGGGAGAACTGCCTAAGCTGAGAACATTTGAAGATGGCAGAAGCGTCAGATGTTTCTTATATGAGGAGGCAGACCACACATGACACTTGCTCAAAATCAAACACAAATAACAGACTTACCAGAGAAAGAAACGATCCTTGAACTGAAACAGATTCGAAAACATTTTCCGATTAAAGCGGGCGTCTTTCAGAAGAAAGTCGGTGCAGTGAAAGCTGTTGACGGCATAGACTTGAAGATTTATAAAGGTGAAACGTTAGGTATTGTCGGGGAGTCAGGATGCGGGAAATCCACCCTAGGCCGGACAATGATTCGCCTATACGAACCAACCGACGGTCAAATCTTTTTTAAAGGGCAAGACATCACGCGCGTGTCAGAATCAAAGCTAAGACAATCTACACGAAAAAACATCCAAATGGTTTTTCAAGATCCCTTTGCATCACTCAACCCTAGAAAAACACTTCGAAGCATCATCAAAGAACCCTACAAAACACATCACTTATATTCCTTAAAAGAAAGAAATGAAAAAGTAGAACAGCTTTTATCAAAGGTAGGTCTTCATCCAAGCTTTGCGAACCGCTATCCCCATGAATTTTCAGGCGGGCAGAGGCAGCGGATCGGCATCGCTCGTGCGCTTGCCATGAATCCCGACATGATCATCGCAGATGAGCCTGTATCAGCACTTGATGTATCTATTCAGGCGCAGGTTATTAATCTGATGGAGGAGCTTCAGGAGGAATTTGACCTTACCTATCTATTTATCTCTCACGATTTAAGTGTGGTCAGACATATTAGCGATAGAGTCGGCGTCATGTATCTCGGCAAAATGATGGAGCTTGCCGATAAGCACAGTCTGTACGATGAACCGCTCCATCCGTATACACAGGCTCTGCTTTCTTCCGTTCCTGTCACCCGTAAAAAAGGGCAGGTGAAAAGAGAACGCATTATGCTGCAAGGCGATTTGCCGAGTCCTGCAAATCCGCCAAAAGGCTGCGTATTTCACACAAGATGCCCGCATGCGAAAGAAATCTGTAAAGAAAAAGTACCAGCATTTCAGGAGTTAAAAACGAACCACTTTGTTGCCTGCCACCTCTACAACGCTTGATCAAGCTTGTATGATCTCATCTTTGAGAGGGGGGATGAAACAGGATTCGGTCATTATTTTAAAAAAAGAATAGGGGGAATTGTCTATGAAAGGTAGAAATAGAAAGTCCATTCTGGTCAGTTTATTGCTGATTTTTACATTAATCCTTGCTGCTTGTTCTGGTGGAAATAAAACGTCTGGAGACAGTGAAAAGAAATCCACAGGTAAACCGGTACAAGGCGGCGATCTTGTCATCGGTTCAATTGCAGAGCCAACATTATTTAACTCGCTGTATTCTACAGATGTGGCAAGCTCTGATATTGAGGAAAGAATCTACAGCTTCTTACTTCAAACAGACGGAAAGCTCAACCCTCAGCTATCGCTGGCAGAGGATATTAAAGAATCGGATGACGGCAAGCAGTTTGATGTTACCATTAAAAAAGGTGTGAAGTTTCATGATGGTGAAGAACTGACTGCTGATGATGTTGTGTTTACATACAGCATACCAATCAATAAGGACTACAACGGGGAGCGCGGATCAGGTTTTGAAGTTTTAGAGTCTGTTAAAAAGACAGGGGACTACTCGATCGAATTCAAGCTCAATAAAAAAGATCCTTATTTTTATAATGTCACACTAGGAAGCTACGGTATTTTACCTAAGCATATTTTAGGTGATGTGCCTATAAAAGATCTCGGTGAAAACGAATTTAACCGAAAAAAACCGATCGGTTCAGGTCCATTTAAATTCGCAGAATGGAAAGAAGGAGACTACGTCAAACTAGAAGCCTTTGACGATTATTGGGATGGACGTCCTTACCTTGATACTGTCACCATTAAAACCATTCCTGATCAGAATGCAGCGATTGCCCAGCTGTCAGCAGGAGATATTGATTTCTTTGCTGTACCAGGATCCGAGCTGCAAACAGCTGAAAAAGTGAGCAACATTAAAATCGAATCTGATCTAGGACTCAATTATTCATACATTGGCTGGAACCAGAAAAATGAACTCTTTAAAAGTAAAAAGGTCCGCCAAGCGCTGACACATGCCATTGATCGTCAAACGATTGTTGACCAAGTGCTAGATGGAGACGGCAAAGTAGCCAATATTCCAGAAAGTCCGCTGTCCTGGAACTATCCAAAGGATGAAAATGTTCCAGTGTTTGAGTTTGATCAAGAAAAAGCGAAAAAGATGCTGAAAGAAGAGGGCTGGGAGGATACAGATGGAGACGGCTATCTTGATAAGGATGGCAAGAAATTCTCCTTTGTCATAAAGACCAACCAAGGAAATAAAGTTCGCGAGGATATCGCGGTCGTTGTCCAGCAGCAGCTCAAAGAAATCGGTGTGGAAGCGAAGCCGCAAATTGTGGAATTCAGTGCGCTCATTGAGCAGACGACACCGCCTAAGTGGGATTATGATGCGCTGCTGCTCGGCTGGAGCCTTGCGACATTCCCTGATCAATTCAGCATATTCCACTCAAGCCAGTCAGAAAAAGGCTTAAATAACATCTGGTATAAAAATAAAGAGGTCGATAAGCTGTTAGTTGATGCTAAAAACTTAAGCGATCGAAAAGATTATTCAAAGGCATATGAAAAAATTTATAAACTGATCGCAGAGGATCAGCCGTATACGTTCCTTTACTATGCTAACTCACATCGTGCTATGCCATCTAATCTCCAAGGCTACTCTTACCACCCGAAAGATGAATATTACAAAATCGAAAAATGGTGGCTTGAACAGTAGGCTGATAGTGAAGAAGGGGGGGATTCTCCCCTTTCACCGTGAGAACAATCCCTTGCATTCGGTGTCAGTTCTCTGCGTGGGTGCTAAAAAGATCACTTCGTTCGCTCCGCATCAGCACGAGAATTCAAGGGTTTTCAGATCACGCTGAAAAGCAGACAAAGGGCTAAAATACCATCATTTTGGCCTTTTTTTCACAGAATGGCGATCCGATGAAAAAGGAGTTGTGCATATGGTTACATATATCATTAGAAGGACATTACTCTCCATTCCCATTTTATTAGGGATTACCATCTTGTCCTTTGCCATTATGAAAGCAGCACCAGGCGATCCGATGTCACTCATGATGGACCCTACCATTAGTGCGGCAGACCGGGAAGCCTTTATTGATAAGTACGGCTTGAACGATCCTGAATATGTCCAATATATGAAATGGCTTGGCAATATGCTTCAAGGTGACTTTGGCACATCCATTGTCAAAAAGGGAACACCCGTGGCTGATTTGATTTTTGCCCGGCTGCCAAATACCCTCATCCTCATGATCTTTTCTACATTAGTTGCCCTGCTGATCGCCATTCCATTTGGTGTCCTTTCAGCAAAACGTCCATATACAAAGCTTGACTATGGCATTACGGTTACATCTTTTATCGGACTGGCTATTCCAAACTTTTGGTTTGGTCTCATCCTCATTATGGTTTTATCCGTGAACCTGGGTTGGTTTCCAACTGGCGGAGTTTCTACCTTGCATGCCGATTTTAATGTGTTAGACCGGCTCCATCATATCATTTTACCTGCCTTTGTTTTAGCAACTGCTGATATGGCAGGGCTGACCCGGTACACAAGGTCGAGTATGCTTGATGTGATGAGGCAGGATTACATCCGCACAGCAAGAGCGAAAGGCTTTAGAGAAAACAAAGTCATTTTTAAGCATGGTTTAAGAAACGGTCTTATGCCGGTTATAACGATTTTCGGATTAATGATACCATCTTTTATTGGCGGCGCAGTCGTGGTGGAACAAATCTTCACCTGGCCTGGACTTGGAAAGCTGTTCATTGATTCTGCTTTTTCGAGAGATTATCCGGTCATTATGGCAATGACCGTTATTTCCGCAGTGCTTGTGGTGGTTGGAAATTTAATAGCGGATATTTTATATGCGATCGTTGATCCGCGTATTGAATATTAGAAGGGAGCTGAAGCACAATTGGCACAGCCTAATATGGGAACACCTCCTGTTGATATCAAATTAAAGGAGGGCCTTCCGCCAAAGCCTGAGACGATGCTGCGTTTGTTTTGCGAGAAATTTTTCAAAAATAAATTGGCGGTTGCCGGCTCCGTGATCTTATTGATCATTATTTTTTCTGCCATTTTCGCTCCAGTGATCGCTCCATATGCACCAGAGCATCAAGATTTATTGAAGCGGCTCCAGCCGCCGAGTGCTGAGCATTTTATGGGCACTGACAAGTTTGGCCGCGATATTTTCTCAAGGGTGCTATATGGCGCGCGGGTCTCTTTGTTGGTTGGTTTCGTTTCAGTGGTCGGAGCAATCACCATTGGCACTGTCGTTGGCGCGGTCGCGGGGTATTTCAAAGGGTTTATTGACTCCTTGTTAATGAGATTTGTGGATGTCGTGTTGTCGATTCCAGACATTTTTCTATTGATCACGCTTGTCACCATTTTCAAACCGGGCATTGATAAATTGATTTTAATCTTTGCTTTGACAGGCTGGACAACAACGGCCAGGCTTATCCGCAGTGAATTCTTATCACTTCGAACAAGAGAATTCGTCCTCGCGGCGAGAACCATTGGAACGAAAAATCATGTCATCATCTTTTCGCATATTTTACCGAACTGTATCGGTCCTATTATTGTATCAGCTACATTAAAAGTAGGCTCCGTCATTTTAGCTGAATCAACGCTCAGCTACCTTGGCTTTGGTATTCAGCCGCCAACGGCAAGCTGGGGCAACATGCTCCAAGATGCACAAAATTTCTCGATTATGGTGCAAGCATGGTGGTATCCGCTTTTCCCAGGTTTGCTGATTTTACTAACGGTCTTATGCTTTAATTTCTTAGGAGATGGGCTGAGAGATGCGCTTGATCCTAAAAAGCTGAAATAAAGTTTAAAGGGGCTCTGCGGTTCCTGAACGAAAGAAAGACATGGAGCCATCATTTACTCAGCTTGAAGTTTTGATAAAGTTGGAATAATTTCTCTATCCCTTGCCCATACTGTGGACAACAGTTTTTATAAAGTGAGGGATTGGTTATGTTATTTCTTCATGACGTATGGGTGAATTGGTTTGAAGGGGAAGAAAATGGCTACAATGTGTGTCATTTTCATGAGTGGCGTAAGGAGGACAGCGTTGAATTGTTAGATCAAGTGCCTTTACTTAAGGTGCAGAGCCCTTTGTTTGATTACATAGAGAATGATCTTTCAGAGCTGCCGAAGACGCTGCTAGAGTCTGTATTTGAGAAATCATATATTCGAAAAAATCATGAACGCCGTAAATTAGAGTATTGCTTTGTGGTCACAGACGGCATTCGAATCATTGCTGTAGATACGATCGGGTATTCCATTCCAGTGAGAAAAAGCCGCTTGATCCCAAGGCAGGAGCAATTGGTGTATGAAATGGTGAAAGATGTGAAAGCAGAGGAATATGAATTTTCTAAGGACAGTCTTGAATCGACGAAGGAGTACCACATTCTATCACTGCCGCCGCAGCATATCAGCGGATTAACGAGAAAAGAAAGACAGCTGAAACAGTTGATGTTTATGGCGCTCGATCAATTAAAGGGGCTCCAAAACAGGGCGGAGATTGCGTATTGGTATACGGAATGGAACCCGCGCATGTACAACCAAATCAAACGAATGTCATTCGAAGAGATTTGGAACATGCTTTACAATGAAACGATTGATGGGTGGTCAGAGAATCATTTAGCCTTCTGTGAAAAAATGATTAAAGGACAGCCATTTTTCGAAAAACTTTGGGAAATGGAAAACGAATCAAAAGTAAATTAGAAAAAGCTTGCAGCGAGTCGTGCTGCAAGCTTTTTTTATTTGCGTTTTCTGCCAAGACCCATCGCATTCTCCATTTTTTTCAGCATTTTGTTTGCTGCGCGGTTTGCTTTTTCAGCACCTTCGTCTAGAATACGGTCAAGCTCGTCTGATTCAATGAGTTCATAGTATCGATCTTGAATTGGTTTTAAAGCATCAACGACAACGTTCGCAAGATCTCCTTTAAACTCACCATATCCTTTTCCTTCGTATTTTTGCTCCAGCTCTGCAATGGATATGTTGCCTAATACAGAATAAATCGTCAGCAAGTTGGCAATTCCAGGCTTGTTCTCTTTGTCATACTTGACGATGCCTTCTGAATCCGTCACAGCACTTTTAATTTTCTTTTCAAGCTGCTTTGGTTCATCTAATAAGGTAATGAAAGATTTTTGGTTCGGATCAGATTTGCTCATTTTTTTCGTTGGATCTGTTAAAGACATAATCCGCGCGCCTTCTTTTGGAATTTTCACTTCAGGCACAGTGAAAATGTCATTGTACTTTCGGTTAAAGCGTTCAGCGAGCGTTCTAGTCAATTCAAGATGCTGCTTTTGGTCTTCTCCAACAGGGACTAAATCAGTACCATATAATAAGATATCGCCAGCCATTAATGGGGGATACGTTAATAGGCCTGAAACAACTGCTTCTTTACCAGCTGATTTGTCCTTAAATTGGGTCATTCTTTCTAATTCCCCAATATAAGCAACACATTGAAGCATCCATCCTGCCTGGGCGTGAGCAGGTACCTCTGATTGGATAAACAATGTCGCTTTCTCTGGATCAAGACCAACAGCTAAATAAAGAGCTGCTAAGCTTCTAATATTTTGACGGAGAGCTAATCGGTCCTGACTCACTGTAATCGCATGTTGATCGACGACACAAAAATAGCCATTATAGTCATGCTGCAAATCGACAAATTGCTTCATTGCTCCAATATAGTTCCCTAATGTGACAGAACCGCTCGGCTGAATGCCTGAAAAAATTGTCTTCTTTGTCATACTAAAACCTCTTTTCTTCAATATAAAAAGGCCCACCCATCACTTTTCAACAGAAAAGGGACGAATGAACCGTGGTACCACCCTTGTTATTTCACATAGAAATCACTCAAGACGTTGATAACGGAGACTGCTCCGTCTAAGCCTACTCACTTTTTTAGAAGTGTTCGGTTAGCTGCTCCAAAGCCCATTCCATACATGCCATTATCTGCTCACACCGGCCGCAGACTCTCTGTAAATGGTGAATATATGTACTCTTCTTTTTCATCGCAACAATATGTCTATCTATTATAAAGGATGACCATGAAAAAGTCACGAAGCCTTTATGTGACCTTCTCATCATGCCTATTGACACTTAAAATT
Source organism: Bacillus sp. PK5-006 (assembly GCF_054161415.1). Classification (NCBI taxonomy): domain Bacteria; kingdom Bacillati; phylum Bacillota; class Bacilli; order Caryophanales; family Bacillaceae; genus Bacillus; species Bacillus sp. PK5-006. The sequence goes on along the minus strand of NZ_CP096414.1, from coordinate 2,562,419 downwards.
TTAGATAAAATACTAAATATCTGTCAGAATCTTTTAAAAAAGGATGATTAATTATATGTATAAAACATTATTCCTGCTGAATTTGTTAAATTATTTTAATCAATTTACGCTTTAATTTGTTGAAGTGATTGAGACTTTAGTTTATAAAAATCCCTCTTTATCCCCATTTACGTTTTTAAAAAATATATGAAATTGATATTGCAATAAATTATTCTATTCATTATAATGAATTTGTTCACACGTTTGTGCTAGGCTCTTTACATAGTGAAAATTCAGAAAAAACAAAAGAAATAGAAAGTAAGCTATTTAGGGACTTTTTTACGCTATTTCTTAAATCTGAATCTCATCTTCTATCGAGACCTTTGAACTAAAAACATATTATAAGGGGGAATACAGTTGAAAAAGCGTTGGTCTGTTGTTACTTTAATGCTTATTTTCACACTTGTATTAAGCGCTTGTGGTTTCAGCGGAAACAAATCAGGCGACAGCACGAGCAGTTCTGGAGAGGCTAAAACAACATTAAATGTGAATATCTCCACTGAGCCTTTTTCTCTACATCCGGGATTGGCAAATGATTCAACTTCAGGTAGTGTCATCCGTCAGACTTTTGAGGGATTAACAAGAATTAACGCTGAAGGAAAGCCAGAAAATGCAATGGCTTCTGATATCAAAACAAGTGCTGATGGTAAAACTTATACATTCACACTTCGTGATGCAAAATGGTCTAATGGTGACCCTGTAAAAGCAGAAGATTTTGAATATGCTTGGAAATGGGCATTAGATCCTAAAAATGAATCTCAATATGCTTACCAGCTTTACTATATTAAAGGTGCTGAAGCAGCAAACAAAGGGAAAGCGAAAGTTGCTGATGTTGGCATTAAAGCTAAAGACGACAAAACGCTTGTAGTTGAGCTAGAGAACCCAACACCGTTCTTTACTGAACTAACTGCATTCTATACTTATATGCCAGTCAACAAAAAAGTGGCTGAAAAGAATAAAAACTGGTACACAAATGCTGGTGAAAACTACGTATCTAACGGACCATTCGTTCTTTCTAAATGGAAACATGGCGGTTCGATCACGCTTGAAAAGAACAATGAATACTGGGATAAAGATACTGTGAAATTGAAAAAAATCAACATGTCTATGATCAAAGATACAAACACTGAACTTAGCATGTTCAAAAAAGGCGAGCTTGACTGGGCTGGTTCTCCGACTGGAAGCCTTCCAACTGAGTCTTTAAAAACATTGAAAAAAGAGGGCGGTCTGAAAATCCAGACGATCGCTGGTATCTATAACTACAAATTCAACACAGAAGTAAAACCTTTGAACAATGCAAACATCCGTAAGGCCCTTGCATACTCAATCAACCGTCAAGCGATCGTTGACAAAATTACGCAAGGTGAACAAGTTCCAGCAATGGCAATCGTTCCACCAACAATGGAAGGTTTCACAGATAACAAAACTGGCTACTTCAAAGATCATGATGTAGATACAGCTAAAAAGCTTCTTGAAAAAGGTGCGAAAGAATTAGGTTATAAGTCTGTTTCTGATCTTCCAACATTGAAACTTTCTTACAACACAGATGAAGGCCACCAAAAGATTGCACAAGCAATTCAAGAAATGTGGAAAAAAGATTTAGGTGTGAAAGTTGAACTTGATAACTCTGAGTGGAACGTATACATCGACAAAATCCACAGCGGAGACTACCAAATCGGACGTATGGGCTGGTTAGGTGACTTCAACGATCCAGTGAACTTCCTTGAGCTTTACAAAGATAAAGACGGTGGAAACAACGACACTGGATGGGAAAGCAAAGAGTACAAACAATTGTTGAATGATTCTGCAAAAGAAACAGATAAAACGAAGCGTGAAGAAATGCTGAAAAAAGCAGAAGAAATCATCATCAACGATATGCCTGTAGCACCAATTTACTTCTACACTCAGCTTTGGGTACAAGATCCAAAACTTAAAGGTGTAGTTGTATCTGGACTAGGTGATGTTCAATACAAATGGGCACATTTCGAAAAGTAAGAGTCATAGTGTAAGAGATCTACGGCAAGGATCTTAAGGTATATGGAGGATGTCTCTCCATATACCTTTCTTGCTGATTAGAGAAATTGTTGTAAAATCATGGAGGTGCAATTCCGTTGCTTAAATATATCGGTAAGCGATTAATATATATTTTAATCACACTGTTTGTTATTGTAACTGCAACTTTCTTTCTCATGCAGGCAGCACCTGGTGGTCCATTCTCTGGTGAGAAGAAACTTCCTGCTGAAATTGAAGCAAACCTAAACGAGCACTACGGATTGGACAAGCCCTTATTTGTTCAATATGTAAGCTACCTAGGTTCAGTTGCAACATTAGATTTTGGTCCCTCATTTAAATATAAAGGACAAACTGTAAATGACTTAATCAGTTCTGGATTCCCCGTTTCCTTTACCCTCGGAATTGAGGCAATTCTCCTCGCATTAGCATTTGGTGTATTGTTTGGGGTCCTTGCAGCGCTCTATCATAACAAGTGGCAAGACTATACGATTGCCATTTTAACGATCTTTGGAATTTCAGTTCCAAGTTTCATTTTAGCGGCGCTACTACAATATGTATTTGCATCTGAGGCAAGTATTATAGCGATCTTCCCAGTTGCAGGATGGGAGTCTTGGGCAAGCACCGTACTACCTTCTATTGCACTTTCCTTCATGCCAATGGCATTTATCGCTAGACTTGCACGGTCAAGTATGCTTGAAGTACTAAATAGTGACTACATTAGAACGGCTAGAGCGAAAGGATTAACAAAATCTGCTGTGACGATCAAACACGCCATCCGAAACGCATTGTTACCTGTTATCACATACATGGGACCAATGGCTGCTTCAGTTTTAACAGGTAGTTTTGTCGTTGAGAAGATTTTTGGTATCCCTGGATTAGGCTCTCACTTTGTCACAAGCATTACAAACCGTGATTACACCGTCATCATGGGTGTTACAGTCTTCTACAGTATTATTCTATTAATCAGTATTCTAGTCGTTGACGTCCTCTACGGTATTATCGATCCTAGAATTAAACTGACGAAGGCGAAGAAAGGGGTCTAACACATGGAAGAGATGAGAAAAGATTTATTTGTGCCTGCGACAGCTGACGCAGCAGAATCTGAAAAAATTTCTAAACCTAGTCTATCTTTATGGAAGGATGCCATGCTTCGCTTCCGTGCCAATAAACTTGCAATGGTTGGACTTACAATCATTTTTATTATTGTGATGCTGGCCATCTTTGTTCCGATGTTTTCTAAATATGATTACTCCACGACCGATTTGCTGAATGCTGACCAGCCGCCTTCAAAAGAGCACTGGTTTGGTACAGATGATTTAGGACGTGACATGTTTGTCCGTACATGGGTCGGGGCAAGAATTTCGATCTTCATCGGTCTTGCTGCAGCGGTCCTTGACGTGATCATCGGTATTATTTGGGGAAGTATTGCTGCGTTCAAAGGCGGCCGTACAGATGAAGTAATGATGCGTATCGCAGACGTTTTATGGGCAATTCCAACACTATTAATGGTTATCTTAATGATGGTTGTTCTGCCAAAAGGATTATTAACGATTATCCTCGCCATGACAGTCGTAGGCTGGATTAACATGGCACGTATTGTTCGGGGACAGGTTTTACAATTAAAGAGTCAAGAATACGTTCTTGCAGCACAAACATTAGGTGCGAAAACATCTAGACTTTTATTTAAACACTTAATTCCAAACTCAATGGGACCAATTCTTGTGACGATGACATTAACGATTCCTTCTGCTATCTTCACAGAGGCATTCCTAAGCTACCTAGGGCTTGGTGTACCGGCTCCGTTAGCGAGCTGGGGAACAATGGCGTCTGACGGAATTCCAGCCATGACGTACTACCCTTGGAGATTATGGTTCCCAGCCGCATTTATCTGTATTACAATGTTTGGTTTTAACGTGGTTGGAGACGGACTAAGAGACGCTTTAGATCCGAAGTTGCGTAAATAAGGAGTGATTAGGATGGAACGTGAACGTATTCTAGAGGTGAAAGACCTTGCAATCTCATTTAAAACATATGGTGGAGAGGTTCAAGCCATTCGTGGTGTGAACTTCCACTTAAATAAAGGCGAGACACTTGCTATTGTAGGTGAATCTGGCTCTGGTAAAAGTGTGACATCACAAGCGATCATGAGATTAATTCCGATGCCGCCGGGTTATTTCAAGCGTGGACAGATCCTGTTTGATGGCCAAGATATTGTCAAGAAAACTGAGAAACAAATGCAAACCATTCGAGGAAAAGATATCTCAATGATCTTCCAAGATCCGATGACATCTTTGAATCCAACGATGAAAGTCGGGAAACAAATTACAGAAGTGCTGTTCAAGCATGAACAAATTTCAAAAGAAGCGGCTGAAAAAAGAGCCATTGAACTATTGGAGCTCGTTGGAATTCCAATGCCTGAAAAAAGAATTAAACAATATCCGCACGAATTTAGTGGCGGGATGAGACAAAGGGTTGTCATCGCCATGGCGCTTGCAGCAGATCCAAAGCTGCTGATTGCCGATGAGCCGACGACTGCACTTGATGTAACAATTCAAGCACAAATTTTAGAATTAATGAAAGAAATTCAGCAAAAGGTTGACACTTCGATTATCTTTATTACGCATGATCTAGGTGTTGTTGCCAACGTCGCTGATCGTGTAGCTGTTATGTATGCAGGACAGATTGTGGAGACAGGGACTGTCGATGAAATTTTCTACAATCCTAAGCATCCGTATACATGGGGACTTTTAGCATCCATGCCGAGTCTTGACACAGATGGCGGAGATGAAGGAAAGCTGACTGCCATTCCAGGAACACCACCAGATCTGACAAACCCGCCGAAAGGAGATGCATTTGCACTCCGCAGCGATTATGCAATGAAAATTGACTTTGAACAAGAACCGCCAATGTTCAAAGTATCAGATACGCATTATGTGAAATCATGGCTACTTCATCCGAATGCACCTAAAGTTGAACCGCCTGCTTCTGTAAAGGCGAGAATGCGTGAACTAGAAGGTAGCTACGAAAAACCTGTATTAGTAAAAGAGGGTGAATAGCATGGCAGAAAAACTGTTAGAAATCAAAAATTTGAAACAGCATTTCCATACAGCAAGAGGAACTGTGAAAGCAGTTGATGGGGTTTCATTTGATATTTACAAAGGTGAAACGCTTGGTCTTGTAGGTGAGTCTGGTTGTGGTAAATCCACTACGGGCCGTTCGATCATTAGACTTTATGATGCGACAGATGGTGAAGTTCTTTATAAGGGAGAAAATGTACACGGGAAGAAATCAAGACAAAAAATGCTTGAGTTCAACCGTCAAATGCAGATGATCTTCCAAGATCCATATGCTTCACTCAACCCTAGAATGACAGTGCTTGACATTATTGCAGAGGGCATCGACATTCATGGCCTTGCAAAAACAAAACAGGCGCGTAAAGAGCGTGTGTACCAATTACTTGAAACTGTTGGCTTGAACAAAGAGCATGCGAACAGATACCCGCATGAATTCTCAGGCGGTCAAAGGCAGCGTATCGGAATTGCACGTGCATTAGCAGTAGAGCCGGATTTCATCATCGCCGATGAACCAATCTCTGCATTAGACGTGTCGATCCAAGCGCAGGTCGTCAATTTATTGAAAGAGCTTCAAGAGGAAAAAGGTTTAACGTACTTATTCATTGCCCATGACTTGTCCATGGTAAAATACATCAGCGATCGTATCGGCGTGATGTATTTCGGAAAATTGGTTGAGCTGGCACCAGCGAATGAATTATACGAAAACCCGCTTCATCCATATACAAAATCATTGCTGTCTGCGATTCCGCTTCCAGATCCTGATTATGAGCGTAACCGCAAACGAATCAAGTATGATCCATCTGTTCACAAAGGAACAAACACCGAGTTCCGTGAAGTGAAGCCAGGTCACTTTGTGAGCTGCACAGAGGAAGAGTTCAAAGAGCTACAGGCGAAACAATCATAAGAACGAAGAAGCACTGCTAAGTCAGTGCTTCTTTTTTTATTTTACAAAAAAACAAGATGATGGTAATTTTTAGTTAAGTACAAGCAGATACCGGAGGAAATCAAATGTTAAATTGGAAAACCTTTCGTTATTCATTGCTTCATGTTCTCATTGTATTTATGCTTTTTTCAACGTCTTTTTTCAGAAAACCAAACGGAGGAAAGTGGATGCTCGCGTTTATGGTGCTCATTGGGATTGTGACTTTTTCAGTGGAATATATGCTTAACCGAAAGACAAGCGGTCAGAAGCAAGAAGCACGGCGCGTAAAATATCTTTATTTCATCATGCTTCAAATTGCGATGACACTTATCCTGTTTGTCTGCATTCAACTCGTCATGAATCGTTCGTTATAAAACTTTTTTTGCGTTAATTGAAAAAAAGTGAAACTACTTTAGACTTTGCTGCGTCTTACTAGTACAGGCGTTTAAATAGCAGGAAATCGGGAATATCTAAGGAAGTGGTTCTTAACTATAGCATAAGGAGCAGATCCATGAATTGGTATGAAAAGCTCAGTGAATACTTCCCGATAGAAGAAATGAAGTCAAAAGAGCATATGGAAGCTTTATTAAAGGAAAGAAGTGATATTTATCATAAGGAGGAAGGACCTCATCATGTGATGATGTACGCCGAATTTGATTCTTTCATCTTTATTGATTATTTATTTGTTTCCAAAGATGCAAGAGGTGAAGGCCTCGGGTCAAAGCTTATTCATAAGCTGAAGGAAAAAAAGAAACCGATCTTGCTTGAGGTCGAGCCTGTAGATGAAGATGATGCAGATACTGCAAAACGCCTAAAGTTTTACCAAAGAGAGCACTTCAAGCATGCAGAATCAATCGGTTATAAACGCAGGTCACTTGCAACTAATGAAGTGAACCGCATGGAAATTCTTTATTGGTCGCCTCTTACAAATCATGAGGAAGAGATCATGGAAGCCATGAGGAAGACCTATGAACGAATCCATACGTATAAAGATGAAGAATGGTATGGACAATCGTATGAGGACGTTGATGATGTATTGAAGATCATTGAAAATAGAAAGCAAAAAAATATTTTCGATCATCTCGACTAAATGAGAATGTTCAGACATCAAGCAGCACCACAAAATGAATGAAATTGTCTAGTTTTTGTCACAAAAATTGCAAGAAAATCTGTTCACACTTACTTTTTTATAGTATAATCACTATAAAGATTACTTATTTAGAACAATTTTAATTTAAGAATACAGATCAATATTCATTCTACAAATTGAGGAGTGAAGATTTATGGTAACATTATACACATCACCAAGCTGTACATCATGTAGAAAAGCAAGAGCGTGGTTAGAAGAGCACAATATCCCCTATCAAGAGAGAAACATTTTTTCTGAGCCTCTTTCAATCGATGAAATCAAAGAAATTCTTCGAATGACAGAAGACGGTACAGATGAAATTATCTCAACACGTTCAAAAGTATTCCAAAAACTAAATGTCAATGTTGAGACAATGCCGCTTCAACAATTGTATAAACTAATCAATGAGCATCCAGGTCTTCTGCGTCGTCCAATTATTTTGGATGAAAAAAGACTACAAGTTGGATACAATGAAGATGAAATTAGACGTTTCTTACCAAGAACGGTTCGTACATTCCAACTAAGAGAAGCTCAGCGACTTGCTAACTAATAGAAAAACGAAAAGCTGCCGATCATTTGGCAGCTTTTTTTATTTGTTTTCAGCCGTTTGTTCGTAAAAAAGGCTGGCTAATATGACCGCTATGACGGTTAAAAACGGAAGCATCAGTTCAAGCGTGGCATGCTGTGCCATAAATTCAGTCAATTTCACATCACGCACAATCATTTCGCCGCCTGTAAAGGCCAAGAGCGCACTTCCTCCGTATAAAAGAAACGGAAATTTGGTTAAAGCTGCATGAATCAGCTTGCTTCCCCAAATAATAATCGGTACAGAAATCATGAGGCCAAACGCGGTCAGAAGCATATTGCCTTTTGCTGCACCTGCAACTGCGATGACATTATCAAGTGACATAAAGAGGTCGGCAATCACAATGGTTTGAACCGCACGCCAAAGGGAGCCGCTGCTCTTAATCCGAATGGATTCCTTCTTTTGTTCAATTAACAGATTGTATCCTATATAAAGGAGAAAAAGACCGCCAATAAACTGCAAATAAGGGATAGTCAATAAATAAACTGCGGCACCCGTCATTGTAATTCTCATCAGAACGGCCAAAAGAGTGCCGATCCAAATGGCTTTATTGCGTTTGTCATGTGATAAACTGCGACTGGCCATCGCAATGATGAGCGCATTATCTCCGCCTAAAATCAGGTCTATGCCAATAATCATCAGTAAGGATACGATCCACTCTGTTTCCATCTATTTCACCTCTTGTCCTAATAGAGCTCGTACAACCAATATATGAGGACAATTCAAATATATGTTTCTGCAAGTTTTCTCTGCAAAAAATGCGTTTTTATTTCTTTTATTCATGTTTTATCATAAAATAGACAGTACGAAGCAATACCTCAATTCTTTAAACGGTTAACATGTAGACGGAACGGGTAAAGTGTAGTAAAGTACTATTAATTGGGAGCTTGTATGTCCCTTCAACATCTTATATAGAAGGGAAGGTTGGCAAAATGGAAATCGAAAGAATAAATGAACATACAGTAAAATTTTATATTTCCTACGGTGATATTGAAGATCGCGGATTTGACCGTGAAGAGATTTGGTATAATCGTGAGCGCAGTGAAGAGCTGTTTTGGGAAGTAATGGACGAAGTGCACGAAGAAGAAGAATTTGCAGTAGAGGGGCCGCTTTGGATTCAAGTACAGGCACTTGATAAAGGTCTTGAAATTGTCGTGACAAAAGCCCAACTTTCTAAAGATGGACAAAAGCTCGAATTGCCGATTCCAGAAGATAAAAAAGATCAAACAGATGAAGAAAGCTTAGACGCACTGCTTGATGATTTTCATAAAGAAGAGCAAGATCAAGAAGACCATAATGAGAAGGACAAAAAACTTCAACTTCAATTCGTGTTGAAAATGGATGACTTTGAAGATTTGATTGCACTTTCTCAATTAAATATGCAGGATTTTACCACAAGTTTATATTCGTTTGAAAACCGTTATTATCTATATGTTGACTTCCACGAGGATTTGTCAGATGAGCAAGTGGAAAATAAGCTCAGCATTTTGCTTGAATATGCTCATGAATCAGTGGTCAGCATCTACAGACTGAAAGAATACGGTCAGCTGATTATCGAAGGGAATGCCCTTGAAACGATTCAACAGCACTTCTCGTAACTAACAAAAAGTCGATTTCTATAGAGGAATCGGCTTTTTTATCTGAATGAATAGGTAAATAAAGAGATCGGCAAGGAGAAAAATGAAATGAGAAATGTAGTCAAAGTTCTATTTTTTCTAATCATTACGATAGGTGCTTATTTAATCATCCAATTGATTGCCGGTGATTTAGCGGTAAGTGTATTAAGTTCTGTCAGTGTTCTATTTACTTTATCGATTATTTTCATCGGATTTGTTATTTTCTTGGAGAACCGGAATCCGTCTCAAACGATTACATGGCTTGTCCTGCTTGGCAGCTTTCCGTTATTCGGCTTTTTGTTCTACATTTTCTTTGGACGCAATATTAAAAAGCGCCGACTGTTTGAAAAGAAGGCGGTATTGGACGAGAAGTTAATCCAGGAAGATGAAAATATCCATAGAGAAGCAATTGAAAAAATGACGCATATGGGTGATCATCAGCAGCTCTTATTTAAGCTGGCCCACAGACTTGGACATACTCCTATTACATATCGCACGTCCTCTAAAGTCTTAACCAATGGTGAAGAAACATTCTCTCATATTTTTGAAGAGATTAAAAAAGCAACACATCACATTCATTTAGAATATTACATTCTCCGCCACGATGACCTTGGCCAAGAATTAAAGGACATTCTCATTGAAAAAGCGAAAAATGGCGTGATTGTCCGCTTTTTATATGACGATGTAGGAAGCTTAAAACTTTCTCGTCAATATATTGCTGACCTAGAAAAGGCTGGCGTTCAGATCGTTCCGTTTTTACCAGTAAGGCTCCCCCTTTTAAATAATAAAATCAACTTCCGAAATCATAGAAAAATTGTCGTAATTGATGGGGAAGTGGGATTTGTCGGCGGGCTTAACATTGGAGACGAATACATGGGCAGAAGCAGACAATATGGATTCTGGCGTGATACTCATTTGATGATTAAGGGCGAAGCTGTTCGTGACCTCCAGCAGATTTTCATGCAGGATTGGTATTATATGACGAATGAAAGATGCTCTGGTGTGGACTATTTCAAAGATTTCAGCCACCTTGAGAGTACAACAGAAGGCGTACAAATGATTGCTGGCGGGCCTGACAAGCAGTGGGAGGTCATTAAAAATCTCTTTTTCTCCATGATCATCTCCGCCAAAAAATCCATCTGGATCGCTTCACCGTATTTTGTGCCGGATGATGATATTTTGTCCGCATTGAAAATTGCCGCATTGAGCGGAGTAGATGTACGGATTATTGCTCCAAAGAATCCAGATAAACGGATTGTTTTCCATGCGTCTCGTTCTTACTTCCCGGAGCTTCTTGACGCAGGGGCAAAGGTGTACGAGTATGATCAAGGCTTTATGCATAGTAAATTTATTATTGTGGATAGCGAGCTGGCTTCGATAGGAACGGCAAACATGGATATGAGAAGCTTTCATTTGAACTTTGAAGTGAATGCCTTCCTCTATAAAACAAAAAGCACCGAGAAGCTCGTCAACGATTTCTTAGGTGATTTAGAGCAGTCACATGAAATTGTTCCTGAAGAGTTTGCAAAGAGACCTTTGGGGGTCAGACTGTTTGAATCAACAGCAAGATTATTATCACCACTTTTATAAAGATTGTATTTTCCCCCTTTTCTATAAGGGGGATTTTTAATTTTCCTGAAGAGATGATCATTAAAATCATCTTTTGACACGGTAAAAATTCATTTTGCCTTTTCGCTTCCTTATAGACGAACAAGCTATAATACGGTCATCAAAGAGCGAGGGGCGAACTGAATGAATACAGCAATGATGGATAACGGTAAGCTTATCCGAATGACACATCATTTATCGAAAAGCCGTCTGGAGCATGTAAGAAATACGTGCAAATTTTATTGTCCTGAGTGCAGGGAGGAGGTGCAATTAAAGCTAGGGGAGCATCGTGTCTATCATTTTGCGCATAAACAGCTGACAGCATGTCCGTTAGCCTCTGGCGAAACGGCTTATCATCAGGCGGGAAAGGAAGCTATTATGAATTGGCTGAAGGGGCTTGGACATAAACCGGCGCTGGAAAAGTATATGTCAAAGATTCATCAGCGTCCTGATGTGACCGTCTCTATAGGAAATGAAACCTATGCAATCGAATTTCAATGTGCAAATATTTCCCGGCAAGAGCTTCGCAGAAGAACAGCAGGTCTCCGCGAGGCAGGGCTCTTTCCCATATGGATGATAGGGGCAAATCGTTTAAACCGAAAATCTGCCCAGCTTTTTTCTTTCTCCTCCATTCATTGGGGAATTTTAAGGGAATCAGAGGAAAGGCGGTTGATTTTTTTCTGCCCGATCCAGAATAAGTTCATCCATCTTGATCAATTCCTTGTGTTTCAATCAACGAAAATATGTGCGGCAATGACTGTCAGACCACCTTCAGCATACCGCGAAATTCCGGCATTTCTATCTCCGCCTTCAAGCAAGCGTCAAGTAAACCAACAATGGATTAAATGTATACAGCAATTTAGGTTGCGTCCTCCTCGCATTTTATCAAATGAAAGCAAACGTTTGAGAAATATTTTTTATGAGCATCATCAAACAGCATTCCCTTTCTTGCCAACTGAATTATTTATTCCAGTGCAAGAAGCGTATATTTTTACAAGTCCCGTGTATGTTTGGCAGGGGTGTCTCTATGATTGGATGATGAGGAAAAAAGGAAGCGGAAGAGTGACAATTCAGCAGCTAATGATGGAAATCAATCGATGTGTGCAAATGAAAGAAGTGAAACTCCGATATGGCGATGTTTCAAGAGAAGAAATAAAAGAGGTGGTCACTGCATATGTAAATGCGCTTGTAAGACAAGGGTTTTTACATATGACGAAAGAGGGTAATTATGAAGTATCGTCGAATCAAATGCCTATACGAACACTAGATGAAGTGTTAAAACGAGATGCTTTCTTATTTCATTAGCATGTTTCATCATCACTTTGATCATGATAAGAAAAAGGTGGTGCTGCTATTGAATCAAAAGAAACGCTTTTTTCTCATTTTTTTAGTCTGTTTGGTATTTATTTCTGCATATGATTTGACAAATATAGTTCAAAACAAAGAAGATAAATACAACACCAATTTCTTTCACTTTCCGAAAGGTTGGTTCAACACAACTCAAGCAAGGGGGATTCATATGACTTCACAAAACAAAAACAATCATCTACCAGACAGAAGCGAAGTAAAAGAAGAAAACAAATGGCGTCTTGAAGATATTTTTGAAAGCGTCGATGCATGGAACAAGGAATTCGAAGCGGTCAAAAAAGAAATTCCGAAGCTGGCTCAGTTTAAAGGCAAGCTGGCCCATTCTGCTGATGTCCTGTATGAAGCCCTAACCTTTCAGGATCAACTTTCTGAAAAGCTTGGCAAGCTTTATACATACGCGCACATGAAATACGATGAAGATACAACGAACTCATCCTTTCAGGCGTTAAATGATAAAGCCTCGAATCTATTTACACAGCTGTCTAGTACATCTGCTTATATTGTTCCAGAGATTTTATCGATTCAAGAAGATAAATTGCAGCAATTCATACTAGAAAAAGAAGAATTAAAACTGTACTCACATGCTCTCGAAGAAATTAATAAAGAGCGTCCACATATTTTAAGTGAGGAGCAAGAAGCTTTATTAGCGGAGGCCTCTGAACCACTTTCATCTTCATCTACTACTTTTAGTATGTTTAACAACGCCGACATTTCTTTTCCTTCTGTAAAGGATGAGAATGGGGAGGAAAAGAAGATTACCCACGGCAACTTCATCACATTTTTAAATAGTGATGATCGTGAAGTGAGAAAGAATGCCTTTAAAGCTGTGTATAAAACGTATGATCAGTATAAGAATACACTTGCTTCTACACTGAGCGGTTCAATTAAGAAGGATAATTTTTATGCAAAAGTACGAAATTACAAATCGGCAAGAGAAGCAGCATTATCACGAAACAGCATCCCGGAAGAAGTGTATGACAATCTAATTGATACAGTTCATCAATATTTACCGTTATTACACCGTTATATTGAATTACGTAAAAAGGTATTAAAGCTTGATGAAGTGCACAATTACGACTTGTACACACCACTTGTGAAAGATGCTGGCATGAAGCTCACCTACGATGAAGCAAAGGATTATATGCTGAAAGGGTTAGCCCCATTAGGAGAAGAATATGTGTCCGTGTTAAAAGAAGGACTCGAAAATCGCTGGGTAGACGTTTATGAGAATAAAGGGAAACGAAGCGGTGCTTATTCATCTGGGAGCTATGGTACAAATCCATATATCCTCATGAACTGGCAAAATAATATTGATAATTTGTTTACACTGGCTCATGAATTTGGGCATTCTGTACACAGCTACTATACAAGAAAGCACCAGCCATATCCGTATGGAAACTATAGTATCTTTGTAGCTGAAGTGGCTTCCACTACAAATGAAGCGTTACTAGGCGAATACCTGCTTAATCATTTAGACGATAAAAAGCAGCGTTTGTATGTATTAAACCACTTGTTAGAAGGATTTAGAGGAACGGTATTTAGACAAACGATGTTTGCTGAGTTTGAGCATCTTATTCATGTGAAAGCACAAGAAGGAGAGGCTTTAACGCCAGAATTTATGACGAACCTTTATTATGACCTGAACAAGAAGTATTTTGGTGACGGTATGGTGGTTGATAAGGAAATCGGATTAGAGTGGACGAGAATCCCTCATTTCTATTACAACTATTATGTGTATCAATACGCGACAGGCTATAGCGCGGCGCAGGCATTAAGCAAGCAAATATTACAAGAAGGAAAACCAGCGGTAGAGCGCTACACCGATTTCCTTAAAGCAGGAAGCTCTGATTATCCAATCAATGTGTTGAAAAAAGCAGGGGTTGATATGGCTTCTAAAGAACCAATCGAAGCAGCATGTCAATTGTTCGAAGAAAAACTAAAAGAAATGGAAGAGCTCATCTCCAAAACAGGTGAGTAATGAAAAGACTTCTGTCAGACGTGTGAGTGCTATCTCATCTTTTGACAGGAGTTTTTTTCTCATAAAAAAAGACCTCTTCAGATGTCGAGGCCGTTCCATGTCAATATCAACCTTTAAAACCTCTAAAGGTCTTACGGTGATTCATTCGATAAAGCGTAAAAAGAATCGAAGCAAATAAGAGTGGAGACGTCAAATAAAGAGGAAGCATCTTCATTAAGCCTAATATATTTAAAAAGAAACATAAGCCAATGGCAACAAGTCCAATAGTTGTGCTGCGCATGCAGATCCCCCCATTTTTTTGTTACTTTTACTATATGAAAGTGACAACCCTCTTATGTTTTGTGACAAAAATATGAACATATAGTATATCTGTTGTCATAAGTCGACAAAATTTGATATACTACAGATGTGAAATTAATCACATACAAACATTACCCCTTTGTTTGACCGTGAAAAATTTCTCCCATCCCCTTTGTTGTCGTTAAGACATAGTGAAACCGCGCTTATCCCGGCGCGGTTTCTTCGTATTTATAAACAGAACAAATGTTCTTGGTGAAGGTAAAGAAAAACATGGGTCAGCACCCATGTTCATTTTCACAGCGATAGACATCAAGATCTGTATGGTGGTCATTCTCTTTATAGCGCCAAAACATTTCTTGCTGCACTTGGACACGTTCTACCTTTTGAGCGAAAGCCAGCTTCTTCATTTCTCGTTCAACTTCTTCAAGCGTCAGGTCATAGACAACGGCTATCTCTTTTGCGGAAGCAAATTGAAAGTAAGCAATAAACCATTCAATTGGAGGCCGTTCTGATGGTGTTGGTTTTTCACCAATCATTTCAAAAAGGATTTCTTCGTAAATATCATAAGAGTAGGCACCTGAAATTTTTAATCCTTCGTCTCCATTTACGGTATTAAAAAAGGCGAAGGTCGGAAGCTCAGATACGTCCATTTCAGCTGCAATTTTCATATCACATTGCAGTGCTTTCACAGCACTTTGAGAATGAATGTCGCGCTGGAATTCCTCGATGTCCAGTCCAGCACTTTTTGCATTTTCTATCAGCACCTGCTCACTTGTGACATCTTGCTGATGGCAAAAAAGTGATTCTTGAATGAGACGCAAAAACTTCATTCCGCATTTTCTGCCTTGAAGCTCCGCTGCTTTTAGTGCGAGTGAGGCGAGGTAGGGTGATGTCACAATTTGTTCAGACAGCATTTGTTCTTTTTTGGTCTGCGTTTTAGTGGCAAATTTCCCCCATGCTTCAGTCAGTAAATGTTTCTTTCTTTTCCGATTCAAAGCATTAATACTAGAACTTGTTACCGTTCGTAAAGTGAAAAAACGGCCATATTTCATTTTCAACTTTTTAATGGACGGCTCTAATAACCAGCAGTCAGGGCTTAGAGGATCAATGAATACATAGATTTCAATCGGCTTTTGAGGATGTCCGTGACAGTGTGAGAAATATTGATCGTGCGTATTGCAGCTCAAGATCGTCCATCCTTTTCAGGTGTTTGGTTGACCATATGACGAGCCGTCAGAGAAAGCCGTTCAAATAAAAAGTCACGAATATCGCCGGTTAATCCTACTTGATCCATTGCATCCTCCATGCATTCAAGCCATGCGTCAGCCCGCTCCTCAGTAATCGGAAAAGGGAGATGTCTCGCCCGCAGCATTGGGTGGCCATGCTCTTCTGTATAAAGCGGCGGTCCGCCTAAATATTGCGTTAAAAACTGTTTTTGTTTTCTTGCTGTTTCTTTTAAGTCATCCGGGAAAATAGGATGAAGCAAAGGATGACACTTTACATTTTCATAAAAAGTATCAACAAGTTGCGATAGAAGTTCCTCTCCAACCGCTTCGTAAGGTGCGTTAAACGATTGTACCATGTTGACTACTCCTTTTACTCGTAGTTAATAGGATGACTCACCCTATTGCGTATTTCATTTATTTCAAAAGTGATATTCAGTTTGTTCTATTTTATTGTTTCTATTCTTGTACTTATTTTAACAACCTCATCTCAATTCCACAAACAAACCGCTTTGGTCTGCTCGAAATAAAGAGAGAATCGGATTCTGTGATCAATTGACCATATCATAACACATTCAGTCAAAAAAGGGGGAAAAGCGACATACAAAAAACCGAAGAGGTTATTCTCTTCGGTTTAAGCGAAATATTGAGCTGTGATTTTCTTTACATAATTTTGTGTTTCTTTAAATGGAGGAATGCCTCCGTATTTATCTACATTTCCTGAGCCTGCATTATAGGCAGCTAAGGCGAGTGAGATATTTCCGTTATATTTATTGAGCATTTGTTTTAAATACTTCGTTCCGCCTTCAATGTTTTGGGACGCATCAAAAGCATTGTTGACGCCAAGTGATTTAGCAGTAGATGGCATGAGCTGCATGAGTCCAAGCGCACCTGCATGGCTGACAGCATTTGTGCGGTAGCCGGATTCCTGCTTGATGACCGCGTGAATCAGCTTTCCGGGAACGCCATGCTTTTGAGCCATTTGTGACACGATTTGATTAATCTCTTTTGATGATGAGCCGCTGGAGACAGCCTTTTGAAGCGGCGGCGTGTAGCTGTTGTTTAAGACATTTCCAATGCCATTCGCTGTATTTAATTGGTTGTCATTTGCATACAAAGATTGGGCCTCAAGCTGATCACTGCCGGAAGTGACAGATAAATATGGATTTGTACGCGCATATTGCGTGTTCGGAGCCGTTGATGGGTCCGTGCCCATAAAAGCAGAGATGGAAAGCGGGAGACGTGATAATTCTGATCCGCCTAAAAAATCTTGCAGCAGCGACTGAAATGAAGCTTGGGCATTTGATTCTTGACCCGCAGACATTTGCGTTTGTGCTGGATCTGTCTGTAACGTTTTAAGCGCTTGAAGCTGCATAAAGGATTGAAGTTGATTGACGTTCATCATGTTCCTCCTTCAAGGAATTCATCTATTCTGTGTTTTCATTTTTTCTTCATAAAAACGAACGACTTTGTTTTTCGTGTTTCGTACTGGAATATGAAATTTGCGGAGCAATGCGGAGAAAGCGGCTTGTCCGATTTCCAGGTCGCTCACTTCAAATTCAAGTTCATAGTCCTCTACTGTTAAATATCGGCTGTGATCCAAAACAATTAAGCCTTCTTGAATCATTTTTTCTGCTCTTGACGTTTCAAGTGAACCAAAGTACACAATTTGATCCTTTTGAATGTTCAGGTGGTCTAATCTTTCCGCAACTTCACCATCTGGCAGCTCAAAATCGTCAAGTTGAGATGGGGGAGCGATCGTTTGGTGGGTTTCGAGCAAGCCTATTTCGTGAGGTTCCTTTAATGTGAGCACCCATTGACCGTTTTTTTCTCTCATTCTTAATGCAGCCAATTGAGATTTTATATCAAATTGAGGTGTATCAAAATAATAGTTGGTTTGCGTATGGAAATCCGCTTCCTTCAATTGAAAATGCTGTTTCAGCTGTTCAAATTCTTCTTTCATTAATAATTGCTTTAGTTCGATTTCAATTTCCTGTGCCATTTTGACATCAACCTTTCATTAGAGGAAATATGATTATTGTACATGAAGTGTGTTCACCATGTAAAAGACTGTTTTTTTCTCTCTATTTTCAATTTAGGTATGGACCAAAATGAATGAAGAATCTTGGGAAAGGATCATTTAAAAGAGAAAAACAGGATTTTCTCAAAAAGTTCGGTTTATCAATATTGAACTTGATATGATAAAATAAAGCTGTACTTTGTTGTAAAGGAGATCATGATGCAAAACAGAATTGAAATCACAGAAGCAACTTTAAAAGAAGACAGGCTGATTTTGACAATCCAGTCAGAAGAGCAAATCCAAAAAGCAAAAGCATCAGGACAAATGCTTGTTGATTCTGATCACTTTGCGTTCGTTTACATACTTGAAACCGAGGAGTCCTTTTCGTATCTTATTTTAGGGGAACATACATGGGCTCCATTAAAAGAAGCAATGAATCGTGACATCCCTGTCTATTTGGCATCGGATGAATATTCGCTGGAACTCATTCAGCTTCAACAGGAATTACATTATTTAATCGACAATATTAAAGACAATGCCAATTACGGAGATATGGAAGAGAAAGTGAAAAGCACATTCCTCTGAAATAATTAGGTATATGGAATTGGGGGAAGTTTCATGGACAAAAAACAATGGGATCAATTCCTCGCACCGTATAAACAAGCAGTCGAAGAATTAAAAGTGAAACTAAAAGGCATTCGAAAGCTGTATGAATTCGAGGATGACCATTCACCAGTAGAATTTGTCACAGGCCGAGTGAAACCCGTTGCCAGCATATTAGAAAAGGCAAAGCGTAAAAACATCCCGATGCATGAGATTGAAACGATGCAGGATATTGCTGGGCTTCGCATTATGTGCCAGTTTGTAGAAGATATACAAGTCGTGAAAAAAATGCTCCAGTCACGTAAAGATTTTGTGGTTGTAGATAAACGCGACTATATTGCAGAACATAAAGAAAGCGGATACCGCTCTTACCACCTTGTTGTGTTATATCCGCTGCAAACCGTAAGTGGAGAGAAACAGCTCCTCGTCGAAATCCAAATTCGTACGCTTGCGATGAACTTTTGGGCGACCATTGAGCATTCTCTGAATTATAAATATAGCGGGAATATCCCGGAGAAGGTCAAGCTGCGCCTTCAAAGAGCATCTGAGGCAGCATCTCGTCTCGATGAAGAAATGTCCGAAATCAGAGGGGAAATTCAAGAAGCACAAGTGGCATTTTCCCGGAAAAAGAAAAACGACAGCTGAGCCAGTTTGATCAAATATGATGCTGCCCTCTCATAGCAGCAAGGTGAAAAAGGAGAAGAATTCATGAAATTTGCAGTTTCTTCAAAAGGGAATTCTGTATCTGACACACTCAAAAGTAAAATTCAGACCTACTTATTGGATTTTGGTATGGAACTAAATGAAGAGGAACCCGATCTTGTCATTACGGTTGGTGGAGACGGCACCCTTCTTTATGCGTTTCACCGTTATAGCGACCGTCTAAATGAAACAGCTTTTGTCGGTGTTCATACAGGTCATCTTGGCTTCTATGCTGACTGGGTGCCGAGTGAAATTGAAAAACTCGTCTTAGCCATTGCGAAAACGCCTTATCATATTGTGGAATATCCGATCTTAGAAGTTATTGTCAGATACAACGACGGCGGCAGAGAAGAGAAATATTTAGCAATGAATGAATGTACGATTAAAAGCATGGAAGGGACACTTGTGGCAGATGTTGAAATTAGAGGCCAGCTGTTTGAAACATTTAGAGGTGACGGCCTTTGTCTGTCTACACCATCTGGCAGTACGGCCTATAATAAGGCACTGGGTGGCGCCATTATTCATCCTTCCATTAGAGCCATTCAGCTGGCGGAAATGGCTTCAATCAACAACCGAGTGTTTCGGACGGTCGGTTCACCGCTTATTTTGCCTGACCATCATACTTGTGTGATTAAACCGAGGAATGATGTCGATTTTCAGGTGACCATTGATCATTTGACACTGCTTCATAAAGACGTCAAATCCATTCAATGCCGGGTGGCAGACGAGAATGTCCGTTTTGCCAGATTTAGACCGTTTCCGTTTTGGAAAAGGGTGCAAGATTCCTTTATCGGAAAAGGAGAATAAGAAAGAGGTTGTTCCCGCTGGAATACTTTACGTTAAACAAAACCATAACAGCCAAAGAAGAAGGGCTGCTTTTAAAGGAATATTTAATTGATCTTGGTATTTCGAAAAGAATGCTGACGGATATTAAGTTTGATGGCGGTGACCTCCTCATTAATGGAGAGCATGTTACCGTGAAGTGCGAGCTGCATGAAGGGGACAGACTCACCATTTTATTTCCCGAGGAAAAAGTGAGTGAAGGGCTGAAGCCTGCACCGATTCCACTTGATATTATATTTGAGGACGAGCATGTCCTTGTGCTGAATAAAAGGCCGTATATTCCTTCGATCCCTTCTCGGGAGCACCCTGAGCACAGTATTGCGAATGGATTACTGCATCATTATGCCAAGCAGTCTGTTAGGCATACGGTTCATTTGGTAAACCGTCTTGATCGTGATACATCTGGTGTCATGCTTGTGGCGAAGCATCGGTTTGCCCATAGCCTTTTATCAAAGGCGCAAAAAAGTGGAGCGGTTAAACGAACATACAGAGCCTTTACACATGGCATGATCACAGAAAAACATGGAACGATCGCTGCAAAAATTGCCCGGAAAGGGGATAGTATTATCGAGCGGATGGTTGATGATGCTGGGCAGGAGGCAGTAACGCATTATTCCGTGCGAGCGGTAATCGCTGAGTTGAACATGTCGGATGTGTCTCTCTCACTTGAAACCGGGAGAACACATCAAATTCGTGTTCATATGCAATTTCTTGGGCATCCGCTCATCGGAGATACGCTGTATGGCGGAACGACCGAGCGGATAGACCGGCAGGCACTGCATAGTGAAACCCTTGCGTTTCCTCATCCGATGACAGGTGAGCAAATGACATTTTCAGCCCCGCTTCCTGATGATATGAAATCATTGCTTTTTTAACATAGAGAAACCCGGTCACCTGCAGCGCAGGGCCGGGTTTTTTTATGATGTGAAATGCTGAAATCTAGAATCGTCATAAGGCATGGATGAAGGAACGGAGACCGTTTTAAGCTCAGGGTATGTGAGGGCAGACAGCTTGTTGCCAAATACGCAGCCTGTATCAATATTGACCGTTCTGCCAACGAATCGAGGTTCTTTCACTGGTGTATGGCCATACACAATCCACGGTTTTCCGTGATATTCCTTTGCCCAGTCCTTGCGAACAGGCCGCCCATCTGGCCATGTTTCTCCTGTGACGGCACCAAATAATAAATAGGACCGCATTTGTTTATTCGGCTTTTTTCCAATATCCTTTTCCTTCATCGCTGCGTGTGCAATGATCAGCTCATCAGGAATGAGTACATCATAAAGCGGAGCCTTCTCGAATAACTGCTTAAATTCATGTGACAATTTGTTTTGTTCATGGATTGGCAGTTTTTTTATTTCGTGCACTGTGGTTTCGATGCCATGAAGCAATTTGACGGGATTTCCTTTTAAGTAGCGATAAAGCTTAAAGCAGTGGTTGCCAGGTACATAACGGATTGCGCCGTGTGAATAGGCATGAATGACAAATCGCATGACGTCTACTGACCGAGGTCCACGATCTGTTAGATCACCAACAAGGGCCAGCGTTCTCTTATCAGGATGGACGGGTAATCCATGTTTGAGTTCGTATCCTAGTTTGTGTATGAGGGTAAGCAGCTCTTCGTAGCAGCCATGGATATCACCAATAATATCGAATTTCATAAGGTTTCCTCCTGATTTTTTCATCCATTCATCGGATATAAAGAAGTTTGAATTTTAGAAAATATAACGAATGGCTTTCATTTCATTTGGGCAATTGTTAGAATCAATGCTTTAACGTAAGACTTAAAAAATTAAACATGAATGTTAGGAGGCTTTAGCCAATGGAGCATACATCTGTTTCATCACTCGTTGTCGTTATAATTGTCGCCTTTTTCACCCCTATTTTATTGCACCGATTTAAGCTGACCATTCCGGTCGTTGTAGCTGAAATCATCATGGGGCTCATCATTGGGAAAAGCGGTCTTCAACTGGTTGTCGAACATGATGCGTGGTTAGATACATTATCCATGCTCGGTTTTATTTTTCTGATGTTTTTAAGTGGACTTGAAATAGATTTTTCTTCTTTTGAGTCAAAGAAGAAAGCACGAGAACTCCCAAATGGTTTAAAAGAACCAAATACATTTAAAGCAGCCACCATGATTTTTCTTGGGGTATTTTGTATGTCTTTTATCCTGTCCTATGCGTTTGTACTCGCAGGGTTTATCCAAAATGCCTTTTTAATGACGCTCATTATCTCTACCATTTCATTAGGCGTAGTGGTGCCAACCTTAAAAGAGGAAAAGTTGATGCAGACGAATATCGGTCAAATCATTCTGCTTGTAGCTGTCATTGCCGATTTGGTCACGATGATTTTGCTTGCTGTGTTTTCCTCCATTTATGGAGATGGAACAGGGAACATGTGGCTCCTGCTCTTATTATTTGCTGCAGGCATTCTTCTTTATTTATTTGGCCGCGTATTTAAGACTAAGTCAATTTTTCAGTCGATGTCTAAAGGAACCGTGCAAATTGGGACAAGGGCAATCTTTACTCTCATTATAGTCTTAGTTGCCTTATCTGAATCACTCGGGGCTGAAAATATTCTAGGGGCGTTTTTAGCTGGCGTGCTTGTGTCCCTTCTTTCGCCAAATAAAGAACTCGTTCAGCAGCTGGACTCATTTGGCTACGGATTTTTAATCCCGATCTTTTTTGTGATGGTCGGAGTGGATCTAAATATATGGGCACTGTTTAAGGATCCGACGATTATGATCATGATTCCGCTTCTGTTTATTGCACTGCTTATAAGTAAGCTCATCCCGATTCTTTATTTGAAAAAATGGTATGACATGAAAAAGGTCATTGGCTCTGGCTTTTTATTAACTTCAACTTTATCTCTCGTCATTGCAGCTGCGACGATTGGTGAGCGGCTCGGTGTCATTGATCATAAAATGTCAGGAGCGCTGATTTTAGTTGCTGTGTTAACAAGTATTTTAACACCTGTTTGGTTTAAAGCGCTGTTTAAAAAAGAACAAGCGGCAAGCCATAAGAAGCGTGTGACCTTTATTGGTGCAAATCAGCTGACTTTACCTGTCACACTTGACTTACATCAGGATGAATATGATATTCGGATTTTGCATGTATTTCAAGAAAATAAGGAAGCGCTGCTGGCAGACTCTATCTTTGAAGTCGAATCAATTGAACAATACGATGATGAGACGCTGAGAAAGGCAGGCGTCGGCCAAGAAGATGTTCTTGTCGTCGCAACAGGCAGTGAGACGAAAAATAAGGAAATTGCTTTATTTGCAAAAGAAGAAGGTTCAAAACAAGTCATTGCAAGTGTCAACAAAGCAGAGGCAGAGCTGATATTGAAGGAAGCGGGAATTGATACGTTTTCTACTTTCCTGTCATCTAAAACGGTGCTAAGAGCTTTGATTGAAGCACCTGATGCGATTCGATTGCTAACAAATGAGGATTCTTCTTTGTATCAAATTCAAATGAACAATCATCGTTATCATAATGTCATGCTGAGAGAATTTCCTTTCACCGGTGATTTGGTATTTGTCCGCATTTTTAGAGGGGTAGACAGCTTAGTACCGCATGGCGATACGACACTTAGAAGCGGCGACCGTGTGCTTGTATCGGGCTCCCGAGAGTATGTGGCAGGACTAAGAGCCCAATTAGAATGACAATGAACCCTTGACCAATGAACAATTCCTGATTAAGATAGAGGTACAACATCATATATTTGATCCACTAGGGGAGTCCTTTAAAAGGGCTGAGATAAAAGTGTCGACTTTTAGACCCTCATTACCTGAACAGGTTCATACCTGCGTAGGGAAGTGGTGCGGTTTTTGACTATGCTTTTTACAAATTCCAAGCCACTTTCCACGCGGAAAGTGGCTTTTTTATATGGAAAAACAGGAGGAGAGGAACATGACGTTTTCAACAGAATGTAAAGAGGCTGCAGCAACATGGTGGAATGGAAGCTTTACACATCCTTTTGTCAAAGGGATTGGAGATGGCACACTTTCACTCGATCGTTTCACCTATTACGTGATGCAGGATTCTTATTATTTAACTCATTTTGCAAAGGTGCAGGCATATGGAGCGGCGATAAGTGATGACTTACATACGACGGGCAGAATGGCGTATCATGCCCAGGGCACGTATGAAGCAGAGCTGTCGCTGCATAGGAAATTTACAGAGCTTCTGCAAATTTCTGATGAAGCCATTGAGAACTTTAAGCCTTCTCCCACTGCTTATGCGTATACCTCTCATATGTACCGATCTGTAAAAAGCGGACGGTTTGAAGAGATTTTAGCCGCATTATTACCGTGTTACTGGCTCTATTATGAGGTAGGTGAAAAGCTGAAACAAACAACACCTGACCATCCAATTTACCAAGAATGGATTTTGACATACGGAGGCGATTGGTTTAAGGAACTCGTCTTCGAACAGGTGAACCGCTTTGATGAACTAGCAGAAAAAGCACCAGACCATGTACGGGCCAATATGAAAGAAAATTTCGTGATTTCAAGCTATTATGAATATCACTTTTGGGAGATGGCGTATCAAAAAGAAATGTGGCAAACAGCATGCTTAGATGGGGTTGGTGCAAATGGAACTCCACGCAGTGACAAATGATTCCCTTCCTGCGGGTGAACTGATCAAACAAATAAAAGTTATAGCGTCTGAAGTGGATTTTATTCATATTCGTGAACGGTCTAAAACTGCGAGTGAGCTTGTTGATCTCGTGAAGAATCTCCTTTTAGAAGGTGTACCGAAAGAAAAGCTCGTGATCAATGACAGAGTAGACGTTGCACTGCTTACCAATATTCACAGGGTGCATCTCCCAGGCCACAGCTTTTCGCCAAAAGAACTGCGAAAAAAATTTCCTCATCTTCATGCGGGAGTATCTGTCCATTCGATAGAAGAAGCGAAAGCAGCAGAGAAAAATGGAGCAGAGTATGTCATGTTTGGGCACATATATGCTACCTCTTGTAAACCAGGACTTCAGGCAAGAGGTGTACAGCTTGTGAAAGAACTGACTTCTGAACTAACAATTCCAGTGGTGGCCATCGGCGGGGTGACCCCAGAACGAGTTCCAGAATTGAAACAAGCAAATGTGAAAGGAATTGCTGTCATGTCTGGGATTTTTGCTCATCATCAGCCGCGTATGATGGCACAAGCATTTTTTGAAAAGGTAAAGGAGAATCCTTATGAAAAAGCATTATGACGTTGCAATCATTGGTGGTGGAATCATAGGGGTCTCCATCGCCTATCACCTTGCAAAAGCAGGAAAACAAGTGGTCTTATTTGAAGCGAATGAGATAGGGAAGCAAACGACAAGTGCGGCTGCCGGGATGCTCGGTGCACATGCTGAAGGAGAGGGTCATGAGGATGTTTTCTTTCAGGCAGGCAGAGCAAGCCAGGCATTGTACGAAAAATTAAAAGTCGATCTTCTGCATGAATCAGGCATTGATATTCGAACTTCAGCGGGCGGTATCATGAAGGTCGCCTTTACAGAAGAAGAGAAACAAGCCCTTTGCCGGATGCAGCATTTGTCTACATTTAAATGGCTTGACGCAAGCAGCGTAAAAAAATGCATGCCTCAAGTTACAGATCACATGCTGGGAGCAGGTTTGATTGAAGAGGATGTGCATGTGGAACCTTACGCTGTATGCAGGGCTTTATGGCAGGCGGCCGTCCGGTACGGGGCAGATGTGAAAGAGTGTACACCTGTGATCGAAGTGAAGCGGGACAAAGAAGCGTTAACTGTCAGAACAACGAAGGGCACATTCACATGTGATGATCTGACAGTCGCAAGTGGTGTATGGTCTGGCCGTTTTTTTGAAGAACTCGGATTATCGCATTCTCTTTATCCAGTAAAAGGGGAATGTGTGTCTGTATGGAATAATGGTCCGGCGCTCGCACACACCATTTATCATGATCATTGTTATATCGTTCAGCGAGATAGCGGAAAGCTTGTTATCGGCGCAACAATGAAGCCAAACGAGTGGCAGGCTGTTCCAACGCTTGGCGGCATGGAAGCTGTGATTCAAAAGGCGTCTCAGCTTATGCCTTCTATTAAGGAGATGCCGATTGAAGAGTGCTGGGCAGGCCTTCGTCCGGCGACAAACGACCGGCATCCTTATATCGGAAGACATCCAGAAGACAAGCGTATTCTTTTTGCTGCAGGGCATTACAGGAATGGCATTTTACTTGCGCCGATTACTGGAGAAATCATTCGTGACCTGATATTAGGCGAACCGGTCAAAGAGGAATGGCTTCACGCGTTTCGTATTGGACGAAAGGAGGCACTATTCGTATGAAGATTCAATTGAATGGCAGAATCGTTGATTTCGATCAAGAGAATGGAACGATCTATGATCTGCTATCAGCCTATCAGCTTGAAAACCGTGTGGTGATCGTTGAAAAGAACCATGAAATCATTGATAAAGAAGCGTTTCAACAAGTAGAAATTCAACCAAATGACACGATTGAAATCGTTCATTTCGTAGGAGGAGGATGACCCAATGCTGCACATTGGCGGAAAAACATTCACATCAAGACTATTACTCGGAACAGGAAAGTACCCATCATTTGAGGTTCAAAAAGAAGCGGTGAACGTATCGGAAGCCGAAATTTTAACCTTTGCCGTCAGAAGAATGAACATATTCGAAGCATCTCAGCCTAATTTTTTGGAGCAGCTTGATTTATCAAAATATACGCTGCTTCCGAATACAGCTGGAGCAAGTACAGCAGAAGAGGCAGTGCGTATTGCCCGTTTAGCAAAGGCTTCTGGGCTTTGTGACATGATTAAGGTAGAAGTCATTGGTTGTTCAAGGTCTCTTCTGCCAGATCCAGTTGAAACATTAAAAGCATCTGAAATGCTGCTCGAAGAAGGATTTATCGTGCTGCCATATACATCTGATGATGTGGTGCTGGCAAGAAAATTAGAAGAACTCGGTGTCCATGCTATCATGCCTGGTGCTTCACCGATTGGTTCAGGCCAAGGCTTACTAAATCCTTTGAATCTCTCATTTATTATTGAGCAGGCGAAGGTGCCGGTCATTATTGATGCTGGCGTAGGTTCTCCGAAGGATGCAGCTTATGCGATGGAGCTTGGAGCAGACGCTGTATTACTAAATACCGCTGTCTCTGGTGCAAAGGATCCTGTGAAAATGGCAAAAGCAATGAAACTCGCGATTGAATCAGGAAGACTAGGCTATGAGGCAGGACGTATTCCGCTGAAAAACTATGGGACAGCGAGCAGTCCACAGGAAGGAATGCCGACATTTTGAGCACTCGTTATTCACGCCAAGAGCTTTTTCAGCCAATTGGAACAGAGGGACAAAAGCGGCTAAATGACTCAAAGGCGGTCATTATTGGAGCGGGGGCACTTGGAACCGCAAGTGCTGAAATGCTCGTTCGTGCCGGCGTTGGATCTGTCACCATTTTGGACCGAGATTATATTGAATGGAGCAACCTTCAGCGTCAGCAGCTTTACACGGAGCAAGACGTGAAGGATCGACTGCCAAAAGCTGTGGCGGCTGAAAAAAGACTCAAGCAAGTAAACAGTGACGTGCACATCAAAGGAATCGTAATCGATGTGACTGCTCACAATATTGACGAACTTGTCAGTGAGGCTTCAATCATTGTCGATGCAGCGGATAATTTTGAGGTAAGAATGATAGCAAATGATGCCGCTGTCAAACATCAAATACCGTTCCTTTATGGGGCCTGTGTCGCCAGTTATGGCATTCAATTCACAGTGATCCCTGGTGAGACGCCGTGTTTACACTGTCTGCTTGAACATTTGCCCGCCCAAGGCATGACATGTGATACAGCAGGTATCATTAGTCCAGTTGTGCAGCAGGTGGCGGCATATCAAGTGGCAGATGCACTTAAATATTTAACAGGACATCAAGTGACGCCAATTTTAAAATCCTTCGATTTATGGAAAAATGAACGCTCTGACATTCGGTCGGCCGCGTCTTTAAAGAAGAAGCAATGTCCAAGCTGTGGACTGAAGACCTATCCATTTCTTTCATATGACAAGAGAGCGAAGGCAGATGTACTATGCGGCCGCAATACGGTACAAATCCGCAGTGCAGCAGAAACACCGCCGCCTTTACATGAAGTAGCTCTTCGGTTAAAGAAAGCAGGAATGGATGTGCTTGAGAATCCATATTTGCTTTCGTGTCAAAAGGATGAGTTTAAGCTTGTCTTATTTAAAGATGGCAGAGCGCTTGTACATGGTACGAATGATATTGCCAAAGCAAGAACCATTTATCATCAATGGATTGGCTAATGAGAGGTGTGAAGAAATGACGATCAAAAAAGCATTCACAATCGCGGGTTCTGATTCTGGCGGCGGAGCAGGTATTCAGGCAGATTTGAAAACTTTTCAGGAGCTCGGTGTGTACGGAATGTCTGCGATCACAGCGATTACTGCGCAAAACACACTAGGTGTTCACGGGATATACCCGCTTTCAATTGAGGCGTTAGAGCGTCAAATAGATGCAGTGGCAGAAGACTTACCGCCAGATGCCGTCAAAACAGGGATGCTGTGGAGTGCAGACATGATCAAGATTGTAGCTGAAAAAACGGTTCAATATGATATGAAGCTGATTGTAGATCCAGTCATGATCGCAAAAGGAGGGGCCTCTTTATTAAATGAAGATGCGGTCGCTGCGATGAAAACACACTTGCTGCCTGTCAGCTATGCTGTAACGCCGAATCTTCCTGAGGCAGAAGTACTGACAGGGATACAAATTCAGACGAAAAAGGACCGCTATGTGGCAGCGGAGCGCCTTTATGAGCTAGGTACGAAACATGTCGTGATTAAAGGCGGCCATGGTCCATCTGATGGGATGATTACAGACCTGCTGTATGATGGAAAAGGCTTTATTGAAGTCACAAATGAACATATTGATACACCGCATACACATGGCACAGGCTGCACGTTTGCAGCAGCATTAACAGCTGAAATTGCGAAAGGATATTCGATGCAGGAAGCCTTTGAAACAGCAGAAACCTTTGTTCATGAAGCCATTAAATTCCCTTTACGTATTGGATCTGGACACGGACCTACGAACCATTTTGCTTATCAGCAAAACAGAATCAAATGATAAAGGAATCGAACCGTCTTCACTTATGAAGACGGTTTTTTCGCGAAAATGAAACTTTCTTTCAGCGGAAATTGTCATTCTCTTATGATCTGTGATAATATTATGATCAGGTACTAATACTATGTCTTGAAAAAATAGGAGGCTTTATTACATATGAACTTTTCTTTAGAAGGCCGTAATATCGTGGTTATGGGTGTTGCCAATAAACGAAGCATCGCTTGGGGAATTGCCCGCTCACTTCATGAAGCTGGAGCTCGTTTGATTTTTACTTATGTTGGAGATCGTCTTGCTGAATCGGTAAAAGAGCTGGCAAGCACACTTGAGCGTGATGATTCTATTATTCTTCCATGTGACGTGACAAGTGACGAAGAAATCGAAAAATGTTTCGCTGCAATTAAAGAAAAAGTACAAGTCATTCATGGCGTTGCGCATGCCATTGCATTTGCAAACAAGGAAGAGCTTGTAGGCGAATACTTGAACACGAACCGTGAAGGTTTCCTTTTGGCACACAACATTAGTGCATACTCATTAACTGCTGTAGCAAAAGCAGCACGTCCATTGATGACAGAGGGTGGAAGCATTGTGACGCTTACATACCTAGGCGGAGAGCGTGTTGTATCAAACTACAACGTAATGGGTGTAGCGAAAGCATCACTTGAAGCAAGTGTGAAATATTTAGCAGCTGATTTAGGCGCAGAAGGTATCCGCGTGAACAGCATTTCTGCTGGTCCAATTCGTACGTTATCTGCAAAGGGCATCAGCGGCTTTAATACCATTCTGAAGGATATTGAAGAGCGTGCACCGCTCCGCCGTACAACAACTCCTGAAGAAGTTGGCGATACAGCTCTATTCTTATTCAGTGATCTATCTCGCGGCATGACAGGTGAGAATCTGCATGTTGATTCCGGCTTCCATATCATTGCCCGCTAAACGAATACATGACTTGCAGCATACCAATGAAGGGTATGCTGTTTTTTTATTTTTCTTCTGATTTAAGGCCTCCGTTCATATATATAAGGAATGAATCATTCGGGAGGGATTAGTATGTCAAATAAAGGTGATGAGAATCAAAAGCCGCTGATGTATATTGTTCAGCCGAGCTATCAAGAATCAAAGCCGGCCATGCAAAATATTGTGAGAAAGCGAAAGAAATCAGAAAAACAGCCAGAAAGTGAGACCAATGCAAAAGATGTAATCAAAGAAAGCACGCAGGAGGAACCTGCCGCTCAAGAAATAGAGCATAAAAAAGAAGCTGAGCCGCCTAAACTTCAACAAGAACGAGATATGACAAACGAATCTGAGTTTACAGAAGAACAAGAGATCACACAAGAAGCAGAGGCTACACAGGAACAAGAGGATACACAAGAAGCCGAACGTACACAGGAACAAGAAATCTCGCAAGAACCAGAGCTCATACAAAAGCGAGAGCCTCAAGAAGAAGAGGGAAATCAGCCAGAAGGTGTCTTTCATGAAACAAAAGAAGAACCAAGAAGAAAACGAGTGAAAAAGCCTTTAAGTCAGATGAGTATTGATGAAAAAGTCGATTTTCTCACAAGACTGCCTCATAATATGCCAAGAGCTCTTTGTCTGATTGAAGCTGATGGTAAAACATATAGAGGAATCATCATGGATCGAAAAGATGATACTGTGATCATTCGTACAGCAGGCGGGGGAAATCCAGTCGAATTAGCGATTGCTGAGATTACTTCCATCCATCCGCTAGGTTTTTAACTAATAAAAAAAGTCCCTTATAGGGACTTTTTTTGTTAGCAGTTACGATTGATGAGTCGTGGGTTTAGGCACTCGATTGCGCAGAAGCAGTCAAGGTCTACTTCAATGCAATATTTCGATTTTTCTAATCGGAACACATCACATAAGGAATCTTTATCTGTAAAATCTAAAATATGACGGTCTTTGTCAAATGCGATAAGCAAGCTGAGTGTTGCGCAGTGATCACAGATGTGTTCGACTCTGAAAAATGCAGTGCTGAAGCAAGGACCTGGATCTACTTCTCCGACGTTTCCGAATGCGACGAATGGTTTTGATTTGGATGTAAAGAGAACAAACGGGACAGTGTCACCTAATGAATGTGATGGAGAAAGGAGATTGCTGTAACAGCTGGTCGGGCACTCTTCTTTGACAGCATTTTGCAAGTCGCTAATGTTTTCAACAGCCTCTGTTACACAGCTCCATGAATGGTTGCGGCTCATATTCAACCCTCCTATACTAGGAAATTTGTTTGAGTGTTTGAGCACTGTCATCATCTACAAGCTATCTTTGCCGGCTCGTGCTTCTACTTTTAACCAATGCGGAAGCGGCCGCTTCTTATGCTGACTGCTCCGCATGATTGGCTGTCATTCGTGAGGAAGGGGATGCTTTGACTCATGACAAGTTAGATCAGCGGCCTGTTGATTTAGCCGTGGTGATGATGCTTTTTATCTTTCGATGGCATGACTCTGTCGACAAGCTCTGGGTTTAAGCATTGGATTGCGCAGAAGCAGTTTAAATCAACCTCAATACAAAAGTCCGTTTTTTCTAGACCAAAGAAGTCAGGGTCACAAGGGTGACACACGCTCAGCGTATGTCCGTGTACATCAACTGGTCTTAATACAGATAACGTAGCACAGCAGTCGTGTAATTTTTCAACCCGGAAGAAAATAGATTCGAAGCATTGGCAATCGTCAACGAATCCTCCAATGTTTCCGAAAGTAGAGAACAACCCGCCCTTTTTATCAAAAAGTAAAAACGGAATCGTATCTTTTCCAGAAACTGTTGGGCTTAATAAATTACTGTAGCAGCTCGTAGGACATTTATCTTCTACAGCTTCCTGCTCTGCTAAAATCTTATCAACCGCATCGCATACACAGTTTTCATCATGTCGGCCATGGTGTTTTCCGCAGCTCATGGATTTCAGCTCCTTTAACAAGGTATTTGACTTTAGTCCTTAACAACATATGTATGCGCCCTCTAGTTGGTGTGGGTAAATGACCATTTATATTTGTTGTATTTTTATAAAAGGAAAAGCAGAGCTTTTCGCTCTGCTTTTGGACATTAGAGGATGCCGATTGCAACGATTGTCGCAACAAGAGTTTGTGTAAGTGTTTGGATTGCGATAGAGATGTCCGCATCGATTGTAGAGACTGTAACGTTTCTTGAATTTTCGATGACAAGTTTTTGGCGGTTTGTTTGTTTGTGAGTAGCAGCTTGTAAGAGATCCTGCGTGACGCGGTCTGCCAAATCACCGTCTGCGATTGAGATATTTGTAATGGTGATGATCGCTGTTTGAATCGCTACTTGGATAGATGCTGCAACCTGTGCATCGACAGAAGATACGTTAATGTCACAAGAGTCTCTGACGATAATGACTTCCTCAGATGTCTGCTTTGTGAAGCTTACTTGATCCAAGTCTTGTAAGATATCTTCATCATCATAATAATCGTCACAAAGTGCTTTTCTTTCATAGTTGCAATCGTCGTGGTGTTCGTGGTGTCTGTGGTGTCCGTGGTGTGTACAGTTACGATCTAGAGCGACCCAAGAATATGGTTTAGAATCCATTTCTATTCCTCCTTCCGTTTACTTTATTAAATGCTGGAATGCGTGGTTTTGTCTCGGGCATTTACCCTAGCAGGCAACCCATTTTTATTTAATCGTTATTACGCTGCGCATTACGACGCTGCTGAATACGATTTCGAAGTGAGTTTCGATTTGGACGTACTTTTGGTTCAGGCACTACTTCTTCCGGCTGTTTTGCTGCCTCAGCCTGCCTTTTTTTCTCCTGCTGCTGTTCTACGAAATCATTTGCTTTCTTTTGTAAGTCCTCGACTAATTTCAAAATCATTCTTCTTTGATCGTCTGAAATTTTTGCTTTCTGATCATCAGTGATATTGTTTTTGTTTAACACATCACTGACAAGAAGACTTGTTAATGGATCAATATCCGTATTGATTTGAAACTCCTTTTTTTCGTTCTCTTCAGCCACGATGATTTCACCTCTTTCATACGTCATTAGAAAAAGAAAGGGTCAAAGAATGCCGACTTCAACTAAGAGCACATTCAATGTTTGAGTGAGAATTTGGACGGAGTTCATAATGGATGCATCTGATAATGTTATCGTAATGTTATAGCAGTTGATGATTTGAATCACAGTTTTCTTTTGGACTTCCACTTGTTGTGTGGATAAAAGCTGGTCTGTGATGTCAGCAGCCAATTCATCGTCTGGTACAAGAATTTGGATTAAAAGAGTAATGATTGTCGTTACGGTCGCTTGAAGGGAGAGTGCGGCTGTTACATCTGTTTTATGAATTGTGACATTTTCGGAATCTTTGATCTCAATGAAATCATCATAATTGCTGATTAATTCGTTTAACAGTTGTGTATACAATTTTTCAGCACTTTCTTCAATAGACAATACTTTCACTCCTTTCTTATCTATACATTATTTAATGCAACAAGGACGCAAGGTGGAATCGGAAAGTGTGAAAAAGTACAACCCAATTTTATTTCCGCTCGATTCATCATGTCGGTCTTTTTTCTTGCATATATAAAGAAAGGACGGAAAAAGAAGAAAGAAGGAGGTGGAGGCTTCTGAGCGGTGCTTTGTCATTTGTCGTGTTTGCCCTCGCATCCTTTAGACTGACGAGACTGATTGTGTTTGATACCATTACTGCGCCATTCCGCCGTCTATTTCATGAAGAACAGGAAGAGGTAAACGAACAAGGTGAGGTCGAAACATATATCATCATTAAAGGGGAAGGACTGCGGTCTTGGATTGGAGAACTGTTAAGCTGTTATTGGTGTACTGGCATATGGTGCACTGCTGCCTTACTTCTGATATACATACTTTTTCCTGTCATCAGCATGTGGCTTAATTTACTATTAGCGATTGCCGCAGCAGCAGGCATCATTGAAGCGGTTGTCTCGAAGCTTGTGAAATAAACAGGCATTCTGATCAGACACGCTTTCAATAAATGCATATACTATCATGGAATAGGAAAGGAAGGGTTGCGATGAAACCAACTGAAACGCCGTCACATATGCTTCAAGGTTATCCAGCGCAGTCAAATCAACAATCAGTATATACGAAGAAAATCAAGAAAAATGGCTGCGGCTGTGGAAACAAAAAGAAACCTCAATAATAGAAGAGAAAAACAAAAGCCGGATTTATCCGGTTTTTTTGTTGCCCTTTTTTTGAGTGATGCATATGTAAGAGAGAAGGGGTGACCAGAATGGATGCATTCGAACAATTAATCGGTTCTTTGTTCACTAAACCGCATGATGGGAAAGAACAAGCGCACGAGAAGGCTGAAATGGATCTAACGGATAAAGCGAATGATCTTGAGGAGCACTTAAAAGCATTTGGCGTGAAGATGGAGGCTTTTGCGAAAGAAACAGAAGCATTCATGATGCGTCATACAGAGGCAGATTACGTCTTTAAACAGCAGAAATAAAAATTCCGCACTTTTTTATGTGATCGTCCAAACCATTTCTTGCATTTTTCATACTTTGTAAGGGAGAAGAGGAGGTGCTTAAATATGAGTTACGGTTACGGTGGCGGTTGTTGCGGCGGCTACGGTGGTGGCTACGGCGGCGGATATGGATCAACATTTGTTCTTGTCGTAGTGCTTTTCATCCTTTTAATCATCGTTGGTGCTTCTTTCTTTAACTACTAAAAAGTAAGAAGGTGAGGGAAGCAAGGGGGAAGCCTTTTGCTTTCCTTTCTCTTTGGTCAAACAAGGCTTTAGGATAGGCACATATCCCGCCTATTTTCATATAGTAAGGTGATTACTCCACAAAGAGGAGGCAAATGAATGGATAATAAATTCTTTAAAAGCGTAGAAAACAAAACCGGTGTGAATATGAATGATGTGTTTAAACTTGCAGGTTCTTTGCAAAATGCCAACTTTAAAGATGAGAATACCGTTCGAGGTGTCATTAAAAAAGTAGCACAGCTTGCGAACAAACGTGTACCTAAAGAAATGGAAGACAAAATCGTTCAATCGATTACAAGTGGAAAAGAAAAGCTTGATTTCAATACAATCGCTAAAATGATGAACAACAAAAAATAAGCAACAGGCTCTCCGTTTAAAGGGGGGCCTGTTGTTTTTGCGTAAATAATTCACGGTTTTTCTTTAGAAGAGGATACAAAAAACGAGAACGATGAGCCGTTTTTCCTCGTCTAAATGAAGGAACAGACAGATAAAGAGATTGTTCAGCTCTTGTCATGGCCACGTATAATAAACGGCGCTCTTCTTCGAGCGCTTCTTCATGACCGTTTCTGAGTTCATCCAGTGAGAAATCATGAGGCAGTGCTCCGTCGACCACACAAGTGATGTATACTGTCTGGAATTCAAGTCCCTTTGCGCGGTGGATCGTCATGAGCTGAACACCGGGTTCATCTGTTTTTTCCTTTTCGGCAGACTTCATATGTTCGGCATGTGCGAGAAAGGCTTCAATCGTTTCAAAGCGTTTGGCGGCTGTTTTCACATCACGTACATCATCCGCCCCTTTTTCAAGTACATTCGTATCGTTCACCCGTTTTTTTAAGTAATCACCGAGTCCCATCTTTTGTTCAATAAATGTCACCGCGTCTGATGGCTTTAATGTTCGTAATGTTCGGAACAAAGGAACGATTGATTGCAGCTTTTTCTGTTGAAACGGCTGTATATCTGTCAGTTTTCCGAGCGCTTCTACCATTGAGCAATCTTCTGTGATGGTCAGTGCCTTTAGTGTATTCAGGGTTTGCTGCTTTAAAAAGAAAACCGGCAGCAGCTGTTTTATGGCGGCCACATCGTCTGCATCCTGACTTAAGGAAAGAAAGGCGAGAAGAACCCGAACCATTCGTCTGCTGTAGAAGGCTTTGACGCCAGCATCCGTCTCATATGGAATCGCCGATTGATGCAGCCGTTCATAAATCGCACGGCCGCCTGTATTTGTTCGAAACAGCACGCAGAAGTCATTCGGCTTTGCACCATTTTTAATTTTCTCCTGAATATCTGCGACAATCATGGTCGCTTCCTCTTCTTCATCATATGGATAGAAGAGCGTCGGAGGAATTTTCTCCGCGCGCACGGCTTTTAACGTCTTCTCATAACGATGCTGATTTTTCTTAATAATCGCATCAGCACTTGCGACAATTGTATGATGAGAGCGGTAATTCGCATGTAAATGGACGATCTGAGCCGAAGGATAGTCCTGTTTGAATTCAAGAATGAAAGCTGGATTGCTCCCTCTAAAGGCGTAAATGGCTTGATCATCATCCCCTACACAAAATAACTGCTCTGATTCTCCGGCTAAAAGCTGAATTAATTGATATTGCACTGGATTAATATCCTGAAATTCATCCACTAAAATATACTGGAATCGTTCTTGATACCGTTTTAGCAGTTCTGGCTGTTCTGTGAGCATATGTAAGCAGGCAATCGCCATATCATCAAAGTCAAATTGCTGATGATCTCGTTTTTGCTGTTCATATGATTGATAGATCGTCCACATGTGTTTTTCCTTTTCATCTTTCAAATCAGGAAGTTCACCTGGTAAAAAGGCATTTTTCCAATAGCCGATCGATTGCAGTACTTGATCGGTAGGGTAGTCTTTCTCATCAAGTCCCTCATTCATAATGGCTTTTCGAATGTATTGCTCCTTTTGCCAGTCAAACTTGATCAGATGCTGGCCGTTCCATTTGTTTGCGTCATCGTGAAGCAGCATTTTATAAAAAAGACTGTGGAAGGTACCTGTCACCACTTGGCTGGCTTGTGAAGGATGAAGCTGGTATTGCTTGCGCAGCCTTTCTTTCATCTCACTGCTCGCTTTGGTCGTGAAGGTCACGAGTAAAATATGGTGAGCAGGAATATGATGATGGGACATGAGATAAGCTGCTCTAGCCGTCAAGACTCTTGTTTTCCCGCTGCCGGCACCAGCCAGTACAAGCATCGGACCATCTTGATGTGTGACAGCTTGAAGCTGCGGTGTGCTAAAGGTGATATGCGGGAAGAGGTCGATCGTATGAACTTCTTCATTCTCTTCTAAATGTAAGGCGTCGCTAAATTGAATCGACCTTGGTACCTGCCAGTCATATGATTCGCTCGTTTGCGAGATGATCTGTTTGCCGGTTGGGAAACGGAAGCCGCCAAGTTCTTTATAGGAAGCCTTTTCCTCTTGTTCAGCCGTTTGATGATGATCTGCTTGTTCTTCAGCTTTTTCACAAATCTCTTGCTGAGATATGTGCTTATGAATAAAGGCAGGTTCATCATGTATATTTAATCTAAAAAAGACCGGTTGTCCGCAATATGGGCAGAATAATTGTCCTTTTTTTCCCTCGTCATGGAGGAATTGATAGTGTTCTCTCGAATACGTATGTAATGAGATCGTTCGATCATGTCGTCGTGCGCATTTCAAAGCTAGTCCTCCAGTAGTCAATCAATCTTAAAATGAAACACATCTAATCATATCAAATGAGGCGTGTTTCAAACAGTCATAATTAGGGAATAGTAGAATAGAAGAGAAGCAAAGGAGGCGTTCTTGATGGGATATATAGCCCCGATTCAGCCGGATCTGTATTTTCAATATATCAATCGTCCAGCTCCTCAGGATAAAGAAGACTATGCGAAAGTAACAAAGGTTTCTCGCACCTTTCATGACAAGATATACAGAGAGCTGGAGAAAAAAGAGGACTTAGTGACAGAAGCGGAAACGAATATACAGCAAAAAAAGCGGGAACGCTTTGTACGAGATATGTTTATGGAGGAAGGCAAGGGCATTCATATCAATACGTATATATAAATGATTGCGCTTTCCTCCTGTGACGAACGATAATGAAAAAGAAAAAGCCAGGGCATCTTGAATGCTCTGGCTTTTTCTTTTGGTCAAACAGACAGTGTTTTTGTCATTTTGACATGTGTGATTCCCGCTTCTTCGAACGGTTCAGAAACCGCTTTGTAGCCTTTCTTTTCGTAGAAAGGAAGCGCTTGGACTTGGGCATGCATAACGGCTTCTTTTGCTCCATTAGCAATCGCTTCGGTTTCTAGCGCCTCTAATAGTTTGTGGCCAAGGCCGAAGGAGCGCGCCTCTTTTAACACACAAATGCGTTCAAGCTTTGCCTTTGATCCCTCAATGATCCGCAGTCTAGCGGCCGCCTGAGGCTTTTTATCATCATTGTAAATGACAAAATGGGTGGCTTTGTCTTCTAGTTCATCTATTTCGATCTCTATTGGAACTTCTTGTTCTTTGACGAATACTTCTTTTCGAACGTAGTATGCATCTTCTCGTTGTGTTTGTTCTGTTGCGATGACTGTTTTCAAATGTCTTTAACCCTCTTCTCCTAAAATAAATGTTTCATAGACGGTCCAAGATCCGTTCTCTAATTGATATAAAAGGTGGAAGCGATCCACTGTTTCTTCATGGTCAATCTTTCTCAGCTTTAATGTGCCAAGTACGTCTGAATGCTCATCATCGGATAGTTTTTGAGCGACTGTCACATGCGGAACAAAGGCATATTCAGGTGTACCAGCAAGTGGATCGGCGTACAATCTTTCATTGAGCGCCATGATGTCCTCGTTCGGTTCTACTTTCATATAAATGACGTTGTTTACAGGAGCGAATGAACTGAATTTTTTAATACGTAACGTAATAGGAGAAGCATTTTTTGCATAATCTCTTAACGTTGAGACGACCTCAGCCGCTTCTAGATCCGTTAATTCAAAAGGTGTTCTTAATGTTAAATGAGGCGGTATGAGTGCATAGTTCGGATCATAACGCTTCCGGTAAGAGTTCGCAATATCTTGCAATTTTTTTGATGGAAATATAACAACTCCGTATTTCATCATGTTCCCTCCTGAATAAGAAAGTATTTATTATTGTTTATTATAACAAAATTCAGTTGATTAACGAATATGGGAGCATTCTTTTTAACGAAGGCGCAATGAGCGGCTGCCAAAACGTCCATTTATGATCCCCTTCGAATGTCTCAAATAAGTAATCCGCACCAGATTGTTCAAGAAGGGCCTTTAAATCTTCGTTCGGCTGAACAAAATCAAGCACCTGGCCATCTGTTGTTTTCACAGCGGTTTCCTCAAGCCCAATTTGATGGATAATGGCATAATGAGAAAGGGCTGTCGACTGTTTGACGGCTTCTAGAACCGACTCGTCAACGTAAGGGGACTGCAAAATCAGCCCGCCAAATAAAGAAGGATAATCAATGGCTGTCATGAGAGAAATCGTCGCACCAAGTGAATCACCAATAAACGTACGTCCTGATCCAATTTGATAGGTTGGAAAGTGTTGATCAATATAAGGAACCAGTTCATTTGCTAAAAAGCGTTTATACGCTTCAAACTTTGTACCGTCTGGATGATACGTGTTCCGTCTTTCCGTGACATTTTCATAAGGAACACCAATGATAATCGAGCGTTCCATTTCTTTGTTTTGCATCAATTCTTCTGCCTGTCTGCCTATTTTGCCTAGGCGGAAATAATCATGACCATCCTGGGCAATGATGACATGATATGTATAAAGGGGGGAGTAATTGACTGGCAAATAGATCAAAATGGTCATGTCCGCCCCAAGTTCTTTTGACTGTAAGGTTTCTTCTTGAATGATTCCTGTTTTCTTCACCATAATCCATTCCTCCAGCTAACCAAATTCATCATAAAGTGAAACGTTTCCATTCATTGTAACATGAAAAACAGCGTTGTTCCTATATGCTAACATGCAATCAAACCGTATAACATCGATTCTGTTATAAAATACAGAAAATTTTAATTAATCATGACATTTCCCCTTGAAAAATGAGATTTAATGGGTTACAGTATTAAGAATTAGAACAGACAGACAACACATTCTTATCGTGAGAGGTGGAGGGACTGGCCCTTTGAAACCTCAGCAACCGGTATGCATCACTTCATGTGATGTACCAAGGTGCTAAATCCAGCAAGCAGCTTTTTTGCTTGGAAGATAAGAGGAAGCGATTAAACCCCTTCTTCTTATGAAGAAGGGGTTTTCTGTTTTGAAATCAGATTTTTACTTAGGATGGTGTCAAATGACAGAACATGTGGAAACGAAATTAGCGCAGATTGGAAACCGTAGCGAAGAGGTGACTGGCACTGTCAGTCCTCCCGTTTACCTTTCAACGGCATACAGACATAGAGGTATAGGGGAATCTACAGGATTTGATTACATTCGAACGAAAAACCCAACAAGACAGCTCGTAGAGGATGCAATTGCTTCACTCGAAGAAGGGACGGCCGGTTTTGCCTTCAGTTCGGGAATGGCGGCAATCCAAACGATCATGGCTCTATTTGAAAGCGGAGATGAACTCATCGTCTCATCAGACCTATATGGCGGTACATACCGTTTGTTTGAAAACGAATGGAAAAAGTACGGCTTACGTTTTCTTTATGATGATTTTTCAGATGAAGACTGTTTACGCTCTAAAATCACGCCAAACACAAAAGCGGTCTTTATTGAAACACCGACAAATCCATTAATGCAGGAAGCAGATATTCAAAAAATAGCGAAGATTGCAAAAGAATATGGCGCTTTGGTGATTGTCGATAACACCTTTTACACACCAGTCTTGCAAAAGCCGATTACGCTTGGAGCGGACATTGTCATTCATAGCGCAACCAAATATTTAGGCGGACATAATGACGTTCTTGCCGGGCTTGTGGTCACAAAAGGAGAGCAGCTGTCTGAAGACATGTTCCAGCATCAAAATGCAATTGGAGCGGTTCTATCACCATTTGACTCATGGCTTTTAATGAGAGGAATGAAAACACTGGCTCTTAGAATGCGCCAGCACGAGGCAAATGCGAAGGAGCTGGCTGAGTTTTTAAAGAAACAGCCAGAAATTCAAGATGTGCTTTATCCAGGAAAGGGAGGCATGCTGTCATTCCGAGTAGCCAAAGAGGACTGGGTCAATCCATTTTTGAAACAGCTGAAAACGATTTGTTTTGCTGAAAGCCTTGGCGGAGTTGAAAGCTTCATTACGTATCCTGCAACACAAACGCACATGGATATTCCAGAAGAGATTCGCATTGCAAACGGTGTATGTAACAAGCTGCTCCGTTTCTCTGTTGGCATCGAGCATGTAGATGACTTGAAAGCAGACTTGAAACAGGCACTATCACAAGTAAAAGAGGAGGTACACGCCAAATGACCACACACGATTGGACACTCGAAACACAACTCGTTCATAATGCGTTTAAAACAGACCGTTCAACAGGTGCAGTCAGTGTACCGATTCAGCATGCATCCACATTTCATCAAAGCAGCTTCGATGAATTTGGCCAATATGACTACTCCAGATCGGGAACTCCGACACGTCAAGCATTAGAGGATACGATTGCAGCGCTGGAAGGAGGAACGAGAGGGCTTGCCTTTGCATCAGGCATGGCAGCCATTTCAACCGCTTTTCTTCTATTATCAAAGGGAGATCACGTCCTTGTCACAAGAGATGTATACGGCGGGACTTTCCGAATGATCACCCAAGTTCTTTCAAGATTTGGAATTGAGCATACCTTCGTGGACATGACGGATTTGAATGAAGTCAAAAGAGGCATTCAATCGAATACAAAGGTCATTTACATGGAAACACCATCAAATCCAACACTAGGGATTACAGATATTGAAGGTGTTGTACAGCTTGCAAAAGAGCATGACTGTCTGACTTTCTTAGATAATACGTTTTTAACACCTGCGCTTCAGCGTCCGCTGGACCTTGGTGTTGACGTTGTTCTGCACAGCGCAACGAAATTTTTAAGCGGCCACAGTGATGTGCTGTCAGGCTTAGCCGTGGTGAAAGATGAGAAGCTCGGAGACGAACTCTATTCGCTGCAAAACTCCTTCGGTGCGGTCCTTGGCGTGCAGGACTGCTGGCTTGTGTTAAGAGGGTTAAAAACCCTTCAGGTGAGATTAGAAAAAGCAAGCCAAACGGCCTTCGAACTAGCTTCATTTCTAAAAGAACATCCTGCGGTGAAAAAAGTATACTATCCAGGCTTAGACGATCATCCTGGGGCAGATATTCAGCGCAAGCAAGCAAGCGGAGCAGGAGCAGTTCTCTCATTTGAACTAGAAAACCAAGCGGCAGTCAAAGAATTGGTGGACGCTGTCACATTACCTGTATTCGCCGTCAGCCTCGGCGCCGTCGAATCCATTCTGTCGTACCCAGCCAAAATGTCACATGCGGCTATGCCAAAAGAAGAAAGAGAAAAAAGAGGGATTACAGATGGGCTGCTTCGTTTGAGTGTCGGAGTTGAAAACGGAGAAGACCTCAAACGCGACTTCAAACAAGCACTCGATCAACTAAAGCCTGTTCTTGTGAACCAATCATAAAGAAGGAGAGAAAAAAGCCGGCACGGCCGCCGGCTTTTTGACCTTTTTTGAACAAAACCATTGACGGCTCATGATGATGGTTATATAATAGAGACTGTCAGTAACAGAAAGCCCAGAACTGATACATAACCCGATTCCGTAGCTCAGCTGGGAGAGCGCTACCTTGACAGGGACTGGTTGGAATAATAAATATGCGGTGTTAGCTCAGCGGGAGAGCACTTGCTTGACAGGCAAGGGGTCACTGGTTCAATCCCAGTACATCGCATCCATATTTGATTTAATAACTACATACATAAAGCTTGAAAAGTGCTGAAGTACTTCCATCAAGTTTTGACTGCAACACTCCGTTTATTTTGTTGAAAATATACAAAATGAATGGGGTGTTTTTTGTTATGTCTTTAGGATATTTTGACGAAAAGAAAAAAGTGAAAAAAAGGCAGCCACACAAACGCAGTGCGGAAAAACATATCAAAAGGGAAACATTAAAATCAATTTATCAACGATTCATGGAATTTAAAATAAAGCAAAATCTCAGAGCTGGAACACTAAATAAATTTGTCGTTACTTATAACAGCATTGAAAAATATCATGCAACTTTTAGTGACCATCCATTTTATTTGGCAGACCTAACAACTGATTTCATAAGCGATTATGTATATTGGCTCAAGCATGATTGTGTAAAGTTCGAGGGAAACGCATATATGCCCG
This sequence comes from Bacillus sp. PK5-006, assembly GCF_054161415.1. Classification (NCBI taxonomy): domain Bacteria; kingdom Bacillati; phylum Bacillota; class Bacilli; order Caryophanales; family Bacillaceae; genus Bacillus; species Bacillus sp. PK5-006. The sequence continues at coordinate 2,519,249 of NZ_CP096414.1, read as the reverse complement.
ACACAGCTAAGACAAAAGGACTTTCGGACGCTTCAATTGAAACTCGCTTAAAAAACTTAAAAACATTTATGGCTTGGTGTATTAAAGAAGAGCTTATACTAAAAAATCCATTCGATAAATTTGAAGGGTTTAAGAAGGACGAGCACAACATTGACATTCTTACTCGTGAGGAATTGAATCGTTTGCTTAAAGTAGCTAAAGAACATTCCAAAAAATCATTTAAGCACTTTAGGGATTATGTTCTGCTTCATGTTCTGATAGATTGCATGTTTCGTATAACGGAAGCTTTGTTGTTAGCTCCATCAGATATTGACCATGTGAACAAAACTATTATTATCCGTCCTAACAACGCCAAATCACGTAAAGCTCGCATTGTACCATTGTCTAATAAGACCTATCGACTATTGGTGCAATTGTTGGAAGAAAACGAAGCGTTTGAAGGTGAAGTTGATGATTTAATATTTTTGTCGCTTTCAGGTCGTGTGTTAAGCAAAAATAATGTTCTCCGAGATTTACGGAAATATGCGGAGGAAGCTGGAATAACTAAGCGTTTTTATTTGCACCTAATCAGACATTCGGCAGCGACTCATTATCTGGAAAGTGGCGATATTGAATCCTTACGAAAAATACTTGGTCATAGTGACCTGAGAACTGTTTTGATATACGCACACATGGCAGATAACACCGTAGTTGAAAAACATTCCGAACATGGATTTTTTTCAACAAACAACACGACTAGCCGAAAGCGTGGTAACAAAAGAATTTGAGCGATTCACAAATGTATTTAGAAAAAAATAAGCTCGTGATAGTATAGAAAAGTTTACAAATAAAAAAGAAATGCCTTCCTCAAGTTTGGCGACCAGAGAAGGCATTTCACAAAATATAACTGACTTTATTTTAGCATTTTTGCTTGATGAAGTCCAAAGGAGCCTATTTCTAATGAGTGGAATTATTAAACGTAGAAAAACATCGGATTACGCACAAATACATAATGGAGCTTTACAACAACTTGAGGATATTCGTTCTATCGGATTGATTTCTCATTTAATGTCATTGCCCGAGACTTGGGAAATCAAGAAGATGCAACTTTATAAAAAGTTTGGTCGTGGTCCGATTACAAATGCAATTGCAGAATTGGAGGCGAAAAAATACTGGGTAACGATTCAATATCGAGACGGTAAAAAAACTTTATATTATTACAACGTCAGTGACGTAGCTTTCACCGATAGTGAAGTTTTAAACATGATTCAAGAGGTAAATCAAGGTGGGTTTAAAATAACTGATATATCGGAAAGCTTTGCACATTTACTTTCCATTGGTGAAAATCAACAATTGAAAACCGATGACAATCTTTCTGTGGACTCTTCAATTGTTGAAAATGAACAATTGATGGTCAACACTTCACTTTCAACAGTTGAAAATCGACAACTATTAAATAAATATAAAGAAACAAATAATTATAAAAAAAATAAGAATAAAGAAACATTGGTAATTAACAAGGAATTACCACCAAACGATTTTAAAATTTCTTTAACCAATTCATGCAATGATTTTTACAACGAGTTTTCACCTTCGAGATGGAATAAGAAACAGTGGAATACGCTTGTAGAAGCTTTTGTTACTGAAACCATTTCGGAAGGTAGATACATAAATGTTCCAGCAGATAAAATACAAGGGTATGCTTATCAATCCTTGAAGAATATCGCATATAAATTTGACTTGAAAAACGAAAGGATTGATTTCGAGAACACAGCCACAAAACGCAAGTTTCCGTTTTACAACTGGCTTGAAGCCGATAACGATGAAGAAATGCCATATTAAAAAGCCACTCCTACGAATAGGAATGGCTAACCAAGGCTTCTTTACTTTGGGTTAAAGGAATGCTTGCTGCACTCATAGAAATATGTTCATCACTGCCCAAAGTATCTCTATGGCAACGATGGGAAGCTTAACACGAATGTTAATCTCAAGTTCCATCGGGACAACACCTCACTGAAGAGGCAGGATTAAGGTTACTAGTGCCACCTTGGTAGACACGTTCGGCTTTTCCTCTTCGCCACTCATTGTGCAAGCAACCAAATTATACCATAATGGCTATTAAACTACCAATTGAATATTAATATTCAAAAAACAAGAGTTTGGGGGAATAATATTGAAGGAAACTACTGATTCTCAGATTATCGAAAAATATCATGATTTATTGGACGAATTAAAAAGCAGAAATCTCATTAGGTCAAATAATTTAGTAGGAGATTGGGGCGAGCAATTAGCAATAAGTTTTTATAACGAGAACCCACAGTTACCGAATTTGGAAATAGTTCGTGTAGGAGCAAAAAATGTGGACGCCATTAATAAGGACTTTGAGCGCTATTCAATAAAAACAATCACAACCAAAATAACAGGTGTGTTTAATGGACTCAATGACGTTGATTCAGAACTGCCACAAAAGCAAAAATTTGAGTATGTAATCATTGTCATGCTTAATAAGGATTTATCCTTGAAAGCAATATATGAGCTCGACTGGGAAAATTTCTTGTCGCTCAAGAAATGGAACAGTTCAAAAAAAACTTGGTATTTAATCATTTCTAAAGTGTTAAAAAGTAAAGCGAATATCCTTTACGATACCGAATACATAGACCATAAATTAAAATAACCAAAAAAATAAGATTGGAGCTCCATTAGGAACTCCCTGATTATAATGAGAATTTTACTTATTGTCTGCTATGTGTTTTTCGTATAAATCAAACAAAAATTCAACACGTACTTCATCTGTGCGAATCTGCTTTTTAAATTGATATGCCTTGTCAACTTCTGAATCCAATTTTTCATGGGCCTTTCTTAAGTCTACAGGCATTATCAATGGGTCGTATAAATCAGCAAGTGTAGAATTATTTTCAACATATTTGCTCCGAATTTGCAGAATATTGTTCGCTTGCTTCTCAATTGCTTTTACTTGTTGTTCAGTAGGTACTGGGAAAATAAAGTTGTTATAAATTAAAGAATTTGAATAACGATAGTCACCTTTTAAGCGTCCACCGATAATTTTCATCCAAGCCATGTGCATTGAAGAATTTAAAATGCCAAACAAGTATGGTGTTGCATTAGGAACTTGGAAAAGCTGATTACTACTTATATATTCTTTAGTATAATAAGCAATAGGTATTATTTTTCTGTTTTCAGAAGATACAACAGGAATACCTAGAAAATCTTCATTTACAACTCTATTTTCACCGAACAAAGTTGGATAATCTGCTAATTTAACATATCGTTTTTTTCCTTTACGGTACTCAGCTACTTGCTTTACAACTTCAAGTACCATAGGCATTTTTCGTAATTCTGCAGGTGGGCAATCTTTTAAGTATAAGCAATAACGCTGAATACTATTAATTAGCTCATACCCTCCAACATATGGTCTAAAATATTTTTCAGCAAGTGGTTCTTTTGCTACAAATTCGTTCTTTCCTGCTTCGCCAAATAGAAAAATTTTCCCATCGGCTGGAATTGAACCATATATCATTTTTTCTTTTGCAGAAAGTGGCTCTGTTCTTTTTGAAATGAAAATCTTAGGAGCATCTACTAAATACTGATTAATATTTTCTGCTTTTGTTGCAACGGGGTCTCCTGAAATATCAGGATATGTATAAATTGTAGCGTTTGATGGTTTATCTTGAGCAAACCCAACAATTATACAATATACAGCCGCTTTTCCTCGTGCTTCATTTGTCCACTTAAAAGTTTGATGTGCATAATGGATATGATGACCTCTTATATTAAAAATGTATTTCCATAGGATTGCCGCTTGTCCACCTTGAACAATAGAGTTTGTTGATACGAAAGCAGTTTTTATTTTAGTTCCTCCAGTGTAATCAGCCGCTTTTAAGAACCACCCAGAAACAAAATCCAAATCATTAATACCTTGAAACCCTTCTTTCACTGATTGAAGGTCTTTTTTTTGAACATCAGACATAAATCTTGCTCCGATGAAAGGTGGGTTTCCCAAAATATAATTCAGCTCATGCTTTGAAACAACTGAGTCCCAATTTATTCTAAGTGCATTATCATTAACAATATTCGGTTTAGATGTTAAAGGTATCCTTACGAAATACTGACCAAATTCATAGCTCGCTTGCATGTTCATTTGATGGTCAATCAGCCATAAAGCTACTTGTGCAATTTGAGCTGGAAATTCATCAATTTCAATACCATAAAATTGCTCCACATTGACTTTTAAGAGAAATTCTAAATGGAGTGCCATTTGCCCTTTAGTTAATTCACGCAATATGTCCATTTCTAACAGTCGCAACTCACGATAAGCAATGATAAGGAAGTTTCCACAACCACATGCTGGGTCAAAAAATTTTAGGCTTGAAATTTTCTCATGGAAAATTTCTAACTTTTTTGTGCTTCCTTTAACTGATTCAAACTCTTTTCTTAATTCATCTAAAAATAGTGGTTGAATGACTTTCATGATATTTTGTTCGCTTGTATAGTGAGCTCCTAATTCTCTTCGTTCCTCAGGTTTCATTACACTTTGAAACATAGAACCGAAAATTGCAGGTGAAATCTTACCCCAGTTGAGTGCACAACATTCAAGGAATAAATCACGCATTTCTGTATTAAACGCAGCTAGCGATAACCTTTCCTCGAAAAGCTTTCCATTTACATATGGAAATTGATTTAGTGACTCGCTTATTGTTTTTAATCTTGCTTCTTTTGGTTTATTTAAAGTATCAAAAATAGCGTCTAGGTGATAAGCTAAATCACTGCCATCTTCCTTAGTGTTCTGTTCGATGTAATCCCGAAATATATTTTTTTCAAAAATACCTGTATCATCAGCAAAGAGGCAAAACAACAACCTAACCAAGTAAACTTCTAATTCATGCCCAGCATAGCCGACTTCTTTTAGCTGGTCATGAAGTTTTCCCATTTTTTCTGCCGCTTCAATATTAACAGGGTCTTGCTCTTTAAATTCCTGTTTTTGATGATAACCTGCAATAAAGCCGAATAATTCAATATTTTGATGAAACTGCTCAATCGTAAATGTTCTTTTATCACCTGTTTCTAAATCATAAAGGGCAAACTTCGCAAAATCTGATACCAATATGTATTTCGGAAGTTCAGCTTCCTTCAATCCTGGAAAATAGTCCTTCGCTTGTTTATATGCCCTTTCTAAGTCTTTTCCTCGTGATTTGTGTTCAATTAACAGAACACCTTTCCATAATAGGTCAATGTATCCGTTACGACCTTCTAACGTTTTAACTCTTTCTTCAAATGTTGCTACACGTTTTCTAGAAATTCCAAATACGTTAAAGAAGTCATTCCAAAAGGACTTTGCTTCTGCATTTTCATTTGTTTCATCTTTCCATTCATTCGTAAAACTGATAGCCCTACTTCTTATTTCTTTCCAATCTAACATTGCCACATTTAACTGCCCCCATTTTGCTTTTTTAATGTAGATAGTTAAATTCTACTACAAATTTTTCCACTGCGCTTCCCATTTAATATCGAATGTCGAATTTATTTATAAACACAAAAAATCGGGAGCCACAATGAAGTGACTCCCATTTTTTATGATGAAATTTCGATTTTATTAGTTAATTACAATAGGTCCAGTACGAATGATTTTTGGACATTTTGGATTGGTTAAAGCTGTAGTATAATCAATCGCAAAACCTTTATTAATTAAATCAGTCGCTAATGCAGTGGCTACTTCATAAGTCTGACCTAAAGCTAAACTTGGGTACGCAGGTATACCAAAATTAGCTGACGTTCCACCAATGGATTGAATAGCAATAATTTTCGCCATCATTATTCACCTTTTGCCTTTCTTGTTTTTGTTGACTTAGCTTTGACAATTGGGTTTTCTGTTTCAACTGGAGAATCAGCTTTTAAAGAAGCAACTCCAACAGTTAAAATTTTGATAGCTGAAGGATTAACAACCATACCTGAAGCCATTACACTACCGTACACTGAAATAGCACTTTTCTTCGCTAATTCAGTATCATCAACAATGGTATCCAATTCAAAGGTCTTTTGACTGACTGAAACAGCGTAAGCATCTTCTCTCATTAAAACCGCAAGACCTTTACCATTCATGTTTTGAACACGTACTGGGATTCCTTCAACTGTTCCGATGGTGCCATCTGCTGAAATTTGGCCTTTAAATACTGCATTCCCAGCAGCATCTTTCAAACTTCGAGCCACAGAAGGGCTGTCTACAACCAAAACAGCTTCATTTAAATTTTCTGCTTTAGAAACAAAATCGTCATACATAGCACCAAAATCAGTGAATGTAGCAATATCCTCGATTTTGTTTACATAACTATTATATTGGAAAATGTCTTGGAATTGCTCATCACCTAAACCATCAACATTTCCTTGTCCAAAAGCTTGAGCTTGAATTTTCCGTAAAAAACGGGGATTCAAACTGTTTTTAGCTACTTCTACAACATCAAGTGGAGTATTGTTAATCAATTTTTTTGAAATCAATACTTCAACAGATACGGATTTTTGTTTAAAATGGATTTTCTCGAAAATTAAATCCTTATCAGGCAATGCGGAAGCGTCAAGTGCAATATCAGCTTCATGGTCATCGTAAGTGAAAAGAAAATCTTTTTGTCCATGTGATTCAAAAATATTAAATTTGCTAGCCACATAGGGATAATTTTTTATCGTTTCAATAAACGCTAATCGAATTTCGTCTGTTACATTAGTCATTTTAAAAATGACCTCCTTTAATTAATTTCAATAAAAAAAGAGAGCTGAAATTTCAGCTCTCAATTAATCCGCCATTTTTAATACTGTAAAGCATTCTTCATTTAAAATTTTTCCATCAAGGTATTTATCTAGCACAAGTAAATGTCTGCGCTTTTGCTTAGAAATTCTGTCCTTGTAGATATGTTGTAAATGGAAATCTTTTTTCACGATTGTGGCATATCCTTCACCAAAGTTTCCAAAAAGGATTGGAAATTTCCCAGCACTGATTTTTTCCATGCTGTCACAGAATACGATTGGTTGACCAAACAATTCGTAAATTGGAGCTTCTGTGATTTTGTCTTTTAAAATCAAAGGTTTGCCAGTATCGTCTTTAATCTTCAGCAAATGTCCAAAGGTTTCCCAATGCATTAACCAAATACCATTTTTGGCATATTCTTCATGAACTGACATAATCATTTCTCGCAAATCATCAAAATTAATTTGTGTTTGAGAAATTGATTTAAAAACGTCATCCGTAGCAATTTTATAAGGAATAACACCTTGAAAATCTAATGATGAACTACCAATATTTTCTCCCCATAAAATTCGTTCATCAATATAATTAGCCAATCTTTTAGCGAGTATATTGGTTGCAAGCTTTAAAATATCAATACCTGTATCATTCACCAAATCATTTGATAACTCGATAGCAGTACCAACACGTTTTTGGTCAAGCTTAACTTTGTTCATTGTGAAGTCGTTTGGTGTGAATGGAGTATTTTCGCCAACGAATCCAGCAGAACCATGAAAACCTTCTTTAAGGATTTCAAGGAATCCATTTACAGGTTCAAATACCTTTGAACGAGAGAATAGTTTAGCGTTGTCATGAACTTTTTCCACGATGTAATCGGCAATTGATGTGGGAACTAAATAGCCATTTTCACCTTGTGTTAAAGTTCGCACTTCATCATTTTTTAATTCGCCTTTGATAATGGATTCGATAGCTCGTTTTTCGGCTTCAAAATCAGTTTGTGTAAGCTGTTCATTGAAACTAGCAAACTCTTGTTTTACAACATTTGAAGTATTTTTTCTAGCTTCTTGTTTATCAAAACTTTCTAACTTTTGACGATATACGTCAATTGTATTTTCATTAAACATTTTATTTTCGTTCTCCTTTGATAAGTTAATTTGCGGGTCGTCCACAATGTCAATGCTCCTAGCACTGATGGTGGACTGAACGTAAGCTGGATTACGAACAGCGCTTACTTCAGCAAGCAAAATATCGCTGATTGAACGCTCGTAGGTACCGTCCGAAAGCTTTTTCCAACTGTCTTTTAGCACTTTCATTCCGAAGCTCATGTTTCGGATAATTCCACTTTTAATAAGCGTGTGATAATCTTTGCCATAGCTAGTTGGTTCGATTGTTGCGGACATAAAAAGTCCTTGCTCATCTTCTCGAAGTTCAAGCGAACTATTACGAGTAGAAGCAAGGATTTTAGTTGGGTCGTGTTCAGCATAAAAATGAATTTCATTACCATTCTGTAAAGCTTTTCGGAAAGTGTTTGGAAGGATACGTTCCACAAACTTTTTACGAGAGCCAAGCGTTTGACTCCATTGGTTGGTTTTGTTTACATAGCCACTTACTCGTAAGCCACCTTCAGATTCAGTTCCTGTTAGCTCTGAGTTAAGTAAGCGTAATTCGAATTTTTCTTTCATTTTGTTCACCTCTAAGGAAATTTCGGACAATAAAAAAGCTAAACCGAATTGGTTCAGCTGAATGTTCAAAAATGGGAGTGGCTTGAATAGCTTCAAACCACGAAATTTGGAAAAATTGAATCCGTTTCGTTGACGCTGATAAGACAGCTCATAGAAAGGAATCAATCAGATGCAGTGCTATAATAATCACAAAATTACAATGTCTAGTTTGTTATAAGAGGTTTTATTTTCCGTTCATTTCGGCAAATAAGAAAGGTGACATTGTAATTTACTGCTTTCTAAATAAAACAAGTGTGTAGCGCTCGTCCTTGCTAAAGGGAGTCTTGGCGCCACTATTATTTGTTTTTTTGATATGAAAGTTACTAAGAACTTTTTAATACAGGCTTTCACTTGTACCAGTAACAGCCGATGAACACAGAAAGGAAAAAAGAAATCCATCGACTGTTAATGCTACAAGTGAAATTGTGATTTTATAATTGATTTATTGTCTTTTTCAGCCAATAAAATGTATAAGGTTTTTCGTCATTCTCAATTCGTGTAGCATTGATTCGCTCCAGCATTTGTTTTTGGCTAATTTTTTTACCCTCACCAATTTTTTTAACTGTTTCGTTATGGTCGACCATTTCCTGAAGTGTCATTCGTGATTGTAAACTGAAATATTTTTTCTTACCGATTACTGGAATAATACTCTCATCTAATACAGCCATATTATGTTCACGCTCCATTTTGATTTGATTTAAAAAGTCTACTTTTCGTAGACCGCTTATAGTTTATATGTACACTAGCGATAGAAAAATCAGCTACTTTTAGTAGACTTTCTGATATTATTTTATTAAATAGAATTTCAGTAAACGGAGTTGAAAAAATGGAACCAGTTAATTACCTTAAGGACATGTTAGGAATAGTAGAAGGTACAATTGTAGACACAGCAATAGACGTTGGATTGGGTGCTGCCCCAACTATTGGACAAATGTATCAGTCTTACCAAATAAAAAAGCTTGAGAAAAGAATGAACGCCCATGAGCCGCAATTTCAAGTTATTAAGGACAAAATTGAAAAGAAGGAAAATGAAGTTTTTTATAAGCAAGAAGTTTTTCCTTTAATCGTGAAACAATTGATGAATGAAGACCAGGATGAAAAAGCAAAAGTTATTATTGATGGGTTTGAATATGTAATTGACAATGAACTAAATGAAATTGAACGAATTTATCATTACTATGATGTGCTATCTGAATTGAGGTACAGTGACATACTTATGTTAATTGAAGATTATATGCCTTATGAAATGAGAAAAAATCCTACTCTTAATATTAAGCTCCCAACAGAAGAAGAACTGCGTTCAAGCGAATATCAAGAAGGAGAAACAATCAAAACATATCAAAAAAATAAAATGGTTCGATTGGGACTATTAGAAAACAGAGTGGTTAATGTAGATGGTGGCGATTTTAATGACGAAGGGAAAATGAGTCTAATCAAAGAAAAAACAGTAATTACCCCTTTTGGAATACATTTTTTAATATTTTTTGCTCTAGAGGATGCTGAAGAAGAACAAGATTAAGCTCAAATAGGGGAATGCCATCCTTGTCGTTGACATTCCCATTGAAATTAAGCAATTTCACGCCAAAAGGTCAATCAAAAAACACGTTATTTTGCATATGAAATTCAAGGAAAACCAAGGCTGGCTTGTGTTGGTCGTATGTTTAGCTCATTTCACATAAAAAAGTCCATTAGGTACCTCTGGTGTAAGGAAAGGTGGGACTGGTCCTTTCTCCCTCAACCTATTTTAAATGGGGGTATAGGGGGGGGAAAGAAAATTTCAACAAAAAACCAACTGACGCATAATCAGTTGGCTTTCGCAAGTCGGTATTTAGCGTGCATATTAATACCTCCCCAAATACATGCTTCGATATGAAGCCTATCAATCATTTCATCATCGTCATTTTCAAAAGCAACCTGACCTTGATGACCTAATAAAGCGCTAACGGCATGACCTAACGAATAGTACTTATCACCGTTCATGTATTCTTTATGCTCAGCCAGATACTCCATAATCAGCCATTTGTTATTACGGGTATAGAATAGCACATGCTTAACATTTTGAAACTGTTGTAGCACATGTTTGTAATGTTTATCATCACCGACATAAGCCAAATCATCGAATTGCCCGTCTTTTATTTCCTTAATCACATCAAAAGCTTTCTCGACTTCCTGTTGCTCTTGTTGTACATCATTGAATCTTTCTCTTAACTTTTTCATATTAAATAATCATCCTTTTATTTTATTTTTTTCATAAGCTTGCTGACGATGATTTTTCATTAATCATCGTCTCCGATGAGTTCATCTACATAATTCATCAACTATCAACTCACTTCCTTGATTTCTCCACGATAATTCACACACTGACATACATGTAGCAATTCATCATAGCTCAATTCGTTATAATATGATTTAGTCATTACGACATATTTATCAACCGAACGAGCTTCATTTACAGTCGTGTAAGTGAAACCTATGTAATCAAAAGCTTCACGAAATGTTCCAAATTGCCCCACCATTTCAGCTTTTCGGGTTAATACAACAGTTGGAACAACTTTAATTTTCATACGATTTTCTTCCCAAGCTTGCTGCATATTGCCGAGTTGGGTATCCCAGCGTAAATTGTCAACACAATTATTTTTAGGATTGTTGTTATTATGTGCAACAACTGGCAGATTTTTTGGATTTCGAATAAACGCTTTAGCAACCAATCTGCTAACATGCTCGACACGAGTGCTAGTTATGTTGATATATGGACGACCTGTATTAGAAATTTTTTGCGTCTTGATTCTTTCTACTTTATTTAGTTTTGTAACGGTTTTAATTCTACCGTAATCCGAAACCAAGAAAATTTTTCGTTGTCCTTCGTGGAACTGTTTCCACCGTTCGCCAGCAATATCATTAGTATCTAAATTTAAATAATGTTCCATTGTTAAAATCTCCTTTTGAATAAAATAAAAAGGAATCACCAACAGCGATTCCTTGAGTTCCGTTTGATTTAATTTGATTGAGCCCGCATTTCATGAGCTCACATTCCTCCCAATTTGAGACCTTCCAATTTAATTTGTTTGCTCCGATAATCAGGTTCCTCGGATTCATTGAAATCAGGCATTTCATCTTCATCAATGCCACCCACAAACTGCTTAATCGCTTGTTTTTGCTTTTTCGTTTCACGAGCCTTTTCACGAGCTGCCTTATTTTTCGCTTTCTGTTCATCAGACAATTTTTTACCGATTTCTCTTTCGTCAGTGATTGCTTTTTCATCGTTTTCAACCACGTCTGGGAAGGCAGCAAAATATTTGTAAGATTTCTTAATGCCTTGAGAACAAGCATAAACAAGTCCCAAACTTTCAAGCTTTTCAACACATTTTTGTATGGTTTTGCGTGAACCAATATTGGTTTTTTCCATTAACTGTTCTTGATTCATATAGCAAAAAGCGTCTCCGTCTTCATCAAATTGCTTAGTGTTGTTGCGGAAAGTTACTTCTTTTAAAATAGCTGCATAAACTCTTACATCATTTGACTTGAGAATTTCGTATTTCCCTAAGCCAAATAATATTTCATTAGGAACTTGTGTGAAGTTTCCTTTGGGTGCTTTATTTTTCGCATTTAAATACTTCAATGCGGGTTTTTCTTTTTTAGTTTTCATGAACAATAACTCCCTTGAACAAATTAATTTTTTAATGAGGATAATTGTTTATCAAACCGATTAGTTTCTCATTATCCTCAAAATGAAAAACTAATTTGTCCCGATTTTTTTTATCTGAAGCAACGTGTAATAAAGTTGCGCCACTTTTAAGCAAATAATTTACCATTTTCGTAGAGAAAACTGCTTTTGTTTTCAATTTGACTCACTCCATTTGACTTGATTATTGAATATTAATATTCAATTACTGTTTCTCATTTAAATCTTTTTCGATTAAGGCATCTACATAAGAACTGAATGTTTTACCAGATTTCTTCGCTTTCGCATTTGCTTTGTTGCGTCTTTCTGGTTTCAATCGCACTGTATATGCTTTGGTTTCAATGACTTCTTTCATTTATAAAACTCCTTTCCTATTAATCACCTACATTACATATGTGTTTAGCAACACAAAAAGTAAGTGTTATTTTTCAACTTTTTTTATATTTTTTTAACGTTAATAGAATTATATTGATTGTATTTAATATGTAAGGACCTTCCGAAGGAAAACAGTTGCGCCATCTGAAATGCGACAACGGAGCATTTCTAGGGCAACGATTCGTGCGAATCGTTTCACGTTATATTGTTATGTTTTCTTGTATATTATCTGTGAGCAATTTTTGCTCGTCAGATTGGTTCTGATGAGCATTTTTTACACATCAAATTTATTTGATGAGCAATTTTTACTCGTCAAAATCTGATGAGCATTTTTTGCTCATTAAAACTATTAAATTTGATGAGCAAATTTTATACATCAGATTTTAAATTGTCTCTAGACGTGCCAATTTTGCCGTCTTATGATGGAATAAATACCAATTATTAGGGAGTGGTTAGCATGGAATATGTATTCGATATGGCACGCAATAAAGCTGTGAGATTGGAAAACGGAATTGCTTTTGATGATGTAACTGGGGAAACATTCACAATAACGCTAGACGATATGGCAGAATTTCAATCATTACCGTATAGCATCTATGAGACGGTTGTTATTAATCTAACTCATTGGCACGAAAGCAACATGACTGAGCCAGAGTGGATTGAAGAAATTAATGCTAAGTTATTGCCTTATGGGATTTAGGGCGAGAGTATCGCCTTCATAGGGTGCGGTGGTAACCGCAACCTTCACAACATGTAAAGCATCTGACTTTAGTAAAGTTAGCAGGTGAATAAAAAAATGCGTCAGGTCTGAATGAATAAATTCTTCATTTAGGTTGTAGTGATATTATCCCTACAACCATCACCGCTATATTATAGCGGGCATATCCGTTAAAAGTATTAACGGTAAAATGGTCATTCCATGAGTCGCTATATACATTATATATGTCGACAATAATAACACCGTACGGCCAGTACGGTATTCTCGTAGCCAAAAATACCAAACCGGAGATGATTCAATGGAAGAGAAATTGCCAGTAAAGCTTATTTACAAAAAAACTTTGTTCGTTGAGCTTGTGAGATTGGACAATAATTTTTTGTATTCTACTAGAAATCGAAATAATGAGCGTTGGCAAGTATACGCCTTTCAGGACACACCGAAATTACGTCAGGATATTGCCGAGCTTAACGGTCAATCATACATTGAAGGTATTTGTAATGAACAACATTAAAACGATAGCCACGTATATTGGCTTGACCGTAGTGATGTGTATAATGATAAGCGTTATGATGATTCAATTTCTAAAAGTTGCATTACCGAAAAACCCAGTGATGGAAGCTAAAATACCGATAATGAAGGAACGAGCTGAACAACGAGCAGAAGCGTTGAAACAATTACAAAAAGATTATATGAAAGAACATCACTAAACGCACAGCTTTTACCGCTAGTGCGTTTTAATTTATATCATGACACTTACTATTACTTTGCAGGAAAAAATTCCTAGCTGTCGAATGAGTAATTGGGAGGTGATAATATGAGCAACAAATATCCAAAACTCAACATTACTGATGAAGCATTAGCCAAACTTAACATACCCAGAATTGTAGAAAGTAACCAAAATTTAAATGCAGCCATTAGAAATACCACTGCTCATTTAAATGAAATTTACAATCAAGTACAAGAAACGAATCGTGCCAAATTTCAACGAGAAGAAGAAAGCCATGAAGCACTATTACAAATTGCTGAAAACACTAAAGGAATAGAGCAAATTATTTCATTAGTACGGAAAAACAATGAGATAAACGAGCAAACCTTTCAATTGCTCCAAGAAGTTTTCACTGTAATTACTGCTGAAACTCCAGAACAAGCAGATGGAATACTTAGAAGTGCAATGGATAAAGCAAACCAAGCCAATGAAAGTTGGGGAACAATACAAACTGTAATTGGCTATGGAAAAATGCTTGGAAAATTAACATTTCCAGAATCAAACTTATTCGATTAACGTCCTTTTGAGGACGTTTTTTTATTCGTTTCAAATTCGCATTTGCATAGGGTAAATTTCAATTTTAGCTTTTTCAACGTACTACGGATTAAAACACCGTATAAACGCAATTTGCAGCCCTATGCAAATTAGCGAGAAATACATACTAATTGAATATTAATATTCAAAATCACGAACGATTTGCTATTAGTATTTTCATATAGTTCGGTTTTTGCTGAAAAAATTTGTAAAAACATGTTGACTAAGTTCGGATATGGGTGCTAATATACAAATACGCCCAGCAGGGTAGTACTCAAATGGAACAATTACATAAAACCCTCCTAATTACATAATGAGCATATACACTATGGAGGTATGAACAATGATTAACAGATTAATTTATAACGGAAAAGTATATTACAAGGTGGCTGACTTAGCACAGCTATTTGACGTTTCAATATATAAAATTAGAAAGATTGTTAAAACACAGGACATCAGAACAACTCTTAAAGGTTATGGTCGTGCGGTATTTGTGCTTGAAGAGAATGTTGCTAAAATCGAAGTTCGTAACGAAGTGAAAATCCTTGAGACTAAGTTCACTGCTGACCCAGTTAAAAAATCAAAAGTCGTGAAGGAACCTGTGGTTGATGTAAAAAAATCTAAGAAACCTAGCAAAAAAGTCAAAAAGGAAATTGCTAATAATGTAGCAAAATTTCCTGAAGAAAAGGTTGAGGTAGAAGCAACTCCAGAATCAGTCGAAAAACTTCAAGAAGAGCATGAACAACTGATAAACAAAGGGAATGCTCTAGGAGTGAAATTGGCAAAAGCCGATAAGTTTAGTATTTGTAGGGAAATTACGGAAAAACATTTGGGACAAGGAGCTGTTTTCAGAAACGCTACTTTAGATGATATTTTAGGAATGCGGGCAATTGTTGCTGACTTAGAAGTGGAAGTTGTTAAATTGAAAGGTTCGCCAAATGTAGTTGCGGAAGTTAAAATTTCTAATTTGTCCAATGAAATTGAAAATGATGAATTAATTGAATCGCCAAGCGAAACTGAATCAATTACGGAACAGCAAGTAGGTGCTTGGTAATGAAGTACTACGTTTATGTTCACAAAATACCACGTACAAATATCATTTTTTATGTTGGTTCAAACTGGCAAGGTGGAAATCCAGAAAGGGCTTATGAAACAAGGAATCGTCCAGTTAAATGGCATGAAGTTGTGGTCAATTATTATGGTGGGTTTAATGTCGAGATTGTTGCTCGTTTTGACAATCCCGAGGAATGCTATCAATTTGAAATGGAGTCAATTGCTATTTTGCAAGATGAATTTGGTTATGCTTGGTGCAACAATGAAAGGAAAACCGAAGAACTAAAAACTAGATTGCGAGAAAATACTCCAAGCAAACAAATAGTTGCAATCAAGGACAATGAGGAAGTGGTTTTCGATTCCGTCCGATATGCCAGTCAGCAACTAAATATTAAGCGACCAACAGTACATCATTATTTGAAAACGGGCAAAGTACATTCGTCTGGATACCGATTTGAATATGTTGGCAAAAATGGTTGATGAGATGCAGTCATTTCTGTATAATTGGGGTAACAAAATGAACGGAGAAGTTGTTAAATCAATATTTTGACCCCTCTTGACAAACAGTTGGGAGAGCATTACCTTGACAGGGTAGAGGTCGCTGGTTCGAGCCCAGTCGGAATCATCGTTGAAACCCTTGCTACGCAAGGGTTTTTTGTTTTTTGGGCAACAAATATTTGTTCTGTTTCTTTTGATTGGGAGACGAACTTTATTCACCAGATGGTTGATTTGAACGAAATTGAATGGTTTTTTAAAAAGATGCAATATCACATTGAAAAAACAAGAGATGAAGATGATCTTTATGACGTAGCTTCTACGATTAACAACGTTCTCTTATTGAATCCCAATATGCCAATCAACGATAAAATTAATGGAAATTTAAATCAAATTGCTAAATTTTTAGAAAAAAATAAAGATCCACTTAAAGTAAATCTCGGAGAACATATTGCTATGAAAACAAGTTTCCTTTAGTAAGCTTGGGCACAAAAAACAGGCCATACTAGTGGAAGATTTATTTGGAGTATCATCAAATAATAAAAGGCATACCAGAGAGGTGAATTCGTCTCTCTTTTTTTGTTCTTTTTTGCGGTTTCTTTTCGGTGTGGAATATTCAAACGGATGATAATATATGTAATTATAGGGAAAATAAAGGAATGGACAGGGGGAGGTTTGTTTGGGAGAAAAAGTAGCAAGCCCATTTGTTGCTAAAATGATCGGTGATTGGTACGGATATATAAAGAAACAGGACATTCTAAAGGCTGAAAATAAGAGAAAAGAGATCGTAATAGCCTTTGAAAATATGGAAGAAGATCAAAATGTCTTATTATACTTTAACTTGATTGATTCCAGATACAAAATGTTGGCACAGGAGTTTGAGGGATCAAAAGATATATTGAAGCAAATAGACATTGAAGAGAAGCAGAAAACGGATGACATGATTCAGTATTATTGTTTCTTCTTCAATGGCATGTATGAGTTTTATAAAAAGCGCTTTTCAGACGCTATCAACTATTATCATATTGCAGAGACCCGACTTCGAAACATTCCTGACGATTTAGAACGTGCTGAATTTAATTATCAGCTTTCAATTGCATACTACGAAATCGCACAAAATCATTTCTCCATTAACCACGCCAAAAAAGCTTTAGAAAGCTTTAAATCAGCAGATTTACAAGAGAGTCGAGTTGCTACTACTCTAATGGTAATCGCATCAAATAAGATGGATTTAAACCAATTTGTACAAGCTGAATCCACCTATAAGGATGCTATTAATTTAGCAGCAGAATCTAAAGTTGATTTGCCACAAGCGCTAGGGTATTTCAATCTTGGGATATGTTATGAGCGTCAAGGAAAGCTTCAGCAAGCTTTAGAATGTTTACAAAATGTCTTTTCGGTTGAATTAAAAAAGCCACACAAACCACTGTATATGAGAACAAATTACATGTTAGCGCGTGTACTCTTCCAGTTAGATAAAAAAGCTGAAGGGCTGGATGCACACAACGAGTCACTCATGTTAGCGAATGAATTAGCTGACAATGCGTATATTGCTAAGTTAAATATCATACATTTAATATATGTAACAGATGATGAAATTCAGCTCGACGCAGCTCTTGATGTACTGAAAAATCAAAAACTTTGGACAGATGCCGCAGAATTGTCAATTATGGCAGCAAGATTTTATAAAAAGCAGGATAATTACAAACTGGCATCAAAATACTTTGATGAAGGTTTGGAATCACAGGCCAAAAAATTGACATGGATGGAGGAGGAAGCTGAATGAAGCACTTGAAAGTTATGATATTAAGCCTTACCTTATTAATGGGGATTACAACCACTGTACATATAAATTCCTCAAATGATTTTCAAACCGCAGAAAACGGCTACTTTGGTTAAGCATGAAGTCTATTAATAAAAAAGCCCTTTTTGGGGCTTTTTTTATTTGAACATTATCTGCTATTTTCATTGCTGTTTCAATTGATCAAAACACAACTTCAAAACGTATAGGCAAAATAAAAACAGACCCTGCAGGGTCTGTTTTTATTGGGACGGATGGGGCCTAATCATTACTATCTTTTTCATTAAGATTAGAAGTTCCCTATACGCTCCATTGCTTTATCAAAAGCTGCTTTTCTTTTGTCTCTTCATAGTCAATACTTTGAATTATGTATACAAAAAGAATTTAATTACTTCGATTTTTCTCTCCCCAATCACATAACTGTTCTAAAATTGGTAAAAGTGTTTCTGCCTTATCTGTAAGACTGTATTCCACTTTAGGGGGGACTTGTGGATATTCCTTTCGTATAATCATCCCATCTGCTTCCAAATCTTTAAGTTGTGCACTCAATGTTTTAAAGGTAATCGTTCCAAGTCTCCTTTTCATATCATTAAAACGAACGGGTTGATTTTCCGAAAGGAGATACAGAATTAGCATTTTCCATTTGCCTCCTATAACTGATAAAGTATATCCAAAAGGTGTCTCTTGGATATTACCCGTTTTTCTATAATCAGCCATACTCATATTGACACTATCCTTTCTGATAGTAGCTATCTAAATAGTGCGTACTATTTTTTTATTTATATTCATTTTATACTGAAATAAAGGAGAGAAAACAATGACTAATATTAAAACCTACAATCACAATCTATGGGATCACGGTATTACCCAAGGATATAGCGTTAAAGGAACAATTTACATTTCAGGTCAGTTTTCATACGATAAAAATGGTATGTTCGTTGGTAAAGAGGATATTGAAGTTCAGACTCTACAAACATTTGAGAACCTTGATCGGGTATTGGTGGAATTGGGAGCCACGAAATCCAACATTGCATATGTGGAAATTTTTCTAACAAATCCACAAGAACACTCCGAAACGGTCATAGATCTATTCAAGGAATACTTAGGTCAACACAGACCAGCTGGCAGTCTCATTGGTGTGACATATCTGGCTTTCCCAGAGCAATTGATTGAAGTCAAGGCTATCGCACACACTGATTAAATACGTTATCAGATTAATTTGACCAATTCTTTATACAGGGAAAGGGTAGAATCTTTATCCGGTTTATTATTTTATAATTTAAGCAGAATAAGGCTTCGAGCTAAACAATCAAAAAACTATAACTGAGGTAGCCCAATCGTAATCATCGTTGAAACCCTTGCGTAACAAGGGTTATTTTTTAGAAGCCTCAACCGTTTCTGGTATTTTAGATAAAATGAAAAAAGCTGACTTAATTGAACGCACAATAGATCGAAACAATCGAAGAAATATTTTAGTAGAGGCTACTCAAAAATCTTTAGTCATTAGAGATCAAGTTGAAGCAGCAACAATTGAGCTGAACAAGACAGCGCTTCAAAACTTGTCAAATGATGATAAGGTTGTACTAAAGAAAGCATTAAGTACCATTATAAATAATTTTCAATGGTGTACTTTTATAAACAAGTTTCATATTAAATCCATAAATGTTGTAATTGAAGAATCATTAATGTCGTTTAAACGTGCCGGATGCGATGGCATCTTGACTTATTTTTGCTTTAGATATGGCTCGGCGACTGAGAGATGGAGAATCTCAAAACATATGGGCAAAATGAAAACAGACCATGCATGGTCTGTTTTTTTATGAAGACGATTTGAGGAAATTCAGAAAAAGTATTGATGGAAGAAAATCCTTTTTCATACTGATTTCACACCTTTTAATAGTATCAGCATATTCACTTTAAGAGGTTACTTACAAATTATTTAGAATTTTTTTGTAAAAATTCTCCTAAATGTAATATGAACTTTACATATTTTCTATTTGTCTATACTTTTCATATCGCTGTTGTAAAAGCTCTTCCGAGGATAATGGTATCAATTTTTTTAGAGATGATTCGATTACAGACTCAATCATTTTTGCCTGTGATTTTATATCATTTTGTGCTCCACCTTTTATTTCAGGGATGATTTCATCAATCATTCCTAACTGTTTTAAATCTTTTGCCGAAATTTTCATATGTTCAGCAGCTTCTGGAGCATACTTAGCGTCCTTCCATAGGATAGATGCTGCTCCTTCTGGCGAAATGACCGAGTACCATGAATACTCTAACATATGGATATGGTTACCGACACTAATGCCAAGAGCTCCACCACTTGATGCCTCTCCAATTACAATACAAACAATTGGCACTTTAAGCGTAGCCATTTCAAATAGATTTCGAGCTATCGCTTCAGAAATTCCACGTTCTTCAGACCCTTTCCCTGGATAGGCGCCTATTGTATCAATAAATGTAATAATAGGGCGATTAAATTTATCAGCTTGTTTCATCAGTCTTAGCGCTTTTCTATATCCTTCTGGATGAGCCATTCCAAAATTTCTCTCTATATTTTCCTTTGTACTTCTACCTCTTTGATGACCAATAACCGTAACGGGCATTCCTTTAAATTTTGCAATACCACCTATCATTGCTTTATCATCACCATATAATCGATCACCATGAAGTTCGAAAAAGTTTGTAAACAATAAAGGTATATAATCCAATGTCGTGGGCCGGTTACGTAGCCTTGCAATTTGAACTCGTTGAAAAGGTGTAAGATTAGAATAAATTTCATCTTGCATTTTATTTAAACGTTTTTCTAATAAATGAATTTCTGACGATAAATCTACATTATTTTCTTTCATCATTTTCTTTAATTCATCAAATTTCTCTTTTAGTTCAATAATAGGACGTTCAAAATCCAAACTCATTTTATCCTCCAAAGGTTATGATTTACCTCACTCTAATCAAAAGACTTAGAAATAGAATTAATAAATAATTCAAAACCATCCACAACTATTTTTTGTTCTGATTCTGATAAATTATTGAGGATGCGTTGATAAAATGTAAGGGATTGTTCTCTTAAACGATTAACAGTAATGTGACCTTTTTCTGTGAGGTGCAGAAAAAGTTCTCTTCTATTTTTTTCATTTACTTCACGATAAACAAGCCCCTTTTTTACTAACTTATCTACCAATCTACTTACAGTTGAAGTCTCTAATCTAAGTTTATTGGATAGTTGCCAAACAGTTAATCTTTCCACCTCTAGTTCCTCTAACGCCATCATTTGAGAAGTTGGTAGAGGTTTTTCAAATGGTCCATTCGGCAAATTTTGAGATTCGAAAACCCCAGTTAATATAATCATTTTCTTAATATCTGTTCTTAGTTTTAAGGCATCTTCTCTTTTCAAAAAGGTCACCCTCCTACAATTCATGCATCATACATCAATTGTATTATACATGAATATGTTTTTTTCACAAGCTTAACATAAGCCAATGTGACAACATAGACGAGATATTACTTCTTGTTAAATGTGTCTAATTTGTGAAATTAACAATTTCCACAAACTAAAATATATGGAAGTTCAGTCTATAGTAGGTAACATAATATTCATTGTTATGGCGGGTATCTAGTCTCGTAAAAGTGACAAGACTAATCATTTTGAATGAATAGAAGGAGGTTTCATGATTATTGCCATAACTGATGTTACATACGGTAGTAAAGTAAGAGAGCCAAAAGGTGCTCTGCGTTACTACTATACACATGCCTTAGAAATCGAAAATTCTAAGGAAGAGCTTCTCATCCAAATGGACTTTACAGATAAGCTCTCTAAAAAAATTACACGGAGGTAATAGGAAATGAGAATTAACCACAATATCGCAGCACTTAACACATTAAACCGTTTGTCTGCAAACAACGGTGCGAGCCAAAAGAACATGGAGAAACTTTCTTCTGGTCTTAAAATCAACCGTGCAGGAGATGACGCAGCAGGTCTAGCGATCTCTGAAAAAATGCGTGGACAAATCCGCGGTTTAGAAATGGCTTCTAAAAACGCACAGGACGGTATCTCTCTTATCCAAACAGCTGAAGGCGCATTGACTGAAACTCACTCAATCCTTCAACGTGTTCGTGAACTAGTTGTACAAGCTGGAAATACTGGTACACAGCAAGGTGAAGACTTAGCTGCAATTAAAGATGAGATCACAGCGCTTGTTGAAGAGGTCGATGGTATTTCTAATCGTACTGAGTTTAACGGAAAAAAATTATTAAATGGTACGTTTAATGGAGTAGGTACACCTGGCACACCAGCAATTCCGCCGACAGATCCAGATGATCCAAGTACAGGTACACCTGCAGTCCCAGCAACTCCTGGTGATGCTTTAGTATTCCAAATTGGTGCAAATGCTACACAACAAATTAAAGTCAGCATTCAAGATATGAGCGCTGCTGCTTTAGGCGTTACAGACGCAGATGGTGCAGTTGAGACAGGTAAATCTGTTAAAGACATCGATGTTTCTAAATTTGAAACAATCGCAGCTGATGACGATGGTGGATTTGATGATCAGTTAGCAATCGTTGATGGAGCTATTAAACAAGTTTCTGCACAACGTGCTAAACTTGGTGCAGTTCAAAACCGTCTAGAGCATACAATCAACAACCTTGGTGCTTCTGGTGAAAACTTAACGGCTGCTGAATCTCGTATCCGTGACGTTGACATGGCAAAAGAAATGAGTGAGTTCACTAAGAACAATATTCTTTCTCAAGCTTCTCAAGCTATGCTTGCACAAGCAAATCAACAGCCACAAAACGTACTTCAATTATTACGTTAATAAACCAAAAGCCCCTATATAAAGGGGCTTTTTTGTTTGTCTTTATTCGCTTCGATGTCTTATTTTATAGATCGTTCTAAAAATCGTTCTAAAAATCGTTCTAAAAGACGCTTCAACGCCAATGAATACGACAAATAATAATACTATCCAACTAACCAAATATTCGAGAGTGGCTTTTGTATTTCTCAGTGTTGGTCATAATCCTGTTTTTAACAAACAGGGAGCTACATAAAGCAGCTCCCTGACAAGTAATCAATCTTTCTTTTTTTTGTAGTCTTTTATTAAGCTTGAAACAGTTAAACCCATTACACCAAAAGCTACTACATAAAATAAAATATTTGTTACAGGTGTATCAATTTTTCCTAAAATCAACACAATTGCGATAATAGCGGCGGGTAAAGTAATTAACAAACCTTTGGATGCCTTATTTTCCTGTGTCACTAGCCGAGCACCTCCTTGTTGTTTTCCATTTAGGTGTGTTTTAGTTCATTTTAAAAAACGAACAACATGATGGTTTTAGCAACCCACCATGCTGCATTTTCACTTCCAGTCACTTTAAGAGCGCCTAAGTAAATACCATGTTCAAGAGCGCCTGTATAGTGTTCGAGAGTGATTAGAATGGTTTCTAACCCTGTTACACCGCCTATCATTACTTTCAGTTTAGTTGGTAATTGGTCATAAGCTCCTTTTATTGCTTTTATAGCCGAAGTGAATTTACCGTGTAAAGTAGCTTCTCCATATGTTTTTGATTGAGCTTCTTTTATTACTTTTTTGAACTTTACTGTTTCTTCTTCATTGAGATTCCAATACTGTGCAATCTCATCTATTGTAGGCTCTTTTGATTGTTCAAAAGAAAATTTTACAGATGAATAAGAAAAGGGCTGTTCTTTTTCGAGAGCTTTAGTAGCATTTGCTTCTGCAAAAGGTGTGAATATAAAAACAGAAATTCCTGCAACTGTTGATAAGATTAAACCTTTAGAAGAACTTAGTTTTTCCATAATAAACTCCTACTTTTGAATATATTTTAGACATTAGGCTTTCAAGGAATGTAAGGCTTATTTAGTAATGCAATATTTTGTTTTAGCTGTTAGAAATATTCCTCCTACTCTAATGAATGTTATCATTTGTAAATAAAAGAAGTAAATAGGTTATTTGTTATAAGGTTTGAACGGTACAATATGCATGCATATTGATGAAAAACATGATTAACAAAGAATTTAAACAACAAAGATTAAGAATAAAGAGGTAACATTTTTAGTTCTTAAAAAACGAAGGAATACCGGAGGATAAAAAGCTTATGTAGTAACGGTAGAAGTGAATTAGAAGGTGTCACTGGTAATGACAGAATTCTATACCTCTACCTTGACAGGGTAGAGGTGACGGTTCGATCCAGCTCAAAGAGACCATTGTAAAGAACCCTTCTCTGTTAAAGATTAAAGAAGCAATAAGTAAAAAATATGAAACTATTTTATTTCCTCATCCATCACTTTCTTATATTTTTCAAATTCAGAATCCTTCATTTCTCCGTTCATTTGAAGCAGGAAGTTCCCTTTTGAATATGTGTGAGAGAAGAACATAGATCCAGCATTGCCCAACTCATCATAGTAAGATTTGGCCTGGTTAAGGTCAGTTTCATTTCCAAATTTAAAAATCCTTCCACCAGCATTTTCACCTAAAGAAGGAATGAGAATCCTTTTTCCTTCTTCTCTTATATTTCCAAACTCTTTTTGTTCAAGATCAGTTGGTTTTTCTGCTTCAAGTCCAGCACTTTTGAACGCTTCAATCACGTTGTCTGTTGTGAGCTGTTTTTTAGTAGATGCTGCACTGCTACAAGCTGTTAACAATAATAAACATGTAAAAAATAATGCAAAATATTTCTTCATAAGTAGATCCTCCTGATTGATAGATGCATAAGGATCTTACACTAAGTAATTCCTTTTTACTATCCTTTCGACAAAAGTAGACAAATATGAAAAACAAAGTAAGGCTAAAATGATAACGTTCAGGTGAATACACATTTGATAAAATAATTAGCGAAGGGGAGAAAAATATGAAGTCATTTTTACTAATTGGACAATCAAATATGGCGGGGCGAGGCTTCAAACATGAAGTGCCGCCAATTTATAATGAAAGAATCATGATGCTGCGAAATGGTAGGTGGCAAATGATGACTGAACCGATTCACTTTGATAGACCGGTAGCTGGTGTAGGATTGGCGGCTTCCTTCGCGGAGTCTTGGTGTAAGGATCATGAAGGAGAGAAGATTGGCCTTATTCCTTGTGCAGAGGGGGGCAGTTCCATTGATGAGTGGTCACGAGATGGAGCATTATTTCGTCATGCAATAAGTGAAGCTAAATTTGCAAAGGAAAATAGCGAATTGGCAGGGATATTATGGCATCAAGGAGAAAGTGACAGCCAAGATGGGAAATACAAAGAATACTATGAAAAAATAATAAGATTATTTCATGAACTAAGAACTGAATTATCTGTACCTAACATTCCGCTTGTAATAGGAGGCTTGGGCGATTTCTTGGGAAAAACAGCATTTGGCGCAGGGTGTGTGGAATATGAACTGATGAATGAAGAACTAAAAAATATGCACATCATCATGAAAATTGTTATTATGTTACTGCCAAAGGCCTTGCACCTAACCCAGCCGGAATTCACATCGATGCGATGTCTCAGAGAATATTTGGTATAAGATATTATGAAGCATTTCGAAAAAAAGAACATATACATGAACCATTACCAAATGAATATGAGTTAGTGAATGAATGTCATAATAGAATGCATACCTCAGCGGAGAAAACATATATAGCACTAGAAAAATTCACGTTGGGCAAGATGACTTACGAAGAGTTGCTGAAGGTTTTATCGTAGGCTAAGTGATAGACTGAAATATAATATATCTCTTGAAAGGATGATTGTGGTGGTGAAAGCAGATAAAGTTTCCTCCTGAATACAGTAAATCACATTCAGGAGGAGATAAAAATGTTTAAACAAATAGACGAAAATTATCCGAGAAAAGAGCACTTTCATCATTATATGAAGGTAACCCGATGCTCATATAGCTTGGTGATCGATCTAGACATCACGAAACTGCATTCAATATTAAAAGAAAAAAAGTTAAAAGTATATCCTGTGCAAATTTATTTGTTAGCAAGAGCTGTGCAAAAAATACCGGAGTTTCGGATGGATCTAGTAAACGATGAACTTGGTCATTGGGAACTTCTCCATCCTAGTTATACGATTCTAAATAAAGAAACAAAGACATTTTCAAGTATTTGGACGCCTTATGACGAAAACTTTGCTCAGTTTTATAAAAGCTGTGTGGCCGACATTGAAACATTTAGCAAAAGCAGCAACCTATTTCCGAAACCTCATATGCCAGAGAACATGTTCAGTATTTCAAGTCTACCTTGGATTGATTTTACTTCTTTTAACCTTAATGTATCTACAAAAGAGATTTATTTACTGCCAATATTTACGATAGGCAAATTTAAAGTGGAAGAAGGGAAAATCATTTTGCCCGTTGCGATTCAAGTACATCATGCTGTTTGTGATGGCTATCACGTCGGTCAATATGTGGAATATTTGAGGTGGCTTATTGAACATTGTGACGAGTGGTTAAATGATTCAATGCCAATTACCTGAAGACAAAAGGTATGCTCATGGAAATCTAGAAGATGAAGGCAGACTGAAATGAGTCTGCCTTTTTGTTTTATGATGAGAATGAAAATGTTCCAAAGGTTTACTGAGGCTATATTTGTTCTTTTTGCGGTTTCTTTTCGGTGCTTTGTAAATTCTTGTATGTGATAATAAATGTCATATAAGGGAGTTCAGTGGAAGGGGAATAAGGGATGGAGAAAGTTCTTTCTTCACATGTAGGTGTGAAAATAAATGAATGGTATAAAATGATTCGGCAATTCAGTGTACCAGATGCAGAGATTTTGAAAGCTGAGGTCGAACGAGAAATTGAGCGAATGGAAGAGGATCAAGACCTACTCATTTATTATCAATTAATGTGTTTTCGACACCAGCTTATGCTCGATTATATTAAACCTTCAGAAAAACGATCGCCTTCTGTTTCTGATTTGGTTGATAAAATTGAAAACTCAAATCATCAACTTTCTGGCATGCTGCAATACTATAATGCTTTTTTTAGAGGAATGTATGAGTTTAGTAAGAAAGAATACATACAGGCTATCCAATATTATAAGATCGCTGAAAGGCAGCTCGCATTGGTTGTCGATGATATTGAGCAAGCGGAGTTTCACTTCAAGGTGGCTGAAGCCTACTATATTATGAAACAAACTCATGTTTCTATGCATCATATTATAAAGGCCTTAGACATCTATAAGCAGCATGAACAATATAACGTTCGCCAAATACAAAGCTTGATTGTTATTGCAGGAAATTATGATGATTTCAAGCGATATGACAAGTCATTAGAGCATCTAAATACAGCTTTTTCTATAGCAGAAGAGCTCGCCGATAATATGTTAATTGCTAAAATTCTATTGAACATAGCAAATACATATGATCGACAACAAAAGTACACTGAAGCAATCATACGCTACAGAGAAGTTTTAGACATTATTACACCACGAAGTATTGATATAAAACCAATCACCCTATTTAGTTTAAGTTGGTCGTTGTATAAGTCTAGTCAACATGATGAAGCCGCTCCACTCGTAGAAGATGGTCTTAAGTGTTCCTTAGAGAGAAATGATTCGTTGTGTTTGATGTTATTTAAAGCTTTAAAAGCGATTTATATAAATGCTAATGAGAAAGCCATTCAAGAAGTGCTAGATTATTTTGAGGAAAAGCAACTATATGTCTATGTCGAGGCATTTGCTCAAAGTATAGGATTATCTTCTGAAAAAAAAGGGGACTTTGAAAAAGCTGCCGAATATTACAGAAAGGCTCTTAAAGCTCAAAATGATATTCAAAAAGGAGAGTGTCTGTATGATTATTAAAAAATTACTAGTCATTGTATCCATTGTATTGTTAAGTGTTTCAACAGCAGAAACTTTGAAAATCATTGGAACAAAATCAATTCGAAATACAACAATGGAGGAACAACAAAAATCAAATCGAAATACGACTATAATTGATCGAAATACAACCTCTGAAAACGTATAGACAAGATTAAAACAGACTTTAATAGTCTGTTTTTTTATAGAGTAGAATGAGCAAATGAATAGTTGGTCAATGTTATACTTATCTCAATAGATATAGGGAGGCATCCACTTTGGAACCTTTTTGGGAGAAAGAAGAAGCGAGTCCTTTCACGTTAGAAAAGATAGATGAGGAAAAAATTCGTGAAGCAGAGGGAAGACTTGGTGTCGCTTTACCTGATACATATAAAAAGCTCATCTTAGAATGGAATGGTGGCTTTACAGTTCGTAATGCGTTTCCAACGGAACAACCGAATTCATGGGCTGAGGATCATGTTCAATTTGACCATCTAAGAGGAATCGCCAAAGATGATGGCATCATGAATAGTTCCCAGTTAAGTGATGAATTGGAGCTGCCGGAGGGACTTGTGATCATCAGCGGAGAGGAAGATACATGGATCGCAATGGATTATCGAAAAACGAAGGAACACCCGCCTATTCACTATTTTGATTTAGAAATGGGAGTCGATTTTAAGCTGGCGGATACTTTCGATGATTTTATTGAGCAGTTATATACAGCTGAAGATGTGATGGTCGAGGTAGTAGAGATTGATGAGGAATCCTCGGATTTGTATATCAGTAAAGAAGAGTTTGAACAAATTTTTGAAAGACAAGACCTTCGTCAGCAGAATCTTTTTAAAATGGCACATTATCCGATGGAAGAAATTGAAGAGATTGAATGGTTTTTCGATCGTATGAAACAATGCATCAAACAGATAAAAGATCAAAATGTCTTGTACGAAGCAGCCACGACTGTTCACTCCATTCTTTTGTTAAATCCTGATATGCCAAGGAATGACCGTATCAATCAAGAGCTGAAAGAAATAGCGGAGTTTCTAGAAAATAGTGGAGAATCTCTTACCACTCTTTTAGGCGAAGACATTCATCCAGTGAAAAAACCATAGTAAAATCAAAAAGCCCTTAAAAGGGCTTTTTGATTTTAGTTTGGGATTTCTTTTTATGTAAAGTGTTGATGATTAATAATGCAATAAAAGAAGTAATGAATGAGAATAAAGTGTAAACAATGGCCCAGCCTAAAAAGGAGGTATTAAAAAGTGTAAATGTCAGGATGAATAATATCATAAAGCTCAAAACTGGCATGAAATAAATCTTTTGTATAAATAATGTGACGATAAATGAAACGACGATAATACTTATTGGAAGCAAGCCGAATGCGAATTCTAAATGAGTCATATCAATTCTCCCTTTAGATTACTTAAATCATTCTATATCTCTAAAAAAACTCATGCTGACTTCTCCCATATGTGGGGATTTTGAGTTTAATTGCGAGAAATAAATTAATGATTTATATCATAACATTATTGATGACATTTATGTATTAATAAACTTATTATCTAATGATCTTGAACTCTCCTTACCTAGCTACAGTGATCATCGTACTTGTATTCAGTCTGTAAGTATGCAATTAGCCATCTTACGGAAAGTATTGAGAGCATTATAGAAAAGGTCTTTTTTTATATAGTAGGTTGATTAAAAGCGGCTTTGAATTTTTTTATCTGTCTTGAGGTATAAGTTACAATCTATCCAAAATCCATTAGAATAAAGAAAATGGATAAAGGAGCAACCACATGAATTTCAATTTAAATGAAGC
Source organism: Bacillus sp. PK5-006 (assembly GCF_054161415.1). Taxonomy (NCBI): domain Bacteria; kingdom Bacillati; phylum Bacillota; class Bacilli; order Caryophanales; family Bacillaceae; genus Bacillus; species Bacillus sp. PK5-006. The sequence goes on along the minus strand of NZ_CP096414.1, from coordinate 2,489,759 downwards.
TTTGGATATGTTGAGTCGCACTCCTCACACGTTAGAAAGTCTTTTGTCGGGTTTATCGAAGGATTGGCTTCACAGCCGTGAAGGGAAGGGGACGTGGAATCCAGTTGAAGTCATTGAACATTTGATTGAAGCAGAGAAATTCAATTGGATTCCTCGATTAAATGTGATTCTTGCTGATGGAGAGAATACACCATTTCCTGCGTTTGACCGCTACTCCCATTTGAACCATTCTGAAAGAGAGATAGAACAAGTACTATCTGAGTTTCATCATGTGCGGATGGGGAATGTGGCATACATTCAGCGTATGACACATTCAGGCCTTGATTTAGAGAAAAAGGGCGTTCATCCGGAGTTTGGGGTCGTGCAAGTGAGCGAATTACTTTCTGCGTGGGTTGTCCATGACTTCACACATATGTCCCAGATTGTTCGGGTCATGGCGGAACGATATCGAACCGATGTGGGTCCATGGAGCGCTTATTTAGGAATTTTAAATAGGAAATAAATGTTTAATGACGCTTAGCGGCCCACTCAGATTGAAGCATGGCATATTGATATTCATCGACCCAATGCCCCTTCGACATATAATTTTGCAGCAAATGTCCTTCGCGTCTCATGTCTAAACGTTCCAGCACTCGAATGGATTTTTCGTTGCGCACATCGGTAAAGGCAATGATTTTATGTTTGTTCAGTTTCATAAAAATATATTCGATGATTGAACTGAGAGCTTCGTGAATATAGCCCATTCCTTGGTATTCAGGCGCGAGGGTAAATCCTATTTCAACGATTCTAGGTTCGCTGTCAAGTGTATGAATGGCGCAATCTCCTATCAGCTGATTGGACTCAGATAAGGCAATAGCGTATTGAAACCACGTCCCCGGTTGATTAGGTTTTTGTGTCATTTGATGTTGAACAAATGATTCAGCATCTTCGTATGTGTAGTTTTCCCAGGATTGAAATTTTGCAATTGTGGGATTTGCTCGGTATTGATAAAATGCTTCAATATCCTGTCTATCGAATTGGCGAATAACAACTCGGTTTGTTCTTGTAAATATGCTGTTTGCATTCTTCATGTGTTAACCTCACTTTTTAATTTGTTCTTGATTTGAAAAAGTCTATCAGCCATTCAGATAGCTGCTGCTGTGCTTTGCTGACAAATCGATCTGCATAATAAATTAATTCCAAGTGCCGGACAGGTGCTGGCTCAGCAATAGGAATCGAAACAATATTGGGCCATGTCGAATGTTGTTTTAGTAACCCTCTTGGCTGAATGGTTGCACCGATCCCGGCTTCAACCAGCTGCAATAGCGAAAACGCGGACCCAACCTCCATGGCAGTGTTTAGTTCAACCCCCTGTTCTTTACATACGTCATCTACTAAATCCCTTCCTAGATATCCCTTTGGATACATGACCAACGCATGCTGAGCCAGCTCTTTTAATGTCACTTCACTTTTTTGGGCCAAATCACTTTCTGAATGAACAAATAATTCGTAAGGCTCACTTCCAAGTGGAATTTGAACGAGCCGCTTATCCGCAGGCCCTCGCAGCCCGATGCCGAGATCCACTTTATGCGAAAGGACTTCTTCACGCACGAAGATATTTGAATATGCCTTCAGATTGGTTTCGGGGTAAAGTGTTTTAAATTCTACAAAAAGTGGCACCAGCTGAAAATCAAGATCGGAGGGGAGTACTGCGAGACGAACGGTTCCTCGTTTTTCTGATAATAGTTCTTTCATCGCATTTTTTGCATCTCTTTCAGCTTGAAGCATTTTCATGCCATATTGATAAAGCAGCGAACCAGCTTCGGTGGCCACGACTTTTTTGCCGATTCGATCAAAGAGCGGCATCCCAACTTCTGCTTCAAGCAGTCGAATTTGCTGGCTAAGTGTAGGCTGTGATATGCCTAGCTGCTCAGCAGCCTTTGTAAAATGCAAATGATGATATACAGCCATAAAATAGGTAATATGCCGGGTATCCATTTGTCCTCCTTTCATAAACGATAGTCTTTTCCTATCATCATAATACGATTTATTGTATTGATCAATGAATGCAGCAGATTTATACTCAAAGTAACCTTAACAAGATGAGAGAGAGAAAGAAGGGTATTAATGAAAAAAATATATTATTTAGCCGCTTTATTTTTAGCGGCATTAAACTTACGTCCGATCATTACTTCCGTAGCTTCCATGATGAGCATGATCCAATCGGAGCTTGGCGTAAACGCACTGACAGCAAGTCTTTTGACCACTTTGCCTGTTCTTTGTATGGGAATATTTGCTCCTGTTGCGACGATACTCAGCCGGCGTTTTGGTTTAGAAAGAACGCTGTTTTTCTCAATTCTGCTTATCACGATTGCCACCGCACTGCGTGGTACAAGCCAATCGGTTGCTATCCTTCTCATGACTGCGTTTGCAGGAGGGGTAGGGATTAGCTTCGCGGGTCCTTTATTGTCTAGCTTTATTAAAAAATATTTCCCGAGAAATCCTGGTATCGTCAGTGTGTATTCAATTTCGATGACAATAGGTGCAGCGCTCGCTTCCGGCTTTACCATTCCAATTTATTTACGCAGTCAACATCACCTTACGTTTGCCTTGTCCTGCTGGGCTCTCCTAGGGGTGATTGCCCTTATTCTATGGATAGGTTTAGTTCGCAAAAATGAGCAGAGTGATCATGTAACCTTGCCGTTAAAATTGCCGCTGAGAAATAAAAAGGCCATTCAATTCACCTTGTTCTTTGGTTTTATGTCCAGTATGTTTTATTCTTTGACGGCATGGATTTCACCCATTGCTCTTAGCTTTGGAAACAGTCCGCAATTTGCTGCCATGCTATTGACCATATTTACACTCATTCAGATACCGGTGGCACTACTCGTTCCAGCGGTCGTTACTCGATTAGGAAAACCGAAATTATTTCTCATCTTATGCAGTCTGTCTGAACTCATTGGACTTATCTTTCTTCTTCTGCCAATGCCGATCTTGCCAGCCGTCATTTTCCTAGGTATGGGTGCAGGTGGATTATTTCCTTTAGCGCTTATGCTCCCGATTATGGAGACTAGTACTCCGGAGGAAGCTGGAACATGGTCCGCGATGTCGCAGATGGGCGGGTACATCGTGGGTGGATTCGGTCCGTTTTTCATTGGCTTGGTTTTCGATCTAAGCGGACATTTTTATGCTTCCATTGTGGCGATGCTTGTCATCGTCTCGTTAATGATTGGCGTTCAGTTATCAATGAAACTTGGTAGAAAAGCAGGAGAAGTGTCGAGTTAAATAATGCTGCTTCACATTTCAATAAAAACGGGGGAATTCTCTTGCTCATTCGAGAAGCAAAAACGATCGATTATCCACAATTAAGGCAAATTTATTTAGAATCACGGCGCCAGACCTTTCACTGGCTCAATCCAGAAGAACTCAATCTGCAAGATTTTGATCAAGATACGCAGGAAGAGCAAATTTTCTTAGCTGAGGAGAACAATAAAATCCTTGGATTCATTTCTCTATATGTACCAGATCGTTTTATTCATCTCTTGTTTGTACATCCTGAAGCTGCTGGTCAAGGGGCTGGCGATCTGCTGCTTAAACAAGCGATAAAAGTTTTGGGAACACCGGTCACCCTCAAATGCGTCTCTGAAAATCACAAAGCTTTATCTTTTTATCAAAAAAGAGGCTGGAAGGCTGTTGTAGAAGAAGGAGAACCTGGGGCGGAATACTGGGTGCTTATTTATGAATAGAAGTCTTTTTATCTTATCATTCACAGGGCCCTTTATAGGGCCTTTTTGCGGTTTCTTTTCGGTGTCGAATGGTTCATAAAATGATAATATATGTCATTATAGGGAAAATAGAGGAAGAGGTAAGGGCTGATGGAGAAATTGCTTTCTTCTCACGTCGGTTTGAAAATCAATGAATGGTATTATCATATTCAAAGATTTAACGTACCGGACGCCGAAGCATATAAAGAGGAAATCAAATCAATGCTTGATCATATGGAAGAAAATCAAGATTTATTATTGTATTTCTCACTCATGGAGTTCAGACATAAATTAATGCTTGATTACTTGAATCCTTTAGAAAATGGGAAAGAGCGGGCCAACTTCAAGGAGCTCGCAATGAAGATCAAAAGGGACCAAGAGAAATTAACAGGATTACTCGAGTATTACTTCAATTTTTTCTACGGCATGTATGAATTTGAAAACTATGAATACCTAAATGCGATTACCTTCTATAAACGGGCAGAAAAAAAGCTGTCTCTTGTCAGTGACGATATTGAACGGGCTGAGTTCAATTACAAGATGGCTGAAATCTATTACCACATGAAACAAACCCACATGTCCATGCATCATATCGCACAGGCGATACAATGTTATCGAGAAAAAGATACATACACTGTAAGAGAAATACAATGTTCTTTTGTGATCGGATTAAACTATATAGATATGGGCTGCCCCGAAAAAGCAATACCCCATTTTCAACACGCACTAGAAAAAGCCGCCGACAACTCAACAAAACGATTAAAAGGATCAGCACTCTATAATTTAGGGTTGAGTTATTTTCATAATAAAGAAATAGCACAAGCAATTATTCATTTTAATGACTCAATTCGAGCATTTAGAGAACAGGGATACGAACATTTAAATAGAATCTTAGACCCGCTCATTATGTTGTCAAAAGCCTACTTCAAAAAGAAAGAACAGGATTTAGGTATATATGCTTTAAATAACGGAATAGAACTATCTGAAAAGCTGAAAGATCATGTGCTGTTATTGATATTCAAATTTTTAAGGTCACTATACGTTGATAACAATTTTGAGCAGTTGGAAAAAATAATGGAATTGCTAGAAATAAAGTCAATGTATCCTGATCTTGAAGATTTAGCAAAAGATGCTGCAAAATATTATAATGAAATGGGAGATAAAGACAATGCGATGCATTTCTATGAAAAGATTCTTTATTTCCAAACTCAAGTGAAACGGGGGGACTGTCAGTATGAAATTTAAAACGTTATCAGTCGTATTCGTGATGATTAGTGTCATCAGTATTGTTGGTTATTTTACATCTGAAGTGACAGCAAGTCATGATGAAGCTAGGAGAGGTCATACTGCAAGTATCGGTTATACAGCTTAAATAAAAAGCCCCTTAAGGGCTTTTTATTAAGTTTATCTCATGCATTTAAATGATCTAGGATTGCTTGCTTTAAATATCGATATTGATCATCATTCGTATCTTCAAATGCTTCTTCTCGATTAGAAGGTACATCCATATAAACGATTTCATCAGAGAATTGTGAAGAAGTAAAGTCGATTCTTTTTCCATTCACTACGTTGTAAAAGTGCCATCCGTTGGGTAATGCGGTTTTGTTTATTTTTCCGCCTAAAAGATCATGGACGACTAAAGAAGTGACGCCACATTGTCCGTTTGCCGGGTTGTCTTTACTCCATTTTGAGCTAGATTGAGAAGACCATGCTTTAAAAAGAGCATCAATGATTTCGTCTGTCGTGTAGAGGTTCATCATAAAAATCCTTTCTATTTAAAAAGTGAAATGAATGTAGTATCTGTTTAGTCTATAGTAGATTTTTTTTTCAATCAAAATCCAGATGCTATACTATGGCTAAACCAATATAACAATGAAGATTCATGACAGGAGGAGCTCGGTGTGGTATTCATCATAGGTATTGTAATCGCTTATATTGTTGCTATTTTAGGCTTTACTGTTTTCGTAGATGTAGGGAATGGGTTGGGGACGGCTCTCAGCATCATCGGGGGAATGGTCATTTTATTCATAGCTGGTAGATTACAAAGACAAAAAGAAAAGAATGATCCAAACATATTATTAGATAAAATGATGATGCTTTTACAAGAAGACGGTTTTCAGGCATCAACATATATCTTTTCACAAAATGTTGATAAAGGCTTTGCGATTGATGATGAGCGAAAAGTAATGCGCTTTATTACACACCAACCTGGCGGCTCATCTCGAAAATTCAGGTTTGAAGTCACTGAGCTTTCCTTGAAAGAGTTGAAACAAGTTGACATGTTAGAAGATGGTGTACCGATTGAACAATCTACTGAGAGTGATAATAATGAAGAGATCTCGACACTTGAATTAAGATTAACTATGAATGATCAGGAATCATCAACGATCACGATCACCTTCCTGCAATTTGATGTGCCAGTTCATAAGAGCGACGCCGAATATTTGACTGAACGAGAAAATCTGGAGGAATTTTATCATGAAATTGATTCAATGATGAAATCTGCGGATTAATGAAATGCCTGTTCATAAAGAAGAAATCACCATTTGAGGTGGTTTCTTTTTTTATGTCAATCAAGACAAGGCTGGTTCAATCATTGCGGTTGAATGTTTTTCTCAAAAATGAATAAAGATAGACTAGATACGAAAACGAACATTGATATCGAAATGACTGGAGGAAACATACATGCAAAAGCTTTGCAGGGAAGTCTGGATCGAGGTCAATCTTGACGCGATTAAAAGAAATATCGAAGCCATTCAAGCGCATATTCCAAGGAAAAGCAAGATCATGGCTGTCGTGAAGGCGAATGCTTATGGACACGGTTCAGTGGAGGTTGCGCGGCAGGCACTAGAAAGCGGTGCGACAGAGCTTGCAGTTGCTAGCTTAGAAGAAGGCATTGTATTGCGGAGAGCAAAAATTGAAGCACCGATTCTGGTCCTTGGATTTACCCCTCTCGACTGTGTGAAAAGGGCTGCAGCTTGGAGAATTGACCTCTCCGGCCTTCGAGAAGGCTGGATTGTTCAAGCAAATGAGATCTTAGCGGAAGAAGAAAGTCAGCATCGCCTTGGGATTCATGTCAATGTTGACACAGGGATGGGACGATTAGGTGTACGGACAAAGGAAGAGCTGTTAGAGGTGGTGGAGGCGCTTGAAGAGAGTGAAAACCTGAGATGGGATGGAATATTTACGCATTTTTCCACTGCGGATGAGCCTGATCCTGATTTCACACTGCTGCAGCACAGCATTTTTATTGATTTTCTTCGTTTCTTAAAAAAACAAGGTATTACACTGCCGACAGTACATATGAACAATACAGCGGCTGCCATCGCATTTCCTGAATTTAGCGCAGATATGATTCGGCTCGGCATCGGATTATATGGACTGTACCCCTCGCAATACATTGAGAGTTTAGATGCTGTTAAGCTAGAGCCCGCTCTCAGTTTAAAAGCAAGAATTGCGTTCGTGAAAGAAATGGTGACAAAGCCAAGGACCGTCAGCTATGGTGCAACCTATGTAGCAAAGCCTGATGAAGTTATTGCGACCATACCGATCGGTTACGCAGATGGGTACTCACGTGCCTTATCCAATCGAGGATTTATGCTTTTCCGCGGAAAACGAATGCCGATTGCTGGCCGAGTCACAATGGATATGACCATGATCAGTTTAGGAGAAATGAAAGCAAAGCAAGGCGAGGAAGTTGTTATTTACGGCCGTCAAAAGGGCGGAGAAATTTCTGTCGATGAAATCGCCGAAATGCTCAATACGATCAACTACGAAGTCATCGCCACCTTAAGCCGCCGCGTCCCAAGATTTTACCGTCGCGGCGGGAAGATTATTAAAATATCGACACCGGTGATGTATGTGTGATCTCAATTTAAGCAGACTGCAAAATTCGATTAGCCCCCTTTACATGGCAAGGGGGCTAACTTTCACGACTTAAGCACGATACTCTTTATCTAAAATAAGAATTGGTTTAATCGTAGACCCATTTTTAGAATCTTCAAAGGCTTGTTCAATGTCTTCTAATTCGTAGAATTTTGCTAGTTTCTCAACTGGGAATTGTCCATTTTTAAAGAATTTCACTAGTTTAGGAATAAGTAGTTGTGGAACGGCATCCCCTTCTATCACACCTTTTAATGTGAGGGCATTGATCATTAGGTCATTTGTTACATTAAATGTTAAATCACGCTTTCCTACTGCTACTGTTGCACAAGTCCCTTTGACACGCAAGCAATGAAGGGCAGCTAGAGTGACTTCTGGTACACCAGTTGTTTCAAATGAGTAATGTGCACCTTTGCCTTCTGTTATTTCCTTAATTTTTTCAGCTGGATTCTCATGCTTACTGTTGATGATATGTGTTGCACCTAATTCTTTTGCTAACTCAAGGCGGCTATCATGAATATCAACGGCAATAATCGGATCACAGCCAGCGATTTTAGCTGCCATTAACCCACTTAAACCAACAGCACCTGTACCGAACACTACAAAGCTTGTACCTGGTGCTGGAGCAAGTGAATTTAAGACAGTACCGCTCCCGGTCATTAAGCCGCATCCGAATGGGCCTAAATAACGTAAATCGGTTTCTTTGTCTACTTTCACCACATTTTTCTCATCAACCGTGGCATATGTACCAAATGACGATTGACCAAAAAATTGCGATACATCTTGGTGATCATGTGTATGAAGTGGCGTTTCATTATGCTTATTACGACCAGAGAAATTCAAAGGCATCATGTTCTCACATCCACCTGCGTTCCCATCTAAACAATTATGACAATGACCACAATAAGAGAAACCTAGTACAACGTGGTCTCCTTCTTGAACGGTTGTGACATTAGAACCTGCTTTCACTACAATGCCAGAACCTTCATGTCCTAATAAAGCAGGACGTGGGACAGGAAGCGTTCCATCTAATACTGTCGCATCAGTATGACAGACGCCAGATGCAACAATTTTGACAAGCACTTCATCTGCTTTTGGGTCATCTAGTAATAACGTTTGTTTCTCGAAATCTTTTTCATTTGTTGTGACCATCGCTTGAATTTCCATATCATGTGCCCTCACTTTGTATAGTATAATATTTAATAAAGTTAGATCAAATGTCACAAAAAATTCATTTCTTTATGACTAATTTGATTGTAGGACGAAAGATTTTTCGTTTCAATCAGCAAAAAAACTTTTTTGTATAGGTTTTCAACACACAGGAATTTATGTATCTCTAATCAACATTTTTTAAAAAGTGTCTAAAGGAGGGGCCAATGATCAAAAAAGAGGATCGCCGTGTTGAGCGAACAAAAGAAACACTTCGGCATACATTCAAAATACTAGTAAAAGAAAAAGGATATTCGCATGTAAAAGTAAAGGATATTGTGGAAAATGCAAACTATAATCGGACGACGTTTTATGTGCATTATGAAAGTAAAGATGAACTAGCAGCAGATTTTATTTATCGAGAAATGGAAGATTTCGAATATGAATTTTGTAAGCCGACTCGTGAAAATCCCCTGTTAGACTTAACTCGCATGAAACCAGAGGGCACCTATGTATTTCAATATATCGTCGAAAATCGCGACTATTATGATTTATTAGTTATGGAAGACCGCATCCCGCAAATACAAGAACAATTGCTTAAGAAAATACAATACATCTTCCAAAATAGAATGTCGTTTGTGAGTGATCAGTATGCAGAAATCAACGACAGTTATTTTATCCAATATCGTTCATACGGCATCTTTGGTTTTATCATTGAATGGATTAGAAATGACTACAATGCGTCCCCCTCTGAAATGGCACGCCGCATTATTAATTTATTATATAATCAATCCTCACTTATGATTGAGCTGAATGGCGATGAACCGATTATTAAACGTGATGCTTAGAACATATCTTCACCACACAATATATTTTAATGATTGAATGAATGACTTATTGATTTATTGAATGAGAATGAAGCCTTTAAAGTTCCATTGAAGAAGATGTAAAATTATATTTTTTGCATTTGAGGTACTCATGTGCTTTATCAAATTAAGAATTTAAGCTTTTTGTTCAAAAAAGATAAAGTAAGCCGGAGAGGTCTTCATTTGCGTTCATTGAAAGATATGTTCAGAGAGAAAAATACAGATAAATTTGATATATGTAGAAAGATATTAATAGAAATGTGTGCATCCTGAATTTATTATGGGACACAATTGTAAAATTTAAATGTTATTACAAATATGTCGATAAAAGGAGGGACATTTAAATATGGAGGAAAGAAACGATGAAAAAAGGTTTATTCTTAGTGCTTTTGACCATTTTTATGATGGTCACAATTCATCCGTTAAAAGCTCATGCTGCTGAAACAAATGGGTGGACGAAGCGAGCGGACTTACCGGAAGAGCGTATCGGAGCAAGTGTAGGAGTAGTTGAGGGGAAAATATATGTATTCGGTGGGGCAAGTCAGCAGTCTAAATTCAACAATTCGACATATATGTATGATCCTAAAACTGATTTGTGGTCAGAAAAAGCAAGTATGCCTAGATTAAGAACAGGAGCTGCCTACGCAACAGTAGGTAAAAAAATCTATGTTATTGGCGGTCTTACTGATACAACTAAAACAGTTCACAAAACCATCGATGTTTATGATACGGAACTAGATCAATGGACAGAAGAACCGATTCAGATGCCTGAGAAATTTATATATACATCCTATATAAATGGTTCCTTAAGAGCAGTTACAGTTGGAGAAAAAATTTATATAGTGGCATCTTTATCAAGCTCTCAAGTAAATTTTTACTCCTATGATACGGTGAGTGGAGAGTGGGAAAGCTTAGATAATTCTCAATTAACTTCTCGTCAAGGGAGAAGTATTGCAGAGATAAATGGAAAGTTATACATTGCTGGTGGTGAGGCTAATGTTAGCCGAACGAATGATAAAAATATTTTAGAATATGATATGACGCTAGAGAAGTGGCAACGCTTAAAGGATATTCAATTAAATTCTTTTGCTTATGAAGCTGCATATGCGACATACAATCATAAATTATTTATGATTGGTGGTCAGAGAATTGGAGATAGATCGAGTAAATTATTAAAACAAGTCCAGATATTTGATCCAAAAACTAGTCAAGTCCAAGATTCTTTATATGAAATCCCTGAAGGAAGAGTTGGATCTATGGCAGCTATTGCTGATGATCAATTATATGTTATTGGTGGAAGAGATTATGCTGAATCAATTGGTAGTTATTCTGTCAAAAACAATTTTAAATCTGTTATCTCTATTCCATTAAAAAATCTGCAAAAAGTGTCAAAGGATCAGGATGAAACAAAACCAGATGATGGCACAAGCGAAGAACCGAAAGATCAAGACGGAACAAAACCAGATGATGGCACAAGCGAAGAACCGAAAGATCAAGACGGAACAAAACCAGGTGATGGCACAAGCGAAGAACCAAAAGATCAGGATGGGACAAAGCCAGGTGATGGCACAAGCGAAGAACCGAAAGATCAGGATGGGACAAAGCCAGGTGATGGTTCAACTGAAGAACCAAAGGATCAAGACGGAACAAAACCTGGTGAAGAAGCAGCAAAAGGCATACTTTCAATTACGATGATAAACGGGCTGCAAAAGGATTATTTGCTTTCAATGAAAGAAATCAACGATTTTCTTAACTGGTATAAAGAAAGAAGCTTTGGAATTGGTATGAACTTCTATGAAATCAATGATGAACACAATAAAGGTCCTTTCACAAGTAAGAAGGATTATGTGGTGTACCAAAATATCTTAATGTTTGATATCAAGCAATACTGAAATTCATAAATGTTAAGCTGCTGATAAGAGATCAGCAGCTTTTTATTTTGATAAAATTGTTAAAATTAGGATTAACGTCATGAAAAAATAAGATATTTTTTTAAAAATCTGCTAAACATCCTATAAACACATCCGATAATAGAATTGTCAGGGTTGATAAGCCCTAGAATAAAGGACTTTTTTCAGACAAGGACGTCTGTCAGGTCCCACATACATGGAGGTAATAGGAAATGAGAATTAACCACAATATCGCAGCACTTAACACATTAAACCGTTTGTCTGCAAACAACGGTGCGAGCCAAAAGAACATGGAGAAACTTTCTTCTGGTCTTAAAATCAACCGTGCAGGAGATGACGCAGCAGGTCTAGCAATCTCTGAAAAAATGCGTGGACAAATCCGCGGATTAGAAATGGCTTCTAAAAACGCACAAGACGGTATCTCTCTTATCCAAACAGCTGAAGGTGCATTGACTGAAACTCACTCAATCCTTCAACGTGTTCGTGAACTAGTTGTTCAAGCTGGAAACACAGGTACACAGGATAAAACTACTGATCTTCAATCTATTCAAGATGAGATTAAAGCTCTACAAGAAGAAGTAGATGGTATCTCAAATCGTACAGAGTTTAACGGTAAGAAATTGTTAGATGGTACATTTAAAGCTCCTGCTGATCCTGCAGCACCAGCTGCTGGTGAGCAATCTTTAGTTTTCCAAATCGGTGCTAATGCAACTCAACAAATTTCAGTGAACATCGAAAAAATGAGCACTGATGCACTAGGAGTTAAAGATCCAGCTGATACAACTGGAAGAACAATCTTAGCTAATCAATCTGTAAAAGATATTGATGTAACTAAATTTGCTGATAATGCAGCAGATGCAACAGATGTTGGTTTTGATACTCAATTGAAAATCGTTGATGCTGCTATCAACCAAGTATCTGCTCAACGTGGTAAACTTGGTGCAGTACAAAACCGTCTAGAGCACACAATCAACAACCTTAGTGCTTCTTCTGAAAACTTAACAGCTGCTGAGTCTCGTATTCGTGACGTTGACATGGCGAAAGAAATGAGTGAGTTCACTAAGAACAACATTCTTTCTCAAGCGTCTCAAGCTATGCTTGCACAAGCGAACCAACAGCCACAAAACGTACTTCAATTACTACGTTAATGACAGGCCCCTATATGGGGCTTTTTTTTATGCTTCTTTTCTTCACATTTTCTTCAGTCTTATGATTCTTAAATCCCTCTGTTAAATCATGATAAATGACCTTTAATTTTGGCATACTCTAGCGAAACGATCATAGTTAATGAGACTTTATCCTTATTTATTCCTTTTTTGTTAAACATATTCCAGTTAAGTTCGATAAATGGATTGTAAGGCTTACAAAAAAATTCTAATTTAGAACTTTTGGATAAGGACGTCCAATTGGTTCAAACACACGGAGGTCATTTAACATGAGAATTAACCACAATATCGCAGCACTTAACACATTAAACCGTTTGTCTGCAAACAATGGAGCAGGGCAAAAGAACATGGAAAAGCTTTCTTCTGGTCTTCGAATCAACCGTGCAGGAGATGACGCAGCAGGTCTTGCCATCTCTGAGAAAATGCGTGGACAAATCCGCGGATTAGAAATGGCGTCTAAAAACGCACAAGATGGTATTTCTCTTATTCAAACAGCTGAGGGTGCATTAACTGAAACACATGCGATTCTTCAACGTATGCGTGAATTGACAGTTCAAGCGGGTAACGTGGGTACTCAACAAACAGAAGATTTAACAGCTATTCAAGAAGAACTCGATGCTTTGGTTGAGGAAATTGATGGTATTTCTCAGCGTACAGCATTTAACGGAAAGCAACTGTTGGATGGTACTGTTGAGGATGGATTCCAATTTCAAATTGGAGCGAACATTGAGCAAAATATCAATGTAAAGATTGGTAAAATGGACGCTGAAACACTGACTGTCAAAGATATTAAAGTAAATGAAGAAGGCTTTAACTTTGACACTGAAGTAGCAAAAATCGACGTAGCAATCGGCGCTGTATCTAAACAGCGTTCAGCTCTTGGTGCAGTCCAAAACCGTCTAGAGCACACAATCAATAACCTTGGTGCTTCTGCTGAAAACTTAACAGCTGCTGAGTCTCGTATTCGTGACGTTGACATGGCGAAAGAAATGAGTGAGTTCACAAAGAACAACATTCTTTCTCAAGCATCTCAAGCAATGTTAGCGCAAGCAAACCAGCAGCCGCAAAACGTACTTCAATTATTACGTTAATGAAAAAGCCCCCTTTAAAGGGGCTTTTTTTTGTTTCAATCGAATGACAGCAAGTGCTCTAGACGAAAATCAGGAACCGCTTCATGGAAAAAAGCTCGGTTGCCTTCATCGTTCTTTTGATCCCATTGCTTCCACCATTCGGCGGTTTCTCCTGAGGTGTCAGCTTGAATCATGTCGTTCAGCTGTTCTAAGTTGATGATTTCTCTCGGTTCTGTTAAGAAAGAATGCATCCGGTGATACGCTTCAAGTCGTTTAAGCTGTTTTGTGACAATGGCGTATTGTACGTAGCGATTTAAAAATTCCTGTACGAACGTCAAATGGGGGATGGTTGTTTCTCCTTTTAACTCGACACCGTCCCACGCCATATCAGCAATTGCACAAAGCCACCAGCCAAGTTCACTCGCTTGCTGCATTTGTTGTAATGTGTCCTTTTCAAAAGACAGCCGCTCATTTTTTTGTGCTTGTTTGAGCATACGGTGAAGTGTTTGTGCTTCGAGGGCAGCCTTTGTCATGCCCTGTCCATGAATGGGATCTAACGTACACAAGGCATCGCCCATCACCAATAATCCACTTGGCCAATCCTGCATTTGTTCATAGTGATGTCTCACGCAAGAAGGAACTCTAAATCCTTTTGGTTTTGTAAAGGGCGTTAAATGGGTGATGGCTTCTGCTATCGCGGGATGGGTCAGTCCAGCGGTTTCTGAATCAAATTGATCTGCATCCGTTGTGGGATAATGTGAACCGCCGGCTGCTGAAAGAAGCACAGCTACTAAATCATGATCAACCCGTTCAAACAGTCCTGTTGGGATTTGCTTGTCTGGCTGGCCAACTACAACCATTGATTGCAGGGGTGGCGCACCTGATGGTATTTGATAATATCTTGTGCTGTAGCCTAGAAACACACTTAACTCATCAGTCTGTGGCAAGGTTAATCCAGCGTCTTTCAACCATTTTGGCAACTTAGACATTCTTCCAGACGTATCGATCACTAAGTCTGCTTTCATTTCATGAATGCTGCCAGGTTTTACTTGCCGGTTCTTCACGATGAGCCCCATGACATGATTTGTTCCCTCTATAAACTGAAGAGAGATGGCTTCATGTTTTTCTAAAAACTGCACATGTTCCTCTTTTACCATTCTTTGCATCAGCACCCACTCTAGCATCGCGCGTCTTGTAACGGCGGTTTCTTCTGTATCAGTGAGCGTTAACTCGCCATCTTTTGTGATAAATCGAGAGGTTTGATGCATGGTATTAAATCCGCCCATTGCCAGTAACTCTTTTGTATAACCAGGGAATAGACGTTCAACGATTTGCTTGCCAAGTGGCAGCATTCTATGTGGATGAAAGGCTTGAGGAGTGCCGAGACGATTCTCAGGAGAGTCTGGCAGTTCATCCTTTTCAATAATCAAAACTTGATGATAAAACGTTGATAAAACTTTTGCAGCGAGCATCCCGGTGATACCTCCGCCAATGACGATTGCCCGCTCATATTTCATGGGTTGTGTCACAACATGCGCCTCAAATAAATATACAAAATGGTTACATGACCATTTCATCATATGTCGATTCATTAATTATAGCAAATTTACGTTTGAATATAGAAAGGAAAAGTACTTCTTTTTACTCGTAAATATGAAGAATTTCTTCTAATCATCATCATTATTTTTAAAAAAGTAACTATTAAATTAAGAAGAACGACCGATAAACTATATAAGGGGGTAGGGAAATTGGATATACTACAGAGTATTGTGACAGCAGCACCTTATATGATGCAGATTTTAAAAAACGAAGTGACGATGGGTGTCATTGATCGAGAGAAATTCTTGCTGTATTTGCCATCGAAAGATGTGGATTTTCAAATTCGTGCTGGAGAACCCATTAAACCAGATGATTTAAATATGAAAAAAGCGCTCAGAGGTGAAACATCAAGTACGTTTGTACCTGAATCGGTCTATGGAATACCGTTAAATGCAATGGGTCTGCCAATTTTTGATGAAAATCAACAGGTTATCGGCGCACTCGCTTTAGGTTTTCCACTTAAAAATCAATTAGAGCTTGAAGCGTATATGGAGTCATTAAATGACATCATTCAAAGTATTCAAGAAAAGGTGCATGTGGTGGCGGCGCATTCGGAGGAGCTTTCTGCGACAAGTGAGGAAATGACCTTACAAACGCAGCAAACACTTGAAAGCTCGAAAAAAACATCTGATATTACAAAAATGATTAAGGGCATTTCGAAACAAACGAGTTTGCTGGGATTGAATGCGTCAATCGAAGCAGCCAGGGCAGGAAAAGAGGGGGCTGGATTTAGTGTTGTAGCCAGTGAGGTTCAAAAGCTTTCAAGTGAAACTTCACGTGCAACAGAAAATATTGAAAGTTCACTGCAAGGAATTTCCTCTAATATACATACATTACTTGAGAGTATGGATCATATGAAAGGTTCATCATCAGAGCAGGCTTTACTTGTGACAGAGTTTAGTGAAATTGTGGAACGACTGACGAGCGTAAGTAAAGAAATGAAAGAATTCATGCAGCATGTGATGTCAACGTAAAAAACGAATCTAAGAGGGATTCGTTTTTTTGATACGCTATTTTCATTTGTTCCGGTCAAAGCGATAATCGTATGTTTCTCCTTTTACCACATTTAAAAATTCATGCCCAATTTGAACAAGCTGTCCATTTTTCCATTTGATGAGAGGGTCTTTGTCAGGGTATTTCCAGTAAATCGTTTTCTTTCGGTGGGTGAGTTTGTTTTCAATTTCTGCTCTAACTGCGTTCTCCTTTAGTTTCCCTCCGCTATGTCGATAGGTGTTGATGATATATGTTCCGTCAGGTGATGTCATCGAGCGGATAAAGGTTCCGTGAGATACGCCTTGAAGAGAAAAGCATTTCCAGTAAATGATGCCAGCGAAGCTAAGGATTAAGATGACAAAGGTGATGGTGGTTTTCTTTTTTAACATGAATTCCTCCAGATGTAGATCACAATATTTCTAATTTATGAGAGAGAATGCAAAAAGATTCATATAGTCCAAAAGTTCTATTCATTTCAATTATCGGTCATTTTTTCTCAAAATTCAACAGATAGCCGAAAAGATAAGGAAAATTTAAGGATGTATTAAGTCGATAGGTCATGCGAAATCCCTTTACAAAAGAATTTAAGATCAGTAGACTTATGCTCATATAGAGAAATGGGGAAGATGGAATGACGCAAATCATTGATACATATCAAAGTTATGAAGAGCTTTCCGCTCATGAAAGAGAGGGAATCGACTATCAAATTCTTCACGAGCGGAAAGGAGATCAGCTTTTGGTTTTGTCCCCTCATGCTGGGGGAATTGAATCTGGCGTGAGTGAGCTCATTCATGAAATCGCAAGTGATGATTCTATGTATTTATTTGAAGGCCTTAAAGTGAAAGGCAATCATGTGCTTCATATTACAAGCACACGTTTCAATGAGCCGGTCTGCCTTTCTCTAGTGCATGCCCATCATTACACGTTTGCGCTCCATGGCTACGGGGAAACGGAGGTGCTTCAAACATTAGTGGGCGGGACAGACAGAGAAAAAGCGGCAGAAACAGTGAAACGTTTAACGCTTAATGGATTTCCCGCAGTGCTGCTATCTGAATCTGATCGCTATTCTGGAACACATCCTCACAATATTAATAATCAATGTCTGACCGGAAAAAGTGTACAACTTGAAATCAGTCAGGCGCAAAGAAGAGCATTCTTTCAAGACTTCAGACGGCGCTATCGCCGTGAAACGCAAAATGAGCAATTTTATCGGTACACAAATGTACTCAAGCAAGTATTAAATCTTTATGGATAAACCCTGTCGCCCTATGCAGAAGAGGCTTACGTTTGATAAACAGCTTCTTTTTCCGCGACCTTCTCGGCTTTCATTAAATAAGATGTAAACTCTTGTTGGAAGCGAATGCCTGCTTTCCGCTGTTCGAACAAGGCGAGCCGCTTTTCAGCGAAAGCCCAGGTGACGTGAAATGTTTGCGCAATGTGCAAAATGGCTTGCTGCCGAAGGTTTGGAAGCTTCATTTGCATCAGCATAAAGGTCGGCACACAAAAGTGATACATGAATTGTTTAGCCTGAAACTCTTGCAGTTCTCGAAAGAGTTTGTGCATCTTGAAATGATTGCCTGCATGCTTCAGCACATGACAAAGCTCGTGGGCAAAATCCTGCCATTGTTCCTCTGACGATAGAGATCTGTTTAATATAATACTGTAAAGACCTTGATGTTTGATCATCATGCTGCCAGTATCCTCATAGTGGACCCATACATGAAATTCAGAAGCGATCCTTTGCATGTCTCTATAAGCAGGACCGCTTATTTGTAATTTGGCATATAACCGCTTAATCTCTTCTTCTAAATGGGTTAAAAAACCAGTCATTTAAAAACCTCCAAGCAAACGTATGTTCTGTTTTTGGCGTAAAAGAAAAGTCCATATAGGACTAAATAGCTAATGAAGCTATTACTTACTTTTAATATCGGCTTATTTTTAACAATTTTAACATAAAATCAAGGAAAAATGGAATTAATTCCTGTTTTTTTCTTCATTTTTGCGTTTTCCATTACTAAAAAGAGTGGATTGAATTCAAATTTTACCATAGTCTTCTCACTAAAACAAACACAAGTTGTCTTACGAACGCCACCAATTGATGAGAAAGATCAATTCAATTTAGCAAAAGGGAGTGCAGAACATGGTAGAAATTTATCAAGATTTTATTCCAGTTGGAAACGGGAACCGCCCAGGATACGCCATGACACCGATGTATGTGACGGTGCATAACACAGCAAACACGTCAAAGGGAGCGGATGCAAAAAGTCATGCGGCATATGTGAAACGCCCAACGACAGCGGAAAGCTGGCACTTTACAGTGGATGATCATGAAATCTTTCAGCATCTGCCGTTAAATGAAAATGGCTGGCATGCAGGGGACGGAAATGGAAATGGGAACAGAAAGTCGATCGGGATTGAAATTTGTGAAAATGAAGATGGGAATTTCCAGCAAGCGGTCAAACATGCGCAATGGCTCATTCAAAAGCTGCTGAAAGAGCATCATATTCCACTAGCGAATGTGGTCACACATCAGCACTGGTCTGGAAAAACATGTCCGCGTCTGCTTCTCGCTACATGGGATGAATTTAAAAAAGGAATTGAAACGGCAGGAGACCCTGAAACGGTCATCACGTATGTCGTCAAAAGCGGGGATACGTTAACGAGTATTGCCAAAGCTCATGACGTCACAGTTCAAGATCTTCAGAAGTGGAATAACATTAGCGACCCGAACAAGATTCAAATTGGACAGGTTCTCAAAATTTATCGAAATGATGGAAAAATGATGTATGAGCTGCCAGATGGGATTTTAAAGGTGACTTCGCCTCTAACGAAGGGAGAGCACGTACGCCTCGTCCAAAAAGCGCTTGCTGCTGTTTATTTTTACCCTGATAAATCGGCTGCAGATAAAGGCATCGATGGTGTTTACGGAGAAAAAACGGCGAATGCCGTAGCGCGCTTTCAGCTGGTGAACGGTCTGACAAGTGATGGGGTATACGGTCCTAAAACGAAGGAGAAGCTGCTTAAACTGTTAAATCAGTGAGTGTTTCTGTTTGTATGATTGGATGGCTGTTTCACTCTTTTCAATTAAACGCTTAGTATATGGGGATGGCTGATATTCAGCAAACTGAACATATCTCAGTTGTTTGATTTTCTTTTTCATTTTGGCACCTCAATCGTTGCAGCGTATAGTGTATTGTATGCAAGTCTATGTGAAAATGGAAGCAGGACGCGGATTTCGTTCCGCGTCCTTTAGTGTAATCAAGCCTTTTTATTTTTATACTCATCCAGAAGCTGTTCATTCTTTTTAAAAATTCGCTCAGTATGGGGGCTTACCTTATAATCGGCCATACTGATATGGCGTTTTTTCTTTAAAATCTTAAAAGGGTTTTTCTTAGGATTGTTGTTATCCCCTTGAAGTGCGTGGTCCATCTTCATCACCTTCCTCTTCGTCAGGCAAGATTAGGTCATAAATTGTTGTAAGTGATGTCATTAATAAATAGTCGAACTCCGTGACAATCTCATCGGAGGTGAGCTTAATGACAAAATGAGCATCTGCTACAGAAAATGGGATGAGCACCAAATGACCGAAATCATCGTAATATACTTCCTGCCTGTCAAGCTTCGCCTGAATAAGAGCCCGCTGGTCAAGTGTCCGAAGCAGGTCGTCTTTTTGTTCCTGCATATCGTATGGACAAAGCACCGCTTGAATATTCATCTTGTCGGCAAAAGAATAAATCAGCCGCTCAATTCCCTCTATATATGCCTCTACACTTCCATAATATACATGGATCGGTTCATTTTTCAATAGGTATTGGTACGTTTTTAGTTTATTGAGGTAAGAATGAAGCAGATCGTTATTTTGTTCAAGGAGTTGATGGGTGTCGGTTTCCAGCTCATGATTTCCGAGTTTCTTAATATAGGAGCTAAGAAAGATGAAGGCATCAGTTAATGCGAAAAATACGGCAATGATCAAGTAGTGCATCCAATCGGTGAAGATAGAAGAAGGGTCATTTGTCCAGTACACAACAGCACCCGCTACATAAATCCAATACCACGTTTTACGAATGGCAAACATCTTTTCTTTTACTTTTTGTTCAAAGCGCCAAACTGCAAATACATACACTGCAAGAGCACCTAGCAATAACCATACAGTCAATTGAAAAAATAATAGCATGTTCTTCTCTCCCATAGACAGATGAATACTTGTTTATTTCTATGGATATGATTGGAAACCCTGCTTCATGAAAAAATGTCCTGCAGGAAAAGGGTTTTTAAGTGTGCGGGCAAATAAAAAAAGACCTGTTAGACAGGTCTTTGATATTAGAGAATCGCATTTAACACAAAGTATATAAGAGCTCCTAGAGTTCCTGAAATCGGTAATGTAATCACCCAAGTGACAAGCATACGTTTTGCCGTACCCCAGTTAACCCCTTTGACTCTGTGTGCAGAACCTACACCTAGAATAGAAGATGAGATCACGTGAGTCGTACTAACAGGTAAGTGAATAAACGTCGCACCGAAGATAATAGCTGCACCCGTTAAGTCGGCAGATACTCCGTTTACTGGACGAATTTTCATAATTTTACCGCCGACTGTTTTGATAATCTTCCAGCCGCCGATAGAAGTACCGAGTCCCATTGCGAGCGCACAAGAGAATTGTACCCAGAAAGGAATGTCGTCTGTTGTATGCAAATTACCTGCAATTAAAGCCATCGTAATAATTCCCATCGCTTTTTGCGCATCGTTTGTCCCATGGGTATACGATTGCAGTGCAGCCGTTAAAATTTGAACACGTCGGAATTGTTTATTTGTTTTTGCGAGATTGTTGTTTCTAAATATAATTTTGATAATGGTATACACGATATATCCCAATACGAAAGCTAGGATAGGTGAAAGCAAAAGTGCTTGAATGATTTTAATGAATCCCGAATAGTTTAAAGCGCCAAAACCGGCAGAGGCAATAACCGCTCCTGCAATTGATCCGATTAATGCATGTGAAGAACTACTCGGAATCCCGTAATACCAAGTAAGCAAGTTCCATGTGATGGCCGCAATTAAAGCAGCCAAGATCACAACAGAGCCGTTTTGAAGTGTAAATGGATCTGCGATATCTTTTGTAATGGATTTTGCCACACCTGTAAATGTCATTGCTCCTAAGAAGTTCATGAACGCTGCCATGATGATCGCATGTCTAGGCTTTAATGCCTTCGTTGAAACTGAAGTCGCAATGGCATTTGCTGTATCGTGGAACCCGTTAATGAAATCAAAAGCAAGTGCACAAATGACAATAAGTATGGTAAGGATGAGTAATGTGTCCATGTTTAACTAACCCCGTTACGCATTCTTCATAATGATTGTTTCTAGATTGTTGGCAACACTTTGACAGGAATCAGCGATTTCTTCAAGTGTTTCGTAAATTTCTTTGTATTGAATCACTTTAATTGGATCTGTTTCTTTTCCAAACAAGTTCTTTAATGATTTACGATGAAGATTGTCACAATTATGTTCAATCTCTTTGATCTTGATTGCGTGCGGATGAATATCTTTCAAGCGATTTTCAGCTAGTAGATCAATTGTGATTAAAATTTCTTTCGCACACTCTCTGATGTAGTGGCTGAATTTGTCGATATGTTCGTCAGAGCTTGTAATTGAGTAAATTTCTAATGTTGCGGAAAAATGCTCAATTCCATCTAAAACATCATCGAGGCTATTCGTCAATTGAAGAATGTCTTCACGTTCAATCGGTGTAATAAAGGCTTTGTTCAGCTCTTTAATCATGGTATGAACATGATTATCACCTTTTGTCTCATATTCCTTCAATGTGTCAGAAAATTCTTTCAGAGTGGTTTGATTTGTTACTTTATAGCTAACAAAATACTCAGCAGTTTCATCTAAATTTTTAGCAATTTCCGTTAACAAGACGGAAAACTTGTCTTTTTTCCTTTTTAACATGTAAAAACCCTCCATTGTATAAATGAGACAATGCACACATCAAATAATTATATATTCTTTTGTCGAAAAAAAACAGGTGTAGTCGAAAATTTCTTCACTTTTTCTATTTGATCTTATTCTGACCTAAAGATGTGATCTCAACACACCTTTTTCTAAAAGGGGAAAAGCAACGAAAAAAGCGGGCCATATTTGGCGCCGCTTAAAGGCTAAGAAGCTGAATGAATCAGCTTAAACCGTTCACAAACAAGAAGCATATCCTCTTTGAATTCTAAACCGTATGATTGGAGTGCTTCTGTGAAAAATTCTTTATGTTCTCTGTACCAATAGTCATAAGATAAGTCGCCTTCACCTTCTGCTTGTGCAAATGATACGGGGACTTCATTCATTGGCATGACATCAACATGTGTAATTTCAATGATGGCTTTTGGCTCTTCTTGGCTGTCCAAAATGACCGCATATTGTCCGGGTTGTGGAAGCGGCTCCTGTTCCTTTTCATAAAAAAGGTGTCCAGAACAAGTGGCTGTTTTTTTTCCTTGCTTTACAAGATCAAGCAAATGATCAGGATCTGAGCCGAATGCCCACGCCGAAACAAACGCGTCAGCAGGTGCTTTTTCTGATTTCTCTTTCCAATAGTCTTCCCAAAATAATCTGCATTTGTTGTTCAATGTTTTTCCCCCTCTTTGTTGTGTTTATTATACCTTGAAGCTGAATCGTTGGAAATGATGTGTCTTTATTCCTAATGAGTGAGTGCGTCATATGTTTTGAAAAACAATGTTTGATTTGGGAAATGTAGGATGATAGGATGAAAATTTTTGAAATTTTAGAATAATCTATTGTATTCTGGTCAAGAAGTCGGTAAGGTCAAAGTAAGAATATGGAAGGGGTGTTGTTCATGAAACGCATTTCTCTAACTGTTTTGTCCATATGTCTGTTTGTTTTCTCGTTTTTTCTGCCTGTCAGCCAAGTCAATGCGAACGAATCTCATGGGAGTAAAGTAGCTGTTGGTAAAGATGGCATGGTGGCTACTGCTCACCCACTGGCATCAGAAGTAGGTGCTGATGTATTGAAGAAAGGTGGAAACGCAGTGGATGCTGCTGTTGCCATCCAGTACGCACTGAATGTGACAGAGCCAATGATGTCTGGAATTGGCGGCGGTGGTTTTATGATGGTTTATGATGGAAAGACAAAAGAAACATCCATCATCAATAGTAGAGAACGAGCACCACAGGGCGCAACACCTGACATGTTTTTAACGGATGAGGGAAAAGTCATCCCATTTGCTGAGCGATCCACACACGGTAATGCGGTTGGTGTTCCAGGGACAGTAAAAGGTCTCGAAGCAGCATTAGATAAGTGGGGAACCCGTTCGATGAAGGAATTGATTGAGCCTTCCATTCAGCTTGCAGAGGATGGATTTGAAATCGATTCTGTTCTAGCAAAAGCCATTGAAGATCATCAAGAAAAGCTGAAAAAAACGGCCGCAGCGCCAATCTTTCTTCCAGATGATCAGCCGCTCAAAGAAGGCGATCTGCTTGTACAGCCAGGTCTTGCGAAAACATTTAAGCTCATTGCAAAAAAAGGAAGCAAAGCATTTTATGAAGGAAAAGTAGCAAAAGCACTTGCAAAGACAGTCCAAGATTTTGGCGGAACGATGACAACTGATGACCTTGGTCGTTATGAGGTCAAGACTGACAAGCCTATCTGGGGGAACTATAAAGGATACCAGCTTGCAAGTATGCCTCCACCAAGCTCAGGCGGTGTGTTTATGCTGCAAATACTCAAAATACTAGATCACTTCAATCTATCACAATATGACCCAAAATCATTCGAAAAATATCAGCTGCTAGCTGAAACAATGCATCTCTCCTATGCTGACCGTGCTGCATATGCAGGCGACCCCGAATTCGTAGATGTTCCACTAAAAGGACTACTAGACGATGATTACATTTCAAAAAGAGCTTCTCTCATTCAATTAGATCAAATGAACAAAAACCCGAAAGAAGGAGATCCATGGGCGTATGAGGAGGAAAAAAATCCATCCCCAATTGTCCCGCAGCCAGAGGATAAAACCATTGGCGAGACCACTCATTTTACTGTTGCCGATCAGTGGGGAAATGTCGTGTCATTCACAACAACCATTGAACAGTTATTTGGTACAGGGATTCTTGTTCCGGAATATGGCTTTTTCTTAAACAATGAACTAACAGATTTTGACGCAAGACCAGGCGGAGCAAATGAAGTCCAGCCGAATAAGCGTCCATTATCCAGTATGACCCCGACCATCATATTCAAAGATAACGAGCCGGTCATGACTGTGGGTTCACCTGGTGGAACGACTATTATTGCTTCTGTTTCACAAACCATCCTAAACTTACTTGAATACGACATGGAGCTGCAAGATGCGGTGGAAGAGCCGCGGATTTATACAAACAGTACAACTTCTTACCGTTACGAAGTAGGTGTTCCCCTTGATGTAAGAACGAAGCTAAATGATATGGGTCATCGTTTTGGCAGTTCACCTATTGATATAGGAAATGTGCAAGCCTTACTCATTGATCGAAAAGCAGGGACATTTACTGGAGTAGCTGACTCCTCGAGAAATGGAACCGCTGTTGGTGTCAATTTAAAGCTTTCTGCCGATTAAAAACAATTTCCCGGGAAAAGAAGCGCCTCTTCAAGATGGTGTTTCTTTTTTTGTTTAAATAAAAAAACAGAGTTGACACCTGTGAATAGTTTGAATAATATATAGACTAACATCAATCATACATAGCTGATCGGACAACCGAAGGCTCTTGGCAATTTGAAGTACAGGACTGTGATGTATTTCAGGTGGCTAAGGGTCTTTTTTGCGTATGAAACGGCAAGGTTGGTGTCACTATTTTTGATAACGGGGGAGCGGGATAACATGAAAAAGTGGAAATGGGTCTGGATCGTGACCATTATATTCGTCTTGGCTGTGACGAGTACTGCATGCTCAAACGCAAACGAAGCTTCAAAGCAAAAGGGAAAGGTTGAGCTGTTAAATGTTTCGTATGATCCTACACGTGAATTGTATCAGGAATACAATCAAGCCTTTCAGACGTATTGGAAAGACAAAACAGGTGAGGATGTCACGATCAAGCAGTCTCACGGTGGATCAGGAAAGCAGGGAAGATCGATTATTGATGGACTCGAGGCAGATGTGGCAACACTGGCTTTAGGGTATGACATTGATGCGATTGCAGATCGCGGACTGCTTTCAAAAGATTGGCAAAAAGAATTTCCAAGTCAGTCAACACCGTATACATCGACCATTGTGTTTCTTGTGAAGAAAGGGAATCCCAAAAATATTAAAGATTGGGACGACTTGATTCGGCCAGGAGTGTCCATCATTACGCCAAATCCGAAAACGTCCGGCGGTGCGAGATGGAATTACTTAGCTGCATGGGCCTACGCCGATAAAACATTTCATGGGAATGAAGAAAAAACAAAGGATTTTGTCAAAAAGCTATATGAACATGTCGAAGTCCTTGATTCAGGTGCACGCGGAGCCACAACGACCTTTGTTGAACGCGGACTTGGGGATGTGTTAATTGCATGGGAGAATGAAGCCTATTTAACGCAGCACGAACTAGGCAAAGACAAATTTGAAATTGTCACCCCATCAATTAGTATTCTAGCGGAGCCGCCTGTTGCGGTCGTAGATCAAAATGTGAAACGTAAAGGAACAGAGAAAGTGGCGAAGGCTTATTTAGATTATTTATATTCTAAAAAAGGGCAGGAAATTGCGGCGAAAAACTATTATCGCCCTAGAAATCAAGAAGTCTTAAACAAATATAAAGACCAGTTTAAAAAGATTGATATGGTGACGATTGATCAAGCGTTTGGCGGGTGGAGAAAGGCGCAGAAAAGATTTTTTGATGATGGCGGATTATTTGATCAAATATACAGCGGACAAAAATAGGGGGCGATGTGATGAAGAAAGCACATGCAGCCGCCAATAAAAGAAAACGTATATTGCCTGGATTTGGGCTGAGCCTTGGGGTGACGCTCGTTTATGTGAGTGCGATTGTCGTCATTCCTTTATCCATGGTATTTATTTGGACGGCTTCATTAGGAGCAGAGGGGATTTGGAAGGTTTTTACCGATGCAAGAGTATTGAAGTCTCTTCAGCTGACCGTGACGACTTCCTTTGCAGCTGCTCTCATCAATGCAGGGTTTGGTGTACTAATTGCCTGGGTTCTCGCCAGGTACACATTCCATGGAAAGAAAATCTTAGATGCTCTCATTGATTTGCCTTTTGCTCTCCCAACAGCTGTTGCGGGTATTGCCCTGACCACCCTCTATTCTCCTAATGGATGGATTGGTCAATTTTTGCATATAAAGGTGGCGTACACACCGATTGGGATTATTTTGGCACTGATTTTTATTGGCATTCCATTCGTTATCCGAACCGTTCAGCCTGTGATAGAAGGGCTGCAGCAGGAAGTTGAAGAGGCTGCGGCGATTCTTGGTGCGACAAGGAGACAGACCTTTTTTCACGTACTGCTGCCGGCCTTGTTTCCTGCGGTGATGACTGGATTTTCACTTGCGTTTGCAAGAGCGCTAGGTGAATATGGCTCTGTTGTGTTTATTGCTGGAAATATTCCGTTTAAAACAGAAATTACACCGCTGATGATCATGTCCAAGCTTGAACAGTATGATTATCATGGTGCAGCAGCGATTGCATGCTTGATGTTGCTTCTTTCGTTTTTCATCCTGTTATTGATTCACGGCATTCAGTGGTATGTTGAGCGGAGAAAACAAGTATACGTGAGGTGAAACCATTGGAGAGAGAGCTTAGTCATCAGCACCATGTTCAGTATAAAAGTCCTGTAACCGAATCTAAAGGGGTGAAAATCCTCTTGATTACGGTCGTGTATGTTTTTTTGATTTTATTTTTACTCATACCGCTGATCGCCGTTTTTTCAAAAGCATTTGAGAAAGGATGGAGTTCATACCTTCTGGCCATCTCACATCCAGATACACTCGCGGCGATCAAATTGACTGTTTTCATTGTCGTCGTCACCTTGCCGCTTCAAATGATCTTTGGGGTGAGTGCTGCATGGCTTATCACAAAATTTAATTTCCGCGGAAAACGTTTGTTAACGACTGTGATTGATCTCCCGTTTGCCGTTTCGCCTGTGATTGCTGGACTTGTATTTGTGCTTTTATTTGGTTCAAACGGGCTTTTAGGACCTTGGCTTATGGCGAATGGATGGAAAGTCATTTATTCTGTACCAGGCATGATCCTAGCCACCATATTCGTTACATTTCCGTTTATTGCTAGAGAATTAATCCCGTTTATGCAGCATGAAGGCATTCATGAGGAGGAAGCATCGCTCACACTTGGTGCAAACGGATGGAAGACTTTTTTCTTTGTGACACTGCCGAATATCAAATGGGCTCTTTTTTACGGTGTCATTTTAGCCGGGGCAAGAGCGATTGGTGAATTTGGTGCCGTGTCGGTTGTATCAGGTCATATTCGAGGCATGACCAATACGATGCCGCTTCATATCGAAATTTTATACAATGAGTACCAATTTCAAGCCGCTTTTGCTGTGGCGTCTCTCATGGCGTTTGTGGCAGTCATTACTTTAATCATTAAGCAAATCATTCAGCAGAGGGATCACCGGCTTGGCAAGCGCTCAACATAAATGGAGGGATCGGCCTTGGGGATTACAGCAAAACAAATATCAAAACAATTTGGTCAGACAAAGGTTTTGCAAAACGTGGATTTATCGATAAGAAATGGTGAATTGATTTCTTTATTAGGACCGTCTGGCTCTGGGAAGACGACGTTATTAAGAATCATTGCAGGTCTTGATTACGCCAATAACGGGCAGGTTTTATTCGGAGATCAGGATTACACACACATTCCAGTACGAAAACGGCAGATCGGTTTTGTATTTCAGCAATATGCGCTTTTTCGAAATATGACGGTTTTTGAAAATGTGGCATATGGGCTGAAAATTAAACCTAGAGGAGAAAGACTGCCTAAAAAAGACATCAAAGAGCGGGTACATGAGCTTTTAGAGGTTGTTCAGCTTTCGCAGTTTGAGCAGCGGTATCCAGATCAGCTGTCAGGCGGGCAAAAGCAGCGTGTAGCACTGGCGCGCGCACTTGCCGTTCAGCCGAAGGCTCTCCTCTTAGATGAACCCTTTGGTGCACTTGATACAAAGGTGAGGAAAGAATTAAGGCATTGGCTGAAAAAAGTTCATCGTGACTTTCAAAT
This sequence comes from Bacillus sp. PK5-006, assembly GCF_054161415.1. Classification (NCBI taxonomy): domain Bacteria; kingdom Bacillati; phylum Bacillota; class Bacilli; order Caryophanales; family Bacillaceae; genus Bacillus; species Bacillus sp. PK5-006. The sequence continues at coordinate 2,461,176 of NZ_CP096414.1, read as the reverse complement.
GACCACCATTTTTGTGACACATGATCAAGAAGAAGCATTCGATATTGCTGATCGTGTTGTGGTGATGAATGAAGGAAGAATCGAAAAAATTGGCACAAAGGAAGAAATGGCAGTGCAGACAGACAATCTATTTGTATCTGAATTTTTAGATATAGGAAGCCACATTTAACAAGCATTATAGAAGATTAGAAGGAAGAGACGCGGTGATGACTGCGTCTTTTTTTATTTAAATTTCCCTAGGGACATTGACTTATAATTTTGAATATTATAATATCTTTACAAAGGTAACAGTATTGAACATTTTTTAGAACTCATAATTGTAAGCGCTTTATAAAAGGTTCTATTCTAAAAATATTCTTTCTTTTGTTACATGTGTTCATATTTATACCAAATGAAAGGGGTGGTTGTTTGAACAGCTTGTTTGAGTTAGATGAACAACTGATTAAGCTGCAGTTCGAAGCATCTTCGAGAGAGGAGGTGACCACATATTTAGCAGGGCGGTTAGAAGCTGGAGGGTACATTAAATCGAGCTTTTTACCAGCAGTGCTTGAAAGAGAAAAAACATATCCTACAGGCCTTCCACTGGCAGCGTTTGGGGTAGCGATTCCGCATACAGATCCTGAGCATGTGAACAAACCAGCGATTAGTGTAGCTACTTTAAAGGAGCCTGTCATTTTTCATAAGATGGGAAGCCCTGATGAAACAGTGCAAGCCAAAATTGTGTTTGTCCTAGCAATCTCTGAGCCTAGCAAACAGCTTGTGATGCTGGAGAAACTGATGACACTTTTTAGAAAAGAAGAGGTGATGACAAAGCTCTCACACATGACATCTTATGAAGAAGCAGTTGACGTGCTTCAGCAAGAACTAAACCAATAGTTATTCTCGAAAATATGTAAGCGCTTTATCTGAAAAATTCAGGAGGTGGATGTATGATCAAGCAAGCCGTCGATTTTATATTAGACCTTGGACCAACTATTATGCTCCCGATTATTATGACGCTTTTCGGTATGATTTTAAGGCAGGGCTTTAAGAAATCCTTCAGGGCCGGTATTACAATCGGAATTGGATTTGTCGGTGTCAATCTTGTCATTAATTTGCTCGTGAGCGGTCTTGGGCCAGCAGCAAAAGCCATGGTTAATTCCCTTGGGCTAAAGCTCGATATTTTGGATGTTGGATGGCCGATTGGAGCTGCCATATCCTTTGGTACACCCGTTGCCCCGCTCATGATTCCTCTTGTGCTTTTATTAAATGTCATCTTATTGTCCGTAAACTTTACGAAAACGCTGAATGTGGATATTTGGAACTTCTGGCATTTGATTTTCGCAGCCTCTGTTACTTACTACGCTTATCATAATATGTTCTTGGCTCTTGCTGTTGGCTTGATCGTCTCTGCGATCACGCTAAAATTAGCCGATTGGACGGCGCCGACAATCGAACACCATTTCGGATTAAAAGGCGTATCGATGGCTCATGCTGAAACGGTCAACTTTGCCCCGCTCATGTATGCGTCCAACCGCATCATTGATAAGATCCCTGGTTTAAACAAAATTCATGCTGATCCAGAAACATTGAAGAAACGCTTTGGCATTTTTGGCGAACCGCTTGTGATGGGTCTCATACTTGGTATCATTATTGGTCTTCTCGGCGGCTATGATGCAAAAGGTGTGATGACGCTCGGTATTCAAATGGCAGCAGTTCTTGTCTTAATGCCAAGAATGGTTGCGCTATTAATGGAAGGGCTCATTCCAATCTCTGAGGGCGCTCGTTCTTATATTCAAAAGCGTTTCCCTGGGAAAAATGTCTATATTGGTTTAGATACAGCGATTGTGATTGGTCATCCAGCGAATATGGCGGTAGCCCTTTTAATGGTGCCGATTACGATTTTGCTCGCAGTTGTCCTGCCTTACAATGGCATGCTCCCGTTTGCTGACTTATCGGTTCTGCCATTTACAGTTGTCTGGGCAGTAGCAGCCGCTCGTGGAAATATTATTCGCGGTCTTATTAACAGTATTTTTACATTAATGATTGTCTTCTTTATCGCAACGAACCTTGCACCGCTTGCGACAACCATGGGGAAAGCAGTCGGCTTTGATTTCCCAGAAGGGGCAAACATGATTTCAGGTATTGACCTTGGTTCTCACGTTATTCCTTGGATCATGGTGAGACTTCTTGATCCGAGCAACCCTTACTTTATTGCAGCGATTATCTGTGCTTTGGCTTATGCGCTTCTATGGTACTGGGTGCGAAATGATATTAAAAAACAGTATGCAAAAGAAATGGGCTTAGATCAAAAAGAACAATAAATGAGCTGGAGGGATTCTAATGGCGAAGAAAATATTAGTATCATGCGGAACGGCAGTTGCAACATCAACGGTTGTGGCTAAAAAGGTAGAAGAGACATTAAAGGAAAAAGGATATGATGTCGTCGTGGAACAGTGTAAGGCATCTGAAGTCCCGCAAAAAGCGGAGGGTGCAGATTTAATTGTGACAACAACGCCTGTGAGTGATACAAAAGGGACACCTGTGATTCAAACATTATCCTTTTTAACTGGATTTGGTATTGAAGATGATATCGAGAAAATCATCGATCATATCAAGTAGAGAGTTATTGCATGGAGGAGCTTTTGCGGCTCCTTCTAGTGATCTGAAAGGAGGAAGTCTCATGCAGCATCATGCTTATAGCCGAACGTCTGCACTGTTGTCTATTTTTCTTCCGGCTGTGCTCATTTCTCTATTTTTTCTCTGGTCTCTTTATACGTTATGGTCAGCAGGACCTGAGCCTTTAGCTGTATTAGGCGTTTATACGCTGCCTATTCTCATGCTTTCTAGTATCACGGGACTGAACCAGCCGACAAACGTCATCATTAGTGAAGATCAACTGAAGATAGGGGCTTTTGGCAGATGGCACACATATGCAGTTTCTGATATTAAAGGAAAGCTTTTTTTAAAGCCTTATCCTCATATCGGGAAAGTCTATGTCAGGGTGGGGCCAGCTCGTATATTCGGAGGGCGCTACTGGATATCCAGTGAGATGAGTGAGTACAAGCAGCTTGTTCAAACACTACAGGATTTAGCGAAGGGTGATGAAAAGGAGGATGCTGCTACATGAAATCAGCTGTCTTTTATTCTTCAGAGGACATTCGGTATGAGGAGCGGAACCGGCCAGTCATCGGTGATGATGAAGTTCTGTTAAAGCTGCGAGCCTGCGGCTTATGCGGAACGGATATTTACAAAGTTACACATGAGACAGTACCTCCTGGGACGGTGTTAGGACATGAAATCGCTGGTGATATTGTCGAGACCGGCAAGCGTGTGACAAATGTCCAGACGGGAGACAGGGTTTATGTGGCGCATCATGTGCCTTGTTTCACCTGTGACTTTTGTCAAAAGGGGTTTTATACGATGTGTCCGCAGTTTACAGCCACAAATGTAGAGCCGGGCGGGTTTTCAGAATATATCCGTGTACCTGCTTTGCATGTCAAGCACACGATGGGTAAGCTTCCAAAAGATGTATCGTATGAGCAAGGGGCGATGGTAGAACCGGTCTCCTGCTGTCTGCATGGGTTTGAGCGAGCTCCTGTTCATCCAGGAGATTCCGTCTTGATCCTTGGAGCGGGGCAAATTGGCTGTATTCAATTGCAGCTCGCCAAATATTATTTGGCTGGGAAAGTGATGATAACAGATGTGAATGAGAACAGGCTGCTGCAAGCGAGGAGTTTAGGTGCAGACGCCTCCTTCCATCCAGCAGCTGAGCCGGTTGAAAACCGGGTGATGAAAGAAACAAATGGAAAGGGAGCAGACCTCGTCATTATTTCTGTTGGGAGCAGTGCGCTTTTAAAAGAAGCGTTTCAGGCTGTAGCGCGAGGCGGGACGATTTTGGTGTTTGCTCATTTTCCAAAGGGAGATGTGGCCATTCCTGCTGAACGATTTTTCAATGATGAAGTGAAGGTAGTAGGAGCCTATTCCTCGCATCCATATCATTATCGTGAAGCCCTTGAGCTTTTGAAAGCAAAAGTGGTCAACACTGAAAAGATGGTGACGCATCGTTATCCGTTAAGCCAGCTGCTTCAGGCGATAGAATGTGCGAGGCATCCTGAGGGTGAGAGCGTCAAAATCATGATGTATCCAGATGAATGAGTATATGAGATTAAAAGAGAAAGAGAAGTTCTTTGGAAAAGGGCTTTGCCTTTCTCTTTTTTTCTGATAAAAGATGAAAACGCTTAAAAATGAGAGAGAAATGCTTGACTTCGATGACACTTAAACGTATGATAATTACAAATGTAACACATAAGAACAAATGTAAAGGGGAGAGAAGAAATGCAAAAACAAATCACTTTGCCTGAACAGATTAGTCATGAGAAATTAGCAGATTTATATAAACAAATGTGGTTAGTGAGATATTTTGATGAAAAGGTCGATCAATTCTTTGCAAAAGGACTTATCCATGGCACCACTCATTTATGTGTTGGACAGGAAGCGTCAGCTGTTGGATCGATTGCCGTATTAGAAGATAAAGATAAGATCGTCAGCACACACAGGGGACACGGTCACTGTATTGCAAAAGGGGCCGAGGTTAATAAAATGATGGCTGAATTGTTTGGACGTGAAACCGGATATTGTAAAGGAAAAGGCGGCTCCATGCATATTGCGGACTTAGAAAAAGGAAATCTTGGGGCAAATGGAATCGTTGGCGGCGGTATCCCGCTGGCAACAGGTGCAGCGCTCACATCTAAAATGAAGCAGGAAGGCTTTGTTGTTCTTTGTTTCTTCGGAGATGGTGCCACAAATGAAGGCAGCTTCCATGAAGCATTAAACCTTGCGTCTATTTGGGATTTACCAGTTGTATTTATTTGTGAAAACAACCAGTACGGCATGTCTGGCCCTGTGAAAGAAATGATCAACATTGAAGACATTTCAACAAGAGCAGAAAGCTACGGAATGCCAGGAAAAACGGTTGATGGAAATGACATGGTCGAAATTATGAACACAGTTGATGAAGCAGTCAGCCGTGCGAGAGCGGGAGAAGGCCCATCACTCATTGAAATGAAAACATACCGCTGGAAGGGTCACTCTAAGAGTGATGCGAAAAAATACCGTACACGTGAAGAAGAGACAGAGTGGAGACAAAAAGACGGAATCAAACGCTTTAAGTCTCTCTTAATTGAACTGAATGTTTTGACAGAAGAGCAGGCAGCAAGCTTACAGGAAGAAGCAAAGCAGGAAATTGAAGCGTCTGTCGAATTCGCCAAAAACAGTAAAGAACCGTCAATTGACACACTATTAGAGGATGTATACGCCTAATTAGGAGGGGAATCACGTGACAAAAACAACAGTGAGAGAGATTTCATATTTAGAAGCCGTTCGAGAGGCTATGAGTCAGGAAATGAGAGAAAACCAGGATGTCTTCATTTTAGGTGAAGATATCGGCGTATATGGAGGTGCTTTTGGGGTCACGCGCGGCATGATTGAAGAATTCGGTCCAGAGCGCGTTCGCAATACACCTATCTCAGAGGCTGCCATCGCAGGTGGGGCAGTCGGAGCGGCTTTAACTGGTATGCGTCCTATTTTAGAACTTCAATTCTCTGACTTTATCACAATCGCAATGGATCAGCTTGTGAACCAAGCAGCCAAAACACGATACATGTTTGGCGGAAAAGGAAAGGTGCCGCTTGTCGTAAGAACACCAGCAGGTTCAGGAACGGGTGCAGCGGCCCAGCACTCACAAAGCTTAGAAGCGTGGATGGCACATATTCCAGGACTTAAAGTGGTTCAGCCTTCAACAGCCTATGATGCAAAAGGACTTTTAAAAGCGGCGATGGATGATGACAACCCTGTCATTTTCTACGAGCACAAGCTTTTATATAAAACAATCGGTGAAGTGCCTGAAGAGCAATATTCCATTCCTCTAGGGAAAGCAGATGTGAAAAGAAGCGGGAAAGACGTCACGATTGTAGCAACAGCGATTATGGTACACAAAGCGTTAGAAGCGGCGAAGGAACTAGAAGCAGAGGGAATCGATGTTGAAATCATTGACCCAAGAACACTTGTGCCATTAGATGAAGAAACGATTATCGAATCTGTGAAGAAAACAGGTAAATGTATCGTCGTTCATGAAGCGGTAAAACGAGGCGGCTATGGCGGAGAGATTGCAAGTATGATAGCGGAAAGTGAAGCCTTTGACTACTTAGATGCTCCAATTAAACGACTTGGCGGTCTTGCGGTTCCAATACCATACAACCCGACGCTGGAAAAAGCGGTCATTCCACAAGTGCCAGATATTATTGAAGCAGCAAAAGAGCTTGTGCGCTCTTAAGTAAAGGGGAGAAGATCATGCCAAAAGAGATATTTATGCCGAAGCTAAGCAGTACGATGGAAGTCGGCACCTTGCTTCAATGGTTTAAAGAAGAAGGAGATTCGGTTGAAATCGGTGAGCCTCTTTTTGAAATTATGACAGACAAGATCAATATTGAGGTGGAAGCCTATGATGATGGTATTTTTCTAAAGAAATATTATGAAGCCGATGATCAAATTCCAGTTAATGCTGTCATTGGATACATCGGAGAGGCAAATGAACAGGTGCCAAGTGAACCGCCAGCACAATCAGATGAAGATTCACCAGGCAGCAGCGAATCGTCTTCATTAGAAGCGGCTTCATCCAGTTCTACTGAAGCCCCAAAAACACCTAATGAAAAAGTACGTGCCACACCTGCGGCGAGAAAAACGGCAAAGGATCATCATGTAGCGATTCATGAGGTATCTGGCACAGGACCTAAAGGCAGAGTTCAAAAGCGTGACGTCGAGGCGGCCGTCCACTCTAGTGAGAAAGATCAGCGCGTGTCACCACTTGCAGAAAAAGTGGCTGCTCGTGAAGGAATCAATTTAGCGAATGTTGCTGGATCTGGTGCACACGGAAAAATTATGAAGAGTGATGTAACGGCAGCAGCTGCACAAACAGCAGAGTCTTCTCCAGCGAAAACACAAAAACTAGCTGGCATGAGAAAAGTGATTGCTGACCGCATGTCACAAAGTGCCTTTACAGCACCGCACGTGACATTAACAAGTGAAATCGATATGACAAAAGCGAAAGAAGTACGCAAACAGCTATTGCCAGCGATTGAAAAAGAGACAGGCTACAGACTGTCGTTCACAGAAATTATCATTCATGCGGTCAGCAACGTACTCACACGTCACCCGCATATCAATATGACGTTTGAACAAAATGAGCTCCATTTCCATGACGATGTGCACATTGGTCTCGCTGTCGCTGTAAAAGATGGCTTAATGGTTCCAGTCATTTCTCATGCGAACCAAAAAGGGTTAAAACAGCTGACAAAAGAGGCGAAAGAAATCGGCCGAAACGCACGTGATCAAAAACTGCTGCCAGACCAGCTGAAAGGGTCCACTTTTACCATTAGTAACTTAGGGATGTATGCCATTGATACCTTTACCCCGATTATTAATCAGCCAGAAGTGGCGATCTTAGGGGTTGGGCGCATTCAAGAAAAACCTGTTGTAGTAGATGGAGAAATTCAGGTGCGGCCGATGATGGGCGTTAGTTTATCGTTTGATCACCGAGTGGTAGATGGCGCACCAGCGGCTGCCTTTTTAACAGATCTTAAAAAAGTGCTTGAACAACCATTTGAATTGCTAATGTAGGAGATGAATCGGATGACGAAAACGTATGATCTGACAGTCATTGGCGGAGGGCCTGGCGGGTATACTGCCGCCCTTCAAGCAGCTGAGCGTGGACGGAAGGTCGCATTGATTGAAGAGGATTTTCTAGGCGGTACTTGTTTAAATCGGGGCTGTATTCCTTCAAAGACGCTGCTCAAACATGCAGAAGTCATTGAATCAATTGAGAAGGCGAAAAGCTGGGGAATTGAAACAGGTGATTTGGTCCTTTCCTTCGATAAAATGAGAAAGCGCAAAGATGACGTCATTGAAAAGCTCAGAGGCGGAATTGCCTTTTTATTAAAGCAAGGAAAGATTGATGTATATAACGGCAGAGGTACAGCTGTTACAAAGCACCGGATTGAGATTGAAAAGCAAGATGGGGCAGAATCGATCGAAACGAAAGAACTCATCATTGCTACTGGATCTTCACCTGCCGTTCCGCCAATACCAGGCCTTAAAGACATTCAATTTGACACAAGTGATACGATCTTTGACATCCCAGATATTCCGGCTTCTGTCGTCATCATTGGCGGCGGTGTCATTGGACTTGAGCTGGCTTGTATCTTCCAGAGTCTTCAATCAAAAGTCACGATTATCGAAGCGGCTCCGTCTATTATTCCGCAAGAGGATGAGGAAGCATCTAAGCTGCTAGAAAGAGAATTAAAGAAAAAAGGCATCCATATCGCGAAAAAAACCACTGTGACAGAGGTGACGGAAAGCGAAGGAATCAAAGCGGTTCATGCATCAGACGATAAAGGAGAGACGCATATCTTTACGGCTGAAAGACTGCTTGTTTGTGTAGGAAGAAGACCTAGCGTTTCTGCTGTCAGCCAGCTTGACCTTCAGCTGGATGGTCCTTTTATCAAGGTGAACGACAAGATGCAGACAAGCGTGGAAGGTGTCTATGCAGTTGGGGATGTCGCTGGCGGCTATCAGCTTGCTCACGCAGCGATGGCAGAAGCCGCTGTTGCGGTCAGTAATATTTGCGGTGTGTCTGAAAAAATGAACGCTGATATCATGCCTAGATGTATTTATACATTACCAGAGGTAGCAAGTGTCGGTCTGACTGAGAAAGAGGCAAAAGCCAAAGGACTTAACGTGCGGGCAGAACGATTTGATTTAGCAGCAAGTGGTAAAGCACTAGCGGCAGGCGAGCAAACAGGTTTTATTAAATTGGTATACGATACAGCCTATGGTGAAGTGATTGGTGCGACGATGGTTGGCCCGCACGTCACAGAGATGATTTCAGAAGCTTCCTCCTTTATGTATTTAGAAGGAACAGCAGAAGAGATGGCGAAAATGATTCATCCGCATCCGACCATCTCAGAAGGTTTTTATGAAGCAGCACTTGATATCGTGAGTAAGCTGAGAAAATAATGGCCAAACAAGGGATAGGGAGGAGATGCATGTGCACGTCCAGCTTCATCAGAAAGCGGCACTTGTGACATGTAGCACAGATGGATTTGGAGAAGCCATCTGCCTGGCTTTAGCCCGGGCAGGTGCACATGTTTTTTTACACACGTTTCATGATGAATCAAAGGCTAAAACCATTCGTGAAGACATTCAAAAAATGGGCGGTCAAGCGAGTATCATTCAGAACCCGCTGGAAACGCCGCGTGATGCCACACGGATGCTGAGGCAAGTGATTGATACATGCGGTAAACTGGATATTTTGGTCAATCAAGCTGAACAAGGAGCAGACGCGGAGCTTGATGACGTGAGCCCAGATGAGTGGGTAGATGAAGTGGAATCGGCTGTGAATACCGTCTTTCTTTCCAGTCAGGCTGCTGTATGGCATATGGTTGATCAGAAGCAAGGCTGCATCATTAATATATCGTCATCAGGCAGTATCACAGGTGATGGCGGGATCTCACATGCTACATCGAATTCTATGCTGAATGCCATGACAAAAGGGTTAGCGAGAGAATTTAAAGACAAAGGTATCCGGGTGCTTGCGCTGCTGCCGCCGCCTCTCGATTTGGTTCCTGATACAGAGCAAATCAAGGAGACTGTGGCCCATATGACGGTGTTTCTCAGTACATCCTATGGTGCATTTACAGATGGCGCGGCGATTATGCTTGATGGGGGTGAGAGTGCTGGCTAATGTGCAAAAACCAGTTCTCATCGTTGGCGGAGCCCAAGGGATCGGAAAAGAAATTGCTGAGCGATTTTTAAAAGAAGGGCACCAAGTCGCCGTGTCAGATATAGACGAAAAGGGACTTTCGCTCTTAAAGACACAGTATCCCCAGCTGCTGATATTTCAAGCTGACGTTTCATCGTGGGAAAGTGTTCAGCAAATGATATCAGCAGCTGAAAGGGAGCTGGGCGGTATTGCTCACCTTGTGTATTCAGCAGGAATGACAAAATCACTGCCTTTTTTAGAAGTCGATTTTTCACTTTGGAAAAAGACACTGGCTGTGAACTTATATGGTCTTTACTATTGCATCAAAGCGTTGGCACCCTATATGTGTGAGCGGCAGGAAGGCAGTGTTGTCATTATTGGATCGGGATCGGCAATCACCGGATCAGGCGGCGGTATTCAATATTATGCATCAAAAGCAGGGGCTTTTGGATTGATGCGTTCGCTCGTAAAAGAACTAGGCTCGCATCATATACGCATCAATGTGATTGCCCCCCGCGTCATTGAATCTCAAATGCTTGATACGCTCTATCCTACTGTAGAGGAGAAACGGCAGCTGCAATCACTTATTCCCATCGGAAGATTAGGAAAGCCTGAGGATATTGCAGGACTCACTTTATTTCTCACACGTGGCGAGGGGAGTTATTTGCACGGACAAATTATCCTGTTAGACGGAGGGAGAACGTATCAGCCGAAATATACTGAGGGAAAAAGAGCGGAGAGTTAATCGCTCTTTTTGTCATTTTCATAACAATTGTTCCAATTGGAAACGAATGTTTGGTATACTGGTAATCATAGTATATTAAAAGGATGATGTCACATGCTGAATTGGGAAGAAAGACGACAGCTCGTCAAAGTTGCTCATCTTTATTATACAGACGGGTGGACGCAGCAGGAAATTGCAAAAAAGCTCAATGTCTCAAGACCAGTCATTTCAAAGCTCTTACAAAAAGCAAAAGATGTGGGAATCGTTGAAGTGTACATTAAAGACGAAAGCATTCATACGGTGGAACTTGAAAAGCAGCTAGAAACAACCTTTCAATTAACAGATGCGGTCGTTGTTCCAAGTGTCGGGACAATGTCTGAGATGGTGAAGCGGGCAGTCGGTCAAGCAGGCGCCTATTATTTGTCTAAAAACATGAAAGATGCGGAGAAAATCGGTATTTCATGGGGCACGACGCTTGCTGAGCTTGTCAAAGAATATCCTTTTGAACGAAGAAATGATGTGAAGGTCATTCCTTTAGAAGGCGGAATGGGCAGGCAGGCGGTCGACATTCATGCCAATCAGCTGGCATATGAGCTGGCAAAGAAAATGAACGGCACGTGTTCCTATTTATATGCCCCTGCGATTTTAGAAACAGAAGAATTAAAAGAACGGCTTATGGCGATGCAGGACATAGAAGCTGTGCTTGAAGAAGGCAGAAATGTGGATATTGCCCTCATCGGTATTGGCAACCCGCATAAAGGGTCAACTTTAAAAACAGTCGGTTATTTAAAAGAAGAGGACTTATCTGGTTTAAGGCAATCAGGGGCTGTCGGTGATATTGGCTTTCGTTTCTTTGATGGAGAAGGAAAACCTGTCCAAGATGAACTGAATCAGAAGGTCATTGGCTTATCGCTGGAACAATTAAAGAGCGTCAAAACGGTCATCGCTGTTGTAGAAGGCACCCATAAAGCTGAGAGCATTTTAGGGGCTTTAAATGGCGGCTTCATCCAAGTACTGGTGACAGACGAACTAACGGCGGCAGCCATTTTAAAGGAAGCATCCGTTCAATAAAAGACTGGCAGCGTTCGAATGATATAACAAGAGCAACATCAAACGAGAAAGGAGCTGTGTATCTTGAAGCAAACCGAAATGGAAGCAAACCTACACTGTACTCGGTGCCAAGAAGAGACCCTCCACAGCATCGTTTATGTGAATGATCAGATGAAAAGCGTTGAGTGTACAGAGTGTCATCAAAAGATCAGTGTGCAAGTCGACATCATGAAGGAATTTTACAAGGAAGTATACGAGAAAATAGCAACAAAGCCAAAGCGGATCACGCAGGAATATAAGTCGAACCTGAATGGATTTATCTCAAGACTCCCAATCCGCGTGCTTAGTAAGCCATACCGGCTCATGAGATATTTAAACGAATCATACAAAGTGATCAAACAATATAAAAAATGAAGCAGAGACCGTTTAGCGCTCTGCTTCAGCGTGTAGGCAAACCCTCGCATTTTTTGTCAGGCCTCTGTTCCTGTGCTCACGAATGTCAAATTCGCTTCGCAAAGGTAGCCGTCTTTCCTACACTGCAAAGGTTTTCTATTACGCTGAGAAGAAGGAAAAAAAGCAGAGCACTGATTAGTGCTCTGCTTTTTTTTGTGCTTTTTTCATATAATAATAAATAGGCAGTCCGGCCATCCCGATCAGCATGGAGATCAGGCAGCTTTTCCAATCGGTGATCATGGTGCTGATTAAAACGAATAATGAACCGATAATCGCAATGATCGGTGTCAGCGGGTAAAGTGGTACACTGTACGCACGCTTCATTCCGCTGTTTTGTTTTCTCAGCTTAAAGACGGCGAAAAAGGCCATGACATAAAAGATGTAGATCATGAAAATCGACACCTCAGACAGCTTCTCTGGATTACTGACGATCATAAACACAATGGCGATCAAAATTTGCACAAATACAGCGATCCAAGGTGTTTTAAACGTTGGGTGAATCCGCGAAATCGCGTTGGCGAAAGGAATCTGCTTTCGCTCTGCCATCGCAAAAATCACACGTGGGAATGAAAGAACCTTTCCGTTCAAACAGCCAAAGATACTGATGATGATCCCAATACTAATGATTTTCCCGCCAATTGGTCCAAAGAGCATGGTAGCAGCAGTGCTTGTCGCATTTTCACCTAACTGGACAATTTGATCAGCTGGCAGTACGTGCAAAAGTGCGACATTAATAAAGAGATAACAAGCCGTCACGATTAAAATTCCGCCTGCCATCGCGCGAGGAAGCAGTTTCTCAGGGTTTTTCATTTCACCACCAAGCGCAGCAAGTAAAATCCAGCCATCATAGGCAAACAGCGTAGCCAAAATCGCTGCACCGAAGTTCATTTGAGCGATACTATCGTTGACGGCCATGAAGATGTTTTCGTTACCTTTCCATATGCCAAACACAATAATCGCGGCAATTGGGACAAGCTTTCCGATAGTGGTCAGCCCCTGAACAAATCCGCCGTATTTTGTTCCCATGATGTTAATAATACATAAAAATAAAACGGTGATAATGCCGATCGTTGTAGACCATAAAGTCGATAGAGAAAATAAATTGGCTAATAATGAACCAAAATAAAGACCAAGTGCACCAATGATGGCAGGTCCGTAAATAATAATCTGCACCCAGCCGCATAAGTAGCCCCAAAATTCACCATACACTTCTTCAAGATAGGCGTACAAACCGCCGGTTCTCGGGATTTGTGTACCAATTTCAGCGACAGTCAGTCCGCCTGCAAGGGTTAAGATTCCACCTAACAGCCAAGCGAATAATGCGATGTCTGAGCTTCCTGAATAGGAAAGGACGTTGCCTGGCTTCATAAAGACGCCTGAGCCGATAATGGTCCCGATGACAAGAGATAGGGCGAAAAATAAGCCGATGTCTTGTTTTAACGCTGGTTGTTCTTTGTTCATTACACACGACCTCCTGCATCACTTTCGTACGTTACTGTGACATGTATTTTGTTCATTGTAATACGATTTTAGGAAAACAAGAATTAAAAAAATTTTCTGATTTTCGTATTTGTATTTAAAAGTGTTCATTTATTGGAGATATTAGGGTAAATGTTGTGTTAAAAACGAACAATGAAAGTTTATTTTTGATTTAATGTTAATTTAATGACCGGAAACCGAACATCCAGTAAACGTGCAGCCAAATGGTTGACTTTTTTTGAAAAATGAACTATTTTATTCATAAGGATATTATCTCGAATTCGAGATATTTTAAAATAGGAGTGAAAATAATGAAAATCAATGGGATTCACCACGTATCTGCGTTAACAGCCAATGCTCAGAAAAATGTTGATTTCTACCGCCAAATCCTTGGCTTAAAACTTGTAAAGAAAACAGTCAATCAGGATGACCCGTCTATGTATCATTTGTTTTATGGAGACGAGGTCGCTTCACCAGGAACAGAGCTAACATTCTTTGAAATTCCAATGCTTGCCCGCCGTTTGGAAGGGACAAATGCGATCACAAGCACAGGTCTTCTCGTTTCTTCTGAAGAGGCACTCACGTTTTGGGAAAAGCGGTTTGAAGATAAAGGCGTGCAGCAAGAAACAGCTTCCTTGAGAGGCGGAAGACCTGCTTTGCGTTTTAAAGACCCAGAAGGACAGCAGCTGTTTTTAACAGTAGAACCGAATACGCAAGAGGCAGGCTCACCGCCAGTGCATGACGATATTCCGGCAGAGTTTGCGATTAGAGGTTTAGGTCCAGTTGAATTAACTGTTGCAGAAGCTGATAAGACGATCCGTGTTTTAACAGACATCCTTGGATTCACTGAAAGAGCACGTGAACAATCAAATGATGGTGAGATCGTGACCATTTTTGAATCAGGAAATGGCGGTGCTGGAACAGAAATTCATGTGATTGAAAAAACAGAAGGGCCTTCTGAACGTTCCGGCAGAGGCAGTGTGCATCACGTCGCATTTCGCGTGAAGGATGCAGAAGAGCTTGAAAAATGGTATGAAAAAATCTCAAAAGCAGGCTTTACGAACTCTGGTGTTGTAGAACGTTTTTACTTTAAAGCTCTTTACTTTAGAGAGCCAAATGGTATTTTATTTGAAATTTCAACAGATGGTCCTGGGTTTACAGTCGATGAAGGGGTGGATGTACTTGGCGATCAATTAGCCCTTCCGCCGTTCCTAGAGCATAAACGAGCAGAAATTGAACAAAGATTAACGCCAATTCAGTCGTCATAAAAAAAGCAGCTCATCAACTGAGCTGCTTTTTCATTAGGAACTGACCTGCTTAGATTCAGATTGTGTTAATGTGACCTGCTTTGTTTCTTGTTTTCCGTTTCGAATGAGGGTGATGCTCACGGTGTCTCCTACTTTTGCATTCGTGTATAGCTCATGACGTAATTCGCTGCCAGTTTTGATTTGTTTTCCATTGATGCCGGTAATGACATCCTCTGACTTTAAGCCAGCTTTGGCGGCAGGTGAACCTGCGGCGATATCTTTGACATACACGCCTTGATTGAGCTGACTGCTTTTAAGTCCGAGAGTTTCTTTTTGATACACATCTGGAACTTGTTCGAGATCCAGCATGCTGATGCCGATATATGGACGTTCAATTTTTCCTTTTGTGAGAAGCTGATCAGCGATTGGTTTGACATCATTGATTGGCAGTGCGAACCCAATGCCTTCAACACCTGTTTCAGAGATTTTCATACTCGTGATCCCCACAACCTTTCCGTCTGTCGTCAGAAGCGGACCGCCGCTGTTACCAGGATTAATAGCTGCATCTGTTTGAATGACATTAATGCTGCTTTCGCCTGCTGATGTGTTCATAGAGACTGTTCGGTCGACGCCGCTGACAATTCCTTGTGTCACTGTTCTTGAAAGATCTTCACCAAGCGGGTTTCCGATCGCAATGACGGTTTCCCCAGCACGCAGTGAGGAGGAATTGCCTAATGCCGCAACCTTTGTCACATGACTGCTGCTAATTTCCACAACGGCTAAGTCAGTGAGCGGATCAGCTCCAACGAGTTTTCCTTCAATGGTTTTGCCATCGTGTAAGGATACGGTTAGTTTATTTGCCCCCTCAATGACGTGGTTGTTTGTTAAGACATAGGCTTTATTGCCTGATTTTTTGAAAATGACTCCTGAGCCTGTACCGGTTTCTTCCTCTTGACTGCTTTTGTTTTGCTGTGATTCATCGAAAGGCGTACTGAAATCGCCAAAGCTCGTGTCTGTTTGAGTTTGCGCTTGGTAGTTTGTAATGCCGACAATAGCTGGTGATACATTTTCGACCATGCTTGAGATGCTGCTTGATGAATTTGATGTTTGGACGGCTGTTGCTTTTGACGAATTCGTGTGATTTGTCGATACTGCTTCTGTTTTTGCTGC
Source organism: Bacillus sp. PK5-006 (assembly GCF_054161415.1). Taxonomy (NCBI): domain Bacteria; kingdom Bacillati; phylum Bacillota; class Bacilli; order Caryophanales; family Bacillaceae; genus Bacillus; species Bacillus sp. PK5-006. The sequence continues at coordinate 2,445,257 of NZ_CP096414.1, read as the reverse complement.
CGAATCATTTGCGGTGCTGTCTGATGAATGCTGAGCATATGGCGTAAGAACGTAGACACCTAACGCTAATGTACCGCCTACAACACCGCTGACAAATGGCTTAAACCAGCCGTTTGGCTTTTTCTGTTTTTGAGGTTGTTCAATTATTTGTTTGTCATCTTTGTGCTCTGTCATTTCAATCACTCTCTTTCAATGATTTTTCATGTATGTGTTTGGGTGTTTTACCGTATGTGGTGGGGACTGACTTTATCGTATGAAAAAAGTGTGGGATAAAAATGAAAACATTGTGGGAAATTGTTAAAATAAGTAGTGAATCTAAGCAAGATAGAGGAGATTAAACTGTGGAGACAATTGGAATCATTGGATATGGAAGTATGGCTGATATGATGGTGCAAAAGTGGCTGGAAAATGGGGTGCTGGATGCTCATCAAATCATGATCCATACAAGAAGTGAAACGGAGCGCCTTCATCAGCTCAAAGAAAAGCACCAAGAAATCAACATTTGTTCATTAGATGAACTTTCTGCGTCATGTGATATATTGTTTGTCTGCGTGCCGCCGCTTGCTGTACTAAATGTTCTGGATCAGCTGCCTTCTAAAGGGAGAGCGGTACATATTGTGTCAGTAGCAGCAGCTGTGACATTAGAAAAGTTACAGGCGCATACAGCGCAGCCAGTATCCAGATACATCCCAACGCTCACGTCAGCTGTTGGGACAGGCGTGTCCCTTGTTGCGCATGGTGCAGCCGCAGGACGTGAGGACAAGGAGCGTTTGCACCGGCTGCTTTCAGCTTTTAGCATCGTCAGGGAAGTAGAGGAAGACCGGTTTGATGCGGCGAGCAATTTGACAAGCTCATCTCCTGGTTTTATCGCTGCTCTTTTTGAAGAAATGGCGAAAGCGGCTGTGAGAAATAGTGATCTTTCCTTAGAGGAAGCGAATGAATTTTTAACGTATGCCCTTTTAGGAACTGGCCAGATCCTCGTAGAACGAGGCCTAACCTTTGCTGAAACTGTCGATAGAGTGGCGACAAAAGGGGGAATTACAGGAGAAGGTGCTGAGGTCATTCAACAGCAGGCACCTCAGATGTTTGATGATTTATTTACACAAACCATGAAGAAATATGAACAGCTGAAATCGCAGATTAACGAAGCGGATAAACACCACTAAAGACATAGTCAGTGGTGTTTTATTTGTTAAAAAAATCCTTTCTAAAAAAGCCGTTTGACCTGTATTATCTGAGTCTAAACTCCTTATTTTCGGACATTGTATTGAAAAATCAATCAAGTTCTCATATAATTTTTTAGAAAATTTAGAAAAATATACACAAATTTTATGTTTAATTAAAGGGGGATGGGAATGAAGCTCTATCTATCTGTCGATATGGAGGGAATTACTGGTCTAGCTGATCATACATTTGTTGATTCACGCCAGCATAACTATGAGCGTGGCAGACGCATTATGACGGGTGAAGTGAATGCTTGTGTAGATGCACTTCTTCAGCATGGTGCCACCGACATTTTGGTGAATGACAGTCATTCTAAAATGAATAATCTTTTGATCGAAGAACTGCATGAAGAGGCAGTTCTCATATCAGGTGACGTAAAGCCTTATTCAATGGTGCAAGGATTGGATCAAACCTATGATGCAGCTGTTTTTTTAGGCTATCATGCAAGGGCATCAATGAAAGGTGTGATGTCACACAGTATGATTTTTGGGGTCAGACATTTTTACATAAATGATCATCCAATTGGTGAAATGGGCTTTAATGCGTATGTTGCAGGCTACTATGGTGTGCCGGTGATTCTTGTTTGCGGGGATGATCAAGCAGCACTTGAGGCAGAAAAGCTGATGCCTGGTGTGAAAACAGTGGCAGTGAAAGAGACAATCTCAAGATCTGCTGTGAAATGCTTACCTCCTGCCAAAGTCAATCAACAAATCTCGCAGCAAGTGGAAGCCGCGATGAAACAGATTGATCAAATGAAGCCGCTGACGCCTCCTGATCAGCCGCTGCTTAAGATTGAGTTTGCCAATTATGGACAAGCTGAATGGGCAAATTTAATGCCGGGTACTGCCATCATAGAAGGAACAACGACGGTGACGTACCAGGCAGACAATATATTAGAAGCCTATCAAGCGATGCTTGTCATGACAGAGCTTGCCGCACGTACAACATTTTGTTAAGCGAGGGGGAGACAGCAGATGGCCAGCTTTTTGCTCAAGCGTTTTATTGCGATGATTGCCACGATCTTAACGATTACGACTTTAACGTTTATTTTAATGAAGGTCATCCCAGGATCGCCTTTCAATGAAGAACGAAATACAAACGAAACCGTCCAGCGAAACCTCGAAAGCTACTATCACTTAGACGAACCACTCTATGTTCAATATGTCATCTATTTAAAATCCATTGTTACCTTTGATTTTGGTCCTTCCATTAAAAAGCCTTCTGAAAGTGTCAATGATCTATTGGCGAGAGGCTTCCCAGTCTCATTAGAACTTGGTCTTATCTCAATATTGATTGCTGTCATCTCTGGCATTCTGCTAGGGGTTATGGCTGCCCTCCGGCATAATGGTTTGATTGATTACATCGCCATGACGATTGCTGTATTCGGTATATCCATTCCAAACTTTATCTTTGCTACCTTATTAATTCAGCAGCTTGCTGTCAATTTGAAGCTCTTTCCTACAGCGATGTGGACAAGTCCAATGCATATGGTGCTGCCTACAATCGCCCTTGCTGTCAGCCCAATGGCCATTATCGCCAGGTTAACGAGGTCGAGCATGATTGAAGTGCTGTCGCAAGACTATATCCGTACGGCCAAAGCAAAAGGACTTTCTCCCTTTAAAATTGTATTTAAACATGCGCTTCGGAATGCACTATTACCCGTTGTGACCATTCTTGGAACACTTGTCGCAAGTATTTTAACAGGAAGTTTTGTCATTGAAAAAATATTTGCCATTCCTGGAATGGGAAAATACTTTGTCGAGAGCATAAACAACCGTGATTATCCTGTCATCATGGGAACCACTGTTTTTTACAGCATTATTTTAATCACACTTCTCTTCATTGTCGATGTGGCGTATCGTCTCCTTGATCCAAGGATTCAGCTGCATCAGAAAGGAGGAAAGGCATGAGTATACACCTTCAGCATGATCCACCGAACAGGCATCCTGAAGTGCCGGACGAATGGTTTTCTCCACGAGAGCAAAAGAAAACAGAAGCCCATGCCATTAAAAGACCCTCTCTTTCCTATTGGGCAGATACATGGAGGCGGCTGAAGCAAAATAAGCTTGCGATGTTTAGTCTATCGGTTCTGATTTTTCTTTTTGTCATGGCAGTCTTAGGCCCATTGCTTGCGCCAAATAGTGTGACAGAGCAGCGTCTTTCGATGCAAAATCTGCCGCCCTCAGCTGCTCACTGGTTTGGAACAGATGAGCTTGGACGAGATGTGTTTACTCGTACTTGGTACGGAGCACGCATTTCGTTATTTGTGGGTGTCATGGCAGCCTTGATTGATTTTGCCATCGGTGTGATTTATGGGGGCATAGCCGGCTATAAAGGCGGACGCTATGACCATGTCATGATGCGGATTGTCGAGGTGCTCTACGGACTTCCTTATTTACTTGTCGTCATTTTATTGATGGTGCTGATGGGTCCAGGGCTTGTCACCATTATTGTAGCGCTCACTGTCACCGGATGGATTGGAATGGCAAGAATTGTGAGAGGTCAGGTTCTTCAGCTGAAAAGCCAGGAATATGTCCTTGCCTCAAAGACCTTTGGTGCCAAAAGCCTGCGGATCATTCGCCGCAACCTGCTGCCGAATACGATGGGGCCGATTATCGTTCAGATGACCCTGACTGTGCCGACCGCGATATTTGCTGAAGCGTTCCTAAGCTTTCTCGGGTTAGGTATTCAAGCACCGTTTGCAAGCTGGGGCGTGATGGCCAATGATGCTTTGCCGACTGTGCTGTCAGACAATGGACATTGGTGGCGTTTATTTTTTCCGGCATTTTTTATTTCACTCACGATGTTTTGCTTTAACAATTTAGGTGATGGCTTGCAAGATGCGCTTGATCCAAAGATGAAGAGGTGATGGCGCTTTGAAAAAAGTTCTACAAATCATCGATCTGCACGTCAGCTTTCGGACATACGGCGGTTCAGTTCAAGCAGTACGCGGAGTGAATGTCGATGTATATGAAAAAGAAACCTTAGCCATTGTGGGAGAATCAGGCTGCGGAAAAAGTGTGACATCACAAAGCATTATGAGGCTTCTGCCTGCATACAGCGCGCATGTCGATCAGGGAGAAATCTGGTTTCAAGACCGCAACTTGCTGTCATTATCTGAAAAAGAAATGCGCGCCATACGAGGTGTCGATATTTCGATGATCTTCCAAGATCCGATGACGGCACTGAACCCTACCTTGACAATAGGGGATCAGCTGATGGAGGCGGCGAAAGAGCATCAAAAGCTGACGAAAAAAGAAGTGAAAGAAGCCGCCATAAAGATGCTTGATTTGGTTGGTATTCCGCAGCCGAAGGAGAGATTAAAGCAATACCCGCATCAATTCAGCGGGGGAATGAGGCAGCGGCTCATGATTGCCATGGCACTGATTTGTGAGCCAAAGGTGCTGATCGCAGATGAACCGACGACCGCGCTGGATGTGACCATACAGGCACAAATTTTAGAACTGTTTAAAGAGATTCAGAGGAAAACAGGGGTTACCATTATCTTAATCACACACGACTTAGGGGTCGTAGCCCAAGTTGCCGACCGGGTAGCAGTCATGTACGGAGGGAAAATGGTTGAAACCGGAACAAGGCAAGATATTTTTTACAGTCCGCAGCATCCTTATACAAAAGGACTCCTGCAATCCGTTCCAAGACTTGATATGAAAGATGAACTGATTCCGATTGAAGGAAGCCCGCCTGATTTATTTGCACCGCCAAAGGGCTGTCCGTATACCGATCGCTGCCCGGCTGCCATGAAAGTGTGCGATCATATCATGCCGCACGAAACGCAGCGGTCACCTACTCATACAGTGCATTGCTGGCTCCAGGATGAGCGAGCGAACCAAGCGATGTTATCTTCAACACAAAGGGGGAGTTTTTGATGAGAAAAAAAGGGTGGATCATTAGTGTTTGTTTGTTCATCATCATGCTGCTCGCAGGATGTACAGCCAATGAGCAAGCAGGTAAAGGATCATCAACCAACAAGAATGAAAAGAAAGTATTAACCTTAAATAACGAAAACGAACCGACGTCATTTGACCCGCCGATTGGTTTTAATAATGTATCGTGGCAAGGTCTGAATAACTTAATGGAGGGATTAACAAGACTGAATGAAAAGCACGAACCATCTCCTGCAATGGCGGAAAAATGGGAAATTTCAGAGGATGGAAAAACGTACACATTTCATTTAAGAGACGGCATCAAGTGGTCGAATGGTGATCCAGTGAAAGCGAGTGACTTTGAATATGCGTGGAAGCGTCTGCTTGATCCGAAAACAGGCTCTTCTGCATCGTTCTTAGCTTACATGATTGAAGGCGGAGAGGCATTTAACAGCGGAAAAGGAAAGAAAGAGGATGTAAAAGTCAGTGCTGAAAATGACAAAACGCTAAAGGTCACACTGGCATACCCGCAGAAATCGTTCTTAAATATGACCGCAAACCCTGCCTTTTTCCCTGTCAATGAGAAGGTAGCAGAGAAGGATCCAAACTGGGCAAAGGATGCCAAAACCTTTGTTGGGAATGGACCGTTTCAGCTGACAGAATGGAAGCATGATGAGAGCTTCACTATGGAAAAAAGTGAGACGTATTGGGACAAAAAATCAGTCAAGCTGGATCAGGTAAAGTGGCTGATGATCAGCGATCGAAACACTGATTATCAAATGTATCAATCGGGAGATTTAGATACTGCCTTCGTCCCAGCAGAACAAAGTGAAAATTTGCTGAAAAATAAAGATGTACAAATTGAAGATCAGGCCGGACTGTTCTTTTATCGTCTGAATGTGAACATGGAACCTTTTCAAAATAAGAACATTCGCAAAGCCTTTCAAATGGCGATCAATCCGCAAGATATCGTGGATTATGTAACGAAGAATAAAGAGAAGCCAGCCCGTGCCTTCGTTTCACCGGGGATTCTAGATTCAAAGGGTGAGGATTTCAGAGAAGCTGGCGGTGATCTTGTCAAACAAGATACGAGTGAAGCTGCGAAGCTATTAGAAAAAGGGCTGAAAGAAGAGAACTATTCAAAGCTGCCGCCTGTCACATTAACATATAGCACAAAGCCTGAGAACAAGAAAAAAGCTGAAGCCATCCAGCAGCAATTAAAAGAAGCGCTGGGTGTGGACGTGAAGCTTGCAAACATGGAAGCCAATGTATTTGCAGAAGATCAAAAGGCACTGAAATTCCAATTCTCACAAAGTTCATTTTTAGCAGACTATGCAGATCCGATCAATTTCCTAGAGAGCTTCCAAACAGGGAATGCGATGAACCGGACTGGATGGTCGAATGACACCTATGATCAGCTGATGAAAAAGGCAAGCCAGGAAGCAGATGAACAAAAGAGGAACAGCATCCTTCATGATGCAGAGGCACTTCTCATTGAAGAAGCACCGATCATTCCAATTCATTTTTATAACCAAGTTCATTTGCAAAAAGAGGGCGTGAAGGGAATTGTCCGCCACCCTGTTGGGTATATCGAATTGAAATGGGCGCAAGTAGATGGAGAGTAATTGAAGGGAATGAGGAACACGGACGCTTTGAACAAAAGCGTCTCAGCGCGCGGACAAACCCTCGCCTTCTTTGTCAGTCCTGCGCTTCGGTGCTCACGAATGTCAAATTCGCTCCGCTCCAGTGCTCGTACTTTCTAGACTGCAAAGGTTTTCAGGTCACGCTGAATAGAAGACAAAGGGCTAAAATAAAGATCATTTTAGCCCTTTGTCAACAATATGGGACGCTTTGAACAAAAGCGTCAGTTCCTTTATTTGTTCATGTTATGGAGAAAATGCCCATAGATTGTAAGAAATAAAGAGAAAGAGGGGATTGGCATGAACCAGCTGCCAGCGGCGCTTCAAACAGGGGATACGGTGGGGATTATCGCACCAGCAAGCCCGCCTGATGAATTGAAATTAGCAAAAGGGATTGCCTTTTTAGAGAGCCTTGGGCTGAAGGTGAAAAAAGGGAAGTATCTCGATTCACGGTACGGGTATTTAGCAGGGCGTGATCATGAAAGAGTGGAAGATCTTCATGGCATGTTTCAAGATCCAGAAGTCAAAGCAGTTATTTGTGCCTGCGGAGGGTACGGAACTGGAAGACTTGCGGAAGCCATTGATTATGACCTCATTCGCCGGAATCCAAAAATCTTTTGGGGTTATAGTGACATTACGTTTTTACATACGGCCATCCAGCAGCAGACCGGTCTTGTGACCTTTCATGGTCCAATGCTTTCCTCTGATGTGGGACTTGAAGAGGTCCATCCGTATACGAAGGATACCTTTTTACAGCTGTTCACGCCGAAGGCCTTTACGTATACGCATCACTTGTCACCTCTTCATACCTTCTACCCCGGCACCGTTTCAGGTGACATCATAGGAGGGAATCTTGCTCTCATCGTGACAACACTTGGGACACCTTTTGAAATTGATACGAAGGGAAAGCTGTTGTTCATTGAAGATATTGACGAAGAGCCTTATAAAATCGATCGCATGATGCAGCACCTCACCTCTGCTGGAAAATTGGATGATGCGGCTGGATTCATCATTGGAGATTTTCATCAATGTGAACCAAAAAAGAAAGACCAGTCCTTAACCTTGGAACAGCTGTGGGAAACCTATATTGTTCCGCAAAAGAAACCTGCACTCGGCGGCTTTCGGATCGGTCATTCATCACCGAACTTTGCCTTTCCGATGGGTGTGCAGGCTGCACTAGATGCCGCAGGGAAAAAACTGCACATTTCTCCAGGCGTTGCAGCGAAAGAGGCGATCAAATGAAAATTGTCGATGTTCGTACATGCAGAACGAGTGTACCGTTAAAAAAGCCTTTCAAAACCGCTTTAAGAACGGTGTATGACGCAGCATCCTTGATCGTCATCATCACATATGATCAAGGTGACGTCAGTTACGGCGAGGCAGTTCCCACATCGGTGATTACAGGAGAAACGCTGGAAAGCATCGACTATGCCATTTGTGAAGTAATCAGACCCATTTTGCTCGGGGCTTCTTTGACAGAATATGAACAAATCTATTCTGCTATGAACCGCGTGCTCGCAAGCAACACAAGCGCAAAAGCTGCAATCGATATGGCCATTTATGATGGGTTAGCAAAGCAGGCAGGGCTTCCGCTTTATCAATACCTTGGCGGATATCGTCATCAGCTCGAAACCGACTATACGGTCAGTGTAAACCGTCCGCTTGAGATGGCAGAAGATGCGAAGCAATACGCAGCTGAAGGCTTTCAGACGTTAAAGATCAAAGTAGGAAAAGATGATATACACACGGATATTCAGCGGATCAAGCGGATTCGAGAAAAAGTCGGGCCGGATATTCAGATCAGGCTCGACGCAAACCAGGGCTGGACGTGGAAGGAAGCGATCACAGCCATTCGAAAAATGGAAGCGCTGAATATTGAATTAGTAGAACAGCCAGTGCCAAAAGAAGATATTGAAGGCTTGCGCCGTGTGACGGAAGCAACTGAAACATTGATTATGGCAGACGAAAGCATTTTCAGTTTTCATGATGCGATCAAGGTGCTTGAAACGAGAAGCTGCGATCTGATCAATTTAAAATTAATGAAATCAGGCGGCATAAAAGAAGCATTAAAAATCAATGCCCTTGCCGAAGCATACGGTGTTCAGTGCATGGTTGGCAGTATGATTGAGTCAAAGCTTGGCATTACAGCAGCGGCACATTTCGCCGCAAGCCAGCCGAATATCACCCGCTGCGATTTTGATGCCCCGCTTATGCTGAAAGAGGACATGATAGACGGAGGAATCGTGTACAAAGGAAAAGATATATTTTTACCGCTGCATCATGGGTTAGGCATTCAAGGGGTGAAAGGAGTCTCATGATGATATACGAATCAAAGGTTCCAGTCGCTAACGTATGGACAGCGCCGCATTCGCCGAGAGAAATCGATCAAAAGGTACTACAGGACTCCATCAACATCAAAGAATGGATTGACCAGCAAACATACGAAGACAAATTGGCTTTATGTGAAGAAAATTTGATTCAATCTCAAATACTGCTCGGCGAACGAGTGATTGGATTAGAAGAGACAGATGGCTGGATGAAAGTCGTCATTCCGCAGCAGGCCAGCCGGAAACATCCGCAAGGCTATCCAGGCTATATGCCTGCTGAGCAATTAAAACAAGTAACAGAGGGAAGTGCGTCAGGTGCATCTCTTATCGTTTGTCAGAAAAAAGCCACACTCTATCAAAACGGGGAACCTGATATGGAGATTAGCTTTTTAACAGAGCTGGCAGCCGCCAAAGAAACAGTTGATCAATTTCATGTTGTCACCCCATTAGGAATAAGAGAAATCAACAAAGCGGATGTACGCCCAGTATCGCAAGCTTTCTCTATGACCGGCAAAGATGTCGTAGACGCAGGAAAACAATTTATTGGCCTTTCTTATTTATGGGGAGGCATGAGCAGCTTTGGCTATGATTGTTCAGGCTTTGCTTACAGCATGTACAAAGCGTGCGGATATCTTTTGCCGAGAGACGCAAGTGACCAAGCAGTTCAAGGAACGCCGGTTACATCAAGCCATTTAGAACAAGGCGACTTGCTGTTTTTTGCAAATGAAAACGGTAAGGGAGCGGTCCGCCATGCAGGGATCTACGCTGGGGACGGGATGATGCTTCATTCGCCTAAAACCGGCAGACAAATTGAGCTTCTTTCCCTTTCTGGCACTTCATATGAAAAGGAATGGGCAGGTGCAAGGCGGTATTTACCAAGTGAGAGGAGGAGCGAACATGACAGTTGAACCACTTTTACAAGTAAACAACCTCAAAAAACATTTTCATCTATCGAAAGGGAGAACCTTAAAAGCGCTGGATGGTGTCTCTTTTCAGCTGAAACAAGGTGAAACCTTTGGTCTCGTTGGTGAGTCTGGCTGCGGCAAATCCACACTTGGAAAAGTGCTCATGCGTCTTTATGAACCAACAGATGGTGAAGCCTTATATGAAGGGAAAAGTCTTCACCACCTTTCTAAAAAAGAATCATTTGATTTCAACCGGCAAATGCAAATGGTCTTTCAAGATCCGTATTCCTCGTTAAATCCAAGACTGTCAGTAAAAGATATTATGCTTGAGCCAATGGAGATTCATCAGCTTTATGGGAGTCAAAAGAAAAGGATTGCCCGCGTGAAAGAACTGCTCGAAGCGGTAGGATTAAGCTATGATTTTGCCACCCGCTATCCGCACGAATTTAGCGGAGGACAGAGGCAGAGAATCGGCATTGCAAGAGCACTTGCCTTAGCGCCAAAATTTATTGTGGCAGATGAGCCGATTTCTGCACTAGACGTCTCCGTTCAAGCGCAGGTCGTGAATCTGCTGAAAAAATTGCAAAAAGAGGAAGGATTAACATTTCTCTTTATTGCACATGACTTGTCAATGGTGAAATATATTAGCGACCGGATCGGTGTGATGTATTTAGGCCATCTCGTCGAGTTGACGACAAGTGATGCATTATATCAAACACCGCTTCACCCATATACACAAGCCTTGCTGTCTGCAATCCCCATTCCAGATCCTGACGTAGAGGACAAGCGCAAAAGGTTTATTTTAAAAGGAGAAATTCCAAGTCCAGTGAACCCGCCAAGCGGCTGTGTATTTCGAACAAGATGCCCTGCCGCAATGGATGTGTGTGCTGAAAAAAAGCCGGCATTACAAGCGGTGGAAGAAGGACATGAAGTCGCCTGTCATTTATATAATAGAAAATAGGACAAGCTAGACAAAAGCCAGCAAGTAGACAAGCTGTTCTACATGCTGGCTTTTTTAATAGATGAACGCCGAATAGGCAATGTGCAGCATCTGAAAGAGCCGCCAGATTTAATAATTTCAGAAAATTCCACTTCAATAACGGTGTATCCGTGAGCGGTTAACGCAGCATTTGTTTCTTGGTTGCTGGGCAAGCTGATCACTTTTTTCTGCCCAATGGATAAAACATTTGGTCCAAGTGTGAATTGCTCTTGTTCACTGATTTCAATCAAATTATAATACGTTTTGAGCAGCTGAAGGTCCTTTTGCTTGAGCGCTTCAGGGTAAATTAATAACTCATCATGAGACAGAATATTCATCACACAATCAAGATGCAAAATGTGAGGAGGAAGGTGAATCGGAATAATGTCATGATCAGGCAGTTCCTTTTTGAGCTGATAGATAGCGGCTGGACTGGTTCTTTTGCTCGTGCCAACAAACACACGGTTCTGATCTACAAGCACATCGCCGCCTTCAATCGTTCCGTCTGTCAAAGTGACAGCTGACCACCCTTTTGCGTGTGCCCATTCTTTTAGGTATTGTTCTTCCCCTTGCCGAACCGGAGCGGCCATACTTGAAACAAACAGTGTATGTCCAATCGTAAACCCAATATCCCGAGTGAAGACTTGCTCAGGGAAGCGGTCATTCGCCGGGAGCAGGATGGGCCGTACTTGATTCTCTTTAAGGGTTTGGATCAATTGCTTATGCTGAGCGACTGCTTTCATTTGAGAAATATTTTCTTTCGCAAAATGTTTCTGGGTTTCGTTAATAATTTGTTTGATTTCCATATAAATAGGACTGCATAAAAGAACTTCTTCTAAATCGTCGTATTCACTCATGCATTGGGGCATTTTGTATAATTGCTCTGCTCTCATAGAATCCATCAAATGGCCTCCTTGTTCATTCATAGTTCTATTATTCCTTCTTCTAGCCATGGTTGAAACATTTCCGAAAGAAAATCTCTCACATAAGACTAAAGCTAAAAGTTTAGACAAACCTAAAAGAATAGTGTTTAATAAAAGTCGTTCCGCATCCACGAAAACAGCAAGAAGGAGCTATGATGATGAGTGAAGAAAATTTCAAATACTGCAAGGAATCGAAAGTTGTTAAAACCAGCAGGGTGTTCCCTCTCGATACGAATAACCACCAAACGTTATTTGGCGGGAAATTAATGAGTTATATAGATGACATTGCCTCCATCTCGGCTGCAAGACACAGCCGCAGTGAAACGGTCACAGCTTCAATGGATTCTGTTGACTTTTTAGAGCCGATTGGACAAAAGGAGTCCGTATGCTTGGAATCCTATGTCACATGGGTGGGTACGTCTTCTATGGAAGTGTTCGTCAAAGTCATTAAAGAAAACTTGATGTCTGGAGAGCGCAGACTCGCAGCAACTTCATTTCTGACATTTGTCTCATTAGATGAAAACGGAAAGCCTAAACGAGTCCCGCAGGTGATGCCGGAAACAGAGGAAGAGATCATGCTTCATCAAACAGCGAAGCAGCGGGCAGAGGAAAGAAAAAGCCGCCGAAAGCATAGTAAGGCGCTTGCTGACGCACTTGGGACAGATAAGCCTTGGGCGTAAAAATCACCCTTTTAGCGGTGATTTTTTTCTGTGCCAGTATCTTGCATGGCAAGATAGTATGTGGTAAGATAAAGCTATCTTGTGATGCAAGGTACTGGAATCGGAGGAACAATCATGACAACATCCACACAAATGCTAAAAGGAATTTTAGAAGGCTGCCTGCTGTCGATTATTTCTGAGGGTGAAATTTATGGGTATGAAATGACGAAGAAGCTCGCGCATTATGGGTTTGATCAAATAAGTGAAGGCAGCATCTATCCGATTTTGCTGCGTATGCAAAAGGAACAGCTGGTGACCACCGTCACAAAAGCGTCAGCGACCGGCCCGAAAAGGAAATACTATACGCTCACACAAGCGGGAGAACAAGCGCTCACAGAGTTTATTGACCGCTGGAATGAGCTTTCAAAAAATGTAAACCGCTTATTACAAAAAGGGAAGTGAGATTATGGTATCAAAAGAAACAAGACACATTCTACTAGAGCTGCAACTTTATCTCATATCAAAGGGAAAAAATCAGGGTGAAATCGATGAGCTGATGGACGAACTGACAGCACATGCGGTTGAGGCTGAAAAAGACGGCAAAACAGGTGAGGATGTGTTCGGCGGAGATCCGCGGAGCTATGCTGATGAACTGGCAAAAGAGCTGTCAGGGAACCATAAAGACTGGGTGCCATTCGTCAGTGCTTTCTTAATTGGATCGCTTTTTTACATGATTTTAGCAGATGCAATCAGCCAAAACTTATCCTATTCTTGGTTTGCTTTGATTGGATATCCGCTCGTTTTAGTGGCCAATGTCATCATGATCATTGTGATGTTTAGAGCGTCCGCTTTTCAAACAAGCAGCCGGGTATTTCTCTACTTTTGGATGTTAGGAATCTTTCAGCTGACAGCGATGGTCACAATCAAACTATTGGATCAAAAAGTCGGCACACCACTACTTGTCCTTACTTCTGGTCAAAGGTGGGGCGTCATTTTGCTCATGCTGCTATGTATCGTTGTATTTAATGCAATCTTAAAGGCGAATGTCGTTTCATTGATTCCGATTATCTTTTTCGGACCGCAGCTCATATTCGAATGGATTGGCTGGACGTCACCAAGTGTGATTTTGCTGCAAAGTCTGCTATCTATTGTGATTTTAATAGGGCTTATATTCATTGTACTGCGCCGGACAAATAAGAAAAATGAAAATACGAATGTAAACTGAGCACATCCTATCCGATGTGCTTTTCTTTTTCTAAAAAAATGTAGAAATGGGATTGTCTTTTTCATTACAATGGGGAGAGGACAAAAATGAAAAGGGGTTCTGTTTTTGGATATTGTATGGGGATATGTACTCGTTTTTGTATTGGCTGCCTTGCCTTTTTTTGAAGTGATTGGTGTCGTTCCATTCGCAATCTTAAGTGGGCTGCATCCTGTGACAACGGCTGTGATTGGATTCATCGGCAACTTTTTGACAGTCTTGCTTCTCATTGTGTTCGTCGATCGGTTTAAAGCATGGTGGTTAAAAAGAAAAGAGGAAAAAGGTGATGAAAAAGGAGAGAAAAAGCAGCTGCGCGCGAGAAAAATTTGGGAACGATACGGTCTGCCTGGGTTAGCGCTCATAGGACCTTTTATCATCGGCAGTCATTTAGCAGCCTTGATGTGCATGAGCTTTGGAACGAAAAGAAAGCAAGTCGCGGTGTGGATGACCGTCAGTTTAATGATGTGGACAGCGCTGGCTGCAAGTTTAACCGGTGCGGGCTTCCATTACTTTGCCCCAGATTCAAATGGTTTGTTCGGAGATATTTTTAGCAAGTAAAAAAGGGGGGATCATCAATGACAGTTCAAACAAGAACAGTATTTGAAACAGAGCGCCTGAAACTGAGAACGATGAATGAACATGATGCGTCATTTTTATATGACGAGCTGTTCCAGGATGAAGAAGTGATGAAGTATTATCCTTCTTTGAAGGATGAACAGCAGACAAAAGAGTGGATTGCATGGAATCAAAAAAATGACCGCATGTACCACACCTCTCTATGGATCATTGAAGATAAAGAAACAAATGAACGACTTGGACAAAGCGGCATTGTCCTGCAAAACATTGAAGGACAAACCGAGCTTGAGATTGGCTATATGCTAAAGAAAGCGGCGTGGGGGAATGGCTATGCTGCTGAGGCTGCAAAAGGCTGCCTTACCTATGGATTTGAAGAAATGAAGGTCAGACGGATGGTCAGCCTAATTCGTCCTGAGAATGAAGCGTCGGTGAAGGTCGCTTTAAAAATGGGCATGAAAAAAGAAAAAACCATTTCAAAATGGGACCAAATCATTGATGTATACAGCATCACCCGTAACGGAGAAAACGGCTCGCTTACCGAATAAGCAGAGCCGTTTTTTTATGCACGCTGTTCTAACTGAAGCAAATATTTCTTCCGTTCAATCCCTCCGCCGTAGCCTCCAAGCTCACCACTTGTTTGAATCACGCGGTGGCAGGGAATGATAATCGCCAATTGATTGGCACCATTTGCATTACCGACAGCACGAACCAAATGCGGATCGCCTAGTTTCGTGGCTAGATCTCGATAGGATCTCGTTTCGCCTGCTGGAATGCGTGAGAGCTGGTCCCACACCTTCATTTGAAAAGGGGTGCCATGTAAGGAAAGCGGTACAGTAAACTTGGTCAGCTTTTTCTCAAAATATAAGGCCAATTCCTTTGCTAATTGCTGATGGACGTTTGTTTCTCCAACTAAAATGCGGGCATGATGCTTCTTTCTTAATGTTTCAATTTCTTTTTCGAGTCCCCGCCTGTCCATAAACTCCAGTAAATACACATGTGTGGCATCTGTCACACTCATCATCCGCCCGATCGGTGTGGAAATAAAATTAGCATAGAGAATGTGAATCTGCGCTTTTTTGGGAGGATTTCCCATGATTTTCGTAAATGCATCATTGAAGGCACTTGAAGATTCATAGCCGAAAGTGACCTGCTGATCGATTACTTTTTTTCCGTTCAAAATTTCTTTAAAGGCAAGTCCCATTCGGCGTGATCTTGCATATTGAACAAAGGTCATGCCGTAAATGTCTTTAAACTTTCTTCGAGCTGTGGCAGAGTGAATCCCTAATTGGCGGAAGTCCTCTTCCTTCCAGCGTTTCTCAGGATTTTTTTCTACTGCTGAAACGAGTGTTTTGACTTCTTCAGGAATGCTGTTAGGGTATGTTAATGGTGTGCAGCGCTTGCACGGGCGATACCCTGCCAGCAGTGCTTCCTCCGCTGTAAAGAAAAACTCACAGTTTTCAAATTTTGGCTTTCTGGCCGTACATGTGGCATGACAGAAGATACCGGTTGTCTTAATACAGGCAAAGAATGTGCCGTCATATTGCGGATTCTTGTCAACAAGTGCTTGATAAAATTCATGTTTTTGTTCATCGGTCATCATCATATGAAGCCACCTCTTGATTTTCTATAAAATGTTTTTCAGCATTGTTTGGGGTACGACGGATGATCTGTAAATACATCATCCTAAAGTTGAACGTTCATCGCATCAATCTGATTTCATTATATCAGCGATGTGATCATTGACGTATCCGTGCTTTAAGGAATGCGGAATAGATCCTTTTTACAATCAAGCATCATAAACATGTCAATCTCCTCCTTTTCTCATTCCTGTTTTAGTTCATATACTTTAGTTGCTTCTGTTTCATTTCTTCATAAAATGCTTCAACTTCTTGTTCGTAAAGTACGGTCTCCATGTCCTTGTATTTACGCTTGATCGTCAATGTCATAAAAAATAAATGGATTGTCATATACGCTCATTTCCCTTCAGTCCGCTGCACGCGAAACAGCCCGCAAATCTTCTTTATCAGTTGACCTGCTTCTAACACTTAGTATACGGCGGTTCCATAAAAATTCTTTCGAAAAATGAACAAGTATATTTGCATGTGGAAAGCAAAGCGGTAGACCGGTATTTCGGGGTGTGATACAATTTTGACACACAGAATCTGCTTTAAGTCAGATCTGCTTATTAAGAAATGGTTTTCTAGGGTTCCGTGCGGGTGGCGCAGTCTGGACCGAGAGAAAACACATAGGGTCTAGACAATAGACCGTATGGACACGGAGGGATAAAAGCCCGGGAGATTTGATCAAACGATCGATTTCCGGGCTTTTTTTATTGCTTGGAATCGTTCAGAAAGGAAGAGAATCGGATGAAATGGGGAAATGTATTGATTGCAGCCATCTTTGAAGTTGGCTGGGTGATGGGGTTGAAATATGCTGACTCTTTATTGGAATGGGCCGCAACCATCGTTTGTATTGTCGTGAGCTTTTATTTACTCCTGAAAGCCACCACTGTACTGCCAGTTGGCACACTTTATGCCGTTTTCACCGGACTTGGGACAGCAGGTACTGTCATAGTAGGTATGGTACTGGGAGAGCCAGTACAGCTGGTGAAATTACTTTTAATCATGGTGCTTTTAAGCGGTGTATTAGGGCTTAAACTAACCACAGGTGAAAAGAAAGGAGAGACTGAATCATGAGCTGGCTTTTACTCATTGGTGCAGGCATTTTAGAAATGCTTTGTGTCACCATGATGAATCAATTCCAGAAAGACCGGCATGTCAAATGGATTTTATTCATTGCAGCTGGATTTTCGCTGTCCTTTCTCATGCTCTCTCTTGCGATGAATACAATTCCGATGGGAACGGCATACGCCATTTGGACTGGCATTGGAGCTGCTGGAGGAGCCATTGTCGGCATGCTGTTTTACGGTGAGTCGAAGGACGCAAAACGTATATTCTTTATCGCACTGATTTTATCTGCGGCGGTCGGGTTAAAAATCATTGAATAAGAAAAGGCTGTCATCTGTCTGCCAGCCTCAGCATGTAGACAAACCCACACATTCTTTGTCAGGCCTGCAATGGTTTTCTATCACGCTGAAAAAGAAGAAAAAGGGCTAAAATAAAAATCATTTTAGCCCTTTTTTGTTACATCGAATGATGATTGGAATCGTTTTCATTTTTGCGGTAAAGCTGACTCACTAGAAGAAAACAGACACCAAATGTGAGCAAAGGAATGAGTCTCTCACCGGCCATAAAAAGATAAATACCTGTGATCAGACATACGATGCCGAGCCAAAAGCTCACTTTACCAAACAAAGTCATGCTTTTCATCTCCATCACTCCTTTTGTGATAAAAGGTCTACTCACATTATATCACGCTAGGTGCAGAATTGAATGAATATTCAATAAAAAATGGACTCTTCATTGCTTTTTCTCTTTCCAGTCCAGTATAATATTTCATTAGAATGAAAACGCAAATGAGGTCATGATACATGAGAACATTGATTACAGAGAAACTTGAATTACACAGACAAAAGCACGAGCAAAAAGGCAGATTACTTGTCAGCTGCCCAGATCAGCCTGGTATTGTATCAGCTGTTTCTTCCTTTTTATTTGAGCACGGAGCGAACATCATTGAATCGAGCCAATACACAACCGATCATGAAAGCGGCCGGTTCTTTTTAAGAATTGAATTTGATTGGAAAGACATCTCGGCGAATATGGATCAATTGAAAAATAGTTTTGAGCCAATCGCAGCATCATTTCAAATGACGTGGAGCATGTCGCGTGCAAGTGAGCTTAAAAAGCTGGCAATCTTTGTCTCAAAAGAGCTTCATTGTCTGCATGAGCTTCTGTGGGAATGGCAAAGCGGAAATTTAATGGCTGAAATCGCAGTTGTGATCAGCAATCATGAAACGGCAAAAGATACAGTAGAATCGCTTGGAATCCCATTCCATTATGTAAAGGCGAACAAAGACATTCGCAAAGAAGCTGAAAAAGAGCAGCTCGCCTTATTAGAAGAGTACGATATTGATGTGGTTGTGCTTGCTAGATACATGCAAATTTTAACGCCTGGATTCATTGAAGAGCATCCGAACAAAATCATTAATATCCATCATTCCTTCCTGCCAGCGTTTATTGGTGCAAACCCATACAAGCGGGCATATGAGCGGGGAGTCAAATTAATTGGTGCGACTTCTCATTATGTCACCAATGATTTAGACGAAGGCCCGATCATTGAACAGGATATTGAGCGGGTCGATCACCGGGATGATGCGGAAGCCCTAAAAAATATTGGCCGGACAATTGAGCGCAGTGTGCTTGCACGTGCTGTCAAATGGCACCTTGAAGATCGCATTATTGTTCATGAGAATAAAACGATTGTCTTTAATTGACCGCTTGACTTTTCTTTAGCAATTGGTGATAATATAAAAAAATTAACGAGCGTTGAAAAGGAATAGTAAGCAGGAACTGATGCGTAAAGAGAGCAAATGATGTGCTGAAACATTTGCCGCAGACAGCTGCTGAACCTGCCCTTTGAGCCTTAGAGGAAAAATCTAAGCGCGTGCCTGGCGTTACAGGAGTTGAGTGGAATAAGCAGATCGCATGCTTATTCAATGAAGGTGGTACCACGGAAAATCCCTTTTCGTCCTTTACATAAGGAGAAATAGGGATTTTTTTGTGCCTAATGGTATAGCGGAGGGAATCAAGGATGAAAAAGCAAAGGATCGTCATAAAAATTGGCAGCAGTTCATTAACAGAGCAAAAAGGAGCCATTGATGAACAAAAGATGCAGGATCATGTAAGAGCCATAGCAAAGCTCAAAGAAGCAGGTCATGAAATCATTTTAATTTCATCAGGAGCCGTTGCAGCAGGATTTGGCAGTTTAGGCTATCCATCAAGACCTGTGACCTTAAAGGGGAAACAGGCAGCTGCCGCCGTTGGACAGGGTTTGTTAATGCAGAAATATACAGAGCTTTTTTCACAGTTTCATATGACACCTGCTCAAATGCTTTTAACACGTAATGACTTTTCAGATCGAACAAGATATCGAAATGCGTACGCAACGATGATGGAGCTGCTTGAAAGAAAAATCTTGCCGATCATAAACGAAAATGATTCAGTCTCCATCGAGGAGCTTACCTTTGGGGATAATGACATGCTGTCAGCTCTTGTCAGTGGATTAATCCATGCAGACCAATTGATCATATTAACAGACATCAATGGCATTTATGATGCAAATCCAAATGAGCATCCTGAGGCGAAGCGATTTGATGTCCTGACCCACATTTCAGAAGAATTGTTTTCATATGCAAAGAGCACCGGTTCAAAGGTTGGAACAGGCGGAATGAAATCGAAGCTCTCAGCTGCACAAACGGCACTTTCACTTGGCGTGAAAGTCTTCATTGGCACAGGCACTGGGGAAGACAAGCTGCTTCGCATACTTGCGGGTCAAGGCGACGGAACGTATATCGGTGAACAGGATTTATCAGCTGTGAACAACCGCCGTCAATGGATTCAATTCCACTCACCGGTCTCTGGGAAGATCATGATTGATGCAGGAGCGGAAGCGGCGATTTTGCATAATGGCAGAAGCCTTCTTCCGGCAGGAGTTATTGATGTCGCTGGTGACTTTTCTAAAGGAGAAGTCGTAGAAGTCGTCGGTCCAAACGGATTAGTTGGTAAGGGACAAACCTTGTACGCCTCCGATGAGCTTCTCGGCATTAAAGGAATGCGAAGTGACGAGCTTGCAAAAGAGAAGCCTGAGGTCATACACCGAGATCACTGGGTACAGCATGTACAAAACTGAGGAGGGAATACGATGAATGAAGTTCTTGAAAAAGCAAAAAAAGCAAGTGCAGCCAAAGATCAGCTGCTTCTAAAAACGACGGAACAAAAAAATGCTGCCCTGCACGCCATTGCCAGTGCACTAAAAGCATCTTCAGCTTATTTAATAGAAGAGAACCAAAAAGATGTTCAGGCTGCTGAGGAAAAGCAGTTCACGCCATCTGTCATTGACCGGATTACACTCACGGAAGAGAGAATTGAAGCCATTGCAGATGCGACCCTTCAACTCATTCAGCTAAAAGATCCAATTGGTGAAACGTTAGAAACCATTCAGAAAGAAAACGGTCTGTTCATCGAAAAGGTTCGTGTACCGCTTGGAACGGTTGGAATGATTTATGAAGCAAGACCAAACGTGACAGTCGATGCTGCGACCCTTTGCTTGAAAACTGGGAATGCTGTGATTCTGCGCGGAAGCTCCTCTGCTATTCATAGTAATAAAGCAATTGTAAAGGTGATTCATGAAGCGCTTCATACGACGGATATTCCAGTAGACAGTGTGCAATTGATTGAAGACACAGGCCGTGAAACGGCGAAAACGCTGTTCACTTTAAATGAATACCTGGATGTCCTCATTCCGCGCGGCGGGAAGAATTTAATTGATCTTGTAGTGAGAGAGTCAACTGTGCCGGTGCTTGAGACAGGTGCAGGAAATTGTCATATCTACATTGATGAAACAGCGAAAAACGAAATGGCTGAGCGGATTGTGCTGAATGCCAAAACTCAAAGACCTTCTGTTTGTAATGCAATCGAGAGCATTGTCATTCAAAAAAAATGGGCAAACAACTACGGTGCTTCTTTATTTGAAGCCCTTCAATCCAATGGGGTAGAAATACGCGGTGATGAAGCCGTTTGTGCGCTTGCTCCTAGTGCTGCATTAGCGACAACTGAGGACTATGCAACGGAGTTTTTAGCACCGATCGTCAGTATTAAAATTGTAGAAAACATAGAACAAGCGATTCAGCATATTCAAACATATAGCTCTAAGCACTCTGAGGCGATCATTACGGAAAACGATGAGCATGCAGCCCTTTTCTTAACAGCTGTCGATGCTGCCGCTGTTTATCATAATGCCTCTACTCGTTTCACAGATGGCTTTGAATTTGGCTATGGAGCGGAAATAGGTATTAGTACGCAAAAACTTCATGCAAGAGGGCCAATGGGTCTGCCAGCCTTAACGTCTGAAAAATTTGTCATTCGTGGTCAAGGACAAATAAGAGAATAACGAATTTAAAAGAGAGTCTTGTGACAACAGGCTCTCTTTTTCCTTTCATTTTTGTATTTCTCCGGTCAAGTATGATAAAATATGGTAATGTTTTATATTTTGAGAAGATTGGAGAAGGCAACGTATGGCGAAAATCATTCCCTCTTCGGATATTGGAGTGAAAATCAACAAGTGGTATGAATTAATCCGCAGATTTGATTCCGAACAAGCAGAACAGTTAAAGCAGGAAATTCGCACCTCTCTTGATTCAATGGAAGAAGATCAGAATTTGCTTCTCTATTTTTCTTTAATGGAATTTAGGCATGAGGTCATGCTCGATTATTTAAAGCCATTAAAGGAAGGAAAGCTTCGCGCCAACTTTTCCGAGCTTTCGAAAGAAATAGATGAGCATCAAACGCATGTCACAGGCATGCTTGAATACTACTATCATTTTTTTAGAGGCATGTATGAATTCGGGCGGAGGGAGTATATTGCTGCCATATCGTCTTATCAAAAGGCAGAGCATAAGCTTTCTTTTGTATCAGATGATATTGAACGTGCGGAATTTCATTTTAAAATGTCAGAAATATATTATCACATGAAACAAACTCATATCTCGATGCACCATGCTAAACTAGCGCTGGATGTTTATGTTCAGCATGAACTGTATGCGCTTCGCACGATTCAGTGTGAATTTATTGTGGCCGGTAACTACGATGATATGAGAAGGCATGAAAAAGCATTACCACATCTCGAAAGAGCACTTGCGAGATCAAGAGAGTTTCAAAATGTGCGTTTTATTGCCTCCTCTTTGTTTAATATGGGCAACAGTTATTACCGAATGGGAGACTTGGGCCGCGCACTCGAATTAATGAAAGAATCCATCTCGTTATTTGATCAAAATCAATCCGATCATCTTCGTCGATCTATAGACCCTCTTTATACAGCCGCTCAGATATTATACAAACAAGGAAAACACGAAGAAGCATTACACTACAGAGAAGAATGTATGAAGAGAGCAGAAGCTCTTCAAGATGACATTCATATTCAGAAAACCATATTTCTAGAAGCATTGTATTTAAGACAAGATGCTGAGCATATTAAACGGATTTTCCATTTTTTAGAGTCTGCCTATGCATATCCAGATATAGAGGAGCTGGCATTAGATACCGCAAAGTATTATAATGAAATGGGGGATTATGAAAAATCTTCCATGTTCTATGGGGAAGCGGAACATGCTCGAATCTATATTCAGAGAGGGGATTGTTTATATGAATTTTAAAAAATGGGCAGTCGTCTGTACAAGTATCACCATTATGGCATTGTGGCTGGCAGCAGCAAATGCCGACCCAGATAACAGAAACCATACGCTAGAACAACCGAATCCGCAGCATGACACGATCTAAAAGCCCTTTTTAAAGGGCTTTTTTTACTGCCTAACAATTTCCGGACATACTCATAAAAAGGGTTCAGGCAGGAAAACTTAAAAAAGAGTATTTATTGATTGACTCTGTAATTTAAATTGTGTACAATTCAATTGTAGAAAACATTATTGGAGAGAAAGAGGGTTATATTCATGTCAGACGTTTTATTTACAGCAACGGTATCAGCTGTCGGAGGAAGAGAAGGAAAGGTTGTTTCAACAGATGGTGTACTTGAACATGATGTAGCAATGCCTGGAACACCAAGAGCAAAAAAACTTGAAAAAGCAACAAATCCAGAGCAATTATTCGCAGCAGGCTACTCTGCATGTTTTGATTCAGCCCTTCAAATGGTAGCAAGACAAGAGCGTATTCGCTTTGAAAGTGAAGTTACAGCACATGTCAGCTTATTAAAAGACAGTTCAGATGGCGGCTTCAAACTAGGCGTTCAATTAGAGGTAAAAGGAACTGGCATTGAGCAGTCAGCATTAGAAGAACTTGTTCATAAAGCACACGGCGTTTGCCCATATTCAAAAGCAACTCAAGGAAACATCGAAGTAGAACTAGTAGCTGTCGCACAATAATAGACATTATAAAAGGCTGAGGGAACATTCCCTCAGCCTTTTGATTGTGTTAAATTTTGCAAAAGCTCATGTAAAGAGGCACGCAGTGTTTTTAGCTCTTCTTCCGATCTGCCTGTCCCAGTCAGCATGTGAGACGGAATCGCAGTGGCCTTTTCTTTTAGCTGCTCTCCATATTCCGTTAAACGAATTTGTACAGACCGCTCATCCTCTTTCGAACGTTCTCGGATAATGAGTCCATTTTGCTCCATTCGTTTCAGCATGGGCGTGAGTGTACCGGAGTCTAAATAGAGAAGCTCTCCCATCGTTTTCACATTTAATGTTCCATGCTCCCACAATAAAAGCAGTGCCAAATATTGCGGGTACGTAATATTTAATTCTTCTAACAACGGTTTATACTGCTTCGTCATCTCTCGTGAACTTGCATATAACAAGAAACAAAGCTGATTTTCCAGCTTCATATGTTCAAATTCATTTGTCATGTCAGTCACCAACTATTTTTTGTCATACTTATCATTGTATAAGATTTTCTTCCTTTTTAAAATAAATACAGACGAAAAATGAAAAATTCTTCAATGTGCGATAAATGTTTGAGAAATGAATAGAACGTGAAAAGGATCAATAGATGAAGGAGGAGATGAAGATGAAACCATTATTCACAGCAAAAGTAAAGGCGCAGCATGGAAGAGCTGGACATGTTCGTTCAGAGGATGGTGTGCTCGACCATAACATTGTCATGCCTAACGCAAAGAAAGATGGAGAGACTGGTACAAACCCAGAGCAATTATTTGCAGCAGGCTATGCAGCTTGTTTCGGAGGAGCACTTGAGCACGTAGCGAAGAAGCAAGGGACAGAAATAGAATCGGAAGTAGAAGGACATGTCAGTCTTTTAAAAGATGAAAGCGACGGCGGCTTTAAGCTTGGCGTAAAGCTGATTGTGTCTGCGAAAGGTCATGATCATGACAAAGTGAAAGAGCTTGTCCATGCTGCCCATGAATTCTGTCCATATTCAAAAGCAACAAGAGGGAACATTGAAGTAGAGCTTGAAGTGACGGAGTAATAGTAGAAGACACCTGCTTACGAGCGGTGTCTCAGCGTGTAGACAAACCCTCGCATTCTTTGTCAGGTCTGGGCTCCGGTGCTAGACTGCAAAGGTTTTCTATCACGCTGAAAAGAAGACAAAGGGCTAAAATAAAGATCATTTTAGCCCTTTGTCAACAATCCGCAACACCTGCTTACCGCAGGTGTCTTTTTTTAATATTCTTTCTTTTTATCGTATGCTTCCCATGCTTCAAATGGCGCAAGGGTTTTTTGAGGTGTCAGTTTGTAAAATGGTATATTTCTTGATTCGTATTCTTTGTTGATTTCTTCATAAATAAATGAGTCATCAAAACCAGAATCCGCTGCATCCTGATGTCCAGCAGCAAAATACACAGCTTTTGGTCTAGCCCAGTAAATAGCGCCAAGGCACATCGGACAAGGCTCGCAGCTTGTGTATAGAATGCAATCTTCCAATTGGTATGTATGTAGAGTTTGGCACGCTTTGCGAATGGCTGTGACTTCTGCATGTGCGGTTGGATCGTTACTTGTTGTCACGTTGTTGCTGCCCTCTGCAATAATCTGACCATCCTTGACAATGACTGCTCCAAAAGGGCCGCCAGTACCACTATTGACTCCTTCTACTGCAAGATCAATTGCGCGTTGTAAAAAATCTTCGTGATTCATTGTCTTCCTCCCTTTGTTCGACTGACTTCTCTAGTATAAACGAATCATGCTAGAAAAGAAATCATCATAGTAGGAGATCGAACAGGCCAATTTGCGCATAAAAAACCCCTGCCGAGTTCAGCAGGGGAGAGACATTCAATTAAGCGTGCTGCGCCAGCTTTTTACGAGCGACTTCAGCAGCTGTGACCATGTTTTTCAAAGCAGCAATGGTTTCAGGCTCTTGTCTAGTTTTTAGACCACAATCCGGATTCACCCAGAAGCGATCTGTTGGACAAACGTTCAGCGCATCATCAATAATTTCGCTCATTTCTTCAACAGATGGAACACGCGGGCTATGGATGTCATAAACGCCTAGTCCAAGGCCTTTCAAATACGGGTGTTTTTCTAAGTAATCGAGGAATCCGCCATGACTGCGTGAATGTTCAATTGTAATCACGTCAGCATCCAAGTCTTCGATTGTATCGACAATATCCTCGAAGTTACTGTAGCACATATGTGTATGAATTTGTGTTTCATTTTGAACGGATGATGTGGATAAACGGAATGACTCTGCTGCCCAGTTTAAATATTCTGCCCAATCACTTTCTTTGAGCGGAAGTCCTTCTCTTAGCGCAGGCTCATCCACTTGGATCACTTGAATACCAGCTGCTTCTAAAGCTTCTACCTCTTTACGCAAAGCGAAAGCGATTTGGAAAGCAATGTCTTTGCGAGAGATATCCGTTCTTGGGAAAGACCAGTTTAAGATGGTAACAGGTCCTGTCAGCATGCCCTTGACTTTTTTCTCTGTCAAACTTTGTGCGTAAACCGTCTCTTTCACTGTCATTGGCTCTGTAAACTCTACATCTCCATAAATGATTGGCGGCTTCACGCAGCGTGATCCATAGGATTGAACCCAAGCAAATTTTGTAAAGGCAAATCCGGCTAGCTTCTCACCGAAGTATTCAACCATGTCTGTACGTTCAAATTCCCCATGTACGAGCACATCCAGACCAATTTCTTCTTGAATATCAATCCATCGTTTTGTTTCTTTTTTAATAAACTCATCATACTCTGCATCTGTCCACTCATTTTTGCGCCACTTTTGACGAGCACTGCGCACTTCGGCAGACTGCGGGAAACTGCCAATTGTTGTTGTTGGAAGAAGCGGGAGCTCAAGAGATTCGTTTTGGATACGAAGGCGTTCTTCAAAGGCAGCTGGACGTTTAAAATCTTTCGATGAAAGATTGTTGCGTTCCGCTGTTAGATCCGCATTTGTTCCTTTTGCGAACTCTTTTAAGGTAAGAAGTGCTTGTGCTGCTTCGTTAATATCAGCATCAATGGCAGCTGCTCCTTTTGTTAAACCTTCTTTTAGCAGTGTTAATTCAGCCAGCTTTTCAGTAGCATAAGACAGTCCGTTTAATAGTTTTTCTTCAAGCTGTTCGCTTGGGTGTTTGGCAACTGGCACATGCAGCAAGCTGCTTGATGGCTGCAGCCACACTTCTTTCGGCTGAACGTCAGCAATGACTTCAGAAATAAAGGATAATCTTTCGCCAAGGTCTGATCTCCAAATATTTCTTCCATCAATGACGCCTGCTGCTAAAATTTTATCTTTCGGGAAGCCGTGCTTTTTCACTTGATCAAGGTTGCGCCCTTGATCATGGACAAAATCAAGACCGATTGCTTCAACAGGATATGTGACAAGCTCTTCATACGCATCTACTGAATCAAAGTATGTTTGAAGAAGAATGTTCAACCCAGGTACGGCTTCTTTGATCGTTTGATAGATTTCTTTTACTGCTTTTACGTCTTCACTGGAAGCTGTGACAAGTGCAGGTTCATCAATTTGAACCCATTTGACGCCTGCTTCTTTAAGTTCTTTTAAAAGCTGAGTATAAAGCGGCACTAGACGCTGCTGGATTTCTTTTACTTCATTTGCTTCATAACCTTTAGAAAGTGAGACAAATGTATATAGACCAAGTACAACCGGTTTTGTTTCAACACCAAACGCCTTTTTCACCTTTTCGTAAGCTTCAAGCGGTTTGTTGTGTGTGAGTTTAAATTCTGTGCTTTTTTCGTATTCTGGAACGATGTAGTGATAGTTTGTATTAAACCATTTTGTCATTTCACTTGAGACGGCATCTTTTGTTCCTCTTGCCATCGCGAAGTATGTATCTAGCGGGTCTTTTAAGCTGCGGAAGCGCTCTGGAATCCAATTGAACATAACAGCGGTATCCAGCACGTGATCATAGAAGGTAAAGTCTCCAGAAGGAACAACATCAATTTGTTGATCGATTTGTGTTTTAATGGCAGTTAAAAATTGTTCATCCAGTGTGCTTAAGAGGGTTTCGCGGTCTGTTTGACCTTTCCAGTAAGACTCAAGTGCTTTTTTCCATTCTCTGTTTAAACCAATTCGCGGAAAGCCTAGATTACTTGTTTTAACAATTGTCAATTCCAATTCCTCCTCTAAATATAAAAAGACATTTACGCTCATGATCATGATTGATGAGGTAAATGTCTGGTTTAAAAGACAAAATGTGTGTGCGAAATAAGGCGTGAGTATCACTGACGCTTTTCCGACATCTCCTATCAACCGTAGGGGGTTTGATGTGATAGAGCGGCTGGTATCCTGGCTGGTGAATCTGCAAGCTTTTCATCCTTCCCATCCTCATGACAGTGGATTCCTGAGAAAAGCTCTCCTCACTCACAGTGGCGGGACCGCGCCGGATTTTCACCGGTCTTCCCAATTAAAATTCGACGTGTAATCGAATTACCGACTCTCAAACTATGAATTTATTGTGTTCGATTATATAACGTTCACTTCATTTCGTCAAAGTAAATTTTGAATAATTTTAATTAAAAAAATCCTGAGAAAATTCTATCTTTTCTCAGGACCTCTATTTAAGCTATAGAGATAAAAGATCTGCTTCCAATGTTTTTTCTAAAAGGACATCAGGCGCAGTTAAATATAAAAATCCATTCCCTACAAGGGCTTTCGACTGCTTTAATGGAAGGGTTCTTCTGACAAGCTGAGCATAAACCTCAGGCTCTGTCAGCTTGCGCTGGAACGCTTCTTCTTCAGCATTTTTAATAATGGCTAGTGCACCGCTTACGTGAGGGGCAGCCATTGAAGTTCCTGTGAGCCTGCCATATTTATGGTTAGGGAGAGTGGATAAAATGTCTTCTCCTGGAGCGACGAGGTCGATTTCTTTATTGGCGTTAGAAAATTCAGAGGATTCTCTAGCAAGGGAAACAGAACCGACGGCAATGACTTCATTGTATGCTGCTGGGTAGGAGAACTCTTCCGTACGCTCGTCCCCGTCCCCTTCATTTCCTGCTGCGCACACAACAAGCACACCGCTTTTTACCGCATTTTGAATGGCTTCCTGCAGGGCAGGCTCATTGCTTGGACCACCGAGAGACATGGAGATAATATCCACCTTCTGCTCTGCGGCATAGTTGATGCCATCAATGATCCACTCATATTTTCCGCTGCCATTTTCACCGCCAAGAACTTTCACGATGAGAAGCTTGGCTTCAGGGGCAACCCCTAAAATTCCGCCATTTTGATCTGTTGCGGCAATCGTTCCTGCTACATGGGTACCATGCCCATTGTAGTCTTTTACATTTTCAGCATCTCCATCGTCATCATCGGTAAAGTTCTTCCCACCGATAATCTGATCTTTTAAGTCGGGATGCTCTGTGTCACAGCCTGTATCAAGGACAGCAATGGTTATGCCTTTTCCTTTGAAGCCACTTGACCAAAGTTCGGGTGCTTTAATCTCCTGAATACTTTCCGGCGTCTCTTTCGCTTCCATCACATTGGCTTTTACTTCATACGGAATTAAGCGAATTTCACCTTTCATAAGAAAGCCCTCCTTATTTTGTTTTCAAAGTAGATTCAGGCTGCATAATGTTATTGTATAAAAGAAACTTTTGATCGGAAAGGGTCAATTGTAATAATTTTTCAAATAATCAATCTATTATCAAAAGTGCAGTTCTCCTCACATATTGACGAAAGAGCTCACCTTTTGAAGAAAACTCTTGATATCATATGAAAAAGAAGGAAAAGCTGCATAGTGAGGTTGCACCTGTACAGATGAAAATGGGTGAATAGAACTAAAAGAGGCAGACTAAAAAATAATGAGATGAAGTAACAAATTGAGAAGAAGGCTCAAGTTAAATGTTTTTTCTCAAAAATAATTCCCTCCATAAAAAAATAGATGTGAAGATTGTGACTGTTCCAAATAAGAAAGGCAACATATAATAATGGAAAGACAAGCTTGCCTTTTAGATAGGAGAGATAGAGATGAACAAAGGGAAGATACTCGTAGTCGAAGATGAAAAGAAAATCGCAAGGGTGCTGTCACTTGAGCTTGAATATGAAGGATATGAGGTGACGGTCAAAGAGACAGGAATAGACGGGCTTCAGGCTCTTGAAGAAGATAGCTTCGATTTGGTGCTGCTTGACGTCATGCTTCCAGAGTTAAGCGGTCTTGAAGTGCTGAGAAGGGTTCGGAAGACAAATACAGCGACACCTATTATTTTGATTACAGCAAGGGGAAGTGTTCCTGATAAAGTAAGCGGGCTCGATCTTGGGGCGAATGATTATATAACAAAACCTTTTGACATAGAAGAATTATTAGCACGAATTCGCGCACAGCTAAGGTTGAATATACATGCACAAGAAGAAAAGGAGACAGAGCTGAGCATAGCAGACTTAACGGTCAACGAGAAAACAAGAGAAATACAAAGGGCTGGGCAAATGCTTGAACTCACACCGAGAGAATATGACCTGCTTGTTCACTTACTGAACCATCAGCAGCAAGTGCTCACAAGAGATCAGCTTTTAACAGCGGTTTGGGGTTTTGATTATTTCGGTGATACAAACGTGGTAGATGTCTATATCCGTTATTTAAGGAAAAAAATCGATTACCCATTCGAAAAACAGCTGATTCACACAGTGAGAGGTGTGGGTTATGTGATGAAAGGATAAAGAATGAGATTAAAAAATAAGATTCAGCTTTATACGTCGTTGTCTTTGTTTTTAATGGTGCTCTTGTTTCATACAGCCATTTATTTTATTTTTTCGATGACCTTGACGCAAAAAGATATGTCCCGCTTGTCTGAGGTGGCTGAAAATATTGCGATTGCTTTAAAAAAATCAGAGGAAGAGGGTCTTCCGTCCTCGGAGCTGCTGAAGGCGTACCTGCCTCAAAATGGTATGATCCGTGTCGTGACAGAAACGGGAGAGTCAAAACTGACTGTCACAAAGGAATCAACGTTTAGCTCACTGCCTTTTACATACGAATCTGGCCAGACAGCAGAAATCAAAGAATACAATAAGCATATGATTGCGTTCGCTGCTATTCCGGTCATTTGGACAAATGGTGAGATTATGTCACTTCAAGTATATGAAGAAATCGAAAATACGGAAGAGAACTTAGCGTTATTAAAAATGATTTTAATCGCTACCGGCGTTTTGTTTATTGTGCTTTCCTATTTTGCAGGCCACGTTTTAACAAAGCAAATTGTCCGGCCGATTAGCAGAATGACGAATACCATGAAGGCAAGTATGAAAGAGAAGGCGTTTAAACGAATTGAATTAACAGGCGATTCAAAGGATGAACTATATCAAATGGGACAAACCTTTAATGAAATGTCCGAGATTCTCGAGAAGCATTATGAAAAAGAACAGCAATTTTTGCATGATGCCTCCCATGAATTGAAGACACCGATTACCGTCATTATGAGCTACAGCAATTTACTCAAACGCTGGGGGCAAACACGTCCAGAGGTTGTAGAAGAATCCTCCCAAGCGATTCATGATGAAGCGAAAAAAATGAAAAGACTGACAGATCAATTACTGACATTGGCGAAAAACGGCCAGCCGTTATACTTGGATATGAAGCCGGTTGATCTTGGTCATTTGTGCAAGCAGCTATGTCATACACTTGAAGTGGCCACCAATCGAACGATTCAATCTCATGTGCAGACAGATCAGCCGCTGATCGCAGAAGGAGACGAAGAGAAAATCAAACAGCTTTTGACTATCTTAATTGATAACGCGGTCAAATATAGCAGAGAGCCAGTTGATGTGACCTGCGGATGGGCAGGAGACAAGCCATTTATTTCAGTGATTGATCAAGGAATTGGCATAAAAGAAGAGGATCTGCCGAAAATCTTTGACCGCTTTTTCCGTGTGGATGAAGCGAGAAACAGTGAGACGGGCGGAACCGGACTCGGTCTTTCAATTGCGAAGCAAATTGCAGAAGAACATGAGGCCGAGCTGAAGGTAGACAGCCGTATCGGCGAAGGGACAGCCATGACCATTCTTTTTCAGAAATAAATGGGTCTTTTCTCATCAATTTCTCATTTCCTCCTTATAAAATAGGAAATAGGAAGGAGGCGCTGCATGTCTAGAAAAACGAAAATGGTGCTTGCGCTCGCAGGATGTCTTGTGATTCTTGCGGCCTTTGCAATGCTCATGATCCAAACCATTGATCAAAAAATATTAAGTGAAGCAGAAATGAAAAAAATGATCTCAAAAGACTATAATGGAAACATTACACATATTGATTTAATCAATCATAAACAGGACTACACAATGACGCTGGAAAATGCAAATGGCATCTATCAAATCATTGCATCTTCTGCAAGCGGTCAAATGAAAGAAATTAGACAGTTAAAAAGCTATCAGAAGCCAAATGAAAAAAATGCTGAGCTCCAGGCAGAAGAGGCGGCTGTTAAAAAGGTGAGCGGAACCGTCATTCAAAAAAAGGAGACGTCAGATCGTTTCATTTTTACCATCCAATCAAAAAAAGAATTGTATCAAGTTGAGGTCGGCAAACAGTCATTTAAGGTGCTTGAAGCAGAAAAGAAAAAACCAACCTCTAAAGAAAAGAAGCTCACGAAAATCACCGTCGAGGAAGCTATCCAAATTGCCGTCAAAGAAGTTGGCGGAACAGTGGATGATGCTGATCTTGAAACATTCAGCGGTATGCTCGTATTTGAGGTGGAGCTGGATTTGCCTGACGGCAGAGAGGCAGAGGTGCTTGTGAACGCCTATACAGGAGACATTGAGGGCATTACGTACGAAAACTAATCCTTTTCTCATGATATTCTCATGTTTCTTTCCTTCCTTTATCATCTTGTTTTCTTAAGATATAGAAGAAATCAAACAGAGGAGGAAATGAACATGATGAAAAAAGTACTAGTAGCTACAGCATTAACGGGAACTCTTGTCGCAGGTGGTTTCACACTTCAAGCGCAAAATACAAATCAAACAGCAAACGCCGAGCAAGTCGTGCAAAAGAAATCGTCATTTGTTTCAAAGAAACAAGCTGAAAAAGCAGCCTTAAAAGTGGTGAAAGGCTATGTGGATGATGTGGATCTTGAGCGTAAAAAAGGAAAATGGGTGTATGAGGTCGAGATCAAAAAAGGCGGCTTTGAATATAAAGTATATGTCGATGCAAAAACTGGAAAAGCGTTGAATGATCCAGTCAAAGAAAAGAAACAGAACGTGAAGATCACGAAAAAACAGGCTGAAAAAATTGCTCTTGCAAAAGTAAAAGGCACAGTCACTGATTCTGATCTAGATAAAGAAAATGGTGTGTACATTTACGAAATTGAAATCACAACACCAAGCGGCGAGGAAGTTGATTTTGAGATTTCTGCTAAAACAGGCAAAATCCTGAAGCAAGAGTGGGATGATTAAGCTATGACCAAACCTTACACTTTCATGTGTAAGGTTTTTTCATTGGGACAAACTACGGGAAAGGAGGCGAGAGAATATGAAGAAAAAAGAAGAAGAGCAAACAATGGATCACGCGGAATACGTTCCGCATCCTGATGGAGAAGGATATGCTTTGTTTTTGCATGATTCCTTTCATCTCCTCTCCCAAGAGGATATGAATCAGCCGGAAGAGGAATAAAAAGACATGAAAAGGGCGATGGCTGAGCTGTCTATCGCTCTTTTTTTGAAAAGTAAGCGAATACATAAGGATACTTGGCATCTTGCTTATTGACATCATTCCGCTTTTTCTGTAATCTCAGTGTGTTAACAATATGAGACTTCGTTAGGTGAGGCTCCTGTATGGAGATACGCTGCTGCCCAAAAATGTCCAAAGACGCCAATGGGTCAACAGAAATCATCGACATAAGGTGATTTTTAATGCAGCTGGATTTGATCCTATGCCATACAGTGCTAAAGCTCTACGATTGAAGGAGCAAGTGTTTATTTTGTCATGCTTACAAAGCGCCTTCATTCGGTTGAAGGTGCTTTTTTATGAGAAAAGGAGGTGTGGGGATGGATCATCCCGATTCGAGACACATAAAGAGTATGTCAAAAGATCAGATTGACGCATCAGACAGAGGAGATCCTGACCCCCGCACATTCTAAGGGATTCGGGTATCTCCTGACTTTGGGGAGGTAACAGCGATGATACAGAACATTACGTACGATGAACTCATTTTAAGAATCATTATTTTATTAAGAGATGGCAAACGCAAAGAATTTAAAAACATTATGGAAGAACTTCAGCCATATGATATGGCCTATTTATTTAAAGAACTTCCAGAAAAACACCGCGGCCGTTTCCTCAGCTTTTTAACAATCGATGATGTGACGGAAATGATGGGTGAGCTTGAGCGCGAATACCAAGAAATTGTGCTTGAAAAAGTAGGAAAAGACAAAGCCACCTTCGTCACAAACAAAATGGATAACGATGACCTAGCCAACTTGTTTGATGAAATGGATGATGAGCTGAAAGACCAGCTTTTATCAAACATGGAGGCGGAGGAATCAAAGGCCGTCCAGCTTCTCATGAATTATCCTGCTGAGACAGCAGGCCGGATCATGACCAACCGGTACGTTTGGATTCCTCAGCACTATACGGTTCAGGACGCAGTTGTAAAGCTGAAAAGCTTTGCTGAAATTGCAGAATCGATCAACTATTTATATGTCATTAATGATCAAAAGCAGCTTGTAGGGGTTCTGTCGTACCGGGATCTCATTTTAGGTGAACCAGATGAAAAAGTGCAGGATCTTATGTTTACAAGAGTCATTGCCGTTGGAGCTTTTCAAGATCAGGAAGAAATCGCAAAGCTGATTGAACGGTATGATTTTCTTGCCATTCCTGTTGTAGAAGAGAACAATGTCCTTGTCGGAATCGTCACAGTCGATGATATCATTGATGTCGTCATTCAAGAGGCAGGAGAAGATTATGAGAAGTTCGCTGCCTCTGGTAAAGATATTACATTCGACACGCCCGCTTTTGTTGCGGCATACCGCCGTCTCCCGTGGCTCATTTTGCTCTTATTCATTGGGCTGATTTCAGGCAGTATTTTAAATTACTTTGAAGATACCCTTCAGCAAGTCGTCGCCTTAGCCTTCTTCATGCCAATGATTGCAGGAATGACAGGGAATACAGGCACACAGTCGCTTGCCGTCGTCATTAGAGGACTTTCAAAAGAAGAATTAACGAAAAAAACCATTATGCGCCTGATTTTTAGAGAGCTCCGAACAAGTATTTACATTGGGATTGTCTGTTCCATCATTATTACAGTCGTCGCAATGGTGTGGCAGGGCAATATGATTTTAGGATTTGTTGTCGGTTCCTCACTGCTTGCCACACTGATTATTGGAACGATGGCAGGTACGATCGTGCCTATTATTTTACACAGATTAAACGTCGACCCTGCGATTGCATCTGGGCCACTGATTACAACATTGAATGATATTTTATCACTGCTCATCTATTTTGGTATTGCGACAGCGTTCCTTCATACACTTATGTAGCAAGAAGACTGTAAAACATGACGTTTTGCAGTCTCAGCGCGCTGACAAACCCTTGCATTCGGTGTCAGTCCTTGCGTGCCGGTGCTCACGAATGTTCAATTCGATCCGCTCCGGTACTCGTCCTTCCTAGACTTCAAAGGTTTTCAGATCGCGCTGAAAGGTAGACAAAGGACCATCCTTTGTCCACAATCTAAGCCTGTAAAACATGACGTTTTACAGGCTTTTTTTGTATAAAGATTGCATATAGCGCTTCCATCCTTTACATTTTAAGGAGAAGGTGGGAGAGAAACATGAAGAAATTCTTATTCGTTTTGATGTGTATGTTTTTGCTGAGTGCATGTCAAAGGGAGGACGAGGGGAAAGACCGAAGGCTAGTGGCTGCAGAGCATATGCTTGAAGCCATCACCGAAGGAAATAAAAGAAAAATGGAAGACATCTACGTCGAAGGTGCGGTTCCGAGCCCGGATGACATTCTGAAACTGAAAAAAGAATGGGGCATAGACACGCTTTCTTATGAGGATTTTCAATTGGAAGAAGCCAGCATTCATGTGTTCCATGCGAATTATGAAGATGCAAAAACCGGGAAGAAAAAGGCACTTGCCCTGCGGGTGAATGAAGACCCTGAAAGAGGCGGCGTGCTGATTGACTTTGTAGGGGTTGTAGAAGGTACTGAAGCTTCCTCTAAATAAAAAGAATCGTTCAAAAGAGCGATTCTTTTTTTGTTTAACGATTTTTATACCGAAAGTGTGCGTTAATCTGGCCTTCCAGCATTTTTTTCTTAAATTGTCCGCTTTTTAGCGCTTGTTCTTTTTTCTTCATGTCCTTTAAAATTTCAGCTGTCTGCACACCGTCTTCCCGTTTATTGGCGATATCCATCAAACGTTCAACATCTGCAAAAGAATATTTCCGTGTGCCTCTTGTTGAGCGCTGGGGGTAAATGAGTTTACGTTCCTCATAATATCGGATTTGCCTGACGGAAAGCCCTGTTAGCTCACTGACAATCCCGATTGAAATGACTTTTTTATCTTTATAAGATACATCTTCCTGCGTCATATACTCACCCCTGCAAGTCTTTTCTTCATATTATATAGAACGAGAAGTGAAAAAACCTATCGTTTGTTAGAAAATATAACACAAAAACGAAAAAAATGAAAAAACCATGGGAGGAAAGATTACAGGGAGTGTGCAATAAATCTTACGGCGGCATATAATCATGGTGAATTGACATAGGAGGAGGAGCATATGATGGAGGAAGCACAGATCATTCGTATGGCAAAAGAAATCATCGCATTAGATGTGAAGAGGGATGAATTGCTCGAGCAATTCATGCAGGCTGCAGGTCAGAATGCACATGCGCTTCTAAGAGCCATGCAAAATGATTTGTATAAGAAGTCTTCATAAGCACCCGATCCAAATCACTTGATAGGAGGGATAATCGGTGCGGCGTATATTAAAAGAAGCTTTAGCAAAGGAAAGACATTATTATACGAAGCAGCTATGTTCATTAGGGGTTTACAGCCCTGATGCGGCCAAGAACATGACAATTAGTGACTTAAAAAAAGAGTATCATTTCTTTTTCAACAAAACAGAACGCTGTCTGTAAAAATCCCTTGAAATGTGCGTATGTCACATAAAGGGTTCTTTTTTTTGTTTAATATTATAGCAATATTGAATTTTGTAGAAATTTGGCGAATGAAGTGCAAGAAACCATAGATTCTTTACAGATTTTGTTAAAGTGTGTCGCATCTTGATGGTTTGCTGAAAAAGCTTTTTTTCGAGATGATTGTGAAAAATAAGAAGGATTTTAAAAGTTTATATCGAAACCTTATACATAACACGAATGGAGTCACTTATGTGGTTGAAAGGGTTTTCAAAAACGTACTTCTATTTTTTACGAAAGGCTCCAACTGCACCGCAAGACAGCCTTGAAGTTAAAAAAATATTATAAGAGGTAGATATGTGATGAGACTATCGTTTAATGAAGAAGAAGTAGAACGCTCAATGACGCTTTACAAGGTTTTTGCAAGAGCATTTAAAAGCGTTTCAGAACACAGTATTAGAGACAGCAAAGAGCATGGGTTTAATCCAACTGAATTTGCCGTTCTTGAATTACTGTACACAAGAGGTGCTCAAAAGCTTCAGCAAATCGGCTCAAGACTCCTGCTTGTCAGCGGGAATGTGACGTACGTAATTGACAAATTAGAACGAAATGGTTTCATTGAAAGAGAACAGGACCCCAAGGATAAACGGTCGGTTTATGCCCATTTAACGGAAAAAGGGCGAAGCTATCTTGACAAGATTTATCCGATCCACTCTCTTCGGATTGCGCGTGCATTCTCTGGTCTGACACGTGAAGAGCAAGAGCAATTGATTAGTCTATTGAAAAAAGCAGGTATTCACAGTCAGCATTTATTATTTAGATAAAACGAAAAGGTGCCAATAATGGCACCTTTTAAATTGTTGACAAAGGGCTAAAGTGATCTTTATTTTAGCCCTTTGTCTTCTTCTCAGCTCAGCGTGACAGAAAACCTTTGAAGTCTAGGAAGGACGAGTACCGGAGCGGAGCGAATTGAGCATTCGTGAGCACCGGCACGCAGGACTGACACCGAATGCGAGGGTTTGTCTGCACGCTGGAAGGTGCCCTCATTGGCACCTTTTTTATGTGTCAAGCAGCGCCGGATAGGCGATGAATTTTTCAATATCGCTTGCTGGCAGCGGTTTGGCATAATAAAACCCCTGCAGGTCGTCACAGCCCTGGGCAGATAATAGCTGAGCCTGTGCAAACGTTTCAACACCTTCTGCTATCACTTCGAGAGATAACTGGTGTCCCATCGCTATAATAGCCCCTGTAATCTGTTCAGACTTTGAATCACTTAAAATATCCTCAATAAAGGATTTATCAATTTTCAGTCGATGAATCGGTAAATCCTTTAAATAGCTTAATGAGCTGTGGCCTGTACCGAAATCATCAATACTAATGCGGACGCCAAGCTGTTTTAGCGATGTTAACACCTGTTTTGATTGCTTGATATTGTCCATTGTCATACTTTCTGTGACTTCAAGCTCCAAGAGTGACGGTTTCAGGTCGTATTTTTTCAGTGTGAGCTTGATCAAATCAATTAAGTCTTCAGAATTGAATTGTTTCGCAGATAAATTGACAGCCACAGGAATCTTCAGCCCATCGTCATACCACATTTTTGCCTGCTTGCCAGCCGTATCAATGACCCATCTGCCAATATCAATGATCAGACCTGATTCCTCTGCCAGCTCAATAAAAGCCTCAGGTGATTTTAAGGAACCATCTGGTGCCTTCATTCTCAAAAGGGCTTCAACCCCAGTCATCTTTCTTGTTTTGGCACTGACTTGCGGCTGGTAGTGAAGGACAAATTGCTCTCTTTGAATGGCATCCCTCAGCTCCAGCTCCCGGTTTAACCTGTCCTCACTTAATCTTTCCATGGATTCGGTAAAGAACTCATAACGGCTTTGCTTATGTTTTTTGGATAAATACATGGCCATATCGGCTTTTCTCATCAGCTCCATCCCGTCTTTGCCATTTTGCGGAGAGATGGCGATCCCAATGCTGATCGATGTAATGAGCTGATGGTTCTGGATGAAAAAAGGACGTTCAAATTGATGGATGATATTTTTAGAAAATTGTTCGACTTTATGTGTATCATGATCCATGTGGGGAAAGATCATTAAAAATTCATCACCGCCAAGTCTTGCGATAAAGCCATTGTCCGGTAAACATTGTGTCAGTCTATTTGCGGCAGCTTTCAGCAGTAAATCTCCGATGTTATGCCCAAGTGCATCATTAATAATTTTAAAACGATTTAAGTCAAGAAACAGAACCGCTGTTGATGTTTTTGACTTTTCTTGAGCGGAGAGAACATCATTTAAATGATTGATGCCGTGGCGGCGGTTAGGAAGCTCTGTTAGTGCATCATAATGTGCCATCACATGAATTTCTTTTTCTGCAATCCGCTGCTGCGTTAAATCTTTTAAAACAAGATAAATGCTGTCGAGTGAATTGTTCACATGAACAGGTATGTAAGTGACATGATAATAATAAAAACGATCTGCTGCTTTCAGTTCTGCTTCGCGTGTGATAGCTTTTTTTGACTGAGAAATAAATTCTTCCCACAACTCAGTCGGCATCACATATTGGCTGACATCATCACCAATCTTAGAATTGCACAACTCTAAGATTTGTTTACCAGAGTCATTTGCAGAAAGAACCTTTCGATCGACAGATAACACGATAATGCCGTCTATATTATGTTTGATAAGCGATTGAAACCGCTGTTCATTTTCTTTCAGCTGATCTGACTGCGTCATGATCCGGTGATCAATATAGGCACCAAAAATCATCAGTGTTTGGACTATAAGTGTCATTAAGCCGACAAAAATCGACAGACTGAATGGCGACATTTCAAGAGATCCACCTATAGCAGCCTGTCCATTTGAATGATAAAACATGGTAGAGGCAGCCATACCAGTATAATGCATACCTGCTATAGCACCGCCCATCAACATTGAACCAAGACCCTTTAAAAGATAATTCTCCCGTTTACTTTTCGTGCGGTCAACACGAAAGAAGAGTTTCAATGAGAAGTAGGAGGTAATGGCAGCAATGAAAAACGAAAGAAAAAAGAGGACTGGATCATAGCTGATTGAGACATTGGCCATTGATTCCATTCCAAGATAATGCATGCTGCAAATAGCTGAACCCATGGTGATTGAACTAATGAGCAGCCGTCTTCTAGAGAGCTGCTTTTGAATGCATATTGAAAAAGCGATCAAGGAACCGATAAATGAGGCCAAAATCGATAAAATCAGTAAGTATGTATCATATGTGATGCCAACACGCATTTGAAATGCCATCATGCCAATAAAATGCATCGACCATATCCCCATTCCCATGATCATTGCACCAATGAGCAGCCATACCTTTTTCTTTGCACCGCTTGATTGTGCTACCCTGCTGGCTATATGAAGAGCTGAGTAGGAGGCAACAGCGGCGACAGCGATTGACAGAAAGACAAGCCATCCATTGTAGCTTCCTGTTAAATGGGTCATGTAAGAAAACCTCCTGTACTTTAAAACAGACATATACTTAATATATCGGATCGAATGGCTTCTGTGTTCACCTTTCCTTCACTTAAATACAATAATCAACGTTTTTTTCACCCTTCTTTTATAGTAAAATCAAATTTAATGTAAAAAACGACGAAAAGCGAATCGTTTCTTCGGTTTTATTCGTTTAATATATGGTGTGATTCTAAAAGAGATAGAATCAGTCAAATGATTATGTTTGAAAGGGATTGATAAACATCGAAGATTTTATTATTTCTTTAGCTGATGCCTTTAAGAACTTGTCATACTTTGGCATCTTCCTCGCATTATGCATTGAATTTGTACCTGCTGAAGTGGTTTTGCCTCTTGCGGGTTACTGGGTCTCAGAAGGGGACATGGCTTTTATCGGTGTTGTGGCGGCTGGCTCTATTGGCGGCGTGGCTGGCCCTTTGACCTTGTACTGGTTAGGACGTTACGGCGGCAGACCCTTTTTAAATAAATATGGAAAGTACTTTTTTATAAAACCTGAGTCGCTTGATAAATCGGATGCTTTTTTTGAAAAGCATGGCGGATTCGTCGCATTCAGCGGCCGGTTCATACCAGGAGTCAGAACGTTGATCTCCATCCCGTGCGGTATTGCCAAGATGAATGTGTGGGTCTTTTGCCTGTATACGTTTTTGGCAATTACACCAATTACGTTTGTGTATGTGTATCTTGGGTTTATGCTTGGGGAGAACTGGAAAGAGGTTGGCGCCATGATAGATCCTTATCTTTTACCAATTGGGATCGGTGTTGTGTTATTGTTTGTTCTCTACTTATTGCTAAAACGAAGAAAAAGAAAAACAGAAACGCCAACTGCCTAATCAATG
Organism: Bacillus sp. PK5-006; assembly: GCF_054161415.1. Lineage (NCBI taxonomy): Bacteria > Bacillati > Bacillota > Bacilli > Caryophanales > Bacillaceae > Bacillus > Bacillus sp. PK5-006. The sequence continues at coordinate 2,404,385 of NZ_CP096414.1, read as the reverse complement.
GATCGAAGTGAAAGTCACCTGTTGACAATCGAGTGTCTATTGATTATGATATAAGTAATCTAAATATTCTAAATCCCGCCAAAGGGGAGTAGCGTCCGGTTTTTACCGGAAACAAAGTCGTCATTACATGGACTGATGTTCATCGGCTTTGTTGGCATGATTCTGCATATCACATGTCTAGCAAGACCTTTGCCATTACAGGCAAAGGTCTTTTTTGCATTCATAAGCCTTTGTCTGTTGTGGGACAATAGATAAAAACAAGGAGGAATGATGATGGATGCAGCTATTATTTTAGAGTACGGGTGGGTTCTGCTCGTACTGATTGGATTAGAAGGGATTTTAGCAGCTGATAACGCGCTGGTCATGGCCGTGATGGTCAAACACCTTCCTGAAAAACAAAGAAAAAAGGCATTGTTTTACGGACTTGCAGGTGCGTTTGTCATGCGGTTTGGTTCTCTGTTTCTTATTTCGTTTTTAGTGGATGTGTGGCAAGTTCAAGCCATTGGTGCAATTTATCTTCTTTATATTTCCATTCACCATATTTTAAAATCGCACGTATTTAAGAAAAAGGAAACTGAAACAAATGTGAAACAAAGCGGCTTCTGGGCAACAGTCGTGAAAGTAGAGCTTGCTGACATTGCTTTTGCCGTAGATTCAATTTTAGCGGCCGTCGCTTTAGCTGTGACACTGCCAAAAACAAGTCTTCCGCAAATCGGTGGACTCGATGGCGGTCAATTTATTGTCATTCTTTTAGGCGGTATCATTGGTCTTGTTATTATGCGATTTGCAGCAACGGTCTTTGTGAAACTGCTCAAAACAAGACCGAGCCTAGAAACAGCAGCATTTGTCATTGTCGGATGGGTGGGTGTGAAGCTCACGCTTTATACACTGTCACATCCAGCTATTGGGGTCGTATCGTCTCATTTTATCCATTCAGCATTATGGAAAGTCATTTTCTGGACAGTGCTTCTCGCAATTGCAGCATTTGGCTGGTTTTTATCAAGTCCATCAAGAAAAGGCGGGCAGGAAAACGAGGAGAAGCAAGAGGCACGCCTGGGAGAGTAGGTTTTTTGAAAGAAATATCATTTCATTTTCATAACACGTATATTACAAATAAGGGGGAGATACCCCCTTATTTCTTTGCTTTTAGACGAAACATTGTAAAGTAGATGGTGACATACATGTCATAATTGAGTAACAGGAAATGAATTCCTCATTTCTTCCTTTGCGCTTCCCTCATAAATTAGCTATCATAAATGAGTAATATAGGGAGAACTGAGGTGAAACCATTGCTTAGCCTTTTGTTTAAAAAAGGAAAGAAAAAGCAAACATTAGAGCAGTCGGCTATCAGTATTCAACAAGGTGATATCGAACTGCAAAATGCATTAATAGAGCAATACAAACCATTTGTCGCTAAGACGGTTTCATCCGTTTGTAAACGATATATAGATGAAAAAGATGATGAATTCAGCATAGGCTTAATCGCCTTTAATGAAGCGATAGAAAAATACTCTGCCGAAAAAGGAAACTCACTGCTTGCTTTCGCAGAATTAATTATTAAAAGAAAAGTGATTGACTATATTCGAAAAGAAGCAAGAAATGCGCCAACGGTTCAAATGGACCTGCAAGAAAGTGAGAATGGCGAATACTCTCAAAGCATGATTGAAGCCGAGCTCTCTGCAAATGAATACAGGCGTTTAATTGAACAAGAACATAGAAGAGAAGAGATTGAACATTTTAAAGAACGATTGAAAGTATACGGTCTCACGTTTCAAGAGCTGCTTGAGCATTCACCAAAGCATGCAGATGCCAGGCAAAATGCCATTAAAGTAGCCCATACACTCGTTGAACACGATGAGCTGAGAACCATTTTATTTCAGAAAAAACAATTGCCCGTCAAACAGCTGGAAAAGCTAGTGGAAGTCAGCCGCAAAACGATTGAGAGAAATAGAAAATATATCATTGCGATGGCGATCATTATGACAGGTGATTATGTGTATTTGAAAGATTACCTTAAAGGGGTGCTTAATTCATGAGAAGAGGCATTATAGTAGAGAAAAACAAAAAATATGTCACGCTGCTGACCCCTGATGGACAATTTCTGCGGACAAAATATGAAGAGCAAAACTATGAAATCGGCCAAGAAGTGACATTTCCGAATGAATCACGTCTCGAAAGAAAAAGAGCCGGTTTTTTTGACCTGCTTCGTTTACGTCCGTTAAATGCAGGAATCCTATCGATAGCAGCGATTATTGTCGTAATTTTTACTATGATGCCATCTTTCTCAAGTCAAAAAGCATATGCGTATATGACAATTGATATTAATCCAAGCTTTGAGCTGAAGCTTGATCATAATTATCAAGTGATCGGTGTCACACCGCTGAATAAAGATGCAAAGCAAGTACTGGCGAGTATGAAGGATTTAGAAAAAAACGACATGACCAAAGTCGTGCAGGAAATTATAGATGATTGTGACAAAAAAGGATATGTGAACAATTCTAAAAGTATTTATATTTCAACCGTTTATGAAAACAAGCAGGACAATACATATAAAACAAACGTAAAAAGCAAAATTAACACCATTTCTGGTGAATATCAAAAACGCAATTATAAGCTGGAAACTGTGGAAAGTGACATGGAAACAAGAGAAAAAGCTCAAAAGGCAGGCATTTCAACAGGAACATATATTAGAAATCAAGAAATGCAAGATAAAGAACATGAAGACATCAAAAAGGATGAAGACGGAGCAGATAACGATGCTGTGAAGGAAGAAAATCCTAAGAAACATGATGAAGAACAAGCAGATAAAGACAAACAAGAAGACGTAAAGACAGACGATAGCGAAGAGATGCAGCCAGATCAAGAGGCTCCTGAAGCTGAGGACAAAGAGCAGAAGGAGGCAGAGAGGGAAGAGCAAGGATCTGTTCAAAAGCCTCAAAAACCTGATGATGCAAGCAAAGACAACAACATAAAGGAAGAAAAGGATCATTCTTTCGATAAAGAGCAAAAAAAAAATCAATCAACTGATCCTGATGAAAGAAGACACTGGAACGGCACATCACGTGGTGATGCGGAAAAACATGCAAAAAAAAACGGCAGGGATCAGAACAATCCATCCGCTGAACAAAAAAGAGAACATGTGAAGCAAAAAGGGAAAGGTGCACCGTTTCCTTATCGCGAGAACCGGCATGAGCACACATATGAACAATAAAAAACGCCAGAATAGCTCCGGCGTATTTCACCATGTCATTATTTTGATTGATTACCCATTTGTGATTGAGCCTGTTGAACGAGTCTTTTTGTGATTTCACCGCCAACAGAACCGTTTGCACGTGAGACTGTATCTGAACCGAGAGTGACGCCAAATTCTTGCGCGATCTCGTATTTAAATTGATCTAAAGCTTGTTCTACTCCAGGAACAAGAAGTTGATTTCGATTTGCCATGTTCATATTCCTCCTTTCACCTCATGTTTGTTGCGCCTTCTTATTTTGAAAAAAAAGCCGCACATTTATGCTGGCAATTGCTGTACAAAAAAACCGAGATGATGAAGGTCACCTCGGTTCTTATTTATCCCTTATTCAGATGCAGCGTATTATACATCATTTCTTGAGCTGTACTTTGCAAATGAGAAGTAAATACAGAGAAGACGGTAGAACTGATAATTCCTTTAATCAAATGCCATTGGCTCTTCGTCAATTCTGTAAACTCGTCATGGAGCTTATCTGTCTGCTCCTCAGTTATTTCTCGTAAATTTGTTTCCTTTAATGGAAATTGTGTATGGTGATAAATAAAATCAAGGACGTGCGCATATGCTTCATAAAAACGGATTGGACTAATAATATCATCTGTTCGATCTGTGATGGTGTTAAATAAGGCAGATAAGATCATACGAATGCTATCGAAGTCAAAAACTGATTTTAAATCCCTGACAATTAATAAAATAACGACCTGATCAATAGAGTACTTCTTGCCAAGCTCTGGATGGCCAATCATATCTTTAATATCACGTTTGATCCAATTTTGAATCGCCGTCGATTTAAGAGAAGTCAGCTCACACAAGTTGCCAAGCTCAACAATTTCATTTGTAGAAAGACCATGCTCTGATTTTTGCTTCCGCCGTTCAAGCTTCTCAAAAAAAGACGGGATCTTTAATTCATCATAGTCATGACCCTTGCCATTTTTTACAGATAGTTTCAAAAGCTGAAGCGGAGTCAGATCTCCCTCTCCTTTTAGAGAATATAGAAGTCTTGTCATGTCAATTCTCGTTAATTTAAAAGTAACCATGTTCCACCTCATTTGTACGTCAAAACGTGATTATTGATCTAATTCAACATCATAGTCTCTTTTTGATGAAAATGCAAAATAAACTCATATTCAGACCTGTGCGTCACAATTTATTCACTTTTCTGCTGGGGCAAATGTCGTAAATATTGATGTGATGGGGCTTTAGCCGTTATGATAAACAGAGAAAGTGATTCCTTTTTCCTTGCAATTTGAGACGTTTATTTTTATAATTTTATTAATAAGTTCATTTGAACTTAATATGACAGCGGAGGTTTTGTATGGGTAAGAGAATATTTCTGTTTATATTAACGAACATTCTTGTTATCACTACGATTGGTATTGTACTGTCGGTTATTAGTGCAGCAACTGGTGTTGGTTCTTATATAGGAGCAGACGGAAGACTTAATATCCTTTATCTTCTTGTATTCAGTGCAGTTGTCGGTTTTGTTGGCTCGTTTATGTCACTTGCAATGTCTCGCTGGATGGCAAAAATGATGATGGGTGTACGCGTGTTAAATCCAGAAAAGGATTCATTAACATATGATGAGCAGCAGCTTGTTGACCGCGTGCACAGACTTTCAAGAGCAGCAGGCCTTTCTAAAATGCCTGAGGTTGGTATTTATCAATCATCTGAAGTCAATGCATTTGCAACAGGTCCTTCTAAGAGAAGATCACTTGTTGCGGTATCAACTGGATTGCTTCATGAAATGGATGATGCAGCAGTTGAAGGTGTCATCGCCCACGAAGTCGCTCACGTTGCGAATGGTGATATGGTGACGATGACGCTGCTTCAAGGAATCGTCAACACGTTCGTTGTGTTCCTTTCAAGAATTGCGGCATGGATCGCAAGCCGTTTTGTTTCACGTGAAGAGCTTGTGCCGATTGTTCACTTTATCGCTGTGATTGTCTTCCAAATCATTTTCTCTATCCTAGGAAGCCTTGTCGTGTTTGCATATTCTAGACACCGTGAATTCCATGCAGACCGCGGCGGAGCCGACCTTGCAGGTAAAGATAAAATGATTCATGCGCTTCGTTCACTTGAGGCGTACACGTCAAGAATCAAAGACGATGATCAAACAGCAGTCGCTACGCTGAAAATCAGTGGTAAACGAAAAGCTTCTCTTTTCTCAACACACCCTGATTTAAACGAAAGAATCAGAAGACTAGAAGCAAAATAAGAAAGAGGAAAAGACATTCTTTTACAGGATGTCTTTTTCTTTTTGATGAAAAAGAAAATAAAGCATAAAATAGCTTTAAAATCATGTCTCTTTTCATTAAAATGATAAAGGTATTCGAAAAGATAGATAAAAGAAGGAATGACAATGAATCCTATAAAAAAGCTAATTGACCGGCTGTCAGCGTTTCAGTTGATTGCCCTTTATTATTTTCTTGCTGTAACCGTATCGTTTATTCTTCTCAGCCTTCCAGTGGCTCATCAAGAGGGAGTCAAATGGACATTCATTGATGCCTTGTTTACAGCGGTGAGTGCGGTAAGTGTTACAGGACTGACTGTTGTCGACACCTCACAAACATTTAGTGTCACAGGGATGTGGATCCTTGCGTTTGTTCTGCAAATTGGAGGCATAGGCATTATGACGCTCGGTACCTTCGTATGGCTTGTCATGCGAAAAAGAATTGGAATTAAAGAAAGAAAGCTCATCATGGCAGATCAAAATCAAAGCAATTTATCTGGAATTGTGAAATTAATGAAGCAGGTCTTATATTTAATTTTGCTGATTGAGTTTGTCGGCGGGCTGATTTTAAGCATGTATTTTCTCAAATATTACGATGTGCAAGGAGCTTTCTTACATGGCTTCTTCTCGAGTATTAGTGCGACAACCAATGGAGGCTTCGATATTACAGGGAGCTCTCTTATCCCTTACAAAGATGATTATTTCGTTCAGTTTATTACGATGCTGCTGATTATCTTTGGGGCGATTGGTTTTCCTGTGCTCGTGGAAGTGAAGGATTATTTGTTCAATCAGGACCGAAAGCACGCATCGTTCTCATTGTTTACAAAAATCACAACGCTCACGTTCGGCTGCCTTGTCGTTGTTGGAGCGATTGGAATCTATGCACTTGAAGCCGGGTTTAGCTTTGTAGGGAAAAGCTGGCACGAAATCTTGTTCTATTCTTTGTTTCAATCGACTGCAACAAGAAGCGGGGGGCTGACAACGTTAGATATTACACAGCTGACCGAACCGACGCTTTTATTTTTATGTATGCTCATGTTTATCGGGGCTTCCCCAAGCTCTGTGGGGGGCGGAATTCGGACAACTACGTTTGCCCTTAATTTACTCGCATTGTTTCATTATGCGAGGGGAAATAAGTCCATAAAAATCTTCAAGAGGGAGCTTCATCAAGCGGATATTAATAAATCCCTTATGGTGACCATGATGGCCTTTATTTTGGTTTTTGGCGCTACGTTCCTGTTATCCTTAACAGAGCATAATACACTTCTTGAAAATTTATTTGAAGTTTGCTCTGCTTTCGGAACAACGGGGCTGTCGCTTGGGATCACCTCAGATCTCACTGTGTTTGGTAAATGTATCATCATGGTTGTCATGTTTATTGGACGGATCGGCATTCCAAGCTTTTTATATTTAATCGGCCGAAGAGAAAGCGAAGCAAATTATCATTATCCGAAAGAGCGCGTCATTATTGGTTAAACAGCATTCCATTTGAATGCTGTTTTTTTATTTCCATTATCTAACTGGCTAAATCATATGGGATGTTCGCAATCTATAGGTAAGAGGTGAACGAGACGTGCTGGATGTGTTATGGAAAGCAATTGTCATGCTGCTAGTTGGTACCTTGCTGCTGAGAATAGCAGGGCCTAAATCCATTAGTCAATTAACTGTACAACAAACAGTCATCATGATTTCAATCGGATCGATTATTATCCAACCCTTTATTGAGCATAATTTACTTGAAACCATTTATGCAGCTACCATCTTTATTGTGGCACTTGTCATTATGGAAAAGCTGTCGATTCAATCGGATTTTTTTGAAAAATTGCTTTCAGGCAAATCGGTTGTGATTTTACAAGATGGCGAAATGCTTGATCATAAGCTGAAGAAAACAAGGCTCACAAGGGATCAATTTAAAATGCGTTTAAAGCAGCAAGGCATCACTGACATCAGCTGTCTCAAAAAAGCCACGCTAGAAGCCAATGGGCAAATTGGCTATGAGTTAAAACCTGAGGAAAAGCCAGTGACGGTCAAGCAAATGAAAGAACTCCTTGACCAATTAAGAGAAGAACTAAACCTGTCAAAAAAGGACTGAATGCAGATGAAAAGAAAAGCAGCGAAAAATGAAGCATTAACAAATAATATGACGCCGACAGAAAGCATGGCACATGATCAAGGACAAACCCAATTTGACGAACAATCAAGAGATCGTCAGGCAAACCGAAATTCTCATAAAGGAAAACAAGGGGGAGCATCTCGTGACTAAGAAACATATGAAGAGCAAAGAGATGAAGGACCATAAAAAGCCAATGGACCCAGATATTTTAGAAGAGGAATTTGGCAGTGAGCTTGGAGATATTAACAGCAGCAAATGGATTGATACATTGGTGAAGCCAAAGAAAGATGCTGCATGTCAGCAGAATAAGAAATAGAAAAAACGATCCATTAAGGATCGTTTTTTATTTGATATAACTGCCTTGCCTGCCGGTGATCGTTCGCATGAAGTTGTTCATTTTGAGCTCAATCACTGGCTGTGCAACGGTTTTGACAAAAGTGCTAGACAGGGTAAAGGTTAACAAAATGGTCAGCAGCAATAAAATGAGTACACTTGCTGCATTTAGCGCCCAGTCATCAAACCAAGTGGTTCTTAGCAGTTTGATCACAAAGCCATGTAATAAATAAACATATAACGTTCTTGTTCCCCATTTTGTAAAGAAGAAACGGCGTGTTGGAACTAATGCAAAGAAGCTGAATGTAGCGCCAAATGCAAGCAAATACCATGCCATTCGTTTCATCGCCGCAATCATTCCTTCATCTCCAAGAGAAGCATACGACTTTGAGCCAAATAAGAAGGAATAATCAAATTCATAGAAGTAGCAAAACAGGAACACAGCCATTAATACAAAAAGTGCTGCCAGCTTTCCTTTGCTTGTACGGATGAATTCAAAATGCTGCTTTTTTAAATAGAATCCAGCTAAAAACATAGGCAAAAAGACAAACGTACGTGATAAGCTGAGTGTATCGCTGATGCTGTCCACATAACCGACAAGTAATGCAATCGATAAACTGACAATCATCGCCCAGTGGAACGGCAGTTTTGAAAAAGGAATGAGCAGCAAGTTCCAAAAGAATAAACTAATTAAAAACCATAAGGACCATTGCGGATCAATTGGATTTAAATTGGCCATGCTTTGATCCTGTAATAGATAATAGTAAATCGAATAGATCACCTGAAAGATTAAATATGGGATGATCAGCTTAACGGCGACTTTTTTCATAAAGCCCGGTTTTCTAAACCCTTTTGCAAAAAAGCCAGAAACTAAAATAAAGGCGGGCATGTGAAAGGTATAAATAAACTTGTATAAATAGAGCATCCAGTCATTATCATGAATGAATGATCGTAACAAATGACCAAAAACAACTAGAAAAATCAGAAGGAATTTCGCATTATCAAAATAACTATCTCGTGAAGATGCCATAACATCACCTTTCCTGCTCGTTTTCGAACATAAATGTTCTAAGTGCACTGTTCCCTTATTTGCCTCATTCTAAAATACATTTTGGCTTAATTCGCTATTTGATGTGAAATTGTAGAACGGTTGTAAAAGAAGCGTAAGAAAAGTGAATCGTTATACAATCCTGTCATCCAAATGAAATAAATGAGACAGTCTTCGTGTAAAAAGTTATCTTTTTTTATGAGTCGAATGAAGGAACAATGAAAATATTGTAGAAATATTGTAGAGGAATGAGGCTGGAAAAGGAGTGTAAGAGAATGACTGAAACGCTCGATGGCAATAGGTTAACCCCTGCGGGAGATATCAGAAAATTAGAAAAAGAGAACGAATATTTGCGAACTGAGTTGATGCAGCAAAAAATGCTGTTAAATAAGACGCTCGATGCCATTTTTATATTTGATCAGCACCTCAACATCATCCAAGCCAACGAAGCAACATGCAGGCTTGTCCAGACACCGAAAGAAGACCTCCTCAATAAATCCGTTCTAGATTTCCTATACGGCATCCCGAAAGATAAAGTTGAATGCTCACTCGATCTATTTTTTCGAAAAGGTACGTTAAAAAGAGAAATCTCCATTCAGCTGGAAAATGGCGAAACAAAATACATTGAATTTGTCGCAGAGCACGACACCATGAATCAGCAGTATATAGTGGTTATGCGAGATATTTCCTCAAAGAAAATATTAGAACGAGAACGCTCCATGAATGAGCAGCTGTTCAAAGATTTGTTTGACCGAGCGATTGACGGGATGGTCATTTTTGATCAGGATGGCTGTATGATTGATGCGAATCATTCTTTTTGTCAGAGCTTTGAGCTGCAAAAGACTGATTTAACCGATCGCTATTTACATGAATTTGTCGAAGAAGAAAACCTTCCCGCCTTGCAGCATCTTTTAACGTCACTTAAAGAAACAGGGAAAGCAAAAGGGGAGCTTCCTGTTACCCTTCAATCTGGCCAGCAAAAATTATTTGAACTCACCATTACATCAAATGTGATGAGTGGTTTTTATATGTCCATCATGCGGGATATTACAGAAAAAAGACTGATGGAAGAGAAGCTGTTAAAAAGTGAAGAACGCTTTAGAGAAATTTTCGAAAATGCAATGGATGCCATCATCATATGGGCGGACGATGGAGAGATTGTGAAAGCCAATGAATCAGCCTGCCGAATTTTTGAATTACCTATGCACTCGCTGATTGGTAAAAAACTTACCGACTTTCTCGTCAAATCTGATAAGAGATATAGACCAACAAGAAGACGCTATATCCGGAATCATGAAATAAGGGAAGAGCTATTGTTCAAAATGGCAAATGGACAGTATAAAGAGCTTGAGTTTACATCAAAGCATGCGGTATTAGAAGGACAGCACTTAACCATTTTACGTAATGTAAGTGATCGAAAAAGAATGGAGCAGGAGCTGCGCGAAAGTGAGCTCAAATTCCGCAAAGTATTTAATGGATCAATGGACGGCATTGTTCTTTTTGATAATCAATACCGAATCATTGAAGTCAATCCATCTGCCAGCGAGCTGCTTCAATTGAAGGACGATCATTTAACAGAAATGAATCTTTTCCACATTCTTGCCCCTTATCAAATAGAAAATTTGGCTCAGCCCGCCGAGGCGATGTCATTAGATGAAATGGATAATGAGGTTCCGTTTGTACTGAACCATCCAGATCAGCGTATACTGGAATTCTCTTTTAAACGCAACATTATCCATAATATGAATTTGGCGATCTTTAGAGATGTGACAGAGCGGAAGGAATTAGAAGAGCGGGTGAGAAAATCAGATACCCTTCATGTGGTCGGAGAGCTTGCCGCTGGAATTGCTCATGAAATTAGAAACCCGATGACAGCCTTAAAAGGCTTCATTCAGCTGTTAAAAGGAAATATAGAAGGGGAGTATTCGCTCTATTTCAATGTCATCACATCAGAGCTGAAAAGAATTGAATCCATCATCACCGAATTTTTGATTTTAGCGAAACCGCAAGCCATTGTATATGAAGAAAAAAATGTGGTGCAGATTGTGAAAGACACGATGGATCTTCTGCACGCACAGGCGAATCTTGGCAATGTTCAAATGCATCTCAATGTGCTGGATGAGATTCCGCTCATTTATTGTGAACAAAACCAATTAAAGCAGGTCTTTATTAACATTTTAAAAAATGCAATTGAAGTCATGCCGCGCAAAGGAAATGTCTATGTGAGCATTCAGCGGAAGGGTGAGGAGCATATTGTCATTTCACTGCGTGATGAAGGCTGCGGAATGGCAGAGGATAAGCTAAAGCGTCTAGGTGAGCCTTTTTATACAACGAAAGAAAGAGGAACTGGACTTGGCTTAATGGTTAGTTATAAAATTATTGAAGAGCATCAAGGAACCATTGAGGTAGAAAGTGAGGAAGGCGTAGGAACCGTCTTCCATCTCACGCTGCCACTTAGGCAGCAGAAACAAGAAGGAGAGCAGTAACGTGTATTATACCGTCTATCACGCACCTATCGGGGAATTATACATACTAGAAAAGGATGGTGCCATCATCGAGGTGATGTTTGATGATGAACCGTTTTTAGCAAAAAAGCAGGCAACGAATCTAAAGCAAGCAGATACGCCTGTCTTACAAGAAGCGAAAAAGCAGCTAGATGAATATTTCAAGGGTGAGCGTCAAGTATTCGATCTCCCGCTTAAGCAAGCAGGTTCCCCGTTCCAAGAGCAGGTGTGGGGAGCATTGTCGGCCATACCATATGGTGAATCAAAAAGCTATGCAGACATTGCAGAAGCGATTGGCAATCCAAAGGCTGTAAGAGCCATCGGACAAGCTAACAGACGAAATGCATTACCTATTTTTATTCCATGTCACAGGGTGATTGGAAAAGACCGGTCTCTGACGGGCTATGCAGGATCGAAGACAGACATGAAAGCGGTCCTCCTTGAATTAGAAGGCATCCCATTTGTTCAAAAATAAATCGATTGACCTGTTCCAAATGTTTGTCAAGCGACATATCCTTTTATTAAGCTAAAAAAGTTGGTTGAGGGAAAAAGGAGGGCGCTGGCATGTTTTGGGGCAAAAAAGGTAAAATGTATGCCGTTACGTCACTATGTGTCAAAATGAACGTTTTGACAGAAGAACAAAAAAAAGAAATCTTAACAAAAACGAATCAAGAAACAAAAAAGCGCGGTGCTCTTAAATGACAAGAACACGGCGCTTTTTTGCGATCATTGGGAGATGCTTTCGGCGAAAAGAGCATCAATCTCTTCTGCATAGTTCGATGTGATAATTCCCTTTTCTGTAATGATGCCTGAAATAAGATGATGAGGAGTGACATCAAAGGCGGGATTGAATACCTGAACATCAGGCGGTGCAATGGGGACGCCGTTTAATTCCTTTACTTCCAGCGGGTCGCGCTCTTCAATTGGAATATCTGACCCGTCGCGGGTGGATACATCAAAGGTTGAAAGCGGTGCTGCTACAAAAAACGGAATGTTAAAATGCTTGGCTAGAACGGCAAGACCTAACGTTCCAATCTTATTTGCTGTATCTCCATTACGGGCGATACGGTCAGCTCCAACAATGACAGCAGAAATTTGCTTTTCCTTCATCGTATGGGCTGCCATGTTATCTGTAATGAGCGTCACATCCACGCCGCCTTGCATAAGCTCCCATGTTGTCAGACGAGCACCTTGAAGAACAGGGCGTGTTTCGCATGCATAAATGTGAAGATCAAGATTTTTCTTTTTGGCTAAATAAAAGGGAGCAAGGGCTGTTCCGTACCGGCTCGTTGCGATGGAGCCTGCATTACAAATGGTCATGATACGGTCACCTGATTTAAAGAGCTGAAGAGCATTTTGACCGATTTGTCTGCATGTTTCTTCATCTTCAATTTGAATTTGAATGGCTTCATGGACAAGGTCTGTTTTGGCTGCATTCACTGATGCTGCACGCTGAATGCGCTGCAGCAGCCGGTCTAATGCCCAAGCGAGGTTCACAGCGGTTGGACGAGCACTGTTTAAATATTCTTTGATTCGAATGACTTCTTGTTTAAACACATCCATTTCTTCTGTCTCAATGGCTTGCGCACTAAGCGCCAGCCCAAAAGCTGCTGTAATGCCAATCGCAGGCGCTCCGCGTACTTTTAATGACACAATCGCATCATACACATCTTCTTTCGTATATAAATGCTCAAATACGGTTTCGGCCGGTAATTTTTGCTGATTTAAAATGTGAATACGGTTTTCTTCCCATTCGACAGAACGGGGGACTTCAAATTCTTTTGACAAAACCCGTCACTCCTTTACAGATGGCTGGAATAATGCGACGAGATCAGACGCTGTTTCCACTGTATGATATTGTTTGATAAATGTTTTTCCAAGTGTCAGTGCTGCTTTTTTCTGCTGAATCCGTCTAGTTGGTGATGGAATCGCATCAAGATCAGCGGCATGAGCAAGACCGATTGTTCGGCGGACAAGCTCACAGCCGGCAAAGCCTGTCGCTTCTTTTAAAATCCGGTCAAAGGTTGTTTCTAAAAAGCTGTCCGATACACTAAACGCTTCAATGCTGTCCTCTTTCCAAGCTTTTGTGAACACTTCTTTGAAGGTTGCCCATACATTGACGACATGGTCAAAAAGGTGCTGCTGCTCGTGTTCATTCTCGCGAGATAAAGCATTCAGGAACAGATTGGCGATAAAGTGGCCGATATCGAATCCAAAGGGGCCGTAAAACGCGAATTCTGGATCAATGATTTTCGTTTCAGTCTCATTTGCAAAAATACTGCCTGTATGAAGATCTCCATGAACCAATGTTTCAGCTGATGTCAGGAAGATACGCTTCAATTCCGCTGCTTTGGCTTGCAGCTCAAGATCTGCCCAAAGCGCTTCTGCTGATTCTCTTAATTCTTCTTCGAAGTCATTTGTTTCACTATCAAAGAAAGGGTCTGTGAAGACGAGTTTTTCTGTAATATCACACAGGTCAGGGTTCGTAAATTGCTTCACAAATTGTTTTTTGATTTTAGGATTTGTAGCAAAGTCAGATGTGTAAAAAAGTGTTTTTCCTAAAAATTCTCCAACATGATCAGATAAATGCGGATATTGTTTTCTGGCAATTAGCCCTTTTCTGACGATTTCTAAGTGAGATAGATCCTCCATGGCTGTCACTGCAAGAGCTGTATCTGAATAATAGACTGCTGGTACGAGGTGCGGCGCATATTCTGACTGCTTGATCAGGGCGGCACTTTCAATTCTTGCCCGGTCTAATGTAAGCGGCCAGCTCTCCCCAACCACCTTTGCATAAGGCAGCGCCTGCTTGATGATCAATCCTTTTTCTTGTTTGTGATCATAAATATGAAAGACGTAATTTAAATTCCCGTCACCAATTTCAGTACATGTCAAATGACTGCTTTCTTGGATCAAACCAAGTCTAATTGCGAGTGCAACTGCCGAGCTTTCTGTTAGTTCTTCATATGATGCCGTAAGTGTAACCAATTGCTTCCCCTCCAAATCATATAAAAAAGCCTCTTTCTCCTGAGAGAAAGAGGCTTGATGGTGTGTATGCTCAAAGCCTCTCTTATCTCTCAGCACATACGTCTGATGGAATTAGCACCGTGCCCTATAAGACAATTGTCTTGGCGCGTTACTTGCTGCGCCCCACTTCACAGTGGTATTAACGGTCGGTTGCTGTTGGGGTCAAAAGGCCAAATCCCTCGCCCAACTCTCGATAAGAGAAATCAATATGTAATTGTTTCGTGTCTGTTTGCATTTCTTAATTCAAGATATTATCAGAGCGTTGCTTTACATGTCAATCTTTTTTCAAAATTGCTTTACAATTCATAAAACAATCCATTACAGTGATTGTATTGTCACGTAACTTGAATAGAAGGTGAAGAAATGGAATTCCAGCAATCAGATGTGTTGAAACAATTACCGAAACAATTTTTTGCGTCCCTTGTCCAAAAGGTGCAGAAAAAAGTGCAGGAAGGGGCAGATATCATTAATTTGGGGCAGGGAAATCCTGATCAGCCAACTCCTCCGCACATTGTAAAAGCCATGCAGAAAGCGGTAGCAAAACCTGAAAATCATCAATACTCCTCATTCCGTGGAACAGCGAAATTAAAAAAGGCTGCTGCCGCTTTTTATGAAAGAGAATATGGCGTCACACTTGATCCAAAGACGGAAATTGCGATTTTATTTGGCGGGAAAGCAGGGCTTGTTGAGCTGCCGCAATGCCTGCTGAATCCGGGTGATACGCTTCTTGTCCCTGATCCTGGCTATCCTGATTATTGGTCAGGCGCTGTGCTTGCTGGAGCGCATATGGTAACCATGCCACTTCTTGAAAAAAATGATTTTTTACCTGACTACGATTTGCTGCCTGAAGATGATAAGAAAAAGGCAAAATTAATGTATTTAAATTACCCCAACAATCCGACGGGGGCTACGGCAAGCCGTTCATTTTTTGAAGAAACCGTTACGTTTGCGAAAGATCACAAGCTATGTGTTGTCCATGATTTTGCATATGGCGGCATTGGATTTGATGGAGAAAAGCCGCTCAGCTTTCTGCAAATAGAGGGAGCGAAAGAGACGGGAATAGAAATTTACACATTGTCTAAAACGTACAATATGGCAGGGTGGAGAGTAGGATTTGCAGCTGGAAATTCATCTGTTATTGAAGCCATTGAGCTTTATCAGGATCATCTGTTTGTCTCCCTGTTTAAAGCCACTCAAGATGCAGCAGCGGAAGCCCTATTAAGCGATCAAACGTGCGTACAGGTGCAAAATGATCGATATGAGAAAAGGCGGAATGTGTGGATTGCTGCCTGCAAAGAAATTGGCTGGGAAGTCAGTGCACCAAAGGGATCATTTTTTGCTTGGTTAAAGGTGCCGGAAGGATATACATCTGAAGCCTTTTCTGACTTATTATTAGAGAAGGCACATGTTGTTGTTGCGCCAGGTAATGGCTTTGGTACTCACGGTGAAGGGTACGTGAGAGCAGGGCTTCTAACAAGTGAGGAGCGGTTACAAGAAGCTGCTCAGCGCATCGCTGCCTTGAATCTGTTTGAAAAAAAGCCATTGACAACATAAAAAAATGGTGCGATAATTCAGGCAATATTTAAGAAAATTGAATATTCTTATCAAGAGTAGGCAGAGGGACTAGCCCAATGAAGCCCGGCAACCGACTTCCATGAAGCACGGTGCTAATTCTTGCAGCAAGCGCTGAGAGATAAGATTCGGACGAATGACACGAAACAACCTCTTTAAGGCGCTCAAGAAGCACTTGAAGAGGTTTTTTTTATTGAACATATGCATGACGCAATCGAAAGGGGATTCCTAGTGAGTGAATTACTGGCAACATACGTATTAACACATCGAGAGGATGAACAAATAAATCGAAAAGCGGAGCAGATCGCGCTTGGTTTAACAGTTGGATCATGGACGGATTTGCCGCAGCTCAAAAAGGAGCAGCTTCAAAAGCATAAAGGCCGAGTTGAAAAAGTATTAGAAAAGGCTGCTCCAGCCGAAAATGGTCTTTATCAATCAGAGGTGACGATTGCTTATCCTGAGGCAAACTTTTCAGCTGATTTACCAGCTGTTTTCACGACGATTTTTGGAAAGCTTTCACTAGACGGAAAAGTGAAGCTAGTCGATATCCAATTTTCTGAAGAATTTAAAAAAAGCCTGCCAGGACCTGTATTTGGAATTGATGGCATTCGAAAAAAGGTAAATGTGTTTGATCGTCCATTATTGATGAGTATTTTTAAAGGCGTTATCGGCCGTGATATGCAGGATTTAAAAGAGCAGCTCCGTTTACAGGCATTAGGCGGGGTTGACTTCATCAAAGACGATGAAATTTTATTTGAAAGTCCATTAGCTCCTTTTGAAGAGCGAATCAAAGAAGGAAAAGCGATTTTAAAAGAAACCTATGAAGAGACAGGACACCGCACGCTGTATGCTGTCAATTTAACGGGCAGAACCTTTGACCTGAAGGATCGGGCGAGAAAGGCCGCTGAACTTGGGGCAGATGCGCTCTTATTCAATGTCTTTGCTTACGGCCTGGATGTTATGCAAAGCCTAGCTGAGGACCCAGACATTCCACTGCCGATTATGGCGCATCCCGCTGTGAGTGGTGCTTTGACATCCTCTCCTGAATATGGATTCTCGCATTCTCTTCTTTTAGGCAAATTAAATCGATATGCTGGCGCTGATTTGAGCCTTTTCCCCTCACCTTATGGGTCGGTTGCACTTCCGAAAAAAGATGCCCTTGGAATATATGAAGCTTGCGTGAAAGAGGATACGGTTCAAAAAACATTCCCTGTCCCGTCAGCAGGCATTCATCCAGGAATGGTTCCAGTATTGATCAAAGATTTTGGAATTGATCATGTGATAAATGCAGGTGGAGGCATTCACGGACATCCGCGGGGAGCCATCGGCGGAGGGCAGGCATTTCGTTCGATCATTGATGCCGTGATATATGAAGAGTCCATCCAAGATAAGGCGGCTTCCTGCCAAGACTTAAAAGCGGCACTTGATCTTTGGGGAAGGGTAGCAGAATAATGAAAAAACCAATTGTATGTTGTGATTTTGATGGAACAATTACAAAAAATGATAATATCATCCGCATCATGAAACAGTTTGCACCAAGTGAATGGACGAAGCTGAAGGATGGTGTCCTGTCAAAGGAAATCACCATTCAAGAAGGCGTCGGGCAAATGTTTCAATTGCTGACAAGTGATCAGAAGGATGCCATTCAATCATTTATTTTAGAGGATACAGAGATTCGAGAAGGATTTAAGCAATTTGTGTATGAGGTAAAAAAAGCAGATATTCCTTTCTATGTACTTAGCGGGGGGATGGACTTTTTTGTCTACCCTATCCTCGAAGGAATTGTCGATCGAGACGATATTTATTGCAACCATGCATCATTTGGGGAAGACCATATTCAGATTGAATGGCCGCATGCCTGCGATACGCAATGTCAAAATGGCTGTGGATGCTGCAAGCCCTCAATCATTCGAAAGCTGACTCGTGAGGATGACTTCATCATCATGATCGGAGATTCAGTGACTGATGTGGAGGCGGCGAAGCATGCGGATCTTACGTTTGCACGAGACTACTTGCTCAATGAATGTCAAGAGCTCGGGCTCGTACATAAGGAGTATGAAACATTTATTGATCTACACGCGCAATTTGTTCAAATAAAGGAAGTGAAGGAATGGCAGACGCAAAGAGCAAACGCTGGCAGGAGCTAGCAGACGTTAAACGGGAACTGGCCCAAAGAGATTGGTTTTTCGGAACAAGCGGTAATTTATCGATCAAGGTGTCGGATGATCCAATCACGTTTTTGGTGACGGCAAGCGGCAAAGATAAACGAAAAGAAACAAACGAAGATTTTGTGCTAGTAAATGCAGCAGGCCAGCCCCATCATCCGAACGAGCCGCTTAGACCATCAGCTGAAACACTGCTTCACACGTACGTGTATGAACGGACGAAAGCAGGCTGCTGCCTCCATGTCCATACAATCGATAATAATGTGATGTCAGAGCTGTATGGGGATAAGGGAGAGATTCGTTTTAAAGGCAACGAAATCATCAAAGCGCTTGGTTATTGGGAAGAGGATGCAGAAGTGTCGATTCCGATTATTGAAAATCCAGCTCATATTCCGCAGCTTGCAGAGCAATTTGCCAAACATCTGACACTAGAGGCGTCATCTGGTGCTGTACTCATTCGCAATCATGGCATCACGGTCTGGGGAAAAACAGCCTTTGAAGCAAAACGAGTATTAGAAGCATATGAATTTTTATTTAGCTATCACTTAAAATTAGCGCTTTATCAACAGCAGCTTGTAAGATAAAAAGGAGGAAAAGCACATGGCGACGATTTTGATTCATAACGAAGAGAACACATTACTTGAGAACGAACAAGAGGTAGCATCATATTTAGAAAACCAAGGGGTCATTTATGAGCACTGGGATATTGAAAAGCTGCCAAACCGTTTATCAGAAAAGTATGATTTAACCGATGAGGAAAAGGAAGAGATTTTGACTGTTTTCCAAAAGGAAATCCAAAGTATTTCTGAAAAAAGAGGGTACAAAGCGCAGGATGTCATTTCATTGTCTGATGCCACTCCAAATCTTGATGAGCTGCTCCAAAACTTTAAACGTGAGCATCACCATACAGATGATGAAGTACGCTTTATTGTGAGCGGGCACGGAATCTTTGCTATTCAAGGCAAGGATGGCGTCTTTTTTGATGTGAGATTGAATCCAGGTGATTTAATTTCTGTGCCGCCAAACATTCGTCATTACTTTACACTTCAAGAGGACCGCAAAGTGGTCGCAGTTCGCATATTTGTCACAACTGAGGGCTGGGTGCCGATTTACGAGGAAGAAACGGTTTAATGATAGAGCTGATCATTCCGCATGAGGCGGAAGATCAGCTTTTTTTTAGGAAATTAGACATAAAATGAGAAAGAAAATAGTTGATTTTGATCTTCTGTATAGGATAAAATTCTGTTTAATCAATGTGTCAGTCCTGTCCAAATTTGAAGTTTACCCCCAAATTTGATTGGGTAAAAGGTCTTTAGGCTGTAAAAAATTAAATAAAATAAGCATATTTAATTTAATTTACAAATAAAGTATAATTTTGGTGTCGGATCATTTTGAGCATAGACAGTCGAATTCATTGCGGGAGCTGAGATCATGAATATTTATGTAAGGAAAGAACAATTGCTGATGTCCATTGATGAGAAGAGAAAACAAATGGTAGAAGCTGCTCAAGTGGAAGGGTACACTGGTGAGAAGACAATTAAATATAGTCAAGAACTGGACAACCTGATGAATGAGTATCAGCATCTTCTTTTTCATGAGAAACAATCTGCCCCCTCCTTTCATGATCTTGTGTCTCAAATGAGTCTTTTATCTGTGAACCGCCCCTCTTATTGACATGAAAAACCGGTCTTGCATAAGCAAAACCGGCTGACATCTTCAGTTATGCTGAGTGAGCAGAAGGAAGCATGATCATAACAGTCGTTCCTTTATTCACTTCGCTATGAATATCAATTGTTCCGCCATACATCGAAATGATTCGTTTACACACGACAAGCCCAAGACCTGTGCCTTTTTCCTTCGACGTAATAAAGGGGAGGAAGATGTGCTTTAACATCTCTTCTGGTATGCCTTCACCTGTATCCTCTACTTTAATGATGACATGTTCTTTTTCAGCTTCGATCACAATCTTCAAGTGACCGCCGTTTGGCATCGCTTCTAAAGAGTTCTTTGCTACATTTAAAACGACTTGTTTAATATGATCCTTTGTGCAATACACGCCCACATCTTGAATCGTATTGATTTGCAAATCCACTTCCACATTATAAAGGTTTGCCTCAGAGAAAACGATCGGCATGATCTCACTTACAATTTCTTTTACAGAGTTATTCTGCCATTTTTCTGCCGTTGGTTTTCCTAATACAAGAAATTCACTGACGATTTGGTTGATCCGTTTAATTTCTTCCTCGATGACAGAAAAATAGAGCTGATCTTCTTCTGAATGATACTTCTTTTGCAATAGCTGGATAAATCCGCTAATCCCTGTTAATGGGTTGCGAATTTCGTGTGCTGTACTTGCTGCGAGTGTTCCGATCAATTCAAGCTTTTGCGCTTCATTTTCATGACGCTCCTGCTGAGTTTGCCGCCTTAACACGATATATTGGACGAGTGTGAATAAAATATTTAATAAAATAAACGCACTGGATAAAGGGATGAGCATCACAGACAGCACTTCACTAGTTGAAGCACGCTGCGGAAAGACCTCCAGCTTCCAGCTGTTTTCATCTAAATATGTAGACACGGTGCTGCCGCCCTCGGGTACTGGCTGTGGACCGCTTGTAAATACAACATGTCCATTTTGATTCAGCATCTTAAAATGAAGATCAGGGTTCAATACATTCATAATATTTCTTAAATAATCAATTTGAATGGCGGCAATCAGTACATTGGTGACCTCTTCGTTTTCATCGAGAACAGGCACACAAATGGAGAGAATCCGCTGTTTTGTAATTCGGCTCACATAGTTGTCTGTGATCACGGTCTGCTTGGTCACTTGAATGCGTTTAAAGTAATCTCTGAATGATAGGTTGATTTTTTCCTTTAACGGGGTGGTGCTTGCTGTTACATTTCCTTTTTTGTCTAGGAGATACAGACCTGAAAAACGAGGTTCTTGTTTATAGATTTTCTCTAGGATGTTTTGTACTTTTTTCGTCTCAAGCGGCTGGTCAAATCCCATGGCAAGGGAAGTTAATCTCGCTTCTGTCTCACTTATTAAATAATTCATTTGGTTTTTGTGAATATTTAACATAAGTGTAGCGGTTTGTTTGTTCTTTAAATCGATTTTTTCAGTTTCTTTTTCGTAGATAAAATAACTAATGATTAGGGTTGGAAGCATGACCAAAATAAGGTAAAGCCTGATCTTCTTCCAAAACCCTTTCAGTATACTCATCATTCATCGCTCCAACGTATTACCTAATAGACTTATTATAGCATTGAACCTATCTTTATTACGATGACTTGTGTGATTTTTAAAAAATTAGGTGATTCGTTCTGGTCTCATTTTCATGCTAAAGATGGATCAAAATGTTGACATTTTACTTATTGTTTATTAATGTCACATTAGTAGGTTGCATTTCATAAAGGATGATAAAAAATGGAAAATCATAATGTTGAAAAATCATTGAAACTATTTATTGTATTATCACGTGCCTATCGCTCAATTAATCATCACATGAACAAACATATTGTGAAGCACGGGCTGAATCCAACTGAATTTGCTGTGCTAGAATTGCTATATCATAAAGGTGATCAGCCGCTTCAGCAAATCGGTGATAAGATTTTACTTGCAAGCGGCAGCATCACGTATGTGGTCGATAAATTGGAGAAGAAAGAACTTCTCAGTCGCAAGGCTTGTGCAGAAGACCGCAGAGTGACATTTGCGCATATTACCAAGCAGGGACGAGCTTTGCTTGATGACATCTTCCCAGATCATGCGAAAGAAATTCATGAGATGATCAGTGTCCTGAGCGAAGAAGAGAAAGATGTCTGCATTGATATGCTCAAACATGTAGGGCTGCGTGCAAAGCATTTATATGATCATCAAGACTAAATAAAAAGGAAGCCGCTGGCTTCCTTTTCAGCGTGCAGGCAATCCCTCGCATTCGGCGTTAGTCCTGCGTTCCGGTACTCGTTCCTAGACTGCAAAGGTATTCTATCACGCTGAAAAGAAGACAAAGGGCTAAAATAGAGATCATTTTAGCCCTTTGTCAACAATCTGTAAAGAAGCCCCTGGCTTCTTTTTTTATTTCGCTTTTTTCTCAATCGGTAAAATGAGTACTTCTACACGCCGGTTTTTACTTCTGCCTTCTGCTGTATCGTTTGAGGCAATCGGTTTGAATTCTCCGTATCCTTTTGTACTAAAGTTCTCTTGGTTTAGATTGCTGTTTTCAAGAAGAATATTTAAAAAGTTCACAGCGCGAATGGCGCTTAAATACCAGTTTGATTCAAATTCTGAATTTCTGATCGGTACATTATCTGTATGTCCGCTAATGACAATGTCACGTGCGGGATTAATGACGAGCAGTTTTGAGATTTCTTTTGCTAACGGGACATCTTGAGGGCGAATAACTGCCCGCCCAGAATCAAAGAAGATACTGTCTTCAATCGTAATGAGAAGTCCTTCATCCGTAAGCTTTGTTTCGAGCTTGGCACCAAGTTTTTTATTTGCAATGAATGAATCGACCTGCTTTTTGACCTTTGTGAGAACCGCTTGGTCCCTAGCCTTTGCTTTGGCTTCTTCATCTTTCTCTTCCTCGGCTGCTTTCTTGACCTGGTTGCTGTTTTCAGTTTCTTCCGTGCTTTGCATGCTGGATTGATCCATAACACCGGTACCGCCAGTAAAAACTACATTAAAAGACTTAGCCATCTGTTCATATTTTGCCGCATCAATTGAACTAGATGCAAAAAGCACAATGAAGAGGGCGAGAAGAAGCGTCAGAAGATCGGCATAAGGGATAAGCCAAGATTCATCTACATGGTCTTCATGATCATGGTTTTTACGTTTCCTAGCCATTTTGATTTTCTCCTTCTTCAATGACAAGATTTGCACGCTCTTTTGCTGGTAAGTACATAAGAAGTTTTTGTTCAATGACTTTTGGAGACTGACCTTCAAGAACAGACAGAATACCTTCGATCATAATTAGACGAAGCTTTACTTCTTCCTTTGATTTACGCTTCAGCTTGTTGGCAAATGGATGCCATAATACATACCCAGTAAAAATCCCAAGCAGTGTGGCGACGAAGGCAGCACTGATTGCATGTCCAAGTGCCTCAATATCTCCCATGTTGGCAAGTGCGGCAATAAGTCCGACAACGGCGCCAAGTACCCCTAGCGTCGGAGCGTATGTACCAGCTTGTGTAAAGATTAATGCACCTGACTGGTGTCGTTCAGACATGGCGTCAACTTCTTCTGTTAAGACGTCTCGAATAAATTCAGCACTTTGGCCGTCAACTGCCATGCTTAACCCGTTCTTTAGAAAATCATCATCGACTTCCTCAAGACTTGCTTCTAATGCCAAAAGACCTTCACGACGCGCAATTTGTGCCCAGTTTGAAAATAGAGGGATCATTTCTTGAATCGTTGGAAGCTGGCTGTCTTTGAAAATTTTTCCGAACAATTTTGGTGTTTTCTTAATTTCACTAGAAGGGAATGCGATGACAACAGCTGCAACCGTTCCAACAATAATGATTAATATAGCCGCCGGGTTGAGAAGAGCAGTTAGACTCACACCTTTCAAAACCATACCGACACCTAGTGCAATAAATGCTAAAATAATACCAATTAACGATGTTTTGTCCATTATCTCACCAAATCCTTTAACTATCTTTTTCTATAGTTAATATCGGTGTGTTCTAGAATGGTTTTAGTCAGAATATAAAATTAAGACAGTTTCTGTGAAGAATTTTTGACGAAAGCGCTTTCTAAATATGTAAAAGAAGAAACTCCCTCTCATATAAAGGGAGTCTCCATTTAATCGTTTTGAGCTGGTTCATCTAAATGAAGCAGTTCTTTTAATTTTTCTTCATATATGATTTTGACAAGATCGTAGCTCCAATTCATCATGTGATCCACCTCTTTTTCTTTTATCGTAAAGGAAAAGAGGCGGGGGAGCGTCGGCGTTCAGATGGAACTTAGACGCCGCAACATGATGGAGGTGCATATCATCCTGAAGATGTAGTTATCCTTTTTTTACGACGATTTCGTCATGTTCAACATCCACAGTAAATCCAGAAAGCTGCTCCTCTTCAAGCAGGATCTCCGTCATTTGGTCTTCAACGTGCTCTTGGATGGTTCTTCGAAGTGGACGAGCACCAAATGCAGGATGATATCCAAGCTCTGCGATCTTTTCTTTTGCTTCATTTGTGACATGAACTGTTAAATTCTGCTCTTTTAATTGCTCTGACAGCTCATTGAGCAGAAGATCAACAATCTTCACTAAGTCCTCTCTGTCTAGTGAATCAAATTGAATGATGCTGTCAAAACGGTTCAAAAATTCTGGTTTGAAGTAGCTGCTCAGTGAATCAATGAGTGATTGTTTCTCAAACGCTTCTTCCTGATCAGATTGGAAGCCCACTTTGACTGTTTTATCTGCGGTGCCTGCGTTACTTGTCATGATAATGACTGTATCTTTAAAGCTGACCGTTCTGCCTTGGCTGTCTGTTAAGCGGCCGTCTTCCATGATTTGCAGGAACATGTGCTGTACATCTGGGTGTGCTTTTTCGATTTCATCCAGCAAAATGATGCTGTATGGTTTTCTGCGCACTTTTTCAGTCAGCTGGCCAGCTTCATCATGTCCAACGTAACCAGGAGGAGAACCGATGAGTTTGGACACAGAGTGTTTTTCCATGTACTCACTCATATCTAAACGAATGATCGCATCTCTTGAACCGAATAATTCTTCAGCTAACGTTTTAGACAATTCGGTTTTCCCGACACCTGTTGGTCCAACGAAAAGGAAGGAGCCTGTTGGTCTATGTTTCGATTTTAATCCAGCTCTGCTTCTTTTCACGGCTTTGGCCACTTTATCAACCGCATGCTCCTGCCCAATCACTCGTGCTTTTAGACGGACGTCAATTTCTTTCATTTTGGTTTGTTCGTCTGCTTGGAGTTTCCCGACAGGAATGCCTGTTTTTTGTTCCACAATGGCCTGAATGTCCTCTGCTGTAACGATATGCTCTTTTTCAGTTGTTTTGTTTTGAAGTCTTGCTTCAATGGCTTCTTCTTCATCGCGAAGCTTCGCTGCTTTTTCATATTGTTCTTCTTTTAGCGCAGCTTGTTTTTCCGCGGCAATTTCCGCTAATCGATTTGTCAGCTCATCTTCACTTGCTGCATCAATGGAGAGGTTCGCTTTTGAACCAGCTTCATCCATTAAATCAATGGCTTTATCCGGTAAATGACGGTCTTGAATATACCGCGAAGATAATTGAACACACGCTTTGATTGCTTCATCTGAATAGGTGACACCATGATAGGCCTCGTATTTATCTTGAATGCCTTTTAAGATGTCGATCGCTTCATCTTGTGTTGGCTCATCTACGATGACGGGCTGGAAGCGCCGTTCGAGTGCAGCATCTTTTTCAATTTGGCGATATTCTTTTAATGTCGTCGCACCTACTAGCTGCAGTTCACCTCTTGCAAGGGCTGGTTTTAAAATGTTTCCAGCATCCATTGATCCTTCTGCAGATCCTGCGCCCACAAGAAGATGGATTTCATCTACAAATAAGATGATATTTTTACGGCTTTGCAGTTCTTTGATTAACTGCTTCATTCTTTCCTCAAATTGACCGCGTACACCTGTGTTTGCGACAAGTGAAGAAACATCTAATAAATAGATTTGTTTGTTCTTTAATTTATTTGGCACATCGCCGCTCTCAATTTTGAGCGCGAGTCCTTCTGCGA
This sequence comes from Bacillus sp. PK5-006, assembly GCF_054161415.1. Classification (NCBI taxonomy): domain Bacteria; kingdom Bacillati; phylum Bacillota; class Bacilli; order Caryophanales; family Bacillaceae; genus Bacillus; species Bacillus sp. PK5-006. The sequence goes on along the minus strand of NZ_CP096414.1, from coordinate 2,378,410 downwards.
TCGCTGTTTTCCCAACACCTGGTTCACCAATAAGAACAGGGTTATTTTTATTTCTTCTATTTAAAATCTCAATGACTCTTGCGACTTCTTCATCACGGCCAATGACTGGATCAATTAAACCAGCATTTGCTCCATCTGTTAAGTTACGGCCAAGCTCATCGAGTAAGCCTTTTTGCTTTGGCTGCTCCATGTTTGGGGCATGACCTGCTGCCTGAGAGAAGAATGAACTTCCTCCAAAGAGCTGCGGTCCCATTTTCATTTTTGACTGCTCCATCAAAGAGGTATAGCAGTCTTCACATAAAACCATTTGGCTCCGGGACGAATTTACTTGCATATTCAGGCGAATAGTTGCTTCATTTACTTGACAATGTTGACAACGCATTTGCCATGACCTCCTTAAAATAAAGTTTGACTTTATTTGACCAATGAATGTTAAAGAAAATGGTCTATTGTTTGACCATCTTTGACTATAGTATACTCTGACCTATTTTGACTTTCAACTGTTTTGCTCAAAGGGGAATAAAAATCCTTTTTTGCATTTAATCATGGTTTGTCCTTCTTTTCAAGGAACTTGTCTCATAGGATAAAAAAGGAACAATCGAAAGTGATGGGTGCGGAGGGGTCACATGAAACGTTCAAATGAATCCGCTTTTCAGCTTGCCTTTGTATATGTAGGAACAGTGGTTGGAGCTGGGTTTGCGACAGGAAAAGAAATCGTAGAATTTTTTGTTCGTTTTGGCTGGATTGGACTATTAGGAATCCTGATTAGCGGTGTTATTTTTACTGGTCTTGGTGCAAAAATGATGCTGATTTCGAAACGAATCGAAGCAGAATCTTATCAAGATATGAACCGATTTTTATTTGGCGCAGCTGCGAGTCGATATATTAATATTGTCATGTTTTTTATTTTACTTGGTGTCACCTCAGTGATGATTTCAGGCGCAGGGGCTATTTTTGAAGAACAACTTGGTATATCGAAGGAATATGGGATCTTTTTGACGATCATTCTGAGCGTCATTGTACTCTTTAAAGGTTCAAAAGGGCTATTTGGCGTCAACGTCCTTGTCGTTCCAATGCTGATTTTCTTTTCAATGATCGTGTTTCTTGATTCATTTGTGTTTAGCAGCAGTGAAAGTTATGTTCTTGCGCTGCAAATGGGTGAGGGCGAGTGGATATTATCAGCAGTGTCATATGGTGCCTTTAATTTAGCACTGTCACAGGCAGTGTTAGTACCCGTCGCAAATGAAATGACCTCTGAAGCAGTCATTAAAAAGGGAGCGGTGCTTGGGGGTGTCATGCTGACACTCATTTTGCTTGCTTGCTTCTTATCTCTTTCTTCATTAGATATGCTGGAGGCGTTTGATATTCCAATGGCCCAGGTGGTGTATCAAGTTGCAAACTCGATACATCTCATTTATTTATTTGTCATCTTCGGTGAAGTTTTTACATCCGTCATAGGCAATTTATACGGGCTGGAGAGACAAGTGAGGGCATATATCCGAATGAACAGCATCTTTACGATATCCCTTATTCTCATATGCTGCTATGTGATTAGTAAAATTGGTTACGGTACACTGATTTCAACGGTTTATCCGGTTTTTGGCTATGTCAGCATCTTTTTTATCTTCTTTCTTTGTCTAAAAAAAGTGCCTGCACCGCTAGATAAGTAAAGAAAGGATAGCCTGTATGAAAAATATGTGGTACACTATCCTCTGTGAAAATTGAACAAAAATCCGTGAAGACGGGAGAGGTTCTAGCAAAACCCTCTATAAAAAACTAAGGACTTGCCGTATCCTTGGATGTGGCATTTTTTATTTTTTATGGCTGGGACACCTCATACACATGTAAAGGTGTCTTTTCTTTTGAGAAAAATAAGGGTTTTCAGGAGCCTTTCAGATGCAGTGTTGTACGGTTGTACCATCTGCAAAAGGAGGAGAACAGAAAATGAAATATGAAAAAGCAGTCGTTGTCTTTAGCGGGGGACAGGACAGTACGACCTGTTTATTATGGGCACTTCAACAATTTGAAGAGGTAGAAACAGTGACCTTTCATTATAATCAGCGTCATCAAGAAGAAATTGATGTCGCCAAAAGAATCGCTGACAAATTAGGAGTGAAGAATCATCTATTAGATATGTCACTTTTAAATCAACTGGCACCTAATGCTTTAACAAGAGATGACATTGACATTGAGGAAAAAGAAGGAGAGCTTCCTTCCACATTTGTACCAGGAAGAAACTTAGTGTTCTTATCCTTCGCCTCTATATTAGCGTATCAAATTGGAGCAAGACATATTATCACAGGTGTTTGTGAGACAGACTTTAGCGGCTATCCAGATTGCCGTGACGAGTTTGTGAAATCTTGCAACGTCACAGTGAATTTAGCAATGGAAAAACCATTTGTGATTCATACACCACTGATGTGGCTGAATAAAGCAGAAACATGGAAGCTGGCAGACGAGCTTAATGCGCTGGATTTTGTGAAAAATGAAACGCTCACTTGCTATAACGGCATCATCTCTGATGGCTGCGGGGAATGTCCTGCGTGTAAGCTGCGGAAAAATGGCTATGACACTTATATGGAAATGAAGGAGGCAAAATAAATGCTTTCTCAGATCTATCCACAAACCGATCATCCATTTTCATTTGAACTAAATAAAGATATGCATGTATCTGCTGCCCATTTCATCCCGCGAGAAGATGCGGGCGCATGCAGCCGTGTTCATGGTCATACGTACACCATCAATATCACGATTGCGGGAGACGAGCTAGATGAATCGGGTTTCCTTGTCAATTTCAGTACATTGAAGAAGCTCATTCATGGGCAGTACGATCACACGCTGCTCAATGATCATGAGGAATTCTCATCAAACGATCGATACGCGATGCCAACCACTGAGGTGGTGGCAAAGACCGTACATGACAAAGTCGCAGCGTATTTATCGACTTTAGCGAACAAGCCGACATGTGTTCAGGTCTTTGTCAGAGAGACACCAACAAGCTATTGCATTTACCGTCCGAAACGAGTTGAGATCAATGGCTAAAGCGATTCCCGTATTAGAAATCTTTGGTCCAACCATTCAAGGAGAGGGAATGGTCATTGGACAAAAAACCATGTTTGTCAGAACGGCTGGCTGTGACTACTCGTGCAGCTGGTGTGATTCCTCTTTTACATGGGATGGCTCAGCGAAGCATGACATTCAGTGGCTTGAGGCAGAAGACATTGTCAAAGAATTAAAAAGAATAGGCGGACAGGCTTTTTCTCATGTCACCATTTCAGGGGGAAACCCGGCGCTTTTAAAACAAATGGAATCCCTTATTGATTTACTGCATGAAGAAGGAATTGATACAGCGCTTGAAACACAAGGGACGATGTATCAGGAATGGTTTTTGAAAATTGATGATTTAACCATTTCTCCTAAGCCGCCAAGCTCGAATATGAAAACAGATTTTACGAAACTAACACGTATTATAGATGAGCTGAAAAGCGGGAATAGATTGCAGCATGCTAGCTTGAAAGTCGTGATTTTTGACGATCGTGATCTTGCGTATGCGAAGGATGTTCATGCGAAATATCCTGAGCTTCCTTTTTATTTGCAGGTAGGAAATGATGACACAACGACAGGTGATGATGCGTACTTATTAACGCATTTATTAAAGAAATATGAAGCGCTTGTGAATCAAGTCGCGCAAGATCCAGACTTAAACCGCGTAAGAGTGCTGCCGCAGCTGCACACGTTATTGTGGGGAAATAAACGAGGCGTATAGAAAGGAAGAGATGACATGACGACAAGAAAACCAGAAGAATTAGAAGGTGTCACGCTACTAGGAAACCAAGGAACCAATTATTTGTTTGATTATGCACCACAAGTGCTTGAAACGTTTCCGAATAAACATACAAATAGAGATTACTTTGTGAAATTCAATTGCCCAGAATTTACATCACTTTGTCCGCAAACAGGTCAGCCAGATTTTGCGACAGTTTATATCAGCTATATCCCAAATGAAATCATGGTCGAAAGTAAATCACTAAAATTATATTTGTTCAGCTTCCGTAACCATGGTGACTTCCATGAGGACTGTATGAACATTATTATGAACGACCTGATTGAATTGATGGACCCAAGGTATATTGAAGTTTGGGGCAAATTTACGCCAAGAGGCGGTATTTCCATTGACCCGTATACGAACTACGGGAAACCTGGCACGAAATATGAGGAAATGGCAGAATACCGTATGATGAACCATGATATGTATCCGGAGACGATTGATAATCGGTAATTATTCCGCTGTATGAAATGAATTGGTGTCACATTAAAGTGGAAAAAGTCACACCTGAAAATACTCATGGGAATTGTATGAAAAAGTGTGACCTGAGGTGCAACCTGAACTGTGACTTTTATGCAGTGAAAAATTGATAGTACAGAAGCAGATGAAGGCGTACAATTTGTACGTCTTTTCTTTTTTATCCGAAAGAAAAAATGCCTATTTAGAGATCTTAGGCATTAAATATTATGATCATATCTTCATTTATTGTTTGGCTAAGTTACTGAACCTTCTCTTTAACATTGGAAACAGCTCATTTTTGAATTTCATCAAAGCTCTCCTGAATATGTCCATGACACTTCTGATTAGAACTTCACTTTCAAAATTGACTATCTCATTTATTTCTGACTGTTCTTCATCTGAAGGTGATGGTATTGAAGTTGTTTAGCATTTACTTCAGCAGCTACATCTATCCTAACTTTAGTTGTTCTGGTTGTACAATTTCATATTCACCTTCTGCATACTCTTGCTCCGCATATTGGCTCCCCCATTGACAGAGCTCCTGCAAGATAGGTTTAAGAGATTTTCCAAGTTCAGTGGATGAATATTCAACCTTCGGCGGTACTTGATTATACATCTTTCTGGTCACAAGTCCACTGGCTTCAAGCTCTCTAAGAGTTTGAATCAGCATTTTCTGAGTTATATTTGGGATAATGCGCTTTAATTCACTCGTTCTCTTTGATCCATTCATTAAAAAGTATAATACAAGTCCTTTCCATTTTCCGCCAATCACTTCCTTTGTCACTTCAAACCCACAGCTAAATTTTTTCATGTCTAAAGCTCTCCATTCCACATTTATTACTTTTTAGTTACTATATCACAAAAAAGTGGGTACTTCCGATAATGTGCTTACTGAAGGATACTATTACTTGTAAGTTGTTCTTCAAGTACTTAAAGGTACTAGACATAAAATAATATGAATTCTAAAGGAGTGTTAAGTATGGGTGAATTTGAAGGTAAAGTAGCGCTTGTAACGGGTGGAACAAGTGGGATTGGTCTTGCTGCAGCACAAAAATTTGTAAACGAAGGTGCATATGTTTATATCACGGGACGTAGACAAAACGAACTTGATAAAGCTGTTAATCAAATTGGCAAGAACGTAACCGGTGTTCAAGGTGATATTTCTAAGCTTGAAGACTTAGACAAACTATATGACATGATAAAGCAGGAAAAAGGTAAGTTGGACATCCTTTTTGCTAATGCAGGCATCGGCAACTTCCTTCCATTAGGTGAAATAACTGAAGAGCAGGTTGATAGAACGTTCGACATTAACGTGAAAGGAACCATTTTTACTGTTCAAAAAGCGCTATCACTATTCCCGGACAAAGTAGGTTCTATTATTGTAACAGGCTCTACTGCTGGATCAATTGGCAACCCAGCATTTAGTGTATATGGAGCATCTAAAGCAGCATTAAGAGCACTAGTTCGGAACTGGATTCTTGACCTAAAAGGTACTGAAATTCGTGTAAATGTGGTAAGTCCAGGAGTGATTCTTACACCTGCATACGATGAGCTTTTTGGTGATGCACTTGAAGGAGCGATGGAATATGCCAGAAATACTGTTCCAGCTGGAAAAGTTGGGACACCTGAAGAAGTAGCAAACGCTGTATCTTTCCTTGCATCAGACGAAAGCAGTTACTTGACGGGTGTTGAATTGTTCGTAGATGGCGGGCTAACACAGGTATAATGTCACTGCGAAGGGATTACAAATCGTCCTTAATGGGGATTTCCTTGAGTCGTATTAAAAAAGTCGTTTTCCTTATGTCCTGAGTAACCATAAACGCTGCAAACTAAGTTTGATGATGGATATGTAAAATGAGAAAAAAGGAAAAGACATGCCGGATGCATGTCTTTTTTTGCGAATCAACCATAAAAAAAGAGAAGAGTCATGTCACTCTTCTCATACGAATGGGAATAGAACTTGCTAGGACGGCTGGGGGCTACCAGCTCGTAAACATATTATACATGACAGAACGTATGTTTGTAAAGAGGGATGATGCTTTTTTGCTTATCTCATTTGATGTAAGATAAAATAGAGGCAATGAATGATAAACGGAGGCGTTTGAGTTGGCAAACAAAGAAGAGCGGGCAGAGCAGCTGCTAATGGAACTAAAGGAAGAGCTTCAAATGCTTGAACATCAAAACAAAGAACGGTATAAATGGAGTGCCTCCACATTGCTTGGAGTGATTGCCCTCTTGATTGATAAAGGAGTGATCACACCCGAGGAAGTCGAGATGTACAAGACGAAGGCGGAAATGCAAACCTTTCATACGCAAAAAGACTGACCCCTCTTTAAGTGGTATCAGTCTTTTTCATATGTGATTGTTCAAATAGAGCAAAGTTGTCAAACGAGCCAAATTTGCTTTATATATACGTATGTACCGATCGTCTGAATTGAGGATTGCAAATTAATGTACGGAGTCTTTGATGATTTTATAGTTTTTATGATTAACGACTGTTAGTGAATCCAGTTCTAAATCTCTATAGTTGTCCATAATGGTGACATCCACAATGACAGAGTTTTCATTCACTTTTTCAACTACACCTGTTAAACCATTTCTAAATTCGATCACATTTCCAATTTTTGCAATCTTCAACCGATCCCTCTCCTTTAAAAACAGATTTCATTCCCTATTAAAAAGTATTTTGCAATATTTTCATACCAATGTAAAGGATAAAGACGTTTTTGTTTTGTTTTCGTTGTATGCTCTTCTAACGAATGGTATATTTAATAATTGATCATGGCTGAAAAGGAGCGGTTTTTTTGACTGAAGAACAAATCCTCACCATCCTCGAATCTTTACGGAATGGGACGGAAAAACAGGTGACCATCCAAAAAGATGACTTTTTAACGTTTCGTTCTGTTTTGGTGAATCAAGATGATTTTAAACATTTTCGCGGGATTGCCAAACATGGTGGAGATGTTATTTTTGAATATCTTACAGAAGCAAGAAGCTAAAGCTTTTTCTCATTGATGAGAGAAAGCTTTTTTATTTTCGTTCTTTTGTCACACTTCAAACCACTCTGATACATATGAAAAGAAAATGTAATAACCCATAATCAGGAGCATAAGGATGATGATAGGTGAAAAAGGGATCTTTTTAAGCGCTAACAATTCCATTTTATGAGCGCCTAACTAGGACATGCCATTTAATGACGGAATTTGGACAGGCATGTAAATCTTTGTGCGTGAAAATAGAATGAGCTCTTGTTAGAGTGGACAAGTATCTTACAGCCTACTTTTGATTAAAGGAGGAAAAAGGCGAATGATTAAAATTCATACAGCTCTTTTTGTCATCCTTATGCTCGTTGCAGCAATGAAGATGGACAATATACAAGAGCAGCAAGGCACATTAAGTCACGAACTTTCACAAGCACCTGTTAAACATCAGCTTTCATATATAGATCAAGACCACGATCAAGTCATACCGGCATTTTCTGAAGAAAAGCGTCAGCCAAAAGTGAAATTACTAAGTACGTCAACAGAAGAAAAGTCTTCAAAACCGAAGCAAAAGAAAAAAGTAAAATCTGAAACGACGAATAAGGCAAGCGGCAAACAGTATTCTAATGAAGAAATGGATTTGCTTTCTCGATTGGTACATGCTGAAGCGAAAGGTGAATCTTACAAAGGGAAAAAAGCGGTGGCAAGCGTTGTTTTAAACAGGGTGGAGCATCGATCTTTTCCTGACAGCGTTAAAGGTGTGATTTATCAGCGAAATGCCTTCCAGCCAGTATCAAATGGAAGCATTCATGATAAGGCAGATCAAGATTCGATTAAAGCGGTGAAGCAGGTAGTAAAAGAGCATGACAGAACAACAAAGGCTATCTATTTTTATAATCCAAAAACGGCAACAGATCATTGGATTCGTTCCCGCAAAATTGTAGAACGTATCGGACGTCACGTGTTTGCCGTATAAAGAAAAAGAGCGATCAATGAGATTGCTCTTTTTTTGTCTTCAATTATTAAAATATTTTTTGGACTTGTCTCATAGAATGTGAAAAGAATTTGCTTTAGACAAGGGGAGGCTACATGAATCGATTTGTAAAAGGGGTCATTCTGCTATCTGTCGCAGCTTTTATTGCGGAGTGTATAGAGTTTTTAGTCAATATGATTTTAGCGAGAGAGCTTGGAGAACATGGAATGGGTTTATATATGAGTATCCTTCCAATCATCATGCTTGTTCTTGTGATCGCCAGTTTAGAGCTGCCAGTCTCCATTTCTAAATTCATTGCAGAATCACATGAGCGTCTCCACAAAAGCATGCTCCGTCATGCCTTTAAAATGACACTTGTGGTGACAAGTACAACAACAGCTATAGCAGCCATTGTACTGCCTTTCATTCCAGTGTTTCAGTCGTATCATCCGCTGATGAAGGGCCTAGTGCTGTCACTTATCCCGATTATTGCGTTTACCTCCATTGCCCGCGGCTATTTTATGGGAAAGCAGCAAATGGGCAGAATTGCTTTAGCCAATATGCTGAAGAAAACGATCCAGCTTATCTGCTTGTTTTTGTTTTTTCATTGGTATTCGTTTGATATTGAAACAGCAGTACTCATCGCCATTGGTGTCATTGTTGCGAGTGATCTTGTTGTCTTTATTTATTTATACTCCCAATACGTCATGGCAAAAAATGCTGTGAATGTCAGGTCTGTTGAATTAAGAGGAAGTGATGTGCGAAAGCGCCTATTAGCCGTTTCCATTCCGACAACGGGCATGCGCATCTTTCATGCGATTGCCAATGCGGTTGAACCATTTTTAATCAAAGGAGCGCTCGTGGCAGCAGGCATTTCTGGAACACTTGCTGTTGATCATTACGGCATGCTGGCTGGTGTCGCAATGTCGATCGGTTTTTTCCCGGCGTTTATCGCTCATTCCATCATGATTGTGATGATTCCGAGTGTCTCTGAAGCCTATGCTTTAGGTCAGTATGATCTTGTGAAAAAACGTGTCAGACAGGCGATTCTCATAACGTTTGGATATGGGGTGCCGGCAGTGATGATCATGTATTATTTTGCTTACCCGCTCACACAGCTTTTTTTTGATTCACCGCAAGCTGCTGTCTATTTACAGCTGCTTTGGCCATACTTTTTATGCCATCTGTTTGTGATGCCTTTTCAAGCATGTCTAATCGGAATGGGGCTCATCAAAGATGTGTTCCTACATAATATATGGGTGCATGTCGTCTCTTTTTCTATGGTGTATTTCCTTGGTTCAATTGAAAGCTTAAATATGATGGGGGTCATTTTAGGGATGAACACAGGCATGCTGCTGTTGACTGCGCTGCATTATGCGACGATATGTAAGGAGCTCGGCGTTTCAATGTTTCTTACATTGAAAAAAGCTTGAATGTCATCGTCATCGAGAGGGCAAGCTATAAGAAAACTGGGAAGGAAGATCCTGATGAATCGTAAACATCTACCCGCCAGTCTTCTGATGATGAGCATGCTTCTATTTCTCATGAGCGCAGCAGCAGAAGCAAAAGAGCCTGTGATGGCGCCAAGGATAGAGGCGCCGACATTAAATGGTGACATGCAGATGGTTCCCGAAAAAGGGAAAAAGACCATTTTGCATTTTTGGACAACATGGTGCCCGTCCTGCAAAATGGAGCTGCCCGAATTTGAACAGATTGTGAAAGAAAATCAGAGTGATGTTGACATATTGACCGTGAATTTACTAGGTGCTGAACAAAGTAAACATGCTGTTGCCCAATTTGTGAAAGACAGAAGGTTTACATTCCCGATCATCCTAGATGAACATGGAGAAATGATGAAGAAATATCAAATCATCACCATCCCAACGACCTTTTTGATTAACGAAAAAGGAGAAGTGGTGAAAAATCATGTAGGTCCACTGACGAAAAAACAAATCAAAGAGTGGACAAATTCGTAGAACAAATCCTTTATGTGAAAGAACCAATTCTGTTGGTTCTTTTTTGTGTTCGTTTGCTTTTCATCTGAATACACTGTGCTCAGAAGAAGACGGAACGATCTATATCAATAATGATAATTATTATCAAAAAGAAATTATAATAATTATTAATTGAAAATTGATCAGAACCTGTTATAATGAGTTACAGACCAATAAAAAGCTTGAAATAGCAGAAAATATAGATGGAAAAAGAAACGGGTAACGATTGATAATGTGAAAACGATTATCAATTAGAGAGGAGAAAACAATCATGAATGAGAATACAGCACTTTACCAAACGACAAATCAAAAGGAATCGAAATGGTCCTTACATAAATGGGCACAGCACGGAGAATTAATTGCAGCAGGAATCTCGGGGATTCTCATTTTAATTGGATGGATTCTAAAGGATCAGAGCATGTGGAGCATTCCTCTTTTCATCCTAGCATTTGTTATTGGAGGTTTTGCAAAGGCGAAGGAAGGAATTGAAGAAACGATTTCGTCGAAGACCTTGAATGTGGAACTTTTAATGATTTTCGCAGCAATAGGCTCAGCTCTAATCGGCTATTGGGCAGAAGGCGCTATCTTAATTTTTATTTTCTCACTGAGTGGTGCGCTTGAAACGTATACGTCAAATAAAAGCAAGAAAGATTTAACAGCATTAATGAGCATTGCACCAGATGAAGCAACTTTAATTGAAGAAGACGGTACGACCATTCAAATCGCCGCTTCTTCATTAACACCAGGTGACCGGATTATGGTCAAAGCTGGGGAACGCATTGCAGCAGATGGTGTCATTTTAAGCGGGAGAACAAGTGTGGATGAATCTGCCCTCACAGGCGAATCTATTCCACAGGAAAAAGGGCAGGGGGAAGACGTATTTGCAGGAACAGTGAATTTAAATGGTTCCTTAACAGTAGAAGTCACGAAACATAATGAAGAAACGTTATTCCATAAAATTATTAAACTTGTTGAATCCGCTCAAGAAAGTGTTTCGCCAAGCCAGGCATTTATCGAAAAATTCGAGGGTGCCTATGTAAAAGGTGTGCTGATCACCGTTGCGATTTTAATGGTTCTGCCTCATTTTGTCCTCGGCTGGAGTATGAGTGAAACCTTCTACCGGGCTATGGTGTTTATGGTCGTTGCTTCACCTTGTGCTCTAGTTGCATCCATCATGCCAGCAGCATTGTCATTGATCTCAAATGGCGCAAGAAATGGAATGCTTGTTAAAGGAAGTGTCTTTTTAGAAAAACTAGGCACGAGCAGCATGATTGCTTTTGATAAAACGGGGACGATTACAAGCGGGAAGCCAGCCGTAGAACAAGTCATCATGGCTAAAGGGCAGGATGAATCTGCTTTCTACCAGGCACTCTATCAAATTGAGAGTCAATCAAACCACCCATTAGCGAAAGCAATTTCTGATATGGCAAAAGAGCACCAAACAGAAAGAACTGTCCATGTCACCATTGAAGAAACCTCTGGTTTTGGTGTGAAAGCACAATTAAATGGAGAAACGTGGCGGATTGGGAAGAAAGACTTTGCGGGTAAGGCGTCAATCGACCGCGAGATTGAAGAGATAGGTGATGACCTTTCCGCGCAAGGATACACAGTGGTCTACGTTCAAAAGGATGAAAAAGTTGTTGGCTGTCTTGGCCTTAAGGATCAAATCAGACCTGAAGCCAAAAAAATGATTCAAGAACTAAATGATTTAGGCATCCAAACCGTCATGCTGACAGGAGATCAGCAAAAAACGGCTGAAGCGATTGCGCAGGAAGCCGGCATCCAAACCGTAGTGGCTGAATGTCTTCCAGATGAAAAGGTACATGAGGTCAATCAATTAAAAAAACAAGGTAATTCAATCATCATGGTAGGAGACGGAATCAATGATGCACCAGCGCTTGCCACAGCAGATGTTGGGGTTGCGATGGGCGGAGGCACAGACGTTGCCTTAGAAACAGCGGATCTCATCTTAATGAAGAACAATTTAAATAACCTAACAAAGATGATCCGTCTTTCAAGAAAAATGAATCGAATCATTAAGCAAAACATTATTTTCTCATTAACGGTGATCTGTCTGTTAATTTGTGCGAATTTCTTACAAGTGCTTGATTTGCCTTTTGGTGTCATCGGGCATGAAGGAAGTACGATTTTGGTCATTTTAAATGGTCTGCGTCTGCTTCGTGCATCTTAAATCAATCATCAGGGCGCACTGGATTCATGCCAGTGCGCTTTTGTGCGAAATAAAGCAAAAACTGATACAATAGACTAGTAGTAAAACGTGTGAGGAGGATCATGATGAACCGAATGAAGAGCTTGTCTTCTTGGCTTAAGAAAGAAGACATTCAAGGTGCATTTATACATACAAAGGAAAATGTGTTTTATCTATCTGGATACTTCACAGAGCCGCATGAAAGAGTGATGGGGCTGTTTGTGTTCCAAGAGGCAGAACCATTTTTTATTTTGCCTAAAATGGAAGTCGAGCAGGCAAAAAATGCAGGATGGTCCGGCGATATCATTAGATATGAAGATCATGAGAATCCATTTGATTTCATTCAATCAGCGATAGAAAAACGAGGTATTCAAGCGGCGCGTCTTGCGATTGAAAAAGAATCGATTCCGCTTCAAAGAGCAGAAGAGCTCCAAGCTGTTACCGGGGCAGAAACGTTCGTCCGGGCTGAAGATGCGCTCAATCAGCTCAGACTGATTAAAGATGAATCTGAAATTGCTACACTCAAAAAAGCGGCTCAATTGGCAGATGAAGGTGTAAAGATTGGGGTTAACGCCTTAAAAGAAGGAATCACAGAAACAGAAGTGCTCGCTGTCATAGAATATGAACTAAAGAAAAAAGGCATTCAAGGTATGTCCTTTTCAACTATGGTTCTCTTTGGTGAAAAATCAGGCGAGCCTCATGGAAATCCGGGACAGGCAGCCTTAAAAAAAGGTGATTTTGTGTTATTTGACCTTGGCGTCATTGTCGATGGATATTGCTCAGATATCACAAGAACATTCATCTATCAGGAAGCTTCTGAAAAGCAAAAGGACATGTATCAAACCGTCTTAAATGCAGAAATGGCAGCACTTGAAATGAGTAAGCCAGGCGTGAGAATCGGTGATCTTGATTTAAAAGCTCGCGGACTGATCACAGAAGCAGGGTATGGTGAATATTTCCCTCATCGCCTTGGACATGGGTTAGGGGTTTCTGTTCATGAGTTCCCTTCTATGAGTCAGGCAAATGACGACCTTCTGCAAGAAGGTATGGTGTATACGATTGAACCAGGAATTTATGTCCCAGGAGTCGGCGGCGTAAGAATTGAAGATGATGTTCTCATTACGGCAGATGGTCCAGTCACCTTAACCAATTATCCGAAAGAGCTGACGATCATCAAGTAATGAAAAAAATCACGATGAACGTCCAGGTATTGGAAGTGTCATCGTGATTTTTTATCACTCTTCTCGATCCTTATCAACAAAAAAATCATCAATTGATTGAAACGATTTGATTTTATGTTCTTTTCCTAAAGGATGTAATGCAAAACGAGCAGAAAACAAAACAGTCATACATAATATAATCCATATGATGAAACCCATCTTGAATTCCCCTTTCCATCCAGTGATTTGTTCAGCTCACATACATCTTAAAGTATGAAACGCTTACCATATCAAGAGAAAGTAGGAGAAAAAATGGCAAACATAAGGGAGATTGCGAAAAGAGCGGGCGTATCTGTGACAACCGTATCACGTGTGTTGAATGAGCATCCTTATGTTAAAGAAGAAAAAAGGGAACGTGTTCTACAAGCGATGAAAGAGCTCAAGTATACGAGAAACATCCAGGCGGTCCATTTAGCGAAGGGCTATTCGAATATGCTTGGCATTGTCCTTCCAAACATTGAACACTCTTATTTCAGCGCTCTCGTCACAGGTATTGCAGAAAAAGCACAGGCGCGCGGCATGCATTTTGCTTTATTTCAAACAGGATATGACCCATTAAAAGAAAAAGAAGCGTTAATGAGTTTAAAAGAGCGCCGTGTAGATGGTTTAATATTTTGTTCAAATGCGTTAAGTGATGGTCACATTTTAAAATGGCAGGAATCAGGGCCGATTATATTTTGTCATCCTGTGCCGCACGATCAATGCTCAACCGTGTCGATTGCGCATGATCAAGCATTTAAGGAAGGGCTGCATCATTTGGCGGCATGCGGCCATCAACGAATTGCGATCGTTCTCGCCAGAACAGAAGGAGCGAATAGCGAGTCGCGACTTCAGGCTTATCAAGACATGATGCAATCGCTCGGGCAGACCATTGATGAGGATTGGATCATCGAAGGGAAGTTATCTCTGCTTGATGGGAAGCAATTATTTGCAGAATGGCAGGAAATGAAAAATCGTCCTACAGCTTTATTCATTACAAATGACGAAGTCTCTGCCGGCTTTTTATTAGAGGCGCAGCGTCATGACATAAAAGTAGGAGAATCACCAGCCATACTCAGCTTTCAAAATAACCAATTGAGTGAGGCTTTGGGGATTTCCAGCATTCATATTCCCCTCAAACAAATGGGACAGGAAGCGTTTGACTTGTTCGATCGGGCATTAAAGGGAGAGAAATCAGAAAAAAGAATGCTGCCATTTCGCCTGATTGAGCGAACAACAACCGTTTTGAAAAACAATCGTTGACGCACGTTTCATCTGTTTTGTACGATAAGAGGGATTGAATAAGAAGGAGGTGGGGATGTTCATGGAATCCTTCACCGTTGATAAAGCGTTAAATAATAATGTCATCATCGCAAGACACCCTTCTTTGGGCGAAGTGGTTCTGATTGGGAAAGGGATCGGCTTCGGTAAAAAATCGGGGGATCTTCTCGATCAAGACGTGTTTGAAAAAATGTTTGTGTTAAAAAACACGAAGGAACAAACAGAATATAAACAACTGCTTCATCATATTGATGAGAACATGATCGAGCTTGCCAATGACGTCATTTATCATATACGAGAAAAAATGGGACAACGATTGAATGAGCATATACATGTTGCACTGACCGACCATATTGCGTTTAGTTTTAAGCGGGTGCAGCAAGGCTATGATATCACGAACCCTTTTATGCTTGAGACGCAATCGCTTTACCCGAAAGAATACGAGGTTGCAAAGGAAGTCGTTGAACTGATTAACGAGCGGCCAGATGTCGAAACGAAGCTGCCAGAAGGAGAAATTGGCTTTATAGCGCTCCATATCCATTCAGCTTTGACGAATCGGCCATTATCTGAAGTGAACCGTCATTCGCAGCTCATTACACAAATGGTCCAAGTCATTGAAGATTCATTTCATATGAAAGTAGACAGAGAAAGTATTCATTATTTACGCTTATTACGCCATATTACGTTTTCAATTGAGCGTATTAAACGGGGAGAATCATTAGAGGAGCCAGAAAAATTGCTTCATCTATTGAAAAATGAATATCCTTTATGCTACAATACTGCTTGGAAAATGATCAAAATTTTGCAGCATGCATTGAAAAAGCCTGTACAGGATGCTGAGGCAGTCTACCTGACACTTCATCTGTACAGATTGACAAATAAAATTTCATAGTTTCCTTGAAACGTGTAACTGATTCGATCAGGCATGAGTGACTTAAGGTAAATACAGGATAAGATCCTGTTATTTGCGCAACCTTATATCACCATGCCTTTTTTTGCGTTTGAAAGTGAAATGTAAACGGTTAATTATGAAATGTACGTCAGGGAGCATCCCAAATGTATGTTGTAAGCGAAAACAAAAGGAGGTTCAACCAGTGTTTAAATCACTTTTTGGTGTGTTGCAAAAAATTGGACGAGCACTCATGCTTCCAGTTGCGATCCTTCCTGCTGCTGGTATTTTACTGGCACTTGGGAATGCGATGCAAAATCCGCAGCTGATTGATGTAGCTCAATTTTTAAGCAATGATACAATTCAGCTTGTTGCAAGTGTCATGGAGAATGCGGGGAACATCGTCTTCTCGAATCTTCCGCTATTATTTGCCGTAGGGGTTGCCATCGGTCTTGCCAATGGAGACGGAGTGGCAGGGATTGCCGCTATCATCGGTTACCTTGTCATGAACGTCACGATGAGTGCCGTATTAATGGCTAACGGATCCATTCCATCTGATTCACTCAAACTGGCTAAGTTCTTCAAGGAAAGTCATCCAGCATATATTAATATGCTCGGCATACCGACCTTGTCTACCGGCGTTTTTGGCGGGATTATCGTCGGGGTATTAGCAGCTTATATGTATAATAAATTTTACAAAATTGAGCTCCCGCAATATCTTGGCTTCTTTGCTGGTAAGCGTTTTGTTCCAATCGTTACTTCTATTTCAGCACTTATTTTAGGGCTATTGATGCTAGTCATTTGGCCGCCAATCCAAGGTGCACTGAACTCATTTTCAACAGGACTGCTCGCAGCGAATGAGCCGCTGGCTGCCTTTGTATTCGGTGTCATTGAACGATCATTAATTCCGTTTGGTCTGCACCACATTTTCTACTCACCATTCTGGTATGAGTTCTTTAGTTACAAGAGCTTATCAGGAGAGCTTGTCCGTGGTGACCAGCGTATTTTCATGGCGCAAATCAAAGATGGTGTACAGCTGACAGCTGGTACATTCATGACAGGGAAATATCCGTTCATGATGTTCGGTCTTCCAGCAGCAGCACTTGCGATTTACCATGAAGCAAAACCAAAGAATAAAAAGCTAGTAGCAGGAATTATGGGATCAGCGGCCCTTACTTCTTTCCTTACAGGGATCACTGAACCGCTTGAATTCTCATTCTTGTTTGTTGCACCAGTATTATTTGCGATTCACTGTGTATTCGCTGGATTATCCTTTATGATAATGGATATTCTAAACGTGAAAATCGGGATGACCTTCTCAGGAGGGTTAATCGACTTCTTCCTATTTGGTATCCTGCCAAATAGAACCGCTTGGTGGCTCGTCATTCCAGTAGGTCTTGTACTTGCTGTCATTTACTACTTCGGATTTAGATTCGCTATTCGCAAATTTAATCTGAAAACACCTGGCCGCGAGGATGAAGCAGCAGACGGAGCGAGTGAGGCGAAGTCTGAAAAAGGTAATGACTTGCCTTATGAAATCCTTGAAGCAATGGGTGATCAAGAAAACATTAAGCACCTGGATGCTTGTATCACGCGTTTACGTGTCACTGTGAATGATCAGAAGAAAGTGGATAAAGACCGTTTGAAAAAGCTTGGCGCTTCTGGTGTTCTCGAAGTAGGGAACAACATCCAGGCCATTTTCGGCCCGCGCTCTGATAACTTAAAAACACAAATGCAGGACATCATTGCAGGCCGCACGCCTCGTCCAGCGAAAGACCCTTCTGCAAAAGAAGAAGTCAGCCAGCAGGTCGAAGAAGTTATTGCAAAACCGCTTCAAAATGAGCAAGGGGAAGAAATTTTTGCTTCACCAATTACAGGGGAGCTTCATCCAATTACAGATGTACCAGATCAAGTATTCTCAGGGAAAATGATGGGTGACGGTTTCGCCATCTTGCCAACAGATGGAACGGTTGTTTCACCGGTAAGAGGGAAGATCTTAAATGTGTTCCCGACGAAACACGCCATTGGCCTGCAGTCTGATGGTGGACTTGAAATTTTGATCCACTTCGGAATTGATACGGTCGGCCTCAAAGGAGAAGGGTTTGAAGCATTTGTACAAGAGGGAGATCAAGTAGAAATCGGTCAAAAACTTTTAGAGGTTGATATTGATAAAATTAAGTCTGAAGTACCATCTTTGATGACTCCAATTGTATTTACCAACTTAAGTGAAGGACAATTTATTGACCTTCAAGCATCCGGTGAAATCAAAGCTGGACAAGAAAACATCATGAAAATTTCAAAATAATTTTCATAACTGCCGTTCTTGTTAGATGACAAGCTCGGCAGTATGATATAATATTGTGGATGTATTAATTGTATAAAAAGGAGATTGATAAAAATGGCTCAACAAACATTCAAAGTAACTGCAGATTCTGGAATTCACGCACGTCCTGCAACAGTTCTTGTACAAACTGCTAGTAAATATGATGCTGATATCAACTTAGAATATAATGGTAAAACAGTGAACCTGAAATCTATTATGGGTGTAATGTCTCTAGGAATTGCGAAAGGTGCTACAATCACAATCTCTGCTTCTGGTTCTGATGAAAATGATGCACTTGCTGCGCTTAAAGACACAATGAAAAGTGAAGGCCTAGGCGAGTAATGCAACAACTGAAAGGAATCGGTGCTTCAGCAGGCGTTGCGATTGCAAAAGCGTATCGTCTGGAAGAACCAGATTTAACAGTTCACCAAAAAGACATCAATGATCCAGAGACAGAAGTGAAGCGTTTTGAAGAAGCAATTCATGTTTCTAAACAAGAACTTGAAGCAATTAAAGAGCATGCGCTAAAAGAGCTTGGCCAAGACAAAGCAGATATCTTTTCTGCCCACCTTCTTGTGTTAAGTGATCCTGAACTGCTAAACCCAGTAAAGGATAAAATCAAATCTGATAAAGTAAATGCTGAGTTTGCTTTAAAAGAAACAGCGACAATGTTTGTCACAATGTTCGAAGCAATGGACAATGAATACATGAAGGAACGTGCAGCGGATATTCGCGACGTAACGAAACGTGTGACTGGCCATTTGCTAGGCGTTGACATTCCAAACCCAAGCATGATTTCTGAAGAAGTCATCATCATTGCTGAAGATTTAACACCTTCTGATACTGCTCAGCTGAACAGACAATTTGTCAAAGGCTTTGCAACAGATATCGGCGGTCGTACTTCTCACTCAGCGATCATGGCAAGATCTATGGAGATTCCAGCAGTTGTTGGGACAAAAGAAGCAACAAAAACGGTGAAAAACGATGATCTGATCATTGTGGATGGTATTAGCGGCGACGTCATCATTCAGCCTTCTGAAGATGAAGTGAAAGCGTATCAAAAAAAGCATGAAGACTACTTAGCTCAAAAAGCGGAATGGGCGAAACTTGTTGACCAGCCAACGGTTACAAAAGACGGCGTTCACGTAGAGCTAGCTGCAAATATCGGAACACCTGAAGATGTAAAAGGTGTACTTGAAAATGGCGGCGAAGCAGTCGGATTGTACCGTACTGAATTTTTATACATGGGCAGAGACCAGCTTCCTACAGAAGAAGAGCAGTTTGATGCCTATAAAACAGTTTTAGAGAAGATGGAAGGGAAAGCAGTGGTTGTCCGCACACTAGATATTGGTGGCGATAAAGAACTTCCTTACTTGCAGCTTCCAAAAGAAATGAACCCGTTCCTTGGCTATAGAGCCATTCGCCTTTGCCTGGAAGAGCAGGAGATTTTCAGAACACAACTACGCGCCTTACTTCGTGCAAGTACATATGGAAACTTGAAAATCATGTTCCCTATGATCGCGACGTTATCAGAATTTAGAGAAGCAAAAGCCATTTTACTTGAAGAAAAAGAAGCATTGGTTGCCGCTGGTACAGACGTTTCTGATTCCATTGAAATCGGAATGATGGTAGAAATTCCATCAACAGCTGTCATCGCAGACCAATTTGCAAAAGAAGTAGATTTCTTCAGTATTGGAACGAATGATTTGATTCAATACACAATGGCTGCTGATCGAATGAACGAACGAGTGTCTTACCTTTATCAGCCTTACAACCCAGCGATTTTACGTCTTATTACGCTTGTGATCGAAGCAGCGCATAAAGAGGGTAAATGGGTCGGTATGTGCGGTGAGATGGCAGGAGATGAAATCGCAATCCCGCTTCTACTTGGATTAGGATTAGATGAATTCTCAATGAGTGCAACATCCATTCTTCCAGCTAGAACGCAGCTAAGCAAGCTTTCTAAAGAAGAAGCTGCATCATTTAAAGAGCATATTTTATCACTTAGCACAACAGAAGAAGTGGTTGATTTCGTCAAGAAGACGTTTCAACAGAACTAAGTGAATGAAAACCAGACAGGTGAAACTGTCTGGTTTTTTTGTCGAATTTTATCATATTGAGTCATATTGGGCAGTGAGAAGGGCACCCTATAATTAAAAAATGGAGGTGACCAGATTGCCTTTCTCAGACTACAAACCGGGTGATCAAGTATATGTGATTTATCGAAATCCACATGCTGCAAACGTAGCACAAATTAAAGAAGCAGAAATTGTTTCACATCCATACAACGAAGAAGAGCTTGCCCTCTTTTTACTTGAAACGTATCATCCACTAGCACCTGATGATGCTGTGTTTCCAACATATGAAGAAGCAGAAGCTCTTTATCAAGACTTGTTTGAATAAGGGAGATTTTAGAAAGGATAAAAGCCATCCTGTGCGGTTAAAGTAACGGTATGAAAACCTTAAAGGTAAGGATGTGCTTAATATGATCAAACCTTTCGTTCCCCAGCTTGTTTACATTGAACCCCGGGCGTTAGAGTACCCGTTAGGACGAGAGCTGAAGGAAAAGTTTGAGGGTATGGGAATCGAAATAAGAGAAACGACTTCACATAACCAGGTCAGAAATATTCCGGGAAAAAATGACTTGCAAAAGTATCGTAATGCGAAGTCAACGCTTGTTATTGGTGTGAGGAAGACATTGAAGTTTGACTCGTCTAAACCATCTGCAGAGTATGCGATCCCATTTGCAACAGGATGTATGGGACATTGTCATTATTGCTATTTGCAAACAACAATGGGAAGTAAGCCGTACATTCGAACTTACGTCAATGTAGAAGAAATATTAGATCAGGCAGAGCAATACATGAACGAGCGGGCGCCGGATATCACGAGATTTGAAGCATCATGTACTTCAGACATCGTAGGAATTGACCATTTGACACATACACTCAAACGAGCGATTGAATACTTTGGGCAGACAGACTTAGGAAAGCTTCGCTTTGTCACGAAGTTCCATCATGTTGATCATCTGTTAGACGCAAAGCATAATGGCCGGACAAGATTCCGTTTTAGTATCAATGCCGATTATGTCATTAAATATTTTGAGCCCGGCACATCACCGCTAGATCAGCGGATTGAAGCGGCTGTAAAGGTCGCAAAGGCAGGCTATCCTCTAGGCTTTATTGTTGCTCCAATCTACATCCATGAAGGCTGGCAGGAAGGATATAAAGTTCTTTTTGAAAAGCTTGATGCAGCTCTTCCTGAAGATGTGAGAGACGATATCACCTTTGAGATGATTCAGCATCGCTTTACAAAACCAGCAAAGCGTGTGATTCAAAAAAACTACCCAAAATCAAAATTAGAGTTGGATGAAGAAAAAAGAAGGTACAAGTGGGGAAGATATGGAATAGGAAAATATATCTATCAAAAAGATGAGGAACAAGAACTAAGAAAGACTTTAGAGTCATATATAGATCAGTACTTTCCTTCTGCAAAAATTGAATATTTTACTTAAAACAAGCCAATAAGGCTTGTTTTTTCTATTTAAATTTTCTTACAACTATTGAATGCGGTATCATTTTGCCGATATATAAATTAAGGTGTGAAAGTAGATGTAGGGGTGATGAGATGTTTAAGAAACTTCAAGTGAGAATAGCTGTTTTCATCTCAGTTATTTTAATTTTAACTGTCGTGGCTGTTCAAGTGGGTTCCAACTTAGTGTTAAGACCACTGATTGAACGAGATGCAAAAACCACCGCAGCAGCAACGGCAGAAAGTATGAGAGACATTATTACGGAAAAGCTTGATAATTACGGCAATACAATTAATAAACTCGCAACAAGTACAATGACTGAAGAATTTGCGCGAAAACAAACCAAGCAAACATTGGCTTTTGAAAACGATGAACTAAAAAACATGCAGGAACAGGATAAGCTCATTTCGTTTGCCTATATTGGAACAAGTGACGGAAAAATGTTCGGCTTTCCGGAGTTCGATCTTGGCGAAGGATATGATCCATCGAAACAAGGCTGGTTTAAACAAGCAGCTGAAAAGCCTGATCAGGTCGTTTGGACAGATCCATATGTCGATGAAGCAACGAAAAAAGTGATTGTCTCAGCCACGAAGGCGATTGTCAAAAATGGAAAGGTCATTGGGGTCGCTGGACTTGATTTGAAGCTGTCCTCTATTCAAACGTATATAAATGAACAAGAGATTCCTTATAAGGGGACCGCTTTCTTAGTTGATGGCACAGGCACCCTTTTGGCGCATCCAACAGAGCAAGGAAAAAACATATCAAAGGTCCCTTCTGTGAAAAAAGCGCTTGACAACTCAGGTGTTGATGACAGCAAAGAACTGACGGTCCTATCTAAAATCAAAGAAGCCGATTGGACGGTTGGTGTCAGCTTTGAGAAAAGTAAACTGCTTTGGATCACAGAACAAATGAATCAGACAAGTATCATTATATCCGTCATTGCCATTATTCTTGCGATAATCCTCAGCTTCTTATTGGCAAGAAGCATTACAACGCCAATCAAGCGTCTAATAGAGCATGTGCGTAAGGTGTCAGAAGGCGATTTAACAAGTACGCTTGCAGTGAAATCCCAAGATGAAATTGGTTCCCTCACGAAAAGCATTAATCAAATGACCGAGGATGTCAGGGAGTTAATTGAAAAAGTGAAAGGGGCTTCAGATCAAGTTGTGAAATCAGCGGATGAAGTGACCCACATTTCAAATGAGACTTTGCTGTCTAGCGAACAGATTGCAACGGCCATTCAAGAGGTGGCAACAGGAGCGACTAAGCAGGCGTCAGATGCAGAAACGATTAATGAAAAATCAGAGTATTTGTATGAGAAAGTGCGCCATATGGGTGAGCTCGCTTCACAAATGCAAACCAACTCAAAATCATCTGAAGATGCAAGCTATAAAGGGCTTGACGCACTTGGTTTGCTCGTCCAAAAATCAACACAAGCGAGTGAAGAATCGAAAAAGGTTGAGCAAATGCTGCTAGACCTTGAGCATAAAACGAAAAATATTGAAAATGTCGTGACCGCCATCTCTGAAATCTCGGATCAAACGAATTTACTTGCACTGAATGCAAGCATTGAAGCAGCGAGAGCAGGAGAAAGTGGACGAGGATTTGCTGTAGTTGCAGAAGAAGTGAGAAAGCTTGCTGAACAATCTGCGCAGTCAACAAAACACATTAGTGAAACCGTCAAACTCATTCAAGATGAGTCGAAGAAGGCGGCTGAAGCGATGACAACAGCAAGTAAAATGAATGAGGAACAAGGTGCCGCCATCAATGCAACCGGTGAGGCACTCAGCAGTATCACAATGGAAATGCAGGCACTTGTCGGTTCAATCGACAGCATTCATACACAGATTAATGAAATGACAGAAGAACAGCAGAAGATGAGTGACTCCATTCAAAGTATTGCTGCCATTTCAGAAGAATCTGCTGCCTCAGCTGAGGAAGTGCATGCGTCTACAGATGAACAAGTTCAAGTGTTAGAAAGAACGAAAACCTCAACTGAAATGCTGAACGAATCAAGCCAGGCACTGCGTCAGGCGGTTGATCGATTTAAGGTGTAATGAGCGGAAAGGAACCTTGCGATGTGAGCAAGGTTCTTTTTGTATGATAAAATAAACTAGGGGAGGTGTTGACATGGATGTCAATCTAACTGGAAAAAAAGCATTGGTAGCTGCAAGCAGTCAAGGTATCGGAAAAGCGATTGCCTTTGCTCTAGCAAAAGAGGGAGCAGATGTGATGCTCTCGGGAAGACATGAACAAAAGCTGAAGGAAACAGTCAATGAGCTGTCTCCGCTTGTCAAAGGACAGCTGACTTATCAAGTATGTGATGTATCTGACGCCGGGCAAATCAAGGCGCTTGTTCAAGCGGCGGCTGGTGATGAGAAGTGTCTAGACATTCTTGTGAACAATACAGGCGGGCCTAAAACAGGAACGCTCGACACCTTAACAGATGAAGATTGGATCGAATCATTTCAGCTTCATTTACTCAGCTATATTCGATTATTAAAAGAGGCATTGCCTTATTTGAAAAAACGCGGCGCACGTGTGTTAAATATTGCGTCAATGTCAGTGAAAGAACCGATCCCGGGCTTGATGCTGTCGAATACATTTAGACCGGCCATAGCCGGATGGACAAAAACAGCCGCTCTGGAGTTTGCAAAGGATGGTATTTTGATCAATACGTTAGCACCGGGAAAAATTGAAACAGACCGTGTGAAACAGCTGGAGAAGCATCGCGCACAAAGAGAGAATCGGACGGTTGAAGAAATCAAAGCACAGGCTGAACGAGCGATCCCGCTTGGCCGTTACGGCCAGCCAGAGGAATTTGCAGCATATGCAGTGTTTCTTTTATCAGAAGCCAATACATATATGACAGGTCAAACACTGATCATTGATGGTGGATTGACAAAGTCTCTTTAAGGAGGAACAAGTGATGGCACAAATCAAAACAGTTGGTTTTATAGGAATCGGTGTAATGGGTCGCAGTATGGCAGGACATTTAATGGATGCAGGCTATGAAGTGATCGTTTATACAAGAACGAAAGCAAAAGCAGATGCATTGATTCAAAAAGGCGCATCATGGAAGCCGGCAGTAAAGGAGATTGCAGAAAGTGCAGATGCCGTCATTACAATGGTGGGATATCCATCTGATGTAGAAGAGATCTATTTAGGTGAAGATGGGCTTGTGGCACATGCCGCGCCAGGTACATATCTCATTGATATGACGACATCGAAGCCTCAGCTTGCAAAAGAAATTGAGTTGAAAGCGAAGGAAAGAGGTATATTTACATTAGATGCACCTGTGTCAGGCGGAGACATAGGAGCCAAAAATGGCACGCTGGCCATTATGATCGGCGGAGAAAGGTCAGCCTATGAAGCCTGTCTGCCGCTATTTGAGCAAATGGGTGAAAACATTCAATATCAAGGACCAGCAGGAAGCGGTCAGCATACAAAAATGTGTAACCAAATTGCCATTGCAGCGGGAATGGTCGGTGTCGCAGAGGCAATGGCCTATGCCGAAAAATCAGGGCTTGATCCAGAGCAGGTGCTCAAAAGCATCACAACAGGTGCAGCCGGCAGCTGGTCTTTGTCAAACCTTGCACCAAGAATGCTGAAAGGCGATTTCGAGCCAGGGTTTTATGTGAAGCATTTTATCAAAGATATGGGCATTGCACTTGAAGAAGCAGAGCTGATGGGTGAAGAAATGCCAGGGCTCTCACTTGCGAAGTCCCTTTATGAAAAGCTGAGCGAACAGGGAGAAGAAAACAGCGGGACCCAGAGCATCTATAAATTATGGGTCAAATAGTTTGCAGCACCCTCAAAACAAACTAAAAACCTGTCCCAAATAGGGACAGGTTTTTTTGATATTATTTTCCGATGAATTGCTGCGTCCAGTAGTTGCCAGATTTCACATAACCAACACCGATATGTGTATAGCTTTTGTTTAAAATGTTCGCTCTGTGGCCTTCACTGTTCATCCATGCTGTCACAACTTCTTGAGGAGATCTTTGACCTTGGGCAATGTTTTCACCTGCTGATTTGTAAGTGATACCGAATTGCTTCATTTGATCAAATGGAGATCCATAAGTTGGGCTTGTATGAGAGAAATAGTTTTTATCTTTCATATCTTGAGATTTTGCGCGAGCAGATTTGCTTAATTTAGAATCAACAGAAAGGGCCTTTAAGCCTTGTTTTGCACGCTCTTTATTTGTAAGCTCAACCACTTCTTTTTCAAATGCATTTAAGCTGCTGTCTGCTTTTGATGCGGTTGTGTCTTTTTGGTCAGCTTTTGTGTTGCTGCTTGTGTTTTCTTTTGCTGGAGTGCTTGGTTTAGAAGCAGTTGGTTTTTTCACTGATTCTTGTTTTTGTTCTTGTTTTGCTTTGTTTACTTCTTTCACTACTTTTGTTCCTGTAACAGGTTGACCGCTTTTGATCAGTTTGTTTAATAGAGCTTCGATCTCTTTTTGATTCGACTTGCTTAGCTTGTTTACATCTGAAGAGATATGTAATTTTGCTGCTAGTGTATGAAGATCAATGGCTTGATGCTGTACATTTATTACTTGTTTCAGGTTAAGCTCCTTCGCATCAGCTGAATGTCCTCCAGTGAACGTGATGAGTGCAGCAGCTGTCAGCGCTGAAAAAAAGAATGATTTCTTCTTCATATTGTAACTCCTCCTAAAATCTTTGTTTTGTTTTCTCACAAAAAATCATACCATGGACTTTTTGTTATAAACGTACCAGCATCCTCCATTGACAATGCCAGTTTGTCATTTTTGTTAAAGTCATCGTAAGAGCCGCTTCATATCAAAGTATGGGGAATTCTTCCATTTAAAGAAAACGACATAAACATACCAATATTTTAAAGTGTTAGTATATTTTTTTGCAGATTAGGGATTGACAGCTTTTTTTCACTCGTTTCGCTGTAACAACTATTACAAAAGTGTTACAATAATGAGTGGTAATTGTAAAAGATTGAAAAGGATGAGAGGAGCTACATAAGTGGGAGAGAAACAGCATCAAGGTGCTGCCGAGCAAAAAAAAATCAAGCGCCGGAACGCCTGGAGAATTAATCTCTTTTTCTTCGCTGTATTTAGTTTATTTGCTGGACTTGTGATCAAGCTTGGTGTGCTGCAAATCGTCAATGGTGAAGATTATAAAAAGCAAGCCAACCGAACAGAGGTCAAAACAGCATCATACCCGTCTCCAAGAGGAAAAATGTATGACGCGAGAGGAAGAGTCGTCGTTGATAACGAAAGTGTACCTGCCATCGTTTATACATCAGAAAGCGGTGTGAAAGCGGAGGATAAGATTAAGGTAGCAAGAAAACTTGCGACTTATATAAAAATGGATACTGATTTTTTGAGAGAGCGTGACATTCGAGATTTTTGGCTGGCGAGCCATCCGAAAGAAGCGGATAAACTCATTTCAAAAGCGGAGAAAAAAGATATCGATGCAAAGGATGTCTATCCGCTTCAAGTAGAGCGTGTCCCAAAGAAAGAAGTCAAAGCGATCGAAAAGGATGCAGAGGAAAAAGCTGTTGCAGCGATCTACCGTAGATTTACAGGCGGATATGCCTTTGAGCCCCAAATCGTGAAGGCAATGAACCCAAACGAAGAGAAAAAAGGGGACGAAAAAGTGGCTTTACTCGATGAAACGAAAGAATCAAAACAAACTTCATCCGTAAGCCTGACATATGAAGAAATTTCACTTGTCTCAGAGCATCTTGATGAACTGCCTGGTGTGAACGTCATCAACGACTGGACAAGAAAATATCCGTATGAAAAGACCCTTTATAATGTACTTGGCGGTGTGACTACACCAGAGCAAGGAATCATTAAAGAGCGTGAAGATTACTATATGGCAAGAGGCTACTCGCGAAATGACCGGGTAGGAAAGAGCTATTTAGAATATCAATACGAGGATTTTCTAAACCCAGAGAAAGCGACCGTTCAATATACACAGGTTGGTGGGAAGCTGCTCGATGAAATCAAGCGGACAGAAGGACGAAGAGGACTTGATCTTGCGCTGACATTTGATATGGAGCTGCAAAAGGAAGTCGACAAAATCGTTGAATCAGAGCTTAGATCCGCCAGCGCGAGAAACTATATGATGGATCGTGCCTTTGTCGTCATGATGGACCCTCACACAGGGGATGTTCTCGCCATGTCAGGCAAGAAAATGGACGGCAGAGACGTCACAGATTATGCGATCGGAACATTTACGACCCAGTACGAAATGGGCTCTGTTGTCAAAGGAGCCACAGTACTTGGCGGTTATCAGGACGGGATGTCACACAACCAAGCCTATATGGATACACCGCTCTATTTTGCAGGGAGTAATGGAAAGGCGAAAAAGTCTTATAAAAATCTAGGATGGGTCAATGACCTTCAAGCACTCCAAAAAAGTTCCAACGTCTACATGTTCCAAGTAGCGATGAGAATGGCGGGCATCACCTATCAAAAGGATGGTCCGTTACCTGCAAGGCCTAAGCACTTACAAAAAATGAGAAACTACTATGCGCAATTCGGTCTTGGCGTGAAAACGGGGATCGATCTGCCGCAGGAATCAAGCGGGATGCAGACGCATCCTAAGACGGTCGGCGGACTCTTGCTTGATGAAGCAATTGGTCAGTACGACACGTATACACCGCTTCAAGTGGCACAATACATGTCAACGATCGCCAATGGAGGCAGCCGTATTCAGCCAAGAGTAGTGAAAAGTGTTCATCTTCCAACGAAGAAGGATGAAGTAGGCCCAGTCGTAAAAAAATATGAGCCGAAAGTGCTGAATACGATTAACAACTCGAAAGCAGATATTGACCGCGTAAAAACGGGACTGAAAATGGTCACATCAACAGGCGGAACTGCCGCTGGCCGGTTTGGTCAGCATGATGTCGCAGGAAAAACAGGTACAGCGCAAACGTTCTACTATGGTGCCAACCGCAGCTGGTGGGGAAATTCAACGTACAACTTAACCTTTGGAGGATATTATCCTTCTTCTAATCCAAAGGTGGCGTTTAGTGTCGTGACACCTTATGTCTCAGATAAGGATCCTGTTATTAAAAACATCCCGAGTAAAATTGTGGATAAGTACGTTGAATTACAAAAGAAATATGAAAAACAATAAACCGCAGGGAGCACAGCAGCAGAAAGTGCTCCCTTTTTGCTGAAAATATGGACGTTTCCCTCGATGACAGAAGGAAAATACGGGTTTTCTAGCGAATCTTTTTTATACATCAATCTAAGGACAACCCTAAAAAATGAAAAGGAGGGTCGGACGACGATGGAACAACAAATGAAAGATTCGAATCAATTGTATTCGAACATCGATTTACATGCCGTTCTTTCTTCTAATGGCCGCTTTCTCTACATTTCTTCCAACTGTAAGCAGCTTTTGCTCTATGAACAAAAGGATTTACTAGGGTGTTTTTTGAAAGACTTTGTTCATACCGAAGATCAATTTCTCGTCGAAAGTTATTTTTACAATCAGCACATGCTAGAGGTTTGCCACTTTAGACTGCTAAGAAGTGATCTGACAGCTGTATGGATCGAAGCAAGCATTGATTTTGTTGCTTGTGATGGGTTAGACAACGAAGTAAGTAGAGAAATGATCCTGAAAATGAGGGTGCTGGATACTGAGCCCCAAAAAGCAGCATTTCAAACAACATCAAAAGTAGCAGAACAGTCGTTAGGCAGTCTGCCGGCTTTCCAAAATGTCGGTGAAGCTGAACAATTGATTGCCATGCTGCCAAATCCGTTATGTATTACGACTTTAGGGAAAATTGTGTATGCGAATGATGCAATGCTGCAATTAATGGGGGTAAGTGCAAGAGATGACATGATCGGCAAGTCCGCGTTTGATTTTATTGCTGAAGAGTACCATGATATTGTCAGAAGCCGAATAACAAGGCTGCAGCAAGGCCTTCCAGTCGGAATGATTGAACAGATATGGAAGCGTCAAGATGGGAGCAGTATTCATATTGAGGTAAAGTCATCACCGACGATTTATCAAAATCAGCGGGCAGAGCTTTTACTGCTCGTGGACATCTCATCCCGTAAAAAATTCCAAACCGTTCTTCAAAAAAGCCGGGAGAGGTATCAGCTGCTCATTCAAAACTCCATTGATACGATTGCGGTCATCCATGATCACAAATGGGTGTTTATGAATGAATCTGGCATTAAATTATTTGAAGCCGAGCATTACGATAAATTAATAGGAAAGGATATCTTTCATCAAATTCATTCCTGTGATCAGCAAAAGGTCAAAAAGAGTTTATCACGTATTATTGAAAGAGCATCAGATTCTGAGATTGTCACAATGAGCTGTCATACGTTTAAACATAAGTTGATTTATACAGAAATGGTCTGTATCCCAACTACATTTTTTGGAGAAACAGCGGTTCAAATTATTTTAAGAGATATCTCCGAACGTAAGCAGACAGAAGAGCTCATGCTCCGCTCTGAAAAATTATCGATTGCAGGCCAATTGGCGGCTGGCATTGCACATGAAATCAGAAACCCATTGACCGCCATCAAAGGCTTTTTACAGCTCATTAAACCGAAAACAAAAGATCGCGA
This sequence comes from Bacillus sp. PK5-006, assembly GCF_054161415.1. Lineage (NCBI taxonomy): Bacteria > Bacillati > Bacillota > Bacilli > Caryophanales > Bacillaceae > Bacillus > Bacillus sp. PK5-006. Next base: position 2,348,171 of record NZ_CP096414.1, on the reverse strand, counting down.
TCAATACTTCGAGATTGTTTTCTCTGAGCTGAGCCGAATAGAAATTATCTTGAGTGAGCTGCTAATGCTGGCGAAACCGCAGCAAACGTCCTCAATGCAGACGCTTGATTTGAAAAAAATCATCAGCGAAGTCACAGCCTTGTTAGAAACACAAGCGAACTTAAATGGTATTTTAATGAACACAAGTGAGATAGAGGAGGGTCTCCTGATGAACGGGGATCAAAATCAGCTCAAGCAAGTGTTTATCAATTTAATCAAAAATGCCGTAGAATCCATGCCGGACGGAGGAAAGGTAGACATCACAGCCAAAGCAGAAGGTGATGGAATACTTGTCACGATTCGTGATGAAGGGATCGGCATTCCTGAATCGGTGATGAAGCGGATTGGAGAGCCCTTTTTAACCACAAAGGAAAAAGGAACAGGACTTGGCCTCATGGTCACATTTAATATTTTAGAAAATCATAACGGGACGATCCGTGTGGATAGTCAGCCTGAAAAGGGCACTGTATTTCACATCATGTTTCCTGCAAAATAAAAACAACGGCAAGAGAGCCGTTGTTTCAATCTAGCGAATGAATGGAACGTTTTTCGAGTACAAATTGTTCTAGCCGGTCAAGTCCTTCTTTCAGCGTTTCAAGTGAATAAGCGTAAGACAGGCGCACATACCCTTCGCCGAGTGGAGAGAAAGCAGAGCCTGGTACGACCGCAAGTCTTGTACTTTCTAACAGCTCCATGCAAAAATCAAAGGAACTCATCCCAAACGATTCAATGGATGGAAAAATATAAAAAGCGCCAGAAGGTTTAATCACCGGAAGCCCCATAGAAATGAGCCGATCATATACATAATCGAGTCTTTTCTTATATTGCTCTCTCATGATCAGTGCATCATCCACACCATTTGTCACAGCTTCAAGTGCCGCCTTTTGTGAGACAGCCGAGGCACAAGACACGTTATATTGATGTACTTTTAATACATGTTTAGCAATTGGAGCTGAAGCAAATAAAAATCCAATTCTCCATCCAGTCATGCTATGAGATTTAGACAGTCCATTGATGACAATGGTCTGTTCTTTTAAGAAAGAGGCAATTGAATGATGCGGCCGGTCAAATGTCAGCTCGCTGTAGATTTCATCGGATAAAATAAAGATGTCTTTTCCTTCAAGGAGCTGGGCAATTTCTTTCAATTCTTCTTCTGAAAGCGTGACACCAGTCGGGTTTGAAGGGTAAGGAAGAACCACACACTTTGTCTTTTCCGTTAGCGCATCCTCAATCAGCTTGGCATTCAATTTAAAGCCGGCATTCGTTGTGTCAATATGTACGGGCATGGCACCGCACATTCGAATGATCGGTTCATATCCGGGGTATACAGGTCCAGGTAAAATGACCTCATCGCCTTCTGTTAAAATGGTTCGAAACGCAGCATCGATTGCTTGACTTGCACCTGTCGTCACAATGATTTCTGACTCTGCATCATAATCAAGATTCACTTTCTTCTTGATATAATGCTGGATCGCTTGTCTTAGCTCTAGGAAACCAGCATTGTGAGTGTATGAGGTGTAATTCTCGTCAATGGCTGCTTTGGCAGCTGTTTTGACATGATGCGGCGTATAAAAATCGGGCTGGCCTATCGTCAATGAAACGACATCTTCATATGACGATACGAGATTTGAAAATGTTCGAATGCCTGAAATTTCAATATCCTTTACTCTTGGATTCAGCAAATGCTCCATTTCTCATCACCTTAAAAATTTATGTTTTTATCCTATTTTACCATTCACTGCATAAATGTCACCTGCGAAAGGCACTGGATATCGTTATATGTAGTCTATTCTCCTATCCATCACCGCATGAGTGATATATTAAAGAAAGAGCAACATTTATTATAGCGTAACCTCAAGAGAAAATACAGGCTGTGATGAAGATGATTAGAAAACGGCAAAACTGAGTAAACTGAAAGAACGTGAGAATCAGGGTCATGGGAATTGCTTTCATAGACATACGATCTCCTAAAGGAGGACGATAGATGGAACAATCAGCGAAGACATCGAAAATCGCGTTTCTATCCGTGCTGAGCAACACATTTGTTGTCATCTTAAAAATCATTGTGGGTCTATTAACCGGATCTGTCGCGGTTTTATCAGAAGCCATTCATTCGTTTCTCGATTTAATGGCATCGTTTATTGCATTTATTTCTGTTCGTATTTCAAGAAAGCCAGCAGATTCTAAACATCCTTATGGACATGGAAAAGTCGAAAATATTTCTGGAACGATTGAGACACTGCTGATTTTCGTTGCTGGCATTTGGATTATATACGAATGTGTTCACAAATTAATGCATCCAGAGCCAGTCAAGCTGCCTGTGCTTGGCATTGTGGTCATGCTGCTAGGCGCGCTCATCAATTTTGTTGTATCGAGGGTTGTGAACAAAGAGGCTGAGCGAGTACATTCAGTTGCCATGAAATCAAATGCACTGCACCTTTTAACGGATGTGTTTACGTCATTAGGGGTGGCATTTAGTTTATTGCTTGTGGCATTAACCGACTGGTATTTCCTAGATCCGATCATTGGAATGGTTCTGGCTCTCTTTATTATGCGTGAAGCGTTTAAACTCATGAAGGAAGCCTTCCCGCCGCTTGTTGATGCTCGGTTAACACCAGAGGAAGAACAATCAATCGAAGCGATCATTCAAGGATTTAGTCAAGAATTTATTGAATATCATGACTTTCGAACAAGGCGGTCTGGTGCCGAGGAATATATTGATTTTCATTTGATTGTAGATGGAAAGACAACGATTGAAGATGTGCACCAATTATGTGATCGAATTGAAGAGAAGATTCAGCTGGAATTTCCGCATGCACAAATCTTTATTCATGTGGAACCTGAAAGTGAAAGAAGCGCACAAACGTAAAAAAGGCGATCAACCTATTCTCAGGTTGTATCGCCTTTTTTTACGCTTCATCTATGAAATGAAATCAATATCCATAAGCAGTATCGTAGTCTTCATACCAAGAGATATAAGCTGTGTCATCATTTGACAAACCATGCTTCATATCTAAAAAATCAGCCTCGCAAATATCTTCAATTACAGTCATTTCGTTGTTCTTTAATAATACGACAGTTCCCATCATGAACACCTTTCTTTAAAAAATCCTTGACTATTGTACCATTTGAAGAATCATTGTCAACAGAAGAATGGAAACAAGACGAAAATATCACAAAATGTTAAAAAATCAGGAGGTAAAAGAACTAGAAGTGCCATGTTTTTCACAAATTTTCAGTATTTATTCACATAAATCGCTTAGATCAAACTGATCTAAAATGTATGTAAAAGTGTAAAGTTCCATTGATCTTGCTATATTCATAGGATATAATAACGAATGATTATAAGAAATTTATAGAAAACATACATAATAAAGGAGAAATAGGATGGAAACCAACATAACAGAACCACACATTCAAGAAAAGAAGCATCCTGAGCTAGCAGGTGTAGGCTATCGTTTTCTTGCACACCTTTTGGACGGTATCATTATCGGTGTACCAATTGCATTTATCATGTTTATTTTGGCGTCAGTCTTTTTTATCTCAAGCCCAGAGGCAGCAATGATGATGGATGACGACAGTTATTACTATTCTTCAACCGTCATAACGGATGAGGAGTGGGAAGCTATTATGGGACTGATCTTTTTCTATATAGGGGCAATCTTGATGGGTACCGTGGTGACATGGCTTTATTACGCCATCATGGAATCATCAAAATTGCAAGGAACACTTGGAAAGATGGCTCTCGGCATCAAAGTAACAAAAGTCACAGGCGAAAAGGTCACATTTGGCCGTGCAACTGGCCGCTTCTTTGCAAAAGGCTTTTTGTCTCCGATCTTATATATTGGCTATATCATTGCTTTCTTCACAGAAAAAAAACAAGCACTTCACGATTTGATTGCAAGTACCATTGTTGTGAAGAAATAATGAAAAAAGCACCTCTGCTATATGGTAAGAGGTGCTTTTTTTCATAGATCGCTTGTATGGAAGAGGGAAACAGCACATAAAATAGAATGATAGTGAAAAATGAGGCAGGGAAGGGAGACAATCGATTGAGAACAGGAAAAAAGACCGCACAGAAAAAAGGGGCAGGCTTTGGGCTGTTTTTGACAGCACCTGTGCTGGCCTGGGCGTTGTATGATTTTGCAAATACGATCTTTTCATCAAATATGATCACCATTTTCTTCCCATTTTACTTGCAGGAAACGATCGGAGACAGTGCGAGAATGGACCAGATCGCCAGCACCTTTATTTCTTATGCAAACGCACTAGCCAGCTTTTTTCTCGTCATTTTTACACCTTTATACGGAGTGCTGATTGATCGTACAGGGAAAAAGAAACGCTACATTACGGTGTTTACGTTCATATGTATTGCTTGTACGTTGATGATGGGGATTTTTGCTGGGATTGATTTCTCAAGTGAATGGTTTGGGCTGCCTGTTTCTTTATTAGTCGTGGTTACCTTATTTGTGATCGCAAAGTTTTTTTATCATTCTAGTCTTGTTTTCTATGACACCATTTTGCCTGATCTTGGGACAAAGGAAGAAATCCCGCTTATTTCAGGATTTGGTATCGCCGTTGGCTATTTAGGAACACTTGTCGGTCTCTCTGTTTATTTACTTGTCGGCAATGACCAGTTTCATGAAGCATTTATTCCGACAGCTCTTTTATTCCTTCTCTTTTTTCTACCCTTTCTCTTTTTTGTAAAAGATCCTCATCCGCTGCCTCAGCGAGAGAAAAAGGCGTCTTTTTTCAGCGGGTATAAAGAGATTATTCACACGTTTAAAGAGATGAAAAAGTACAAGCCAGCTTTTATCTTTATGATTGCTTTCTTTTTTATGAATGATGCTTTACAAACAGCGATTGCGATGATGGCTGTTTATGCCAAAATCATCATTGGCTTTACCGCTGGGCAATTTATTTTGCTCTATCTTGTGTCGACCATTTCAAGTATCATTGGCTCCTTTCTGTTTGGATATATCACAAAAGCGATAGGGGCAAAGCGATCGATTACAGTCGTGTATGTCATTTTAATTGTGGCGCTCATTCTGGCTGTGACAGCGGCAACCGAATGGGTCTTCTGGATAGCGGGCAGTTTATTCGGGATTTCACTTGGCGCAAGCTGGGGGGCATCACGAATCTTGATTATTGAACTGACACCGAAGGAAAAGCGAGGACAGTTTTTTGGCCTCTTTGCATTCTCAGGGAAGGTATCTTCCATTATCGGGCCGATCATTTATGGCTCAGTTACCCTGCTGTTTGCAGAGCACGGAAATCTCGCAAGCCGCCTTGCACTAGGGTCTTTGCTCATCCTTGCAGCGATAGGACTTGTGATTCATCAATTCGTTCGAGAGAAAGCGTAAAGAAACGTCAACTTTTTACCTATGCTGCCGATATAAAAAGTACAATCTTATATTGAAGAATAGAGGGATTTCCGTGGCTTTAAACAAACAAGAAATTTTACTTGACTCTGGTACCAATGAATTGGAAATTGTGAAGTTTGAAATTGGTGCAAATCAATTCGGCATTAACGTCATGAAAGTAAGAGAAATCATTCAGCCGGTTGAGGTGACGGTTGTACCGCACTCTCACCAAGATGTAGAAGGGATGATTAGTTTACGAGGCGAGATTTTACCAGTCATCAATCTATTTTCCTTTTTTAATGTCGAGTCAGATCAGTCAGAACAAGAGAAATATATTGTGACTGAATTCAACCAACGGAAATTTGTGTTCCATACAGGAACGGTATCACAAATTCACCGCGTCAGCTGGGAAGAGATTGAGAAGCCGACTGCACTCAATCAAGGGATGGACCGTCATTTAACGGGCATCATTAAGCTTGATGAAAAAATGATTTTCCTTCCAGATTACGAAAAAATCATTTATGATATTGAATCCGCTTCTGGTGTTGATACGTATCATATGTTTGACGGTGAGAAAGACGAGAGAAGAACAGGGAAGAAACTGTATGTCGTTGAAGATTCTCCGCTTCTCATGCGTTTATTAACAAATGAATTAACCGAAGCAGGCTATAAAAACATTGTGACCTTTGAAGATGGCAAACAGGCATATGATCATGTCATGGACCTTGTCAGCAAAGGAATCAGTGTCACAGAAGAAATTGATATGATTATTACGGATATTGAAATGCCTAAAATGGATGGCCACCGGCTAACAAAACTGCTGAAGGACAATCCTTTAACAAATTCCATTCCGATTCTTATTTTCTCTTCGTTAATCACTGAAGATTTGCGTCATAAAGGGGAAACGATCGGGGCAGATGATCAAATCAGTAAACCAGAAATTCATCAGCTGATTGAAAAAGTCGATCATTTTATTATCTAAACGAAAAAACCACTCGGTATGAGTGGTTTTTTTCTGTTTAAAAATAACTTTCCCCGAGACGTTTGAAGACGGGTTTTGTGTAATGTGATTTTTGTTTTGTGGCGGCAGGTTTTTCTTTTAAACCGACATACGTTTGAAGTATTTGCTTTGCTCGGTTTAATGACATATTCGCTTTCGGATTGCGATATGATTGATTTAAATTTCCTAAGTGTGGCAAAAATTCGAAGTCTTCTTTCGTTGGTGGCAGGTGAAAATAATAATCTCCAATTTCAATCAGCACGTCGGACTGTTGTTGACTATACTTGGGATTGTTAGAGAAATGTAGGCCCACTTTTCTTCCTTTACCTTCTTGCAATAGTTTTTGCAGCGCGCGTTTTTTCAAAAGATAAAGAAACTTGGGGTTTGGTGCGGTTTTAGCATGGCGGTTAACAGTATAAATGGCTTTTGCGATGTTTTCTGCTGTAGGTTCTATGTCTTTAGTATGAGCATAATCGTCCATTTTTTCTCTCCTTTGTCTTTCGTCTTCCTGTGCTTAGTATAAATTATACGTTTTTATTAGTAAATTGCAAATAGAGTTATTGTAAAAAGAAAACCTTTGGTATAAAGGGATTAGGGAGGGTTAAAAATTTTGTGTGTTTTAGAACCTCCCCAATGTAGCTTTTAACGAATTTTTAATTGATCCAAGAATAAAGTTACTCGAAAGACGGAAGGAAAGGCAAACGGTATTGGTTCTATGAAGAATCAAAAGAAATCATGAAACAAATTATGGATGAAGGGGAAATAAAATCGTGGACAAGTACATCTGAGAATTTTTAAAAACTGTTGCAACTCGTTTTTTTGAATGGCCACTCTTTAGTATAAGCGTGTAAGTTTTGAATTAAATGAGTTAAGACAATATTTCGATAGGAGGAACAAAAATGAATACCCATTTACAGTAATTGATGAAAAAGAACAAGTGTTTAATAATCTCATAACTCTAAATCTGTAAAGAGTGTCAAGAACACGGTTTTAAATTAAAAGAGTTAGAAAGGGACTAATTGCCCCTCTCATGAGTTATCCAGTATGACATTCATTACAACAGTAGTAACAACCATCAAAATTATATTTGCTAGTTTCACGTTTTGCTCGATTAATGGCTGACTTACAATCAGGCTCATAGCCAATATACTCACGGTTTCGAGTATCAGGAAGGTAAGAGCAATCTTCTGTATGCACTTCATGATTGCCATTAATGTCAGTATTTATATTATAATAGTAGAATTTATCCGAATTTTCACCTCCCTTCAAAATTATTCTATCAGAAGGGAAGTATTTAGTCCGCTAATTTTTCAGCACACCCAATTTAAAATTTCCGCTCGAATTCTGAGTTAAAATAGAAGGGCAAGGTGAATAACAATTTTAAAGTAATAGATTGTTCTTAAATTTGGAACACAGGTTGACAGTTAGAGATTGGTATTGAGAAGCGCCGCTTACCGCCAAACATATAAAAGAGGCCGTGGCGGGGCATTAAAAAGCAAATAAAGGGGGAGGGTATTTTATGGTGAACCACCTGTAATAGATAAAAAAGAAACGAGAAAAAGAGTTGAAAGGATTCTCGACAACTATCGTTCGTATCTTCTCCCAGTCACCGGACGATATGCTGCCAAAGATAACAGGAGGATTCAGCATAGTGCCGCCCGCTACTACCAACGCTTTCCGCTTATCCACTGAAAGTACAGCCATTATACGGATTGAATGGGAGCAGAAACGAAATGCGTTTCTTGAGAAGTTGCAAAGAGAGGTTAATCGTCATCATATAACGAGAGGCAAATAATCATTAAACGGTACATGCAGCAAGAACCTGTTTTCGATTACCAGGTTGATAATGAAATCGGCATGAGTATATACAAGGTTAAAAGCAAAGACTTTCCTAGACCTGGCATACGCTCTCAATGAAATTGTAACTAAAGCACCCGTTTAGAGGTGCTTTTATTTTCGTTCGACAAATTTTGCAGAATATAAAGTTCATAAAGGTGTTGTCGATAAACTCATGGGAGGTGAAAATATGACTAGAAATTATAATGAAGCTAAAACGACGATAAAATATTTAGAAAATCGCTATGGTAAATTCTATAACTTAACTAATGATGGACAAAAGGAACTTCAAAAATCAATTATATTAGATCATAACAAAGATGATTTAAATAGAATGTTGAGAAGAATTAAAGGTGGTATCGAAGTAGCCAAAGATACACAGGCTATTAATGTTCAACCTTTTAGTTTCTTTATGGTAATGATTGCAGCTTTATCTTCAGCAAGTATAGGAATTATGACTGCGGCTATGGCCTTCTTAAACAGTGTTTTCAGTAAGTATTTAGACACTAAAGATCTTACCAAAATGGATGCTTCAGAACTTTTAAATATAATTGATTTTGCAACCGTTATAAGGACGACCATATTAGCTGTCGGTGTGCCATTCATACTAATATTTGTTATTTGGGGTATACAACATAGGGTGTTAACTAAAAATGTAGATAAACGCTATATAATAAAAATATTTTTGGAAGAATGTTTAGAGGATTACAATAAGGTAACTCAACAAGTGGAGCCAGTGAAACAAAAATAAAATGAAAGTTTAAGCGCCTTTATGGTGCTTTTTTATTGGCAGAAAACTGGCGTGTTTTTGGCGTAATGTTGGCGCAGCGTGACAGAAAAAAGGTTATAATATTGTATTATGCGATAGATAATGGATTAAAAATAAGAATAAGGAAATGGACGAAATGGAACAGTTATTTAAAAAATGGGTTAATCACTCTAAAGAAGGATATCGTAGGTTCGATTTAAACAAAACGGATGTGACCTGGAAAGATTTAATAAAACAATTATACGAATGGGAGAACAGTGAAGACAGCACTGCGAAAGAGCTTGCGAAATATTTACTATATATCGGAGAAATAAGAAGAATTCATAAAGATCATAAAAAAATTGATTATGATAATCACTATGTTTCATGGACATTAGCAGAAGATCTAGAGGATATATATTGGTTTAAAAACGAATCTTCATCACCTTACACAATTATTACAGCAAAAGCTACTAAGGATAACCCTGGAATAAATATTAAGGGATTTATAGTTGCTATGAAATCAAAAATTCCTGATTATGTGTTAACCTCAGTAAACATTTATAAGGAACAAGAAGTCATATTTCCTTTACAAAAAAGTTCAATGATTAAAGTTGAGAAATTTAATTGAATTATTGGTTAAATTTGATCATTAGAAGCACTGTTCGATAGGGTGGTGCTTTTTCTATTTGCTCTAAAGCGTTCCTGTCTGTTTTCAAAATCAATGGCGGCTAACAAACAGGGGCGGCTTAGAACAAATAAAAAAGGAGAGTGATGAAATTAAAACAGGGACGTACACCTTTGTCTTATCCTTGAGTCGCATAAGGGTAATTAGAAATGCCGGTAAAACGTTGTAACGTCCCCACCTGCCGGGAATATATAGACTGGACTGAACGTTATTGTACAAAGCACCAGGGCTGTGCTGATAAGCAATTAGATACAACAAACAGAATGAAGCGAATTACAAATACTATCAAAGCAGAGAATGGAAATCACTTCGAGAAGCAATGTTACGTGAGAGTCATTACAGATGTGCTGTGTGTGCCACAGAAGGACGCATAAACTCCAATAGGTTAGTTGGTCCATCATAAGCATAAAGGAGCTTAGAGAGGTCATGATATAGAGCACAATGATTTAAACAACCTTGAAGTGCTTTGTCAGTTTCATCACAATCAAATTACATTTTCCAAAAAATGAATTATAATTAACTTAATTTTATTTGAGAGGAAGAGTATATTGCGTAATGATTGGTTGGACCTTTTTAGACACTATGGTTTAGTAAAACTAAGCGATTATGCGGAGCATGTAGAGAGCACATTAAATCATCAACTTGTCGAAATTGATAGATATATCGATACATTTGAGACAGTAGAGGAAAAAGAGTTTTATGTTGATCGAATTTATGATGAAATAGCAGCTTATAGTGATGACTTCCCAGCAATTATGAGAGCTTCATTGCTGATTAGTATCTATTCTTACTTAGAACATGAATTAAATAAGTTATGTCGATTTCATAATAAGGAAGGGTTTATGACATATAAAACCAAAGCCACTGGCATAGCACGATCAAAAGAGTTTTTAAAAAAAGAACTTAAGATGAATTTTCCTGACCAAACAAAGGAGTGGAATTTCATTTGTCATGTAAAAGAAATAAGAAATTGTTTTGCACATACACAGGGGCATATAGATATGATGAGTCAAAGTTCACAAACAAGAGTTAGGCAAGCAATTAAATCAATAGGAAAAGATTTAATTTCCGAAAAGGAGTCTTTAATAGAAATTCAGTTACACGAAACGTTTAATAAAGAATTTATAAAAAATGCAAAAAAATTCCTCGACTATATTTATGAAGAGATAAAGTCCCCCCGACATTGAACGGGGTGGGCTTTTTTGATTCCTGGAAATCGGCGTCCCCTCAACTTTAAAAGAAGTGTTGAAATGGAGTTTTGAATTTTCCCGTTTTTTGCGGTTTTTCACTCATTCATAAAATGGAGTGATCCTTTACAGGCGTTGAGATAGAGCGGAATTATTCATTTGTTTAATTGCCTAAAATCAATAGGTTGGATTTGCTGAAAGGTGGTGGTTTTTTGGCGAGAAGAAAACAAATGACGGACACATTAAAAGGGCAAATAAGCAATGAAGAACGTGAGCAGCGGCAGCAACATGAAGAAAAATTGAAAGGCATTTCGCCATTGAAAGAGAACCCGCCTTATTGGCTGTCAACAATGGCAAAAAACGAATGGATCAGAATTTACCCTCATATTATCGAGCTGCCAATATCGGAACTGGATCGCACTCTGTTGGCTATGTACTGTAATAGTTATGCACAGTATCGACAGGCACTAGAAGATGTGGCAGCAGAGGGACAAGTCGTTTTTGAAGTGAATAGTAAGGGGTTTGAAGTGAAAAGAAAAACGCGTCTATTGAAAATCATGATGCAAATGTCGAAAGAGGTTCGAGCCATTTCGGGGCAGCTTGGTCTTATTGGCACAGTATTTATGGATCGAAGACTAAAGCAGTCCTCGAAAATCTATTAAAATAAAAACTTGTAGTCATATGTCTATAGGAAAAGAAGGTGCATGAAACAATTAAACCCCTGTCCTTATGGACAGGGGTTTATTTATTTATCTAAGCTATCAATATTGGTATCTACTTCAGAAATCCATTTCTTTGATTTAGTTGTTTTATATTTGCCATTAACATATATTTTTGTGGTTGCTTGGTATTCAGCTTTAGTGTATTTCTTAATCCAACGATATTTCTCAGTCGAGACAAGTCTAATTTTGCCTTTTGTTGAGATGTAATTCGTAATCATACCAGTTAATGCAGCCGCAGTCGCACCACCTACATTTAACGTACCCATCATATATTGAGTAATTTTGTATGCACCAGCACTTGCAGCGGCTGCAACAATATGAGCCGGAAGGGTATAATCTGATTTAAATTGACCATCCCAACTAGCTTGAGTTTCCACTTCCGATTTCAAGATATTGTCATCCAATACAGAATAAGAGGTTTGATCTGTTTGTTCAATTTGAGTCTGTGTCTTCTCCTTAGCAAAAACGGGAGCGCTTACAGAAAACGTTAAAACAAGGGACAGAGCGGCGATAGATAAACTTTTGTAAATCTTCATAATAACCCTCTTTCTAGCAATATTGTAATACATTGTCTATTATAAACGCCAAATTGTATAATTTCCACCTTTTTGTAATAAAATGTAGAAAAATATTCTGAAAGGTTGTTTGATAAAAATGAAAGATTTAATTACCACTGTATTAGTTGCAATTGTAGTTGGCACTATCGTTTATTTTGCTGATAATCGTTTAAATGATATATATTGCTGTGCTCGTTTTTATTGAGATATATTTGACAGTTACAATATGTAATCAATTCTTTCAGAGTTATGACCGCAAAGGTGATCAGAAAAGTATTGTAGTTAATATCTAAATTATGTGAATCCTGCGGTGATAGTGATAATTATATATGTTATTATATGTAAAAAAGGGATGGGATAGGGAGGATGAAGTGTAGCCTACTTTGTAGGCGATTTCTGTGATAGTGAAATCCGTTTCTTGAAGCAGGATGAGGCTTTGCTGAATTCTATATTCATTTACATAATGCATAGGTGATTTCTTTAAAATGTCTTTGAAGGATCTGCAGCATTCTGAGCGGCTAAGCTGTCCTGCACGAGCAATATCTTGGAGAAGGATCTTTTCATGATAATGCTGATGAATCCATTTCAGCATGTGTTTCATCCGTTCGTTTTTATCGTGTTTACGCGCATCATGTTTCATTTGGAAGCCATTTTGTAATAAGCTTTTCCAAATGGTGATGAGCTGAATATTGAGTTCAAGTTCATAATAGACTGGAGTTTCATCAATTAATTGTTGAATGGTTTGAATACATTGATAAATATGTTTAGGCCAGTGATCTTTTTGGTTGAGTAAAATATAAGCTGTCTGGCTCGCATGCATATAAGGATGGACAAAAGTGGTGAATAATTCATTCGCTGTGATGAAGTAGGGAGAGACATTTAAACAAACATAAGTACATGCCGTCCCATTCGCATCTTTTGCCATGTGCAGGCAGCCACTATTGATGAAAATGCCATCTCCTTGCTTTACATATAATGTCTCTTCATTGATATGAAATTCAGCCTCACCCTCTAAAATAAAGACAAATTGAAACTCGTCATGCCAGTGAAGAGGAATATAGCCGCTTCTATGATGACGAATCTTCGTATGATAAAGAGCAATAGGCCATGCTGTCGTGGAATGCTCCGTTAATTCTTTCAGGTTGCAGTCAATCAGAAAATGATGGTTGTGCATAATTCTCCTCAATATTCTTTTATTTTTATGTTCAATTAATATATCAATATGTAACAAAGTGAACTACTATCAACTATATTATCATGATTTGTTAAGAATTGAGGAGAATGAAAATGAATAGGAGAAAGGGCATTTTACTTGTACTCATAGGCGCCATCTGCTGGGGTGTAGGAGGAACGATTTCACAAAAATTGTTTCAGCAATATGGGATTGATGTCAATTGGCTTGTGACGGTCCGGCTGCTCATCTCAGGGGGATTGCTTTTATTTGTTCATGTGATGACAAAAGAAAAAACACATCTGATGGGTGTGTGGCAAAAGAAGAGGACAGCGATGCAAATCCTTCTATTTGGACTAATGGGGATGCTGGCTGTTCAATATACTTATATGGCATCCATTCAACATGGAAATGCTGCTGTGGCAACGCTGCTTCAGTATACAGCCCCTGTTATGATTATCGTGTATTTGGTCATTCGCAGGCAATCAACCTTCACTAGAAGAGATCTAGTCACAGTGGTATTGGCTTTAGCAGGTATGTTTTTCTTATTGACGAATGGTTCTATTTCAACATTAACCGTTCCATTTGCGGCAGTGATGTGGGGAATATTATCGGCTGTGGCGCTCTCGTTTTATACGTTATATCCAATCAGACTGTTAAAACAATTCGATTCTCTAGTGGTTGTCGGCTGGGCGATGCTGATAGGAGGAGGCGCCCTTAGCTTGATCCATCCTCCTTGGAAGGTTAATCTCACTCATTTACCTTTTGAAGCGTATGTCTATTTATTATTTGTGGTCATATTTGGAACGATGATCGCTTTTTGGTTTTACATAGAAAGTTTGCAATACTTATCACCAAAAGAGTCGAGCTTAATTGGAAGTGTTGAGCCCCTTGCAGCAGTCGTTACGACAGTTTTCTGGTTAAAAGAGCCATTCGGACTTTTCCAATGGATAGGGACAGCTTGTATTGTCTATATGATTTTATTCTTGGCATTGTATCAGCCGAAAAAATGAGAGGGATGGGTGTTGAACAATAGAAGGAACGATAAGAAGAGTTGACTGAATGAAATATAAATAAAGTGAACTATTAGTTCATGATAACTACCTATTTATTAAAATGGGTAGTTTCTCAAATGATATTTTTTATATGATGTAAGCAGATGAATTATTTTGTATGAATAGAATAAGCGCAATAAAAACAACCATTAAAGTCCGTTTCATTTGTCATTTGTTTGGCTTCGCCCATGGCGCTTTCCCCATTCATATGCATGCCAATCAATGTACGGCTTGCAGCATCACCTAAAAATGCACAATCTTCTGTATGTACAACAAACTGTCCCTGTTCATTCTTTGTATGAATAAAATAGTAACTTTTTAGCATTTCCTTCACCTCCAACCTGACTATCCTACTATAAAACGTTTAATGATGTAAAGGAATTTTATTGTGAAAAACAAGAAAAAATGGATCAACAAAACAAAACGAGAGGTGCTAAATGGATGGAGGGGGGAGTAAAGCGAGGTAAATGTGATTTATTTATGCATGCTTCAAGCAGATTCTATGGGCAGAGGAAATGAAATGAAGGATGTTTCAGCCATGCAAAAAGGACTTTCCTGAAAAGAAAGTCCTTTTGCTATTTACTTATTGAACTCCCTGACCCTTTAGTTCACGCTGCACGTCTAAGTCGGCAGCTTCTCTGCTGAACTTTGGCAGTGTAATGAAGTAAAAAAGGAAGACGAGTAAAATAATAAAGCCCATTCCGTAATAAATATAAGAAACATTTGTGATGAGTTTTGGAAATAATACAGCAATCAGACCTAATGTCATCGATTGAGCAAACATAGTAAGCGGATCAACCCATCCTGACACACGGCCCATCAGGCGTGGGTGGACGATTCTAGGCAGCCAGCCGCCAATGACAATGTTGACTGGGCCAATGCATGTACCAATGACAAATGATGTGACATAAAACAACCATAATGTATGGGTAGAACCAAGGACAAAAATCAAAATACCTGCGACCAGAATTGGAATCGACATGAGATATTGCATCTTTACCTTCTTAGCGAGGACAGAGCCCATTAAGCTTCCAACGAGCAATCCTGCACCGATCGCAATGGTAAAGAAGGATGTATGCAGCTCAAAATGGTCCGGTGAAAGTCCATATTTCATTGTAAACATCGGAAGAACGGCAAATGCGCCATTGACTAGACCGAAAACAAAAAAGCCAAAAATTAAAGAAGCCAATAATTTATTTTTTAAAATATACAGTATGCCTTCTTTAAAATCTTTCAGAGACGTTTTAATGGTCATGCCTCTCCAGCCAGCTTGTCCATTTGGCTGACGCGCTTCAATTGGAATGTTACATGAACGAATCAGGATGCCTGAAATAATAAAGCTGACTAAATCAATTGTAATGGCACCGTGAAGACCAATCGTTTTATACATAATGGCACCGAGTCCAACGCCAAATACCATAAATAAACTAAACAGCATTTGATTTAAGCCAGCGGCTTTTGCATATTGATCTTTATTTAAAATGGCCTGAACGAGAGAAGCTTCAGCTGGATAGAAGAATTTCGTAATGGCACTTCGAATAAACAAGATCAAGAAAATAAGTGGCAGTGAATTAAAATAAATAACGATGAATAATACAATCGTCAGCCCAGCTCGTATCCAATCACAATTCTCTGCGACTTTTTTACGATCAAACCGGTCTGCGACCACACCGACCATAAAAAAGACAAAGACAGTAGGAAGAGAATACATAAGCTCAGCCAATGTGGCGTATGCGGGCTGATGACTAAAATGGTCGAGCAAATAAAAGGCAAACGCCATATTGCCTACTGTTGTCCCCATTTGCGAAGCAAGTGCCGCAAAAAAGAGACGAACAAAATTTCTGTTTTTAAAAATATCCATAAATACGCTCCTTAACCTGAAGATCCCACTTTATATCATATAAAATTTTAACCATTCGTACAATTGATTTCATCTACTGGCTAATGGTCACAGGTGTTCCGTTTGGAACGAGTGAAGCAAGCTCGATGACATTCTGATTATACATGCGAATGCATCCTCTAGAAACAGCTTTACCAATTGAAGACGGGTTATTCGTACCGTGAATGCCGTAATGAATTTTTGAGAGGCTCAGCCAATAAGCGCCAAAGGGACCTCCTGGGTTTGGCTGTCTGTTGACAATATAATAAGAACCTGTCGGTGTCATATTTAAAATTTTCCCTGTTGCAATCGGATACGAACGAATAAGCTGTGATCCAGAAAACAAAACAAGACGTTTCGTTGAAATCGAAACAAAGATGCGGTAAGGGATCGTATTAGGATCCGGCAAACCAGGAATAATGATGACCTCATTTTGTTCGGGCTCGCGAGCTTGAAGTGACGGATTTGCAGCCTTTAAGGCATCTGTTGTTGTTCGAAAATCAAGTGCTATAGAAGCAAGGGTTTCCCCGCTTTTCACCGTGTATCGAAGCACCAAAGCACACTCCTTTTACTCAAATAAAAGAAGCCGTGATGCCGTCGCTTGACATACTATATGGACGGAATCAGGCCCCGTAAGGTTTCTCCTAACATTTGTCATGAGAAAGATCTTTGATTATACATATGCAGGAGAGGGCAGTTTGGCTTCTATTTATACGCGAGATGTCAAGGTAAAAAAGGTTAACTCGGGTTTGGCTAAAAACCGAAGCGGCAGCCGCGTTGTTCCAAGTCCACGGTTGACATAGATTCGGTGCTGATCGCTGCCGTATATACCTTCTACATATGTACGGCCGTAAGGTGCTGTGAGAATCGGTCCATAGAAAGGCAGCTGCACTTGACCGCCATGCGTATGCCCGGAAAGCTGCAAGTTAATAGGTGTGGTTTTCAGCTCTAATGCGGCATCAGGCTCATGGACGAGCAGTAATGTAAATAAATCAGTTGATACTTCCCGTTTGATCAAATCGTAATCAGGCACGCTCATCATGAGATCATCCAGTGAAGCAATCTGAATATGCGCATGATCTTTTTCTAATAGAAACACATCATTTTTACATAAAGTAAATCCACAAGCCTCCATTGTTTTCTCATAAAGCTCCACGCCAAATGGTCCGTAGTCATGATTTCCGTAGATGGCAAGCTTACCGAACGGAGCATGAAGCTTATTCAAATAAGCCTTCGCTTTTTCATGCTCTTCAGAGGATGCTTGAAAATCAACGAGATCACCTGTGAACACAATGAGATCTGGAGATGCAGCATTGATTTTCTGGACGATGGCTTCTAGATTCTTCGCAGCGAATGTATCACTCAAATGAACGTCACTAAATTGGGCTATTTTAAACTGGTCAAATGAAGCTGGAAGCTGAGCATCTTGAATGGTCAGTGACACGGTATCGATCATGCGCGGCTCAATGTACCTGGCATATCCATATCCACAACTTGTAGCCAAAAAACCGAGAATACTCGCACCAGCTGCTCCTTTTAAAAATTGTCTGCGGGAAAGCTGCTTCATATAAGACTCCTTTATAAATAAAATTAAGTATAGCATCATATTTGGATAATCTCCCATATGGTGCACCGAGGGTCAATCATGATATGATAGACAACAATGAATGAATAGTCATTCAAATGACACAGAGGGGGAGAACAAATGACGAAACAAACAGTGATTGTCACAGGGGGATCAAGCGGTATGGGGAAGGCGATGGCTGCTCATTTGGCAGCTGAAGGCTGGAATGTCGTGATTACTGGTAGAACGGAAGAGACGCTGGAAAAAACGGCAAAAGAAATGAAGCAGAAGGGCGGATCGGTTGCTTATTTCCAAATGGATGTACGAAACCCAGAGGATGCTGACCAAATGGTTAAGTTTGCAGTGGATACATTTGGTGATGTCGATGCCCTCATTAACAACGCAGCAGGAAACTTTTTAGTGCCAGCAGAAAAACTGTCTCCTAACGGCTGGAAGGCTGTCATTGATATTGTGTTAAATGGTACATTTTTTTGCAGCCATGCAGTGGGGAATTACTGGATTCGTCAAAAGAAAAGGGGAAGTATGATTAACATGGTGGCCACCTATGCATGGGGTGCTGGTGTAGGCGTGGCGCATTCGGCGGCAGCAAAGGCCGGTGTGTTGTCTCTCACTCGAACGCTTGCTGTGGAATGGGGGAAGCAATATCGAATTCGCGTCAATGCGATCGCACCAGGTCCAATTGAGAGAACAGGCGGTGCAGATAAACTATGGGAATCTGAAGAGGCAGCGCAAAGAACATTAGATAGTGTTCCTCTTGGCAGACTGGGCACACCTGAGGAAATTGCAGCGCTTGCGAGCTTTTTATTGTCTGAGCATGCGTCTTATATAAATGGAGATTGTATCACGATGGATGGGGGACAATGGCTCAACCAATCACCATTTTGATTGACGATGTAAGACCTGCTTTTGATGTGGTATAATCACACAAAGAGAGAAGCAGGTGATGAAAATGGTCGATCCATTGGATATTTTAACGAATATTGAAGATGTTTTCCCGCACTATCAAGCAATATTCAGTGCGGAAGAGCAAAAAGTGATAGGCTATGAGATTCTAGGAAGAATGAAGCTTGAGTCAGAAACGGTCAGCCTAGGCTCCTTCTTTACGGATTCATCTATTCCTGACGAATATAAATTGGAAGTAGATCACAAAGTATTGACTCAAGCACTTGATCTCTTCACAACTGCAGATGACGATTTGCTCATTTTTATTAATCATGATGCCAATATCCTCATGCTGGATCATGGAGAAAGCTTTTTAGAACTTTTAAAGGAATATGAAGCACGGGGCATTCAGCTTAACCGGTTTGTTATTGAGTTTGCAGAGCATACGTTTAGCGGCGACATTGAACAGCTATACCATACGTTAACGTATTATCGTACATATGGGATTAAAATCGCCGTCTCAAATATAGGAAAAGAAAGCAGTAATCTGGACCGGATTGCCTTGCTTTCACCCGATTTATTAAAAATAGATTTACAGGCATTAAAGGCATCGGCTCCATCTCCTTCCTATGAATATGTCTTGTACAGCATTTCATTGCTTGCAAGAAAAATAGGAGCAGCCTTAATTTATGAGGATATTGAAGCAAATTTCCAGCTGCAGTATGCTTGGAGAAATGGCGGGAGATATTTTCAAGGGTTCTATCTTCATGAGCCTGCAGGAGAATTAATCGACCGAAGCCACCGAAAAGATCAGCTTAGAGAAGAATTCCAGCAATTTATTGCCCATGAGAAAAAGAAGCTGCAAGCGGTCTACGAACATTCTGAAACATTCTATAAACGAATTCATCAAGCTGTTACGACTTTAAAGAAATCGTGCAGCACAAATGATGAGCTCATTCAAAAGCTGGCACTCGAACTAACAGATTGCAGCTTCCGAATTTATATGTGTAATGAAGAAGGCTTTCAAATCACTGGAAATGTGTTCAAAAAAGAAGAAGAATGGCTGTTTCAGCCGGAGTATATCGAAAAAAACTGGAGCTGGCGTCCTTATTTCCTAGCAAATATTCTTCAAATGAGAATTAGCGGAAAAGGATTTTTCAGCGATATTTACAGTGATTTAGAAACCGGTGAGAGGATACGTACGTTTTCTTATCCTTTAGAGGGAGATATGTATTTGTTTATAGACCTTCCGTATGCTTATTTATATGAGCAAGATGGATTAATTTGAAGACGCGGCGTGAAGACAAACCCTCGTATTCATTGTCAGTCCTATGTGCCAGTGCTCATGAATGTATAATTCGCTCCGCTCCTCCGGTACTCGACCTTCCTAGACTTCAAAAGTTTTCTATCAAAAAAAGGCAGCCTTGAAGGCTGCTTTTTTTGATAGAAAAAAGAAATAAAAAATGGTTGACAATGAAACTGATAATCATTATCATTTAGTTATAGAGAGAAGCTACTCTCTGTTCCCCAACCCCTCTATCAGATCAAGATCCAAAAAACTTGGCGCTACCCCCGCCAAGTTTTTTTTGTGCTTCAATCTTTCCCTTCATGCATAGGACAGCCCAAACCTTCCATACATCTTAAGTGATGATAGTTAGACGGTAGGAGGGAAACATCATGATCAAACGTGACACGCGGCTGCTCATTGATTTGCCAAGGCCAGATCACCCAGATGCAAATGGTGCCGCTGCTGTGCAAGAATTACTCGGCGGAAAATTCGGTGAAATGTCCACATTAAATAATTACATGTTTCAATCCTTTAACTTTAGAGGAAAACGAAAACTTAAACCGTTTTATGACCTCGTATCCAGTATTACGGCTGAAGAATTCGGTCATGTTGAGCTTGTAACCACAGCCATCAATCTCATGATTACAGGAACCACCCATGGCGGGGACCCAGATACGACGCCGATGAAGGCAGCTGTCGATAAACGAAATACACAGCATTTTATTCAAACAGCCCAAACAGGCTATCCGTTTGATTCAATGGCAAAACCTTGGACCGGAGAGAATGTGTTCTCAAGCGGCAACCTCATTCTTGATCTTCTCCATAATTTCTTTCTTGAATGCGGAGCACGTACGCACAAAATGCGCGTATATGAAATGACGGACCATCCTACAGCAAGAGAGATGATCGGTTATTTACTTGTCAGGGGCGGCGTGCATATTGTGGCATATGCAAAGGCACTTGAAGTCGCTACAGGAGTAGATGTGGGGAAGATGCTGCCAATCCCAAACCTCGACAACAAATACTTTGACTCAGCGAGAAAATTTGAAGATCAGAATGTTCATACAAAGCTGTATACATTTAGTGATACGGATTACAAGGATATTAATAAAATTTGGAAAGGGAGCCATCCGATTGATGGAAAGCCGCTGACAGTCATTGAGGGCACCCCGCAAGGTGCACCTGTGCCAGATTATAGAGAATTACCGGAAGAGTTTGCTCCAGGCATTTCAAAAGAGGATTTTGATGAAATTGCGAAACGGCTGATGAGATCTGCTGGGTTATAAAAATCATGGTGCATGAGATGAGAAAAAAGACCCAAACTAAAAAAACAGATTCTTTTTCTTTTTTTGAATTCAAGAGGAAAAATATCATCTGAGAACACTTTATGGTATGATGCTTTGTAGGACTTGTGTATAATCAATACGGGTTCATCTTGAGTTGTTTTTTTGAAAGGAGTCTTTTTTTAGAATGTCACAATTAATGGGTATCATTACAAGGCTGCAAAGTCTTCAAGAGACAGCAGAAGCTGCAAACGAGCCGGCACAGCGTTATTTCGAAGTGAACGGTGAGAAAATCTGTAGTGTTAAGTATTTCGAAAAGAATCAAACGTTTGAATTGACTGTTTTTCAACAAGGGGATAAGCCAAATACTTTCCCATTTGACAACATTGATATGATTTCGATTGAGATTTTTGAGCTTCTACAATCCTAAGCTGAATCGTATGAAATGTTTTTTCTGAGGATTCCTTCGTTTATTGCGGCAGCATACATGGATCATCATAGATGATATGTACAAATGGAAGATGATCAATCAGCGCATTTTTCGGATAAGAGACCATTAAAAAGGAGTTCCTTTCTGTGAGTGATTCTTTTTTCTACAATCTTTCTGAAGATCATTTAGCGTTTTCTGATGTCGTCATGAGAATGAAAGACTTTATTCGAAAAGACCCTAGATCCGCCTATGTGTTATCAATTGGTACGGACTCTCAGGTCAATCAAAATGTCACAACATTTATGACTGCAATTCATCTCCACCGGATTGGCAAAGGAGCATGGGGCTGTCTCACACAACAAGTGATCGAGAGGCCTGTGCAAAGTCTTAGAGAAAAAATTTCATTAGAGACAGCGTTTAGCCAAAAGGTATGTGCAGACATCCTTGAGGGGCCTTTAACAGAACTGATGGATTTGCTTCTTCCGTTTGCTGAGGAAGGGGCAGACCTTCGTTTTGAAGCCCATCTGGATATTGGCAAAAAAGGAAGTACGAAAGAGCTGATTCAGGAAATGACCGGAATGATCACAGCTATGGGAATTGAAGCAAAAATAAAACCCGACTCATATGCAGCATTTTGCTATGCCAATCGATACACAAAATAAATTCCGTCATTTTTCTCCAAACCTTGTCGAAACGTGCGGTTGACGATTCGATTCTAGTTCCTTATTCTAGCTGTATAGAGAGGAAGCAGACATTCAAAAGCCTGCTAATCAATATAAAAGCATATATGAAACAGGGGGCCTGATGTTGAATGAGCGTCATCGAAAATCGTTTTAATGAAGAAGAGAAAAAGCTATTATTAAACGTATTGCTGAATCAGGAATATGCTGTCGAATT
The DNA here is from genome assembly GCF_054161415.1 of Bacillus sp. PK5-006. Lineage (NCBI taxonomy): Bacteria > Bacillati > Bacillota > Bacilli > Caryophanales > Bacillaceae > Bacillus > Bacillus sp. PK5-006. The sequence goes on along the minus strand of NZ_CP096414.1, from coordinate 2,325,561 downwards.
ACTAAGCAGTGAGATCAATGATATAGAATGTGGAACAAAAAATGTCGACGACAATACGTATAAGCAATTGATCACATTGTATGACAGAGTAAGGTTTGAGAATTAATATTGGTTTAACATTCTATTAGATACTCGGGGGCTGAGTATCTTTTTTATGCAGAAAAAAATCTTTCGACAAAATTCGTTTTAGTTTATGCTTAATCGTAATGGGGAATGTATGATTGATGATTGAGAGAAAAGGGGTCGAAGAAACATGATAGAGATAGAACCGACTCAATTGCTTGAGTCCACAGTAGCCGAGCATATGATTGATGCAGATAAAGTCGCACATGTTCAAATTGGAAATAACCTTGAGCATGCCCTATTGGTTCTAACAAAAACAGGATATACAGCTATACCGGTATTAGACGCTTCTTATCATTTACACGGGTTAATTGGAACGAATATGATTATGGATAAAATCTTCGGTTTAGAACGAATCGAATTCGAGAAGCTCGATCAGTTGAAGGTTGAAGAAGTCATGCTGAAGGATATTCCGAGACTTAAAACAACAGATCCTGTACTAAAAGGCGTTCACGCAGTGACGAATAATGGATTTGTTTGTGTAGAAAATGAGGAGCAGGTCTTTGAAGGCATTTTTACTCGACGAGTTGTATTAAAGCGCTTAAATGAGGTCATTCATTCCGCAAAAAAATGAGCTGCAGCCCAGCTTATTTTTTTTGCCTTCATAAGTTAAAATTTATATAATGAGCATATAAAATAAGAAAAACTTATAGAGAGAAAGGGGACGCCCATGCAGCTTCAGGAATTACATATGCTTGTTGTGCTAAGTGAAGAATTGAATATGAGAAAGGCTTCAGAGCGGCTCTTTGTCTCTCAGCCTGCATTATCTCAAAGATTGCAGACGATCGAAAAGGAATGGGGAACCAAAATCTTTTTTCGTTCACAAAAGGGGCTGACTGTGACCTCGGCAGGTGAACAGATTATTCAATTTGCAAAAGAGGTGACGGTTGAACAGGATCGAGTGAGAGAGCGAATTGATGAACTTGAGGGTGATATTCACGGTACACTCAAACTTGCGGTGGCGTCGATTATTGGACAGCACTGGCTGCCAAAGGTGTTAAAACGGTATGTTGAAAAATATCCAAATGCCAAAGTATCACTCGTTACTGGCTGGAGCAGTGAAATGCTCAAAAGCTTGTATGAAGACCACGTGCACATAGGAATCATTCGCGGTAACCCTGATTGGAAGGGGACAAAGGAATACTTGATGACAGATCATTTATATTTAGTCGATTCCGTGATCAAGGACGTAGATGAATTAATCAAGACAGAGCGGCCATTTATCCAATTTAAAAGCGACAGCACGTATTATCAGGAAATCCAGCACTGGTGGCACCAAAAGTTTAAAGTGTCTCCAAAGCAGACGATTTTAGTAGACCAAATTGAAACATGTAAACAAATGGCCTACCACGGCATCGGTTACGCCATTTTGCCTTCTGTTACCTTATATGACCACGAAAAAAGTGTTTATAAAACACCGCTTGTTGATGTGAACGGAGAGCAAATCGGCCGTGACACATGGCTGCTAGGCTATGAAGCGTCTTTTCAGTTAAAACAGGTGCAAGCTTTTGTCGGTGTGGTTAAAGAAATGCTTGAGAATGATGCCGTGTAAGTACCTTCTTGGAAGAAAGAAGGTGCTTTTTTTAAGACCTTCGACTTCATACACTATTGAGGAGCGATTTCACAAATGAGAAACAAACAGTTGATCAAAATCAACAAACCGAAATGGGGACATGATTTACGCGCGAGATGGCGTGAACGTTTTGCTCGTCATCTGTCAATCAAGGAACAAAAAGAGGCGGCAATAGATGACTTTCTATGGCATTTATGCAGCTCAGGAATGGTTACATGCCTTGAAAAAGATGAAGCGATTGACGCATTTCTTAAACAACCAAAGTACAAATGTACTGTTTTTTATCAATTTGTGAACGAGGCGTATCTGTTTGAAAATGCCAGCTCACTTTCAATTAATGATTTACCATATCAATCTAATGATATGGATTATAACGATATGTATGTGATGGATTGGAATGAAAAATGGACATTTGTGATGACGCATGAAACGGACTATGGTCCATATTTTATTCAAATAGATAAAACGAGCGAATGATCAAGCCATGATCCTTTCGACATAAAAAAAACCCGCCTTCCAGTTGGAATGAGCGGGTTTTTTATTTGGTTATGCTGATCTTGATCAATGTCTTTTCATAAAACATTTGACAATGAAAATCATTATCATTTAAAGTGTACATATAATAATTGAAAATGATTATCATTTAGATGAGGTGACCGATAGATGAAAGCACTAATTGCATTTGCGAGTATGTCTGGAAATACGGAAGATATGGCAGCGATCTTAAAGCAAACACTTGAAGGAAAAGGGATCGATACAGAAATGATGGAATTTGATGATACGAATGCAGAAGACCTTTCCTCATACGATTACGTATTCATTGGTTCTTATACATGGGGTGATGGAGATTTGCCTTATGAAGCAGAGGATTTTTATGAAGAGGTCTCTACTCTTGAACTTAGCCACATCAAAGCAGCTGTCTTTGGATCGGGTGATTACAGCTATCCGAAGTTTTGCGAGGCTGTCCATACATTCCATGACATGCTGAAATCAACGGGTGCATCTGTTTTTCCTGAAACATTAAAAATGGAGCTTGCACCGGATACAGATGAAGATGTGGCGTGCTGTCAGGAATTTGCTGCGAGCTTTTTAACGTGGGCTGCTTTATCTGAGAAACGAGTTGAAAATCATGTTTCATAAAGGAGCAACAGCCGTTGCAGCATCTAAAAGCGGTGGATACTTTGTTGCTGTAAAACGTGAAGGTATTTTTCACTATAGTGTGGAGAGCGGATGGCAGCAGCTGTTTAAGCTCAAGCATAAAATCCATGCGATCAGCTATATTGGCCCTTATTTATTCGGTGTTGGTGAAAATGGTACAGTGATTAGATCAGGAGATGAAGGCAGTACATGGGCGTTATCTTCATTCCCAACAAATGCAGTCGTTTGGTCTATTACAGGACGCAAAGATGGATTTGTGTGTGCGCATGGAAAACATAGTATCTATGTGTCAAATGATTTCGGAATTTCCTGGGAAATTATGAAGCCATTTGCTCATGTGAATCATCCGCCGGTCATTCGTTCTTTATGTGCTACAGGTGACCATCTTTATATTGGAACACAGATTCATGAGGTTCACGGAGGAATATGGGTGTATGACTTGCAAAGTGAACAGATTTTTCTTCTAAACAGAGAGGAGCACCGAATGACGGCTTCTATGCTGCTCTGTCATGAACATCTTCTTGTTTGTGCATTAGGTTCAAAAAAAGGCAAAAAAGGATCTGTTCAAATTTTAGATTTACATACAAATATTCTGCATGATATTCAATCACAGGCCTTTGCTAGAGAAGAATCATTTTTGGATGTGTCAGAGGATAATGGCATTGTGTATGTGACCACCTCACAAGACGAACACGGATTTTCTAAAGTGTATCAGCTTGATATTGAGCAAAAAGAGCTCAAATGGTTTGATACGATCAAAGGACATGGTTTTCGTGTAGCCAATCAAAACGAAAACTTTTTCTGTGCGGGTTTATATGAAAGTAAGTTTGTCAGGCCATATGAGGAGCCTGCATTGATTCATTGATAAGGAGGAAGAAAAAGTGACAGAAAAGGTTTTATTGGTATATGCCACGATGTCTGGAAATACAGAAGCGATGGCAGATTTAATTGAAAAAGGTATAACGGAAGCAGGAGCCAGCGTAGACCGGCATGAAGCGATGGATATTGATGCCGAGCTGCTCAATGATTACTCGCACATTATGTTAGGTGCGTATACATGGGGAGATGGCGATCTTCCGGATGATTTTATTGATTTATATGAAGAAATGGAAGAGCTTGATTTAACGGGAAAAGCATTTGCAGTATTTGGTTCTGGCGATACATCTTATGAACATTTTTGCGGAGCTGTTGACCTAATTGAAGAAAAAGTGAAGGAGCTTGGCGGTGACATTGTCCTGCCCTCAGTTAAGATTGAGCTGAATCCAGAAGGGGAGGAAGAAGACGAATTAATTTCTTTTGGCAGACAATTTGTTCAGCTTCACCAGCAAGAAGCGGGATAATCGGTCCCGCTTGTTTTATTTTCCATTGCGGAGATGACTCTTTCACTTGTCATTAAAACACTCCTTTGGTACAGTAATGAAGTATAAATTAAGAGGAGGACATACATACATGAAACAAATGGACGCTAATGAAATTATTTCATTTATTCAAAATAGTACAAAATCAACACCTGTCAAAGTCTATATCAAAGGTGACTTAGAAGGTATTGAGTTTGGTGAACATGCAAAAACATTCATCACAGGAAACACTGGAGTTGTTTTCGGTGAGTGGAGCGAAATTCAAGAAGCACTAGCATCTAACAAAGATAAAATTGAAGATGTTGTCGTGGAAAATGACCGCCGCAATTCTGCAATTCCGATGTTAGATTTGAAAAACATTAAAGCCCGTATTGAGCCAGGGGCAATCATTCGTGACCAAGTTGAAATCGGTGATAATGCAGTCATTATGATGGGTGCTTCTATTAATATCGGTTCTGTGATCGGCGAAGGTACGATGATTGACATGAACGTGGTGCTTGGCGGCCGTGCGACAGTAGGTAAGAACTGTCATATCGGTGCTGGATCTGTTCTTGCAGGTGTCATTGAGCCGCCGTCTGCTAAACCAGTTGTTGTAGAAGATGACGTTGTCATCGGTGCTAACGCTGTTGTTCTAGAAGGCGTGACAATTGGTAAAGGTGCAGTAGTAGCTGCTGGTGCAATCGTTGTAAACGATGTAGAGCCTTACACAGTTGTAGCAGGTACACCTGCTAAGAAAATCAAAGACATTGATGAGAAAACAAAAGGTAAGACTGAAATCAAACAAGAACTGCGTCAGCTTTAATTCATATAATTCGCAGCTGAAGACAAAGACGTGGATGAAATATCCACGTCTTATTCGTATAGAAGAAAGGAAGTGAGTTCACTTGTTAAATCGTGAGCAATTAATATCCATTCGAAGAGATTTACACCAAATCCCTGAGCTTGGTTTCCAAGAATTTAAAACACAAGCGTATCTCATTCAGCACCTTAATACCTATTCAAAAGATCGAGTTGAGATTGAAACGTGGCGCACTGGGCTTTTTGTGAAAGTGAAGGGAACAAATCCAACGCGCGTATTTGCTTATCGTGCAGATATGGACGGTCTGTCTATTCCTGAGGAAACAGGGTATCCATTTGAATCTGTGCATGAAGGAAAGATGCATGCATGTGGACATGACCTTCATATGACCATTGCACTTGGTATCATTGATCATTTCGTCCATGAACCGATCAAAGAAGACGTATTATTTATCTTCCAGCCGGCAGAAGAAGGTCCAGGCGGAGCTGAACCGATGCTTGCAAGTGATGTATTGAAAAAATGGACACCAGACTTTATTACAGCGCTGCATATCGCTCCTGAATATCCTGTTGGAACAATTGCTACGAAGCCTGGTTTGTTATTTGCCAATACGAGTGAGCTTGTAATTGAGCTTGAAGGAAAAGGCGGACATGCTGCATATCCTCATTTAGCAAATGATATGGTTGTTGCTGCAAGTGCACTTGTAGGTCAGCTGCAATCGGTCATTTCGCGTAATGTCGATCCCCTTGATAGTGCGGTCATTACAGTCGGCACGATTACCGGTGGAACGGCTCAAAATATTATTGCGCAGCATGCAAAGCTTGACGGTACCATTCGCACATTATCTCCAGAGTCTATGGACAAGGTGAGAAAGAGAATTGAAGCATTGGCAAAAGGCATTGAAATTGGCTACGAATGCAAGGCAACCGTTCGATACCCTTCATCTTATTACGAAGTGGACAATTCAAAGGATTTGACTGAGGAATTTATGTCATATGTAGCCGAAGAAGGGCTAGCAAATGTGATTGAATGCAGAGAAGCCATGACAGGAGAAGATTTTGGGTACATGCTGAAAAAGTATCCCGGCTTCATGTTTTGGTTAGGGGTCGATTCAGAATACGGCCTGCACCATGCAAAGCTGCAGCCTGCTGAAAACGCAATTGAAACAGCTGTGAAAGTCATGACGGCTTATTTTAAAAAGCAAGCTGGCGAATGAATAATCGAGATGCCTCCTGTACACCTTATGAACAGGAGGTGTTCTTGATTATGACAAGAATTGGTGTAGAACAATCTTTATCCGATGTAGAAGAATTATTGAAGCAAAAAGGGTATGATGTCGTACGTATTCAAAATGAACAGCAAATGGATCAGTGTGACTGTTATGTCGTCACAGGACTAGATTCAAATGTTCTTGGCATTTCAGACACAACAACAAAGGCATCTGTTATTACAGCATCAGGTATGACGGCTGATGAAATTTGTCAAGAAGTAGAACAGCGTGTTCAATAAAACAAGAAAAAGAACCGGTAGATTATGATCCCGGTTCTTTTTGCTCTTTTTCTATATCGAGTACTTCTTTCATTTTTTTGCGCAAGATTCGTTCCACTCGCCATTGCTCCATTGTTTCAGTTTTCGCTATGATGCGCAGCACAAGGGAAGAAGAACCGAACGCCTCTACGCCGACAACTTGAGGACCTTCGATAATTTGCGGAGTTTCCTCTCGCACCTCATCACAGGCAGCTTGAAGGGCTGTGATCATCTGATCCACATTTTCATCCGGTGACAGCTCAATATCAACGAGTGCCTGCATCGTTCCTCTTGAATGATTGCTCACATTCAGTATGCTGCGATTTGGAATGAAATGAAGGGTACCGTCAAAGCTTCGAAGCTGCGTGGTTCTTAGGCCAATTTGTTCGACAATCCCATCAAAGCCAGCGACCGTTATATATTCTCCTACATCAAATTGTTTTTCCAATAATATAAAGAATCCGGTCACAATATCACTCACTAACCCTTGAGCGCCAAAACCGATCGCAAGTCCCACAACGCCCGCACCTGCCAGCAAAGCGGTCGGGTTATAATGAAATAAGTCGAGGATCATCACAACTAGAATAAAAATCAATAAGTAGGCGAAAATATTTAACGTCAAACTTTGCAGTGTCTGAGCTCTTGATAAAGAGACTTCATGCTTTTCAGCGAATGTTGAATAGGCGCGCTTAATCATCTTGTTTCCTATGGCTCTGATGATAAAGTAAATGGCAAAAATGGCGACTAGTTTTAGCAAAATCATACTGCTATTGAGGATAATGGAAACCCAATCTACTTGTTGAAATGCTCTCATAATCTTCAAAACCTTTCTATGTATGCTCTAAAAGAGAAGCTAATCATTTGTTCCCTTATGCAAGTCATGTTAAACTTTTGATAAGTAGAGCAGGAATTGTGACAAATCGTTAATTAAATTTATTATTAATTAATATTGACTAAAAATCGCATAAGTAGTATAATTGTAATTGTGAAGTTATTAACTAAATGAGAATTTTAAGTTTTGATTCTCATTTTATATACAGCTAAGAAGACTGTATAAAGATATTATTTTTTGGAGGGATTTACATATGGCAGAGCGTTTTGTAGGAAAACAAGCTCCACGTTTTGAAATGGAAGCAGTACTTGCTAACAAGGAATTTGGTAAAGTAAGTTTAGAGGAAAACATGAAGAATGACAAATGGACAGTTCTTTTCTTCTATCCAATGGATTTCACATTTGTTTGCCCAACTGAAATTACAGCAATGAGCGATCGTTATGACGAGTTCGAAGATTTAGATGCAGAAATCATTGGTGTATCTACTGATACAATCCACACGCATCTTGCTTGGATCAATACAGACCGTAAAGATAATGGTCTAGGTGAATTAAAATACCCGTTAGCTGCTGATACTAACCACACAGTATCTAGAGAATACGGCGTTTTAATCGAAGAAGAAGGAATTGCTCTTCGCGGTTTATTCATCATTAACCCAGAAGGCGAACTACAATACCAAACAGTATTCCACAACAATATCGGTCGTGATGTAGATGAGACATTACGTGTTCTTCAAGCATTACAAACTGGTGGACTTTGCCCAGCGAACTGGAAACCTGGTCAAAAAACACTTTAATTGATAACTGAAGAAACAGGAGGGTCTAACTGATGTTAGACCTTTTTGTTTCGACACATACAATGGATGGAGGCGCTTCATAATGAAATTACGTCAACCAATGCCAGAACTAACTGGTGCAAAAGAATGGTTAAATGGAGAAGTAACAAAAGAAGATTTGATTGGTGACAAACCAACATTGATTCATTTCTGGTCAGTCAGCTGTCATCTTTGTAAAGAGGCAATGCCTCAAGTCAATCAATTCCGTGATGAATACAAGGATCAACTAAACGTTGTGGCAGTTCATATGCCTCGTTCAGAGGATGACCTAGATCTAGAAAAAATCAAAGAAGTTGCGAAAGAGCATGAAATCACGCAGCCAATCTTTGTGGACAGTGATCATCACTTAACAGAAGCCTTTGAAAACGAATATGTACCGGCATATTATGTGTTTGATAAAACAGGTGCTTTGCGCCACTTCCAAGCCGGCGGAAGCGGAATGAAAATGCTTGAAAAACGTGTCAATCGAGTGCTTTCTGAGTCTGAAAAGGCTGCAGAATAAGCTTTCCCCCATAAATGGGGGTTTTTTCATGGGTAAAAACAGGCGGCGTATTGCACTGGACGAGTTTGTTATTCCTAAGAAAAGAGAAAATGAGGGAGTTTATTAAAAAATATCCCTGAAACAAAAAGGTATAACGACCTATTTACATTTTTGTTTTGAAATGAAAATGTAAAGATTTTAACTTTTTACTATTCAGAACGTTTTTGCACAAAAGAAATTTCAGTTAGGTAAATAACTATATAAATCAAGTAGTATAAGCGTTTATTCAATTTTTTTACAATATTTTAAGGTTTGTCAAAAGCCTATAGTGGCAATGAAATGGGTGCCGATTTTTCCTCTTTGGCAAAATTTTAGTTGAAAATACCTATCTGTTAGCAAACTGTAAAATGATAAAAAAATAGTTGATAAAATTAGTTTTCTAATCTAATATTTACTATAGAATATTTTTTATATGATGAGGGGGAAATCCATTGTTTAATGAGAGGGAAGCGTTACGTTTACGATTGGAACAATTAAACGAGGCAGAAGTAAAGGTCATCCGTGAATATCAAATTGAGCGAGATGCGATTTATGCAAAATTAAGAGAATTAGACCGTCAAGGAACAGGTCTAGTGTCAGATACAAAAAAAGAAGTACGTACAGAGAGAAAGACGGATTCACTGCCTGTATTAGCTGAGCTTGCTGCGCAAGAAATGAGAAGCTACCAGCAGCCGGCACAACCACAATCATCATCTTTAGGAACAGGACAGCTAAACGGTGCACCTGTAGGTATTCCTGAAGGATCGACAAGACGCAGAAGAGGCACAGCTCGTCCTGGCTCTAAGGCAGCGAAGCTTCGTGAAGCTGCGATTAAAACGTTAAAACGTCATAATGCAGCGATTAAAAGCTCAGAACTTCAAAAAGAGATCGAAAAAGAGAGCGGTCTTGAAATCCCAAATATGACAACGTTTATGCAAAGCTTAATTAAAATGTATCCTGAAGTGAAGAAGCCTTATCGTGGACAGTATATTTTAGAAGGCGACATTCAAACAGAAGACGAATAAAATAAAAAACTGCTGGGCGTAAAAGCCAGCAGTTTTTTATTTCGAGAATTACTTCTTTTGATCAACTGTATAGACAATTTTGCGTTCCTTGGGCAGGTGATCACGCTGTTTTTTGAAGCTGTCGATTTTGACTGTCATGACCTCTCCATTACGCTGCACTGCATCAACGTGTTCCTGAAGTGTTTGAACTTGTTCGTTGAGTTTCTTCAAGATCGGTTCGATTTCTTCTGTCGTTTGCAGGATGCGGTCTCGTGAGAATGGCTGTGCATTTGTTTTTGCTGACTGGTCAATATCAGCAAAATGTGAGGCGATCCATTCTTCGCTTTCTGCTAACTGTTTTTGATAGCTTGTGAGCGTTTCGTAAAAAATCGCTTCTTTTGCTTTTTCTATTTGCAGCAATTTCTCTTGTGTTTCATAAAAACGCTCTTGAAGGTGTCTGACTCCTTCCTGTAATACATGAAACTCTGCATTTTTATCGCTCAATGTTTGCTGCAGCTTCTCAATCACTGCGGATAAAGTATTTCCTTTTTTCTCCTCTTTTGCAAGCTGTTTATCTTGATCCTCTATCCGCTCATTTAATTGTTGAGAGATTTCCTTATATTTGACAACTTTCAAATGCAGCTTGTGTTTTTCTTCGGTTTCTTTTCTTCTATGATAGGTTTCCTTTTGCAGCATCTCATGGAGAAGGACAATTTTATGTAATAATTCTGATTTGCTGTAGGAGAGTTCCTGTATTTTTGAGGCAGCATCGTGTTGATCATTGGTCATTTCATCCAATTGTTGTTTTAATTGCGTGAAATCCTTTTTCATCTCATGATATTCTTGAGTTAACTTCTTATTTTTAGAATACGTATATGAGGACTGTAAATCAGAGATCATTTGTTGATATTTGGCAGTTTCAGCTTTTAAGTATAAATTCTCTTGAGATAAATCATGGAATAGGGGAGAAGAATGGCGCCTGTTCATCGATAGACCCTCCTTATTCATGTTACCAATAAAGTATGCGAAAGGAGTGCGATTAGAACAACCATATCAAAGGAGGACTTAGAGGATGCACGTAGTGAATGTCATTTTAGCTGGAGGCGCTTCCAGACGCTTTGGAGAGCCAAAGGCAAGTCATATGTATCAAGGGAAACCATTATATGAGCATGTGAAAGAGCAGCTTTTAGAAGGGCAGACGGTTATCATCAGCCATCCGTCGCTTCTTCCTTTTTTCAAAGCAAGAGGTGAACAAAGTGTGTGGTTAGATGATGAAGAGGTGCGCGGATGCGGACCGCTTGCCGGCATATATACGGCGATGCAAAAGCAAGAGGCAGAATGGTATTTAGTAACGGCATGTGATATGCCTTTCATCCGGAAGGAAACGGCGGAAGTATTATCGTCCTATTTCAGCGAGCACACAGATGCCATTATCCCGCTTGTTCAGGGCAGATTACAGCCTTTGTTTGCGCTTTATCACCGCCGCTCTCTGCCGTTTATTCGCGCGTGTTTAAAAGAGAATCAATTTGCCGTCAAGGACTTGCTTCAAAAGCTTCAAGTGTGCATCGTTTCAGAGGAAGAACTGAACGTGACATCAAACGAATTTCGTAATATCAATAAAAGAAGCGATTTACCTGAAAACGGTATGATATGATACATAAAAAACGGTGAGGAGAGAACAGCATTGAATGACCGATATTCAAGACAAATCTTGTTCCCTCCGGTTGGGGAAAAAGGACAGCATGCGTTGGCTGAAAGTCATGTTCTGATCGTTGGAGCCGGTGCTCTTGGTACCGCCTCTGCGGAAGGGCTTGTTCGGTCTGGCATTGGTACGCTTACGATTGTCGATCGTGATTATGTGGAATTTTCAAATTTACAGCGGCAGCAGCTGTACACGGAACATGATGCAAACGCACATGTGCCAAAAGCAGCAGCGGCAAAAAAACGTCTCGAGCAGATCAATCATGAAGTGACGATACACGCCCTGATTGAAGATGCAGGGGCGGAGCTGTTAAGGCCGTTATTCCAGAGAGCAGATATCGTTATTGATGCAACAGATAATTTTGAGACAAGAATGGTGATGAATGATTTATCACTAGAAACGAAGACGCCGTGGATATATGGCGCTTGTGTGAGCAGTCAGGGGATGTATATGACCATATTGCCGGATAAAACGCCATGTTTATCATGTGTGTTCACGGCAATGCCTGTTGGCGGCTTGACGTGCGATACAGCGGGGATTATTTCACCTGCCGTTCAAATGGTTTCTGCTTATCAGCAAACAGAGGCACTCAAATATTTAACAGGTCATGAAGAGCAAATCGAGCGGAAATTTGTCACGTTTGATCTTTGGCAGTCTACATCATTTAAAATGGATTTATCTCGCACTAAAGAGAAGACCTGTCCAACTTGCGGCACGGCAAGGACCTATCCTTATTTACATGATCAGCGTAAAAAATCGACGGTCCTTTGCGGACGTGACACCGTTCAAATTGTATCAAAGGATTTAGCAAAACTATCATTTCAGCATATGAAAGAGCGGCTCTCATCTATATGTGAGGTGGAAGTAAACGACTTCTTAATCCATGTACGCTACGAAAACTACCGAATGGTCTGTTTCAAACGGGGACGTGCATTAATCCATGGAACAAATGATGAAAAAGAAGCCAATTCATTACTAGCAAGACTGCTAGGGATATAGGAGTGATGTGTGATGGAAAGACGGCAGCCAATACCAGTAGAAGAGGCAATAAAGAAAGTCCATCAATACGAAAAACATGGAGAAATAGAATGGGTCCCTTTAAAAGACAGCCTTGGACGGTGTATTGCAGAAGATATTTTGGCAGACCATGATGTTCCGGCATTTGATCGTTCTCCGTATGATGGCTTTGCACTTCGGGCAGAAGATACAAAAGAAGCGTCAAGTGCGCATCCAGTTGAATTCGAGGTCATTGATCATATTGGTGCAGGAATGGTCTCAGCAAAAACCATCGGTCCCTTTCAGGCCATTCGTATTATGACAGGAGCAAAAATTCCAAATGGCGCAAATGTCGTCATCATGATTGAACTGACGAAGACTTTTGAAAAAGGCGGCAAATCAATCATGTCACTGAACAGACCGCTGAAAAAGGGAGACAATATTTCTCGTCAAGGAGAAGAAGTACTTAAAGGAAACGTGATGGTCAAAAAAGGAACAGATGTCACTCCTGGCGTCACGGCTCTATTGGCGACATTCGGATATGCGGTAGTGCCAGTAGTAAAAAAACCGTTGATTGGCATTATCTCAACGGGCACAGAGCTTCTTCAAGTAAGTGATGCCATGGTGGACGGCAAGATTAGAAATAGTAATCTTAGTATGGTCTATGCGCAAGTACTTGAGGCCGGAGCTGAGCCGCTTGATTTAGGCGGAGTCTCCGATGATTTTGACAAAAGTTATCATGCAGTAAAAGCAGCTATGAGTAAGGTAGACATTCTGATCACAACAGGCGGTGTGTCAGTGGGTGATTTTGACTTTCTGCCTGCTATTTATGAAAAGCTGGGAGCCAAGGTCCTGTTTAATAAAGTAGCCATGAGACCTGGAAGTGTGACGACTGTGGCTGCAATGCCGAATGGTCAATTGCTGTTTGGGCTGTCCGGAAACCCTGCTGCCTGTTTTGTGGGCTTTGAATTATTTGTGAAACCGATCATTTATAAATGGTATAGGAAAGAAAATCCGTTTTCCACTTTTGCTGAGGCGAAACTCACACATGATTTTCCAAAAGCCAATCCGTTCACTCGTTTTGTCAGGGCGGCCCTTCAATTCACTGGCAGTCAGATCAGTGTGACTCCAACAGGTCTTGATAAATCAAGTGCAGTGACCTCTATTGCAGAGGCTGACTGTTTCATCGTGCTGCCTGGGGGAACAAGAGGTTTTCAAGCAGGTGATCAAGTTGATGTTCTGCTGTTTCAGCACAAAGGCGGTGGGTCTCCATGCTGGATGACAAATTAAGCATATTACAGGTGGTCGGTTATCAAAATAGCGGCAAGACCACGTTGATCGAAAAGCTCTGTCAGTTGGCTGAATGTGAAGGGCTGAAGCTAGGCTGCTTTAAACATCATGGACATGGCGGGACACCAGATCGTCTTTTCAAAGAAAAAGATACTGATCGATATATTCAGGCAGGTGCATATGCCGCAGGTGTGGAAGGAGAAGGTGAATTTCACTTTTCGATGCAGGACTTCACGTTAGAGCAGCTGCTCAACATGTGTCAGCATCTTCCGTTAGACGCTGTTCTCATAGAGGGGTACAAACAGGCGCCTTATCGCAAAATCGTTTGTGTCAAGAATGAAGAGGAGCTTATTGACCTTTCAACTCTTTCTAATATACAAGCAGCTATTTATTTTTCTCAAGAGGATCCATTAACCGAAAATTACCCGTTTCCTGTGTTTTCAGCTTTTGATAAGCGCGGGATGACATTTGCTTTTCACTTATTGAAGGGAGGCGGCACGTTTTGAGCGAACTTTTTAAAATAACAAAAACGCCGATTGAGGTAAACGAATTGATTCAGTATGTGACAAGACGAAAGGCAGGAGCTATTACAACGTTTATCGGGACGGTCAGAGAATGGACAAACGGCAAGAAAACATTGCGTTTAACCTACGAAGCATACATACCAATGGCGGAAAACATGCTAAGGCAGATTGGACAAGAAATGAAGAATCGGTGGCCTGACACTGAAGCTGCGATTGTGCACCGGATTGGAACACTTGAGATAACCGATATTGCTGTTGCGATCGCCGTTTCGTCTCCTCATAGGAAGGCTGCCTACGAAGCCAATGAATATGCTATTGAACGAATCAAGGAAATCGTTCCTATTTGGAAAAAAGAATATTGGGAAGATGGAGAGGCCTGGATAGGTGATCAGCTTGAAACGGTTTCATATCCAGAAGGTAAACCTAGCCATCTTCAACTTGCAGAAAAAGAAGGTGATCAGCATGATTAATGTGTTATTGTTCGCCGGCCTTGCTGAGAAGGCCGGTAAACAACAAATCATCATTCAAAAAGATCAAACAACGGTTGATGAGATTAAAATAGAATTACAGGAGGTATATGGTGTTGATGCTGCACAAAATGTAATGGTTGCAGTCAACGAAATATATACGAGGGGAAATGCTGAAGTGCGTAGCGGGGACACTGTTGCACTTATTCCTCCTGTAAGTGGTGGATAATAGATATTAGAGGATTTGGTTATGGCCACCCGGCTGTAACCAATTTTTTATGTGTGAAAAGTTTGTAGAGGTGCTTGGGTGTGATCTTCGTAAATAAAACATCCCCTTCTTGCTTTAGAAATGTGAGGATCGAGCTGCTGAATGAGATCATACAATTCGCTGATTCGTCTCACATTGAAATCTGTTTGAGCTTGAAGCTGTTCCTTTAATTCTTTTGTGCTCACAATGCTTCCCTTTTTCTCTTTAATAATATCTACACATCTTGCAGCGTAGTATATTTTGTCGTTAGAAGGTCTGCTTTCTTTCATATCAAGTAATTTGAGCTCATGATAAATCGATTCTCTTTCCTTTCGAAAGTATTGCCATGCTTCTTGTTCCTTTTCATACAGTAAAATCAATTGCATTTTCAATTTTTCTCTTAACATTCACTTGACTCCATTTCCACTATCATTTAACCTACCTCTATTTTACATTATATGAAAAAATAACTTTTGATCAAGTAAAATCCCTTTATTTTTAATTTTTTAATATGAAAGTATTGATACTAAAGACTTATTTGTTCTGTAAAAGAAACCATTCATAGTCCTATAAAGCCGGGATTTGCCGAAATTACTAGGATTATTTTAACAAAAAATTGTTGTGTCTATGTAAGACTATGCGAATCCAAAAGAAAAGGATATTTATTCCGAAAGACATATTGTTTACTTAATAAAATGTTTTTAAGTCAGTAAAAGCACGATTCTGGATATGAATATGGTCGGATCATGAGGTCATTTGAAGGATTTCATTCGTGAAAATAGAATAATAGATAAAATTTTTTCTCAACGAAAATAAGAAAATTAAATGATCGATCACTTATTGGCAATCTTTTGATAAAATAGAAAGAAAAAGAGCGTCATTGTGCGTTTGCATACTTGCTTGACATAGAGAGGATGACATTTGATGAAAGAAAACATGCAAAAACCTACGATCATTGGAGTGAGCACAAGACCATCAGAGCACCTGATTAGAGTATGGGAACATCCAGTTGTTTGGTGGCCTTTATCTTGTGTGCTTATTTTAACAGTCGTTGTGACTTATTTGTCTGAGCTCGTAAATAAGGGAATGTGGGCAGATTTAAGTTTGCCGGTACCTGTTGTTTATGTGGTGACGCTCATTGGCCTGGTATTTGGCATTGTCATCAATGCAGCTATATATAAGTTCATCGTATTTTTAGCGAAAGGTGATGCATCATTTCGGCAGCTGTTTTCAGCGGTCCTGTTCATTACGCCCGTGACGATCATTGGAACGATTATTTCTCATTTGGCAGTCATCCTTTTTCATGTTCCAAAAGACATCACGGTTACCTCGTTAAACGCGCTCATTCGAATTTCTGGTCCATGGCAGGCGGTGTTAGCCAATATCGATCTTTTTGTGATCTGGAATCTTGTTTTAACAGGTTTTTTATTCATCCGAGTTGGGCGTATATCACCGAGAATTTCTTGGGTGATTATAGGCGTTTTTTATATCTTATCGTTAATTTTTCAATATATAGGAACAGCAATTAACATATCAGTAAGCTGGGGGTAGAAGGTTTTTATGAGAAAGAAAATCATCATCGGATCTATTTTAATTATTGTGATTGGACTATTTATTGGATTTAATATTGCGAAAAACCAAGCAAAGCCTGCTTCTACAGCAGCGATTAAAACAGTCAAACTCACGCCGAAAGAAATCACATCTACGGTGATGACACCCGGTACACTTTCGTTCTCTGAAGAGCAGTTCATCTATGAAGAAGAGGAAAAAGGGAAATTGAAGGGAATTGCTGTGAAAGAAGGGGAAAAGGTAAAGGCTGGAACGCCGCTTCTTACATATGAAAACAAGGAACTGGAGCTTGAGGAGCAGCAGCAAGCACTAGCCGCTGAGTCAAGTACATTAAAACTGGAACAATTGCAAAAAAGGCTGAGTGAATTAGATGAGAAAAAAGCAGGCGGATCTGACGCTAATGCCAAAAGCGAGCGAGATCAGCTTCAATTAGAACTGAAAGCGGCTGAATTAGAACAAAAGCAAGCAGAGATCAGCCAAGAAAAAGTAAAGGCGCAAATAGAAGATTTAACCGTACATAGTAAAATTGATGGAACAGTCATTTCCATTGAGCAAGAGGACGGAGCAGGGGGGCCGGAAGAAAGGCAGCCGATCATCCATATTGGTAATGAGAAAAAAATGATTGTGCGAGGTTTGATCTCAGAGTATGATGCCATCAAAATCAAAAAGAAGCAAAAAGTGAAGGTAACGTCTGATGTCATTCGCGGGAAGAGCTGGCAAGGAGTCGTGAAAAAAGTGGGCGCTGTTCCTGTCCAGACTGCAGCCGAAACAACTTCGAGCGATCAAACGGTTCAATATCCTGTTGAAGTTGAAATAAAGGGAAAGAAACCTGAGGCGAAGCCTGGTTTTAAAATGATCATGGAAATTGAAACTGATAAGCGCCAAGCGCAAACGATTCCTGAAACAGCGGTAAAAAAAGAGACTGATGGACAATACGTTTATGTTGTTCGAAAAAATGTACTGAAAAAAGTAAAAGTGGTCATAGGGGAAACATCAGGTCATGATCTTGAAGTGACAAAAGGTGTCAAGGCAGAGGATCAAATCATTGCTCATAGAGCAGATGATATGTATGACGGAATGGAAGTGGATGCTGAATGATTCAGCTTTCCAACGTAACAAAAAGCTATGAGGTCGCACACGAAACATTTGATGTATTAAGTGACATGAATCTTGTCATTGAAAAAGGCGAGTATATGTCCATTATGGGCCCGTCCGGCTCTGGGAAGTCAACATTAATGAATATTATTGGCTGTTTAGACCGCCCGACGACAGGACAATATCATTTTCAAGGTACAGAGCTGTCAGCAGCAAAGGATCAAGAGCTTGCGGTCATTCGAAATCAATCCATTGGATTTGTTTTTCAGCAATTTCACCTCCTGCCAAGGTTAAATGCGAGGCGCAATGTTGAACTGCCAATGATTTACGCTGGGATCAGCCAAAAGGAAAGAAAAGAACGTGCGGAATTGGCGCTTGAAAAGGTTGGTTTGGCAGATCGAATGAAACATATGCCAAGTGAGTTGTCAGGAGGACAAAAGCAAAGGGTGGCCATTGCACGAGCGATTGTCAATATGCCTCAGCTTATTTTAGCAGATGAACCGACTGGTGCCCTCGACTCAAAAACAAGCATGTCAATTATGGAACAGTTTACACAGCTGAATGAGGAAGGGACAACGATTGTGCTTGTCACCCATGAAGAAGAAATAGCTGCGTACACAAACCGTACGGTCGTTGTGAGAGATGGACGGCTTGTTGAAGATAGATGGATACAAGGGGACGCTATGAATGAAACTCTTTGAAAATATCAAAATAGCGCTGAATTCGGTTTTAGCTCATAAATTACGTTCTATTTTAACGATGCTTGGGATTATTATTGGTGTTGGATCAGTCATTGCAGTCGTGGCGATCGGTCAAGGCGGTGAGCAAATGTTAAAAGGATCGATTTCAGGTCCAAACAATACCATTGATATGACATATACGCCTTCTGACGAAGAGTTAAATGCAAATCCAAATGCTTTATTTGAAGCCTCATTTACTGAGGAAGACATAAAAAGCATTAGGACAATCAATGGGGTGAAGCAGATCGCCTCCTCGACTGCACAAGGAATGCAGCTGAGATTTCAAGATACGACAGTTGATGCGACAGTTAACGGCATAAATGAGGGGTATACGGATGTACATTCATTACAAATCGCAGAAGGACAGAATTTAAGAGATATTGACTTTAGAAGCGGCAGAAGAGCTGCCCTCATCTCGGATGGCTTACAAAAAGAACTATTCAATGGACAAAAGGCATTAGGTGAACTGATTTGGATAAACGGACAGCCAGTTGAAGTCATCGGTGTGTTAGCAAAACAGAAAGGGATGTTTTCATTTGATATGAATGAAATATATGTCCCATTTGCGATGCTCACCTCCACATTTGGTATGAATGAATATGATAAGTTGTCTATTCAAGTCGCACATGCGGATCAAATGAAGGAAGTAGGAAAGAGCGCGGCTGCCATATTAAATGAAAATCATCATACAGAAGATGCTTACGAAATGATCAATATGGAAGAAATCGCAGAAGGGATCGGTCAAATAACGTCCGTTATGACAACGATCATTGGCTCAATCGCCGGAATCTCTTTACTTGTTGGCGGCATCGGTGTGATGAATATTATGCTCGTTTCTGTGACAGAGAGGACAAGAGAAATCGGTATTCGAAAGGCGATGGGCGCAACAAGGGCGCAAACTCTCGTTCAGTTTTTAATTGAGTCTGTCGTTTTAACACTCATCGGCGGGCTGATGGGAATTGCACTTGGTTTAGGCGGCGCTTCGCTAGTATCACTATTTGCCGGCTGGCCGTCTCTCGTATCTTGGCAAGTGGTTTGTGGAGGCGTACTGTTTAGTATGCTCATTGGTATTGTTTTTGGGTTAATTCCTGCGAATAAAGCAGCGAGACTAGACCCTATTGAATCGCTCAGGTATGAATAATTCGGAGAAGAAAAAAGCATACAAATGGTCTACATTCGCCTTCATTACACACCAAAAGCTTTTATGCAAATCGCATAAAAGCTTTTTTTAGTTCCATTGAATGAAATAAAAAATGATAGAAATGCTAATATCATGACTTTCATCATAATGTCACATATTTTTCAGTTTACAAATGGTACATATAAAGGTAAGATGACCATGGTGAAAGATTTTGATAGTTATTGAATGTATTTGATTGTTTTGTATTGATAATGTTGAAAAAAGCGATTACAATAAAGGTGCGCGCAAAATGAATACGTTTTCAAAAGGGGTGTTCTCATGTTAACACCGGAAAGACATCAACTCATTATCGACAGCTTAGAAGAAAATGATGTCATTAAAATACAGGACTTAACGATGATGACGGATGCGTCTGAATCTACAATTAGAAGAGATTTATCAGCCCTTGAAGAAAAAGGATTTCTTAAAAGGGTTCATGGAGGAGCAGCCAAGATTTCGAGTATTCGCCTTGAACCAGATGTATTTGAGAAATCTGCCAAAAACCTTCAAGAAAAGTCATTGGTAGCAGAGGCAGCGGCATCTCTTTTAAAACAGGGCGACTGTATTTATTTAGATGCAGGTACAACCACACAGCAAATGATTGAATATATCGATCCAGATCAAGATATTGTTGTAGTGACAAACGGTGTGATGCACATTGAAGCACTTATGAGAAAAGGCATTACTTTTTACTTGATAGGCGGATCAGTGAAACATCGAACAGGAGCCATGGTGGGAGCCGCAGCTTTGACAGCGATGGAAAATTATCGTTTTGACAAAAGCTTTGTTGGGACAAACGGCATTCATCCCGAGGCGGGTTTTACAACGCCTGATCCAGAGGAAGCACTCATGAAAAAAAGAGCCATGAAACAGGCGAAAAAAACCTATATCTTATCAGATGCCTCGAAGTTTGGCGAAATATCGTTTTCAGCCTTTGCTAGTTTACAGGAAGCCACCATTATCACAAACGACGCAAAAGAGGATTCATTCGATAATTACCATGAAAAAACGGTTATAAAGGTAGTGAAAACATGATTTATACAGTTACTTTAAACCCATCAGTTGATTACATCGTACACGTGGAGGATTTTGCAGTCGGCGGTTTAAATCGTTCAACCTATGATCAAAAATATCCAGGTGGTAAAGGAATCAATGTCTCAAGGCTTTTAAAACGTCACGGTGTTGAATCAAAAGCACTTGGATTCATTGGTGGATTTACAGGCAAATATATTCAAGATTTTTTACAGAACGAACAATTACAAACAGCCTTTCACGAGGTGTCAGAAGATACAAGAATCAATGTGAAACTAAAAACAGGTGAAGAGACAGAAATCAACGGACTCGGCCCATCAATTACTGAAGCGCAATTTGAGTCGTTTCTATCTCAATTTTCTTCATTGACTGAAGGAGATGTCGTGGTTTTAGCTGGCAGCATTCCTTCTTCATTACCTCATAACACATATGAGCGTATTGCTGAAGTTTGCAGAGAGCAAGGTGTAAGAGTTGTTCTTGATATTTCTGGCGAAGCGTTAAAAAAAGCAGCAGACATGAAACCGTTCTTAATGAAGCCAAATCATCATGAGCTTGGTGAAATGTTTGAGACGAGTATTTCATCAGCAGCAGATGCAATTCCTTATGGGAAAAAGCTGTTAGAACAAGGTGCTGAACATGTCATCGTCTCCATGGCTGGAGATGGCGCTCTTTTATTCAGTAAAGAAGGTATCTTTCAGTCCAATGTTCCAAAGGGAACGCTCGTTAATTCAGTTGGAGCAGGGGATTCAGTCGTTGCAGGGTTTTTAGCCGGCGTTTCAAAAGGCCTTTCAATTGAAGATTCATTTAAGCTTGGTGTTACTTCAGGAAGCGCTACAGCCTTTTCTGAGGAGCTTGGCACAAAAGAGCTTGTTGACACACTATTACCACAAGTAAAAGTCACACGCATTTAAAGGAGGAGTCATCATGAAAATTACAGAACTACTCACGAAGCATACCATTAAGCTTCAATTAGACAGCCAGCAGAAAGAAGCAGTCATTGAAGAGCTGGTCACTGTTTTAGATACAGCAGGCAAGTTAAATGATAAAGAGGGCTACAAAGAAGCTGTGATCAATCGTGAAAAACAGAGCTCTACTGGTATTGGCGAAGGAATTGCCATCCCGCATGCTAAAACAGCAAGTGTAAAAGAGCCTGCCATTGCATTTGGCCGCTCAACTGCTGGTGTAGATTATGAATCACTAGACGCACAGCCGAGTCATCTTGTCTTTATGATTGCCGCAACTGAAGGTGCAAACAACACGCACTTAGAGGCACTTTCTCGTTTATCCACACTTCTTATGCGTGAAGAAATTCGAAAGCAGCTCCTTGAAGCGGCGACTGAAGATGAAATCATTGAGATCATCAATACACATGATCAAGATGATGAAGAAGAAGAGGAAGTTCAAGAGGAGCCGGCTGCAGAAGGAAAGCCTGCTAAAATTTTAGCGGTAACAGCCTGCCCGACAGGTATTGCCCATACATTTATGGCAGCAGATGCTTTGAAAGAAAAAGCAAAGGAAATGGGCGTTGACATTAAAGTTGAAACAAACGGCTCTGGCGGTATTAAACATGCCCTTACAGCAAAAGAAATTGAAGAAGCACCAGCCATCATTGTGGCAGCGGACAAGCAAGTAGAGATGGAACGCTTTAAAGGCAAGCATGTCATTGAAGTCCCTGTAACAGCTGGTATTCGCCGTCCACAGGAATTAATTGAAAAAGCAATCAATCAAGATGCGCCGATTTATAAAGGTTCAGGCGGCAGTTCTTCTAAAGAGGAAAATGAATCATCTGGCAAAGGAAGAAGCGGATTTTACAAGCACTTAATGAGTGGTGTAAGTAACATGCTTCCATTTGTTGTCGGAGGCGGTATTCTTGTTGCGATTTCATTCTTCTGGGGCATTAACTCAGCAGATCCTAAGGACCCTTCATTTAATTCATTTGCAGCTGTCTTAAAAGGAATTGGCGGCGATAATGCGCTTGCCTTAATCGTTGCGGTATTAGCTGGATTTATTGCCATGAGTATTGCAGATCGTCCAGGTTTTGCGCCAGGTATGGTCGGTGGTTTTATGGCGTCAGCAGCAGGTGCAGGGTTCTTAGGCGGATTGATTGCTGGTTTCCTAGCAGGTTACATTGTTGTGCTGCTCAAAAAAGTATTCACATTCGTACCGCAGACACTCGACGGGATTAAACCGGTTCTGCTGTATCCATTGTTCGGTATTTTCTTCACAGGCATTATCATGCATTATATTGTCAACACACCAGTGAAAATGGTGATGGACGGATTAACACATTGGCTTGAATCATTAGGTACGGGAAACCTTGTCTTAATGGGTATTATTTTAGCTGGTATGATGGCAATTGATATGGGAGGCCCAATTAACAAAGCGGCTTACACATTTGGTCTTGCGATGATTGCTGCTGGCAACTATGCACCGCATGCTGCGATTATGGCAGGCGGAATGGTTCCACCACTAGGTATTGCACTTGCAACAACGATCTTTAGAAATAAGTTTTCAAAACGTGACCGTGAAGCAGGGATTACATGTTACTTCATGGGAGCTGCCTTCATCACGGAAGGAGCGATCCCATTTGCGGCGGCAGATCCTCTTCGTGTGATTCCTTCAGCTGTTATTGGTGCAGCAGTTGCTGGCGGATTAACGGAATTCTTCAGAGTGACGCTTCCTGCACCGCATGGCGGACTATTTGTTTTCTGGGTAACAAATCATCCAGTTCTTTATATCATCAGCATCTTAATCGGTGCCGTTGTGACAGCGATTTTACTGGGTATTTTGAAAAAACCAGTCAGACAAGAAGCGTAATGCAGAAGAGAAGCATCGTGTAAAACGGTGCTTCTTTTTGTTTAATTATCAGTGAATTAGGAAAAAATATCTAATTAGATGGTTGTTTTGTGAATTTTTAAATGACATATGATAAAGTAAAGTTATTCAATTCACGTTTTATGTCTTTTAGTAGAAAGTCTTAGGAGGAAGCAGTATTTTGAACGAAGAAAACAAACAAAACGAAAATGAAATTCAATCTGATGCGAAGCAAGCCAAAACAGAGAAGAAAAGTTCACTGTTTGAATGGATCAAAGCCATTTTAATTGCACTTGCGCTCGTCTTGCTCATCCGTACATTTATATTTGAACCGTATGTAGTGGAAGGAGAGTCAATGGAGCCGACACTTCATGACGGGGAAAAGCTGTTTGTCAACAAAACCATTAACTATCTCGGTGGTGTGAAACGCGGTGACATCGTGATTATTAATGGAAAAGATGGTCAGAAGATTCATTATGTCAAACGATTGATCGGTCTTCCAGGTGATACGATTGAAATGAAGGATGATACGCTTTACATTAATGGAAAAAAAGTAGATGAGCCTTATTTAAAAGAGAACAAGGCGCATGCGAAAGAGTATGAAGTGCATTTAACTGGAGATTTTGGTCCAGTAAAAGTACCGAAAAACGATTACTTTGTGATGGGGGACAACAGACTCAATTCCATGGACAGCCGAAATGGACTTGGCCTCATTGAAAAGGACCGGGTTGTCGGGACATCAGAATTTGTTTTCTTCCCATTTGGCGATATTCGACAGACAAAATAAAAGCACCTTCTCATGGGCAAGAGAAAGGTACTTGAACGAGCGACCCTTACAGAAGGGTCGTTTTTAATTTGGTGTGAGCACCGTCACAATGATCACAATCGCAAGAACAGAAGCGAACACAGATCCGGTAATGGCTAAAACGGATCGAAACAATCCGATCTTTTGGTTTTCTTTGCCCCGCTTTTGTAAAAAGCGTTTGGAAAAGATGTGAACCAGTGTGTAAATGAGGACAAGCCCAATATAAAGGCCAAAGTCCCTCGCATTAAAGCCTGTTGCAGATAAATAAATGCCCATAAAGAAAATCAATAAACAGTATTCCATCAGTGTGAGTAATCTCAAATCGCCCGAACTCCTTCAATCAATCATTCCCGTTTATTATATCATAATAGACAAAAAGCCTTCGTTCTTAGCGAGAGACGTTTCTATCAAACGTTATTCATGTTATACTTCATAATGATGAATGAGTGATGGAGGATTAATAAATGATTGCAGTAAATAATGTTAGTTTGCGCTTTGCTGATCGTAAACTATTTGAAGAAGTAAATATTAAATTCACTCCTGGCAACTGCTACGGATTAATTGGTGCCAATGGAGCTGGTAAATCAACGTTCCTAAAAATTCTTTCTGGCGAAATTGAGCCTCAAACGGGCGATGTTCATATGAGTCCTGGCGAGCGTTTAGCGATTTTAAAACAGAACCACTTTGAATACGAAGAGTTTGAAGTGCTGAAAGTCGTCATCATGGGTCACAAACGTCTATATGATGTGATGCAGGAGAAAGATGCGATCTATATGAAACCTGATTTCTCAGATGAAGACGGGATTCGTGCAGCAGAACTTGAAGGTGAATTTGCCGAATTAAACGGCTGGGAAGCTGAAAGTGAAGCAGCGATCCTATTAAAGGGTCTTGGCATTCCAGAAAGCCTTCAATCGAAGAAAATGTCTGAGCTTGGCGGTTCTGAAAAGGTAAAAGTACTTTTAGCTCAAGCTTTATTTGGCAAGCCTGACGTTCTTCTTCTCGATGAGCCGACGAACCACTTGGACTTACAAGCAATCCAGTGGCTCGAAGAGTTCCTCATTAACTTTGAAAATACCGTCATCGTCGTTTCGCATGATCGTCATTTCTTAAATAAAGTATGTACACATATTGCGGATCTTGATTTCGGAAGAATCCAAGTATACGTCGGTAACTATGATTTTTGGTATGAGTCCAGCCAGTTAGCGCTGAAACTAAGCCAAGAAGCAAATAAGAAAAAAGAAGAACAAATTAAGCAGCTTCAAGAATTCGTTGCCCGGTTTAGTGCGAACGCTTCTAAATCCAAGCAAGCGACATCAAGAAAGAAATTGCTTGATAAAATCTCTTTAGATGACATTAAGCCGTCTTCACGTAAATATCCGTATGTTCATTTTGCACCAGAGCGCGAAATCGGAAATGATGTCCTTCAAGTAGAAGGTCTATCAAAAACAATTGACGGTGTAAAAGTACTGGATAATGTCAGCTTTATTATGAACCGCGAAGATAAAATTGCGTTCTTAAGCCGTAATGAGCTTGCTGTGTCCACATTATTTAAAATCCTTGCTGGTGAAATGGAGCCAGACAGCGGATCATTTAAATGGGGCGTCACAACGTCACAAGCTTTTTTCCCGAAAGATAATAGTGAATACTTTGATGGAAATGACGTTGATCTCGTTGATTGGCTCCGTCAATATTCTCCGAATGATCAAAGCGAAAGCTTCCTGCGTGGTTTCTTAGGACGTATGCTTTTCTCTGGGGAAGAAGTGAAGAAAAAAGCAAGTGTCTTATCAGGAGGAGAAAAGGTTCGTTGTATGTTATCAAAAATGATGCTGTCTGGAGCGAATATATTGCTGCTGGATGAGCCAACGAACCACTTAGACCTAGAATCCATTACAGCGCTGAATAACGGTCTCATGAGCTTTAAAGGAGCCATGCTCTTCTCATCTCATGACCATCAGTTTGTTGAAACAGTCGCAAACCGGATTATCGAAGTGACGCCAAATGGCATCGTCGATAAACAAACAACATATGATGAGTTTTTATCAGATCAAGACATCCAAAAAAGACTTGAAGAGCTTTACGCATAACACAAAAAAGACATCCAAATGTGGATGTCTTTTTTTGATTAAATCGCCCAGTTTCCATTTCGGAAGATCGGTTCGCGTTTCCCGTCTTTTGTGATTCCGTCAATATTCATTTCCTTTGAACCAATCATAAAATCAACGTGTGTAATACTGCTGTTCACACCCGCAGCATCCAATTCCTCTCGTTTCATTTCTTTTCCGCCTTCGATATTAAACGCATATCCGCTGCCGATGGCAAGGTGATTTGATGCATTTTCATCGTAAAGTGTATTGTAATAAAGAATATTTGAGTTAGAAATTGGTGAATCATCTGGTACGAGGGCAACCTCACCTAAATAATGAGAGCCTTCATCTGTTTCAACGAGAGATTTTAAAATATCTTCGCCTTCTTTTGCTTTCACATCCACAATCCGGCCGTTTTCAAAGGTTAATGAAAACTCATCAATGATGTTTCCAGCATAGCTGAGCGGCTTTGTGCTTGAGACTGTCCCATTTACACCGTCTTTTTTCGGTACGGTAAAGACTTCTTCTGTCGGCATGTTGGCCATGAATGAAACGCCGCGTTCACTTACGCTGCCAGCACCTACCCAAATGTGCTGCTCTGGAAGCTCGATTGTTAAGTCTGTGCCCGGTGCTTCATAATGAAGCTTGTGGTAGTGGCCTTCATTGAGTATTTTGACCTTTTCGTTTAATGAGGCATCGTGCTTTTTCCAAGCCTCAACTGGATCTGCTTGATCAGCGCGTGCGACTTTAAAGATTTGATCCCACAATAACGTGACAGCTTCTTCATCTGTATGATCAGGGAAAATCTTTTTCGCCCATTCTTTTGATGCAGCACCTACGACTGTCCAAGCGACTTTGTCAGATTGAACGTATTGACGATATGTATGTAGTGCTGAACCAGCAGCTTTTTGCTGTGCAGCGATTTTTTTCGAATCAATGCCTCGCAAAAGGTCAGGGCTTTCTGACAGGATGGTAATAAAAGCGCCTCCGCGTTTTGCGATGGTTTCCATCATCTGTGCTTCCC
Source organism: Bacillus sp. PK5-006 (assembly GCF_054161415.1). Taxonomy (NCBI): domain Bacteria; kingdom Bacillati; phylum Bacillota; class Bacilli; order Caryophanales; family Bacillaceae; genus Bacillus; species Bacillus sp. PK5-006. Next base: position 2,298,263 of record NZ_CP096414.1, on the reverse strand, counting down.
ATTCAGGGAATTGCTCAAATACATCTTGCGGTGCATGTTCATACTTTAAACGGGTGAGAACACCATCACTCCAGCGGATATGTACGTTTTTCGCCCCGCGCTCATACGCGTGTTTCGCTACAAGACGAACAAGATGTGCAGATTCAGTAAATGCGGATACAACGACTTCCTGCCCCTTTTGTACATTCACACCGACTTCAACGATGGTCTTCGCATATTGATCTAGTTGTTTTTCAAATGAACTCATAAAAACCCCTCCTTTAGTCATGTTCATCATATCAGATTTATGACCGAAAAGGAAAATGGGGAGCCCGTTTAAAGCCAAAATAAAAAAGCCGCTTTCGTGCGGCTTTTTTAGCGGTTCAGTTGTTTCACAGGCTGTGCATTAGAAGGCGGCATATGTGAAAACGACAGGCTCATTCCTCCTAAAATAATACCCGTTAAAATGACTGTGACAACGACCCGTTTACCTAAATCAAGCAACATGTTCTTCCTCCTTCACGTTTATCCATTTCTCACGATATGATCGAAATGACAAAAAAAGAAGTAGAACAAGAAGATTATTTTAAAGTTTTTTGCAATTTGTCGATCACTTCTAATGAACGACCTGTTCCAATTGCAACAGATTCAAGGGGATTGGCTGCAATATGGACTGGAACAACAATCTCTTGAGAAAGCCATTCTTGTATTCCATTTAAAAGAGCGCCTCCGCCAGTTAAAATGACGCCGCGGTCTACAATATCTCCGCTTAGCTCTGGAGGGCTGTCCTCTAATGTGGCACGAATCGCTTCTAAAATATGAAGAAGTGATTCACGCATGGCGCCTTGAATTTCATGAGAAACAAGTGTGATCGTTTTTGGCAGACCTGTCACAAGATCGCGCCCGCGCACTTCTAATGATTCAGGCTCATGCTCAATAAGACCATACCCAATTTCCATTTTCACCTGCTCAGCAGTCCGTTCGCCGATTAATAGGTTATATTTCTTTCTGACAAACGTAATGATATCTTCATCCAGCTGATCGCCGCCAATTCGGATCGAATGACAAGAGACAACACCGCCAAATGAAATGATCGCAACTTCTGTTGTTCCGCCGCCAATATCGACTACAACGTTCGCAACAGGCTCGTCTACCGGAAGATCGGCCCCGATTGCAGCTGCAACAGGTTCTTCAATTAAATGCACATGTTTTGCTCCGCAGTTTTTCACAGCATCGCTGATCGCGCGGCGCTCAACAGCCGTTGAACCAGAAGGTGTACATACAACGACAGTTGGCTTTCTGAAGGTAAACCCGATATTTTTTCCTGCTTTTTTCATGATTTGTTTAAGTAAATCTGTTGTCATATCATAATCAGCGATGACACCGTCTTTCATCGGACGGATCGCAACAATTTTCCCAGGTGTTTTCCCGATCATTTCTTTCGCTTCTGATCCGACGGCAAGTACAGTCTTTGTTTCTGTATCGACTGCTACGACGGACGGTTCATTTAAAATAATTCCCTTATTTTTACTATAAACCAATATGTTAGCTGTTCCTAAATCAATTCCAATTTCGGCATTTTGAAACATGTTTTCACCCAATCTCTATTTTTGCTGTTTTAAACAATTTTACATTTAAAAGTTCAGAGGGTTGATGTCATTTGTGGGGGTTTGTGATCACCTTGAAATGAATCTGTAAAATTCAAGTATCATTTTGACAATCACAATAAATTTTCCCTTTGTTTTTTCTTTTATGAAAAAAATTTTTATAGAGGAGAAACCTTTTAAGAATCTCTTACGTCTACGATATATCAATTGGTGAAAAACAGATTGATCTTGAGCTAATGAAAGAAAGAGGGAACGAAATTGAAATCTATCGGAGTCGTAAGAAAAGTAGACGAACTAGGGCGTATTGTGATGCCAATCGAATTGAGAAGAGCACTTGATATCGCTATTAAAGACAGTATGGAATTTTTTATAGATGGAGATAAAATCGTCTTGAAAAAATATCAGCCAGAGGGCGTTTGTCTCATGACTGGTGAGATTACATCAGAGAACCATGAATATGGAAATGGTCAAATTACATTAAGCGCTGAAGGCGCAGAACTGCTGTTAAAAGAGCTGCAAGAAGCTCTTCAGAAGTAATCAAAATAGCCTGCTCTCTTCCTTTGTGCTGAGAACAGGCTATTTTTTCTTTAAAAAAGTTCCTTAAAAATGCCCCATCTCCCTCAAAAAATAAGTGGAAAATGGTACAATTGACAAAGAATCTCAGGGCGGCAGGTGGAATCATTTGAACAAAACATATCAAGTGCGGATCGTGTTATCTGTTCTTGCATTTATCTTAATCATAAGCTGGGATTTGTTTTATTATCTAGGCGGCTATCAAATTAATTGGCCGCTCGATCTAGCCTTTACAGTCGTTGTGTTAGCAGGGATCTGGGTTGTCTCAGGATATGTAGACCGCTTGAATTTACTTGTGTCAGATCTAAATAAGAGAGAAAAAGAAGCACACGAACTGACAGAGCGGCTGAATCGAATTACAGATAACTTGCAAGAAATTGTCTTTGAAACAGATGAAAAAGGGCACATCATCTTCTTAAATCAAGCATGGAAACAAATGACCGGCTATGACATAGATGAATGTCTAGGTACGATGTACAATCAGTACTTTGATCAAGAAGAAAGAGTTATTCAGCATTTGTCATCTGTCATCAAAGAGCATAAAGATTCAGGGCGGATCGAGCTGCAGCTTCTTCATAAAGAGGGGAAGAAAGTATGGGGAGACGTTCATTATAAACTCTACTTTGATGAGCAGCACCAGTTTACTGGAGGTATTGGAACAGTTGCAGATATTACAAAACAAAAGCTGGCAAAGCTTGAACTTGAAAGATCAAATCAACAAGTGCAAATGCAGGCGCAAAAGTTAGCCGTTGCAGGACAAATAGCCGCTGGAATCGCCCATGAAGTCAGAAATCCGCTGACCTCAGTAAACGGCTTTTTGCAGCTGATGAAAACACAATATCCTGAAAGAACCGATTATTTTGACATTATCTTTTCCGAAATTAAACGGATTGATTTTGTTTTAAGTGAGCTGCTTGTGCTGGCAAAGCCGCAGTCGGTCCATTTTCAAGAAGTTCAGCTTCATGGACTGTTAGAGCAGGTCATTACATTGCTGAAAACCAATGCAGTCCTTGCGAATATTGATCTCAAACAGCCATTTAAAAAGCAGGATGCCGGCGCTATATTAGCAGACGCTAATCAAATGAAGCAGCTGTTCATTAATTTAATCAAAAATGCCATTGAGGCAATGCCCGAAGGCGGCAGCATATACATATCAACAGAAAAAGTGATGAACGAATGGAAAATTACCATTCAAGATGAAGGAAAAGGGATGTCTGAAGAGGATATTCAGAAAATATATGATCCTTTCTTCTCCACGAAAACAGAAGGGACGGGACTTGGCCTCACCATCTGTGCAGCGATTTTAAAAGATCATCACGGTAGGATGGATGTGGTCAGTGAGCTGGGAAAAGGTACAGCTTTTCATATCTACTTACCTGTGTGGCAAAAATGCAGACAGCAGAAAGGCGAGAGGACGTGATTTCATGAAGGTGAAAGCTTTATTTGTATATGGGACGCTTTTGCAGCATGAAGAGCACCACGAGGCGTATATGAAAGATAGCAGGTCATTAGCTAAATCAGCTTGGATCAGCGGCAGAATCTATGATACAGGTCAAGGATACCCTGCGTGCGTTCTAGAAGAGAAAAGCACAGTATATGGAGAATTGTACGAGGTAACCGCAAGCACGCTGAATAAGATAGATTTTCTTGAGGAAGGGTATGACAAGCAGGTGGTCGATGTCATGACAGACCAAGGGCTGGTGGCGGCTGTTACATACACTTTACCAAAGCAGAAGACATCATCTCTGAAGGAGATCGAGAGCGGCTGCTGGAAGGAATATAGACTGTGGCAGCAGAAGCCGGCATCCTTCTATTATTTTGCCTATGGCTCCTGTATGGATGATGCAAGATTGAAACTGGCAGAAGTTGATCATTATTTTAAACAAATCATCGGCGGCGGTGGTCTGAACGGCTTTACAACTAGATTTACGTTGGTGAGGCCTGATGGATCAAGAGCAGATATGGTAGAAGACGGCGGAGAAACAGAGGGCGTTTTATATGAGGTTCCTTTTGATGCCATTCGATATTTGTACAAACGAGAAGGCGTCTATGAGGGCACATATCGTCCAGCTTTTGTCGATGTCAAAATAGGTGATCAAATATATGCAGACTGTTTAACCTTTCTAGTTCTTCAAAAGAGCGATGAAATTGCTCCGCCAGGTCATTACCGCAGTGAAATTGAAAAAGGAGCAGATCTTTACTTAAGTGAAGCGTTCCGCAAAAAAATTCGCTCGCATATGGATTCGTTAATCAAACCGTAGTAAAATGCATGGTAAGTGAGATAAAAGGAGTCTGAACATGAAAAAGGAATATGCAGTCATTGGTCTTGGACGCTTTGGCGGGAGTATTTGCAAGGCGCTGAGCGAAGAAGGACTTGAAGTCATGGCCATGGATATGAATGAAGATCGAGTGAACGAATACGCGAAAATTGCCTCACATGCGGTGATTGGTGATTCGACGGACGAATCTGTTTTAAAAAATCTCGGCATTCGCAATTTTGATCATGTCATCGTTGCGATTGGTGAAAACATTCAGGCCAGTATTTTAACGACGATCATGCTGAAAGAGCTTGGCGTCAAAATGGTCACAGTAAAGGCGCAAAACGACTATCACGAAAAGGTACTAAATAAAATTGGGGCTGACCGCATCGTTCATCCAGAGCGGGACATGGGCAGACGAATTGCACATAAAATCATCTCCAATAACGTATTAGATTATCTTGAGCTGTCAGATGAGTACAGCCTCATTGAAATCGTTGCCAACAGCAGGCTTGCAGGGCATTCTCTTCTAGATCTCGATATTCGAGCGAGATATGGCATTAATATTGTGGCGATTAAGCGTGGAAAAGAAGTGATTGTTTCACCGCTCGCAGATGAAATGATTCAAAAAGAAGATATTCTGATTGTCATTGGGGCAGTAGCCGATATTGGACGCTTTGAAAAACGAGAAATGCAGAACGATTATTAAACACCCTGGGCGGGGTGTTTTTTTATATGATTGTGTACACATGAGGTGGACAGTGAAGAGGGAAGAAGACATTTAAAAGGGCTGTTTTGTTCTGCATAAACAGCTAAAGTCAATCATCATATTATTCATGCAATTATCACTATTCAGAAATAAAAATCAGTCTTTTTATCTGGATGATTTTCTCTAAATGTCATTGACTGGGCAAACAGATTCGTTTACGATAAGAAACATTATATTGTTTACTTGGAGGAGGCAGTGTCGTTGGATAAGGAGCTTTTCAGACATCAAATTGAGGTAGCTGCAAAGAGAAAAAAAGCAGCCCTAGTGATTAAACATGCGAAGGTTATGGACGTGTTTAACCAGGAATGGCTAAACGCTGATGTCGCTGTTGAAAATGGACAAATAGTAGGGATTGGAGAGTACGAGGGAGAACAGGAGCTGGATGCAGCAGGTCAAATGCTTGTACCCGGTTTTATTGATGGCCACGTTCATATCGAGTCCTCTATGGTGACCCCTGCTGAATTCTCCAAAGCTGTCGTCCCGCGCGGTGTGACAACTGTCGTAACAGACCCGCATGAAATTGCCAATGTGTCAGGGATCACAGGCATCCGTTTTATGCTGGAAGAAGCGAGAAAAGCTGCCTTAAATATTTATTTCATGCTGCCATCCTGCGTACCGGCAGTTAGTTTTGAGCGATCAGGTGCTGTTTTAAAAGCGAAAGATTTAAAGCCTTTGTATCAAGAGAAAGAGGTACTTGGTCTTGCCGAGGTGATGGATTACGTCGGTGTGGAGCAGGCTGAAGAAGATATGCTTCAAAAACTGCTTGATGCTCAAAATGAGAATAAATTGATTGATGGCCATTTAGCAGGCTTAACGGACCGATTAATAAACGTTTACCGCACAGCTAGTGTCCAAACAGATCACGAGGTAACAACAGCCGGCGAAGCCCTTGAACGTGTAAAACGAGGCATGTATGTCATGCTGAGAGAAGGCTCTGTTGCCAAAAACGTGAAAAACGTTTTACCAGCTGTGAATGAAAAGAATGCGAGACGTTTTTTCTTTTGTACCGATGATAAACATTTAGATGATTTAATGGCTGAAGGAAGTATTGATGAACAAGTACGTATGTCTATAAAAGAAGGGTTAGACCCATTTTTAGCGTATCAAATGGGAAGTTTAAACGCAGCGGAGTGCTTTGGCCTCAAAACAAAGGGAGCCATTGCGCCAGGCTTTGATGCTGATTTTATGCTTGTCTCTGATCTTCATCAAGTAGACATCACCAGCGTATTTATTGCAGGAGAATTGGTGGCGCAGCATGGAGAGTACAAGCCAAGTGTCGAAAAAATTGCACCAAGTCCAGCCTTATTACAATCTGTTCATGCTATAGACGTTCAAGAGCAGGATCTGTCTCTGCCTATCACAGCTCATCAAAAAATGAATGTCATCCGCATTATTCCAAATCAGCTAGAAACAAAATTAGAACGCATCTCTCCATCAGAAACGAACGGACAATTCACTAGTGATACAGAAAGAGATGTATTAAAAATGGTGCTTGTTGAACGCCATCAAGGCTTATCTGAAATGGGGATAGGGGTTGTCAGCGGCTTTGGATTAGAAAAGGGCGCAATTGCAACAACGGTTGCGCATGATTCTCACAATTTAATTGCGGTTGGCACAAATGATGCTGATATCGTGAAAGCCATTGACGCATTAAAAGAAGCAGGGGGCGGTTTGACGGTTGTCAAAGAGGGTCAGTCTCTTCATACGCTGCCATTACCGATCTCTGGTTTACTTTCAGATCAGCCGGCACATCTTGTAAATGAAAGCCTTCATGCACTCCATGAAGCGTTGAAAGAAACAGGCTTTACATTAGATTTTAATCCATTTTTGACGCTGTCCTTCTTGGCACTCCCAGTCATTCCTGATGTGAAAATGACGACAAAGGGTTTGTTTGATGTCAGAAGCTTTCAGCATCTCCCAATTCAATAAAAATGAGAAACCGCATGTGTACCTTGTATATATGCGCTTTTTTCAATGAATAGTGAAAAAAAGAGACACAGCCAAGCGGCTTGTGTCTCTTTTTGTGATTACACTTCCATAATAATCGGTAAGATCATTGGACGGCGTCTTGTTTTTTCATAAAGGAAAGGTGCAAGGGTGTCAGTAATTTCGTTCTTGATTTCAGACCACTGAGTTGTCTTACGTTCCATTACTTTTTCAAGATGCTTCGAAATTAAATCCTGTGCATCGTTGATCAGGTCTCCAGATTCTCTCATGTAGACAAAACCTCTTGAGATCAAATCAGGACCAGCAGAGATTTTGAATTCTTTCATGTCCATGCTCACGACGACAATGACAAGACCTTCTTCAGAAAGAATGCGGCGGTCTCTTAAAACGATGTTTCCGATATCGCCAATACCGCTTCCGTCGATATACACGTTGCCTGATGGAATTTTGCCAGCGACACTTGCTTCGTCACCTTTAAGTGCAAGAACTTCACCGTTATCCATGATAAAGCAGTTTTCCTCAGGGATGCCGCAATCATTCGCAAGCTTGATATGCGTTTTTTGCATGCGGTATTCACCGTGAATCGGCATAAAGAATTTTGGTTTAATTAAACGGAGCATGAGTTTTTGTTCTTCTTGTCCGCCGTGACCAGATGTATGAATATTATTAAGCGAGCCATGAATGACCTCAGCACCTGCACGATAAAGCTGGTTAATGGTGCGGCTTACACTAATATTGTTACCTGGAATCGGTGAAGATGAGAAGACAACAGTGTCTCCAGGGTTAATAGAAATCTGGCGGTGAGTACCGTTGGCAATACGAGAAAGAGCTGCCATCGGTTCACCCTGGCTTCCAGTACAAAGAATGGTCACTTTGTTAGCCGGAAGGCGGTTGATTTCATTATGTTCAATAAACGTGTTTTTTGGACATTTAATATAGCCAAGATCTTGACCAATATCAATGGCAGATTCCATACTGCGTCCAAATACAGCGACTTTTCTGCCGTTGGCAACAGCAGATTCAATCACTTGCTGAAGTCTGTGAATGTTTGAAGCAAACGTGGCAAAGATGATGCGTCCATCGACTTTTCTAAAGATGTCATCAATGCTTTCACCTACGCGTCTTTCAGACATCGTAAATTCTGGGATTTCACTATTTGTACTATCAGATAAAAGACAAAGGACGCCTTCTTTTCCGATCTCAGCCATTTTGGTTAAATTGGCAGGCTCGCCAACAGGAGTAAAGTCAAACTTGAAATCACCTGTATGTACGATGTTACCAGGAGGTGTCTTGACGACAATTCCATAAGAATCTGGAATACTGTGAGTCGTTCTAAAGAAAGACACGGCTGTTTTTCTAAATTTAATGGTATCTTCTTCTTCAAAAATGTGAAGTTTTGTTTGTCTCAAGAGACCGTGCTCTTCCAATTTATTACGAAGTAGGCCGATTGCGAGTTTGCCGCCGTAAACTGGAATATTCACTTGCTTGAGAAGGTAAGGGATACCGCCGATGTGGTCTTCATGTCCGTGAGTGATGAAAAGACCTTTGATTTTATCTTCGTTTTTAACTAAGTACGTATAGTCAGGGATGACGTAGTCAATTCCAAGAAGCTCGTCTTCAGGAAACTTAATACCTGCATCAATTAAAATGATTTCATCTTGAAATTGAACGCCATACGTGTTTTTACCGATCTCGCCTAAACCGCCGAGCGCAAAAACTGCCGCCTGATCGTTTTTAACAAATTTCATTCCTCTCATAGCTCCAATACTTTAAAATTTTCACTTTCTCGTTCATAGTCTAAAAAAGCACCGTCTACAGGCTGAATGAATTCAATGTTGTAGTTATGTTTTTTCAACTTATCGCGTACGTCTCTTTCAGAAACCGCTTCAACGTATAGTGAATCTGTGTGTTCTCTTACAGGTACCTCAGTAGTACTTGCCTGAAAAAATACCTTATATATCATCCAAATCTCTCCTTAAATACCGTATGTTACACTCGCTTATTCTATTATATTAAAAAAACGCGCATAAGAAAAGTCTCTGAGAAAAAAGGACCTTCGGCAAATGTGCGGAAGATCCCTTTAAGCAATCGATTTTTTACGAAGCATGTCCTTCCATTGTCTTCGAATTTTCTTACGCAGACGACGAAGCATCACATGCCGCCTCCTTTCGGGTTGAAGTAAGCTTAACCAGCGTGTTCCGGTCTCTCTATATACTTGTATTATATGATGTTTCTATTGAATGTTACATGGTTATATGTGGGAAATAGGCGCTTTCAAAAGGAATTGGTTTCGAAAGCGGAAATCTTTCTGTATGATGAAAGGGAGTGTGTATACATAACGAAGAGCAGGAGGGCGAGATATGAATAAAAAAGTCATCTTCTTTGATATCGACGGTACTTTATATGACCATGATAAAAATATACCTGAGTCAACGAAGCGAGCGGTTCATTTATTAAAAGAAAAAGGTCATCATCTCTTCATTGCATCTGGGCGTTCTCCTTTTTTGATTCGGCCCATTTTAGAAGAATTAGGGCTTGACTCATTCATTGCTTATAACGGTCAGTATGTCATGTATGAGGGAGACGTTATTTACGGCAATCCGCTGAAGCAGGAGCTGATGGAGCGGATTTATGAGACAGCGGATCGTCATGATCATCCGCTTGTTTTTATGGGAGAAGAAACGATGAAGGCGTCTGTGCCGAATCATCCGTTTATCCATGAAGGAATCGGTACTTTAAAAACCGAGCATCCTGAGCACGATGTATCTTACTTTAAAGAAAACGACATTTTTCAAATGCTGTTATTTTGTAAGGCAGAAGAGGAAGTGGAGTATAAGGCATTCCGCGAAGAAATTGACCTTGTCAGATGGCATGAGCTGTCAACAGACGTTCTGCCAAAAGGCGGATCAAAAGCTGAAGGAATCAAACGAGTCATCGAAAGACTTCCTTACGATCAAAAGGATACCATTGCCTTTGGAGACGGACTGAACGATAGAGAAATGATTTCGTTTGCTGGAACAGGCGTGGCGATGGGAAATGCTGTGAGTGAACTGAAGGCATTGGCTGATTTTGTGACAAAGCCAGTAGATGAGGACGGCATATTCCATGCAGTGACCCAGCTTGGCCTCATTGAAGAATAAAAAAGAAGACCCTTAGATCGACGGGTCTTCTTTTTATGTCATGATCTGCCGATCGCAACAGAGTTTTCTGGCTCAGCGAATGGCTGATCCTTTTGAATATGATCATAAAACATAATACCATTTAAATGGTCAATTTCGTGCTGAAAGACAATGGCAGGGAACCCTTTTAGACGGATATCAATGTCCTCTCCTTCAAGCGTAGTGGCCTTGACCCTGATTTTTTGATATCGAGGAACAAATCCAGGGATGGCTTCATCAACTGATAAGCAGCCTTCACCAGTCGCTAAATAAGCTCTTTTGACTGAATGACTGACAATACGCGGGTTGAACAGAGCATAGCTGTATTCTTCTCCGTCTTCATCCTCACAGTGAACAGCGATCATTCGTTTACTAATATTGATTTGCGGAGCTGCCAATCCAACGCCGGGTCTTAGTCCATATTTTTCAGCAATGTCAGCATCCTGACTGTTTTTGACGAATTCGATCATGTCAGCTAATTGCTGTTTTTCCTCTTCTGTCGGCGGGAGCTCGACCGCTTCAGCTGTTTGTCTTAAGACGGGATGGCCGTCCCTTACGATATCATCCATGGTAATCACAAAACTTCACTCCTATTTCCTTTGTATGTAAAGTATATAAAATGATACACAACATATGCAATGAAATAAAGAAGACCGGTCCTATGAGACCGGTCAGAGGCTTAAACAGCCTTAGCAGCAGCCACCGCCGCCTAAGAATGCTGCGCCAACGATAATTAATAGGATGAAAAGCACAACGATTAAAGCGAATGTACGTCCGCCGCCGTATCCGCATCCGTATCCACCGCCATAGCTTGGGTAACAACAGCCGCCGCCATATCCACCACCGAATCCATACCCGTAACCGCCGTATCCACCATACATACTTCCATGACTATAATTAGACATACTTTTGACCTCCTTTGGAAATACACTTGGCCTCTCATAAGTGAAGGCGAAGCGTGTAATATAAACTATGTATGAATGCACTATTTGTATAGTCATGCGCCTATTGCTTGAAAAAAATCTTCTCCGCCTCATTTGACTGACCTCTTTCCTTGTCACAAACGTCTATAAAAATTATAGTGGTATGTGGAGATGTAAAGGGGGACCTTGTCATGAGACAGATGAAAAGAAGCATGAAAGCAGGTGCTGCTTTAGCGGGGATATGTACCCTTTTGCTGACAGGGTGCGGAGGTCAAAGTCCGTTCAATGATATGCAGGACGCAATGACGAAAATGAGTGAAAAAGAAGCATCCTTCGAAAAAGAGCAAGGTACACTGCAAAGCTATGAAGAAAAAGAGCAGAAGCTGTATAAAAAAATGATCCAAACAACGAAGGACCATACAAAAACAGTGGCAAGCCTTTCTGATCAGGCGTTAGCATCGGCAGCGAAACGAGAAGAACATTTAAAAACAGAAAAAGACAGTATGGATGAATCGAAAAAAGAATTGAAAACGGTAAAGGAATCTGCCGCACGATTGCAAGATGCGGAGTTAAAAGAGAAAGCAGATCAAACGGTCAAATCGATCGAGAAACGATATGCGTCATATGATCAGCTTTACAAGGAGTATCAAAAGGCGCTGAAACAAGACCAGCATTTGTATCAATCTTTGAAGAAAAAGGATCTCGGATATGACGAACTGAAGTCCAAGCTGAAGACCGTGAATCGTTCATATAGCAAAGTCAGAAAAGAAAGTAAGAAGTTCAATCGATATACAGATCAATTGAATGATCATAAAAAGGCTTTGTATAATGCAGCAGATCAAGAGTCGAAAAAGAGCTGAAAAACAGCTCTTTTTTTATTTTTCGACAAAAACAAACATTTTCTATTGTAGTACAGTAGTACACTCTATACTAGTACAGATTAGGTTGTTTGTTAAACAGATTGATACAGTTCACCATAAAAAGTAAAGCGAATACATTTATTTAAATAAAGCCGTTAAATCAATTGACGGACTATTTTTCTTGTTGTAAACTATTCCTTGTTAACAGAAGTTGTATTAGTTTTTTGTGAACTATCGTTAATACAGTTAGAAGGACTCAAAAACGAGTGGTCAACCAATGTTTCGACAACGATCTTAGTGGCTATTATATACAGGAGTCATATGAGTATTTTGGGTTATCCTATATCTGTATGTATAAATGGATTCACGACAAATGGACTGTTAAAAGAAAGGAAGAGGTGACTTTAGAATGGCTGCAAAAACAAAAAAAGCAATTGTTGATAGCAAAAAGCAATTTGATGCCATCAAAAAGCAGTTTGAAACGTTTCAAATTTTAAACGAAAAAGGCGAAGTCGTAAACGAAGCGGCAATGCCGGATCTTTCAGATGACCAATTAAAAGAATTAATGCGCCGTATGGTGTTTACACGAGTATTAGATCAACGTTCAATTTCATTGAACCGTCAAGGACGTCTTGGCTTCTACGCGCCAACAGCTGGACAAGAGGCTTCTCAGCTTGCAACTCACTTTGCACTTGAGAAAGAAGATTTCATTCTTCCAGGATATCGTGACGTACCACAATTAATCTGGCATGGTCTTCCGCTAACAAAAGCATTCTTGTTCTCTCGCGGACACTTTGTTGGTAACCAAATGCCTGAAGATGTGAATGCACTTTCACCGCAAATCATTATCGGTGCTCAAATCATTCAAGCTGCTGGTGTAGCTCTTGGTTTGAAAAAGCGCGGTAAAAAAGCTGTTGCAATCACTTACACTGGTGACGGTGGAGCTTCACAAGGTGATTTCTACGAAGGTATTAACTTTGCAGGGGCTTACAAAGCGCCAGCGATTTTTGTTGTCCAAAACAACAGATATGCGATCTCTACACCTGTTGAAAAGCAGTCTGCTGCACAAACTATTGCGCAAAAAGCAGCTGCAGCTGGTATCGTAGGCGTACAAGTTGACGGTATGGATGCATTAGCTGTTTATGCAGCAACTGCTGAAGCTCGTGAGCGCGCTGTAAATGGTGAAGGTCCAACATTAATCGAAACTCTTACATTCCGTTACGGCCCACATACAATGGCTGGTGACGATCCAACAAGATATCGTACAAAAGAAGATGAAAACGAGTGGGAGCAAAAAGATCCATTGGTACGCTACCGCAAATTCTTGGAAAACAAAGGCCTATGGTCTGAAGAAGAAGAGAATAAAGTGATTGAAGATGCAAAAGAACAAATCAAACAAGCGATCAAAGAAGCTGACGAACAGCCTAAGCAAAAAGTCACTGACTTGATTGAAAACATGTACGATGTAAAACCATTCAACTTAGTTGAACAGCTTGAAATTTACAAACAGAAGGAGTCGAAGTAAGCCATGGCGCAAATGACAATGATTCAAGCGATCACTGATGCGTTACGCACAGAACTGAAAAATGACGAAAACGTTCTCGTTTTCGGAGAAGACGTTGGTAAAAACGGCGGCGTATTCCGTGCGACTGAAGGATTGCAAAAAGAGTTTGGTGAGGATCGTGTATTCGATACTCCACTTGCTGAATCTGGTATTGGCGGTCTTGCTATTGGCCTTGGACTACAAGAATTCCGCCCGGTAATGGAAATTCAATTCTTCGGATTCGTTTACGAAGTATTAGATTCTGTTTCTGGACAAATGGCTCGTATGCGTTACCGTTCTGGCGGACGCTGGCATTCTCCAGTGACAATCCGTTCTCCATTCGGCGGGGGAGTTCACACACCTGAGCTTCACGCTGACAGCTTAGAAGGTCTTATCGCACAACAGCCTGGTATCAAGGTTGTTATTCCTTCAACACCTTACGATGCAAAAGGACTTTTAATTTCTGCAATTCGTGACAACGATCCTGTAGTGTTCCTTGAGCATATGAAACTTTATCGTTCTTTCCGTCAGGAAGTTCCTGAAGAAGAGTACACAATTGAAATCGGTAAAGCTGACGTGAAACGTGAAGGTTCTGACCTTTCAATCATCACTTACGGTGCAATGGTTCACGAATCACTAAAAGCTGCTGAAGAGCTAGAAAAAGAAGGCGTTTCTGCTGAAGTGATCGACCTTCGCACAGTAAGCCCGCTTGATATTGAAACAATCATCGCTTCTGTTGAAAAAACAGGCCGTGCGATCGTTGTTCAAGAAGCACAAAAACAAGCTGGTATTGCTGCAAACGTAGTAGCTGAAATCAATGACAGAGCGATCCTTAGCTTGGAAGCACCAGTACTTCGTGTAGCTGCACCTGATACTGTATTTGCTTTCTCTCAAGCTGAGAGCGTATGGCTTCCAAACCATAAAGATGTACTTGAAACAGCGAAGAAAGTTCTTGAATTTTAATTAAATGACAGAGGGGAAAAGAATTTATTTCTCTTCCCCTTTATCAATTACATGACCGTGTAAATATACACAACAAGGGTTCAACAAAATCTAGGAGGCGAAAAACAGTGGCATTTGAATTTAAACTTCCGGACATCGGAGAAGGTATCCACGAAGGTGAGATCGTTAAGTGGTTTGTTAAACCAAACGACGAAATCAATGAAGATGACGTTTTAGCAGAGGTACAAAATGATAAAGCAGTTGTAGAAATTCCTTCACCTGTTAAAGGAAAAGTATTAGAATTAAAAGTTGAAGAGGGAACAGTTGCAACTGTAGGACAAACAATCATTACGTTTGATGCACCTGGTTACGAAAATCTTCAATTTAAAGGCAGCGAAGAAGAAGGCGAAGCAAAAACTGAAGCTCAAGTACAAGGTACTGCTGAAGCTGGTAACGAGCCAGAGAAGAAAGAAGTAGCACAAGAAGAAGCGGCAGCAGCAACTGGTGCAGGCGCACAAGAGCAAGTAGACGCTGATCCAAACAAACGCGTAATCGCTATGCCATCTGTACGTAAATATGCTCGCGAAAAAGGCGTTGAAATTTACAAAGTTGCAGGTTCTGGTAAAAACGGCCGTGTGTTAAAAGAAGATATCGACAGCTTCGTTAATGGTGGTTCTGCAGCTCAAGAGGCAGCACCTCAAGCAGCTGAAAGTGCGAAAGAAGAAGCAGCTCCAAAAGCGGCAGCAGCTCCAGTTCTTGAAGGAGAATTCCCAGAAACTCGCGAGAAAATGAGCGGAATCCGCAAAGCAATCGCAAAAGCAATGGTGAACTCTAAGCATACAGCTCCTCACGTAACATTAATGGATGAAGTTGATGTAACAAACCTTGTTGCACATCGTAAACAATTCAAACAAGTTGCAGCTGATCAAGGAATCAAGTTAACTTACTTGCCTTACGTTGTAAAAGCTCTAACTTCTGCTTTGAAAAAGTACCCAGTACTTAACACTTCTATCGATGATAAAACAGATGAAGTTGTTCAAAAGCATTACTACAACATCGGAATTGCAGCTGACACTGAAAAAGGCTTGCTAGTTCCAGTTGTAAAAAATGCAGATCGCAAAGCGATTTTCGAAGTTTCTAACGAAATCAATGAGCTTGCAACAAAAGCACGTGATGGTAAATTGGCTCCAGCTGAAATGAAAGGTGCATCTTGCACAATCACAAACATCGGTTCTGCTGGTGGACAATGGTTTACTCCAGTCATCAACCACCCAGAAGTAGCGATCCTTGGTATTGGCCGTATCGCTGAAAAAGCGGTTGTTCGTGATGGCGAAATCGTTGCAGCTCCAGTCTTAGCTCTTTCCCTAAGCTTTGACCACCGTATGATTGACGGAGCTACTGCGCAAAATGCCCTTAACCACATCAAGCGTTTATTGAATGATCCACAATTAATTTTAATGGAGGCGTAATGTCATGGTAGTAGGAGATTTCCCAATCGAAACAGATACTCTTGTCATCGGTGCAGGTCCTGGTGGATATGTAGCTGCTATTCGTGCTGCACAGCTTGGACAAAAAGTAACAATCGTTGAAAAAGGAACACTTGGCGGTGTATGTCTAAACGTTGGCTGTATCCCTTCAAAAGCATTAATCAATGCTGGCCATCGTTTTGAAAATGCTAAGCATTCTGAAGACATGGGTATCAAAGCTGAAAACGTAACAGTTGATTTCACAAAAGTTCAAGAGTGGAAAGCTTCTGTTGTTAATAAGTTAACAGGTGGAGTTCAAGGTCTTCTTAAAGGAAATAAAGTAGACATCGTCAAAGGTGAAGCTTATTTCGTAGACAGCAACTCTGTACGTGTAATGGATGATAATTCAGCACAGACTTACACGTTCAAAAATGCAATTCTTGCAACTGGATCTCGTCCAATTGAATTGCCTACTTTTAAATACACAGACCGCGTGATCAACTCAACTGGTGCTTTAGCGCTTAAAGAAGTACCTAAAAAGTTAGTTGTCATCGGTGGTGGATACATCGGTACTGAGCTTGGTACTGCTTATGCAAACTTTGGAACAGAAGTTGTGATCCTTGAAGGTGGAGACGAAATCCTTCCAGGTTTCGAAAAGCAAATGAGCTCATTGGTTAAACGTAACCTGAAGAAAAAAGGAAACGTTGAAATCCATACAAACGCTCTTGCAAAAGGCGTTGAAGAAAAATCTGATGGTGTCACTGTTACGTTCGAAGTAAAAGGCGAAGAAAAAACAGTTGATGCTGATTACGTACTTGTGACTGTTGGTCGTCGTCCAAACACTGATGAGCTTGGTCTTGAGCAAGTTGGTGTTGAATTGACTGACCGCGGAGTTGTCAAAACAGACAAACAATGCCGTACAAGCGTATCTAACATCTATGCAATTGGTGACATCGTTGATGGACCACCACTTGCTCACAAAGCTTCTTACGAAGGTAAAATTGCAGCTGAAGCAATCGCTGGAGAGCCAGCTGAAATTGATTACCTTGGTATTCCTGCTGTTGTATTCTCTGAGCCAGAACTTGCAACTGTTGGATACACTGAAGCAGAAGCAAAAGCAGAAGGAATCGAAATCGTTGCAGCGAAATTCCCATTCGCAGCGAACGGACGTGCACTTTCTCTTGATGCAACTGATGGCTTCATGAAAATGATCACTCGTAAAGAGGATGGTCTAGTTATCGGTGCTCAAATCGCAGGTGTTGGCGCTTCTGATATGATTTCAGAGCTTAGCCTTGCAATCGAAGCTGGAGTGACTGCTGAAGATATCGCTATGACAATTCACGCTCACCCAACATTAGGTGAAATTACAATGGAAACGGCTGAAGTAGCAATCGGAAGCCCAATCCACATCGTAAAATAATGAAACCTATGAAACCCTCTCCTTGATGGAGAGGGTTTTTTTGGCGCCCTGAACACCATATGAAAAACCCCTCATGAGGTGAGGGGTTTTTTCATATGGATATATATAAGTGCAAGGTAAATATCATTAGTTTGTATTGACGCGGTCTAAAGCATGACATAAAGGCGATAAGATCTCTTGTTTACTGCGGACATTTCCTTCCACCTTCACGATCACTTTTTCATCATTGACAAGTAAAATAGCCGGTAATTCGTCCACTTCATTTTTCCAGCCTTTACGATCTTCTTTTACAATCATTTTTGACATTTCCTTAGGGTATTCATTTTTTAAATCGAGGACTGCATCATAATATGGGCTTTCTTTATCAAGGTTTTCTGCATCAGTAAAAAAGAGAATTCTCGGTTTTTGAATATGACGGACTTGGTCGGTCTGATTCGGTATGATATACGCAAATGAGCATGAACTAAGTACAAAGAGCATGGGGAATATAATGAGAAGTGTCCTCATAAAATTCAATCTATTCACCTCAAAATCATTTGGGGTTGTCCCAACATTTTTAGGAGCTTGTTCCCTGTTAGTCACTCTAGTGTATCATGTCCCTTTTGACAATTTTCGATTGTTACTCAATTGTTACAGAATTGATATGAAGCAAAATACAATTGAAACGTTCCCTCAATATGATAAGAAAAAAGCACATATTTATAAAAAATGATTAAATGTGTCATACAATTAACCGTTGACAACTTAAATGTGACATCATATTATAGAAATAAGAAATAGATCAAACGCTTTCAAACTATGAATGAAGAAAAGGGGAATGTACGTGGGTACAATTATTTGTCAAGATTGCAATGAAACCATTGATCAATTTGAAAATGAAAAAGTGACAACGCTATACGGAACATGCGGTCACTGTCATTGCTGTGATGAAGCCTCTGAATAAATAAAAAAGCATGCAGCTCCATTTGGGGCTGCATGTTTCTTTTTTATAAAATTGGTTTTTGTTCCTTAATCACACGGATCATTTCAAGCGTTGAATCTTCAGGTCCTTGGACAGGGAGACCAATTTCAATATTTTTAAAGATATACGATATATTTTCTTCTGTGATAATTTCACCTGGTATAAAAATCGGAATACCTGGCGGATACACCATCACAAACTCTGCGATAATGCGGCCGACTGCTTCCTTAAATGGAACGACTTCCGTTGTAGCGTAAAAGGCGTCACGCGGCGTCATAGCAAGCGATGGGATCTCAGGCAGCAGCACTTCCGTTACTGCTTGTTTGCCGCTCTCACGAGTAGAGGCTGCGGCAATTTCCTGCATCGCCGTCACGAGCGTATCAATTGTCTCATCTGAATCGCCAGGGGTAACGATACATAAAATGTTGTAAAGGTCAGAGAGCTCTACTTCAATTCGATAGCTTTCTCTCAGCCATTTTTCGACATCATGTCCGTTTAACCCAAGGTCTTTAATGGAGATAATTAATTTCGTTGGGTCATAATCGTAAGTGGAAGCTGAACCGAGTACTTCCTTGCCAATGCAGGTAATGCCTTCAATTTGATTCAAGCGGTCTCTCGCTGATTCAGCTAAACGAATGGCTTCTTGAGCTAGTGCCTTTCCTTCAGTGGCTAATCGTTTTCGAGCGACATCAAGTGACGCTAAGAGCAAATAAGAAGTGGACGTTGTCGTCAGCATACTCAAAATCGATTGCACTCGGTCTTTTGAAACAAGCCCTTCCTTCATATTTAAAATAGAGCTCTGCGTAAGAGAGCCGCCGAGTTTATGGACACTTGTTGCTGCCATGTCGGCACCTGCCTGCATCGCAGAGAGGGGAAGCTCATCGTGAAAATGTATATGCACACCGTGTGCTTCATCGACAAGGACAGGCACATCAAATGAATGGGCAATGTCTACGATTGATTTTAAGTCAGCTGAAATACCAAAATACGTTGGATTAATGACAAGCAAACCTTTCGCATCTGGATGCTCAGTGAGCGCCTTTTTGGCTGATTCAGGTGTAATACCGTGAGAGATGCCAAGTTCTTTGTCTATTTCTGGGTGAATAAAAACAGGAACTGCGCCAGAAAATACAATCGCGGACATAATTGATTTATGGACATTACGCGGAACGATAATTTTATCTCCAGGCCCGCATACCGTCATCACCATTGTCATGATAGCGCCGCTTGTGCCTTGAATGGAGAAAAACGTATGATCAGCACCGAAGGCTTCAGCAGCAAGCTCCTGTGCTTCTTTTATCATCCCTCGAGGAGAATGTAAATCATCGAGAGGTTCTATATTAATGAGGTCAATGCTTAATGCATTGTCGCCAATGAATGCTCTAAATTCAGGATCCATTCCGGCTCCTTTTTTATGGCCTGGAATGTGAAATTGGACTGGATTGGTTGCTGCGTGTTTTTTTAGTCCAGTATATAAGGGTGTATCATGTTGTGACAATTGCTTTCCCACCTTCATCGAAATACCTGCTATTATTGTGCCAATTACAGCAGATTTCATTGCATAAAACAAAAGAATTATATTATGAACTGATCGGAATGTAAAGCATAAAATCAATCGGTTTCTGATCAAACAGATGCTATAATAAAAGTTCAAATGAGAAATGAGTGTTAAAGTGAGGGACAAGTAAATGGAATATCAATATCCAATGGATGTCGACTGGACGACAGAGGAAAAAATTGCAGTCATTTCATTTTTTCAGGCTGTTGAAAAAGCCTATGAAAAAGGAATTGCGAAGCAGGAGTTATTAGATGCTTATAAACGATTTAAAGAGGTTGTGCCATCAAAAGCAGAGGAAAAAACGCATTGTGCAGCATTTGAAAAGGGAAGCGGGTATTCCCCTTATCGTGCAGTGAAAACCGCAAGAGAGGCAGAAGAGACTGCTATTATACGTATGTAAAAAACGAGCCTATAAAGGCTCGTTTCAGCGTGCAGACAAACCCTCGCATTCGGTGTCAGGCCTGCGTGCCGGTGCTCACGAATGTCAAATTCGCTCCGCGCGGGTACTCGTCCTTCCTAGACTTCAAAGGTTTTCTATCACGCTGAAAAAGAAGACAAAGGGCTAAAATCAAAATCATTTTAGCCCTTTGTCAACAATTTGAATCGAGCCTATAAAGGCTCGTTTTTTTATACAGATTCTTTCTGTGTGAAGCGGTATAGATACGTCAGCGTGCGGAAGGCATTTTCGATTTTCGATAGGAATTCTTCATTATTCATTTGAACGACTTCCTCTCTAGGCAGCTGAATACCGCACAGAAGCTCGGCTTTCTTCACTGTTTGAACACGTTCAAAAAGCGTTTTCAGCTGTTCGGAATCTAGTTCGCTGTGACGCATGACATCTGGTTTCATATGATCTTTAGACCAAACAAAATCTTGCGGTATTTTCTGCTGGATGGTGTCTAGCTCTTTTTCAAATAGCTGGCCGTACTCACCCTTAACTGGAGATTCATAAATGAGCGCAAACCAGACAAAGACATGTGTTTTCCAAAGCCCAATTTGAAAATGAGGGAGCTTTTTATATCCGCGCTTACTGTTTGCAAAAGCAACCCATGTATCATTTGGCGGGTTGACAGATCTTCTAGCATGCTTTGCGACGTGTACAAACATTTCGTCTCCTGTAATAGAAGAAAGAAGTGGTGCAAAATGTTCGCCAAGTGCCTCAAGCTTTGGACGGACTCTTTCTTTTAATACAGTCATTCGTTCATCTAAACCATCAACTGTGAATGTTTCAAAATCTTCATCTCTAAAACGTATTTCACTCATGTTATGCCTCCTGTATCTTTTCGCTGATCATATTTTATCATAGCTTGGGTCAAGCTCAAAAAAAGATGCACCGGCAGATAAAAGGGCGTGGTGCAGCGTTTAAAACCTTTCAATTTGTGGTACATCATTAATAGGTAAAGACACAATTTTCAGAATGTCGTTGCGGTTATGCGATCGCTTCATACGATATAAGCAAGAACCATTTCTCTTATCGATTGAATTTTTATCAATGAAAACTGACAAGGAATGAATCATTCTCTGGAAGGGGCGTTGACCAATGAAGCAAATCGTGAAGCAGGGCTATAGACAGGAGAAGAAAAATCGCATCGCTGTGTGGAGATTAGAGGTTGATTATGAGCTTTCTACGCTTCATGAAGCCATCGAACAAAAAGATGACATCCAAATCGAACGCAGCAAACGAAAGCTTGAGCGCCTAAGAAAAGAATGGGAGCAGCTTCAAGGGTAAAACAGCGTGAGGTAAAAACGAACCAATTCATCGGTTCGTTTTTGTATGAAGCTGCTTTTTTCTTGCTTTTACGTACATAATATCAGTATGCTATTACAAATAGGTCCTACATAGAAAAGAGGTTTACAATCTGATGACAAACTGGGTGGAAATTGACCGTCTTGCAAAGCTCTGGGTAAAAGAAGCAGGAAGCCGTATTAAAGCGTCCATGCAGGAAGGTCTATCAATTGAAACAAAATCAAATCCAAATGATCTAGTCACGAATATCGATAAAGAAACAGAACGTTTTTTTATTGAAAAAATACAGTCGACATTTTCAGATCATCACATTTTAGGAGAAGAGGGACAAGGGGAAGAGGTCACCTCACTCGATGGAATTGTGTGGATCATTGATCCGATCGATGGCACAATGAACTTTGTCCATCAAAAACGAAACTTTGCCATTTCAATCGGGATATTTGAAAATGGTGTGGGGAAAATCGGTCTTATTTATGACGTCATTCATGACGAGCTCTACCATGCCATTAAAGGAGAAGGAGCCTATATGAACGATATCCTGCTCCCGCCATTAAAAGATGTGGAGATTGAAAAAGCCATTGTGGGTATTAATCCGACATGGGCGATTGAAAGCCCTTATTTTGACGCCAAACCATTTGCCCGTCTTGTGCGTGACGTGAGAGGGACACGAACGATTGGATCAGCTGCCCTTGAGCTTGCTTATATTGCAAGCGGCAGAAGTGACGCATATGTCACCTTAAGGCTTGCGCCGTGGGATTATGCAGCGGGCTGCGTACTGCTTGATGAAGTAGGGGCCGTTTACTCAAATATTCACGGAGAACGTCTTACGTTCCTAGACAAAAACAGTATAGTGGCTGGAAATCGATCCATTTGTGAAAAAATCTTGCATGATTACATAAAAGGAAGCGGAAATAAAAAATAAACGACATCACTTCATGAGAATGAAGTGATTTTTTGTTTTTCCTGAAACTTTTTGGTAAGGCGGATGTCTATACGAATGAGGCCTTAATTTCAAGTAAAGGATTGTGTATCAATGTTTGATTTGTTTAGTGATTTATCGCTCCATTTTGAAAGGTATTTTATTTTAAATGAGTACAGTATCCACATCATTCAATGGTGTGTACTTGGACTATTTGTCCTGTTCGTAACACTCCCCATATGGAAAGAAAAGAGGAGTAGTTATGTATTTTATGCTGGAATCGTATTAAGAGTTGTTCTGCTTGGCGGGATGACAGTTGAAATGATCCACCAAGTTCTGTCTAGACAGTATACGATCGAAACATTTGAAGTGCTGACAGATTTCATGCAATTTCTCATTTATGGGTATGTCTTGCTTGCATCACTGTACTATGTGATTACTCTTCCTTATTTAAAAAATAAAGGTATGTTCTTTGTTTTTGATTTATCTGTATTACTTCTGCCTTTATGTCAAACAGTGTTTATTGTGTTTGCTGAAAGCAAAAAGTTCTTTCTTAGCGGTGATACGGGGCTAGTATGGAGAGATATGATCACCATTTTGGTTATGGCTTGCTTTGCCGCTTTGCTGCTGCACCTTTTCTTTCGCTTGTTTTGGCACCGAAAGTGGAAGGAATTGCTTTTCTTCTATGGCTTAATTTTCGCAGCCTTGCTTTATATATTTTATCCTTCTATCTCGAAGCATGAGCTCCAATCTTCATTTAAATCGATAGTCATTTTAGCGGCAGCAGCAGGAAGCTTTATGACGATTGATTTGTTATCTGCTTTACTACGGGACAAGCTGAGATTAAGGAAGTGGGGCGTTGGTTGTATAACTGTCTTTTTTCTGCTGTTACTCAACCCGGTTGTCAATATTCCTCATACCATGTTCCAATTTACCAAAACGGAACTGGTAGATACTTTTTCAGAAGAATATCGCCCTTTATCAGCAGCAAGTGCAAAAGCATTCGCTTCAAAGTTTGTACCGGAGAATCAATCGCTGTATTTAAATACTAGTCATCAGCCTATCCCTTACCATTACGTGTTTGCAGATGATCAGTATGAAGTGAATATTTCTCCGTTTACAGGTGAATTAAGCGGATATTCTTATCGAGGTCGTGTAGAGGGAAAGGAGATGACCGATAAAGAATATAGGAAAAAAACCATTGAATTTTTCGAAAGAAGCGGGCGGTCAATAGATCTCAATCGCATTCAATTGACTGTACAAAAAGAGGACGGAGAAACGGACGTTCTTCTTCTGCCAAAAATGTCTCAGAATGAAGAGGACAGTTTAGCGTCTGCCACCTGGAAAAAAGGGACGCTTCGACAAGCGCGATACGTAAACGCCATCTTTCAATTAAAGGATATAGACGGCATCCGTTTAACAGAAACGGAGATAAAAAACAGGATCAACAGTATTTATAAACATTTAAATTTAAAGCCGCCAGCTTATCAAATCACAGGCATTGATGAATTTTATTTTAATTGGCAGCATGAAGTGAGGGTCACAACTAAAGATCAATCGGAGTTTCTGTTTAATGGCTCAACAAAAGAAGTTATCAGCTTTAAGCTGTCAAAAACGATTCTTCAACAGAAAAAAGGGAACGTCAGCGATGAAGATTTGTTAAAAATCATAGGGAAAACGCCAAAAGACGTAAGGAAAGAAACAGGTACTAGTGAAAGCAAACAATATACGTTTAACCGTTTCTCTCATGTCGCCAATCTGTTTAAAGGGGATGATGGAATTGAGTTGAGAGTACAATCAGATTCTTCAATCCCGCACGCAGTATCTAATCAAGATCGGGAGGACGTCTATCAGCAAGTACTTAAAAGGTATAAACCATATACGATTTATAAAAAACAAATAAAACCTGTGAAGATGATCGACAAAGAAGGGAACATCGACATTTCATGGCTTGTCATCATCCAAACCTTCGGATCAAATGAGCATAAAATCTATGAAGTGAATGGACGAACAAAAGAGGTGCATCGTTTTGACAGATAAAGAAAAACAAGCCATCTTTCAAGACTTATATGAACTGTATCAAGAAGGGGATCTGGGAGCCGAGGCAGCGAGCTGGATGAAGGCACACGAGCAGCAATTTCAGCATGTGGACACGGGTAAAAAGCAGTCTTCAGCGCCGATGGAAAGTCAGAATGACTATGACGAGTTAAAACGTATGAAAGGGTTTATTTACTCATTATATTTCTTTTTTATCGTTTTATCGATTTGGATGACTGTGTGGTTTTATTTTTGATGTCCAGACCAGCAGAGCAAATTGAAAAAATCTATGAAGAATATTTTCAGGAAATCACCAAATATTTATATCGCCGGACGGGAAATATGGAAACGGCCAAGGACCTTGCGCAGGACGTATTTATGAAGGCACTTCATGGGTTGTCCTCCTTTAAGGGACATTCAAGTATAAAAACATGGCTTTATACCATTGCGTATCACACATTTGTGAATGATTATCGCCGAAAAGTAAAATGGACTTTTACGAACGTAGAGGAAATGGATTTCTTAGAGCAGCAGTCGTTCACGACACCAGAAGATCACATTGAAAAACAAGCTGACATCGAAAGGCTGTGGCATCATATTTATCAGCTGAAGGATTCCTACCGGGAGGTCCTTATTTTAAGAGATATTCAAGAATTGTCATATGAAGAAGTAGCAGAAATTTTGAATTGGACTTTATCTAAAGTCAAAACAACCCTTCATCGAGCCAGATTAGAGCTGAAGCGAAAGCTACATTGTGAGGAGTTCAATAAATGAGCTGTTATTTGATTGAAGAATTGTTACCACTTTATATAGAGGGGGACACAAGTGCAGAAACAAATAAAATTGTTGCAGAGCACTTACAATCCTGCGAGAGCTGCCAACACCTTTATCACGAAATGAAAGAGCCAATAACCTTTATACAAACTCCTGATCTCATGCCATATATAGATGAAAAGGAAGAAAGAAGAAAATTTGAAAAGCGCTACTATGGCAAGCTGTTATATCGAGCAAGTATCGCGTTTTGTATAGGATATGTCGTGATGATCATTCTTTATTGGCTGAAATAAAAAACCCCCATCTGGATAAACCAGGTGGGGGTTTTTCTAGCTTAGCTTAATTTTTCTTTCGCAATTTGAACTGCATCATAGAACGTTTTCAATTGCTCTTGAGGAATTTTCTTAAGCATTTGGTTGAAAACAAGTAATTCAGTAGAGCTGAATCCAAGACCTTTTGCGATTTTTGAATCAATTACAACGTTTCCTTTTTTGTCTAGAACAAGGGCATCACCAGCAAGATCAGCAATTCTGATCACTGATTTGAAAAGCTTTTCGAATTTAGCCGCTTCTTCTTTTGTAAGACCAAGTTCAACAGCTTTTGCTGCATCAAAAACCAATTTCCCTTTTTCGTTTTTAGTGATGCTTTCACTGAAAACGATTGTAAGAACAGCTGCGCGATCTAAGAATTTCTCAGCAGTCGCCGCTTCTTCTTCAGTTAGTCCGAGCTCAACAGCTTTTTTCACATCAAATGTGTAGTTGTTGTCTTCCTCAACAAATGAATTGATGAGAATGTTGATGACACGCTCGTTTTTCTCCAATAATTCTTTAATGATTTGCTGCTGTTCAAAAGGAATTCCTTTGAAAGTTGCAGCGCTTGCTTGCCCAGGAGCTACTGTTGTGAAAGTAAGAATGATAGCTAAAGCGAAAAATACAACAGAGCTGAGCGATTTGCTCAAAAACTTCTTCATGCTTCTTTTCTCTCCCTTTTCTGTTAAATTTTGTTGCAAGAAAAGCATACCATGAGAAACTTTGTGGAAGAATAGGAAAATTGTAACTTTATGTTTGGTTTTGGAGAACTATAAAAGTTCTTGTCGAAAAATGGAGGGGTTCAGATTGCTTACTTTTGTCAACTCTTCAAGATACGTTCCGTCTGATGAATGAAGCTTTCATAGGTGATTTGTCTTGTTTTTACTCAAAATAAAAAGCCTTCTACATATAGAATGTAAAAGGCTTTTAACTAATTTTATGATTGCACGTTTAATTTTCTTTTTAATGTAAATCCTGTACCCATGAAAATCATGGCGAACACGATACTTAAACATATGCCCAGTATGTTTTTTTCAGCAAGAGATACCCCAATAAACGCCATACTGACAACTGCAAGTAATGCACATAATAATAGAAGCCATTTGATTTGTTTCATATGTCCCCATCCCTTTTTTTAGAGTTAATATAAGTTTACAGAAAAACGATCGGCATTTAAAGGGGATTGTGATATAATATGAAAGTTATCTAATTATTTTAGGAGATGAAAATGTGAAACTTCGAAAAGACCTTCGCAACATCGCAATTATTGCCCACGTTGACCATGGTAAAACGACGCTTGTTGACCAATTGCTCCATCAAGCTGGTACTTTCCGTGCGAATGAAAATATCGCTGAGAGAGCCATGGATTCAAATGATTTAGAGCGAGAGCGCGGTATTACGATTTTAGCTAAAAATACTGCGATCCATTATAAAGATACACGCATTAATATTTTAGATACACCCGGACACGCCGATTTCGGTGGTGAAGTTGAGCGTATCATGAAAATGGTAGATGGTGTACTCCTTGTTGTGGATGCTTATGAAGGCTGTATGCCTCAAACACGCTTTGTGCTGAAAAAAGCACTTGAGCAAAACTTAACACCAATCGTTGTCGTCAATAAAATTGACCGCGACTTTGCTCGTCCGGCTGAAGTAGTCGATGAAGTGATTGACTTGTTCATTGAATTGGATGCAACAGAAGAACAGCTTGAGTTCCCAGTTGTCTATGCATCAGCAATCAATGGTACAGCAAGTAACGATGCGAGCAAGCAAGATGAAAACATGGAATCTTTGTTTGAAGCCATTGTGAACCATATTCCTTGCCCAGTTGATAACCATGAAGAGCCGCTTCAATTCCAAGTGGCACTACTTGATTACAATGATTATGTCGGCAGAATTGGAATTGGCCGTGTATTCAGAGGAACAATGCAAGTAGGACAGCAGGTAGCCTTGATGAAAGTCGACGGCACTGTGAAACAATTCCGTGTGACAAAGATCTTTGGTTTCCAAGGGTTAAAACGAGTGGAAATCAACGAAGCGAAAGCGGGAGATCTTGTCGCTGTATCTGGAATGGAAGACATCAACGTAGGTGAAACGGTTTGTCCGGTAGAACACCAAGAAGCACTTCCAATCCTTCGTATTGATGAGCCGACACTTCAAATGACGTTTGTTGTAAACAACAGCCCATTTGCAGGCCGTGAAGGAAAATACGTGACATCACGTAAAATCGAAGAGCGTTTAGAGCAGCAGCTTCAAACAGACGTCAGTCTTCGTGTAGATCCAACTGATTCACCTGATGCTTGGGTTGTTTCTGGACGCGGAGAGCTTCACTTATCCATTCTCATTGAGAATATGAGACGTGAAGGTTTTGAATTACAAGTATCGAAGCCAGAAGTTATTGTAAAAGAAGTTGATGGTGTTCGATGTGAGCCTGTAGAGCGCGTTCAAATTGATGTACCAGAAGAGCATACTGGCTCTGTTATGGAATCAATGGGTGCAAGAAAAGGTGAAATGATTGACATGATCAATAATGGTAACGGTCAAGTTCGCCTGATCTTTACAGTGCCATCACGTGGTTTAATTGGATATACAACTGAATTTCTTTCATTAACTCGTGGTTTTGGTATTTTGAACCATACGTTTGACAGCTACCAGCCAATGCAGTCTGGTCAAGTCGGCGGACGCCGTCAAGGTGTACTTGTTTCAATGGAAACAGGTAAAGCGACTGCTTACGGAATCCAAGGTGTTGAAGAGCGCGGTGTGATCTTCGTTGAGCCAGGTACTGAAGTATACCAAGGGATGATCGTTGGGGAGCATAACCGTGAGAACGACCTTGTTGTAAACGTAAGCCGTATGAAACAACAAACAAACGTACGTTCAGCGACGAAAGATCAAACAGTTAGCATGAAAAAACCTCGCATTATGTCACTTGAGGAATCTCTTGAGTACTTGAATGAAGACGAATACTGTGAGGTTACACCTGAATCCATTCGTCTTAGAAAGAAAATTTTAGACAAAAACGAACGTGAGAAAGCAGCGAAGAAGAAAAAGCTAGCAGGATTATCTTAATTCCATGAAGAATTAAAAAGATAGAACCCTGAAAGATAAGGGGAGGGAATCTTTTTGAATGATCAGGAAGTAAGTGAAAATCTATCCTTTTTCGCGATGCTGTTTCGTGTCGATGAAAATCCGCAAACAGGGATGTGGCTCCTATATGGCACCATCCTTGTTTTAGCGATTATTGTTTTTAAGCTCGGCTTTGCAAGACGTTTACCGATTTTAAAAGCGCTCGTGATTTATTTGTTTTTGATTTTTGGCTGCACGTTTCTCACATTTCTAGGTATCTTCCTGCCAGTAGCGGAAGGACTGGTTGTGGCAGCTGCCATTTTGATTATTTATAAAATACGGCTGCATCGTGCGAAAAAAGAAGGAACAGTCAATACGTAAAAAAAGACCTGAACATGTGTCAGGTCTTTTTTATGTCTTTTGTTCTTTCTTTCCTTTTTTCTTCTTTTTCTCTTTCGTCGCAGGATCCTGATAAAGAGAGAATCTGCCAGTTTTGATGCGAGCTTCAGTCTTTATTTTAATGCGTTCTTGGCAGTCATCGCACATATATGTATGAATAGGCCGGTTTCTTAACCGTTTAGCAACAAGTGTATCATCATCAATGGTTTCAAGCTTTTCACATAATGAGCACTTCACTCTCATCATTTTCACCTCACTTTATTGCATTTATTATAGCATGTTTTCCAGCTACTTAAAATCAGCGTAGAAAAAGGCTTATATCACAGGAGATATAAGCCGTTCTCATTAGTTCTTCTGATTCATATGATGGTTTGATTGGTCGTTTTGATTTTTTTCTAACTGCTTTTGATCCTGTTCTTTGAGCTGATTATTCGGATCATTTGTCGGATCCTTTTCGTTACGGTCGATCTCATTTCTCGGCATCTCTGGCATCACGCGGCCGACAATGGCAGCCAGTTCATCCATAATACCGCTTACCGGACGGCCTGCTTGGATTTCTTTGCCCATTTCTTTTAATCGGCTGACTGTATCCGGATCAGCAACCACAACAGCATTTGCGCCTTCCGGGTCATTTCTCAGCGCTTTTGCAACTGAATATTTAATGGTTTCTACTTTGCTTCTATCTAAATCATCTTTTACATCAATACCAACAACAGCATAACGGCCGATGACGATTGCCGTTGCATCATTGACATCTGCTACGTGCTCTGTCACATTGACAAGATGCTGCGCAACATCTGTGGATGGGCGGGCTTGATTGGTCTCTTTCTTGGATGAGTCAGACACCCTTACTAAGTGCTGGCGTCCATCTTGCTTGTCCAGCGCTTCTGGCTTTTCCTGCTGCTGGCAAGCGCCTAACAGAATGATCGATTGAATCATGAATAATGTTAAAAATAGTCGCATCTAAATTCCCTCCTTCACAAACTGCATGATTTATTTTATTGTTGAATTAACCTTCTAACTTTATTCATGAAAACATATATTTTAACAATCGTTTTGGGAAAGACAAGGATGAATGAAACCCCGATCAGGAGGCGAAGGACCTGAGTAAAATTTATGTATTAGACACAAATGTGTTATTACAGGATCCGAATTCAATCTTTTCATTTGAAGACAACGAGGTCGTCATTCCGGCCGTTGTGTTAGAAGAAGTAGACTCGAAAAAGAGATACATGGACGAGGTTGGGCAAAACGCCCGGCGTGTCTCACGTTTAATCGACGGTTTGAGATCGAAAGGGAAACTGCATGAAAAAATTACGCTAGAGTCAAAAGGGACGCTGCGAATTGAGCTGAATCACCGCTCTTTCCATGAGCTTCAAGAAATTTTTATTGAAAAAACAAATGATAATCGAATTTTGGCTGTCGCGAAAAATTTGAGCTTAGAGGAAGAAACAAAGCCTCACGGACGGCCTGTTATTTTGGTCAGCAAGGATGTCTTAGTCAGGGTAAAGGCAGATGCTATAGGTCTCCAAGCAGAGGACTTCTTAAGTGACCGTGTGCTGCAAAACGAAGACATTGATAACGGCTATCATGAGCTCTATATTCCGACGGAGCAATTGAATACATTTTATAAGCAAAGTCAATTGCTGGTAAAAGAAGTCACAAGTGCACCATTAAACCCTCATCAATTTGTCATTATGAAGGGGAATGAAGGCGGCTCTGCTTTAGGAATGCTTGATCAAAAAGCAGAGCATGTGAAACGGCTTATTTATGATCAAGAGCATGTTTGGGGAATCCGTCCGAAAAATGTTCAGCAGACGATGGCCCTAGAGCTGCTATTGCGACGTGATATTCCGCTTGTGACATTGATCGGAAAAGCGGGTACTGGTAAAACACTCCTTGCACTTGCTGCCGGATTAATGCAGACAGAGGATCTCGGCATGTTTAAAAAACTGATCGTAGCCCGTTCCATTGTCCCTGTTGGCAAGGATTTAGGCTACTTGCCAGGTGAAAAGGAAGAGAAACTCAGACCATGGATGCAGCCGATTTATGACAACCTGGAATTTTTATTTAATACAAAAAAACCTGGTGAACTTGATGCGATTTTGGCGGGAATTGGTTCTATTCAAGTGGAAGCTTTAACGTATATCCGTGGAAGAAGTATTCCTGATCAATTTATCATCATTGATGAGGCGCAGAATTTAACGAAACACGAGGTAAAAACATTATTAACGCGCGTCGGAGAGGGAAGTAAAATCGTGCTGATGGGGGACCCGGAGCAGATTGATCATCCTTATTTAGACAGCTTAAATAATGGGCTTACGTATGTCATTGAGCGGTTCAAAGGTCAGCAAATATCTGGACATGTCAAGCTTGTCAAAGGAGAAAGATCTGGACTTGCACAGCTTGCAGCTGATTTGCTGTAGTCCAGACCCTCTGTCTTATGTAATGATGAGCTCTTTGACACCTTTTATCGGCTGAGTGAGGTTGGACTGATCTGCGAAATAAACGTGGATTGGTCCTTCTTCTGTCATCGGCTTCCCATTTTGGCTGAAGTGTGCAATGCTTTCCATTGCCTGAGAAAGCGGAACAGCAACTGTCTCTGTTTCTGTGACAAATTCGCATGTGTCTGCATGTTCAAGCGGTTCTGCATTTTTCAGCATATCACCCAGCTTCATTCCGAAGCTGCCTGTGATGAGTCTTTCCTTTTCGTACTTCTTCTCTGTTTTTAAAGTGGGTGGAAGTGTTTGTCCTTCTCTGATCACCCGCTCTTGGTCAAGCTCCTGATCCAGCTGACTTTCTTCATTTGCCGTGCTTTTTTCAAAAAATGAATCCATTAAAAATTTGCGGTCATCAAAAATCCATACACTTGGATCAATGGTGATCTTGTATTTTACGTTCCCCTTAATTTGAATGATGCTCATGTTCAAGACAACCCCTTTCCAACATAAATTATAGAAGTTTTCGTCTGCTTTGTCACTTTCATAAACATGCTTTTCCTTGTACACACTAATCGTACATGAAAGATAGGGAGGATGTTGGGCATGGCATGTCGTGACAATGAAGAGCTTCAGCGATTTGTAGAAGAAGCAAAAAAAGTGGCCAAAGATGGCAAAGTAGCATCCTATATTCCCGCTCTCGCCAAAGCGGATCAGACGGATTTATCTGTGGCTGTGTACCATGTGAGTAATACTTGCCACTCGGCAGGAGATGTAGATAAACGCTTTACCCTGCAAAGTATTTCTAAAGTATTAGCTCTTGCGCTCGTGCTTTCAGAAGAAGGGCCAAAAAAAGTCTTTCAATTTGTTGGACAAGAGCCTACAGGTGACCCATTTAATTCAATGATAAAGCTGGAAACAGCAAGTCCGAATAAGCCGCTGAATCCAATGATTAATGCAGGAGCGCTTGCAGTCACAAGCTTAATAAGAGGAGCCACTCCGCAAGATCAGCTGAACCGCCTGCTTGGCTTTATTAGAGAGCTCGCAAATGATAAAAGCATTACATACTGCAAAGAGACAGCCGCATCCGAATTTGAGACATCGATGATTAACCGGGCTATGTGCTATTATATGAAGCAATATCATATTATTAGAGGGAACGTAGAAGAGGTCATGGACGTGTATACGAAACAATGCGCCATCATGATGAACAGCTTAGATTTGGCGAAAATTGCTTGTGTTTTTTCATTAGATGGCAGACATCCAGAGACGGGCAAGCAAATTCTTTCAAAAGATGTCGCTAGAATTTGTAAAACCTTTATGGTGACGTGCGGCATGTATAATGCAAGCGGGGAATTTGCCATTAATATCGGCATACCTGCTAAAAGCGGTGTTTCAGGCGGAATTATGGGAGCGGCACCATATGATTTTGGAATCGGAATTTTCGGTCCTGCCCTGGATGAAAAAGGGAATAGTATTGCTGGGATTAAGCTGCTTGAGCTCATGAGTGAAAAATATGAGATGAGTATCTTTTAATGAGAAATGTCTTCTTTTTATTTTCACAAAGCGAACTGTACAAATCTGCTTGCAATTTTGGGCGTTTCGCTTTATGATAAATAGAAGAATTAGGTACTCGCCTGGGGAACGGAGGGATACTTTTGGCGTCAGAAATTTTAGTCGATCATCGGCAAAAAGCACTGGCTTTATTAAAATTGGATGCAGATAAAATTTTAAAATTGATCCAAGTGCAAATGGACAACTTAACGATGCCGCAATGTCCTCTTTATGAAGAGGTTTTAGATACTCAAATGTTCGGATTATCGAGAGAGATTGATTTTGCTGTCCGGCTTGGATTAGTTGATCAACATGAAGGCAAGAAACTACTCGATAAACTTGAGAGAGAGCTTTCCGCACTTCATGATGCGTTCACAAAAAAATAACGATTGAAAACTCAAACTTCCACAACATAAGTTTGAGTTTTTTTGTCCCCTATTTTCTTTTGATGGATTGACGGCAAACGGACTTGATTCTTTCATGAATGACGAACAATATAAAAGAGGTAAAACGGGATCAAACGGAGAAAATGTAGTAGAATAAGAACAGCTAAGAAGATATCAAGCAGTAGAAACAGACGTTAGGAAGAGGATTATATGTTAAAGAGAATGCTAAAATCGTATGACTACTCATTATTGTTCGCCATTATCTTAATCAGCGCATTTGGTTTGGTTATGGTGTATAGCTCAAGTATGATTACATCTGTTATCAGATACGATGCCGCGCCAGATAACTTTTTTAAGAAACAGCTCTTATTTATGATTGTTGGAGCAGTCATCTTGATCTTTACAGCATTAGTTCCATATCAGCTGTTTTCAAATAAGAAATTCCAGATTGGTATGCTGCTGATTTCAGTTTTTTCCCTCATCTATGTGTACTTTGGCGGTCATATTGCAGGGAACGCAAGAAGCTGGATCAAATTAGGCCCTTTTAGTCTTCAGCCAGCTGAATTTGTAAAGATTGTCGTCATCATCTATCTTGCTGCGGTGTATGCCAAAAAGCAGCATTATATTGATCATATTTTAAGAGGTGTCACGCCTCCAATCGTGATTGTCTCTATCCTGTGCGGATTTATCATTTTGCAGCCAGACTATGGGACAGCCTTTATCATTGGCATGATTGCCCTTGCGATGATTTTATGCTCAGGCTTTAGCGGCAAAACGCTTGCGAAGCTGCTGGCGCTATTTAGTGCAGTAATGGTCGTCGTGACCCCGTTTATTATTCTTTTTTGGGATAAAATTTTCACGCAAAATCGTCTCGGACGTTTTGAGAGTTTCCAAGATCCATTTAAAGATGCAGGGGCTACTGGGCATCAATTGATTAATTCATATTATGCGATTGGATCAGGCGGCTTTTTTGGACTCGGTCTAGGAGAAAGCGTTCAAAAGTACGGGTATCTTCCAGAACCGCACACAGACTTTATCATGGCAATTATCTCAGAAGAGCTTGGCTTTTTCGGCGTGTTTTTTGTTCTCGCTCTTCTTGGTTTCATCGTCGTGAAAGGTTTTTATATTGCGAGAAAGTGTGAAGATCCGTTTGGAAGTTTGCTTGCAATAGGAATTTCCTCCATGATTGCGATCCAAACTTGTATCAATTTAGGCGGTGTTTCAGGTCTTATTCCAATTACTGGGGTGACACTTCCGTTTATCAGCTACGGGGGATCGTCTATCATTTTACTTAGCATCTGTATGGGAATGCTGCTGAATATCAGTATGTTTACTGAATATAAAGAGCGTTACAAAAAGAAAAAATCAATGAGCAAACCAGCGGTTGAAAAAAATGGATTGCAGAAAACTTTGAATCTTTAGAAAACAAAAGTGTACAGTTTTCATTTCTTCCTTTATTATAGAGTACATATAAAATTTTAAGGGATATGGAGGAGTGAGAATGTCACAGAGAACAATTCAAAAGGTTCTAGTTGCAAACAGAGGGGAAATCGCTATCAGAGTCTTCAGGGCCTGTACGGAGCTCAATTTACGTACAGTGGCCATTTATTCCAAAGAAGACTCGGGCTCTTATCATCGCTATAAAGCTGATGAAGCATATCTAGTTGGAGAAGGGAAGAAACCGATTGATGCCTACCTCGATATCGAGGGGATCATCGAAATTGCAAAACGAAATGACGTGGATGCAATTCATCCAGGCTACGGATTTTTATCCGAAAACATTCATTTTGCAAGACGATGCGAAGAGGAAGGCATTCAATTTATCGGTCCAACTTCTCAGCATTTAGATATGTTTGGAGATAAAGTAAAGGCGAGAGATGAAGCGAAAAAAGCTGGTATTCCAGTCATTCCAGGAAGTGACGGACCAGTTGATTCGGTCGAAGAAGTCGAAAAATTCGGTGAAGAATACGGTTACCCGTTTATTATTAAAGCTTCACTAGGCGGCGGCGGCCGGGGTATGCGGATTGTCAGATCAAAAGAAGAGCTGAAGGAAGCCTATGACCGTGCGAAGTCAGAGGCCAAAGCTGCTTTTGGAAATGACGAAGTATACGTTGAAAAGCTGATTGAAAATCCAAAACATATTGAAGTGCAGGTGATTGGAGACAATCACGGCAATATCATTCATTTATATGAGCGTGACTGCTCTGTTCAAAGGCGGCATCAAAAGGTCATTGAAGTGGCGCCAAGTGTGTCTCTAACAGATCAATTGCGTGAAGATATTTGCGAAGCGGCTGTCCAGCTGGCCCAGAATGTATCGTACATTAATGCAGGGACTGTAGAATTCCTAGTTGCAAATGGAGAGTTTTACTTTATTGAAGTCAATCCAAGGGTGCAGGTAGAACACACGATCACAGAAATGATCACAGGTGTCGATATCGTTCAAACCCAAATTCTTGTTGCAAAGGGGCATAACCTTCACAGCAAAGAAGTTGGTATTCCAAAGCAAGAAGATATCTTTACACACGGCTTTGCCATTCAATCAAGGGTCACAACAGAAGATCCTTTAAATGACTTTATGCCAGACACAGGAAAAATTATGGCCTACCGCTCAGGTGGGGGATTTGGTGTACGTCTTGATACAGGGAACAGCTTCCAAGGTGCGGTCATTACACCTTATTACGACTCACTATTGGTCAAGCTGTCTACATGGGCGCTCACGTTTGATCAAGCGGCTGCTAAAATGGTTCGAAATTTACAAGAATTCAGGATTCGCGGAATTAAAACTAACATCCCATTTCTTGAAAATGTGGCTAAGCATGAGAAGTTCCTAAAAGGGGAGTACGATACATCGTTTATCGACTCAACGCCAGAGCTATTTAATTTCCCTAAGCAAAAAGACCGCGGAACGAAGATGTTGACTTATATTGGTAACGTTACCATTAATGGGTTCCCGGGTATTGCGGAGAAAAAGAAGCCTCATTTTGACAAGCCAGACGTTCCGAAGCTTCCTCTCAATCAAGAGATTCCGTCTGGGACAAAACAATTGTTAGATACGCATGGACCTGAGGGGCTTGCTAACTGGGTGAAAGAACAAAGTAACGTCCTTTTAACTGACACAACCTTTAGAGATGCGCATCAGTCTCTGCTTGCGACACGCTTCAGAACACATGATTTAAAGAAAGTTGCCCAGCCGACAGCAGGTTTATGGCCAGAGCTGTTTAGTATGGAAATGTGGGGCGGGGCTACATTTGATGTTGCGTACCGTTTCTTAAAAGAAGATCCTTGGGAACGATTGAAAGAGCTTCGTCAAGAAGTGCCAAACACGCTGTTCCAAATGCTATTAAGATCATCAAATGCTGTCGGATATACAAACTATCCAGATAATGTGATCAAAGCATTTGTAAAAGAATCAGCCGAGGCAGGCATTGATGTGTTCCGTATTTTCGACAGCTTAAACTGGGTCAAAGGCATGACGCTTGCCATTGATTCTGTTCGGGAATCAGGCAAAGTGGCAGAGGCGGCGATTTGTTATACGGGAGATATTCTTGATCCATCTCGTCCAAAATATGATCTTGGGTACTATGTATCTCTTGCAAAAGAGCTTGAATCTGCCGGTGCACATATTTTAGGTATTAAAGATATGGCGGGGCTATTAAAACCGCAGGCAGCCTACGAGCTAGTCTCTGCTTTAAAAGATGAGCTTACGATCCCTATCCATCTTCATACGCATGACACGAGTGGAAATGGACTGTTCACCTATGCAAGAGCGATTGATGCAGGTGTTGATATTGTGGATGTTGCCGTCAGCTCTATGGCAGGACTCACATCGCAGCCAAGTGCAAGCTCACTTTATTATGCTTTAGATGGACATGAAAGAAAGCCAGACATGAATGTCCAATCTGTCGAACGCCTTTCTCAATACTGGGATTCCGTCAGAAAATACTATCATGAATTTGAAAGCGGCATGAATTCGCCTCATACAGAAATTTATGAGCATGAAATGCCCGGCGGTCAATATAGTAACTTGCAGCAGCAGGCGAAAGGTGTCGGTCTTGGCGAGCGCTGGAATGAAGTAAAGGAAATGTACAGACGTGTGAATGACATGTTTGGTGATATTGTAAAGGTAACACCATCCTCTAAAGTAGTTGGAGATATGGCACTTTATATGGTGCAAAATGATCTAACAGAAGAAGATGTTTATGAAAAAGGCGCAACACTAGACTTCCCGGATTCTGTTGTGGAATTATTTAAAGGCTATTTAGGCCAGCCGCATGGCGGATTCCCAGAAAAGCTGCAAAAGCTGATTTTAAAAGGGGAAGAGCCACTTACTGTCAGACCTGGTGAGAAGCTGAAGCCAGTGGACTTTGAAGACATTAAGAAGCAGTTCAAAGAATCTCATGACCTGACGTTAACAGAGCAAGACGCAATTGCGTATGCTTTATATCCGAAAGTCTTTTCTGAATTTGTCCAAACAGCAGAAAGCTATGGTGACATCTCTGTTCTTGATACACCAACGTTCTTCTACGGGATGAGGCTTGGAGAAGAGATTGAGGTAGAAATCGAAAAAGGAAAAACCCTGATTGTCAAACTCGTATCAATTGGTGAACCGAATCCAGATGCCACAAGAGTTCTTTACTTTGAGTTAAATGGCCAGCCGCGTGAAGTGGTGATTAAGGATGAAAGCATCAAATCCTCCGTTCAAGAAAAAATGAAGGCGGACCGTTCAAATCCAAATCACATCGCCGCATCGATGCCAGGCACTGTCATCAAAGTACTCGTCGAAAAAGGGCAGAAAATTTCACAAGGTGAGCATTTGATGATCAATGAAGCCATGAAAATGGAAACGACTGTACAAGCTCCATTTTCTGCGGTCGTAGATGAAATACATGTGACAAATGGAGAACCGATTCAAACCGGTGATCTTTTAATTGTATTAAAGCCTGAATAAGAAGCGAGACACATCCACCGTGATGTGTCTTTTTTTGAGCGCATTAAAATGTGCAGCAGCAAGTGAGAGTGATTACACTATAGAGTGAGGTGAAGAAGGTTGGACAACATTGTTGTGATTTGGTTTCGCCGGGATATGCGATTAGATGATCATATCGCCTTATCAAAAGCGATCACATATGCAAAAAAACACGAGTGCAAATTATTTGCTCTTTATCATCTAGATCCATTTTTTACTGAAATGGACCTCGATTTAAACAACGAACATTTTTTTCAAAACTTGGCGCATTTCGTCAAGGTAGCAAGAGAATCTCAAATGTATATTCATCTTCTCTGTGGAGATGTCTTGCGTGCCTTTCAGCAAGTTATCGATGTGTATGACATCAAAGCTGTCTTTTTTAATGAAGATCAAGTGGGAATCGGTCAAAAGCGTGACCATCAAGTAACCGCTTTTTTAGAAAAGAAGGGCATTCATGTGTCAAAATGGCAAGATACACACCTTCACGGGGCGCAAGATATTTTAAAAGCGGATGGCACTCATTATCAAGTGTTTACTCCATACTATCAATCATGGCGAAAGCAAGAGAAGCAGCCTGTGATAAAAGTTGACAAATCATTTCTCAATAGCGCTCATACGATTTGTGATGAGTCACTTTCACACAAAGGAAATGACAAACTGCGCAGTATAATCATGAGATGCTCAAGAAAATTTGATCAAATCGGCTCACACAAAGCGATGAACACGCTGCATGACTTTATCCAAAAAAGACTAACACGTTACCATGAAAAACGAGATATTCCATCTGTTTTTGGAACGAGCAAGCTGTCACGTTTCTTAAAAACAGGGACCATCTCAATTCGAACGATCTTTCATGCGGTAGATGAGGAAGCACTGTTTGAAGACGAGGGCAGAGAAACCTTTATTAAAGAGCTGGCGTGGCGAGATTTTTACCATATGATTTATGCTCATTATCCAGAGATGAAAGAAAAAGAAATCAATTCAGTGTTTCAAGGGGTGAAATGGAATGAAGATGAGACGCTGTTTGAAGCATGGTGTAAAGGTGAAACAGGCTTTCCTCTCGTTGATGCAGGGATGAGACAGTTAAATGAGGAAGGCTGGATGCATAACCGTTTAAGGATGGTCACCGCCTCATTTTTAACAAAAGATTATTTGATTGATTGGAGAAAGGGAGAAGCGTATTTTGCAAAAAAGCTTGTGGATTATGATGAGGCTTCGAATATCGGAGGATTTCAGTGGGCAGCTTCTGTTGGGACAGATGCCGTGCCGTACTTCCGTATTTTTAACCCAACGACCCAGTCGAAGCGGTTTGATCCAAGCGGGGAATATATTAGAAAATATGTACCAGAGCTAGAGCATGTTGATGAAAAATGGATTCATGAACCAAGTAAAATGCCGACTGATGAACAACTGAAATCGAGCTGTGTACTAGGGGATACATACCCGCTGCCGACAGTTGATCACAAGGAAAGACGCAAAAAGGCCATTTCACTATTCGAAAATGCAAAACAACAATAAAAAATCCCCCTCTCCACATGAAAGGGGGATACAATTCTTATCTAAATGGCTCTTTGTTTTCATATTTAAACCGGGCAATGAGTAAGCAGAAGTAGCATAGTACCCCAAACAAACAAGAAATAAAGAATGAATGAGCCAGCGCGTAACCAAGTGCAAGCTGAGAATAAACAGACATCACACCTGAAATGGCTTGAAGTGTAATCAGAATGGCTGAGATAATCCACCCATAATAAAGCTGCTTCTGATCTTTATAATGTTTCATGGCATGGAACATTGCGACAAATATCCAGACGAATAAAAGAAGTGCTGCTGCTCGGTGAGACATTTGAACCCACTGATTAAAATACGTTGGAAGCGCACCGTCTTTTGAACAAAACGGGAAGACAGAACAAGCAAGGCTTGACTTTGTATGTCTCACATAAGCGCCCGTATATACCACGATATACGTATACGTGATCAACCCATAAATATGGAACTGCATTTTTTTGCCGATATGAAGCGGCTTCACAAGCTTTGTTTCAGATCTGGTTGCTTCAAAGACAAGAAGTGCAAGCAGTAATACTGAAGCAAATGAAATGAGTGAAATACCGAAGTGCAGTGCCATTACAAGTGCGTTAGAACCAAATACGACGGCAAGAGCTCCTAACAGCGCTTGAAGCATTAAGAATATAATGGACATGATGACCAAAAACTTGGTTTCACGGAATACTGGACTAATTTTTTTCCAGCATAAGACCGCCAGTGCCAGAACAAGAATGGTGGAAACCCCTGTTGACATGCGGTGACTCCATTCGATGATGGAAGCGGGGTTCATTTCAGGAAAGAAACGACCGTGGCAAAGGGGCCACTGTCTACCGCAGCCAAGACCCGAACCGGTTTTCGTCACAAGCGCACCGCCAATCAGTACGATCAGCATCACAAACGTTGTGATCACGCTCAATAGCCTTAAAGCAAATTTCATCAAATTATTTCACCTTCTCTAAAAAACTTCTGATGTAAATGAAAACCTCACATGCTCTCAAGTTTAAGCCAAATGCGTGTTCTGTTGCAATTCATAATGACCAAAGTTCACAAAAAAATGATATGTTAGTTCACAAAGTTTACAGATTTAGAGTGCTTGATCTTTCTTTGACAGTCTGATAGAAATAGAGGAGAGAATATTTCATTTTGCACCGCCTTCTGAAACACACATATATCCTAATAAATTCACGAAAAGTTCACAAATAACTTCAAGTTTGTCGTTTATTATTTAATAGGATGTTTTTTTACAGCTGTTTATCTTGTATGATAGAGTTGTAATGATTTTACGTGTCATTCGTTCGTTTGAAGGTTTGGGCAAGGGAGGTTATACACATTGGCAAATTCCAAAACAGCCGCGGAAGCAGCTATTCATGGACAAATAGAAGAAACAACAGCGTGGAAAGATTTTCTTGCTCTGATTAAAATGGGCATCGTCAATTCCAATTTCATTACGACATTTACTGGAATGTGGCTTGCTTTTTATTTTACAGATATGAGTTTTCTTGGAAATCTTGATATTGTGCTGTTAACAATGATTGGTTCTTCTCTTATTATTGCCGGTTCATGCGCAATTAATAATGCGTTTGACCGTGATATTGATATATTAATGGAAAGAACAAAAACAAGACCGACGGTTACAGGTAAAATTCAGCCGGGGCAAGCGTATGCATTTGGCATTCTGCTTGTTGTATTAGGACTCATTATGCTTCTGATGACAACCATTACATCAGCAGTGATTGGATTTATTGGAGTCTTTACTTATGCGGTTCTTTACACCATGTGGTCTAAACGCCATTACACCATCAATACAGTTATCGGAAGTGTATCTGGCGCGGTTCCGCCATTAATCGGCTGGACAGCTGTCACAGGTACAATTGACACAACGGCTTGGGTTTTGTTTATGATTATGTTCATTTGGCAAATCCCGCACTTCCTGTCACTTGCGATTAAGAAAACGGAAGATTACCGTAAGGCGGGCATTCCAATGCTGCCAGTTGTTTACGGCTTTGAAGTCACAAAACGCCAGATCATCATTTGGACAGCATGTCTTCTTCCGCTTCCATTTTTCTTAGGTGGATTAGGATGGCCGATTGTCGCACTTGGTACATTGCTTAATATTGGATGGCTTGTTATTGGCCTTATGGGCTTTAAAATGAAAGACATCATGAAGTGGTCAACGCTCATGTTCGTTTATTCATTAAACTACTTAACCATCTTTTTCGTAGCGATGATTATTATTACACTATTCTAGAGTGAAATACACTTTGATCACATCAAAACAATGGCTATATCTTATAACACAACATTTTCTAACAACTATGAAAGCCGCCTGATATTCAGTTCTATTTAGGCGGCTTTCTGTTTATACATAGATGGTATTTTGAGTAAAAACATCATTTTTTTATGAAAAGAGGAAATGTAAGTGCTTTTATAAGAGGCGGGGGTTATGCATGGGTGAGAAGTGATTTTATAAATAAGAGGTAAAAAGCGAAAGGCAAAGGAGATCAAGCAAAAGGGGTTGGGACAAATTATGATAAGAAAATGGCGTGTTTATTCACTGTTTCTCTTACTGACGCTCGTTTTGGCGGGCTGTGGTGAACCATACTTATCAACACTCAAGCCTGTTGGGGAAGTAGCAGATAAACAGTTTTTCCTAACGGTACTGAGTACACTCATTATGGTTCTTGTCGTCATTGTTGTATCGATCATTTTCTTTTACGTCATCATTAAATTCAAACGTTCTAAAGTGGGAGAAGATACGATTCCAAAGCAGGTGGAAGGGAACCGCAACCTGGAAATCACATGGACAGCGATTCCGATTCTTCTACTCATTATTCTCGTTGTACCTGTTGTGGCATACACGCTTGAACTAGGGGATACAAGCGCTATGGATAAGAAAAAACGAGATCCTGAAAAGACACTTGT
This sequence comes from Bacillus sp. PK5-006, assembly GCF_054161415.1. NCBI lineage: Bacteria > Bacillati > Bacillota > Bacilli > Caryophanales > Bacillaceae > Bacillus > Bacillus sp. PK5-006. The sequence continues at coordinate 2,255,241 of NZ_CP096414.1, read as the reverse complement.
TGTCAATGTAAGAGCCAGCTTATATTGGTGGGAATTTGAATACCCTGATTATGGGATTGTCACAAGTCAGGAATTGATCGTACCAACAGATCAGAAGGTATATTTTAAGCTGAAAGCGTCCGATGTCAAACACTCATTCTGGGTTCCATCGGCTGGCGGTAAAATTGATACAAACACAGATAATGAAAACAAATTTTATTTAACCTTTGACTCGAAACGAACGAAAGATGCAGGGGAATATTTCTACGGGAAATGTGCGGAGCTGTGCGGGCCGTCACATGCTTTAATGGACTTTAAAGTTAAAACGCTTTCTCAAGATGAGTTTTTAGGATGGACGAAAAAAATGGCTGATTACAAGAAGCCTGAATCCACAAAGGATCTCGCTTTAGAGGGTGAAAAGCTATTTAAAGAGAAAAATTGCTTAAGCTGTCACGCAGTAGAGCCTGGTGACGAACGGCCGGAAGCAGCAAGGACTGCACCAAACCTTGCGACCTTCGGAGAGCGGACGAAAGTAGCTGGAATTAAAGACATGAACAAAGAAAATGTGAAAGCATGGCTGAAAGATCCAGAAAGCTTTAAACCAGGTAATAAGATGACAGGAACGTACCCTAAATTAAATGACTCAGAAGCAGATGCACTTTACGAGTATTTAAAAGGTCTTAAAATCGAGTAACAACTAGAGCAAATATTCAAGAGGGTATGTGATCGATGTGAAGTTTTTGTTAAGAGCTCCCGAATATGTCTCTACAACCGAGAAGCCGTCATCTGTCAGACATAGTCTGCTTAAAGGATCGTGAAGAAAGACATCTATATGAAAAGGGGCAAATGGGAGATAAGAGGGGGATTTCATGGTGAGTACAATAGCTAAAAAGCGGGGGTTTGGCGCTGTCTTATGGGATTACTTGACAACGGTTGACCACAAAAAAATTGCCATATTATATTTAGTGGCAGGGGGATTTTTCTTTTTGGTTGGCGGCCTAGAAGCGATGTTTATCCGTATTCAGCTAGCCATCCCTGAAAATGATTTTGTCAGTGCAGGGGTTTACAATGAAATCATGACGATGCATGGAACGACAATGATTTTCCTTGCAGCTATGCCGCTGTTATTTGCATTAATGAATGCGGTAGTACCAATTCAAATTGGTGCACGTGACGTAGCATTTCCGTTTGTGAATTCACTTGGTTTTTGGTTATTCTTTTTCGGAGGAATTTTCTTAAACCTTGGATGGTTTATGGGCGGAGCACCTGATGCAGGCTGGACTGCATACGCTTCGCTCACGCTGAATTCAGAAGGTCATGGAATGGATTTCTACATTTTAGGTTTACAGATCGCGGGTATTGGTACGCTGATTGCAGGAATTAACTTTCTTGCAACGATTATTAATATGAGAGCGCCTGGTATGACGTATATGAGAATGCCGCTCTTTACTTGGACGACATTTGTCGCCTCCGCACTTATTTTATTCGCATTCCCTCCGCTGACAGCAGGGCTTGCGATGCTGATGCTTGATAGAATGTTTGACACGAGCTTTTTCAATCCAGAGCTTGGAGGAAATACAATCATCTGGGAGCATTTGTTCTGGATTTTCGGACACCCGGAAGTATATATCTTGATCCTGCCGGCATTCGGAATCTTCTCTGAGATCATTCCGGTGTTTGCAAGAAAAAGATTGTTTGGTTACTCGTCCATGGTGTTCGCTACTGTATTGATTGGTTTCCTTGGATTCATGGTGTGGGCGCATCACATGTTCACTACGGGGCTTGGACCTATCGCCAATGCGATCTTTGCTGTAGCGACCATGGCAATTGCGGTGCCAACAGGAATTAAAGTATTCAACTGGCTGCTCACGATATGGGGCGGTAATGTGAAGTTTACAACGCCGATGCTTTATTCTGTTGCCTTTATTCCGTCGTTCTTACTTGGCGGGGTAACTGGGGTCATGCTTGCAGCAGCTGCAGCGGATTATCAGTTCCATGATACGTATTTTGTTGTCGCGCATTTCCATTACGTCATTATCGGCGGGGTTGTATTCGGTATTCTAGCAGGTGTGCATTACTGGTGGCCGAAGATGTTTGGAAAAATACTGAATGAGAAGCTTGGGAAAATTGGCTTTGTGCTGTTTTTCGTCGGTTTCCATTTAACTTTCTTTATCCAGCATTTTCTCGGTTTATGGGGCATGCCGCGCCGGGTCTTTACATTCCTGCCAGGTCAGGGTCTCGAGCTTGGGAACTTAGTCAGTACGATTGGAGCACTGTTTATGTTTGTAGCTGTTGTGATCATGCTGATTAACATCATCTGGACAACAGCAAAAGGAGAGCGGGTATCGAGCGATCCTTGGGGAGATGGAAGAACACTTGAATGGGCAGTTTCTTCGCCTCCGCCAGAATACAACTTTAAACAGCTGCCGCTTGTGAGAGGACTAGATCCATTATGGATTGAAAAAATGGATGGTAAAAAAGGAATGACAGCATCTGAACCGCTCGATGATATTCACATGCCGAATAACTCCATTTTGCCTGTCATTATCTCATTCGGTCTATTTGTGTCAGCGTTTGGTTTCATGTATCGTCAAGAGCACAGCTGGGGGCTTCCGGTGATCTTCATTGGTCTTGGTATTACGTTTGCGACTATGCTCGTTAGGTCTTTGAAAGATGATCATGGATACCATATTCACAAAGAAGATTTGACTGACGACGATGATAAAGGGGTGAAAGCATAATGGAACCACAAAAAATGACGGCGGAAACCTTTCCGGCTTCTCCTGAGAAAGCCACGTTAGAAGGGAAGAATAAGTTTGTCGGGTTCTGGCTGTTTCTTGGAGGAGAAACCGTTCTGTTTGCATCGCTTTTCGCCACGTATTTGGCGCTGAAAAACTCAAATGCAGGCGGAGCAAAAACAACTGATATGTTTGACCTCACACTTGTCTTTATTGCCACAATGCTTCTATTAACGAGCAGTTTAACGAGTGTGTATGCCATGTATCATATGAAAAACTTTGCCTTTAAAAAGATGCAGCTTTGGCTTGGTATCACGGTCCTTTTAGGTGCTGGATTTTTAGGGGTTGAGATTTATGAGTTTTATCACTACGTGCATGCGTATGAATTTACGATTACCAGCTCAGCTCTTGGTTCTTCCTTCTATACACTTGTAGGAACTCACGGAGCTCACGTCGCCTTCGGACTTTGCTGGATTACCGCTCTCATGATTCGAAATATGAGACGCGGACTCGATTTATACAATGCACCGAAATATTATGTGGCAAGTCTCTATTGGCACTTCATTGATGTTGTGTGGGTCTTCATCTTTACCGTTGTATATTTAATGGGAATGGTGGGATAAGAATGGGAAATAAAAACACAAATCAGTCCAAAGTCGACCTTGTATATCGTAAAAAGAAAAATGCCGAAGAAATGAAGCATCAGCTCATTTCTTTCGGCTTGATGATTGGATTAACATTTGTTGCGTTTTTAACGATCGCCTCAGAAGACGTTGGAAATTGGTTCGCTGTACCGTTTATTTTACTGCTTGCAGGCATTCAGGTGGCTTTTCAGCTTTATTATTTTATGCACATGAACCAAAAAGGGCATGAAACACCCGCCTTGTTTCTATACTCAGGTGTGTTTGTTGCGTTTATTACCGTATTAGCCTTTTTGACCATTATATGGTGGTAAACCCGCTTTGCCCTTGAAGGAGGCGCAGCAATGGAGAACTTAGAAATATTCGGATTTCGGGCATTATGGAGCCCTTATTATTTGACTTGTATTGTGATAGCAGCTGCTCTTTATCTGCTTCTTGTGACAAAGGGGAAGCACCGTGCGACGGTGAAAGAGAAAACGTTATTTCTGACGGGGCTTGTTCTGTTATATGCTGTGAAAGGGAGCCCAATTGATTTAATGGGGCATATTATGTTTAGTGCACATATGGCGCAAATGGCAGTGCTCTATTTAGTCATCCCGCCTCTCCTTATTACAGGATTGCCTGCAGCCATCTGGGAGCGGATCATTCAAACACCAGGTATTCAAGCCGTTTTCCGTTTGTTTTCCAAGCCTTTAATTGCACTGCTTGGGTTTAACGGCTTGTTTTCGCTGTATCACATTCCGCTTGTGTTTGATTTTGTGAAAACAGATCCGTTTTACCACGCATTGATGACGGTTGTTATTTTTATCGCTGCCTTTTTCATGTGGTGGCCGCTTGTCCATAAAGTTCAAAGTCTGCCGCAGATCACAGGCATTTTGAAGCTTGGATATATCATGGCAGACGGGATATTGATGACTCCGGCCTGTGCACTCATCATGTTTAGTGAGGCGCCGATCTATGCAACCTATTCTGATGCAGGTGCATGGATACAAGCACTGCATTTATGTGTGCCAAGTGATATGCTGGCAGGTCTTGCTCTCACTGGCCCTGATATGTTCCACACTTTGCCGCTGCTAGAGGATCAGCAGCTAGGTGCCATTTTGATGAAAATTATTCAGGAGATTGTGTACGGCTCTATTCTTGCTGTTGTCTTCTTTGACTGGGCAAGAAAAGAAAGAGCAAAAGATGCCGTACCAGATGCGCTTATTCCGAAATATGAATAAAAAAGCACAGCCGACTGGCTGTGCTTTCATCTTAGAAAAAGGGCTAAAAGATCATTTTAGCCTTGTTTTATGCTTCAGCCGTCATGGCTTCTAGTTTTTCCTTCAGCTGTGCAAGTGTTTTTTTGCTTGATTGGATGAGAGACTTAGGGAATTCTTCGCCTTCGCCATATTCAACGCCATGTGGATAATAGTGTTTTCCAAGTAATGGTGTTAGAAGCTGGATGTGTGCCTTTTTGGAACCGACATCTCCTTCAGTGGCGTAGCCGGAAATTCGTAAATAAAAGGTTCCCTCTACCATGCTGTACTTTCTGTCGTACGTCACACGCTCATAATCCCATTGATCGGCTCGTACAAATCCTTCACTTTCCATAATGAAATCTAATTTATTTAAGTCAGCTGATACCTCTTCAATCCCCGTACCTTCAAACTTCACCCAAAACCCCTCCTTATAAAATTTCCCTTTACTGACAATCATAGTATGAAAGCGTTAAACTTTCAACTGTGAAAGGTATGTTCTTTTATAAGCTGGTTACAGTAATAAAGAAAATAACGTATGGAGGAATCAACGTGAAAACAAAAAAAATCAAAGATATTATGACAAAAAAAGTAGTGACATGTCAGCAGGATGACAATACGTATGAAGCAGCAGTCAAAATGAGAGATGCTGACATCGGTGCCATTCCAGTAGTTGACGGAGATCAGCTCGTTGGAATAGTGACAGACCGTGACCTTGTGCTTAGAGGCATTGCAGAAAAAAAGCCAAATTCACAGGAAGTGGGCTCGCTGATGACAAAGGAAGTACTAACAGCTGAAGAAGATGCAACGCTTGAAGAAATTGTCCGGCTCATGTCAGAGCATCAGCTCCGCCGCATTCCCGTTGTGAAAAACGGCGCATTAACAGGGATTGTCGCTCTTGGAGATTTATCAGTCGAAGATTTATCAAATGATCGCGCGGGAGATGCACTGACAGAAATCTCTCAACAGGATCAAGATCATGGACAAGGATTTCTTCATTAAGAGGGGCATATTTTAAATTCGTGTTAAATAGGCTGTATTGTCGTTGATAAATGGAGCAAGTTTTGTTTAAATGACAGTAGAAGGTACTTTTTGTACCTTGCCAATTTAACGGAGGTGTTTATTTGAAAACTGTGCTCAAAACACTCCTCATCCTCCTGATTATATCTGGAACGTACGTTCTGTTTATTCAATATGGATCTTCACCAGAAAAAGAAAACAGCAATGAACCGAAGGTGTCTAATGAAGAAACATCTAGCGATAAGCCGATCAATATCCCGAAAAAGGGGCTCATGTCCTTTATGGGGAAATCTTCAAACGAGGTGCTTAAACAGCTGGGAGAACCAGATCGCATTGATCCTTCCGCATATGATTATGACTGGTGGATTTACAACCAATCGAAGAAGCACTATATTCAAGTAGGGGTAAAGGATAGTAAAGTGGTGACCTTGTTTGCAACAGGAGACGGACTGAATGTAGAACCATTTAAAATCGGTCAAGCCACGAGTGAAGTATTTAAGAAAACACAAATTGCACCTTACATTCATGTAGAGGATGAACAAAATTCATACCGCTTTGAATTCTCAGAAGATGATATGAATACAAGACCCACTGTGAAAGTGGGAGATGATGTGTATGTTCAGCTTTACATGGATAAGTTTGAAAGCACCCTTTCAAGTATCAGGGCCTTCAACGCAGATACATTTGTGAAACAAAAGCCGTATGAGGTCGTCTACCGAGGTCAATTGGTAGAACCTGAGCCGATATCGGGCGAAAAGTGGAAAGATATCGAAACATCCAGTCAAAAACAAATTTTTGATATGACCAATATTATCCGCCATAAGTACAACCTGCCGATCTTAAAGTGGGATGATGAAACCTCTGAAGTGGCCTTCATGCATAGTGAGGACATGAAAGAGAATCATTATTTCTCCCATGAATCTAAAAAATACGGTACGCTGAAAGACCGGTTAGAAAGAGGCGAGGTGGGCTTTCAGCTCGCAGGTGAAAACATTGCCTATAACTATGTCGATGGACCTGCAGCGGTAGAGGGCTGGCTCAATAGTGAAGGTCACAGGAAGGCGTTATTAAATAAAGATTACACGCATCTTGGCGTAGGGGTGAAAGAAAAATATTACACCCAGAATTTCATCAAGAAATCATCTTAAACGAAAGCAGCTGCATAAGTCGCAGCTGTTTTTTTGATGTTTAAAAAGAGGCTCACCAAAATAGATGGTGGTGTATATAGTATAGTAGGCATTTGTATGGGGGGGTGAGGATATGACAAACAAGCAAAAACAAACATCCATTGATGAATTTAAACAATTCGTCAGACGCCATCCGAAGTTAATTCAAGAAGTGCAAACGCAAGAAAAAAGCTGGCAAAGTGTCTATGAGAATTGGGTCATGTTTGGTGAGGAAGATGAGATGTGGTCACCTTACCGGCAATCGAAATCTGAAGACGCTAAAGAAGAAAAAGCCTCTAAGCCAAGTGAAGCAGGAAAAGCTGATTTTATGTCTAAAATGGTTTCTGCTGTGAAAAAAATGGACGCTGATCAAATGAATGAACAGATTAACAAAATGAGCCAGTCTATTTCCTCTTTACAAAGCTTACTCGGCCAATTTTCATCCAATGGTTCAAAGAAAGGTTCATCTGGAGGCAGTCAGCACCCATTCTCCTTCAGGAAAGATTAAGTGAAAGGGGATGCTTCTGGTGCGAAAAGAAGTACAGGAATTTGTCATGGCCGAAGAGGATCGAATCAAATTCATAAGGCAGCGTCCTCTCTGGTACAGACAGCTGACGCGACATCCTGAAAATCTATCGTCCTTTGAATTAGATAAAATGAACTTTTACGAAAAAACCATTCCTCATCGTGTAAGTCAGTTGAGCAATAGCGTCCAAATGGCTGAAATGATGATTCAAATGTTCCAAGCAATGCGCAATCAAAATGGAGCCGGTTGAGGCTTTTTTGAGTTGATTAAGATGTCTATTTCCTGAGCATCCTATAAAAGTAGATGAAAGGAGAATCAGATGATGAAATGGATGCTGTCAATAGGCGCATTGCTTTTTCTTGTTACCGGATGTCAAAGTCAACATGGAGAAGAGCAAGTGATCAAGCAAGACCCAGCATTACCAGTCATGCAGCAAACCCAAAGCGAAATGAAGCAGCAAGGCTTTTTGAAATACAAAGTGCAGGGATCGTCGGTCTATATAGAAAGTACACTTCAAGATTTTCATCTTCAGCCAGAGCGTCTAAAAAAGAACGAGAAGGCGGGATATTTCACAGTGTATGTAGACGGGAAACGTGCAGGGAATGAGTATACTGCGGCATTTGTGGTCAAGCACCTTTCAAAAGGAAAGCATAAAATGACCGTTGTGCTGAATTCTCGTCATCCAGAATATAAACAGAAAAGAGAAACATGGGATGTATTTGTCACGTAAAAGCATTTTCTGATCCATAGGTTTCGTGGTAAACTATGAATTGGAGGTGCAACATTTATGTATGCGACAATCGAATCTGTGGAGCTCCAAGAGGAAGCAAATCAATTGGCTGCCATGATTCTTCAGTCGGAGGAGGCTGAACATTACCGCAACTGCTTTAAGCGTCTCCAGCAAGACGAAGAAGCCCAACAAATTATTGCCCATTTTACAAAAGTAAAAGAGCAATATGAGGATGTGCAGCGGTTCGGCAAATACCATCCGGACTATAGAACGATCTCAAAGGAAATGCGTGAGGTCAAAAGAAAGCTAGATCTTCACGATACAGTGGTTGATTTCAAAAAAGCAGAAACAGCGATTCAATCCATCTTAGATGAGATTAGTATTGAAATCGGTCAAGCTGTATCAGCATATATTAAAGTTCCAACAGGGAACCCATATTTTGATGGTCTATCATCATGCGGCGGTGGCTGTGGATCAGGTGGCAGCTGCGGCTGTAAAGTATCTTGACGAGACTTGAATGTCTCGTCTTTTACATAATGAATGAAAAGAATTGAAAAGCGGCAGGTGAAAAGATGGAAACCAAACGTCAAGGGATGGTCGTCTGGCTGCATTCGTTAAAGCAGTCTAAAGCGCTAAGAAAATTCGGGAATGTTCACTATATTTCAAGGAAAATGAAATATGCTGTGATCTATTGTGATATGGATGATCTTGAGCGCCATATGGCTAAACTCAGCTCGTTACCATTTGTGAAACGTGTTGAGCCTTCATATAAACCTTTTATTAAATTAGAGTACGAATCCAAATTGGACAAAGCAAAAGAGTATGATTATAAGGTGGGCTTTTAAAGACACAAAAAAATCCCCGCGGCATCACCCGCGGGGTCCTTCTATTCTTAATGATTCATTAAGGAGAAGGCAAAGGGAGAGGAGAAACCGGAGGAAGAACTTATGGGGAAACGTAAGTCTTCTCCGCGGTTGGCAACAGCACCACATCAGATGCTGTTATAAATAGTATGACCCCGGATTTCTTGATCTATACATAGAAAATGAATGAATATCAGTGCATTGTTCCTTGAGGAGTGATGTGGTAAGATAATGTTGAATTTTTTGTCATAAACAATGACGAATAGAAGCAAGTAGAAAAAGTGGTGGAAAAATGAGAGTCATCTCTGGAACGAGAAAAGGCCGCACACTTAAAGCGGTACCAGGTCAATCAACAAGACCGACGACAGATAAAGTAAAAGAATCAATATTTAATATGATCGGCCCGTATTTTGATGGCGGATGGGCTCTTGATTTATTTGCAGGAAGCGGTGGTTTAGGGATTGAAGCGCTTTCTAGAGGATTCGATCATTGCATATTTGTTGATCGAGATATAAAGGCGATTCAGACGATTAAAGGAAACCTGAATCAATTGTCGCTAATGGATCAAAGTGAAGTGTTTCGAAATGAAGCAAAGCGTGCACTTGCAGCTGTTGTGAAACGAGAGGAATCCTTTCAAGCCATTTTCCTTGATCCGCCCTATAAAGATCAACAGCTAAAAGCACTTCTTGAAATGATTGACGAGCACGCCTTGTTAACAGATGACGGCGTGATCGTGTGTGAGCATGATAAAGATGTGAAGCTGCCAGAAGAAGCAGGGCAGCTCCACATCACAAGACAGGAACTGTACGGATTGACTGGTATTACGATCTATAGAAAGCGGGGAAATTAGCATGGGGAACATAGCCGTTTGTCCGGGCAGCTTCGATCCAGTTACATTGGGGCATTTGGATATCATCAAAAGAGGTGCAAAGATTTTTGATGAAGTGTATGTATGTGTACTAAATAATTCATCTAAAAAACCATTATTTACTGTTGAAGAACGGTGTGAGCTTATTCGCCAAGCAACGAAGGAGCTGCCAAATATCAAAGTTGAATCGTTTCACGGCCTGCTTGTTGATTATGCGAAGCAAAAAGAAGCCAAAGTCATTTTACGCGGACTAAGAGCTGTGACGGACTTTGAGTATGAGATGCAAGGCACCTCAATGAACAAAGTGTTAGACGATGAAATTGAAACGTTTTTTATGATGACCAACAATCAATATTCTTTCTTAAGCTCCAGCATTGTCAAAGAAGTAGCGAAATATCATGGAGCAGTCAACGATCTTGTACCAAAAGAGGTAGAAGCAGCGCTGAAGGAAAAATTTAATGGATGAGTGCACCCGGCACTCATCCATTTTTTAATTTCCGATAGTATAGCGCGATATACACTATCATACTGCAAAGTGTGATGAAGGGACCGGCTTTCACAAGCTGATTCCAAAGCACGCTGCTGAACATGACGACCTGCTGGCTTGCATCAAAGGCACCCGCTGGGAGAGCCATGTCTGATCGAGAGACATAAAGAGGCTTGAATAATAAAAAGGCAAAAACAGCTGCATAAATTCCGTGAAGCAAACGGGCGAAGAAAAACGGTTTAAAGCGGATATCGGTTGCCGCTAAAATGCCAGCGACTTGTGCTTGAACAGAGAACCCGCTGAATCCTAAAATAAAGCTGACGACAATGGTTTTAGCGAGAAGGGTGACTTCCTGTGACCCCGTCATCTGGCTTCCTAATGTGATTTCAAATAAACCGGCAATCATGGCAAGGTCTAATTCTGGCGGAAGATGCATCGTTTGTAGCATATATCCGAGCCCGATGGATAAAAGGTCTGTCACATGGACAACTGACAGCATTTTGCTAAACACAGAAAATAAGATAATAAAGCCGCCAATCATAAAGAGTGTTTGGACTGATGACATGACTGCATCACTTAAAATTTGGCCGAGCGGTCTTTTCTCTGCGAGTCTTGCTGTATGAAGAGCATTGAATGCCTCTTTAAACGGCGGGAATAAAAACTTCTTGCGGCTTCTTAGGTGTGCATCATGCCGCGCTTTATATGCCCGCATCGTCACACCAACAGCGAGATTCCCTAAATAATGAGCGCTGGCCAATACAATGCCTAAAGCTGGATGATGAAAAAAACCAACAGCCACTGCACCGAAAATAAACAATGGATTCGATGAATTTGTAAAGGAAACGAGACGCTCTGCTTCGATCCGCGTCAGCTGCCTTTCCTGCCTCAGTCTTGTCGTTAATTTCGCACCAGAAGGAAACCCTGAAGCCATTCCCATAGCCAGTACAAATCCCCCTACACCCGGCACCCGGAAGATGGGGCGCATAAATGGCTCTAATAATACCCCGACAAATCTGACAATCCCAAAACTAATTAATAGCTCGGACAAAATAAAAAAAGGAAGCAATGATGGAAATACAACCTCCCACCACATTGCAAGTCCATTTTTCGATGCTTGCAAAGAGGCTTGTGGGTGTGTAATCACAGTGGCTGTTAAGAAAATAAAAAAAGCAGCGATGAACAGAGTGTTCCATTTTTTCATGGAGATTTCGCCCCTTGCCGTATGATCTATTGGCGAGCTCGTGATTATAGAAAAAGAAACTAGCCGAGCCTGTCTTCTATTACTATACGAGCAGTAGGGGCATGTTTAGACCTATAGATTCGTATATATGCATAGAAAGAGGAGGGTGGATTTTCATGAAGCGACCGATCATCGGGCTTGCACTAGGCTCCGGGGGTGCGAGGGGAATGGCGCATATCGGGGTTTTGTCTAGTCTTGAGAAGCAAGGGATACAGGTAGATATGATCGCTGGAAGCAGTATTGGCGCACTTGTCGGGAGCTTTTATGCGGCAGGACAAGACGTAGAAAAAATGAAAAAACTTGCACTTGTCTTCAGAAGAAAGTATTATGCTGACTATACACTGCCAAAAATCGGTCTTTTAAAAGGAAATCGAATTTTGCAGCTGATTCACACGTTTACATATGGGAAAAAATTCGAAGAATTAAGAATGCCCCTTGCGGTGGTTGCCTGTGACCTCGAAACAGGGGAGAAGGTTGTGTTTAAAGAAGGGTCTGTCTCACAAGCAGTCAGAGCAAGCATCAGCATTCCAGGCGTGTTTGTTCCTCACGAAATGGGCGGCAGACAGCTAGTGGATGGAGCGGTTGTTGACCGCATTCCTGTGTCTGTTTTAAAAGAAATGGGCGCAGACCTTATTATCGCCTCTGATGTATCTAGGGTGAAAAAAACAGAAAAGGCGACGAGATTATCGGATGTGATTATGCAAAGTTTGGACATCCTTCAAAATGAATTGGTCCGTCACCAAACCATTCATGCAGATCTCATGATTCGGCCGAGGCTTGAAACATTTAGCTCCAGTTCATTCACTCAGGTTCAGGAGATGATTGAGGCTGGTGAACTCGCCGCTGACCAATTAACAGGTAAACTGAAAGATGTCATTGATAAATGGGAGTGTTAATCGAATGAAAAAATTGAATATTCGCTGGCTCAGCTTTTTTGTTATTGTTCTTGTCTTATTTGGCTTAACTTTTGTTAAACTGCCGTATTACGTGACAAAGCCGGGTGATGCAACAGAGATTGCCCCTCACATTCAAGTGGATGGTGGATACGGCGAGAAGGGCAGCTTCTCTCTTATGACGATAAAAGTAGGTCCAGCCAATCCGTATACGTATTTGCTTGCGAAAATGAATAAATATGACGAAATCGTCCCAGAAGAAAATATTAAAGCGGACGGAGAGTCTGATGAAGATTATATGAAAAGACAGCTTCAGCTGATGAAAAGCTCTCAAGAAAATGCCATGATTGCAGCGTATACAAAAGCAGGCAAAAAAGTAGATTATACGTTTAATGGGGTATATGCGAGCTACGTCATGAAAGGCATGCCTGCTTACGGCAAAATTGAAGTGGGCGACCGGATTAAAAGCGTTGATGGCAAAACGTATGATTCTGCTGATAAAATGGTGTCGTATATCAGCCGTCAAAAAGCTGGTACATCTGTCCGTTTTGTCCTTGAACGAAACGGCAAGGATATCACGCAGAAAGTGAAGTTGAAGCCTTTTAAAGAAGAGCCGAATCGAGTCGGAATTGGCGTATCTTTATTTACAGACCGAAATGTGAAAGTGTCGCCTTCAATTAAGGTGGATATTGAAAATATCGGCGGTCCATCGGCAGGTTTAATGATGTCACTTGAAATTTATAATCAGCTGACAAAAGAAGACGAAACACATGGCTATGCGATTGCAGGGACTGGAACGATAGACGCTGATGGTACGGTCGGGCCAATTGGCGGAATAGATCAAAAGGTTGTTGCAGCAGATAAAGCAGGAAAAGATATCTTCTTTGCACCAAACGATAAAGGTGATCCAAATTCAGACTACAAAAATGCAGTGAAAACAGCGAAAGATATTAAAAGTAATATGAAAATCGTTCCTGTGGACACTATGCAGGACGCACTGAACTATTTAAACAAGTTAAAAGAGAAAGCATCTTAAGTGAAAAAAGAGCAGCCTTAGGCTGCTCTCAGCGTGTAGACAAACCCTCGCATTCGGTGTCAGGTCTCTGCGCCGGTACTCACGAATGTCAAATTCGCTCCGTTCCGGTGCTCGCCCTTCCTAGACTTCAAAGGTTTTCTATCACGCTGAAAAGAAGACAAAGGGTTAAAATAAAGATCATTTTAGCCCTTTGTCAACAATCAGAGAGCAGCCTTTATCAAAGGCTGCTCTTTTTATCAAGATTGGAAGAGACCAGTCTCTTCATCATAGCGGATCGGTGAGGTTTTAAATTCTGCTTCTGTTAACTTTGTTTGCATTGGTTCGCTGATGGGAAGGCTGAAGACGCGGGAAGCGCGAATGTCAAGATCAAGGGCAGGATGTGAAAAGGAAGACAGCTTGCTGACAAGCGGTACGTCCAATTCCTTTTTGACAAGAGATAAGTATTGCTGACCTTTCTTTGACATACCAAGTAAACGAATGTATGGCGCGTGTTTCTTCTTTAGCAGCTCATGCATAACAGTTTTCTTCACCCTCATTAAAAGGTGCGTATTCATCCGCTGCAGCCTTGTCCACGTATATCGTTTTGTTTTCACAAGTGATAGATATTCCTCGTAGGTGGACGCATGTGTGATCGCCTTTTGCATGCGGTGTTCGATGCCTTCTTCAATTTCATAGATGCCTTCTAGTTCTGCTGTATCCATTGTGTGAAACACATGTTTTAAGAAGCTGAAATAGTCTTCTTGCGTATGTAAAAGACCATAAGAAGAATAATAGTCATGTAATTGCTTAAGCGAAGCTTCCGGGAGATAAGAGGCGACAGTTTCAAATGACCCGTTCTCTTTTAAGGCTTTTCGGATGCTTGTCGCGCTTGCAATTTTCTGATGTTTAGGAAGCTCTTGATCATGATAACCGGATGCAATTCTTTGAGAGGTAAAGGGCTCTATGTGAGGAGATCTCTCTAAGATGGCTTTGACATAATGGAAGCCTAAAATGTTATTGGGCTTAGACAGATCCAGTAAGTGTTTAGGATCAATGACTTCCTGAAACGCAGCGGCAGAAGCTGCCGGATAACTAAGCCCTTCTTTGACCTTTGCTTTTGTGAAAAGGTCAATTTCTTCTTTTTTTTCATGCCAAGCGTGAGCTGTTCGTTCAAATGCTTTAATGTCCCCATCCTCGCTTCCGAAAAAAAGGGAGCGGCATTTTAAAGCGTCTAAAATAGACACAGCGCCATTTGCAAAGGTTTCTGCCTTTTGCACTGCATAGATGTATGGAAGCTCACATACGATGTCTACACCGTTTTGCAATGCCATTTTTGTACGTGCCCATTTGGAGACGATAGCAGGTTCTCCGCGCTGGAGGAAAGATCCGCTCATGACGGCAATGGCTACATCTGAGGAGGTATGTGTTTTCGCCTGGCGAACATGATAGGCATGTCCATAATGAAATGGATTGTACTCGACAACGACTCCTGTTGCTTTCAATAGATGTTCCGCCTTTCTTGCTATGGTTAAATGGTCTATGCTACAGTAGCATAAGGGAAAAATGAAGCCCATTTTTTTCAGTGTAGGCATTCCGTGAATTGATGTCAAACAACGCTCTGACATCACAAAGGACTGTAAAGAAAAAATATTGACAAATAGCATGATGAAAGCTATAATCATGTTTGTTGCTCTTAGAGGTGATACAATTGAAATGGACAGTTTATCAGTTACATCAAAAAGCTAAAAACAGCTTCGATTTTCATGAGACGGTTGACTTAAATGAACTTACTAGCCTTCATTCAGATATACGTCGCATTTCACCAGTAGAGGTGAAAGGGACTGGAGTGATCGAATCAAAGCAAGTCGCATTTGATTTAACCATCACAGGTGAAATGACATTGCCTTGTTCAAGAACGCTTGTTGATGTAAATTATCCATTTGCGATTTCAACGAAAGAACTATTTGTACTTCATAAGACAGACGATATAGAAGATGAAGACGTATCTGTTGTAGAAGACGATATCATCGACTTAACGCCTATAGTCAAGGAAGAAATTCTTCTTGAAGTGCCGATGCAAATCTTTTGCGACCAAACAGACGTAAAAGGTGCTGCACCACAGGAAGGGAATGACTGGGCTGTCATTTCGGAAGATGCACATCAAAACCGAATTGATCCGCGTCTGGAAGGCTTGAAGAAGCTCTTAGAAGAAAATAATGAATCTTAACTCTTTAAGGAGGTGGGAATAATGGCTGTACCTTTTAGAAGAACTTCTAAAATGAAAAAAAGATTGCGTCGTACGCATTTCAAACTACAAGTACCTGGTATGGTAGCTTGCCCAGAATGCGGTGAAATGAAAATTTCTCATCGTGTCTGCAAATCTTGCGGAACATACAAAGGCAAAGACGTAAAAAGCAACTAATGCTTGATAAAAAAGCGTAAGGGAATCTTCCCTTGCGTTTTTTTATTTGTCTATTTTTTAGGTTTCTCTCCTGCAAATAGTCTATCTACTCTAGTAAGCGCATATGATGTGGTATTCAGATTCAGGGGGGATGATCAATTGACGATTACAAGGCAGGACGCATGGACGCAAGATGAAGATTTACTTTTAGCAGAAGTCGTCTTAAGACACATTCGAGATGGAGGAACGCAGCTTTCCGCATTTGAAGAAGTCGGAAAAGCGTTGTCAAGAACGGCTGCAGCATGTGGATTCAGGTGGAATTCATACGTCAGAAAACAATATCAGGCAGGCATTGAGCTGGCGAAAAAACAGCGGAAAGAACTGCGTAAAAAGATTGGGATTCATTCCTCGGGTTTACCACAAAATACGTTAACGATAGAAGAAAAGGCAACTTCAGTTCAGGCTGAATTGACCTTGCGAGAAGTGATTCAGTTCTTAGAGCAGCTTGAAAAAGAACCTGCTGGCTCTGCTGATTTACGCGAAGAACTAGCGGACACGCAGCATCAACTGAAGTCGCTCACGGAAGAAAATGAACACTTGAAGCGGCAATTAAAAATGACAGAAGAAGATTACCGGGCACTCATTGGGATTGTTGAAAGAGTCAAACAGAATATCAACTTAAAAGAATATGCTAAATAAGAAAACGCCCCTCACAGAGAAAGGAGGGGCGTTTTGCCATCAGTATTAAGCAGATTCACCTGTATTTTTTTGGATATGGGCAGGTTCCCAGATGAGTGGATTTTCACCTTTGTCGCGTTCCATATCATATTTGACCGCTTCAAAGCCCATTTTATCCCAAAAACCGGCAGATTTGACGCGAGGATTGGTCCGGATTGGCAATCCGAAAGATTTGGCGAAATCAACAAGTGCCTCACCGTACCCTTTACGCTGATACCCAGGAAGCACTTCCAGCTTCCACAGCTCTAAATAATCATGATTGTGGTCAAAATACGTTGTCGTCGAGCCATCCACTTGATAAAGGCTCATACGTGCGACCAGCTTATCTCCAAAATAAATCCCGTAAAATGGAGAATTACTGTCATTTTCAATCATATTACTTTCAAGGTCTTCAAGCATGGATAGTTCTTGTATGCCATATTCTTTAAATTGTTTAAATTCCTCTAAAGTTTTGTAATTGATTAGAAGTCGTTTTACTTGTGTCATATGATCTTCCCCCTTACACACATAATGTCGACAGTGATGTCATTGAAGGCGTTTTCATCCCATCCGCCTTAAAAAGTTTTTACACTTATTATTATAGTTTTTAAATTAAAAAAATTCAATCGCGGCGCGAAACTGTTAAAATGGTTGATATGATGAAGTAAACAGAAAAAGGGAAGTGCGGCAGTTGAACATTGGAATCATTGGCGGCGGTGCGATTGGTCTGCTTTGTGCCAGTTATTTATCACAGCATCATGACATCACTGTTTTGACAAGAAGAAAAGAACAAGCAGAGGAGATTCGAACATCAGGAATTAAGCGAACGGTAAAAGGAGAGACATTCCGAGCGTCTGCGGAGGCAAGGGCAGGGATTACAGGAGTATTTGATCTGCTGATTGTGACAGTGAAATATCACCATCTGCAAGAAGTGCTTGATGAACTATCAACATTACCTCGTCAGCGAATCTTATTTTTACAAAATGGCATGGCCCACTTATTAGATTTAGAAAAATGGGACACGTCGCATTCGATATATATAGGTGTCGTAGAGCACGGCGCCATGAAGGTATCAGACCATGCAGTGAACCATACAGGGATCGGTGTCATCAAGTGGGGAGCTTTTCATCCTGAGGATACAGCTGATGTGAGAAATGCTTTGTATGAAACGCCGGCTCATTTTCAGATGATTTATACGGATGAATGGAAAAGAGTGCTGGAAGAAAAACTGCTAGTTAATGTTTGCATTAACCCGCTCACGGCTTTATTGCATGTGAAAAATGGAGAATTGATCGCAAATCCTGCATATGAATACATGATGAAATGTGCATTTGAAGAAGCATTGTCCATTCTAGGTCTGGCTGAAGAAGAGCGTCTCTGGTCACACGTCGTTTCAATTTGTAAAAAAACGGCCGCCAATCAATCGTCAATGCTTCAAGATATCGTCAAAGGCCGTGAAACCGAAAGAAAAGCCATCGTTGGCTATCTTTTAAAAAAGGCTCAAGCTCAAGAGATAATGACGCCACATCTTACTTTCTTTAATCGAAGCTTGGAAGTATTGGAAAAAAAGCAAACAAAATCTTTTGAGTGAGCTCATTTACATGCTATACTTTTTTCGGGAAACTAACTATTTATTGAAGAAAGGAAGTTCTAAACATGCAATTGACTGAACTTTCCATCCGAAGTCAGAATTTATTCATACGTGATTATATAGAAGAAAAAAAAGAGATGACTGCTTTTTTTGATTATGATATACATTCTGAAGACACATGGAAAAAAAGATACGACGATCTCATGGAAATGAGCTTCCCGCGCGAGGCTTTAGCGGATTATATGAGCACATACCACGCAAAGTTTGAATCGGCAGCGATGCGTCAGAACATTGAAAAGATCCGTGATGAACGGAGTGTCATGGTGGTTGGAGGACAGCAGGCAGGCCTACTGGCAGGACCGCTTTATACCATACATAAAATCATATCCATTATTCAGTTCGCAAAAGAAAAAGAAACAGCGCTTGGCGTTCCTGTGATTCCAGTCTTTTGGGTAGCAGGTGAGGATCATGACGTAGATGAAATTAATTTTGTCTACACATCCGGCGGAAAAGGTCCAGTCAAGCAAAAGCTGCCATTACATAACGTCAAAAAAACTGCGGCCAAAAGAACACCTCTGCATCAAGAAAAAACAGAAAAATGGCTCCGCGATGTGTTTTCAACGTATGAAGAATCTGCGTATACTAATGACTTGCTTGATCAGCTTCTTCGATGTTTACGCAAATCACAAACATTTACGGATTTCTTTGAATGGATTGTATGCGACCTTTTTGAAGAAGATGGACTGCTTCTATTTAATTCAGGAGACTTAGGCGTCAAACCACTTGAGCGTACGTTATTCAAGCACATTGTCGAGACAAATGATGCAGTCACAGCTCGTTTGAATGAAACGCAGGCTGCCATGAAACGAGCGGGATATCAGCCGATCATTGAAGCTGGTGACAATCAGGCGAATCTGTTTTACGAATATGATGAAGAGCGTTTCCTTATTGAAAAAGAAAACGGCCAGTTTTCTATATCAGAAGTGGGGCTTACGTGGACAAAAGAAGAGCTTTTGCAGGAAATTGAGGAGCACCCAGAACGGTTCAGCAACAATGTGGTGACGCGTCCCTTAATGCAGGAAACCCTTCTCCCGACACTTGCTTTTATGGCAGGACACGGTGAAGTCAACTATTGGGGAGAACTGAAAGGAATCTTTGAGCATTTTAAATTAAAGATGGCACCTGTTCTTCCAAGACTGCACGTGACCATCCTTGAAAGACACATCGACAAGAAGCTGCCTGTCAGAGAACTTTCTCTAGAAGAAGTGCTCACAAACGGAGTAAAAGAAAAGAAAGAGGCTCACTTTGAGCAAAGCCTTCCAGACAGCTTTGTTCAAGCCGTTGATCAAGCGAAACGTGAATTAGCGAATGTTCATGGTGTATTAAGGCAAGAAGCACTGAAGGTTGAACCAAACTTCGAGCAGCTGCTAGATAAAAATGCCAAATTTATCGAAGATCAGCTTCAATTTGTTTATCAAAAGGTGGCGCAGCGTGTGGAAGAAAAGGAAGGTTATATCCTTCGAGATTTTGAACGGATTGAAAACAGCTTAAAACCATTAGATGCCCCACAAGAAAGAATTTGGAATATCATGTACTTTTTAAACAAATATGGTCCAGAATTCTTCAAAACGTTCAAAAATCTGCCATTTTCATTTCAAAACAAGCAGCAAATTGTCAAACTTTGAAATAAAGTTTTAATGAACCCTGACTAGTTCAGGGTTTTTTTTTATGTAGAAACAGTGTAAAATAAGTTTTGTGGAGAGAAGTGGTGGATAGTGGAGAGTAAGGGTGAGAAAGTGGGGCTCTGATTATCATGTTCATGGGTGAATACCAACATACGATTGATACAAAAGGGCGCATGATCATCCCTGCTAAATTTAGAGACGGTCTCGGAGAACAGTTTGTGCTGACGAGAGGGCTTGATCAATGTTTATTTGGCTACCCTATGAGTGAGTGGAAACTAATTGAAGAGAAACTCAAAGCACTGCCGCTAACGAAAAAAGATGCACGTGCGTTTACCCGGTTCTTCTTCTCCGGCGCAGTTGAATGCGATCTGGACAAGCAGGGGCGCATTAACATCGCATCAAACCTACTCCAATATGCAAAACTCGAAAAAGAATGTGTGGTCATCGGCGTTTCAAATCGAATTGAGTTGTGGAGTAAGTCGATCTGGGAACAATATACAGAAGAGCAAGAAGATTCTTTTGCTGAAATTGCTGAAAACATGATTGGGTTTGATATATAATAATCCCTTGTGCAGCAAGCTTTCTACACATTCATTTCTATTTGAAAAAGGTGGGACCATAACATCATGTTTCAACATGAGACAGTATTATTAAAAGAAACAGTTGACGGTTTAAACGTCAAAGAAGACGGTACATATGTAGACTGCACGCTGGGCGGAGCAGGTCATAGCTCATATTTACTATCTCAACTATCAGAAAAAGGTACATTGATTGGATTTGACCAAGACGATGCTGCACTGGATCATGCACGAGAGAAGCTCGCAGATTCAAAAGCGAACATTCTTTTCATAAAGAGCAACTTCCGATATTTAAAAGAACGTCTGAATGAACAAGGCATTACAAGCGTAGACGGTGTGATTTTTGACCTTGGGGTTTCATCTCCTCAGCTCGACACACCAGAGAGAGGCTTTAGTTATCACCATGATGCACCTCTTGACATGCGAATGGATCAAACAGCCGCATTGTCGGCAAAACAAGTGGTGAATGAATGGCCATTTGAAGATCTAGTTCGGATTTTCTACAAATATGGGGAAGAAAAATTCAGCAAGCAAATCGCACGCAAAATTGAAGAAGCTAGAAAAAAAGCGCCAATTGAAACAACAGGTGAGCTTGTCGACATTATCAAAGAAGGAATTCCCGCACCTGCAAGACGAACAGGCGGACATCCAGCAAAAAGAGTGTTTCAAGCGATCCGAATTGCTGTCAATGATGAATTAAAAGTTTTTGAAGAAGCACTAGAACAAGCAATAGAGTTACTCAATCCGAAGGGGAGAATTTCTGTCATTACATTCCATTCACTTGAAGACCGGATTTGTAAAAGTACATTTAAAGAAATGTCTTCTCTTCCAGAACTTCCGCACGGACTACCAGTGATTCCAGAAGGACTTGAACCAAAGCTGAAGCTGATCACGAGAAAACCAATCGTTGCATCAGAACAAGAGCTGGAACATAACAACCGTGCCCGTTCAGCGAAGCTCCGAATTGCAGAAAAAAAGTAAAACGACACCATAGATGATGATAAAAAGGAGGTTTCTTATGAGTAATTTGGCTTACCAAAGAGAAGTAAAACAATATCAAACAGAGCAGCAAGGCCAATCGGTTGTTATTAAAAGAAGAGGTTCTATCACACTTGGTGAAAAAATCTTACTTGTCATGTTTGTCATGGCTCTTATGTGCAGCTCCATTCTCATCATTTCTAAAGCCTTTGCTGTCTATCACGCCAATATCGAAGTCCAGAAATTAGAGCAGCAAGTATCTTTAGAATCGAAGAAGATCACTGAGCTTCAAAAAGAAAAAGACTTGCTGAGTGAACCAGAGAGAGTCATTGATACTGCGAAAAAAGCAGGCTTAAGAATTTCGAAAGATGTTAAGAAGGTCGATTAAGATGGCGATGCCTAAAAAGAATAAAATGATGAACAGAGGCGCGGCAATTGCGAGTATTTGCTTCGCCCTGTTTTTCTTTATCATCCTTGCACGTTTTATCTATATTCAGATTACAGGAACGGTCGATGGCCAAGTGTTAGCCGCAAAGGCAAATGAACAATATCAATCGAAGAAAACACTTGAAGCGAAAAGAGGGTCTATTTTAGACCGAAATGGGAATGTGATTGCCGAGGATACGTCTGTCTATAAGCTCATTGCGATCATGAGCAAGAAAATGACGGTCGATCCAAAGCACCCAATGCATGTCGTTGACAAAGAAAAGACAGCAAAAGAGCTGTCAAAAGTCATTGATATGAGTGAAAGCGAAATTTTAAAGCGTCTGAATACTAAAGGTGCGTTCCAAGTGGAGTTTGGTAAAGCTGGGAAAGACATCAGTTTTTCAACAAAGGAAAAAATTGAAAAGCTAAAGCTTCCAGGGATCGCATTTGAAAAAGACACGAAGCGATATTATCCAAACGGCATGTTTGCATCGAATCTGATCGGTTATGCAAGATTAGATGAGGCAACGAAGGACATGTCAGGCGCGATGGGACTTGAGAAGGCGCTGAACAAATTTTTAAAAGAAAAAGACGGCTATGTGACATATAACAGTGACAGAAGCGGATGGGCTCTTCCAAATAGTAAAGAAGACATTGTCGCTCCGAAGGATGGAAAAAATGTCACGCTGACCATCGATCAAAAAATCCAAGCGTTCCTTGAAGAAAGTATGACGCAGGTTGCCAAAAAATATAAACCGAAGAAAATCATTGCCACAGTCGTTGATCCAAAAACGGGAAAGGTGCTCGCGATGGGACAGCGGCCAAGCTTTAATTTAAATGAATTAGACATTACGAATTATAACAATGATGTCATTTCATATGCGTTTGAACCAGGTTCAACGATGAAAATCTTTACACTTGCTGCGGCAATCCAAGAAGGGGTCTATCAAGGCAATGATAAATATCAATCTGGTACTTATAAAGTAGGAGGCGGCCTTGTAAGAGATCACAACAATGGAAATGGCTGGGGAAAAATTGACTTTCATGAAGGGGTTCTCCGTTCGTCTAACGTAGCTTTTGCAAAGCTGGCAAAAGAAAAATTAGGCTTCACGCGCTACGAACAATATTTGCAGAAGTTCCATTTCTATGACAAAACAGGTATTGACTTACCGAACGAAGCGTCTAGTAAAATCAATTACAGATACGAATATGACAAAGCATCGACGGCTTACGGTCAAGCGTCTGCCATTACACCGATTCAACAAATCGAAGCAGCGACAGCGATAGCAAACGGCGGAACGATGATGAAGCCATATGTCATTGATCATATTACAGACCCGAACACAAACAAAACGATTTTACAGCACGAACCAACAGTAGCTGGAAAACCAATTTCCTCTGATACAGCAAAGCAAGTCCGTGACATTTTAGGTGAGGTGGTTTCCTCGAAGATTGGAACAGGCCAGCCTTACCAAATCAAAGGATTTGATGTTGCTGGGAAAACAGGAACAGGACAAATTGGCGGTGCCGGCGGTTATCTCAAAGGAAGAAACGATTACGTCTTTTCATTTATGGGAATGGCGCCAAAAGATGATCCGAAGCTGCTCGTTTATGTAGCTGTACAGCAGCCGCAGCTGTCTGATACAGAAACTGGCTCTGCCCCAGTTGCACAAATCTTTAACCCAGTGATGAAAAATAGTCTGCTATATTTAAATATTGCACCAACAAAAACAGACGATAAAAAATCAGGCGAACAAAAAGTGAAGCAAGAAACAATGCCTTCATTCTTAGATTTAGAAGTGAAGCAGGCGGAAACAGAAGCCAAAAACAAAAACTTAACGCCTGTTGTCATCGGCGACGGCCTCTCCATTAAACGACAGTGGCCAAGTGCAGGCTCTGAATTCTCTGAAAGCCAGAAAGTTTTCTTGAAAACAGCAGGAAAAACGATAAAAATGCCTGATATGACAGGCTGGTCGAGACGGGAAGTCCTTCAATATGCATCCATTTCCGGTGTGCATATCGAAACAAAAGGACAAGGATATGCTGTCAAACAAAGTGTGAAAAATGGAGCGGAGATTTCAGATAAAGTCGTCACTGTGACATTTAAAAGCCCGAATTAACTGCAAAACCTAGCAAACGACTTGCTAGGTTTTTTCTTTTGCCGAGCGGGATAGACGAGACGTTCTACATAAGGACGGGCCTGCATATGATGGAAACAAGCCATATGTATGTAAGGAGTGAACCGGGCGTGCGAGTATCAAGTGTAACAGTGAGAAAACGATTGCTTTTCGTGCTGCTGTTTGGGGTGATCATTTTTTTCATCATAGATACTAGATTAGGATATGTACAGTTTATTATGGGCGAGAAGCTGACAAGCTTAGCAAAAGATTCATGGAGCCGGAACCTCCCGTTCGAACCAGAAAGGGGAGATATTTTGGACCGAAATGGGGTAGAGCTTGCGACGAACAAAAGTGCCCCATCTATATTGGTCGTCCCGCGGCAAATTAAAGATCCGGCAGAAACAAGCAAGAAACTGGCGGCAGTACTGAATATGTCTGAAGAGAAAGCGTACAAGCACGTCACAAAGAAAACATCCATCGAACGAATTTCTCCAGAAGGCAGAAAAGTATCTCATGAAAAAGCAAAAGAAGTCAGAGAGCTTGATTTAGATGGCGTTTATGTTGCGGAAGACAGCATCAGACACTATCCGTTTGGCAGTTTTCTTTCTCATGTGCTGGGCTTCGCTGGAATTGATAATCAAGGGTTACTTGGACTGGAAGCCTATTATGATGATGACCTTAAAGGTGAAAAAGGCTCTGTCAAGTTCTATTCCGATGCAAAAGGGCAGAAAATGCCAGATGAAGCAGATGATTATACACCACCTAAAGATGGTCTTGATATGAAGTTAACTGTCGATGCGAAGGTGCAAACCATTATAGAACGGGAATTAGACAATGCGCAGGCAAAATATAACCCAGATGGGATGATTGCAATTGCGATGAACCCGAAGAACGGTGAAGTGCTTGGGATGTCGAGCAGACCGGATTTTGATCCAGCGGATTATCAATCAGTTGACTCGAAAGTGTTTAACCGAAATCTACCGGTGTGGAGCACATATGAGCCAGGTTCAACGTTTAAAATTATTACGCTTGCAGCAGCACTAGAAGAGAAAAAAGTCAATTTAAAACGCGATCATTTTTTTGACAGCGGATCTGTGACAGTTGATGGTGCAAGACTTAGGTGCTGGAAAAAAGGCGGACACGGATCACAGTCATTTTTAGAAGTGGTTCAAAACTCCTGTAACCCCGGCTTTGTTGAACTAGGCGATCGTCTAGGAAAGGATAAATTATTTTCCTATATTAAAAATTTCGGATTTGGCCAAAAAACAGGAATCGATCTTCAAGGGGAAGGGCGAGGCATTTTATTCCCGCTGGACCGAGTTGGCCCTGTAGAGCAGGCGACAACTGCCTTTGGTCAAGGTGTATCTGTTACGCCGATACAGCAAGTAGCTGCCGTAGCAGCTGCGGTAAATGGCGGAACACTTTACACGCCTTACATTGCAAAAGAATGGATAGATCCAATCACAAAAGAGGTAGTGAAAAAGCAATCACCGATTGCCAAAAAGAAAGTGATTTCAGCAGAAACATCCAAAGAAATCAGGTATGCGCTTGAAAGTGTAGTCGCTCAAGGAACTGGCCGAAATGCATTTGTTGAAGGATATCGAGTTGGCGGAAAAACAGGGACAGCACAGAAGGTAAAAGACGGCAAGTACATGGAAAATAACCACATTGTGTCATTTATCGGGTTTGCGCCTGCTGATGATCCAAGTATCGTTGTATATGTGGCGGTAGATAACCCGAAAGGCACTATTCAATTTGGCGGGACAGTTGCTGCACCAATTGTGGGTCATATTATGCGGGACAGCCTGCCTGAGATGGGTGTGAAAAAAAGAAAAGGACAAATTGAAAAGAAGTACCAGTGGCTGGACACAAAAACCATTGAAGTACCGAATCTTGTAGGGGGATCTGTTTCAGACCTTGAATCCTTACTCATTAACCTTAAGATCGATGCTTCTGGAACTGGCAGTAAAGTGGTGAAGCAATCGCCTGCTGCCGGGACAAAAGTCAAAGAAGGCTCCACCATCAGATTATACTTAAACGATGAATAATAAAGAATGAACAGAGGGTAGCCGCACTCATTCGGCTGCCTCTTTTTGTTGAAAGAGAAGGTCTGTTTGAAAAAAAGAGCCCAAAGTGTGTTTTTTCCAAGAGAAACTTAAGGAATACGCTGGATGTATCCCTTTTTTTACGATAAAATATAGACTGTGTGTTTTTTTCACAAGACATGCACGTGAACGAATTTGAGAGGTTTGATATGAAATGAAATTACAAGAACTCCTTACATATTTTAAAAGTGAAAACAACGAACTAATAAACGAAAATCCTGATATCACTTCCATTGAAATGGATTCAAGAGAGGTGAAAAAAGGAAGCCTTTTTGTCTGTATAAAAGGCTATACAGTAGATGGACACGATTATGCTGAAAAAGCGGTGAAAAGCGGGGCTGCAGCGATTGTAGCAGAACACCCTCTTAACATATCAGATGTACCAGTCATTATTGTAAAACACTCTCAAAGAGCTCTTGCAAGAATAGCTGATGCGTTTTACGAGCAGCCAACTCATAAGCTGAATCTCATCGGGATCACAGGAACAAACGGAAAAACTTCGACAACACACATGATTGAACAAATGATGAGAAAAGCCGAAAAGAAAACTGGCTTAATCGGTACGATGTATATGAAGGTGAATGATGACATTCTCGATGTGAAAAACACCACACCTGAAAGTGTCACACTTCAGAAAACTTTTAAACAGATGCTTGACCAAGATGTAGACACAGCCATTATGGAAGTATCATCACATGCACTGCATCTTGGCAGGGTACATGGATGTGATTATGATATTGCCGTTTTCACAAACCTTTCGCAGGACCATCTTGATTACCACAACACAATGGAAGAATATAAACATGCGAAAAGCTTGCTATTCTCACAGCTTGGCAGTGCCTTTCATCACGATAAGCCGAAGCATGCAATTTTAAATGCAGATGATGACGCTTCGAGTTATTATGAAAAAGTGACAGCTGCTGAAGTCATGACATATGGCTTAGAGCAAAAAGCAGATGTAATGGCAAAGAATATTCAAATCAAACCGAAGGGAACTCAGTTTGATTTGATCACTCCAATTGGCACAAAAAATGTGACAGTTGCCCTCATCGGTAAGTTTAATGTGTACAACATCCTAGCAGCTGTATCAGTAGGGATCGTATCTGGCTTAACATTTGAAACGATTGTAAGTGCTATTGAAGAGCTGGAGGGAGTCAAAGGCCGATTTGAACTTGTGAACTGTGATCAAGATTTCCCTGTTATCGTCGATTACGCCCATACACCTGACAGCTTAGAAAATGTCCTGACAACGTGTAGAGAATTAACAGAGGGCAAAATTTTCTGTGTGATAGGCTGCGGCGGCGACCGTGATAAAACAAAGCGTCCTCAAATGGCCCAAATCGCTGTGAAGTATGCAGATGAACCTGTATTTACTTCAGACAACCCAAGAAGCGAAGATCCTTCAGCTATTTTAAAGGATATGGAAAATGGGGTGCCAGACGCATATTATCATAGTTTTGTGAATCGCAAACAAGCCATCTTTTTTGCAATTGCCAATGCGAAAAAAGGCGATACAGTCTTAATAGCGGGTAAAGGTCATGAGACATATCAAATCGTCGGCGATCAAGTTTACGATTTTGATGATGCAAAGGTTGCTATGGACGCTATTTTAGATCTAAACAAATCTTAAAATGATGAAAAGAGTGTAATGAAATGAAGCATTTTGTACAAAAACAACATACGAAGAACGCGAATGAATACCTTAATAATGAATGTGATTTTCTGATGGAAAACGGCTTTGGAAATTCGGAAGGAGTAAAGAACGATGCTTGAACAGGTGATATTGTTTACAATCATAATGGGATTTTTAATCAGTGTTCTTTTATCCCCGATTTTTATTCCGTTTTTAAGAAGGCTTAAATTTGGTCAAAGTATTAGAGAAGAAGGACCACAGTCTCACCAAAAGAAATCAGGTACTCCGACAATGGGCGGAATTATGATTATCTTTTCTATTACCATTACAACGATTGTGATGATCAACAAATTTTCTGAGATTAGTCCAGAAATGTTTTTATTGTTATTTGTTACGCTTGGCTACGGTCTATTAGGATTTTTAGATGATTATATTAAAGTAGCGATGAAACGAAACCTAGGTTTAACATCGAAACAGAAATTAATTGGTCAAATTGTGATCGCAGTGATTTTTTATGCAGTCTTCCATTATTATCAGTTTGCAACGACGATTCGCATTCCAGGAACAGATGTGAGCTTCGATTTAGGATGGGCTTACTTTATCCTTGTCGTTTTCATGCTTGTCGGAGGTTCTAATGCCGTGAACTTAACGGATGGACTGGATGGTCTATTATCTGGAACCGCGGCTATTGCCTTTGGAGCCTTTGCTATATTGGCTTGGAATCAATCACAGTACGATGTAGCGATCTTTTCAGTAGCTGTTGCTGGAGCCGTTCTTGGGTTTCTTGTGTTTAACGCGCATCCTGCAAAAGTATTTATGGGTGATACAGGGTCGCTTGCTTTAGGCGGAGCAATTGTAGCAATTGCGATTTTAACAAAGCTTGAAATTTTACTTGTCATTATTGGAGGAGTATTTGTTGTCGAAACGTTATCCGTTATTCTTCAAGTGATCTCCTTTAAAACAACTGGAAAAAGAATCTTTAAGATGAGTCCGCTTCACCACCACTATGAGTTAGTTGGCTGGTCTGAGTGGAGAGTAGTTGTCACCTTCTGGACAGCTGGTTTATTACTTGCTGTTTTAGGAATTTACATCGAGGTGTGGTTATAATTGAATAAGATGCAAATGTTAAAAAACGAACATGTACTAGTATTAGGTCTTGCAAAAAGCGGATATGCGGCAGCTTCAATTCTTCATGAGCATGGAGTAAATGTCATAGTAAATGACCAAAAGCCGTTTGAAGAAAATGAACCTGCTCAGCTTCTTTCTGAAAAGGGGATTGATGTCATTTGCGGCAGCCATCCTCTTCGTATGTTCGATGATAAAGAAATTACGATTTTGATTAAAAATCCAGGAATTCCATATGAAAATGTGATGGTTCAAGAAGCGCTTCGCCGACGAATTCCAGTTTGGACGGAAATAGAATTAGCTTATCATTTAACCTCAGCTCCTTTTATTGGGATTACTGGATCAAATGGAAAAACCACTACCACGACTTTGATTTATGAAATGTTGAAACAAGACAGTCAAAAAACTTTAGTGGCAGGTAATATTGGCACAGTTGCCAGCGAAGTCGCTGCAAAGGCAGCTGGCGATGAGTGGATCGTAACTGAACTCTCTTCTTTTCAGTTAATGGGAACAGTTGATTTCAGACCTAAAATCAGCTTAATATTAAATATTTTTGATGCACATTTAGACTATCACCACACTCGTGATGAATATGAAAAAGCAAAGCAGAAAGTATACGCACATCAACTTGAAGATGACATAGCTGTTATTAACCTCGATGATCCATCAGTCGTAAAACTGGCTGAAGCTTCAAAAGCAAAAAAAGTGTTTTTCTCAGTGAAAGAGCAAGTAGAACATGGTGCGTATATTAAAAATGGTGCGATCTACTACATGAATGAACATATCATCGATTTAAAGGATGTTGTTCTTCCTGGTGAGCATAACCAAGAAAATATTTTGGCAGCTATTTGTGTCGTGAAAAATGCAGGCTGTTCAAATGAAGCAATCGCACACGTTCTTACGACATTTAGTGGAGTGAAGCATCGTCTGCAGTTTGTAGATACAATTCAAAGCAGAAAATTCTATAACGATAGTAAAGCCACCAATATACTGGCAACAAGTAAAGCATTATCAGCTTTTAATCAGCCGACCATTTTACTAGCTGGCGGGCTTGATCGCGGCAATGAATTTGATGAATTGAAACCTTTTATGAAAAATGTAAAAGGAATTATCACATTTGGTGAGACGGCACCTAAGTTTGTAAAGCTTGGTGAAGAACTGGGAATACATCACGTAAAACATGTCGATAATGTTGAACAAGCAGTACCTGCGGCGTTTAACATTTCTGAAGAAGAAGACGTGATTTTATTATCTCCGGCTTGTGCAAGCTGGGATCAACATAAAACATTTGAAGAACGTGGAGACATGTTTGTAAACGCCGTGCATATGCTTAAATAAGGGCTTGTCTCTCGTATGACTGACAGCCCAAATGAAATTATGCTTGGGGTGTCGGTCTCTTGACGAATAAGAAAACTTCTCCGGACTTTTTGCTTGTTGTCATTACGTTACTTTTATTGACGATTGGTTTAATTATGGTGTACAGCGCTAGTGCTGTGTGGGCATCGTATAAATTTGATGATTCGTTTTATTTTGCAAAAAGACAGCTTTTGTTTGCCGGAATCGGAGTTATCGCGATGTTTTTCATTATGCGAGTCGATTATTGGACGTGGCGGACTTGGTCAAAGATATTGATTGCTGTTTGTTTTCTCCTTTTGCTGCTTGTACTTATTCCTGGTATCGGTATGGAGAGAAATGGATCAAGAAGCTGGATCGGTGTCGGTGCGTTTAGTATTCAGCCCTCTGAATTTATGAAGCTTGCGATGATTGCGTTTCTTGCAAAATTCTTATCTGAAAAACAAAAAAATATCACATCCTTTCGTAAAGGTTTCGCACCAGCATTAGGCATTGTATTTTCTGCATTTGCCATCATCATGCTGCAGCCAGATTTGGGAACAGGGACGGTAATGGTTGGAACCTGTATTATTATGATATTTGTTTCAGGTGCGAGAATTGCTCACTTTATATTTCTCGGTCTTTTAGGGCTCAGCGGATTTGCTGCACTAGTCTTATCAGCGCCCTACCGCATAAAACGAATTACATCGTACTTAAATCCTTGGGAAGATCCACTAGGCAGTGGGTTTCAAATTATTCAATCCTTATACGCTGTTGGTCCAGGCGGTCTGTTCGGAATGGGTCTCGGTCAAAGTAGACAAAAATTCTTTTATTTACCTGAGCCTCAAACAGACTTCATCTTTGCAATATTGTCTGAAGAGCTCGGCTTTATAGGAGGATCACTCATTTTGCTGCTCTTTAGTGTTCTATTATGGAGAGGCATACGAATAGCACTTGGAGCCCCAGACTTATATGGAAGTTTCCTAGCAGTTGGTATTATTTCAATGGTTGCCATTCAAGTGATGATTAATATCGCAGTTGTTACTGGACTTATCCCTGTGACAGGTATCACGCTCCCATTCCTAAGTTATGGCGGCTCATCACTGACATTAATGCTGATGGCAATTGGCGTACTCTTAAATGTAAGCAGGTACGCTAGATATTAGTGCTGCTAGTTCATGAAACCATGATGACATTTATTTTGCAAAAGTACAAAAAAATGATTTGAAGAGTAGAAATGACAGATTTTGTATTGGAAACATGTTTTTTGACTCTTCTTTACAGGTTTTAACGGAGCCCTGTTGTTTAAAACAGGGTTTATACTTTGTTCAGAGCAGAAAAAAATTGAGGGGAAATGGTATAATGCGTATAGTAATCAGTGGAGGCGGAACAGGCGGACATATTTATCCAGCCTTAGCTTTTATTAAAGAAGTGAAAAGACTGCATCCTGATGTAGAATTTTTATATATTGGTACTGAAAATGGACTTGAAAAGAAAATTGTAGAAAGAGAAAATATCCCTTTCAAGTCCATAGAAATTTCAGGTTTTAAAAGAAAGCTTTCCTTTGATAACGTAAAAACGGTGATGAGATTTCTAAAAGGCGTTCAAAAAAGCAAATCTTACTTAAAGGAATTAAAGCCAGATGCGGTCATTGGAACAGGTGGTTATGTGTGCGGCCCTGTCGTTTATGCAGCTTCTAAGCTGAAAATCCCGACCATTATTCACGAACAGAACAGCCTGCCTGGTATCACAAATAAGTTTCTAGCAAGATATGTTGATAAGGTAGCCATCTGCTTTGAAGAAGCAAAGGCACATTTTCCTTCTGAAAAGGTTGTATTTACGGGAAACCCTAGAGCCTCTGAAGTCGTCTCTATAAAAGAGGGGAAATCTCTGAAGGAGTTTGGACTGGATGAAACGAAAAAAACGGTTCTTATTTTTGGCGGAAGCCGGGGGGCTGCGCCAATTAATAGAGCAGTTATTGACATGCAAGATGGATTAAAGGCTAAGAACTATCAGCTTTTATATATCACGGGTGAGGTTCATTATGAAAAAGTGCTGAACGAACTAAAGGAAAAAGGTGCAGCACCTAATATGATCACAAAGCCTTTCTTGCATCAAATGCCGGAGTACTTGAAATCGATTGATGTGATTGTTGCAAGAGCCGGTGCCACAACGATTGCTGAAGTAACAGCCCTTGGAATTCCAACTATTTTTATTCCAAGCCCATACGTGACGGCAAATCACCAGGAAATCAATGCAAGATCACTAGAAAAGCATGACGCTGCAATCGTTTTAAGAGAATCAGAGCTTTCTGGAGAAAGCCTCCTTCATGCCATTGATGAAATTGCTGGTAATGAAGAAAAATTAAACGAAATGAGCCGTTTAACAAAAGAACTTGGAGTACCAGATGCGGCTGGACGTTTATATAATGTATTAAAAGAAATTACGACTACATGATGGAATGATATTAGGTAAGGCGGAGGGTAATATGGAGAACTTGAAGAATGAATTATTAGAAGCGCAAGTCGGTAAAGTGCTTGAAAATGAGCCGCTTGCAAATCATACGACAATGAAAATAGGCGGGCCGGCAGATCTATTGATCGTTCCTAAAGATATCGATTCAGTTAAAACGATCATGGATCAGATAAAAAAACACCACGCGGACTGGACGGTTATTGGAAGAGGGTCAAATTTACTCGTACTTGATAAAGGAATACGTGGCGTCGTCCTGAAGTTAGGCGCTGGACTTGATCACTTAACTGTAAATGATGAAGAAATTACAGTTGGCGGCGGCTACTCTGTTGTAAGGCTTGCAACGTCTCTTAGTAAGCAGGGTCTTTCAGGGCTGGAATTTGCAGCTGGTATCCCAGGGTCTATTGGCGGCGCTGTTTATATGAACGCAGGTGCGCACGGATCTGATATCAGTAAGATTCTTGTGAAAGCGAGAATCTTATTTGAAGATGGAAGCATCGAGTGGCTAACAAATGAACAGATGAACTTTAGCTATAGAACGTCTGTCCTTCAAAAGGAACGACCAGGCATTGTTCTCGAGGCCGTGTTTAAGCTCAAACAGGATGATCGCGAGAAAATCACAAAGAAAATGCAGCAAAATAAAGACTATCGCAAGGAAACACAGCCTTATAATCGACCATGTGCCGGAAGTATTTTTCGAAATCCGCTGCCTGAATATGCAGGACAGCTTGTAGAAAAAGCGAATTTAAAAGGGTACCAAATTGGTGGAGCAAGAATCTCTGATATGCATGGCAACTTTATTGTGAACGCTGGCGGGGCAACTGCTCAAGACGTGCTGGACTTAATCCAGTACATCCAAAAGAAAATTAAAGATGACTACAATGTAGAAATGCATACAGAAGTAGAAATTATCGGTGAAGCAAAATAAAAGCAAGTCTTATGAATGATGGCATCACAGGAAAACAAACGGCATGAAAGAATGCCGTTTGTTTTCTCATCAAAAGATGACCCAAAGGTGTGGACAAGCAGCTTTGAATGGGGTGAAGAATATATATGCGGCCTGATCATGAAAATGAAAAGATCGTCAATATAGAAGAACGAATTCCTAAAATTAAAGAACAAAGGAAGCAGAAAGCGAATCGGAGACTAATCTCTTTTATTCTACTGTTTTTTATCATGGTTTTAATCATTATTTATTTGCAGACACCAATCAGTAAAATTTCTTCTTTAACTATTACGGGTAATGAGCATGTCCCTACAAAACAGCTTGTGAAACTTTCCCAGATTAAAGAAGGCGAAACAGAGTTTTGGAATTTAAATAAAGATTTAACAGCAGATCATATTAAGCAAAACAAACTGATTAAAAGTGTCAGTATCAAAAAACATTTTCCAAATAAGGTTAGTATTGCTGTCAAGGAATATGCCAATATTGCGTATCTTCAAAAGGGAAATTTATACTATGAGCTTCTTGAAAATGGGACAGCATTACCAGAAGAAGTCACACCAAGTCATGCAGGACCTATTTTTGTTGATTGGGACAATAAAGAGAAGCTGAAGCAAACGGTTAGATCTTTAAATCAGCTGCCAGCCTCTATTCAGGAACTCATCTCAGAAATATATTATGTGCCAACAAGCTCAAACCAGTGGCTCGTTAAATTTTATATGAATGACGGGAACACCGTGATTGCATCAATTAAAACATTCGCTGATAAAATGAAAACCTATCCTGCCATTGTAAAAGAACTTTCGCCATCTGAAAAAGGCACAATCCATATGGAAGTCGCGACGTATTTTGAAGCGTTTAAATCTAAGAAAAAGGAAGATGAACGTTGAGAGGCAAAACAGTTATATTCTCAATTGTCATGCTTGTTCTTGGTTTTCTGATTTCTTTTTCATACCAATATACTAAGCAGCATCAGGCAGATGTCATTCGAACAGAGCAATGGAAAAAAGAATACTCCTTGAAAAGTCAGCTGACAAAGCAAGAAAAGGCGAATCAGAAACTTGAAAAAGAATTATACAGTCTTCAATCACAGGTTCAAGCCACTGAGTCCAATTTGAAAAATGAAAAAGAGCAGTATTTTAATGTATTGGAAGATGTTGAGAAATACAGGATGTTTACAGGAGAGATCGGTGTAAAAGGAAAAGGGGTAAAAGTATCCCTTGAAGATGCATCTTATATCCCGAGTGGACAAAATGTCAATAATTACATTGTTCATGAGAGCCACATTTTTCATGTGATAAACGAACTGTTTATATCAGGGGCCTCTGCCGTATCTATTAATGGACAGAGAATTACACACCAATCATACATACATTGTAACGGCCCAGTTGTCACAGTTGACGGTGTTCAGCATCCAGCGCCATTTGTTATTTCTGCTATTGGTGATCCGGCTGTGTTAATACCTGCATTAAATATTGCAGGAGGAGTAGTCGATCAGCTGACAAGTGATCACATTTCGATGACGATTGAAAAAAAGGATATTCGTATGAATCCTCTTTTAAAACACAAAGATTAAAAGTGAAAAGGTGAGTGGTGTTGAGGAAAAAGAAGCCTTTACTTAGTTTGACAGCCTTAATGGTGATATTCGGCATCATGGTCTCCATCCAATTTAATTCATTGCAAAAGCCCGAAGTTCGTGATACTCGCGATGTGTGGGAGCTAAGAGAGGATTTATCTGCATCTAAAAGTAAAGAATTGGATTTGCTGAAAGAAATTGATAAATACGATGAAATGCTGAAAAAGTATGGTCATCAAGGAGATCAATCAAAAGAAGCTCAACTAACTAAAACATTAAAAGATTTAAAAGAAAAGGCTGGTTTTACAGAAGTGACAGGGGAGGGAATTGAAGTTGACATCTCTCAGCTCTTCTCCAAGGATCTGACCGGGGAAGAAGTGAAAAATATCCCCCCTGATCTTCTGAAAAAGCTAATCAACGAAGCCAATATGTATGGGGCAAAACATATTTCCATTAATGACCACCGTGTGATTAATACAAGTGTGATTCGAGATATTAATGGCACGACGAAAATGGATGGCTACAGCTTAGATGGTGATGAAGTGACCATCAAGATGATCAGCGACCAGGCCGACAAATTATACAGCCGTTTAAATGTATCAGATATTGGTGATTTGTTTGCTCAGGAAAATTTCGGCTTAAGTATTAGCCAGCCGAAGCAGCAAATTCAATTAAAAGCATATGACGGTGCAATTCAGTTAAACGAGTTGAAGCCTCTTGACGATGTAAAGGAGGGAAAATCTTAATGTGGCTTCCTGTACTTGGCTTAATCATAGGAGTTGCGATCGGTTTCTTAACAAATTTTACGATACCGAATGAGTATTCTAATTATCTTTCCCTCGCTGTACTTGCTGCGCTTGATACATTGATTGGTGGAATCAGGGCACATCTGCAAGGGGCATACGATGAACTAGTGTTTGTATCAGGCTTTTTCTTTAATATTATACTTGCAATAAGTTTAGCTTTTCTGGGCGTCCATCTTGGTGTAGACTTGTATTTAGTCGGAATGTTTGCTTTCGGCGTTAGATTGTTTCAAAATATAGCAGTTATTCGAAGAATTCTACTAACAAAATGGACAATTTCTAGAGAAAAAAAGAAAAAAAGTGAGTCATAAAAAAGGATATACATATGATGTAACGAATATTTTCAGTAATCCTAATAAAAAATGTTGATTTTTTAAGTTTTGTTACACACTTGTAAAAACACATTCATTGTATTGTTGTTCAGCAAATAATAGAATAGAAAGTATTGATATGTGAGGAGGTGCCATAGAATGAACAACAATGAAATTTACGTCAGCCTTGACATCGGTACATCCAATATAAAAGTCATCGTCGGAGAAATGGCGGATGATTCGCTTAACATTATAGGTGTTGGAAATGTCCCTTCAGAAGGGTTAAAAAAAGGATCGATTGTTGATATAGATGAGACAGTTCATTCTATTAGACAAGCATTTGAACAGGCTGAGAGAATGGTAGGTTTTCCTTTACAAAAGGCGATTGTCGGAATTAACGGAAACCACATTCATATTCAGAATACGAGCGGCGTGGTCGCAGTATCTAGTGAAAACAAAGAAATACATGCTGAAGATGTGAGACGTGTCTTAGATGCTGCACAGGTAGTATCTATTCCTCAAGAACATCTCGTCGTAGACGTCATCCCGAGACAATTTATCGTCGACGGAAGAGATGAGATCACTGATCCGAAAAAAATGCTTGGTGTTCGGCTAGAGGTGGATGGATCGTTAATTACAGGTTCTAAAACGATTCTACATAACTGGCTCCGATGTGTAGAAAGAGCTGGAATTGAAATTATGGATATTTGCTTGCAGCCGCTCGCATCGGGCTCAGCAGCATTATCGAAAGATGAAAAAAATCTAGGGGTAGCTCTCGTCGATATTGGCGGCGGATCTACAACGATTTCCGTATTTGAAAACGGGCATCTCTATTCTACTCACAGTATCCCTTTGGGCGGAGAGAACATTACAAAAGATTTGTCTATAGGACTTAGAACTTCTACTGAAGAAGCTGAACGAATTAAAAAACAATTTGGACATGCGTTTTATGATGAGGCATCGTCTGAGGAAACATTTGAAGTTTCTGTCATCGGTACCGATCAGAAACAGACGTATACACAGCTTGAGGCGGCTAATATCATCGAGGCTCGGCTGGAAGAAATCTTGCTCTTTGTGGCAGAGGAATTAAGAAATATGGGTGTCCATGATTTGCCTGGCGGATTCGTTCTAACAGGTGGACAGGCAGCTATACCAGGTATCCTTTCTCTTGCACAAACGGTCTTGCAAAACAATGTTAGAATTGCAAGTCCAAATTATATTGGGGTGAGAGAACCTCAGTATATGACAGGAGTGGGTCTGATCCACTTTGCTTATCGCAATGCAAAGATTCAGGGCAGACAAGTTGGATTCCAAATGCCGGATGAGGCGTTTCATGAAGTAGGCGCATCCATGGAGCCGGTTTCTTCTGCACCACAAGTGAAAGAAGCGCAGCCAAGACCGAAAGTAAAACAAAAAGCACAAGAAGAGACAAATAAAAAACCGGGCAAAATGAAAAAACTATTTAATATGTTCTGGGAATAGAATTAGATTTTCGACGGATTAGGAGGATTCAGCATGTTGGAGTTTGAAACAAATATAGACGGCCTAGCATCAATTAAAGTAATCGGAGTAGGTGGAGGCGGAAATAACGCAGTCAACCGAATGATCGAAAATGACGTACAAGGTGTCGATTTCATTGCAGTCAACACAGATGCACAGGCGTTAAATCTATCAAAAGCAGAAACGAAAATGCAAATCGGTGCTAAGCTGACAAGAGGGCTTGGAGCAGGTGCGAATCCTGAAGTCGGTAAAAAAGCTGCTGAGGAAAGCAAAGAACAGATTGAAGAAGTATTAAAAGGCGCAGACATGGTCTTTGTTACTGCTGGTATGGGCGGTGGAACTGGTACGGGTGCTGCACCTGTCATTGCAAAAATCGCAAAAGATTCTGGTGCATTGACAGTTGGAGTCGTGACTCGTCCTTTCACATTTGAAGGAAGAAAGCGTCAGCTTCAAGCAGTCGAAGGAATTGCTTCTATGAAAGAAGCAGTTGACACTTTAATTGTGATTCCAAACGATCGCTTGCTTGAAATTGTTGATAAAAACACGCCAATGCTTGAAGCATTCCGTGCAGCAGATAACGTGCTACGACAAGGTGTTCAAGGGATCTCAGATCTTATTGCTACACCAGGTTTAATCAACCTTGACTTTGCTGACGTGAAAACAATCATGTCCAATAAAGGTTCTGCTCTTATGGGTATCGGTGTTGCGACTGGTGAAAATCGTGCCGCTGAAGCTGCGAAGAAAGCTATTTCTTCACCACTTCTAGAAACGGCAATCGACGGTGCACAAGGTGTCATCATGAATATTACTGGTGGTACGAACCTAAGTCTTTATGAGGTACAAGAAGCAGCGGACATTGTGGCTTCTGCATCTGATGAAGATGTAAACATGATTTTCGGTTCTGTCATTAATGATAACTTGAAGGATGAAATTGTGGTAACTGTTATCGCTACTGGATTTATTGAGCAAGAGCCAGAAGTGACAAAACCACAAAGAAATCCATTAGGACAAGGATTAAAGCAAAATCAATCCATTCCTCAAAAGCGTGAAGTAAAACGTGAGGAACATCAGCAGCCATCATCTCAACCGAGACAAAATACACAATCAAGTGATGATACGCTGGATATCCCAACGTTCTTGCGCAACCGTAATAAACGCTAATCGAGTATCTCTCATCCCCTTCCACCGGAAGGGGATTTTTTCATGTCCAATATATAAAGAAACCCGCATCACTACTAATCAAAAAGTCTTAAATGTGTCTGGGTTACTTTATCCAACATATGTATTTCGACTTAGAGTGATTAAGTAAAAAGAATCATTTTTAAATCCTATTACAAAAAGCGACAAAATGATGAACTTTATTTGACTACATTAAATAGAACACCATGAATCTTGTCATGAACAAAGGAAAGGGAGGAGTTAAACCCATACACTGTTTGACCATTTGAGGAGGAGGGATTTGATTGAAAGTGAAGTTTCGCAAAACCGCCGGCTATCGTTTGATGAGTCTTTTGGTGATTGGTACTTTAATGATGACAAGCTTTGGGATGGTTCAAGCAAAATCGACTTCTACCTCATATCAAGAGGAAGCTGTTTCCTCCAAGAAAACAAAAGCAAAGATCTCATCTAGATTAATGAAACAGTTTCAACAAGAAGACAAGGTGACCTTTTTAGTCAAAATGAAGGAACAAACCAATGTCAAAAAAGTGGCGAAGGATGCTGTGTCAAAAGCCAAAAAACAAAAGTTAACAGCTGCTAAAACGCAGTACACAAAAAGATCAGCTGTCGTATCAGAACTAAGAGCGACGTCTGAAGAGACGCAGGAAGCGCTGCTTGCTTATTTACAAAAAGCCCAGAAGAAAAAGCAAGTGAAGGATATTCATTCGTACTATATTGTGAATGGTCTCGCTGTGACGGGAACGAAAGAAGTCATGGAAAAGATAGCTTCCTTCCCAGAAGTAGATCAAGTGCTGCCAAATGAAATCCGTCAAATCCATCGTCCTGTTGATTTGAAGACTTCAAAGAAAAACAAACAAATCAAAGCAGCAGATGGAATCGAGTGGAATATTTCTCAAGTTCATGCCCCAGAAGCGTGGGCTTTAGGCTATGACGGAACTGGTACCGTTGTGGCAAGTATTGATACAGGTGTGGAATGGGATCATCCTGCATTAAAAGAAAAATACCGCGGATTTGACCCTGCACGTCCGAATGAACCTTCTCATGAATTCAATTGGTACGATGCAACGACAGGTTCTAAAGCGCCATACGATGATTTAGAGCATGGTACACATGTAACGGGAACGATGGTTGGCTCTGAGCCAAATGGAGAGAATCAAATTGGAGTCGCACCAGGTGCAAAATGGATCGCGGTGAAAGCTTTCTCAGAAGATGGTGGATCAGATGCTGATCTGCTTGACGCAGGTGAATGGATTTTAGCTCCAAAAGATGAAAACGGAACCCCTCATCCAGAAAAGGCGCCAGATGTGGTCAATAATTCTTGGGGCGGTGGGCCTGGTCTTGATGATTGGTATAAAGATGTGGTCAATGCTTGGAGAGCAGCGGACATCTTCCCAGAGTTTTCAGCTGGTAATACGGATTTATTTAACCCTGGCGGTGAGGGATCTATTGCAAATCCTGCGAACTATCCCGAAGCCTTTGCGACGGGTGCAACAGATCAAAACAACAAACTGGGTTCTTTCTCTTTGCAAGGCCCCTCTCCATATGGGGTCATGAAACCAGATATTGCGGCTCCAGGGGTAAATATTCGTTCTTCTATTCCTGGGAAAGGATATGAGGATGGCTGGAATGGAACCTCGATGGCAGGTCCGCATGTTTCAGCTGTTGTGGCTCTTCTGCGCCAAGTACAGTCAGATCTGTCTGTTGAAGAGATCGAAGAAATTCTCATTGATACTGCAAAACCGCTGACAGATCAGCAATTCCCGGAATCCCCTAACAATGGCTATGGGGCAGGATTAGTTGATGCAAAAGAAGCCATCACAGCATTAACAGATGGAATTGGCAAGATTGAAGGACAGGTAACAAAAGAAGGAGAAGATACAGAACCACCTGTTTTTTCTCATAAAGGACCGAATGAAATTTTTGCCTCTACGCCAACACCTCTAAGTATTACAGCAGAAGATGAAGTAGCTGTGACAAATGTCTCCTTGACTTATCAAGTGGATCAAGGGAAAAGGGAGACGCTGCAAGCAAAGCGAACGGATGGAAATCATTTAAAAGGGACATATGTTGTTCAGCTCCCAGAACTTGAGGGAGAAAACGTCACGTACCGATGGATTGTGAAAGATTTTGGAGAAAATGAAGCTGCATCAGAACCGTATACGCTTCCGATTAAAACATCCATCACGACTGGCTACTCGCAAGATTTTGAAGCTTGGCCAAGTGGATGGTTCAGTGGTGGAACAAAAGATCCTTGGCAGTGGGGGAAGCCGACCACCGGTCCGAAAAAGGCCTTTACTGGAGATCATGTCTATGCTACAAACCTAGACAGTCCTTATGAAAATCAAACAGATGCTCATTTATCTATGCC
The DNA here is from genome assembly GCF_054161415.1 of Bacillus sp. PK5-006. Lineage (NCBI taxonomy): Bacteria > Bacillati > Bacillota > Bacilli > Caryophanales > Bacillaceae > Bacillus > Bacillus sp. PK5-006. The sequence goes on along the minus strand of NZ_CP096414.1, from coordinate 2,213,994 downwards.
GATGATTGCTGTACCTGAGTCAGGCTCCGCCTTTTTACAATATCAATACTGGCATGACCTTGAAGCAAATTATGACTATGTGCATATTCATGTGCAGCCTGAGGGGGAAGATGCTGTCCAAGTGGCAGCCTACACAGGCAAAACAAGTGGATGGACAAAAGGAGAAGTAGATTTATCTGCTTACAAAGGTCAGAACGTGAGAGTTATTTTTCAGCTAAGAACGGATGGCAGTGTGACAAAAGACGGTTTTTATTTAGATGATGTGAAAATAACAGATCAAGCCTTGCCTCAAAAGGCAAAGAAACAGCTTGGCGTCATCAAAAAAGAAAAGCCAGCACAGGAGCAGAAGAAACCCGTCGATCCGAAAAGCGCAAAGCCTGCTAAAATAAAAGAAAAACATGTCCAGATGAAAAAGGAAAAAAGCTTAGATGCCCCATCTATCAAAGCTCTTCCGATGAAGGCAGAAATCAGTGTTCTTGAAAGCGGCAAGTCCACGTACACAGATGAAGCGACAGGGAGATATCAGCTTTCTCATGGTGCAGGGGAATTTACAGTGAAAGCTGAAGCATATGGCTTTGAATCACGCACACAAAAAGTCAATATTTCTGCAAATGATCAAGCAGAGGCAAATTTCTCGTTACAGCCACTAGAAAAACGAACGATATCTGGCACAATTGTCAATGAAACAACGGGTGAAAAAGTAAAAGATGCTACGGTTTATCTTGTAGAGGATGCGAAAATTGAGCCGGTGAAAACAGATGAATCTGGCGAGTTTTCTCTAGAGGCATTGAGCGGTGTGTATACAGTCAAAGTATTTGCGAAAGGGTTTAAAGGATATTCGTTTACAGCCGATGTGACAGAAAAGCCGCTTGAAAAAGCAATCAAGCTGGAACCTTTCATCGGTTTTGCTAGCGAAATTGGCTACGATGACGGAACAGCTGAAAATGCACGGGCGTTCTATGATCCTGGTAATGGCTGGGCGGTGAAATTTTCATTAGAAAAAGGGAAGAAACAAGCACAGGTCACAGGGGGGCTTTTCCGTTTCTGGACAACAGAGTGGCCAGCCCCTGGCGGGAATGAATTTGCGGTTGAAGTGTATGATGCTTCTGGGAAGGACGGCGCTCCAGGTGAGAAAATTGCGGGACCTTTTAAAGCGAATGCGCTGCGTAATGGTGAATGGACAAAAGTAGATTTAGAAGATCAAGCCATTACGGTGGATGGAGATTTCTATCTTGTCTATATTCAAACGAAAAAGAATACGGAATCTCCAGGCCTTGCAACAGATGAAGATGGACCAAATGCTGAAAGAAGCTGGCAGCTGACAAGCGGTGCCTTTTCTCCTTCTCCAAAAGAAGAGGGAAATTATATGATTCGTGCGCTTGTCCAATATGAAGCAGATGTGCCAGAAATAACATCTCCAAAGGCTGGAACGATCACGAACAAAGATGAACTGGAGATTGAAGGGAAAGCCTCTCCAGGGCTTGATGTAGCGATCTATCAAAACGATAAAGAGATTGCTAAAGTGAAAGCAGATCAGTCGGGTGCTTTCAAAGAGAAGGTTACAGTGTCAAGCGGAGAGCATGTATTCACGGCTGCTACTGTTACGGATAAAGGCGCAACGAAAAAGTCCAAATCAGTCAAGGTGATCATTGATCAAACAGCCCCAGTGTTAACGATAGATACACCAAAAAAAGGGGAAAAGTCTAACAAAGAATCACTCACTGTAGAAGGAAAGGTATCGGATGATCATCTTGATCAAGTCACTGTGAATGGAAAAAAAGCAGCAATAAAAGATGGGAAATATTCTGCAAGAATCTTGCTTGAAAACGGGAAAAATACGATCAAAGTAACAGCAAAAGATGCAGCAGGAAACAAAACGACTAAAAAAGTCGATATCGATGTTCAATACGAAGCGCCTGAGATTTCTGAGCTGACACCAGCAGAGAATGTCAATCTATCATCAGGTGAGTCTGTTAAAATTTCATTTAACAGCAGAGAAAAGCTAGACGCAACGTTTGTCATTCACATGCCGCTGACAAACGCGAGATCAAAGCTGCAAAATACAACAGAGCTGCCGCTTCGCGAGGTAGCCAAGGGAACATATGAAGGTTACTGGACAGCTACTTCTACCGCCAAAGCAAAAGGTGCAGTCATTGAAGTGATTGTGCGGGATGATTATGGAAATGTTACTCGACAAAAGGCCCCAGGCACATTAAATATCAATGTAAAATAACACTTAAAAAAGGCACGACTCCTTGGAGCGTGTCTTTTTCGTTTCGAATGATTGTTTGTAAGCTTGTCCGGAAGCACACTCTCTTTCTTTGTGCTCTCATTCCTCGACAAAAACAATAACAATCCACCAAAAGTTCTCTATCATCCCCAACAAGAATTGACAGACTTCCATCTCTTGGCTGTTTTATACTGGTACAAACAAGTGCAAGTACTGCTTTTGATTCTTTGTTTCAGATGAAAGGAGCAGAAGGTGGTCATTTATTTAGATGTGATTTGGCTGTTAAACTTTTGTTTTGATCTATTGCTTCTCTTACTCACTGCATTTATTCTCAAACGACAAGTAAAAAAACGGCGATATATGTTAGGAGCTCTGATTGGATCGAGCATTGTTCTCTTGCTCTTTACACCATTTGCAATGTTTGTGTCACACCCTCTAGGCAAACTGCTTTTTTCTGTCTTGATCGTGCTTGCAACTTTTGGATTTCAAAGATTTCGATTCTTTTTTCAAAACCTGTTTGCTTTTTACTTTGTCACATTTTTGATGGGAGGAGGCATGATCGGGGTTCATTCGTTTTTACAAACCAATACTGTTATTCAAGACGGGCTGCTGATTTCACAAAATGATGGCTTTGGTGATCCCATTAGCTGGCTTTTCGTTTTAACCGGCTTTCCTGCGATTTGGCTGTTTTCAAAGAAACGATTAGGAGAGGTCGGTGCGAAAAAAAGACAGTTTGATGAACAAGTCCTTGCGGAGATACACATTCAAGGAGAGACCATCCGCTTAAAGGGACTCGTCGATTCTGGCAATCAGCTGTATGATCCTATGACGAAAACACCTGTGATGATCGTTCAAGCAGATCAACTCATGTCCATTTGCGGAGAGCCATTTATAGAGCTTATGAAGCAGTCTCATCCTGTTGAAGTGATGCAAAAGCTCAATGATCAATTTCCGCTTCTTGACCGTTTAAGACTTGTTCCATATCGAGCGGTCGGTCATGATCACGGGTTTCTTCTATGCTTAAAACCAGATACGGTCATCATTTATTCAAAAACGCATATGATCCAGCCAGCCAAGTGTTTTGTAGGCATGAGTCTGAGCGGTTTATCAGCAGATCAGGAATTTCAATCCATCATTCATCCAGATATGTTAGACGGAAAAATCATCCAAGGGGTGTCTTAAGTTTTGGTGATGTCTTTTATCTTACGAGGTCAACTTGACATTTAGAAGGGAGAAGAAGATGAAAAAATTAAAATTTAAACTCACTTACTACTGGTATAAACTCCTCATGAAGCTAGGTCTTAAGAGTGATGAGATTTATTATATTGGTGGTAGTGAGGCGCTGCCGCCGCCATTATCAAAGGATGAAGAGCAGGAACTGCTTGTCAAATTACCAAAAGGTGATCAAACAGCAAGGGCTATCCTGATTGAAAGAAATTTGCGGTTGGTGGTCTACATCGCAAGAAAATTTGAAAACACAGGGATTAATATTGAGGATTTAATTAGTATTGGAACTATTGGTCTAATTAAGGCAGTCAATACATTTAACCCAGAAAAAAAGATCAAGCTTGCGACATATGCTTCGAGATGTATTGAAAATGAGATTTTGATGTATTTGCGCCGAAATAATAAAATTCGTTCAGAAGTGTCGTTTGATGAGCCGCTCAACATTGATTGGGACGGAAATGAACTGCTTTTATCAGACGTACTTGGAACAGATGATGATATTATCACACGGGATATTGAAGCAAATGTAGATAAAAAACTTTTGAAAAAAGCGCTGGAACAATTAAATGACCGCGAAAAGCAGATCATGGAGCTTAGATTCGGCTTGGTTGGCGGTGAGGAAAAAACCCAAAAAGATGTCGCTGACATGCTAGGAATTTCTCAATCGTATATTTCGAGGCTTGAAAAAAGAATTATTAAACGATTACAAAAAGAATTTAACAAAATGGTCTAAAAAAATTTTTTTGAAAGCTCTGTCCCTTTGCTGTCAAAGGAATCAACTTCTTTTCTCATGATTCTCATCATCACTCGTGCATATTTTTCCATCCCAAGGAGATACTGAACTTTGTACAACAGCTCCTGTAGGGAGGGAAAAAAGTGTCCAGAAATAAAGTGGAAATCTGCGGAGTCGACACCTCCAAACTGCCTGTTCTGAAAAACGAAGAGATGAGAAAATTGTTCAGACAGCTGCAAGATGAAGGTGACGATACAGCAAGAGAAAAGCTAGTCAATGGCAATTTGCGGTTGGTTTTAAGTGTGATTCAGCGTTTTAACAACAGAGGCGAGTATGTGGATGATCTCTTCCAAGTAGGCTGTATCGGATTAATGAAATCAATTGATAATTTTGATTTAAGCCACAATGTCAGATTTTCAACTTATGCGGTCCCTATGATCATAGGAGAAATCCGTCGATACTTGCGTGATAACAACCCGATTCGGGTGTCTCGTTCACTAAGAGATATTGCCTATAAAGCGCTTCAGGTCCGTGAGAGGCTGATTAGTGAGACAAGCAAGGAGCCAACGGCAGAAGACATTGCCAAAGTGCTGGAAGTGCCTCATGAGGAAATTGTCTTTGCCCTAGATGCGATTCAAGATCCTGTTTCTTTGTTTGAACCGATTTATAATGACGGAGGAGATCCGATTTATGTGATGGATCAAATTAGTGATGATCGGAACAAAGACACACAATGGGTAGAGGAATTAGCCTTAAAAGAGGGAATGCGCCGATTGAATGATCGAGAAAAAATGATTCTCCGCAAACGTTTCTTCCAGGGAAAAACGCAAATGGAAGTCGCTGAAGAGATCGGGATTTCTCAAGCACAAGTCTCAAGACTTGAAAAAGCAGCCATCAAACAAATGAATAAAAATATCTTTTAAAGCCGCCGCTTCATGTGCGGCTTTTTTCATTCTTGTGAGAGAGCACGTCTCTAGTATTGACTCTGTTATTTTTTTCATTTAATCTGTTTTTAACAAATGTTATTTTAGATATCATTTGTTAGGGAACACTTAAGCGGAAAGAAGGGTTATTATGACATTCCATGATGAAAGAAGGCTGCTCATAAAGGTTGCGCATATGTATTATGAAGAAGGCGCCACTCAATCTAAAATAGCAGAAGCTGTTGGGGTTAGCCGTTCGCTCATATCGAAATATTTGGCAAAAGCACGTGAAGCAGGAATCGTGGAAATCATTATTCATGATGAAGTGAATCAACAATATGGATCATTAGAAAGAAAAATAGAGCGGAAATATGGGCTGCGAGAAGTCGTCTGTGTGGAAACGCTCAGCCAAGAAACAACCAAAAGCCGAATCGGCGCTGCGGCGGCAGGCTTTTTATTAAAAGTCATGAAGGATGGACAAGTCATCGGTTTTTCCTCAGGAACGACTTTGCATGAAATGGCGAAAGCGCTTACGTCAGTTCAGCACTACCCATCCGTGACATTTGTTCCGCTTGTCGGGGGTGTGGGAAACGAAGATGTTGATATCCATGCCAATTATATTATTGCGAGATGCACAGAGGCACTCAAATCTAAATGTGAGTTTTTACATGTGCCTGTCATGCTTGATACGAAAGAAGCGAAAGATGTACTGATACGGCAGCCGTCAATCAAAAAAGTGATTGAATTAGGAGAAACATCAAATATTGCGGTTGTCGGGATTGGCGGAGTTCCGCAGCATTCAACGATGGTGAAATCTTATATGACAAGCGGTGAGGAGGATATTCTTCAAGCGAAGGATGTAGCGGGTGACATTTGCTATAACTTTATTGATCACCAAGGAGAAGTGTATCCCCACCCATGGAACGACAGGGTAATGGGCATAAGCCCGCAAAAGTTGAAAGAAATCCCGCTAGTCATTGGTGTCGCTGGAGGAGAAGAAAAAATTGAAGCGATCCGGGCAGCATTAGAAGGTGGATTAATTCATGTATTAATTACGGATGAACGAACAGGAGATGCCTTATTAAAGTAACTACCTAATATGATTAGGTAGTTTTTTTGAGTCTTTAGACTCAAAAAGATTGAAAATTTTATCGATTTTATCTTGACACAAAGTTGACACATCATATAAACTAAGTTCATAACAAATGATAAATAAAATAACAAATGTTACAAGAAACAGATTTTTGTTAATTTTTATAACATTTGTTAAAAGTTTCAGATTATTTTTCTAGCAATCTACGCGAGAAGCAAGAAAACCTGAAAGGATGATTTAGATGTCAATCTATCAACAGTTGTTAGCTCGAGAACGCAGTGGAGATCCAATCAAAGTAGGAATTATTGGGGCAGGCCAAATGGGCTTTGGACTTATTTCACAAATTTCTAAAATTCCAGGCATGATTGTAGCAGGTGTTTGTGATATTCACCTTAGTGCAGCAGAGAAGGCAGCGAATTTTTACAAGCAGCATGCGAAGCCGCATCAAATGGTCGTCACAAATGATTATAGAGAAGTGATTCAATCAGATTTTGTGGAAGTTGTCGTAGATGCAACAGGAGTGCCAGAGGTCGGAGCAAACATATCTTTGGAAGCGCTTAATTCAAAGAAACATCTCGTTCTTTTAAATGTAGAAGTTGATATTACCATTGGTTTGGTGATGCATAAATTATTCACAAATGCAGGACTTGTTTATTCTGGATCAGCTGGAGACGAACCGGCAGCAACACTAGAATTATATGAATTTGCAAAAACAATGGGACTTGAGGTGCTCGTTGCTGGGAAAGGCAAGAACAACCCATTCTTCCCAGAAGCAAATCCAGATACGTGTAAAGCAGAAGCAGATAGTAAACATATGAGTGCACATATGCTCGCTGCCTTCCAAGACGGAACAAAAACAATGGCAGAAATGAACTTATTAAGTAACGCGACAGGGCTTTTGCCAGATAAAGTCGGTATGCACGGAGTCGAAGCAAATTTAGAGAATGTAGCAGATAAATTGAATCAAAAACAACAAGGCGGCGTGCTCGATAACTTCGGAGTCGTTGAATATGTAAATGGACTTGCTCCAGGCGTATTCGTTATCGTCAAGAGTGATCTAGAGCCAGTAGATGAAGAGCTTCGTTACTTAAAAGTTGGAAAAGGTCCTCACTACACGCTTTACCGTCCTTTCCACTTAGCGAGTCTTGAAACACCTGTTACCATCGCAAAAGCGGTCTTACAGCATGATTCATCGATCCACCCGATTGGTGTACCAGTGTCAGAAACAGTCGCTGTTGCGAAAAGAGATATTAAAGCAGGGGAATCACTTGACGGAATTGGCGGATACTCCGTAAGAGGTGTACTTGAAACGCATCAAGACATGAAAACGAACGGTCACATTCCAATTGGCTTAATCAGCGGAAAAGTCGTAGCGAAAAAAGACATCAAATTAGGACAGTTCCTGACTCATGATGATGTAGAGCTTGATTCAAACACAACCGTCTGGAAGCTGCGTTCATTACAAGATCACTTATTTCAATCATAAGGACGTGAAGCTATGGAAAAATTAGCAATCGTACTTTGTATCATTCTCATCGTGCAGTATGGGTTATCTTTTATTCAAATCAAGTATTACCGCAAAAGCATGGACTCACTGATTGATGACTACAGAGGGAAACAAGGCTATCACTTATTTTCAGGAATGGAACGGCGCAAAGTTGGCCCTGGGGCCATTGCGCTCATCATTGTGGATGAATCCTATATCATTCAAAAATGCCATGTGCTTGGCGGCGTGTCGATCTTATCTAAATTTAAAGAAGTCCCTGCATATGAAGGCAAGCATGTAGGGGCTGTGCTGGACGAGCACCACATGATGAAGAAAACGTTGAAAAAGCGTAAAAAGGCGCCAGCTGTCATGCAAGCACTTTCCATGGCGGCTGAGCAGGCACTTGTCTCGATTTCGAAAAAAAATATAACAAATGTGAACTAAAGAAAGGGGAGATGAAACATGGAATGGATTCAATGGTTTGGAGAGCACTTTATCGGAATGTTTGAAGCCGGCGGAAAGCAGTTCATGGGTCTGATTACAGGTATCGTTCCAACGCTTGTTGTGTTACTTACTTTCACTTATGCTGTCATGAAATTTATTGGAGAAGAGCGAGTGAATAGAGCCATTCAGTTTGCAGCGAAATATACCATTTTGCGCTACACGTTAATGCCGATCTTATCTGTACTTATTTTGACAAACCCAATGGCTTATACGTTTGGCCGCTTCTTACCTGAAAAACAAAAACCAGCATTCTATGATTCAGCTGTTTCATTTGTTCATCCGGTGACATCACTGTTCCCGTATGCCAACGCAGGAGAACTATTTGTCTACTTAGGAATTGCGAACGGGATTAAAGAAGCTGGATATTCAATGTCAGAGCTTGCTGTTCGTTACTTCTTAGTCGGGATCGTCGTCATTTTACTTCGCGGAATCATTACTGAATGGATTACAAAATATTTAGCAGGAAAAATGAAAGCGAATTCACAATAGGGGAGGGTTAGACATGACAAACCACAAAGTATTTGTTGCAAAAGGTGCTGGCGGATGGGGAGAAGGCTTAGAGCTTGAACCAACTGGTAAAAGAAGAAAGGTCGTTTCCATTACAGGGGGAGGCATTCACCCGGTTGCACGTAAAATTGCAGAAATGACAGGGACAGAAGCATGTGACGGCTTTAAAAACTCTATACCAGAAGATGAAATGATGTGTGTTGTCATTGACTGCGGGGGAACAGCGCGAATTGGACTTTATCCAATGAAACGCATTCCAACTGTAGACGTTTTGGCATCCTCTCCTTCTGGGCCGCTTGCTAAACATATTACAGAAGATATCTTCGTATCAGGCGTAACAGAAAAAGATATTTCCTATGCAGAAGCATCTGATGGTGAGGCGAAAGCAGAAGGTCAGGAAAACAGTGAGTCGATTGATAAAGAGAATTTCAAAGAAACGTATGCAAAGCTGAAAGAGGAAAATATTGAGCGGCAGGAAAAAGGCAATTTCCTGATGAGATTCTCACGCGGAATCGGGAAAGTCACCGGTACGTTCTACCAGGCTGGCCGTGATTCTGTTGATATGCTTTTGAAAAACATTATTCCATTCATGGCATTTGTCAGTATGTTAATTGGAATTATCAATTATACAAAAATCGGTGATCTGATTGCCCATTTTCTATCACCTTTGGCAGGATCTCTTTGGGGGCTCTTACTGCTTGTTGTGGTCTGTACACTGCCGTTCCTATCACCTGTCTTAGGACCTGGAGCAGTCATTGCCCAAGTCATCGGTGTTCTGATTGGTAGTCAAATTGCACTAGGTAACATTCCGCCTCAATTTGCACTTCCTGCACTATTTGCCATCAACGGTCAAGTAGGGTGTGATTTTATTCCAGTGGGGCTGTCACTTGGTGAAGCGAAGCCGGAAACGGTACAATATGGGGTACCAGCTGTTTTGTATAGCCGTCTTATTACAGGGGTTCTATCTGTTGTGATCGCATACGTTGCCAGCTTCGGTATGTATTAAACGTATTAAAGGAGGAATCGAGATACATGGTAACACAATCTGTCGTAAAAGAAATTGGGATCTTAGTCCCGCAATTTAAAGAAGATAAGCTGATTGTTTTATTTGGACCCGCAGCGCCGCAGGAATTAAGAGATATGTCTGTCATTCATGAGTTCGAACATCTAGAAGAAGAGCCGCTGAAGCTAGGCGGAACCATTCAAGTGGGCGATCAAACGTACACGATCACAGCCCTAGGCAATAAAGCAAATGACAACTTTAAAGAGCTCGGCCATATTTCGATCTACTTCCAAGAGCCGTTTGATGATGTATTACCAGGAGCTGTATTTGCATCCCCGCACACGTTTCCTGATATAAAAGAAGGCGTACGAATTGAAATTTCGTAACCTTGTAAAAAAGCTGTTCCTAAATTGGAGCAGCTTTTTTATATGAGGTTTACCAGAAAGAGCATTTACGATATGCTGTAAACATTCATTATTTGTATATTCAGAATTTTTACTCAGGAGGAAGTTATGGTGTCACTTGAATTGAAGAATGTTTCATTAAAAAGAAATGGGAAATGGCTGCTGCAGTCTGTTGACTGGCAGGTAAATAAGCAGGAACACTGGGTGCTTTACGGTTTAAATGGTGCGGGGAAAACCGCTTTATTAAATATGCTCTGCTCCTATTATTTCCCCACGTCAGGCGAGATGACAGTGCTGGGGCATGTCTTTGGCAAGGAAGCTCTTGGTGAAAAGCTCAGGAGGAAAATTGGTCTCATCTCAGCGGGACTTGAAAAGAAATTGCACAGAGACGACAATGCTTTTGAAATTGTTTTAAGCGGCGCATTTGCTTCTATCGGGCTTTATGAAACCCCGACAGATGAAATGAGAGAGAAAGCCATTGATCTATTAAAAGCGTTTGGTTCATTCAAATATGCCAACAGAACATATGAAACCCTCTCACAGGGAGAGAAGCAAAAAGTCTTGATTGCGAGGGCTTTAATGAATGATCCGCAGCTCTTGATTTTAGATGAACCTGTGACGGGTCTTGATTTTTTAGCAAGAGAGCAAGTGCTGGAGACCATCTCATTTATTGCAGCTAAACCTGATGCGCCTACTTTGCTCTATACGACCCATCATGCAGAGGAGATTCTGCCTGTTTTTCAGCATACCTTATTATTAAAAAATGGATCGGTTTTTGATCAAGGAGAAACAAAAGAGATGATGACAAGCGGCCTGCTTTCTTCTTTTTTTGAATGTCCGGTAGATGTCATGTGGAGAAATGGCCGTCCGCATTTAAGCAAATTGTAGATAAAAGAAACTATTGGTCTGCGTCCCTGCTTTTCCATCATACATATTATAGTAGAAAACGAAAGGCGGGGAAGGACAGATGATCAGTATTTCTGAATTCCAAATCAAGGATGTCGTCGATGTATCCAGCGGGAAAAAACTAGGCACCATTGGGGACATTGATATTAATGTCACAAGCGGTAAAATCCAAGCGATTATTATTGGCGGCACAGGTAAAATGATGGGATTTTTCGGAAAAGAAGAGGAAATGATTGTCCCATGGCGAAATATAGTAAAAATTGGCGAAGATGTGATACTTGTCCGCTTGTCTTCTTAATTCGTATAATTCCTCAATGAATCATTCAATTTTTCCTTAAAACAAACTCTTCATTCTTAGCAAACAATGTCTTTTTCGGGTAAAAAGATTACGTTTTCATATCAATTTGTAAAAAAACCTGCAGAAAGGGCACATTTGAGTGTAATATTTAATGAATCCCACTAACTGTCTATGCATGTCTTGTGGTAAAATAGGAGCGAAATAAAGAGAGATGAATGAAAGGTGGGAGGCAGCTTTGACATACAAATATGACCCCTTTCAGCAGAAATCACCATATGCAATGACCATTCATGATTGGACGAACATGACATGTTCTGGTAAAGAGGTATTGGCCGGGTTTACCACAAAAAACGGCGGCTTCAGCCTACCTCCATATCAATCATTGAACACTGGACTCCATGTAGGAGATGATGCTTCTAGTGTTCAAATGAATCGTCAAGTCATAGCAGATGCTGCTGCTGTGCCGCTCTCTGATTGGGTGTTTGCAGACCAAACACACGAGGATCGCATCCTGAAAGTCACCAAGGAGCAAAGAGGAAGAGGAAGTCTTCATTATCATGAGGCACTGCCTGGTACAGACGGTTTATATACGTCTGAGACAAACATGATGCTCGCTCTTTGTTTCGCTGATTGTGTTCCGCTTTATTTTCTAGCTCCGCAAAACGGATTAATTGGAACGGCTCATGCCGGCTGGAAAGGAACCGTCAAGCAAATTGGTGCAAAGATGGTTGATGTATGGGTCAGCCAAGAAGATGCCAAGGCCGATCATATTCAAGTCGTCATTGGACCATCCATTGGCAGCTGCTGCTACATAGTCGATGACGCAGTCATGGATCAAGTGAAACAGCTTCCTTTTTCAACAGAGGATGTGTATTCCGAGATTTCACCAGGACAATATAAAATTGATTTGAAAACATTAAACAAAAACGTATTGCTTCATGCAGGAATAAAGGAAGAAAACATACATGTCAGTTCGATGTGCACAAGCTGCAATGATCAGCTTTTCTTCTCACACCGGCGTGATCAAGGGAAAACAGGACGTATGATGTCTTTTGTCGGGTTTAAGGAGGCATAAGTGCAATTGAATGTACGAGAGAATCTCAGACAAATAAATGAACAAATAAACGAAGCATGTAAAAGAGCCGGTAGACAACCAGCAGATGTATCGGTCGTCGCTGTGACAAAGTATGTCTCAATTGAACGAGCACAAGAAGCCAAGGAAGCAGGAATTATGCACTTTGGTGAAAATCGCGACCAAGGGTTACTTGAAAAGCAGGCGGCCATAACCGATGAAAACATTAGCTGGCACTTCATCGGCAGTTTACAGACGCGAAAAGTGAAATCTGTCATTCAGTCAATTGACTACTTACATTCGCTCGACAGGATGTCTCTTGCGAATGAAATTGAAAAAAGAGCGGATCACACAGTTCGCTGTTTTGTACAAGTGAACACATCACTTGAGGAGTCAAAACACGGCTTGAAAAGCGAAGACGTCATTCCATTTGTAAAGCAGCTAGCTGATTTCAAACAGATTGAAATTGCTGGACTGATGACGATGGCTCCATTTACAGATGATCACACTGTGATTCGCAACTGTTTTAAAACATTAAAAAATCTTCAAGAAGAAGTAAAACATCTTAACCAAGTAAATGCACCTTGTCAGCATTTATCGATGGGCATGTCAAATGACTTTGAAATCGCAATTGAAGAAGGTGCGACATTCGTTCGGATTGGCTCTTCACTTGTTGGAAATGAAACAGGAGGTGCGTGACATGAGCATAAAAAATAAGTTTAAAAGCTTTTTCACTCTCGACGATGAAGAGTATGAGTACGAATATATTGATGAAGAAAGAGAACCCGTTCAAGAAGAAAAAGGAACGAAGGACAAAGCAGCATTTCAAGATCGCCCGCAGACAGGAAAACAAAATGTCGTCAGCTTGCAAAGCGTGCAAAAATCCTCTAAAGTGGTGTTAAGTGAGCCGCGTGTTTATGCAGAGGCGCAGGAGATTGCAGACCATATTAAAAACAGACGTGCGGTCGTCGTGAATTTGCAGCGCATTCAGCATGATCAAGCAAAGCGAATCATTGACTTCTTAAGCGGAACCGTTTATGCAATCGGTGGAGACATCCAGCGTATTGGCTCGAATATATTCCTCTGCACACCTGATAATGTAGATGTATCTGGTACAATATCAGAGCTATTGACAGAGGAAGAACCTCAGAGGTGGTAAATCATAGTGATTCTATATTACATTTTCCAGTTTTTACAGACTGTATTAACGATTTACTCATTCGCAATTATTATTTACATCTTTATGTCATGGGTGCCATCTGCAAGAGAAACTGTGATTGGCCGTTTTCTGACAAATATTTGCGAACCGTATTTAGAACCATTTCGTAAAATTATTCCGCCAATCGGCATGATTGACATCTCGCCGATTGTGGCATTGCTTGTGATTCGTTTTGCATCATCATATGGACTAACGGGTCTTTACAATATGATTGTGCGCTTCATGTAAACAGGCTGCCGGGCTTGGCACTGCCAGGCTCTTTTACATAAGAGGGGAACAAAATGAGCGATATCTATCAGCATTTTAGAAAAGACGAACAGCCATTTGTCGACCAAGTGTTAGGCTGGAAAAAAATCGCACTCGACCAATATCGAATGAAATTAACAGATTTCCTTGATCCGCGTGAGCAATTTATTACTGAGTCCGTCATCCAGCATGGCGAAGAACTTGGGATCATGTTTTTTGGCGGGTATGAGGGAGCTGAGCGCAAAAGAGCCCTCATTTATCCTGATTATTTAGAACCTTCAATTCAAGATGTTGAGCTGTCATATTTTCAGGTGAACTATGCGAAAAAGTTTATTTCCTTAGAACACCCGAAGCTTCTCGGCTCATTGATTGGGACAGGCTTGAAGCGTCAAAAATTCGGAGATCTATTATTTTCAGAGGAAGATGTGCAGTTTATTTGTACAAGTGGTGTCGCCGATTTTGTGCGGGCGCAGCTGACACATGTCGGCAGAGCAGCCGTTTCATTAGAGGAAATCACGCAGGCAGAAATAAAGCCAGTGATCACGAAGACTGATATCAAAGAAGATACCATTTCTTCACTTCGGCTTGATGCTGTATGTGCTGCTGTCAGCCGTCAGTCTCGGCAAAAAGCACAGCTTTTAGTCAAAAATGGGCTTGTCAAAGTCAATTGGAAAGTCACAGAGGACCCTTCCTTTACAATCGGTGAAGGCGATCAGCTCTCTGTTCGGGGATTTGGCCGCTTTAGCCTCAAAACGATTGATGGGAAGACCAAAAAAGATAAATTCAAAGTAACATTTGAGCTTCTGACATAACGAACTTGAATCTGGAGGTGGCGAGGTTGCCATTAACACCTAATGATATTCATAATAAAACGTTCACAAAAAGCTTTCGCGGCTATGATGAAGATGAAGTAAACGAGTTTTTAAGCCAAGTACGTAAAGACTATGAGATCGTACTTCGTAAAAAGAATGAGCTTGAAGACAAAGTAAACGAGCTTGACGAAAGACTAGGTCATTTTGCAACAATTGAAGAGACATTAAACAAATCGATTCTTGTGGCGCAGGAAGCAGCAGAAGACGTAAAGCGCCATTCGGATAAAGAAGCAAAATTGATTATTCGTGAAGCAGAGAAAAATGCAGACCGTATTATCAACGAAGCGCTGTCAAAATCAAGAAAAATTGCAATGGAAATCGAAGAGCTGAAGAAACAGTCGAAGGTCTTTAGAACACGTTTCCAAATGCTCATCGAAGCGCAGCTTGATCTTCTGAAAAATGACGATTGGGATCATTTACTGGAATATGAAGTAGACGCTGTCTTTGATGAAAAAGAATAAGCGCATCATCTTGACATGACGTGCTCATGTTGCATATAATACCATCATAAATTAACAAGAGATAAACGTTTGAAAGGGACACTCGCAGCTGTCACATGCGTAATAAAGCGAATCAGGGATGGTGGAAGCCTGACATTACGAGACGCTGCAATGAGATCACCCCTTTAGTTCCTTTTCTGAAAAAAACCAGTAAGAAAAGGCGTCTGATCACGTTACGATTTTAGAGTGGATAAGCGGTTCTTTCATATCGCTTGTCTAAAAGGGTGGTACCGCGAGACAAGCCTTCTCGTCCCTTATGGGATGAGAGGGCTTTTTTTATTGTTTTTTAATCAGAATTTGCATGTGGAGGAATGGGTATGAACTACAAAGACACCTTATTAATGCCGAAAACAGAATTCCCGATGAGAGGGAACTTGCCGAACAAAGAGCCTGAAATCCAAGAGGAGTGGGCAGAGAAAGACATCTATCAAATGGTTTTAGAGCGGACTAAAGGACGCCCGACGTTTATTTTGCATGATGGACCTCCATATGCGAATGGTGACATTCATATGGGGCATGCACTCAATAAAATCCTAAAAGATTTTATCGTCCGTTTTAAATCAATGAACGGGTATCATGCACCGTATGTTCCGGGCTGGGATACACACGGGCTGCCAATTGAAACAGCTCTCACTAAAAATAAAAAAGTCAAACGCAAAGAAATGTCTACAGCAGAATTCCGCAAACTATGCGAGGAGTATGCTTGGAAGCAAATTGAAGGTCAGCGCAGCCAGTTTAAGCGATTAGGCGTCAGAGCAGACTGGGACAATCCATATGTCACATTAAAGCCTGAATACGAAGCGCAGCAAATCCTTGTCTTTGGTGAAATGGCGAAGAGAGGCTATATCTATAAAGGATTAAAGCCTGTTAACTGGTCTCCTTCAAGTGAATCAGCCCTCGCTGAAGCGGAAATTGAATATAAAGACAAACGTTCACCATCGATTTACGTTTCGTTTAAAGTAAAAGATGGCAAAGGCGTTCTTGAAAACGGCGAACAATTCATTATCTGGACAACAACACCTTGGACGCTTCCTGCAAACCTTGGCATTTGTGTTCATCCAAACTTAGAGTACAGTGTTCTTCAAGTCGGTGCTGAGCGTTATGTCGTTGCATCTGAACTGGTTGAACAAGTAGTAAAAACACTCGGCTTTGAAGAATACGAAGTTGTGAAAACATTAAAAGGTAAAGAATTAGATAAAATCGTTGCAGCACATCCAATTTACGATAGAGATTCTCTTGTGATGCTTGGCGATCACGTGACAACTGATGCGGGAACTGGCTGTGTTCACACAGCACCAGGCCACGGGGAAGATGACTTTATTGTCGGTATGAAATACGGTCTTGATGTGCTCTGTCCAGTAGATGAAAAAGGTGTGATGACAGATGAGGCGCCTGGTTTTGAAGGACTATTCTACGAGGATGCCAATAAAGCCATCACAGAACAGCTTGAAGCAAAAGGTGCGCTGAAAAAGCTCGACTTTATCACGCACTCCTACCCGCATGACTGGAGAACGAAAAAACCAACGATTTATCGTGCGACAGCTCAGTGGTTTGCATCCATTAAAGATTTTAGAGAAGCGTTATTAGACAATATTAAAGAAACAAAATGGGTTCCAGCATGGGGAGAAACACGCCTGTTCAATATGGTGCGTGACAGAGGTGACTGGTGTATTTCAAGACAGCGTGTATGGGGCGTTCCAATTCCGGTCTTTTATGCGGAAAATGGTGAGCCGATCATCACGGACGAAACCATTCAGCATGTATCTCAATTATTTAGAGAGCATGGCTCGAATATTTGGTTTGAAAAAGAAGCAAAAGAGCTATTGCCAGAAGGCTTTACACATCCAGGCAGCCCGAATGGTGAATTCACAAAAGAGCAGGATATCATGGATGTATGGTTTGATTCCGGTTCTTCTCACCAAGCCGTTTTAGAAGAAAGAGACGACCTAGTCCGTCCGGCAGATCTTTACCTTGAAGGCTCTGACCAATATCGCGGCTGGTTTAACTCCTCTTTATCAACAGCAGTTGCTGTCACTGGAAAAGCACCTTATAAAGGTGTCCTAAGTCATGGCTTTACGCTTGATAAAGAAGGACGTAAGATGAGTAAATCATTAGGCAACACGATTGATCCAACGAAGGTTGCGAAGCAGCTTGGTGCAGAGATTCTAAGACTTTGGGTATCTTCAGTCAACTATCAAGCCGATCATCCAGTATCTGATGATATTTTGAAACAAGTAGCAGAAGTCTATCGTAAGATCCGTAATACCTTCCGCTTCCTGCATGGGAACCTATTTGACTTTGACCCAGCAGTTAATGCTGTGCCGGTAGAAGAGCTTCGCGAAGTCGATCAATACATCATGATCAAATTAAACAAATTGATTGATAAAGTGAAAAAAGCCTATGATGATTACGAATTTGCGGTCGTGTATCATGCGATTCACAATTTCTGTACGATTGAGCTCAGCTCTTTCTACCTCGATTTTGCAAAGGACGTCGTCTACATTGAGCATGCCGATCATCCAGACCGCCGCAGCATGCAGACTGTCTTCTATGAAACGTTAATGGCATTAGTGAAGCTGACTGCACCAATTCTTCCGCATACCGCAGATGAATTATGGAGCCACTTAAGCTTTGTTGAAGAGCCAAGTGTTCAGTTAACAGATATGCCAGAAGGTGCGCTAGTTCCTCAAGCTGAAGCGACAGAAGCGAAATTTGACCGCTTTATGGAAGTACGTGATGATGTGCTAAAAGCGCTGGAGATTGCGCGTAACGAGAAAGTCATCGGACGTTCACTTGAAGCAAGTGTGACGCTTTATGCGACAGATGAAGTGAAAAACCTTCTTGCATCCATTAAAGAAGATGTGAAGCAGCTCTTTATCATCTCTGAATTAACGGTAGAAGATGAGCAGCATGCAGATACATCAGCGCCTGAATATGCATCAGGACGAATTGTGGTTCAAAAAGCAGAAGGAGAACTGTGCGAACGTTCCCGCATTATTTCAAAAGACGTTGGTGCAAATCCGAAGTACCCAACATTGTCGCTGAAAAATGCTGAAATCGTGGAGAAATATTACCAAAATTAACAATGCGATATCACAAGCTAGCGCCCCGTCATATGCGGGGCGTTTTCTTTTATGAGAAAATGACAGCGTTTAGAACGAAAGGAAAAATCTTATGGCTTTAAAGTGACCAGGCGGGGCAACAATATGATTATCACGACAGGGCAGGAGTTGAAATAGCGACATGAATGGCGATCTAGAGACGATTTACACGGAACTCCTTCAAATGAAAGAAGAGCTGCAATCTAAACTGTTTGAATACGCATCATTTCGTTCACCCGCTGAGCATGTCACATTGAATGAGGTCAAAACGACCACGCTTCTTTATCACATCAAAGAAGAGCTGCAAGATGTGTCTCTCGCTATTGCAAAAATCGAACAAGGAACCTATGGCATATGTGAGGCAACAGGAGATGTGATTCCGCTTGAACAAATGAGTATTCTTCCTACCGCCCGCACGGCTGACGACTTTTTATATCATAAGCAATACGAGAAAAAAGCATTCACTCCTTATCCTTACGAATCAAATGATTCTCATTTTGAAGCCTTCCACATGTAGGGAGGTTTTTGTCTGTCAACTAAAGTTTCTTTACTCCTTCCTGTTTTCTTGATAAAATGCTTAAAGATCAAAGTATGAAGATGGAGGAACGTGTGTGTTCTATTACATAATCGCATTCGTTATCATTTGTTTAGACCAATTAACAAAATGGCTCATTGTCAAAAATATGATGCTCGGTGATTCTGTTCCAGTCATTGATGGATTCTTTTATATCACGTCTCACCGTAATTCAGGAGCCGCATGGGGAATTCTCCAAGGGCAAATGTGGTTTTTCTATGTGATCACACTCGTTGTTATTGCGGGAATTGTTTATTACTTACAAAAACATGGACAAAAGGACAAGCTGCTGGGAGTAGCGCTGGCCTTAATGCTTGGCGGAGCGATCGGAAACTTTATCGACCGTATTTTCCGTCAGGAAGTGGTTGATTTTGCTCATTTCGTATTTGGGGATTATCACTACCCAATCTTTAATATTGCAGATTCTTCTCTCTGTGTAGGGGTTATTCTGCTCTTCATTCAAATGCTGTTAGATGGAAAGAAAAATAAGGAGTCAACTACATGAATCAAGTAAATATTGCCGTTTCAGAAGAACAAACGAGTGAACGGCTAGATAAATTTCTAAGCACGACAGAACCAGAATGGTCAAGAACCCAAGTCCAGCAATGGGTAAAAGATGGGCTGATCGAAGTAAACGGGAAACAAGTAAAGGCCAATTACAAAGTACAAGCTGGAGATCAAATCAAAGTGGAGATTCCAGATCCGGAAGCGCTAGATGTAGAAGCAGAACCAATGGATCTTGATATTTATTATGAGGATGCAGATGTGTTAGTCGTAAATAAACCACGGGGAATGGTCGTTCACCCAGCGCCAGGTCATGTGTCAGGAACGCTTGTAAATGGTCTGATGGCACATTGCAAGGACTTATCAGGGATTAACGGTGTGATGCGTCCTGGAATTGTCCACCGAATTGATAAAGATACGTCTGGGCTGTTAATGGTCGCTAAAAACGATATGGCACATGAGTCACTCGTCAATCAGCTGGTGGCTAAAACTGTCACAAGAAAGTATACGGCTGTTGTCCACGGTATTATCCAGCATGATACAGGCACAATTGATGCACCAATTGGCAGAGACAAAAAAGACCGCCAAAGCATGACGGTCACAAAAGAAAATGCAAAACAAGCCGTTACTCACTTTGATGTGATTGAACGCTTTAAAGACTTCACAGTTGTCGAATGCCGCCTTGAAACAGGAAGAACACACCAAATTCGTGTTCATATGAAATATATCGGCTACCCTCTTGCAGGAGATCCGAAATATGGGCCGAGAAAAACAGTCGATTTTAATGGACAGCTGCTGCATGCAGGTGTTTTAGGATTTGATCATCCTAGAACAGGAGAATATATCGAGTTCACAGCACCAATTCCAGCTGATATGCAGGGCTTTATCGATTCATTAAGAAATAACGATTGACAGGCCGTTCTTTTTTTGAAATAATAAACGAAGAAATTGAGATTCTTTAAAACAGTCCAGAGAGGCTGAGAAGGATAACGGATCAATTTGTGCACGCGTACGCACAAATGAACGCCCCTCTCTGCCCTTTGCAGAAGGGGCTTTTTATTTGTCAAAAAGAGGTGTAAAAGATGGAACAAAAAGCAGTCATTCTTGATGAACAAGCGATCAGACGAGCGCTTACCCGAATTGCACATGAAATGATTGAGCGCAACAAAGGGATGAAGGATGTTATCCTTGCCGGGATCAAGACAAGAGGCATACATCTTGCAAAGCGCCTTGCAGAGCGCATCGAGCAAATTGAAGGGAATCCAGTCACTGTAGGTGAACTTGATATTACGCTATACCGTGATGACCTGACAAAAAAGACAGACAACCAAGACCCGCTTGTAAAGGGTGCAGACATACCAGCTGACATTAATGACAAAACACTTATTGTTGTTGACGATGTCCTGTTTACAGGCAGAACCGTGAGAGCAGCTATGGATGCCCTTGTGGATGTAGGAAGACCATCTTCCATTCAGCTGGCTGTGCTCGTCGACCGGGGACACCGGGAGCTGCCGATCCGAGCGGATTATATCGGGAAAAACATCCCGACTTCAAAAGCAGAGACAGTCATGGTTCAGCTCAATGAAGTAGATCAAAACGACCTTGTCGCTATATATGAAAAATAACCTTTTTAAATGCATTCCAGAGAGTTTGCAAAGAGGGCAATAATAGAGACACCGAGCACACGGCCAACATGACGTGTCCGGCTTATCTAGGCCTCTTTGCGCATACTCGCAAAGAGGCTTTTTTAATGAAAAAGGACACATCTAGGAGGAAAATCATGAGTCAGCAAAAAGCCAATTTAGGCATTCGAGATATCCCAAAACCATTCACATGGCTGTCACTTAGCCTGCAGCATTTGTTTGCGATGTTTGGTGCGACCATTCTTGTACCAAAAATCATTGATATGAGTCCAGCCGTCGCACTCATCTCAAGCGGAGTGGGAACGATTGTTTACTTAATCATCACAAGAGGACAAATTCCGGCGTATCTTGGATCGTCCTTTGCCTTCATCGCCCCCATACTGAATGTGAAAGCAACAGGCGGCCCTGGAGCCGCAATGGTTGGCGCCTTCATGGCGGGTGTCGCTTATGCACTCATCGCCCTATTCATTAAATGGCTCGGCACAGGCTGGCTGATGAAGCTTCTGCCGCCGGTGGTCGTAGGACCAGTCATTATGGTCATCGGACTCGGACTCGCTGGAACAGCAGTCAACATGGCGATGTATGTTGATCCGAATGCAACCGAGCTTGTTTACAGCCTCAAGCACTTAATGGTCGCTGGCTTCACACTGGCTGTCACCATTATCAGTATGATTTTCCTAAGAGGATTCCTTAGCTTAATCCCAGTATTAATCGGCATCATCAGCGGCTATCTCTTTGCCTTAACACAAGGCATCGTGAACTTCCAGCCGGTCATTGACGCAAAATGGTTTGCTGTACCAGACTTCGTCGTGCCATTTGTCGACTATACACCTGCTGTGACCTTAAGTATTCTCACAGTGATGGTGCCGGTAGCCTTTGTCACAATGTCTGAGCATATCGGCCACCAAGTGGTGTTAAGTAAGGTCGTAGGACAAGATTTTATTAAAAAACCAGGTCTTCACCGTTCCATTTTAGGAGACAGTGCGGCGACGATCTTCGCTTCACTTATTGGCGGACCACCAACAACAACTTATGGAGAGAACATTGGCGTACTAGCCATCACAAGAGTGTTTAGTATCTTCGTCATCGGCGGAGCAGCCGTGTTTGCGATCTGCTTCGGTTTTGTAGGAAAAATTTCAGCATTAATCAGTACAGTGCCGTCCGCGGTGATGGGAGGCGTTTCGTTCCTGCTCTTTGGAATCATTGCTTCAAGCGGCTTGAGAATTCTGATTGATCATAAAGTGAATTTTGAAGAAAAGCGTAATCTCATTATCGCATCAGTCATCCTAGTCATTGGGATTGGCGGGGCATTCATTGAGGTGAAACAAATCAATCTCACCCTATCTGGAATGGCACTTGCTGCGATTACGGGTGTCCTGTTAAATCTGATCCTGCCGCATCAAAAAGCAGAAGATGACAACTCAAATGAATCAAATACAGAAAACCTTTTAAAAGAAGTCCAGTGAGGCTGACAAGGGTTCTAAATGGAGCAGAATGCACAAAAGTGCCGCTGCTTCTTTTGGAGAACCCTAAGCTGCCGAGGCTTAGGGTTTTTTTGAACCTGAAAGTGATGAAAAACTAGAGGGGGAAGAAAAAATGAATGATTTATCGACAATGAGCAGCTTATCAAAAGAAGAGATTTTACAGCTGATTGAAGAAGCAGCTGCACTCAAAAAGGGGAAACAAGAACATGGATTAGCCGGAGAATTTGTGGCAAACCTTTTCTTTGAACCAAGCACAAGAACACGTTTTAG
This sequence comes from Bacillus sp. PK5-006, assembly GCF_054161415.1. Classification (NCBI taxonomy): domain Bacteria; kingdom Bacillati; phylum Bacillota; class Bacilli; order Caryophanales; family Bacillaceae; genus Bacillus; species Bacillus sp. PK5-006. The sequence continues at coordinate 2,191,195 of NZ_CP096414.1, read as the reverse complement.
CTTCGAAGTAGCCGAGAAGAAACTAGGGATGAATGTCCTAAGCTTAGATGCGGCAAGCACCTCCGTTCAAAAAGGCGAAACACTTTACGATACGGTAAAAACACTCGAATCGATCGGAGTAAAGGCATGTGTGATCAGAGACAGCACCGATGAATATTATAACGAGCTGATCGGGAAGGTTGGAATTCCGATCATCAATGCAGGAGATGGCTGCGGACAGCATCCAACCCAATCACTGCTTGACCTCATGACCATCTTTGAAGAGTTTGGCGGCTTTGAAGGCTTAACGATTTCGATTCATGGAGACATCAAACATAGCAGGGTGGCAAGATCAAATGCTGAGGTTCTCTCAAGGCTGGGAGCGACAGTCCTCTTTTCAGGGCCTGCTTCCTTCCAGGATGAACAAAACCCTCACGGAACGTATGTCCAAGTAGATGAAGCCATCGCACAATCTGATGTGGTGATGCTGCTTAGAATCCAGCATGAACGGCACGCTGAAAAAATGGGCAGCGAAGATTACTTATCAACTTATGGATTAACAGTAGACAGAGCAAACAAAATGAAAGAACGCGCGATTATTATGCATCCAGCACCAGTAAACAGAGGTGTTGAAATAGATGATTCACTAGTAGAGTCCAAGCAGTCTAGGATTTTCAAGCAAATGGAAAATGGTGTTTATATCCGAATGGCCGTATTAAAAAGAGCTTTTCAAAATAGCACACTACATCAAAAAGGGAGAGATTCTGTCTATGTCATATCTCATTAAAAACGGGTTTATCTTAACAAGCACAGGTGAAAGAGTGCAGCAGGATATTAGGGTAAAAGGAAAAGTGATTCAAGCGATCGGTCACCTAGAAAGAGAAGACGGAGAAGAGGTTATTGATGCAGCAGGGCTATTTGTGTCACCAGGCTTGATCGATCTGCATGTGCATTTAAGAGAGCCAGGCGGAGAGAAAAAGGAAACGATTGAAACAGGCTCTAAAGCAGCCGCAAGAGGCGGATATACGACGATTGCAGCGATGCCGAATACAAGGCCGGTTCCAGATACAAAAGAGCAAATGGAATGGCTGATGAATCGAATCGAAGAGACCTCATCTGTGAGAGTGCTGCCATACGCCTCCATCACAACGAGACAAATTGGGGAAGAGATGACGGATTTTGCAGCACTAAAAGAAGCAGGCGCCTTTGCTTTTACAGATGACGGTGTCGGTATCCAAACAGCAGGCATGATGTACGAAGCGATGAAACAGGCAGCAAGTCTTGATCAAGCGATTGTGGCACACTGTGAAGATAACTCGCTCATTTACGGCGGATGCGTTCATGAAGGAGAATTTTCAAAAGCAAATGGGTTAAACGGAATACCGTCAATCTGTGAATCGGTGCATATTGCAAGAGATGTTCTTTTAGCAGAAGCAGCGAACTGTCATTATCATGTATGTCATATCAGTACGAAAGAATCTGTGCGGGTCGTACGCGATGCAAAAAAAGCAGGCATCCGTGTGACGGCTGAGGTGTCACCGCATCACCTGCTGTTGTGTGATACGGACATTCCGGGTCTTGATACAAATTATAAAATGAACCCGCCGCTCAGAGGAACAGAGGATCGCGAGGCATTGATCGAGGGACTGTTAGATGGAACGATTGATTTCATCGCAACAGACCATGCGCCGCATACAGAAGAAGAAAAGAACGAAACCATGCAGCGTGCCCCGTTTGGAATTGTGGGACTTGAAACAGCGTTTCCGCTTCTGTATACACGATTTGTCAAAACAGGCGAATGGACATTAAAAGAACTCGTTGATTATATGACAATTAAACCAGCAGAAGCATTTTCTCTTCCATACGGAAAGCTTGAAGAAGGGCACATAGCTGATATCACACTTATTGATTTAAACAAAGAAATGGCAATCGATAAAACAAGCTTCTTATCTAAAGGGCAAAATACACCGTTTGACAAATTGACTGTATCAGGATGGCCGGTCATGACACTTGCATCTGGGAAAGTCGTTTATGAAGAGGGGAGACTAGTAAAATGAAGAGACGCTTAGTGCTAGAAAACGGAACAGTATTCGAAGGAACAGGCTTTGGCAGCTTAGAACCATCAGTCGGAGAAGTCGTCTTTAATACAGGGATGACGGGCTATCAAGAAATTTTATCTGATCCATCATACTGCGGACAAATTGTCACACTGACTTACCCGCTTATCGGCAACTATGGCATTAACCGTGACGATTTTGAATCGATCACACCGTTTGTGAAAGGGCTGATTGTGAAAGAGCTTTGTGAAAAGCCCTCAAACTGGCGCTCTTCATATTCACTCGATGAATATTTAAAAATGAAAAACATTCCGGGGCTGAGCGGAATCGATACACGGAAGCTGACTAGAATGATTCGAAGTGCAGGGACTTTAAGAGGGGCATTTGCAGGACCTGATGAACAATTAGAAGACGTTGTCCGCCGCCTTCAAACATTGCAGCTGCCAACAGATCAAGTGAGTCAAGTATCTGTGAAAAATGCGTACCCAAGCCCAGGCAGAGGAAAAAGAATTGTCCTTGTCGATTTCGGCATGAAGCACGGCATTTTGCGCGAGCTCAATAAACGTGACTGCGACGTCATTGTGGTGCCATACAACGTCACTGCAGATGAAGTGCTGCAGCTAAAGCCTGATGGCATCATGCTTTCAAACGGACCTGGAGATCCTGTGGATGTACCGGAAGCCGTTGAGATGATTCAGCAATTGATTGGAAAGGTGCCGCTCTTTGGTATATGCCTCGGACATCAATTATTTGCTCTAGCGTGCGGTGCAAGCACAGAAAAAATGAAATTTGGCCACAGAGGATCAAACCATCCGGTGAAAGAACTAGCAACTGGCAAGGTGACACTGACGTCTCAAAACCATGGCTACACGGTTAGCAGTATTAACGAAGACGTGCTCGAAGTCACACATATTGCCCTAAACGACAATACGATTGAAGGATTAAAACATAAAGAAGCACCAGCATTCACTGTTCAGTACCACCCAGAAGCATCACCGGGTCCAGAAGATGCAAACTACTTATTTGACCAGTTCATGGAAATGATTCATACGACTGAGAAAGAAGGGGAAGAAGTATGCCAAAACGCGTAGACATCAAAAAGATTTTAGTAATCGGATCAGGTCCTATCATCATCGGTCAGGCAGCGGAGTTTGACTATGCAGGTACACAGGCTTGCTTAGCGCTAAAAGAAGAGGGCTATGAAGTCGTTCTTGTGAACTCTAACCCTGCGACCATCATGACAGATACAGAAATGGCTGATAAGGTATACATCGAACCACTGACACCAGAATTTTTAACACGAATCATTCGAAAAGAACGCCCTGATGCGATCTTGCCAACACTTGGCGGGCAAACTGGATTAAACCTTGCTGTTGAATTGTCAGAGCTTGGCGTATTAGCTGAATGCGGCGTTGAAGTACTCGGTACAAAGCTGTCAGCCATCCAAAAAGCAGAGGATAGAGATTTATTCCGTAATTTAATGAATGAACTAAATGAGCCAGTACCAGAAAGTGAAATCATTCATAACCTGGAAGAAGCGATGGCGTTTACAGATCAAATCGGTTTCCCTGTCATCGTCAGACCAGCCTATACATTAGGCGGAACAGGCGGCGGAATTTGTACAAACGAGCAAGAACTGAAGGAAATCGTTGAAAACGGTCTGAAGCTAAGCCCAGTCACACAATGCTTACTTGAAAAAAGCATTGCAGGCTTTAAAGAAATTGAATATGAAGTCATGCGAGACAGCGGTGACCATGCAATCGTTGTTTGTAACATGGAAAACTTTGACCCTGTCGGCATCCATACTGGTGACAGTATTGTTGTAGCCCCAAGCCAAACGTTAAGTGACCGTGAATATCAGCTGCTTCGAAATGTGTCGCTTAAGCTGATCCGTGCACTTGGCATTGAAGGCGGCTGTAACGTTCAACTGGCACTTGATCCAAACAGCTTTCAATACTATATCATCGAGGTAAACCCGCGTGTGAGCCGTTCATCTGCGCTTGCGTCAAAAGCGACAGGCTATCCAATTGCCAAATTGGCAGCGAAAATTGCTGTCGGCTTAACGCTTGATGAAATGATGAACCCAGTCACAGGTAAAACCTATGCAGCTTTCGAGCCGGCACTTGACTATATCGTTTCAAAAATACCGCGCTGGCCGTTCGATAAATTTGAATCTGCGAACAGACGTCTTGGTACGCAAATGAAGGCAACTGGTGAAGTCATGGCAATCGGCCGCACATTAGAAGAGTCTCTTCTAAAGGCTGTACGTTCACTTGAAGCCGATGTGCATCACATTGAATTAAAAGATGAAGCAGATATCACAAATGAAGTGCTTGAAAAACGGATTATCAAAGCGGGAGACGAACGATTATTTTATATCGCTGAGGCGCTTAGAAGAGGCTATACAGTCGAACAAATACATGAATTCTCAAAAATTGATTACTTCTTCCTTCATAAGCTGGAAGGCATCATTGCCTTTGAGAAGACATTAAAAGAAAACAAAGGCAATACAGATGTATTAAAAGAAGCAAAAGAGAAAGGCTTCTCAGATATCTACATTAGCCGCGAGTGGAAGATGAACGAAGCGGATGTCTACAAGCTAAGACAAGAAGCAGGCATTGTACCTGTATACAAAATGGTGGATACATGTGCGGCAGAATTTGAATCAGAGACACCTTATTTCTACAGCACATATGAAGATGAAAATGAATCAGAACGTACAGACAAGAAAAGCGTTATCGTATTAGGTTCAGGTCCTATCCGAATTGGACAAGGGGTTGAATTTGATTATGCGACTGTTCACTCAGTGTGGGCAATTAAACAAGCAGGCTATGAAGCGATCATTATAAACAACAACCCTGAAACGGTTTCAACAGACTTTAGTATTTCAGATAAGCTCTACTTTGAACCACTCACTGTAGAAGATGTCATGCATATCATCGACCTTGAACAGCCTGAAGGAGTCGTCGTTCAGTTCGGTGGACAAACGGCGATCAACCTAGCAGATGAATTATCAAATAGAGGGGTTAAAATTCTTGGAACTTCTCTAGAAGACCTAGACCGCGCAGAAAACCGGGACAAGTTTGAACAAACGTTAGAAACACTCGGCGTGCCCCAGCCGAAAGGGAAAACAGCAACGTCTGTGCCTGAAGCAGTAGCGATTGCCAATCAAATCGGCTACCCAGTCCTTGTCCGTCCTTCCTATGTATTAGGCGGCCGCGCGATGGAAATTGTGTATCAAGAAGCTGAGCTTCTTCACTACATGGAGAATGCGGTGAAGGTCAACCCGCAGCATCCAGTGTTAATTGACAAGTATTTGACAGGAAAAGAAATTGAAGTAGATGCCGTGTCTGATGGAGAAACTGTCGTAATCCCAGGCATTATGGAACACATTGAAAGAGCCGGAGTTCACTCTGGTGACTCGATTGCGGTCTATCCGCCGCAAACATTGTCTGAGGATATCAAAGCGAAGATCGCAGAGTACACGATCAAGCTTGCAAAAGGACTCAACATTATTGGGCTTTTGAACATTCAGTTTGTCCTATCAAAAGGTGAAGTGTATGTCCTTGAAGTGAACCCGCGATCAAGCCGGACAGTTCCTTTCTTAAGTAAAATTACGGGCATTCCGATGGCCAACCTTGCGACAAAAGTCATCTTAGGAGACAAGCTCAAAAATTATGGCTACGAAGAAGGCCTTCACACAGAGCAAGAAGGGGTGTACGTCAAAGTTCCAGTCTTCTCTTTTGCAAAATTAAGAAGAGTGGATATTACACTCGGGCCTGAAATGAAATCAACAGGCGAAGTCATGGGGAAAGATGTCACGATCGAAAAAGCCCTTTATAAAGGATTGATTGCATCAGGCATTCAAATCCCTAATGACGGAACAGTTCTTCTGACAGTGGCTGATAAGGATAAAGAAGAAGGACTTGAGATCGCAAGAAGATTCCATTCGATCGGCTATCATATTTTAGCAACAGAAGGAACGGCGAATTATTTAAAACAAGCCTCCATTCCATCAAGTGTGGTCGGCAAAATTGGAGAAGAAGGCAAAAATCTTCTTGATGTCATTCGAAACGGGGAAGCCCAATTCGTGATCAACACATTAACAAAAGGAAAACAGCCGGCAAGAGACGGCTTTAGAATTAGACGTGAATCTGTTGAAAACGGAGTGGCTTGCTTAACGTCACTAGATACAGCAGAAGCCATTTTAAGAGTGCTTGAGAGCATGACATTTAGAGCGGATGAAATGCCAGAAGTGAAAACGAATGCTGAGGTGACAGTAACGATATGAAAAAAGCATACTTGACGGTCGTCTCGAACCGAGAGATCGCTGATCATATTTACGAAATGACATTACAAGGTGACCTTGTGGACTCCTTTCAAACGGCTGGACAATTTCTTCATCTAAAGGTCAGTGAATCGATGACACCGCTGCTGAGAAGACCGATCAGTATTGCCAACATTCATGCCGAGCAAAAAGAAGCAACCATCATTTACCGCGCAGAGGGAGAGGGCACAAAGCTCCTCTCCCAAAAGCGGGAGGGAGAATCAGTCGATGTATTAGGGCCGCTTGGAAACGGGTATGATCCTTCAGTCGTCAAGCCCGGAGAGACGGCATTACTAGTCGGCGGCGGAATTGGCGTACCGCCTCTATATGAGCTGTCTAAGCGTTTAACGAAAAAAGGTGTCATCGTAAAGCATGTCCTCGGCTTTCAGTCGAAAAAGGATGTATTTTACGAGGAAAAATTTCAAGCACTCGGCGATACGTTTATTGCAACGGTTGATGGCACATACGGTGCTAAAGGCTTTGTAACAGATGTGATAAAAGAGCAAAACCTGAGCTTTGATGTGCTGCTTTCCTGCGGTCCAACACCTATGCTAAAAGCGCTGAAAGACACGTATCCTGATAAGCCTGTCTACATTTCGATGGAAGAACGAATGGGCTGCGGGATTGGTGCCTGCTTTGCATGTGTCTGTCATACCGATCAGCTCGACAAACCTTACGTCAAAGTGTGTCTTGATGGACCTGTTTTTAAAGCAGAGGAGGTGGCATTGTCATGCTAAACGTTGAGTTACCGGGATTATCTTTAAAGAATCCAATTATCCCTGCATCAGGCTGCTTTGGATTCGGGAGAGAATTTGCATCCTTATATGACCTGTCATTGCTGGGCGGTATCATGATCAAAGCCACAACCCTTGAACCGAGATTTGGCAATCCGACTCCAAGGGTTGCTGAGACAGGAGCTGGTATGCTCAATGCAATCGGCCTTCAAAATCCAGGTCTAAAAGGCGTGCTTGAAAATGAGCTGCCTTGGCTTGAGCAGTTTGATACGCCAATTATCGCAAACGTTGCTGGCTCACAGGTGGATGATTATGTTGAAGTAGCCAAGCAAATCAGCCAAGCAAAAAATGTTCATGCCCTTGAACTGAATATTTCTTGCCCAAATGTGAAAACCGGCGGAATCGCCTTTGGTACAGATCCAAATATGGCAGCATCATTGACAAAAGCAGTCAAGAAAGTCTCTTCCGTACCTGTCTATGTCAAGCTGTCACCTAACGTAGCCAATATTGTAGAAATTGCTCAAGCGATTGAAGCTGCTGGAGCGGATGGACTCACCATGATTAACACATTAATAGGGATGCGTTTAGATTTAAAAACGGGGAAACCCATCCTTGCCAATAAAACAGGCGGATTATCAGGACCAGCTGTCAAACCTGTCGCTGTACGTATGGTGCATGAGGTGAGTCAAGCGGTTTCTATTCCGATTATCGGGATGGGCGGAGTGCAAAGTGCTGAAGATGTACTTGAATTTTTACTAGCAGGTGCAAGTGCAGTCGCTGTCGGTACAGCGAATTTTGTGAATCCATTTATTTGCCCGGAAATCATTGAAGAGCTGCCAAATGTGTTAGCAGCATATGGTTATTCATCTGTAGAGGAATGTATCGGAAGGAGCTGGAAACATGAAGCACTTGCCCATCATCGCGCTTGATTTTCCATCAGGGCAGGACGCGCTTGCCTTTTTAGATCCCTTTGAAGGGACACCATTATTTGTGAAGGTCGGCATGGAGCTGTTTTACCAAGAAGGACCTGCCATCCTTGATGCGCTGAAAGAAAAAAATTGCCGCATTTTTCTCGATCTAAAATTACATGACATTCCAACAACGGTGCAAAAAGCGATGAACCGGCTTGCCGCACTTGGCGTTGATTTGGTCAATGTGCATGCTGCTGGCGGGAAACGAATGATGCAGGCTGCATTAGAGGGACTTGAAAGCGGGACTCCTGCTGGACAAAGCCGTCCGGGCATTATTGCAGTGACCCAGCTGACTAGTACGTCAGAAGACATGATGAGAAACGAATTACTCATTGACCGTCCGCTGCAAGAGACTGTGATCCGGTACGGACAATTAGCATATGAAAGTGGACTGGACGGTGTTGTTTGCTCTGTTCATGAATCTAAAGCACTTCATGAACATATCTCACCCTCTTTTCTCACTGTAACGCCAGGGATTCGCTTACCGAATGATCAAACCGATGACCAAAAGCGTGTGGCGACACCTGCCTATGCAAAAGAGCAAGGTGTTTCACAAATCGTTGTCGGGAGATCAATCACAAAAGCTGATAAACCAATAGAAGCCTATCATCAAATTTTGAAAGAGTGGGAGTGACTGCCAGATGAAATCAAAAATCGCGAAACATCTATTACAAATCAAAGCGGTCTCATTAAAACCAGACGAACCGTTTACATGGGCGAGCGGTATAAAATCACCGATCTATTGTGATAACCGCCTCACATTATCATATCCAGAAGTCAGACACGACATTGCGGAAGGTCTAAAAGATTTGATTCTCACTCATTTCAAGGGAGCAGAGGTTGTCGCGGGTACTGCAACAGCAGGCATTCCGCATGCGGCATTAGCAGCAGACCGCTTGAACATCCCGATGTGTTATGTCAGAAGTAAGCCGAAAGCACACGGCAAAGGAAATCAAATTGAAGGGGCCGTATCGAAAGGCCAAAAGGTTGTCGTCGTCGAAGACCTTATCTCCACAGGAGGCAGTGTGCTGGAAGTGGTTGCTGCTCTTCAAGCTGAGGGCTGCGAGGTACTAGGAGTTGCCGCAATCTTCACATACGGACTGCCAAAAGCAGCGGCCGCTTTTCAAGAAAAAAATATTCCATATGTCACCCTGACAGACTATGACACATTGACAGACGTGGCACTTGAACTGAAAGCGATTGAGCCGTCTGCGATGAACAAACTAAAACGCTGGAGACAAGACCCTTCCTCTGAATCTTGGATGGAAGAAACGGTCTGAAAAGTCAAAGTCCATCGTTAACAATTTTAAAGCTGTGCCTGCCCGCACGGCTTTTTTATTTGGGTAAAAATAGTAAAATAGACTCAAATTTTAATAAAAACTAATCCTATCAATAAAGTCGGGTTGACTTTTGTTTGAATTGTGTTAATATTTAAGACAAATTGAAACTCTTATCCAGAGAGGTGGAGGGACTGGCCCGATGAAACCCGGCAACCTGCGATTTGCAAGGTGCTACTTCCTGCAAAATGATTCTATTTTGAAAGATAAGGAAATTGTGAGCTTCCTCATCTTTCTTTCGGACTGAAAGAAAGTTTTTTTATTTTAACGGTGAGGAGGAAGAGGAGATGGAAGTGAAACAAAATCAGGATGAGGACTTAGTAAAGCATATGCAAGAACTGATTGGGGATATGAAATTCGGTTCAATTACGTTAATTGTTCAGGACGGTCAAGTGATTCAAGTGGAAAAAAACGAAAAAATTAGATTAAAGTAGTGCGGAAAATAGCAATATGAGCGGTACTCCGGAAGGGGAGAAATCATGTTAACTTATGAAAATTGGCAAGAGCCGTCCATTACATTTCAAGAGGATGATTTGTATAAAGGAGCCCTGTCTGTACTGAAATGGGCGTACGGTCATTATGGTGACCAGCTTGTATATGCGTGCAGCTTTGGGATTGAGGGCATCGTTCTGATTGATCTGATTGCAAAAGTAAAAAAAGATGCGAGAATTGTCTTTTTAGATACAGGTCTGCATTTTAAAGAAACTTACGACACAATTGATGCGGTAAAGGAAAGATATCCGGGTTTAGATATTGTACTGAAAACGCCTGAGCTGACGGTTGAACAGCAAAATGAGCAGCACGGTGATCAATTATGGAAAACAGATCCTCAAAGCTGCTGTCATATGCGTAAGGTCATTCCTTTGCAAGAAGCCCTATCTGGTTATCCAGCATGGCTTTCTGGTTTAAGAAGAGAGCAGTCACCAAAACGAGCAGGGACGAATTTCTTAAATAAGGATGAAAAATTCAAATCAGTGAAAGTATGTCCGCTCATCCATTGGACGTGGAAGGACATATGGAGATATGCATCTAGAGAGGAACTTACTTATAATCCGCTGCATGACCAAGGATATCCAAGTATCGGCTGTGCACCGTGTACACAGCCAGCATTTACTGCAGATGATCTTCGTTCTGGCAGATGGTCAGGCACAGCAAAGACAGAGTGCGGATTACATGAGTAAGGGAGTATAATGTATGGAAATCGCCGCAATTTTATTTAGTCTATTCTTTGCTTTAAACATAGGCGCAAGCGGAGCAGCTGCTTCTATGGGCATTGCGTATGGATCAGGTGCCATTCAAAAGCCCATTTATGCGCTCAGTTTTTGTGCAGTTGGGATTTTAGCAGGTTCAGTGATTGGCGGCGGTGAGGTCGTCAAAACGATCAGCTCTGGTATTATGCCAGAATCAGTCATTACACTTGAAATCGTTTGTATTATCATTGGTTCTGCTGCACTATCACTTTTCATAGCAAATCTGATGGCGATTCCTTTATCAACAAGTGAGGTCACAGTAGGGGCTGTAGTTGGTGTAGCAGTCGCATATAAAGTTTTGTTTGTGAAATCCATTTTAATGATTGTGGCATTTTGGGTCATCATCCCGCTTTTCGCCTTTCTTTTTACCTTTGCTGTCGTCAAAATCATCAGAATGTTCCCTAAACGGAAGCTGTCTAAAAAAGGCACAGCTATTTTATCTGTCGTATTAATTCTCAGCGGATTTTTAGAGGCATTTTCAGCCGGTATGAACAATGTGGCAAATGCCGTCGGCCCGCTCGTCGCTTCAGGCGTTTTGTCAGTTGGGCAGGGAACACTTTATGGCGGAATCTTCGTCGCAGCAGGGGCCCTCTTGCTAGGCAGAAGAGTGCTGGAAACAAACGGAAAGAAAATTACCCGCTATCAAACAGGCGAAGGGATTTTACTTTCGAGTACCGGTGCCGGGCTTGTCATCGTCAGCTCTATTTTTGGGCTGCCCGTTCCACTTACGCAAATCACCTCCTCGTCTATTATCGGGCTTGGAATGGCAAAAGGCGGGCCTAACATTTTTCACAAACATGTTGTGAAAAAAATGCTGAAAGTATGGGTGGTCTCACCTTTCTTATCACTCAGCCTATCGTATTTGCTTGTGAGCCTTTTCTTAAAAGGAGACTATTACTCTATCTTTATCATGATGAGTGTACTGCTTGCCTCACTTGGTGCGCTGAGTCTGATGAAAGCAGTCAAAAAAGAAAGCAGCTCTATTCATGAACAGGGCGGCGGGATTTAACCATAAATCCGACTATTAACATCTAATAAATATGAACATTGAGAGGAAGATGAACAAATGAGTTTAACACCACATGGTGGCGTATTAATTAATCGAGTAAATGAAGAATATGATCTCAGCACGGCTGCGAAGGAAATTGAACTAGATGCGATTTCCTTTGCAGACCTTGAACTCATTGCAATTGGCGGATATAGTCCTATTGAAGGGTTTTTAACAAAAGCTGATTATGAAGCAGTTGTAAGCAGTATGCGGCTAGCAAGTGGTGTCGTTTGGTCTCTTCCTATTACACTGCCAGTAACAAAAGAAAAGGCGGCGGAAATCCATCAAGGCGATATCGTGCGCTTATCTTATAATGGGACTGTATATGGGGTCATTGAAGTAGAGGATCAATACACACCAGATAAGGAAAAAGAAGCGGTGAATGTCTATAAAACAGATGACCGCAATCATCCAGGCGTGAAAAAATTATTTGAACGCGGCGATACTTACATTGGCGGAAAAATTACACTGACGAAACGCAGTGAAAAACCATTCCCTCAATTTACGTATGAGCCAGAAGAAACAAGACGTCATTTTAAAGAAAACGGCTGGAAAACCATTGTTGGTTTCCAAACGAGAAACCCGGTTCATCGTGCCCATGAATATATTCAAAAAACAGCACTGGAAACAGTCGATGGTTTATTTTTAAATCCTCTTGTCGGTGAAACAAAATCTGACGACATCCCAGCAGATGTAAGAATGAAAAGCTATCAAGTGTTATTGGACGGTTATTATCCAAAAGACCGCGTCTTTTTAGGTGTTTTTCCTGCTGCAATGCGTTATGCTGGACCAAAGGAAGCCATTTTTCATGCGCTCGTACGGAAAAATTATGGCTGCACCCATTTTATTGTCGGAAGAGATCATGCAGGTGTTGGTGACTATTACGGCACATACGAGGCGCAGGAACTATTTGATCAATTTACAAGCGAAGAAATCGGCATTACTCCATTAAAATTTGAACACAGCTTCTACTGTAATACATGTGAAGCGATGGCCACTCCAAAAACGTGTCCTCACGACAAAAGCGAGCATGTCATTCTTTCAGGTACAAAGGTTCGAACAATGCTGAGAAACGGTGAATTACCACCAAGCACGTTCAGCCGAAAAGAAGTCATTGAAACATTAATCGAAGGATTAAAAACGACGGTATCTTAACGGGAGGGTATGACATGAGCAACGAACATATCGTGTGGCATGATTCATCTATTACAAAAAAAGAATATCAACAAAAAAACAATCATACGAGCGGCATTATCTGGCTTACAGGTCTAAGCGGGTCAGGTAAATCAACGATCGCGAATGCAGCTGCAAGAGAGCTGTTTGAACAAGGCTACCAAGTCACAGTTCTTGACGGCGATAACGTGCGGCACGGACTCAATAAAGATCTAGGGTTTTCAGATGATGATAGAAAAGAAAACATCCGCCGAATCGGAGAAGTGGCGAAATTATTTGTGGAGCAAGGAACGATTGTCATCACTGCTTTTATTTCTCCATTTCAAGAAGACCGCCACATTGTTAGACAGTTAGTCGAAGATGGAGAATTTCACGAAGTGTTTGTCAAATGTGATTTGAACGTGTGTGAAGAGCGTGATCCAAAAGGGTTATATAAAAAGGCCAGAAACGGTGAAATTCCGTTTTTCACTGGAATCGATTCACCGTATGAAGAGCCTGCTGCGCCTGAGCTCGTATTAGATACAGGGGAATTATCCCGTGAGGAATCTAAACAGCGTCTTGTTGATTATGTAAAAGGAACAACGAAATAATCGCCTGATGGCAGGGGGAGAAAAGCAAGATGGGGAAAGTATACATTGTGGGTGCTGGACCCGGTGACCCAGATTTAATCACATTAAAGGCCCATAAGGCGATACAGCAGGCAGATGTCATCTTATATGATCGTCTTGTCAATCAAGAAATTCTCGCCCATGCCAAACCGGAGGCGGAATTGATTTATTGCGGCAAGCTGCCAAATCATCATACAATGAGGCAGGAAGCCATCAATGAAGCGCTTGTGGCTCATGCAAAGGAAGGGAACGTTGTCGTTCGGCTGAAAGGCGGCGACCCCTTTGTCTTTGGCCGCGGCGGTGAAGAAATCGAATGCTTAGCTGAGCACGGAATTCCGTATGAGGTCGTCCCAGGAATTACTTCTGGGATTGCAGCGGCTGCTTATGCGGGCATCCCTGTGACACATCGTGAATTCAGCTCAAATGTTGCTTTTGTCACGGGCCACTATCAAAAGGATGAACATTTTGAAGAAAAGTGGGAGGCGCTGGCTACAGGGATTGATACTCTTGTGATTTACATGGGTGTCAAAAACGTGGAAAGAGTGCAGCGCCTGCTTTTAAAAAATGGACGGGACCCAGAAACACCCGCTGCATTTATACACTGGGGAACCACATCGAGGCAAAAGACAACTTGCTGCACGGTTGCGACACTGTCTGAAACTGTTGAAAAAGAAGGGATCGAGCATCCAAGTTTAATTGTTGTTGGAGATGTCGTTCATTTTCATCAAAAGCTGAACTGGTTTGAACCCGCATTAATCGAGAAATGAGAATGGTAGAGAAAAGACACGTGCATACATCGTGTCTTTTCGTCTGATGAAAACAAGTGAGAGGGAGGAGCCGCATGAAACAAGCTGTCCTTTATGTTGGGCATGGAAGCAGGGTGAAAGAAGCACAAGATAAGGCCATTTCTTTTATGAAAAGCTGTATGCCGTTAGTGAAAGCAGATATACAAGAAATTTGTTTTTTAGAGCTGACGGATCCTTCTATAGAAGAAGGATTTGAGGCCTGTGTGAAAAAAGGAGCGACACACATTGCAATCGTCCCGCTCCTCCTTTTAACTGCCATGCATGCCAAATCGGATATCCCGGTCGAAATTGAGAAAGTGCGCGCGCGTTTCCCGCAAGTGAAGGTCACATATGGAAAGCCGATCGGGGTGAATCAAGAAGTAACAAAAGCGGTTGCCGCAAGAATTAAAGAAGCAGGATATCAAGGCGAGCGCGCTCGGATTCTTTTAATTGGCCGCGGGAGTTCTGATCCGGATGTGAAGCGAGATGTGTTTGGCATTGCAGACGATGTCCGAAGCCTGCTTCCGCATGCAGAGGTTCTTCCGTGTTTTATTACAGCATGTGAGCCAAATTATCGAGATGTTCTCGCGCAGTTATCAGAAGATGACGATGGGCCTGTTTATATCGTTCCTTACTTACTGTTTACGGGGATTTTAATGAAAGAAATTGAAAGTGAAGCCGCTCAGGCGAGAAAGCGGCTGAAAGATGTCCGGGTATGCCGGTATATTGGCTTTCATCCGCATGTCAAAGCGGCTTATATTGAACGCGTGCAAGAAACCATTTTAAACAAAGACGATGCGTTTCGTTTCCGAGGAGAAAGCCATGCTTCCAGTCCATCTTGATTTAACCAATAAACAAGTGGTCATCGCCGGCGGCGGATCTGTCGCATTAAGAAGAGCAAAGGCATTGTGTACGGAGTCTTGCCATATAACTGTTGTGAGTCCTGATCTTTCTGAAGAGATGGCGTGCCTCATTGATACATACGCATTGAATTGGAAGGAAAAGAAGGTGGGCGCTGAAGATTTGAAGGATGCGTTTTTCATTGTAGCTGCTACAAACGACCCTTCGGTAAATGAATGGATTGCACAAACAGCGCAGCCTCACCAGCTCGTGAATTGTGTGAGCCAATCTGAGCTCGGCAATGTGATGATGCCGAAGGTTGTCAAAGCAGGAAAAGTGACGATTTCAGTCTCTACAAGCGGTGCTAGCCCCGCCCGGACAAAACAGCTGGCTGCGGCAATAGAATCCTTGCTTGAAGAAGAGGATATTGACGCACTTGATGCCCTTTACATCGAAAGAAAAAAACGACAAAGAAAAAGCCGATAAAATCCTTACAGGAGATTTTATCGGCTTTTTTTTATTTATTTTCTCAGCTTGAGCACAAGATCTTCGTCAGGCGTGACAAATAAAGTTTGCTGCTGATCATACGTAACAAAGCCTGGCTTTGCTCCGTTTGGTTTTTTCACATGCCGGATTTTTGTATAGTCGACAGGTACGGAGCTGGACTCTTTTGCCTTTGAAAAATAGGCGGCAATTTGAGCCGCTTCAAGCAGCGTTTGTTCATCAGGTGCTTGGTGGCGGATGACGACATGTGACCCAGGAATATCCTTTGTATGCAGCCAAATATCATCACGAGCAGCTGCCTTTGTAGTCAAATACTCGTTTTGTTTGTTGTTTTTTCCGACTAAAATTGGTATGCCTTGGGATGATTCATACGTTTCGAGCTGAATGGCCGCCGGTTTTTTCTTTTTGGCGAGACGCTTTTGTTTGGCGCGTAAATATTTTCCTTCAACAAGCTCTTCTCTCATTTCCTCTAAATCCTTCGGTGAAGCAGAGGACAGCTGCTGAATCAGCTCTTCAAAATAAGCAATTTCTTCATGTGTCCGCTTAATTTGTTCATTTACAGCTTCTACAGCATTTTTTGCCTTTTGATATTTTGTAAAATATGCCTGGGCATTTTCAGAAGGGGTTTTGTTTGTTTTGAGCGGAATCGTGATTTCTCCGCCGTCTTCATCGTAATAATTGATGACAGTCGCTTCTTTATCCCCTTTTTTAATCGCATATAAATTGGCTGTTAACAGCTCACCATAGAGCTGATATTTGTGTGCACCTTGAGATTCTTCAAGGGTTCTTTTTAGCTTTTTCAGCTTGTTTTCATTTTTCTTTTTTTCATTTACGACAAACCGTTCAAGGTCCGCTGCCTGCTGTTTGACTCTATCTCTCTCAGCTTTTCCAAAATAAAAGCGGTCAAGCAGCTGGCTGAGTGAGTCGAATGTCTTCATCTCGCCATGGACATGCTGAAGCTCTAATAAATAGAAATACTCTTTTCCGTCTTTTCTTGTGAGCTGCGGTGTAAAAGAATGCATGCGAATGAGCTGGAACATGTCGAGCAGTGTATTTGGAATCGTTTCTTGATTGGCAAGACCGGCCCGGTGTACAACTTCCTTTGCAAACAGCGGGGAAACCCCAGAGAAGGTATCGACAATTTGATTTGCGATCTTTCCTTCTTGAAAGCGTAAATGCTTCAAAATATCATCCTTTGTCACGTCAAAAGGATTCAATTTTTGCTGCGCAGGCGGCAGAAGGTATTCATGACCAGGAAGCACCGTTCGATAGCTGTTCACAGATGGAGAAAGGTGTTTCAAACCATCAATGATCTGCTGCGTTCCATCCTCTACCAGAATGAAATTACTATGACGTCCCATGATTTCAATGTAAAGCTTACGCGTCTGCTCATCGCCAATTTCATTTCTGCTTCTTACATGAAGCACGATCACCCGGTCAAATCCAATCTGTTCAAAACGTTCAATGAAGCCGCCCTCAAGATGCTTTCTGAGGAGCATACAAAACATTGGCGGCTCGCTTGGATTGTCGTATTGATGCTCAGTGAGCTGCACTCTCGCATAGCTCGGATGAGCCGATAAAAGGAGCTTATGATTTTTCCCGTTTGCCCGAATATGAAAAATCAGCTCGTGCTTATATGGCTGATGGATTTTAGAAATCCTCCCGCCAGTTAATGTCTCTTGCAATTCATTTGTCATACCATATGTAAAAATGCCGTCAAATGACATGTTGGATACACCCTCTTCTTTCACACAAATCTACTGAAAGAACCTTCTGTTTTCTCGTTCTTTAGGCAGTCTTATTATTATAGCATGATTTAGGACGAGTCTGAATAAACTGGCTTATAGAACACTGCATATGAGAGAGAACAAAAGAGGAGTGGACGAGGTCAAATGAATTGGCATGAACTGAACCAAACCGATTTATTAAAAACAATGAATACATCGATAGGTGACGGACTGTCAGAAAAAGATGTACAAAAGCGGCTTGAAAAACACGGGCCAAATGAATTGCAGGAAGGAAAAAAGGCGTCGGCTCTGATCATTTTTTTAGCACAATTTAAAGATTTCATGGTGTTAATCTTGCTTGCTGCAACAATCATTTCTGCCTTTTTAGGAGAATACATTGATGCTGTTGCGATTGTAGCCATTGTTTTGATTAATGGTGTACTCGGCTTTTATCAAGAACGCCGGGCGGAAAAATCCCTTCAAGCGTTAAAGGAATTATCAACTCCGCATGTATATGCAAGGAGAAATAATGAATGGGTCAAGATCCCGTCTAAACATCTCGTGCCAGGGGATATTGTGAAATTTTCAAGCGGAGACCGGATTGGGGCGGATATTAGATTACTAGAAACAAAGAGTTTAGAAATCGAGGAGTCCGCTCTCACTGGTGAGTCTATCCCAGCTGTCAAACACGCAAGTCCTCTTTCAAGCAGCCATGTCTCGCTTGGAGATTTGACGAACATGGCCTTTATGGGGACGCTTGTTACTAGAGGAAGCGGCGTAGGGGTTGTCATTGGTACAGGAATGAATACGGCAATGGGACAAATTGCCGGTATGCTGGATGCAGCAGGTAATATGGAAACGCCGCTGCAAAGGCGTCTCGAGCAGCTTGGGAAAATTCTGATTGTGGCTGCTTTATTTTTAACGGTGCTCGTAGTGGTTCTCGGTGTTGTGCAAGGACATGAATTGTATCATATGTTCCTAGCGGGAGTATCTCTTGCTGTTGCGGCGATTCCAGAAGGACTGCCGGCGATCGTCACTGTTGCACTTTCCCTAGGGGTGCAGCGGATGATCAAACAAAAATCGATTGTCAGAAAGCTCCCGGCGGTGGAAACTCTCGGCTGCGCGTCAATCATTTGCTCAGATAAAACAGGAACCATGACGCAAAATAAAATGACCGTGACCCATGTATGGGCAGAGGGGAAAACGTGGAATATTTCTGGCACAGGCTACGAGCCATCCGGTGACTTTACCTTAAACGGAGAAATCGTCCATGCCGACAAGCACCCAAGCCTGCAAAAGGTGTTATTATACGGGGCGCTTTGTAATACATCGACCATCGTTGAAAAAGATGGAGAGATGAGGCTTGATGGCGATCCGACAGAGGGAGCGCTTCTTACCGCAGCACGTAAAGCGGGTTTTACAGAGCAATTCATTGAAGCTGGATTTCATGTCATTGAGGAGTTTCCTTTTGACTCAGAAAGAAAGATGATGTCAGTCGTCGTTGAAACGAATCAAAAAGAGCGGTATGTCATTGCAAAAGGTGCGCCGGATGTACTAATGAACCGTTCAAGTCATATCATGCACGGCGGACGCACAGCTTCTTTTTCAGCGACTCACAGGCAAGAAGCAGAAGCTGCGATTCAAGGGTTAGCAAGACAGGCGCTTAGAACCATTGCCATTGCGTATAAAAAAGTCGGTCTGACAGAAAAAATCACCTCTGTAAAGCAGGCTGAAACCGATTTAACATTTATCGGGTTAGAGGGCATGATCGATCCACCGCGTCCTGAAGTCAGACGAGCGATTAAAGAGTGCCGGGATGCCGGGATTAAAACGGTCATGATTACAGGCGACCACGTGGAAACGGCCAAAGCGATCGCAAAAGACTTAAGCCTTTTACCGAAGCAAGGACAGGTGCTAGACGGAAAAGCACTTGATCAGATGAGCGACAAAGAGCTTGAGCAAACGGCTGAAAATGTATACGTCTTTGCCCGGGTTTCCCCTGAGCATAAACTGAGAATTGTCAAAGCCTATCAAAAAAATGGGCATGTTGTGGCGATGACAGGTGATGGGGTCAATGATGCGCCTGCCATTAAACAAGCAGATATCGGCATCTCCATGGGCATCACTGGAACAGACGTAGCCAAAGAAGCGTCTTCTCTTATTTTACTTGACGACAACTTTGCGACCATTAAATCCGCCATTAAAGAAGGCCGGAATATTTATGAAAACATTCGTAAGTTTGTCCGCTATTTGCTGGCATCAAATGTCGGGGAAATTTTGGTCATGCTGTTTGCGATGCTCCTCGCGCTGCCGCTGCCGCTCGTTCCTATACAAATCTTATGGGTAAACCTTGTCACAGATGGTCTCCCGGCTATGGCACTTGGCATGGATAAGCCAGAAGGCGATGTCATGAAGAGAAAGCCGCGGAATATGAAAGAGGGCATTTTTGCAAGAGGGCTTGGCTGGAAGGTCATCTCAAGAGGATTCCTCATCGGGCTTGCGACCCTTTTGGCATTTATATTTGTGTATCACCGCGATCCAAACAACCTGCAATATGCACAGACTGTCGCATTTAGTACGCTTGTTTTGGCGCAGCTCATTCATGTATTTGACTGCCGCAGTGAACGGTCCATTTTTGAACGTAATCCATTTGGAAACCTTTATTTGATCGGTGCGGTTTTGTCATCACTTTTGCTCATGCTTGTGGTCATTTATTACCCGCCGCTTCAGCCGATTTTCAAAACGGTCGCGGTTGCACCGATTGATTGGCTGCTGATCATCGGGATGTCTGCACTGCCAACTTTTTTACTGGCAGGATCACTTTTGACAAGAAAAAAATAATTGATTATGGTATAATTTTGAGGTAATAGTGTCTGCTATTACCTTTTTCATTTTATTAATATGAAAGAATTGGGTGTTTTGACATGATACGCAGTATGACGGGATTCGGCCAAGCGAGTAAAACGGATGGAGAACTGACAGTGTCAGTTGAGCTAAAATCGGTCAATCACCGTTTTAAAGAGGTTCATGCCCGTTTGCCGAGGCCGCTTTTATATTTCGAAGATACATTAAAAAAGATCATTCTTCGTCACGTGCAGCGCGGTAGAATTGAGCTGTTTGTCACGATTGAAGGCGGTAAACTAGCAAGCCGGTCCTTACAGATCGACTGGCCGCTGCTTGATGAATACATGAAAGCCGCAAAAGACCTCGAGAAACGCTATCACATTTCAGGCATTCAGCATGCACATGACTTATTGGGGCTGGAGCTTGCCGTTCAGGTGGAAGAGTCAGCCAGCCGAAATGAACAGTTAGAGCAGTTGCTGATGGAAGCTTGCGAGGCTGCTGTCAAGGAGCTTTGCTTCATGAGAGAGCAAGAGGGAGCATCGCTTCAAAAAGACTGTGAACTGAGGCTTTCTGAACTAGAGGCCTATACAGAAGAAATCAAAGTCTTTGCACCAGAGGTTGTGAATCAGTACAAAGAACGATTGAACCAGCGATTGCAAGAATGGATCGGAGAAGCGCTTGACGAAAGCAGACTGACAACTGAGGCTGCTATCTTTGCTGACCGGTGTGACATTACAGAAGAGATTACGAGATTAAAAAGTCATTTTCAGCAGTTCCAGCAAATCTTGCTGCAAGGCGGTGCTGCCGGACGAAAACTTGACTTCCTTGTACAGGAGCTCAACCGTGAAGTGAACACCATTGGATCAAAAGCGAACCATCACCATTTAACAAAGCTGGTGGTTGAAATGAAAAGTGCTATTGAAAAAATAAAAGAACAAGTGCAAAATATAGAATAGTCATTGTGTATGCTGTTTACAGTGCGTCTCTTTCGGCGAGACTAGAGACGTTTATATTACAGGGGGACGAAAGAAGATGACCATAAAGTTGATCAATATCGGATTTGGAAACATCATTTCAGCGAATCGGATGATTTCGATCGTCAGTCCGGAATCAGCACCGATTAAACGAATGATACAAGACGCAAGAGATCGAGGCATGCTCATAGATGCTACATACGGAAGAAGAACCCGTGCTGTTGTCATTATGGACAGTGACCATGTCATCTTATCTGCCGTTCAGCCTGAGACTGTCGCGCAAAGACTTTCTGTAAAAGAAGAAATCATAGATGAAGGGCAGGGGTAATACGCCATTATGAAAGAAAGAGGACTTTTAATCGTTCTCTCTGGACCTTCGGGAGTTGGAAAAGGAACGGTCAGACAAGCCATTTTCTCCCAGGAAGATACGAAATTTGAATACTCTATTTCTGTGACAACGCGCAAACCGCGTGAAGGTGAAAGAAATGGTGTCGATTATTTCTTTAAAACCAGGGAAGAATTTGAACATATGATTGAAAACAAAAAACTGTTAGAATGGGCAGAGTACGTCGGGAATTACTACGGCACGCCTGTTGACTATGTAGAACAGACATTGAGCGAAGGAAAAGATGTTTTCCTTGAAATTGAAGTGCAAGGCGCACTTCAAGTAAGAGAAGCATTCCCAGAAGGTCTTTTTATTTTCCTTGCACCGCCTAGTCTTTCAGAACTTCAAAACCGCATCATTACTCGCGGTACAGAATCTGAGGAGCTCATTCGAAACCGAATGGCCGCTGCGAAAGAAGAAATTGAAATGATGGATGCTTACGACTATGTCGTTGAAAACGATGATGTCGAGCTTGCTTGTGAAAGAATCAAAGCGATCGTCCTTGCAGAACACCTGCGCAGAGACAGAGTCGCACCAAGATATAAAAAAATGCTGGGGGTAGAATAAACCATGTTAGATCCTTCAATTGACTCATTGATGAACAAACTTGATTCAAAATATACACTTGTAACAGTGTCTGCACGCCGTGCACGTGAAATGCAGATCCACCAAGATCAGCAGATTGAAAACACAAAGTCTTACAAATTCGTAGGCAAAGCACTAGAAGAAATCGACGCTGGTCTTTTGACATTTGAAAAAGAGGATCAAGAATAACACATCGCTTCTGCAATGCAGATACGATACGTTCAAAAAAGTCAAAACTATGATTGGTTTTGACTTTTTTGAATTGTAGACGAATTTGTGAAAAAGGCCGTTAAGGGGGACAAACAAATGTTACAGTCAAAAAATATTTTGCTCGGTGTCAGCGGAGGAATTGCCGTATATAAAGCAGCAGCACTTACTAGTAAACTCGTACAAGCAGGCGCAAATGTCAGAGTGATTATGACGGAATCTGCTCGTGAGTTTGTGTCTCCGCTTACCTTCCAAGCACTGTCTCGGCATGAGGTATATGTAGATACATTCAAAGAAAACAATCCAAAAGTCATTGCACATATTGACGTAGCTGACTGGGCCGATCTCATTCTTGTTGCCCCTGCAACAGCACATACGATTGGTAAAATGGCCGCTGGACTTGCAGATGATATGCTCACGACGACTTTGCTTGCTTCAACAGCGCCTGTATGGATCGCACCAGCGATGAATGTGCATATGTACGATCACCCGGCTGTGAAACGGAACATTCGCACATTATATGAAGACGGCTACCGGTTTATTGAGCCAAGTGAAGGTTATTTAGCCTGCGGTTACATTGGAAAAGGGCGATTAGAGGAGCCTGAAAAAATTGTGGAACACATCCGTGCTTTTTTTGAAGAGCCAAAAAGCTTACCGCTCTCAGGAAAAAAAGTCGTGGTGACAGCAGGTCCTACACGTGAAGTCATCGATCCTGTCCGATTCTTTACAAATCGTTCTAGTGGAAAAATGGGCTATGCGATCGCAGAGGCTGCTCAGCAAATGGGGGCAGATGTTACGCTGATATCTGGACCTGTTTCTTTAACTGAACCTGACCATGTACATGTAGTGCACGTTGAATCAGCTGAAGATATGTATCAAGCTGCGCTAGATGTATACGGAGAAGCTGATCTTGTCATAAAATCAGCAGCTGTCGCCGATTACACCCCTGTCACGACATATGCTCATAAAATGAAAAAACAGGACGGCGCTTTGGACATTGAATTTACCCGGACAAAAGATATTTTAAAAGAGCTGGGGAAAAGAAAAGAGCATCAAGTGCTGGTCGGATTTGCAGCTGAAACGCAGGATGTAGAATATTATGCGAAAAAGAAAATTGAATCCAAGCATCTAGATATGATTGTGGCCAATAACGTCACTAAAGAAGGTGCAGGCTTTGGCACAGATACCAATGTGGCAGCGATCATCAAAGCAGATGGAACGAAAAAAGAGCTGCCGATGATGAGCAAAAAAGACCTCGCTTTTGAAATTTTAAAGGAGGCAATACAGCTGCTTCCAGAAGAGCGTGATCGCGCATGATTGCTGAAGTCATCGTAGATGTCACAACGAAAGCCATTGACCGGCCATTTGATTACCGTGTACCAGATCGATTCAAAGATCTCGTCAAAGCGGGAATGAGGGTGGTCGTTCCCTTTGGCCCGCGGAAGATTCAAGGGTTTGTGACAAAAGTCAAAGAGGAAACAGACATCAAGACAGGAAGCATCAAAGAGATAGTCGATTTATTTGATTTATCACCTGTTCTGACAGATGAGCTGCTGGAGCTTTCCCACTGGCTGACGGAAAAAACATTGTCCTATCATATTACGGCACTTCAATCGATGCTGCCCGCAGCCATGAAGGCAAAGTATGAAAAAGAAATACAGGTGCTATCAGAGGAAGAACTTCCGCAGTCATTGAAAGAGCTTTTCGGTCAGCGAGAGAGCATTCTTTATGCTGACATCCCGGCTGAACAATTAAAACAGATTCAAAAGCATGTCCAAAAAGGTCATCTAGAGGTGAGATATCATGTCTCGCAAAAATCTGGAAAGAAAAAGGTCCGCATGCTCCAGTTGGCTGTATCGAAAGAAAAACTTGAAGAAAAGCAGCAGCAGCTAAAAAAAAATGCGGTAAAACAAAAGGCACTGATCTCTTACTTGCTTCAAGCGGGAGAGACAACCTTTTTAGCGAAAGACTTGCAGCAGCAAACAGGCGCGAGTTCTCAAACGCTTAAAACCTTTATTCAAGAAGGGCTGTTAACAGAAAGCTATGAAGAGGTCTACCGGGATCCTTACCGTGACCGGGAGTTTACACCATCTGCATCACTTGATCTCACGCCTGAGCAAAGAGAGGCGGCAAAACATATTCATCAAGCGGTCAGTGAGGATCAGCACGAAACCTTTTTGCTGCACGGAGTGACAGGAAGCGGTAAAACGGAGATTTACTTGCAGACAATTGATCATGTTCTTCAAAAAGGGAAAGAAGCGATCGTTTTAGTTCCTGAAATTTCATTAACCCCTCAAATGGTGCAGCGATTTAAAGAACGATTTGGCTCAAATGTGGCTGTTCTTCACAGCGGCTTATCGACAGGAGAAAAATATGATGAATGGCGGAAGATTCATCGCAAGGAAGTCAAGCTTGTCGTTGGCGCAAGATCTGCTGTTTTCGCTCCATTTGAAAATTTAGGCATGATTATTATAGATGAAGAGCACGAATCCTCTTATAAACAAGAAGAA
The DNA here is from genome assembly GCF_054161415.1 of Bacillus sp. PK5-006. Lineage (NCBI taxonomy): Bacteria > Bacillati > Bacillota > Bacilli > Caryophanales > Bacillaceae > Bacillus > Bacillus sp. PK5-006. The sequence goes on along the minus strand of NZ_CP096414.1, from coordinate 2,166,350 downwards.
ATGCCTCGTTACCATGCCAAGGATGTCGCCATTGAACGAGCAGTGCGGCATCAATGTCCAGTCGTATTAGGCAGTGCAACACCTTCACTTGAAACCTATGCACGTGCGAAAAAAGGCGTTTATACATTGCTGCCGCTCAAGCACCGCGTCAACCAGCAGCAGCTGCCGCACGTTTCGTTAATTGATATGAGAGAGGAACTAAGAAATGGCAACCGCTCCATGTTCTCAGAAGAATTAATGATCAGGTTAAAGGAAGTGCTTGAAAGAAAAGAACAAGCCGTTTTATTTCTGAACAAAAGAGGCTATTCATCCTTTGTGATGTGCCGTGATTGCGGATATGTGGAGCAATGTCCTCATTGTGAAATTTCTCTTACCTATCACCGCTATCAAAAACGGCTGAAGTGCCATTATTGTGGTCACGAAGCTCCAGTACCTTCTGAATGTCCAGAATGTCACAGTGAGCATATTCGCTACTTTGGAACTGGCACGCAGCGAGTAGAAGAAGAACTGACAAAGGTGTTGCCTGAGGCGCGTGTGATCCGAATGGATGTGGATACAACGTCTCGTAAAGGTGCTCACGAAAAGCTTCTTACGTCTTTTGGCAATAAAGAAGCGGACATTTTGCTCGGGACGCAGATGATTGCAAAGGGGCTGGATTTCCCAGATGTCACACTTGTTGGTGTTCTCAGTGCGGATACATCCCTTCACATCCCTGATTTTCGTTCAAGTGAAAAAACATTTCAGCTTCTCACGCAGGTCAGCGGCAGGGCAGGGCGCCATGAAAAAGCGGGCTCGGTTATTATTCAATCGTATACACCTTCTCACTATAGTATTGAATTAACGAAGCAGCATGACTACGAAGCCTTTTATGAACAGGAGATGCTGCATCGCCGCCACCAGTCCTATCCGCCTTATTACTTTTTGGCGATGGTGACAGTGTCACACGAAGAAGTGACGAAGGCAGCACATGTCACTGATCAAATTGTCCAGTTCCTAAAAATGAACTGTGCACCGAATACTCGAATCCTTGGTCCGGCCGCATCACCAATCGCTAAGATCAAAGATAGATATCGGTATCAATGCGTGATAAAATACAAAAGGGAAAATGAACTGGCAAGTTTACTACGGAAAATACAAGACCATTATCAAAAGGAAATGGAACAAAAACAATTGATGATTTCAATAGATATGAATCCATATATGATGATGTAAAACGGAGGGCTGTAAGTGGCAGTAAAACCAATAGTTATACATCCGGCAGAAGTGCTTGAACAAAAGACAGAGCGCGTCGAGACGTTCGATAAAAAGCTTAAAAAACTGCTGGATGATATGTATGATACAATGCTTGAGCTGGATGGAGTTGGACTAGCAGCACCACAAATCGGTATTTCAAAAAGAATCGCTGTTGTAGATATCGGGGAAGAACCTGGCAGAATTGACTTAGTGAACCCCGAGGTGCTTGAAGTAGAAGGAAGCCAGACAGATATTGAAGGCTGCCTGAGCTTTCCATCTTTATACGGCACTGTAGAGAGACCGAACTATGTGAAGGTAAAAGCCTTTGATAAGAAAGGCAAACCATTTACAATAGAAGCAGACGGATTTTTAGCAAGAGCTTTATTGCACGAAATTGATCATTTAGACGGCATTTTATTTACGTCAAAAATCATTGAAACGTATACAGAAAAAGAACTTGCGGAAATGGAAGGGTGAAGAAAATGGCACGTATCGTATTTATGGGAACCCCTGATTTCTCAATACCTGTGCTGCAAACACTGATAACAGAAGGATACGAAGTGGTAGGGGTTGTCACGCAGCCAGACCGCCCAAAAGGAAGAAAACGAGTGCTCACACCGCCTCCTGTGAAAGTGGAAGCCTTAAAGCACGGCATTCCTGTGTTGCAGCCTGAAAAGGTGCGCCTTGATGAAGAAATTGATAAGGTGCTTGCATTACAGCCGGATTTAATTGTCACAGCGGCATTTGGACAAATCTTACCAAAGCGATTACTCGATGAACCTAAGTTTGGCTGTATCAATGTTCATGCCTCGCTCCTGCCAGAACTAAGAGGCGGCGCGCCGATCCATTATGCGATCCTTCAAGGCAAAAAGAAAACAGGCGTTACCATCATGTACATGGTGGAAAGGCTTGATGCAGGTGACATGATCAGTAAAGTAGAAGTAGAAATCGATGAATTAGACAATGTCGGAACATTGCATGATAAATTAAGTGCAGCTGGTGCCGCACTGCTAAAAGATACGGTGCCAAATGTTCTAAGCGGGTCTATTTCTCCAATTCCGCAAAATGAAGAAGCGGCCACATACGCACCAAATATTAAGCGGGAGCAAGAAAGATTAGACTGGACAAAAACCGGCGAAGAGCTTTACAACCAAGTTCGCGGGCTAAATCCTTGGCCAGTTGCCTATACTGAATGGAACGGCGCTCATCTAAAAGTATGGGAAGCGAAAAAGGTTCCGCTTCAAGTGCAAGAAGAACCAGGGAAAGTGATTGAGCTTCAAAAAGAAGGTCCGGTCATTGCAACTGGGAATGAGCAAGGCCTTTTATTAACAGGTGTGCAGCCAGCTGGTAAGAAAAAAATGAGCGGCGAAGACTTCTTAAGAGGCGCAAATATCGAAATTGGACAGAAATTAGGGTTAATGAATGAAGAAAAGTAATGTGAGAGAAGTAGCGCTGGACGCTTTAATCAAACTCGAACAAAATCAAGCTTACAGTAATTTGCTGTTGCAGTCAGTCATGAAAGATAAAGACTTAGCTGATCAGGACAAACCGCTGTTAACAGAGCTTGTATATGGTACACTGCAAAATAAACTGGCATTAGATTATATGCTGACGCCCTTTGTGAAAAAACCGCAAAAGGTCGCTCCATGGGTGATGCAGCTTTTGCGGATGTCTCTTTATCAAATGGTGTACCTTGAAAAAATACCAGATCGTGCAGCCATTCATGAAGCTGTCGAGCTAACGAAAAAGCGCGGGCACAAAGGCATTTCTTCACTTGTGAACGGTGTTCTTCGTTCCGTGCAAAGAGAAGGCATTCCGTCATTTGATGCGATCAAAGATCCCGTAAAGCGGCTGTCCATTGAGACAAGCCACCCATTATGGCTTGTGCAGGAATGGGTTCAGGCGTACGGATTTGAAGCAGCAGAAAGCATGTGCCGCATTCATTTAGTACCGCCAAAGCAAACCCTTCGCGTCAATCGAATGAAAACTGACCGCACGGCACTGCAGCAAAAACTAATGGATGCAGGCATTGAAACGGAGCTTGGCGACTTATCTGAAGATGCACTTAAGCTCATGAAAGGGTCCATCGTCTCAACCCCTTCTTTTCAAGAAGGCTATGTGACGATACAAGATGAAAGCTCGATGCTTGTTGCAAGAGCGCTCGACCCTCAGCCGGGAGAAACGGTGCTTGACGCCTGTGCGGCTCCTGGCGGAAAATCAACACATATTGCAGAACGTATGAACGATGAGGGCAAAATTGTTTCACTTGATTTACATGAACACAAAGTGAAACTCATTAAACAAGCAGCAAAACGTCTGAACCTTACTCACATTGAGGCAAAAGCACTTGATGCAAGGAAAGCGGCAGACTATTACAGCGAAGCTTCGTTTGACCGTATTCTCATTGATGCACCGTGTTCCGGTTTTGGCGTCATTAGACGAAAACCAGATATGAAATATACAAAGTCAAAAGAAGACTCAGCAAGGCTTGCGGCTATCCAGCAGGCCATTTTAAAGGAAGCGGCCCCGCTTTTAAAACCGGGCGGAACCCTTGTATACAGTACATGTACAATGGACCCAACAGAAAATCAACAAGTGATTCATGCGTTTTTACAAGAACACCAAGACTTCGAACCCGATCTATCTCTTAATGAACGGCTGCCTGAGCAGGTTGCTCCGTTTGTTCAAAACGGAAGTGTACAAATTCTTCCTCATTATTTCGGAACAGATGGTTTCTTTATTTGCAGCATGAGAAAGAAGGGATAAAAAATGACAGAACAAAAAGTAAGAAAAGAACTGAAGACAGAAATGCCGTCGATCTACTCATTTGAGCTTCACGAAATGAAAGAATGGTTAAAAGAACAAGGCGAAAAGCCTTTCCGCGCAGCCCAAATTTTCGAGTGGCTTTATGAGAAACGTGTGACATCCTTTGACGATATGTCTAACCTTTCAAAGGATTTAAGAGAAAAATTAAAAAATCAATTTGCGATCACCACATTAAAAACTGTGATCAAACAAACGTCTCAAGACGGAACGATCAAGTTTTTATTTGAATTACATGATGGCTATACGATTGAAACAGTACTGATGCGCCACGAATACGGCAACTCTGTCTGTGTCACAACTCAGGTTGGCTGCCGAATCGGCTGTACATTCTGTGCATCTACACTTGGCGGGTTAAAACGAAACCTTGAAGCAGGAGAAATCGTTGCTCAAGTATTGAAAGTGCAGCAGGCACTTGACGAAACAGATGAGAGAGTCAGCTCGGTTGTCATCATGGGAATTGGCGAACCGTTTGATAACTTTGACGAAATGCTTGCCTTCCTTAAAATCATCAACCATGACAACGGCTTAAATATTGGCGCGCGTCATATTACAGTGTCGACAAGCGGAATCATTCCAAAGATCTATCAATTCGCTGATGAGCAAATGCAAATCAATTTTGCTGTCTCTCTGCATGCACCGAACACAGAGATCAGAAGCCGTCTGATGCCGATCAATAAAGCATATAAACTGCCAAAATTAATGGAAGCCATTGAATACTACATTCAAAAAACAGGTAGACGTGTCAGCTTTGAATACGGCCTGTTTGGCGGAGTAAATGATCAAGTTCATCATGCAGAAGAGCTTGCAGACTTATTAAAAGGAATCAAGTGCCACGTGAACCTCATTCCGGTGAACTATGTACCGGAAAGGGATTATGTAAGAACACCGAGAGAACAAATCTTCCTATTTGAAAAAACGCTGAAGGAACGCGGCGTAAACGTAACAATTAGACGAGAGCAAGGCCATGATATTGATGCTGCTTGCGGTCAGCTAAGAGCGAAGGAGCGTCAGGAAGAGACGAGGTGACGAATGTTGATAAGGGCAGCCTTTCAAACCGATACAGGAAAAGTCCGTCAGCATAATGAAGATGATGCAGGTATTTTTGAAGCAAAAGAAGACACCCTTCTAGCTGTTGTAGCAGATGGAATGGGAGGTCATCTTGCTGGTGATGTCGCCAGCAGGATGGCCGTCTCTTCTTTAAAAGAATATTGGGAAGAAACATCTTCAATTCCAGCAAAACCAGCAGAGCAAGAAAGCTGGTTAATCTCAAAAATAAGTGACATTAATGATCAAGTATATGAACATGCGAAAAACAATGAGGAGTGCCAAGGAATGGGGACAACCATTGTTTGTGCGCTCGTTCATTTGCAAACGGTCACAATTGCCCATATTGGAGACAGCCGCTGCTACTTGCTAAGAGAAGGAGCACTGACCCAGCTAACAGATGACCATTCACTTGTAAATGAGCTTGTGAAAACAGGTGAAATTTCTAAAGAGGATGCAGAATATCATCCAAGAAAAAATGTGCTTACGAAAGCATTAGGAACAGATAAACACGTTCAAATCGATGCACATACCTTTGAAGTGGACCCAGGAGATCAAATCCTGCTTTGCTCAGATGGTTTATCAAATAAAGTAGAAGAAGAGAATTTGATTCATATTTTAAACCAAACGACCGCACCAGATGAAAAAGTAACAGCATTAATCCAAACAGCGAATGACAACGGCGGTGAAGATAACATTACAGCAGTATTGTTAGAAATCTCCTCCCAGCCAGAGGAGGGTGACAGCAAGTGTTGATCGGAAAACGGATCAGCGGCCGTTATCAGATTCTTCGCGTCATAGGCGGAGGCGGAATGGCAAACGTTTATTTGGCGGAGGATATGATTTTAGATCGCGAAGTCGCGATTAAAATTTTGCGCTTTGACTTTGCAAGCGATGATGATTTTATTAGACGTTTCCGGCGTGAGGCGCAGTCAGCCGCAAGTTTAGATCATTCAAATATTGTCAGCATCTACGATGTAGGGGAAGAAGATGACATTTATTATATTGTCATGGAATATGTCGAAGGGATGACGCTGAAAGAATACATACATGCCAATGGCCCGCTTCATCCGAAAGAAGCCGTTCGCATTATGGAGCAAGTCGTTTCGGCAATGGAAGAAGCCCATGCAAAGCAGCTCGTCCACCGGGACATTAAGCCTCACAATATATTAATAGACAACATGGGGAATATTAAAGTCACTGATTTTGGGATTGCCATTGCACTCAGCTCAGCGACCATCACCCACACAAATTCGGTTCTAGGATCCGTGCACTATTTGTCTCCAGAGCAAGCCCGCGGAGGTCTTGCGACGAAAAAGTCAGACATCTATTCACTTGGAATTGTTCTCTATGAACTCATTTCTGGACGCATGCCATTTGAAGGGGAATCAGCTGTCAGTGTTGCGCTGAAGCATTTGCAATCAGAGCCGCCATCTGTAAGAAGGTGGAATCCTTCTGTTCCACAAAGCGTGGAAAACATCATTTTAAAGGCAATGGCCAAAGATCCATTTTATCGATATGAAGATGCATCTGAAATGCAAAAAGATCTGCAAACTGCTTTCGACCCTTCAAGACTAAAAGAAAAACGCTTTGTCATTGAAGAGGATCATGAAGCAACGAAAGCGATCCCAATCATTCAAGATCATCAAGTCGATGAAGACAATGAAAAAACAGCTGTCCATCCGGTGCAAAAACCGAAGAAAAAAGAGAAACAAAAGCCGAAAAAGAAACGAAAAAAATGGCCTTGGGTTGTGGCATCCATCCTGTTTATTCTAACTGCTGCGACTATTTTAGCTATCACTGTGTTTCCCGGACTGCTCTTTCCAAAAGATGTTGAGGTCTCTGATGTATCTGGCATGACGATTGAAAAAGCAGAGGACACCTTGAAGAAAGCCGGCTTTACCGTTGCCTCTGAACCAATTGAGATCGCTGATGAAAAAATTGAAAAAGGGCTTGTCGTCAAAACAGACCCGAAAATCGGCACAAAGGTAAAAGAAGGAACCGAGATTCAGCTTTACCAAAGTACTGGCAAAGAAAAGACCGAATTACCTGATGTAACAGGTGAAAAGGTCGATAAAGCAAAAGAATTATTAGAGAAAAAAGGGTTTAAGCAAGTTGTTGTAGAGGAAGTAAATGATAATGACACCGAATCTGGAATTGTCATGGAACAGAAACCTTCAGCGAGTACTGAGCTTGTGGCAGCAGATGAAGAAGTGACGTTGACGGTCAGCATAGGTCCTGCCGATATTACTTTGCGGGATTTAACGACATATAGTAAACAGGCTGCATCGAATTATTTAGAGGATAACGGATTAAAGCTTGATGAAAAAGAAGCGTATTCTGATGATGTACCAAAAGGTGAGGTCATGAAGCAGGAGCCAGGAGCAGGTACTGCTGTGAAACCAGGGGATACGGTTAAGATCACCTTCTCACTCGGACCGAAGAAAAAACCGGCTAAAACGGTAACTGAGAAGATTGCCATCCCGTATGAGCCAGTCACTGAAGGGCAAGAGATGACCGTTCAGATTTCCATTGACGATGCTGAGCATAGCATTTCTGATTCATATGAAACCTTTAACATCACTGCACCAACTGAACGGACCATTAAATTTAAGATTGAACCAGGTCAAAAAGGATACTATCAAGTGACGGTTGATGATAAAGTCGTAAGCTCTAAAACAATCGAATACCCTGACGATGAATAAAGGAGGGACTTTATGCCTGAGGGCAAAATTATTAAAGCATTAAGCGGATTTTATTATGTGCTCGATGAGTCTCTAGAAAGTGGAAAAGTGATTCAGTGCAGAGCGAGAGGCATTTTTCGAAAAAACAAAATCACACCTCTAGTTGGAGATTATGTCGTATATCAAGCGGATAACGATAAAGAAGGCTATTTATTAGAAGTAAAAGAACGGACAAACGAACTTGTTCGTCCGCCTATTAGTAACGTCGATCAAGCGGTGCTCGTTTTCTCTGCGACAGAACCGACCTTTAGCACATCGCTTTTAGACAGATTTCTAGTGCTGGTGGAAGCAAATGATATTAAGCCGATTATCTGTATCACAAAAATGGACTTATTGAAAACAGATGAAGAGCGTGAAAGTATTCAAGGCTATGCAGAGGACTATCGGCAAATTGGATATGATGTTCATGTAACATCCACGATCGAGGGAGACGGAATTGAAAAGCTGACCCCGCATTTTCATAATAAAATCACTGTATTTGCCGGTCAGTCTGGTGTAGGTAAGTCCTCTCTTTTAAATGCGATGAGTCCTGATTTGGCGCTGAAAACCAATGATATTTCCTCTCATCTTGGAAGGGGAAAGCATACGACAAGACATGTCGAACTTATTCGTACAGCAGAAGGGCTCATTGCAGATACACCTGGCTTTAGCTCGCTCGAATTTACCGGCATTGAAGCGGAAGATTTAGGCCTTTACTTTTTAGAAATCAAAGAGCGGAGTGCAGATTGTAAGTTTAGAGGCTGTCTGCACGTGAAAGAGCCTGGCTGTGCGGTAAAAGGTGCGGTCGAACAAGAGCAAATCAGAGCGTATCGCTATCAGCATTATTTAGAGTTTTTAACTGAAATCAAAGACAGAAAGCCGAGGTACTAAATCATGGTTTATATTGCCCCTTCCATTTTATCAGCAGATTTCGCCAATTTGGAGAAAGATATCCGTGATGTGGAACAAGGCGGAGCGGATTACATTCATATCGACGTGATGGACGGCCATTTTGTACCGAATATTACATTTGGGCCGAATGTTGTGGAAGCAATCAGACCGCATACAAAGCTGCCGCTCGATGTTCACTTAATGATTGAGCAGCCAGACCGGTATATTCCTGCATTCGCAAAAGCAGGTGCTGACATTATATCTGTCCATGTAGAGGCTTGTCCGCACTTGCACCGCACGATACAGCACATAAAAGAACAAGGCGTAAAAGCAGGTGTCGTTTTGAACCCGCACACACCTGTTTCCCAGATTGAGCATGTATTAGAGGATGTAGACCTTGTCTTATTCATGACGGTGAATCCTGGTTTTGGCGGACAGGCGTTCATTCCATCTGTCCTCGAGAAGGTAAAAGAAGTGAAGACCCTTAGCGAACAAAAGGGCTTAGCAGACTTACTCATAGAAATAGACGGCGGTGTCAATGTAGAGACTGCAAAGAGCTGTAAAGAGGCGGGCGCTAACTTACTTGTGGCCGGCTCAGCGGTATACGGTAAAAACAACCGTGCAGCAGCCATTCAGGCCATTCGAGAAGCGTAAAAAAAGGAACCAAAGTCACTCTGATCTTTGGTTCTTTTTACATGGAGAGGAGCGTATATCATGCACATACATATCGTAGCCGGCGGTCCTTTTGAATACATCCCGCCCCTTGAACAGGAAGCATCACAGGACGATATTCTCTGGGTCGGTGTAGACCGGGGGACGCTTTTTTTACTAGAGCACGGCATCATGCCTGCCAAGGCTTTTGGTGATTTTGACAGTGTGACAGAAGAAGAGCTTTGTGAGCTGAAAAAGAAATTGCCTGCCTTGAATGTATTTCAGGCTGAAAAGGATGAAACCGATTTAGAGCTTGCGCTGAACTGGGCCATGCGCCAGCACCCAGCGCATATTCACATCTACGGCATTACAGGAGGAAGGGCTGATCACTTTCTAGGAAATATTCACCTTCTATATCAAGGCATTCAGCACAAGCAGAACATCACTCTTGTAGATAAGCAAAATATCATTCAAATGTTTGGACCTGGTACATACGAAATAAAAGAAGACCCGGATAAAAAATATGTGTCGTTCCTGCCCTTTGGTACATCGGTTGAAAAGCTGACATTAAAAGGTTTCAAATATCCTCTGAAAAATTGTCATATTGAGCCTGGTTCCACACTATGTATTAGTAACGAACTCATCCACTCAAATGGTACTTTTTCTTTTCATGAAGGCATATTAATAATGGTAAGAAGCAAAGATTGACCAACCTATCAATGTGGATGGCTGATTAAGCTCAATTGTGCTGCAAGCGGTACTTTTAGGAGGGGGACAAAATGAAATTTTATACAATCAAACTGCCTAGATTTCTTGGCGGCATTGTCCGTGCGATGCTTGGTTCATTTAAAAAAGATTAATGAGTAATCTCCTTTATTTCCACATAAAAACGCCTGCTACAGTTTATTGTAGCAGGCGTTTACTCTTGCTTATACACGCTCAACTTTACCAGATTTCAAAGCTCGAGCTGATACATATACTCTTTTAGGCTTACCGTCCACTAGAATACGAACTTTTTGAAGGTTCGCGCCCCATGTACGTTTTGTAGAGTTCATTGCGTGAGAACGGTTGTTCCCAGCTTTTGTTTTTCTGCCTGTAATAACGCATTTACGTGCCATTTGTTTCCCTCCTAACTGCGAAAACATCATCATATTCTTCATATACGTACTTAGAGATGCCTCAAGATACTTTAATAATTTACCACAGCTTCAAGGGGTTTGCAAGGATTGTTTACTCCTCTTTCAAGAAAAATACCTTGACATCTTGATAAAAAATCAAGGCTATAGTATAAGTAGGATTGGGTCGGATTGAATGATTTCTTTTAAAAAGAAGGGTCTTATAGTAAAATAGTGATAACTCAGGGCAATTTCTCAAAAAGGGGGAACCAATGTGTCCATTGAACTTAGAACGAAATACGGACAAATTGATATATCAAATGAAGTCATTGCAATGGTGGCAGGAGGCGCTGCGATCGATTGCTATGGTATTGTTGGCATGGCGTCCAAAAATCAAATCAAGGACGGCTTGACGGATATTCTCCGCAAAGAGAACTTCAGCCGGGGTGTTCTTGTGCGTCAAAAAGAAGACCGCATTCATATTGATATGTACATCATCGTCAGCTACGGTACAAAAATATCAGAAGTCGCACATAATGTTCAAACGAAAGTCAAATACACGATTCATCACACAATTGGACTTTCTGTTGACTCGGTCAACATTTATGTACAAGGAGTAAAAGTTACGAACCCGTAGTAAGGAGGAAATATATTGTCTATTAGAAATCTTGATGGCCGCTCATTTGCAAAAATGATTCTTGCAGGTGCTCACCATCTTTCTCAAAACGCACAAATTGTTGATGCGTTAAATGTTTTTCCAGTGCCAGATGGAGACACGGGGACAAATATGAATTTGTCGATGACTTCAGGGGCAAAAGCAGTTGAAGAAACAAATACCGATCATATTGGGAAGGTCGGCGTGGCCCTCTCGAAAGGGTTATTGATGGGCGCAAGAGGAAACTCTGGCGTGATCCTGTCACAGCTCTTTAGAGGTTTCAGTAAACATATTGAACAAAAAGAAACGATTGACGCAAAAGAATTTGCTCTTGCCTTACAGGCGGGTGTTGATACAGCATATAAAGCCGTGATGAAACCGATTGAAGGAACGATTTTAACAGTTGCAAAGGATGCAGCAAAGAAAGCGGTTGCTGTTTCGGCAGCAGAGGATCAAATTGACCGCGTTCTAGAGTTAACGATTGAGGAAGCAAGAGCATCACTTGATCGAACGCCAGATCTGCTTCCTGTCTTAAAAGAAGTGGGTGTTGTCGATAGTGGAGGTAAAGGACTTCTATGCGTATATGAAGGTTTCCTTGCTTCATTAAGAGGAGAAGAGCTTCCTCCTAAAGCGGCTTCTTTACCTACGTTAAAAGAGCTCGTTAGTGCAGAGCATCATAAAAGTGCGCAAAGCCATATGAACACAGAAGATATCGAATTTGGCTACTGTACTGAATTTATGGTGAAATTTGAAGAAGACAAACAGTCCTTTGATGAGAATGCCTTCAGACAAGACTTAAGTGAATTCGGAGATTCACTTCTTGTGGTGTCTGACGATACACTGGCGAAAGTTCATATTCATGCAGAGCAGCCAGGAGATGTCTTATCCTATGCACAGCGCTACGGCAGCTTAATTAATATGAAAATTGAAAACATGAGAGAGCAGCATAGCTCAATCGTGAACGAAGAAAGAGAACATGTGCCTGCTGCACCAAAAGCACCTGCTGCTGAAAAACAGCGCTTTGGCGTCGTCAGTGTCGCAATGGGAGAAGGAATTGCTGACTTGTTCAAAAGCATCGGAGCTTCCGTCGTCATTGAAGGCGGACAGACGATGAATCCGAGCACAGAAGACATTGTCACAGCAATAGAAAGCGTACATGCCGAAACCGTCTTTATCTTACCTAATAATTCTAATATTGTCATGGCAGCTAAACAGGCGGCAACTGTCTCAAACCGTGAGGTCGTTGTCATTCCGACGAAGACCGTTCCTCAAGGAATGTCGGCACTTCTTTCTCTCAATGAAGCAGCTTCAAATGAAGACAACGAAAGAGCGATGCTAGAAGCGATTGACCATGTGAAAAGCGGGCAAATTACCTTTGCAGTGAGAGATACTCAAATTGATGGCATCGACATTGCCAAAGGTGACTATATGGGTCTGTTCAACGGAAAAATCACGTTAACAGCGAAAAATCAATTAGATGCAGCAAAAGAACTTCTCACCAAAATGGTGTCAGAAGATGATGAGATCGTCACCATCATTAAAGGGGAAGATGCACCATCTGATGAGCTGGATGCACTGCAAGCCTTTATTGAAGAAACATTTGAAGATGTAGAAGTTGAAGTCCACGATGGAAAACAGCCGCTTTATTCATATATTTTGGCGGTTGAATAACGAAAGAAGGGCAAATAAAGCCCTTCTTCTTCTTTTGCAATTTTTTACTAGCCATTCCACGGTGAAATGAGTTGCGGGAAACGAATGAATCCATTAGTCTAAAGAAAGAACCAAACCATACGCGAGTGGTGATGAGAGGGGAAGACCTATGAAATTTAGAAGTGTGTTTGATATTATTGGACCTGTCATGATTGGGCCATCAAGTTCGCACACAGCGGGTGCGGCTCGTATAGGGAGAGTAGCTCGCAGCTTATTTGGAAGAGAACCGAAACGAATTGTCGTTTCATTTTATGGTTCTTTTAAAGATACGTATAAAGGACACGGTACAGATGTCGCCATTATTGGCGGTGTTCTTGACTTTGATACATTTGATGAACGAATCAAAACAGCGATCGATATTGCAAAAAGCAAAGAGATCGACATTGAATTTAAAGAAGAAGAGGCGGTGCCGGCGCATCCGAATACAGCAAAAGTAGAGATTTCAGATGCGAACGGAAGCCTTGAACTAATCGGGATTTCCATCGGCGGAGGTAAAATTGAAATCACAGAATTAAATGGCTTTGAGCTCAGGCTTTCAGGGAATCACCCTGCCATTCTTGTGGTTCATAACGATCGCTACGGGACGATTGCGGCAGTTGCTAATGTCCTAGCGAAATTCGCCATCAACATCGGTCATATGGAAGTGGCGCGTAAAGATGTCGGGCAAGAGGCACTGATGACCATTGAAGTGGATCAAAATATTGACCCAGCTGTCCTATCAGAGCTTGAAACGCTGCCAAACATTATTCAAGTCACACAAATTGCAGAGTAACAACAAGGAGGTTATGAATGATGTTTAAAAACGTCAAAGAACTCGTGCAGCTAACAGAAGAACGGAATACCTCCATTTCAGAAATTATGATTGTGCAAGAAATGGAAGTGACAGGGAAGTCACGTGAAGAAATTTTCTCCCAGATGTACCGCAACCTAGAAGTGATGGAGCAGGCCGTTGAAAACGGGCTGAAGGGTGTGAAATCATTATCAGGGTTAACAGGCGGAGATGCGGTCAAACTTCAAGCCTATATCGCATCAGGCAAAACGCTGTCTGGTCATACGATATTAGATGCTGTCAGTAAAGCAGTTGCAACAAATGAAGTCAATGCCGCAATGGGAACCATTTGTGCCACGCCTACAGCAGGCTCAGCAGGTGTTGTACCAGGTACGTTATTTGCAGTAAAAGAAACATTAAAGCCAACAAAGGAACAAATGGTCAGATTTCTATTTACTTCTGGCGCATTTGGTTTTGTTGTGGCGAATAACGCGAGCATTTCCGGTGCAGCAGGCGGCTGTCAGGCAGAGGTAGGTTCTGCATCAGGTATGGCGGCAGCAGCGATTGTCGAGATGGCAGGCGGTACACCGCAGCAATCTGCAGAAGCAATGGCGATTACACTGAAAAATATGCTTGGACTTGTTTGCGATCCAGTAGCGGGACTTGTCGAGGTACCTTGCGTGAAACGAAACGCAATGGGTGCATCTAACGCCATGATCGCAGCAGACATGGCTCTTGCTGGCATCACAAGCCGCATTCCTTGTGATGAAGTCATTGATGCGATGTACAAAATCGGTCAAACGATGCCAACAGCTCTTCGCGAAACTGCACAAGGCGGTCTCGCTGCGACACCGACAGCAAGAGAGCTTGAAAAGAAGATTTTCGGAGGTGTGACCTCATCTCGTGATACAGAAACTGCAAGATAATGTCTCTGTCCTGAAGGGGATTGGAGAGGAAACCGAAAAAACACTCAATGAACTTGGAATCTACACAGTAGCCGATTTACTCGGCTACTTTCCTTATCGATATGACGACTATGAGCTTCGTAACTTAGAAGAAGTCAAGCATGACGAACGTGTCACAGTTGAAGGAAAAGTACATAGTGAGCCCGTTCTCACCTATTATGGAAAAAAACGAAGCAGGCTGACATTCAGGCTGCTTGTCGGGCGTTTTCTCATTACAGCGATTTGTTTCAATCGCCCATATTTAAAACGAAGCCTTGTGTTAGGTGATACAGTTTCCGTTACAGGAAAATGGGATAAAAACCGTCAATCTATCATGGTGCAGGAATTTAAAAAAGGGACGCACGAGCAAGATGGCAGTATAGAGCCCGTTTATTCAGTAAAAGAAAATGTGACCGTGAAAATGATGAGGCGCTTTGTAAAGCAGGCCTTGTCACTTTATGCAGACAAAGCTGAAGATCCATTGCCAAAGCAGCTTGTCTCTGCCTATAAACTCATGTCCTATCAGGAAGCATTAAAAGCCATTCATCTTCCAGAAACAAGGGACTCGCTCAAGCAAGCAAGACGCCGTTTTGTGTACGAGGAATTTCTCATTTTTCAGCTGAAGATGCAGGCGATTAGAAAGAAAGAACGAGAGAGAACATCAGGCATCCAGCATCCGTTTTCCAAAGAGGCTGTTTTTGAGTTTGTTAACAGCCTGCCATTTCCGCTGACGAAGGCACAATCAAGAGTACTTGATGAAATCATGTCGGACATGGCGTCTCCATATCGAATGAACCGGCTGCTTCAAGGAGATGTAGGTTCAGGGAAAACAGCTGTTGCAGCCATTGCGCTTTATGCCGCTCATTTATCAGGTTTTCAAGGTGCATTAATGGTCCCAACAGAAATTTTGGCAGAGCAGCATGCCGATTCACTTTACCAGCTGTTTGAAAAATGGGGGCTGAATATCGCCCTTTTGACAAGCTCTGTGAAAGGAAAAAGACGCAGAGAATTGCTTGAACGTTTAAAAGAAGGCGAGATTGACATATTAGTCGGCACGCACGCCCTCATTCAAGACGAAGTCGAATTTCAGCAGCTCGGTCTTGTCATCACAGATGAACAGCACCGGTTTGGCGTAGAGCAGCGGAAAAAACTGCGAAGTAAAGGACAGGACCCAGATGTCTTGTTTATGACGGCCACACCTATTCCGCGAACACTTGCGATCACTGTCTTTGGAGAAATGGACGTATCCGTCATTGATGAATTGCCAGCTGGCAGAAAACAAATCGAAACGTATTGGGTGAAGCATGACATGCTTGAGAGAATTCTTGCTTTTGTGGATAAAGAGCTGAGAAAAGGCAGACAGGCATATATTATTTGTCCGCTCATTGAAGAATCAGACAAGCTGGATGTGCAAAATGCGCTTGATGTCCATAGCATGCTCACTGAGGCATACCGCGGCAAGTGGTCAATCGGCTTAATGCATGGGAAGCTGGCAAGTGATGAAAAAGATCAGGTCATGAGAGCCTTTACCGCAAATGAAGTACAAATTCTCGTTTCAACCACAGTCGTTGAAGTCGGGGTCAACGTACCGAATGCAACCATCATGGTCATTTATGATGCAGACCGCTTCGGACTGTCTCAGCTTCATCAGCTAAGAGGCCGGGTCGGACGAGGAGAACATCAATCATTTTGTATTTTAATGGCTGATCCGAAGTCCGAAACAGGGAAAGAGCGGATGCGGATCATGTCCGAAACAACCGATGGCTTTGAGCTGTCTGAAAAGGACTTAGAACTAAGAGGACCCGGAGATTTCTTCGGTAAAAAACAAAGCGGGATGCCAGAATTTAAGGTAGCAGATATGGTTCACGACTATAGAGCGCTGGAAACGGCTAGAAAAGATGCAGCAGACCTTGTCCAATCGGACGCCTTTTGGACTGATCCCGAATACAAAGAACTCCGGCAAACGCTGATAGACAGCGGTGTGCTGGGAGGAGATAAATTAAGCTGATCAAACGCTGGAGGAATTTTCTTGTCTTTTTGAAACAAGGATTGATTTATCATCTATGAGATTATATACTACTATTAGTACCTAGTCATAAATGTACGGATGGTGTCTGCATATGAAACTAAATAAAAAAGAACGTCAAAAGCTTCTCCAGCAAACGATCAGCTCGACTCCATTCATTACTGATGAAGAATTGGCAAGTAAATTCGGTGTCAGCATACAAACGGTTCGTCTTGATCGTTTAGAGCTGTCGATCCCTGAATTACGCGAAAGAATTAAGCATGTGGCCGAAAAGACATTAGAGGATGAAGTAAAGTCACTTCCACTGGATGAAGTGATTGGAGAAATGATTGATGTAGAACTTGATGACCAAGCCATTTCCATCTTAGAAGTGAGAAAAGAGCATGTATTCAGCCGAAACCAAATTGCCAGGGGACATCATCTCTTCGCCCAGGCAAATTCGCTGGCAGTTGCCGTCATTGACGATGAACTGGCTTTGACTGCAAAAGCGAATATCAGGTTTACAAGGCAGGTGAAACAAGGCGAAAGAGTCGTCTCTAAAGCCAAAGTAGCCTCACATGATAAAGAAAAAGGAAGAACCGTAGTTGAAGTAAACAGCTATGTTGGTGAGGAAGTTGTCTTCTCAGGTGACTTCGTCATGTATCGCTCAAAACAAAAGTAAAAGGTGGCACGTAATATGAGAATTGCAGTCGATGCAATGGGGGGAGATCATGCCCCTAAAGCCATTATTGACGGTGTGCAAAAAAGCTTAACAGCATTTTCAGATATCGAGATTACACTTGTCGGCGATGAAAACAAAATCAAACCATACATAACAAACAACGACCGCATCACAATTTTAGATGCAAAAGAAATCATTGAACCGACGGATGAACCAGTGCGTGCAGTCAGACGTAAAAAGGATTCATCTATGGTGAAAATGGCGCAGGAAGTATCCGAGGGACGAGCAGATGCCTGCATCTCAGCAGGAAATACTGGCGCCCTCATGACAGCGGGACTGTTTATCGTAGGCAGAATTGACGGTATTGACAGACCAGCCCTTGCCCCAACTTTGCCAACACTGGATGGCAGCGGCTTCTTATTACTAGATGTTGGTGCCAACGTTGATGCTAAACCAGAGCATCTCGTGCAATATGCCATGATGGGATCAATCTACGCAGAGCGTGTTTTCCCAAAGAGCAATCCGCGTGTTGGACTGTTAAATGTAGGGACAGAAGATAAAAAAGGCAACGATTTAACGAAAAAAACCTTTGAATTATTAAAAGCATCAGACTTGAATTTCGTAGGAAATGTAGAGTCCCGTGACTTATTAGAAGGTGTTGCTGACGTTGTTGTCACAGATGGTTTCACAGGAAATATTGCGCTTAAAACAATTGAAGGCACAGCCCTTTCTGTTTTTAAAATGCTGAAAGAAACCTTAACATCAAGCTTCACAGCAAAAATAGCAGCAGGCATGATGAAGCCGAAATTGATGCAGATGAAATCTAAAATGGATTACTCCGAATATGGCGGTGCCGCTTTATTTGGTTTAAAGGCACCTGTTATTAAAGCGCACGGCTCCTCTGATGAAAATGCCATTTTCCATGCAATTCGTCAGGCGCGTGATATCGTAGAAAAAGATGTTTCAGCTATCATTCATCAAGAAGTCCAAAAAGAAACGACGAAAGAGTCTTAATTGGAGGTAAAGCAGCATGACTAAAATTGCATTTTTATTCCCTGGCCAAGGCTCTCAAAAAATTGGCATGGGAAAAGATTTATTTGACCAAGAAGCAGTATCTAAAGCTGTTTTTGAAGAAGCAGACAATACCCTCGGGTTTGACTTATCTTCTATGATTTTTGAAGGGGATGCAGAAGAACTGACGCTCACCTTTAACGCGCAGCCAGCTCTTTTAACGACAAGTATCGCCATCTTAAAGAAATTTGAAGAGAGCGGAATCAAAGCAGATTATGCAGCAGGACACAGTCTTGGTGAATACACTGCCCTCGTTGCAGCAGGCGCACTTTCGTTTAAAGATGCTGTTTATGCAGTCAGAAAGCGCGGAGAATTAATGAATGAAGCTGTTCCAGCAGGAGAAGGCGCCATGGCAGCAATTCTTGGCTTAGACAAAGCGGCACTTGAAGAAGTGACAAAAGAAGTGACAGAGAGCGGTCACCTTGTAGAGCTCGCTAACTTAAACTGTCCTGGTCAAATCGTGATCTCTGGTACAGCAAAAGGAGTAGAACTTGCTTCAGAGAAAGCGAAAGAAAAAGGCGCAAAACGTGCAATTGCCCTTGAAGTAAGCGGACCTTTCC
The DNA here is from genome assembly GCF_054161415.1 of Bacillus sp. PK5-006. Taxonomy (NCBI): domain Bacteria; kingdom Bacillati; phylum Bacillota; class Bacilli; order Caryophanales; family Bacillaceae; genus Bacillus; species Bacillus sp. PK5-006. Next base: position 2,147,471 of record NZ_CP096414.1, on the reverse strand, counting down.
ATTCTGCATTAATGAAACCAGCCGCTGAAAAATTTACAGATGTTTTGTCAAAGCTGGATATTGCGGATGCCAAAACTCCGGTCATCTCAAACGTAACAGCAGACATCGTGACTTCTCGTGATGAAATTGAGACAAAGCTCATTGAACAACTGTATTCTCCAGTTCGTTTTGAAGAAAGTGTGGAACGCCTTATTGATTTAGGCGTCACAACATTTATTGAAATTGGTCCTGGCAAAGTGCTTTCAGGTCTTGTGAAAAAAGTGAATCGCCGCCTGACGACGATTTCCGTTTCAGATCAAGAAACAATTGAAGCAGCCATTCAAACACTCAAGGGGGATTCTTGATGCTTACAAATAAAACAGCCGTTGTAACAGGAGCATCACGCGGGATTGGCCGTTCCATCGCGATCGATCTAGCGAAAAGTGGTGCAAATGTTGTCGTGAACTATTCTGGAAACGAAGCAAAAGCAAATGAAGTCGTAGATGAAATCAAAGCACTCGGCCAGCAGGCATTTGCTGTGAAAGCTGATGTCTCAAATGCTGAAGAAGTACAAGCCATGATGAAACAAGCAATTGATACCTTTGGTTCAATTGACATTCTTGTGAATAATGCAGGGATCACAAAGGACAATCTGCTCATGAGAATGAAAGAGAATGAATGGGATGATGTCATTAACATAAACTTAAAAGGTGTCTTTAACTGTACAAAAGCCGTGACACGTCAAATGATGAAGCAAAGAAGCGGAAGAATCATCAATTTGGCTTCAGTCGTTGGTGTGTGTGGAAACCCTGGACAAGCAAACTATGTTGCAGCAAAAGCTGGTGTCATCGGATTAACGAAAACAACAGCAAAAGAGCTGGCAACCCGTCATATTACTGTTAATGCAGTAGCACCAGGCTTTATTTCAACAGATATGACAGACAAGCTTGATGAAAATGTACAGACGGAAATGCTCAAGCAAATTCCGCTCGCACGCTTTGGTGCACCTGAAGATATTAGCAACGTCGTTGTCTTTTTAGCTTCAGAAGGAGCAGGTTATATTACAGGCCAAACCATCCAAGTAGATGGCGGAATGGTCATGTCCTAAGAAATATCAAAATTTCATTAGGTTTTCTCTAGTTTTTTAAAAACAATTCAACTATAATACTTTGAGGGGAGGTGAAAGGCAATGGCAGACGTATTAGAGCGTGTATCAAAAATTATTGTAGACCGCCTTGGCGTTGATGAGGCTGACGTGAAAATGGAAGCTTCATTTAAAGAAGATTTAGGCGCTGATTCCCTTGATGTAGTTGAGCTAGTTATGGAACTTGAAGATGAGTTCGATATGGAAATTTCTGACGAAGATGCTGAAAAAATTGCAACAGTCGGTGACGCTGTGAACTACATAAATAGCCAGCAATAAGCGTAACAAAGTCCCGTCTACTTTCGACGGGACTTTGAAAATTTATGTTAGTTTCAACACATTCAGCTGATCAATTGTCAGCCTTTTTCAGATGCTGGGAGCAATGTTTCCCTGCATGTAGAAAGAGAGACTCCATATAATCAGTATCCTTAAAGGCGATTACGCCTACCTGGAGGTTGCTATGCCAAAACAATATAAAGACAAACAGAAACAGAGCAAAAAACTAGAGCAATTTAGAGAATTCCAGCAGCGCATTTCTGTACACTTCAAAAATGAGAAGCTTCTATATCAAGCCTTTACCCATTCCTCTTATGTGAATGAACACCGGAAAAAGCCATACGAGGATAATGAAAGACTTGAATTTTTAGGAGATGCTGTTTTAGAATTGACCATCTCTCAATTCTTATTTGCAAAATATCCAGCGATGAGCGAGGGAGATTTAACGAAACTAAGAGCGGCGATCGTATGTGAACCGTCACTTGTATCACTGGCACACGAGCTGTCCTTCGGAGACCTTGTTCTTTTAGGAAAAGGCGAAGAAATGACAGGCGGCAGAAAACGCCCAGCACTCTTAGCGGACGTATTCGAGGCGTTTATCGGTGCACTTTATTTAGATCAAGGGCTTGAGCCGGTTGAACGGTTCCTAGAAGCGTACGTTTATCCGAAAATTAATGATGGAGCGTTCTCGCACGTCATGGACTTTAAAAGCCAGCTGCAAGAATTTGTTCAGCGCGATGGAAAAGGTGTGCTTGAATACCGTATCCTGCATGAAAAAGGCCCTGCACATAACCGGGAATTTGAAGCAAATGTATCCCTTCGAGGTGAAGTGCTCGGAATCGGAAATGGACGCTCTAAAAAAGAAGCAGAACAGCACGCTGCACAGGAAGCACTTGCTAAATTGCAGAAACATCATATGAACCAATAAAATCCCCCTCGTTATTCAGGGGGATTTCACTCTGTTTTCCATCATCTTTTTTCACTTCATATGGTAAGATGATAGTACTTTAAATACATAAGGAGGATCACTCTCATGTTCCTCAAACGTTTAGACGTGATAGGATTCAAATCATTTGCACAGCGAGTGACCGTGGACTTTGTTAAAGGGGTCACAGCTGTTGTTGGACCAAACGGAAGCGGCAAAAGTAATATTACCGATGCCATCCGCTGGGTACTTGGAGAACAATCAGCGAAAAGCCTCCGCGGAGGAAAAATGGAAGATATCATTTTTGCAGGAAGTGACTCAAGAAAAAGAGTCAATCTAGCAGAGGTGACTTTAACGTTAGATAACGAAGATCACTTTTTACCGATCGATTTTCATGAAGTCAGTGTGACAAGAAGGGTTTATCGTTCAGGCGAAAGTGAATTTCTCATAAACAATCAATCTGTCCGCTTAAAGGATATTATTGATCTTTTCATGGATTCAGGTCTTGGAAAGGAAGCTTTTTCAATCATCAGTCAAGGAAAGGTAGAGGAAATTCTATCAAGCAAGGCAGAAGAGAGAAGAAGTATCTTTGAAGAAGCGGCTGGCGTTTTAAAATATAAAACAAGAAAGAAAAAAGCCGAGAATAAACTGTTTGAAACGCAGGACAACTTAAACCGAGTAGAAGATATTCTGCATGAACTAGAAGATCAAGTAGAACCATTAAGAATGCAAGCATCCATTGCAAAGGACTATTTGCAAAAAAAAGAAGAGCTTGAAAATGTCGAAATTGCCCTAACTGTCCATGACATCGAAGCACTTCATGAAAAATGGACAACACTTGGTGAAGCAGTCGAGCGCTTCAAACAAGATGAAATGAAGCAGTCTACAGATATCCAAGCAAAAGAAGCCAAAATTGAAGAGTCGAGAGACCGCATTCAAGCGCTTGACGAATCAATTAATGACCTGCAAGAAGTTCTTCTTTTCACAAGTGAAGAATTAGAAAAGCTTGAAGGAAAAAAAGAAGTGCTAAAAGAACGGAAAAAAAATGCGGCCGCAAACCAAGGACAGCTTGAAGAAACGCTCGTTCGCTTAACTGAAAAGCAGTCGCTGTTAACCGAAAAGATTGAGCAGCAGAAAATCACGCGGGACAGCCTGCAAAAAGAAGTGCACCAGCTAAAAGATGAAGTGAAAACAAAGCAGCATCAACTGTCGCTTCATAGTGAAGATGTGGAAGGTCAAATTGAACAGCTGAAAAGCGATTATTTTGATCTGCTCAATGAACAGGCTTCCATCCGAAATGAACGTAAATTACTAGAAGAACAGCAGCGCCAGGCAGCGATGCAGCTAGAGCGGCTGACGCAAAATAACCAAAAACATATCGAAGAACGAGTGTCTGTCAAAGAAAAGAAAACAGAAGCTGAGCAGCAGCTTTCAGCACTGGAAGAAGACATTCTGGCTCAAGTCAAACGCTTTAGAGAAGCAGAACAAAAGCTTGAGCAAATGAGACGTCAATACGAGAAAAAAGAAACGGCTCTTTACCAAGCCTATCAATACGTACAGCAGGCAAAATCAAAAAAAGAAATGCTTGAATCCATGCAAGAAGACTTCTCAGGCTTTTTCCAAGGAGTGAAAGAGGTCTTAAAGGCAAAAGAACGGTTAGGCGGTATTCATGGTGCTATTGCAGAGCTGATTCAAACGGATCAGCAGTATGAGACAGCGATTGAAATTGCGCTGGGTGCAGCCACGCAGCACGTCGTTACAGAAAATGAAGCAGCTGCGAGACAAGCGATTGGATACTTAAAGCAGCACTCCTTTGGACGTGCAACCTTCCTGCCAATGAACGTGATCAAAGAAAGAACCATTCAGCTCAGAGATGTTCAAACAGCAGAGCAGCATGCTGCATTTATCGGCGTAGCGAGTCACCTCGTTTCCTTTGACGAAAAGTATCAAAAGGTGATTCAGAACTTGCTTGGAACTGTGCTGATCGTTAGAGACTTAAAAGGCGCCAATGAACTGGCGAAAATGCTTGGACATCGTTACCGCATCGTGACCCTTGATGGAGATGTCGTAAACCCCGGCGGTTCAATGACTGGTGGCGGCGTAAAGAAAAAGAACAACTCTCTTCTATCAAGAAACCGGGAGATCGAAACGTTAACAAAGCAGCTCGTTGAAATGGAAGAGAAAACAACGATCCTTGAAAAAGAAACAAAAGAAACGAAGCAACTAATCGGAGTAAACGAAAGCCAATTAAACGAACTGCGTCAGCGCGGCGAAACGCTTCGTGAAAAGCAGCAAGATCTCAAAGGGAAGCTATACGAACTGCAAGTTGCAGAAAAAAATATCAATGCTCATCTTGAGCTCTATGATCAAGAAAAAGAAGAGTTGCAGCAGCGTTCTACTGAACTCGCGGATAAGGACAAAAAGCAGGTCGCTCTTGAAACCTCTATAGGTGAAAAATTGACGGCTCTTGATCAAGAGATCAATACATTAACAAAGCGTAAGCAGACGCAAAGCTCAACGAAGGAAGCCATTTCAGCTGAATTAACAGAGCTGAAAATCTCGCTTGCCAAAAAAGAGCAGTCCTTAGCGAATGAACAAGAAAAGCTTTCGAGCTTAATGGCTGAATTAGAAGAAGCGGAACAGACGCTGATGGAAACAAAAGAAGATCTGTCACTCTTAACAAGTGAAATGTCATCTAGTTCAAGCGGAGCCGAACAGCTGGAAGAAGCGGCGAAAGAGAAGCTGGAAAACAAAAACAAAACAACCGCCCTCATTTCAGAGCGTCGTAAGCAGCGTCTCGCTCTTTCTGAAACATTAGAATTTGCTGAACGTGAGCTTAAAGAACAAAAACGTTTGTATAAGCAGCTCACCACAAGCTTAAAAGATGAAGAGATTAAGCTTGGCCGTATGGAAGTCGAGCTCGATAACCTGATCGCTTATTTGAACGATGAATATGCTCTTTCATTTGAAGGAGCAAAAGAGATGTATCAGTTGACGTTATCGCCAGATGAAGCAAGAAAACGAGTGAAGCTGATCAAACTAGCCATTGAAGAGCTTGGAACCGTAAACTTAGGCAGCATTGACGAGTATGAACGTGTGAATGAACGCTATCTCTTCTTAACAGAACAGCGAAATGATCTGACAGAAGCGAAAAATACATTATTCCAAGTCATCGAAGAAATGGATCAAGAGATGACAAAGCGTTTCTCTGAGACATTCTCTCAAATCCGCGGGCACTTTGAATCTGTTTTCCAAGCATTATTTGGCGGTGGAAGAGCAGATCTTAAGCTGACAGATCCAAATGATTTACTCAACTCTGGCGTTGATATTGTCGCGCAGCCGCCAGGGAAAAAACTGCAAAACTTAAGCCTTCTTTCAGGCGGAGAGAGAGCCTTAACAGCGATCGCTTTACTATTCTCTATTTTAAAAGTGAGACCTGTTCCATTCTGCGTGTTAGATGAGGTAGAAGCGGCACTTGATGAGGCAAATGTTTTCCGTTTTGCGCAATATTTAAAGAAATACAGCCAGGAAACACAGTTCATTGTCATTACGCACCGCAAGGGAACAATGGAAGAAGCCGATGTGCTCTACGGCGTGACCATGCAGGAATCAGGTGTTTCAAAGCTTGTATCTGTCAAACTAGAAGAAACGAAAGAGCTTGTCCAGTAATTAAAGGAGGTTTTTGAACCAATGAGCTTTTTTAAGAAATTAAAAGAAAAATTTACGCAGCAAACCGATTCAGTATCAGAAAAGTTTAAAGATGGACTCGAAAAAACGAGAAACTCCTTCCAAGGAAAAGTAAATGAACTGATTTCCCGCTACCGCAAAGTCGACGAAGACTTTTTTGAAGAGCTGGAAGAGGTTCTGATCGGCGCTGATGTCGGTTTCACAACTGTGATGGAACTGATTGATGAGCTGAAAAAAGAAGTGAAATTAAGAAACATTCAAGACCCAAGCGAAGTACAAGCGGTCATTTCTGAAAAACTGGTTGATATCTACAATAGCGGAGAGGAACAAATCTCTGCGCTGAACATTGAAGACGGGCGTTTGAATATCATTTTATTTGTAGGCGTCAACGGTGTTGGAAAAACAACGACGATCGGCAAGCTTGCAAACAAGCTGAAAAATGAAGGGAAATCCGTCATTTTAGCAGCAGGTGATACGTTCCGTGCCGGTGCCATCGAGCAGCTTGAAGTGTGGGGAGAACGTTCAGGTGTTCCTGTCGTCAAACAAACAGCAGGCTCTGATCCAGCAGCGGTGATCTATGATGCCGTTCAATCAGCAAAAGCGAAAAATGCGGATGTCCTCATCTGCGATACAGCAGGAAGACTTCAAAACAAAGTCAACTTGATGAAAGAGCTGGAGAAGGTCAAGAGAGTCATTGAGCGCGAGGTTCCAGATGCACCTCATGAAGTATTGCTCGCTCTTGATGCGACAACGGGTCAAAACGCCATGGCACAAGCCAAGGAATTTTCTAAAGCGACAAATGTGACAGGGATTGCTTTAACAAAGCTTGACGGTACTGCAAAAGGCGGAATTGTTCTTGCGATTCGAAATGAGCTGAACATTCCCGTGAAGCTTGTTGGTTTAGGTGAAAAGGTGGACGATCTGCAAGAGTTTGATGCAGAATCGTATGTGTATGGATTATTCTCAGACGTAATTGATCAACAAGACTAACAAAAAAATGCCGGCGAAACTGCTGGCATTTTTATTTATACGCCGCTTCATGAAGTGACAAGATAAAAACTTGACACACAGAAGAGAACCGTGTAAACTTAGTTGATGTAAAGGGAATGAACTTAACAAAGGGGAGAGAGCCCATGACGCTTGAAAAAACAACGAGAATGAACTACTTGTTTGACTTCTATCAATCGTTGTTGACCGCAAAGCAAAAGAGCTACATGTCGCTTTACTACCTAGACGATTTTTCCCTCGGTGAAATTGCGGATGAATATGAAGTATCAAGGCAGGCTGTTTATGATAATATTAAACGGACTGAAGCGATGCTTGAACAATATGAAGAAAAGCTGCTCTTGTTTAAGAAATTTAAAGAGCGTAAAGAACTTCTCAAAAAAATGAGAGAGCTTGTAGCTGATTCTGCGCAAACAGAAGAAGCAGAAGCTTTAATTGAATCGCTTGAGAAATTAGATTAGGAGGCGGCACAGTATGGCATTTGAAGGATTAGCCGACCGACTGCAGCAGACGATTTCAAAAATCCGCGGCAAAGGAAAAGTGTCAGAGCAAGATGTAAAAGAAATGATGCGCGAGGTACGCCTTGCCCTTCTTGAAGCTGACGTCAATTTTAAAGTAGTCAAAGACTTTGTGAAAAAAGTAAGTGAGCGGGCAGTTGGACAAGAGGTCATGAAAAGCCTTACCCCTGGACAGCAGGTCATTAAAGTTGTAAAAGAAGAACTCACTGAATTAATGGGTGGAGAAGAGAGTAAGATCGCTGTAGCGAAAAAATCTCCAACAGTCATTATGATGGTTGGTCTTCAAGGGGCAGGTAAAACAACCACAACTGGGAAGCTTGCCAATTTACTTCGCAAAAAACATAATCGCAAGCCGATGATGGTAGCTGCTGATATTTACAGACCAGCAGCGATCCAGCAGCTTCAAACGCTTGGGAAACAGCTTGATATGCCGGTGTTTTCATTAGGTGATCAAGTCAGCCCTGTCGAAATTGCCAAACAGGCAATTGAAAAAGCGAAAGAAGAACACCATGATTATGTCATTTTAGATACAGCAGGACGTCTTCATATCGATGAAGAATTAATGGATGAACTTCAGAAAGTAAAAGAAGTAGCGAATCCAGAAGAAATTTTCCTAGTTGTTGACTCTATGACAGGTCAAGATGCTGTCAATGTCGCGAAAAGCTTTAATGAACAGCTTGGTTTAACGGGTGTCGTTCTAACAAAACTAGACGGTGATACAAGAGGCGGTGCAGCACTTTCTATTCGAGCTGTCACCAACACGCCGATTAAATTCGCTGCGCTAGGAGAAAAGCTTGATGCGATTGAACCATTCCATCCGGAGCGGATGGCATCAAGAATTCTTGGCATGGGAGATGTGCTCACGCTGATTGAAAAAGCACAGGCAAACGTCGACCAAGATAAAGCGAAAGAGCTTGAGCAAAAAATGCGGACAATGAGCTTCACGCTCGATGATTTCCTCGAGCAGCTTGGCCAAGTTCGGAATATGGGTCCACTTGATGAACTGATCCAAATGATGCCGGGAGCCGGTAAAATGAAAGGGCTCAAAAACGTCCAAGTAGACGAAAAGCAGCTCAATCATATCGAAGCGATCATTAAATCAATGACGACCAAGGAAAAAGAACAGCCAGAGGTCATCAATGCAAGCCGCAGAAAACGGATTGCAAAAGGAAGCGGAACATCTGTACAGGAAGTCAATCGCCTTTTAAAGCAATTTGATGAAATGAAAAAGATGATGAAGCAAATGACCAACATGTCCAAAGGAAAGAAAAAGGGCTTTAAATTACCATTTATGTAATTGGTTATACATGATAAAACCGTTGTTAAGAAAAAACACTTTACAAACCCTTTTATCATTGTTAATATACTATCTTGTTGAAATATTTTCGGAGGTGCTAGTAAAATGGCAGTAAAAATTCGTTTAAAACGTATGGGAGCAAAAAAATCTCCTTTCTATCGTATTGTTGTAGCAGATTCTCGTTCACCACGTGACGGTCGTTTCATCGAAACAGTTGGAACTTACAACCCAGTGGTATCACCAGCTGAGGTGAAAATCAACGAAGAATTAGCGCTTAAATGGCTTCAAAATGGTGCGAAACCATCTGATACAGTTCGCAACCTTTTCTCAAGCCAAGGAATTCTTGAAAAATTTCATAATGCGAAAAACAGCAAATAATGAATGAGCTGTCCTTGGAAGAATTGATTGTGTCCATCGTCGAGCCACTTGTTGATTTCCCTGAAGATATTCACGTATCTTCATTAGAAAAAGATGAGCAGGTGATTTACACACTGTCTGTCAATGCTGAAGATACCGGAAAAGTGATCGGAAAGCAGGGACGTACAGCAAAAGCGATACGAACAGTCATTTTTGCAGCAAGTGCAGAGTCTTCTAAGAAAGTTCAACTTGAGATTGCTGACTAAAAAGGGAGAGGGCTTAGGACCTCCCCTTTTTTTACACGTTTAAATCTATTTTTCGTTATACTGTAGAGTACAAATGCCTTCGGATAGGGGGACAAAAAGGAAGATGCAGATCATTCAACATGTCACCGTGATGCAAGTATTAACTGAAAGCAGTAAGGACAAACTGTTAACGACTTTTTTGGAGAAAAAAGAAAGACTAGAACGTGAATGCAATCAACTATATTTTCAACTAAAAAAACATGAAAAAGAACCACATCAGCAAGAAGCCATCCCTCAATTTCAAAAAGCGATCGATAAAAGGCAAGAGAAGATCCGGCAAATTGATTTTCAAGTAGAGCAGCTGCATATTTTGCCGCTTGGAAGTGAAATGAAAGAAACAGAAGTGGATGCATTGGTTGAAGTAAAAATAGGTGATAAATGGGATGACAAGATGCAAGATAATGTCATCGTCGTGAAAGACGGCACCATTGTGGAAATACGTCAGGGGTGATTGAGAACATGGAGCTAGAATGGTTGAATGTTGGAAAGATCGTCAATACACACGGAGTGCGCGGAGAAGTACGCGTCGTGTCAAAGACGGATTTCCCAGAAGAGCGCTACAAAAAGGGAAGCGTCCTCTATATTTTTAAGCAAGGTCAAAGCGAGCCGCTGAAAGTGACTGTCGCATCACATCGCCAGCACAAACAGTTTGATTTGCTCACATTTGAAGAAATCAACTCATTAAATGAAGCAGAGCATTTGAAAGAATCAATCTTAAAGGTAGAAAAAGAACATCTTGGGTCATTAGACGAAGGAGAATTTTATTTCCACCAAATCATTGGCTGTGAAGTATATGATGAAGAGGACAAGCTGATCGGCCAAATCAAAGAAATCCTTACGCCAGGGGCAAATGATGTGTGGGTGGTTGGAAGAAAAGGCAAAAAAGATGCCCTCATTCCATATATACCATCTGTCGTCAAAAAGATCGATATCTCATCCAAAACCGTACACATTGAAGTGATGGAAGGACTTATTGACGAATGAAAATCGATTTCTTAACCCTTTTTCCTGAAATGTTCGAAGGTGTGCTTCACTCATCGATCTTAAAAAAAGCACAGGAGAAAGAAGCTGTCTCATTTCAAGTCGTCAATTTTAGAGAGTATTCGGATCATAAGCATAAAACAGTGGATGACTATCCGTATGGCGGCGGTGCTGGTATGGTACTGAAAGCGCAGCCCGTATTTGATGCGGTAGAAGATTTAACGAAAAAAGCAAGCACGAAACCCCGAATCATTCTTGTCTGTCCTCAAGGGGAAAGATATACACAAAAGAAAGCAGAAGAACTTGCAAAAGAAGAGCATCTTATGTTCATTTGCGGCCACTATGAAGGCTACGATGAGCGCATCAGGGAGCATCTTGTCACAGATGAGATCTCAATCGGAGATTTCGTCCTCACAGGCGGAGAGCTGCCAGCGATGATGATTGCAGACAGTGTGGTCAGGCTTTTGCCTCATGTGCTTGGAAAAGAAGCGTCTCACATCGAAGATTCATTCAGTACAGGTCTGCTTGAGCACCCGCACTATACAAGGCCAGCTGATTATAAAGGACTAAAAGTGCCGGACGTGCTTCTCTCTGGAAATCATGCCAAAATTGAAGAGTGGCGGCGCAAAGAATCCTTGAAGCGAACCTATACAAGAAGACCAGATTTGATCGATTCTTGCAAAACATTAACGGATGAAGAAAAAAGATGGCTTTGGCAGCTTCATAATGACTAGATTGTATTGCACACGGCATAGAGGTATGGTATGATACTACTTGTGACTTGGACGGCTTGCTGATCCAAGTTTGAAAACGATGTTCCGCTGCAATGAAGAAAGAGGACATGAGCATCTGTTGGAAGGAGTTGAAAACGATGCAACATTTGATTGAAGAAATCACAAAAGAACAATTACGCACTGATCTTCCTGCGTTCCGTCCTGGTGACACTTTACGTGTACACGTTAAAGTTGTCGAGGGTACTCGTGAGCGTATCCAGATCTTTGAAGGTGTTGTAATTAAGCGTCGTGGTGGTGGAATCAGCGAAACTTTCACAGTTCGTAAGATCTCTTACGGTGTAGGCGTTGAGCGTACATTCCCTGTACACACACCAAAAATCGCTAAGATCGAAGTTGTACGTCACGGTAAGGTACGTCGTGCGAAACTTTACTACCTACGTGAACTTCGCGGTAAAGCGGCTCGTATCAAAGAAATCAGACGATAATGATATCAAAGGAAAGAGCTTGTTACCTGTAACAGGCTCTTTTTTTGTACAATGTATAAAGATAATGGTAGAAGAAAGAAGGTGCACATATGACGATTCAATGGTTTCCAGGCCATATGGCAAAAGCAAGACGTGAAGTCACAGAAAAATTAAAGCTCATCGACATCGTATTTGAATTAACCGATGCAAGAATTCCGATGTCCTCTAGAAACCCAATGATCGAAGAAATCCTTCAAAACAAACCCAAAATCATGCTCTTAAACAAAGCAGATAAAGCAGATCCTCGTATGACAAAGGAGTGGCAGGCGCATTTTGAGCAGCAAGGCGTTCGGTCACTTGCCATTAACTCTGTCGATGGACAAGGGTTAAATCAGATCATCACGACTTCAAAAGAAATTTTAAAAGAAAAGTTCGACCGCATGAAAGCAAAAGGCGTCAAACCACGTGCCATTCGAGCACTGATTATCGGAATTCCCAACGTCGGCAAATCGACCTTAATCAATCGTTTAGCAAAAAAGAACATTGCCAAAACAGGAGACCGGCCTGGTATTACGACATCACAGCAATGGGTAAAGGTAGGGAAAGAACTAGAACTGCTCGATACCCCTGGAATCCTCTGGCCGAAGTTTGAAGATGAGCAAGTAGGACTCAGACTTGCGGTGACTGGAGCGATCAAAGATTCGATCATCAATTTACAGGATGTCGCTGTGTATGCACTTCGTTTTCTAGAAGAGAACTACCCAGAGCGATTAAAAAAACGCTATGACCTAGCGGAGATACCTGAAGATACGGTTGAGCTGTTTGATGCAATTGGCACTAAGCGCGGCTGTCTAATGAGCGGGGGATTCATAAACTATGACAAAACCACCGAAATCATTATTCGGGATATTCGAACAGAAAAATTTGGTCCCCTCACTTTTGAGAAGCCTGAAAGCTAAAAGACACGCAGCTCATGCGGGTCTTTATTTTTTGCGAAAAACTGCCGATATAAAGAAGGAGGCTGCGAAAAAGCCTATGTACACGGTGAAACAAATAAAAGAACTTATAGAAAAGCATGCAGGAGACGAGTCCTACATTCGCGAGCTTGTGAAAGATGATACGAGAAAAAGTGTCCACAAACTCGTAGAAAAGTGGCACAAAGAGAGAGAAAAGCAGCAAGCACTTCGCGCAGCATGGCATGACATGCTGCAATTTGAAAACAAAGCAAAGGCGCAGGGATACACATGTATTGCTGGAATAGATGAAGCAGGAAGAGGACCGCTTGCCGGCCCAGTTGTGGCAGCAGCCGTTATATTAAAGGAAGATACAGTCCTGCTCGGTTTAAACGACTCAAAGCAATTATCTGAGAAAAAAAGATTGGCTTATTATGATTTAATTCAAAAAGAAGCACTTGATATCGGAATCGGCATTGTTGATGCGGCTACGATTGATGAAATCAATATTTATGAAGCATCAAGACTGGCGATGGTAAGAGCTGTAGAGCAGTTAACTCATACACCTGATTATCTACTCATAGATGCCATGACACTCCCGCTTTCTACTCACCAAGAGAAGATCATCAAAGGAGATGCAAAAAGTGCATCCATTGCAGCAGGTGCATGTATTGCGAAGGTGACAAGGGATCAGATGATGGAAGAGTACGGGCGTAAGTATCCTGAGTATCAATTTGAAAAACATAAAGGGTACGGAACGAAAGAGCACCTGGCTGCGATTCAAACACATGGTGCTACCCCCATCCACCGGTTATCGTTTGCGCCAGTGAAATCTGTTATATCATAAATTTTAATCTAAGGAGGCTGCCTGTGATGACAAGAGTTGAGGACATACATACAGCACTGAATAGCCGGCTGAATACGGCCGAATCGGTTCCATTAAACACCGAAGGGAAGGATAATGTTCATCGGCTGATTCTCGGTAAAGTACTAAAAATGCTTGGAGATGATACAGCCCTTGTTCAAATAGGTTCAACGAAAATAAAAGCACAGCTGGCGGCTCAGCTTAAAGCAGACGCATTTTATTGGTTCCAATTTGAACAAGAGGGTGGAGGCAGCCTCAATAAACTAAGACCCGTTCAGCAATTTGATCAAGATCCTAAGACATTAAAGGATGCAGCAGCCAAACTATTAGAAGGTCTCTCACTGAAAAATGGGCTTGAAAACATGCTGACAGCTACAGCTTTTTTAAAGGAAAAGTCCGTCATCAACGAAGGAGAGTTAAAAACGGCAGTGAAGTGGATCGAACAGCTTCAAGGAGCTGATGTGAAGAAAGGGCTCCAGGCCCTCCTCTTTGCTTTAAAGAAAGATTTACCGATCCAGCAAGGGGTGCTTCAATCTATTTTAGCCGTAAAATCACCCTCTGCCCTTCATCAGGATATAACAGCGCTATTAAATCAATTAACACAGCTTCCGAAGCACACAGATGCCACACAGACACTTATACAAGCCGTTCGGTCAGTTGTAGATGCAGAGACAGCCGTCCATTCAGAAAAGCTCTTATCGGTCCTTCTAGCAGCGAGAGAAGGAGAGGCGAAGCAAGGTGGCAGTTTACCAGTAACGACTCAGCTCAATCCGTCTCAGCAAAAAGAAAATAGCCATGCCGCAATCGTTCAAGAGCGTCAGTCGTCCCAAGTTCTTCAGACAAACGTGCAGCAGTCAACAAGTCCAAAAGGGCTGCAAATCCCGCCTCAGCAAATTGAGCGGATACTGGCAAGTTTGATGAAACAAGGTGCAGACGGGCAGCAAGAACCTAACTTAAAACAGCTCACAGCATTGCTGCACGGGCTCCAGCAGGCAGGATCTCAGCCTGACGCAAAAGCAGCTGTGCTTCAAAAAGAGTTTCCTTTCCTGTCAAAAGCAGAGGCAAAAGCTTTGGCCCAGGTAGTGCAGCAGACAGAACCAACATTAAGTAATAAAACCGATGTGCTCGATTTACTTATGACGATGAAAAAGGCAATAGGTGTACGTGATGAAATTGGTATGCTGAAACTGCTTGAAAAAGGCAGCCAGGATGTCAAAAGTCAGGAGCTGCACCAATTAAAGCTCACCTTAAATGATGTGAGGCAGGCGGATTTACCAGAGCCCGTTAAAAAAGAAGTGGATCAATTGTTTCATAGATTGAATGGACAGTTATTTGTGCAGCAGGAGAACCAAACCGTCAGTCAAATGATGATTTCCTATCCGCTTTTCTCAAAACATAGTGTTCAAGATTTAACCTTTATTCTAAAAGGACATAAGAAAAAGGATGGCTCTATTGATATTTCTCAGTGCCGCCTTATGTTTTATTTAAACATGGAAAACCTTGAAGAAACCTTGATAGACTGTACGATTCAGCAAAAGGTCATGTCCATTACAGTCGAGACAGCCCATGAACTGCAAGGCACCATTAATCCAATGATTCCGGCTGTTCGAGAGAATTTAAATGCGCTAGGATACAGTTTAACGGGAATTACAGCAAAAAAGAGACAAGAGCCAGTAGAACCGTCTCAATTTCTAGATGAACACTTTCATAAAATCAGCGAGAAAGGGCTGGACTTACGAGTATGAAGGATTCAAAACCGCTTAGAAGAGCGGTCGCTCTGCATTACGATGAAGAAAAACAAAAGGCGCCAAAAGTCGTTGCAACAGGCAGCGGCTATGTGGCAGATCATATTATTGAAGAAGCCAAAAAGTCGGGAGTCCCAATCCAGGAAGACCGTAATCTAGTCGAACTCATGCGCCACTTAACATTAGATGAGGAGATCCCTGAAGCGTTATACGATACTGTAGCAGAAATTTTTTCGTTTATCTACAGGTTAGATCAAAAAATGAAAAAATAAGGTAAAATAAGTGATTTGGCTGAAAAATTTATATTTTTAATAAAATAAAAGTTTGAATGTTTAGAAGGATTTTACGATTTTACATAGAACCCTAGACATTCTCTTTTTTATTCTTTAAAATGAAAGCGCAGTCTATTTTATAATTTTTGTTTCTACATATGTTGGGAGGATGGGAAATGAATATCCATGAGTACCAAGGAAAAGAAATCCTAAGAAAATATGGGGTTTCAGTTCCAAATGGTAAAGTAGCATTTACACCTGATGAAGCAGTGAAAGCATCAGAAGAGCTAGGGAGCTCTGTATATGTCGTAAAAGCACAGATTCATGCAGGCGGCCGTGGTAAAGCAGGCGGGGTAAAAATTGCAAAAACGAAAGATGAAGTGAAAGGGTTTGCAGAGGAATTGCTCGGCAAGACACTTGTCACACATCAAACAGGGCCTGAAGGGCGCGAAATAAAACGCTTACTTATTGAAGAAGGCTGCGATATTCAAAAGGAATACTATGTTGGACTAGTTTTGGACAGAGCGACATCAAGAATTGTATTGATGGCATCTGAAGAAGGCGGTACTGAAATTGAAGAAGTAGCAGAAAAAACGCCAGAAAAAATCGTCAAAGTGGTCATCGATCCAGCGATTGGTCTGCAAGGCTATCAGGCGAGAGAAGTGGCATTTAAAATTAATATTCCAACAAAATTAGTTGGCCAAGCTGTTAAGTTTATGACAAGCCTTTACAATGCGTTTATTGAAAAAGATTGTTCAATTGCTGAGATTAATCCACTTGTTGTAACAGGCGATGGAAAAGTCATGGCACTTGATGCAAAATTAAACTTTGATAGCAATGCCTTATATAGACAAAAAGATATATTAGAATACCGTGACCTTGATGAAGAGGATCCAAAAGAAATTGAAGCATCTAAATATGACTTAAGCTACATTTCTTTAGATGGAAATATTGGCTGTATGGTCAATGGAGCAGGTCTTGCGATGTCTACAATGGATATCATCAAGCATTACGGCGGGGACCCTGCAAACTTCCTAGATGTTGGCGGCGGTGCAACAGCTGAAAAAGTAACGGAAGCATTTAAAATCATTTTATCTGATCAAAATGTCAAAGGGATTTTCGTGAACATTTTTGGCGGCATCATGAAATGTGATGTCATTGCAGAAGGTGTTGTTGAAGCGACGAAACAAGTCGGCTTAACATTACCACTTGTTGTACGTCTTGAAGGAACAAACGTTGAATTAGGGAAGAAAATCCTGAGTGATTCAGGCTTAAATATCACTTCTGCTGAGTCTATGGCTGACGGGGCAGAAAAGATTGTATCTTTAGTCAAGTAGAGCAGAAAGGCAGGGAACCTAAATGAGTGTATTTATTAATAAAAATACGAGAGTAATTGTTCAGGGGATTACCGGTTCAACCGCATTGTTCCATACAAAACAAATGATTGAGTACGGAACAAATATTGTTGGCGGTGTCACACCTGGAAAAGGTGGAACTGAAGTAGAAGGAGTTCCTGTATTTAATACTGTATCTGAAGCAGTTCAGACTACTGGAGCGAACGCTTCTGTTATCTATGTACCAGCACCATTTGCGGCAGATGCCATTTTAGAGGCTGTTGACGCAGAAGTCGATCTCGTCATTTGTATCACAGAACATATTCCAGTGCTTGACATGGTCAAAGTGAAACGGTATATGGAAGGGAAAAAGACAAGACTAGTTGGACCAAACTGCCCAGGTGTCATCACACCTGAAGAATGTAAAATTGGTATCATGCCTGGCTACATTCATAAAAAAGGTCATGTGGGTGTTGTTTCTCGTTCTGGAACGCTTACATATGAAGCGGTACATCAGCTTTCAGAAGCTGGCGTTGGTCAATCGACAGCTGTAGGAATCGGGGGGGACCCGGTAAATGGGACAAACTTTATTGATGTTTTAAAAGCATTCAATGAAGACCCTGAAACACATGCTGTAATAATGATCGGTGAAATCGGCGGTACGGCTGAAGAAGAAGCAGCTGAATGGGTAAAAGCAAATATGACTAAACCAGTCGTTGGCTTTATTGGCGGTAAAACGGCGCCTCCAGGAAAACGTATGGGACATGCTGGTGCTATTATTTCTGGTGGTAAAGGAACAGCTGATGAAAAAGTAAAAACAATGCGTGAATGTGGAATTGAAGTGGCAGAAACACCATCTGTCATGGGAGAAACGTTGATTAAAGTATTAAAAGAGAAGAATCTCTTCGAAGCTTGTAAAACGCATTAATGACACAAGAAGACTTGTTCTTTGACAAGTCTTCTTCTTTCTATCTTAAACTGGAGGAATGGTATGTACAACGTGTCCGAAAGAATGATTTTTCACCGCTTAAAAGGCCTCATCTCACCCTCATTATTAACAAAATGGTGGAAAGTCGATCCTGAACTATATATAAATGAAGAAACACATCATTTTAAACAGGATCGAGCATTACAAACGATCGACTTTACCCGCTTAAAACAAGCTGAAGAAAATGAATTCCCCATTTTTCAACACATCGTTCAAGCCTATTTAAAGCAAAACATTCACATGATTCCCATCACATCACCCTTATATCCCAGCACACTAAAAAATATTTATGATCCTCCCCCTGTGTTATTCCTAAAAGGAAACGTATTATATTTAAATGAAGAAAAAAGTTTAGGTGTAGTCGGCACGCGAGTTCCATCGTCTTATGGAGAAGCATGTGTGAAGAAAATTGTTGGTGAGCTTGTCAAGGAAGAGTGGATGATTGTCAGTGGTTTAGCTAAAGGAATCGATGGACTGGCACATAAAGAGTGCATCAGGAAAAAAGGGAAAACAATCGGCATTATAGCAGGCGGCTTTCAGCATGTATACCCAAAAGAACATGCACAAATGGCTCAATACATGGGCGAACATCATTTGCTTTTGTCAGAGCACCCGCCTTATGTCAAACCAGAAAAGTGGCATTTTCCAATGAGAAATCGTTTAATTAGTGCATTGACGAAAGGGACCATCGTGATTCAGTGCAAAGAAAAGAGCGGTTCTCTTATTACAGCCTATCAAGCGCTTGAGCAAGGCAAAGAAGTATTTGCGGTTGCTGGATCCATCTTTGATTCTAATTCCACAGGTCCGGCAAGACTCATTCAGCAGGGGGCAAAGCTTGTTCATTCCACAAAGGATATTTTAGAGGAATTCTCCTTCCACAGCGTTCAATATACTGAACTCTCATAAAAATATCGTTTGACAAAAGACATCGGAATATTTAATAATAGTGAGGATTTAAGTTTACACTTTGTTTTTCGTGTTTATAATGATGTTCATCATAAAGAATTTTTAATGATTGCCTGTTAGATAGGTGCAATTAACATAAATATGAATTGTGAAATGTATAAAGAGAGAACACCTCTTAAGGGGGATTTTGAGTATGGCTGATTATTTAGTCATCGTTGAGTCGCCAGCAAAGGCGAAAACGATTGAGCGTTATTTAGGAAAAAAGTATAAAGTAAAAGCTTCAATGGGGCACGTAAGGGATTTACCGAAAAGTCAGCTCGGTGTTGACACTGAGCATGACTTTGAACCGAGATATATTACGATTCGCGGGAAAGGCCCAGTTTTAAAAGAATTAAAAACAGCAGCGAAAAAAGCAAAGAAAGTCTATCTCGCAGCTGACCCCGATAGAGAGGGAGAAGCGATTGCTTGGCATTTAGCACACAGCCTTGACCTTGACCTCTCTTCTGACTGCCGCGTTGTTTTTAACGAGATTACAAAGGATGCGATTAAAGATTCCTTTAAGCATCCACGTATGATCAATATGGACTTAGTTGATGCGCAGCAGGCAAGACGGATATTAGATCGTCTCGTTGGGTATAAAATCAGTCCGATTTTATGGAAGAAAGTGAAAAAGGGCTTAAGTGCCGGACGTGTTCAATCAGTTGCACTCCGCCTGATTATTGATCGCGAGAATGAAATTAATGAATTTAAACCAGAAGAATACTGGACAATTGACGGTACATTCCTAAAAGGAAAAGAAAGCTTCGAAGCGAGTTTCTTTGGCCTCAATGGCAAAAAACATCCATTGAAAACAAAAGAAGATGTAAAAGAAATCCTTTCGAAATTAAAGGGAAGCAAATTCTCTGTAGAGAAAGTAACGAAAAAAGAGCGTAAACGTAATCCAGCTGTTCCGTTTACGACTTCTACTTTACAGCAGGAGGCTGCAAGAAAATTAAACTTCCGTGCGAAAAAGACAATGATGATTGCACAGCAATTATATGAAGGAATTGATCTTGGTAAAGAAGGTACAGTCGGTCTCATTACATATATGAGAACGGACTCAACACGTATTTCCAATACAGCGATTGAAGAAGTATCTGCCTTCATTGATCAGACGTACGGCAAGAATTTCTTAAA
This sequence comes from Bacillus sp. PK5-006, assembly GCF_054161415.1. NCBI lineage: Bacteria > Bacillati > Bacillota > Bacilli > Caryophanales > Bacillaceae > Bacillus > Bacillus sp. PK5-006. The sequence goes on along the minus strand of NZ_CP096414.1, from coordinate 2,127,560 downwards.
CACAACAAAACGAACAGCTAAAAAGAATGAAAATGCACAAGATGCTCACGAAGCCATCCGCCCGACTTCGACGTTAAGAAAACCGGCAGATGTCAAGCACGTGCTAAGCCGCGATCAGCTTCGTCTGTACAAATTGATTTGGGAACGATTCGTGGCAAGCCAAATGGCGCCGGCTGTTCTTGATACAATGAGTGTGGACCTTGATCATAACGGTCTTACTTTCCGTGCGAATGGCAGTAAAGTAAAATTCCCTGGGTTTATGAAGGTTTATGTGGAAGGAAAGGACGACCAGCTAGAGGAAAAGGACAAAATGCTTCCTGATCTGAAAGAAGGGGACACAGTTCTTTCAAAAGATATCGAACCGGAACAGCACTTCACACAGCCGCCTCCGCGTTACACTGAGGCAAGATTGGTCAAAACACTTGAAGAGCTCGGTATAGGCCGTCCATCTACGTATGCACCAACATTAGATACAATTCAAAAGCGCGGCTATGTCGCACTTGATAATAAACGATTTACTCCGACAGAGCTTGGAGAGATTGTACTCAACTTAATCATTGAATTCTTCCCTGAAATCATTAACGTTGAATTTACAGCGAAAATGGAAAAGGAACTTGATAGTGTTGAAGAAGGTACGATCGAATGGGTTCGTATTATCGACAGCTTCTATCAAGACTTTGCAAAACGGGTAGAAAAAGCTGAAGCAGAGATGCAAGAAGTTGAGATTGAGCCGGAATACGCAGGTGTTGATTGTGAAGAGTGCGGACATCCGATGGTGTACAAAATGGGTAGATACGGCAAGTTCATGGCGTGCTCTAACTTTCCTGACTGCCGCAACACAAAACCAATTGTCAAAGATATCGGGGTCAAATGCCCGTCATGTCATGAAGGAAACATTGTTGAACGAAAATCGAAAAAACGCCGCATTTTTTACGGCTGTGATCGTTTTCCAGAGTGTGAATTCGTCTCTTGGGACAAACCAATTGAAAGAAAGTGTCCAAAATGCGAAAATATGCTTGTAGAGAAAAAGCTGAAAAAAGGCGTTCAAGTTCAATGTGTCAACTGTGATTATAAAGAGGAACAACAAAAATAGCGGTGAGCAGCCTTGTTCACCTGCTTTTTTATGTCATCAAACAGACCTTACGAAATAGGAGAGTTGTACAATGAGTCAATTTGTAAATGTGATCGGAGCCGGTTTAGCTGGAAGTGAAGCTGCATGGCAAATCGCTAAACGAGGGATTAAAGTCAATTTATATGAAATGAGACCTGTGAAACAAACGCCGGCTCACCACACAGATAAATTTGCGGAGCTTGTATGCAGCAACTCACTGCGTGCGAATGCTTTAACGAATGCAGTAGGTGTATTAAAGGAAGAAATGCGTCATTTAGATTCAGCTATTATCGCAGCAGCAGATGAAAGCTCAGTTCCTGCTGGCGGCGCGCTTGCAGTAGACCGTCATGAATTTGCAGCAAACGTGACAGACCGCGTGAAAAATCATCCGAATGTTACTGTCTTTCAAGAAGAAGTGCAAAGCATACCAGAAGGTCCGACAATTATCGCGACTGGCCCGCTGACATCAGAAGCACTTTCAAAAGAATTAAAATCGTTAACAGGAGAAGAATATCTCTATTTCTACGATGCAGCGGCACCTATTCTAGAGAAAGACAGCATTGATATGGATAAGGTGTACTTGAAATCACGCTATGACAAAGGAGAAGCCGCTTATTTAAACTGTCCAATGACAGAAGAAGAATTCGATCGTTTTTATGAGGCACTCATTTCTGCTGAAACTGTGCCATTAAAAGAATTTGAAAAAGAAATCTTCTTTGAAGGCTGTATGCCAATTGAAGTCATGGCGAAAAGAGGAAAGAAAACGATGCTGTTTGGTCCGATGAAGCCAGTAGGACTGGAAGATCCGAAAACAGGAAAAAGACCTTACGCTGTTGTTCAATTAAGACAGGATGATGCAGCAGGTACTTTATATAACATCGTTGGCTTCCAGACACATCTGAAGTGGGGCGATCAAAAGGAAGTATTCCGTTTGATTCCAGGCCTTGAAGAAGCAGAAATTGTTCGTTACGGCGTGATGCACCGTAATACATTTATTAACTCGCCAAGCCTTTTAAGACCGACTTATCAGTTTAAAAATAGAGATGACCTATTCTTTGCCGGACAAATGACAGGCGTTGAAGGGTATGTCGAGTCCGCAGCGTCCGGACTTGTGGCTGGCATTAACGCCGCTCGTTTTGTCAAAGGAGAAGAGCTTGTGACACTTCCTGAGGAGACGGCGATTGGCAGTATGGCTCACTACATCACATCGACAAACAAGAAAAGCTTCCAGCCGATGAATGCGAATTTTGGTTTGCTGAAAGATCTAGGTGTTCGAATTAAGAACAAACAAGAACGTTATGCAGAGTACGCTAAGCGCGCAATCGAAACTATTCAAACTATTTCGAAATCTCTGTAGTAAAACATTGCACGGAAAGCAAGATATGTGATACCATTTAAAAGCCTTAAAGAGGTGTAAAAATGACGAATAAACAGCGTCTTGTCCACTTATTCATTGAATATCTGCAAATTGAAAAAAACTATTCAGCTTTAACGATCTCAGGATATACAGAAGCCATTGAAGAGTTTGTCAGATTTATGAACATTCAAGGAATAGACGGTTTTGAAGAGGTATCCTATCAAGATACGAGAATTTATTTAACAGAAGCTTATGAAAAAGGCCTGACAAGAAGAACGATTAGTAAGAAAGTCTCTGCGCTTCGCAGCTTTTATAAATTTTTATTAAGAGAACAGCTTGTGAAAGAAAATCCTTTTTTACTCGTTAGCTTACCAAAGCAGGATAAGCGGATTCCTTCATTTTTGTATGAAGAGGAACTAAAAGAGCTTTTTACAGTTTCTGATGTCAGCACACCGCTTGGGCAAAGAAATCAAGCCATTTTAGAACTTCTTTATGCAACAGGTATGAGGGTCAGTGAGTTATGTTCATTAAAAGAATCTGATCTTGATTTATCGATGGATACAGTGCTTGTTCATGGGAAAGGCAGCAAGCAGCGGTATGTTCCTTTCGGGTCATATGCTCATGAAGCGCTCATTACTTATTTAGAGGATGGAAGGCAGAAGCTGAAATCTAAAGGGAAAGACCGCGCTGATACTCATGTGTTTTTGAATCAGCGCGGGACGCCTCTTACAGACCGAGGTGTACGATTCATTCTCACTGAATTAATGAAAAAGGCGTCAGGTACATTACATATCCATCCTCACATGTTAAGGCACACCTTTGCCACGCATCTCTTAAACGAGGGGGCGGATTTGAGAAGTGTTCAAGAACTTCTCGGTCATTCAAATTTATCATCTACACAGGTGTACACGCATGTATCAAAAGATTCTTTAAGAAACACGTACATGTCTCATCACCCAAGGGCTTTTAAACGATCCTAAAAGGAGGTTTTTTCATGTCATCATTTCATGCAACAACCATCTTTGCCGTTCAGCATAAAGGAAAAAGTGCAATGGCTGGCGACGGTCAAGTCACTTTCGGGCAGGCTGTCGTGATGAAACACACAGCAAAAAAAGTGCGCCGTCTTTTTGGAGGCAAGGTGCTTGCAGGTTTTGCAGGTTCAGTAGCCGATGCTTTTACACTCTTTGAAAAGTTTGAAACAAAGCTTGAAGAATATGGTGGTAATTTAAAGCGGGCAGCCGTAGAACTAGCGAAGGAATGGCGAAGTGACAAGATGCTAAGGCAGCTTGAGGCCATGCTCATCGTCATGAACAAAGAAAGCATCCTGCTTGTCTCTGGAACAGGAGAGGTCATCGAACCAGATGATGGGATTTTGGCCATTGGCTCAGGCGGCAACTATGCGCTTAGCGCCGGGAGAGCACTCAAAACCCATGCAGGTGATCATCTCTCAGCGAGAGAAATTGCAAAGGCCGCTCTTGAAACGGCCGGAGAAATCTGTGTCTACACGAACGATCAAATCACTTTAGAAGAGCTTGAATAGAAAGGACATGAGACGTATGGAGAAAAAGCCGTTCACCCCAAGAGAGATAGTTGAAAAGCTTGATCAATACATCATTGGTCAGCTTGATGCGAAAAAAGCAGTGGCGGTGGCTTTAAGAAACCGTTACAGAAGAAGTCTTTTGCATGATAAGCTAAAGGATGAAGTCGTTCCTAAAAACATTTTAATGATCGGTCCAACAGGTGTGGGGAAAACAGAAATTGCCCGCAGAATTGCTCGAATTTCTGGTGCGCCTTTTATTAAAGTGGAAGCGACGAAATTTACTGAAGTGGGTTATGTCGGCCGTGACGTAGAGTCCATGGTGAGAGATTTAGTTGAAACAGCGATTAGACTCGTCAAAGAAGAAAAGATGAAAGATGTTCAAGAGGAAGCAGAAAAACAAGCAAATAAACGTCTTGTTCATTTACTTGTTCCTGGCAAGAAAAAAAGCCAGTCTGTGAAAAATCCGTTTGAGATGCTGTTTGGCGGTTCTGATGAAGATGACCGTGATCGAGATCATTCAAATGAAGAAGTGGAACTCGAATCGACAAGAAAGCGAATCGCTCATCAGCTGGCGATGGGAGAACTTGAAGATCATTACGTTACGATTGAAGTAGAAGAACAGCAGCCTTCCATGTTTGATATGCTTCAAGGCTCGGGTATGGAGCAAATGGGTATGAACATGCAGGATGCGCTCGGCAATCTCATGCCTAAAAAGAAAAAACGCAGAAAGCTGACTGTCAGAGAAGCAAGAAAGGCGTTAACGGCTGAGGAAGCTTCAAAACTGATTGATATGGATGAAGTCAGTCAGGAAGCGGTCTACAAAGCAGAGCAGCAAGGAATTATTTTTATCGATGAAATCGACAAAATCGCCAAAAGCGGTGGTGCATCATCTGCAGATGTTTCTCGTGAAGGGGTTCAGCGTGATATTTTACCGATTGTAGAAGGTTCAACTGTGATGACAAAATATGGTGCCGTTAAAACTGATCATGTGCTGTTTGTTGCAGCAGGTGCATTTCATATGGCAAAACCATCAGATTTGATTCCAGAACTTCAGGGACGCTTCCCAATCCGTGTAGAATTAGATAAATTAAGTATAGAAGACTTTGTGAAAATCTTAACGGAACCAGATAATGCATTATTAAAGCAATATAAAGCTTTACTTGAAACAGAAGGTATATCTCTTGAATTTTCTGACGATGCTATTCATAAGATTGCCGAAGTGGCTTATCATGTCAATCAGGAGACAGATAACATCGGTGCAAGAAGGCTTCATACCATACTTGAGAAGCTGCTTGAAGAGCTTTCATTTGAGGCGCCTGATATTACGATGGAGACAGTGACCATTACACCTCAGTATGTCGAAGAGAAGCTAGGAAAGATTGCAAATAACAAAGATTTAAGTCAATTTATACTTTAACAAATGAATAAAGTAATCTAGGAGGATCATTATTATGGCGTTACTACAAAAAACAAGGATTATTAACTCAATGCTGCAAGATGCAGCGGGGAAACCAGTTAATTTCAAAGAAATGGCAGAAACACTGAGAGATGTCATTGATTCAAACATTTTCGTATTAAGCAGAAGGGGAAAGCTTCTTGGCTACTCCATTAATCAACAGATCGAAAATGCACGTATGAAAAAAATGCTTGAAGATCGTCAGTTCCCTGAAGAATATACAAAGAGTCTATTCAATGTCCCTGAAACGTCTTCAAACCTTGATATTAACAGTGAATATACAGCTTTCCCGATTGAAAACCGGGACTTATTCCAATCAGGTTTAACAACAATTGTTCCAATTATCGGCGGAGGAGATCGTTTAGGTACGTTAATCCTGTCCCGCTTACAAGATACATTCACAGATGATGATTTAATTCTTGCTGAATACGGGGCAACAGTTGTTGGAATGGAGATTCTTCGCGAGAAAGCAGAGGAAATCGAAGAAGAAGCAAGAAGTAAAGCGGTTGTTCAAATGGCGATTAGCTCTCTTTCCTACAGTGAGCTTGAAGCGATTGAGCACATTTTTGAAGAGCTGGATGGAAACGAAGGTCTTCTCGTTGCAAGTAAAATTGCAGACCGTGTAGGGATCACGCGCTCAGTGATCGTAAACGCCTTACGTAAGTTAGAAAGTGCAGGCGTGATTGAATCTCGTTCTCTTGGAATGAAGGGAACGTACATCAAAGTGTTAAACAACAAATTTTTAATTGAACTCGAAAATTTAAAATCTCATTAATCAAAAACCCTTTTTGGCCGAAATAAATGCTGAAAAGGGTTTTTTTATGTGAAAAAATGAGGATTTGTCCGAAAAATGTCACTCTTTTTTCCAAGAAACCCCTTACAAATCTGTAGTGCTTTGAATCTAGGTCTTTATACCTATTCGTAAAATAGATATATATTACGAGTTTTTTTTACATATACATCATAGACTTTAATCCTATTATTTCTTACAATGAACATATGGTTTTACAAATCTCGACATGATTAAATGGAATGAAATACATATGATTGGAGGTATATGGTTTTGGATATATTTTCTGGAACGATAAGCAACCTTGAGAATGCCTTGGGCAGAGCGAATGTTAAGCAAAAAGTCATAAGCAATAATATCGCAAATATAGACACACCGAACTACAAGTCGAAAAACGTCGCATTCCATGACATGCTAAATGATGCGTCAATCAAATTAGATGCCAAAAAAACATACCAAGGTCACATTGATTTTTCAAAAACAGGGTCCAATTATTCAGTTGTTTCGAGCAACCGTACTTCTTATCAAGAAAACGGAAATAATGTCGATATTGATCAAGAGATGAGTGAACTCGCTAAAAACCAAATTCAGTATAATGCGCTGGTGGAAAGAATGAGCGGGAAATTCAATTCTCTTAAAACAGTTTTGACAGGAGGTAAGTGATGTCGATTTTTTCAGGAGTGAACGCTTCGGCCTCAGCATTAACGGCACAGAGGCTCAGAATGGACGTTGTATCCTCAAACCTTGCAAATATGGATACAACAAGAGCTAAACAGGTTGATGGCAACTGGGAGCCTTATAGACGTAAGCTTGTCACATTACAGCCGTCAGGTGAATCGTTTTCATCTATATTGAACTCAAGTATGAATTCAAGCGGCAAATTAGGAAACGGCGTCAAAGTAACAAAGATTACTGAAGACGAAACTCCATTCAACCTTCAATATGATCCTACAAATCCCGATGCCAATGAAAATGGATATGTTCAAACACCAAATGTCGATCCATTAAAAGAAATGGTCGACCTCATCAGCAGCTCAAGATCATATGAAGCAAACGTGACTGCTCTAAATGCGAATAAAAGCATGCTGATGAAAGCTTTAGAAATAGGAAAGTAAGGTGAAAATAATTGGTTAATGCAATATCTCCTTTCCAGCTTCAAACTGCTCAGCAAGCAAGTGAATTGACGAATGCAACGCCCGTTCAGGCGGCTGCACCTAAAAGTCAAACGAATTTCTCTGATGTGCTGAAGAATTCCATTGAGGCATTAAATCAATCACAGCTGAAATCAGACCAGTATACAAATGCGCTTGCACAAGGAAAAGATGTCAATCTCGATGAAGTCATGATTGCCGCGCAAAAAGCGAGTGTTACACTCACAGCTGCAACAGAGTTTCGTAATAAAGCAGTCGAAGCGTACCAAGAGATTATGAGAATGCAGATGTAGGAGGTGCTGGTGGACAAAAAAAGACTGAATGGAATGACCGGGGGTTAAGATGAATCGTACTTTAATGCAATTAAGAACAAAAACAGTTGAGTTTTGGCGAAATCGATCAAAATTACAAAAAATACTCATGATTGGCGGCGTTGCTGCCCTAGCAATCATTATTACGGTTGTTAGCATCTTTGCTTCTTCTGAAAAAATGGTTCCGCTCTTTAGAGACTTGTCTGAGGCAGAAGCTGGACAAATCAAACAGGAACTAGATGGCAAAAACGTTAAATCGGAACTTGCAAACAATGGAACAACGATTCTCGTTCCAGAAAAGCAAGCAGATTCTTTAAAAGTAACACTTGCATCTGAAGGGCTCCCTAAGACAGGCAACATTGATTATTCCTTCTTTGCAAACAATTCAGGCTTCGGTTTAACAGATAATGAATTTGATGTTCTGAAAGTAGACGCAACTCAGACAGAACTATCCAATCTGATCAACACGATTGATGGGATTAAAGATTCAAAAGTGATGATTAACCTGCCAAAAGATTCCGTTTTTGTTGGAGAAGAGCAAAGTAATGCATCAGCATCCATTGTGCTGCAAGTTGAGCCAGGCTACACGCTCACACCGCAGCAAGTAAAAGGCCTTTATCATCTTATTTCAAAAAGTGTGCCGAATTTAAAAACAGAAAACATTGTCATTATGGACCAAGATTCCAACTACTACGACTTAAACACCAGCTCCGATTCCTATGCAAGTGGAATGGATGCACAGCAGCAGAAAAAAGAGGAAATCGAAAAGAATCTTCAAAGAAAAATTCAGCAGCTGCTCGGAACAATGATGGGTCAAGATAAAGTAGCTGTATCGGTCACAACAGACATTGATTTTACTGAAGAAAAAAGAAAAGAAGACCTTGTAGAACCTGTTGATAAAGAAAACATGCAGGGAATTGCTGTCAGCGCTGAAAAGATTGCTGAAACTTATTCAGGTAATGGCGCAGCAGCTGGAGGCACCGCTGGAACAGGTGATGATGATGTCACAAATTATCAAGGTGCCGATGGAGCGAATGGAAGCGGAGATTACGAAAAGAGCGAAGATCGTATCAATTATGAAGTCAACCGCATTCATAAAGATATCAAAGAAAGTCCTTATAAAATCAGAGATGTTGGCATTCAAGCATTGGTCGAACCACCAACTGCAAACGATGTAAACTCTTTAACTGCTGAAAGACAAGATGATATCAAAAAGATTCTTTCAACGATCATTAGCACATCGATTGATAAAGAATACACAAATGGTCAAGCGCTCACTCAAGCAGACTTAGATAACAAAATCGTTTTATCTGTATCAAAATTAGACGGTAAACAGCAAACTGCGGCAGATAACCCTTCAAACAATATTCCAATCTGGGTTTATATTGTAGGCGGTGTGCTCCTACTTGCAATTATCGCTCTTATCATTCTTCTTGTACGCAAGCGTAGAAGAGATGAAGAAGAAGAGTTTGAGTTTGATGAACGTACACCAATTGATGTTCCTGATATCGATACTGAACCAGAAACAGAAGAAATGGTGAGAAAAAATCAGCTTGAAAAAATGGCAAAAGAAAAACCAGAAGACTTTGCTAAATTGCTACGCAGCTGGCTGTCCGAGGATTAGGAGGAATAAACATGTCGAGAAAAGATCCAAATCGACTAACAGGCAGACAAAAAGCAGCAATCCTAATGATTTCCTTAGGGCTAGACGTGTCAGCATCTGTATACAAACATCTGTCTGAAGACGAAATAGAAAAATTAACATTAGAAATTTCCAATGTACGAAGTGTAGATACTGCTAAAAAAGATGAAGTCATCGAAGAGTTTCACAGCATTGCCATCGCGCAGGACTACATATCGCAGGGCGGTCTTATGTACGCAAGACAAGTGCTTGAAAAAGCGCTTGGTGAGGATAAAGCGGACAGCATCTTAAACAGGCTGACATCCTCTCTTCAAGTGAAACCATTTGATTTTGCTCGAAAGGCTGAGCCAGAACAAATTTTAAACTTTATCCAGCATGAGCATCCACAAACGATTGCACTTATCCTTTCCTACCTGGATCCAGTGCAGGCTGGGCAAATTTTATCTGAGTTAGGCGAGGAAGTACAAACCGAGGTTGCGAGACGTATTGCCTTAATGGACCGCACATCTCCAGAGATCATCAATGAGGTGGAACGTATTCTTGAACAAAAGCTTTCTTCAACCTTTACGCAGGACTATACGCAAACGGGCGGAGTCGAAGCGGTTGTAGAAGTGCTAAATGGTGTAGACCGTGCTACTGAGAAGACCATTTTAGACACACTTGAAATTCAAGATCCAGAGCTTGCGGATGAAATTAAGAAACGTATGTTTGTCTTTGAAGATATTGTCACTCTTGACAGCAGAGCGATTCAGCGCGTCATCAGAGATGTTGAAAATGATGACTTATTGCTCGCACTCAAAGTGGCAAGCGAAGAGGTCAAAGAAATTGTCTTCCGTAACATGTCACAGCGTATGGTCGAAACATTCAAAGAAGAAATGGAGTTTATGGGGCCTGTCCGGCTTAGAGATGTCGAGGAAGCACAAACCCGTATTGTCAGCATCGTAAGACGACTTGAGGAAGCTGGAGAAATCGTCATAGCTCGAGGCGGAGGAGACGATATCATTGTCTAGGATTATCAAACATGAAACATCTGTTATTCCTGAACAAGGACGGCAAACGATTCCTTTACAGCAAGTACACTTTAAAAGAGAACATCACGAAGAAGAGCTTGTCAATGAAACCGAAGCATCGCAGCTAGTACTCAGTGATGCAGAAGATCAAGCGAGCCGCATATTAGAACAAGCAAACAGTGAGCTGGAAAAAACAATGGCTGAAATCAATCAGCGCCGGACTGAGTTTGAAGAAGAAAGAATGCAGCTCATTGAAGAAGCGAAACAAGCAGGTTATCAAGAAGGCTTCCAAAAGGGCGAAGCAGATGCGAATTTGCAGTACCAAGCTATTCTTGATCAAGCAAATGACATCGTTCGTCTTGCAAGGCAGGACTACGAAGAAAAAATTGAAAGCTCTGCTGAGCAAATTGTGGAACTCGCTTTTGAACTCGCCAAACGCGTTTGGAATGCAGCTGAGGACACGAAAGATCAATTTTTGGCTCTTGTGAAGCAGGTCATTTCAGAAGTGAAAGAATATGATGATATTTCCATCTATGTTGACCCTGAACATTACGAGCATGTGATGGAATATAAAGACGAATTGATTAGAATCCTTCAAAAGGATACACACCTTGCCATTTACTCGGATGAAAAAGCGCCAAAAGGAACTTGTTACGTAGAAACAAGTTTTGGAAAAGTGGAAGCGAGTGTTGATACCCAAATGAATCAGTTGAAAGAAAAATTATTAGAAGTCATTGATTCAGGTGATCACAAATGAAAATGGATGTGCTAAAAGAAACGATTGAAACCGCTGATCCTTATAAACGATTTGGTAAAGTCAATCGAGTGGTTGGGCTGATGATTGAATCTAAGGGACCGGAGAGTTCGATCGGTGATGTATGTCTCATTCATAAAAAAGGGAGCAAGCACCATCCGATAAAAGCAGAGGTCGTAGGGTTTAGAGATGAAAACATTCTGCTCATGCCTTATGTAGAAGCATCCAATATTTCACCAGGAAGTCTTGTTGAAGCGACGGGTGAGTCGCTGAAGGTCAAAGTTGGGACTGGATTAATTGGTGAAGTCGTTGATGCCTTCGGTGATCCGCTTGATGGCAGTATGCTTCCAAAAGGACTTGCACCTGTTTCGACAGATCAGTCACCCCCAAATCCAATGGACAGACCGCCTATTCGAGAAAAGATGGGTGTCGGTGTTAGAGTCATTGACAGTCTGCTCACAGTTGGCACTGGTCAAAGGATCGGGATTTTTGCCGGAAGCGGTGTTGGAAAAAGTACCTTAATGGGGATGATTGCAAAGCAGACAGAAGCAGACCTGAATGTCATTGCTCTTGTTGGAGAGCGTGGCCGTGAAGTTCGTGAGTTTATTGAAAAGGATTTAGGTGCTGAAGGACTGAAGCGATCCATTGTTGTCGTTGCAACTTCTGACCAGCCTGCACTGACGAGACTGAAAGCTGCGTATACAGCAACAGCTATTGCGGAGTATTTCAGGGACAGAGGCAAAAATGTCATGTTCATGATGGATTCTGTTACAAGGGTCGCCATGGCGCAAAGGGAAATAGGACTCGCAACTGGCGAGCCGCCAACAACAAAAGGATATACACCTTCAGTGTTCGCTATACTGCCAAAATTGCTCGAACGAACTGGGACAAATCAGCTTGGTTCGATCACAGCGTTTTACACAGTGCTTGTTGATGGGGACGATATGAACGAGCCCATCGCTGATACAGTGAGGGGGATCCTGGATGGTCACATTGTACTTGATCGTGCTTTAGCCAACAAAGGACAATTTCCCGCTGTTAATATTTTGAAAAGTATCAGCCGTGTCATGAGCAATATCGCAAGTCATGATCACAAGGAAGCGGCTAACCGGTTCCGCCAGCTTTTATCCACTTATCAAAACGCTGAAGACCTCATTAATATTGGAGCATATAAAAAAGGCTCCTCCAAAGATATTGATGAGGCCATGCAGGCTTACCCTCACCTGATTTCTTTTTTGAAGCAGGATGTAGAAGAGGCTGTATCTATTGAAGACAGTGTGAGTTTATTGCTCAGTTTGATGAATAGAGAGGATTGACAAAAACAGTGAGATATCAATACAAATTTCAAAAGCTCTTAGAACTGAAAGAAAGTGAAAAAGACAAGTCACTCGCAGCATACCAACAATCCGTTTCGGCATTTGAGCAAGTTGCTGAAAAACTCTATGAAAATATGAGTAAAAAAGAGCTAATGGAAAAAAGCAAAGAAGAAAAGCTGAGAAGTGGAATGAGTGTTCAAGAAATGCGTCATTACCAGCAATTTGTGACCAACTTAGATAACACCATCCAGCATTATCAGCAGCTTGTGATCATGAAACGCCATCAAATGAATGAAAAACAATCTGATTTAACTGAAAAAAACATTGAGTTTAAAAAGTTTGAAAAAATGAAAGAAAAGCAATTTGAAAAGTTCTCCCTTGAACATAAGGCAATTGAAATGAAAGAAATGGATGATATCTCTATCAGCCAATTCATGTTTCAAGGACATTAGGAGTCGAGATGAATGCCTAAGAAGGAAAAAACGAAGGAATCAGGCGGCGGGAAATTTCAATGGATCTTGTTTATTGTCATCATCCCATTGATTGTGCTTGTGATTGTCACTGGCACGATCCTTTATATGGCAGGTTTTGATCTAAAAAAACCGCTCCAAAACATTCCGGTGATTAGCAGCTTAGTTGGTTCAGATGACACCTCAAAAACGTCATCTTCACCTAATGATCAAAGCGATGCAGAGTTGAAAGAACTGAAAAAGACCATTAAAGAGCAAAAAAATGAACTCGAAATTGCACAAAAAGATTTGAAAACAAGTGATGAAGAGATTAAAAGACTGAATCAAAAAATCAACTCACTTGAAAAAACATCTGAAAATGATGCAAAGAATACGTCAGCCAATGACAGTTCATCGAATAACAGCTCATCAAATAACACGTCAGATAATAACTCGGCAGGGACGTCCTCTGATGCAGCGGCATCCTCTAATCAGCAGACAAAAGGAAAGGTCGCCAGCATTTATGAAAGCATGGACTCAGGAAAATCCGCCAAAATTTTATCAGAATTAAGTGATAAAGAGGCGTTAAAAATTCTTGAAGAGCTGAGCAAAAATAAACTGACAGACATATTAGCAAAACTGACACCTCAGAAGGCAGCAACGTTTACAAAAGAGCTTGCCAAAAAAGAAGAAAGTGAAAATGGGGGTGGACAATAAGTGAAGCTATTGGATATTGGAGCCTTACAGCAATCTTCTCAAGGTCTTTCAGGGCTAAAAGGAGACGGCGCCGCATCTGCACGAGGTTTGTTTAAACAATTGCTTAGCGGAGCAGGCGCTCAAAGCGGTCCTGTTCATGCTGAGACAGCCGATGCAGCCTCTCTTTCTATCAATGATGCGATGCAAATTGTTGAAAAATGGATGCAATCACCTGAAGAAGGAATGAGCGCAGACCTACTAAGTGCGCTTCAAACACTACAAGGTCAAACGCTTGAATCATCCGATCTCAAATCACTTGAAGAATTATTTCAAAAAATGGAATCTTCCATTTACGGTGATCAAGCGGAAAAGCCAGGTTCTGAACATAGTGAACAGCTCATACAAGTCCACTTCTTCATCTATCAATTGCTCAATCAACAGCCGCTCAGCTTTGATGCGAAACTTGTGCAGGATATTGAAGGAAAAGGTCAAGACTTTATCCACTTTCTTTCGAAAAACGGGGTAGATGAAAAACTCATTCAGCAAGTAAAAGAGCAGTTCTTCTCGCAGGGATCAACGCCAAAGCTGAATTCGATGACTCAAAGTGAGCTAAAGCACTTTAATCAGTTAATCGACCATATGATGGCGAATGCGAAAGGGTCTGACAAAGAGTGGAAAATTTCACTTGGAGAGTTGAAAGAGCTAATCTCTCCAAAACAAGAATCTACACTCGCTTCTCCGGCAAAAGGGAATGCATCTCTTGAGTGGCTCATCAAAAAAGAAGTCGTGAAAGGACAAAGCGCTGCTGCACCAGCTTCTGAAAAAATAATGACCCATACACTTTTGCCAGGTCATAAGCAGTTTTTCCAACTGCAGTCAGCGGCTCCTGTTCAGCAGACACAAACGACTGATGAGAAGCCGGGAACAGTTGATCAGCAAATTCTAAACACGTGGAAGCAAATGAAATTCACGCCGTTTGGCAATTCAAGCGGACGCTTCACCGTTCGATTAAATCCAGAAAATCTTGGATTCATTACCATTCAGCTAACGAAGCAAAACGGTATGTATGCGAGTAAAATTACAGCCTCGACGCAAGCAGCGAAAGAGCTGTTAGAGCATCATCTGCCGCAGCTCAAGCAGGCACTTCCGAATATGTCGGTTCAAGTGGACCGTTTCCATATACCGCTTCAATCAAATGAGCAGCCGTTATTTGGACAACAATTTAACGAAGAAAACAAGCAGCAGCAGTCAAAAGGGCAGAATTCCCAGCAGACTGATGAACAGGAAGCAGAATTCCAAGATGTACTGGATGCTCTTGTTGGGTCAGATGAAGAAGAGGAGGAGATCTAATGGCAACAGTTGATGCTACGAATAGAACAGCCGCACAAGCAGACACTTCTTCAAAAACAGAAAAGAAAACAGATACGCTTGGCAAAGATCAATTCTTGAAAATTTTGCTCACGCAGCTTCAAAACCAAGATCCGACAAACCCACTTGATGACCGTGAGTTTGTCACTCAGCTTGCGACATTTTCATCTTTAGAACAGCAAACCAATATGAACGATTCGATCACCAAACTGAATCAGCTCATGTCTACATTTGTTGCACACCAAGATCCGTTTACGACGTATGTAGGCTGGATTGGTAAAGAAGTATCGGGCAAATTGGATGATAAAGAGATATCGGGCACTGTGAAATCTGTTAAAAACATAGACAATGAATACTTACTTGTTTTAGAAGATGGTACGAAAATCAGCCCTTGGGATGTTACAGCAGTTGGAGAAAAAACGAAGTAATTCGAGGAGGAAAATAAATGTTACGCTCACTTTACTCAGGAATTAGCGGAATGAAAAACTTCCAAACAAAATTAGATGTGGTAGCCAATAACGTAGCCAACGTCAATACACACGGATACAAAAAAAGCCGTATCACGTTTAAAGATATGGTCAGTCAAACCATTTCAAGCTCAGGTGGACCAACGAACAACTCTGGTTCAATTAACTCAAAACAAGTTGGTTTAGGATCATCTTTAGCTTCTATTGATAAAGTCATGTCACCGGGATCTTCTCAAAATACAGATGAACCTTACGACTTCTATATCAATGGAGATGGATTTTTCCGTATTGAAAGTCAAGGAGAAGTTCTTTATACAAGAACCGGGAACTTTAGACGTGATTCGGAGGGAAATTTAACGACTACTGACGGAAATTACCTTCTCGGAATGGATGGACAAAAAATAACGATCCCAGATGGCATTTCAAGTGTAAGTGTTGGTCCAGATGGAACAATTTCGGTTGTTGAAAACAACGTATCTAGAAATGTTGGACAGATTTCACTCGTATCTTTCAGTAACGCAGGAGGATTAGACAAAGTTGGTGACAACCTTTACCGCCAAACGTTAAGTTCAGGTGCACCAAGTAACCCTATCGTACCTGGTCAAGAAGGAACTGGCGTGATCCAAACAGGTAAACTAGAAATGTCAAACGTTGATTTAACAGATGAGTTTACCGAAATGATTATCGCGCAGCGTGGATTCCAATCGAATGCAAAGACGATCACAACATCTGATGAAATTCTGCAAGAGCTTGTGAATCTGAAACGATAGGAGGTAGGGGGAGCGGATGCTCGCTTCTCTGCTTAATATGATTGAAGTGACAAGATTAAATGGCAAAGGATTTATGCTGAACGCTCTCCATATCGAGCAAATCGAAAGCTTTCCAGACACGACCATTACTTTGGCCAATGGAAAGAAATTCGTTGTGAAAGAAGATGAAGAGCAGCTTCAAGAGAAAATCATTTCATTCTACAGAAAAATCCAAGTCATTTCATTGAATCAAGGAATAGAGGAGTTTGAATGAAGAAGAAATTAGTCGTAGTAATGCTAATCATGATTATTGCCATCGTCGGAATTGGAGCAGGCATCTTTTTTCTGCTGAATGGGTCAGACGAAGCAAAAGCCGAAAAAGAGCCAACAGCAGATGAAGTTGTAAAAGCTTCTGTTGAAATTCCTGAGATTATCACCAATTTAAAATCTGAAGGAAATGCTGTCAAACTTGTCCTGAATATTGAAACGGACTCTGAAAAAGCAAAATCAGAGCTTGAAAAAAGAAGTTTCCAAGTAAAAGATGCTGTAATCGACATTTTATCAGACACGAATGCAGATGAACTTGATGGCAAAAAAGGCAGAGAACATTTTAAAACACAAGTCAAAAACAAAGTGAATAACTATTTGCAAGATGGCAAGGTGAAAGAAGTATATATAACCTCCTTTAATCTGCAATAGAGGCGATTAATTAACGCGATGGAGGTGAAGAAATGTCAGGAGAAGTGCTTTCCCAGAATGAGATCGACGCATTATTATCCGCCATCTCAACAGGCGAAATGGATGCAGAAGAGCTGAAAAAAGAGGAAACGACGAAAAAAGTGAAGGTGTATGACTTTAAACGTGCACTGCGCTTTTCAAAAGACCAGATTCGAAGTTTAACAAGGATTCACGATAACTTCGCTAGACTGCTCACCACGCATTTTTCAGCGCAACTAAGATCATATATTCAAATTACTGTCAGCTCGGTTGACCAAGTACCATACGAAGAATTTATTCGTTCGATTCCTAATATGACATTATTAAACTTATTTTATGTCAGCCCGCTTGAAGGAAGAATCATGCTTGAAGTAAACCCAACAATCGGCTATGCGATGATGGACAGGCTGATGGGCGGGATTGGCATTAGTCATAATAAGACAGAATCACTTACAGAAATTGAAACAAAGATTATCTCAAACATGTTTGAGGGAGCTTTGGAAAATTACAGAGAAGCGTGGCAGTCCATAACCGACATCGAGCCTGAAATGGCAGATTTCGAGGTAAATCCCCAGTTTGTTCAAATGGTGTCACCAAACGAAACAGTTGTCGTCATTTCTCTTAATACACAAATTGGCGAGGTAAGCGGGGTTATTAACCTATGTATTCCTCACGTTGTATTAGAGCCTATTATTCCGAAGCTGTCTGTACACTACTGGATGCAGTCTGAACGAAATGAACCAAAACAGCAAGAAACAAAGGCCATTGAAAAACGGATTATGAAGGCAAAAATACCGGTAGTCGCAGAGCTGGGACAATCGGAAATGACGGTGGAAGAGTTTTTGAATTTGGAAATTGGTGATTGTATTGCCTTGGACAAACCAGTAAATGCGCCTCTTACTGTTATGGTCGGAAATAAACCGAAATTCTTGGGACAGGCCGGCCGCGTGAATCGGAAACAGGCGATTCAAATTCTAGATCACGACATAAGAGGTGAAGAAGATGGAGAATAACGGAAGTAAATTATCACAAGACGAAATCGATGCGCTCCTTAAAGGAGGCAGCAATGACGATATAGAGCCTGATACAATCCTTTCTGCAATGGAGCAAGATGCCATTGGAGAAATCGGAAATATTTCATTTGGCAGCTCTGCAACAGCACTTTCAACCCTATTAAATCAAAAAGTGGAGATTACAACTCCAACTGTTACAGTGATTCAAAAAAGTATGCTGAATGAGGAATTTCCTCATCCGTATGTCGCTATTGAAGTGAATTATACGGAAGGTTTCAGCGCAAGTAACCTGCTTGTCGTCCAGCAAACAGATGCAGCAGTTATTGCGGACTTAATGATGGGCGGAGACGGGACAAATGCTGACCCTTCTTTAAGTGAGATTCACTTAAGTGCAGTACAAGAAGCAATGAACCAAATGATGGGTTCTGCTGCGACATCCATGTCGACTGTCTTTAATAAAAAGATTGATATTTCTCCGCCGCGCGTCGAATTACTTGATGTGAAAGAAGGAGAAGGGACAGACCGCATTCCAGCTGAAGAGATGCTTGTCAAAGTATCCTTCAGATTAAAAATAGGTGAACTCATCGATTCAAATATTATGCAGCTTTATCCTATTACATTTGCGAAGGATTTAATTGCAGAATTAACAGATCCTGCGCAAGAAGAAGAGCCGGTTCAAGAAGAAGTGAGTGCACCTGAACCTCAGCCGGCAGCTCCGCAAACGCAGTCTGCCCCAGCGCAGCAAGCAGCACCGCCGAAAAGACAGGCGAAGCCAAAGCCGGCAGCACCTGTAAATGTGGCGCCGGTTGAATTTGAATCGTTCAGTGAGCCTCAGCATACAACAAGCCAGCTTGGAAACCTTGATATGCTGATGGACATTCCGCTTTCCATTACGGTGGAACTTGGAAGAACTCAGCGCAGTGTGAAAGAAGTTCTTGAGCTTTCAGCTGGAAGTATCATTGAACTGGACAAACTTGCTGGTGAGCCAGTAGACATTCTAGTGAACAAACGAATCGTCGCCAAAGGGGAAGTCGTTGTCATTGATGAGAACTTTGGTGTTCGTGTGACTGATATTTTAAGTCAGTCAGAAAGACTTTCTAATTTAAAATAAACAAACATATAGGGAGAGAATAAGTAAATGGCTACTAAGGTATTAATCGTAGATGATGCAGCATTCATGAGAATGATGATCAAGGATATTCTTGTAAAAAACGGATTTGATGTAGTAGGAGAAGCAGAAAACGGCGCACAAGCAGTTGAAAAATACAAAGAAACATCTCCTGATCTTGTCACAATGGATATCACCATGCCGGAAATGGACGGAATCACTGCACTAAAAGAAATTAAACAAATCGATGCTTCTGCAAAAATCATCATGTGTTCTGCTATGGGACAGCAGTCAATGGTTATTGACGCGATCCAAGCAGGTGCAAAAGACTTTATCGTGAAGCCATTCCAGGCAGACCGCGTACTTGAAGCAATTAATAAAACGTTAGGCTAAAAAAGGGTGTAAGATTTGTTGAAAAAACGTTTGATATGTATAGCAATGATCAGTTTTATGCTTTTCTTGACGATGCAGCCTGCCTCTCTGTTTGCCGAAACGAAAGATCCTGAGAATGGCACAGTGAATGACTGGCTCAAAGATGAGAAAGAAAGCAAAAAGGATACAGAGAAGAAAACCACTGACAATCAAACGAATCCGGCAGAAGAAGTTCCCTCTTCTTCTGTCTCCATTATGGATTTTGTCAAAATGATTGGTGCCTTACTTTTTGTCATCCTGCTTATTTATGGATTAGTGAGATTTGTTGGTAAGCAAAACCGTTTACTCAAACCATTTCGCTATGTTGAAAATATTGGCGGAACGACAGTCGGACAAAACCGTTCAGTCCAGCTGATCAAAGTGGGCAAACGAGTATTAGTTGTCGGCGTAGCAGACTCAATCCAGCTGCTAAAAGAAATTGATGATGAACAAGAATGTGAAGCGATCGTGAAACAATATGAAGAAGCGATGGAAAGCAAAACCGATTTACCAAAAATGGTTCAAAAATTTACATCGCAGATAAAGAAACATGATCAGACGACCACTTCTTCTTTTTCAGCCAATTTAAAGGCGCAGCTAGCCGAATTGAAAAAGACCCAATCAGAAGTCAGAAAGAAAGGCCCGAAACAAAATGAATGAGTTTATCGATTTATTTAATTCCAGCGGTGCAGGAAATATCAGCACATCTGTCCGTCTTCTTTTACTTTTAACTGTATTTTCGGTTGCACCGGGCATTCTCATTTTAATGACGTGTTTTACACGGATTGTGATTGTTCTTTCATTCGTCAGAACATCACTTGCAACCAACTCAATGCCGCCAAACCAAGTGCTTGTTGGACTTGCGTTGTTTCTCACATTTTTTATCATGGCACCCACGTTCTCACAGATTAATAAAGAGGCGCTGACGCCGCTTTTAAATGATGACATCACGTTAAATCAGGCGTATGAAAAAGCCGAAGTGCCTATTAAAGAGTTTATGAGTAAACATACGAGACAGAAAGATTTGGCTTTATTTCTTAATTACGCAAAAATGGATAAACCTGAATCGATTAAAGATATTCCGTTAACGACGATGGTTCCCGCTTTTGCCATTTCAGAATTAAAGACGGCATTTCAAATTGGTTTCATGATCTTTATTCCATTTTTAATTATTGACATGGTGGTCGCAAGTGTTCTGATGTCAATGGGGATGATGATGCTTCCACCGGTTATGATATCGCTCCCTTTCAAAATATTGTTATTTGTTTTAGTCGATGGATGGTATTTGATAGTTAAATCTTTGCTGCAAAGCTTTTAGAGTAGGTGCTTAAAACATGAGTTCAGAATTTGTCATTACGATGGCTGAAAGATCAGTGTATGTAGTATTGCTTGTGAGTGGGCCGCTTCTAGCGCTCGCACTCATTGTGGGACTGATTGTCAGTGTGTTTCAGGCGACAACCCAAATTCAAGAACAGACGCTTGCGTTTATTCCTAAGATTGTTGCTGTACTCATTGGGCTTGTTGTGTTTGGTCCATGGATGCTTTCAACAATCGTGTCCTTTACGACAGAGCTGTTCTCGAATTTAGATCGATTTGCAGGTTAACAAGCGATGTCAATCATAGAATTATTCCCTGCTTTTCTTTTAGTTTTTATTCGGATCACCGCTTTTTTTGTGACAGTACCGCTTTTAGCGCATAGAACGATCCCAGCTGTACACAGAGTTGGATTCTCCCTGTTTTTAGCTGTCATTAGTTTTAGCACCATAAAAGAACCGCCAGCACTCGACATAGACGGCCTTTATATGATGCTTGCGGTGAAAGAAGCAATGGTCGGGCTTCTGCTTGGGCTGATTGCATACATCATGGTGTCCGCTGTTCAGATTGCCGGCTCATTCATTGATTTTCAAATGGGTTTTGCGATTGCCAATATTATTGATCCGCAAACAGGGGCGCAGACGCCGCTGATGGGACAGTTTTTTTATACGGTCACATTGCTGTTGATGCTGGCAACAAACGCACATCACTTGCTGCTTGATGGAATCTATTACAGCTTTCAATACATTGCAGTTGATCAATACGCGCTGAATTTCGGCAGTGAATCCTTTGCTTACTTTATCGCAAAGAGCTTCAACCAAATGTTTATCATCGCCTTTCAAATCTCGGCACCTGTCGTGGCAAGTCTGTTTTTAGTCGATTTGGCGCTGGGGATTGTGGCACGTACAGTTCCGCAAATGAACGTATTTGTGGTTGGACTTCCTATTAAAATGGGTGTGAGTTTTATTATGATCATCATCTGTATGGGCGTCATCTTCGGTGTTGTCCAAAATACATTTGAAACGATTGTACTCACCATGAGGAATTTCTTAGCATTGGTCGGTGGTTCGTCATGATGACAAGGCTTAGACTAGACTTGCAATTTTTCGCAGGTGAAAAAACAGAAAAAGCAACGCCGAAAAAAAGGCGGGATTCACGTAAAAAAGGACAGGTTGCCAAAAGTACCGACGTCAATACAGCCATCTCATTTCTATTAATCTTTTTATCATTCTTTTTTATTGGGCCTTTTATGAAAGAGCGGATTATCGCGCTCATAGAACGTTTTTATTCAACAACCATGCTAATGAAAGTTAGCACATCTAATATTCATCAATTATTCTTGGAATTGCTTCAAGAAACAGGGCTCCTCCTCATGCCAATCCTTGGTGTTGGCATGCTGGCGGGGATTATCAGTAACTATTTACAAGTCGGCTTTCTCTTTTCAACAGAAGTGATCAAACCGAAATTAGAAAAGCTTGACCCAATCAAAGGGTTTAAACGGATATACAGTATTCGAGCCCTCGTAGAGCTATTAAAATCCATTTTGAAAATTGGCTTTGTTGGCTTTGCGACATTTATCGCTCTTTGGATGCACTTTGACGAAATTCTGCGGCTTCCTTTATTAACAGCAGAGGAAACCCTTCATTTCGTTGCAAATATGACCTTAATTATGGGGCTGTATGCTGCTGGTGCTCTTTTGATTTTGGCAGGGCTTGATTATATGTATCAGAAATTTGATTATGAAAAAAACTTGCGGATGTCCAAACAAGACATCAAAGATGAGTATAAAAAATCAGAGGGTGACCCGCTCATCAAATCAAAGATTAAACAGCGTCAGCGGGAAATGGCCATGAGACGGATGATGCAGGAAGTCCCAAAAGCGGACGTCATCATTACAAACCCAACCCACTATGCCATTGCTTTAAAGTATGATGAAGAAAAAATGGACGCGCCCTATGTTGTGGCGAAGGGAACGGATATTTTGGCTTTGAAAATTAGAACGATTGCGAAAGAACATGATGTCATGACTGTAGAGAACCGCCCGCTTGCCCGTGCGCTCTATGATCAGGTCGACATCGACCAAGCGGTGCCGGAAGAATACTTTAAGGCCATCGCAGAAATTTTAGCTTACGTCTATAAAACGAAACAAAAGATTTTATGAATTTTTGGTTTTAAAAGGAGAGAACAGGCATGTCAGCAAGAGATTTATCTGTTTTATTCAGTGTTATTTTAATTGTGGCGATGCTGGTCATACCGTTTCCGCCCATTTTGTTAAGTATTTTAATCATTATTAATATTTCTCTTGCGCTTATCGTGCTTCTCACCACAATGAACATGCAAGAACCACTGCAATTTTCAATTTTTCCATCGTTGCTTTTGCTCTTAACGCTGTTTCGTTTAGGGCTAAACATCTCTACAACACGTTCTATTCTTTCAACAGGAGATGCTGGAAAGGTTGTCGAAACGTTCGGTTCATTTGTTGTTGGAGGAAATGTCCTCGTTGGTCTTGTTGTTTTCCTTATCCTGATCATCATTCAGTTTATTGTTATCACAAAAGGGGCAGAGCGTGTATCAGAGGTTGCGGCAAGATTTACACTCGATGCGATGCCAGGTAAACAAATGAGTATTGACGCAGATTTAAATGCAGGAATGCTGACCGAAAGTGAAGCAAGAAACCGCCGTGAAAAAGTAGCGAGAGAAGCAGACTTTTATGGAGCGATGGATGGTGCCAGTAAGTTCGTTAAAGGGGACGCCATCGCAGGTATTATCATCGTCATCATCAATATTATATTTGGAATCATTATCGGGATGCTTCAGCAAGGAATGTCGATTCAAGAATCAGCTTCTCACTTTACCCTATTAACGGTAGGGGACGGAATCGTTTCGCAAATTCCGGCACTCCTCATCTCAACGGCAACAGGGATTGTCGTGACGAGAGCCGCTTCTAACGGAAACCTTGGATCAGACATTACAGGGCAGCTCTTTGCATTCCCAGCCATGCTTTATGTGACAGCAGGCACGATCTTCCTTCTTGGGCTGTTTACACCAATCGGCATCCTTTTGACAGGGCCGATCGCAGGTTTACTTGCCCTTGGCGCATACCTGATGTCGAAAAACAAACAAGACCAAGAAGAAATCGAAGAGGTACTGGAGGAACAAGCAGAGGTAGAAGAGATGAAAAGTCCAGAAAGTGTTATTCATCTTCTGCAAATGGATGCCATTGAATTTGAATTTGGCTACGGCCTCATCCCGCTCGCTGATGCAAATCAGGGCGGTGACCTGTTAGACCGAATTGTGATGATCCGAAGGCAGCTTGCCCTCGAACTTGGTCTTGTCATTCCAGTCGTCCGGATCAGGGACAATATTGCACTGAACCCAAATGAATACCGGTTAAAAATTAAAGGGAACGAAGTAGCAAAAGGTGAGCTGCTGCTTGATCACTACTTAGCGATGTCCCCAACGCCTGATGATGATCCGATTGAAGGAATTGAAACAATCGAACCATCCTTTGGCCTGCCGGCTAAATGGATATCAGAAGCAGAAAAAGATCAGGCTGAGATGCTAGGCTATACGGTTGTGGACCCAGCGTCTGTTGTGTCTACTCACATCACAGAGAAGATTAGACAAAACACACACGAACTGCTCGGACGCCAAGAAACGAAGCAATTAATCGATCATCTGAAAGAAAGTTATCCTGTCTTAGTGGATGAGGTAACACCAAATCCGCTGGCAGTCGGTGATATTCAAAAAGTACTGGCGAAGCTGCTGAAAGAAAAGGTCTCTATCCGAAACCTTGTCACCATTTTTGAGACGCTTGCAGACTACGGAAAATTAACGACTGATACAGATTTATTAACAGAGTATGTTAGACAGGCGCTCGCAAGACAGATTACCGCACAGTATGCAAGAGAAAATGAATCACTCAAAGTCGTGACATGCTCAGGCCGAGTAGAAAAGGTGATTGCAGACAGCGTTCAGCAGACAGAGCATGGAAACTACTTATCGTTAGATCCAGAATCCTCTGAAAGTGTGATTCAATCAGTGGCGAGAGAAATTGAACAGCTTTCGCTTCGTCAGGAAACGCCGGTTCTATTATGCTCACCTCCTATAAGAATGTACGTTAAGCAGTTGTTAGAAAGATATTTCCCAGATTTACCGGTACTATCTTATAACGAACTAGAAGCAAATGTGGAAGTACAGAGCATCGGAGTGGTGGATATCTAATGAAAATGAAAAAAATCACAGCAAATTCTATGCAGGAGGCAACGATTCAAATCAGGCAGCAGCTTGGGAAAGATGCCGTTATTTTAAATTCTAAAACCGTTGTCAAACGCAAACTGTTAGGTTTGAAGAAACAGCAAATGGTCGAAGTGATTGCAGTGCTGGATCAAGATTTCGAGGAAAGAGCTGGTAAAGGGTTAAACCCTGCGCCGCCTCTTCCAGTATTACCAAAAAAGGAACAAGTTCAAAAGCTGCCCGAAGAGCCTTCATTTGCTCCCAAGGCGGCGAAACCAGCGCCTTCTCATACCCAGCCTTTAGAATATGTGAGGAATGAACGGCATGCGGGTATTCTGCCTGATCCTCTCATAGCAATCGATCAAAAGCTAAAGGATCAAGGACTTGATGATGCCATTCGAGACGAATGCCTGAAGGGTCTTTTAACAAAGGGTGCGGTTAAAGAAAATCACATAAAAAAAGAACTTGAACAACTGCTGACAGATATGCTGCCAGCTAAAACCTCTGATGAGCCGATGATTTCTTCAAAATACATTGTTTTGTTCGGTTCAACTGGAGCTGGTAAAACGACAACGATTGCAAAGCTGGCTGCTAAAACGGCCATTCAGCAGCAAAAGAAAATTGCTTTTATTACAACCGATACGTACCGGATTGCAGCGATCGAACAGCTGAAAACATATGCTGAACTGCTGAATGCACCGCTTGAGGTTTGTTATTCAAGAGAGGATTTTGTAAAAGCCCAAGAGACCTTTAAAGAGTATGATCATATCTTCATCGATACAGCAGGCCGTAACTTTAAAGAAGAAGCGTATATTAAAGAGCTGACCGACATTATTCCATTTGATGAGAGCATTCAAAGTTTTCTCGTGATGAGTGCTACATCGAAGTATCAAGACATGAAAGCCATGGTCAAACGCTTTGAACACGTTCCAATCAATCAATTCATTTTTACAAAAGTAGATGAAACGGACACGATGGGAACCATTTTTCAAATCATTGCTGACTCTCAAATCAAACTTGGTTTTTTAACAAATGGTCAAAATGTGCCTGAGGATATTCTCGAAGGCTCGCCTCTTGAACTAACAAGGATGGTTTTACAATCATGAAGCCCGACCAAGCAGAAGGGTTAAGAAAACTAGTTCAGCAGAGTCAAATGATCACACCGGCTCCTCTTAACGCCAGCGGACAGGCAAAAACCATTGCCGTCATGAGCGGTAAAGGCGGGGTAGGTAAATCGAATTTGACCCTGAATATGGCACTGTCTATCGCAAGTACAGAGAGAAGAGTGTTAGTGATTGATCTTGATTTTGGGATGGGGAATATTGATATTTTACTAGGGAAAACATCGACTAGTTCTATATTAGATGTTCTCGTTAGAAAAAAATCCTTCCAAGCAGCCATGACAAAAGGAACGGATAACCTATATTACATTTCTGGCGGAAGCGGGCTTGAACAGCTGTTTTCTTTAGATAAAGATCAATGGTCGTTCTTTTTGGAAGAGATGGAAAGAATGATGCAGGACTTCGATTGTATTTTCTTTGATATGGGAGCCGGCTTGTCAAAAGATCAGCTGCCTTTTGTCTTATCGGCAGGAGAAGTGGTCGTTGTGACTACGCCAGAGCCAACATCCATCATGGATGCCTACAGCGCGATTAAACACTTAGCCATTCATCAGTTTGAACGGTCTGTGCAAATCATTGTTAACCGGTGCAAAACCCCCTCAGAAGGGTCTGAAACCTACCGGAAATTAGCAGGAGTGGTCACATCTTTTCTTCACAGAAAACTTGTATTTGCTGGCGCTGTGCCTGATGATCCTGCGGTTCCTAAAGCAGTATCAGAACAAATTCCATTTTATATGAAGCAGCCTCATTCAAGGCTGAGTAAAACCATTAAGATGCTGGCAGAAACACTATATCATCAGCAGATAAGAGAGGCACGGAGAGAACAGCATACGTTTATAGATAAGTTGTCCTCTTTTTTTAAAAGGAGGAAGGTGGACTCATGATTAGAGTGCTAGTAGTAGATGACTCGGCCTTTATGAGAAAGCTCATTAGTGATTTTCTAAGTGCCGAGCAAGAAATAGAAGTCGTCGGAACGGCGCGAAATGGGGAAGATGCCTTAAAACGGATCAAGGAACTGAATCCAGATGTTGTCACATTAGATGTGGAAATGCCTGTTTTAAATGGGACAGAAGCATTAAAGCAAATTCTGGCTGAACACGACCTTGCCGTGATTATGGTGTCAAGCCAGACAAAGCAAGGAAAAGATTTAACCATCCATTGCTTAGAACTCGGTGCTTTTGACTTTGTGACAAAGCCTTCGGGAAGTATTTCGCTCGATTTGCACAAAGTGAGGGGGCAAATTGTAGAGCGGGTACTTGCGGCAGGACTGTCAAGGAAACGCACTGAAGAGAAGATGTCTCCTAAGCCGGTGATAAAGCCGCCAAGTCCAGTGGCTGCACCCCGGCTGCCATCTGTAAAAGGCAGCTCACTCCGAAAGATTATTACTATCGGAACATCTACAGGAGGGCCAAGGGCACTTCAACGAGTCGTAACGAAGCTGCCTAAGGACATCGAGGCACCTATATTGATTGTGCAGCATATGCCAGCAGGATTCACGGCATCACTTGCTACTAGATTAGATCATTTATCACAAATTACGATTAAAGAAGCGCAAGATGGAGACATCGCGAAAAATGGAGTGGCTTACATAGCTCCTGGTGGAATGAATATGTCACTTCATGACCAAGGGGGGTCACTTGTTATCAGGCTGTCCCCTGAAGACACGGAAAGCCGGCACAAGCCATCTGTTAACTATTTATTTGAATCCATCAGCAGCATAAAGGGTTACGAGAAAATCGCTGTCATTATGACAGGTATGGGCAGTGACGGTACTGAAGGTGTCAAAAAAATGGTCGCAAGCGGTCATACGAAAGTCATTGCAGAAAAAGAAGAATCATGTGTTGTTTTCGGAATGCCTAAATCAGTCATTAAAGCAGGCCTTGCACATGAAACAAGGCATGTGGATGACATCGCACATGCAATTATAAGCTCCATGAAAAAAGAGAGGGCGTGAACACGTTGGATGTAAACCAATACTTAGATATCTTTTTAGATGAAAGCAGAGAACACTTACAAACTTGTAATGAAAAACTTCTTGATTTAGAAAAGAACCCAACCGACTTGCAGCTAGTGAATGATATATTCAGAGCGGCTCATACATTGAAAGGCATGAGTGCAACGATGGGCTTTGATGATATGGCTCACTTAACGCATCATTTAGAAAACATGTTTGATGCTATCCGTAATGAACAAATGATTGTCACTCCTGAGTCAATGGATACGATGTTCGAAGCACTCGATCATCTTGAAGCAATGGTTCAATCGATTGCAGAAGGAGGAGACGGGAAACGTGATGTCACAGAGATTAGTAAAAAGCTAGATGTGACAGGAAGCCATGCTGAGGCAGCTTCAAGCGTTGAAACAGCAGATGCATCAGCTGCTGCTAATGACTTAGATTATAACGAATTTGAACGAACAGTTCTTGATGAAGCGAGAGAGCAAGGCTTCAAATGCTATGAACTCAACGTGACATTAAGTGAAGCGTGCTTACTAAAAGCCGTTCGTGTCTATATGATTTTTGAAAGATTAAATGAAGCAGGCGAGGTTGTCAAAACCGTTCCAAATGCAGAACTGTTAGAATCAGAAGATTTTGAATCTGAATTCAGCATTTCTTATCTTTCTAAACAGCCGATGGACGAAGTGCAGAAAATCGTCACTGCGATTTCAGAGGTTGAGAAGGTTGAGATCTCTGAAGTCTCCGCATTTGAAGAAGCAGCTCCAGCTGAAAAGCAAGAGGCGCAGCCTGAACAGAAAAAAGAAGAAGTATCCGTTCCTGCTGCCAAAGCGCCAGCAAATGATGCGCCAAAAGCAAATGGCAATAACGGTGCAGCTGCCGGCGGAACGAAAACAATTCGTGTCAACATCGACCGTCTTGATTCTCTTATGAATCTATTTGAAGAACTTGTGATTGATAGAGGCCGATTAGAGCAGATTGCGAAAGAACTAGAAAATAACGAACTCACAGACACAGTCGAAAGAATGACTCGTATTTCTGGAGACCTGCAATCAATCATCCTGAACATGAGAATGGTACCTGTGGAAACTGTCTTTAACAGATTCCCGCGTATGATTCGTCAATTGACGAAAGAGCTTAATAAGAAAATTGAGCTTATTATTGAGGGTGCTGAGACGGAGCTTGATCGAACAGTGATCGACGAAATTGGTGATCCGCTCTTGCATTTACTCAGAAACAGTCTAGATCACGGGATTGAATCACCAGAAGAACGTGTGAAAAAAGGCAAGCCGGAAAAAGGTACGGTTCTATTAAAAGCGTACCATAGCGGAAACCATGTCTTCATTGAAGTAGAAGATGATGGCGGCGGGATTAACCGTAAAAAGGTGCTTGAAAAAGCATTAGAGCGCGGGGTTATTACAGAAAGAGAAGCAGAAACGCTTGAAGATCATCAAATTGATTCATTGATCTTTGCAGCAGGATTCTCTACAGCTGACACGATTTCTGACATCTCAGGCCGCGGTGTAGGTCTTGACGTTGTGAAAAACAAGCTGGAATCACTTGGCGGATCTGTAAGCATTAACTCAACAGAAGGACAGGGTTCACTATTTTCGATTCAGCTTCCTCTTACATTATCGATTATTTCCGTTCTTCTTGTAAAACTAGAAGAGGAAACATTTGCGATTCCGATTTCTTCTATTATTGAAACGGCTGTCATTAAGAAAAGTGACATCCTGCAAACGCATGATCGTGAAGTGATTGATTTCCGCGGATTTATCGTACCGGTCGTGTACTTGAAGAAACAATTCCACGTACCAAATGCGAATGAATTAGAGGAAGAACTGCACATCATTGTTGTTCGTAAAGGAGACAAGCTGACAGCATTTGTGGTCGATTCATTTATTGGTCAGCAAGAGGTTGTATTGAAATCACTAGGAGATTATCTGCCAAACGTATTTGCGATATCCGGCGCAACGATCCTAGGTGACGGTCAAGTTGCACTCATCGTTGACTGTAATGCACTGATCAAGTAAAAAACAATAGAGGAGCGGTCTGAAATGAGTACAGATATCAAAACTGGCGAAAAGATGATTGTGTTTATCGTAAACAAAAAAGAATACGCCATTTCAGTATCAGAAGTAAAGTCCATTGAAAAATGGCAGCAGCCGACAAGAGTTCCTGGCGTTGCCCCTTATATATGCGGTGTTATTAATTTACGCGGTGTCGTGACACCTGTCATTGACCTGAGAGTCAGACTTGGTTCTACTGACAACGAAATTACAGATGAAACAAGAATGATCATTGTACAAGTTGGTGACATTGAAGTCGGCTGGATTGTTGATGAAGCAAATGATGTCATAACCGTCCATCAGGAAGAAGTAGAATCTTCTCCTGAATCAGCTGAAAAAGAAGGACAGTCATGGGTGACAGGTATCATTAAGCATGATCAGCGTCTTTTCAATATCATTCATGCCGGTGCTGTCCTCGACAAGAGCGTTCAAGGTGCACCTGTTCATTAAGGGGGATGTGAAATGAGCATTTTCAACGAAATTAAAGATGAACAGCTAGATATTTTAGGAGAGGTTGGGAATATCGGGGCAGGCCACGCAGCGTCTGCTCTTGCCAACCTATTGGATCGCAAAATCGATATGGCTGTTCCTTTTGTCAAGGTTCTCTCGTTTGAAGATTTAATGGATTTCTTTGGCGGTGCAGACCTTCCTGTTGCAAGCATTTACCTGCGAATGGAAGGGGATTTAACCGGCTCAATCTTTTTCATTATGCCGTTTGAGCAAGCAGAGCAATTTGTAAGAGAGCTTGTCCAGGATCCGGCATTTGATATTGATACGATTCATGAACATGAGATGGGGACGTCAGCACTTCATGAACTTGGAAATATTTTAGCGGGCTCTTATTTATCAGCCCTTGCCGATTTAACCAAATTGCAGCTTTACCCAAGTGTTCCAGATGTCACGCTCGATATGTTCGGGGCTGTCATTAGTGAAGGGTTGATGCAATTCAGTCCTCTTGGGGATCAGGCGATTGTGATTGATACATCTATTTTTGATGATCAAAATAAGCAAGAGCTGAAAGGAAATATGTTTCTATTACCAGACTTTGAATCGTTCGAAAAACTATTCAAAGCATTAGGTAACCTATAATGAACGTGCAAATTCCGGCAGTTGTAAAGGTTGGTATTGCGGATGTTCAGCTTGTTAAATCACCGGACCGCATTCGGACATCCGGTCTTGGTTCCTGCGTAGGGCTTGTCTTGTTTGATCAAGACAAAAAGCTGGCAGGCCTTGTCCATGTTATGCTTCCAGATTCCTCTCTTTCAAAAGGGGCGGTGGAGAACTTGGCTAAATATGCAGATACAGGTGTCAAGCATACAATTGATCTGCTCTTAAAAGCAGGCGCACGCAAACATGCGCTAAAGGCAAAACTTGCTGGCGGAGCGGAAATGTTTAAGTTTAAGTCAACCAATGATCTAATGAGAATTGGACCTAGAAACGTTTCAGCTGTAAAAGAACATCTGTCTCTTCATCATATCCCGATTATTAGTGAGGATACAGGCGGAAACAGTGGCCGTACGATCGAATTCGATCCGCTTACGGCAGAGCTTGAGATCCGTACTGTGAAGCAAGGCATTATGAAGATATAACTAAGGAAGTATAGGGGGATAAAGATGCAATCCTTAAATTACGAAGATCAGGCGCTATGGGCTAGATGGAAAGAGTGGAAAGACCCAGCTGCTGGAGATGATCTTATGCGCCGCTATATGCCGCTCGTCACATATCATGTTGGAAGAATTTCCATCGGTCTCCCGAAGTCAGTGCATAAAGAAGACTTGATCAGTCTAGGGATGCTCGGTTTATATGATGCCCTTGAAAAATTTGATCCCGGAAGAGATCTGAAGTTTGATACATATGCATCCTTCAGAATCCGCGGGGCCATTATCGACGGTCTTCGTAAAGAGGACTGGCTGCCTCGTACATCAAGAGAAAAAACAAAAAAAGTAGAAGCGGCTATTGAAAAGCTTGAACAGCGT
Source organism: Bacillus sp. PK5-006 (assembly GCF_054161415.1). Taxonomy (NCBI): domain Bacteria; kingdom Bacillati; phylum Bacillota; class Bacilli; order Caryophanales; family Bacillaceae; genus Bacillus; species Bacillus sp. PK5-006. The sequence goes on along the minus strand of NZ_CP096414.1, from coordinate 2,095,474 downwards.
TATTTGCGTAATGTGACGCCGACAGAGGTGGCTGAGGAACTCGGCATGAGTGAACAGGATGTCGTCACAACGATGAATGAAGGATTCTTTGCAAATCTGCTCTCAATCGATGAGAAGCTGCATGATCAAGAAGACGGAGAGAACGTCCAAGTCATGATTCGCGACGAGAAGTCTGTGACTCCAGAAGAGAAAATGCTGAAAGATGAATTAATTGAACAGCTTTCTGAAAAAATCACAGAGCTTTCAGAAAAAGAAAAGCTTGTGATCAGTCTTTTCTATAAAGAAGAACTGACATTAACGGAAATCGGTCAAGTGCTCAATTTATCTACTTCGCGCATTTCGCAAATTCATTCAAAGGCCTTGTTCAAGCTTAAGCATCTGCTTGATAAAGCCATTCAATCTTAAAGAGTTAGTGAGTGAAAAAATATGTTATGGCTGATTAGCTTCATGCTTCATGCTGCACTTATTTATTTTGTGATTATTTTATATACGAGAATGAATTCGCTGAAGGCAACAGAACAAAAGCAGCGAGAACTTCTAGAAGAAACGGAAAATACCCTGGCTGCATTTTTGATGGAGGTCAAAGAAGAGAATGACAAACTATCAAAAGTGGCAGCCGCTTCCCCTGATTTTTCTGCTGAAGAGCTGAAATCGGATCTTCAGACACCAAAGCAGCCACAACCACCAATTGAATCCCAGCAATCGGTCGAAAGTGAAGATCCCGTACCAGAGCACCTGTCGGCTCTCCTTAGCGAAGTTGAGGTGCAGGAAGAGAAGGTAAACGAACCCGTTCCACAACTTGAAACAGAGGCTTCTCTGCCTTCTAAAAGTGAAATAGAAGAAACATTCGAGGACCAAGTGAAGACCCTATATGATGAAGGGCGGTCACTAGAAGAAATAGCGAAAGAAATGAAAACTGGCAAGACAGAAATCGAGCTTTTATTAAAATTTAGCGGAAAGCTGTAAAGGATTCTTGATTGTCAGTCCATCATGTGTTATATTATTTCTTGGTGTTAAATACACACGCTTAATGATTCGTATAAAGGTGCTGCCGTGGCGCAGTTTTATGTGAACATGACTTAAGCGGAGGAAAAAAAACCATTATATTAGGAGGCAACAAAATGTCAGTTATTTCTATGAAACAATTGCTAGAAGCTGGTGTTCACTTCGGTCACCAAACTCGCCGTTGGAACCCAAAAATGAAGCGTTACATCTTTACAGAGCGTAACGGTATCTACATCATCGACCTTCAAAAAACGGTGAAAAAAGTAGAGGAAGCTTACAACTTCACGAAAAACCTTGCTGCTGACGGAGGAAAAATCCTTTTCGTTGGTACGAAAAAGCAAGCACAAGATTCAGTGAAAGAAGAAGCAATCCGTTCTGGTATGTTCTATGTGAACCAACGCTGGCTTGGTGGAACTTTAACAAACTTTGAAACAATCCAAAAACGTATTAAACGTTTAAAAGATATTGAAAAAATGCAAGAAAACGGTACATTCGAAGTTCTTCCTAAGAAAGAAGTCGTTCAACTGAAAAAAGAATTAGAGCGTCTTGAAAAATTCCTAGGCGGAATCAAAGACATGAAGAGTCTTCCGGATGCACTTTTCATTATCGACCCTCGTAAAGAGCGTATTGCAGTTGCAGAAGCTCGTAAATTGAATATCCCAATCATCGGTATCGTTGACACAAACTGTGATCCAGACGAAATTGATGTTGTGATCCCTGCAAACGATGATGCAATCCGTGCTGTAAAACTTCTAACTGCTAAAATGGCAGATGCGATTCTTGAGTCTAAACAAGGCGAAGAAGAAGCTGTTGTAGAAGAAACGACAGAAACTGAAACAACAACTGCGTAACCTATTCAAAAGGTGATAAGAGGGAAATGCCTTTTATCACCTTTTTTTCACCTAGTAATCCGTGTTTTAACATAGAAGGAGGAAATGTAAAATGGCAATTACTGCTCAATTAGTTAAAGAACTGCGTCAAAAAACTGGTGCAGGTATGATGGACTGTAAAAAAGCGTTAACAGAAACTGATGGTGACATCGAGAAAGCAATCGACCTTCTAAGAGAAAAAGGAATCGCAAAAGCTGCGAAAAAAGCAGACCGTATTGCGGCAGAAGGATTAACTCTTATCAAAACTGACGGCAACACAGGCGTGATCCTAGAAGTGAACTCTGAGACTGATTTCGTTGCGAAAAACGAAGGATTCCAAGCACTTCTTAACGAACTTGCTGATCATTTGCTTGCTGCTAAACCTGCAACACTTGAAGAAGCTCATGCTTCTAAAATGGAAAACGGTTCAACAGTTGAAGAGCATATCACATCTGCAATTGCGAAAATCGGAGAGAAAATCACTCTACGCCGTTTCTCTGTCATCACAAAAGAAGATAATGCTGCATTCGGTTCTTACCTGCACATGGGCGGACGTATCGGTGTGTTAGCTGTTCTTAACGGAACAACTGACGAAGAGCTTGCAAGAGACATCGCAATGCACGTTGCAGCTGTAAACCCTAAATACATTTCTCGTGACCAAGTGTCAGAAGAAGAAGCAAACCGTGAGCGTGAAGTATTAACACAGCAAGCGCTTCAAGAAGGAAAGCCTGAAAACATCGTAGCTAAAATGGTTGAAGGCCGTCTAAACAAATTCTTCGAAGAAATTTGCTTACTTGACCAAGCGTTCGTTAAAAACCCAGATGAAAAAGTGAAACAAGTTGTAGCTGCGAAAAACGCAACTGTTCAAACTTATGTTCGCTATGAAGTGGGCGAAGGTATCGAAAAACGTCAAGACAACTTTGCTGAAGAAGTTATGAGCCAAGTGAAAAAATAATGTTTGAAAAGCTCTCTGGGGCTTTTTTAGGGAGCACAAGCACTGTGTTCCCTATTTTTTAGAGGATATTGATTTACAAAAGGCAGTTTCTTACGCATAATAAGAGACGGTATAGTATACACTTGGAGGTTATCATGAGCAAACCGAAATATAATCGCATTGTACTGAAGCTAAGTGGCGAAGCACTAGCGGGTGATGCTGGAAATGGAATTAACCCAACTGTCATTCAGTCAATTGCAAAGCAAGTAAAAGAAATTGCAGAGCTTGATGTTGAAGTTGCAGTCGTTGTAGGCGGAGGAAACCTTTGGCGCGGGAAGACAGGCAGTGATCTAGGAATGGACCGTGCAACAGCAGACTACATGGGGATGCTGGCAACAGTGATGAACTCACTGGCGTTACAGGACAGCCTAGAAACGCTTGGCATTCAGTCTAGAGTGCAAACCTCTATTGAAATGAGACAGGTTGCAGAACCATACATAAGAAGAAAAGCGATCCGTCATCTTGAGAAGAAACGTGTCGTCATTTTTGCTGCTGGAACAGGGAATCCTTATTTCTCTACAGATACTACAGCAGCACTTCGAGCAGCAGAAATTGAAGCAGATGTCATTTTAATGGCGAAAAATAATGTAGATGGTGTCTACAGTGCTGATCCTCGTACAGATGCGGATGCAGTAAAATATGATAAGCTTTCATATCTTGATGTACTTAAAGAAGGGCTTGCTGTAATGGATTCTACTGCGTCCTCATTATGTATGGACAATGACATTCCATTAATCGTCTTCTCCATTATGGAAGAAGGAAATATTAAACGTGCCGTAAACGGCGAATCAATCGGAACGATCGTGAGGGGGAAATAACGTGTCAAAAGAAGTGTTGAACCAAACGAAAGAAAAAATGGAAAAAGCCGTACAAGCGTACGGACGTGAGCTTGCAACTGTTCGTGCAGGCCGTGCGAATGCTTCACTGCTTGATAAAGTGACAGTGGATTATTACGGTGCACAAACACCGCTTAACCAAATTGCGTCGATCACAGTGCCAGAAGCACGTATGCTGATTATCACACCTTACGATAAAACAGCAATCGGTGATATCGAAAAAGCGATCCAAAAGTCTGATCTTGGCATCACGCCAACAAGTGACGGAAATGTGATCCGCATTGCGATTCCTGCGCTGACAGAAGAAAGACGTAAAGAGCTTGTGAAAGTCGTAAAAAAATACTCAGAAGAAGCAAAAGTAGCTGTTCGTAACGTGCGTCGTGATGCAAACGATGATTTGAAAAAGCTTGAGAAAAATGGGGAGATCACTGAAGATGAATTAAGATCATCGACAGAGGATGTTCAAAAATTGACAGATGAATATGTCGCTAAAATTGATGACGTGACGAAAGATAAAGAAAAAGAAATCATGGAAGTTTAAGAAAAAACTATGTACAATAGATAATAGTGAAAAGACCCTCTTCATGTTTACAGGGGGTTTTTTTGTTAATACTGTTGATGACTATATTATTTAGCGGGAACGCAACCTTTTTGGGTGATGGAGGAATCTCATGCTCAATATACTCAAAAATTGGAAGAATCAGCAAACAGCAGCTTCCAACTTAGAAAGCCTGACAAAAGAAGACATATTAAATGGAGAAATTCCTGAACATATCGCCATTATCATGGATGGGAACGGAAGATGGGCGAAAAAACGTGCTCTTCCACGGGTAGCAGGTCATCATGAAGGAATGAAAGTCGTCAAGCGCATGACAAAGCTTGCAAATGAGCTAAATGTCAAAGTGCTGACTTTGTATGCTTTCTCTACGGAAAATTGGAAACGTCCAAAACTAGAAGTAGACTTTTTAATGAAACTTCCTGAAGAATTTTTAAACATCTACCTGCCTGAACTCATCGAGGAGAATGTCCGTGTGCGTTTAACAGGTGATCCAGACGGCCTCCCGCAGCATACGAAAAAAGCGGTAGAGAACGCAGTAAAGAGTACGGCGAATAACGACGGGCTCGTTTTAAACTTTGCGCTCAACTACGGGGGGCGCACAGAAATCGTCTCCGCATGCAGACAAATTTCTGAAAAGGTCAAAGAAGGTAAGCTTCGAGCAGAAGACATCACAGAAGAGATGTTTTCAGCTTATTTAATGACAGAATCTCTTCAAGATCCGGATTTGCTCATTCGCACGAGTGGAGAAATTAGATTAAGCAACTTTATGCTTTGGCAAATTGCGTACAGCGAGTTTGTCTTTACGGATGTGCTTTGGCCTGACTTTTCTGATGAGCACCTTATAGGCGCTATCGGAGAGTACCAGCGCCGCGGCCGGAGGTTCGGTGGAATTTAGAGGGTGGTGCAGATGAAACAAAGAATTTTGACGGGTGTTTTGGCAGCTGCAGTCTTTTTGCTTGCAGTTATATATGGACAGATGCCATTTACCCTGCTGATTTATTTAATGGGAAGTGTCGCTCTCTTTGAGCTTTTAAGAATGAAAAAGATCTCGATTTTCAGCTTTCCTGGTATTGTCAGCTTAATATTGCTTTGGCTTTTAATGGGCGGAGACAACAGCTTCTTCCCAAACGTGGACGCATCAAAAATGCAGATTGCTTTATTTGCAGTCTTAATACTTTTAACTTATACAGTTTTGAGCAAAAACTCTTTCACTTTCGATGAGGTTGCTTTTGTTGTATTAGCCACATTATATATTGGCGTTAGTTTCTATTATTTTATCCAAATTAGAGGCTTATATGGCATGAGTGCGATCTTCTTCGCAGCAGTGATTATTTGGTCTACTGACTCAGGAGCCTATTTTATTGGAAAATCTATGGGGAAACGAAAGCTTTGGCCAGAAATCAGCCCAAACAAAACAGTAGAAGGATTTATCGGCGGAATTGTCACGGCGGTCGTGTTGTCACTTGTGTTTCAGGCGGTTACAGGATTTTTGCCATCATATCTGCTTGTGATGTTTATTACTCTTTTACTCAGTATCTTTGGACAGCTTGGCGACCTTGTGGAATCTGCTTTAAAGCGTCATTATCATGTGAAGGATTCAGGGACAATTCTCCCTGGCCATGGCGGGATTTTGGACAGGTTTGACAGCTTTTTATTCGTTCTGCCGTTTTTATACTTACTGCTCGCAACGTTTGCCAGCTAACCTCATAGAAACTTATTGAACGAGAGAAGGAGTGGCAATTTGAAATATATTTCGCTATTAGGCGCAACAGGATCAATTGGAGAACAAACGTTAGATGTGATCAGTCAGCACCCGGACAAGTTTAAGCTGAAAGCCATGACATTTGGCAGAAATATAGCAAAGGCGATTCCGATCATTGAGCGCTTTCAGCCTGAATTCGTCGGCTGTGTAGACGAAGAAACCTATCACATGCTAAAAAATCATTCATTTGCATACGATGTGAAGCTGGCTGCTGGTGATGAAGCCAACATCGAGGCAGCGACCTATGATGCAGTGGACGTAGTGGTCAATGCACTTGTAGGAAGTGTTGGACTTGTTCCAACATTAAAGGCCATTGAACAAAAAAAGACGATTGCACTCGCAAATAAGGAAACACTTGTGACAGCTGGTCATATAGTAAAAGAGTACGCTAAAACATATGATGTACCTTTACTTCCTGTCGATAGTGAGCATTCCGCTATTTTTCAATGCCTGCAAGGTGAACAAGCTAAAAATATTGAACGCTTAATCGTGACAGCTTCAGGTGGTAGTTTCCGAGATAAAAAACGAACTGAACTTGAAGGTGTTACGGTTGAAGAAGCGCTGAACCACCCGAACTGGTCGATGGGAGCGAAAATCACCATTGATTCAGCGACGATGATGAATAAAGGGCTCGAGGTGATCGAGGCACATTGGTTGTTTGATATCCCTTATGAACAAATTGATGTGCTGCTACATAAAGAGAGCATTATCCATTCGATGGTGGAATTTCACGACAAAAGCGTCATGGCTCAGTTAGGGACACCAGACATGAGAGTGCCTATTCAATATGCACTCACATACCCCGACAGGGCGCCGTTACAAGAAGCGAAATCATTGAACCTTTGGGAGATTGGACAATTGAATTTCCAAAAAGCGGATTTTGACAGGTATCGCTGCTTACATTTTGCTTATGAATCAGGTAAAATAGGAGGGACAATGCCTGCTGTACTTAATGCAGCAAATGAAATGGCAGTCGATGCATTTCTGAAAGGCAAAGTAACGTTCCTGCAAATTGAAGAATTGATTGAAAAGGCACTAATCAGACATCATGTGATTTCAACGCCTAGTTTGCAAGATATCCATGAAGTGGACAAAGATACACGAGACTTTGTTCAATCAATCCTCACATAAGGTGGTATGTTCGTGAATACAGTGATTGCGTTTATTATTATTTTTGGAACGCTCGTTTTTTTCCACGAGCTTGGCCATTTAATTATGGCGCAGCGCGCGGGGATTTTATGCCGCGAGTTCGCAATTGGTTTTGGGCCGAAGATTTTCTCCTTTAAACGAAAAGAAACCGTTTATACCATTAGACTTCTCCCTATTGGCGGATTTGTTAAAATGGCTGGAGAGGACCCTGAAGTTATCGAAATTAAACCAGGTCATACAGTGGGGCTCTTATTCAATGAGCAAAATGAAGTAGAAAAGATCATTTTAAATGATAAAGAAAAATATCCTGATGCACTTGTCATCGAAGTTGAGCAGATTGATTTAGATCATGCTATGAGAATCTCGGGATATGAAGCTGGAAATGAAGATATTCTGACTGGCTACAATGTCAGTCAAACAAGCTTCTATATTGCAGATGGTGAAGAAATTCAAATCGCACCATACAATCGTCAATTTGGTTCAAAAACAGTTTGGCAGCGAATTAAAGCTATCGCAGCTGGACCGATTATGAACTTTATCCTGGCGTATGTAATTTTGGTTGCTTTAGGTTTTATTCAAGGGGTAACCGTTGATGATCCTGTACTCGGTAAGCTGACGAAAGACGGCCGGGCGGCTGAGGCTGGACTCATGCAGGGAGATCACATCGTGTCCATTAACGGCGAGAAAATGAATTCTTGGACAGACGTCGTTCAAACAGTTCAAAAGAACCCTGAGAAAAAAATGAATGTCGTCATTGACCGAGACGGCAAAGAAAGCACTGTGCAGGTTGTACCAGAAGCTGTAAAAGCAGATGGGAAAAGCATTGGCCGTTTCGGATCATATCCGCCAACGGAAAATGGATTTTTGAAAGTTATTTCATCTTCTGGAACAACTGTCATTTCAACGGCAGGTCTGATCTTAACGAACTTGCAAAAAATTGTCACAGGACAATTTTCACTAGACATGTTAGCAGGTCCTGTTGGAATTTATGACATGACAGGAGAAGTAGCCAAACAAGGTGTGTTAACATTAATGCAGTTTGCGGCGTTCCTCAGTATCAACCTAGGCATCGTGAATTTGTTACCGATTCCTGCATTAGACGGAGGACGTTTACTATTCTTATTTGTTGAAGCCATTCGCGGTAAACCAATTAATCGTGAGAAGGAAGCACTTGTTGTCTTTATCGGTGTTGCTTTCCTCATGCTGTTAATGTTAGTGGTAACGTGGAATGACATTCAGCGGTTATTTTTATAAAAACCATTCTCTCTTGTTTCTCATTCCGGGAAACAAGAGTTTTTGTGAGAAGTCCTATTTCATAAATGAGGTGTAACGACATGAGACAATCCCTGACTTTCATTCCAACTCTTCGAGAGGTGCCGGCAGATGCTGAGGCAAAAAGCCATCAACTCTTAGTAAGAGCTGGGTTTATTAGACAAAATACAAGTGGAATCTATCATTATCTGCCGCTTGCGCATAAAGTCATTCAGCATATTCAATCGATCGTCCGCAAGGAAATGGAAAAGGCAGGCGCAGCTGAGCTGTTAATGCCAGTGCTGCAGCAGGCAGAAATGTGGCAAGAGTCAGGAAGATGGTATACATACGGTCCAGAACTGATGCGTATGAAGGATCGCCATGGCCGCGAATTTGCGCTTGGCCCAACCCACGAAGAAGTGATCACATCATTAGTACGCAGCGAAGTGAAATCGTATAAGAAGCTTCCTTTAACTCTATATCAAATTCAATCAAAATTCCGTGATGAACAGAGACCGCGCTTTGGACTGCTGCGCGGACGTGAATTTATTATGAAGGATGCATACTCATTCCATTCTTCACCAGAAAGCCTTGATGAGACATACAACAAAATGTTTACGGCTTACTCTAATGTGTTCTCAAAAGTGGGTCTCAATTTTAGACCAGTCATTGCGGATTCTGGGGCAATGGGAGGAAAAGATACGCATGAGTTCATGGCGCTTTCAGAAGTCGGAGAGGATACCATCGCTTATTCTGATACTTCCTCATATGCTGCAAACATTGAAATGGCTGAGGCTGTATATCACGGAGAAGAAGCAAATCCTGCGGACTTCAAAGAACTTGAAAAAGTCCACACACCGCAAGTGAAAACCATTCAAGATGTGGCTGAATTTTTAGAAGTTGACCCTGCTGCTTGCATTAAATCTGTTTTGTTTAAAGCAGATGATGCGTATGTTCTGATCCTTACTAGAGGCGATCATGAAGTAAATGATGTGAAAGTGAAAAACTTGGTAGGAGCACAGCTTGTCGAGCTTGCTTCACGTGAAGAAGTGCTGGAAGTCATTGGAACTGAGCCTGGATTTGTTGGACCTGTTAAACTGGAAGCAGAAGTCGATATTTATGCGGACCTTGCTGTGAAGGGAATGACAAATGCTGTCGCTGGTGCAAACGAAGCGGATTATCATTATGTCAATGTCAATCCTGCACGTGACGTGTCAGTAAAAGAATTCACAGATCTTCGTTTGATTCAAGAAGGAGATGTTTCTCCAGATGGGGAAGGCACAATCCAGTTTGCAAAAGGGATTGAAGTAGGACAAGTCTTTAAACTGGGCACTCGTTATTCTGAGTCGATGGATGCAACGTACCTCGATGAGAATGGTCGTGCGCAGCCAATGATTATGGGCTGCTATGGCATCGGCATCTCTAGAACGCTGTCAGCGATTGTTGAACAGCATCACGATGAGAAAGGAATCATTTGGCCGGAAACAGTGGCACCATATGACCTTCACCTCCTTGCATTAAATATGAAAAACGATGCGCAGAAAGAACTGGCTGAAACGTTGTACGAGCGATTAGAAGATGAAGGTTTCGACGTACTTTTCGATGACCGCCAGGAGCGTGCAGGAGTAAAATTTGCAGACAGTGATTTAATTGGACTGCCAATTCGTATTAGCTGCGGAAAACGTTCAGAAGAAGGTATAGTAGAAGTGAAGTTTAGAAAATCAGGTGAATCACATGAAGTATCTGTTGATGATCTGATTTCATTTATACGCCAAGCATAAAACGAACAAAAAAATGAAGGTACCTCCTGTAGAAAAGAGGTACCTTTCTGATTGACAAAAGGAGGGTCCTGTCTTGGATGAACAATTACCGATCACACGGCGGCAATTTCATATATTACTTAATCAGATTCAAATGACAGATGATGACCTCAGTCGTTACTTTGAAGAAGGAGAAATCGTCAAATTGACGGTGCATAAGGCGACGAAAACTTGGCATTTCCTTTTTAAATTTAAGGCACTTTTGCCTTACAAAGTATACGCCATGTTTCTTAGCAGGCTGACAAATGCATTTTCACATATTGCACAAATCACTTGTACGATTGAAGTGAGTGATCCGCACATATCTGAAGAACTCGTGCAATCGTACTGGTCACATTGTGTGGAAGAACTTCAAGGAATTTCTCCCCCAATCATCAGCTTGCTTCAGCAGCAAAAACCATCGCTGTCTGGACATAAAATCATCATTAAAACGAAAAGCGAAACAGAGGCACTCGCTATTAAGAAAAAGTACAGCCCGATGCTCCAGGCCGCATTTAAACAAGTGGGCTTTCCAGAGCTGCAATTCGATACAGAAATTTTTGTATCAGATCAAGAGATTCAGAAGTTCAGAGAACAAAAGCTTGCTGAAGATCAAGAAAGAGCCATGCAAGCCCTCACTGAGATGGAGAAGAAAGAAAGTGAGGAGCAGAATGAAGCTCCGTCAGGCCCTCTGATGATTGGCTATCAAATCAAAGACAATGAAGAAATTCGTACGCTTGACAGTATCATGGACGAGGAAAGAAGAATTACCGTTCAAGGCTACGTATTTGATGCAGAAACGCGTGAGCTGAAAAGCGGGAGAACGCTTTGTATCTTTAAGATCACAGATTATACAAACAGTATTTTGATCAAAATGTTTGCAAGAGAAAAAGAAGATGCTCAGCTGATGAAATCATTGAAAAAAGGCATGTGGGTGAAAGCAAGAGGAAGCATTCAAAATGATACGTTTGTCAGAGATCTTGTCATGATCGCTAATGATGTCAATGAAATGAAACCGCAGCTGAAAGAAGATACAGCACCTGAGGGTGAAAAGCGTGTGGAGCTTCATTTACATTCCCCTATGAGCCAAATGGATGCTGTCACTGGCATTGGCAGACTTGTTGAACAAGCAAAAAAATGGGGACATGAAGCAATTGCCCTGACAGATCATGCCGTTGTACAATCCTTCCCAGATGCGTATGCAGCAAGTAAAAAACATGGCATCAAAATGATGTACGGTGTGGAAATCAACTTAGTAGACGACGGGGTACCGATTGCATATAACCCAGAGCACCGCTTGTTAGAGGATGCGACGTATGTCGTATTCGACGTCGAGACAACTGGACTTTCAGCTGTTTATGACACGATCATTGAGCTTGCAGCAGTGAAAATAAAAGGCGGGGAAATCATTGACCGCTTTGAGGCATTTGCAAATCCCCATCACCCGTTATCAGCGACCACCATCGAATTAACAGGTATCACCGATGATATGGTGAGAGATGCACCAGATGTCGTCGACGTCGTACGGGATTTCAAAGAATGGATTGGACAAGATATCCTTGTTGCGCACAATGCGAGCTTTGATATGGGCTTTTTAAATGCAGCGTATAAACGCCTGTTAAAAACAGATAAAGCGTCAAACCCTGTCATTGATACACTTGAACTTGGCCGGTTCCTTTACCCTGAATTTAAAAATCACCGGCTGAACACCCTTTGTAAAAAGTTCGATATTGAACTGACGCAGCATCACCGGGCGATTTATGATGCAGAGGCGACAGGCTATCTCATGCTGAAGATGCTAAAAGATGCGGCTGAAAAAGAGATTGCCTATCACGATCAATTGAATGAAAACATGGGGCAGTCGAATGCTTACCAGCGCTCACGTCCTTACCATGCGACTTTGATTGCTCAAAATGAGACAGGTCTTAAGAATTTATTTAAGCTTGTTTCACTTTCTCATATTCATTATTTCTACCGGGTCCCGCGTATTCCGCGCTCTCAGCTTGAGAAATATCGAGAAGGTTTAATTGTTGGGTCTGCTTGTGATAAGGGTGAGGTATTTGAAGGAATGATGCAAAAGTCCCCTGATGAGGTAGAAGACATTGCAGCATTTTATGACTATTTAGAAGTACATCCGCCAGAAGTGTATCAGCACCTGCTGCAGCTTGAGCTTGTTCGAGATGAACGTGCGTTAAAAGAAATCATCACAAACATTGTCAAGCTTGGTGAAAAGCTGAATAAACCAGTTGTGGCGACTGGAAATGTACATTACCTGCATCCAGAGGACAAAATTTATCGTAAAATCTTAATTTCATCACAGGGTGGAGCGAATCCGCTGAACCGCCATGAACTGCCAAAAGTTCATTTTAGAACGACAGATGAAATGCTCGAAGCCTTCTCCTTCCTAGGAGACGAAAAAGCGAAAGAGATCGTCGTAACAAATACGCAAAAAGTATCTGAGATGGTCGAAAGCATTAAACCTATCAAAGATGATCTTTACACACCAAAAATTGAAGGTGCAGATGAAGAAATACGGGAAATGAGCTATCAAATGGCGCGCAGCATCTACGGAGATGAATTGCCGAAAATCGTAGAAGATCGCATTGAGAAAGAATTAAAAAGTATTATCGGTCATGGCTTTGCCGTTATTTACTTAATCTCTCATAAGCTCGTAAAAAAATCACTTGATGATGGATATCTCGTTGGTTCAAGGGGATCTGTCGGCTCATCTCTTGTTGCGACATTAACAGAGATTACTGAAGTGAATCCACTTGCACCTCATTATGTATGCCCAAGCTGTAAGCACTCTGAGTTCTTTAATGACGGATCTGTTGGTTCAGGCTTTGACCTTCCCGATAAGGACTGTCCAGAATGTGGAGCGCCGTATAAAAAAGATGGACATGATATTCCGTTTGAAACGTTCTTAGGTTTTAAAGGAGACAAAGTCCCTGATATTGATTTGAACTTCTCAGGTGAATATCAGCCGATCGCACATAACTATACGAAAGAGTTGTTCGGTGAAGATTATGTATACCGAGCAGGTACGATTGGTACCGTTGCAGAAAAAACAGCATATGGTTACGTAAAAGGCTATGCAGGAGATCATAACCTTCATATGAGAGGCGCTGAAATCGACCGGCTTGTACAAGGCTGTACAGGAGTAAAACGGACAACAGGCCAGCATCCAGGCGGGATTATCGTTGTGCCTGATTATATGGACATTTACGATTTCTCACCTATTCAATACCCAGCAGATGCGACAGGTTCCGATTGGAAGACGACACATTTTGATTTCCATTCGATCCACGATAACTTGTTGAAGCTGGATATTCTTGGGCACGATGATCCAACGGTCATTCGTATGCTTCAAGATTTAAGCGGAATCGATCCAAAAACGATTCCAACAGATGACCCTGAAGTCATGAAGATTTTCCAAGGGACAGAGCCACTAGGTGTCACAGAAGAGCAAATTGGCTGTAAAACAGGCACACTCGGTATCCCAGAATTTGGGACAAGGTTTGTTCGGCAAATGCTAGAGGATACAAAACCAACGACCTTCTCAGAGCTTGTTCAGATTTCTGGACTATCACACGGTACGGATGTTTGGCTTGGAAATGCGCAAGAGCTCATTCACAATAAAACGTGTGAACTAAGTGAAGTAATTGGGTGCCGTGATGATATTATGGTCTATCTCATCTATCAAGGCTTAGAGCCGTCACTTGCCTTTAAAATCATGGAATCTGTTCGTAAAGGAAAAGGACTTCCTCCTGAATGGGAAGAAGAAATGAAGAATAATAATGTACCAAACTGGTATATTGATTCTTGTAAAAAAATCAAATACATGTTCCCTAAAGCCCACGCGGCTGCTTATGTGTTAATGGCTGTTCGTATTGCTTATTTCAAGGTGCATCATGCACTCCTGTACTATGCGGCTTACTTTACCGTTCGTGCGGATGACTTTGATATTGAAACGATGACAAAAGGATCGAATGCGATTCGAGCTGTTATGGACGATATTAATTCAAAAGGTTTAGATGCATCACCGAAAGAAAAGAACCTATTAACTGTACTAGAGCTTGCCCTTGAAATGTGTGAAAGAGGCTACCACTTCAAAAAAGTGGACCTTTACCGCTCAAGTGCAACAGAGTTTATCATTGATGGAGACGGATTAATACCGCCATTCAACTCCATCCCCGGCCTCGGTACAAACGTTGCGTTAAATATTGTCCGCGCGCGGCAAGATGGGGAATTCCTCTCAAAAGAAGATTTACAAAAACGCGGAAAAGTGTCGAAGACCATCCTTGAATATTTAGATCGTCAAGGCTGTTTAGAAGCACTTCCTGATCAAAACCAGCTTTCTTTATTTTAATGTGATAAATAAGAGCGCCCTAAAAGGGCGTTCTTTTCTCTATATACAATAATTTTATTATGTTAACTAATAAAGATTTCTTATCAATTGGAATTATTTTCTTATCCGTTCATATATCTTGATTTAGCGTGATGTTTTAAGAGAAGAGATTGTATGTCATTCTTTCTACCCAAATAGAGCTCAAAAGAGAATTTCGCCGTCTGAAATGTTCTCAAGCGACATATGATCATTCTGGGTACAGTCAGAAGGAGAATCAAGAGAAAACCTTCGATGAGCGTAAAGCTGATTGCTGTTTACTATGCTTATTTTTGAAACCTATTTGATTCTTTTCAAAACTGTACAGATCACGAAACGAAGGATAAAAAGGAGGCGGTTGCGTCTATTGATCAATGTTTCACTAAAAAGAAGGGGTGAGCAATAGAGAAATGGCATCTTACAACTATGTAGAGGTTTTACAAAAATCCATGCTGTTTTATGAAGCGCAGCGGTCAGGCCGGCTTCCAGAAAGCAATCGTCTTAACTGGCGGGGAGATTCTGGACTAGAGGACGGGAAGGATGTTGGGCATGACTTAACTGGCGGCTGGTATGATGCAGGAGATCATGTGAAATTTGGACTTCCGATGGCTTACTCAGCAGCCGTGCTTGCATGGACAGTATATGAATACCGAGAAGCTTATGAAAAAGCAGAATTGCTTGATGAGATCTTAGATCAAATCAAGTGGGCAACAGATTATTTTTTGAAAGCACATACAGGACCGAATGAATTTTGGGCGCAAGTAGGTGATGGAAACGCCGATCATGCTTGGTGGGGGCCAGCAGAAGTGATGCCGATGGACCGGCCAGCTTTTAAAATTGATGAACATTGTCCTGGCACAGAAGTAGCTGCACAAACTGCGGCGGCTTTAGCAGCAGGTTCTATCATTTTTAAAGAAACAGATGCGTCCTATGCAGCAAAGCTTTTAACGCACGCCAAACAGCTATATGCATTTGCTGACAGGTATCGCGGCAAATATACAGATTGTGTCACCAATGCGCAGCCATTTTACAACTCCTGGAGCGGCTATGTTGACGAACTTATTTGGGGTGGAATCTGGCTGTACTTGGCGACAAATGAAGAAACCTATTTAAACAAAGCATTAAAAGCGGTAGAAGAATGGCCGAAGGATTGGGATTATACGTTTACCATGTCATGGGACAATACTTTTTTTGCTTCACAAATCTTACTAGCAAGAATCACGAAAGAAAACAGATTTATAGAATCGACAGAGCGCAATCTTGATTACTGGACCACAGGTCTTGTTCAAAATGGAAAAGTAGAAAGAATCACCTATACGCCTGGCGGCTTGGCATGGCTGGATCAATGGGGTTCACTTCGTTATGCCGCCAATGCAGCATTTTTAGCCTTTGTCTATGCTGATTGGGTATCTGATCAAGAAAAGAAAAATCGATACCAATCGTTTGCGATTAAGCAAACTCACTATATATTAGGTGATAATCCGCTGAATAGAAGCTACGTTGTTGGGTTTGGCCAGAATCCGCCGAAGCACCCGCACCACCGTACTGCACATGGCTCATGGTCGAACCAGCTGACAAATCCTCCATCTCACCGGCACACTCTTTATGGAGCGCTTGTAGGGGGTCCTAATGCACAGGATCAATATGATGATGACATCTCTGATTATATATCTAACGAGGTGGCGACCGATTATAATGCCGCCTTTACTGGAAATATCGCCAAAATGGTGCAGCTGTTTGGTGAAGGGCAATCAAAGCTGCCAAATTTCCCGCCTAAAGAACAAGTGGAGGATGAGTTTTTTGTAGAGGCAGCTGTAATGCATAACGATACAACATCTACTCAAGTGAAAGCAGTGCTGTACAACAGGTCCGGCTGGCCGGCAAGAAGCAGTCAAACACTATCTTTTAGATATTACGTCAATCTGAGCGAGGTTTTTGCAAAGGGATTCACTGAAAAGGATATTCAAGTGACAGCAGCCTACAATGAAGGCGCTTCCTTATCGCCTTTAAAAGTATATGACGCATCAAGCCGCGTCTATTTTGCAGAAATCGATTTTACGGGCGTAGCCATTTCTCCTAGAGGAGAATCTGAGCATAAGAAGGAAATACAATTTCGATTATCTGCTCCAAATGGATCGAATATATGGGATGCCTCAAATGATTATTCCTATCAAGGATTAACATCCAATATGCAAAAAACAACAAAGATTCCTGTCTTTGAAGATGGTGTTTTAGTATTTGGCACACTTCCAGACAAATAAAAATCAACGATTTTATTGAAAGGGTGAAGGACTTGTCAAACAAAGAACGGTTTTTAACGCTTTATCATCAAATCAAAAGCGATGCGAATGGATATTTTTCACCAGAAGGAATTCCGTATCATTCAATCGAGACACTCATTTGCGAAGCACCTGATTATGGGCATATGACAACTTCAGAAGCATATAGCTATTGGCTGTGGCTTGAGGTGCTGTACGGACATTACACAGGGGACTGGAGCAAATTAGAGGCAGCTTGGGACAATATGGAGAAGTACATCATCCCAGTCAATGAAGATGGAAATGATGAGCAGCCGCATATGAACGCTTACAATCCGTCCAGCCCAGCCACATACGCAGCAGAGAAACCATTTCCGGATCAATACCCAAGCCAGCTGACCGGTGCTCGTCCTGCTGGTCAGGATCCAATTGATAGTGAATTGAAATCAACCTATGGGACGAATGAAACGTATTTAATGCACTGGCTCCTTGACGTAGATAACTGGTATGGCTATGGCAACTTGCTCAACCCATCACATAAAGCCGCCTATGTGAACACATTCCAGCGTGGTCCGCAAGAATCTGTATGGGAGTCCATCCCTCATCCATCACAGGACGATAAATCTTTTGGTAAGCCGAATGAAGGCTTTATGAGTTTGTTCACAAAAGAAAATCAAGCTCCAGCTGCCCAGTGGCGCTATACGAATGCAACGGATGCTGATGCGCGCGCGATACAAGCGATGTATTGGGCAAAGGAGCTCGGCTATAATCGGTCAGCTTATCTTGATAAAGCGAAAAAAATGGGGGATTTCCTCCGTTACGGCATGTACGATAAATATTTTCAAACGATTGGAAGCGGGAAGCAGGGGAATCCGTATCCTGGAAACGGAAAGGGCGCCTGTCATTACTTAATGGCATGGTATACCTCTTGGGGCGGAGGACTTGGAGAGTATGCAAACTGGTCATGGCGTATCGGAGCGAGCCATTGTCATCAAGGATATCAAAATCCTGTCGCTGCTTATGCTTTATCCTCAGATAAAGGAGGCTTAAAGCCATCTTCTGCTACCGGGGCAAGCGATTGGGAAAAAACTTTAAAGAGACAGCTTGAATTTTACGTATGGCTTCAATCGAAAGAAGGAGCCATAGCAGGAGGCGCAACCAATAGCTGGAATGGAGACTATAGCGCTTATCCAGCAGGAAGAAGTACTTTTTATGATATGGCATATGAAGATGCACCTGTTTACCTTGACCCGCCTTCAAATAACTGGTTTGGAATGCAGGCGTGGCCAATGGAGCGCGTAGCAGAGCTTTATTATATTTTTGTAAAAGATGGCGATAAAACATCTGAAAATGTCCAAATGGCCAAATCTGTCATAACAAAATGGGTCAGCTATGCCTTAGATTACATTTTTATCGGCAGCCGTCCTGTGTCAGATGAAGAGGGTTATTTCTTAGATGAGCAAGGACAGAGAATTCTAGGAGGAACGAATGTTTCGGTTGCTACAACAAGTGCGCCTGGAGAGTTTTGGCTTCCTGGAAATATTGCTTGGAGCGGACAGCCTGATACTTGGAATGGGTTCCAGTCTGCAACAGGAAATCCAAATTTAACAGCTGTAACTAAAGATCCGACTCAGGATACAGGCGTATTAGGAAGTCTAGCCAAAGCTTTGATATTCTTTGCTGCAGCCACAAAGCAGGAAACAGGTGATTATACAGCGCTTGGTGCAAGAGCGAAAGATGCAGCCGCGCAGCTCCTAGAGGTTGCATGGAATTACAATGATGGCGTCGGCATAGTGACAGAGGAAGATAGAGAAGACTATGACCGTTTCTTTAGAAAAGAAGTGTATTTCCCAAATGGATGGAACGGGACATTTGGTCAAGGAAATCAAATTCCTGGAGCCAGCACCATTCCTTCTGACCCGCAGCGAGGAGGGAATGGGGTCTATACGAGTTTTGCTGATCTTCGTCCGAAGATTAAACAAGATCCAGCATGGTCTTCACTCGAAAGTAAATATCAGTCTTCATTTAATGAAGCTACAGGCAAATGGGAGAATGGCGCACCAGTTTTCACTTATCACCGCTTCTGGTCTCAAGTGGATATGGCCACTGCCTATGCTGAATACCATCGTCTGTTCAACTAAGAGGTTAAAAGCAAGCTGCCGGCTTCTGGCCGGCAGTTTGAATAGGTAATATTAATCCAATGAAGATAAGGGTGATTTCACATGGTCAAAGAAAGAAGCTTTCTTCATCATTCCTTCAATAGAGGCGAAAATGGGCAGGAAAATCTGATGTGGAAAAAAGAGGCGGATGATCGAATCTCAGAGCATAGACAAAGAGATCTTGTGATCAACGTGACAAACGGCGAAAAAAAGCCAATAGCAGGAATAGAGGTTGAAATAAAGCAAATCAGACATGAATTCGCCTTTGGTTCAGCGATGAATGATCAAGTGTTATTTAATCAACAATATGCTGATTTTTTCGTGAAGCATTTTAATTGGGCTGTTTTTGAAAATGAAGCAAAATGGTATGCGAATGAGCCAGAAAGAGGGAAAATCACCTACGAAAAAGCAGATGCGATGCTGAATTTTGCAGATCGACATCAGCTTCCAGTGAGGGGGCACGCTTTATTTTGGGAGGTAGAGGATGCGAATCCAAGCTGGCTGAGGTCACTGCCGAATCACGAAGTATATGAAGCCATGAAAAAACGGCTTGAGCATGCGGGCAATCACTTTAAGGGAAGGTTCCGGCATTGGGATGTAAACAATGAAATGATGCATGGTTCATTTTTTAAAGATCGCTTTGGGAAAAATATTTGGAAGTGGATGTATGAAGAAACGAAAAAAATTGACCCTCAAGCACTATTGTTTGTGAATGATTATAATGTGATCTCTTATGGTGAACACCATGCCTATAAAGCCCATATCAATGAACTGCGTCAGTTAGGCGCACCTATTGAGGCGATTGGGGTTCAAGGCCATTTTGAAGAACGGGTCGATCCAGTCATTGTCAAAGAGAGGCTCGATGTGCTGGCTGAGCTTGGTCTTCCAATATGGGTCACAGAGTACGATTCTGTTCACCCTGACCCTAATAGAAGAGCGGATAACCTGGAAGCTTTATATCGCGTCGCATTTAGTCATCCAGCCGTAAAAGGAGTGCTGATGTGGGGATTTTGGGCAGGTGCCCATTGGAGAGGTGAACATGCAGCCATCGTGAATTATGATTGGTCTTTAAATGAAGCAGGACGACGTTATGAAAAGCTTCTAAACGAGTGGACGACGCAAAGAGTTGAAAAAACAGATGCTAATGGCCATGTGAAATGTCCAGCATTTCACGGAACATATGAGATTCGAATCGGTAAAGAAAATAAAATGCTCAAACAGCAGACGATTGAACTTGATTCAAATGAACAAACACCGTATCAACTAAACGTGATCCTGCCTCAAGAAGGATAGAGATAGATTGTGAGGAGAATGTAAATGAAAAATTGGGCTCAAAGAGTGTCTTGCTTCATACTTATAGCCGCTATATGGTCTGGCTGGTTTTCGCTTACGATGAAGGCTGCCGCTTATGTGCAGACGTCTGGTACACAATTTACGCTGAACAATCAACCATTTTACTTCGCCGGCACAAATAATTACTATTTCCATTACAAATCTAAAAAAATGGTAGATGCTGTGTTCGATGATATGAAAGCAATGAATTTAAAGGTCATACGGATTTGGGGCTTTCACGACGGGGCTCCTCAAGAAAACTCAGTCTTACAATCTAGTCCAGGCGTCTATGAAGAATCTGGTTTTCAAAAACTAGATTATGCGATTTATAAAGCAGGACAGGAAGGAATAAAGCTTGTGATCCCACTAGTGAACAATTGGGATGACTTTGGCGGTATGAATCAATATGTGAAGTGGTTCGGGGCAGGATCGCATGATGCCTTCTATACAGATCCTCGTATTCAAAAAGCTTACAAAAATTATGTGCGCTATGTATTAGAAAGAACCAATACGTATACAGGTGTTCAATATAAAGACGATCCAGCTATTATGACTTGGGAATTAGCCAACGAGCCGCGGATGCAGTCAGATCCAACGGGAAATGTACTAGTCAAATGGGCAGATGAAATGAGTACATGGATCAAATCTCTGGATCGTCACCATCTTGTTGCAGTAGGAGATGAAGGATTCTTTCGCATACCAGGACATGAAGATTGGTTTTACGGTGGAGGAGAAGGCGTCGATTGGGACCGTTTAACATCTCTTCCTAATATCGATTATGGAACCTATCATCTGTACCCAGATCACTGGAGCAAGTCTGCTGCCTGGGGAGTGAAATGGATCGAAGACCATATCACCCGCGGGAAGTCAATCGGAAAGCCAGTTGTGCTAGAAGAGTTTGGCTATCAAAATCAATCAGCTCGTCCTGACGTATATCAGAGCTGGCTGTCAGCGGTAGAGCGGCTCGGAGGGGCTGGCAGTCAATTTTGGATTTTAACAAGCATTCAGGACGATGACTCGCTCTATCCGGATTATGACGGTTTCCGCATTATAAAAGGAAGCAGGGAGGCAGCACTTATTAGTGAACATGCGAAAAGAATGAATGAAAAGAATCGATGACGAATGCCTGCTGAATAAGGAACTTCATTTGCATAAAAAAATTGGATATGGTATAGTTTTTATGGAAATGCTAACGATTACCGAGACAAGAGTGGGGAAACCCGCTCTTTTGTATTGAACAGGCAATTTTTGTCTCGACATTATTCATCCGTTTTCTGCTCCCCCTGCTCACATAAAGCAGGGTTTTTATGCAGAATGATTGATAAGAGCGTTTATCGAAAGCACAAGGAGGAAGAGAATGAGCAAAAAAGTAGTGGATGTCGTAAGCGAAATGGTGCAGCCAATTTTAGATGGCTTACAGCTTGAACTCGTTGATGTTGAATTTGTCAAAGAGGGTCAAAACTGGTTCCTTCGCGTGTTTATTGACTCTGATAAAGGTGTCGATATCGAAGAGTGTGCCAAAGTGAGCGAAGCCTTGAGCGAAAAGCTTGATGAGGCAGATCCGATTAGCCAAAACTACTTTCTTGAAGTGTCCTCTCCTGGAGCGGAGCGCCCATTAAAGAAAAAAGCTGATTTTGAAAAAGCACTTGGAAAAAATGTTTTCATGAAAACATATGAACCAATTGATGGTGAAAAAGCATTTGAAGGTGAGCTTACAAGCTTTGATGGTGAGATTGCAACAGTGACAGTGAAGATCAAGACAAGAAAGAAAGAGATCAATATTCCATACGAAAAAATAGCTAACGCAAGATTAGCAGTTTCGTTCAATTAACCTTTTCATTGATATAAGGGGGAACCATAAAAATGAGTAGTGAGTTGTTAGATGCCCTGACTGTTCTTGAGAAAGAGAAGGGTATTAGTAAAGAAATTATAATTGAAGCGATAGAAGCTGCACTCATTTCTGCATATAAGCGTAATTTTAATCAAGCACAAAATGTTCGTGTTGATTTAAACCGCGAAACGGGAACGATTCGTGTGTTCGCAAGAAAAGATGTTGTAGATGAAGTGTATGATTCTCGCCTTGAAATCTCTGTAGATGATGCAGCCAATATTAACCCGAATTACATGGTTGGTGACGTCGTTGAGATTGAAGTCACACCAAAAGACTTCGGACGCATTGCAGCTCAGACAGCGAAACAAGTTGTGACGCAGCGAGTGAGAGAAGCAGAGCGTGGTGTGATCTACACTGAGTTCATCGACCGCGAGGAAGACATTATGACGGGAATCGTTCAGCGGATTGACAGTAAATTTATTTACGTGTCACTTGGCAAAATCGAAGCCCTTCTTCCTGTCAATGAACAAATGCCAAATGAAGAATACAAACCACATGACCGCATTAAAGTGTTCATTACAAAAGTAGAAAAAACAACAAAAGGACCACAAATTTATGTGTCTAGAACACATCCAGGTCTTTTAAAGCGTTTATTTGAAATTGAAGTACCAGAAATTTATGATGGTACTGTAGAACTTAAATCGGTTGCTAGAGAAGCTGGGGACCGTTCTAAAATATCTGTTCGTACAGATGATCCTGATGTTGATCCAGTTGGCTCCTGTGTTGGACCAAAAGGCCAGCGTGTACAAGCAATTGTCAATGAGCTAAAAGGCGAAAAAATTGACATTGTCCATTGGTCTAATGACCCGGTTGAATTTGTTGCCAATGCGCTCAGTCCATCAAAAGTACTTGATGTCATTGTGAATGAAGAAGACAAGGCGACAACAGTCATTGTCCCTGATTATCAGCTGTCATTAGCGATTGGTAAAAGAGGTCAAAATGCCCGCCTTGCAGCGAAGCTGACTAGCTGGAAAATCGACATTAAAAGCGAAACAGATGCAAGGGAACTCGGTATTTTCCCAAGAACTGAAGACTCTGAATCTCTTTTCTTAGAGGCTGAACCAGTAGCTGAGGAATCTGACGAATAAGAGGTGATATTAAAGGTGAAAAGCCGAAAAAAAATCCCGCTTAGAAAATGCGTCGTGACGGGAGAAATGAAACCAAAGAAAGAACTGATCCGTGTTGTTCGTTCTAAAGAAGGAGAAGTGTCTGTTGACGCTACCGGAAAAATGAACGGACGCGGAGCTTACCTTTCTCTCGATAAAGAAACCATTCTTGCGGCAAAGAACAAACGCAGTTTACAGCAGCAATTTCAGACACAGATTGACGAACACATATTTGAAGAATTACTAGAACTAGCTGAAAAGGTGAAAAAACCTAATGAATGAATCTGAATGGTATCCTTTGCTTGGTCTAGCAAATCGAGCTCGTAAAGTCGTGTCAGGAGAAGATCTGGTGATCAAAGAAATTAGACATGCGCGTGCTAAGCTGGTTCTTCTTGCAGCAGATGCCTCATCTAACACAGAGAAAAAGGTATCTGACAAATGCAAATTTTATAATGTTCCGGTTAGAAAAGTTGAAGACCGTTCCGTTCTCGGACGTTCTATTGGGAAAGAAGCTCGCGTAGTTGTCGCTGTCACTGACCAAGGCTTCGCTAAGAAGCTCATAAGCTTGCTCGATTAATTTATTTGGGGGTGAACGAATGGCTAAAGTGAGAGTATATGAATACGCAAAAGCCATAGATGTTTCAAGTAAAGATATTATAGCAGCGCTTAAGGATATGAACGTGGAAGTGAACAACCACATGGCGACGCTTGAAGACGACACTGTGAAAAAGCTAGACGCTATCTATAAAAAAGCCAAAGCAAAAGAGACAGCTAACGAGAAACCCGCAGAACAAAAAAAACAATCATCTAACAAAAACAATGATAGAAAGAAGAATGACGTGCAGAATAATCAATTTAATAAAAACAAAAAAAACAACAACCAAAATAAAAACAAAAATAAACGCGGTGGAAATAACAAACCGCAGCATCAGCAAGCTAGACCTGTGAAGCCTAAAAAAGAGCTTCCTGAAAAAATTGAATTTACAAATTCAATGACTGTCGGCCAGCTGGCTGATGAGCTTGGAAAAGAAACAGCTGAAATCATCAAAAAGCTGATGATGCTTGGTGTCATGGCAACGATCAACCAAGAACTTGATAAAGATACAGTTGAATTAATCGCTTCTGAATATGGTGTTCCAGTAGAGGAAGTCATTATTTTAGAAGAAACTGAACTTGAAAAGTATGAAGTTGAAGATAAAGAAGAAGATATGCAAGTACGCCCTCCAGTTGTAACGATCATGGGCCACGTTGACCACGGGAAAACAACTCTTCTTGACAGCATTCGTAAGACAAAAGTCGTCGAAGGCGAAGCAGGTGGAATCACGCAGCATATCGGTGCATACCAAATTGAAGAAAACGGCAAAAAAATTACGTTCCTTGATACACCTGGACACGCAGCATTTACAACGATGCGTGCACGTGGTGCCGAAGTAACGGATACGACAATTCTAGTCGTTGCAGCAGATGATGGTGTCATGCCTCAAACAATTGAAGCGATTAACCATGCGAAAGCGGCAGAAGTGCCAATCATTGTCGCTGTTAACAAAATTGACAAACCAACAGCGAACCCTGACCGCGTGATGCAGGAATTAACTGAGCATGGTCTTGTACCAGAAGCTTGGGGCGGCGAAACCATTTTCGTTCCACTATCTGCGAAAACAGGTGAAGGCATTGACGAATTGATCGAAATGATCCTTCTTGTCAGCGAAGTAGCAGAACTGAAAGCCAACCCTAATCGTGCGGCAAAAGGGACTGTCATCGAGGCTGAGCTTGATAAAGGAAGAGGTTCTGTTGCAACCCTCCTTGTTCAAACAGGTACACTTCATGTAGGTGACCCAATCGTTGTCGGAAATACATTTGGCCGTGTACGTGCAATGGTCAATGACATTGGCCGCCGCGTGAAAACAGCAGGACCATCTACACCTGTTGAAATCACTGGTTTAAACGATGTACCGAATGCAGGGGATCAGTTCCTCGTATTCAAAGATGAAAAAACAGCTCGTCAAGTCGGTGAGGCGCGTGCTTCTAAACAGCTGGATGAACAGCGTTCAGATAAAGCAAAATTATCTCTAGACGACCTATTTGAGCAAATCAAACAAGGTGACGTAAAAGATATCAACTTGATCGTCAAAGCAGACGTACAAGGCTCTGCTGAAGCATTAACAGCAGCTCTTCAAAAAATTGAAGTCGAAGGCGTAAAAGTGAAAATCATCCATACGGGTGTTGGAGCGATTACAGAATCAGACATCATTTTAGCAAGTGCTTCTAATGCCATCGTGATTGGCTTTAACGTACGTCCTGATGGAAATGCGAAGAGCACAGCTGAAACAGAGAACGTAGATATCCGCTTGCACCGCATTATCTATAAAGTCATCGATGAAATTGAAGCTGCGATGAAAGGGATGCTTGACCCTGAATATGAAGAAAAAGTCATCGGTCAAGTTGAAGTTCGTCAAACGTTCAAAGTATCTAAAATCGGTACAATTGCTGGCGGTTATGTAACTGAAGGAACGATTACAAGAGATAGCGGAATCCGCTTAATCCGTGACGGCGTCGTTATTTTTGAAGGCGAAGTTGACGTGTTAAAACGATTTAAAGATGATGTGAAAGAAGTTTCACAAGGCTATGAATGTGGTATTACCATTAAGAAATACAATGATATCCGTGAAGGTGATGTCATGGAATCATTCGTTATGCAAGAAATCGAAAGAAAATGATCGGTTATACCGAATGTGAGTGCATGATCTATGATGCATCCTCACTGAAGGAAAAACGTGCGGTTCTTCAGCGAATATTGACAAGAACGCGTCATAAATTCAATGTAACCATTGCTGAAATGGATTACCAGGATACATGGCAGCGTACATCAATCGGAATCGCCGTGATTTCCTCATCTCGGGTTCAAGTGGAAAAGGAGCTTCAGCGTGTATTAAGCTTTATCGATTCTTTTCCTGAAATTGAACGTACGATCACGAAAACTGAGTGGTTTTAATTAGAGGTGATAAGATCATGAGTATGAGAGCAACCCGTGTGGGTGAGCAAATGAAAAAAGAATTGGGCGACATCTTAGGCAGAAAGCTAAAAGATCCAAGAATCGGCTTTTTGACTGTAACTGATGTCGAAGTATCCGGTGATTTGCAAATTGCCAAAGTCTACATTTCAGTTCTTGGCGACGAGAAGAAAAGAGAGGAAACCTTAAAAGGTCTTGCAAAGGCAAAAGGGTACATCCGCTCTGAAATTGGCAATCGAATCAGACTTCGCAAAACACCAGAACTGCACTTTGAATTCGACGAATCTGTAGATTACGGAAATCGAATTGAAAGCCTGATTGCTGAATTAAACACAAAAGATCACGAATAAGATGTTGAAATAAGGATAGGCGATGATCGTCTGTCCTTTTTCATCGTTTATGAAAGGAGAGAACGCAGATGATAAATGGTGTTCTTTTATTACATAAAGAAAGAGGCATGACCTCACACGACTGTGTGTTTAAAGTAAGAAAAATTTTGCACACAAAAAAAGTCGGCCATACAGGCACCCTCGACCCAGAGGTTTCAGGTGTTCTCCCTATTTGTATCGGAAGAGCAACGAAGATTGTAGAATACTTAACAGATAAATCGAAAACGTATGATGCGGAGATCACGATTGGCTTTTCTACAACAACAGAAGACCAAACAGGTGAGATCGTAGAAGAAAAAAAGGTGGAAAAACCGATCTCAGAAAAAGAAATTGATGAGGCGCTGAAGCAGTTTGAAGGAACCATTGAACAAATTCCTCCCATGTTTTCTGCTGTGAAAATTGGCGGGAAAAAGCTCTATGAATATGCAAGAGAAGGCATTGAAATTGAGCGGCCGAGCCGAGAAATTACTATTCACCGTATCGAGCGGACTACACCTGTCACATATGAGGATGGTAGCGTGTCATTTAGGTTTACCGTTCTATGTTCAAAGGGAACATATGTGAGGACCTTAGCGGTTGATATCGGGAAGAAACTAGGGTTTCCAGCCCACATGTCACATCTCATTCGTACAGGGTCTGGTGATTTTACACTTGATGAATGTATCACGCTGGATGAGCTGCGAGATATAAGCGAGGAAGGAACTGTAGATGAGCACCTTGTCCCGATCGAGCGTGCGCTCAATCATTTGCCGAAATGGGAGATAAATGATACATTAGCAAGTAAAGTGGAAAACGGTGCAGTCCTGCCAATGCCTGATGAATTTGCTCATTTCGCAGAGTCGGATCGTGTCGCTGTATTTGCTCCTTCAGGCCGTTGTCTGGCGATTTATATGAAGCACCCGACCAAACAGAACCTGATGAAGCCGGCGAAGATCTTATCTCAGGACAAGCAATCTTAAAGAAAAGGTGACATCTCGTGAAGACTATACATATTTCACACCCACATACATTGAATCAAAAGGATCAAGTCCCGTCTGTCATGGCTTTAGGGTACTTTGACGGTGTTCACCTTGGGCATCAAAAAGTCATTGACAAAGCAAAAAGCATTGCGAAAAAAGAAGGATTGGCCTTAGCAGTCATGACCTTTCATCCGCATCCATCACATGTTTTGCAAAAGGCACGGGAACCAAAAGACTTAATTACACCGCTTGAGGATAAAATTGATTTTATCGAACAGCTGGGCGCTGACTATTTATACATCGTACAATTCAGCGAGAGTTTTGCAGCTCTATCTCCTCAAGAGTTTGTGGATCAATATTTGGATGAATTGAATGTGAAGCACGCAGTAGCGGGGTTTGATTTTACGTTTGGCCGTTTTGGTGCAGGCACAATGGAAACGTTCGACGAATACGGAAAGGGCCGTATCAATGCAACCATCGTACCTAAGCTGTCCAATCAAGACAGAAAAGTCAGCTCCACTCTCATCCGTTCCGCATTAAAAAATGGGGATGTTGAATATGTGAGCGAGCTTTTAGGCAAACCTTATCAGCTTCGCGGTATTGTCATCCATGGAGACAAACGCGGACGGACGATCGGGTTTCCGACAGCTAATGTCGGCTTATCTGCTGAATACATTATTCCGCCAACAGGGGTATATGCAGTAAGAGCAGAAGTAAAAGGTAAAGTATATGACGGTGTTTGTAATGTCGGCTATAAACCAACATTTTATGAAAAACGTCCTGATCAGCCTGCCATTGAAGTAAACCTCTTTGATTTTAACGAAGAAATATATGGCCAGCCGATTAAATTACAATGGTTCAAACGCATTCGCAGTGAACGAAAATTTAACGGAATCCAGGAGCTGACGGCTCAAATCAGTCAAGATAAAGAAGAAGCGATTCAGTTTTTTCAAGATCAGCATAAGCAAACAAAAAAATCATAGAAAAACTGCTCTACCATTTGCAAATTCAGCATATTTTTAGTATGATTATTCCTGTAGCTTTAAAACCACTTACTTGGCAGGCCGACTTCACCGACGGCTGCGAGGTAGATGGGGCTAACATGATTTGGAGGTGAAACAGGATGGCAATTACTCAAGAGCGTAAAACGCAATTAATTAATGAGTTCAAAACACACGAATCTGATACTGGATCTCCAGAAGTTCAGATCGCTGTCCTAACAGAATCAATTAACAACTTGAACGAGCATTTACGTACTCATAAGAAAGATCACCACTCACGTCGCGGTCTTTTGAAAATGGTAGGTAGACGTCGTAATCTTCTTACGTATCTACGTAATAAAGACGTAACTCGTTACCGTGAGTTAATTAACAAACTAGGCTTACGTCGATAATCGTAAAAAGCGGGAGGATTCCCGCTTTTTTATCGTATAATCACTAATATTTTATGGTTAAAATGTTGAAAGAATGGCAAAAACCCTTCTACATACAGCTTTCACATTGATATGTGAAAATCATTTTGTTCATAATAAGAACTAACTAAAATTTTTCGATAAGAGAGGAGTTTTTCTCAGAATGGGACAAGAGAAACATGTCTTCACCATAGACTGGGCTGGACGTCAACTGACAGTTGAAACTGGCCAGCTTGCAAAGCAAGCAAACGGAGCGGTCCTCGTACGCTACGGAGATACGGCTGTGCTTAGCTCAGCAACAGCTTCTAAAGAACCAAAACCACTTGATTTCTTCCCGCTCACTGTGAACTACGAAGAAAGACTATACGCAGTAGGTAAAATTCCTGGCGGCTTCATTAAAAGAGAAGGCCGTCCAAGTGAAAAGGCTATCCTTGCGAGCCGCTTAATTGACAGACCAATTCGTCCGCTGTTTGCAGATGGATTTAGAAACGAAGTACAAGTCATTAGTATCGTCATGAGTGTGGATCAAGATTGTTCATCTGAAATGGCTGCAATGTTTGGCTCATCTTTAGCTTTATGTGTGTCTGACATTCCATTTGAGGGACCAATCGCCGGCGTTACAGTAGGACGAGTGGATGGAAAGCTGATCATTAACCCAAATGTGGAGCAGCTTGAACAAAGTGACATCAATCTTGTGGTTGCCGGAACAAAAGATGCGATCAACATGGTAGAAGCTGGTGCTGATGAAGTACCGGAAGAGACAATGCTTGAAGCGATCATGTACGGTCACCAAGAGATTAAACGCTTAATCGAATTCCAAGAAGAAATTGTGAAGGCAGTCGGTAAAGAAAAAATCGATATTCCTTTATATGAAGTAGATCAAACGTTAGCAGACGAAGTAAAAGCACTTGCTGAAGCTGACCTGCTGAAAGCGATTCAAGTACATGAGAAGCATGCGCGTGAGGATGCGATCAGTGCTGTGAAAAAAGCTGTAGTTGAGAAGTTTGAAGCAGAAGAACGTGACGAAGCAACGATTAAACAAGCGAAAGATGTATTAAACAAGCTTGTCAAAAACGAAGTTCGCCGTCTGATCACTGAAGAGAAAGTACGTCCAGATGGACGCGGCGTAGATCAAATCCGTCCACTTTCTTCAGAAGTAGGACTTCTGCCAAGAACGCACGGTTCAGGCCTATTTACAAGAGGACAAACACAGGCGCTCAGTATTTGTACATTAGGTGCACTTGGCGATGTGCAAATTCTTGATGGTCTAGGTGTTGAAGAATCAAAACGCTTCATGCACCATTACAACTTCCCGCAATTCAGTGTTGGTGAGACAGGTCCAATGCGCGGTCCAGGCCGTCGTGAGATCGGACATGGTGCACTAGGTGAACGTGCACTAGAACCAGTCATTCCATCCGAAAAAGATTTCCCTTATACGGTTCGCCTCGTTTCAGAGGTATTAGAATCTAACGGATCTACTTCACAAGCAAGTATTTGCGCAAGCACACTTGCGATGATGGATGCGGGTGTTCCAATTAAAGCACCAGTTGCAGGGATTGCAATGGGACTTGTGAAATCTGGGGAATACTACACAGTGCTGACAGACATTCAAGGAATGGAAGATGCACTTGGAGATATGGACTTTAAAGTGGCAGGTACATCAAAAGGTGTCACAGCCCTTCAAATGGACATCAAAATCGATGGCTTGTCAAAAGACATCTTAGAAGAGGCTCTTCAACAAGCGAAAAAAGGAAGAATGGAAATCTTAGACAGCATGCTGTCAACGATTCCTGCTTCTAGAGGAGAATTGTCTCGTTATGCACCTAAAATCTTAACGATGACAATCAATCCGGATAAAATTCGCGATGTCATTGGACCAAGCGGTAAACAAATCAATAAAATTATTGAAGATACCGGTGTGAAAATCGATATTGAACAAGATGGTACAATCTTCATATCTTCTACAGAAGAAGATATGAACCAAAAAGCGAAGAAAATCATTGAAGATCTTGTGAGAGAAGTTGAAGTAGGACAGCTTTACTTAGGTAAAGTCAAACGCATTGAAAAATTCGGTGCCTTCCTTGAAATCTTCAGCGGAAAAGATGGACTTGTTCATATTTCTGAGCTTGCGCTTGAGCGTGTGGGCAAAGTAGAAGATGTCGTGAAACTTGGCGATGAATTACTTGTCAAAGTCACTGAAATCGATAAACAAGGCCGTGTGAACCTTTCTCGGAAAGCTGTTTTACGTGAAGAAAAGGAAAAAGAAGAAAAGCAGTCTTAATGAGATCAAATAAAATGTGTTAGAAGCCAGGTATCCGTGCCAGGCTTCTTTCTTTTCTTGCGCTAACAATAGTTCTAGCTTGTTTCTCCCCGTCATAATTTGTGGTAAAGGGGAGGGACAACCATTGAAAAAAACGTTACCATTCATTGTGTTTGTATTTTTACTGCTCGTGTCATATCAAACGATGAAGCAGCCGGCTGCTGTTACATATATTGAATCAATGAAAGAGCATGCCGAGGTTGCATCTGTTTCAAAAGATATTTTATTTCAGGAAATTGAATCGAAGTCTTCTGACTATGAAGTAAAGGCGCAAAATGCTAAGATTGATAAAGTGTGGAAAAAGATGCCTGGCTTAAATGGACAGACAGTTGATATCGATGCCTCTTATGAAAAAATGAAGAAACAGGGGTCATTCGATGAAAAGCTGCTTGTTTTTAATGAAACAAAACCATCTATTCATTTACATGAGCTTGGTCCAGAGCCCATTTATAAGGGACATCCAGATAAAAAAATGAATGCATTCCTCATCAACGTAGCTTGGGGTGACGAGCATTTAATCAACATGTTAAAGACGCTGGAAAAGCATCAAGTCAAGGCGACCTTTTTCTTAGAAGGCAAATGGGTGAAAAAAAGCACAGAGCTTGCTAAAAAAATCGTGGCAGATGGTCATGAAATTGGAAATCATTCATACAATCACCCAGATATGCGCACACTGACAAGAGAACGAGCATTAGAGCAGATAACGAAAACAAATCGCCAAATTGAAGAATCCCTTGGGAAGAAACCAAAATGGTTTGCGCCTCCAAGCGGCAGCTTTAAAGAAGAAACAGTCAAGCTTGCCAAACAAGAAGGCATGGAAACCATTATGTGGACAGTAGACACCATCGACTGGCAAAAGCCATCCCCGGCTATTTTACAAAAGCGGGTGCTTGGGAAAATTCACAATGGGGCGATGATATTAATGCATCCAACAGATGCAACAGCGAAAAGTCTTGACGCACTTATCACTCAAATCAAGGAAAGAGGATATGAATTAGGGACGGTTTCTGACCTCCTAAGTGAAAAAAGACATCCGTGATGCGATCTGTTTGTTGAATAGGAGGAGCAAAACTTGGTCAAAACGTATACATGCCAAAACGGAGTAAGAATTGTACTCGAAAACAATCCCACTGTAAGGTCTGTCGCAATTGGCGTCTGGATTGGAACAGGCTCTAGACATGAGACACCTGAAATTAATGGGATCTCACACTTTTTAGAGCATATGTTTTTTAAAGGGACAAAGACAAGATCTGCACGTGATATCGCAGAATCCTTTGACCGCATTGGTGGTCAAGTGAATGCCTTTACATCAAAAGAATACACTTGCTACTATGCGAAGGTGCTTGATTCACATGCTGGCTACGCCCTCGATGTATTAAGCGACATGTTCTTTCACTCAGCTTTTGATGAAGAAGAGCTGAAAAAAGAAAAAAATGTGGTGTACGAAGAAATTAAAATGTATGAGGATACTCCTGATGACATCGTTCATGATTTATTAAGCAAAGCCATTTATGGTGATCATTCATTAGGATATCCGATTTTAGGAACAGAGGAAACACTCTCTACCTTTAACGGAGACTCACTTAGAAAATATATGGATGAATTCTATACGCCGGACCGCGTCGTGATCTCTGTTGCAGGGAACGTAGATGAGACCTTTATTCGTGAGGTTGAAAAGCTGTTCGGTTCTTATGAAGGAAAAGGGAAGAAGCAGCCTGTAGAAGCTCCAACATTTCATTATGACAAGCTCACACGCAAAAAGGAAACGGAACAAGCGCACCTATGCCTGGGCTTTAATGGCCTTCCAGCTGGAGATAAGGGCATCTATGACTTAATCGTCTTAAATAATGTTCTTGGCGGAAGCATGAGCAGCCGATTATTCCAAGATGTAAGAGAGGACAAAGGACTTGCTTATTCCGTCTTCAGCTATCACAGTTCATTTGCAGATAATGGAATGCTGACGATTTACGGCGGGACTGGAGCGAAGCAGCTAAACCTGCTCTCTGAGACCATCTTACAAACATTAGACGTCTTAAAGCGTGAGGGAATCACGCAGAAAGAACTAGAGAACTCTAAGGAGCAAATGAAAGGCAACCTTATGCTCAGCCTTGAAAGCACAAACAGCAAAATGAGCCGAAACGGTAAAAATGAACTGCTCCTTGGCAAACATCGGACACTCGATGAAATTATTGATGAAATCAACAGCGTCACATTAGATGGCGTGAATAACTTATCTAAACGCATCTTTACAGAAGATTATGCGCTTTCGCTTATTAGTCCGACGGGTGATCAGCCATCATAATGTAAACAACACGGCAGACTCAAAAAAGTCTGCCGTTTTATTGTAGGTAAAGAAGAAAGGGGTTCTGCTTTCATGGAACATGAAAAGCTGAAACAGCTCTCTCCACTTCTGACACAAGCTATTTCCTTCCAAGCCATGACATCTGGTTTTTCGGGAGATCGCACCTTTTTGGTTACAATATCATCTAGTGAAAAGCTGGTGCTTAAGTTATCAGACATTCAAACGTATTCGCGCTATAAAAGAAAAGCATCATTTCAGCGGAAGTTAAAAGATCGAGGGATTCTTTGTTCTGAAGTGATTGAGATTGGAATGAGTGCTGAACTAAACTGTACCTATCGTATTTTCTCCTTTATCGAAGGCGAGAATGCTAGAGACTCCATCCATCTACTTACAAATGAAGAGCAGTATGAAATCGGGAGGCGGGCAGCCAGAGAGCTAAGTTTGATGCATACATGCCGTGCACCTTCTCATGTTCGTCCGTGGGATGAGAAAGTCATGGCAAAACATGAACGGTATGTACATGCCTATCAATCAAGTGGCGTGACGTTTTCCAATGATCAGTTTGTATTAGATTTTATCAAGTCGAATGTTGATGCGGTAAAAGAGAGGCCTAACCAGTTCCAGCATGATGATTTTCATTTAGGGAATATTATCATACAAGGTAATCAATATGCCGGTGTGATTGATTTCGATCAATCCGACTGGGGCGACCCGGTTCATGACTTTTATAAATTGTCCTTATTTAGTCGAGAAAGCAGCATTCCGTTCTCAGCTGGACAACTGGATCAATACGTGAGTACGCAGTCCACAAACGATTTTTGGCTTCTTTTTTCCATCTATACAGCAATGAGCTGCTTTTCTTCTATCATCTGGACGCTTTCCTATGATCCGGGACATGTAAAAGACATGGTGAAACGAGTGGAGAGAATGCTAAAAGATCATAATTGCTTTCATCAACTTAAGCCTGTTTGGTATACCAACTCACATCATACATAACTTGAAAAGAGCAGGACGGTCTATTTCTTCCTTTTGCTGCATATATGATACGGAAGGGAAGTGATGCGATTTTGAGGCTGAGTGAACTGTCAGGAAAAGAGATCGTCGATATTAAAAGAGCGGAGCGGCTTGGCGTGCTTGGACAAACCGACCTTGAAATCAATGAACAGGACGGTCAAATTACAGCACTCATTATACCTTCCGTGAAGTGGTTTGGCTTTCGAAAACAAGGAAATGACATCCGCGTCCCGTGGAATCACATTCAAAAAATAGGATCAGATATGATCATTCTCGATGTGCCTGAAGAACTTCAGCCGCACGGAGAAAAAGAGCACCCGCAATAATGGGTGCTCTTTTTCTTTTCTCTCTCTGATTCGTTCACAGGCTGAATCCTCTCCTCATATGCTGAAAGGGAGATTCAGAAAATATTACAGACTTTTTTAAATAAAGAAGGTGAACGGTCAGTATGTTGAGCGGTTTAACGGTTGCGGTGATCGGGGGAGATGCAAGGCAGCTTGAAATTATTCGCAAGTTGTCACAGCAGCATGCCAAAGTATTTTTGGTTGGATTTGACCAGCTGGATCATGGATTTATCGGTGCTGAAAAGCTGAAAATGTCTGAACTTCCATTCGAACAAGTAGACAGTATGATCCTGCCAGTATCTGGGACAACGGATGAAGGCGCTGTTGCTACCGTTTTTTCAAACGAGCAGGTCTTGCTGGAAGCTAAATATTTAGAAAGAACCCCTGCCCATTGTATCTTGTACTCAGGTATTTCAAATACGTACTTAGACAATCTGGCAAAGCAGGTGAACCGGAAGCTTGTGAAGCTGTTTGAGCGAGATGATATTGCCATATATAACTCTATTCCAACAGTTGAAGGAATTATCATGATGGCCATTCAGCAAACGGACTATACGATTCACGGGTCTCATGTCGCTGTTCTCGGACTTGGAAGAACAGGACTCACCATTGCCCGCACATTTCGGGCACTAGGGGCAGACGTAAAAGTAGGGGCGGCAGACACAGCACATTTAGCGCGGGCATTTGAGATGGGGCTTAATCCATTTTCAATGGACCAGTTAAAAGAGGAAGTAACGGATGTTGATATTATCATCAATACCATTCCAAGTCTTGTATTAGATTCATCTGTCATCGTCAGCATGACACCAAAGACACTCATTTTGGATATCGCCTCACGCCCAGGCGGAACAGACTTTGACTTTGCACAAAAGCACGGAGTGAAGGCACTTCTTGCACCAGGACTCCCGGGGATTGTTGCACCAAAAACAGCAGGACAAATCATTGCAAAAGTGCTTTCCGGGCTTTTATGTAAACTTGCGGAGGAAAAAAGGGGGATGGAATCATGACAACATTAAAAGGGAAAAGAATCGGCTTTGGTTTAACAGGTTCCCACTGTACGTATGAAGCTGTTTTTCCGCAAATCGAAGCGCTTGTAAAAGAAGGGGCAGAGGTGCGTCCAGTGGTGTCGTACACGGTGCAGAGCACGAATACGAGATTTGGAGATGGAGACGAGTGGATCGAGCGGATTGAGAAGCTGACTGGATTTCAAGCGATTGACTCAATCGTGAAAGCAGAGCCGCTCGGACCTAAGCTGCCGCTTGATTGTATGGTCATTGCTCCTTTAACTGGTAACTCGATGGCGAAATTTGCAAATGCCATGACAGACAGTCCTGTTTTAATGGCTGCTAAAGCAACCATACGGAATCATCGACCAGTCGTTTTAGGTATCTCAACAAATGATGCGTTAGGTTTAAATGGTACAAATCTGATGAGGCTGATGTCGACAAAGAATATTTTCTTTATTCCGTTTGGTCAGGATGATCCATTCAAAAAACCGACCTCTATGGTCGCGAACATGGATCTGCTATCTCAAACAGTAGAAGAGGCACTCCAGCATAGACAAATTCAGCCAATTTTAATTGGACCAAACGAATAATAGATTCACTAGAAAATCATGAAAGATTCAAAAAAGATGCTTCAAGCCTTGCTTTTCTATGGTAAAATAAAATGTAAAAAGTCATAGGATGGCCATCCGAAAGAAAAGAATCATGGATGGGTCGGAAGGAGTTTTACTGATGGGAAGAGGATTGCATGTAGCTGTAGTTGGAGCGACTGGAGCTGTCGGTCAACAAATGTTAAAAACACTAGCTGACAGAGATTTTGAAATGGATACACTTACTCTACTATCCTCAAAACGTTCTGCTGGAACAAAAGTGACATTCAGAGGTCAAGAGTACACTGTTCAGGAAGCAACACCTGAAAGCTTTGAAGGAGTGAACATCGCATTATTCAGTGCTGGAGGAAATGTTTCTAAAGCGCTGGCTCCTGAAGCAGTCAAACGAGGTGCGATTGTTGTTGACAACACAAGTGCTTTTCGTATGGACGAAAACATCCCTCTTGTCGTACCAGAGGTAAACGAAAAAGATTTGCATGATCATCAAGGGATCATTGCAAACCCTAACTGTTCAACGATTCAAATGGTAGCGGCATTAGAACCGCTTCGTCAGGCATATGGAATGAAAAAAGTCATTGTCTCTACGTATCAAGCAGTATCAGGTGCGGGACATGAAGCCATTGACGAACTATACAGCCAATCACAAGCCATTTTAAATAAAGAGGATGTAACACCAGAAGTCATGCCTTATCAAATTGCATTTAATGCGATCCCGCAAATTGATAAATTCCAAGACAACGGTTATACATTCGAAGAAATGAAAATGATCAACGAAACGAAAAAAATCATGCATATGCCTGAGCTGGAAGTAGCGGCAACATGCGTAAGGCTTCCAATTGAAACAGGCCATTCAGAATCTGTCTACGTCGAACTAGAATCAAATGATGCAACAGTGGAAGACCTCAAATCAATTCTAAAAGATGCACCAGGAATTACGCTGCAAGATGATCCGTCTCAGCAAATTTATCCAATGCCTGCAGATGCTGTTGGGAAAAACGACGTATTTGTCGGCCGCATTCGGAAAGATTTGGACCGTCCAAACGGGTTCCATATGTGGATTGTATCTGATAACCTGCTTAAAGGCGCTGCATGGAACTCAGTTCAAATTGCAGAAAGCTTAAAAGCATTAAAATTAGTTTAACATTCAATGGATGATGAGGACGAACAGAAGAGAGTTAGGCATCTTTCGCCTGCTCTCTTCTGTTACGTCAGAATGAACTTGGAGTGAAAACAGTGAAAATAATTGTCCAAAAATTTGGCGGTACATCTGTCAAAGATGATCAAGGTAGAAAAAGGGCACTTGCACATATCTTATCTGCAAAAGAGAAAGGCTATAAGTCGGTTGTTGTCGTTTCTGCAATGGGACGAAAAGGTGATCCCTATGCGACAGATACGCTGCTTGGTCTGCTTTACGGCAGCGCGCAGAACATGACAAATCGAGAAAAAGACTTGCTTGTTTCCTGCGGAGAGAATATCTCAGCTGTTGTGTTTTCAAGTATGCTGAATGAAAATGGGCTAAAGGCTGTAGCGATGACTGGAGCTCAGGCGGGCTTTGTGACAGATAAGGAGCATACAAGTGCGAAAATTATTGACATGAAGTGCGAACGTCTTGAGGCAGCACTCTCTGAACATGATGTTGTCGTTGTCGCTGGGTTCCAGGGAGCTGCGAAAAATGGAGACGTGACAACAATCGGACGAGGTGGCAGTGATACGTCCGCTGCTGCTTTAGGCGCTGCATTGCAGGCGGACTTTATTGATATTTTTACAGATGTAGAAGGCGTTATGACAGCAGATCCCCGCATTGTTGAAAATGCAAAACCGCTAAGAGTCGTGACATATACAGAAATTTGCAACCTTGCATATCAAGGGGCAAAAGTCATTCACCCGCGAGCTGTCGAAATTGCGATGCAGGCAAAAGTACCAATGAGGGTCCGTTCAACATACTCTGATGATGAGGGCACACTCGTTACATCACACTACTCCGATAAAATGAGCCATGATGTGTATGACCGCCTCATTACGGGTATTGCACATGTCAATGATGTGACACAAATCAAAGTCCCTGCAAAAGAAGGTCAGTACAGCGTACAAACAGAGGTCTTCAAAGCAATGGCAAACGCACAAATCAGTGTCGACTTCTTCAACATCACACCGAGTGAAATTGTGTATACAGTGACAGGTGCAATGACTGAAAAGGCAACGTCGATCCTAAAAGATCTTGGCTATACACCAATTGTGACAACAAATTGTGCGAAAGTATCAGCTGTTGGCGCAGGCATTATGGGTGTACCAGGTGTCACATCTAAAATTGTAACAGCTC
Source organism: Bacillus sp. PK5-006 (assembly GCF_054161415.1). NCBI lineage: Bacteria > Bacillati > Bacillota > Bacilli > Caryophanales > Bacillaceae > Bacillus > Bacillus sp. PK5-006. The sequence continues at coordinate 2,056,436 of NZ_CP096414.1, read as the reverse complement.
TATCCGAGCAAAACATTCCGATTTTACAATCGGCTGACAGTCATACGACCATTTGGGTGTTAGTGAACGAAGAAAACATGAGAGCGGCTGTCAATGCCCTGCATGAAGTGTTTGAACTTTCAAGATAAATGTGATTGAATCATGATGAGGTGAAAAAAATGAATTTCGGAAATATCGCAACAGCTATGATTACACCTTTTGATAAAAAGGGCAACATCGATTTCCAAAAGCTATCAATTCTCATTGATTACTTGTTAAAAAACGGCAGTGACTCCTTAGTCGTTGCAGGGACAACAGGCGAATCGCCAACTTTATCGAATGAAGAAAAAGTCGCTCTTTTTCAGCAATCGGTCAAATTAGCAAATGGTCGTTGTAAAATCATTGCAGGAACAGGCAGTAATAATACAAATGCGTCTATTAAACTAACGAAAAAAGCAGAAGAAGCGGGCGTTGATGCAGTGATGCTTGTCGTACCTTATTACAACAAGCCATCACAGGAAGGCATGTACGCACACTTTAAAGCCATTGCCGAGTCTACATCTCTTCCTGTCATGCTTTACAATGTACCAGGAAGAACGGCAGCTTCATTAGCACCAGAAACAACGATTAAGCTTGCGCAAATACCTAACATTGTTGCCATTAAAGAAGCAAGCGGCGATCTTGATGCTATGACAAAAATCATTGCAGAGACGCCAGAAGATTTCGACGTATATTCAGGGGACGACAGCTTAACACTTCCGGCTGTATCTGTTGGTGCAAAAGGAGTTGTCTCTGTTGCGTCTCATATCGTAGGACTGGATATGCAGCAAATGCTGAAAAGCTATGCTTCAGGCCAAACAGCGAATGCAGCATTGATCCACCAAAAGCTGCTTCCAATCATGAAACAGCTTTTCTCAGCACCAAATCCAACGCCTGTCAAAACAGCCCTTCAGCTGAAAGGACTAGACGTCGGATCTGTTCGTCTTCCGCTTTTGCCTTTGTCAGAAGAAGAGAGACTGGATTTAAGCAGCGTTTTAAACAGCTGATCAAAACAAAAGATTTCGTAAGCGGTCATTCTCAGATGTCCCTGAGTATGACCGTTTTTTATACATAAACACTTTCTTAAAATGTGACTTCATCTTGTTTTCTAAAATTAGATTCAGTTATAATAGCATTAAGCGATGATGGACGGGCTTGAGACTAGGAGGATAAGAATTTTGAAAAAGAAAAATACAGAGAACGTAAGAATTATTGCACTCGGAGGCGTTGGAGAAATCGGAAAAAACCTATATGTCATTGAGATTGATTCGGACATATATGTAGTAGATGCAGGTTTAATGCATCCAGAAAATGAAATGCTGGGCATTGACGTCGTCATTCCTGATATCTCTTATTTAACAGAGCGTGCTGATCGGGTGAAAGCAATTTTTCTTACCCACGGACATGATGAAGCAATCGGAGGCGTATTCCATTGCTTGAGCAAATTGTCTGTACCAGTCTACGGAACGAAGCTGACCCTTGCGTTACTTCGAGAAAAATTAAAGCAGTATGGCTTCAATCAAAAAGCTGATTTGCGTGAGGTACATGCAAAATCAGTTATTACTTTTGAAACAACAAAAGTATCGTTCTTTAGAACGAATCACAGCATTCCTGATTCAGTTGGGATCAGCTTCAAAACCTCTCTTGGTTCAATCGTATGCACAGGTGATTTTAAATTTGATCAAACCCCAGCGCTTAACCAAGCCTGTGACATCGGAGAGATTGCGAAAATTGGAAACAACGGCGTTTTAGCACTACTTTCAGACAGTGCAAATGCTGAAAAACCAGGCTATACACCTTCTGAGGCGCTCGTCCAAGACGAAATCTCAAATGCGATGTACAATGCTGAAAATCGTGTGATTGTTGCTGTGTCTTCATCTAATATTAACCGCGTGCAGCAAATCATTAATGCAACAAATCAAAATGGCCGTAAGCTTGCCGTTGCAGGGAAAAATATGATGACAACCCTTCAGCTGGCGATCAAGCTTGGTTATGTTACAGCAGACGAAGAATTATTTGTACCCGTTCAAGAAGTGAAGAAAATGGCGAAAAACGACGTGGTTATCCTGACCGCTGGAAGCCACGGAGAGCCGCTTGCTGCTTTAACAAAAATGGCGAAGCAAAATCACAAACAGCTTCATATTGAAAAAGATGATACAGTTGTGATTGCATCTACACCTCTTCCTGGACAAGAACTCACATACTCTAAAACAGTGGATTTCCTTACAAGAAGCGGAGCACAAGTCATTTTTGCGCAAAAACGTGTACATGTATCTGGACATGGCTGCCAAGAAGAGTTAAAGCTAATGCTGAACTTACTAAAACCGAAGTATTTAATTCCGGTGAATGGCGAATATCGTATGCAAAAAGCACATTCTCGTATTGCTGAAGAAGTAGGCATGAAACGCAGTGACATTTTCTTGATTGATAAAGGAGATGTTGTTGAGTTTAGAGGACAGAATGTCAAAATCGGTGAAAAAGTTCACCAAGGAAACATTTTGATCGATGGTCTTGGCGTTGGTGATATCGGAAACATCGTGTTACGCGATAGACGTCTATTGTCTCAAGACGGCATCTTGATTGTTGTCATTACGCTCGATAAACAAAAGAAACAATTAATTTCTGGACCTGAAATCATCACAAGAGGATTTGTCTATGTAAGAGAATCCGAAGAGCTGATTGTGAAAGCAACAGAAATGGTCAAAGGGATTGTCAAAGAGCAAACGGAAAACTCAATTGTTGAATGGTCAACATTGAAACAATCCATGCGCGATGTGCTAAATCAATTCCTTTATGAAAAAACAAAACGTAAGCCGATGATCATTCCAATTATTATGGAAGTGTGATGAGAAAAGCCCAAGGAGCATAAGCTCTTTGGGCTTTTTTGATGTGGCATGAGGAATGCGGATGGAATATGCCCTATTTGTTCATAATAGGAGAAGAGTTTGAGGAAAGGATGGAGACAAATGGACGAAAAGAATGAACAGCAGCCTGAGCGAAAGCAAGAAGAAAAAGACAGCATTATGAGCAAAATACAGCAGCTTGGTGAAACAGCCGTTCCGCAGCTGCCGCAAGATACAAATATCCATTGCCTCACCATTATTGGACAAATTGAAGGCCATATGCAGCTTCCACCGCAAAATAAAACAACCAAATACGAACATGTCATTCCACAAATCGTAGCCGTTGAACAAAACCCTAAAATAGAAGGTCTTCTGATCATCTTAAATACAGTAGGGGGAGATGTTGAAGCGGGACTTGCGATTGCAGAAATGCTTGCTTCTTTATCAAAGCCAACTGTCTCGATTGTGCTTGGCGGCGGCCACTCGATAGGGGTCCCGATTGCTGTATCGTGTGACTATTCGTATATTGCAGAAACAGCTACGATGACCATTCATCCTGTGCGTTTAACAGGTCTTGTGATTGGTGTTCCGCAAACCTTTGAATACTTAGATAAAATGCAGGAAAGAGTCATTAACTTTGTCACAAGCCACTCCAACATTACAGAAGAGAAGTTTAAAGAGCTCATGTTCTCAAAAGGCAATTTGACGAGAGACATCGGAACAAATGTCGTTGGTCATGAGGCAGCAGAATACGGACTCATGAATGAAGTGGGCGGTGTAGGACAAGCGATTAAAAAGTTGAACGAACTTATCGGAGACAGGGCATCTCAAAACGAGGGGCTGATCCAATGATTTTATATACGCCTATGCCATATGAAGCCATTTACGCTGAGGAACAGGGAGAACGCAAACTCCAACAGGTAAACATTCAAGGTGTGCCAGTGATGGTTGAAATGAAAGAAGATGAAGCAGAAATCGTTCAAGTCATGAGCACCAATCCAATGGATTTTCTCAATCAAGAGCTTGCACCAGGCAAGCGATTGAAGTTACATTTAGGCACCAATCAAACCGACTCATATGAATGATTCTATGCTATAATAAAGGGAAAACTTACAACAAGATGCAGCCAAAACCAGGCTGCTTTCTTTCTGATCTTTCGGTAGGTTATATTTTCTTTCGTAGTAAGGTGATGAGTATGGCTAAAAAGAGAAAACGGAAAACGAGAAAAAAACAAAATAAACAGCTAAAACTGAAATATGAATTAAATGGGTTAGTCTGTATTGCCATAGCGATCATTGCCATTTTACAGCTGGGCGTTGTTGGACAAACCTTTGTACATCTATTCCGATTCTTTGCAGGTGAATGGTTCATTCTCTGCCTTATCGGATTATTTCTTTTTGGTGTGACGATTTTCTGGAAAAAACAAATCCCAGATATTTTAACAAGAAGAAAAGCAGGTCTCTACTGCATCATTGCGAGCATCTTGCTTTTGTCACATGTGAAGCTCTTTCAGCATCTTTCATCTGCTGGCGTCATTGGCTCTCAAAGTGTGATTAGAAATACATTTGAGCTTTTCTTGATGGATATGAAAGGTGAAACAGGATCGCCTGATTTAGGGGGCGGCATGATCGGAGCCGTCTTGTTCGCTGCTTCTTATTTCTTATTTGCACAAGCAGGCTCGCAAATCATGGCGATTGTTCTGATGCTGATTGGAATTGTCCTGATTACAAACCGATCCCTTCAGGAAATGGTGAAAAAAGTGACGATTCCTGTATCACAATTTATGGTGAGGCAGTGGAAAGCGTTTGTTGAAGATATGAAAGGAATCAGGCAGGCCAAAAAGAGCGCGTCCTCTCAGAAAACAGGTGAAAAGAAAAAACGTTCACGCATTCAAGAAGAAGACGAGGATGATCTGATCTTGATCGAAGAGGAAACGCCGTCTTCTGATAATAGCCAGCCGATTATTTCAAGCTTTGCAGACAGAGATGACATTCTCACCCCGACGGTTCAAAAAAAGCAGGCGGAAAAAGAGACAGCGCCTCTTCAGGACTCTGTGCAAAGTGCACCAGTTCAATCAGATACAGCCGATGAACCAAAAGAGGCGCCTCCGATGACATTTACAGAACTTGAAAACAAAGATTATGAATTGCCGTCACTTGATATTTTGGCAGAGCCTCAGCATTCAGGTCAGCAAACAGATAAGAAAAATATTTATGAAAATGCCAGAAAACTTGAAAAAACATTCCAAAGCTTTGGTGTGAAAGCAAAAGTCACACAGGTTCATTTAGGTCCAGCTGTGACCAAATATGAAGTATATCCAGATGTCGGCGTGAAGGTCAGTAAGATCGTCAATCTAAGTGATGATTTAGCCCTTGCCCTTGCAGCAAAGGACATTCGTATTGAGGCGCCGATTCCTGGTAAATCAGCCATCGGCATCGAAGTTCCGAATGCAGAAATTGCTATGGTTTCATTAAAAGAGGTATTAGAATCGAAGCAAAATGACCGTCCAAATGCTAAGCTCCTCATTGGACTCGGCCGTAATATCTCGGGTGAAGCTGTGCTTGCTGAAATGAACAAAATGCCGCATTTGCTTGTAGCAGGTTCGACTGGAAGCGGAAAAAGTGTGTGTATCAATGGTATTATCACAAGCATTCTCATGAGAGCGAAGCCTCACGAAGTGAAAATGATGATGATTGATCCGAAAATGGTTGAATTAAATGTGTATAACGGCATTCCGCATCTTTTGGCTCCTGTCGTAACAGACCCTAAGAAAGCATCGCAGGCCCTTAAAAAAGTAGTCAGCGAAATGGAACGCCGCTATGAATTGTTTTCGCATACGGGGACAAGAAATATTGAAGGATACAATGATTACATTAAACGGATGAATCAAACAGAAGATGCTAAACAGCCAGAGCTTCCTTATATTGTTGTCATTGTAGACGAGCTTGCAGATTTAATGATGGTCGCTTCCTCTGATGTGGAAGATTCCATTACACGACTTTCTCAAATGGCTCGTGCTGCGGGAATTCATTTGATTATCGCCACACAAAGACCTTCTGTCGATGTCATTACAGGTGTCATTAAAGCCAACATCCCATCCCGCATTGCCTTTAGCGTATCCTCTCAAACAGATTCAAGGACGATCCTTGATATGGGAGGCGCAGAAAAGCTACTGGGAAGAGGAGACATGCTGTTTTTACCTGTTGGTGCAAACAAGCCGGTTCGTGTGCAAGGCGCCTTTTTATCAGATGAAGAAGTGGAACATGTTGTGGATCATGTGATCACACAGCAAAAAGCACAATACCAAGAGGAAATGATTCCGAGCGAAGAAACGCAGGATCAGCTTGCGGCTGTGGAAGATGATCTATATGATGAAGCAGTAGAATTGATTATCGGCATGCAGACGGCTTCTGTTTCTATGCTGCAAAGAAGATTTCGCATCGGTTATACCCGGGCGGCACGTCTCATTGACGCAATGGAAGAGCGGGGCGTGGTAGGCCCATATGAAGGAAGTAAACCGAGAGAAGTTCTTCTCTCAAAAGAACAATATGACGAGCTCTCTTCATAAATTGAAGAGAGCTTTCCTGAAAAACAGTGAACAATAGTATGATTATGTTAACTGGATGTCAGACTATTTATTTATTTGCAAAAACATGATATAGTTATGTTCAACTTATCTCGGAATAGAGATTTCTCATCTTATCATTTGCATTGATTAGACGGAGGGAAAACATGTCGACCAAAACAGACAATCGCCATTTATATTTGAAAGTGATTGACCGTATTAAAGAAGATATTCAAACAGGTGTATATGCTGAAAAAGAAAAACTGCCTTCTGAGTTTGAGCTCTCAAAACTTCTAGGTGTGAGCAGAGCGACACTGCGTGAGGCCCTTCGTATATTAGAAGAAGAGAAGTATTTAATTAGAAGGCATGGGGTAGGGACTTTCGTCAATTCAAGACCGCTTTTTTCGACAGGCATAGAACAGCTGACAAGTGTTACGAAAATGATTGAGCAGGTCAATATGACGCCTGGCACCATCTTTTTATCCTCGCAAGAAGGGGAGCCGACAGAGAATGATGTCATTCGTTTTCAGTGTGATAAATCTGATGGGATTTTTTCAATGGAACGCGTTCGAACGGCAGATGGGCAGCCAGTTGTTTATTGTTTAGATAAAATTCCGGTCAAACATCTTCCCGCTTCTTTTACACATGAAGAAGAGTCTCTTTTTGAGCTGTTTGGAAGAGAACCGCACAGCGGGATTAAATATGCAGTTGCTGACATTGAACCAATTGGCTACCACGATCAGGTCTCACCGATTCTAGATTGTGACCCTGAAACGGCGTTATTATTACTGAAACAAATGCACTATGATCAGGATGATCAGCCGGTCTTATACTCCCTCAATTATTTTCGAGCGGATAAATTCAGTTTTCATGTCATACGCAAACGATTTTAATAAGCAGTCGCTTCCATAGGCGGCTGCTTTTTGTTTGCCCATACATAATACTCGTCAAACTTGCCACACTAATACGTAACAGTATATAGAATTGGGTGAATGATGTTGGGCGAGAAAACAGTCAGTAAAAAGAATATCATTGCATTATCATCAGTGCCTCTAATCATGACACTAGGGAACTCGATGTTAATACCAGTATTGCCAGAGATAGAAAAGAAACTCTCGATTACTTCCTTTCAAGTCTCTCTCATTATTACGGTATATTCGGTTGTAGCCATCTTATGTATTCCAATCGCCGGTTACTTATCAGACCGGATTGGGCGGAAAAAGGTACTGCTGCCGTGTCTTTTAATCGCTGGACTTGGAGGAGCTGTGGCAGCAGTCGCCTCAACGATCATGAAAGAACCTTATATGTGGATTCTGTTTGGCAGGGTCCTTCAAGGGATTGGTTCAGCTGGAGCCGCACCTGTCGTTATGCCGTTTATTGGAGATTTGTTTCATGATGATGAAGAGGTCAGTGCCGGACTTGGCGCCATTGAAACCTCTAATACAGCAGGTAAGGTACTAAGTCCTATTATTGGGGCACTTCTTGCTTCATGGTTTTGGTTTGTGCCGTTTTGGTTCATTCCGTTCTTTTCGATCATCAGCTTTCTCATGGTACTGTTCATGGTAGAGTCGGCGAAAAAAGAGGAGGACCCGCCTACATTTAAAGAATTTTTAAAATCAACAAAGACCATTTTTAAGCATGAGGGACGCTGGCTTTATGCCATTTTTGCTATTGGCGGTTTTATTATGTTTCTTCTTTTTGGTGTGCTTTTTTACTTATCCGATAACCTCGAGGCAGCTTATCAAATAAAAGGCGTTAAAAAAGGGCTCCTGCTGAGTATTCCGCTCCTTTTTCTATCAATCAGTTCCTACATTGCTGGAAAAACGATTGGAAAAGAAAAAGGAAAAATGAGAATCTTTATAATCGTAGGGATGGCTTTGTTATCACTTTCTTATATTTTTTTATGGTGGAATCACAGCTTTTTCGTATTGTTTATCTGTTTAAGCATTGGCGGAGTGGGCATCGGTATTGTGCTGCCTGCACTTGATGCGCTGATTACAGAAGGAATTGAAAAAGAGCAGTGCGGTACCATTACGTCATTTTATAGCAGTATGCGTTTTATCGGTGTTGCTTTAGGACCTCCGATTTTTGCCTATCTAATGGATAAAGGGGACTCCATTGTTTTTATTCTCTCGACCATTTGCAGTCTCATTTCACTATTTTTGGTCCTCTTTTTCATCCAGCCAGATGAAGAGGATGAGAGTGAACAATTGAAAACGGTTTAAATATAGAAAAAAGATGGTATTTTGCCATCTTTTTTCTTTTTTATAAATTGACATGTAAAATTTTGATAGTTAAACTAATGTATAGTAATATCTTTTAAATTATCCCAAATTGGAGGTGTTCAAAAACATTCATTTTCTGTCTTTCTTTAGGCAGAAATTGAGCTCGCGTGCTGATGATGGAGATATGCTTCTTCAACACGAAAGGACAATTGAATAGGTCATCCTGCCATTTGAAGGAGACGCAGTCAGCACTTCAGACACGCTCAAATACAGCAAATTGATTGAAGAAGTAGAAGGAGCTTGAAGCAGCTATGTTGCAAATAATTAAAGCAAGATGGATTGTATTAGTGGTGTGGATGATAACAGCTGTGATTCTGTTTATTACTGCGCCCGATTTAGAGGAATTAACAAGAGAAAAAGGGCAATTAAAGGTTCCGGAGGGGACACCAACAGCTGAGGCACTTCACCTATTGGATAAGCTGTCAGATAAGAACGGGAAGAAAGATACAGGTGTGCTTGTATTCTCCGAACAACATCTGTTCCCTGCGAAAGAGCAGGAATTAAAAAAGGCTTTAGCTGCACTCATGTCAAATGCCCCAGAACTCCACATTGACGGAATTACTTCGTATTTTCATGTAGATCCGGACATTCAAAAACAACTTTTATCAAAGGATAAAAGTACACTTCTTGTTCCATTCAAATTCGACCACTACGAAACAAAAGCTGTGAAGATTAAAGAACAAATTGAGGAAGTTTTAAAGCCCTATCATGTCTCATATGAAATAACGGGTCAAAAGTTTGTGGATTCAGATGTCATTCAAAGCTCTCAACAAGGTCTGAAGAAAACTGAACTTATCACGATGATTTTTATTTTCTTTATTTTAATCATTGTTTTCAGATCGATATTGGCACCTGTTGTTCCGCTCATTACGATAGGCATTTCTTACGCTGTCAGCCGGTGTATTGTGGCTTTTCTCGTAGAATATACACAATTTCCTCTATCTAATTTTACTCAGATTTTTATGGTAGCCATTATGTTCGGTATCGGAACGGATTATTGCATCCTGCTGTTAAGCCGTTTTAAAGAGGAGATCGGGCAAGGCCGTGATGTCAAAGAGTCGATTATCGTCACATATCAATGTGCAGGGAAAACGGTATTTTTCAGCGGCTTAGCCGTGTTAGTCGGCTTCTCAAGTATTGGATTTGCTAAATTCCAATTGTATCAATCAGCCGTTAGTGTTGCCGTTGGAGTAGGCATTCTGCTGATTGCCCTTGTCACCATCGTTCCCTTTTTTATGTCTGTTTTCGGAAAATCTCTATTCTGGCCATCTAAAAGAGAAAACATTCGGCATCCGCAAAGTAAAATGTGGGAATGGGCTGGGCGTTTTTCATTTAAAAGGCCGCTGATCAGCTTAGGGTTAGTCGCTCTTATTACGGTGCCTCCTATTCTGATGTACGACGGCACCCTATCTTATAACAGTTTAAATGAAATTGGGAATAAGTATGAGTCGGTGTCAGCATTTAATACGATATCAGAGCAATTTGGCTTTGGTGAAGCGCTGCCGCTGAATGTGCTTGTCGAAAATGATCATAAGCTGGATAATCAGGAAAACATTGTCATGATTGAAAAACTAACTCGTAAATTAAATGACATTGACGAAGTCAAAACAGTCCGCAGTGTCACGCGGCCTGTTGGGGACGGGCTGAGCCAGCTTTATGTCACATCTCAAGCGAAAGAGCTTGGAGGAGAACTCGGCAAAGGCCATGAAGGAATCGGGAAAATTTCAGATGGCTTGACCGAAACAAATCTCGCTCTTCTCAAACAAAAACCAAAAATTGAAGAATCCGCTCAAGGCATTGACCAGCTGATTGATGGAACAAAAGCAATCAAAAGCGGTATCGGAGAAGTTAGGGAATCCTTAATCTCTTTAGAAGATGGAGTGAGACGCAGTAAGGAAGGCGTCGGCACCATTCGAAGTAAAATCAAAAAAGCGAAAAAAGAATTAGAGCAAGAATATCGCAGCAGCGAAACGATGCTTCAAGAGCTAGAGCGAGTGGTGAATACACTTGAACGCCATGCGAAATCGAATCAGCAGCTGATGACAACCATTAAGAAAGTAAGGGCATCCTATGAAAATCTTTCATTTGAAGCACTAGAAAATCGTCTTCCAGAAGTAAAAGACATGGATGAATATAAAGAAATCAAGAAGGTATTCAAAGAAACAAAAGGAATGCTTGATCAAGCAGGGGATCAAATGAGTGTATATGAAGAGGAAGCCGCTCACTTTAAGCAAAAGATCAAGCAGGCAGATCAAGTGATTCAAACCTTATCAAGCAAGCAAAAAGAAGTAAGACGCCAAGTGCAAGCGCTCATGGATGGGCTTGATCAAATTTATGACGGCCTTGACCAAACAAATGAGGGCCAAAAACAATTGATTAAAGAAATGCCTAAAATCGAAGATGGTGCAGATCAGCTGACAGACGGCCAAAAAGCCATCAAAAAAGGATTTAGCCAGCTTTCATCAAAACTTACATTGTTAACAGATGGATTAGGTGAAAGTATTGAAGGGCTTGAGCAGGTCAAAAGCGGCTTCACCGAGGCTGACGGCTACTTAAAGCAGCTTCAGCAAGCGCCAGATGAAGAAATAACGGGCTGGTTTATTCCAGAAGAAGTGCTGAAACGCCAAGAATTTAAGCAAATCTTTCATACGTATATGTCTCCAGATCGTAAATTAACGACTTTTGAAGTCATCTTAAATGTGAATCCATACAGCAATGAAGCGATGAAAGGTGTCGCGAAAATTGAGGAAACCCTTGATCAATATTTACCTGTAAGTGGACTCAAAAATGCCAAATACGGTGTATCTGGTATCTCAAGCTTAAATGTGGACTTAAAAGAAACGTCTGACGGTGACTTTATTCGAACTGTTATCTTCATGTTAATTGGTATTTTTATTATTTTAATTATTTTATTACGGTCAATCGTCATGCCGATATACTTAACACTTTCACTGATTTTAACGTACTTTACATCAATCGGGTTAACAGAATGGATCTTTAAAACATTTTTTGGCTACGATGGTGTCAGCTGGGCTGTCCCATTTTTCAGCTTTGTCATTCTTGTGACGCTCGGGATCGATTATTCCATCTTCCTCATGGATCGTTTTAATGAATGGAAGGGAGAGCATGTACAAGCATCGATGATATCAGCGATGAGAAATATGGGTTCTGTTATTATTTCTGCAGTGGCCATTTTAGCAGGTACGTTCGCTGCTATGCTGCCATCAGGAGTATTATCGCTTGTTGAAATTGCAACAGTCGTACTCATTGGACTTTTATTATATGCTTTTGTTGTATTGCCCCTCTTTATTCCGGTCATGGTTCGTATTTTTGGTAAATGGAATTGGTGGCCGTTTAGAATGAAATAACGACTGGCGTCTCTGCTATGAGCAGAGGCGTTTTTATTTCCTATCCTTTCCTCTGATTGATATAATGTCTATTAAATGGCTGTTTCACGTATATATCAGCTATGTTCTAATACATAATAAATAGGATGAACAAAGGAGGTTTCTCATGACGTACTTACAAGAGAAGACACTGGACACACCGGGTCTTCATACTCATATTGTCAAAACAGAAAAATTTAAAACCGTGACAATCCTTTTTAAAATGCTTGCACCGCTATCCAAAGATGACGTCACCATGCGTTCTCTTTTCCCGCATGTGCTGTTAAGAGGAACAGAAAAGATGCCGAAAACAGGCGCACTGCGTGCCTATTTTGATGATCTCTATGGAGCAACCGTTTCGGCAGACATGGCGAAAAAAGGTGAGAATCACATCATTACCTTTCGCCTAGAAATGGCGAATGAAAAATATTTAAAGGATCAAACCCCTTTACTAGAAAAAGGGATTGCCTTACTATCTGACCTATTATTCCGCCCTTATGTTGAAGAAGGAGTGTTTAGTCAATTATATGTAGATCAAGAAAAACGCACATTAAAACAGCGAATTCAGGCAGTTTATGATGACAAAATGCGTTATTCGAACTTAAGACTCGTGCAGGAAATGTGTAAAGGTGAACCATATGCGTTGCACGTCAATGGTGAAATGGAAGACATCGAAGCAATCACACCTCACTCGCTCTTTGAAGCTTATGAGCATGCGCTTCATTCAAACCAGCTTGATCTTTATGTTGTCGGAGATGTTGACGAACAAGACATCAGCCGCATGGTCTCCCAATACTTTAAAACAAGTGAAAGAGAACCAGTCAAACAGCAGGCTGAATCAGCAAGACCTCAAAATGAACCAAAAGAAGTCATTGATGAAGAGGACGTGAAACAAGGCAAGCTGAATATTGGCTTTCGTACACATACAACGATTGCAGATAAAGATTATCCGGCGCTGCATTTGTTTAATGGCATATTCGGCGGTTTCTCGCATTCTAAGCTATTCATTAATGTTCGTGAAAAGGCAAGTCTAGCTTACTACGCTGTGTCTAGACTTGAAAGCTTTAAAGGCTTGATGATGGTCATGTCAGGGATTGAAGTCGGCAACTACCAGCAGGCAGTGGACATCATCAAAGAACAATTTGAAGCGATGCAAAAAGGTGATTTTTCAGATGAAGCGATTGATCAAACAAAAGCAGTCGTCAAAAATCAGCTGCTCGAAACGATCGATACGTCTTATGGGACAGCAGAATATTTGTATCAGCATGCCGTTGTACCAACTGGGGAAACCCTTGATTCCTTTTTAGAAGCATTAGACCGTGTGACAAAAGAGGACATCATCAATGTGGGTCAGAAAATTGAATGGGATACGACCTATTTTCTTAAAGGAACGGAGGGTGCTTCATGACAGTGAAAACAATTCATTTCGATCAGCTGCAAGAAACGGTCTATCACGAAAAAATGGAAAGCGGACTTGACGTCTATGTGCTGCCAAAGCAAGGGTTTAACAAAACCTATGCGACCTTTACAACAAAATATGGCTCTGTCGATAACGAATTTGTGCCGCTTGGCAAAGAAGACATGATTCGAGTGCCTGACGGAATTGCCCATTTCTTAGAGCATAAGCTGTTTGAAAAAGAAGATGGAGACGTGTTTCATACTTTTAGTAAACAGGGAGCATCCGCAAACGCCTTTACAACGTTTACGAGAACGGCTTATTTATTCTCAAGCACCTCAAATGTCGAACAAAACCTTGAGACACTCATTGATTTTGTTCAAGAGCCTTATTTTACTGAAAAAACAGTCGAAAAAGAAAAGGGCATCATTGGTCAAGAAATTAACATGTATGATGACAATCCGGACTGGCGTTTATTCTTTGGTCTGATTGAAAATTTATATCAAGAGCATCCTGTGAGAATAGATATTGCTGGAACAGTAGAGAGCATTGCCCCTATTACAAAAGATCATTTGTATGAATGTTATGAAACGTTCTATCACCCGAGCAATATGCTTCTATTCGTCGTCGGGCCTGTTGATCCGAAGCAAATTTTAGATCAAGTCAGAGCGAATCAGGCGAAAAAGCCATTTACAGATCAGCCGGAGATCAAACGAAAAGACATCAATGAGCCAGAAGGTGTGTACCGGAAAGAATACGAACTTCCAATGAACGTACAAGGCTCTAAATGTATGTTCGGTTTGAAAACAAAGAATCCGCATAAAAAAGGAAATCAGCTGCTAAAGCATGAGCTTGGGATGAACCTCATTTTAGAGACGCTGTTTGGCAAAAGCTCCTTACAATATGAACAGATGTATGAAAAAGGCTTAATTGATGAAACATTCAGCTACGATTATACAGAAGAGGGCGGCTTTGGCTTTACTTCAGTTGGCGGGGATACAAATGATCCTGATCAACTCGCAAAGGTATTAAAAGAAACCCTTCTTCAAGCAAAAAGCCTCATGACAGAAGAGAAAATTGAACTTGCACGCAAGAAAAAAATCGGCAGCTTTTTAAAAGCCATGAATTCTCCAGAATATATTGCGAACCAATTTACTCGATATGCATTCTTAGACATGAGCTTATTTGATGTCGTCACAATGCTGGAACAAATTCAATTGACTGATATTCAGCAAATTTTAGATGAAGAAATTGATGAAGAACGGATGTCTGTTTTCAAAGTCGTCCCAAAAACAAAATAAATGTAAAAAGACAAACTCATATCGGCAGAGTTTGTCTTTTTTATGTTCATTGAAAAAGCCGTTTTATTTGGGAGGATATTCATTGACAATTGTTTTGGTCATTAGTTAAACTCTTTAATAGTTAAACACTTAAACTAAAAAGGAGCAGCGTATGGAACAAAATAAAATTGCCCAGCTCATCCAGAGATACGCAGATGTCTATCTCATGATGGAGAAAAAAGTATCGAGTATGATCACGGAAAAGCTTGATAAAGAGCTGACGCTTGATCAATATTACTCGCTTCGATACATCAATTTACATCCAGGGTGTACATCTACGGACCTTGCTAATGTATGTAATGTAAACAAAAGTGCTGTAACATCGATGACCAACCGTCTTTTTACGAAAAACTATATTTTTCGTGAACATGATCAAGCTGACAGAAGAAATGTTCACCTGTACGTCACGCCAGAGGGCAAAGATGTGGTCAGCCGAATGGAAAAGCAGCTTCAAGACCTGGTTCGATCTTATTTTGAAAAGCTTGAAGAAAAAGAAATGGAATCATTTATTCAAACATATGAAAAGATCTATCAAGTGATCATCGAAGAGGAGGCACAAAGTACTAATGAGAGCAATCATAAAGGGTAGATGGCTGATCACGATCCTGTGGGTCGTATTAGCGGCAGTGTTACTCATCACCGCTCCTAATATGGCGCAGTTAACAAAAGAAAAAGGGCAAATTTCTGTACCAGACGGCTATCCGTCTTCATATGCCAATCAGTTATTAAAGAAAATGTCTGAAAACGGCGATACAGAAAAATCAATCGTCATTGTCTTTCAAGAAAAGAACATTGTGAAAGAAAGAGAAACATCTTTAAAAAAGGCAATGGACATTTTAGAAAAAGATCAAGATCTCCACATAGAGGACATCACTTCTTACTTTGAAGCCAATAAAGATATCAAAAAACAAATGCTCTCTAAAGATCAAACGACACTCCTTGTTCCAGTTACATATGACTCAAACAAAATCAAAGCGTCCGATTTTAAAGAAAGAGTCAATGAAAAGCTGAAAAGCTTAAACCTGAAATTTGAAATGACAGGGCAGCCGTTAATTGATGATGATGTTATCACAAGTTCGCAGGAAGGCCTGAAGAAAACAGAATTCATTACGATTGGGTTTATTCTCGTTGTCCTTATTCTTGTTTTTAGGTCAGCTGTGGCGCCTTTCGTTCCGTTAGTCGCAGTGGCACTGTCTTACTTGGTGAGTCAATCGATCGTGGCTTATTTAGTAAAATATGTAGACTTTCCGCTCTCGACCTTTACTCAGATCTTTATGGTCGCGATCATGTTTGGAATTGGAACGGACTACTGCATACTGCTTCTCAGCCGCTTTAAGGAAGAGATCGCACATGGTAAAGATAAAATTGAGGCGATTCTGATTACGTATAAAACAGCAGGAAAGACCGTCTTATTCAGCGGAATTGCGGTTCTGATCGGTTTTACATGTATTGGTCTCGCACAATTCCAGCTTTATAAATCAGCTGTTGCAGTAGCAGTTGGGGTTGCTGTGCTCATTGTGGCTCTTCTCACGATTGTGCCGTTCTTTATGGCAGTTTTAGGAAAGGTGTTATTTTGGCCGATTAAAGGCGATATTGCCCATCCGCAGTCAAAAATGTGGGAAACAGCAGGCCGTTTTTCATTTAAGAAACCGCTTTTCAGCTTATTAATTGTAGGAATCATTACGCTTCCGCCAATTCTCATGTATAAAGGAACTCTTTCTTATAACAGCTTAGATGAAATTGGTAATAAATACGAATCGGTTAACGCATTCAATACCATTTCTGATAAGTTTGGACCGGGTGAAGCACTTCCGGCAACAGTGGTTGTGAAATCATCTGACCTTTTAGACAACAATGAAGGGCTGATTGCCATCGAAAAACTCAGCCGTGCAATTGAACAAACAGATGGGGTCAGTAAAGTGAGAAGTGCCACCCGTCCTGTCGGTAAAGGGCTGAGTGATCTGTACGTGAAATCACAAGCCAAAGAATTGAACACAGGACTTGATAAAAGCAATGAAGGCTTGAAAAATATCCAAGATGCACTGACGACAATGAGTCAATCCATTGAGGATCAAACACCGCAAATCAAATCATCAGGAAAAGGCATTAACAAATTGATTTCTGGTACAGAATCTGTGCAAACAGGGATTCAAAATGTTGAAAAATCCTTAAGAAAATTGCAAAATGGCATCGACCAAAATAAAAAAGGTGTAGCAGCCATTAAAGATGAAATCAAAGGTGCAAAAAAGGAATTAATGGCTCAAGTCGCACAAGTGAATCAGCAAGTTTCACTGTATAAAAGCATTTCCAAAGAATTAAAGGCAGCATTAGCGCAAGTAGATACGTCATCCTCTGCCGCAGCAGATGTAAAAGCGTTAATCAAACAAGCAAATACACAATTTAGTACCCTTGAAAAGCAAATCCCGCAGGTAAAAGAAAATCAATCGTATCAAGCGATTAAAGCTTCGTACAATGAACTTTCTGCGACCTTGCAAGAAGGGGCGAAACAGGCAGACAGCTATGCCAAACAAGCGAAAGAAGCTAGAAAGCAGCTTGAAGCAGCTGATGCCTTTATCGCAAAAGCTTCAGAGCAGCAAAAAGTCTTGACGAATCAAATCGATGAACTCATTGCTGGCTTAGATGCAGTTGAAAATGGACTGGATCAAACGTCTAAAGGTCAAGGACAACTAGCTGATAATATGCCAAAGCTTGCAAATGGAGCGGGGGACATCATTAATGGCCAAAAGCAAATGAAAGAAAAGATTGGCGGCTTTGGGGATAACCTGACCAAGCTGACAGACGGCCTGAACAAAAGTGTAAATGGACTGGAGAAAATTTCGAGCGGCTTAATGGGTGCAGGTGACTACTTAGACGAACTGAAAAATGCACCAGATCAAGACATGGCCGGCTGGTTTATTCCAAAAGACGTCTTGAAAAATAAAGCATTTAAGCAAGTATTTGATTCATACATGTCAGATGATCGCAAGATGACAAAGATTGATGTCATTTTAGAGAAAAATCCATATGGAAATGACGCCTTGTCGACGATTAAACAAGTGGAAGCTTCTGTCGAGCGGGCACTTCCTGAAACAAACCTAAAAGATGCGTCATTTGGCGTCTCAGGTGTATCAAGTATGAATGCTGATCTGAAACAACTGTCAGACCAAGATTTCAATAAGACAGTGCTTTATATGATGATTGGTATTTTCCTTATTTTGGTTATTTTGTTCCGTTCGCTTGTCATGCCGCTTTACTTGGTAGGTTCACTCATATTGACTTACTTTACAGCAATCGGTGTAACAGAATTTATTTTCACCCATTTCTTCGGATATCCTGGCATTAACTGGGCTGTACCATTCTTTGGATTTGTCATATTAATGGCGCTCGGAGTCGATTATTCGATTTTCTTAATGGAGCGGTTCAATGAATACAAAACAAAAGACATCCAGTTTGCCATGACTGAATCAATGAAAAATATGGGGTCTGTCATTATGTCTGCTGCTGTTATTTTGGCAGGAACATTTGCCGCCATGCTTCCATCAGGTGTGCTGTCTCTCCTGCAGATTGCAACACTTGTCCTTACAGGACTTTTACTGTACGCACTCGTTGTGCTACCATTGTTCGTACCTGTAATGGTGAAATTGTTCGGATCAGCCAACTGGTTCCCATTTAAACGAAAAGAATAGGTATTCTATATAGAAAGAAGGAATCAATGTGATGAGTCGTTGGGCGCTGATAACAGGTGCCAGTGGCGGGATTGGGCAGGCAGCAGCGAAAAAGCTTGCCCAAGAAGGCTGCCATGTGATGCTCCATTATCATAAAAATGAACAGGCAGCTGTGCGCCTCGCTGCTCATTTGGATGAGGCATATTCCATTCAAACGCACGTCGTTCAAGCCGATTTATCTAAAATGGGCGGAGCAGAAGAGCTTGTCAGCCGTCTGCCGCTCTGTCCAGATATTCTTGTTTTAAATAGCGGCAGAAGCCATGTCGGCTTGGTGACAGACACAGAAAAAGACGTATTAGCCAGTATGGTGCAGCTTCATGTCACAAGCCCATATGAGCTTACCCAATCCCTTTTACCCGCCATGATTCGAAAGAAAGCAGGCCATATCATTGCGGTCAGCTCGATATGGGGAGAAACGGGAGCATCGTGTGAAGTGCTGTACAGCATGGTCAAAGGTGCGCAAAATGCGTTTATCAAAGGATTAGCAAAAGAGCTTGCTCCAAGTGGAATTAGAGCAAATGCTGTCTCGCCAGGTGCTGTCAAAACAGACATGATGAATCGTTTTACGCAGGAAGACATCGCTATGCTGGAAGAAGAAATTCCGCTTGGCCGGCTTGCATCGCCTGAGGAGGTTGCAGATGTCATTTGGTTTCTCGCGTCAAAACAGTCAAGTTATATCACAGGTCAAATTTTATCTGTTAATGGCGGCTGGTACTGTTAAAAAACGTGTATAATTCGTCTCTCCATGACAAAAGCTATGGCTGTAATTCATCTTTTCGAATGGAGGAATCGACATGTCTGTACTTGAGAACTGGGACCATTGGAAAAACTTTTTAGGTGATCGCTTAAATCATGCGCAGGATAAAGGTTTAGAAGATGAGACTATCAATAACCTTGCGTATGAAATTGGCGGATATCTAGCTAACGAAGTTGAGGCAAAGAACGAGCAGGAAAGAGTACTTGCTGACCTTTGGAGCGTTGCATCAGAAGATGAGCAGCGTGCCATTGCAAATATGATGGTCAAGCTAGTTGAAAATAATAGCTCGCACTAAACAAAAAGAGAGGTCGTTTGTGCCTCTCTTTTTATTTTAACCGTTTCACAACATTGTGCTTTCTAAAAATGTGAAAATGCTTTATGATAAAGGAAGGTAAAAATTTGCCACAATGAAGGGGGTAATATCATTTGGCAAAGCTCGAATGGTATTTTGAATATGAGATACAGGTAAACCGTCCCGGACTTTTAGGAGACATTTCTTCTCTAATGGGGATGCTTTCAATTAATATTGTGACAATTAATGGTGTTGATGTATCAAGACGCGGAATGCTTTTACGCTGTGACCACACAGATCAAATTAAGCGGCTTGAATCAATTTTAAATACAATGGAAACGATAAAAGTAACGAAATTAAGACAGCCAAAGCTTCGTGACCGCTTAGCTGTTCGTCATGGAAGATACATACAGCGTGATGCCGATGACAAAAAGACGTTCCGTTTTGAAAGAGACGAGCTCGGTCTTCTTGTTGATTTTATGGCTGAACTCTTTAAAAAAGAAGGACATAAATTGATTGGGATTCGCGGAATGCCGCGTGTCGGAAAAACAGAATCAATTGTGGCTTCAAGTGTTTGTGCAAGCAAGAGATGGCTGTTTGTATCATCAACTCTTTTGAAACAGACGATCCGAAGTCAGCTGATCGCAGATGAATACAGCCCAGATAACGTCTTTATTATTGATGGGATTGTATCGACAAGAAGAGGTTCTGAGAAGCATTTGCAGCTTTTAAGGGAAATTATGAGACTGCCGGCAACGAAGGTGGTCGAGCATCCAGACATCTTTATTCAAAATTCAGAATATACAATGGATGATTTCGACTATATCATTGAATTGCGGAATAGCGCAGACGAAGAGATTACATATGAACACGCTGAAGAACCACAAGTGTTTGATCATTCTGGTTTTTCTGGCTTCGATTTTTAATATGGTAATGGTAGGTGTTTGTTTTGACTGAATTGGGAAAACGGCTCGTTGAGGCCAGAGAGGAAAAAGGAATGTCGCTGGAGGATCTTCAGACGGTGACCAAGATCCAAAAGCGCTATTTGCTAGCAATCGAACAAGGAAACTATGATATTATTCCAGGTAAATTTTACGTCAGAGCGTTTATTAAACAATATGCCGAAGCCGTTGGACTGAATCCTGAACAATTGTTCGAAGAATTTCGTAAAGATGTTCCAAGCACGTATAACGATGAAGTATCTGATAAATTATCGAATATTAAGCCGCAAAGAGAGCTGCCAAAGCCTGCCTCGAAAGTGCTTGAACTATTGCCGACAATTTTAATTATTGGAGGCATCATTGTGGTCATCGCCATCATTTATGTGATCGTGCAGGCGGTCAATCATGATAGCGGACAGAAGAATAATCAGGCGGCCCCTCAGCAATCAGAATCTAAATATGAAGTATCTAAGGATTCATCTCTTGCAAAAGATCAAAAGAAAAAAGAAAAAGCTTCGTCAGATGATAAAGAAAAATCATCTAAAAAAGATGATTCATCAAAAGACGATGAAACTGTATCTTTAAAGGCGACGAATACAGAAGGCTCGACAACAACGTATGAAGTATCAGGTGCAGACGAAATGGAGTTAAAAATTTCTGCCTCTCAAGCTTCATGGCTGCGCGTAAGAGACGAATCTGGAAAAGTGCTGAAGATGGGTGAACTAAAAGATGGCGAATCGTTTAAAACAGACCTGGCTGATCTTTCTCAGGTCGATATCCGTCTAGGCAATGCGTCTGGAATAGATATCAAGGTAAATGACGAGACACTTAAGTACGAATTAGACCCTAAGGACACCATGACACAAAACATTGTGATTGTGAATAAAGGAAAGGAAAAGTCATCTTAAGCAAGTAGATGACTTTTCTTTTGTTCCTACTATTATATACATAATAAAATTGCATTATTGGAGGATTGGATTTCATGTTTAACTTACCGAATAAAATAACCCTTTCTAGGATCGCCTTGATCCCTGTTTTTATGATTATTATGCTTGCACCGCTAGATTGGGGTGTTGCGCGCTTTGGCGACGTCAGCATCGAAGTGACGCACCTTGTTGGAGCGATCCTGTTTATTGTTGCTTCAACAACTGACTGGATTGATGGATACTACGCACGTAAGCTTAATTTAGTGACGAACTTTGGTAAATTTTTAGATCCGCTTGCAGATAAATTGCTTGTTTCAGCTGCTTTAATTATACTTGTTCAATACAACCTCACACCGGCATGGATGGCGATTGTGATCATCAGCCGTGAATTTGCTGTAACAGGTCTAAGGCTTGTATTAGCCGGAGGCGGTGAAGTAGTGGCAGCGAATATGCTTGGAAAGGTGAAGACATGGGCGCAGATCATTGCGATTTCTGCACTTTTACTGCATAACCTGCCGTTTGAACTTGTGTCATTCCCGTTTGGTGATCTAGCGATGTGGGTAGCGGTGTTCTTCACTGTTGTCTCAGGCTGGGATTACTTTGCAAAAAACTGGGAAGCTTTAAAGAATTCTAACTAAAAAGGACGTGTACGCTTTGAAGTCAGAGAGAAAAGCAGAAATTATTGCAGTCGGTTCCGAACTATTGCTAGGGCAAATTACGAATACGAATGCACAATTCATCAGCAAACAACTAGCTGAAATTGGTGTGAATGTTTATTACCACACAGCAGTTGGTGACAATCCAGAGCGTTTAAAACAGGCCATTCAGGTGGCGCAGGAAAGATCTAATTTTATTATCTTCTCAGGTGGTCTTGGACCAACCAAAGATGACTTAACAAAAGAAACCATTGCGAGCACGCTTGGCAAAGAGCTTGTACTAAATGAAGAAGCATTTGAATCGATTCAAGACTACTTTCTAAAGACCGGACGCGTTATGTCACCGAACAACCGTAAGCAGGCACTCGTTCTAGAAGGGTCTGATGTGCTCGTGAACCGTTTCGGGATGGCCCCGGGTATGTTTGTTCAAGAAGACGATACGTTTTATATGCTTCTTCCTGGACCGCCAAGTGAACTGCACCCGATGTTTAAAAACGAGGCAAAGCCGCTGATTTCTGAGAAACTTGGCTTAAAGGAAAAGATCGTGTCTGTTGTTCTGCGCTTCTTCGGAATCGGTGAATCGCAGCTTGAAACAGACCTAGAAGATTTAATTGATGCTCAAACCAACCCGACGATTGCACCACTCGCATCTGACGGTGAAGTGACGCTAAGGCTGACTGCTAAGCATGAGGATGAAAAAGAAACAGAGCGTCTGTTAAAAGAAACAGAAGCGCAAATTTTAGCGCGGGTAGGAGAGTACTTCTACGGATATGGGGATACATCACTTGTCCGCGAAGCGTCCAAAGCTTTGCACGAGCACGGGAAAACAGTAGCAGCAGCAGAAAGCCTGACTGGCGGAATGTTCTCCGAATGGCTGACAGATCTCGAAGGAGCATCATCCATTTTGAACGGAAGTGTGGTTTGTTATACAAACCAAGTCAAGCAGCAGGTACTTGGCTGCCGGGAAGAAACATTGTCTTCTCATGGTGCTGTCAGCAAAGAGTGTGCTTTAGAGCTTGCTGAAGGGGTGAGAAAGCTGACCGGAAGTGATATTGGCATTAGCTTTACGGGTGTAGCAGGACCTGATACCCAAGAGGGTCAGCCTGTTGGAAAAGTGTTCATTGGACTATCTACGAAAGACCAGACGGACGTGTTTGAATGGATGTTTACAGGCAGCCGGTCAGGCATTCGAAAGCGCGCTGTGAAATATGGTCTGCATCACTTACTCAACTTATTAAAAGAGAGTTAATTTTGTTTTTTGTTAGGTTTACTCCTTTATAAAAGAGCGTTTTTTCTAATAGAAAACACTCTTTTCTTAAGAAATCTGCCAAGAAAAAAATCGAATATGTGTTCGTTTTTTTCTTGGCAAATGACGTAAAACAAGGTATAGTATAGATAGTGGAATTGATAAAGGAGGAAACAATAGAATGAGTGATCGTCAAGCAGCCTTAGATATGGCTCTTAAACAAATAGAAAAACAGTTTGGTAAAGGCTCTATTATGAAACTAGGAGAGCAAACAGATACACGTATTTCAACAGTACCTAGTGGTTCGTTAGCACTTGATACTGCGCTTGGAATAGGCGGATATCCCCGAGGCCGTATTATCGAAGTATATGGTCCAGAGAGTTCTGGTAAAACGACAGTAGCCCTTCATGCCATTGCTGAAGTTCAGCAGCAGGGAGGACAAGCTGCATTTATTGATGCAGAGCATGCACTCGATCCAGTTTACGCTCAAAAACTAGGTGTCAACATTGATGAACTGTTACTTTCTCAGCCGGATACAGGAGAGCAAGCACTTGAAATTGCAGAAGCTCTTGTCCGCAGCGGGGCAGTTGATATTGTTGTTATTGACTCTGTAGCTGCTCTTGTACCAAAAGCAGAGATTGAAGGAGATATGGGTGATTCACATGTTGGTCTTCAAGCACGTTTGATGTCCCAAGCACTTCGTAAACTATCAGGTGCTATCAATAAATCAAAAACAATTGCCATCTTTATTAACCAAATTCGTGAAAAAGTTGGGGTCATGTTCGGTAACCCTGAAACAACGCCAGGTGGACGTGCGCTGAAGTTCTATTCGTCTGTTCGTTTAGAAGTGCGCCGTGCTGAACAGCTGAAACAAGGCAATGACATTATGGGGAATAAAACGAGAATTAAAGTGGTCAAAAACAAAGTAGCACCGCCATTCCGTATTGCCGAAGTAGACATTATGTACGGTGAAGGGATCTCAAAAGAGGGAGAAATCATCGACCTTGGAAGCGAGCTAGATATCGTACAAAAGAGCGGTGCTTGGTATTCTTACCAAGAGGAACGTCTTGGACAAGGCCGTGAAAATGCGAAACAGTTCCTAAAAGAAAATAAAGATATCATGCTGATGATCCAGGAGCAAATTCGCGAACATTACGGTTTGGATAATAACGGAACAGTGCAACAGGAATCTGAAGAGGCGCTAGAACAATTAGAATTAGAATAAAAATTAAATCAGTATGAAATGATAAAAAAGGCTGGGTGAAAAAACTCAGCCTTTTTTATTTTGCAAAAAACTTTCGACAACTTTTTCAGTATTTCATCCGTCTAAAGTGTACAAAATGGCATTTATTTTGGGAGGAAAAACTAATGACAAGCCCGACCCGCAGAAGAAATGCAAAACACAGCCGGAAACAACCAAGTCAGAGGGGAAAACTTGTGCTTGTTTTTTTAGCAGCGATGATTTGCTTAACGATGTGGAATGTGCTTCATCGAAATAGTGAAGAGAAGAACCCGTTTCAAAAAACTGCAGTAGCTTTAGAAAACAGCCAGAATAAAGAAGTTAAAAGGAAAACCGCTAAAATATCAGAGAAACAAATCAAAACAGTGGACCGTAATCACAAAATCAGCAGTTATTTAAATGGGATCGGTTTCAGCGGAACAGCCATGATTGTTAGAAATGGAGAAATCGTAACAAATAAAGGTTTTGGTTATGCAGACCGTAAACAAAAAGTTCGAAATAATCCTTTGACATCTTTTTATGTCGGTTCGTCACAAAAAGCGCTGATTGCAACCGCTATTTTGCAGCTTGAGGAAAAGGGGAAACTTCAGACAAGTGATTCGGTAAGCACGTATTTACCTCATTTCCCTAACGGACAAGCGATTACTTTGAAAAATCTGCTGACACATACATCGGGAATAAACGGACATATTGAAGGAAACGCCGTAATTACTCCGGACGAATTAATAAAAGACATAGAACGTCAGGGAATTAATCGTCAGCCGGGTGTATGGGGCTACAAGGATTCAAACTATTCTGTTCTTGCTTATATTGTTGCTGAAGTGAGCGGTGAGTCCTATGAACAATATATAAAGAATCATATTTTTAAACCGGCGGGGATGACGCATGCAGGCTTTTACAAAACATATGAAAAAGAACCTTATCCTGCTGTCGGGTATAAGCTGAAAGGCAGCAAAGCGGTTACACCGTATATGCCCGATCTATCTCAGCTTTACGGTGCTGGAGATATTTATATGAGTGCTATAGATATGTACAAATTTGACCAAGCCCTGATAGACGGCAAACTGTATTCGCAGAAGAGCTATAAAAAAATGTTTACGCCAGGAAGCAGTTCCACATACGGAATGGGATTTTATGTTGCTCCCGGTAGCTATTCAAGCCATGGTGTCGTGCCGGGCTTTAACATTTTGAACAGCTTTAGCAAATCTGGACAAACCATCGTTGTTTTGTTCTCAAATATACAAAATAACACTAAACTGGGCCAAGTGAACAATAAAGTATATCAGCTGCTGAATCAAGAATAATTCTGATCTGCTTTTGCAAACGCTAAGATGGCTAGCTTGACAAGTATTTCCGACACAATTACAATGGGAATGTATCACTTGTTTTTCTTAACATGATTGATAACTAATTTAAACTTGACAAGGGCAGTGAGGATCTCATTCCCTGTGAAGGCCCTGTATGTTGAGACACAAAACAATGTACATGCCGACACTTTATTTGTAAAACCAAGTTCATAGCAAGAGGAGGTGAAAATATGTCGCCTACGATGTTTACGATCATCTCCATTTTGCTGAGCCTAATCTGTTTAGTTGTTGGCTACTTTGTTCGTAAAACCATTGCAGAAGCAAAAATATCCGGCGCAAGAAACATGGCCGAACAAATTGTTGAGGATGCAAAGCGTGATGCGGAAGCATTGAAGAAAGAAGCGCTCTTGGAAGCGAAAGATGAAATTCATTCGTTTCGTGTAGAGGCGGAGCAAGAAGTTCGTGAAAGACGAAATGAGCTTCAAAGACAAGAAAACCGTTTACTTCAAAAAGAGGAAAATCTTGATCGCAAAGACGAATCTTTAGATAAACGGGAGTCCCTGTTGGAGAAGAGAGATCATTCTCTGAATGAACGACAACAACATATTGAAGAGATGGAAAGCAAAGTGGATGATATGATTCGTTTGCAGAAAGCCGAGTTGGAACGTATTTCAAGTCTAACTCGAGATGAAGCGAAACAAATCATTCTGGATCAAGTTGAAAATGAGCTTTCCCACGACATTGCAGTCATGACGAAAGAATCTGAAAACCGAGCGAAAGAAGAGGCTGACAAAAAGGCGAAAAATATTCTTTCACTTGCGTTACAGCGTTGTGCAGCTGATCATGTGGCTGAAACAACGGTATCTGTAGTCAATCTTCCAAATGATGAGATGAAAGGTCGTATTATCGGACGTGAAGGACGAAATATCCGTACGTTAGAAACGTTAACAGGTATTGACTTGATCATAGATGATACACCTGAAGCTGTTATACTATCGGGCTTTGATCCGATTAGACGTGAAACAGCGAGGATAGCTCTGGACAAGCTAGTCCAGGATGGCCGCATTCATCCTGCACGAATTGAAGAAATGGTGGAAAAATCACGCCGTGAAGTCGATGATTATATCCGCGAGATGGGTGAGCAAACGACATTCGAAGTCGGAGTTCACGGTCTGCATCCGGATCTGATCAAAATTCTCGGCCGCTTAAAATTCCGTACAAGTTATGGACAAAATGTCCTGAAGCATTCAATTGAGGTTGCACATCTTGCAGGTCTCATGGCTTCAGAGCTTGGAGAAGATGCAAAGCTTGCAAAACGAGCAGGTCTTCTGCATGACATTGGAAAAGCCATTGATCACGAAGTAGAAGGAAGCCACG
Organism: Bacillus sp. PK5-006; assembly: GCF_054161415.1. Taxonomy (NCBI): domain Bacteria; kingdom Bacillati; phylum Bacillota; class Bacilli; order Caryophanales; family Bacillaceae; genus Bacillus; species Bacillus sp. PK5-006. Next base: position 2,029,136 of record NZ_CP096414.1, on the reverse strand, counting down.
TAGAAATTGGCGTTGAGCTTGCGACGAAATATAAAGAGCATCCTGTTGTCATCAACAGTATTGCCTCTCACCACGGTGACCAAGAACCGACATCTATTATCGCTGTTCTTGTTGCGGCAGCTGATGCATTATCTGCAGCACGCCCTGGTGCAAGAAGTGAGACGCTTGAAAATTACATTCGGAGACTTGAGAAATTAGAAGATATCTCTGAATCTTATGAAGGTGTTGAAAAATCGTTTGCGATACAGGCTGGACGTGAAGTACGTATTATGGTGAAGCCAGATTCAATTAATGATCTTGAAGCTCACCGTCTAGCAAGGGATATTCGTAAGCGAATTGAGGACGAGCTCGATTACCCTGGTCACATTAAAGTGACAGTCATTCGAGAAACTCGCGCAGTAGAGTATGCAAAATAGAGCGGTGCGCTTAGCGCCGCTTTATTTTTTTGTGTAAATATGCAACACTGATAAGAAGATCAATTTAAAAGAGAAAGGGTTCAAAAGCGCATGAAAATTTTATTTGTTGGAGATATTGTCGGTTCACCTGGCAGAGACACACTGAAAGAATATTTGCCAAAGCTAAAGAAAAAATATCAGCCGCACTTTACCATTGTCAACGGAGAAAATGCTGCTCACGGGAAAGGTCTAACTGAAAAAATCTATCATGAGCTGCTGCAAGCAGGAGCTGATGTGCTCACAATGGGCAACCATACATGGGATAAAAGAGACATTTTCGATTTCATCGATGATGCAGCTAATATGGTCCGTCCAGCTAACTTCCCAGAAGGCACACCTGGAAAAGGTCTCACGTTTATTAAAAAACAAGGAAAAGAATTGGCGGTCATCAACCTGCAAGGACGTACGTTTTTACCGCCAATTGACTGCCCATTTCAAAAAGTAGATGAATTAATTGCGGAAGCATCCAAACGGACACCGTTTATTTTTATTGATTTTCATGGTGAAGCCACAAGCGAAAAACAGGCGATGGGCTGGTATACAGACGGCCGTGCATCATGTGTTGTTGGCACGCATACACATGTTCAAACAGCAGATAACCGCGTATTGCCAAAAGGAACTGCGTATATTTCAGATGTCGGGATGACAGGGCCTTATGATGGCATTTTAGGTGTTGACCGAGAAACGATCATTAAACGATTCAAAACAAGTCTCCCAGTCCGGTTTGAAATTGCAGAAGGCCGCACGACGTTAAGTGCAGTAATCGTAGAAATTGACGAACAGTCGAAAAAAGCTGTCAAAATTGATCGAATTTTGATAAATGATGACCATATTTTCTTTGAATAAATGTTCACATATTTATTTCAGAAAAATATTAATCAGAAAGAAGGAATATGCGCCCTCTATCGTGAATATAGTAAAAATGGTAGGTAGCCTGCTATTTTTGAAAAACATTTTGGGGATGGATTTTCAAAAAAATAGCATCATCTAACAAAGATTGTTCTAATGAACACTCACTTATCCATTGTAAATTTAAGGGGGAGCAGAAATGGAAATTTTAAAAGTTTCAGCAAAGTCAAATCCGAATTCAGTAGCAGGAGCATTAGCCGGCGTTTTACGTGAACGCGGTGCAGCGGAAATACAAGCAATCGGCGCTGGAGCACTGAATCAGGCGGTTAAGGCTGTCGCCATTGCAAGGGGATTTGTCGCGCCAAGCGGAGTGGATTTGATATGCATTCCAGCCTTTACTGACATTCTGATCGATGGAGAAGAAAGAACAGCCATCAAATTGATTGTTGAACCACGATAATTCTAATTTTATTATTTTCAACCTGCTTACATCATGTAAGCAGGTTGTTTTTGTTTACCGCTATACATTTCTTATATAACATATTCAGTTTGTGAAATAGATAAAATGACATATTAGAGCTTGCATTTTTTCACCGTGATGATAAATTAAGATTAAGTTGAATTTACTTCATCAAAAATAAATATTTAAGTAGGTGAAATAATGTTTGAAGCTTTTTTGAAAAGAGGAAAGCTTGTTTTTATTTTATTTTTTATCGTTCTCATTGCTGGCGGCTATTTATTCGCGCAGCTTCCTAAACGAGAACTTCCAGAATTCGAGGCGAATCTCGTCACGATTTCTACCGTTTTTCCTGGTGCAGATGCAAAACAGGTGGAAAGAGATGTCACCAATAAACTGGAATCAGCCCTATCAGATATCAATGGTATAGAGAAAACGAGCTCGGTTTCTGCCATTGGTTTCTCAAATATTGTGCTTGAAATTGAGGACCAAGCCGACTTTCAAAAGGTGGCAAGTCAAATTAAGAATGAAACCACAAGTGCTGCGTCGTCTTTTCCTGACGGGGTGATGGAGCCGGAAGTAAAGGATGAATTCGGCAGCGTGCCGGTTGGCTCTTATATGATTGTGTCAAGTGAATCATCGGACTTAGCAAAAAGTCAGCAATCGCTGCGTGCATTGAAGGAAAAAGTAGAGGACATCAAAGGGGTAGACAGTGTCATTATCAAAGGCTTCAATGACAAACAAGCAATATTAAACTTAGATTCAAACAAGCTCGAGGGTGAAGGGCTCAATGTAACTGATGTCACAAATGCCATCAATCAGGAATTTGACACATCTCCACTAGGCGATATTCGGGCAGGCAAAGAGAAGGTGAAGCTGTCCATCGATACATATGACCGCTTAGATCAAGTTAAACAAATTGAGCTTTTCTCAAAAACAAAAAGAGAGCCGGTCACAATTAGTCAGCTTGGCAGTTTAAAAGAAGTAGAAAAACAGAAAAGTGATATTGTGTCGTATAACGGAAAGCCCGCTTATTCATTTACTGTGAATATTAAACAAGGGCTTGATATTCCTAAAATGTATGACAAAGTCAGTGATGTCATTGAGAAAGAAAAGCAGCTGCCAAATGGGGTGGAGTGGGTAGACTACTATTCACAAAAAAGTGAAGTGGATACCATTTTCAATGATTTAATAAAAGAAGCCATTGTTGCTGTCATTGCTGTCATAATTGTTACCACACTTGGACTCACGATTGGCGGGGCGTTTATCGTTTCACTCGCCATTCCGCTATCCATTACAATTGGAACGATTCCGCTGCCATTTTTACAAGTGGACCTCAATCAAATTTCGATCATCGGCTTTATCATTGCTTTAGGGATACTTGTCGATGATGCCATTGTCGTCAATGATAATATTTTAAGACAAATGAAAAAATACGAAAGTCCGCTTAAAGGAACAATTGCAGGGGTGAAAGAAGTCGCAGGGTCCATTTTGACATCAACACTAGCTGTTGTGTTTGCCTTCCTGCCGCTTGTATTCCTATCAGGTGCAAACGGTTCATTTATTCGGGCATTACCGTCTGTTCTAGTGACGACTGTGCTTGCGTCCATGGTGATTTCTCTGACACTTGTACCGGTCTATCAATATACTGTGAACCGGAAAAGAAAGAACAAAAACAGTCAAAAAGAGCCGGGATTCCTAGGGAAACCATTAAAAAGGCTGGCTGATTTCTATGCAGACCGTGTGCTGACAAACATTGTGAAGCGGCCGCTCGTTATTGGACTAAGTGGTTTGCTCGTTGCAACACTTGCTTTTTTACTTATTTTCGTCACACCATTTGAATTTTTCCCTGCGGCGAATAAGAAAGAAGTGGTCGTCACTGTCACGCTTCCAAGTGAAACAACTTTAGACAAAACAAATGAAACATTAAAGAAAATAGAACAAGAGATCAAACAGCAAAAAGGCATTGAAGAAACGGCGATTTTTGCAGGCGGCGGTGTGCCGAACCTGTTTAATGAAAGTATTTCAAATGCAAGTGACCACACGGGTCAGGTTGTCGTGAGAGTAGACAATGATCAGATGACAAGTAAGGCATTAATAGATCGTATGACCGAGCCTTTGCGAGAGACATTCAAAGAGGCTGAAATCTTTATGAAAACCATTGTACAAGGACCGCCAACTGGAGCGCCAGTGACAGTAACGGTTGCGGGTGACTCTTTTTCAAAGCTCATTGATGTCAAAGAAACGCTGACAAATGAAATGAAAGACAAAGGAGCAAGCTTGATTACGGATGATGTCAATCAGCCGGTGAAAACGATCTCTTTTGAATTAAACCGTGAGCGGATGGCAGAGGATGGGCTCAGTGCTCAGTTTGTCAGCAGACAGCTTGGTCTTGTGACAGAAGGGATGCCATTAGGTACCTTTCAACAAGGAACGAATGATATCGATTTAGTGGTGAAACAGGATATAGGCACACATCAAAATGGTTTAAAGCTAAAGGAAATGAAAGTGCCTGTGAAGACAAATGAGGACGGTATGCCTCAACTTGAGCCGCTTAGCCGATATGTAAAAGAAAAAGAAACAGAGCAGTACGAAAGCATTCCACATGAGAATGGAGTTCCGACCATTACGCTGAAGGCGTATCCCGGCGCATCAGATTCGTTTAAAGACGATATGAAAGAAGTCGTCAATCAAGTGGGGAAAAGCGCTGCAGCGAAGGATTTGACCATTTCACAGGGTGGAGAAAATGAAAATCAGACCCAGTTCTTTATTGAAATTAGTCTCTTATTTGCAGTAGTCTTGCTGCTCATTTACGTGACCATCGCTTTCCAGTTCAATTCCTTAATGCTTCCGCTGTTAGTTCTAGGAACGGTTTACTTAGCCGTATCAGGAGCCATTATCGGACTGTTTGTCACACAAACACCATTCAGCTTTATGGCAACAATGGGGATTGTCTCATTGGCTGGTATTGTCGTTCGAAATGCGGTCGTCCTATTCGAATTTATTGAACAGCGGCGCAAGCAAGGGTTTGATCAACAGACAGCTGTCATTGAAGCAGGAAGAGCAAGGATTAGACCGATTCTCTTAACAGCATTTACGGCACTTGTTGCACTAATGCCTGTTGCATTAAGTCATGATCCACTCTTTAAGCCGCTGGCCATCTGTATTGTATCAGGTGTGTTTTTCTCAACAATACTGACATTATTCATTGTGCCAGCACTATATGTTGCCGTTTCAAAGAAACGCTGATGATGAAAGCAAATCTCCGATCGAAAGGAGATTTGCTTTTTTTTTAGGAAAATATCCAAAAAAATATGTGGGGTGTTCATTTGTCTTTTTCTGGTGGACAGTGGTATTTACGGCTAAAATAAGTCGTGTTAAAATCTGATTGGGAGAAGTTTTTTAACAAAGGGGTTGTACGTCATGTGTGGAACGATGAAAGCAATTGTTAAAAAAGAAAGCGCTTACGGAGCGGTGATGATGGAGATGCCGATTCCAGAAATCAGAGATCATGAAGTTTTAATCCAAGTGAAAGCCACTTCGATATGCGGAACAGACGTGCATATTTATAATTGGGATGACTGGGCTAAGGGAAGAGTCAAAGCGCCTTACATTTTTGGACATGAATTTACAGGGGAAGTTGTTAAAGTGGGGAAGCAGGTCTCACGAGCAAAGGTAGGGGACTTTGTATCGGCTGAGACGCATGTTGTATGTAATCAATGTTATATGTGCTTAACAGGGCAGCAGCATTTGTGCAGTGAAACGAAAATTTTAGGGGTAGACATTGATGGCTGTTTTGCTGAATATGTCAAAGTACCTGAACAAAATGTGTGGCATAATCCAGCTCAAATGCCGGTTGAGCTTGCCTCTATCCAAGAGCCGCTAGGAAATGCAGTCCATACTGTACTGCACACACCTGTATCAGGTAAATCAGTGGCGATTTTTGGCTGCGGACCAATCGGTTTAATGGCAATCGCTGTCGCAAAAGCCTCCGGGGCTGTTCAAGTGTTCGCTGTTGATAAAAATGAATACAGGCTCGATCTTGCCCGAAAAATGGGTGCAGATCATATCGTGGATATTGGAAAGGGTGATCCAGTCGCGATAATTAAGCAGCTCACGCGGATGGAAGGGGCAGATGTGATGTGTGAGATGTCAGGTCATCCAGCTGCCATTAATCAAGCACTCGAAGCTTGTGCAAATGGGGGGAAAGTCAATATACTAAGCTTGCCAGAACGGCCAGTAACAATTGATATTACGAATCAAATTGTTTTTAGGGGATTAACCGTGCAAGGGATCACGGGGAGAAAAATGTTTGAGACGTGGCGTCAAGTATCTGAGCTATTAAGAACGAATACCATTGATGTAAAGCCGGTTGTCACTCATACACTGCCATTTGAAGAGTTCGAAAAGGGATTTGAACTTATGCAAAGCGGTACGTGCGGGAAAGTCGTACTGATGATGCCATCATATCAAAGGGGGAAGAAATGATGAAAGAATTCACGTATTTACAAGATGAATTGGACACAATGAAGCAGCAAGGCACCCACCAAACTTTGAAAGAGATCGACTCAAAACAATCATCCACTGTGACATTAAATGAACAATCTGTCATACAACTCTCCTCAAATAACTACTTAGGCCTCACCTCACACCCAAGGCTGATGAAAGCAGCAAAAGAGGCAATCGATGAATTCGGTGCGGGTACAGGATCTGTACGTACCATCGCCGGCACAATGACGATGCATGAACGTCTTGAAAAAAAGCTTGCTTCATTTAAAAAGACAGAAGCAGCACTTGTGTTCCAATCAGGCTTTACGACCAATCAAGGGGTCTTATCCAGTATCTTGACAAAAGATGATATTGTCATTTCGGATGAACTGAATCATGCATCAATTATTGATGGCATCCGATTAACAAAAGCAGATAAAAAGGTATACGGTCATTCCAATATGGAAGAGCTGGAGAAGATTTTGAAAAAATCAATGAATTACCGCGTCCGCCTCATCGTTACAGACGGTGTATTCTCGATGGATGGAGATATCGCGCCACTTCCTGAGATCGTCAGGCTCGCAGAAGCATATGATGCATTTGTAATGGTAGACGATGCGCACGCCTCGGGCGTGCTTGGTGAGAATGGCCGCGGGACGGTCAACCATTTTAAACTCGACGGCAGAGTGCACATTCAGGTCGGGACACTTAGTAAGGCTGTCGGAGTGCTCGGCGGCTATGTGGCTGGTTCAGCGGTTTTAATTGATTATTTAAAGCATAAAGCAAGACCGTTTTTATTCAGCACCTCTCATCCGCCAGCTGTGACTAGAGCGTGTGAAGAAGCGATTGAAGTGCTGTTAGATGAACCGGAACGAATCGATACACTTTGGGAGAACGCCGCTTATTTTAAAGAAAAGGTCATCAGCCTAGGATTTCAAGTCGCCCCAACAGAGACACCGATTATCCCAATCATGATTGGAGACGAAGCACTTACTTTTCGTTTCTCAAAGGCATTAATAGAACGAGGCGTGTTTGCCCAAGGCATCGCCTTCCCAACTGTAGCAAAAGGCAAGGCAAGAATTAGAGCCATCATCACAGCTGAGCACACAAAAGAAGAACTAGACCGGGCACTGACAATCATTGAAGAAGAAGCAAAAAAACTAAACATACTTGATTGAGAGAGCGCAGGCTCTCTTTTTTCTTTTTGTGAAAAATGGTTATGACTAATAGGCAATTTTCATAGAAGAACCGTATATGATTTATTTTCAATTCATCACAAAATAGTCTATACTGTAGGGTGGAACTTGGTTTGAAAGGAGTACAAATTCATGAATGAAGAGCAGAGAAAAGCGAGCGGACAAGTAAGTTCATCGGACAAAAAATCCGAGAAGGACTACAGCAAATATTTTGAAGCTGTGTACATTCCGCCTTCCTTAAAAGATGCAAAAAAACGGGGTAAAGAAGAAGTCGAATACAATCAATTTCAAATTGACGAGCAGTTTCAAGGGTTAGGAAACGGCCGCAAGTTTTATATTCGCACATATGGCTGTCAAATGAATGAGCATGACACAGAAGTGATGGCTGGTATTTTTATGGCGCTTGGCTATGAACCAACAAACTCAACGGAAGATGCAAATGTCATCTTATTAAACACTTGTGCTATTCGTGAGAATGCAGAAAATAAAGTGTTTGGAGAGCTTGGTCATTTAAAAGCATTAAAGCGTGAAAAGCCAGATTTAATTTTAGGTGTCTGCGGATGTATGTCACAAGAAGAATCTGTCGTGAACCGTATTTTGAAGAAACACCCATTTGTTGACTTGATTTTTGGCACGCACAACATTCACCGCCTGCCAGAGCTGTTATCTGAATGCTACCTTTCAAAAGAAATGGTCATTGAGGTTTGGTCAAAAGAAGGCGACGTGATTGAGAACCTTCCAAGAGCCCGTCAAGGTAAAATCAAGGGCTGGGTGAACATTATGTACGGCTGTGATAAATTCTGTACATACTGTATCGTGCCTTACACGCGCGGCAAGGAAAGAAGCCGCCGCCCAGATGAAATTATTCAAGAGGTCAGACGTTTAGCGGCAGAAGGATATAAGGAAATTACCCTTCTTGGTCAAAACGTGAATGCATATGGAAAAGATTTTGAAGATATGGAATATGGTCTTGGCCACCTGATGGATGAGCTGCGAAAAATTGATATTCCGCGTATCCGTTTTACAACAAGTCACCCGCGTGATTTTGATGATCACTTAATTGAAGTGCTTGCCAAGGGCGGAAACCTTCTCGATCATATTCACCTGCCAGTTCAATCCGGAAGTTCTTCTGTGCTGAAACTTATGGCGAGAAAATATGACCGTGAGCGTTACCTTGATCTTGTGCGCAAAATCAAAGAAGCTATGCCGAATGCTTCATTAACAACGGACATTATTGTTGGGTTCCCAAATGAAACAGATGAGCAGTTTGAAGAAACACTTTCGCTTTATCGCGAGGTTGAGTTTGATGCTGCTTATACATTCATTTATTCTCCAAGAGAAGGAACGCCGGCAGCGAAAATGAAAGACAACGTGCCAATGCGTGTGAAAAAAGAACGTCTGCAGCGCCTAAATGCACTTGTGAATGAAATTTCTGCGAAAAAAATGAAGGAATATGAAGGGCAGATTGTCGAAGTATTAGTAGAGGGTGAAAGTAAAAACAACCCTGAGATCCTAGCCGGATATACAAGTAAAAGCAAGCTTGTGAATTTTAAAGCACCAAAAGAAGCGATTGGCAACATCGTCAAAGTGAAAATCACACAAGCCAAAACTTGGTCTCTTGACGGAGAAATGGTTGGAGAAGCTATCGAGGTGAATTAAAATGACACTTTATTCAAAGAAAGAAATTGTCGAGCGTGCAAGAGAGCTCGCTAAAATGATTTCTGAAACGGAAGAAGTTGATTTCTTCAAAAAAGCAGAAGCGCAAATCAATGAAAATACAAAAATTTCAACGATTATTAATCAAATTAAGGCGCTTCAAAAACAAGCTGTGAACTTAAAGCATTACGGCAAACATGAAGCCTTAAAACAAGTCGAAGAAAAAATCGATGCCCTGCAAGAAGAACTGGATGACATCCCAGTGATTCAAGAATTCAAAGAATCACAAATGGAAGTCAATTCCCTGCTTCAACTTGTAGCGCACACGATTTCGAATCAAGTAACAGATGAAATCATTCTTTCAACCGGCGGTGATCTCTTATTAGGAGAAACCGGTTCAAAAGTAAAAAACTCATCACCAAGTTGCTCCATTAAATGAGAAAACCCCGCAGATGCGGGGTTTTTATTATATAGAATATATGTTATTTGTATTTTGCTACTGCATCAACAACAAAATGTTGATGCAGTAGCCCTTATATTTCGTAAAAAATAAATATTATATTGAAGTGTTATCAACTAAAAATGAATTGATTCTACAGATTAAAAGATTTGAACTGAAGCTCAATGCTTAATCCAAAAATGTTTATTATAATATTAAATTGTTTCATAATATCTCCTCCTTATATAAAGAAGGGCTACTATCTTTATTACATCAAATGACACCATTTCAGTCAACCCCAATCTCTCACTCTCCAACTTTTCCAATTTTCAAGGCAAGTTTATGGGCGACCATGCATACACTGAAACAGAAATGAATTTAATTGAACATGAAGTTCAAAATCGTGACACACTAGACGAATGCCCAGCATAAGATAAAACGATCAAGAACAAGGAGGCATGCCGGAATGTCTGAATACAGAGAAATTATTACAAAAGCGGTGGTTGCAAAAGGGAGGAAATTCACCCAAAGCACACACACCATTTCTCCATCGCAAAAACCAACCAGCATCCTAGGTGGTTGGATCATTAATCATAAGTATGATGCTGAAAAGGTCGGTAAAACCGTTGAGATCGAAGGAACATTTGATATTAACGTATGGTACTCTTACGCCGACAACACGAAAACAGAAGTCGTCACAGAGCGTGTGAAGTATGTAGACATCATTAAACTGAGATATAAAGATAAAAATTTCCTTGATGATGAGCACGAAGTAATTGCGAAAGTATTGCAGCAGCCCAATTGCTTAGAAGTGACCATTTCTCCAAATGGCAATAAAATTATCGTTCAGGCAGAGCGTGAATTCATTGCTGAGGTAGTCGGTGAAACAAAAATTGTCGTAGAGGTCGATTCAAGCTGGAAAGAAAAAGATGATCACGAGTGGGAAGAAGAAGTGGATGAGGAGTTAGAGGATATTCATCCAGAATTCCTAGCAGGTGAGACAGAAGAGTAAGGAATGACTAGGGCGCATATCCCCCTAGTTTTTTTGTGCCTGATCTAGGAGAAAAAAGGTGATTTTTTATGCTATAATTAGAGATGGTATGAATTCGAAAGTAATATAGTGAGGGATTAGAAATATGGCAAGTTATACGCCCATGATACAGCAATATTTAAAGATCAAGGCAGATTATCAAGATGCCTTTTTATTTTTTCGCCTAGGCGATTTTTATGAGATGTTTTTTGATGATGCAAAGGAAGCGGCGCAAGAACTAGAAATTACGTTAACAAGCAGAGACGGCGGCACAATTCCAATGTGCGGCGTTCCTTATCATTCTGCTTCTGCATACATAGAACAGTTGATTTCAAAAGGCTACAAGGTCGCCATTTGTGAGCAGGTGGAAGACCCTAAAACGGCAAAAGGTGTAGTCAAAAGGGAAGTCGTTCAACTGATTACACCAGGAACCGTCATGGATGGTAAAGGTTTAAGTGAAAACGAGAACAACTTTATTGCGTCTGTTACCAGCTTTCAAAATGGGTACGGTCTTGCGCTGTCTGATTTATCTACAGGTGAAAACATGGCGGCTTTCATCGATCGATTAGATGAAGTCGTATCAGAAATTTATTCTGTCGGTGCAAAAGAAATTGTGGTGTCAAAGCAGCTGGATGAGGAAACAATCAAAACCCTTAAAGAACGCTGCCAAGCGACCATTTCATACGAAGATAGTGATCAATTATTAGATGAAGCTGAACGGCTCGTTTCCCATCTAGACGAAAAGTTAAAAACGTCATTTTTAACACTATATGCCTATTTAAGAAGAACGCAAAAAAGAAGTTTGGATCATCTTCAGAAAGTTCAAGTGTTTGAACTTGAACAAACGATGAAAATCGATCTTTACTCAAAACGAAACCTTGAATTAACAGAAACGATTCGTTCAAAAAGCAAAAAAGGCTCTTTATTATGGCTGTTAGATGAAACAAAAACAGCGATGGGCGGCAGACTGCTCAAGCAATGGATTGACCGGCCGCTCATTCGCCTTTCGCAAATTAATGAGCGTCAGGAAATGGTGCAAATCCTAATGGATCATTTCTTTGAGCGAGAGGATCTGCGCGAACGATTAAAGCAAGTATATGATCTTGAGCGTTTAGCGGGCCGCGTGGCATTTGGCAACGTGAATGCCCGTGATCTCATCCAGCTCAAAGAATCCTTAAAACAAGTACCGGATATTAAACAACTCGTTCATTCATTACCAGAGGAAATGGCGAAATCAAGAGCGAATGAGATTGATCCTTGTGGTGACCTCCTTGATTTATTAGAAGATGCACTTCATGAAAATCCGCCGATGACAATAAAAGAAGGCAATCTGATTAAAGATGGCTACAATGCAAAATTAGATGAATACCGTGATGCCAGCCGAAACGGAAAGGACTGGATTGCACGGCTTGAACAGCAGGAAAGAGAATATACCGGCATTCGCTCCTTAAAAGTCGGGTTTAATAAAGTGTTTGGTTATTATATTGAAGTGACACGCGCAAATACACATCTGCTGGAGGAAGGACGTTACGAAAGAAAACAAACGCTTGCCAATGCAGAGCGGTATATCACACCTGAATTAAAAGAAAAAGAAGCACTGATTCTTGAAGCAGAATCAAATATTAACGAATTGGAATATGAACTATTTACAGCTCTCAGAGAGCAAGTAAAAGGCTATATTCCTAGATTACAGCTGCTTGCAAAACAAATGAGCGAGCTTGATGCGCTTCAATGCTTTGCGACTGTCAGTGAAAAGCGCCGTTATATCCGGCCGGAATTCTCAGAGGATGACGTGGATGTCAAAGATGGCCGTCACCCTGTCGTTGAAAAAGTGCTGGATCACCAGGAATATGTACCGAATGACTGCCATATGGGAAAAGGCAGACAAACCTTACTCATCACTGGACCGAATATGTCAGGGAAAAGTACGTATATGAGACAAATGGCGCTCATCTCGATTCTTGCGCAGATTGGCTGCTTCGTTCCTGCGTCAAAGGCGACGCTTCCAATCTTCGATCAAATCTTTACACGTATTGGTGCAGCAGATGATTTGATTTCTGGTCAAAGTACTTTTATGGTAGAGATGCTCGAAGCAAAAAATGCGATGGTGCATGCTACGAAAAACAGCTTGATTTTATTTGATGAAATTGGACGCGGGACAAGCACCTATGATGGAATGGCTCTTGCGCAGGCGATCATTGAATTTGTTCATGATCATATTGGGGCCAAAACCCTATTTTCTACACATTACCATGAGCTCACTGTCCTTGAATCCCAATTAAGCGAGCTGAAAAATGTTCATGTGCGAGCTGAAGAGCATGAAGGCACTGTCGTTTTCTTACATCAAATCAAAGAAGGTGCAGCTGATAAAAGCTATGGTATTCATGTAGCGCAGCTTGCTGAATTGCCTGATGCCATCATTAATAGAGCCCAGACTATTTTAACGGAGCTTGAGAGCGGATCACATGACGTGACCCCAACCGTATCTACAGCACCAAAAGCAGAAAAGACTGTAGAAAAACAGCAGCTTTCTTTCTTTGAAGTAGAAGAAAAACCGCAGCCGAAAGCTGCGCTAAAACAGAAGGATCAAGCGGTCATCGACGAATTAAAGTCTTACAACCTAATGGATATGACGCCGCTTGAAGCAATGACAAAGCTGTATGAATTGCAAAAGAAATTATAATGTAAGGTGAGGTGAGCAGAAATGGCAAAGATTATTCAGTTATCCGATGACCTATCCAATAAAATTGCTGCAGGTGAAGTGGTCGAGCGTCCGGCTTCTGTTGTAAAGGAGCTTGTGGAAAATGCGATCGATGCAAAAAGTACAGTCATTGAAATTGATGTAGAAGAAGCAGGTCTTTCTTCTATCAGGATTATTGATAATGGTGTTGGAATCGATGCTGAAGATTGTAAGCTCGCCTTCCAGCGCCATGCAACGAGTAAAATCAAAGATGAAAATGATCTGTTTCGTGTTAGAACGCTCGGATTCAGAGGAGAGGCGCTGCCAAGTATTGCATCCGTCTCTCACCTAGAAATGAAAACAAGTACTGGCGAAGGAGCTGGGACACACTTAGCTTTGCAAGGCGGGAAGATTATTTCAGAGAAAAAAACCTCTGGCCGCCGCGGCACTGAGATTGTGGTCACCAATTTATTTTACAATACGCCAGCCCGCCTAAAATACATGAAAACCGTTCATACGGAACTTGGCAATATATCGGATGTTGTCAATCGAATTGCGCTAGCTCATCCCGAAGTATCGATCCGTTTGCGTCATCAAGGGAAAGTCCTGCTACAGACGAATGGAAACGGAGATGTGCGTCACGTACTTGCGGCTATTTACGGGACAGCTGTGGCTAAAAAAATGCTGCCGCTTCACGTACAATCACTTGATTTTGAAGTGAAAGGATATATTTCCTTACCAGAAGTGACGAGGGCATCACGGAATTATATGTCTTCTGTTGTAAACGGCCGATATGTCAAACATTTTCCGCTCGTGAAAGCGATCCATGAAGGGTATCACACGCTGCTTCCGATTGGCCGTCATCCAATTACATTCATTGAGATGAAGATGGATCCCATTCTAGTGGACGTGAACGTTCATCCATCGAAGCTAGAAGTGAGGCTAAGTAAAGAACAGGAACTTCATGATCTGATTAAACAAGGAATTAAGGAAGTATTTCAAAAGCAACAGCTCATTCCAAGTGCTTCAGTACCAAAAAAAGCACCAATGCCAGCTGTGAAAAATGAGCAGCAATCCTTAACCTTTGATGCGAAACAAAGGAACGCAAGCCCAGCGGAAACACCGCTAACCTATCAGCCGGAGCCGCACGAGTCGGTCGTATACGAGACAAGTCATACCGATGCATACGGAATGCCTAAACAAGAGAAGGCAGAAGCATCATCACCAGTATTTTATGAAGAAGCCTCATCTGAGCGTGTTCATTTAGAGGAATCCGCCGCTTCACTTGAATATGAAGAGACGGTACTGCATGAAGATGTGACAGAAACGATTCCTGAAAACGAACGCGTCCCTGTGATGTATCCAATTGGGCAAATGCATGGCACATATATTTTGGCTCAAAATGAACGAGGGCTTTATATCATCGACCAGCATGCGGCTCAAGAGCGAATCAAGTATGAGTATTATCGTGAGAAGGTAGGAGAGATCGAACAGGAAGTGCAAGAAATGCTCGTCCCCTTAACATTTCACTACTCTAAAAACGATATGCTGATCATTGAAGAGCATAAGGATATTCTCGCGAAAGTGGGGGTCTTCTTAGAGCCCTTTGGTTCAGGTAGCTACATCGTTCGGTCGCATCCGCAGTGGTTTCCAAAAGGTGAAGAGGCTGAATTGATCGAAGAGATTATAGAGCAAGTGCTTGATGAAAAACGTGTTGATATTAAGAAACTAAGAGAAGAAGCGGCGATTATGATGAGCTGTAAAGGCTCAATCAAAGCAAATCGTCATTTGCGTCATGATGAAATCAAAGCCTTATTAGATGAACTTCGGCAAACGAAGGACCCATTTACCTGTCCGCACGGCCGGCCGATCATCATTCATCACTCCACTTATGAAATGGAGAAGATGTTTAAACGGGTGATGTGATATAAAAAAAGCGCTCTAATCAGAGCGCTTTTTTATTTAGCATCCGCAAGGATCTGGCGGTGTGACCACAACTGGCCGTGTATTAATATCAATCGTATCTTCTGCATAAAATGTGGAACCGATGCTGATGGCTCGATTTTCTGCACGGAACGTGTATGTACCTGCAGCAGGAAGTACTTTATGTGAAAGCTTTAATGTATATTTGGAAATTCCAAGTAAATCCAGTCTGAGCGGAATACGAACGGTTTGTCCGTTGTTCAAAATATAGCTGTCTTTTAATGCTTTGCCGTTCATAATGTCTTTAGTTGTTGCCTGGAAACCCTTTGGCAGAGTGAACTCAACCGCACCAAGACTTAGAACAGAATTTGGGCTGTATGTCAGCTCAATGTCAGAAAAAGACCATTCCTGCTTACTTGCTCCTGTAATTTTTGCGTAAAGTGCAGCTGGTTTTGCATTGGTTGTTGCTTTGCCGGCTTCCTCAGCAGATGCAGAAAGCGGTACTGACAGCGCCATAACCAATGTGAGCATCCCCATCATAAGAATCGTCCATGTTTTTTTCATTTTTTCCTTCCCCCTTGTTGAATATAGGTAAATAATAGATGATTACACCCATTATTTACCTATAATGTTACCATATTACCATATGGTATTAAATGGGATATTATACCCTTATTTTGTCATTCTTTAGTAATAGCGGGGAAATAGCGCATTTGGTTGATTCATTCCGTAATAATGGCCTGGCATTTGCTGGTTTGTTGGCATCATCATATGCATATCTTGATAACCATATGGATGGTGTGGCATCATCCCATATCCACCATAATGGCCTAGATGATGGTGATCCTTCATTGGAACATGCTTTGAAAAGGTATCATGCTGATTTGGGAACGGTGAATAAACTGAATGATGATGTGGATGGTGCGCGTTATACACATCTTTTTTGCCGCTATGATAATGGTTTGGCATATTCATATGATCATGCATGTTTGGCGCGATCATATGCTCATGATTGGCTGTATACACATTTTCAAATGTGTGATAGGGATTTTCTTGGTGATAATGATTCATTTGGCTGTTCATATCGTTCATGTATATCTCATCCTTTATGTCAGGTTGCCATATCCTATGAGACAGATCTGCTTCATGAGCCTATCCATATGAAAGAAAAAAACCGGCTTTTCAGCCGGGAAAAGGAAAAGCAGGTAAAGCGTCAAGCGTTAAATTGTGTAGCTGTGTCTTCTTCTGCGACGCTTTTTACATCTGCTGCAGACACTTTTAGGAAAATAACAGGGATCGTAGCTTCGAGAGGTATCCCAAAAATCGCTCTCAAACCATTTATCTTTTTTATGACAAAACTTTTTTTCTTTACATGGATCCTCATGGCAATGATCGTCATGCTTTTTATGGCAGTGTGAGTGGGAATGTTTGCACTTGCATTTGCACATTGTCATCCCTCCTAAATGTGACTCAATGCTAGTATATGCAAGAAAGAGTCATGAGGACTGGATGCTCATGCTTCTTTTATAAAAAAAGGCTTTTTCTAAAAAAACTCAAATAAAAAGAATTGACTAGTGCTAAATTAACATGATAAAATATAAATTTTTATCCTCTGACGAAATGTGTTATAATGATATTGTGAATACTTTCGGAGGTGGCGGATTTGTTTCAAATAGGTGATAAAATTGTTTATCCAATGCATGGAGCCGGTGTGATTGAAGGAATGGAAGAAAAAGAGATTTTAGGTAAGACACAGGAATATTTCCTGATTCAAATGCCGAATATGCAGATGATGGTCCCAAAAGGCAGAATCAATCAACTAGGTATACGTCCGGTAGCAGATCAAGCAACGCTGAAAGTTGTGATGAACAATTTTGCAGAAGAAACAAACGACGACACGCTTACTTGGAAGCAAAGATATGATGAAAATCTGAAAAAGCTAAAAACAGGTGCGATCGAAGATGGTGCAGACGTTGTGAAAGATCTAATGAGACGAAATCAGAAGAAAGCGTTAAATTCAAGTGAAAAGAAGATGCTTGAAGATGCAAGAGGCATGTTAGTGAGTGAGATTTCACTTGCACAGGGACTGACGCAAGATGAAGTGATGACAGCTTTAGAGAATGAATTAAGAATGTAATGATGATATACAGAGACTAGCTGTAAACTGAAGGGGACTACTTCTTTTGTTTACAGCTTTTTTGTTTGAAAAAAAGAGTAATATTGCCATTTTTGTAGGTGGTTTTAACTAAAATTGAAATGAGGTCATACGATTTAGTTTTTACGTTCACAACAAAAATTTAAAGACCTCTGAAATACCTAGATCATATGAAAAACAGGTAACTTCTCCTGATTCATTCAAATGAGCCGGACAACCTTTGAATTTTCTAAGCCATTGATAGTAAAATATTGCGGTAAGATGACACCTAAGAGAAAAAAGGAGCGGTGAAATGAAAAGGCTACTAATATGTGGATTCATCTTTCTTATTCTGTGTACTCTTTTAATGGTGAAATGCAGCCATTCTGTTCAAGAAAAAAAAGAGCAAAAGCAGCATCATCAAGAGGTAGAAAAGTATCGAAAAGAGCGAAAACAAGGCGATCAATATGAAAGCTTTAAACAGCTCATGCGATATGAAAGAGACGGTTATGAGATAGAATTTCACGAAAAGGGCGGAAGTGATTTACTTGTATTTTCTCCTCATGGAGGTGACATTGAACCAGGAACAAGTGAAATTGTAGAAGCCTTTCAAGAAAGCTACTCTACGTATTTGTTTGAAGGTACAAAGCAAGACAATAACCGGGACCTGCATATCACGAGTACCAATTTTGATGAACCCATTTTGGTTCAAATGATTAAAACGTATCCTTTTTCAATTTCCATCCACGGCTATAAAAGTGATAAAAGACACACGCTCGTTGGCGGCACAAATGAAAAAATGCAAAGAGCAGTTGTACGAGAACTAAAAGATCGGGGATTTTCCGCAGAAATGGTACAAAAAGGCGAACGGCTTTCTGGTACAGATCCCAAAAATATAAATAATCGAAATGCGAGTGGTGAAAGCGTTCAGCTCGAAATTAGTACAGCGCAAAGAGAAGCTTTTTTTGATAATTTTGAGACGAGAAAAGGAAAGAAAAAAGCATTTAGACGCTATATTAATGCATTAAAAGAAGTACTAAGAGAATTCGATCCGTCTGCGTAAAAAAGTTTGATGGGCAAAAGTACTCTATTTAAACTTGGTAAAAAAGATAGGAATATGCGATTTGAACATAAAATATGTAATAACTTACAATTTGCCTTGAAAACATAAATTATGTAAAATAATAGTTATCAGTTTGATATGATAGAATGGGGCTGAAGTGGATGGCACACAAAATACCATCTTCCGAAGTAGGTGTAAAGATCAATCAATGGTACACGCATATTTGCAAATTTGAAGTTGAACAGGCAAACGGCATGAAGCGCCTTGTTGAAGAAGAAATTCATGATATGGAAGAGGATCAAGATTTACTCCTATACTATTCTCTAATGGATTTTCGCCATCAAATGATGCTTCAGCACTTAGCGCCAGTCCATGCAGGGAGTGAAACGCTTCAAGCAGTGTCCTTTCCTAAAGAAATTGACGATGCAGAAGATGAAATGACAGGCTTACTCGGCTATTATTTTCATTTTTTTCATGGAATGTATGCGTTTATCCAGCGCCGGTATATCGAGGCCATTTCATATTACAAGCATGCGGAACATCAACTGATTTTAGTGACAGATGAGATCGAAAAAGCAGAATTTTACTATAAAATCGCAGAAGTATACTATCATATGAAACAAACCTATTTCTCCATGCACTACGCTAAAAAGGCAAGAGACATCTACAAGAAACATCAGCTTTATGGAAAAAGAAGCATTCAATGTGATTTTGTCATGGCAGGTAATTGGATTGATGTTAATCAGTATCAAAAAGCGCTTCCTTATTTAGAAAAAGCGTTAAAGGTCTGTGAAGCGATGGAACAAAAAGAATGCACATCTTACTTTAAAGCAATGGCTCTTAATAACTTAGGCACTTGTCATTATAGTATGGGAACGTACCATACAGCGACTGTCTTTTTTGAACAAGCCATTTCACTTTATCAGAAAGATCAAGCATCCACGATGATCAAATCGTTGTTTTCACTTGCCCTTACTTGTTTTAAACTCGGAGATATCAAGCGGGCGGGCGAGGCCATATCTACAGGAATGGAAGAGGCTTGTGTATTGGAAGATGAAATTTATCAGCTGAAATTCCAATTTTTGCAGGCGCTCTATATAGAGAAAGACGGCTGTGAGCAATTGAGGTCGGCCCTTTTTGGTCTGAGAAATAAAAAAATGTTTGCTGATTTAGAGGAATTAGCACTTGATGCGGCTAATTATTATAAGGAACGCGACATGTACAAGGAATCCTCCACTTTTTTTGAGATTGTGATCGAAGCGCGTACGCACATTCAAAAAGGAGATGAGATGTATGAGAACGAAGCATAACATGTCAGCTGCTCAAGTAGATGAAAGACTTCACACTTAAAAATGAGACAAACAACACCCTTTACGCAAAACGTAAAGGGCTTTTTTCTTTATTCTTTGATTGCTTTTTCTGCGTCAATTGCACCTGCTCCATAAACCATCGGGTCATCCCCAGACCACTTGCTTGTATTTTCTTTTAACAGGGTTTTGACTTCATCCGGTGTTAAATCTGGTGAATGCTCTAGTAGTAGAGCGCAAATACCAGCACAAATCGGTGTTGCCATCGATGTGCCAGATAACGTTGTATAATCATGATCGACTCTGCTTGATTTATCAAGTTTATCCAGAAAGGATCTTGGTGATCTGAGAGAAACGATGTTTACTCCAGGTGCGAGGATATCAGGCTTTGCCTCCCCGTAAACAGTTGGTCCTCTGCTTGAAAACGGTGCCACGACATCGTCACTTGATTCTGGTGTATTCCTGTCATCGTAGGCTCCGACCGTAATGACTTTTTGACTGACAGCAGGGCTTGCAATCGTCTGGCTGTTAGGACCAGAGTTTCCGGCAGCGACGCATACAACAATCCCTTGATCCCAAGCCGCATTGACAGCACGCACCATTGGATCGTCCTGTTCGTCATCATAACGCTGCGCAGCTCCGCCCAGCGACATACTGATAATATGAATCGGATCATCGGGGTTGTCTTCGTTGAATTGTATGCACCATTCAACACCTTCTATAATAGTAGAAAGTGAACCAGACCCTTGTTTATTTAACACTTTCACGCCAATCAGATTTGCTTTTGGGGCAGGTCCTTTGTATAAGCCGTCTGAGGCGGCTCCATCTCCAGCGACATCTCCCGCGCAGTGAGTACCGTGGCCATTATCATCATAAGGCTTTGTTTTTTGTTTGACTAAATCCACAAAATCTCGAATTCTTCCATCTAAATCTTCATGTGGATAAATTCCCGTGTCAATGACAGCGACCGTAATGCCTTCTCCTGTTAAAGTTGTCCCGTTTCGGATGACTTCTTCAGCATGGCTTGCTTCTGTGGCTACATCCAGCAGCGCATGAACTTTCCGGTCTAAATAAATTTTACGAATATGCTCACCATTTGCTAATAGCTCCTCTAAAGCAGCAGGCGTTAAATCAGCGGCACAGCAGTCGATATGTGAAAAATGCCGTCTTATATTTGTTTTTCTGCTTTCTTTCATGAGCTGCTTTGTGCTTTGAATCCCTGCCTCGGCTGCACCTTCCTTAAATTCAATGACCACACGAAGCTTCTTTTTCTTCTTCAGCCTGCCTTCGAAAAAACGATGAAGAAAGCATGGCGTCCATTTAAAAGGTTTATAAAGGTGAAGAACGGTCTCTCTTAAAGGCTGATCTAGTTTACTAGCATGTGTTCTGACCATTTGCACCATAGAAAATCCAAACATGTGATGCCCTCCATTCCAGCTATCCATTCTCGTACACTCTTACGTTATGAGAATGAGAACTGCTTGGTTCGGATTCTTGTCCCTCCTTTTCTTTATATTGGCGGCTTGCTTATGTCTTTCAAAAAAAGAAAAGCGCTTACATTTTGTAAAATAATAGAAAAAGGTGGAATTCACGTAGAATCTGCCGATGATAGGTGGGAGAGTTCTTCTGAGAGAACCAGTGAAACAAAGGATTTTGCAGAAAAAGGAGGGCTGTGGACAGGGTCAATGCTCATATAAATGTGATGCGTGACAGATGGAAAACATCAAATCCTTATCAAAAAAAGCCGAATTAAAGAAAACAGACTGGATAGGACTAGGTCATATTAAACATAACGTCATTTTTTTGTCATACTATTCTAACTCTGTTTTCAAAGAGGAGAGGCGTTTCTGTGTATATAAATGCAATTATCTTATTTTTGAGGAATCTCATGATCTAGAGTGTTATGATCAAACGTGAAGAGAAAATGTGGAAAAAATGATAAGAAATGATGATTCAATATTAATCATAGAAACGGCTTAGAAATCTGTTAAAGGAGAACGGGAATGAAGAAGTTTTTTGCTTTGCTTCTCCTGCTTGCGATCGGATGGGGCGTTTATTATACTATGCAAGCACAGGAACATGATGAGCCAGTGTCATCAGGTGGGGAAGACGAAAGCGGTTCAAATGATATTTATCGAAATTTTAAAGAACTTGAAGAAAACGAATCAACAAGCAGCTATAACATTACAGCCAACCCAGTGCCTGGCAGCCGCCTTCTTGTGATGTCACCTCATGGCGGGAGGATCGAAGGCGGCGTGAGCGAGATCGTCCATTTTTTTGACAACGATTTTTCGACGTATTTATTTGAAGGTCTAAGAGAGAATGCATCAGAACTTCATATTACAAGTACAAATTTTGATGAGCCAATCGGCGTCGCGCAGGCAAAAGCACATGATTACATCTTAGCAGTGCATGGATACAAAGGCGAGGAAGGAATTGACCATACTCTCGTCGGCGGAACAGATTACGATCGTGCAGAGAAAATTGTGAGCTCATTAGAGCGGAACGGGTTTTCTGCTGAACTAGCTGTCGCACACGCAACCCTGAGCGGGACAAGCAATCATAATATTAATAATCTTACAAAAACAGGGCAAAGTGTGCAGCTTGAGATTAGTAGAAGTCAGCGTGAAGCTTTATTTGACAGTTTCGATTTTCGGAGACGGTCAAGTACAAAAAACGAGACATTCTATCGTTATGTCAGGGCGATTCGGACAGTGCTGGATGAAGAATATACGTAAGGGCTGTGCACATGTTAAGACAAGCAGGGGAATTCTTGTTACACTATGAACAGTGATAACAAAAGGAGAGACGGATATGGCGCGTCATCATTTTCATCTTCAGGCAAGCTGGCCCGGTCTGCGTAACGATGTGGGTACAATCGCATGTGAACAATTAAAAACAAAGATTTCGATTCCAAAGGAAATGGACGGTCCAGGTATTGGAACCAATCCAGATGAGATGCTCTTAGGTGCAGCGGCTACGTGTTATATCATTACACTTGCAGCCATGATGGAGCGGAGTCAATTAGACAAAGAGGATCTATCGATGAGCTCTGAAGCCGTCGTAGATGTGACAAATGGTGTGTTTACTTATGAGGAAATCATTCATCGGCCTGTCATCACCCTCAAAGAGTCCGCTTCCGCACATGATATTGAGCTAGCCCGAAAGCTTGCGCATAAAGCCGAAAGCTCATGTATGATTTCAAGAGCTGTTCAGGGGAATGTGAACATTTCCTTAGAAGAAACCATTCAAGTCGGCCGTTAAAACAAAAAAGTCATTTTCTCTAGAAATATGGAGAAAATGACTTTTTTTATGACGTCCATTCGGTTTGATCGAGTTGTGCTTTGGTTTCGTTCTTTTGCTTCTTGGATTGATTTAAGACAATCACGCCGCAGATGACAAGTGCAAGGCCGATGTAGCCTTTCGTGCTGATCGTTTCGTTAAACAGCACAAGTCCTACAAGAGCAGTGAGAGCTGTTCCAACGCCAGACCAGGTTGCATAGGCAGACGAGAGCTCGATGGTTTTAAGTGCCAAGCTCAGGAAAGTAAAGGCGCATCCAAATCCGATCAGTACCCCGATACTCGGCAGCAGCTGCGAAAAGCCTTGAGAAAGCTTCAGCATTGTACTGCCAAAAACCTCCGTCAAAATGGCTCCTATTAAGTAGAGTATTCCTTTCATCATCTCCCACATCCTTTATGACATATTTAATAGTACGACCCCTGAGACAAGCATCGCCATGCCAATGACGGCTTTTTGGTTCAAGGTTTCTTTGAAAAAGAGCACGCCAAAAATAGCCGTGAGAACCGTACCAACCCCAGACCATGTTGCGTAAGACATGCTTAGCGGAATGATATTGAGCGTCAATGACAGCATATAAAAAGCAAGTGTATAGCCAGCCACAACAACCGCGCTAGGCTTCCAGCGCGTAAAACCATGAGATAATTTTAACATCGCGGCGCCAATGGCTTCTGAAAAAATGGCCACAGCCAAAAAAAGATATCCGAGGATCATGATCATCCCTCCTCTAATAGGTGTAAAATCCGATGAAGTAAAAGGTTTTTTTCCTCTCTTTTCAACGGTTCAAGCTGAAACATTTCTGAAAACCATATCCCATCACATGCAAGGCGGATCAGCTGACTCAGTGCAGGATCGCTTATTTCCTCAGCTGCTTTTTCTTTGAACTCCGTATAAAAATCACGCCAAGGGTGCAGCAGCGCATCATCAAATGACATGGTAGCTAGCATACTTGTACATAGCTGGGTCGTATGCTGCATGTCTAAATCATGTAATGTGGCCAATAGATATGCGCGTACATAAGGCGCTTTTTCGTGTTTGTATGTTTCGTAATACGTCTCGAGCTGCTGACGAAAGGAAAGAATCGCGTGCTCATTCATTTGTTGGATGAGCTCTTCCTTGCTTGAAAAATGATAAAGCAGACCAGCTTTGGTCATATTTGCATGCTCTGCCACCTGCTGAAGGGTGAGCTGGCTTAACCCTTCTTTTAAAATCGTACTGGCAGCTGCATCAAAAATTTGCTCTTTTTTGGTTTTAGACATAAAAAAAACACCTACTTTACTGAACAGTCGGTAAAGTAAATGTTAACCCATGAAAAAAGAGTGTGTCAATCGATTCATTTTATGAACGGATGTTTTCACTTAAACGTCATATTTAATACCAAGGGTATGGTCCATATGGCGGGTATGGCGGATAAGGGTATCCATAGCCATATCCTGGCGCAAGCAGAGATCCAGCAAGCAGGCCTCCAGCAAAACCACCTAAAAATGGAGGTCCAAAGAATCCAGGTCTTCCAAAGCCAAAGCCTGGGCGGCCAAATCCAAAACCAGGTCTCCCAAATCCAAAACCAAAAGGTCTTCTCATGTCTTCTTGAATAAACGGAGGTGCGTCAAAATAATTCATAATAAAAGGCTCCTTTCTCATAAAATCACTGTAACTGACATCAGTGTATTCCAGCAGCCTACAGATGTTTGGGTGAACGCCTAATATAAGGAGGAATGTTAGAAATGGGCCTGTATCCATCTGATTGGGCAAAGTGTCCGCCGCATGCTCATGCATATAAAGCACGTACAGATATAACGGAGGGGCATTATCATTTAATAGAAGGTATTTCTCAGCCTGTAAATGGAAGCAGTACCGACCGGCATACTCATTTTTATCGGGGGATCACCTCCTTTGAAAGAGGGCATTTTCACAGGTACTACGGGGTCACAGGGCCGGCAATTCCTAGAGTGGATGGAACACATTATCACGAGATCGAGGAAGTCACCTATTCAGCCTATCTCGATTCTGTTCCCATTCCATATGGAGGTGTCGTCTATAGTCCAGATGAGAAGCGGCCAACACATAAGCATCGTTTAAAAGGAAAAACATATGAAGTGGTTGGAAATGAACCGCTTGGCTGGTAATGGGCAGGAGATAGGAGAGTAAGAAAAGTTATGCTATACTGTAGGCAGTTTTGTAAAAGTGAGTGATGTTATGAATAAAACGAAGCAGCCAGTAATCGTGTTAGTAGGGCCGACGGCTGTCGGCAAAACCAAATTGAGCATTGATATAGCCAAAGCATTTAATGGAGAGATTATCAGCGGGGATTCTATGCAGATTTATAAAGGGATGGATATCGGAACAGCTAAAATCACTCCCGAAGAAATGAATGGCATCCCGCATCATTTAATTGATATTAAACAGCCAGACGAATCTTTTTCGACAGCTGAATTTCAGCAGCTGGTTCGTGCGAAAATCAAAGAGATTGCCGCTAGAGGGAAAACACCAATGATTGTCGGTGGAACAGGCCTCTATATCCAATCTGTTTTATATGATTACACATTTACGGATGAGAAAAGTGATCCTGCTTTTAGAGAAGAAATGACGCTCTTTGAACAGCAGCACGGCGCGCTTTTGCTGCACGAAAAGCTAAAGGCAGTAGATCCTGATGCGGCAAACGCTATTCATCCAAATAACGTCCGCCGCGTGATCCGGGCGCTGGAAGTGATTCATACAACAGGTCAGAAAATGTCGGAGATGCAAAAGGGGCATCAAGAAGTTCCTCTTTATGATACAGCCTTCATTGGGCTGAAAATGGATCGAGAGGTTTTGTACGAGCGCATTCATCAAAGAATTGATATGATGATAGATGAAGGCTTAATTGAAGAAGTGAGAGCACTTTATCAATCTGGCTTGAAGGATTGTCAGTCTGTTCAAGCCATTGGTTATAAAGAGCTGTATGCCTATTTTCAAGGTGACTGCTCACTTGATGAAGCCATCCAGCAATTAAAGCAAAATTCCCGTAGATATGCGAAGCGTCAGTTCACGTGGTTCCGTAATAAAATGGCGGTCACTTGGTTTGATATGACACCGCCTTGCCACTTTTCAGACAAAAAAGAGGAAATTTTCGCATATATAGCAGGAAAGCTTGGACTTAAAGCGAAACTGTAGTTATCAGAATCAAGGAGGACGAAACATGAAACCGATTAATATTCAGGAGCAGTTTTTGAATCAGATCCGCAAAGACAATACATTTGTCACAGTATTCTTGCTGAATGGCTTTCAGCTTCGCGGTCAAGTGAAAGGGTTTGACAATTTCACGGTGCTGCTTGAAACAGAAGGGAAGCAGCAGCTTATTTATAAACACGCCATTTCTACATTTGCACCTCAAAAGAATGTAAATTTAGAATTAGAATAGGATATGTTGTATTTAAAATAGCCCCATGCCTCTGCGAATAAACCGGCCGGAACCCGCTACGTTTTTTGTCAGTGCAGAGGGGCTATTTTGCATGCAATGAAACTTTTCTGCCAATTTTCCGTATAATTCCTTATTGGATATTAGAAGGGTGAGGGGATTCATATGGAAAATGCAGAGCTTGAATTAAGAAGGATTAGAGTGATCCTCCTTTTGATTGGAATTGTTGTCTTGTTTGGATCGTGCGCTATCTCAAACATTGAAACGAGACAAGAAAGTTGGAATAACCATTCTCATGAAAATGCAGATGGAGTTTTACCATCATCTGCTGCACTAAAAAATAATCATTTTGCTGTTGTGAAAGATGATCAAGTACATGTGTACCGATTTGATGAAAAAGAAGGAGAGCTGACTCTCGTTACAACGAAATACATAGATGAATGGGACGACGAAGAATATGATGATGACCTTGATGAAGACGAGTAAGCACGTAAATTTACAAATGAATGTGAAGTCGCTACACTATAATCATGCATCAGACATCTAGACAGAAAAGGATGAGTTCATGACACATAAAATTAAAATTAATCATTGGGAACAAACTTGTGAAGACGATTCCTGTTTCGAATATGGAACAAGCGTTTCTGTAAATGGGAAAGAATTAGTGAGAGAAGCTTCAATCGTCTCTGCGCTTGAAGCGGTGCTAAAAGAATTAGGTGTTGAAGTGGAAATTACAGAAGTGTCAGAAGATTTACAGTGCGATGCCTACAAAAAATAAAACAAAAAGTCTAGTCTACTAAGCGATTTTTTTTCGTGTTATGATAGATTTCGGTTTCAGTTGAATAGGGAGTAGAGCAGTCTATTTTTAGATCCTGTTCTGCTCTATTTATTTGAACGTACGAGTTCGGCTATGAAGGTTCGGCCGGGTTGGTTGATTTTTTTCGTTTCGAACATCTATATGTTGTGTTTTGAAAAAACATAGTATACTATATATAGTGAATAACGAAATGATCAACAATACTAAAAACTAGGTCGTGATGGAATTGATTCAAATCGTATTTGATTCAAAAACAGGAAATGTTCAACGCTTTTTGGACAAGACCCCTTTTACAGACAAACGAAAATTGACTGGAGAAGAGTTTTTGGATACGCCGTTTATTCTCGTCACCTTTACGACAGGATTTGGACAAGTCCCTAGTACCACTCAGTCCTTTTTAGAGAAAAATGCTCACCTTTTACTAGGTGTTGCGGTGAGTGGCAACAAAGTGTGGGGAGATAATTTTGCAAAAAGCGCCGATACGATTTCTAAACAATATCAAGTTCCTATTTTGCACACCTTTGAACTAAGCGGAACAAAAAGGGATGTTGAATTGTTTACACAGGAGGTAGAAAGAATTGTCACAAAATCAGGTTCCAAAGTGGATACAATTAAATAACGAAATTATGATTCAAAAAGAAGGAAAGTTTCAGTTCGATAAGGACAAAGAAGCTGTACATAGTTATTTCGTAGATTACATTAATCAAAACACGGTCTTTTTTCATAATCTAGAAGAGAAGATTGATTACTTAATAGAAAACGACTACTATGAGGAAGAATTTTTAAGACAATACAGCATGGCAGATATTAAAGAAGTCTTTGAAGCTGCATATGCCAAAAAATTTAGATTCCCATCATTTATGAGTGCATTTAAGTTTTACAATGACTATGCACTGAAAACAAATGATAAAAAGAAAATCCTTGAACGCTATGAAGACCGCATTTCAGTTGTAGCACTTTTCTTTGCGGGTGGAGATAAAGAAAAAGCACTTGAGTTTGTAGAACTGATGATCAATCAAGAGTACCAGCCAAGTACACCAACCTTCTTGAACGCTGGACGTAAAAGACGCGGTGAGCTTGTGAGCTGCTTCTTGCTTGAAGTAAATGACTCACTAAACGATATTTCAAGAGCGATTGATATTTCCATGCAGCTGTCAAAATTAGGCGGCGGCGTCAGTTTGAACCTGTCAAAACTTCGTGCAAAAGGCGAAGCAATCAAAGATGTCGAAAACGCGACAAAAGGTGTCGTCGGCGTGATGAAGCTTCTTGATAATGCGTTCAGATATGCAGATCAAATGGGGCAAAGACAAGGATCAGGCAGCGCCTACTTGAATATTTTCCACAGAGATATCAATGATTTCTTAGATACGAAAAAAATCTCTGCCGATGAAGATGTTCGCGTGAAAACTCTATCCATTGGAGTCGTCATCCCGGATAAATTTATCGAGCTTGCTAGAGAAGATAAAACAGCTTACACCTTCTATCCGCATACAGTCTATAAAGAATATGGACAGCATCTTGATGAGATGGACATGGAAGAAATGTATGACGAGCTTGTAGAAAACCCGAAAGTTAAAAAAGAAAAAGTCAATCCGAGAAAGCTTCTTGAAAAATTGGCTGTTCTACGCTCAGAATCAGGCTATCCATATATCATGTTCCAAGATAATGTAAACAGAGAGCATGCCTTGAACCATATTTCACGAGTGAAATTCTCAAACCTTTGCTCAGAAGTGCTTCAGGCGTCAGAGGTTTCTTCTTACACGGACTATGATCAAGAAGATGAAATCGGCCTTGATATTTCTTGTAACCTTGGTTCATTAAATATCATGAATGTCATGAAAAACAAATCGATTGAAAAAACGGTTAAGCTTGCAACAGACTCACTAACGCTTGTGTCTGAAACAACAGACATTCGCAATGCACCGGCTGTTCGAAAAGCGAACAAAGCGATGAAGTCAATCGGACTTGGCGCGATGAACCTTCACGGGTATTTAGCTCAAAACCAAATTGCCTATGAAAGTGAAGAAGCAAGAGATTTTGCAAATACGTTCTTTATGATGGTGAACTATTATTCAATTAAACGCTCAAGTGAGATTGCAAAAGAAAAAGGAGAAACATTCCATCGTTATGAAGGCTCTGGCTACGCAACTGGTGAGTACTTCAATAAATACGTGGAGAATGATTTCACACCAAAAACAGAAAAAGCAGCAGCACTATTTGAAGGCATGCACATTCCAACAAAAGAAGACTGGGCAGCACTCAAAGAATTTGTAGCGGAACATGGCATGTATCACAGCTATCGTTTATGTATTGCACCAACAGGTTCCATTTCTTATGTTCAATCGGCAACAGCTTCTGTGATGCCAATTATGGAACGTATCGAAGAAAGAACATACGGCAACAGCAAAACCTATTACCCAATGCCAGGTCTTTCAGCACAAAACTGGTTCTTCTATAAAGAAGCGTACGATATGGACATGTTTAAAGTGGTCGATATGATCGCAACGATTCAGCAGCACGTCGATCAAGGAATCAGCTTTACACTATTCTTAAAAGATACGATGACAACGCGTGATTTAAACCGCATCGATCTTTATGCACACCATAAAGGCATTAAGACACTTTATTATGCAAGAACGAAGGATACAGGGCAGGAAGGCTGTCTTTCTTGTGTTGTTTGATTAAAGGAGAGTTTAACGTGACAAAAATTTATGATGCAGCCAACTGGTCAAAACACGAAGACGATTTTACACAAATGTTTTACAACCAAAATGTAAAGCAGTTCTGGCTTCCAGAAGAGATTTCCTTAAACGGCGATCTCTTAACATGGAAATATTTAGGTGAAAAAGAGCGAGATACGTATATGAAGGTACTTGCTGGACTGACTTTACTTGATACAGAACAAGGAAATACAGGGATGCCGATTGTTGCTGAACATGTGGACGGCCATCAGCGTAAAGCTGTACTCAACTTTATGGCAATGATGGAAAATGCGGTGCATGCGAAATCATACTCAAATATCTTCATGACACTCGCACCAACTGAAACGATCAGTGAAGTGTTTGAATGGGTCAAGAAGAATAAATTCCTGCAAAAGAAAGCAGATATGATTGTCAGTTTATACCGTTCGATTCAAAAGGACGATCCTATTTCTCTCTTTAAAGCAATGGTTGCTTCTGTTTATTTAGAGAGTTTCCTATTTTATAGTGGTTTTTACTACCCGCTTTATTTCTATGGACAAGGAAAGCTCATGCAAAGTGGTGAAATCATCAACTTAATTTTGCGTGATGAAGCGATTCATGGTGTGTACGTTGGATTATTAGCACAAGAAATTTACAACAAACAAACACCTGACGTGCAAAAAGAGCTGTATGATTTCTCTATTGACCTTTTAAACGAGCTTTATGAAAATGAACTTCATTACACTGAAGATATTTATGACCAAGTCAATTTATCGCATGATGTGAAAAAGTTTATTCGTTACAATGCCAATAAAGCGTTAATGAACCTTGGATTTGCCCCTTACTTTGAAGAAGAAGAGATTAACCCTATTGTATTGAATGGACTCAATACAAAAACAAAGTCGCATGACTTCTTCTCAATGAAAGGGAACGGCTACAAAAAAGCAACAGTTGAGCCGTTAAAAGATGACGACTTCTTCTTTGGAGATGAATCATAAGGAAAGCGTAAAAGTCAAAACGCATCACTCGTTTTGGCTTTTTGCCATTTCTAACAATGTGATAGTTACATACTGGAGGTTACCGAACATGGGAAAAATGGACGAAATCATTTTAGTAGCACCACGCGCACGCGTGTTTCAAAACGAAACACTTGCGTTTAATGGTGTGAACAGTGAAGAGAAAACAATCAGCACCATTATGAAAGAAATCGAAGAGCACTTCGAGCAAATGCGAAGAGGCGATGCAGAAGAAAATCCTGACTTCAAGCAGCCGATTCCTTATGTCGTGATTAAGCGTGAGGACGAAGTGTATGTATACGAAAGACTTCAAGGCGGGGGAGAGACTCGCTTACATCATAAGTTATCTCTTGGCTTTGGGGGGCATATGAATTTCATCGAAGGAAAAAACTTTGCTGAGATTCTAAAAGAAAATACAGATCGTGAGCTGGACGAAGAACTTTCTATTCAAGAAGAAGACAAACTTGAAATGAAAACCCTTGGTTTAATCAATGACGATGACAACAGTGTCGGCCGTGTGCACATCGGACTGTTATCAGCGCTTGAGCTATCTCCGGGTGCTCATGTGGAAGTAAAAGAAACAGATCAAATCTCAGGAAAATGGATGAAAGCAGCCGATTTGAAAAAGCCTGAATACTTCGATCGTCTTGAAACATGGTCTCAATTTGTCGTTAACATCTTAGCGTAAATGAATACACAACAAACCGGCTCAGCAGAAGACTTGAGCCGGTTTGTTTCGTTACAACAGCTTCAGCTTATTGGAAAACGAATGCGTCGTGACCGGCCTGCTTCAATCTTGCGACGAGATCATCTGCATTTTGCTTTGTACGGAAAGCCCCGGCCTGCACTCGGAACATACCGCCGTCTAATAC
Source organism: Bacillus sp. PK5-006 (assembly GCF_054161415.1). Lineage (NCBI taxonomy): Bacteria > Bacillati > Bacillota > Bacilli > Caryophanales > Bacillaceae > Bacillus > Bacillus sp. PK5-006. Next base: position 1,997,378 of record NZ_CP096414.1, on the reverse strand, counting down.
AACAAACGCGTCAAAGCCTTTGGATTTAAGTGTTGCTGCTAATTCATCTGCATTGGCTTTCACTTTGAAAGCTCCTGCCTGCACTTTATAAAGATTACTTGCTTTTTTTTTCAATTGAAAGGCTTCTTCTAGACCAGTCGCATGAGCGCGAGCGATGCCTTGAAGGAAGGTTGCGTTGCGGAGCTTATTAGCATCAGCTGCTGTATCGATGAAACCATTCTCTGTTAAAATAGCGGGCATAGAAGTTTCTCGAAGAACGTGGAAGTTCGCAGTTTTCTTGCCGCGGTTAGCAAAATCAACCGAGCGGACAATTTCATCATGAAGGGCATTGCGATACGTGGTGGTCGGTGCTGAAACGCCAGGATACACATAGCTTTCAAACCCTGTCCCCCCGCCAGCATTAATATGAATAGACACGAAATAGTCTGCCCCCCAGCTGTTTGCCGCATTCGTACGCTGGGACAAAGTGACGGATTGGTCAGTTGAACGACTTAAGCGGACGGAAACCCCATCATATTCACTAATCAAAATGTCTCTCAACAAAAGCGCGATTTGAAGTGTTATATTTTTCTCCAAAAGTCCATTAGCACTAGCTCCAGAATCTGTTCCTCCGTGGCCAGGATCAATAAAAATTTTCACCATCTATTCATCACCTCGTCTTTATTTTATGAGAAAATAGAAGAATTGCCTGTACAAAATGCGGAAATCATTGAGACTCTTTTCTGCATCATTTGTGATTAAAAAGCTACATTTTTCTAAGAAAAAGCAAATTGTTGGTTTGTCCGCCCAAACGGGATGAATACAATGGAAATAGCACATCATTTCCTGGGAAACCGCAGAAATCCCTACAATATTCGGTATCTCGGGTCATTTTGACAGCAAACTTGGGCTTAAGCGGGCGATTGTCACGATTACAGCTCCACCCGAATAGAATAAAGAGAGAAGAGCGAGAGGTGAATACGTTGGAGCGAGCTGTCACATATAAAAACAACGGCCAAATCAATATTATACTTAACGGACAAAAGCAAGTATTGGTTGATGCAGACTCAGAGGCAGAATACCTAGAAGCCTTGCAGAAAAATGAGGCAAAACACAGCATCTTACGGGAAATAGAGCGTGAAATGAACAGCCTTGTCGGTATGGATGAAATGAAACGAAACATAAAAGAGATTTATGCTTGGATTTTTGTTAATCAAAAACGGCAGGAACAAGGGTTAAAGGTAGGAAAACAAGCGCTTCATATGATGTTCAAAGGAAATCCTGGCACAGGAAAAACCACAGTTGCAAGACTTGTCGGGAAGCTTTTCTTTGAAATGAATGTGCTCTCAAAGGGTCACTTAATTGAAGCAGAACGCGGTGATCTAGTTGGTGAGTACATTGGTCATACAGCGCAAAAAACAAGGGATTTAATTAAAAAATCACTAGGTGGTATTTTGTTCATTGACGAAGCCTATTCTCTTGCACGCGGAGGAGAAAAGGATTTTGGAAAAGAGGCGATTGATACCCTTGTAAAACATATGGAGGACAAACAGCACGAATTCATTCTCATTCTTGCTGGCTACTCCAAGGAAATGGATCATTTTCTTTCTTTAAACCCCGGCCTGCAATCAAGATTTCCAATCAACATCAGCTTTCCTGATTATACAGTTGATCAGCTCATGGATATTGCAAAACGAATGATGGCAGACAGAGAATATGTATTTACACAAGAAGCCGAATGGAAGCTGCGGGATTATTTAATGCACATTAAAAGTACCACAAGCCCGGCAAAATTCAGCAACGGCCGGTTTGTGCGAAACACCATTGAAAAAGCCATACGAACCCAGGCGATGAGACTGCTTCTTGTGGATCATTATGATAAAAAAGATCTGCTGACCATTAAAAGTCACGATCTTCAAATGAAAGAGGATACGCCTTCTTGAAATGGCGTATCCTTTTTATAAAGAGTCACTAAAATAAACCATCCGAATAGTGGTATACGTGTGATGTGTTTGGTATGATGGTACTACTGAAAACTTAAGTACAGAAAGGAAACAACTAACGTTGAATGAACATGAAATGACTGAAAAAGCGATCCTTGTCGGCTGCCAATTGCCGCATGTAACGGATGAACGCTTTCAATACTCAATGGAAGAATTAGCTTCCTTAACCAAAACCGCTGGCGGTGAAGCTGTCAGTGTGATGACGCAGAAGAGAAATAGACAAGACAGTGCAACGTATATCGGTAAAGGGAAAGTAGAAGAACTTGAAGTGCTTTGCGAGGAACTCGAATGTGATGTCATTATTTTTAACGATGAGCTTTCTCCAAGCCAGCTTAAAGCTTTGGCGACTGCTTTGGATGTGAAAATTATTGACCGTACGCAATTGATTTTAGATATCTTTGCAAAAAGAGCTCGTACAAGAGAGGGGAAGCTGCAAATAGAGCTTGCTCAGCTTCAGTATGCCTTGCCGAGACTAAGTGGACAAGGGATCAGCCTTTCAAGACAAGGGGGCGGAATTGGCGCAAGAGGTCCCGGTGAAACAAAACTTGAAACAGACAGACGCCATATTCGAAACCGCATTCACGAAATTAACGGGCAGTTATCTGCAGTCAAAGAACACCGAACAAGATACCGGGAGCGCCGAAAGAAAAATGGTGTGTTCCAAATTGCCATTGTCGGGTATACGAATGCCGGAAAATCAACTTTGTTTAACCAATTAACAGAAGCGGATAGTCATGAAGAGGACCTGCTGTTTGCGACACTTGATCCAATGACACGTAAGATGACATTAGAATCTGGCTACAGTGTGCTGATTTCAGATACAGTTGGCTTTATCCAAGACCTTCCGACCACACTTATTGCTGCATTTCGTTCCACCCTTGAAGAAGTGAAGGAAGCCGATTATTTGCTTCATGTCATCGACTCTTCTAATGAGGATTATGAAGGGCACGAACGAACGGTTCATGAGCTTTTAGAAGAATTAGAAGCGGACCGCATTCCGATGCTGACTGTTTATAACAAGGAAGATCAAATTAGACCAGATTTCATCCCATCTTCAAAGCATCGCCACATCTTAATCAGTGCTAAGCGCAAAGAAGATGTAAAAAGGTTAAAAGCGGATATTATGGCCGAGCTGAAAAAAGCCTTTTTAAAGCCATATCATGTAAAGATTCCAGCGCATGAAGGCAAGCTCATTTCCGCATTAAAATCAGAAACGCTTGTGGAATCACTAGAATTTCAAAAAGAAGCAGAGATATATGACATCACCGGATATAGTGGTGAGGATCAGACCATTTTAGGTCAAATCAAGAAGTATATGTTGGAAAGGAATTAAATCAAGATGTTTCACACATTAAAACACGGCAGTATTTTAGAAAAAGCAGCAGCAGAAACAGAACAAGAGATTTTACACGTGCATCAGCAAATTGATCAAACGAGCGAACAAAATGAGTGGCGGGTGCTTGAAAGCTATCGAAAGCACAAAGTCAGTGACTCTCACTTTAATCCGACGACTGGATATGGCTACGATGATATGGGGAGAGACACATTAGAAAAGATTTATGCGGATGTCTTCGGCGGAGAAAGCGGGCTTGTGCGTCCGCAAATTATTTCCGGTACACACGCAATTTCCATTGCCTTATTTGGTGTGCTGAGACCTGGCGATGAATTGATCTATATGACGGGAAAACCATACGATACGCTAGAAGAAATTGTCGGGATTCGCGGGAAAGAAGGGACAGGCTCATTAAAAGACTTCCAGATTGACTACAAAGCCATTGATTTACGACAAGATGGATCCGTCGATTATGAGAAAGTAAAAGAGTCGATTTCCTCTAAAACAAAAGTGATCGGTATCCAGCGTTCAAAAGGCTATGCGTCAAGACCATCCTTTACTATAGAAGAAATTGAGCAAATGATTTCATTTGTGAAAGAGATTAATGAAGAAATCATTGTGTTCGTAGATAACTGTTATGGTGAATTTACTGAATTACAAGAGCCGTGTCATGTCGGAGCTGACCTCATGGCCGGTTCACTCATTAAAAACCCAGGCGGAGGCCTTGCCAAAACAGGCGGCTACATCGTAGGAAAAGAAAAATGGGTAGAAGCTTGCTCTTATCGAATGACATCTCCAGGCATCGGCAGTGAAGCGGGTGCATCGCTGTATGCGCTCCAAGAAATGTATCAAGGCTTTTTCTTGGCGCCGCATGTTGTAGCTCAAAGTTTAAAAGGCGCAGTGTTTACGGCTCGTTTTCTTGAGAAGCTCGGATTCCAAACAAACCCGGCGTGGAATGCGAAAAGAACGGATTTGATTCAATCAGTCGAATTTGGGGATCCTAAAAAAATGATTGCGTTCTGTCAGGCAATCCAGTATGCATCTCCGATTAATAGTCACGTCACACCACATGCAAGCTATATGCCGGGCTACGAGGATGATGTCATTATGGCAGCGGGCACGTTTGTACAAGGAGCCAGTATTGAATTATCAGCCGATGGTCCGATCAGACCGCCTTATACTGCCTACGTTCAAGGCGGACTCACGTATGCGCATGTGAAAAATGCGATTTGCAGTGCTGTCGATGCCTTATTGGAACAAGGTTTTATTGAAGTGCCTGCTCAATAAAAAAATCCATGTTAATATTCCTAACATCTTGTTGACACATAATATAACATGACATATAATAAATTTAAGCAAAGAGGAGGAGACAGTTGAGATGAGTGATAACATTCGCCGCTCAATGCCTTTATTCCCAATTGGGATTGTCATGCAGCTAACAGAATTATCTGCAAGACAAATTCGCTATTATGAGGAAAATGGTTTAGTATTTCCAGCAAGAAGTGATGGAAACCGCCGATTATTTTCTTTTCATGATGTTGATAAATTACTAGAAATTAAAAACCTCATCGAACAAGGTGTAAACATGGCAGGAATCAAAAAACTTTTTGCCAAAGCTGAGGCAGAAAATCCATCGTCTGATACAAAGACGGAGGAAAAAGCTACAGCTAAGCACAACTTGACAGATGATGAACTCAGGAAGCTACTGAAGAAAGAACTCATTCAGGCTGGACGTTTCCAACAAGGAACGACCTTTAGGCAGGGGGATATGTCAAGGTTCTTCCGTTAACCAATTAGCAAAAGCATTGCTATACACATTTTACCTTTTGTAGGGGAGGAGTTTTACGAAATGGCAAAGTACACAAGAGAAGATATCGTAAAATTAGTAAATGAGGAAAACGTAAAGTACATCCGTCTGCAATTTACAGACATTCTCGGAACGATTAAAAATGTTGAGATTCCTGTGAGCCAGTTAGAAAAAGCTCTCGATAACAAATGTATGTTTGACGGTTCATCTATTGAAGGATTCGTACGTATTGAAGAATCAGATATGTATCTATACCCAGATCTAAACACATTTGTTATTTTCCCTTGGACAGCAGAAAAAGGTAAAGTTGCACGCTTTATTTGTGACATTTATAAGCCAGACGGGACACCATTTGATGGAGACCCGCGTAACAACTTAAAGCGTATCTTAAAGGAAATGGAAGAACTAGGATTTAGTGATTTCAACCTTGGACCTGAGCCAGAATTCTTCTTATTTAAATTAGATGAAAAAGGCGAGCCAACGCTTGAACTAAACGATAAAGGCGGATACTTTGACCTTGCGCCAACAGATCTAGGCGAAAACTGCCGTCGTGATATCGTACTTGAGCTTGAAGAAATGGGCTTTGAAATTGAAGCATCTCACCACGAAGTAGCACCAGGGCAGCATGAAATTGACTTCAAATATGCAGGCGCGATCCGTTCTTGTGATGACATTCAAACGTTCAAACTCGTTGTCAAAACCATTGCGAGAAAGCATGGTCTTCATGCGACATTCATGCCAAAACCATTGTTCGGTGTAAACGGATCTGGTATGCACTGTAACCTATCATTATTCAAAAATGGTAAAAACGCATTCTTTGATGAAAAAGCAGATTTACAATTAAGCGAGACTGCTAGACACTTTATCGCAGGTATCGTCAAGCACGCAACAAGCTTTACAGCAGTCACAAACCCAACGGTAAACTCTTACAAGCGTCTTGTACCTGGCTATGAAGCACCTTGCTATGTAGCATGGAGTGCACAAAACCGCAGCCCATTGATCCGTATCCCGGCATCACGCGGCATCAGCACACGTGTAGAAGTGCGCAGCGTAGACCCATCTGCAAACCCATACCTTGCACTAAGCGTATTACTTGCAGCAGGTCTTGACGGAATCAAAAACAAACTAGAAGCACCAGCACCAATCGACAGAAACATCTATGTCATGGACAAAGAAGAGCGCCTTGAAAACGGCATCTCTGACCTTCCTGCAACACTTGCAGAAGCACTCGAGCTGCTAAAATCAAACGAAGTCATGATCAGCGCACTAGGCGATCACCTATTCGAGCACTTCATCGAATCAAAAGAAATTGAATGGGATATGTTCCGCACCCAAGTACACCCATGGGAACGTGATCAGTATATGTCTCAGTATTAATAAAGAAAACCCCTTGGAGCCATTGGTTTCAGGGGGTTTTTATTTTTGTGGGTGTTTCTAATATTTCAAAATGAAGGAGCTATCATCCACAATTCACCCACAAAAAAGGCGACTTTCAAATTTCAACGAAGGTCTCAGAAAAAGTATTCAAAACCTTGCTGAAATGATTGGTACGAAGTCCAAGTGGAGCGATATTCTCCGCTATATTTGCAAATGCAGAGCGTCTAATTATAAATTATCAGAGTAGATCACAGTGGTGTAGTTCACATTGCTGATCATGAGCCGGAACAGTTAGAGGATGAATTGAGCTTACCTGCAGAAAAAATAAGATTAAAGAAAAATTCCATAAAAATTGAACGTAAAGTGGAGGGATTGAAATCAGGATCAGATTAACGAAGGTAAACCGATGCAGACTGAAGAAACATATGATAATAATTTAGATTCCAGATTCCTCTCATAGTGTGAAAGACGATTCTGGCGGGAATGATCAAAAAGAAGAGGAAGGTTATGTACTTAAAGTATCTGAAGATGCTGATTGATCTGTCTTTAGATTTAAGGGACGAACACCTATTTAGAATGTGTATACGTGATTTGCAAAGTCTTCAAGGCAAATAAAAAAAGCGAAGACTACAGAATAACATGGGAAGCTTTGTGCACATGAATAATCCTTACAAACTTACAAATTCAACCATTTCCATTTATAACTTTATGACCAAAGGAGTAGTGAAAGCATTATTCTAGATGATCATTCCAACCAAGCGTTTTTAGCTGAAGCACCTATTTACGGGAAAACGGATATCACTACACGCGAAGGCCAGTTCACAAATTTAAATTAATCGAGTTCACACAAAATAAAATAGCAGGAGCTTCCTCCTGCAGGTAACAGTCAAAAATAAGTCATTTGCTAATGATTCTGAAATTATTAAAACAGGCATAGTGATGGCAGCTATATATTTTCAAATTAGCTAATTAAAAATGAGATAGGAGGGTCATCCTCCTATCTCTTAGATATTTTTAAAATCAACATTGATATTTGCCTGTCCGAGTACCATCAACCTTTTATGCATCTTTTAGGACCAAAGAGACCGAAACATTTGATAGGTTTTTTGTGTGTATTGGCTTTTAGATGAATAGTTTTCAACTCAGCTTGAGGAGTTATTACCTTTTGACTCATCTTGCTGTCTGCATTAGAAGGTGAAGCGAATGCAGGAGATGCAGAAACAAGTAAAGCAAAGGATAATGCGGAACAAATTAAAACTTTTTTTAATCTCATTTAAAACACTCCATAGTTTATTTTTTACATACCTAATTATCCTATATTTTATAAAAAATTCAAGGGTTTTTTTGTAAAAATAAGAACGGTTTTCAGATTTAGATAGATTATAAGAAAATTTCAATATGAACTTTCAAGGAGTGATAGACTGAAATCTGAACAATTGTGTTTACTACCAGGGATCGATGAGAAACAAGTCCGAAATGCTCTGATCAAGGAGCTGAAGGTTTATAGGGCCCTGAAGGTGAAGGAGGATAACAAAAAGGAACAAGAGGCAAACGGTGCTACAGGCCTGTTTCCTTCTCTTAGAAATCAGGAAGTTTTTAAATGAACTAAAGATGCGGGAAATAGAAAGAGCACTTGAAAACAGCCTAGATGAAATTGAGCAATATTATAAATAAATTGGAAAAGGAGTATCGGAATGAAGAGATTTGCTTATTCGATTTTCTTTATGGTTGTTCTGTTGACGGCATATTTGTAGGAGATGCGAAATAAATATATCAAATGGTATATTGGTAAATACACAGATCCTAAATGGGATTGGTCTGGTTTAGACATTCACCATGTTATACCTTTAGAATATGGTGGAGATAATAAAATGGGTAATTTATATGCACTCACAAGAACGCTGCATCAACAAGAGGTTTCTCCTTGGTGGAGAGGATATAGATAGAAGGTGAAAGATTGAGTAGGATCGTGCAGATATTAGAAAAGCTTGAAAATCAATTAGATGAGAAGAACATCATCAAATTCTCGGTAGACGGTGAAGTCTATGAAAAGTGCTGTACCTTCAATGCCCCAGCCGATCAAGAAAATATAAAACAATTTGAAAAGAAACATCATGCATTGCCTGACGATCTCAAAGAGTTTTTATGTCTACATAATGGCGCAAGAATATTTGAAGACATAGTTTTTGGGAACAAGGTAGGTGGAGGATTACACGTTTTCAGTTTAAAAGAAATCGAATCCGAGTTGTCTAATGATTTTTTTGATCAGGTTGATGGAACAGCTATTGCTGCTCTTTTTGAAGGGTGCTACTTGATACTAAATAAGGAAAATCCCAACCTTTATCTATTTGAAGACGGTTTAGAGTATAGGCTGCTTGACGTAGATTTTGAAACTTTCCTTCAGAAGTATATTGAATCTGAAGGCGATGCGTTTTGGGAATAATAGAACCAAAGTGTCCATGTTTATGGGCACTTTTTTTATTTGCATTGCCGAGAAAAAACCGAGAAAAAGCCGACAAAAAGGGGACCTTTTTTCCTGAGTGAATCAACGTATGATATAGACAAGCAAAACGAACGTGAATATTTTGTCCAGAAGGAAGAACCTGCGGACGCTGATCATTGAGCACTTTAAGTGCCTTGATTGGTGTTCGCTTTTTTTATTGGGAGACGCGCCTTTCCTTTATCAATGGCGTATCTGGATACGGAACAAAGGTGTTGAGGAATGTGGCCATACGAGAGGGACATTCTGAGCCTGGATAGCAGCTGGTCTGCGGCAGCCGTATCGAGGACAGTTTTTCATTTTACTTGATGAATGACTGTACTTGGCATCCTCTCGGAGTGTAGTCATCATTCAAAAATCTATTTAAGCGAATAGCGTAAGGTGGTGCTTATTCGGCAAGGAGCGAGTGAAATGAAGATCAGGGTTTCTGTTTCTAAAGAGACATTAAAGCAATTTAAAAGCATTGCTCCTGGTTCTAATAGAAAGAAGGAGAACGATGCTGATCCCATTACGAATAGGGAGTGGGAAGAAATCATGGGAACGAGACGCGAAACGTATCAACGACAAGGCGGCCGTATCCGGAGGAAACGATGATTTGATGGGAACAGTCGTCTTTTGGGTGTATGGCTGCACGTGCTTTGGTGAGGGATAGGAGCGCAAAAATATAAAAAGGGAGATGATGAGCATGGCATCAGGATTTGGAGTGTCGGCGAACCCGACAAAAGCTAATCACAAAATTGGAGAGGATAAGGTCGTACGAATTGCAGTACAAAACCACAATGACTTTAGTGCTGGTCCCAATCTTATTCCACAAAGAAAGGTGAATGGAAAGTGGGAGACAATAAAAACAAATTCCCGGAACCCCCTTAACCCAGGTGAAAAACTTTATGATCAATTTGACATCAAAGAGTCATTTTGTAACAAAAAAGGTACTTATCGCTTTAGAGTGGATGTAGAACGTTACGACAAAAAGGGCAATCATGTTGCAACTCTTGGAACATTCTACACTAGCGAATTTTACATTAAATAGAACCAATTTAGTGAACACCTGAAAATTTCCAAATCACCTCCGATATATGTTTAGGAGGTGATTTCTTATGAATGAAATTAACGAAACCAACGAATTTACATCATTTGAACAGAGTAAATACATTGAGATTTATTTGAAACAATTTGGGAAAAAGATGCATAAAGCAACTATTAATCAACAAACAGCATTTAAAGAGAAAATAAAAAAGCAGTATAATAGAAAAGAAATTCAAATGCTTTTGGGTAGGACTGAAGATATTATAGAGAATAAGAAATCTAATAAGCATTACATTGATGCAACAAATAAACCTAATAATTGACTAGACTTTGCTAGAACGATTGGTATTATTAGCTTGTCGCTCTCTTGAGGAGTGTGGATTGAAAGAAACTATATCTTTAAAGTTAAGAAGAGCCAATGATGTAGTTATCATTGGCTCTTTTCTTTTAACGGAATTTAAGTTACCTAAATAAAGGGGTGTGTTCTTTACAAGAGCACCCCTTTTTCGTATAGGCGAGGGGCTTGGCACGCCCCCAAGCTTAAACGAGAGCGCGGCAGCTTCACATTCTCCTTATACATTACTTGGTACACCGCTAATATAACAAGGCTTTAAAGTGCCCCAATAAAGCGAATGAGTGTAGAATGACATAAATTCCAACCAAGAACCTTTTTTTTTGTTCATTTTGATATAATAGATTCAAAACACTAGTTAAGAACTGCGCTTAATTAAAAAATAGAGGAGTACTTATGAAAGAAGAAATTATAAAAGAATATTTCTTTATGTGGGTAACTAGAGATTTTACGTTTTTAGATACGTATTTTTCTGATGATATTATCTACCGCGAATGTTATGGAGCAATGTATGTGGGTATAGAGGAAGTCCATTTGTGGATCAAAAAAATGTTACTGAAGCAAGTTGTCTTAGAATGGAAGATAAAAAATATTCATCAAGTAAATGATACCTTATTTTTTGTAGAATGGTATTTTAAAGCAAAAGAAGAACAACTTTATTCATTTGATGGTATATCAAAGATTAGATTTGATGGAAATAAAATCCGATTAATAGAAGAGTATGAAGCTAAACATGAAACTTTTAGACCGTGTAAGATTGATTAAAGATGTCCAGGGACAAGAACATCAATTACATACACTTAAAACTGATACGATGTGAGGTTAAACACGGTTGAGGGATACTCCGTATGAATGGTACAGAAAATTGTCCAGGGACAAATTTGCTCCGTTTATTAAAGATTGTCGAGGGACAAGAACATGGTCCCCATTGAAGTCGCTATTTTAGCGGCTTTTTATTTTATCGGTATTTTATCGGTACAAGTTCTTGTCCCGATTGCCGGAATGCGAAAAGAACATGTTACTATTGCCAATTAGTCATATGTTTGCATTTTGCGGGATACCGAAAACTTTTAAAATGAACACCTTGTCTTTACATATGTTGTAAATGTCATGTTAAAATTATACAAAGGAAATGATAGCAAGGGGGTAATGGGATGTCGAATTTGATTTCTTCTGTAGATGTAGCAAACACGCTCAACAAATGGTATTTACATATTAAAAAGAGGGAAGTTTCACAAGCAGTAGAGCTGAGGGATGAGATTCAAGAAATGTTAGGCGAAATGGAAGAAAATCAAGATGTGTTACTCTATTTCAATATTCTTGATTACAGATTTAAGGTACTGATGGAAGATTTAGTGGGGCAACCAACAATAACAGAAAATGAAAGAGTCAAAACAGATGACATGCTAAGGTTTTACTTTTATCTTTTCAAAGGTATGTATGAGAGTGCAAAAAATAACTATTCAGAAGCCCTAGTCCTATTCAGAGTAGCTGAGAGACAGTTGGACAAGGTACATGATGAAATTGAAAAGGCTGAGTTCCATTATAAAATTGGCACACTCTACTATTTCAATAAAGTCACGCTTCTTTCTCACCATCATCTACAAACAGCAAAGGACATCTACAAAGGTCATGAAGGTTACAGCATACAGACCATAAACTGTAATATGTTGTTGGCACTGAATTTGATTGATGACGGTAGACTAGACAAAGCTGAACGAATACTTTTGGATTGTGTAGATAGACTGATTGAAAAAAATGATAAGAGATTGTTAGCGTTGGCTTATTATGATTTGGGATTTCTCAAAATTCAGGATGACCACCATATAGAAGCAATTGAATATTTCAACAAAGCAATTTTCGCAGATGATCTAAAACAGTCAGCTCCTGTTTCATACTTACAATGTGCGTATGAATTTGCAAGATCAAGCTACAAATCAAATCAGTTGGATCAGGCAATAAGTTGGGTTGCTGAGGGGAAAAGCTTCTCTAAAGAACAGCAAAACACAAACTTTATTTTGAAATTCAATATCCTTGAGAAATGTTATACAACACCACGGGAAAGCTATGAGGACATCAAGAAAGGGCTATGTCTTTTGGAAGAAAGAAAAGCATATGTTGATATAGAGGCTCTAGCTCCTGATGTTGCCTCCATATATAAAAAGTTAAATCTTTATGAAGAAAGTAACTACTTCTTGGAATTGGCTTTGAAATCTTGTACGCTTATAGGAAAGGAGGTCATATGATCATGAAAAAGATAATGATGATGATTACTACCGCTTTGCTATTAGGTGCAATTCTTGGAATGCCTGCTGGACAACAAACTCAGGCAGATGCTAAAAATGAGGTAGTGTTGCTTTTCTCTAGAGGTGCAGGATCATAAAAGGGATTAGATTTAATCCACCACTACGGAGGATAATTGGTTAAAAAACGATAAAGTGGATTAAAGTGTAAGACTCCTTATGGTATTCTAGTAAAAGAATATTCCATAAAAGGAGTCTTTTTTATATGAAAATATTAGATGCTCCATCTTTACTGTCAGCTGTCGAACAAAGGTCAAAAGCCTATCAGGGCCTTCGAGACGAAATGCAGCATGTGAAAATAGCATTAAAAAGTGTGTCGGGATTAGGTGATGAATTTACTGGAAAAGGTGCAGACAATATCAAAGCCTTTTATGAGGATCTTGTGCTTTACACAGACACTTATCTTGATTTTATTGATATGCAAAAAGCTTTTTTAGATGGGGTAAAAGGAAAGCTTGATGATGAATCGTTAGGCGGGAGTACATTTATTGATGAGCATTTCTTAGACGCTCAACTGAAACAAGGGATTCAGAATAATAAAGATATGGTCAACGAACAAAAAGAAGCCTTATCCACTATTTTTGATGACATCAGTGATCTCATAGAACTGAATGTATTTTCAAGTAAAGAGGTCAATGAACATTTAGATGATGCGAACAAAAAAAGAAAAGATGCAATTGAGGTTTTACATAAAATAGATCATGAGCTAAAAACAGAATACGCAAAATCAGAAGCGATCGAAAAACACCTCGCAACTTTTTATGCAAAAATGATGGCTGCTACAGGAAAAGGAAAAAATGCGCAGCCCATGTATTACGATGCAAAAGCGTTTCATGAGACAGATGTGTACAAGAATCACGATAAAATCAATGCACAGGTGAAAGCATATTTAAAAGTGAAAAAAGAAGAAAAAGAGAAACGAAGAATCAAAGAATTGAAAGAAAAACTCAACGATCCTTCGTGTATATCAGAAGAGAAATACTTTGAGATTGTAGACGAAATTGGATATGAAAACCTTTCTTACGATCAAAAAATGTATTACAGCCAGCTTCTCCAGATCAAAGCGCAGGAAGAAGCATCAGAGGGGTTCGTTGATGTTGTAAAAGGTGCAGCAGTTGGTCTATATGATGTAGCCAAAGATACAGTAGTTGGCATCTACGATCTTGTGACAGATCCTGGAGGTGCCGTTGAATCGGTCGTAACGGCTGTTTCACATCCAATTGAAACGTCGAAAGCGATTGGAAAGTCGATTTCAGATTCATTCCAAAAAGAAGTCATCGATGGTGATGCATATTCTCGATCACACTGGTTCGCCTATGCGACTGGTTCTCTAGCAGAAATCGTCTTTGGCCCTAAAGGGGCAGGTGCCATTACAAAAACGGGGACAACAGCAGCTAAAACGACGGTGAAGAAAGGGCTTGAACAAGGAGCAAGATCATTAGACAGAGTCTCTATTCCGAATCTATTGCCATACTCACCAAAGTTTCAAATGGCTGGCGGCCCGAAGCTGCCGTATAACGTGTTTGACGGAGAAAATCTCAAAAATAAACTCCTCTCTATGGCAAAGCGCCTAGATAACAATTCAGGATACGGTATCTCTAAAACAGGCAGACGATTACCGGCACCAAAATCACCACCGACTATTGTTAGCTACGGAGATCACTATGTGAGATGGAAACGTAAAAAAGTATTAAAACCAAATGTTGTTTATTCAACAAAGCAAGGCTACACCTACACAACTGATCACTACGGACGTATTGTCAAAGTCGAAGCAAGTGATTTAAAATACGGAGAGGTCAAAAGAAACCAATATGCCCAATCCAATTCAGGGAAGCCGGATCGATTACTAGATGATGACGGAGGTCATTTAATCGCATCTATTTTTAAAGGGTCTGGGGATATTGATAACCTACTTCCAATGAATTCACAAATTAATCGTAGTGGTGGGAAATGGTATCAGATGGAGCAGGAATGGTTGTCTGCACTCAAAGAGGTTCCGCCTGAAAAAGTCTCTGTCTATATTGAGGCAGTCTACCATTCAGACTCCTTAAGGCCTTCAGCTTTCGAAGTGAAATATAAAATAGGGGAAAGCACAGATTATATTTATATAAAAAATGAGTATGGAGGTTAACCTTAGTGGAAACAAATAAAATGTCAGAACTCTATAAAGAAATTGCCGAGAATATACACGAAATCATACCAACTGAATGGCATAAAGTTTGGCTTTACTCCGAAGTGTTAAATGATTCATCAGAGGTTGCTTTTTATTTTTGCACTGATAAAGAGAAATATTTCTATGGTCATAATATTCCTGACGACTTTCAAGTTAGTGAACGAGTATACGTTAATATTTTAATTAGAATGCAAGAGTTATTCATACAATTGAGAGAAGAATTTATAAAACATAATGAACAGGTATGGACAACAGCTACCCTTGAACTAGAACACACAGGAAAGCTATCAATTGAATTTGGTTATGATGATGTCTTAAATTCAGGTTTAAATGGATCACAAAGAAAAGCCATATGGGCATATGAGAATTTAGGAATATACCCAAAAAGAAAATCGGTTAGGGAATTTCTCGAAGAATATATAAAAAATAAAGAAGAAAACAACTAACACATTGCCCTCCAAATTTAAGGAGGGTTATTTATTGTTGAAGAAGATGATGAAAGTGATACAGGAGCTTTTGGAATCTTACTTAGTGACGTTTTCTTGAAAGTGTTAAAGGAGAGAGGATAAAAAACACCCTAGCTGCCGTATAACGTGTTTGACGGAGAAAATCTCAAAAATAAACTCCTCTCTATGGCAAAACGCCTGGACAATCAACCTGTATATGGAATCTCTAAAACAGGCAGACGATTACCAGCACCCAAATCGCCACCAGACGTTGTGAAATACGGAGATCATGTCATCAGATGGAAACGTAAAAAAGTATTAAAACCAAATGTTGTTTATACAAAAAAGCAGCTACACTTTTACCACAGATCATTATGGACGCATTGTCAAAGTAGAAGCAAATGAATTAAAATACGGAGAGACCAAAAGAAACAATTATGCACAATCAAACATAGGGAAGCCTGACAGATTATTAGATGATGATGGTGGGCATTTAATTGCGTCAATTTTTAAAGGTTCAGGTGATATTGATAACCTGCTTCCGATGAATTCACAAATTAATCGTAGTGGTGGGAAATGGTATCAGATGGAACAAGAGTGGTTAGCTGCATTGAAAGAAGTTCCTCCTGAGAAAGTATCTGTTTCAATAGAACCAGTTTATAAAAGTGATTCATTGAGACCAGAACGTTTTGTTGTTGAATTTAGAATAGGCAATGACGAATTACAAAGATCAATTATTAAAAACCAAAAAGGTGGATAAACAATGGAATTAGAGAAACTAGATTCTCTGTATGGTGAAATTGCACAAACTGTTAATGAGATGATTCCAAAAGAGTGGGACGAAGTCTGTTTATATGCTGAAATATTAGACGACTCAGCAGAGATTAATTTTTATTATAGATTAAAGGGAGAAACGGCATTTCTTTACTCGCATAATATACCTGAAGATCATCATGTAAGTAAGTCAATCTATAACGAGTTTTTAATAAAATTACATGATTTGTTTGAGGAGCTACAACAAGCATATGAATTAATTAATCCTGAAAAATGGACAAATTTGACTTTGGAATTAGATGCAAACGGCAAATTTTCCTTAGACTTGAATTATGAAGATGTATTGAATCAAGGAATTAACGGGTCTCAAAGAAGAGCGATATGGGCTTACGAAAATCTCGGAATACTTCCTAAAAGAAAATCAGTCAGGGAATTTCTTGATCAATATATTAAAAATAAAGGATAAAAGTAACAACTAACTTACCGCCCTCCATTAATGGAGGGTTTTTTATTAAAATAGGCATATGATTCAGGAAAAAGTAGACCGACTGTTTCGACTGACTTACATAAAAATGTACCACATATTGGTGCCGCATCAGGCTTAAGAGGAGGCTATTAAAATGAGTTTTAAACGGATTAAAGACAAACTTGATCAATACACTATTGATATTAGATCAACCAAAATAAATAACTTATTAAACGAAATGGATAAAATAGAAGAAGAAAACGGATATCACATTTCTTCTGATTATAAAAGTTTTATTAATGAATATGGAGAATGTTGGATTGAGGACAATGTATATACCTCTCTAAGAGAAAAACCAGTGTGGTTTGTTGGTGAATCAGTGCCAGTCGAATTGTTTTATGGGTTGGAGCAAAATGATTATGATATAAGAGAAGCCATAAAAACATATAAAGAACAATTATCAGAACAAATAATTCCTATCGTAGACGCAGACGGCGGAGACCTAATTTGTTTAGATTAGTGAAATAAATCAAGGGAAAATTTATTTTTGGAATCATGAACTTAGAAATAGAGACCAGGATCTGTTCCTAATTGCTGATACTTTTACTGAGTTTATTGAAGGGTTATTTGTTGTTGAAGATGATGATGAAGATAGTGATACAGAAGATATTGATATCCAACTTAGTGACGATCTCATAAAAATGTTAAAGGAGAGAGATTAAAATTTAGACAAATCTTTTCAAGAAGACTAAACGTTTCTTATATCTATATGGAAATTCATTTTAATCTGAATAACTTTTAAGTTTAAAGGGTGCTAAAGTGCATCCTTTTTATTTTTTTTAAAAAAGACACTCTTTATGGGTGTTTTAGTTTGTATTAGCTATAGGCATGATTATGATCATCTAGAAGATAATCAGGATGGCTTTTAACATTTTATATTTAATTGTTTTATCAGGATTACCCACGAAGTATTATGTCATCAAAGGGAAGGCTTTTTATTATGGTGATGCATATTCTCGATCACACTGGTTCGCCTATGCAACTGGTTCTCTAGCAGAAATCGTCTTTGGTTCTAAAGGGGCAGGTGCCATTACAAAAACGGGGACAACAGCAGCCAAAACGACGGTGAAGAAAGTCCTTGAGCAAGGAGCAAAATCATTAGACAGAGTTTCTATTCCGAATCTATTGCCATACTCACCAAAGTTTCAAATGGCTGGCGGCCCGAAGCTGCCGTATAACGTGTTTGACGGAGAAAATCTCAAAAATAAACTCCTCTCTATGGCCAAACGCCTAGATAACAATTCAGGATACGGTATCTCTAAGACAGGCAGACGATTACCAGCACCAAAATCACCACCGACTGTTGTTAGCTACGGAGATCACTATGTGAGGTGGAAACGTAAAAAAGTATTAAAACCAAATGTTGTTTATTCAACAAAGCAAGGCTACACCTACACAACCGATCACTACGGAAGAATTGTCAAAGTCGAAGCAAGTGATTTAAAATACGGAGAGGTTAAAAGAAACCAATATTCCCAATCCAATTCAGGAAAGCCGGATCGATTACTGGATGATGATGGAGGTCTCTTGATTGCAACTATTTTTAAAGGTTCAGGGGATATTGATAACCTGCTTCCGATGAATTCACAAATTAATCGTAGTGGTGGGAAATGGTATGAGATGGAGCAGAAGTGGAAAAAAGCATTAACGGCTGACCCTCCAAAGCATGTAGAGGTTAAAATTGAACCTGTCTATATGAATGATTCATTAAGACCTGCAGAGTTTCTTGTAGAATATAAAATCGGAGACCATAAGAGATTTAGAACTATTAAAAACAAGCCAGGAGGTTGAAGTATGGAAAAAATAGAAGAAAACTATAAAGAAATAGCGGAAATAATAAATGAAATGATTCCTGTAGAATGGGATAAAGTTTGGATGTATGCAGAAATCGTGGATGATTCGTCAGAAGTGAATTTTTATTTCTGCAACCCAGGCAATGAAGAATTAATATATGGTCATAATATTCCTGAAAAGTATAGTGTTAGCAACTCTATTTATAAAGAGTTATTATTAAAACTTCTCCATTCTTTTGAAGACTTAAAAAAGGAATATGTAAAAAATGGATTTGGAGATTGGTCGACAGCAATTTTAAAAATGGAGCAACCAGGGAAATTCTCGATTGAGTATGGGTACGAAGATATTTATTCATTAGGCATTGATGGTGATCAAAGAATCGCAGTTTGGGAATATGAAACGTTCGGATTTTTACCCGACGATGAAGAAGATAAAGAAGCCGTATTAATTTATGAAAAAAATAAAGAAGATAACTAACGCACAATACCCTCCAATTTAAGGAGGGTATTTCTCATATATGTTTCATAAAACCTCATTTCCATTATCTAAACCGATAAACCGTCACCTCACAATCACCCAGCACCTCTTCAATCATCTCTTCCACAATCGTCCAATCGCCGCCAGCCAATCCGCAGCCGATCCCGTATGGAATGGCGATGGACGTTTGTTTTTTCTCTTCAGGTGATTGTGTCACTGTATCCTTTAGATGTTGAAAGCAGCTGCGTAAGGCATCGTAGTCTGTTTGCTTTCTTGTTCTTCCGTATCCAGCTTGGGCAAATAAGTTGGCAATTGTTTTTCCGTCTTTTGTTGTGATGAGTTGAACGGAGCTTAACAAGTCATCTCCTTGTTCTGTACATAACTGTTTATAATCTTTGAACACATTCGGATATTTGCTTTTGATCTGTTTTGCTAATCCAGCTCCCATGACTCCTTTACAGTTCACTTGGTGACAAATGATGTCTTCGCTTGCCTCTAATATATTGCCGTCTACCGTTTTGATCATATGCAGTAACCCCTTTTTGATAAAATGCAAACTTATGTTCTATTATAACAGTTTTGTTCCTGTGATTTAATAGCCTTTGATGAGTTTTTAGTTAGTACACGATGTTCAGGTGACAGCAAAGTGACAAACATGTCATATGATTCCATGGTTTGTTCGTTCGATCGATGGAGGCAGACATCTCATTTCAATTATCCTTATCGTAAATCAAGTAAAAAGGGATGAAATGAGATGCGGGGACTTAATGAAGATTTATTTAGGCGGGTGAATGAGCTCAGTATCGATTATGGTTACTTGAATCCAATATTTATTGGACTAGCTGAATATACAGTGCTGCTGGCAGCGCTCGTGTGTCTGTTCGTATGGTTTCAAAATCGCAGCAGGTACAATAGGGCGATGGTCGTTTCTGCCGGACTGACCTTCGTACTCGCCGAGTTACTTGGGAAAATCGCTGGGGTGTTTTATTTTAATCAGCAGCCCTTTGCAGAAATGAGCCACGTCAATCTTTTGATTCAAAAGGAAGTGAATAACTCGTTTCCGAGTGATCATACCATCTTTATTTTTTCGATTTGCGTGATCTTTTGGCTGTTTCACAAACGCCATATGTATTGGCTGATCATTGCGTGTGCTGTTGGTTTTTCAAGGGTTTGGGTAGGTGTTCATTATCCATTTGATGTCTTAGCAGGAGCTGCTATAGCGTGTTTAACAGCTGTCGCCGTTGTATATTTGCCGATATGCCAAAAGAGCGTTGATGCCCTTTTGTCATGTTATGAATGGCTTGAACAAAAATTGGTAGGGAAGAGAATAAAATAACATGCAGCAGTAAAATTCCCCGATCTGTAAAGCTGAGATCGGGGTACTGTTTATATTCGCCAAAACGTTGAATAATCCGCTTTGTCTTCGATATTAAATTCGATGATTTTCTTTAGGAGAGGATAATCAACTGGCAAGCTTTCTTTCATGCGAAACAGATTTTTCCCATGATCGTACCCAGCTTGTACAATGTCAGCTGAAAATTGATCAATTCCTTTTGCTTCTGGTGCGACAGAAATGTGATGTTTTGCCACGCTAAACCCAATAATAAATGTGCCGTGATCAGTGAACATAGGCTGATTCCAAGCAATTCTTGCCTCTAATTGAGGGAATGTGTCTTCTATCCATTTTAAGATGTCTTGAGTGCGCTGCTTCAGCTCGGGGTTACCGATTTTGCTGATATATTCTTCAAACACATGCATGATATTTTATCCTCCCAATCCATCTACCTCATAAGCCTCAGACGGGATTCGAACCCGCACTCCTTTCGTAAGCATAGGCTAGGGGCAACACGCTTCCCTACGGAATTTCACCGACAGGAATTTCACCTGTCTCAGCTCATGTGCTTTTCGGTGCTTCTGAAACCCTTGCCTTGCGACCCGCCAGCTACAATTTGTTTTACGGCGCTCTTCCCTTCTAGAGCTACTGAGGCGTGTAAGTGATTGATCATATTATATAAAGAAACTGGATAAATGAAAAGCTGCTATGAACCATCATCAGATTAGAAAGCCTTGACATTGGGCTTTTTTCATTTCATCTCAAGATGTTTATTTAAAAAAAGGCGGAATTTTTTCGCAAATATCATTGACTAGGAGAAAGAAACACACTTTCAATGGAAACGGTTATTGAAGATTCAAGTGATTCATATTAAAATGATGTCAAATGGACTAATTAGCAATTGCTAATAGAAGTTCCATATTTAGTGAAATATGTGTTGCAGCTGAAGGTGATTGGGGGTGTAGAATGAGCAAAGTTCCTGTTGCGGAATTGGCATCACTATTAAATGACTGGAACATGGAAATCAAAAAAGATCATGCAGATGAGGCAGAACGGTTATTTGCCAAAGCGAAAAAAGCGGTAGAGGAAATTGACGATGCGGATATCCTCATATACTATTCTCTTCTTGAGAAGAGACATCACATTCTTATGTACAATTTAAGAGGGCAAAAGGGCAATGTTTCAACGAAAAGCATAGAGGGTCATTATGGAAAAAAAGAAGATGACCTGTCTAATCGTCTTGCCTATTATTTTGATTTTTATGAGGGTGTGTATGAGCAGCATCAAGGTAATTATGAGGTTGCATTGCAAATGTATCAAAGTGCTGAAAAGCTCTTAGATAAAATTCCAAGTGAGATAGAACGTGCTGATTTCGATTTTAAAGTGGCATGGCTTTATTACCGGCTCAGTCATATCATGCTCTCATTAAGCTATATCCGCAGAGCGCTGCACGTCTATAAGCGGCACAAGCAGTATGAAAGAAGAACGGCCCTTTCATACTCTCTTATAGCAGCGAATCTAACGGAGATCGGCCGGTATGAAGAGGCGCTTGAGAATTATCGTCTGGCGGAAGAAGTTTTGACAAATGAGCAGGATGATTTTATGCTGGCTCAGCTTCATCACAATGTGGCCATTTTATATTCATTTTGGAATAAACCGAAGGAATCGATACGTCATCTTGAAAAAGCACTGTCCCATCAAGAGTATTATGATTCAGATTTCTTTTTCCATTCTACGTATCTGATCAGCCGGGAACTCTGTGTGATTGGTGAAAAGCAGCGTGCAAGCCAATATATAGAGGCTGCATATGCCAGAATAAAAGATGCTTCTCATGAAGTGTTTCAGCTAAAAATAGGCATCGTACATGATCTTTACTTAACGCATGCGCCACAAAGATTTCAGCAAATTGATGAGAAATTAAGAAAGTTAGAAGAGAAGAATGAATATCATGAAGTAAAAGAGCTATCACAATTTGCAGCAAAATATTGTGAAAAGCAATCACTTTATGAGCAGTCTGTTTTTTACTTGAACAAAAGTTTAGAAGCGGATTTACATATGAAAAGAATGGGGTTGATTTAAGATGAAAACAGGATTAAAAGTATTATTCGTTGTCGGTTTAGCGGTCGCTGCGACTGTTCTATCGCAAAACGTTGCGGGTTCATTCGAAGTTGCAGAAAAAATCATTGGTGGTTAATACCATTTATCTCTCGCCCTTGTTGATGATCGTCAGCAAGGGTTTTTTGTGTTTTAATAGGCTCTTCTTATTAAACGCTCCAAGAACGTTTAATAAGAAGAATTCGCAACAAAGGGGGTGTGCAAATTTATTACCTGCTCCATTATTCTAAATAAACATAGGGCAGAGCAACAAGTTAAAAAGGTCACTTTTCTTTGCTTAATTTAATTTTTTGCAGGACTTTTCATTCAAATTTTATCAAATTGGTCTAATGTACATAGAAGGAAAGAAAAAGCAGGAGCACCGCCCCATTTGTCATGCATATGATGAGATAAGGTCTGATTCGAAGGCAGGTGATTGTATGTATCCACGGGTTTATGGTGGTTTTCATGGAGGCGGTTTTAGCGGAGGCGGGGCACATATTGGGCCGGTTGGGTCCCATATCGGCTTTGGCGGGTATTATTTGAGTCCTGGTGTATTCTCTGGCTTAGGCGGTTTTCCCGGGTACGGAGGATTCGGGACATTTTCTGGATATCCATATGGTTCAACGTTCATCATGGGACGCCCTCCTGGTTTTTATGTCAGGAGTTATTAGTGTAAGATCACAATAATTGAAATAGCCATCTAAAGAGAGGCTATTTCAATTGGTGAAAGTGCTTCAATCCAGCAGTTATCACAATGATGCCTAGAATGATGATAGGCAGCCATATGATGATAAACGGATCGTAACGATCTGTGTATGCAGCAATAGCTGCACCTAGGCAGTAGAAGACAATAGAGCCTATTCGCATCAAGCTTACAATCTGGATAGGGGCCTTTCTTTTTTCCCGGTATGATATGCGCTTGGCTGCATCTTCAAATAGGTTAGCAAGTGTACTTGTGAGAACGGTTGTGGAAATGCCAGCAACATTCAATTTGCGTGCGGCCGCCGTTTGCATGCCCATAGCCATACTTAAAAGAATGATCAGCATAAAGTAAGCACCTTGTGTATAAGGGAAAATGGTCATGAGAGCAAATAGAAGCAAAATCATCAATTCGATGATAAAAATGCGGGTTACGGCTTTTGGCCAAAACGTTTTCTCGTGATTTCCGCCTATCACCACTGCAAGTAAAACCCCTAAAACGAATCCACTTAGAGCAATGATGGAATGAAGGGCTGTTAGCTGCAAGGAGCTTCCTGCTGCAATGCCAAGCAGCACAATATTACCTGTCATATTGGCTGTAAACACATGCCCTAGGCTTAAATAGCCAATCACATCCACAATTCCTGCGGAAAGACATAAGAAAATCAAAGCTGTATTTCGAAATGAATGTGCGGTCAAAATAGTCATCCCTTTCTTTCTCTCTAATGAATAAGTGTAACGCTTCATGACCGCAAATGTCCATCTGATGAGATGGTCACATGTGTGCAAGCTGATGTAAGACTTGTCTAAAAGCATCATCATTCACAAGGTGCCTCATGCGGCGGAACGGATCGCCCTTTTCCTTTAAACGCTCTATAACAGCCGGCATCGTAAAAAGAGAAGGATGAAGCTCATCATGATAGAGTTCGTCCCATTCAAGCGGTGTCGCAACAAGTCCAAGCTCATTTCCTCTTGGAGAATATGGAGCGATGATTGTTTTCCCAGCATCGTGCTGAATGTAGTCTAAATACAAGCGATTGCCGCGTTTTTTCTTAAGGCGTTCCAGAGTAAAAAGATCCGGTGCTTGCTCACATAAAAATTGGCATATAAATGCGGTGAATTGTCTTGTTTCTTCGTATGTGAAGGCGTTTTTCTTTAAAGGAATATAGACTTGAAGCCCTTTACCTCCGCTTGTTTTAATAAAGGCTGTGAGAAAAAGCCCGTCTAAAAGCGCTTTGATTCGTTTAGCCGCTTCTATGGCTAGATGAAACTCATTTACAGATGGCGGGTCTAGATCAAAGACGATTTCTGTCGGCCGATCCGTATCTCTTGTTTCAAAAGGGATATGAAATTCCATCGCCAGCTGGTTGCCAAGCCAAAGAAGTGTACGAGGATCATTACAGACCGTATAAGAAATATCATCAACTTCATCTGTTAAAACAAAATCCGGCGCATAATCAGGTGTCGACTTTTGATAAAAGAATTCGTCTCCAGTGCCATGCGGATACCGAATTAAAGTAAGACGCCTTTCACGTAAAAAGGGCAAAAGGTAGGGAGCCGCTTGTCTTAAATAAAGTAAGTAATCTGCCTTGTTTAGTTGAAGAGCCGGGACAATCGGTTTTTCTGGGTGGGTGACGTCTATAGCAGCAGGGAGTGGATACAGCTGTTTGAGCATTTGCTGAAATGTACATGCTGCTGGATCAGCATCTAGTAAAAAGGAAGAAAAACGCGGCTCTCTTAACGCCGATCCATCAAAGGATATACAAGCAATGCTGGCAACGATAGAAGGAGGGATTTCGTATAAAGATCCTCCTGTTAACTGGCCTTTTGTCTGAAATAGTGTACGCAGCGTTTGTTCTTCTTCTTTAGAAAAACCATGCTTGAATTGGACAACCTCGATGAGAGCCGAATCTTGATAAATGGAACCTTGAAAATAGCCATTTTCTTTGTCAAAACGGGTGACAATGACAGAGACATACCGCCAGTTTTTCATTTTCAGCCATTCTTTTGAACGAGTATTGTCATGCCATTTACTCGACTTTTTTTTCGCTACTAGTCCTTCTGCTAAATACGTCGTCATCACGTTTTTCATGTATTCAGAGTCTGGGTCTGTATGAATGACCTGCAAAAGGGAAGGGTGCTCTAGCTGAACTGAGGAGGGGAGCTTTGCTTCTTGGAATAATTGCTGCAGCTGATTTTTTCTTTCCATCAACGGTGAATCAACGAGAGGTTTCCCTTTGCAGCTTAATAGATCAAACGTAATGAAATGGCATGGAAATCGTTCAGCCTGTCGTTGTATGGCTTCTTTGTTTTTCAGCCTGCCTCTTTGCTGAACCTTCGCAAACTCGCTTTGTTGTTCACTCAGTAAAAAGACCAATTCTCCGTCAAGTGTCAGCGGTAAAAAGGGAGCAAATTGTTCTCTTAATTGTTCGCATTGATCCATCACTTCAGGAAATTGCTTATTTAGCCGTTTTCCGGTCCTGCTTTC
Organism: Bacillus sp. PK5-006; assembly: GCF_054161415.1. Taxonomy (NCBI): domain Bacteria; kingdom Bacillati; phylum Bacillota; class Bacilli; order Caryophanales; family Bacillaceae; genus Bacillus; species Bacillus sp. PK5-006. Next base: position 1,971,891 of record NZ_CP096414.1, on the reverse strand, counting down.
TAAACGAATCTCGTCTTCTTCCCATACAAGAATAGCCCGAAAGCCATCATATTTTAATTCATACACCCAGTCTGCACCGGCAGGTATATCATGTGCAGGTGTTAATCGCATAGGTTTCATTGTGCATGTCACTTCCTTATATCATGTGTTCTTAGAGTGGGATGAAATTTTCATTCACATACATAAGTCTGATGAAAACATTACATAGTAAGGAGAAAAGAACGGAGGAATCGCGATGCATACAGTATGGAAAGGCGGCATTAGTTTCGGATTGGTCAATATTCCAGTCAAGCTGTTTACCGCTACAGAGAACAAAGACATTAAATTAAGACAGCTGCATAAAGAGTGTCACACGCCCATTAACTACAAGAAAGTATGTGCCAATTGCGGTGAAGAAGTAGCGCCAGAACAAATTGTGAAGGCGTATGAATATGCGAAAAATAAATTTATTGAATTGGACGATGAAGAACTGGAAAAGCTGCGAAAAGAAAATGAAGAAAAAGCCGTTGAAATCATTGATTTTGTAAAGATTGAGGAGATTGATCCAATCTATTACGAAAGAAGTTACTTCTTATCACCGGATACCGGCGGAGCGAAGGCTTATTCATTATTAAGAAAAGCTTTAGAGGAATCGGGGAAAATTGGTGTCGCTAAGATTATGATTCGCTCAAAGGAGCAATTAGCGATCGTTAGGTGCTATGAACATATTTTGCTGATGGAAACCATTCATTTCCCTGACGAAATTAGACAAGTATCAGATGTGCCGAATATCCCCCAAGAGGAGAACATTGTAAAGAAAGAGTTAGATACAGCGCTCCTTTTAATCGAGCAGCTGACCACAACGTTCGATCCAGCGGCATATCAAGATGAATACAGAGAACAGCTGATGAATTTAATTGGCGATAAAATATCTGGAGAACATACCGTTCAGCCAGAAACGACAGGCAAAAAAGATCCTGCAGCCAATGTGACAGATTTAATGGCCGCACTACAGGCTTCGATCGACCGATCAAAACCAGCCAAAGCGAAAAAAGCAGCACCTAAGAAAAGAAAAACTCCAGCGAAAAAAGAAAAGAATGCTTAAAAAAAGACCGCTGACAAGCGGTCTTAAATTGTTAACAAAAGACTAAAATGATCTTTATTTTAGCCTTTTTTTTCCTTCAGCGTGATAGAAAACCTTTGCAGCCCTAGGAAGGACGAGTACCGGAGCGGAGCGAATTTAACATTCGTGAGCACCGGCACGCAGGACTGACACCGAATGCGAGGGTTTGTCTACACGCTAAGACCGCTGACGAGCGGTCTTATTGCGGTTTTAACACGTCCTGAATCGTCCCGTCTTTTCGATGAATGACAACGGAAGTTCCTTTATTAGCTGAAATCTCCTTTGCCCGGTCAATTGCTTCTTGTTTTGTTTCTTTGACCTCACTTGCTCGTTTCGCTTTCTCTGTTTGAATCGCCCAGCCTTCCTCGTGTTTCACTACATGCTGCGCATGATCCATGAGCTCTGGTCTTGTGGAGCTGCTGCTCTCTGAAGGTTTGACAGAACCATGAGATGAAAAATTCTCTACCTCTTTCTCCGCTGCGTTCTTTTTCCACTCTTTCGCTTGACTGATTGCAATTGGAATGGCTCTATTTTCCTCATAGCCTTCCTGAATCATTTTATTGGCAATCTCAAGCGCTTTTTTTCGAATGACGTTGTCTAATGATTGAAATGAAGCTGGATAATCGTTCATCGTCCAAGGCATATGGACCGCTCCTTTCTGTTATTTTATTTGAACACCTTCCCCCATCTGCAATAAATCAAACATACAATGTCTCTCAAACTAATGTTAGGGATAAAATACATCGTTTTGCTGAGGCAGAATATCATTCATTCACGCAGAATAGAAGATAGAAAAGGAGTGATTTTGATGATGATGAAAGGTTTGTATGAAGCACATTTACCTGTGAGTGACTTGAAGACATCGATTGCGTTTTATGAAAAATTGGAATTGACACTTGCTCATGAAAATGAAAGAGTTGCTTTTTTATGGATTGAGAAAGGAAAGAGCTGGCTTGGACTGTGGAAAGTAGATATAAATGCCTATCCATACCATCCTTCGACTCGTCACGTTGCCTTTCAAATTACAACGTCCAGTATCGAACAGATTAAGACTTGGCTGATTGAAAGAGGCATCAGTATTCACCCAATGTTTGGTTTTTCAGAAGAAAAGCAGCCTTTAGTTCTCGATAATCCGCCGCAATTTCATGCAGCGATCTATTTTCTTGACCCAGATGAGAATCTGCTTGAATGCATTGCCCCGCTTGAACTTGATACAGCAGAAAACTACGATATCATGGCATATGAGGACTGGGACCAAAAGAAAAATCCGTTTATTGATTGACAAAATCACTCATTGTAACTATATTGATTACAACGGTGGTGAAAGATTGTGAAACAAATTAGCAGCAGGTATCCGATTGCTGTTCATATTGTGTCATTTATTGCAGGTGTTCCAAAAGAGTGTACTAGTGATTTTATTGCAGAGAGCGTGAATTCAAATCCAGCCATTGTTCGAAAAATGATGGCAATGCTCAAACGGGCGGGTCTCATTGAAATTCGCCGCGGTGTGGGCGGTGCTTATTTAAAAAGACCGGCTGAGGACATCACGCTGTTAGATGTGTATCGCGCTGTGGATGTAAGCGAGGATAAAGAATTATTTAACTTTCATCAGCCCGTCATCGCATGCCCGATTGGTCAAGCGATGGACACGAGACTTCGGCATGAACTAAAAGAAGCACAAGCTGCACTTGAGAATCACCTAAAGCAAGTGACAATTCAGCAATTATTAACAGAGGCGGAATAAAAAAGCTCGTACTTTAGAGCTTTTTTTACACCTTTGTTGTAACCATTTCGATTATAACGAATGTACATCACCGTTGAACGAAAAATGAGGAGGTCAACAAATGAAATTATTAGTAACAGGCGCAACGGGACAACTTGGATCGCTCGTCGTCAAGCATTTGCTCACAAAAGTACCGGCTGAACAAATTTCAGTCAGTGTTCGAAATCCGCAAAAAGCAGCACATTTGAAGGATGCAGGGGTGGATGTACGCCATGGAGATTTTACTCAGCCAGACACCCTGGCATCAGCATTTAAGGGCATTGATCGTCTGTTGATCATTTCAACAGCGGATGGTGACCGCGTCGAGCAGCATAAAGCAGCAATTGAAGCGGCGAAAGCAGCAAATGTGAGGTTTATTGCTTATACAAGTGTTGTCAATGCAAGAGAGAGTCAGCTTGTCCTTGCAAATGACCATGCCAAAACAGAAGAAGCCATTTTGGCCTCTGGCATTCCTCATGTATTTTTAAGAAACAACTGGTATGTTGAAAACGAAAAGGATACGATTCTGGCGTCAGTCAGCGGCGCACCATTTTTAAGCCCTATTGGCGAAGGAAAGGTTGGCTGGGCAACAAGAAATGACTACGCAGAAGCGGCAGCAAATGCGTTAACACTTGCCGTACATGATCAGGAGATATATGAACTGTCAGGACCTCTTCGGACGCATAGTGAACTTGCACAAATTGTTAGTAAGGTGAGTGGAAAAGAAATCAAAGTAGAAAAAATAGATGTAGACACCTTTGGAGACTTTTTAGCTTCAAATGGTGTACCAAAAGAAGCAGTGCCATTTGTCAAAGCCATTCAAAGCGGCATACGCGATGGTGCTTTAGCTGTCGAAAGTCAAGATTTCGAAACATTACTAGGCCGGCCGTTAACACCTATTGAAGAGAGAATTCGTGAATTGATTTCAGAATAAACAACAAAAACGCCCTATGAAAAGGGCGTTTTTTCCATCCAAAAAGCTCACGCCAGTTTTAAAAAATCATCTTGCCACTAGGTGAATGGACATAGTAAGATGACGACATACAAGATGAACTGCTCATCTACTGCTGATGTAAAGGAAGCTGCTAATGGAAATGAAGACAACTGCTCAAACGAAATCAATTGCACTGCCGCTTGTGATTTCAATTATTGCCATTTCGTTTTCTGCAATCATTGTGAAATGGTCAAATGCACCTGCTGCTATTTTAAGTATGTATCGAATGATTTTTGCGGCGGCTCTCATGCTGCCGTTTATCTTGCCAAGAAAAAAAGAATTTCTCTCGATAAAGCGCAGAGACTGGTTTTTCTTATGTACCTCAGGCTTCTTTTTAGGGCTTCACTTTGTGTTATGGTTTGGCTCACTGAAGCTGACGACAGTGGCAAGCTCTACCATTATTATCGCCCTTCAGCCGATGGTGTCCTTATTAGGAGGATTCCTCATTTTCCGTGAACGAACAACAATGTCTGCAATATTAACGATGTGTGGGGCGATTGTTGGTGCCCTCATGATAGGCTGGGGAGATATTGGTCATAGCAAGGAAGCCATCTTAGGAGATATTTTATCCTTTTTGAGTGTGATCGCTGTTGTTTGTTATTTGTTAATAGGCCAACAGGCTGTAAGAAAAATATCTCATTGGATTTATAGTTTTTGTGTATTTGGCTTTGCCGGTCTTTTTTTAATTTTATTCAACCTGTTTCAGCAAACTCCTTTTATAGGCTATCCGGGTAAAGAGTGGGGAATCTTTTTATTGCTCGCCATTATTCCCACGATGTCTCATGTCATTAATAATTGGCTATTAACCTATGTTAATGCGACTACCATTTCAATGAGTATTCTAGGTGAACCTGTTGGGGCAACGATCCTTGCTGTATGGCTGCTTGGAGAGAAAGTCACGCTGCTTCAAATGCTTGGCGGTCTGCTTGTTCTTTTAGGCGTCTTTTTCTTTTTGATGCAGCAGCGTCAAGGTATCGTGATGAAAACAAAAAAATCCGGTTAACTTCCGGATTTTTTACTCTTTTAAATCGTTTTTTTCAATTACTTTGTTTAATCTTGCCTCGATTTTTTTCAATTCCATTCGTTTTCTTCTAATCATGCGAAACGCGATAACAATGATTGTCACAATAAAGGCAATGAATAGAAGAGAGAACACTTGAAATAGAAGATCTCCCATGTTGAATGCCATATTCTCTCTATTAGACATACGTAAAACCTCCTTTTCTATCTATATATTACCATAATCAATAAAAGATTGAGATTTATCCATAATTTATCTATAATAGGTAAAATATCACTCATTAAAGGAGAACCAATATGAGAACTTTAGTCCTTTTACGAGGTCTCCCAGGCGTAGGTAAATCAACATGGATCAAAGAACAAGGCTTAGAGCCTTACACTTTATCAGCGGATCAAATCCGGCTGTTAACTCAGCCGCCGCAGCTATCAGTCAATGGGAAACTAGACATTTCAAGCAAGCATGACCACAAAGTTTGGTCTTTATTATTCGATCTACTCACAGCCCGTATGGAGCGCGGAGACTTTACTGTGATTGATGCGACACATATTTCAAGTAAATCGATTTCTCAATATAAGTCTTTAGCGACATCTTATCGTTACAGGGTGTATGTCGTCGATTTCACGCAGGTCCCCCTTGAAACAGCTCTTTTGCAAAATCGCTCACGTGAATCTCACAAAGTGGTGCGGGAATCTGTTTTGTATCAAATGAACGAGCGGTTAAAAACAGAAAAGGTCCCATCATGGGTGACTGTTTTGCAGCCGGAGGATTATCCGCAAGTGATGACTTATCAGCCTCGATCTTTTGATCAATATGAGGCCATTCATGTTTTCGGAGATATTCACGGTTGTTACACCGCACTTACCACCTATTTGCAAGGAGACATCAAAGAAAACGAACTTTATATTTTTGCAGGTGACTTGCTTGATAGAGGAATAGAAAACAAAGAAGTATTAGAATGGATGCTCGCCCATAGGGAATGCCGGAATGTCATCGTCATTGAAGGTAATCATGATCAGCATTTATACCGGTTTGCACATGGTGAAAAAGTCAGAAGCAATATGTTTAATCGTCATACTGTGCCTGAAATCGAAGCAGCAAACTTTGATTTGAAGGAAGTACGAAAGTTTGTCAGAACCTTTCATCAGCTTACTTATTTTACGTACCATGATCAGACATTTCTTGTTACACATGGCGGGCTTGCTCATTTGCCAGAAGAACTTCTGCATGTCTCAACACAGCAGCTCATTCACGGCGTAGGAGAATATTCAGATGATATTGATCACTTATTTGTTCAAAATACGGCTGGGCTGGATATCATCCAAATTCACGGGCATCGCAATTTATACAGACTGCCTATTCACGCAGCGGAAAGGTCTTATAACCTAGAAGGTCAGGTTGAATTTGGGGGGCAGCTGCGGGTGTTGAAAATCACAGCTGACGGGATTGAGACTCATGAAATTGACAATCCAGTCTACAGAGCGTCTGAGAAAAAACAATCGGCTGCTGTTCAGCCAGATATTTCACTGGATGATTTTTTAGCTCATTTAGATCAGCATGAATACGTACAGGAATTAAAGCTTCCGCACCATATTTCATCTTTTAATTTTACGAAAAAGGCTTTTAGTGAACGGCAGTGGGATGATGTGAATGTGAAAGCAAGAGGTTTGTTTGTTAATATGGTTTCTAAGCAGATTGTGTCTAGAAGCTACAATAAATTTTTTAACATTGATGAGCGTCCGGAGACAAGAATGCAGCATTTAGTGAACCATCTTCAATTCCCTGTCACCGTATATGATAAAGCAAATGGATACTTAGGAACTGTTGGGTATAATGAAATGGAAGATGAATTGGTGTTTACATCCAAATCGTATACATCACATGTGAAACAAAATCAGCATGCTTCATGGGTCGAAGAGCTATTTAATAAGACCTTCAGTGACGTGCAGGCTGATTACATTAAATCATATGTCCGTGACCACCATGTATCTCTTGTGTTTGAAGTCATTTTGCCAGAAAAAGATCCGCATATTATCACTTATGAACAAGATCAACTCATTTTACTTGATATTGTGAAGCGGCAGTTAAGCTATGAAAAAGCACCATTCGCTGAAGTGAAAAGATTAAGTGAACAGCTTGGAATATCCTGCAAGCAGGAAGTGGCTGTTTTCCATGATTGGACGTCTTTTTATAAATGGTATCAGGCGGTCTCTCATGATAATACAATTAAAGAAGAGGGGTATGTCATTGAGGATGATCAAGGCTTTATGACAAAACTCAAGCTCCCTTATTATCAATTCTGGAAGCAGATGCGCGGGATGAAGCAGCGCGTTGCAGAGAAGCGTTCCTCGCAAAAATATATGCAGGCTTTGCAGACAGCGGAGCAAGCAAGATTTTATACATGGCTTCTTGAGCAAGAAGCAGATCATGTGAGGAATAGCTCAATTATTGAACTGCGATCACAATTTGAACAAAGCGGTACTGCCCAATTGAATAATGATGAAATAAATGCATAGTCTAACAAAGAGTCTTTTCTAAGGAAAAGGCTTTTTTTGATGCAATTGAAAGGTGGATACTTGCATGTCTGACCATATTGAAGTCATTCTTCGGACGATGTTTGCTTTTGCGATTTTATTTGGAGGAGCACGTCTTTTAGGGAAACAAACCATTGCGCAAATGAATATTTTTGATTTTATAGCAGCCATCAGCTTAGGTTCAATTGCAGCGAACCTGGCGTTTAATACAACGCTCCCGCTTCAGCACACAACGATTTCCTTTGTGTCACTTGTCATGATTATTTATGTGATTTCCCTGCTTGCATTAAGAAGCCGGAAGATAAGAGGGTTGATGGCGGGTAAACCAACACTTGTCATACAAAATGGAAAAATTCTTGAAGGAAATATGAAAGGGATGAGATATACCCTTGATTATTTAAATCAGCAGCTGAGAGAAAAAGACATCTTTGATATTAGCGAAGTTGAATTTGCAATGATTGAAACAGATGGGCATATGTCAGTGAAAAAATACCCTTCGTTTGAAAAAGTCACGCGGAAGGACCTTCATTTATTCATGGAGGCAGAGCGTTACATGCCGATTGAAGTCATCATGGACGGGAAACTCATCCAAAAAAACATACAAGAAAATCAATTAACAGAGCAATGGATAGAAGAAGAGCTGAAAAAAAGGCAGCTGTCCTTAAAGGACATTGTTTATGCTGTCCGTTCAAGTAATGGCAGCTTATATATTGATACATATGACGACCATATTCATTCTCCAATCGATCAGGAATGAATGTGTAGTGCTGATGACACCTGCATGACACACATTTGACAATCTTTATAAGTCCTTTGGATGTCATGCGACTAGGTATCATTTCTCAATTATTATTATTTTCAGAAAATGTAGTGACGGAGTAAAATAAGTATGTTTAAGTATAAATAGATGAAATTAGAATATTAATATAATATACCACAAGCGGAATGAACGTTCATTCCTACGTTTTAAAAGGAGGGGATGAAATGCCAGCAGTGACTGATAAACAAGAACAGATCATGAAGGCTTCGCTGGAACTATTTATTGAACGAGGCTTTGATGGCACCACAATGCCGATGATTTCAAAAAGAGCAAACGTCGGAGCGGGCACCATTTACCGTTATTTCGACAGCAAGGAGGCACTCGTCAATATTTTGTACCAGCGCAGCCTCTCGGCATTTATCGAAAAAATGAACACAAACAGTCCAGATCCAAAGTTAAGTATTCGGGCGTACTTTAAGCATGTATTTTATTGCTTAGTTTTATTTACAAAGGAGAATCCAAGCGGGCTGTATTTTTTAGAGATAGATAAACGGTCCCATTACTTAGACGAGACGAGCAAAGAGAAAATGCAGCATTTGTTACATGAGCTATTCCTTATCTTTGAAGAAGGAAAAAAGGATGGGATTCACCCAAACCTCTCAGGCAGAACCATTTTATCTATTGTATTTGGTGCTTTTGTGCAGCTGCATAAACAAATTCTTGCAGAAGAAATAGAGCCAACGATTGAATTTTTGGAGGAAATTGAGCAATGTTTATGGCGTGCCATCAGCGTTGCATCTTAAAAGAAATAAAGGGAGTGGGCATATGAAGCAAACATCAATCATTCCAAAACCAAAAACATACGGACCTTTTAAAAATATTCCCCATATAAAAAAGGGGGAGCTTGCTCAAACCTTTTGGCGGCTGGCAGATGAATTAGGGCCGATCTTTCAGTTTGAATTTTCAAATGCAACAAGTATTTTTGTTTCCAGCCATGAACTTGTCAAAGAAGTATGTGACGAAAGCCGTTTTGATAAATTTATTGGAACTAGTCTGAGTAAAGTAAGAGCATTTGCAGGGGACGGACTATTTACAAGCTGGACAGAAGAACCGAACTGGAGAAAGGCTCATCAAATTTTGATGCCTGCATTCAGCCAGCAGGCCATGAAGGGCTATCATGAGATGATGCTCGATATTGCCACACAGCTTGTGCAAAAATGGCAAAGAACAGGCCGCGATGAAGAAATTGAAGTAGCTGAGGATATGACAAAGCTGACTTTAGATACGATCGGCCTTTGCGGTTTTGATTTTCGCTTCAACAGCTTTTATAAAGAAAATCAGCATCCGTTTATCGACAGCATGCTGAAAGGCTTAAATGAAGCAATGGAGCAGTCGAGTCGATTGCCAATTGCAGATAAACTCATGATCAAAAGAAGAAAAGAATTTGACCAGCATGTCGATTTTATGAAGCAATTAGTAGATGACATTATTCAGGAACGAAGAAAACAAGATAAAGCGGGCGATGATTTACTGTCTCTTATGCTGCATGCAGAGGACCCTGAAACAGGTGAACGTTTATCCGATGAAAATATCCGTTATCAAATCATCACCTTCTTAATTGCAGGCCACGAAACAACAAGCGGGCTGCTATCATTTGCGATTTATTTCTTACTGAAGAATCCAGAGAAATTAAAGAAAGCCGTCCAAGAAGCAGATGAGGTGCTGCAGGGCGGGCTTCCGGCATTTAAACAGGTGCAAAAGCTAAGCTACACTCGTATGGTGTTAAATGAAGCTCTCCGCCTCTGGCCAACAGCGCCTACATTCTCTCTTTATGCGAAAGAGGACACAGTAATCGGGGGGAAATATCCGATTCAAAAAAATCAAAGTGTCTCTGTTCTGCTCCCTAAATTACACCGTGATCCAGCGGTATGGGGCGAGGATGCTGAAGAATTTAAACCAGAGCGGTTTACACATCCTGAGAAAATCCCGCAGCATGCCTACAAGCCTTTTGGGAATGGACAGCGTGCATGTATCGGTATGCAGTTCGCCCTGCATGAAGCTACGATGGTTATCGCGATGGTCCTGCACAATTTAGAGTTAATTGATCACACATCTTATGAGCTTGATTTAAAAGAATCTCTCACAATTAAACCTAACGATTTTAAAATCAAAGTGCGGCCAAGGAACCAGCAATTCTTTATGGCACCACCGAAAGAAGAATCGAAGAAAAGCACCAAATCTCATGAGTCAAAAGTGGCGAGTCACGGTACACCGCTGCTAGTTTTATACGGATCAAATCTTGGTACGGCGAAGCAAATAGCGAACGAATTGGCTGAAGATGGGAAAGCAAAAGGATTTGATGTGACCACTGCGCCGCTTGATGACTTTACACGCCAATTGCCAAATACAGGTGCTGTCTTCATCGTGACCGCTTCATACAACGGACATCCGCCTGACAATGCGAAGCAATTTGTGGATTGGCTGGCGCAGGATGAAGAGCAGGATTTATCAAACGTGACATTTGCTGTCTTTGGATGCGGAGATCGAAATTGGGCGAGTACGTACCAGCGGATCCCCCGTCTAATTGATGAAGCTCTAGAAAGAAAAGGAGCCAAACGTGTAGCTGATTTAGGAGAAGGTGATGCAGGCGGTGATATGGATGAGGATAAAGAAATCTTCCAGAAAACAGTCTTCGAACAGCTTGCAAAAGAATTTAAGCTCACCTTCCAAGAAAAGGGGAAGGAAAAACCAAACCTATCAGTTTCTTATACGAATGAGCTAGTGGAGCGTCCTGTAGCTAAAATATATGATGCCTTTTCAGCTGTTGTATTGAAAAATGAAGAATTACAATCAGAAACAAGCACGCGGCAGACAAGACATATTGAACTGAAATTGCCTGCTGGCAAAGCATACAAAGAAGGGGATCATATCGGGATTGTGCCGAAAAATAGTGATGCACTCGTTGAGCGTGTGACCCGCCGCTTTAAACTAAATCCAGAGCAGCGCATTAAGCTTTCATCTGATAAAGAGGCAAGTCATTTACCATTAGATCAGCCGATTCCAATCAAAGAATTACTTGCCTCGCATGTTGAGCTTCAAGAACCTGCGACACGTACACAGCTAAGAGAGCTTGCAGCACATACGGTATGTCCGCCTCACCGCGTAGAACTTGAACAAATGGCTGGTGAAGCATATCAAGAAGCCATCTTAAAGAAACGAGTAACCATGCTGGATTTATTAGATCAATATGAAGCGTGTGAGCTGCCATTTGTACACTTTTTGGCGCTTTTACCAGGTTTGAAGCCGCGTTATTATTCGATCTCTAGCTCGCCAAAGGTAGATGAAGAAAAAGTCAGTATCACAGTGGCAGTTGTCAAAGGTAAAGCATGGAGCGGCAGCGGAGAATATGCCGGAGTCGCATCAACCTATTTATGTGGTCTGAAAGAAGGGGAAGAAGTAGCCTGCTTCCTGCATGAAGCACAAGACGGATTCCAGCTGCCCCCTTCATCAGACATACCGATGATTATGATTGGACCAGGTACAGGAATCGCTCCATTTAGAGGATTTGTTCAGGCAAGAGAAGTGTGGCAGAAGGAAGGGAAGCAGCTAGGCGAAGCACACCTATATTTTGGCTGTCGTCACCCTCAGGAAGATGATCTGTATTTTGATGAAATGCAGCTTGCAGCGCAAAACGGCATTGTCCATATCCATCGTGCTTATTCTCGTTACGATGAGCAAAAAGTATATGTCCAGCATTTGTTGAAAGAAGACGGTGGCATGCTGATCGAATTGCTTGATCAAGGTGCTTATCTGTACGTGTGCGGAGACGGAAAAGTCATGGCTCCAGATGTAGAGGCTACACTGATCGATCTTTATCAAAACGAGAAACAATGCTTGAGAGAAACAGCTGAAAATTGGCTGACAGCCCTCGCAAATGACAATAGATATGTAAAAGATGTGTGGAGCTGACAAAGAGGAAAGACCGCCTATTAGGCGGTTTTTTCTGTTCTCATAGAAAGAGATCGATAGAATGAAGGTTGGGAAGATACAAAACACCCAATTTGGAAATGAAATATTTTGTAAAAAATAAGAATATTCTCTCATTTACTCCAATATGAAACAATCGTATGATTTTTGATATAGGACATAAAGGAGGAATATGATGAAAAAGGTGAAAATGTTACTCCCTTCTCTTCTCGTTTTTGGTGCTTTAAGTGTGCCTAGTTTTGCCCATGCCGCATCGGATTCAGTACTAACGTCTGATTATGACATGGTGACTTCTGATGGTAAAGTGATTTCTTCAAGTGATTTCCACAATGATACGAAAGCCCCCTCATCCTTTGACAAAGTGGATGATCTTTCTTCTACTGTTGGCGAAAAAGTAAAACCACTATCAAAATATTTAAAAGATTTTCAAACGAAAGTCGTCATTGGAGACGATGGTAGAACCAAAGTAGCAAATACAAGAGTGGCACCATACAATTCGATTGCTTATATTACATTTGGCGGCTCAAGCTGTACGGGAACACTCATTGCTCCTAACAAAATTTTGACAAACGGACACTGCGTGTACAATACAGCATCGAGAAGCTATAGTGAGAAAGGGACTGTATATCCTGGTATGAATGATAGTACTGCGGTGAACGGTTCTGCAAAAATGACGGAATTCTATGTGCCAAACGGGTATATTAATACTGGTGCAAGCCAATATGACTTTGCCGTGATTAAAACCGATACGAACATTGGCAATACGGTCGGCTACCGATCTATCCGCCAGGTGACAAACTTGACTGGGACAACCATTAAAATCTCAGGATATCCTGGTGATAAAATGAGATCGACTGGCAAGGTGTCACAGTGGGAGATGTCGGGTCCTGTGACGAGAGAAGATACGAATCTAGCGTACTATACGATTGATACATTCAGCGGAAATTCAGGTTCTGCCATGCTGGATCAGAACCAGCAAATCGTTGGAGTTCATAACGCTGGGTATTCAAACGGAACGATAAATGGCGGGCCGAAAGCGACAGCTGCCTTTGTTGAGTTTATAAACTATGCGAAAGCGCAATAAAAAATAGAGCTTGTTTCCTTCATAGGGGACAAGCTTTTTTGTATGAATCGATTTGATAGGATTCATATTTCTAACCTGAGAGATTTGAGATTGAGAGCCTCATCATTTTTTTCTCATGTCATCTGCGCACCACTCATACATTAAAATGACACATTTCCTTTAAGTCAAGATGATGCTTAAGATGGATGAGGAGGTCACACGCTTTTGAAGATGAAAAGAGGCTGGATCGCTGCTGTCGCCTTATGTTTTGTGATATGGATGGGCACGTTGTTTGGCGGATTTGGAGAGAAGCAGGCAGCAAAAGGGGCTGATCGATATGATCATGTCGTTCAATTTCCAAAGGAAAGGTACCCTGAAACAGGCAGTCATATTCAAGAAGCCATTCGAAAAGGGCATTCAGATGTGTGTACCATTGACCGAAATGGAGCAGATGCCCGCAGGCAAGAATCATTAAAAGGAATTCCGACAAAACCTGGCTTTGACCGGGATGAATGGCCAATGGCGGTTTGTCTTGAGGGAGGAAAAGGCGCAAGCGTTCAATATGTCAGTCCATCTGATAATAGGGGGGCAGGCTCATGGGTCGGGCATCAAATCAGCGGGTTTCCTGATGGGAAAAGAATATTATTCATTGTGAAATAAATCGGAAAGAGTCTCCCTTGAGTGGGGGGCTCTTTTGTTTATCATCAGAGCCTATTCGAGCTAGCAGGGTCAAAAGATTCAGTGGTACAATCAATCTATAAGGTACAAAGACTGACAAGAAGAAAATGTGAAGGGACATTTGCTTATGGATAAGAACAGTGCATTATACGATTTTTTTATGCAGCATGCAGAGAAGCTGACTGAAACATGGTATGAATCAATTGAGGACGATGATCCAGAATCCATATATCGTTCAACAGATTCCAGCATCATAGCAGAGCTAAAACGGCAGAATCAAGATTATTACCAGCATTTTATACGAGCTATTATTGAAGATAAGACGTATTTACATACTGAATTTAAAAAATGGTCTGAGGATTTAGCCAGTGACCCAAAGCATTTAAATACACCATTAGATTATGTCGTGAGAGAATACATGTCCAATCAAAGAGTGGTTCTGCATTACTTAAAAGAATTTATCAAACAGCGTCAAGATGAAATTGATATTGACCGCATCTTTTATTGGTATGATTTAATTTCCGAAGCGTTTAATATTTCAATCCATGTGTTTATCCAGCAATATGTGAAAAATACAACCGAAAAACTCGTGGCTCAAAGAGATATGATTTACGAATTGAGCTCGCCGGTAATTGTCCTAAAAAGCCAGATTGCGTTATTGCCTTTAGTAGGTGACATTGACACAGCGAGAGCAAAGATTATTTTAGAAAATACGCTAAATCAGTGCTCGCAAAAAGGTGTTCAGCATTTATGTATTGATCTATCGGGTGTGGTCATAATTGATACAATGGTGGCTCATCAAATCTTTGATCTTGTCACGTCACTTCGGTTAATTGGAGTAGAGACGACCATTTCAGGGATTAGACCAGAAATTGCCCAAACAGCAGTGCAGCTTGGGCTTCCTTTTAATGAATTTCGCACGGCATCATCACTTGCTCACGCGCTGGACCGAATGACTGAATTTTCTTCAATATAAAAACCAGGCCGATGAAAGGCCTGGTTTTTTATTTAGATGACAGCGTCAATTTGTGTGACTTTCCAATTTTTTTGTACTTTTTCGTACGTAACAGTTCGTTTTACTTTGCGTCCATCAAGAGTTGGGACAGTAAATTCATATGTGCGGACCGTTTGTTTTTTAGAAACAAGTTTAGGTGTGGCTTTTTCCCAATTGAGCATGTTGTCTCCATCACCGACTGGAACAGCCATTTTGCCTTTATGAACAATGAACTGATAATCTTTTAAACCATGTTTGATGGCATCTGGAGTGAAAACTTGAGATAGGTAGCTGTTTAATTTTTTCTTTGTATCAAATGTTTTAGAAAGATAGTTGTACGTCATATCTTTATAGGTAAATGATTTTAATTTGACATTAGAATGGTCTTTAATTTTGTAGCCTGACATTGCACTCCAAAAATGTTCTCTTGCATCAAGGGCAATATGTAACGCTTCTTTATTTGTCAAAGCGGCTGATTTCTTGGAAGCGGCCAATGTTGTTGTTTGTAATGAGATCATAAGCATAATAGCAGTTAATAAAACAAATAATTTTTTCAAGGCGATTGCCTCCTTTTCTCAATGAAAACTTCTTATGTTACAAATGTTACAATAATTACAGAGATATTACAAGTATTAAATCTAAATGTTTTTTATTTCTTTTGTTTCTAATTATATAACGTTTGAGGGAGACAAAAAGTTTTCATTTTTTTTATTTTTCTTCTTAATCATTATTTAACCGTTCTAAAGAAGAACGAAACGTCTTTTGGAAAAATTTCTATTTAGACGTTCAACACTCTTTTTTATTTAAGGCATATACTGTCGTGATGAATGTCTAAAGAAAGTGGTGTTTAATATGTATCATCCGTATGAAGGTATGGGGAATGGTTACTCATATGATAGGCAGATGCAGGGATTGCCATCGATTTCTATTCCTCAAATTGGAGGTTTTCCTGGGTTTCCGATTGGAGGAGGTACTTGGCCAGGTCAAGGGTCAGGCGGACAATCGGCACCGCCAGCACCGCCGCAGCATATGATTTCGCAGTATCAGCAAGCACTCTCTCAGCCTCAAAGTATGCAGTCATTTCTATTTGGGCATGGTGCAGGGGGAGGCCATCAAGCTGTACAATTTGCAGCGGGATGTAATAGAAGATGGACGATTGTGCTTTTGAGAAACGGCCAAGTATTTTTAATGTTCGTTCTTTCCTCACAGCCTTTTGGCCGAACAACTGGCTTTATATGGCCGAACTTTACATTTGGTTCCTTCCCAAGCTCAAGTATTCTTGCCTATTCTTGTGCATAAGAAAAAGCCGGTTCTCATCAGCAGCTGATGAATACCGGCTTTTTTTAATGAATATTTCGAAAAACGCCAATCACTTTACCTAGTATACTCACATTCTGTAAAATAATCGGTTCCATTGATGGATTTTCTGGCTGTAATCTAAAGTGTGTATCTTCTTTATAAAAACGTTTCACTGTCGCTTCATCTTCCTCTGTCATGGCGACCACAATATCACCATTGTTAGCAGTGCTTTGCTGACGCACAATGACATAGTCCTTGTCCAAAATACCTGCATCAATCATACTTTCTCCCATAATTTCAAGCATAAACACTTGTTCGTCTGGTGCAGCAAATGTCTCTGGAAGAGGGAAGTATTCTTCTACATTCTCAACAGCTGTGATAGGAAGGCCTGCCGTTACTTTTCCGATGACTGGAACGTTCATTACAGCACTCTTTGGAATATTCATTTCCTCTTCATCTAGTACTTCGATCGCTCTAGGTTTTGTCGGGTCTCTTCTAATTAAACCCTTTGTTTCTAGTCTAGCTAAATGTCCATGGACCGTTGAACTGGATGCTAGACCGACAGCTTCTCCAATTTCACGGACGGATGGGGGATAACCCTTGCTTTTTACTTCATCTTTGATGAATTTCAGGATATCGAGTTGTCTTTTTGATAGCTTCGTCATCTTTTGCACCTCAAAACGTCAATTTTAAAGAAATTATAGCATGTTTTTCCTAACAGTACAAACATAGGTTCGAAAAAACGTTTGACAGAAACGTTTGTTCGTATTTATAATGAGAGACAGAAAGAGCGAACACATATTCTATTAGGAGAGATGACATTATGAGGTTAAAAGAATCTATTATTTTTATTGGGGTATTCTCATTCATCGTTGGCATTTTTCTCTCACTTATTGCAGTCACAAGCCATAATGATTCAAATCAATATGTTAAAATAGAGGTTCAATCAGGAGATACTCTGTGGGGGTTAGCTGATCAAGTAAATGACAGCAAATCAATCGACAAAAATGCATTTATTGACTGGGTAACAGAACACAATGATCTTGCTTCAACAGAAATCCAGCCTGGAGACATTCTTGTCATACCCGTGAAAAAAGAGCATCCAGTCGTATATCAGCTTGCAACAGTACAGTAGAAAGGTCGATTGAAGACATGAACGCAATCATTTATGCGAGAGTAAGCACTGTGAAAGAAGAGCAGGAAACCTCGCTGAAAAGACAAGAAGAAGAACTGCTGGCTTTAGCTGCCATGCACAAGATGAATGTGGTCAAAGTCATCAAAGAAAAAGCAAGTGGATATGAGCTAGATCGTGATGGCGTGTTTGAAATGCTTGCTGCACTGAAGGAAGAGTCGATCGATGCCGTTCTTATCCAAGATGAAACACGTCTTGGAAGAGGACAAGCAAAAATTGCGCTTCTTCATTGTCTATTTAAAGAGAACGTAAAGGTATACAGCATGTTTCATAGAGGAGAGCTTGAGCTTTCAGAAGCAGATGAAATGGTCATCGAGATTGTAGGAGTCGTCGAAGAGTACCAACGGAAAATTCATAACCTGAAAATCAAGCGGGGGATGAAAAGGGCTGTTGAGCGCGGATATCAGCCTGAACTGAATTTAAGGCAGCAGAACCATGCACCTGGCCGTGAGCGTATTGAAGTGCCGATATCAGAAATTGTTCGATTAAGAAAAAATAACATGACGTTCGCCGAAATTGCCGCAACTCTTCAGGCATTAGGTTTTGACATTTCAAAAGCAACGGTGCATAGAAGGTATCAAGAATATGAAAAAGGCTTTACCACCTAAAGCGTGATTTGTTGTCAAAATGATTGATATTTAGTAGTATGTAGAGAAAATGCTTTAAAGGAGTTTGTCATGATTTCTAAAGAACAGCTTGCAAGAATAAATGAGCTTTCAAAAAAATCGAAAGAGACCGGTTTATCAGACGCTGAAAAAACAGAACAAAAGCAGTTGAGAGAAGAGTATTTGAAAGCTTTTCGTTCTTCTATGAAAAATACACTTAAAACTGTTAAAATCGTTGACCCTGAAGGAAACGATGTTACACCAGAAAAATTAAAAAGAGAAAAAGATCAGAACCTTCATTAAGGCTGTGATTTCTTGAATTTTGAAAAGATGGGAAGAATATTCTCGTCTTTTTTCATATTTGCATAACTTTTTAGGTGATCGATAAACTAAATGTGACAAAATCCTTCTTTTTCAGCGTGAAATAGTTGTGAAAAAAGGACAGTAGATTTATGATAATGGTGTACACAAGATACGGAAGGGGATTTATATGGAAACGATTGAATTGAAATCTATTGCAACAATACGTACTCTCTCCATAGACGCAATTGAAAAAGCGAATTCCGGTCACCCAGGAATGCCGATGGGTGCTGCACCAATGGCGTACGCTTTATGGACGAATCACTTAAACGTAAGTCCGCAAAATCCAAATTGGTTTAACAGAGACCGCTTTGTTTTATCTGCGGGCCATGGTTCTATGCTTCTATACAGCATGCTTCATTTAAGCGGATACAATCTGAGCATAGACGATTTAAAACAATTCCGCCAATGGGGAAGCAAAACACCTGGACATCCTGAATTTGGACACACAGAAGGCGTAGACGCGACAACGGGTCCACTAGGCCAGGGAATTGCTATGGCAGTAGGAATGGCACTTGCAGAAAGACATCTTGCGGAAACGTATAACAAAGACAACTTTCATGTTGTAGACCACTATACATACAGCATTTGCGGAGATGGAGACTTAATGGAGGGAATTTCCTCTGAAGCAGCTTCACTTGCTGGTCATTTAGGCTTAGGCCGTTTAATCGTTCTTTACGATTCAAATGACATTTCTTTAGATGGCGATTTAGATCGTTCATTCTCTGAAAATGTGAAGAATCGTTTTGAAGCGATGAACTGGGAAGTTCTTTACGTGAAAGACGGCAACAACATCGAAGAAGTAACAGCTGCTATTGAAAAGGCGAAGCAAAGCACAGACAGACCTACATTAATCGAAGTGAAAACAACGATC
Organism: Bacillus sp. PK5-006; assembly: GCF_054161415.1. Lineage (NCBI taxonomy): Bacteria > Bacillati > Bacillota > Bacilli > Caryophanales > Bacillaceae > Bacillus > Bacillus sp. PK5-006. The sequence continues at coordinate 1,952,669 of NZ_CP096414.1, read as the reverse complement.
GGTTTCGGATCGCCAAACCGTGCGGGAACGTCTGGTGTGCATGGTGCACCGCTTGGCAGCGAGGAAGCAAAGCTGACGAAGGAAGCTTACTCTTGGACGTTTGAAGAAGATTTCCATGTACCTTCTGAAGTGTACGATCATTTCAAAGAAGCTGTCAAAGACGCTGGACAGAAAAAAGAAGCAGCGTGGAATGAATTGTTTGCGCAATACGAAAAAGAATATCCAGAGCTGGCAGCACAGCTGAAGCTTGCGATTGAAGGAAAGCTTCCTGAAAATTGGGATCAAGAGGTTCCTGTTTATGAAGCAGGTTCAAGCCTTGCCTCCCGCGCATCCTCAGGTGAAGTGTTAAATGGCATTGCAAAGCAAGTACCTTTCTTTATTGGCGGGTCTGCTGATCTTGCTGGATCAAATAAAACAACGATTAAAAACACAGATGATTTCGGTAAAAATAATTATGCCGGCAAAAACATTTGGTTCGGTGTCAGAGAGTTTGCAATGGGTGCAGCACTCAATGGTATGGCACTTCACGGCGGTCTTCGTGTATTCGGCGGAACGTTCTTTGTTTTCTCAGATTACTTAAGACCAGCAATTCGTCTTGCTGCCTTAATGGGACTTCCAGTCACTTACGTCTTTACTCATGATAGTATCGCTGTTGGTGAAGATGGTCCGACGCATGAACCGGTTGAACAGCTTGCTTCACTGCGTGCGATGCCTAACCTTTCCGTTATCCGCCCAGCAGATGGAAATGAAACAGCTGCAGCGTGGAAACTAGCTGTATCTTCAACGGATAAACCGACAGCACTAGTTCTTACTCGTCAAAACCTTCCAACGATTGACCAGGCACCAGAGAAGGCATATGAGGGAGTAGAAAAAGGTGGATACGTTGTGGTTGAAGCAGCTGATGCACAGCCAGAAGCACTTCTACTCGCTTCAGGATCTGAGGTTGGTTTAGCCATAGAAGCGCAAAAGGCACTTGAAAAAGAAGGTATCCGCACATCTGTTGTCAGCCTTCCTGCATGGGATCGCTTCGATCAGCAGTCAGACGAATACAAAGAATCCGTTCTTCCTAAAGCAGTACGTGCACGTATTGCAATTGAAATGGGTGCTTCACTTGGCTGGGAGCGTTACACTGGTCTTGATGGTGACGTGATTGCAATTGATAAATTTGGCGCTTCTGCACCAGGAGAAACCATTATCGAGAAATACGGCTTTACTGTCAGCAATGTAGTCAGCCGTGTGAAAGCGAAGCTGAATAAATAAACGAACTCCAAGCATCATGCTTTTTTGCTATCTGTTTGCAGAGCATTTTCATCCGCTCTGCAAACTTTTTTCTTTTTTCTTGTTTTTTTGACAAAACTAGTTTCTTCTTGCTTCATATATAGACAATTCTTTCTTTCACATTTTTGTATAATACAAGCAATAAACGAGATTGACGAAATGTGAAAGGAAGGGATAGACATGGAACGTCATTATTATATTTATTGGATTGAGGATGAATTTGCGCATCACTATTTTGGCAGAGAATCGATTTTGTTTCATTTGTTTGAGTCGTTACATTGGACGAACCGCACTGACGATGAGTTGGTTATGCTTGTGAAGCAAGTGGATTATGTGACGAAACGAATCCCTGCTTTTCATATGCACCAGCGTCTAATGAATAACTTAACGAACATTCACTATACACAAATAGGCTCGATTTACAGCGCTTCCTTACCAGATGGAAAAGGAACTGCAGCATTTATTATTAAAGACCGGTATATTCAAATGTCTGCCACTGGCAGTTATGAGGCAGAAGCGGTGTTTTTTGAAGTGCTGAGAAAAATCAGCCCCTGTTTTCTTGCGATGGACTTTAGTTCAAAGAAACACGGATGGCTCAATCCAGTAAAAGTGAGGAATTTTGTTTAAAAAAATAAAATTGAACGTGAAATGTTGTATAATAGCCTTTTGTTTAGTACACTTTATACGAGACAACATGAAGGAGGAAGAATTATGGATTTATGGGTTGTCATCCTTGTAGGCGTTGTTGCACTGCTTGCAGGAGTTGCACTCGGATTCTTTATTGCTCGTAAGTATATGATGAGCTATTTGAAAAAGAATCCACCGATTAATGAACAAATGCTTCGAATGATGATGATGCAAATGGGCATGAAACCGTCCCAGAAGAAAATCAATCAAATGATGAAAGCCATGAACAACCAAGCGAAATAATACGTACGATATTATGATCATAGATGGAACATGGTTTTAAAGAATGGACAAGCGTTGTCCTTTCTTTATTCAATTCACCTTCATCAGACGCTTAAAACCACTGTACTTGCATGAATGAAGCAGGGAAGGTGGTTTTTATTATGGCGTCAAGAGCATGTGAAAAACAAAAAACCCCTATGTCAGAGGTTTTTGTTTCGTTTATGGTCACACATATCAACTGTTCTAAAAATGGTGCGGCATGTTTGATATCATGAAGTATGATTAGTTGGCTGAGTTTGAGTGTAAGTGTCGTTGATATTGTAAGAGGAGATGATCTAGCTGCTGGCTATGTTCGATGGTCACTGTTGATGTCATCCCATTATGCAAGACAACTTTCATCAGCTCTTCTCTTTTTTCTTCGATTTGAGTTAATAATGATGTTTTTACCAAAGTCATGTTCCTTTCATGCAAATCTTGATAAAAAGAATCGATTCTATTATATCCATTTTAAGGTTTATTTTCAAATTTAAAGGATTCATTATCTTGATGTCAAATTAAATTATATAAGGTTTTAAGAGAATAGACCATCTTTATTGAGGTGATGTAAAAAAAATGAAATGATTTTGTCATCTCTTATTGTATATTGTAAGAAGGGGGTGTTCTTTTGACAGATTTGAATTACTTTTTAGCATTTGGAGCAGGATTTCTTTCTTTTATTTCACCGTGCTGTCTGCCGCTTTATCCAGCATTTTTATCGTATATTACGGGCGTTAGTATAGATGAAGTGAAATCCGAGAAGGTGATGCTGAGAAGAAGAAGTCTGCTTCATACTTTATTCTTTTTAGTTGGGTTCTCTATTATATTTATTGCGATTGGCTTTGGGACATCGTTTGTCGGGAAGTTTTTTAATGATTATCATCAAGCGATTCGTCAAATTGGAGCCATCCTCATTATTTTCTTTGGTTTTATGACTCTTGGTGTATTCAAGCCCTCTTTCCTTATGGGCGAAAAGAGAATCCAGTTCAAAAACCGTCCTGCTGGTTTTTTTGGATCCATTCTCATCGGAATGGGCTTTGCCGCTGGATGGACACCTTGTACAGGACCTATTTTATCCGCTGTCATCACACTGGCGAGTAACAATCCTGAGTCGGCGGTCATGTATATGATTGCGTATATATTGGGCTTTGCCGTCCCGTTTTTTATTCTCTCCTTTTTCATTACGAAAATGGCGTGGATCAGAAAACGTCAGCAGCTCATCATGCGAATTGGCGGAATCATTATGATTGTGGTAGGGATTTTGCTGTTCTTTGATCTACTGACATGGATTATCATCATGTTCTCATCATTGTTTGGCGGCTTTACAGGCTTTTGAAATCGTTTTCTACAGTCGCGGCGAATGGTTTTTTTTCGTCAATTGGAGTATATTATACATAGGCTGACCTTAAAGAATAAAGGAATGATTTGATATGATGATCTTGATCTCTTCTATAATTGCGGTATGTATGGCGGTGGCCGTCATGTTTATTCGCATTAAGTCATCTGCAAAACCTGCAACTGCGAAAAAAATTATTTTACCTCCTATTTTCATGAGCACTGGCGCATTGATGTTTTTTGTTCCTATGTTTCGGGTAACTGGAGCTGAATTTCTAGAAGCGATCACAGTAGGGATGTTTTTCTCCATATTTTTAATCAAAACATCGAAGTTTGAAATTAGAGGCAATGACATCTACTTAAAACGGTCAAAAGCATTTGTGTTCATTCTCATTGGACTTCTTGTCCTTCGTATCGGGATGAAGACCATCCTAAGCTCTTCTATTGATTATGGTTCATTAAGCGGGATGTTTTGGATTCTTGCCTTTGGCATGATCGTGCCTTGGCGGGTTGCCATGTATTTATCGTTTAGAAAGCTGTCTAAACAATTAGATCCGCAGCAGATTCAAATGAATTAAACCTCCTTTTTTAAAGGAGGTTATTTTAATAACGATTCATATGGCGAGTGATCAATGTTTTTTTCTTGAAGGCGCTTCAGTAAAAACTTATGATCCCGCTTTGGTGTGGCCATAATGTAGCCGCGAATGATTAAGTCTAAATTAATGCTGGCAGCCTGTTCTTTTAATGCCAGCTCACCAATTTTACCCGCTATTTTTTCTTTGGCAACATCTCTAAACAGCTCTGGCACAGGTAATACGAGTTCATTTAACAGCTGTTTGTCCTCATCCCGCCATAGGTGAAGGCTCTTTTGAATATATTCGTCCTGCCAATCAAGCTCTGATTTCCCATCTTCCTTTGGCAATCGTTTTAAAAATTTACGAAACATAAAAAAGCCACCGATTGCGAGTAATCCGATCATCACTGTACCCCAAAATAAAATGAACCACAAAAACCAGCCGCTTAACATGTTCTCACTCCTTATACCCCTTATCTCTCTATTTTATATTACATGAAGAGAGGATAGAAGAAAATAACAAAAATGTATGTCTATTTTCTCTATAAACGCCCTTTTTCATTGATAGCCGCCCATTTACTAGAATGACCCAAACCAATTAGTAGAAAAAGAATACTTTATCATATAGCGACTCTACTATTTGGCCATGGTGGTTCGCAAAAGGTATTGACTTGAAACGAACGGGAAGAGAGCCCACCTATATAAAGGTGGGCTCTTAATGTTTGAAGTGAGGGATTTGAAAGGAAAATGCACCGTTTGGAAGGTCGGAACATTTTTTAATTTTTATCGATATGATTCGGTTTTCATAATCTGTTTCAATGTCTTTGTCGTTTAAATAAAAAGGGAGCATCACGCTTTTTTCAATTGGCTGTTCGCCTTCACCATTTGGATGCTGTACTGTGTAAGTCAACGTCAGCTCATGTCCAGCGAAGGTCAGCTTTACATCAGTGATCGATAAGGTGGAGACATCAATTTCGATAATATAATCACGGCTTGTTTCATAAAGATCAATTGGGAGGTGTTCATCATACCAGGCAAATGGATCATCCATTAAAACATTAAGCCAATCATCTATTTCAATAAAATCAGAGGAATTCGATTGCTTTTCATTCTCCATAAACACTCCTCCATCACATCTCATAATAAATCATATGATGAAAATGGAAATGTGTGAAAGACCTAAAACATCCCGTGTGGTCACGGGATGAGAGGGGGATCATTACATATCATGATGAGAATTGTGCTTTTGTCTTGTATGGTTGCGGTTTTTCACTTTTTTACTGCCTGATAACGGCTCAGGCTGACCGCCTTGATGTTCCTTAGGAGAGTTTTGACGGATGTCTTTCCCTGTGTTTTTATTCGTCATGATGTTTGGCTCCTTCTTATTGATTCTTTTTACGTTTTTTATTGTTTTGCCTTTGTTCTTCTGTTAAAACGAGCTGATCATCTTCCGTATAGCCTGCGCCATTACCCTGGCTTTTGGCTGCGTTCATGCCATTAATGACATGATTAGCTTTGCGTTTTGTCATGTTCTATCACCTCATTTGTAGTATGAGCCCGCCCCGCTTCGTTTATGAAGAGTAATCATTTCCTAATGATAAGTTAAACTTATTGAATTTAATAAAAGCATTGTTATTTACTTATGTATGAATTTGTTTTAAGATGAAATTGTGAGAAAATTGTGGTGAAATACGACGATTTTTCTGAGAATTGAAATTGATCTTGATCATCAAAAGGGGGATTTTGGACATGTCGAAACAGCAGCAAGTCGCTAAACAAGACGCTTTTCAATCTAGAAAAACGTTTTCGACAAATGGGAAAACGTATCACTATTATTCGTTAGAAGCACTAGAGAAACAAGGAATCGGAAATGTTTCTAAGCTGCCTTATTCCATTAAGGTACTTTTAGAATCAGTGCTTCGCCAAGTAGACGGTAGAGTGATCAAGAAGGAACACGTTGAAAACTTGGCAAAATGGGGAACTGCCGAGGTAAAAGAAATTGATGTTCCGTTTAAACCTTCTCGTGTTATTTTACAAGACTTCACGGGTGTACCAGCAGTCGTTGACCTTGCTTCTTTAAGAAAAGCAATGGCAGATGTAGGCGGGGACCCGGATAAAATCAACCCTGAAATTCCAGTTGACCTTGTGATTGACCACTCAGTACAAGTTGATAAAGCTGGAACTGAAGATGCATTAAACATTAACATGGATTTAGAGTTCGAACGTAACGCAGAGCGTTATAACTTCCTTAGCTGGGCAAAGAAAGCGTTTAATAACTATCAAGCTGTCCCGCCTGCAACAGGAATTGTTCACCAAGTGAACTTAGAGTATCTTGCAAGTGTTGTTCATGCGATTGAAGAAGATGGCGAGATCATCACTTACCCAGATACATTAGTTGGAACTGACTCTCATACAACGATGATTAACGGTATCGGTGTACTTGGATGGGGCGTTGGCGGTATCGAAGCGGAAGCTGGTATGCTTGGTCAGCCTTCATACTTCCCAGTACCAGAAGTGATTGGTGCTAAATTAGTTGGAGAGCTTCCAAACGGAACAACTGCAACTGACCTTGCATTAAAAGTCACACAAGTCCTTCGTGAAAAAGGCGTAGTGAACAAGTTCGTTGAGTTCTTCGGACCTGGTGTTGCACAATTGCCGTTAGCAGATCGTGCAACAATTGCGAACATGGCGCCAGAATACGGTGCTACTTGCGGATTCTTCCCAGTAGATGAAGAAGCGCTTGCTTACCTGCGCCTTACTGGACGTGATGAAGAGCAAATTAATATCGTTGAAGAATATTCTCGTGCAAATGGCTTATTCTATACGCCAGATGCAGAAGAACCAATTTTTACTGATGTTGTGGAAATTGATCTTTCTAAAATTGAGTCAAACTTATCTGGTCCTAAACGTCCACAAGATTTGATTCCACTTTCTCAAATGAAAGAGACGTTCCATAAACACATCGAAAGCCCAGCTGGTAACCAAGGGTTTGGCTTAGATAAATCAGAGCTTGATAAACAAATCGAATTTGATCTTGCAAACGGTGAAAAAGCTGTGATGAAGACAGGTGCGATTGCGATTGCAGCGATTACGAGCTGTACGAATACATCGAACCCGTACGTGTTAATCGGAGCAGGTCTTGTTGCGAAGAAAGCAAGTGAGCTTGGTATGAAAGTGCCGAACTATGTGAAAACGTCACTAGCGCCGGGTTCTAAAGTTGTAACAGGGTACCTTGTGAATTCGGGACTTCTTCCATATTTAAAAGACCTTGGATTTAACATTGTTGGATATGGCTGTACAACATGTATCGGAAACTCCGGACCGCTTGAGAAAGAAATTGAAGATGCAGTCTCTGAAAATGATCTGCTGATCACTTCTGTTTTATCAGGTAACCGTAACTTTGAAGGTCGTATTCACCCGCTTGTGAAAGGGAACTACCTTGCATCTCCACCATTAGTTGTGGCTTATGCACTTGCTGGTACGGTGAATATTGATTTAACAAAAGATCCTATCGGTGTCGATAAAAATGGCGAGAACGTTTATTTCAATGACATTTGGCCATCAATGGATGAAATCAACAGCGTCGTTAAGAGCACTGTCACACCTGAGCTATTCCGTTCAGAGTATGAAACTGTTTTTGACAACAATGACCGCTGGAATGAAATTAAAACGACGGATGATGCATTGTATAAATGGGATGAAGATTCCACATACATTGCAAACCCGCCATTCTTTGAAAACCTATCAGTTGAACCTGGTAAAGTTGAACCGCTTAAAGGCTTGCGCGTCGTTGCGAAGTTCGGTGACTCTGTCACAACTGACCATATTTCTCCTGCTGGAGCGATTGGTAAGGACACACCGGCGGGCAAATACTTGCAAGAAAGAGGCGTATCGCCTAGAGACTTTAACTCATATGGATCTCGCCGTGGTAACCACCATGTCATGATGAGAGGTACTTTTGCAAACATCCGTATTAAGAACCAAATTGCACCAGGAACAGAAGGCGGTTATACAACTTACTGGCCAACTGGTGAAGTGACATCGATTTATGATGCATGCATGCGTTATAAAGAGGATGGAACAGGTCTTGCGATCTTAGCAGGTAAAGACTACGGAATGGGTTCTTCACGTGACTGGGCTGCTAAAGGAACAAACCTTCTTGGAATTAAATTTGTTCTAGCTGAAAGCTTTGAGCGTATCCACAGAAGTAACCTTGTCTTCATGGGCGTACTTCCTCTGCAGTTTAAAGATGGAGAAAGTGCAGAAACTCATGGTCTAACAGGAACAGAAACATTTGAAGTTCATGTTGACGAAACAGTTCGTCCACGTGATCTCGTGACTGTGAAAGCAATTGACACAGATGGAAACGAGAAAACGTTTGAAGTGGTGGTTCGCTTTGACAGTGAAGTCGAAATTGACTACTATCGTCATGGCGGTATCCTTCAAATGGTACTTCGCGAAAAATTGGCAAGCAACTAATACAGCAAAGAAGAGAAGGCGATCCAACAGCTTTCTCTTCTTTTTTAAAATAGTGGAGGATCAATCATGTGGAAAAAAGGAATGGCAAGCGCTGTTTTACTTGTGTTGATTGGTTTACTTGCGTGGAATTTATTTGGGCCAAAAGAGCCCGCAATCGGTCTTGAAAAAGGGGATCAAGCCCCTGATTTTGAACTGAAAACCCTTGACGGCAAAACCGCCTCGTTATCTGATTACCGAGGGAAAAAGGTGCTCGTCAATTTCTGGGCGACATGGTGTAAGCCGTGCAGGACGGAAATGCCGGATCTAGACGCGATTAGGAGCGAAAATGACCAAGTTGAAGTACTAGCGGTGAATTTAACGACCACTGAAAAGAGTGTGGATCATGTGGCAGCATTCACAAAAGAATTAAAGGTGAGCTTTCCTGTTTTATTGGACCAAAAAGGCATTCAAGCAAGATATCAGGTGCTTTCATACCCAACGACATACATATTAGATGAAAAAGGACGCATCATGTCTGTGAAGCATCAAATGCTGACAAAAAAAGAAATTGAAAAAGAGCTGGATCTATAATGATTCAGCTCTTTTGCTTATTTTCTAAATGTTTTGGCGAAAATGTAATCATACATATATGGAGGTGAGTGGAATGAGAAGAAGAAAACGACGCACATTTGAAGAGCTTGTGCTTGAAAATAAAAAAGAATTATTAAGCAATGAGGAATTTTTAAACCAGCTTGAAGAAAAGTTGGAAGAGCGATTTAGACAGAAATAAGTTATGAATTATCCGTTTTCGTTCATCCTAAAGAAGAGGGAGGGATGAATAATGGGTAGAGAGCATGATAAACAAGCGCAGTTTACACCAGACCATTTAGGGACAAAACCTGTAGCATACAAACGGAATAAAGGTAAAAAGATGCATAATAAATCAAATGAACAGCCTGATGTGATACAGACGAAGGGCGAATAAGGAGGGGAATCATCATGAATAACGAGTCCTATCAATCCAATCCAGATGATCGTTCTGATAATGTTGAAAAGCTGCAAGATATGATCGAGAACACACTTGACAATATCGATGAATCTGAAGCAGCGATGTCCGTTTCAACAGAGACAGAAAAGCAAATGATCAAACAAAAAAACGAAAACCGCAAAATGAGTATTGACGCGATGCGTTCTGAGATCAAGGACGAAGAAGCGGCAAGAAAGAATGGCTATACCGAATAAACCAGGGATTCCTGGTTTATTTTATTGCCTCTTTTTAGAAGAACCATTTGGAATGTGGTAAAATGGCAGAGACAGACCTTAGGTTTTGATAGGAGAGCGATGAAAACGTGTATGTATCCAAAAAAGAAATAGAAGTCCGTTATGCAGAAACAGATCAAATGGGCATCGTGTATCATGCCAATTATTTAATTTGGATGGAAGTCGGCAGAACAGCATTGATTAAAGAATTAGGGTTTTCCTATGCGCAGCTAGAAGCAGATGGTGCTCTTGCACCTGTGATAGACTTGCAGGTTCAATATAAAAAACCTTTGCTGTATGGTGAAACAGCAACCGTTCATACATGGATTGAAGAATATAATGGTGTCAAAACGGTGTATGGCTATGAAATTCAAAAACCTGATGGACAAACAGCGATTACAGGGACAACCACACATATATGTGTGGATAAAGACACCTTTAGACCTATTCAATTTAGAAAAGCCTTTCCTGCCTGGCATAAAGTATATGAACAGTCGAAGAAGCAGGTTTAATTTATGGCTTTTGGTATTAAACGAAGCGATTTAAACGCTTGGAAATCAGCTGTCCAGCAAGGAAAAGTTGCTTTTTTAACACACTACTGGCTCGATGACCGTTTTCCAAATGCCAATACTGTCACAAAAGCAGCCTGTCAGGATATGAAGCGGTTAGTTGAGTGGGGAGAAAGACATGGACTAAAAAAAGAATGGATTCATGACCGCGCAGGGTTTCCTCATTTTGACTTGATCGGTGAGCGGCAAAAAAGAATTCTGCAAAAGGAACGATCTTTAGGGAACATTCAGGAGTATGGGCTGTATATTGAAGTGTAAAACAAAAAAGATACCCGAGGGATGAGGTATCTTTTTTGTTTATTCATAATGAAATTCTGGTTCTTTCACGGACTCGTTATAATCAATATGCAGATCATGGTTGTCAAAGTACCAAATATCACTTTCCTCAATAAAGAAAGTAATACCTTCTATTTCAGCGGTTGCGCCGGCATTTTGAGGTTCATCTTTTGCGACGCCGAGAGAAAAGCCTTTTTGTACATTACTGCACCCGCCATATCTCACAAAAAAGCGAACTTGATCACCTTTTTCTAAATCTAATTCATCCTTGTACCAATTGAGTGCATCTTCTTTTATCGTTAATTTCAATGTGATCGCCCCTTTTTGAAGTCATGCTGTTTTTAAAATGCAGGATGCAAAAACAGCTTTTCTTTACTTTTACCACATATTTAAATGGATGAAACGGCTAGAGCCATTTGATTTTCGGTTCAGTTTTGTTGAGAATTCGTTTGAGGTTGGCGATGTGTCTGTAGATCACAAAGCCAGCAAGAACGGCAACAACAATGATTAAGAATAGGTCTTTGGTGAATATGCTGTAAATGAATGTATAGATCCCGGTCAGCATAGATGATAGTGAAACATATTTACTAATGTATAAAAATAAGAAAAAAGCAGCGATCATCGTGATAAATAGGAATGGGGCATAAAATAGCAGCACACCGCCTGATGTAGCGACTGCTTTTCCCCCTTTAAATTTTGCAAAGACAGGAAAGCTGTGACCGATAACAGCAGCAACTCCTGCTAATAAGGGATGGATGTCCAGCTGCATGAAAAACGGTAAAGCTGAAGCAAGCGTCCCTTTTAGGATATCAGCAGTAATCACAATAGACCCTGCTTTTACGCCAAGTGTACGAAATGCATTCGTCGCACCTAGGTTTCCGCTGCCATGTTCACGAATATCGATACCCTTTGCAGCTTTCCCGACAATGAGACCGGATGGAATACTGCCGAGAAGATAAGCCAAAATAAACATCAAAGCAATTAACATCTGCATAACTCCTTTATATTCTCCCTCTTGTCTTACATTTTAACATGATCTTGTGAAAAACATGGGGAACTTTTTTTGAAAAAATCGAAAGCAGATGGATTCGGCTTTGTTTTTAAGCAGAAATTCGCTAAAATGGAGGAAAAGGAGTGTCTTGATGAACAATCCTACGAAAGAAGAAATCGGCCGTATATTAAAAAGCAGTAAACGAATTGCTGTTGTTGGATTATCAGATCAGCCGCACCGGACGTCTTATATGGTGTCTAAGGCGATGCAGGATGCCGGGTATGAGATGATCCCAGTGAATCCAACGATCGATGAAGCACTCGGTGTGAAAGCAGTCGCTTCTTTAAAAGATATAAAAGAGCCTGTTGATATCGTCAATGTCTTTAGACGTTCAGAGTTTTTACCAGAGGTGGCAGAAGAGTTTCTCGAAATAGACGCACCTGTTTTTTGGGCGCAGCAAGGCATATATCACGAAGAAGCGAAAAGGCTGATTGAGGAAAATGGCAAGGTCGCCATCATGGATTTATGTATCAAGGTGGCTCATGCGATGACAAAAACTCATTAAATCGTCAAAAATCCTTGGTTTTTCAAGGATTTTTGCTTTTTTGTTGCAGAAATATATTTGCGATTCTGAAAGAAAGCGATAAAATAAGGCGACAGGGACATATCGGCGGCCTTGCATATCGAGAAAAAGAGCGATAAGATCAATATGGAACATTTGTTCTGTTTTGCTAAAACCATCATATGATTGCATTTGGCTTATGAAACAGTCTTGTTTATAATGGACTTCTAGTTCTGATTGCAGAATGTAGAATGATTCTCATAGCTGTGCAAAAGAGCATGTATTGGTGAATGACACATGCATGATGATGATGCAGCTTATTAAAGTGGACAGTAATGAGCAGCATGATCATCATTAAAATCTAGAGAGATCATTTGATGATTAGCCGGTTATGTTTGTTAGTGAAAGGGGATTAAGCATTTGGTTAAAAAGCAGCAAGTAGATTATAACGATGATTCTATTCAGGTGCTAGAGGGGCTTGAAGCGGTCCGTAAACGTCCAGGGATGTATATTGGATCTACGGATTCGCGCGGTCTTCATCACCTTGTCTATGAGATTGTAGACAACTCTGTCGATGAAGTGCTCGCTGGCCATGGAGATCATATCATTGTCAAAATACATAAAGATAACAGCATTTCCGTCCAAGATAAAGGGCGTGGAATGCCTACTGGTATGCATAAGCTTGGAAAACCGACACCCGAGATCATTTTAACGGTCCTGCACGCAGGCGGAAAATTTGGTCAAGGTGGATATAAAACAAGTGGTGGACTTCACGGAGTTGGGGCATCTGTTGTGAACGCGCTGTCAGAATGGCTCACTGTCACAATTGAACGTGACGGATTTATTTATCATCAGCGCTTTGAAAACGGCGGTAAACCTGTCACATCACTCGAAAAAATCGGAAAATCGAAAAAAACGGGGACACTGATTCATTTTAAGCCGGACCCTACCATGTTCAGTGTTACGACCTATAATTTCGATACATTATCAGAGCGTTTAAGAGAATCTGCCTTTTTATTAAAAGGGTTAAAAATAGAGCTGATCGATGAACGGCATGATGTACAAGAAACGTTTTATTATGAGACAGGCATTGAAGCCTTTGTTGCTTATTTAAATGAAGAAAAAGATGTTCTGAGTGAAGTCGTCTCATTTGAAGGAGAGCATCAGTCCATTGAAGTAGATTTTGCTTTTCAATTTAATGATGGCTATTCGGAAAATATCCTTTCCTTCGTTAATAACGTCAGAACAAAAGATGGCGGAACACATGAGTCTGGTGCCAAAACGGCCATGACGAGAGCCTTTAACGAATATGCTCGCAAAGTCGCTCTTTTAAAAGAAAAAGACAAAAATTTAGAAGGTACTGATATTCGCGAAGGACTGTCTGCTATTATTTCTGTCAGAATTCCTGAAGAACTGCTTCAATTTGAAGGGCAGACAAAAGGAAAGCTTGGGACAAGTGAGGCACGTTCAGCTGTTGATGCTGTCATTTCTGAAAAACTTGCGTATTTCCTTGAAGAAAACCGGGAAACAGCCACTCTTCTTGTGAAAAAAGCAATTAAAGCGCAGCAGGCAAGAGAGGCTGCTAGAAAAGCCCGTGAAGAAGCAAGGAGCGGCAAGAAACGGAAAAAGTCTGAAGCCACGCTGAGCGGAAAATTAACACCTGCCCAATCTAGAAACCCAGCAAGAAACGAACTATACCTAGTAGAGGGTGACTCAGCGGGCGGGTCAGCAAAACAGGGGCGCGACCGTAAATTCCAGGCGGTGCTACCGCTGCGCGGAAAGGTCATCAATACAGAAAAAGCAAAGCTTGCTGATATTTTCAAAAACGAAGAAATCAACACCATTATTCATGCAATTGGTGGAGGCGTCGGTGTCGATTTTAATGTAGAAGACATCAATTATGACAAAATCGTGATCATGACAGATGCGGATACGGATGGAGCGCATATTCAAGTGCTTCTCTTAACATTCTTCTACCGCTATATGAAGCCGCTGATTGAGCATGGCAAAGTGTTTATTGCACTCCCGCCTTTATATAAAGTCAGCAAAGGCTCAGGGAAAAAAGAAATCATTGAGTACGCATGGTCTGATGAAGAAATGGATGACGTATTGAAGAAAGTTGGAAAAGGGTACACGATTCAGCGCTACAAAGGGTTAGGTGAAATGAATGCCGACCAGCTATGGGAAACGACAATGAATCCAGAATCGAGAACACTTGTCAGGGTCAAAATTGATGATGCTGCACGTGTGGAACGCCGCGTCACAACTCTAATGGGTGACAAAGTAGAACCACGCCGTAAATGGATTGAAAAGAATGTCGCCTTTGGACTTGATGAGGAAAGCAACATTCTTGAAAATGAAAACTTGTCGCTAGCTGAGGAGGTTTAAACATGGCACAACAAGAACGATTTCATGATTTACCATTAGAAGAAGTAATCGGCGACCGCTTTGGCCGCTATAGTAAATATATTATCCAAGACCGTGCGCTTCCAGATGCACGTGATGGACTAAAACCTGTACAACGAAGAATTTTATATGCGATGTATGCAGAAGGAAATACGCAGGATAAAAACTTCCGTAAAGCCGCTAAAACAGTCGGTAACGTGATTGGTAACTATCACCCGCACGGAGACTCATCTGTTTATGAAGCGATGGTAAGAATGAGTCAGGAGTGGAAAGTACGAAATGTACTGATTGAGATGCATGGGAATAACGGGAGTATCGATGGTGATCCGCCTGCTGCCATGCGATATACGGAAGCAAGGCTGTCTGCTATTGCTTCAGAGCTTTTAAAGGACTTAGACAAGGAAACGGTCGAATTTGTCGCAAACTTTGATGATACAAGCAAAGAGCCCGTTGTATTACCAGCGATGTTCCCAAACCTCCTCGTGAATGGATCAACAGGGATTTCAGCTGGGTATGCCACAGATATCCCGCCGCATCACTTGGGAGAAGTCATTGATGGCGTTATTAAACGAATCGAACAGCCGCATTGTACGGTTGAGGATTTAATGACGGTCATCAAAGGGCCAGATTTCCCAACAGGCGGTATCATTCAAGGTGTAGACGGTATTAAGAAGGCGTATGAAACAGGAAAAGGAAAGATTATGATTCGAGGCAAAGCGGAGATTGAAACCATCCGCGGCGGACGCCAGCAAATCGTGATCACAGAAATTCCTTACGAAGTGAATAAAGCCAATCTTGTCAAAAAGATGGACGAGTTCCGAATTGAAAGAAAAGTAGAAGGCATTTCAGAGGTCCGAGATGAAACAGACCGTACTGGGCTTCGAATCGTAGTAGAGCTGAAAAAAGAAGCAGATGCAAATGGTGTGCTGAATTTCTTATATAAAAACTCAGATCTGCAAATCCCATATAACTTTAATATGGTAGCGATACATAATCGAAGACCGACATTAATGACGCTCACCACTGTACTAGATGCATATATTGCCCATCAAAAAGAAGTGGTGACGAACCGCTCAGCGTACGAGCTTCGAAAAGCGAAGGAACGCCACCATATTGTCGACGGCTTAATTAAGGCACTTTCCATCTTAGATGAAGTTATTGCCACCATCCGCTCCTCTAATGATAAGCGTGATGCAAAGAACAACTTGATGGCGAAATATGACTTTACAGAAGCACAATCAGAAGCGATTGTTTCACTCCAGTTATATCGTTTAACGAATACAGATATTACGCAATTAAGAGACGAAGCAAGAGAGCTAGATGTGCGCATAGCAGAGCTTGAAGACATTTTAGCGAACGAGAAAAAGCTGCTGAAGGTCATTACAAACAGCCTGAAAAAGCTCAAAAAGACATATGCTGATGAGAGAAGATCCGTTATTGAGGAAAAAATCGAAGAAATTAAGATTAACCTTGAAGTGATGATCGCATCAGAGGATGTATACGTCACAGTCACGAAGGATGGTTACATCAAACGGACAAGCCAGCGCTCCTATGCTGCCTCTAACGGTAAGGACTTTGGCATGAAGGATACTGACCGTTTGATTCATCAGTTTGAAATGAATACAACGGATGTTCTTCTGCTGTTTACGAATAAAGGAAGCTACATTTATTGTCCTGTTCACCAGCTGCCAGATATACGCTGGAAAGACATGGGGCAGCATATTACGAATATCATTTCGATTGATCGCGAGGAATCAATTCAAAAAGCCATTCCAATAAAAGAATTTGATGAAACATCATATCTGTTATTCTTTACGAAAGGCGGAATGGTGAAGAAAACAGAGCTTCTTCAATATAAAGCGCAGCGTTATTCGAAACCGCTTGTTGCCTTAAACCTAAAAGGTGACGATGAACTCGTTGATGTTCATGTCACAACAGGACAGCAGGAATTGTTTATTGCAACGAAAAATGGTTACGGTTTGTGGTTTGATGAAGAAGAAGTAAGTGTTGTTGGACCGAGAGCGGCCGGTGTCAAAGGAATCAACTTGAAGGAAGGGGACGAGGTAGTCTCTGGTCAGATCATTGATCCGAAAAACGATGTCCTTGTGCTCACGACACAAAGAGGGGCTGTAAAGCGAATGAACCTCTCTGAATTTGATAAAACATCAAGAGCGAAACGCGGAGTTCTTATGCTGAGAGAATTAAAGAAAAACCCGCACCGTATTGTGGCTGTGATCGCTGCAGCGCTGCACGATACACTTGAGATAGATACAGAAAAGGGTACAACGATTCCACTTGATATTTCTACTTTAAGAGCAAATGACCGCTATAGCAATGGATCATTTATTATAGATGAGGAAGAGCAGGGAGAAGTGACTCATGTCCTTCTGACACCTGAACCTGCACCAGATGACAATAAATAAGCAAACGAAAACCCCCCCTGCGACTGGCAGGGGGGTTCTTTTATATACGGGTCATTTAGCTCTCGTGGTTGCCAAACATGCTTGTAATGGCGTGCACTACTTCAATTCCTTGGTAGACGAAAAGAGAAAGTGAAGTGACAGAGAAAAGACCTAGAATGAAAATTCTTAAGAAAAATAACATCGTGTAAAACCTCCCAATTTTTGTTTTGATTTAGATGGTTGGGTTAAACACGAGCTTGTCGGAAATAAGAAGATTGATAGAACACTGCAAGTAAATGCTTCTTTTTCCGGTCAAATCGATCAGTATGAGTGATGCGTGCAAATCCAGCTGTCATACTGCCAATAATCAGCAGTGCTGTAAATGCGGCAAATACTGCGTTCACATGTTTTTGTTTCTTTTCATCGCCCATTGTCTGGACGATTTTCATTTCATGTGATTCTTGATCGGCAACCACCTTAGCATGATGGTATACCTGAACGGAATGAGGCATTGAGAACAAATGAAAACTTGCAAGTGCTATGCATAAAACACCTAATTTTAATAGCATATTTTTTTTCATTTTTCTCACCCCTTCCTGGTTATTTTCATGATCTTACCACGTTTTCAGTTATTTGAAAAGTCTTATTTTTTTACTTTCCCTCATTAAAAAAGCGATAAACATCACGACATCTATAGGACTGTTTCACTTCATGAAAGGTTTCAATTTTATTTTTTAAATTTAAAAAAAGTGCCATGATCAAGGATCAGACACTTTTAGTCGCTTGTAATGAATGTGGTTTTGCTACAGCTTTAGTAAAGATTCCTGCAATACATATGGCAATTAGAACAAAGATAAAGGCATGAAGCAGTCCAACTTGATTGGCAAGCAGTCCTAAAATAGGAGGACCGGAAAGGGAGGCTGTGTAACCAGATAAGGTCACAATACTAACGCGTTTGACAGCGTACCGGCTATCATCGCCTGCTGCAGAAATAGTTAGCGGAAAGCCTAAAGATGCGCCAAGTCCCCATAAAAAGATTGATATCATACATACAACAAGTGAAATCTTCAAAATGACTAAGAATAGGCCGGCAGCTGCTGATAAAATCGCAACTCTTAGCAATAATACTCTGCCAAAGCGATCGATCAAACGTCCGCTGATCAGTCTGCCGCTAATCATGCCGCACAAAAACAAAGCATAGATGACCGTACTCATGGAATGTGAAACTTGGTAGCCATCCACCATTGCAAGTGGAATCCAATCATTGGCCGAGCCTTCGACAAACGCAAGACATAAGGCGATCATCGCAAGAGATATCGTTCGTTTGTTCAGCCATGCCGTTTGAGTAGACTCAACTGTATCGGTCTGCTTCTCATGCTGATCCTTTCCTGTCCCATGCGGGATAAACCGTGTACAAATCAATATACTGAGGAAGAATAGAAGGGCGATAGCGAGAAGGTGTATCAATACAGAGATGCCTAGATGGATAAAAAGAATACCAGCACCTGCTCCAATTAAAGTCCCAATGCTAAAGGAAGCGTGCAATATAGGCAGAATGGTTTTCTTGATGCTGTACTCAATCTCTGTTCCTTCTAAGTTCATCGCCACATTGCACATGCCAGAGCCTGCTCCAAAAAGAAAAAGACCAGAGGTGACGACAAAGATAGAAGAGAGCGTTGAACCAATGGCAAGAGTAGTAAATCCAAGGAACATCAAAAAAGCACTGATCACAATCGCCAATCGGCCGCCTTTTTTGCGGACGAATACATTTGAAAGAACAAGCCCAACAATTGAACCAACGGATAAACCGAGTAAAATAAGTCCCATTGTTCCTGTGTTTGCTTGTAATAAATCTCTCACTTCCGGTGTCCGTGAAAACCATGTAGAAATGGAGATCCCAGACATCGTAAAGATCACAATAATTGCTTTATACCACTTTAATTCCATCTAATCCCTCACAATTAAAGATATATGTTATTGAACAAATCTACTCGATTATAAATGAGACTTGCTGATTCGTAAATAACTTGCTGGAGGAACAAGGTCAATTCTAGTCAAAAGAAATCATTCCTTCCCAATTGTTATGATGAGAAGGTAAAATAAACATAAAGGGGGCGGTAGGATGTAATCATATCGCATTGGTATAAATAGAAGGGAGGAGGAGATCAACATGAAAAGTGAAAAGGAAAAAATGATCCAAGGAGAACATTATGTATCTAGTGACCAAACACTGATCGCAGATCGTGAAAGAGCGAGACAATTGACATACGCATATCAGCAAACCAATCAGCAAGAAAAAAGAACATCCATTTTAAAGGAATTATTAGGCGCTTGCGGAAATGATGTCGTTTTTGAAGGAAGACTGCAGTGCGATTACGGATACAATATCGAGATTGGTGAGCATTTTTTTGCAAATTTTGATGCAGTGTTATTAGACGTGTGCAAAATTACCATTGGACATCACTGTTTATTAGGTCCGAATGTACATATTTATACGGCTGGACACCCGCTTGACCCGATAGAACGTGCAAAGGGCATTGAATTCGGCAAACCAGTCACCATTGGAAACCATGTATGGATTGGCGGCGGTGCTATTATTAATCCAGGTGTCACAATTGGCGACAATGCTGTCATTGCATCTGGTGCCGTTGTGACAAAAAATGTTCCAGCAAATGTGGTGGTTGGTGGAAATCCTGCGAAAATCATTAAATATCTTGATGAATCAAAATCTCGCGAATAACGTTGGATTTTGATTTTTTCTATTTTGTCTCAATAAGATAAGTATACTTAATTTTGAGACAAGAGAAATCCATTGTTTGTTTAACTTCCTAGAATATATATTATGTAAACTAAGAAATGAGAATATATATTTGAGTGTCGATATTTAATTTCACAACCTCTACCACCTTCTCAATCAATTAGATCGGTCGTAAAGGTTGTGCCTTTCCTTATTGGCTGCTACAGTAAATTAAATACGTTGGGATATTTCGTTTAAAAATACTTTCCTCTTTTCATCTGTTGTTAAGTTAACTCTCGAAAAATGAATCCATTTGGTGTCTTCGTTTTTAATTCCCAAGTCAGCAAGAGTTCTGTTAATAAAAACGCTTTGAATCGCATTCCCACCTTCAGATTCTATATAATCCTTATCTGTTGTAGATGTTGAGATCACGGTTGTTTTTTTAATATTTGTCAATAAACCTTTTAAAGCCCCAGTGTTTTTATCTTCCAAGAATGCGAAACCTCTTAACATGACTTTATCAATAAATCCTTTTAAAATTGCAGGTAAATCCCACCACCAGACAGGAAATATAAATATTAATTCAGTTGACTGACTTAATTTCTTTTGATAATCCTTAACTAATTGATCAGGCGTTTCTCCTTTATGAAAATACTTCAATTCCTCAGCTGAAAAAACGGGATTGAACCCATCTTTATATAAATCGATCACTTGAAATGGTTCTCTCTTTGTTTCTAGATTTTCTGTAATGGAAGTCAAAATGGCATGATTATAGCTTCCATCCCAAGGATGTGCATAGACAATTGTTTTCATAATTCATTCACCCTTTTTTGTTATTTTCATCATATTTTGATGTACATTCATTTTATTGTATGCTATAACGTACTACAAGTACGGTAATTAAAGTGCGATACTAACCTAAAGGAGAGTGTGAAATGACCAAAGAATCCTTTACAGCTCATGCTGATCTAAAAGAAACTGGATTTGGGTACACTTTATCATTAATTGGTGGGAAATATAAGATGACGGTACTGTATGCTTTATATGCAAACAATGCGCCTATTCGCTATAATCAGTTGAAACGAATGCTTGGGGCAATCTCTTTTAAAACATTAACCAATACACTAAAAGAGCTTGAAGCAGATCAGTTAATTAATCGTAAAGAATATCCTCAAGTGCCTCCAAAAGTAGAATATAGTTTATCGGAAAAGGGATTATCATTAATCCCTGTATTAGATGCGATTTGCTATTGGGGGGAAGAACAAATGAAAAAATAGTTAGACGTTGAGTGAAATTGTACATTCAGTCAAGAAAAAGAGCATCTCTCTTGAGATACTCTTAGAACGATGATGAAATAGCTGCTTATTGATAAATCTCATGGAATATTAAGTTGTCTTTCTCTTATCTTTTGTTTGAGTTATGCTGCAAATAAACAACATGAGTTTGTAAAAATTCTTCTAAACCATGTTTACCATCTGCTCCGCCAATTCCAGATTTCTTACGACCTGCGTGGAATCCTTGAAAAAAATAGAGATTCCAAATGGAAACTCTATTTTTTATATCAACCAACCTTACACAATGAAATAAAAAGCTTTTAAAGGTCCATGCACACCTACGACCAAATTCATTTCGATATCTGCAGAATTACTTGGTCCAGAAATAAAGTGAATACAAGAAGCAACAGCTTCTCCCTTTTCTACACGTTGGTTTAGGTCAGAAACAGCCTGTGTAATACGTGCCACAATCGTTTCACGCGGGATAATCGTGACATAGACAGTCGGCAAAAAGTGAAGTGCCCGCCCTTGTCCCTCATGAGTTTTTACAACAATTGTTCCTGACTCGGCAAGTGCATAGTCACTGAATGTAATACCAATATTGGCTTTTTCGGCGAGGGAATGATTCGCCTCACGTCCTCTTTTTGAATCCCATACATGTACCTCTATATTTTCTTCCGGCCATTCTTTTTCAAGTAAATCTGTTAAGCCATATTCTTTGAAACGTGTATCTTGGGCTGTCATTATGGGCCCCCCGCCATGTTCAGCAACAATTTTCTTTAAAGCTTCAGCTAAGTGATCTTTTGTTGTTTCAAAAACAGTGGTATGAATTTTGCTGCAGTGCTCTGTGAACGTAGCGATTAACTCCTTTTCTGTATAACCTTTCATTACATCCCAGTTTACGTTATTCTTCCACTCTGGACGTACAACACCACTTATTCGTCTTTCCCGTCCCAGCTGTTTAGCCACATGATTTAAAAAAACTTCCTGATTTTGAGCTGTTCCTCTCATTACTTTTCACCACCTTTTTTATGATTGTCAAACCAGTTTCGAAAACGTTCTTTACTTGGAGCTGGGAATTCTCGAATTTCAGTCCAATTTTTTAATGGGCCAATTCCTTTGGAGACTCGATCTCCTGATACAATGGGCTTCATAGCTGCAGGTGCCATTTTTGTACCTAGTTTGTATAGAGCAGCAGATGATGCTCCCATTCCAAACATTTTCATCGCTAGTTTCTCACCGAGAGGAGCACGTCCTTCTTTTTCAACAATTACTTGACGATGTTTTAAAAGTAGTTCGTGTAGCGGAATTTTAACTGGACAAGCATCAGTACATGCTGCACAAAGAGTTGATGCATATGGCAGTTCTTTATAATCGTCATATCCACCTAAAAGTGGACTTAATACTGCACCAATTGGCCCCGGATAGATAGAGCCATAAGAATGTCCTCCGACATGACGATATACTGGACATACATTAATACATGCTGCACAACGGATGCATTGTAATACTTGTTGGAACTCAGACCCTAAGATTTCAGAACGGCCGTTATCAACGACAACAAGGTGAAATTCTTCTGGACCATCTGCCTCTTCTTCATATTTAGGCCCTACTGTTGTAATGTAACTCGTTAGCTTTTGCCCTACTGCACTTCTGCAAAGCAATCCAACAAGTACATCCAGCTCCTCCATTGTTGGTACAAGACGTTCCATTCCCATTACAGCGATTTGCGTTTTTGGAATAGCAGTTACAAGATCCGCATTTCCTTCATTGGTCACTAAACAGATTGATCCTGTATTTGCAACGGCAAAGTTGCAACCGGTGACACCGATTTCTGCTTCAAGAAATTTTTCGCGCAGGATTTTACGAACAAATTTTGTCATCTCGTAAGGATCTTCCGACTTTCCATAACCTAGTTTTTCTTGAAATACATCACGAATTTGTTCTTTTTTCATATGAAGAGCCGGCGCTACGATGTGGGAAGGTGGTTCATGATCATCAACTTGCAAAATGTATTCGCCAAGGTCACTTTCTACCACTTCACAACCTATGTCTTCTAAAGTTTTATTCATTTCGATTTCTTCGGTTACCATTGATTTGGATTTCACGACTTTCTTGGCTTGTTTTTTTTCTGCAACTTCCTTTATGTATTGAGCGGCGTCTTCTTTTGTTTTCGCAAAAAAGACATGTCCCCCGCGTTTTGTAACATTTTCACTTAATTGCATTAAGTAATAATCTAAATTCTCCAGCGTGTGTTGACGGATTTGCTCCCCTAAATCGCGCCATTCTTCCCA
Organism: Bacillus sp. PK5-006; assembly: GCF_054161415.1. Classification (NCBI taxonomy): domain Bacteria; kingdom Bacillati; phylum Bacillota; class Bacilli; order Caryophanales; family Bacillaceae; genus Bacillus; species Bacillus sp. PK5-006. The sequence goes on along the minus strand of NZ_CP096414.1, from coordinate 1,929,308 downwards.
GTTCCCAAGCTCTTCACTAGCTGCCAAACGACGTGTATACAGGCGTTCTTGAGCTGTAGACACAGCCTCACGCATCGTAGAATCTTGGATTCCTTTATCAATACGTTCATTAAATTTTTTATCACTAATTTTCATGCTCATGTCGTGTTCCCCCCTTGAATTAACGGCTATTTAATACCTCTGCAATATGCAGTACCTGCGCTGATTTTCCTAAACGTTCTATTCGTCCTCCAATATTCATTAAACATCCACAATCTGCACTAATTAAATAGTCCGCACCGGTCTGTTCAACACTTTCCACTTTTTCGTCTACCATTTGTTCAGATATTGGCATCATTTTCACAGAAAAAGTTCCACCAAATCCACAGCAATTTTGGGCGTTGGGAAGGTGCTCAACCTCTAATTCTTTTACATTAGAAAGCAGCGTAAAAGGTGCTTCCTTCACACCTAGCAAACGTGTCATATGACAAGATGTATGATAGGTCGCTTTCCCTTTTAAACGTGCCCCTACATCTGTAACCTTTAACACCTCTACGATAAATTGAGTTAGTTCATACGTTTTCTCAGCAAGCCGCCTTGCTCGCTCCTCCCATTGAAAATCTCCTTTGAATATATGTGGATATTCGTGGAACATTGCTGCACAAGAACCAGAGGGAGTTACTATATACTCTGCATCTTCAAAGGTTTGGATCATATTTTTCGCTGCTTGCTTGGCTTCGGCAGCATAGCCACTATTATAGGCGGGCTGGCCACAACATACTTGTGATGTAGGAAATGATACTTCACAACCAAGGTGTTCAAGTATCTCAACTGTTGCCTTACCGACATTCGGCTGGAAAGTATCAATTAAACATGTAATAAATAAGCTCACTTTCAATTTTAAAACCTCCTCTTAACGAATATTTAGATTTACCTGGTCGGCTGATGACTGAAAAATAAAAGCAGGCCCCTTCTCTCATAAGTATTTTATTGTGTATTCTCCATGTGAGATGAATATGATTCCCTTCAATTAGCACGCGTAGAGTGGAAAAAACATTGAGTTGTAACCTATTCATCTAAAAAGGAATCCTTGTAATATAAACAAGGGAATTGATCTATTAGACCCTTCCCCTGACTGTATCTCTTTGTAAATTTACTAGTTAGCCTTTCATGATTTTTTAGGCTAAAACAGAGTTTCTTTTTGTTAATACATCTTGCTCATATTGTTTCACTTCTTCCAGCCATGTTTCTTTTACAGGCACGCCCATTTTTTCACAATAGTAATCCCAGATTGCACCGAAAGGATACGTTTTGAATTCCTCTATTAATGCTAATCTTTCTGTAAAGTTTCCACCTTCCTGTAACTCTTTTAAATGTTCATTTGGTACTAACATTGCATATAGTAACGATTTAATCATGTTTCTTGTTCCAATTGTCCATGCTGCAACACGGTTAATACTTGCATCAAAGAAATCAAGGCCAATCATCACTTTATCCAATGCTTGATTTCGAACAATTTCGAGACCAATTTCACGTAACTCATCATCCAGCGTTACAACATGATCACTGTCCCAGCGAACAGGACGAGAAACATGAAGGGCAAGCTTGTCACTGTAAAGCAGCATAGATGAAATTTTGTTTGATACCATTTCAGTCGGATGGAAATGTCCTGTATCTAATAAACATAGTTTATTATTCTTTAATGCGTATCCAAGATAAAATTCATGCGATCCAACCACATAAGATTCAGAATCAATACCGAATAACTTACTTTCAACGGCATCAAGATTATAGTTTTCATTGATCTCTTCTTCAAAAATCTTATCTAACGAATCTTTTAACCGTTGACGAGGCGTTAGTCGATCACTTGGAATATCTTTATAACCATCTGGAATCCAAATATTTGTTAAGGATGCTGTTCCTAATTCTTTACCAAAATACTCACCAATTTTGCGGCTGGCGATACAATGATTGATCCAAAAATTTCTGATATGTTCATCAGGATGAGACAACGTTAGCCCATCTGCTGCTTTTTCATGTGAGAATAATGTTGGATTGAAATCTAAGCCTACACCTTGATCTTTAGCCCATTTCACCCAGTTTTCAAAGTGTCTTGGCTCTAATTGATCCCTTTCAACGACTTCTCCATTTGTTTCCGCATAAATGGCATGTAAGTTCACACGATGTTTTCCAGGAATTAAAGACAACGCTTTCTCTAAATCTGCTCTTAGTTGTTGAGGTGTGGTTGCTTTACCAGGATAATTTCCCGTTACATCAATTCCACCTGACAATTCTCCTTTATTTACTTCAAATCCAGCAATGTCATCTCCCTGCCAGCAATGAATGGAAATCGGTACATTTTTTAATTGTTCCAATACTTCATCAACATTGATTCCCCATTTTTCATATTCTTTTTTCGCAATCTCATAATTTTCTCTTATTGTCATTTGATATTCTTCCTTTCTATTTTACGGTGTCGTTACTGTTAAATATCAACTGCTAAACAACATTTCTTCATTTTAATCACCCTTTGCATGAAAGCGTTTGCTTATGTCTTTATATTAAGCCAGCTAAAAGGAGAAAATAATGTCTAAAATGATTTATTTATTGTCCTTATTTGCAATTGTTTAAAATAAAAAAGAACATTTAGCAGCATCTTATTTTTTTGCTAAGTGTTCTCTGAATTGCTTTGGTGTCTGATGATATTTGTTTTTAAAAATCCGATAGAAATAACTTACATTATCATATCCAACTTGATCTATAACAGAGGCAATTGGCATATCTGTACTTTCCAGTAACTCTTTCGCTTTATTTAAACGTTTTTCTTGAAGTAATTCTTTAAATGTAAAGTTGGTAGCCTTTTTAATCTCTTTACTTAAAGCATAAGCGGGCTGGCTTAATTTTGTGGCTAATTCATTCAGTGATGCACTCTGGAAATGTTCATCAATATACTTTAATGATTCAACAATTAAATAATGTTGTACAGGATTGTCTTCTGTATGTTCGGCCTTATCAGCGTGCTTAATTAACTCCACCATTAAAAGACCCATATACAATTTAATGGTGGATTCAGACATAAAAGCAGGAGACATAATTTCAATAATAATTTTTTTTATCAATTCTTGAATGCTTTCTACTTCTGAAACTTTAAAGTAAAGGAATTGTCCATTTTGAGTACTGTTATATAAACTGTTAATTAAGAAATTACTAATTCTGTTTTCAGTCGTTAAAAACGAAAAGATAAAATCAAAAAAATTAGGTAAAATGATAAAATTAATAATAATGTCTTCTTCTGCACAAGCTTGAGTTTCATGCTCAATATGCTGGTTTAAAAATAACAGCTCCCCTTGTTGCAATTTTATTCTTTGATTCCCTACTTTTTGGTTATACTGTCCATTGTAAACATAATTAATCTCAATGTAGTCGTGTTTATGTTTAGGAAAATCCACAAAGCGTGTATGTTTTCGAACCGTAATCATACTCTCTTGATTGAGAAATTTTTGACTTTCTATAATAAAATTAGACTGATTGGTATAAATGTCTTTATTTATCTCTCTTCTGTTTTGTAGAATCAGTTCCTCTTCATCTGTTATCTTTAATAATTGATTGAGAAGATCATGTTGCATAGGTTTCTCCTTTGTTTATAATCTTACTTCATTGTTTATTAGACTTCTTCAACCAAAGCCCACATACCTTCTTTCTTATATAGAGTCTAACTCCATGCTTTTTAAAAAGAGACTACCTAAAGTAGTCTCTTTATTATTTCCCAAGCTCATAGGTTTGTACAAAAGTGCTTCTGCAAGAGTGGCTTTGACTCCTGTTTGTTCAATTATCTAAAAATGAATGATTCCTAATTCTATTGATGTTTTAATTGCTTCAGCTCTTGATGTCACATTTAGTTTTTGATAAATGTTTGTTAAATGTGCTTTTACAGTTCTCTCGGAAATTCCCATATCAAATGCAATTTCCTTACTCCGAAACCCTCTAGCTACTGCTTGCAAAACGAGCATTTCTTTTTCGGTAAGCAAGTGGTTGTCTGTTTTCAATTTTTCTTGAGGTTCTTTGTGTACGGTTGATTCAAATACCTTTGAGGCCACATTTGATTGAAGTAAAATGTCTCCTCTGATGGCCGCTTCAATTGTATTAAATAAGTTTTCTCTGCTGGCATCCTTTAAGAGGTAGCCTTTTGCACCAAGCTGTAACCCTTGAATCATTAAGTTCTCTTCATTATAAGTAGTCAAAATGAGTACGGGAACTTTTATTTGAAGAGTCTGCATTTCTCTAAGCATATCAAGCCCGCTCATCATTGGCATGTTGAGGTCAAGTAATACAAGGTCTGGGGATTTTTCTTTTATGACATCTATCCCCTTTCCTCCATCTTCTGCTTCTCCAACAACTTCAAATCTTTCGTCTGTTTCAAGAATTAATTTTAATCCTTCTCTCACAACATAATGATCATCAACAATCACAATTCGATAAGACACTGTATTTACTCCTTTTTCAAAGGTATGTTCACTATTACTTGTGTACCTTCATTTTTTTTACTTTTCAAATGGATCTCTCCACCAAGCAGCCGAACACGTTCTGACATACCAATGATGCCGTAATGTCCAAAAGTGGATTCTCGTTTTTTCTCATCAAATCCCACTCCATTGTCTGCTATTTTCAAATGGATGTGATCACCTTGTTGTACCATCACTAACTCGACATGGCTTGCTTTGGCATGTTTTGAAACATTCGTTAAGCATTCTTTTATCATGTAAACAGTATGTTCAATAAAAAAAGGTGACATATTCTGAGGTACAGATATCTTTGTACGAATTGGGATATTCGTTGCTGTCGTAAATCGATTTACTTCATTTTTCACTGTTTCAGTTAAATCGTATTGATCCTGACGATCCTTCCGAAGATCATCAATCACCATTCGTGCCTCACCTAATGTTTTTCGAGCTTGGCTCATTGAGCCCTTGATAATGCTTTGAGCACGCTGGGTATTTTGATTCTCTAAATGTGCTTGAACAGCTTCCAATTGCATAATAATGCCTGCAAGCCCTTGTGCAAGGGTATCATGTAAATCTCTCGCCATTCTTTGACGTTCATTAGCAAGGGTTAACTCCTCCACCTGCTGATGTGCGAGTTCTAGTTCCTTTAGAAACGTTTGAGTTCGTATTCTAGCCTTTACTTGTCTAAAAAATAAGATAGAGTATGCAACGACCACAATAAGGATAAGAAATAAAATCGGAATGTAGACAGTCAGATCATCTGTATCATTAACCAAAATAAGAGCTAGAAAAAAAAGTACATAAAAACAAAGTCCTGTCAAAATAATCTTTAATGTATGATAGTATACACCGATGCTTTGAGCAATTAATACCGGTAAAAGACCAATTAAAATAACAGGAGAGGCAGCTTGCATAGCTAAAACACAAAGTAGAATAACGATTCCTTGTATGAAGAAATAAATCCAAGGCTTCTTCTTGAACCAATAAAATGACCACCAGTGCAAAATGAGATGGATCGCGATAAGGCCAGAAAAAAACAAACTTGAAAGCGATAAAGATGCTGTTAAAAACTGAAAAATCATCGCTGCAACATACACAAGAACGCCCCATAATAACGTGGGAATTCGGGAATAGATCATTTCATTAAATGGGTCTATCCGTTTCTTAAGCATAAACTCTCACCTTCCAAACCCCATCATAACACGAAAAATACCGCCCGCCTTTTAAAGAGGCAATGGCGGTATTAGGATTTTAACATTTAAAAAGAATACATTATATAATCTTCTTTTCCTTTTGGGCAATTGACTCTCCTTCAATATCAATATGCGGAAGCAATCGTGCCAGCCATTTTGGTAAGTACCAATTTGCCCGCCCTAATAGCATCATACAAGCAGGGATAAAGGTCATTCTAATGACAAATGCATCGAATAAAACCCCAAATGCCAATGTTAATCCCATTGTTTTAATAATCAAGTCTTGAGCAAAAATAAAGCTTGCGAAAACGAAAATCATAATTAAGCCTGCTGCAGTTACAACCCTGCCACTATGCTGTAATCCAGAAATAACAGATTTCTTTGCATCATGAGATAGAAGGAATTCTTCCCTCATTCTACTAACTAAAAATACTTCATAATCCATTGCAAGACCAAATAATATTCCTGTCACTAGTACAGGCATAAAGTTTAACAACGGTCCTGCTGCAGGTATTCCAAACAATGGGGCAAGATGTCCATCCTGTAAAACAAAGACAGCAAAACCTAATGTAGCAGTTAATGTCATTAAAAACCCTAGTACAGCCTTTAATGGAACAAGGAATGATCTAAATACAAGAATCATTAACACAAAAGCAAATCCAATAATGACTCCTGCAAATTTTGGCAATGCTTCACTGAGTCTATCTGAAATATCTATATTCACGGCAGTAGAACCAGTCACAAGAAACTTTGTGTCAGTCACACTCGATACATTTCGAATGTCTTTCACTAATTGCTTCGTTTCTTTATCCTCCGGACCACTTCTAGGTAAGATTGTTAACATTGCGTACTCACCCGATGGATCAGGAATCGCCGGCGTGATTTGTGTGATACCATCCATTTTTTCTAACAATTTTGATGATTCCTCGATGGACTTGGACTTCATCGTTTTATCTGCTTGAGAGGCATCTATGATGATGGCAAGTGGTCCATTAAACCCCTTGCCAAATCCTTCTGCTAAAAGATCGTATCCTTTACGTTCAGTTGTTTCTTTGCCTTTCATACCGTTATCCGGAAGACCAAGCTCCATATGAAGTGCTGGCCAGCTTATCAATCCTGTCAATAAAATGACACCTAGCATTATTTTACCCGGATGCTTTTGAATAAATCTTCCCCAGCCCATTGTTTTTTTCTCTTTTTTTGGCTGTAATTTAGAAAATAACTTATTTTTCCTAGAAGGACTCACCTTATCTCCAAGAAGCCCTAGTATAGCTGGAACAATCGTGAGGGAAACAAGCATAACAGATAGTACCATAAAGGCTCCCACAAGGCCCATGATACCTAGAAACGGTATGTCAACTAATACAAGTCCACATAATGCAACAATGACAGTGACGCCCGCAAATAATACAGCACTTCCTGCGGTACCCACAGCTCTAGCAGCAGCCTCATTCAAATTGTAGCCTTCTGCTAACAGCTGTCGATATCTTGAAATGATAAACAGTGCATAATCAATTCCTACTGCAAGACCAATCATCACCGCTAATGTGAGACTAAATGCAGACATTTCTACAAAGTTTGAGGTGATTAAAATGACCATCACACCTATTACTAACCCAATTACAGCCGTCAATATTGGTAATCCTGCGACCAAAAGTGAAGCAAATGTAAAGGCTAAAATCAAGAAGGCGAAGATAATCCCTATGATTTCAGAAATGCCACCTACTTCAATTTCAGAGAATGTCACGGAGCCGCCTAATTCCGTTTGGATGCCCGCATCTTTTGAAATCTTTATGCTATTTAATACTTTCTCTTTTGAGGATTCCTTTACCTTGTCCGCTTTCACTCGATACGTAATATCCGCATATCCTATTTTCTTATCTTTACTTATCGTAAAGGTCTCATATAAATCGGTCACCTGCTTAACTGCTTTATCCTTTTTAATTTCTTTTATCGTCTCATTAATTTTATGTTTCACTTTCTTTGCTTCTAAAGTTTCATCTTTAGGTGCTTTAAATATTAGACGAATTGTTCCCTCATCATCACCTGCTGGGAACTTCTTTTCCAAGAGATCCATCGCTTTTTCAGATTTTGTTCCTGGAATCGACATATCTCCATTAAATGAAACGCCTGTCCCTATTGTTGCTGCAACTACAGCTACTAAAATAAGTAACCAACCGATTAACATTCGTTTAGGCTTAGTAAAAGCAAAGTTTCCTAAGTTATATAAAAATTTAGCCATTCACTTACTCCTTTTTCATCGAATTCATGATATTCACCTCTTTATTCTACGTAATGAAATAGTTGATTGAAATTGTACTTTTGGGCAAAAGGGATTGTACATTTAGGCATGAAAAAGAGCATCTCTTTTGAGATACCCTTCTATTGATAGAGAGCGTTCATTTTATCTATATCATCATCTGGCCAATTCCGGATCAGTTGTATTAGTCATATCTGGTTATTTTGATTTAATTCCTGCACCACAAAGAGGTATGACGATTGTTTCTTTTGCTTCCTTTTTATATTTCATGTAGCCAGCAAAATTGACGGCAGATGTCACTTCCACATAAAATCCTTTCTCACTTAGTTTAGAGCGTGCATTCAATATCTCATCCTCTTCAATATCTATAAATGTACCATTGGTATCTTGGACAGCTTCTAGAATTTGTTTGGAGCGCGCCGGGGCAGCAATGGCTATACCTTCTGCCAAAGTTCCTGTATTCGTAACAGGCGATGCTGATTCCTCCGCGTTTTGATAAGCTTTCACGAGAGGAGCACAGTTTTTCGCTTGTATGGCAATGATTTTCGGTATTTTATGAATCAAACCATTTTCAAATAACTCTTTAAAACCGTAATATGCACCTAGGAGGAGAGTACCATTTCCAACCGGAATGATTAATGCATCAGGTGCTCCTTTTATTTGTTCATAAATTTCATAGGCGTATGTTTTTGTTCCTTCAAAAAAATAAGGATTATACACATGGCTTGCATAAAAAACGTTTTCGGCGTCTACTGCTTTTTGCGCCGCGGCTGCAATATCCTCTCGTGTACCGCGAATTTCTTTAATCGTTGCTCCATGGGCTTTTATTTGAGCGATCTTTTTAGGTGAAGTTTCATCGCTTAGATAGATGTCACATGCAATCTCGCAACGAGCTGCATAAGCGGCAATCGCCGTTCCTGCATTCCCGCTGCTATCCGCAATGACTTTTGATACCCCTAATTCCTTTGCCTTTGTCATTAAAACAGCAGCTCCTCGATCTTTAAAGGATAGCGTAGGCATCATATAATCAACTTTTACATAAGTGTTTGGCTCATGAGGATCTAAAACGATTAACGGAGTTTGACCTTCACCCATTGTCACAGATTCCCAGGTCTTAGAACCTTTTGAAAATGGCATGGCTTCAGCATAACGCCATAATGAGTTTGGATAGTGATCCCAAGCCGCAATATCTATTTTAGGAATATCTTTCACCAGGTTTAATACGCCGTTACAATCACATTTCCATAGAGTTGGTGTCATCTCATACTTTTTCCCGCAATCGTTACAAATCAATTGATTCATCAATCATCAGCCCCTTCGAATAATTTTTTATATAAAATATACTTTTTTATATATCATAGGCAAAAAAATATTCTAAATATAAGAAATAGCATCAATTTCAATCTTGAAACCAAAATGTAATTCATTCGTTGGGACAACAGTACGTGCTGGTTGATGTTCACCAAAAAATTGAGTATAAACCGCATCTACTTTGTCCCATAAATGAATATCCGAAATGTATAATGTCATACGCAAGATCTTTTCTTTTTTACTTCCGGCTGCTTCTACAATCATCTCCACATTCTTAAGCGCTTGTAATGTCTCTTCTTCGATGGTGCCGAATTCCTTTTCTCTCGTTTCAGGATTGATGGCAAATTGTCCTGAAACATAGACCGTGTTTTGATGAATGGTTGCGAATGCATAATGTCCGTTGGATTTTAGATTTCCTACCTCAAGGATGCTTTTCATTTCGTTTCCCCTTCATTCGATTTATGTTTGATTTCATCCAAATAGCTATAGACGGTGACTTTAGAAATACCTAACATAGATGCGACCTTCTCAACCGAACCTTTCATTAAAAAGATTCCCTTTTCATCCATGAACCTTATTAATTCAATTTTTTCATGGCGTTTCATAACTGGGTGGACACTGTTTTGAATGATCTGTTGAATCAATTGATCTACGATTCCTTCCACATTTTCAAGATCATCATTTGATGTTGTTTCATTCTCTTGAACTTCAACTTTTGTAGAAAGAAAAGTATCCATAAATTGCTGCATTTGATTCAATGCTTCAACATCAAAATTGATACAGAATGCCCCGATCACCTTTTTCTTCGAATCACGAATTAATGAAGTCGAAGAACGAATGGTACGGTTGTCTTCTGTTTTAAATGTATACCCAGCAAGATAATCTTCTTTAAAATCTTCTGATTGTAAAACAGTCTTTACCAAATGATCAAATGATTGACCGATTTTTCTTCCCGTCACATGATGATTGACTGTAAACATGACAGATGCTTGTGGGTTCGTTAAATCATGAATAACGACTTCACAATTTGTTCCAAACATTTTTGCAGTAGATTTTGCTAAAGGAATATAGCTCTCTAATAAATTCTTTATATTTTCCATGCCTAAGCACCTCATTTGTTTATTCCACTAGATTATATAATTTTTTATATATAAAAACAATATATAGATTTTTTTATATACGATGAAAAAAGTTGAGAAAATTAAAAAAAGCAGCCATTGACTGCTTTTTGCTTGTGCTCCTTTCTAATTGATTTCTTGCTGGATTCCATACAAAATGACTTCAATTCCCCACCTGAACCGTTCCATTGATACGTTATCACCTGCAAACATTTCTTCTTTTAGGCTATGGATGAAAGGAAACCGCGTTTTGTCTGCATCATGAAATGCTTTTTTTGTATCTGAAATCTGCGAAGAGCCATGTTTCTTCCAAGAGACCTTTTCGTATGCTACGGAAGATACGTATAACAGTAACAGGTCTACTCCCCATGCAGCAGATGTAGATTTGACCCCGCTTTCATGCAATGCAGCGAGAATAAGTTCGGTCAACTGTAAAAAGTTCGTTCCTTGCGGGATGGTGGAAAGAGAAATTTCAGCAAGACCAGGTTTTTCGAATAACAGTAGGAAATAAGTATGCAATATGTCAAATAACTGTTCTTTCCATGTGCCATTCACTGAATTTGGGTAAACCATTTGGCCGAGACCATAATCCAATACGTAAGCACTTAGTTCTTGAAAATTGTTCACGTAGACATACAAAGATGCAGGTCCCGTATCGAGTGCTTTAGCCACCTTACGCATACTCATGCCCTCTAACCCTTGCTCCTTTAGAAGCTCATAGGCAGTTTTCACAATGAGTTCACGGCTTAAGGGCTCTTTAGCCGGCCGAGACCGACGACTTATAATACGACGATTTGAATTGTTCATAATCTCTTTATAACATGTCAAAGTCAAATAGTAAATTGAGCATCAATCACCGTTTTCTTGAAAAGAATTCATCATTTCAGCAAGCTTAATTGCAGCATCTTTTGAAAAACACAGCTTTAAACTTTTTTCAGATTCACGAGCTTTCTCCGATGAATATTCGTACATCCTGTCTTCGTATTCTTCAATAGCCTTTTCAATATGATGAGGATTTCGAACAATCGCAAGTGCAAGCTCCATTGCATCAAACATCGCCATGTTTACACCCTCACCTGCGAATGGCGACATGACATGAGCGGCATCACCGATAAGCGTTGCTCCTTTATGGCGGTTCCATTTAAAACCGACAGGAAGCGTATAAATCCGTCTTGGAATGATGGCATCTTCTGCATAACGAATATAATTTTTCAGCTGATCGTCCCAATCACTAAATAACGCTAATAATTGTTCTTTTGCTTCTTTCGCTTGATGAAACGGAATACCACAAGTCTCAATCCAGTTACGCTCTACCATAAGGCTTGCATACACTTTGATTCGTCCATCTCCGTTTAACTGACCAATCAGTCCTTTGTGGTCAGCTAAAGCAAACATCTTACCACGTTTATTAAATGCAGCTAAATCAGGGTGGTTCATCTCTACGTTGAGGATATTCAGTTCCAGCATCGTGAGTCCGGCGTATTCAATATCAATATCTGTTAACAGAGGACGCACACGAGAAAAAGCACCATCTGCCCCAATTACAAGATCAACTGTCTCAACAACTCCGTTTTCAAAATGAAGCTCCGTCATGCCGCTTTCTAATGAAATGCAACTTTCTAGTTTATATCCATATTTGATGTTTTCAGCATCAATTTGATCTAACAGCAGTTCGCACAAAACACCACGATCAATTTCTGGGCGGGTTCCTTTTTGATCCGATTCCGTTTCTTCATCTAAATAAATTCTTCCTAATTTATCAAGTAAACGGAAATCTTCTCCTTCATAGCGGGCGTTCCTTTGAAATTCCTCATAAACTCCTGCTTCTTTTAAAGCTTTTTGACCTGTTTCTTCATGAATATCCAGTGAGCCTCCTCTTTCAAGACTCTTGTCATGCATTTCTCGTTCATAGATGGTTGTTTGTATACCGTAATTTTGCAGTATTAAGGCGAGTGTTAGCCCCCCAGGCCCTCCTCCAATAATAGCGATCTGCTTTTGTTTCTTAGATAATGCCGTCATCGTATGCATCTCCTCTTCTTTATGGAAATCGTTTAAAGCCACATCACATTTATATTATAACGAACACCGTTCGTAAAGAACGGTGTTCGTTTGAAAAGTTTATTTCACAATTGTGCATTTTACAATCGCCCGCCACCATATGATACACTTCAACTAGGAATGTGAAAGGATGTCGAATCATCACAATGATTCTTGAATCAGTCGTTTCCATTGTTCTAATTCTGAGTGTAAGAGGTGTTTCTATGAATAAATTATTGGCAATGTTGATATTAGGATTGAGTTTTAGTGGTGCCGCTCTCATTCTTTCTGTCCCTTTGTTATTCAAGTCCAAACCAGAACAATTTGAGCTGGTGTTTGCTGCTGGATCAGCGGGCGCTTTCGCAGTATTCGCTGTCTCATGCCTAGTTCTTCGAAAACAATTCAATCGCAAAAAAACCTAAACACAATCCGCCATTAGAATAATGGAGATTTGTTTAGGTTTTGTGACTTACCTTGATATGAACTTAAAGAATGTGGTACAAGCTGACCCCGATACTGAGAGCGAATAACACAAGTGCAGGGAGTGCTTTTTTAAAGGGATCTTTGGCTAATACGATCAGAGTAAAGGCAGCTGCAAGCATCGTGCCTCCTAACAGTAAGCCTGATAATATTGCTATTGTTGGCATCCATATGCCGATCAGCATTCCAGCAGCGCCTATGAGCTCAAAGGCTCCGGTTAAAACATTAAAAAAAGCAGGTAAACCAAATCGTTTGAACTCTTCTGCCATTTTCCCTGATATAATTTTCGACCCTGTTACAAAAAAGAAAACGGCCAATATCATTTGTAGAATAAGTATGAAAATCGTGATCACATCTTTCTAAGTTATTTGACTGAAACACTCAGTCCAAATGGACAAATTTTCAGCTGATGAAATTTATATGTCATAGCATATATTGGGCATAAATAGATCATTACAGATTAGACATTTCAAGATTCATAGTCTGAATGAAATAATTTGTTCAAAAGTAATTTTAATTGTTGAATCTCTTCATCGCTTAATTGCTTTGTTACCGTTTGGTGTGCATCCATGACGACAGGAAGAATGGCCTTTTTGACCTCGTGCCCTTTTTCTGTTAAAAGCAGGTGATGTGAGCGCCGGTCTTGTTCGTTATAGATTTTTTTGACAAGCCCTTTTCGTTCCATTGATTGGATCATTCTGACGACAGTGGTTTGATTTTTATCAATTCCTTCTGCCAATTCTTTTTGAGTAGTCCCCTTTTCACTGCTCAGAATACTGATAATACTCCATTGTTCAGGAGTGACCCCATAAGGCTTTAACCTGTTTGTAAAATAATTTGTCATTTTGAGATCGGTACGATGAACGAGATAGCCTATTAAATCTTGTAACTCCATGTAAACACCCTCTATGAATTTTATATGCTATAGCATTTATATTAGTGAAACCTTTAAAAATTGTCAAATCAACTATCTGCTTGTTTAAAATCAATCCCTGACAAAATATATGGAACTGCTGATTTGATAAACTTCTCTGATGATATGTGCGAACTATTTTTTCTCCACTCAACAGAAGCTCCGTGAATTCCCCAGCTTAAAAAAACAGCTGTGACCTTCAGAATTTGCTTTTCGACATTTGTATATTGATTGATTAACAATTGATAAAAAATAATTTCAAGCTGTTCCCTCACAATAGGAGCAAGTTCAGTTTCATATTCTACTTGGCAGCGGTTATGCAGAGATTGTTGAAAATTCGTTAATGCTTTAAAAATATTGATGATCGTATCTTCATCTAGTTTACGATGATTGAAATGAATACTTTCTAAATTAATCGATAATACTTCTGACAGCGTTTTATCCACCAAATCGTATTTATCCTCAAAATGATAATAAAACGTCGCTCGGTTGATCATGGCTTCTGCCGTGACATCTTTGATCGTAATATCCTTAAATTCCTTTTTCGATGAAAGTTTCATAAAAGACTCCATGATTAACTTACGCGTTCTCAGAACCCGAGGGTCTGTCTTTGGCTGCGTCATCTTATCTCTCCTCCTTTTTCAACACATCTATTAATCTGTTGGATAAACAACAAATTGAAGAAATTATTGGTGTTGGTCTTACTCATTGTGTCTTAAGATCTAATTGTAATGCAAATGATTGATTCAAACAAACATAGGGAATAGCGTTTCCTGCATAATTTGAGGAGGTAAATGAAATTGAAAAACAATGAGATGTTTTGTGATATAGAAACAGGTGTATGTGGTGTAGGTGAAGAAGAGGATATCCAGGTGATTGATTTTCAACAGCCTAAAAAAACAATAACGCTCTATTATGTAACAGATCCGATTTGTTCGCATTGCTGGGCAATTGAACCTGTCCTGCGTCGATTTAAAGAGCAATATGGACATTATTTTCATTTCCAGACTGTGTTGGGTGGACTGTTAGAGAAATGGCATGGTGGTCCAATTGATCCTGCAAACGGAATTTATAAGCCTGCTGATGTTGCTGGTCACTGGAGAGAGGTTGGAGAACATTCTCGCATGCCAATAGATGGTTCCTTAATGATTGACAATCCTGTTCAATCCTCCTACCCGCCCTCTCGCGTGTTCAAAGTGATTCAAAAACATCATGATGATGCACTAGCCTATACTTTTTTACGCCGTGCAAGAGAAGCGCTATTTGCCTTCAATCAAAATATATCGGATATCACGGTGTTAATTGATATCGTCAACGACCTTGGACTTAACGGAGATGTGATAGTCCATGAAGCGGAGCTGCCTAGCGGCCAGGAATTATTAGATCAAGATTTTACTCTTGTTCGAGACCTTGGTGCTAGAGGTTTCCCAACGATCATCTTCGTCAACGAAGAAAATAAAGGAGTCAAAATCACGGGTGGCCGCTCATTTGAAGTCTATGTTGAAGGATTAAAGCAAGCTTTAAACACTGAAGAACTTCAACCGAAAAAGCGCCCAGCTGTTTCAATCCTGCTCGAAAAAGAAAAACTTCTATTTTCTAAAGAAATTGAAGTAATGTACGATGTTGACCAATCAGATGTACGGTCTTTTATGAAGAAAGAACTTCCCCAGCAGCAGTATCAAATGAAAGAAGTGCTGGGAGAACTGTATTTTACAACTTCGACATAAGGAGAATGACGATGGCACATTTATTACAGATGGATTTTAAGATGAAGGGCCCTTTCGGTGATGAAATGGCAAAAGAGTTTTCTGATTTAGCGAAAAGTATAAATGAGGAAGACGGATTCATATGGAAAATATGGACGGAGAATCCCGAGAAGAATGAGGCTGGCGGAATCTACTTATTCGAAACAAAAGAAGCAGCTGAAAACTATCTTGAAATGCATTCTAAAAGAATAACCAGCTTTGGAATAACAGACATCAACGCTAAAATCTTTGATATTAATGCTGAGCTTTCTCAAATCACAAAAGGTCCATTAAAAACTCATCAAGGTTGACACACGAAAAAAGAGCGGCTGGATGGCTGCTCTTTTTTTCGTGTGATTTCATCGATTTATCCACTTTACATTTTCTTTTTTCTCTTCATTGACGACGAGCTGGAAGACATCAGGTCTTGAATAATGTCCTACGACATCGAAGTCAAATTGACTAGAAGAAATATCACGCAAATCAAGATCTGCCAGCAGTATCTCTTCTTGACCATAGACAGGTTTTTTTATATATTCGCCTAACGGACCGACGATTGCACTTCCCCCTCGGCACATTTCATCAGGAGAAGATGCTAATTCATCATAGCAGGCTAAATCTTTAGGATACATCTCTTTATTCACATATTGATTACAAGATAGAACGAAGCATCGGCCTTCTGCGGCAATATGGCGAATCGTTGATTGCCATAGCTCCCTGGAATCTGCCGTAGGGGCTATATAGATTTGGACGCCTTTTGCATACATCGCTGCTCTAGCTAATGGCATATAGTTTTCCCAGCAAATTAAAGCGCCTATTTTACCATACGGTGTATCGAAAACCGGCAGTGTGCTACCATCCCCTTCTCCCCATATGAGTCGTTCAGAGCCTGTCGGCTTTAGTTTACGGTGCTTTCCAAGTAAGGTTCCATCTGGTCCGAAAAACAATACGGAACAATATAAAGTCCCGCGGCTTGATTCATCATCTCTTTCAATGACACCAATGACGAGGTAGACACCAGCTTTGCGGGCTGCTTCTCCTAATCTGTCTGTCGTTTGACTAGGAACTGGAACTGAATTTTCTAAGTAACGAAGCCAGTCCTTTCTTCCTTCTGGAGAACGGCTTCCTACAGTGGCGCCAAATGCTAGTCCTCTTGGATAAGCAGGTATAAATGCTTCAGGGAATACAACAATATTGGCTCCTTTTTCTCCAGCCTCAAGTGTTAACGAAATGGCTTTTTCAGTACAAGCTTCTCTATCCATAATGACAGAAGCAGCTTGCACAACAGCAACTCTACATGTTGACATCTTACCCCCTCCTTATTCTCAGTGTAAAAATAAATGTTTATCATGTACAATATATCATCATCATAATGAGTATGCCTTATTGGAATAATGGGAGGATAAAATGAACATACGGGACTTTGAAATTTTTAAAACAATTGCGGAATGTGGAAGTTTTTCAAGAGCAAGTGAAAAGCTTTTTATCGCACAGCCTTCCCTTACTAAAACCATTCAAAAATTAGAGAAAAAACTGGGTGTCATCCTTTTCGATCGGTCAAATCGAATTTTTAGGTTAACGGATGAAGGACAGCTTGTATATGAAAAAGCGATTGCGGTGCTTCAGCAAATGAATGAGCTGCAAATGGAGCTGGGTGATACCGAGACGCATATTCGCGGCCATTTAAAGATCGGTCTGCCACAAATAATTGGTACCTTTTTCTTTTCCAAAGTGGCAAAAGCTTTTACTAAAAAGCATCCAGATGTGACGCTCGAAATGATTGAAGAGGGCGGCTTGCATGTAGAAAAACTCGTTGAGAAAGGCGAAGTAGATGTTGCCTTTGTTGTCATACCTGCGCAAAGTCATGAATTAGAAGAACAACTCATTTTTGAAGCGCCGTTTGTGGCTTGTTTACCAAAAAATCACGCTTTAAAAGATGAACAACAGCTCTCACTCGAACAGCTTAAAGAGGATAACTGGATATTGTTTGATTCTTCATTTGCGTTGAGTCAAGTGATTGTAGATAGCTGCCGTAAGGAACATTTTGTTCCCAACATCGCTTACAGCACAACACAATGGGATTTGCTTTTGACATTAGTTCGTGATGAACTTGGAGTGGCGATCCTTCCAAGTCCTTTAACGGATATGTACAGAGAGGACATTTGTGTAAAACCAATTAGCAGTCAATATATTCCCTGGAAAATCGGCATTGTCGTGAAGAAAGATCGATATAAAACACGTGCTTTGAAGGCTTTTTTAAAAATCGTTGCGGATATCTATTCTGGGGAACAGAAATAGAAACAAATAAAAAATCATCCTTCTTAGTTTCTCCATGATAGCACCTGTCAGCCATGCAATAGACATGAGACCATCAGGTCATCACTTTCTGCTCGTTTTCTTAATCAAGTCCACGCCATCGTATGACAGACTTTCCACATGTACAGGCTTTTGCAGAATGTAATGATCAAAAAATGAATGTGAAATACACATTGTGATATAAGCGCTTTTCAAAACGATGACCGCTCTCTCTATGTTTCTAGCTTTATGATATAATAACTTGTCAGTGCCAACCGCTTAGTGAAACCGAAATGAACTTGCTGGAAGGTATTCATCATTGGAAAAGATTCTGAAGAAATGATAGGTGATCACAATGAGAAGGCTTGAGTCTGGTATGTCAGTAGACAATGAAATATTTTCGGATATTGTCAGGTATGAACATGAAACGATAAGTGGATCGACGATTAGCAACTCGAATGTTCATTCACCTATATTTTGGAGCTGTCAGCTGCGTCATCTTGTATTTAATACGTGTGATCTGACGAATGCGAGATTCTTTGCAGGTAGTACGATTGAGCATTGTACGTTTATTCGTTCCGATTTGCGCTCTGTTGGAATTGCTAAAGGCGAGGCTGTTTTTACGAATTGCGAATTTTCCTCCTGTGATATGAGAGGAATGACATTGGAAAATGCTGCGTTTATCAACTGTACATTTTATCAATGCAGGTTTAATGACCGCATTTTACAAGCAGCGAATATTGTTCATTGTAGCTTTACCGGTAAGCTAGTGGATATAACGTTTGAGGGAAATGGTAAACAAAAGCTGATCGCCAACTTTGAAAACTGCATTCTTGACGGTGTTCGCTTTACAGGCTGTGACCTGTCGCAATGTATTCCGCCAGCTTCCAAAAACCATCTATATGTTGAAAAGGTCTCCGCGCGTGTCAAACAGGCATTGCTGAAGATAAATCATGACCCTCATTCTTCTGACGAGGATCGGAAAGTACTGGTACGCAGCCTGCGCAAGCTTGAGCATATGGAACAATATATTTTTAACACGGCGCATATGGAGAACATACATGGGGCTGATTTTGTGGGGCGATTTTTCAGTTATCTGGAATGTAACAAAGAGAACGCTTGATACGTCCCTCTTCCTGCTAAGTCTAGGTCGTACATCAACTTCTAGTATATTTGAGTGGGATCAGTTCCCCGATTTTCACTTTGACTAGTTCGCCATCTATTTCTATGATGACAAAACATTCTGGTCCGAAATCTGAAATGAGCTCTCTGCAGATGCCGCAAGGGCTTACGACCCTCAATCTTCTATCCTCTTCATCTGAATATGGATGTCGAACGGCAACAATTGTATCAAAATCTTTATATCCATTCGATAAAGCACTGCCAATTGCAATGGCTTCTGCACAAACCGTTACCCGTCCGATATACGCTTCTATATGGACAGCCGAGATCATTTCTCCTGTTTTCATGCGGATAGCGGCTCCTACATGGTGTTTATCCTCTTCATAAAGGCTCGTAATCTTCTTTTTTGCTTCGTCTATTAACTCTACATCTTTTGGAGTAAGATTAAATGTGTGCATTGTGTTCCCTTCGCCCTTCTATGCTCGTTTTGAATATACTGATCTATTATACCAAACTTCAGATAATGGGCGGTTCCGCTAGATGAAGAATGGATACAAAAAAGCTGATTTTTGTGACCATCAGCTTTTTCGTTATGCTCTTTTATAGCGGGCATACATATATCGAATGATTTTTGTGATGACAGAGGTACACATGCATAAAAAGGTCATCACCACGACCCAATACATATTTGACATGTCAAACCCAGTATAGGCAAATATGAAAATAGTGGAGACTGCAAATGTGATGATAAGAACGATGTAAACTCGCTTAAAGATGCAGTAGCCAACAATCCCCCATATCAAAGATAACAAAGGCAGTGTAAATAAGATCAGCGCCATGGGATGAAGAAAGAAAACACTCATCATGTCACTCTCCTTTATGAACCGGTGAAGAACCGAATATGTATCATATTAATAGGAAATCCGCACATTGTAAACAAAAATTGGAATTTAAGGAATATTTAATCTGAGGTGAATTGACATTCCGAATGTTATGTCATGTTGAATGGAAAAAGACTGCTTTCAGTAAGCAGCCCATTTCGCTAAGCTTTCAAATATTCAAGCCGGAGCATTTTGATATGTGAAAAGAGAATCTAACTATTTATCACCTGAATGATTTTTTCCTGAGCGTCTTGTGCCTCAGGGATTGGCATGACGACAAATACATGCAGCATTTCTGGATAAACAAAGGTTTTCATGTCAATTCCTTGTTCTGCTAGCTTTTCATCAAGCTTTAGTGCATCTGGATATAAAATATCATGTGTTCCAATAAAATGAGTGATCTTCGCAAGACCGTTAAAGTCACCGTGAATCGGACTGATTAATGGGTCAGTTACCTTTTTATCTGCTGCCCACATTTTTGTAATGACATCTATTCCTTCTGGCGCTAGAATGGGATCTTTATCGGCATATTCAAATATAAGAGGATTGCTTAAACTCATATCAACACATGCAGATAATAAAATGATATCCTTCGGCTGCGGCAGACCTTCCATCTTTAAGAGGTGCGCAAGGCCAAGAGAGATATTTCCGCCCGCTGAATCACCCATGATCGTTAATTGATCGGTACTCTCAACCGTTTTTAGTATTTCTTTATATAGATTTAGAATTTTTGGATAGGTATCTTGGTAGCTGTAATGAGGTAATTTAGGGTAAATAGGAGCGATGACTTTGGCGTTAAGGGACCTAGCCATTTTATCCATGTACCACCAATGGAAATCGAGAGGCTGGTTTACCCAGGCACCACCATGTATATATAAAATCACCTTTTGTTTTTGCGACATTTGGTCATTCAATGTGAAAACCTGCATTCCTTCGAAAGTCTGCTCCTTTATCTCACTCTTTAATTTCACATCGTCTCCGATTGCATAAGGCTTTATATTTTCTATTTGAGACAGAAGATTTTTGGTTTTTTCGACACTAGCAAAACTCTCTTTATTACTTTGGGACGTGAATAATGTTTCAAATTGAATACTTTCTTCAGAACGTTCTCCATTAAAAATGTCGATACTCATTTTGTTATCTCTCCTTTAAGCAGATATGTTTATTCGTCATCCTCATTCATCACACGAAATGATTTGAGATACACTTGTACTTCTTTCTCAGGAGTCTTTAATAAGTTAGATAAAAGGTCTTGTATGAGACGGAGACCCTTAATTTTCTTTTCAATTTCTTCATGTTTTTGATGTACAATTCTTTTTAAAGTATCAAGTTCTATGTCTTGACTCAGCATTTCCAATATTTCTTTTATTTCCTTTAGTGAATAACCCAATGATTTGGCATCTTTGATCAATTGAATTTTCACAATATAATCTTCTGTGTATCGTCTATAACCGTTCGAACGGCGTCTCGGGACAGGTAAAATGTTGTGTTCTTCATAGTAACGAATTGCGGCAGGGCTTATTCCTGTTTGTTTGGCAAGTTCTCCTCTAGTCATCAACTCCGTCGTTACTCCTTTT
Organism: Bacillus sp. PK5-006; assembly: GCF_054161415.1. Taxonomy (NCBI): domain Bacteria; kingdom Bacillati; phylum Bacillota; class Bacilli; order Caryophanales; family Bacillaceae; genus Bacillus; species Bacillus sp. PK5-006. The sequence continues at coordinate 1,907,895 of NZ_CP096414.1, read as the reverse complement.
TCGTGATTTTGTCTTTCTATATTTACATTATAAAGGTTGAACTATACTTCAAGGTCAAGATACGTTTTCTTAAAAAACAAAACACCATCGCATGCAGCCGGTTAAGGCGCCCTGAGATGGTGTTTTACATCATTCAATTTGCTTTTATAGGTCTTCTCCATTTGATGCGATTACATTTTTGTACCAGAAGAATGAGTCTTTGCGGTAACGATTCAGTGTACCATTTCCTAGGTCGTCTTGATCCACATAGATCAAACCATAGCGTTTAGTCATTTGAGATGTTCCGCAGCTGATTAAGTCAATGCAGCCCCAAGGTGTGTACCCCATTAAGTCAACACCTTCTTTTACGGCTTCTTTCATCTGTTCAATATGTTTTTTCAAATAATCAATTCGATAATCATCGTGTATTTTTCCGTCTTGTGTCAATGTATCCCTTGCACCAAGTCCATTTTCACAAACAAATAAAGGCTTTTGGTATCTGTCATACAGTTTAATTAATGAAATGCGCAGACCCATTGGATCGATCGGCCAATCCCATTGTGATAATTCCAAGTGTTCATTTTTAATCGGACTGTCAAACGTACCCGCTAGCTCAGCTGCATCTTCACGTGCTTCTGCTACATGGGACATATAGTAGCTGATCGCCACAAAATCAACAGTGCCTTCTTTTAAAATTTGTTCATCCTGCTCTTTAATATCCAGCTTGATTTGATTATCAGCAAAGTATTTTACCATGTATGTTGGATATTCGCCTCTAGCTTGAACATCAGGATAGAACATATTCAATTGATTCGATTTGACTGCCTGCAGCTGATCCTCTGGTTTTGTTGTTTTTGCATACGCTTCAATTTGGTTAATCATACAGCCAATTTGGACATCTGGAATGATTTCCTTTGCAGCCTTCACTGTTAAGGCACTTGCCACAAATTGATGATGAGATGCTTGGTAAGCAGCTTGTAATTTATGGTCTACTAGATCCTCTAAAATTCCAGCACCTGTATAAAGACTATTAAGGTTCATATTCATTTCATTAAACGTAATCCAATATTTCACTTTGTTTTTATATCTTTCTAAAATCGCACGTGCGTATTTTTCGAACAATGGGACAAGCTCTCTACTCATCCATCCATTATATTTTTCTGTTAAAGTAATCGGCATTTCATAATGGGACATCGTTACTAGCGGTTCAATTCCATATTTCGCACATTCATCAAATACTTTATCGTAAAAAGCCAATCCTTCTTCATTCGGCTTGTCCTCTAAGCCTGTTGGAAAGATTCTTGCCCATGAGATAGACAAACGAAATACTTTAAATCCCATTTCTGCAAACAGTGCAATATCTTCTTCATAACGATGATAAAAATCAATTCCGCGTCTTTTTGGGAAATCAAATGCATCAGGATTTTCCTTGTACTTGTTTAGTTCAGCTGAACTCACATCGAATGTAAAGTTGTTCACTTTTCCTTGTGCGTAAGGATCTTTATATGCAGCGAAGTCTGAAGTTGACAGCCCTTTTCCACCTTCTAAATATGCACCCTCTATTTGATTGGCAGCGGTTGCGCCACCCCATAGAAAATTATCTGAAAATCCTTTTTTTAATTCTTTCATTTCAATCATCCCTTCTATTTTGATTAATGAATAAGCATTAAGAGTTTATTTTCTCCTGCGTTGACATAAGAGTCACCTGTATAGATAACATCCAGGTACTTCGAGGAATTAGTGACGATGATAGGTGTCACGACATCTAATCCTTTTGATTGAATTCCTTCTATATCAAATGATAATAAATGATCCCCGATGTTGATTTCATCTCCTTCTTCCACCAATACCTCAAAGAATTGACCATTTAGGCTGACGGTATCAATCCCTACATGTATTAATAATTCAACCCCATCATCTGAAACCAAACCAATTGCATGTTTAGTAGGTGTAACGGTCACTACTTTTCCGGCAAACGGCGCTTGTACCACCCCCTTATCAGGTATAATCGCTACTCCCTTTCCCATCATTTCGCTTGAAAAGACGGCATCATTTACGTCAGATAAAGGAACGACTTTACCAGTTATAGGTGCTTGTACTTCATAAGGATTTACTTGTCTGGCAGCTTGTTGATTGACTGCATTCTCTGGATTTTTAGATGGCTTCTCCTGTTTTTCCGGCTGATCTTCTTCTTTTGTGGCAGGTTCCTTAAAACCAAGGAACATAGTGACTAGCAGGGATACTAAAAAGCTCAGTGCTATTCCAATTAGAGCCAGCTGGAAATTGTTTGTGCCTTTCATAATGTAAGTTGGCAGAGATGTAATACCTGGAATTGAAAATGCTGTCGTTTTGACTGAGAATAAACCATAAAAACATCCGCCAACTGCGCCGCCTATTAATGAAGCATAGAAAGGCTTTTTCAGTCTCAGTGTTACGCCATAAATGGCAGGTTCTGTGATACCAAAGAAACTCGGAAGCAAGGTTGATAACGCTAAAGACCTTGTTTCTACTCGTTTTGTGCGAATGATGACACCTAAAACGGCGCCTGCTTGTGCCATATTGGCAATAAAGTTCATCGGAAGCAGCATGACATCGTAACCAACTTTTTCAAAGCTGGCAAACGTGCTTGGGAAGAATGCGTAATGCATCCCAGTTAACACAATTAAAGGCATGAGGCCTCCCATTAATAAACCTGCAATCGGTCCAGCAAAATGGAATAAAGAAGTGAAAAAGATCTCTAAATACTGGCCGAAAACGTTTCCAACAGGAGCTATGAAAGCTAGTGTAAGAGGCGCTGTGATCATTAAGCTCAGTACTGGTGTAAACACGATACTTAAGGACTTTGGAATCACTTTCGTCATCCATTTATCGACAAAGCTAAGCAGCAGCACGCCTAAAATAATCGGTAAGACTGAAGAAGTATAATTATATAATGGAATACTCAACCCTAAAAAACTAAGTGGATCTGCCCCTTTTACTGCACCTTCCACCATCGTGGGATACAATAAAATCCCAGCCAAGGCCATCGCGAGAGATTCTCGTGTTTTAAATTTCTTCGCTGCAGAATAAGCGATGAGGAAAGGTAAAAAGTAAAAGACTGCATTTGAAAAGATTTGAAGCACAGCATAGGTAGAGCTTTTTTCCGTCATCCAACCTAAACTAACGAACAAAGCCATGATCCCTTTAATCAATCCACTACCAACAATCGCCGGCAAAATGGGTGTGAAAATTCCGCTAATGACATCGAATACGACTTCGATTGGATTCATTTTTGACGTATTTTTAGCAGAAGTAGAATCATTGCTGCTCTCTCCAATCAGATGGTCGATTTCCTCATAGACTTCTGCAACCTTTGCTCCAATAATGACTTGGAATTGTCCGCTTTGGAATTGCGCTCCCAGCACACCGTCTACTGTTTTCAGTTCATCTACTTTCACCTGTTTTTCATCGTTGATATTAAATCTCAGCCTCGTAATACAATGCCAGCTTTGAGATATATTGCCGGTTCCACCCATTAATTTGATAATTTCTTGCGCCAATTCTTTGTTTCCCATGTCTTCACCCCTTCATTTTCACAAAAAAAACCTAAACAAAATCCACCATTAGAAAGACTTCTAAATGGAGATTTGTTTAGGTTAATGCTTTTTCATAACACGCCTAAAAGAAATCATTTATTCTGTTGATGTTTCTTTGTAATTCTTTCAATATGAATGACTAGAAAAACAAGTTCGTCTTCAGTGACATTCCAATTGAATTCCCGCTTTAACATTTCTTTAATAATTAAACCGCATGCATAGCTCTTCATATAACGATCCTGAATTAATTCTTTTAATGAATCATCCATTTGCTGAGGCGGTTGATTTGTTTCTTGTCTGACAATAAAATATCTCAAATGAGTGATAAACCTCGAATAATCTATTGATGATTTATCTAATACCATCTCGAAAATGTTTTGAATAATCTTAACGATTTCCTTCGTGAGATGGGTCATTTTGATCGTATCTCCCATAGACTGACCATCTATTTGAGCGTTTACAAAATGAAGGGCAATGAGTGAAGCCTCTGTATCATGAAAAGTAATTCCCATCATTTTTTGAATAATTTTAAGTGCTTTTTTCCCAATTTGATATTCTTGAAAATATAGATGTGGAATTTCCCATACAATAGGGTTTTCATATTCCATTTTTTCTTGATGCCTTTGAATAGAAAAGGTAAGATGATCAGATAGCGAAAACAGCATGCTAGAACCTAATTTTTTATTCAACATCTCTTCGCCCATATGAATGATTTTTTCAGTTAATAAAAGGATATCAGTTGGGATAGCGGCAAGTTGAGATTCTAATGGAGACGTCTGATCAGAATAAAACGTCTTACTGACAGCGCTCTCATCAAGTGTATCACCCTTTTTCTTCTTAAAGCCTATTCCTGTACCAAAAACAACTACTTCATTTTGAGTGTCTGTTAGAGCTAATACAATATTATTGTTTAAAACTTTAACGACGGTGAACATCTTCATCCCACCTTACCTAAAACTGCTAAAAAAGCATAAAAAAAACACCAAAATCTCAGCAAACAACGTACAAATGTACAACATGTTTACCTGACTTGGTGGTGCCTGATGATATCAGTAACACTCCTGCATCGGTTACGACTTTATTGTAAACACAGGATAAACCAAAGTCAACTATTTTTTTCGGTAAAATAGATTTAAATACCTATATTATAGTATGTCGTTTATAAATTATTTTATAAGGTAAACATTTTTAAGGTTGCTGTAAGGTTCAGATTAATACGGATTAAGGTTGAGGTAGTACAATGTGTTTGTAGTGAATAAATCATAGAGGTGAAACGTTTTGAGAGAAAATAAAGTCTTGTCATCATTATGTTACTTCAGTATCTTTTTCGCACCATTTTTGTTCCCAATTATCGTCTATTTCTTAGGTCAGGACGAAGTGAAATATCATGCGAAAAAATCATTATGGACGCATGTCATACCTTATTTGATTTTTGGTATTGGCATCCTTGGTTCAGGTTTACTTGGTATGAAAGATATCAGCCATGCGGGGCCTTTCTTAATTGCGACATATGCAGTGACATTCCTTGTTGCCATCTACTTCTTCATTTGGAACATTGTGAAAGGCATCAAAGTATTTTCAGAATAAATAATAGGTAAAAAACGGTTCTGTTGTTGATCAGAACCGTTTTTTTTTGTCTATTTTTATGCTGGTAGTTGGATATCAATTGTTGTTCCTTTTCCTACACTGCTGCGGATCGTGATGTCCCCGCCGTGCTTGACGATAATATCCTTTGCAATGGCCATCCCAAGACCAGAGCCAGCATGTGAAACTCCTGTATTCGTCCCCCTGTAATAGCGGTCAAACACTTTTTCCAGCTCTGCCTCTTCTATTCCTCTGCCGTTGTCTTGGATCGTGATATGGGTTTTTTCTTTTTGTTCAAGCTGTACAATGATCGTCACATCAGGATCATTGTGAACGAGGGCATTTAAAATCAGATTGGTAACCGCTCTTCGAATGAGGATTTTATCAATATTCAGCTTGAGCTTGTCTTCATTCGTTTGAAGCTCAATCGTCTGATCCGCATATCTTGAATCGTTTAAAATATCAATTAACGTTTCCCGCAGCAGTGACACGATGTTGACCAGCTCTTTATTGAGCATGACGCCGTTATTTTTCAGCCTTGTCGTTAAATTCAGATCCTCCATAACATCTTTGATATACAATGACTTATTCTCAATGATGCCCGCGTAATGTCTGATGTCTTGCTTTGAAAGAGGATACTTTGGGTCTTTCATGATTTCTGCATAGCCTTGAATAGAAGCGAGCGGCGTTTTAATATCATGAGAAATATGGCTGATCCATTCTTCACGCATTTGCTCTAGTTTGTCTTTTTCTTTTTTGCTTGAAGCGAGCTGCTCTGATAAGTGATTGATATTATAGAAGACATCTTTATAAATTCCTTTAGCAGGCAGATTTGTCGTGTAATCTCCGTTTGCCAGCCGCTGGATGCTATGAATGGCACGGCCGAGCGGTTTTGTGAGCTGCCGGCTGAATAAGTAACCAATGAGTAAAGCTATGATGGCATCAATTGATAATAAAATCATCGTCCCAATATTGAATCTTGTTACTAAATCCTTCGTGTCAAACGAGAATAGGTATTTTCCAATGGAAGGATCTTTAAATCCGATAAAGTAACTGTATTCTTTGCCCTTTACTTTTTTTCCGCCAGCATAAATGGTCGATAATAATTGCTTATCTTTATATTTATGTAAGTTCACGATGTCAATCGGTGTATATTTGTTCTTTAATCCTTTAGGTGCCTGCGCATGATACACGTCTTGTCCATTTTCGTCTAAAATTTGAATCCATGCATTCTGTTGTTTTAAGGCTTTCTGCCCTTCTTTGTTTACGGTTATCCCTTGATCAGAAAAAGAGACGTATTGTTCAAATGATCTTGTAAAAGTTTCCGGCGTATTTTCCTCGTTATGCTGGCTGTTTGCCTGAAGTACGAGCCAAATCATAAATACGAATAAGTTGATAAAGACTGTGATTATGGTCACGATAATGACAGAGACCATATATCTGCCTGTTAATCGCCATTTCATCCTTACGCATCCTTTACAACAAATTTATAGCCAAGCCCTTTGACTGTAACGAGAAACTCTGGTGTTGACGGGGAATTTTCTATTTTTTCCCGAAGTCTTCGGATATGAACCATCACTGTATTGTCAGAACCGAAGAAGTCTTCCCCCCAAACAGTTTGATAAAGCGTTTCTTTACTGATGATGCGGTTCGGATGCTGCAAGAAGTAGGTCATCAGCAGAAGCTCTTTCGGCGTGAGCTCAATGACCGCGCCGTTTTTCGTCAGTTCTGCTTGCTGCTCGTTTAATTCAAACGGCCCTTTTTTGATCACGGGATCGGCTTGAGATGACTGCAAGTATGAGAGCCGTCTCAGCTGCGCTTTCACCCGGTAGGCGACTTCCTTTGGGCTGAACGGTTTTGTAATGTAGTCATCCCCGCCGATGGCAAGTCCTACAATTTTGTCTGTTTCCTCTCCCTTTGCTGATAAAAAGATAATCGGAACATGGGAGGTCTCTCTGATTTGTCTGCAAATATCATAGCCTTCACCGTCTGGCAGCATAATATCAAGTATGACAAGATCGGGCTGTTCTTGATGAAATTTCGTGAGCCCCTCACGGGCAGTTGAAGCTGTTATGACACGATCAATGCCTTCTCTTGTTAAAACTGTGTTGATTAATTCCAAAATTTCTTTTTCGTCATCGATCATTAATACTTTGCTTTGATGCTTTGGCATACATTGATCACTCTCCTGAAGTCATTGCCATTATTATACCCAATGTAAGAACATAGTGAAAAAATCAACTTCCTATTTGCATAAAAAAAGCCAATTTTCTTTTAAAATAAGAAAATTGGCTTTTGGTGATTCAATTAATTTTTAGCGTTTGACTACAAATGTTGTCACACTTTGAGCCGGGAGATGAGCCCAAAATTGATTACCTGATATATTTAAGTCTGTACCCGGCTGAAGGTTGCTGTTGCTGCTCGTAATCCATCTTGATGCTTGCGAAGCAGTTCCATTTTGCATCACAAAGTGCTGATTGACTCCTGAATTGTTTTTGTTAATCGCGACAATGACGACCTGATTGTTTCCTTTGTAGGCAGATACGAAAACATTTGGTTCAGGACTTTTCGTTGCATCAATTCTGACGTATCCCGGGCGTACAAACTTAGAGAAATGCGCCATGTTGTAACCGCGTTTACTGATCAGGCCGTCTTCCTTCATAGGGCCGTAGGATCTGCGGATGTACCACCAAACATATGCCTGAAAGTCCCCTTCTACCATCGAATGGTGAATATGCTCTGAAACCCCTAATGCCTCAGGCCAGCGGTCCGCTGAATTGTTATCGCTGTTCGGGTAGTAGACCTCTGTCATCCAAAGCTCCTTCCCCCCTCCTTTTTGTTTGAACAATGGATACGGAAGCTGGCTGATTTGGGTTCCGTACAAATGGGCTCCGAGAATGTCCATATTTCCTAGCGCTTGTGGATCATTTAAGATAGGATCTGATATATTTTTAAGGTATTGAAAGGATTCTGGTGCAATCACGCGGGCATTAATGGAGCCGGCATTTTCTCTCATGAAACGCAGGATTTCCTGAGGAGTCCACCATGTCCATTCATGTGCATAATCGGGCTCGTTTTGTACTGATATCGCATAGAGATTGACGCCATTATTTTTCATATACGTCACAAAATCGTTCAGATGCTGAGCATATGCAGCGTATTGATTGTATCTCAGACGCTTTGCAGTTGTACCATTACGGTTGAAAGTCTCGACCATATGGCTTGGAGGATTCCAAGGTGAAGCGATCACTAAAGCTCCATGCTCTATTGCTCTTTTGGCTGTGGCGACCTCTCTGTGCCAATTATTTCTGTTCTCATCTACAAAAATTCTTAGAATGGAAAACCCTAATTGATTCTGCCCATTGCCAAAAGCGGTTTCCCTTTGAGGTGCGGTCAAATCACCAATCCAAGCCGGGTGGTTCATTCCGCCAAAGCCACGAATCACTTGTCTTTCTGCATTGATATTAATATTGGCATCTACTGCTGAAACTTCAGTGACACCAGGTCCGATGAACATGACAGACAGCATGGTGAAGCAGATCAAGAAAGTACAGATTGGTTTTTTGATCATTGAAATCAAATTTTTCCACTCTCCTATCATTTTGTCATCCTTTGTTATTGAGTAAACCGCCAGGAATCAAACTGAAATAGGTTTGAACCTGTTCCAGTAAAGACAAAAAATACGTTGTGCACGCCAGCTGCTCCGTTTACTGTCGTTTCTACTTCTCGCCAATTGTTTGTTCCGCCTGTGGGAGGGACATTTAGTGTCCCAACGAGTCTGCCGTCAGGGCTTCCGAGGCGTACTTCTATTTTTCCGCCTGCATTTGATGCTACATTGGCTTTAAATGTTCTTGCGCCGTTTGATCCGAAATCGACGTTACTGGCAGCCACCCAATCTCCGTTTTGAATGTTTGTGACATGCTGGTTATTGACCGGTCCGCCTGGAGCTGAAGATGCCTCTGTCAAAATGCGTCCATTCCATGCGAATGTTTCAGCTTCTACCCGCTGATAAGGATTCAGGTTGGAAAGCTGTTTGACCCCTTCAAAATTGGCTGCAACCTCTCGAAGGGAGCCGTCAGCATTATGCACAAGCTTATTTATATGTGGAGATCTGTAGCCTTTTCCTGCCCCGTATAAGGCAGAGCTGACCGTTTGGGTATGATACACGACATACCACTCGTTTTTAAAATTGAACACAGCATGATGGTTGTTACCGCCTCCACCGAAAAATGCACCCGGATTTTTCAGGAAGTGCCCTCTATACGTAAAGGGACCCATCGGACTTGAGCTCGTCATATAACCGATCTCACCAGGTGGTTTATCTGCTGGGTGGGAGCCGCCAAAGTTGATGCAATAGGAATAGTAATAGGTTCCGTTATACTTATGCATCCCTGAGTCTTCAAACATAAAAGGAGCATCAATGGTCGAGGCGCTGCCCACAACACTTGTCATATCAGGCCCTAGTTTTAAGACTCTTGCTGTTTTCGGATTGGCCCATTGTCCCTGCGTTGGATTAGAACCGCCTGGTACACCTCCGCCGGCATATAAATACCCAGTGCCGTCATCATCTACAAAAACGGCTGGATCAAACAGCCATACAACCCCAGACATTCCTGGTGTATTTGGTGTGACGAGCGCTTTTCCGATAGGATCTGTCCATGGGCCGATTGGGGAGTCTGCTGTCAGAACACCAATCCCTCCACCGCTGTTCGCGAAATAAAGGAAAAATTTATCTTTCCCATTGATTTTTTTCACCGCCGCTGATGGCGCCCAGGAAGCACCTGCCCATTTAGCGATCCCTTTGCCGCCATTTGCCCCATTAGCCCCGGCTACTGGAATCGCGCCATGATCTGTCCAGTTCACCATATCTGCTGAAGAGATGACGAAGACCCTATTCAAATTGGCAAAAGAATTATCCTTAATCGTTCCGTTGCTGTGATATTCATAGTCATCACTCGACATATAAATGTACACTCTTCCGTTATAGGTGAGCGCAAACGGATCAGCGCCCAAGTGGTGGTCTATGAGCGGGTTTGCATTTCCTACACGTTTTGCAATTGTTGTGCTTGCCGCACTCGCATCATATACCGGTAAAAAGCTCAGTACCAAAGCAAAAATCAATAAACCAACGCCGCACTTCATCCTCGTCCTCATCGTTTCATTTCCTCCTGTTTTCATCTTCCTAATATTGGGGTTTAGGCCCAATTTCAAAATATGTTGATAGATACTGATGAAGAATGAATAGAAAGAATGATTTCTAGGGCAAATCCTTGCTGGAATCACGATGAAAACCCTTACTTTTTGACTAGAAGACAACAAAAAATGCAGTCTCCCATGATGGGACTGCATTTTTTCTCCTTATGATTCATTGCATATAGCTTACATATAACGAGCGGTGACCATTTTCTTTCTTGTGTAAAACTCCACTCCGTCTGTTCCATTGGCATGCAAGTCTCCGTAGAAAGAATCCTTCCAGCCGGAAAAAGGGAAGAATGCCATTGGTGCGGGTACACCGATGTTTACACCGAGCATTCCCGCTTCGATGTTTTCGCGAAATTCTCTTATGCTTGATGCGCTGTCCGTATACAGGCAGGCACCATTCGCAAATTTTGATTGATTGGACAGGTCGATTGCTTCTGCTAATGAAGAAACACGGACAATTGATAAGACTGGGGCGAAAATCTCGTCCTGCCAAATTTTCATTTGATTTGTGACATGATCAAAGATTGTCGGTCCGACGAAATACCCTTCTCCATTTGTTTCGTGGTCTTGCCGGCCATCACGAATAAGGCTTGCTCCTTCTTCAATCCCTGACTGGATGTATTGAAGCGTTCGTTCTTTATGTTCCTTTCGAATGACTGGACCAAGAAAGACGTCTTCATTGATCCCGTTTCCAATGACGAGCTCGTTTGATTCATCCACTAATTTTTGAATCAACTCATCAGCCACTTCTTCTTCCACTGCGACAACGGCTGCGGCCATGCAGCGCTCTCCCGCTGATCCAAAGGCAGCCCCAATGATTTGTTTCGTTGCTGCGTCTAAATCCGCATCTTTGAGGACAATGGAGTGATTCTTTGCGCCTGCAAGTGCTTGGACACGTTTGCCATGCTCCGTTCCTTTTTTATAGACATATTCAGCGACTGGCTGAGAGCCGACAAATGATATGGCTTTGACCTTTTGATGTTCAAGCAGGCCGTTGACGACATCATGAGCTCCATTGACAATGTTGAGAACACCTTTTGGAAGACCCGCTTCTTCAAACAGTTCTGCTAACCGTGCTGCAAGAATAGGTGTTCGTTCTGAAGGTTTTAAAACAAACGTATTTCCGCAGGCAATTGCAAGCGGGAACATCCAGCATGGAACCATCATTGGAAAGTTAAATGGCGTAATGCCGCCGATGACGCCAATTGGATAGCGGTACATGCCTGATTCAAGTCCAGTCGCAATATCTGGCAGCTGTTTTCCCATCATTAACGTCGGTGCGCCCGCAGCAAATTCCACACATTCAATCCCGCGCTGTACTTCTCCTTTTGCCTCTGTTACACTTTTTCCGTTTTCGATCGTTACGAGTTCAGCCAGCTCATCCCAGTTCTCAACGAGTAACTGCTGGTATTTAAATAAAATGCGTGCACGGCGGGGAACAGCAGTTTTAGACCAAGTGGTAAACGCTTTCTGTGCTGCTTGTACCGCACGTTCAACATCCGTTTTTGTTGAAAGCGGCACTTCCGCGATGATTTTGCCAGTAGCTGGGTTATACACTGCCTCTGTTTGACTTGTTTCTGCCTCAATCCATTGTCCGCCAATATAATTTTTCAACATTTGTACATCTGTTTTGGTCATGTTCCCTCTCTCCTCTTTGTTAAAGAATGTCATGCTTAAAGGGTGTGTATGTATCGTCATTGTCTCATCTAACGGGCATTCATCTGTATACACTCTTTGTCAAATCAAACGGCAGTTTTGGTTTACGTTGTGATAATCTGGTTTGTTTGTGACATATGACACTAGAACGCCAAAAATCAATGATGTATTTTTGATTAACTGTTGGTTAACTTTAGAGAAATCATAATATGAAAATGACCCTCAGTCAATCCTCTTTTTGCTTCATAAGAAAAACCTGATGCGCGGTGCATCAGGTAGAGGCTGGTTCATTGATATTATTTGGTTGATGCGGCATATTGATTTGGTTCTATATAATTTGGCAGCATCTCTCCATGTGTTTCAATGAGTTCATCACATAATTTAATGGTGTCATCAATTGATAGTTCAGCGCTTGTGTGTGGATCCAGTAGAGCTGCTTGATAAATGTGTTCTTTTTTACCGCTGATCGCTGCTTCAATCGTCATCAGCTGTGAGCTGATATTCGTTCGGTTGAGTCCTGCCAATTGTTCAGGTATTTCTCCGACATAGCATGGCATGATGCCGCTTCGATCTGCCACACACGGTACTTCTACACAGGCTTTTTCAGGCAGGTTGTCAATGAGCCCGCCAGTGTTCAGAACATTTCCGCCAAATTTAAAAGGAACGTTCGTTTCAATCGCTTCAATGATCCGGGAACCATATTCTTTTGAGCGGGTATGTGTGATCTGTGTGTTTCCCACAAGGTTATGCTTCATTGTATTCCAATTGTTGATTTGTTCCTCGCAGCGTCTCGGGTATTCATCGAGCGGAATGTTAAACTGACCGATTAGTTCTGGGTACCGTGATTTGACGAAATATGGATGGTATTCGGCATTGTGCTCTGAGGATTCTGTGACATAGTAGCCGAATTTATCCATCAGTTCAAAACGAACCATATCATGATGCCTCGATTGCTGCTTTTCTTTTGCTCGTCTTTTGATTTCTGGATACAAGTCTTTTCCGTCCCGTTTCACCTCTAATAACCAAGCCATATGGTTAATGCCGGCGATTTTTTCTTCAATGCCTTCATGTTCCATTTCAAGAGATTCAAATAGGTCCTTTGTACACACCTGCACACTATGACAGAGACCAACCGTTTGAATCTGAGTATAGCGCAGCATCGCACCTGTCAGTGTGGCCATTGGATTCGTGTAATTTAACAATAAAGCATTTGGACAAACGTCTTCCATATCCTTTGCAAAGTCTAGCATGACAGGAATCGTCCGAAGGGAGCGAAAGATGCCGCCGATTCCTACCGTATCCGCGATCGTTTGTCTTAATCCGTATTTTTTAGGTATTTCAAAATCAATGACAGTACTTGGCCGATAGCCTCCAACTTGGATGGCATTGATGACATATTTTGCATCCTTTAAGGCTTCTTTGCGGTTGTGATAGGACTGAATGGTCACGTTTGCACCGTAATTTGCTTTTAAATGCGACAGCATTGTTTCTGATTCTTTCAGCCGGTTGTGGTCGATATCATATAATGCAAATTCAAAGCCTGCAAGGGCGGGAACAAACAGACAATCTCCTAATATATTTTTAGCAAACACGGTACTCCCTGCACCGATAAATGTAATTTTAGACATAGACGACTCTCCTTTTTACATCCATATTGGGCTAGCCTTTGACAGAGCCTTGTGAAAGCCCTGCGATAAAATATTTTTGCAAAAATAAAAACATCGTGACCATTGGCAGCATCGCAATGAGTGCAGCTGCCCCAACGAGCTGAAGCTGATGCTGATTTTGACCAAAAAAATGGGATAAGGCGACTGTGAGTGTATGCATCTCTTTATCTTGCAAAAAGAAGATAGCAAATTGATAGTCGTTCCAAATATACACGCAGGCAATGATTAATACAGAAGCGGTAATGGGCTTCAGAAGCGGAAAAACGACTGTGAAAAAAACTCTGAGTGTCCCTGCTCCATCAATACGGGCAGCTTCTTCAAGCTCCTTTGGAATTGTCGACCGGATAAAGCCTGCGTATAAGAAAATTGTCAGCGGCAAAAAAGCAGCCACATTATTTAAAATAGCCATTTGATAGGTATTCATCATCCCGATTTGAACGACCATTTTATAGAGCGGGACAAGGGCTGTAAGCGGTGGAATGACCATAATGGCAATAAATAAAACATAGACTGCTTTATTCAGCTTTGTGTTCCTTCTTGCAAGCGGATAGGCTGCAAGAGATCCAAAGATAATGAGCAATACAGCGGAACTGAACGTAATGATCACTGTATTCAAAAAGGACTGGCCAAGCTGAGCCTCTGTCCATGCTGTGCGGAAGTTTTCAAGATGCAGCGCTTTTGGAAACAGCCATTTTGAACTAAAATCTCCTATCCCCTTTAATGATGTCGTCACCAAAATATAAAATGGAATGAGGTGCAGCAATGTGATCAATAGTGCGAGGACGGAGTACCATCTTTTCTTGCGTTTATAGGCGTTATCCATCACACCTCGGTCTCCTTTCGTTTGAAATAAATCAGCGCTGCGACACTAATGACAAGGATGATGACTGCCATGAACACCCCTTGCGTCGCTGCATAGCCTGCATCCTGACGTTTGAAATACAGATCATACATAAAGGTCGACATGGATTGCGAGGAATCTCCAGGTCCGCCGCCCGTGAGTGCCACAATGACATCAAAGAGCTTGAGCCCGCCAATGACATTCAGCACAACATTAATGGTGATCGACGGCATAAGCAGCGGCAATGTAATCCGCCTGAATTGCTGGAAGCTCGATGCGCCGTCTAATTGCGCCGCTTCATAATAATCCTTAGGAATACTTTGAAGTCCTGCTAAATAAATGATCATCGCAATCCCCACGAATTGATATGTGTTGACAAGCACGATGATCCATGTGTTTAATTCTGGGTTGCCGAGCGCATTTATTTGATCAAATCCAAAAAGCGTCACCACATCATTTAAGGCACCGCCTTGGTAAGCAAACACAAAATACCAAATATAGCCCATCGCAATCGGGCTGATCATGACAGGTAAATAGATGACCGTTCTTGTGATGGCTTTCATCTTTAAGCTTTGATTTAATAAAAGAGCATATCCAAGTCCGATGATATTTTGCAAGATGGTGCTCCCAATTCCATAGAGAAGCGTGTTTTTGACAACAAGCCATGTCGCTTGATCCTGAAGCAGCCTTTGATATTGCTCAAGACCAATCCATTGATAAGTTTGTGAGAAACCGTTCCAATTCGTAAAAGAAAGCTGAATGCCGTTCAAAAAAGGATAAATGATAAAGGTACTGACGACGAGAACAGCTGGCATGTACATCCACCAAAGTGATGAATTCTGGCGTTTTTGCCTCTTTACTTTTGGTAAAGAGGTGAATACGGCTGGCTGCTTTGCTTTTGTGATGTCATTCATTGGCTTCACTCCTGTTTCAGCATCCATCAGCTATTGTTTTTTCAGACGCTTATATTCCTCTTCCATTTTCTTTGATAACTGTTCTGGTGTGATCGAGCCTGCTAATAATTCTTGACCCGTTGTTGCCATGACCGCCCACATTCCGCTTGGTAAGTATTTTCGATCGAAATACGGTTCAATCTTTACCTGTTCGTATTGATCGTAAAATGTAGAGTAATAGTTTTTCGCTTTCACTTGTTTTAGAGCTGTTTCAGAGGATGTGCCCTCTGCGATTTTTTTTGCGTTTTCAGGTTTTGCTAAAAAATCGATGAATTGTTTTGCTTCTTTTAGATGCTTAGAGTCTTTCCAAGCAGCAACAGTAAAACGTTCTCCGCCAATCCAGCTTTGTTCATCTCCTTCATGAATGGCTGGAACAGGCATCGTGCCTACTTTGATGGATGAATTCAGCTCTGTTGCTTCAGGTCCTAAGGATCCTCCGACAAAAGTGAAGGCGATTTTGTTTTGTGCCATGAGTTCGGGCGCTTGAGAGAGTTTCGCTGTCAGGACATCCTTGTTTAAAAGGTCTTCATCCTTCAGATCTTTCATGAATTGTGCAAGCGGTGTATAGAGAGACCAATCAAATGATCCGTTTTCAAGTTCCTTTCCGTATTGATGCTTTTGATCGGTAATTAATAAAGGCGTCGCCAGCTCATCAAAGACTTGGGCTATATTTGAGTTATCTCCTCCTGGTATCCAGAGCGGCACAACATCTCCTTTGCTCTTTTCTTTCACTGTCAGCAAAGCAGATTTTAATTCATCAAGTGTTCTAGGCACTTCTATGCCATATTCCTTTAATAGATTGGCATTAAAGCTAAGCCCGTCTTTTGCTTGATTCAGCGGATAAGCGTACACTTTCCCATCTTGGTCTTTTAAAATCTGGTCGAGTGAAGGATCAAGCTGTTTGACCCAATCCATCTCTTTTAAATCAGCCACATACTCGCTATAGCGCAGTTTGGCCCAGCCATGTGTATCAAACAGGTCTGGCATATCGTTTGCTCCCATTTTGACGCGGATCATATCTTCATAGCTGTTGCCTGGGAAATTAGCATCGATTCGAATCTGTTGATGCTCCTTCTCAAACTCGCGAATGACTTCTTCAAACGCTTTTCTTTCCCCGCTGTTGCTCATCGTTGAAAATAGCGTCAAGGTGACCTTTCCATTTGCTTCAGATGAGCTGTTATTACCGCAAGCAGACAAAATCATGGTCAAGAACACGGCTGCAGTCAGCAGCATGATTTTTTTATTCATGGTTTCCTCCTTTTAATCACTGAAAATTCAGACGATAATCGATAGAATTCATGCAGTTGCGGAAACAAAGGAAGTCCATTATACTGGAATTCTATTCTTTTCAAAGAGATAAGAGAGCATATCGGTAGGCTGCCTTGTGTTCAGCATGATCTGGCCATCATGCTAAGCAGCTTGCTTTCTGCTTTTTTGTCTCTTTTTTTGTTAGCTGAAATCGATGGTTCACCTCCTTTCATGGATGAGACATGTACTGCCTCGCTCGATGAGTGTTGTTGGCACGACGACTTTTAGAGGAAGTTTTCTTCCGTTTATTCTCTCAAGCAAAAGCTTCAGCCCGACTTCCCCCATTTCTTCTGTATATACTTTGACGGTCGTAAGCGGCGGGCTTGAAAATGACGCGGCTTCAATGTCATTAAACCCAACAATGGATACATCTGAAGGTACGTGTAGACCGGCTTCATGCAGAGCGCGCATTGCGCCGATTGCCATCGAGTCACTTCCAATGAAAAAGGCTTGCGGCAGTTTTCCCTTTTTGATCGCTTGCTGCATAAGCGTATAGCCTTCTTGCATGGAGTATTCACCAATGTGGATGTCTTCCATATGAAGAGCTCCCGCCTCCTGCATTCTTTTTATAAACGTCGTTTGTCTTTCGTCCTCAATCACAGCATTACCTTCGAAATAATGCTCCCGCTCTTTCCCGCCAATATAGCCTAGATGTGTATAGCCGAGAGATTGCAGATGGCGAATGGCGCGATCTGCCGCTCTGACAAAATCCACATGTACACAATCATACAAATCTTCATCTGCATAATGATTGATAAAAACAATGTGTTCCATTCGATTTGTCATTTTTTCAACCGTATCGGGGCTGATTCGTCCAATGACGATCAAACCGTCAATATCCTTTAGTATCGCCCCTTTATCCATGCTTCTTAGGCGAAAGGTATGGAGAGTGGACAAGCCTTGTTTGGCATATTCTTTTTCAATTCCTTTTCGAATTGATGAAAAAAAGGGATCATTTAATTCTTCGTCAATGGATTGAGCGACAACGACACCGATGACTGGGGATTCAGATGGGCTTTTTTCTTCTGCTTGATCGGCTTTTCTTGCTCTCACTGGGGTATAGTTTAACTTCTTAGCAATGTCGAGGATGTTTTGTCTTGTTGCGTGTGAAACAGCAAGCGTTTGATCGCCATTTAACACACGGGATACAGTGGAAACGGATACTTTTGCATCATGAGCAATATCTTTGAGTGTGGTCATAGGCAAACTCCTCATCGTTATTTGACTAAATATTTACTAAAGATATTTGAAGGATAACACATAAATAAAGCGCTTTCAATTATGAATTTGTGATTTTTATGTTGTTTTTGGGTAAGTTTTGGTGAATGAATTGTGTTTTAGTAAAATTTTCGTAAAAAAGAGGATGGTTTTCATCCTCTCTTTTACTAACGTGATTCGATTGAGGCTGTTTCTTTTGCAAATATTTGCTTCATTCTTTCCCAAGCAGTGTCGAGTTCTTTATGAAGTCCAAATAAACCTGAGGTGCCGATGATGTAAATCTCATTTCCAGCCTCAGCAAGCAGCCGGAACGTGCTCTCATTACAAGAGCCGTCTACTTCAATTGAAAACGAGTATCCTCCGTGTTTTTTGATATCTCTCACCTGTTTAATTTTTTGAAGCATTTCTTTAATAAAAGGCTGTCCGGCAAAGCCTGGATCGATTGTCATAATCGTCACCCTGTCTATTAAATGAATAAAGGAATCTAATGCTGCAACTGGTGTGGCGGGATTTAGAACAAAGCCAACATCACATTTTCTTTGGTGAATATGCCGGATGATTCGAAAGGCATCTTTTTGCACGACTTCTGGGTGTAAACAAATCATCGTTGCGCCTGCATCAATACATGCATCGATTAAAAATTCCTGCGGATGTTCGGCCATTAGATGAACATCAATCGGTAAATTTGTCAGTTTCCGAAGCTGTTCAATGAAAAAGGGTGATAACGTCATATTCTTCACATAATGCCCATCCATCACGTCGACATGGTACCGGTCTGCTCTCGTGTTGAGAAGATGAATTTGTTCACGGAAGTGCGTTAGATCCATGCACATCAGTGAAGGTGAAAAAACGGCTGTCATTCTCAGGCTCCTCCTTTTTACAGCTGAAATAAAAACTTAATCAATCCAATCAAGATTCCGATGATACCAAAGTCTGTATCTCCAAACGTCGTCCCTTCAAAGCCAAGGGCTCCTAACACAGGTAATAAACAGGCAGGTAAAAAGGAAAGAAGCAATCCATTTACAAAGGCCCCAGCGACAGCACCTCTAACCCCTCCTGTTGCATTGCCATACACCCCTGCTGTAGCACCGCAAAAAAAGTGCGGGACAAGTCCAGGGACAATGACAGTTAAACCAAACAAAGGTAAAAGAAAAATGGATACGATGCCTCCTGCAAAGCTGCATAAAAAACCGATAATGACCGCATTTGGCGCAAATGGAAAAACGGTTGGCGCATCAAGTGCCGGCTTTGCCCCCTTCACGAATCGATCGGCAATCCCTTTAAACGCAGGCACGATCTCGCCAATGGCCATCCGTACCCCTGCTAAAATAATGTACACACCAGCAGCAAACGTAATCGCCTGAATGAGAATGAAGACAGCGAAGTTCGTGCCCCCGCTAATTTTTTCAATAAAAGGAATTCCTGCAAACGGTGCAATCGCAAAGAACAGCAAAGCCATCGTAATCGAAATGGCAACAGATGTATCTCTTAGAAAACCGAGTGATTTAGGGACTTGAATGGTTTCCGTTGATTTTTCAGGAGATCCAACCCATTTGCCGATCATTCCCGCAGTAAAATAACCGAAAGTACTGAAGTGTCCGAGCGCGAGATCATTGCTTCCGGTGACTTTCCTCGTAAACGGTTGAAGTATTGCGGGTGCAATGACCATAGCTGCACCTAATATCATGGAGCCAGTGGAGATGAGCAGCCACCCGTGCATGCCGGCTGTCGAAAGAACGACGGCGAGCATCGCCGCCATATACAACGTATGATGACCAGTCAAAAAGACATATTTAAAAGGTGTAAATCTTGCAAGTAACAAATTGACCAGCATACCAAAAATCATGATAAGTGCTGTCTGTGTACCGAATTCCTTTTGAGCAATGGCGGCCATAGCATCTGTATTTGGGACAACCCCTTGAATGTGAAAGGCTGCTTCGAACATCTTTCGAAAAACCCCAAGTGAATCAGAGACGACTGTAGCGCCCGCCCCTAATATTAAGAAACCCATGGTTGTTTTCAAGGTGCCTGACACAGTGTCTGCAGCTGATTTTTTCTGCAAAAGTAAACCGGCTAGTGCAAACAAACCGATGAGAATGGCAGGTGTGCCCAATATATCGTTCATGATTAGTTCTATCATGATGTGAATCCCCCTTTTTCATGACTTAAATGTGTTGACGAAGGACGTCTTTAATGGCTTCCTGATCTAACAAATTGTTTAAGCCAGCCACATTTCTTGTGCCGTCATTCAGCTGGTCAATAATATCAGCAGCTCCGATATAAAGGTCTGCTTGTTCATTTTTACTTGTACTGAGATCGGTATGATCCACTTCAGCTTTAAGACCTAATTCTTCTAATGCTTTTTTGACATTCATTTCTACAATAAAGCTGCTTCCTAACCCGTTTCCACATACAACAAGAATTTTTTTCATTTTCTTACTCCCCCTTTATACTTGTGAAAATTGATCAATTAGCTTTTGAACCGATGCTAAATCTTCTGCTTCAATCAATTGTTTCGTGCGTTTCTCTTCACTTAACAGCATGGTCAGCTGTTTGAGTGCTTTCAAGTGGCTCATGCTGTCAATAGCGGCTAACACAATGACGAGCCGCACCTGCTTTTTTCCATCCTTTGAAAACGAAATGGGCTGTTTGAATGACATGAGCGTCATGCTCAATTTGTTCACGCCATCCTCGGGCCTTGCATGTGGAATGGCCACTTGTGGTGCAATGACAATATAAGGACCATTTTGATGAACAGACTGTATCATGGCTTCTACATAACTTGGTTTAATAGCATTTTGATCAAGTAAAGGCTGCGCCGCTTTTGTAATCGCCTCTTGCCATGTGTCTGCTGTTTGGTGGAGCTTGATGGTTTGTTCTGTTAATAAATCATTTAACACTGGGTTCCACCCTTTCTGATAGGATACATATGTGGGATGTAGCAGCTCCCGAATGTCATGAAGCAGTGCTTGTTTATTTTGTACAATGGTATGCTGCTGAATGATGTTGAATAAAGCGTTTACATGCTTCTCGTCAATCTTCGCTTCGGAGCCTTTCCCGTATTGAAGTAATGTTTTTTTCTCATAGGCAGTTAAAATAGGATGAACGAGATGAACTGGTTTTCCTTTAAACGAAATAGGTGTTGTGGACACAACGAAATCTACATCAACTGCTGCTAATTCTTCATATGCACGCTTTGATAACAGTCCGCGTACTTCAATGTAGCCGATTAATTCGAGAAGCTGAGTTTTCAGCATGTTACTTGTGCCGATTCCTTCTCCGCAGACAATGTATACAGAACGTCTGACAATGGATGAAATTCCTTCTCTTCTCATCCAGCTGCCAAAATGCATGGCGAGATATGCAATTTCATGGTCACTCAACTTTGAACAGGCCGCCTTTTCTAAATGACATGCAACTTTTTGAGTGATTTCAAACACTTCTGGCTGTGCTTTTTTTATAGAATCCGTCAGTTCGTTGATCATACCAATGTGATAGATGAGCCTGTAATAGGCTGGAATTAAATGCATTGTTAAGTTTTGCTCCAATGCTTTAGGTTCTTGAAAGGAAATACAAGCATATCGCTGAAAGTCAAAGATCATTTGTCTGGCGATGGTGCGAATGAGATGTTCTTCTGGTTTTTTAATTGATGGAAGTTTTTGTTTTTTGGCACTGAGCCATAAGGTGCTAAGAAAATAGATCTCATCATCATGAACAATGAGACTTGCCTCTTTTTGAATCTGCGCCATGAAACGAATAGCCGCCAAGCATTCCTCTGTTTCCTGCAATGTTCGCTTTTCTTCGTTTGAAATGTGTACGGCATGCCCTAGCTTCATCCGCTTGAAGTAAAAAAAGAGATCCAAAGAGAGCTGATCCAGCATCTCATCTGCAAATTCAAGCTTAAGTTCTTGTTCTGACTGCTGGAGGAGATGGTGTACCCGTTTGGATGAAATAGGTCCCTTTAACCAAAACGACGGAAACGTTTTTTCGTTTTTTATCATGGTGCGAATGAAATGTATATAAGGTTTGAGTGCCAATCGAATGGCCCTTTCGTCTCCTGAAATGACATAACCGCTTGCTGCCTGATAGCGGAGTGTGATCTCCTGCTTTGAAAGCGCTTCTTTTAGCTGTTTCATATCCTCGAGTAATGTATTTCGGCTCACCTTTGTCATCTTCATAAAATCATCTATTCTTAGGCAATACTCGCTGCATGCAATGGTTAAAAGCAAGATAGCCCTTCGTTCCTTTACACATGGTTCATAATCGTGACCAACAAGAATGGTATCAGCTTTTTGAATAATGATTTCTTTTTCATGAGGATTTAAATAATAGCCAAGTTGGCCTTTTCGCTGCACACCACTGAGCTGATGAGTTTTCAGCCAGCTGTTCATTCGCTTGATTTCAGCGTAAACGGTTCGAGTCGAAACGTTCATTCGATTCTGCAAATCTTCTATTGATAGATAAGATGTCGTATGAAGCAGCATAGATAGTAACGTCGTGCCCCTTTTGGTTAAGTACAGTTGGAATTCCTCCTTTCTTTCCCTTTGTTATAAGTCTAATCAACTCACATGCATCAAAGAAGCCCAAATGTCTTCAGCACGTGCTGTGCAGCGATTGTGTGCTCTTTTCATAAGAAAAACACACCATTTGAGTGTGCTTTCAGGCTTGTATACAATTTGAGAACCAATAAACGCAAAAAACCTAGAATGGTATAGAGCCAGTCAAGGTTTTTTCATTTCTTATCATCTTTTATTTTTCTTATATGTGAAGCTCAAAATTATTTTTTGTTTAAACTAAATCCGAAATCCAAATCGTTTTCAAATGAAATACAAATACACCAATCGCCTTCTAAGGATATAAAGTAGTGGTGCTGTGGGATATCTAAAAAATAGACTAGTAACTCTTTTAAATGTTTTAATTCAAACTGGTACCCAAACTCTGTAAGGTTATCCCCTATGTAAATTACTTGTAAGTTATTATCTAAATATTTTTCTTTTAATTCGGTTATAAATAGAAGAGCATCAGAAAGTAACGATTCATGATTTGAGCTCTTACTATAATGTTTATTGGTTTGTAACCAATCTATTTTTGAACCAGCAAAATCAAATTTTTGTTCTATTAAGTCTAAATAAATTTTTGGATTTTTATGTACTTTGACATATTTAAGAAGGTCTTTTAATTCCAAATCTTTTATTAGATCTTCATCATAAGAATTCAATAAAATTACCCCCTTTTATGTTTTTTAATGTCTTTCTTGTCAAAATCCATAGGCATCGCTGTTTTGTCATTTTGTTGCAATCATTTCAGTGTACAATGCCATTGAAGCTTGCTGATCCGTCTCTGACAAAGCATATTTATCTTTCTTCAACAGCTGAGATCTAAAGAAGATGGAAATAAGATTGGTGGTTCATTGAGATTTTGTTCGAAACTTGGAGCAAGAATTTTTTGATACGACTCACGTTCATGTATCTAGTATGAGGTCTAACCAGCATTGATTATGGACATGGACAATATAGGAGTAGTCTCTCTTGTAAACTTTCCAAGATTTCTACAGGCATTTCCCGGACCTTAATATCATCGCCTAGGAAAAGTAGCCAATTTGTCATTTCCGTTATTTCTTCTGAATGATTAACATCGATAAAAGTCTTTAAAATGGCTGTAGTTTGGTAAGGATTCGTATAAGAAATTGACATTTTGAAAGGATGGTATTTTTTGAACTGTGCAATTGCCTTTGGACCAAGTTCAAGGACAAGGTTGATTACTTCCTCCTGCTTACTTAGTTTTTCTAAAATCTTTTTCCTGCTTAATCGATTATTTGTAGAGCATGGTTCAACATCTGTGAGGTTGTCGACAGGCAAAATCCGTTTCTTCTCTTCCTTTAAATCAAAGCCTTCAATCAGCCAAAGGCTTTTTTCACGATAAAGGTTCAAGAGGTAAATAGGATAGGACTTTATCACTTTCTCCTCTCTCATGGTTATCAGTAAATATCGATCCAAAATAAGCAGTTGGATTAATTTTTCTAACATGGGATGAGGGAGATCTGTCAAATCAAGCAGATCAGGATTATTCGGATTAGTCCCTTCAAATAGCAAGAGGCGATTTAACAGAACAAGGTCATCTTGCTGGGTTTCTGAGATGAGTCCTAGTAATTTTTCAGCTAAAGACTGGCGACTCTTTAAATAAGGGAGTTGTTGGTTTCTCGTGGCCATAAAGGCAATAAAAAGAGCTTTAATCTCATTATCGGTAAAACGAACAGTTGGCAGGACAGAGTTGTTCATCACAAAATATCCTCCGTCCCTTCCGACTTCTGCGACAAGCGGCATCCCCATAACTTCAATTTCTCTAATGTCTCTAATTGCTGTCGAACGAGAGATATGAAATTCTCTCATGATTTCAGAAATTGTAAAGTTGGCGCGGTTGTTAATATACCGCATGATGGTATTAATCCGTTCAACTTTTTTCATCTGATCCCCCTAAACAGTATCATTTTTTGACATGGTTTAAGCCTATTATATATTTATCAAGTGAAAAGAAAAAACATTTGATCAATTTTTCAAAAGGAAGTGTTGAATATGGCAGATTATATACTAGAACAAAAAGACAGCTTTCACGTGTTAGGTATTGGAACTGAACTTAAGAGTCATTACACAGACTATGCGGGCATCACGAAGGAAAAAGCAGACTTTTGGCAAGCAGTCACACAAGAAGGTAAGCTTGACACCTTAAAAGCCATTGCCTCAAATGACTATATTTTTATCGTAAACGAAGCGGTAAATAACAAGCTGATGCATTATGTCGGGGTCATGACAGAGGAATCGTTACCAGAAGCGGACAGAGTGATTCAATTTCCTAAAGGGGAATATCTAATCGTTAAAGGGGAAGCTAAAACCGCTGATGAATTGCATCAAACGCTTACTGGTATTGCATTTGGTCAAGTCTTGCCTGAAGCAAAGAATTTCGCTTATGTTGGTGGACCAAATGCAGTGGTAGAGATGGGGCAGCAAAACGACTTATTACTTGGTGAGATGTGGATTCCTGTTGTACGAAAATAAGAAGGATATGGAGGGATAGAAATGGCCTATATCGTTGATTTTAAAAATGTGTCTACGATTGGTTTAGAGTCTTCACCTGTAGCAGAAGCACTTGCTGGCTTACGTGCTAATGAGGCTCGTTACTTTATGAACAAATATAAGCATGAATTTACAGTATTACCTGCCAGCGAAAGTCAGGATACCCTTGATTATGTGAACCGAGTGTTAAAAGAAGAACGTGAACTAGAGTTTGCAGCAAAACCTTTAGAAACGGCAAGTTTTCAAGTGGAAAATATCAAATGGACTTACGTCTTTTATGAGGATGGTCTTGCAATTAACGTCCTGTATACAGTGGATGACCCGAAAAAACGTGCTGTTGGTTTTAAGCTTTCTGAAGGTATGGAAGTACCAAAGGAATTAGAAGGGAAATTTAAATTTGCTAGGCAGAAGTCTAAACTTGCTGGAACGATTCGTGGGTCATTTTTTAAAATTAAAGGGGAATATTGAACCCGAATTTGTGAATCTGATGAAACAAATAAATAAAAATTATTTCCCTCTTCTAAACAGAGCAGCATTCTCTATGCATTATTAGAGGATGTTTTTCTGTTTATTGTACCAATTTCATTTTCTTATGAAGAAGTTATACGATGAGGTCCCGATCCCCTTTTGGTCGTTTTTTTTAATTTGAAGTCCAATAACACAAAAAGACTTGAAAGGCATTAAGCCAATCAAGTTTTTTTTGCGTAATCTCATTAAAACGAACTAATTTGAATTCATTTTTGAAAGAAAGTCTTGAAGAACTACTTTTACTGGTGAATTCGTAGTAGTAGCCATTACATGATTTACACGTTTTAAAATTTGAGGATGCTTCAATATCAATTTCTTGCCTTCTTCAATTGGGAAGCTTCTCAATGTATCAATACAAATCTCAAATAATTCGTTATCATTAGTATTCAACAAATCTATTAAAATATTTAGCTCATATTCATTGCACTCATTATCCAGGCAATAAGCAATTTTACGCTGCCACTCTATTGGTTTATTAAGCACCTGATTTGATAGTTCTTCCCAGTCATTTAGGCTAAAATCAGAGAGTATCTCACTAGCAATCAAACACCCGTCATCATACCATGAATCTACTGTTGTATCAGCAGATAAAAGAATATCTAATTCTCTAAACATATTGAATCCCCTAATTATGTAATTACTCTGAGAACACATTCTCGAGTACCTACAGCCTCAAAAATTGATCAAAAACGAGTAAAACTGAAGAAACTAGCGATGTTAATTTGTTAGTAAATAAGTACCTACTATTTTATTTCCACCAGTTGGATGTAATTTCTTTCAAATGAAATTCTATAAAATCAATCACTTTGGTATAGTCATCCGAGCTGAATTCCTCAATAGGATTGTCCCAATCTGTATTTTTAACTATTAGAACAAGGTAGTTACCATCAGAAGATAAATCAGGATACCACCCTAAATCCAATGTTATTGATGATTTCTCATGATAAAGTTGTAATAAACTTTCAGTGAACATAAACCATCTATCATCTTCTGCTTCTAACTTTTTAGGGTCAATTTCCCTGAAATTATTATAACGTACAATCCAACCTTCAGTTATTCTTAAAGGATGAATGTTGAATACAGGGACTTCGAGTTTTATATTTCTTCTCATTATTCTCCAACTTATTCATAAATTTGATAGTAATTTAAGTCCTAATTTATTATTCAGCCTATAAATTATCAATTAGAATTGTCTTTAATCATTCTACTAATTTCAATACTTAGTTGCTCAACTATTTTCAGAGGTTGCTTCTGTCAATTGGCCAATCTATATTTTTCAAAAACCTTCCTTAACACCTCGCTAATAGTTTTCTTATCCTGAGGATACTCTGTAATGTACGTGTTACAGGCTTGCTCAAGATAATAGTAGAATGTTTGATAATCAACAATAACCTCATCATCATGAAGTGCAAATAGTACTCCATGAAAGGGCTCCTCGTCGGGTTCCAGATCATTTGGAAATGTGCAATCCACATCGTTAATTCCATAACCTACTCCCGTAGATAAATGCTGAACAATATTTACAAAGCTATCATCAGTAATGGCATTGAAGAAAGCCACCACAGGAAAGTGTTCATCTCTTAACATTTGAGTTTCTAAAATTTTTTTTAACATACTATCTGAATCCTCCTACCTATAATTCAGGATAAAACGAGGTCACTGCCCCATCCTTATCTGTATAACCTCTCCATTTTATACCTTGTCCATCATAACCTTCCCATTCTCTCCCTAAAACACCTTTTGAAGAAGCATTATTTACAGCTTCTTTTCCTCGTTTAATAAAATCTTCATCAGAAATTAACTTAGGATCATAAACAGTTTTATCAAATGGCTTTGCTTTCCATCCAATTTTTTGACCTGTTTTAGCATCTAAAGAAGGAACTTGGTAAGTTATTTTTTCCACTCCTGGCAAAGCATCATGCTTCTTAACATTTAATATATTTACATCATTTTTCATAAATTCATCTTTGTTATGCGCCCCACCAATTCCTCTTCTCCTTGGAACATTGGGATCAACTTTTCTTATATGATCTTCTAAGCTAGATGAGAACTTAACGTTTTCCCTACCCGTAATTCCCATCTTCCCCCGAAAGCCTTTCGCCCCAAACGGCAAAAGCATCCCCAGAGCCGCGTTCATACTTGCTTCCTGCTGTTCTTTTGAGATCTTGTTTCCAAACATGTCTCGGCCTGTGATTGCTTCGCTGAATCCGTTGGTTGCAGTGAGGCCATATAGTCCTTTTTGAGATGTTTTTAAGGCGTCAAAGGATTTTTGTGATGTCTTGTAAATGTCGACTGCTCTGACTGCAGCTGATGTGGCTTGGGTGGTTTTATAAACAGCTTTCCCGCCTTTGAAAATGCGTCCTGCCCAGCCGACGATTGGGATGTAGCCTGCGGCTGCCATGCCTCCTGCCGCGACTCGCTGGCCTGCGGTGAGTTCCTCGCCTGTGATTGGATCGACGCCTGTTGCGGCACGTTTTGCATCGTTCACGCCAGTCAGTTCATTCACGATGTTTCCACCATAATCGAGGGCTTTTTCATACCAAGGGCGGTTGGCGAGGGCTTCTTGTTCCTTTGCGATCTTGCGGGCTTCTTCTTGTTCTTTTTTGATTTTCAGATATTCAGCAGTTTGCTTTTCAATATCGCTTTTTGCCTTGTAGATTTCGCTATTTTGATACGCTTTCTTGTCAAAATTCATAGGCGAAATCGCTTTTCCGTCATTTGTCGCATTGATCATTTCAGCGTACAATGCCATTGTAGCTTGCTGCTCCGTCTCTGACAAAGCATATTCATCTTTTAAATTTTGATCAAGCTCTCTTAGTTCTTTGACCGTCTTTTTTCGTTCATCTTCCGCATCTTCTATATTTTCATCAAAGGTTTGGCTATCAAATACCTCTAGGGAAATGAGGTCATCAATGTCTTGAAAAATCGTTTTGAGTGCCTTTTTTTGATCCTTCACAATGCTTTTGGCATTCTTGATGCCCATATGTACTGCGTTGTCTAAAAAGTGTTCTTCTACAAAGGTATCGCCGCCAAAGCTCGTATCATCCAGTGTCCCAGAAACACCTTCATGAAAGGCTTTTTGTTTATCAATGAAGCTGATAAACATGTCTACATTTCCAGCAAGCTCTTTATAGAAACTTTTAATATTATCTGCACCTTTCCCAGTGAAATCATCACCGAGATTGGCCACACCTTGTAATGCCTTTTTTAAATCTACCATTTGTTCGCGGAGTTCCTGATAGTGTTTTGCCCTTGTGTCCATGGCACTTGTTAGTGCTTTTGCATCAAGTATCTTGCCCAGAAGAATTCACTCCTTCCTATTCATTGACAAGGTCAATTTTACCAATAAAAATTTTGTCATTAAATAGGAATATTGATACAAAAAACAGCACTTATTATGTAAATGAACAAGGTTTCAATAGAATACTTTAGCTCCACTTTTGTCATAACAATTATAATGTAGTTTTTAGAACAATCTTTTAAATAGAACATTTTTTTGAGCTACTCCATTATAAAAAATGTTATAGAGCACTTCCATGGTAAGGAAGATGTCACTAGTCGAGGCAATCCCTACATGAATTAGGAATGCACTTAGAAAAAGCACACCCGCATCAGTGTACTTTTTACGATTTAGACTTCAGCAATTGCAGCTCTTGCTCCATGATATCTGCTGCTTCCATTATAAATTGAATAATTAAATCTAATTCTTCTGGTTTGTATTCATTTGTGAGTTCCTTCGTTGATGTTGATAAGGATCGAAAGAGTTCTTTTACCTGTGATTTCCCCGCTGTTAGAGGAACAATGATGACTCTTCGTTTGTCTTTTGGATCCTTTTCTCTTTTGGCGTAGCCCGCTTTTTCAAGCCGGTCAATAAGAGCTGTGACCGCACCGGAGCTAAGACCTGTTTTTTCACTTAATTCTCCTGCTGTGAGAGGACCGAGTTCGTTTAATAAATCGGCGGATTTGAGATCTGTTGGAAAAAGGCCGAGCGATTGAGCGGCCGCTTGGTGGAACAAAACGGTTCGTGTGGCGAGGCGCCTCATTGTATGTATGATCTGGGCTGCTCTGTCTTCAGCCTCGTTCTTTATTGACAACTTGTTCTCCTCCCTTTAAAATCAATTTATCTTGATCATCAAGATAAATGTTCTCTTACTTTATGGTTAATTTGATCATAGCAAAAATAATGAGAGAACGTAAGCAGGAGGTAAATGAAATGAATCATGTGGATAAAGGCAAGGCATCCACTCGCTTTGTTGTCATCGGTTTGCTGTTAGGGATTTTTATGGCAGCGATGGACAATACCATTGTTGCAACAGCAATGGGAAGCATCGTAGCAGATTTAGGCAGTTTTGATAAATTTGCTTGGGTGACAGCTTCTTATATGGTGGCAGTGATGGCGGGAATGCCTATTTACGGAAAGCTTTCTGATATGTATGGTCGAAAGCGTTTTTTTCTGTTTGGACTTATTTTCTTTTTAATTGGATCAGCGCTGTGCGGTATCGCACAAACGATGGATCAGCTCATTATTTACCGAGCCATTCAAGGGCTTGGGGGCGGTGCACTTCTTCCGATCGCATTTACGATTATCTTTGACATCTTCCCGCCTGAAAAGCGCGGAAAAATGTCTGGTATGTTTGGAGCAGTCTTTGGTTTATCAAGTGTACTCGGACCGCTTTTAGGTGCTATTATTACGGATTCGATCGGCTGGCATTGGGTTTTCTATATTAACGTGCCAATCGGTATTGTCAGTGTCTTCTTGATCGCCAGATACTATCAGGAATCGCTTGAACATCGTAAGCAGAAAATCGACTGGTCAGGTGCTATTACACTTGTCGTTGCGGTTGTCAGCTTAATGTTCGCGCTTGAGCTTGGCGGTAAATCTTATGCTTGGGATTCGGTGCAAATTCTCACACTTTTTGCTGTGTTTCTTGTGTTCGGTACGATCTTCTTTATTGTTGAGCGTAAGGCTGAGGAGCCGATTATCTCATTTTGGATGTTTAAAAATCGATTATTTGCAACATCTCAAATTTTGGCGTTTTTATATGGCGGGACATTTATTATTCTTGCTGTCTTTATTCCTATTTTCGTGCAGGCGGTGTACGGTGAATCTGCGACAAGTGCAGGGTTCATTTTAACACCGATGATGATTGGATCAGTCATTGGCAGTATGATTGGCGGAACGATGCAGACGAAAGTGCCTTTCAGACGTCTTATGACCATTTCTGTCATTTCATTTTTCGCTGGGATGCTGCTGCTTGCCAATATGTCACCAGATACAGCAAGACTGTGGCTCACACTCTTTATGATGATATCAGGCTTTGGCGTCGGGTTCAGCTTCTCCCTTCTGCCTTCAGCTTCAATGAATGATCTTGAGCCACGCTACCGAGGCAGTGCAAACTCGACCAATTCATTTATGAGATCACTTGGAATGACTCTGGGTGTCACGATTTTCGGAACGATTCAAACCAATGTGCTGACAAATCGTTTAGCAGATGCCTTTAGCGGAATGAAAGGAGCCCCTTCTCAAGTAGGCGATCCACAGGCTATTTTCCAAGAAGGTGCCCGCTCACAAATTCCGCCTGATATTTTAAATAAAGTCATCGATGCGATGTCACAAAGTATTACGTACGTATTTTTGCTTGCATTATTCCCGATTGCACTTGCGGCGATTACGGTCATATTTATGGGAAATGCACGAGTACGCACATCTAATGAAATGAAAGAAAACGAATAATGTGAAAAAGCAGAGCGATAGCGGCTCTGCTTTTTTTCTTATTGATATAACGGATGGGCTTTGCCTTCACTGCCAACGATTCGTATTTTCGATTGGACCATGTCTTTCGCTGCTTGTTTTGCTTTTTGTAAATACATACGCGGATCTAAGCTTTCAGGTTCGTTTGAGAAATGATCACGTATTGCTTCGGAATACGCATTTTTCAGTTCAGTTGAGACATTCACCTTTGCCATACCAAGTGCAACGCATCGCTTGACATCCTCATCTGGTACAGCGGAACCACCGTGCAGGACAAGTGGTACATCGACCAGCGCTGCAATTTGTTCAATGCGGTCAAAGTCAATATCCGGCACCCCTTTATAAATGCCATGGGCAGTACCAATCGCAGGCGCTAAAGTAGGCACTCCAGTTTCTTCTACAAATTGACGGCATTCTGATGGAACGGCTTTTTCAGCATCCTTTTCGTCAACGACGATATCATCTTCTACACCGCCTACCTTGCCTAGCTCTGCTTCGACATTTACACCGACTTTTAAGGCAAGATCCACGACTTCTTTTGTGCGGCGTACATTTTCTTCATATGAGTGCATAGATGCATCGATCATAACGGATGTATATCCAGCCCTGATACAGGTGAGAATCACATCAAAGTCTGTGCAGTGATCCAGGTGAAGACCGATTGGGATTTGATATTGATCAGCCGCCGCCTTCACTGTATCTGCAATCGCTTTTGCTCCAAGAGATTGAACCGTTCCAACCGTTGTTTGCAAAATCACAGGTGACTTTAATTCTGCGGCAGTTTCGAGCACCCAATAGATACTGTCAAAGGAGTGCACATTGAATGCCACAATTCCGTATTTTTCGTTTTTCGCAGCCTCAAGCATTGGTGTTGTTGAAAGTAAAGGCATGATCAAACATCCTCTCTAGTTAAAATATCCGTTTCTAATACAGCAAGCATGTCTTCATTTGTTCTTGTTTCCAGCAGTTTTTGACGTTTCGTTTCATCCATTAAGCCTCGTGAAAGGGCTGAAAGAGCTTTTAAATGAGTCGTCCCTGCTTCACTTTTAGGGATCAGTAAGGATAAGAAGAAAAAGCAAGGCTTCCCATCAAAAGCGTCCCATTCAATACCTGTTTCCGTGCGGACGATCACAAGTGCTGGTTTCGTGATGGCTTCTGTTTGAGTATGCGGAATGGCAAATCCATCTTGAAATCCGGTTGTACTCAGTGCTTCCCTTTCCGCTAACCCTTTTTTGACATCCTCTGGTGAGGTGCAAATACCTGCTTTGTAGGCAATGTCAGCAATGGCTGCGAACACGCCAGCCTGTGAAGAAGCTGTTTCGTGAAGATTCATATAGATATGTTCCATCATTTCTCATCCTCCCTTTTAAACTGCTGGGTTGTCTATTTTTTTACGGTAAAGTCCGTAGAGAATCGCACCTACGAGTGAGCCGATTAGTATGGAAAGCACCCATTGGAATGCACCTGTGACGACCGGAAGAACAAGGAATCCACCATGCGGAGCTGGAACCTGTACCCCAAACAAATATGTCAATATAGCAGAGATGGCAGAGCCAAACATGATAATTGGCAGGACAACGACCGGGTTTTTGGCCGCAAATGGGATGGCTCCTTCTGTAATATGTGTCGCTCCTAGAATATAGTTGATTGCCCCTGCATTTCGTTCTTGTGGCGTGAAATGTTTTCGGAAAATCGTTGTAGCAATCGCAATGATAAGCGGCGGTGTGATACATGCTGCTGACACACCTGCCATGAAGTAAAGGTTACCTTCTGCAAGTAAAGCCGTTCCTGTGACATAGGCTGCTTTGTTAAAAGGTCCGCCCATATCAAATCCACACATTGCTCCAACAATTAAGCCTAAAAGCAGCGGATTTGTGGATTGTACAGATGAAAGAAAGTCCATTAAGGAATTATTTAGCCCTGTGATTGGAACTAACAACGGGGTCATGACAGCCCCAATTAAGAAAATACCGATGACAGGATAGATGAAGATTGATTTTAATCCATCAAGTGATGCTGGTAATTTTTGAAGCAGGAATTGAAGAAGTACGATGATATACCCTGCTGCAAAACCAGCGATAATACCACCTAAGAATCCAGCGCCTCCATCATTTGCAAGGAGACCACCTATAAATCCAACGACCATCCCTGGGCGTCTTGCGATCGAATCAGCGATAAATGCTGCTAAAATTGGTACCATTAAGCTGAAGCCAAGTCCGCCAATGCTTTTCAAATAGGCAGCAAACGGATGATACGTTTCGTGCTTAGGATCAGCAGAGTAGATACCAAATAAGAAAGAAAGGGCAATTAAGACACCGCCTCCAACGACAAATGGCAGCATGTGTGATACACCGTTCATTAAGTGCTTATAAATGGTGTGTATCCATTTATTTGCCGACTTTTGTTGAGAGGATGAAGGAGCAGATGGTTTCTCCGTTCCAGAAGTTCTTCCTTTCACTTGATGAACGGGGGCATCTCCATTGATAATGCCTTGGATCAGTTCATTTGGCGTGCGGATACCCTTCGCTACAGGCACTTCAATTAGTGGTTTGCCGTGAAAACGATCTGTATTTACATCTTTGTCAGCTGCGACAATGACCCCATCGGCCTCCAGAATGTCTTGATCAGTTAAAGCGTTTTCAATTCCTACTTGACCATGCGTTTCGACTTTGATGTCGACCCCTAGCTGCTCGGCAGCGATTTTTAATGCTTCAGCTGCCATGAATGTGTGTGCAATGCCTGTTGGACAGCCGGTTGCAGCGACAATTTTTTTACGGCTCATGTGTTATTCCCCCTTATTTCTTCTGAATGTGTACTTGCTCAATCAATGAATCAATGTCATGTAAATCACTTAAGCCTTTAGAAAATGCAGTAGATGCGCCAGTTGCAATGCCGTAACGTAAGCACTCGTCAGATGAATGACCTTCAAGCTGTTTACTAAGAAAGGCTGCGAGCATCGCATCTCCAGAGCAAGCTGTATTTACTACAGTGCCTGTCGGTGCGTTTCCTTTTAAGACGGCGTCTTTCGTAATGAACAAAGCCCCTTCTCCCCCGCGGGAAATAAGCACTTGCTCTGCACCCATCTCAATGAGTTTCTCTCCTGATTGAATGAGTTCTTTTTCTGACAAAGGATGTGTTTTGCCGAAAAAAGCAGCGATTTCTTCTTCATTCGGTTTTAATAAATACGGTTTGTATTGAAGCGTCTCAAGAACCGCTGCGGAGCTTGTGTCTAAAATGAACTTGACCTTCTGTTGATGACAAATAGCTGCTACTTCTGAAAAAATGCTGGCAGGAACGCCCTTTGGCAGACTGCCTGACATGATGAGGATGCCTCCTTGCGGGATAGCCGCAATTTTCTCACGAAAGGCGTGAAGCGCTTTTTCTTCAATTGCAGGGCCTTGATTCACTAGCTTGTATTCTTCTGTCGTATTGATAAAAACATTAATGCGTGTAATGCCTTCAACCGAGATAAAATCGGTTTGAATGGAGAGATCCTTTAAGGATTGTTCAATATAAGAGCCTGAAAACCCAGCAATAAATCCTAGTGCAGTGCTGGTGAAGCCATATTTCTTTAGCATAATTGACACGTTCACGCCTTTTCCATTCGGCTGATAATCTTCATCTTCTGTGCGATTGACTGCATTTGCCCGCATTTCTTTTAATGCAATATATAGGTCAATAGCAGGATTTAAGGTGCAGGTATAAATCAATTGGTTTCACCTTCTTTCTTTTCTCTAAAGAAAGTATCTCATACGATTCAGTGAAAATGTTTTCAGAATGTGTAAAGGTTTTCATGAGAAAAAGCCTTCCAGATCAAACTCTCGAAGGCTTTCTTATTGGTTATTTCATTCGGATCACATAGGCGTCAAGTAAAATGCGGGCAATGACATGAAGAGACAGACGGGATCTGACTTCATAATCTGGGAAGAAAGATTGTTCCCCTTTATATCCGACTAGTGTCATATCTGATATTTTGCTTAATGTAGAATCTATTCTTGTCGTAACCGTAATGGTTGTGACTTGCTTCATACTGAGGTTTTGACACGCTTCAACAAGCTCAGCTGTTTCGCCATTTAATGAAACAAAGATGGCAAGCTCACTTTTTTCAATGTCTCGCGATTTCAGCCGAATGATATTCGGATCGTCGTGTACTTCACATGTTTTCCCGATGAGCTGTAATTTGATGGTCATCTCTTTGGCGATCATCTCTGAGAAGCCTCTGCCGAAAATATAAATTTTGTCTGCATTATGTATTTTTTGAACGGCATCTTCAATTTGTCCAATACTTTGCAGCTGTATCGTTTTTAAAACCTCTTCTTCATTTTTCCGAATGGCTAGTTTGATGTCTTCATCAATATTTTTGAGCTGGTCGCTTGCATCTGTCATTTTCTTTTCTTGTTTCAATCGATATTTAAAGGATGTATAGCCGTTATAGCCAATTTTTTTCATCAGCCTGACTATCGTGGCAGTCGATACATTGGCTCTTTCGCTTAAAGTGACAATGGATAAGGTGGAGATATCCTCTAAATGCTGGTGAATATAATTGAGTAAATAACGTTCTGTTTCACTTAACGTTTGATATACATCGCTTGGGATGTTAAATAATGATTCGTTCAATTCGATTCCCCCTTATTCATTTCATACTATAATTAAATGCCCAATAAAAACAAGATGATTCTTTTGTCATGTATTTAGATGAAAGGCGAAAATGAGTGAAATTTTATTTTTGACATAAACTAAGGAAAAGTTGTGTCTATGTGAAAGGAGCTGATCCGAATGCTTCATCTTTTGTTTTATCTGATCCTTCTCTATGTCGTTTATGTCTTTTTGACCGCATTTGTTTTGTTTTATTTACCGATCCAAAAAACATGCAAAGAACATTGTATCTATAAAGCCTCTTCGATCTCAGGAGATGATCAGGGCACAAATCAAGTGATGCTTCTTGACGATGGATTTGAGTCTGGTCAGGCCAGAATCCAAATGATTCGTGAGGCAAAGAGGATGATCCGCCTAAGTTATTATTCCATTCAAAAGGGAAAAACAGCCGAATGGGTACTAGGTGCTTTAATTGAAGCTGCTGATCGAGGGGTGAAAGTTCAGCTGCTTTTAGACGGCATCTGCCACAGTTTGCGTGGACCGCTAAAAGATTTACGATATGCCGTGGCAAATCACCCGAACATGGCCATTCGTTTTTATGAGCCCTTTCGGTTATTTAAGCCATGGACGTGGCATAACCGCCTTCATGATAAGCTGCTGCTGGCAGATGGCCGAGTGGCTGTCATGGGCGGAAGAAATATCGGTGATAAATACTTTGCAGATCAGCCGCCGAAAGACTTTGCATTTGACCGCGATGTGCTGCTCTATAACGACAAAAAAGGAAAAGTATTAGATGAAATGGAGCAATATTTCGTTTATTTATGGAATCATGACTTTACGAAAAGAACAAAAGCTGTATTCTCTAAACAAAAAGCAAAAAAAGGCTTAAAACTAAGAAAGAAACTGCTTAGATCCTATCAGGAGGCAGTGCATGCGAAAGAACCTTTTGTGATGTCGTCCTTTAATTGGGCAGCAGATGGCACCTCAGTAAAGCAGATTGCATTTTTTACAAATCCTGTGGAGCGCTTCAATAAGCGTCCTCTTGTGCTGAAAAAACTAAACGATCTTGCTCACCGGGCAAAGCGTTCTGTGCTCATACAGACGCCCTATGTCATCCCGACACGCCCCATGAAAGACGGCCTCACTCCCTTAGCCAGCGGGATTCAAACGACAGTTGTCACGAATTCTCTTACAGCGACGCCAAATCCGTTAGCTTTTGCAGGTTACTTAAGCACGAAAAAGGAACTGATGAAAACAGGCGTTCATTTGTACGAATATGAAGGTCCGTATTCCATTCATGCGAAATCAATGGTCATTGATGATTATTTAAGTATTATCGGAACATATAATTTAGATGCGAGGTCTAGTTTTTTAAATACAGAGTCGATTTTGGTCATTGATAGTGCCCCGTTTGCGCTATCACTTACTGGGGCAATTGAACGGAAAATCGCTTATAGCTATCTCGTCGCGAAGGATAAAGCAGCCTATAAAGCGGGGTCATATGGGCAGAAAAAAAAGCCTTTAATGAAAAGGCTCCTTTTAAATGGTTTATCCACGATAACCATTCTATGGCGGCGGTTGATCTAAAGGGCAGCTACTCTTGTGGCAGCCCTTTTTCTTCTGATTTCTCCTCTTCTGCTGCCTCCAATTTGGTCAATTTAAACACCAAGATCCCCGCAACAATCACAATGACACCTAATAGTTTTGCGGTAGAAAATTCCACTTTCTCTAACCCAAGCCAGCCGAGCGAATCGAACAAAAGTGCGGAGCCGAGCTGTGAAATCAGGACAATCGAGATTCCATAAGTCGGACCAAGACGTTTGATGCTTTGAACGAGGCAGATGACCACCCCTACTCCAATGGCTCCGCTAATCCAGTACCACGCTTCCATATGTCTTAATTGAAACATGCCGGTTCCTTCTAGCAAAAGACCCATCAAGAGTGAAGCAATAAAGCCCATACCTAGAACGAGAGTGGTCGTTGACCAAGAGCCTGTCTGCTCATTGACCTTACTGTTAAAAATGGTTTGTAAGCTGACAAGTGCGCCAGCCGTAATGGCTAATCCTATTCCTATGATCATGTCTGTATCCCTTCATTTCTTCTATTCATAAATGTTTCGCTCCGCTATTTCTAAGAGTCCTTCCCGGTCAAGAATCGTAATCTCCCCTCTTCGCCTCTTGATCAGCCCTTTTTCACAAAATTGCTGAATCACCCGGTTAATATGACGGTAGCTTGTACCAATTAAGCTTGCCGCATCAGTAAGACGAAGTGCGCTCGCGCTGTTATCCCCTGTTAACACAGACAATAAGTAGCTTGCGAGTCTGACCTCTACAGGGTATAAAAGGTGGAAGCTCAAATCGTTTGATTTCGTATAAAATTTGTTTGTGATGCCCTTTAGTAAAAAGGTTAACACGCGGGGGTCATCTTTCGCATGGCGCATGAGCGCTTGATGAGAAATCCTTAGCATATGTACTTCTGTGACAGCCTCCACTGTATTGACCATATCAGTCTGCTGAACGTATTCAATATCTCCAATCGCTTCAAGAGGATGTTTAAAACAAAGAATGAAGGTCTTTCCTTCTTTTGTGGTGGTGAAAATCTTTAATTTTCCTTTTACTAACAAGTACAAGTGCTCCCTCTGATCTCCCTTTGAACAAATCAGCTCACCTTGCTCATAGCGCCATAAGCTGACGTGTGATATGAGTTTCTGATGAAAGACGTTTTCTAATTCATGTGCTTTGAGATAAGAGGAAAATAGAGATTGATCATGAAGCTCCTCCATCTAACGCCCTCCTTTATAGCTTTAAAATGATTACGCCTGCGATCATCAATAGAATTCCTGCATAATGCTGCCATTTCATTTTCTTCTTCTGTACACCAAACCATCCTTTTGCATCGATTGCAAAGGTGAAAGCAAGCTGTGCAATGAGTAAAGCAGCGATGGTCAGTGTGACACCGATCATTTGAATCGCAGTCACTTCATTGAAAATAATAATGGCTGCAAATGCACCGCCTACTAAATAAAGCGGCTGCACCTTTTGATATTCCCTGAAGTGTCCGTCACGTACGATCAGTAAAATGATCAGTGCGATCATAAAACCGGTCAGCTGCGTGATGGTTGCCGCCTGCCATGTCCCGATATCCTGGCTGATTCTTGCGTTTGCTACGCCTTGCAGTGTAATACAAGCGCCTCCTAATAAAGCGAAAATAACACCTTTCATTCGTTCAAATGCTCCTTCTTTTTCAGTCTAGTTCCATTAAAAGATAGATGCCCTCATGTTGAAAAGGACATATGTCCCACTTTGCGTATTATATCAGAAACTTTTTCTTTTACAGTTGCATCGTTTTAGATTTTTCACAGTGGGTACAGTTTTATATCACCTGAAAACAGAATATTGAATTGAATCACATATAAAAAGGAGACATGTCAGAATGAGAAATCAAGAGAAACATTTTATTAACGGAGAATGGATCGCATCAACAGGAAACGAAACGACGGAGGTCATCAATCCTGCTACAGAGGAAGTCATTGGCACCATTAGTTTAGGTACAAAAGAAGATTTAGATAAGGCAGTCAAAGCCGCTCGTGCCGCCTTCCCTTCTTTCTCAAAAACATCTCGAAATGAACGCGTAAAGATGCTGGAAAACATTGTGCGCGGCTACGAAAAGCGTAAGGATGAACTAATTGAAGTCATGACACAAGAGCTCGGTGCACCGCTGAAAGTATCAGAAGAAGTTCATTACAAAATGGGACATGAACATTTTTCTAAAGCAGCGGAAGCACTTAAATCGTATACATTTACTGAGGACCGCGGCGGACACACCATTATAAAAGAAGCGATTGGTGTCAGCGGATTGATTACACCTTGGAATTTCCCAACGAATCAAACATCACTTAAAATCGCGGGTGCCATTGCAGCAGGATCGCCAGTTGTCTTAAAGCCTGCGGAAATTACACCTTTTGCCGCAATGATTCTTGCAGACATCATTGATGAAGCTGGCGTACCGAAAGGCGTCTTCAACCTAGTAAACGGAACTGGTGATG
The DNA here is from genome assembly GCF_054161415.1 of Bacillus sp. PK5-006. NCBI lineage: Bacteria > Bacillati > Bacillota > Bacilli > Caryophanales > Bacillaceae > Bacillus > Bacillus sp. PK5-006. The sequence goes on along the minus strand of NZ_CP096414.1, from coordinate 1,867,921 downwards.
TCATTGGTGACGGCATTAGCTCACACCCTGATATTGACTTTGTTTCATTTACGGGATCAGGTGCTGTCGGCTCTAAAATAATGGAAAATGCTGCAGACAATATTAAGAAAGTGGCTCTTGAGCTCGGCGGGAAATCCCCTCTTATCGTCTTAGATGATGCAGATGTGGATGAGGCAGCCGAAACAGCCGTTCATCATATTGCGATGAATACAGGTCAAGTGTGTTCCGCAGCTACACGTGTGCTGATTCCTGAATCAATGAAAGACGCATTTGAAAAAGCGCTGCTGAATGCCCTGCCGAAGTTTACAGTTGGTGATCCGCGAGAAGATCACGCCACTGGCCCGCTTGTCTCCAAAAAGCAATGGGATACCGTGCAGTCTTATATTGAAAAAGGAATTGAAGAAGGTGCTCACCTACTTGCTGGGGGAACTGGTAAGCCGGACGGACTAGACAAAGGATATTTCGCTAAACATACTATTTTCACAAATGTGAAAAATGATATGACCATTGCGCAAGAGGAAATATTCGGACCCGTCATGAGTGTGATCACATATCAAGACTTGGATCATGCCCTTGAGATTGCCAATGATACAGTGTACGGTCTTGCTGGCTATGTGGTTGGAAAAGATGAAAAAACATTAAAATATGTAGCTGAACATATTCGTGCCGGTCAAATTACCATTAACAATGCCGAAACAGATTACTTTGCCCCGTTTGGCGGCTTTAAGCAATCTGGTATCGGAAGAGAATGGGGAGACTTCGGTATCGAGGAATATTTAGAAGTGAAAGCTGTGATGGGACTTCCAACAGCATAATTTGAAAAAAGGAGAAAAACTCTAAGGTTTTTCTCCTTTTTTATGATAGAAAGAATCTGCCCCCTGCTCCCCTACTTATCCATCATGATTTTATATTTTTCGACCTTTGCTTTAGGAGGAAACGATTCTTGTAACTCATCAAACCAAACCTCAATCGTTTGACCCTGTGACAGCTCTTTAGAATCTACTTTCGTTAAATCCATAACGATGAGATCATTTTTATACTTTTCAATAAGAAGATGAGTTTTCAATGAATCATCGCTTTTTAATGGCGTTTTATTGTTTATAAGAAGTAAATTCGTCTCCCCTTTTCTTAGCAGGATGCCTTTTTTTGAAAAAGGTGCTGTTGTTTTATTCTGATTGTATGAATCTTTTATATTATCCTTTGGAGAATTGCACGCTACTAATAAAACGAGAAAAATTAAGATGACAAGCCGAAAACATTTTATATTTTTAAACTTTATCTGCATCAACTTTCATACACCCCTTTTCAATCCCTTACGATCGTCTCTTCATTCAAAACGGCCCATTTTTCTTAAGGTGCTTTATACAGTTAAGCGATTCACCTTCAAGTTCTGTCACTTTGCAAAGGTATTAGAAATCTTAATCATGACAATCAATATTATATATTTTACTTAATGGCAAACTTTCGGTAAAGTTCAAATTGAACCTATATATATAATTCCTATCGAATTAATCTATGTTTATATTCCTTGTGAGGTGGATATTGTTGCAACTTCATGTATTGAACAGTCCGTTTAGTCAGGAGCAGGCAGAACTGCTTAATCAGCTGCTTCCGACTTTAACAGATCAGCAAAAAATTTGGCTTACCGGTTATTTATCAGCACAGGCAGCTTTAGCCGGATCAGAAAATACTGCCCTAGCCCCTTCTCTTTCTGCCGCAGCACCAGCGCAGCCTATCAGCAAAGATGTGACCGTCCTTTATGGCTCACAAACAGGCAATTCTGAAGGGTTAGCAAAAAAGACAGCGCAGCATCTTGAAGAGAAAGGTTTTCAAGTGACGCTCTCTTCTATGTCAGATTTTAAACCGAATAGTCTGAAAAAAATAAACAATTTACTGATTATCGTCAGCACACATGGCGAGGGAGATCCGCCTGATAATGCCCTTTCTTTCCATGAATATGTTCACGGCAGACGTGCACCAAAGCTCGATCATTTAAGCTTTTCTGTCCTATCACTTGGTGACAGCTCTTACGAATTCTTCTGTCAAACAGGTAAAGAATTTGATGAGCGCTTAAAAGAGCTTGGCGGAACGCGTCTTTTCGATCGAGTGGACTGTGATCTTGATTATGATGAGCCGTTTTCTGAATGGCTTCAAGGGGTGGCATCATCACTTAGCGAAGGCGGAGCTGCGACAGCCCCGCAGGAATCAGCGGAAGCGAACACTCAAACAGCTGCATCTGAATACTCAAGAACAAATCCTTTTTATGCTGAAGTGCTTGAAAATATCAACTTAAATGGCCGCGGTTCTAACAAAGAAACCCGTCATTTGGAGCTTTCTCTTGAAGGATCAGGACTTGTTTATGAGCCGGGTGACAGCCTTGGTATTTATCCAACAAATGATCCTGCGCTTGTTGATGAACTGATCACAACATGCGGATGGAATGCAGAGGAAGCCGTAACCGTTCATAAAAACGGCGACACGCTTCCTTTAAAAGAAGCACTTACCTCTCATTTTGAGATTACCGTATTGACAAAACCTCTTCTTCAAAAGATGGCGTCCTTTACAAAAAGCGAAGCCTTGCAGGCCCTTTTAGAAGAAGGAAACGAAGAAAAATTAAAAGCATATATAGCAGGAAGAGATTTAGTAGATGCTGCTCGTGATTTCGGTCCTTTTGAAGGAACAGCGGCAGACTTCACTGCCATTTTAAGAAAAATTCCGGCTCGCCTTTATTCCATTGCAAGCAGCCTGAAAGCAAATGAAGAAGAAGTTCATTTGACGATTGGTGCTGTGAGATATGATGCTCACGGACGAGAACGTCAAGGTGTCTGCTCAATCTTATGTGCGGAGCGCTTAGAGCCAGGTGATAAGCTGCCTGTTTATATCCAGCACAATCAAAACTTTAAGCTTCCTGAAAATCCTGAAGCACCGATCATTATGGTAGGACCAGGCACAGGCATCGCCCCTTTCCGTTCCTTTATGCAGGAGCGCGAGGAAGTCGGTGCAGACGGAAAGTCATGGTTGTTCTTCGGTGATCAGCACTTTGTGACGGATTTCTTATATCAAACCGAATGGCAAAAGTGGTTAAAAGATGGTGTGTTAACGAAAATGGATGTGGCTTTTTCAAGAGATTCAGAGGAAAAAGTATATGTCCAGCACCAAATGAAGAAACAAAGTAAAGAATTATTCGAATGGCTGGAGCAAGGTGCCTATGTATATGTCTGCGGAGATGAAAAACATATGGCGCATGATGTTCATAATACCCTTCTATCAATCATCCAAGAAGAAGGTGCGATGAGCAAAGAGAAAGCTGAAAGCTATCTAGCCAACTTGCAGCAGCAAAAACGCTATCAGCGTGACGTATATTGATTGAATGCTTGAAAGAAAGGAGCTTTTACTTACATGGTGAAGACAGCATTAACAGCGCCGGAAGGACCTCCGAGCGACGTAGAGGAAATCAAAGAAAAAAGTGATTATTTACGGGGTACTTTAAAAGAAGTGATGCTCGATCCGATTTCAGCGGGTATTCCTGATGATGATAACCGTCTGATGAAGCATCACGGCAGTTATTTACAGGATGATCGTGACCTGAGAAATGAACGGCAAAAACAAAAGCTTGAGCCTGCCTATCAATTTATGCTGCGCGTCCGCCTGCCTGGCGGAATCGCTACATCCAAACAGTGGCTTGTAATGGATGAGCTTGCTCATAAATATGGCAACGGTACGTTAAAGCTGACAACTCGTGAAACCTTTCAGCTTCACGGTATTCTAAAATGGAACATGAAAAAGACCATTCAAGACATTCATTCCACTATGCTTGATACGATCGCTGCTTGCGGCGATGTGAACCGTAATGTCATGTGTACGTCAAATCCTTATCAATCAGAAGTGCACCATGATGTATACGAGCTCGCCAAAAAATTAAGTGATGACCTGCTTCCGCAAACAAGAGCGTATCATGAAATTTGGCTTGATGAGGAAAAGGTAGCAGCAACGCCTGATACAGAGGTTGAGCCGATGTATGGTCCACTTTATTTGCCAAGAAAATTCAAGATTGGTGTGGCGGTCCCTCCGGCTAACGATATTGATGTATTTTCGCAGGATTTAGGCTTCATTGCGATTATTGAAAATGATCAATTAGTCGGTTTTAATGTTGCGATTGGCGGTGGAATGGGCATGACTCATGGTGATACAGCGACCTATCCTCAGCTTGCAAAAGTAATTGGCTTTTGTACACCGGAACAAGTTGTAGAGATTGCCAAACAAGTGATCACCATCCAGCGGGACTACGGAAACCGTTCGGTGAGAAAAAATGCCCGCTTTAAATATACAGTGGACCGCCTTGGTCTTGAGAATGTAAAAGAAGAGCTTGAGCGCCGCCTTGGATTTACCCTATTAGACGCAAGAGATTATCACTTCGATCATAACGGTGACCGCTATGGCTGGGTAAAAGGCATTAATGGCAGATGGCATTATACGATGTTTGTAGAAGGCGGACGTATCACGGATTACGATGATTATCCGCTGATGACAGGCATTCGTGAAATCGCAAAGATTCATACAGGTGACTTCCGCTTAACAGCGAATCAAAATTTGATCATTGGAAACGTCACATCTCATAAAAAGAAACAAATCGAGCAGCTCATTGAGGAGTTTGGTTTGTCAGATGGACAGCAGCACTCTGCACTGCGCCGCAGTTCAATGGCCTGTGTTGCTCTTCCGACATGCGGCTTAGCGATGGCAGAGGCAGAACGCTACCTCCCGCGCTTAATTGACAAAATTGAAGAGATTGTCGAAGAAAATGGCTTAAGTGATAAAGAAATCACGATTCGTATGACTGGATGTCCAAATGGATGCGCCCGTCATGCGCTTGGTGAAATTGGCTTTATCGGGAAATCACCTGGTAAATACAACATGTATCTTGGCGCTGCGTTTGATGGCAGCAGATTAAGTAAACTGTACCGAGAAAATGTAGGAGAAGAAGACATTTTAAACGAGCTTGGCTCTCTTCTCCCTCGCTATGCAAAAGAACGCGCGGAACATGAACATTTCGGTGATTTTGTGATTCGGGCAGGTATTGTAAAAGAAACAACAGATGGCACGAATTTTCATGTGCAATAAAAAAGACAGGACGCTCTCCTGTCTTTTTTTTATGGACTTTGTTTCCTTTTCAAGTATTCGCAAATGCTGTTATACACATCAGGATTATCTAGAGACGAAAGATCTGGTGAAGGCTGCTGTTCATAAGCTCCTTTTAATAAACGCCGGACGATTTTTCCGTTTCTTGTTTTCGGTAATGCTGAAATGAGATGAATTTCCTTTGGTGTGAGCGCTTTTCCCGCATATGAACCAACATGTATTTTGAGCTCTTGAATGAGTGCTGCTTCTTCGAAAGACTGTGAACTGGCCACTATGAAACAAACTAGTGCTTCTCCCTTCACCTCATCCTTTACTCCAATCACAGCAGCCTCATGTACGGCTGGATGCCCGACAAGAATGGATTCAATTTCAGCTGGACCAATGCGTTTACCTGCTGTATTAATGACATCATCCGATCTGCCCGTGATATGGAATGCGCCATCCTCTGATTGCATCACCCAATCACCGTGCGTCCACACCCCATCAAATCGCCTAAAATAGGTGTCTTCATATCGCTCCGGATCTTTCCAAAACCCACATGTCATGCCGACCCACGGCTTTTTCACAACAAGCTCCCCTACCTCATTCAGAACGCTCTCTCCTGCCTCATTATACACATCTGCCGCCATTCCTAAGATGGCCGCATTAAAAAGGATCGGTTTGATTGGACGAAGCAGCGTACTTCCTACAATACCGCCAGAAACCTCTGTTCCCCCTGAGTAATTTAAGATTGGAATGTGCTTTTGACCAATGGTGTCAAAAAGCCATTGCCATGGTGCTTCATTCCACGGTTCACCTGTAGATATGATGGCTTTCACATGCGGCAGCTCAATGTCTGAAAGGTTTTGCTGCATCGCAGAACGAACAAAAGTAGGTGAAAGTCCAAAATGGGTGACTTTTTGCTCGTGGATGAATGACCAAAGGTGCTGTTCATCTGGATAATCGGGGGCGCCGTCATATAAAACAATTGCAGCTCCATTGATCAAGCCGCCAAAGACGAGAAAGGGCCCCATCATCCATCCCATGTCTGTGAGCCAAAACAAACGGTCTCCTTTTGCAACGTCCATACAAAGACCGGCATCAAAAGCCGCTTTTACAGGAAAGCCTGCGTGTGTATGGACAGCCCCTTTTGGTGTACCGGTTGTTCCAGACGTGTATAAGATCATAAGGGGATCTTCATTTGAAAGATAAGTCGTTTTACTCAGTGGTTCCTCTTTTAACAAATCGTTTAGCTGAATATCCTCTTTATATCCAGTAGAAGAGGAAGCATGTACAATGACTGTTTGGACAGTCTTGGTTTTGTCGATCGCTTCTGCCGCACATTCACGCATGTTGATTGTCTTTCCCCGGCGCGTCACGCTTGAGCCTGTGACGACAATGGTTGCACCTGATGCACGAATACGTACGGCAAGAGGCTCGCTTCCATAGCCAGAAAAAACCGGGCTAAAGATGACACCAATCTTTGCAAAGGCAAGCATGACGGCAGCTGTTTCCGGAAGCATCGGCATATAAATGACCGCTACATCCCCTTTTTGTATTCCCTTTTTCAAAAAACCAGCAGCGAGACGATTGACCTTTTCTTGAAGTTCGAGGAACGACCATCTTCTCTCTTCTCCCGCTTCATTTCTCCACATCACAGCTGGTTGATGCTGGGTTTCTTCATTCTCTGCCCATTTGTCAACAGCCGTTTCGACCACGTTGAGCCGTCCGCCTTTATACCAATTGGGCCACATGAATGAATCTTGGCCTAATGCGGCTTCATACGGCTTCTTCCACACGATGCCGACCGCCTTTTCGGCTTCTCTCCAAAACCAATCGGTCCGCTCGATACTAGCTTGATAGAACGCATCATAAGTAGAAAAACCAAGTGAATGCATCCATTTGTAAAGGCGTGTTTGTTTCATCATCTGTTCTTCGGGTATCCACGCTGGTTTTAGGTTCATCATGAGGCCGCCCCCTTTAGACCGGATAAACCGGGTGTTTTCGTCTTGTAAATGTCATCTCTTTAGAGGTATAGGCTTGTAATCTATGACAAAGCTCATCTCGCAAATGGTCAAATGGGATGACACCATCGACAATCATTTCAGAGGCAAGCTCATATATATTCATATCTTCCTGGTATTCCTTGCGTTTCTCTTGAATAAATGCCGCTCTTTCCTCAGCAGGCAGTTCGGCAATTTTATTCGCATAGACAGCATTTACAGCGGCTTCTGGCCCCATGACAGCAATTTGTGCTGATGGGAGTGCGAGACAGCAGTCCGGTTCAAAGGCCGGTCCTGCCATTGCATATAAACCTGCACCATATGCTTTACGAACAATGACGGATATTTTCGGAACGGTTGCCTCTGACATGGCGGAGATCATTTTCGCTCCGTGCCTGATAATGCCTGCTTGTTCCACTTTTGTTCCGATCATAAACCCCGGTATATCGGCAAGGAAAAGGAGTGGAATATGAAAGGCGTCACATAGCTGAATAAACTTAGCGGCTTTGTCTGCTGAGTCATGGAATAAAACGCCGCCTTTTACCCTCGGCTGGTTGGCAATAAGACCGACAGGCTGACCATTCATGCGGCCAAAGCCTGTGATCAATTCTGCGGCAAACAGTTTTTTGATTTCAAAAAATGATCCTTCATCAATGAGTAAATCAATGAGCTGATACATATCAAAAGGGGTATTCTGCCCTTTAGGAATGAGGTCTTGGATGGTGATCTCTGATGGTTTAGGTGCGATTGCGGCTGCCCGCTTTGGTTTTTCTGTATAGTTGGCAGGCATGTAAGTTAAATAAGTGCGGGCGATTTGAATGGCTTCTTCCTCTGTTTTTGCTAAAATATCGCCGCATCCAGAAATGCTGCAATGCATTTTTGCGCCGCCCATTTCTTCAAGGGATACTTTCTCTCCAATCACCATTTCGGCCATTCGCGGTGAGCCTAAGTACATTGAGGCATTCCCTTCGACCATGACGACGATGTCACAAAAAGCAGGAATGTAAGCACCTCCGGCTGCCGAAGGACCAAATAGTAAACAAATTTGCGGAATACGTCCAGACAGCTTCACTTGGTTATAAAAAATGCGGCCTGCACCCCTTCTGCCTGGAAACATGGCGATTTGATCGGTGATTCTAGCACCCGCTGAGTCAACTAAATACAGCATTGGGCAGTTGAGCTTTTCGGCTGTTTCCTGGATTCTAATGATTTTTTCTACCGTTTTGACGCCCCATGATCCTGCCTTGACGGTAGAATCATTTGCCATAACGCAAACAGTCTGCCCATTCATCCGCCCTGTCCCTGTGACAACACCATCTGCTGGTAAATGTTCATTTTGACACTCGGCAAACATGGCATCCTCAATGAAAGAATCCTCATCTAATAACAACTGGAGGCGGTCACGGACAAACAATTTTCCTTTTTCTTTGTTTTTTTGATGGTATCGGTCTGCCCCGCCTTTCAGAATCTGCTGTTTTTTTAGTTCATATCCTTCGATCATACCCATTCCCCTTTCTTGCTACCTGCCTCTGTATTGAGGCGTTCGTTTTTCTTGGAAGGCTTGAAGACCTTCCGTTCGATCTTCTGTCTCAATGAGCCGTAGATACGCTTCGTATTCCTTTGTCAAACCTGTATGCAAATCGTGATCAAGGCTTGATTGAATCGCTTGTTTCGCTTCTTTTAAGGCAAGCGGGCCATTTTTGATGATTTGTTTTGCAAGAGAGATGGCATCGTTCATGAGGGAATCTGCTACAGAGATATGCTCAATCAGCCCAATTTGAATGGCTTCTTCTGCTTGTAATGATGCGCCTGTGAAAATAAGTTCTTTTGCTTTACCGAGTCCAATGAGGCGCGGAAGGCGCTGCGTCCCTCCGGCTCCTGGTATGATAGCTAGTCCTGTTTCTGGCAGGCCGAGTCTTGCTCCGGCTCGTGCAATGCGGAGATCACAAGCGAGCGCGAGCTCAAGTCCTCCGCCCAGTGCGTGTCCATTTATCACTGCAATGACAGGTACAGGAATAGATTCAATCTCGATAAAAGTTTGCTGAATCGAAAGAACAGCTCCTTTCGCTTCTGCTTCTGTCATCAATCGTCGTTCTTTTAAATCTGCTCCAGCACAAAAGACTTTTGAACCGGCTCCTGTAATGAGAAGACAGCGAATGCTTTCATCGTGTTTGATTTCTTGAATGATTTGATTGATCTCCTCCAGCATTGGAGCAGATAGGGAATTCGCTTGTTCTGGCCTGTTTAAGGTCATGATTCCGATCTGTTCATCTTGTATCGAAAAATGGATCAATGATGTCATGTTATTCATCCTTTATGAAGTAGTCTGAGAGTGATAAGCGCGTAAACAGTGACTAGGCAGGATTCGATCTACTTTTGCTTCAATCCATTCTGCCGCTTTAATTAATGCAGGAAGGTGAATATTTGTCTCAATTCCTAGTTTTTGAAGCATATGCACCACATCTTCTGTCGCCACATTTCCGCTGGAACCAGGTGCGTAGGGACATCCGCCAAGCCCGCCGCTGGAGGAGTCAAATATGGTGATCCCTGCTTTTAATGCCGTATAAATATTCGCAAGAGCCATCCCCTTCGTATCATGAAAATGAAGAGCGATTTTATCAGCAGGAAAACGTTCGAGTAAAATGTCTAAGCGTCTTTCTACTTGAAGCGGATGGGCTTCACCGATGGTGTCACCGAGAGATATTTCATCAATGCCATAAGAAAGCAAAATATCCGTTAACCGGAGGACTTGATCCATTGGCACTTGTTTTTCATATGGGCAGCCAAACACGGTGGAAATATACGCGCGCGTGTTTTTTCCTGCTGCTTTTAAATCAGCTGTCATTTGTTTGATAACAGGAAGTGTTTCGTGGATGGATTGATTCATATTTTTCTTGTTATGTGTTTCACTCGAAGAGATGAACATAGCGCCTGTGTCAAGATTGGCTTCAAAAAAATGAGCTAAGCCTTTTTCATTGGGAATGAGTGCTGCATAGGTGATGCCGTCTTTTTTGTTAAAGGATTGGGTGAGTTCTTTGGCATCTTTTAAGGCTGGAACCCATTTAGGATGAACAAATGATGTGACTTCAATATAAGGGAGCTGGGCTGCTGCGAGCAGATCAATCCACGTTCGCTTCTCGCCTGTGTCAAGCCAGACTGATTCATTTTGCAGTCCGTCCCGCGGGCCGACCTCCCTGATAAGCACACTCTTTGGTAATGCCATCTGGCTCCCTCCTATTCTGATAGTTCTAAAAGAACCTCTCCTTCATCGACAAACTCTCCCTCTGCCTTATACACTTTACTGATGATCCCGCCCTCTTCAGCAACGATCGGAATCTCCATTTTCATTGATTCTAAAATGGCAACCTCCTGTCCTTTTTGCACTTCATCGCCTTGTTTCACAAGAAGCTTCCACAAGTTTCCGGCCATTTGAATTGTGACATTTTTCATGAACGGTTTTCCTCCCTTTTTTTCATGAGAAAATCGGTGGTGATGCTGCCTTGTAAGAAAGCAGAAGATCCGGCCATTTCCCTTAAAAGCGGTAAGTTGGTTTTGATCCCTTCTATTTCATATGCTTGTAATGCCCCTTTTAATCGTTCTATTGCAAGTTTTCGTGTATCACCGTAAACGATCATTTTCGCAATCATTGGATCGTAAAAAGGGGTAATGATGCTTCCATTTGTCACGCTTGACTCATGACGGATATACGGAGCTTCAGGTGTGGAAAGCCGAGTGATCGTTCCTGGTGATGGATAAAAGGTGACGGGATCTTCCGCATAAATTCTAACCTCGATGGCATGGCCGATTTGATGAATATCCTCCTGATTAAAGGAAAGCGGCTCACATGCAGCGATTTTCAGCTGTTCCTCGACAAGGTCAATGCCTGTAATTTCTTCTGTGACAGGGTGCTCTACTTGTAATCTTGTGTTCATTTCTAGGAAATAAAATTGTTGATGCTGATCGACTAAACATTCAATCGTTCCTGCATTTTCATACCCAATCGCTTTGGCTGCTTTGACGGCCATCTCCCCCATCTGATGTCTCACCGATTCATCGAGACAGACGGCTGGTGCTTCTTCAATGATTTTTTGATGTCTTCGCTGGAGTGAACAGTCGCGCTCAAATAAGTGAACCCCATGGCCGAAGGAATCAAAAAGGACCTGAATTTCAATGTGCCGAGCGTTTTCAATGACCTTTTCCATATACAGCGTCCCATCGTTGAAAAAGCTTTGCGCTCTTTTTTGATTCCCTTCAAAAGCCCTGTACAGCTCCTCGTCATTTTGCACGAGCTGCATGCCAATTCCTCCGCCCCCGCTTGATGCCTTGAGCATGATCGGATAACCGAGTGACTGCGCTTGACTGACCCCTTCTTCTGCATCATGCAGCGGAGCTGAAACGCCTGGTACAATGGGGATACCTGCTTGAGCCATCGTTTTTCTTGCTTCAATTTTATTCCCCATTCGCTGAATGACTTGTGCGGATGGGCCAATAAAGGCGATTCCTTCGCTGCGGCAGCGTTCTGCAAAGGCTGCATTTTCTGATAAGAGGCCATATCCTGGGTGGATGGCCTCTGTATTTGTCTGTTTGGCTACCCTAATGATGGCTTCCATGTTTAAATAGCTTTCAGATACTTTCGCACCTCCAATCGGATAGGCGCTGTCTGCTTCTTGCACATGAAGTGCATGCTGATCTGCTTCTGAATAAACGGCGACGGTGTGGATTCCGAGCCTTTTAGATGTTCGAATAATTCGCCTGGCAATTTCGCCTCGATTGGCAATCAGTACTTTTTGAAACATCGCTGCCTTCACTCCTTTATTAGATCAAGTGCCTGCTTTTTCAGACGAAATTTTTGAATCTTCCCTGATGCGGTCATTGGATACTCGTCAGTGATGAAAAAATATTTAGGAATTTTGTAGCGTGCCATTTGCGACTGACAATAGCTGGTGAGTGTCTCAATTGTCACGGTCCTACCTTGTTTAAGCCGAATGAATGCGGCGGCTTCTTCTCCATACGTCTCGTCAGGTATCCCAACGACCTGTGCATCAAGAATGGCCGGATGAGTATAAAGAACGTCCTCAATCTCTTTTGGATAAACATTCTCTCCGCCTCTAATGATCATATCTTTCAGCCGTCCTGTGATTTTCACATAGCCGTCCTCATCCATCTCTGCTAAATCACCCGTATGAAGCCAGCCGTCCTGATCAATCACTTCATTTGTGGCTTCTTCATTTTTATAGTAGCCTTTCATCACATGATAGCCTCTTGTACACAGCTCTCCTTGTTCTCCTCTTGGTACTTCCTCCGGCGTGCCTGGAACGGTGATTTTCACTTCAATGTGAGGAAGCGCCCGGCCGACCGTTTGAACCCGCCTTTCAAATGAATCATCCGTTCTTGTTTGGGTAATGACAGGAGAGCTTTCAGTCTGTCCGTAGGCAATCGTGAGCTCCTTTAGTCCCATTTGTTCAATGACGGCTTTCATCACATGGGATGGGCAAAGAGATCCTGCCATAATGCCCGTTCGTAATGTGGACAGATCGTATTGGTGAAAATTCGGATGTTCGAGCTCTGCAATGAACATTGTCGGGACGCCGTGAAGGACGGTGCACTTCTCTTTTTCCACGGTTTGAAGGACTCGCTCTGGATGGAAGGATTCAACTGGAATGATCGTTCCTCCTTTTGTGAGACAAGCAAGCACGCCAAGAACAGATCCAAAGCAATGAAAGAAAGGAACGGGGATACACATTCGGTCCTTTTGGGTGAGCTTCATACAATCTGCGATTTGGCTAGCATTGCAGACGATGTTTGTATGGCTGAGCATGACTCCTTTTGGATAGCCGGTTGTGCCTGAAGTATATTGCATATTAATGACGTCATCTGGCGCAAGCTCATCCATTCGTTTCTCCCACTCATGATCCTCTGTTCTTTTGGCAGCTGCGTGAATACTGTCCCAGCTGCGCATGCCCTTTGGCGTGTGCTCACCTATATAGACGACACTTTTTAAATAAGGAAAAGATGAGGATGTGATCTCACCTTGATGAGCGTTTTGAAGCTCCGGTATGAGTTCTTCAAGCATTTTGACATAGGATGTCTCTTTAAACCCGTCTACGATAAACAGCATGCTGCTATCAGAGTGCTTGAGTAAATAAGCGAGTTCTTGTGATTGAAAGTTTGTATTCACGGTGACAAGAACGGCTCCAATCGACGCGCAGGCGAATTGCAGCATGAGCCATTCGGGTACATTGGGCGCCATGATGGCGATATGATCCCCTTTTTGAACCCCTAAAGCCATAAGACCTTTCCCAGTTTCCTTGACTTCTCGATAAAACGCTTCATATGAATAACGTAAAGAACGTTCTGGATACACAATGGCTTCATGTGCTGGATGCTGATCCCGTTTCTCTTTTAATAACGAGCCGATTGTCTGTGGATGAATCGACATCATGGCTTTCCTCCTCCATTGATGGTAAGCGTTTTCATTATCGAATTACGCTAACAGTTGTCTTGCGATGACTAGACGCTGAATTTCAGAGGTCCCTTCTCCAATTTCCATCAGCTTGGCATCTCTCACAAGCCGTTCTACACCACATTCTTTCATGTAGCCTGTTCCTCCGTGAATTTGGACAGCATCAAGACTTGCTTTTGTCGCCATTTCAGAAGCGAAAAGCTTGGCATAGGCAGCTTCTTTTGTAAACGGCTTGCCGTGATCTTTCAGCCAAGCAGCTTTCCACACCATTTGTCTAGCGAGTTCTATTTGCATCGCCATATCTGCCAGCTTAAACTGAATGGCTTGGAAGGAAGAAAGGGTCTGCCCAAATTGCTTTCTTTCCTTTGCGTAAGAGAGCGAAGCATCTAGTGCAGCTTGTGCGATGCCAACTGATAACGCAGCGATTGAAATGCGCCCCCCATCTAATGTATATAAAAATTGCTTAAAGCCTTTCGCTGGGTCTCCTAAAATATTCTGGGCTGGTACACGTACACCGTCTAAAATGATTTCTGCTGTATCTGAACCGCGCACGCCCATTTTGTCATATGGATTTGTAATGGTCAGCCCTTTTTGCCCTTTTTCCACAATAAAGGCGGAGATGATTGGGCGGCCGTTTTCATCTTGATCCGAGACAGCAGTGACGATAATGGTTCTGGCAAAATTGGCGTTTGTGATCCAGCACTTCTCCCCGCTAATGACATACTCTTGTCCGTCTTTGACTGCTTTTGTTTTCGTCCCTTTTGCATCTGATCCTGCGTTTGGTTCTGTTAATCCGAAGGAACCAAGTGCTGTCCCAGAAGCCAGCGGAACAAGGTGGTCCATCTTTTGCTCCTCTGTACCGAAGTAATAAAGCGGGCTTGCGCCTAAGGAGACGGCTGCGGCATAGCTAAGACCTGTACTGGCACACTGTTTTCCGATTTCTTCTACAGCGAGTGCATATGATATCGTATCTCCTCCTGAGCCGCCGTATTTCTCTGGAAAGGGGATGCCCATAAAGCCGAGCTCCCCCATTTTTTGAAACGTTTTGGCTGGGAATACGGCCTGTTTATCAATGGTTTGAGCGATTGGTGCAATTTCTGCTTTGGCGAAATCTTTGACCATCTGGCGGATCATTTGTTGTTCTTTCGTTAATTCAAAATCCATCTTGCTTCCCCCTTTAGCTCTTTTCTATCATATTTATTAATCAAGCAGCTGCTTCATGCCAAGCTTGATTGAATTCAGAAAATTAAAACAAGAATAATAGAAAAAAAGCATGAACGAAGAAAATCTCACTCATGCTTTTTCTGTTATTTCACTATTTTTGTAGAAGGCTTGCTTTCGTGATGAAGACGATTAAGAGCCGTAATCTTGTAAGTATCCATTTTCTTTTGATTGACTGGGAGGTCTTTAATCGTTGTTATGGCGCCTTTTTCTTTTCTAACCGTTTGCAGCAATTCATATGTTCCTTTATTTGTTAATCGATAGACCGCATAATAGGATACGGTAGAATGCGAATCATTT
Organism: Bacillus sp. PK5-006; assembly: GCF_054161415.1. Classification (NCBI taxonomy): domain Bacteria; kingdom Bacillati; phylum Bacillota; class Bacilli; order Caryophanales; family Bacillaceae; genus Bacillus; species Bacillus sp. PK5-006. Next base: position 1,852,819 of record NZ_CP096414.1, on the reverse strand, counting down.
TTGATTTGTAAAGCCGCACCATCCGCTGTCTTTTTCACAGATTGAATGATTGGTTTTTTAGGTGCTTTCTGATGAAGCCAAGGCATTTCTGGAATGAGAGCTGGTTTGCGGTATGACTCTTCTATCAATCGATCCTTTACATTCAAAGGGTTGCGATTGATATCCTTCAGGCTGAAATGCATGCTTCCCTGCACAAGCTGTGACTGCCTGTTCAGCTCAATCTGCCTAAAATATTCTTCCGGGTCAGACCAAGCAGGGTCACTGTTTTGATTAATTTTATATGCCGCCTGCCCAATGTACAGGTGAACCGGCTCCCCTTTCACCTCATTTGACCACCATTTCGTCAGCACATCATAAGCGGCAGCTTGAAAGCCGATGCTCCAGTAAATTTGCGGAGTAACATAATCAATATCGTGCTGCTGAATCCACTCTCTTGTATCAGCATATAAATCATCGTAGTTGGTCATTCCTGCAGTGGTGTTTGAACCAGTCGGGTCATCTTTTATGTTGCGCCATACCCCGAATGGACTAATACCAAATTTCACATACGGTTTTTCTTTCTTAATGGTGTCATTGATTTGCTTTACCAGCTGATTCACATTATCTCTTCGCCAATCTTCTATATGTGTAAATGCTTTTTTTCCATATTTTTCATACGTTTCTTGATCTGGAAATGGTACACCGGCTATTTTATATGGATAAAAATAATCATCCATATGCACTGCATCAATATCGTAGTTTTTCACAACTTCTTCGATACCGCCGATAATGAAGTCCTGAGTTTCAGGAATACCAGGATTGTAATAAAGCTGATTACCATACGCAATCGTCCAATCAGGATGTTGTCTTGCAGGGTGATCGGCAGACAAACGGCTGAGATCAGTATGATTCATTGTGATTCGGTAAGGGTTAAACCAAGCGTGAAATTCAAGGCCGCGTTTATGAGCTTCTTCGATCATAAACTCAAGCGGATCGTACCCCGGATCTTTCCCTTGTGTTCCAGTCAAATATTCTGACCACGGCCCGTATGCTGAAGGATAAAAGGCATCTGCTGTTGGTTTAATTTGCATAATGACGGCATTCATATTCATCGCTTTGATTTCGTCTAACAAACGAATAAACTCTTGCTTCTGCTCTGCTACGGGCAGCCCCTTCTTTGAGGGCCAATCTAAGTTATAAACCGATGCAATCCATACCGCGCGCATCTCTCTTGTGCTCTCAAGCTTCCCTTTTGGCACTGCACGAGCTGCTAGACTGCTAGAAGGAATCAATAAAAATACAAACATCAACATCAGTGTTAAAACTGTCATACTGATCTTTTTCAGCATGTTTTGCATCACCTCACCTTAAGTTTATTCCGCTTTTTGTGATGGAATGCCAGCAGATGGTATAAGCAGAATGTTTTTCATTTCATTGAGATGAGCTTCAGGGACTTTGCAGGCTTCAATTAAATACCGCTCTGCACTCCCGTATGTCTCCAGCATTTCGTGCAGCACATCTTCAAGATAATCTTGCTGCACACCGACAAGCGGCTGAATTTGTTCTTTTGACACCCGGTATAAACTCATCAATCGGACAAATCGTTCCTGCCTTCTGACGAGCATTTGCACGCCTTCATTGGAACGCATGTATTCACTTAAAGCTACAGCCAGCGGTACACCTGCCACCAACTGAATCAGGGCAGATAAAAAACCTGTACGGTCCTTGCCACTCGTGCAGTGAAGCATCAGCGGGTAATGGCTTTGATCTGAAAGCAGTGTGAACAGCTGCCGAATCTCTTCTTTACGCTCTGTCAGCATGCTTTGATATAACTCTTTCATGATCGGTGTAAATGAGAGAGACTTCCCTTCTGTTACCAGCATACGAAACATGGTCCATTTACTTGGCATCTTACTGTCAGGCTGCATCGGAATATGGACGATTTTGTCGTGTTCCTTGATCTTTGGCGGATGTGATTTACGTTCTGAGGCTGTACGGAGGTCACAAACGGTTTGAATTCCGAGTGCTGAGAATATCTCGATGTCTTGTTTCGACAAACGGGATAAGTCTGCGGATCGATAAATCATTCCCTGTTTGATCACCATCCCATCTGTTGTTTGAAGTCCCCCTACTTCTCTAAAATTCGCAAGCTTTGAAAATGGGTTGTTTGATTGATTCATAGAAGTGAAAGTTCCTTTCTGGTTTCTTTCTTTTTTCTATCATACGCTTTTATATCAAAGGAGAAAAGAGAATCAATTGACCTAATCCATGTAAGAGAATTTATTGGTATAATGGAAAAAGGACATTCGGATTGATTGGAGATATGAAGTATGATAAAAACAAAACGGATTCAGCAAATCAAAGAGTATGTGTTTGACCGGGAATCTGCCTCACTTGATGAGCTTGTTGCGCATTTTGGTGTCTCAAAAAACACGATACGCCGAGATGTACAGGCGTTGGTCGAGTCCGGCGTACTCAAAAAAGTGTATGGCGGAGTGGCTGTGAACCACTCAACGTTAGTGGTGTATCAGGAGCGAAAGATCCGTCAGCTCAGTAAAAAGCAATTGATCGGTCAGACGGCTGCCGCTTTTGTGGAAAACGGGGATATGATTTTTATTGATTCTGGTACGACAACGCTTGAGATGCTCCCCTATTTGACGGAGAAACAGGTGACCATTGTGACCAATAATGTGGATTTCATTACACAGGCGATGCCTTATGAAAATCTCACCATCTTTTCCACTGGTGGGATGCTTGAAAGAAAAACGAATTCTTTCGTTGGTTATCAAAGTGTTGAGCGCTTAAAAGCTTACAATGTCAATAAAGCCTTTATCGCATCAACTGGTTTATCCATTGATCACGGCGTCACGAATTCTTCTCCGCTTGAAACCGATATTAAAAAGACGCTTGTTCAAAAAAGTGCCAAAACCTTTTTATTAGTGGATGATAGCAAATTCGATCATTACGCCTTGACCACGTTTTGTGATTTGCACGAGATTGATATCGTCGTGACCAATCAGGAGCCACATGAAGATTATCTTCAATATGGAAAAGAGCATGATGTACAGTTTGTCACACCTTCATCAAATGAATAGATGGACAAAAAAACGGCTCAGGAATTTGAGCCATTTTTTGATTCATTGATTTCAAGCTGTATGATCATACGGAATAAAAATCGATACACGGCCGAGATGACGTCAATGAAAGCCGTATCTTCGTGGATATTCTCAAGCTCAAGAAGCTGCAAATTCACATCAAATAAGCCATCTTGTCCATTAAATTGAAGCTGAGCACCATTTAATGGCGATAGCATGTCCTTTAGAATATTCGTGTCTTTTTTAGGACGTTTTAAACCGAATAGGACGGTATACGTTTGAAACACTTCATCCCATTCAATGGCCAAGCCATCCACTTTCACGACATCAAACCACTTGGATTCGATATAAATGAATTCTTTTTGATGTTTTTTCACATATGTAAGCGGTGTGTTTAGAAATGAGGCGTTTTCTGTTTGAATCATGTTCTCTGATTCCTTGTCTACACGCTCTATATATACATCGCCAAAACGGGCTTCTTCTTTTATTCTCGCTCCTTCTAATGTCCAATTGCGACGCGCCGCTTCATCATATTCGAAGTCTGTCAGCGCCTGTCCTTCTTTTAATAGTTCTTGTAAGCGATTTAGTAACGACATGGCTATGTCTCCTTTCTTCTTCATGTGCATTCATTATTTTAGCATAACTCATGAAAAGAAAGATATGTCCTAGCATATGATGGTATGATAGTGTCAAAAGAAACATCTCGGAGGGGTACGTTTTGCTCACAATGACACTGGCAGAAAAAATCGTAGATGAGGTTAAAAAGGTGCTGACTGAGGAAATCATCATCGCACAAACAAACGGCACCATCATTGCAGCAACAGATCCAGCGCGCGTTGGACAATTTCATGAAGGAGCGTATCTGACATCTTTTGAAGGACAGAAACGAATTCTCACAAAGGATGACCAGCAGCACATGAAAGGCGTCAAAGCTGGCATCAATCTGCCTATTTATTTTAAGCAAGAGGTCATCGGGGTCATTGGAATGACAGGAGATCCTGTACATGTGTCTCCTTTTGGCGAAATATTAAGAAAAATGACCGAGCTGCTTATTCATGAACATGAATTTTTTCAAGAAACTGAAACGGATGAACGTCAGCTCGAAGCGTTTGTATTCGACTGGCTTCATCTGCCAGAGACAGCGATTGATCTCACTGAAAAAGCGTCGCGGCTTCAGCTTGATATCAACAAGGAGCGCGCAGTTGTTCTGATCGATTGTCAGGATGAATCGTTTATGAAGCAGAATCAATACAAAGAATTGAAGGAAACGCTGCATCTCAACAGCCAGGAGATCATCGTCCGCTGGGGGCATGGCCGCTTTTTACTCATGCTGCAAACAACAGCAGATGATCGTAAAGCCCTACAGCAGCGCCTGTTTCACATCCATGCCTCCCTTACGGCGCGGAGCTCGCCCGGGGTTTTGATTGGAGCGGGAAAACCAGCAGCTGCTCATTTGATGAAGCAATCGTTTCAACAAGCCTTTCGAGCATTAAAAATGGCACATGCTAGTACGCCGATTGTATTTGATGAAGATTTAACGCTCGAACTTTTTATGGAGGAAGTGAGTCAGGAAACAAAAGAAGTGTTTCTTGATCGAACGATCGCCCCTCTTCTCCCCTATCCTGAATTAGTGAAAACATTGCGGGTACTCATGACCTCAGATTGCTCATTGAAATATACCGCAGAAGCGATGCATGTCCATATCAATACACTGCATTACAGGCTAAAACGAATCCAAGATTTAACGACACTTGATCCAAAGCGCATGCAAGATGCCATGCTCTTTTATTTAGCCTTCATGCTATTAGATGATGATCCAAAAAAACGAAGTGAACAGCCCGATATTTTGTAGAATCGTCCATAGGCATGAGGCGATTCTTTTTTTATACTGAAAGAAACGATACGTCTCATCAATAGGAGTTGAATGCGTATGTTACATTCTGAATTTTTAAATCAATTAAAAAAGATTGTTGGCGCGTCTTACGTGCAGGACAGTAAAGCCGATCGGCTTGCCTACTCTTATGATGCAACACCAAATTTTCAGCATATGCCAGATGTCATCGCAAGCCCGCATACGGCTGAGGAAATCCAGCAAATTGTCCGGCTCTGCGCCTCATATAACATACCGATCGTGCCAAGAGGATCAGGAACGAACCTTTGTGCAGGCACATGTCCCACTCAAGGCGGACTTGTGCTGCTGTTTACAAGAATGAACCAATTAATAGAAATAGATGAAGAAAACCTGACAGCAACGGTGCAGCCTGGTTTGATCACACAGGAACTTATTCGCCAAGTAGAGGCGAAAGGCCTCTTCTATCCACCTGATCCAAGCTCTATGAAAATCTCTACATTAGGCGGAAATATTAATGAAAATTCAGGCGGTCTAAGGGGGTTAAAGTATGGAGTGACGAGAGATTATGTCCTTGGACTTGAAGTCGTTCTGCCAAACGGTGACATCATCAAAACAGGCGGCAAGCTTGCAAAGGACGTGGCCGGGTATGATATGACCCGTTTGTTCGTAGGTTCAGAAGGAACGCTCGGGATTGTCACTGAAGCCACGCTAAAGCTTTTGCCGCTTCCAGAAACAAAACAAACGATGCTTTGCTTATATGAAAGTTTAGAGGAAGCCGCCGCTTCAGTGTCGGCGATTATTGCAGAGCGTATCATCCCCGCCACATTAGAATTTATGGATCAGCCGACTCTGGAAGTCGTTGAAGACTTTGCAAAAATCGGTTTGCCGACTGACGTTCAAGCGGTGCTGTTAATCGAACAAGACGGCCATCCTGAAGCGGTTGCCCGTGATATGCAGCGCATCGCAAAAGTGTGTCAGCAGCATGGTGCAAAAGAAGTGAATATCGCACATTCTGAAGAAGAGGCAAATGCACTTTTAACAGCGAGACGATCCGCTTTATCTGCCCTCGCCCGCTTAAGCCCGACGACCATTTTAGAAGATGCCACAGTTCCCCGGTCTGAAATTGCCAGCATGGTGCGGGCGATCGAAGACATTGCGAAGCAGTACAAAGTGAAAATCTGTACATTTGGTCATGCAGGTGATGGCAATTTGCATCCTACTTGTGCAGCAGATGCAAGAAATGAAGAAGAAATGAAACGGGTGGAAGAAGCCTTTCAGGCCATTTTTGAAAAAGCAGTCTCACTTGGCGGCACCATTACGGGTGAACATGGCGTGGGTCTTATGAAAGCCCCTTACTTAGAACTGAAGGTTAAAAAAGAAGGCATTGCGGCAATGAAAGCGATCAAACAAGCGCTTGACCCGGAAAATATCATGAACCCTGATAAAGTGTTTGGAAAAGCCGCAAGAAAGCGGGTGGTGGTCTCATGAGTTCTAAACAAACAGAGATTCAGCAAGCATTTCAGCAGCAAATGGACGAAAAAGAGCTGCTCAATTGCATGCGCTGCGGATTCTGCCTTCCTTCCTGCCCTACTTATATTGAATCTGGTCAACAAGAAACACACTCTCCCCGCGGCCGAATTGCTTTAATGAAGGCGGTGAGAGACGGCGTCATTGAGCCAGATGAAGATGTCGAGCATTCACTGAATCTTTGTCTTGGCTGCCGTGCATGTGAACCGGTCTGCCCTTCCGGCGTTAAATATGGACGGTTACTTGAAGATGCAAGAGACATCATTCAGCAGCACAAAAAACAATCCATCCCTGTCAAACTTGTAAGACGTGTCGTGTTTAAAGGTCTCTTTCCTTCACAAAGCCGAATGCGGAAAGCAGCAGGACTTCTTCGTTTTTATCAAACATCTGGTCTGCAAACGGCTGCCCGCAAAACTGGCATGCTGAAGGTGCTTCCACCGCATTTACGTCTGATGGAACAGGCGCTTCCAAAAGTGCCGCGTCAACGAAAAAGCCGTTTGACGGAATACAAAGCCGCCGGCCCAGCGAGAAAACGGGTCGCCTTTTTTACTGGCTGTTTAATGGACACCGTTTTTTTCAGCACAAACGAAGCGACCATCCAGCTTTTGCAGCTGGCAGGCTGTGACGTCATCGTCCCTCCTATTCAGTCGTGCTGCGGAGCGCTCCATGGCCATAGCGGTGAAAAAGAACAAGCGAAACAGTTAGCAAAGCGGAATATTGAAGCATTTGAAGAGATAGATGCGGATGCCATAGTCATGAATGCAGGCGGTTGTGGCGCTTTTTTAAGTGATTATGATCATTTGCTTTGCGATAATCCGGATTTTCAAAAGCGAAGTGAAGCCTTCTCAAAGAAAATCACGGATATATCAGACATTTTAGTGGAGCTGGAATTTCACCGCCGCATGCCGCTTGCTTTGCCAGAGCAGGTCATCACCTATCAGGATTCTTGTCATTTGCGGAACGGAATGGGTGTACAGCATGCACCAAGGGTGCTGATGAAGGCCATTCAGGGTGTATCATTTAAAGAAATGAAGGATTCGGGCCGGTGCTGCGGCTCAGCTGGCATTTACAACATCTTGCAGCCAAAGATGTCGATGCAAATTTTAGATCATAAAATGACAGAAGCCACTCAAACAAAGGCCGCTGCCATCGTTACGTCTAATCCAGGCTGTCAGCTGCAAATGGCAGCAGGCATCAAACGCTCAGGGCACTCACCGAGCATGCGTGCCGTCCATCTAGCTGATTTATTATTAGAAGCCGTTCTATATGGAAAAAAAGCGTCCAGCCCATCAAGCTGAACGCTTTTTTCATGCATATCTTTAGACAATCGGTTAGATAATAGAGGCAAATCGCCGAAGGAGCTGGTCCAAATGCTGAAGAAAAACAAACAACAAAAGGACCCGAATTCAGTATTTGAAGCATTGTCACGTTCTGCTGATTTTACAAATGAGCTGTCTCGAAATGGAGATTTTCTGTATAGGATTTCCTTTTTTCGTTCATTGATTAATGGACATCTTCTACATGAACAAATTTTCCCTTCCCTCAAACAACTGCACCTGTCACCCACTCTTGAAGAGCTGAAAGAACGAATTCCCATTGAGCAGGCTGTCATCACGAGCGATCTTCAAAAAGTGCAAGAAGCCCTTCACCGGGGCAGCATTGCGATTAGACTTGAGACAGACTGGGGCAAAACGCTTCTCTTGCCGATCGAAGAAAAGAAAGGCAGGCAAATAGGTCCGCCTGAAATTGAATTTGGGATTATCAGTGCACAGGAAGCATTTGTGGAGGTTTTAGATACCAATTTAAATTTGGTCAGACGGCGGCTGCCGACGCCTAACCTGAAAGTTGAGGAAAAGACGGTTGGTACGCTCTCTCAAACAAAAGTTGCCGTGTTATATATTGAAGAAATCGCCAACCAGGAGAACATCGAAACGGTTCTTCAGCGAATTGAGGACGTTGATTATGATCAGATTTTAGATGCGAATTACCTCGCTCAAATGCTTTATGATGTATCCAATACGATCTTTCCGTTGTTTTTGAATACAGAAAGACCCGACCGCGTGTCTTCAGGCTTATCAGAAGGGAAAATTGCCATATTAGTGGATGGTTCGCCTCATGTCTTGCTTGCTCCGACTATTTTACTTGAGTATTTTTCCACTATGGAAGACTACAATATGTCATGGATTGCGGCTTCTTGCTTTAGGCTGTTACGCATATTTGCTGTGATATTTTCCATTTTTGCGACACCTTTATATGTCGCCGTTTTAACCTTTCATTATGAGCTGATCCCAAAGGATTTATTAGAAACCATTGTCTCCTCGCGCTATCTTGTGCCATTTCCTCCGATCATTGAGGCACTATTTTTAGAGATTTCGATTGAATTACTAAGAGAAGCAGGTTCAAGGCTCCCAGCTAAAGTCGGTCAGACGCTCGGGATTGTTGGAGGGATTGTCATTGGACAGGCTGCTGTAGCAGCAGGATTAACGAGCAATATTTTACTCATTATTGTTGCCCTGTCTGCTCTCGCCTCATTTGTCACACCTATATACAAAATGGGCAGTGCCATTCGGCTGCTGAGATTTCCTTTTTTAGTTGCAGCACAGGTTTGGGGCGCATTAGGTATTGCTGTGATGGGATCTTTTCTGCTCACCCATTTAATGAAATTAACTTCAATTGGCCGGCCGTATTTAGAGCCTATTTTTCCAATGCGCCTTGCTGATTTAAAAGGCAGTTTGATTCGTCCTCAGCTCCGTTTTTTGAACAAAAGGCCGGAAAATTTACGTCCGCAAAATGAAACCATCCATCGCTCTAAGCCGAAGCAAGGCCGCAAGGGGAAAAATGATTTTTATGAATAAGGAAGTGAAGGCATGAGCTCTTCTTCTGTCAAAGAGAAATTTCAAGTATCCCCTTATTTTGTGTTTTTTCTCATCAATGCCAATCAAGTCGGTGTCAGCATTTTAAACTTTCAAACAAACCTTGTTCGTTCTATCAATAATGATGGATGGATCGCTATTTTGATTTCCGGCATGAGCGTCAATGTGATGATCTTTCTCATGTACTTGATGTTTAAAAAGGCCCCTTCGGATGAATTTGGTGAAATCACGCAATATGTATTTGGCAAATGGATTGGGCAATTATTCAACATTCTTTATATCTTATATTTTGCTTCTTTGTCGCTGACCGTTCTTATCCATTACATGGATGTGATCCATGTATGGCTGTTTAAAGAAATTCCTGGTCTTTTGTTTGCGTCTGTACTGCTGCTGCTTGTGTATTACATTCATACTGGCGGCTTTAGAACCATTGCTGGATGGGCATTTTTTAGTGTTGTACTGACATATTGGATGACGTTTATCTGTTTTTATGCCATGAAATATAGTCACCTTCGTTTCATGTTCCCAATGTTTGATCATACATTTTCGCAAATGCTTGTGGGAGTCAAAGATGCATCCTTATCCATGTTTGGTTTTGGCACGCTGCTTGTCTATTATCCCTTTATTAAACAAGCTCAGACATCTCAAAAATTTGCTCACATGGGGGCATTATTTACGACATGCTTAAACTTGCTCACTTTTCTCGTCTCTATAGCGTATTACTCAAGTGCTCAGCTCAAATTAACAAAATGGCCGACGCTAACGTTAACGAGCATTGTGAAGCTTCCGTTTATCCAGCGCTTTGAATTTATTGAAGTGTCTCTTTGGCTGCTTCTGATCATTCCTAATATCACGATTCCATTATGGGCAGCGAGCCGAATGGCCAAAAAAATGCTTCATACGAGCCAGCGCGTCACGTTCATCGGGCTCAGCATCCTCATTCTGATCATGTTTTCGTTTTTTGCCAGTGCAACTTCTTTTGAAACCTTTAATCAATGGGTGGAATTTAGCGGATTCATTCTGATCTATGGATTGATTATCTGTATGGTCATTGGACTGATGCTGAAAAAAAGGAGGGGGAAAAAACGAGCATGAAACGTTATATACTTACGGGCCTCATGTTGTGTAGTCTTTTGTTAACCAGCTGTGCAGAGCCCCACCTTTTAGATGAATTAAATATCTCTCAGGCGGCAGGATTTGATTTATTGGAAGATGGAGAAATGAAGGGCTTCTTTGTCTTCCCTGTCTTTAAAAGTCAAGAGCAAGGAAGTTATCAAATATTAAGCGGAAAGTCAAACACCATTAGTAATATTCAATTTCTCGTGTCAGAAGAATCACCTTTTCCAGTAGTCATGGGCCAGGTGCTCGTTATTTTAGTCAGTGAAAAGTTAGCAAAAGAAGTCGGCATGATCGATTTAATGAATTATATTTATCGTGATCCTATCATTGGTTCACGTCAAGTGTTTGCGATTGTAGGCGGAGAAGTTGAAGAGTTATTATACACAAAAATGAATCAAACGAACTTAAATATAGGTGTATATCTCTCTGATCTGCTCGCCCAAAATATGCGAAATGGCAATGAACCTGTCACCAATCAGCATATTTTTATGAATCAGATGCTGGCAAAAGGGGTCGATGCATACCTCCCCTACATTAAGAAAAAAGGCAATGTCATTAAGATCACAGGAGTCGCTCTGTTTGATCATGAAAAAATGGTCGGTCATATCCCTGGAAAAGACACGTTCACATTTAAAGCGATGATTGAAAATCATAAAAATGGCATCTACGAATTTCAATTGGCTGATCATGCAAAGACCCATGTCGTCATTGAAAATATCAAATCCCATGTGTCTTACCGAATTAAACCAACGGAAAACCTAACAAAGAAGCCTCAGATCATGATTGATATCAAACTGAAAGGTGAATTAAAAGAATTCATGAAGTCCAAAAAAATTGATAAACCATCTATATTGGACCATGTTGAAAAAGAAGTAGAAAAACGTGTCGCTCAGCAAGGACAAGACCTTGTTCAATCCTTTAAAAAGCAAAACATAGATCCGCTTGGGCTGGGCCTGAGGTATAGATCAAAAGACAAAGCAGTAACACCAGAAAAGTGGAAAAGCATTTATCCTGATGCAGATGTACAAGTTAAATGCCACATGAAGATTGTTCAAACCGGAGTCAGCCAATAAAAAGGCTTATTCAAATGTCTTGCTTGTTCTCCAAGATGTTGGACACTTTCATTTTCACTCGTGGAACCGGATCTTTTTGATGAACATCATGTAAAATCTTTTCTACTTCATTTTGATCAGTTCTAAGAATTTTAGGTGAAAATTTTTCCACAAGAGCCGGTCTATTCCCTTTTGCACAGTTTGCCATTGTATCTAGTGCAATGAAGCAGAAAGGTCTTCTTTTGTTTAGCCAAGATTTCATTCTCTCCCAGGTTGGGCAGCTGACGGCTGCCAGCCTTTCCCACTGATCGTGAAAATGGGTGCAATTTGACTCCATCCAATCCAAAATTTTGTGAGAACGGAAACGATGCAGGCAAATAAAAGCCTCTAACGGCAATTCTTTTTCACTGATCGATTTCAATTTTTCTAATATAATCCCTCATCTCCCGGCAAACTGCTGGCTGCTGCCCATGAGTAGGTAAAGGAATTCTTCGTCCTCGTGATCCAAAAGTTCCCTGACCCATTCAGCGGCAAATGTATCTAGAACATCACCCGCGATCTCTAACATTCACTTCGGCATGCTCTGTTTCATGAAACCTACTTTGAATAGAATCCAAGATTTTTTGCTGGTCGTGCTGTTTCAAAGCATCGATGACATCATCCTCAAGAAACCATCTAGTGATTGAAAAGTCTAATATAGACACCAAATCATGCTTAACGTCTTTTAATGTTGGAGCTTTCTCGCTTTTGGTGATGACGACATTCTCCTCTAATTGAAAAGCCTGTCCGTCCTCTCCATAAAAATCATCGCGGGAGTAAAAATTGTTTAGAGGAATGGAGAACAGCTAGGTTATACCATTCAATAGGCCGTAACGAATAGCTGAACAGTCTTTCGTGGCATTGATGGCCTGTTTCGGTTCATCAGACGATTCTACAACGTTCATTTCGTTTTTTTGACAGGCTTCACATAAAGTAGTTGCGTTTTCACTTCCTTTTACTGCTATTCTGCTTCTTTCATTGGAGCAAGCTTAAGGTGAAATAGAAATCATTCTTTCTATAACCGCGGCCATTCGTCCATATTGTTTCAAATGAAGAAATAACGATCTTCTAATCTTCATCCTTTACATCGGGGTCTTCCGGAATCGGTTCATTTAAGATCTCTTGGACGAGCTCTTTATATTGCTCGAGCTGCTTTAAATGCGTTTGAAACTGCCCTTGATAAATGAGATAAGATTCCCCGTCAAATACGTAACGAATCTTTTTTTGCTGGATTAATTTTTCAACATATGCTTCAGATACTTCTAAGTATTCAGCTGTTTCTCCAATTGTTAAATACATGCATGTGCACCACCGTTCGTTTCATCTTACAAATTATATCACGAGCTGGTGAAAAAACAGTTATCGCTTGTTCATGTTTTTTTCATCTTTTCTTCACTGATTCGTCAACTCGCTTTTGTACAGTATTCATACATCCACTCAAACACTAGGAGGTGATGATCCTTCGCATGACAAAGAAAAATATTCGGATCTATGCCGCATTTTTAACTGTAGGCGCTAGCAATACGATGATTGACTTTCTGTTCTTCTTTTTTTTAACTGCTTGCTTTGTTCCCTCTTTTCTTGCACAGTGCTTGTCCTATACGGCAGGAATGCTGAACAGTTATGTGTGGAATCGAAAATGGACGTTCCAAGTGAAAAAGAAAGCTGACAAGTGGGAATGGATCAAGTGGGCCACAGTCAACGGCGCAGCGTGCCTCCTCACCTATGTGGTCTTATATGTCATACAGCAAGCAGGTTTCTCATTATTCATTAGTAAAACGATTGGTACCCTTCTTGGCATGATGATCACTTTTACTGGAAGCCGCCTATGGGTTTTTCCATCAGAAAATAAACCATCAGAAATGGAGCGATGATTCAATGAACATTAAAAAAGCCGTCATACCAGCAGCCGGATTAGGCACACGTTTTTTACCCGCAACGAAAGCACAGCCAAAAGAAATGCTGCCTATTATCGACAAACCCGCCATTCAATACATAGTTGAAGAGGCTGTTCAATCAGGCATTGAAGATATACTGATTATCACAGGAAGAAATAAAAAATCGATTGAAGATCACTTTGACCGTTCGATTGAGCTAGAACAGAATTTGCTTGAAAAAGGGAAAGAAGAACAGCTGGCTGAAATCAAACATATTGCGGATATGGCCAATATTCATTATATTCGTCAAAAGGAGCCCTTAGGTCTTGGACATGCGGTATTATGTGCACGTCATTTTACTGGCAATGATCCTTTTGCGGTCCTTTTAGGTGATGATGTCATGGTGTCAGAAAGACCTGCACTCTCTCAGCTCATGGAAGTCTTTGAAGACAAACAAAGAGAGGTCATTGGCGTCCAGCAAGTGGATCGTCTAGATGTCAGTAAGTATGGTATGATAAGACCAGCTAGAATAGACGGTCAAGTGTTTGAAGTCACAGACTTAGTGGAAAAGCCAGCAATTCATGAAGCTCCTTCCGATTTAGCCGTCATGGGCAGGTACCTATTAACACCATCGATTTTTCCTATTTTACAAGGAATCGAGAGAGGTACCGGGAACGAAATCCAGCTGACAGATGCGCTGAAAATCATTGCACATGAATCACCCATTTATGCAACACAATTAGAGGGGATGAGATTTGACGTTGGTGATAAGCTCGGCTCATTTAAGGCAGCGGCAGAACTTGGATTAATGCGTCATGATATGCGGCCAGCCATGCTAGCATATATGCAAAGCATACTCATGAGAGAAGAAAAACAAGCATAGGCTCTTATAAGGATGCTTGAAGAAAATTCGTATTTAAAGGCAGAGTGAAATGAATGGGAACCTTGTTTAATGAAATTTTAACCTGGCTGACAAGCCTAGGTTACGCGGGTGTTGCACTTGGACTGATGATTGAAATCATTCCGAGTGAAATTGTACTTGCCTATGGCGGATATATGGTATCAACAGGCACAATTGGTTTTGTAGGAGCTGTGATTGCCGGCGTCATCGGTGGTACGCTCGCCCAGTGTTTTATTTACTGGATCGGTCTGTACGGCGGACGACCTTTTTTAACAAAGTATGGAAAGTATTTATTCATCCATGAACATCATATCGCGACTGCAGAGCGCTGGTTTGATCGATATGGAACCGGTGTAGTCTTTACCGCCCGCTTTATCCCTGTTGTCCGTCATGCCATCTCGATTCCAGCGGGTATTGCCAAGATGCCTTTTTTGAAATTTGTTTTCTTGACAGGATTAGCTGCCATCCCTTGGTCTATCTTATTTATCTATCTTGGCATGCAGCTTGGGACGAAATGGGATCATATTCAAAGTGTTGCTCATGCTTATACAACTCCTATTATGGTCATTGCCATCGTCCTGATTGTTCTCTACTTTGTACTCAAAAAAATTCGGACGAATCGAAAACGGACAATCTAACAAAAACGCCTTTCACTGATCTGGTGAAAGGCGTTTTTTTATTTGTGTGCTGATTGTTTTTTCATATATTGAGATAATTCTATAATCATTGCTCCCATTCTCTCAAGTGACGGGGCAAGAATTCGGTCTATTCCTTCTTCTTTTAAAGCTTCAGCCGTAACTTTTCCGACAGCTACTGCCAGTACATCCTGTTCGAATAATGCTTGCAATTCTTCTTTTCTGCCCCACTCTGCGGCTAGTTTGAAAAAGGCGTGGACCTGGACAGCGGTTGTAAAACAGACGGCATGAACTTGTCCATCTTTCATTTCTTGCAGCAGCGTTTCAGCTGCCTCTGGTTCAGGAGGTGTGTGCTGATATGGTAAAAGCGGCAAAACATCTGCCCCCTTGTCATGTAAAAACTGAATGAGAGCTGGTGCATTTTCACCATGAAGCTGCACCATCACGCGTTTGCCTTGAAACTCCTTGTCTTCAAGCTTTGAAATCAAGTCACGAACCGTTCCGTCTTCATCAGAGACCTCTGGCTGAATTCCGCGTTTTTTCAGCGCAGCAAAGGTTTTGTACCCTCTTGAAGCAATATGTGCGTTTGATAGAATGTTCATAAATTCTTTACCAAGCTGCAGCTCTTCTGCACTCTCAATCAATGTATCTGTACCGATGCCTGTTGTCAAGATCACCCAGTCGGCCCCTTGCCTCACAAAGGTTTCTATGCCTGGCTTTAAATCCTCTTTGGCTAAAAATACGGTTCCTTGAAGAGAGCGAATAACGGCTTGTCCTCCTTGTTTTTCGACAAGTGTACGCATTTCTTCTGTTTTTCTTGTTCCACAAATGGCAATCGTTTTTCCAGATAAGCCTTTACTCATGTTATCCCTCTTTTTCTATCACATTTGATATGTATTAAATATAGATTTATTTGGAAGACGATGCAAGTGTCTACTAAAAAAGAGCTTGACGTTTCTATCGAATTCGAGTATCTTTTGTAAGTGCAAATTGTAGGAGGTCATTATGGAAAAACAGAATGTTCAAGCAATTCGATTATCAATTGCAGACCCAACACCACTTGGTTTGTTTGGTTTAGCAATGGTGACGCTCGTTGCGTCCTCACAAAAACTAGGAATCACAGATGGCACTTCCCTTATTTTACCTTGGGCTATCTTCCTTGGAGGAATCGCGCAGCTGATCGCGTCCATACAAGATTCAAAGCATCATAATATTTTTGGAGCCACTGCTTTTGGCGCATTCGGTCTTTTCTGGATGGGCGTTGGAACAACTTGGCTCATTCAAGCCGGCGTCTTTGGGAAAACGCTTGCGGGAGCAGCAGATCCAAAACAGCTAGGCTTTGCGTTTATTGGTTATTTGATTTTCAGCTTGTTTATGACGATTGGTGCAATGGAAACACATAAAGTGTTATTTTTGATTTTCGTCTTTATTGATTTCTTATTCATTGGTCTTTCCCTTAGCACTTTTGGTGTGATGTACGATGTGACTCATACCATGGCTGGTATTGCAGAATTGATCATTTCCCTGCTTTCATTTTATGGTTCTGCAGCTGTTGTTCTTAATACACATTTTGGCCGTATTGTTCTGCCAATCGGACAACCATTTCGCATTTTTACAAAAGCTTAAATAAAAAAGAACTGCTCTGTGCAGTTCTTTTTTTATGTTTATTTTTCTTGTGCCTCTTGAAAAATCTCTCCGATGATTTCATACGAGCGCATTCTTTCTTGATGGTCAAACATATCCGAATTAATCATCACTTCATCTGCTTGAGTAGCTTCTATAAAGGCTTCTAATTCTGTTTTCACTTTTTCTTTATCCCCAATGATAGTCGAGCTTAATTGTTCATCCACCATCGCCTTTTCATATGGACTCCAAAGACCGTCCATGCTGTCGACAGGCGCCTTCAGTTTTCCTGGTGTGTTGCGAATGAGACTTAAAAACCGCTGATAATGAGAGGTTGCCAAATATTCAGCCCGTTCTGTTTGATCTGAAGCAAAAACCGTCACACCGACCATGGCATAAGGCTCTTTTAATACATCAGAAGCTCTAAATGACTGTCTGTACAACTCTAACGCGGGAATTGTATTTTTAGGTGAGAAATGTGCTGCAAAGGCAAATGGCAAGCCAAGTTCTCCTGCAAGTCTAGCGCTAAAACCGCTTGAACCAAGGAGCCAAATTGGAATGTCCAGGCCTTCTCCTGGAACAGCTCTTACATGTTTTTTAACCTGTCCGGTCGGCTTGAAATATTGACGAAGTTCTTCTAGCTGCTCAGGGAAATCTTCTCCGTTTTGAAGATTACGTCTAAGCGCTCTTGCTGTTAACTGATCTGTCCCTGGTGCTCTGCCAAGACCTAAATCAATTCTCCCTGGATACAATGTCTCAAGTGTGCCAAATTGTTCGGCAATGACAAGTGAAGAGTGGTTTGGCAGCATAATCCCGCCAGATCCTACTCGAATTTTTTCGGTTCCTCCCGCAATATATCCAATTAAAACAGACGTTGCAGAGCTCGCTACCCCTTCCATGTTATGGTGTTCTGCCAGCCAGTATCTATGATAACCCCACTTCTCCGCCTTCTTTGCTAAATCCATACTACGATCAAAAGATTCTTTAATGGTACCTCCTTCTGTCACTGAGGATAAATTTAAAACGGAATAGGCTTTGCCTTGTAAAACTGATTGACTCATATATGATGTCCCCATTTCTGTCAAAAATCATACTATTTTATACTTTCAACACCATAACACAAATCAATGAAAGATTTAAATGATTTGATTCGATGATTTTCGAAATGATGATTTTCTAGGTTTTACTTCCAATTTGAAAATTTGCACATAGAATGAAATATCAATTCTAGGAGATGGGCAAATTTGTACAATCAATTCGAACACAAATGTCCCTTTTGCGGTAAATACCATGAACAGCCTCATTACAAAAGATCACGTCATGACCGTCCTCGAAAAAGAGACTGTCCATTCATTAAACAAGAATATTCAAAACAAAATACATCTCAAGGGAATCAACCTTGCCACATTGCAAAAGGAATAAAACAATCAAAACAAAATCAAAGAGCTGGACCAAGAGGCCCGGCAGGCCCAGCAGGTCCCCCTGGACCAACCGGACCTACTGGACCTGCTGGCGGGTTAACCGGCGCCCTTCCTTTTAATCCCTCACAATCACAAGATTACGATGCAGGGCAAGTGGTCACGTTTGATGGCAGTACTTACATTGCCAATGTTGACGCTCCATCAGGAATACCTGGACTCTCCCCCGACTATACCCTTTTAGCTGCTTCTGGAGAAACTGGTCCTACGGGTCCTACTGGGATCGGATTAAGTGGTATTGAAGCCTATGATCCTGTTATGGCACCAACATATTCAGTAGGTCAAGTGGTCACTTATGGTGGTGGTACGTATATTGTGGATTCTGCACCACCTTCAGGTACGCCAGATACGTCGCCAGATTACACACTTTTAGCAGCACCAGGTGAAACTGGCCCTACCGGTGTGGCGGGTACCACAGGTAACACTGGACCAACAGGTCCTACCGGCGCCACTGGGATCACCGGATTAACCGGACCTACTGGTGCTACAGGTATCACTGGAGTAACTGGTGATACGGGTGCCACGGGGATTACCGGGTCAACTGGACCTACTGGTGCCACGGGGATTACCGGATCAACTGGGCCTACTGGTGCCACGGGGATTACCGGATCAACTGGACCTACCGGTGCCACGGGGATTACTGGATCAACTGGGCCTACTGGTGCCACGGGGATTACCGGATCAACTGGACCTACCGGTGCCACGGGGATTACTGGGGCTACCGGACCTATCGGTGCCACGGGGATTACTGGATCAACTGGACCTACTGGCGCAACGGGGATCACTGGAGCTACCGGTCCTACTGGTGCCACGGGGATTACTGGAGCTACCGGTCCTACTGGTGCCACGGGTAGTACTGGATCAACTGGTCCTACCGGCGCCACGGGGATCACCGGATTAACCGGACCTACTGGTGCTACAGGTATCACTGGAGTAACTGGTGATACGGGTGCCACGGGGATTACCGGATCTACTGGTTCTACCGGTCCTACTGGTGCCACGGGTAGCACTGGATCAACTGGGCCTACCGGCGCCACTGGGATTACCGGATCAACTGGAGATACGGGTACTACAGGCAGCACTGGTCCTACTGGGGTGACAGGTATCACCGGATCAACTGGAGATACGGGTGCCACGGGGATCACCGGATCTACCGGGCCTACCGGCGCCACTGGGATTACCGGATCAACTGGACCTACCGGGGCTACAGGTATCACTGGGGCTACCGGACCTACCGGTGCCACTGGGATTACTGGAGCTACCGGGCCTACCGGCGCAACGGGAATCACCGGATCAACCGGACCTACTGGTGCAACTGGTATTACTGGGTCAACTGGAGATACGGGTGCTACAGGTATCACTGGTTCAACAGGTCCTACCGGGGCTACAGGGATTACTGGGGCAACTGGAGATACCGGTGCCACTGGGATCACTGGGTCAACAGGGCCTACTGGCGCAACGGGGATCACTGGATCAACTGGTTCTACCGGTGCCACAGGTAGTACTGGATCAACTGGACCTACTGGCGCAACAGGGATTACGGGAGCTACTGGGCCTACTGGTGCCACAGGTAGTACTGGATCAACTGGTCCTACTGGTGCCACTGGGATTACCGGATCAACTGGTTCTACCGGTGCCACTGGGATTACTGGGTCAACTGGAGATACCGGTGCCACTGGGATCACTGGGTCAACAGGTCCTACCGGGGCTACAGGGATCACTGGAGCAACAGGGCCTACTGGTGCAACGGGAATCACCGGATCAACTGGGCCTACCGGCGCCACTGGGATTACCGGATCTACTGGAGATACGGGTACTACAGGCAGCACTGGACCAACTGGTCCTACTGGGGTGACAGGTATCACCGGATCAACTGGAGATACGGGTGCCACGGGTAGCACTGGACCAACAGGACCTACTGGTGCCACGGGAATCACCGGATCAACTGGAGATACTGGTGCCACGGGTAGCACTGGACCAACAGGACCTACTGGTGCCACGGGGATCACCGGATCTACCGGGCCTAACGGCGCCACAGGGATTACCGGATCAACCGGATCTACTGGTGCCACTGGGATTACTGGAGCTACCGGGCCTACCGGCGCAACGGGGATTACCGGATCTACTGGAGATACGGGTACTACAGGCAGCACTGGACCTACTGGTCCTACTGGTGCCACGGGGATTACTGGAGCTACCGGGCCTACTGGTGCCACGGGTAGCACTGGATCAACTGGGCCTACCGGCACCACTGGGATTACCGGATCTACTGGAGATACGGGTACTACAGGCAGCACTGGACCTACTGGTCCTACTGGGGTGACAGGTATCACCGGATCAACTGGAGATACGGGTGCCACGGGTAGCACTGGACCAACAGGACCTACTGGTGCCACGGGGATCACTGGGGCAACTGGACCTACCGGTGCCACGGGGATTACCGGATCAACTGGACCTACCGGGGCTACAGGTATCACTGGGACTACCGGACCTACCGGTGCCACGGGGATTACGGGAGCTACCGGGCCTACCGGCGCAACGGGGATTACCGGATCTACTGGAGATACGGGTACTACAGGCAGCACTGGACCTACTGGTCCTACTGGGGCTACAGGGATCACTGGAGCAACAGGGCCTACTGGTGCAACGGGAATCACCGGATCAACCGGACCTACTGGTGCAACTGGTATTACTGGGTCAACTGGAGATACGGGTGCTACAGGTATCACTGGTTCAACAGGTCCTACCGGGGCTACAGGGATTACTGGGGCAACTGGAGATACCGGTGCCACTGGGATCACTGGGTCAACAGGGCCTACTGGCGCAACGGGGATCACTGGATCAACTGGTTCTACCGGTGCCACAGGTAGTACTGGATCAACTGGACCTACTGGCGCAACAGGGATTACGGGAGCTACTGGGCCTACTGGTGCCACAGGTAGTACTGGATCAACTGGTCCTACTGGTGCCACGGGGATTACCGGATCAACTGGTTCTACCGGTGCCACGGGGATTACCGGATCAACTGGAGATACGGGTACTACAGGCAGCACTGGACCTACTGGTCCTACTGGTGCTACTGGTGCTACTGGGATTACTGGAGCTACCGGGCCTACTGGTGCCACGGGTAGCACTGGATCAACTGGGCCTACCGGCACCACTGGGATTACCGGATCTACTGGAGATACGGGTGCCACGGGTAGCACTGGACCAACAGGACCTACTGGTGCCACGGGGATCACCGGATCTACCGGGCCTACCGGCGCCACAGGGATTACCGGATCAACCGGATCTACTGGTGCCACTGGGATTACTGGAGCTACCGGGTCTACTGGTGCCACGGGTAGCACTGGGGCAACTGGATCTACCGGGCCTACCGGCGCCACAGGGATTACCGGATCAACCGGATCTACTGGTGCCACTGGGATTACTGGAGCTACCGGGTCTACTGGTGCCACGGGTAGCACTGGGGCAACTGGACCTACCGGTGCCACTGGGATTACCGGAGCAACTGGACCTACCGGGGCTACAGGTATCACTGGGGCTACCGGACCTACCGGTGCCACTGGGATTACTGGAGCTACCGGGCCTACCGGCGCAACGGGGATCACTGGATCAACTGGTTCTACCGGTGCCACAGGTAGTACTGGATCAACTGGACCTACTGGCGCAACAGGGATTACGGGAGCTACTGGGCCTACTGGTGCCACGGGGATCACTGGACCTACTGGTCCTACTGGTGCCACTGGGATTACTGGAGCTACCGGGCCTACTGGTGCCACGGGTAGCACTGGACCAACTGGTCCTACTGGGGTGACAGGTATCACCGGATCAACTGGAGATACGGGTGCCACGGGTAGCACTGGACCAACAGGACCTACTGGTGCAACGGGAATCACCGGATCAACCGGACCTACTGGTGCAACTGGTATTACTGGGTCAACTGGAGATACGGGTGCTACAGGTATCACTGGTTCAACAGGTCCTACCGGGGCTACAGGGATTACTGGGGCAACTGGAGATACCGGTGCCACTGGGATCACTGGGTCAACAGGGCCTACTGGCGCAACGGGGATCACTGGATCAACTGGTTCTACCGGTGCCACAGGTAGTACTGGATCAACTGGACCTACTGGCGCAACAGGGATTACGGGAGCTACTGGGCCTACTGGTGCCACAGGTAGTACTGGATCAACTGGTCCTACTGGTGCCACGGGGATTACCGGATCAACTGGTTCTACCGGTGCCACGGGGATTACCGGATCAACTGGAGATACGGGTACTACAGGCAGCACTGGACCTACTGGTCCTACTGGTGCTACTGGGATTACTGGAGCTACCGGGCCTACTGGTGCCACGGGTAGCACTGGATCAACTGGGCCTACCGGCACCACTGGGATTACCGGATCTACTGGAGATACGGGTGCCACGGGTAGCACTGGACCAACAGGACCTACTGGTGCCACGGGGATCACCGGATCTACCGGGCCTACCGGCGCCACAGGGATTACCGGATCAACCGGATCTACTGGTGCCACTGGGATTACTGGAGCTACCGGACCTACTGGTGCCACGGGTAGCACTGGGGCAACTGGACCTACCGGTGCCACGGGGATTACCGGAGCAACTGGACCTACCGGCGCTACAGGTATCACTGGGGCTACCGGACCTACCGGTGCCACTGGGATTACTGGAGCTACCGGGCCTACCGGCGCAACGGGGATTACCGGATCAACTGGAGATACGGGTACTACAGGCAGCACTGGACCTACTGGTCCTACTGGGGCTACTGGGGCTACAGGTATCACTGGAGCAACAGGGCCTACTGGTGCCACTGGGATCACTGGACCTACTGGTCCTACTGGTGCCACTGGGATTACTGGAGCTACCGGGCCTACTGGTGCCACGGGGATTACCGGAGCAACTGGACCTACCGGCGCTACTGGGATTACCGGACCAACTGGTCCTACTGGGGTGACAGGTATCACCGGATCAACAGGGCCTACTGGCGCAACAGGGATCACTGGAGCTACCGGACCTACTGGTGCCACTGGGATTACTGGACCTACTGGTCCTACCGGCGCAACGGGGATCACTGGATCAACTGGGCCTACTGGTGCCACTGGGATTACTGGACCTACTGGTCCTACCGGCGCAACGGGGATTACCGGATCAACTGGACCTACTGGCGCAACGGGGATCACTGGAGCTACCGGACCTACTGGTGCCACGGGGATTACTGGAGCTACCGGGCCTACTGGTGCCACTGGGATTACCGGAGCAACTGGACCTACCGGCGCTACTGGGATTACCGGACCAACTGGTCCTACTGGGGTGACAGGTATCACCGGATCAACAGGGCCTACTGGCGCAACAGGGATCACTGGAGCTACCGGACCTACTGGTGCCACGGGGATCACTGGATCAACTGGGCCTACTGGTGCCACGGGGATTACTGGACCTACTGGATTAACTGGTCCTACTGGTGCCACGGGGATTACCGGATCAACCGGATCTACTGGTGCCACGGGGATTACTGGAGCTACCGGGCCTACCGGCGCAACGGGGATTACCGGATCAACCGGATCTACTGGTGCCACGGGGATTACTGGAGCTACCGGGCCTACCGGCGCAACGGGGATTACCGGATCAACTGGACCTACTGGCGCAACGGGGATCACTGGAGCTACCGGACCTACTGGTGCCACGGGGATTACTGGAGCTACCGGCGCTACAGGTATCACCGGACCAACCGGACCTACTGGCGCTACCGGTGTTACTGGTGTCACTGGGGCTACTGGGGCTACTGGAACAGGTGGTTTTACGGATACAGCACTTTATGCTGCTAATAGTTCTGGATCTACCATTATCACTGTAGCTAGTGGAACGAATATTCCTCTGCCGAATTTACAAAACATTACTAACTTTACCGCAAACGGAACGAGCACTGTTTTTACCGTTTTGCAAACTGGTAAATATTATATTACGTATCAAGTCAACACCACAACAGCTCTTTTAATTAATACACGTTTGCTTTTAAATGGAGATACTGTGCCTGGTTCTGTTCAATCACCGGTTATCTCTACTTCGTTTCTCAATAATACTTTAATCGTCAATATAACAGCTGGAAGCACCATTTCACTGCAGTTTTTTGGGGCAGTTGTCACAGCTATTTTAGTTGGCGGGGGCGGTGCTGCAGGTGCTACCTTGACCATCATACGGCTCAGCTAAACTAAAAAAGAAAGGCTTTCTCAGCCTTTCTTTTTTATATCTTCTATTACAGTTATACAACGTTCAATATCATGAGATTGTAAAAGGTGAAAAATAGATTGGATGATTGAAAGCTCTAAATTCCACCATTCTAATAACTGCAGTTTTTCGATTATTTCGGATGAAAATCGATATTTCATGAGCTGCTGGGGATTTCCTGCGGCAATTGCATATGGCGGCACATCTTTTGTGATTACACTATTTGCTCCGATCACGGCCCCGTTTCCTATACATACTCCTGACATAATCGTTGCACCATATCCAATCCATACGTCATGTCCAATATGAACATCCCCCTTCGATTTGGGATGTCCTTTAATATGGGCAGCTTCTTTAAAAATTTGATTAAACGGGTACGTTGTGACCCAATCAGTACGGTGTTCCCCGCCTAGAAAAATTTTCACCTCGTTTGCGATAGAACAAAACTTCCCAATATGTAATGTCGTTCCTTCCCCCCACGTCAACACTTGGAAATCTGGTCCGGCATAAGAAAAGTCACCGATATTGTACGAGCTTAGTTCACTTCTTTGATTCAAAAACATAAAAGATCCGGCCTCCTTAAAAGTGAGAGATCTTCGTATGTATATGCTGCTTTACGCTTTCACATTATGATTGAACAAGCGCTACAATTTGTTTTTTCTTCCATACGAGCTGATAGTAGCTGTATTGGAGGAGTAAGTTCACAAAGAACGCAGCAGGGTAGCCAATCCATATTCCCTTAATGCCAAGGGATGTATAGTGTGATAGCACATAAGCGACTGGTACTTCTACAAGCCAAATGGAACAAATACTAAAGATCGTTGGCCAAAGAACTGTCCCGCTTGCTCTCATTGTGGCTGCAACAATTTGGGCCGTTCCAAAAATGAGATAGCTCCATAGTGTAATGACGACCAAACTATAGGCAATGTCTATCGTCTTAGGATCTGTTAAAAAGATAGATAAAATCTGCGGTGCAAAAATATAAACGAAAATAATGATACATCCGCCTATGGCAAAGTTAAGTCCTAACCCAATTTTAATGACATCTTTCAGTCGATTCATATTCCCTGCACCAATGAATTGTGCTGCAAAGATCGAGACCGCAATGCCAAGACTCACTGCCGGCATCTGCACATAACTCACGACTTGATTGACAACACCATAGGCAGCTGTCGCCTGTGATCCATAATCGTTGACGAAAGAAATAACGGCAATTTCTGATAAAGAAATAAGGATCATATTAATGCTTGATGGGATACTAAGCTTTAATAACGTTTTTAATAGATCCCCTTTCATCAATAAATGCTTTCTCACCGATGCATCAATGCGAAGCGGGTGCTTTGTCTTATATAAGTAGATATGTAGAATGATAAACGTCACAATTGTTGAAATCACAGAAGCATACGCAGCGCCATATAAGCCGAACGCCGGCAGTCCCAGCCAGCCAAATAATAAAATGGGCAGCATCAAAATATTCGTTGCCGTACTAATCATTAAGAAATAAAAAGGTGTTTTCGAATCCCCTGTTCCCCTCAAGAAGGTCGTATAAACAAAATAAAGAAATAAGATCGGCATTGAGATGAATAGAATTCTGGCATATGCCGCACTTTCCTCCACGATATTAGCGGGTGTTCCCATGAGGTTTAAGATATTAGTTGCGAAAAAACCTCCAATGATCGCTAAAGATACCCCGATTAAAAAAGTGAATGAAAGCGTTGTGCCAATAATTTCTTTTAATTTCTGTTCATTTTTTGCTCCATACGCTTGTCCAATAAGGATCGAGCTCCCCGATCCAATGCCAATGGAAAAAGAAACGAGTAAAAAGAAAAGCGGAAAGAATGCAGAAATGGCAGCTACTGCATCCTCTCCAATCCATCTTCCGACAAGAACAATTGACACTAATTGTCCGATCGATTGCAAAATATTACTTAGCAAAAGCGGGATGAGAAAAATGGACATGGTTTTTACTAAAGATTGATTATTATCTAACGTCATGATGGTTCTCCTTCTCTCTCTAAATCTAAAGATTCTCAGCTAGTATGCTGACAATACGGTCTTCTATCTCTTTCCCTTTTTCGTCATCAACAAGGTGATTTAATAAAATGGAAAAAGCGAGCGTTTTTCCGCCCTGCGTGTCAATATATCCAGAAAGTGTGCTGACCGTTGTTAACGACCCTGTTTTTGCACGTACTTTTTCTAGTGTAGCTGGTTCCTTCAATCTGTTCCTTAACGTTCCCCCCACCATTCGTTCACTTGCCCCTGCTAAAGGGAGCGCATGTTCATAGGTTTTAAACCATTTTTCTTTTTGAATGTTTGTCAAAAATAAAGTGAACTGGTTAGCGGAGACAAGGTTAATAGGTGATATCCCCGATCCGTCACGCAGCACTGCAAGCGAAGGATCGATGCCAAACGCAGGAAGCCGTTCATTCATGACATCCAGCCCAGCTTCAAAGCTCCCTTTGTTCTTCACTTTTTTACCTAGTTCCTTTAGCAAAATTTCTGCATGGGTATTGTTGCTTAATTTCATCATAGGAACAAGCAGCTCTGATAATGGCATCGATGTATGGGAAGCAATTTTTTTGGCTTGTTTAGGAACTTGTTTTGATTTCAGCGGTCCCTTTACTTGAATCCCTTCCGCCTTTAACGCTCGTTTCATTAAGTCTAAAGCATAGGCGGCCGGATCCAATAAAGCTACCCATTGTTTAGATGAGCTTGCTTTCACCGGAATGGTCCCAGTCAGCGTAATCTTGTTGGTTCCGTGAGAGCGCTTAAAAGAGATTTTCTTTTTTCCGCCTTCTGGAACTGTTTTCACTTGATTGATGACTTGAGCGACATCCGTTTTCGGAATCATATCATATGCGGCTTTCTGTCCTGCTTTTTTTCCTGGTTTTACTTCCAGAATCACGGTCCCTGCATCATAATCTTGATTCGGTGAAGCCGTGAGAGCAGAAATTTGTGCCCCGTAATATTGATCCTCATCACTCCAAGGCAGGTCAATCGAGTATCTCGTGTCATCAAACCAAGTGTCATCTGCCGCAAGCTGTCCGCGAATGGTATGTATTCCGGCCTTTTTGACCTGTTTGGCGAGTGCTGCAAAATCCTCCTCTAATAAAGTCGGATCGCCGGTGCCACGAAGATAAAGGCTGCCATGTAGCGTTTTCTTTTGAATAGAACCATCCATCCAGATGTCTGTAGGGAATGTGTGTGTTTCTCCAAGTATATCAAGTGTGATGGCTGATGTGAGCAGTTTCATATTAGAAGCAGGAGTAAGACGAATATCGGCTTGATGTTCATAAAGAAGAGAGGTGTCAGAAGTATCGCGGACGCTGATGCCAGAGATCGCGCCCTCTAAATCAGGTGCTGTTCGTATGAATTCGTCTAAAGCTGTCATCCATTGAAGTGAATCGTCACGAGCTTTGAGTTGTTCATCTTTCGCTGAAAAAGGGAGAAATAAAATCGACAGGATACATATTTGTAAAAACATGAGCTGTGAAAAACGCTTCACGCAATCCCTCCTTTTTGTTGCAGCCAATTTTAGAAGAATATGTTCATTATACACAAAAGAACGTTTGTTCTCAAAGGTTTTTTAAACAGAAAAGTCAGCTTTCTTTGACGAAAACTGACAAGCCCTTTACCTCTTTTCTGGATTCCAGCCATCGGCTCCGCCAAGAACAGCCTGAACTGTGATTTGACTTGCTTCATTTTGGGTTAAAATGGTTGACCATTTTACGCGGTTTGCTGGACTGCTTCCCGCTCCTGTCGATCCAAATTCTTTATATCTGGCCGTTCTTTCGTTGTCACGGTTATCCCAGTTATGCCATCCCTCTGCTTTCACATGATCATCCATTTTTGTATGGAGGAATGTTACAGCCGAATAAGGTCTCCACGGACGTCCTAAATAAACCGATTGCACAGCTGCCGTCCCCTTTTTCAGCGTTGAGTCCATGAATACATAGCCGTACCTTTGCGCTTCTGTAGTGGATGCTGCAGTAATATACCCATTTCCAAGGCTTTTTATTTCAGCTCTTTTAAACACAGCTGTGGCTGATCCAAAAATAAAATCGACCGTGCCTTCAATATAGCAGTTTTCGTAATATTGCCGCCCTGTGCCTGTTGCATAAAGTGTATCTTGATAGCCTAACACACGTATTTGTTTGAACACAGCCCGGTCGCCAGACACATACAGCGCAACTGCCTGACCCGCATGTCTGCCAGCTGTATTTTGAAAGGTGATATTTTCTGCATAAAAATCGTTTGCACGAATCATTGTGCTTGAGCTGTTTGTTGTACTCCCAGTGCTTGCATTTGTATCATCATACGTAAGAATCGTCTTGTGCTGGTTTTCGCCAATAAAGGATACGTGTGGTTTATTTTGCGGAAGCAATATTTTTTCTTTATATACGCCATTTTTAATATAGATCGTTGCCGGTTGTTGATTGTTTGCTGGAATCGCATCAATGGCAGACTGAACGGTGCGGTATGTCCCGCTTCCCTTTTGATCAACGACAAGGACGCGGTTATGCCCGGCTTCTGCTGCTTGAAGTGAAGCTGGGTCAAAAAGAAAGAAAGACAAGACCATGACCATCCATACGTTTCTAAATTTCATCACATATCTCCCCCTCATTTTGTGAACGTTTTCATCAAACATTCTTTTTGATCCTATTCCGTACACGCACAAAAAAACACCCACGTTTTTATGTTGTGGATGTTTTTTTAGACTCTTCATATTGCATCGCATAAATCCCTTCATTTTCAATCCATTCACAAAATAGAACGTCTCGATAAGAGGAAATATGCTGCTTTTTTAATTGCTCATTTAGCCAGGATTCATCAAAACCGGCTTCTTGAAGATCTTTTTTTAAAATTTCGCCGTCAATAATAAACGTTCTAGGCAATTTCACTTCTTTTCCCTTCACGTTCACATCTTCGGCTGTGGCTGGGGCGTATTTCATTTTCGGAAGAACGCTGACAGAGCCGTCCGTTTCCAAAATAGCATATTCAATTTCATTCAGGGCAAAATGGCCT
Source organism: Bacillus sp. PK5-006 (assembly GCF_054161415.1). Lineage (NCBI taxonomy): Bacteria > Bacillati > Bacillota > Bacilli > Caryophanales > Bacillaceae > Bacillus > Bacillus sp. PK5-006. Next base: position 1,823,495 of record NZ_CP096414.1, on the reverse strand, counting down.
TTTGCGCGAACCAGTGTCTGCAGCTGATTGATATCAAGCATATTCTTCTTCAACCGATTGTAGCGAATCTTCCCCTTATCAATCACAAGACTAGGTCTTCCTTCTAAAAAAGCGCGAATGGATTTAAAGCGCTGTGAAAGCCATTCAACTGTATAAATGAGAACGCCCCATACTGCAACAGCAAATAAAATGTGCTGAATCCTGACTTCCGGATCAAAAATAGCGTTTCCGACCATTTCGCCTAAAATTAGTGCAGAAATGAAATCAAACGGTGTGATTTGTGCAAATTGTGTTTTCCCTAATAATTTTGTAATAAAAAATAAAGCGAAAAATCCGATTAAGAGTTCAATCAAAATATTAACGAACGGCACAAAAATTCCTTCCTTTCTTGCTGCATTTATATACAGCATATACATGAAAGGAAGGATCTAAACCATTTATGAAGGCAATAAAATAAAGACATTATCCCCTTCAACGAATGTTTCATATGTTTTAACGCATCCGTGATCTGGTGCTTGAACGTTTCCTGATGAAAGATCAATCTTCCAATCATGCATTGGACAGAAAACGTGATTGCCGCTGACCATGCCTTCAGCCAGAACGCCGCCTTTATGAGGACAGCGATTTTCAATGGCTTTGAACTGCTTATTAGAAGTTTGAAAAACAGCTAATTCAAGTGTACCGGCTTCAACTGTTTTCCCTAGCTGGAGCGGAAAATCTGATAGGGTGCCAATGTGAACTTTAACAACTGAAACTGTCATATGATCTCATCCCTTCAATTGATTTATACGGAAGCCGTCGCTTTTTGAAATAATTGTCTCGTGTCTTTTTGGCTCTCGCGAAGCTCCTGCCAAGGCTCTTCATATGTTGAAAGCGCAATGTCCATTCTTTCGATTAAGGCTGCTCGTTTTTCATCATCCAGGAGTACTGATTGAATATGATCTAACCCAAGTCGCTCAACCCAAGCAGAGGTTCTTTCTAAATAATTTGCCGTTTCTCTGTAATATTGCAGGTATGCTGCGGCCATTTGCTCTACTTCTTCTGCTGTACTGACCTTCATTAATAAATCTCCAGCCCGCAGGTGTGTGCCGCCATTTCCGCCGGCGTACAATTCAAACCCTCCATCTATCCCCACGATACCGAGGTCTTTAATTCCAGACTCTGCACAGTTTCTCGGACAAGCAGAGACGGCCATTTTTACTTTATGCGGTGTCGCAAGACCTTCAAATTTCTTTTCAAGTGCAATTCCAAGAGCCATGGAGTCCTGCGTGCCGAACCTGCAAAATTGTTCTCCAACACATGTTTTAACTGTTCTTAAAGATTTCCCATAAGCATAACCCGATGGCATATCTAGATCCGCCCACACTTTTGGTAAATCTTCTTTTTTGACACCTAGAAGATCGATACGCTGACCGCCAGTCATTTTCACAAGCGGTATTTCATATTTGTCGACGACATCGGCTATTTTCCTCAAGTCATTTGCATTGGTGACGCCGCCGTACATTCGCGGAACAACTGAATAGGTACCATCGTTTTGAATATTGGCATGCATCCGTTCATTTACAAAGCGTGAGCTCTTTTCATCTTTGTATTCAAGTGGATAAAGCATGCCTAAATAATAATTCAGTGCAGGTCGGCATTTTGAACAGCCCTCTTCTGTATTCCAGTCAAGTACATTCATTACTTCTTTGACATGCTGCAAGCCTTTTTCTTTGATTTCATGAATGACTTCATCTCGTGAAAGAGTGGTGCAGGCACAGATGGTTTCTTTTTGGGCTGTCCGGCTTGCATCCTCACCTAGCGTATGCCAAAGAATCTCTTCGACAACAGGCTGACAGCCTCCGCAAGATCGTGAGGCACTTGTACATTGCTTGACTTCCTGAAACGTTGTTAAGCCTTCTTTCTGAATGGCTTCTACAATCTGCCCTTTTGACACGCCATTACAGCCGCAAACGATATGGTCGTTTGCCATGCTGTCAATCGTGCTTTCTTGCGCCGAATCATTGGAGGTTAAGACAGATACCTTCTCCATATCCGACATATCTATTCCTTCTTTAATGTACGAGAATAAACGAGGTCCGTCGCTTGTTTCTCCAAACATGACGGCGCCTACTAATCGGTTTTGCTGGAAGACGAGTTTTTGATAGATGCCTTTTTGTTCGTCAAAAATTTTAATCGCCTTTTTCTCATCGTTTTCAATAAAATCACCAGCTGAAAACACATCAACTCCTGATACTTTCAGCTGTGTTGAGAGAACAGAGCCTTCATATGGAGCAGGGTTCAAGCCGCATACATGCTTGGCAAGTACAGCCGCTTGATCGTATAAAGGAGCAACTAATCCGTACGTTTGTCCCCTGTGTTCCACACATTCGCCGACGGCATAAATGCCCGGTACACTTGTTTCCATGAAATCATTGACAATAATCCCTCGGTTCACTTCAAGCCCGCTTATTTCTGCAAGCATTTTACTTGGTTTAATTCCCGCAGCCATGACGACTAGGTCTGTCTCAAGTGTAGTGCCGTCTGAAAATGATAATCCTTCTACTCTTGTATCTCCTAAAATCTCATTTGTCTGTTTTCCAAGCAGGAATTTCATCCCCTGTTCTTCTAATGCTTTTTGAAGAAGCTGGCCTGCAATAGGGTCTAGCTGGCGTTCCATTAAATGAGAGCTGAGATGAATGACATTCACTTCCATGCCTAAGTTTAATAGGCCGCGTGCTGCTTCAAGCCCAAGGAGTCCGCCTCCGATGACTGCTGCTTTTTTGTACATGGTAGAGGCATTGACCATTTCCTCAGTGTCTTGCAATGTACGAAAAGCCGTTACGCCTTTTTTATCACTCCCTGGAATTGGCAGGATGAATGGAAGGGACCCAGTTGCTAAAATCAATCGGTCATAATGCACGGTCCGTCCTTGATCACTGATGACCGTTTGGTTCTCTGTATCAATCTTCACAATGGTCTCGTTTGTAAACAGCTGAATATTATGCTCTTGATACCAGTTCCAATCGTTTAACGTAATATCCTCGACCTTCGTATCTCCTTGAAGCACTTTCGATAAAAGAATTCGGTTATAGTTAGGATGCGGTTCACTCCCAAATACCGTCATGTCGAATCGTTCGCCGTCTGTTTTTAAAATGTTTTCAAGGCTTCGAATGCCCGCCATACCATTCCCCACTAATACGAGTTTTTCTTTCATGAATAAACACCCCTCATGTGATCATTTTTTAGAAAATACCATAATCTAAACATAGATGGAAAATACATGTTAAAATTTCTCACATAGTTTTTCATTCACATAGGCTGACAGCTGTACAGGACAATATTTAAAGCCTGGCATTTTACTGTGCGGATCTAGTTGATCATCAATTAATAGATTAATTGATTGATGTTTGCTCCAATGAAATGGGACAAACACGGTATCTGTTCGAATGGTGTCTGAGATGCGGCATCTGATGATGACACTTCCTCTTTTTGACTTGATGGTCACGAGCTCCCCGTGCTGAAGTCCATATGTTTTCGCTGTGTCAGGATGAAGCTCTGCATATGCTTCAAACTGTCTGGCAACAAGAGAGGTGCTCCTTCTTGTTTGAACGCCTGTTTGGTAATGAGCCATCACCCTGCCGGTCGTTAAATAAAGAGGGTATTCTTGACTGACGGGTTCCTTTGCAGCCTTTTTTTCGTGTGTGACGACGGCAAACTTCGCTAAACTGTCAGAATGTGAGAATGCATGTTCAAATAATCTTTCAGTTCCCGGGTCTTCTAAATGAGTACAAGGCCACCTAATGCCTTGTTCCTTCCTCAGCCTTTCATAGGTTATGCCTGAATAATCAGCCTTTGCACCTTTCGTTACGGCTCTTAATTCCTCAAAGATCTCTTCTGCGGATGAAAAGGAAAAATGGCTTCCTTTGCCTAATACAGCTGCTATTTCACAAATGATTTGCCAATCGTGCTTTCTTTGGTGTTTAAGTGGATATGTTGCTTCTCTAAGCGTAACGCGGCCCTCTACGTTTGTCACGGTACCTTCATCCTCTAAATATGACGAAGTCGGTAAAATTACATCTGCCAGCGCAGCTGTCTCAGACATAAATAAATCAACGGCAACAAAAAAGGACAAGTTCTTGATGGCTTGCTGAATCAAGTGCGCGTTTGGCCCTGATTGGACAGGATTTGAGCACATTAAAAAGAGCGCTTTGATTTCACCTGCCTGCATTTTTTCAAACATTTCAAAAGCAGACACGCCCTTTCCTGGAAGTTCTTTTTCATCAATGTTCCATCGTTCAGCCATTTCTTTTCTGTGAGCAGGGTTTGAGATATCTCGATATCCTGGAAGCTGATCTGCTTTTTGCCCATGCTCTCTTGCTCCCTGGCCATTTCCCTGGCCGGTTATTGCGCCATAGCCGCATCCAAAGCGGCCGATCTTCCCAGTAACAAGCAGAATATTCAGGAAATTACGGACAGAGGCTGTACCGTCTATTTGCTGCTCAATGCCTCTTGCTGTAAAAATCATACCTGTCTTTTCTTGCGCGAATTTCCTTGCTATTTTCTGCATCACATCAATCGTCACGCCAGTTTGCTCAGCAATGTCTGGCAAGGAGATGCGTGAGATGTGCTCCTTTAGTTTTTGGAAACCTGATGTTCGTTGATGAATAAATGATTCATCGATTAAATGCTCATGCAGCATGATGTGCAATATGCCGTTTGCCAGTGCGGCATCTGACCCTGGTTTTAGGCTGACATGTAAATCGGCTAATTGGGCTGTCGGAGTTTTGCGCGGATCAATGACGATGAGAAATGCGCCATTGTTTTTTGCCTCTTCAATGTAGGGCAGGAAGGTTGGCTGACATTCCGCTATATTCGTTCCAACCAATATCAACACCCGTGCATGCTTGATGTCGCTTAAAGGAAAGGTCAGACCACGGTCAAGTCCGAATGTTTGATTTGCGGCAGTTGCTGCCGAAGACATACATAGTCTGCCGTTATAATCGATGTATTTCGTTTTCAGCGCCACTCTTGCAAATTTCCCGAGTAAGTACGCTTCCTCATTTGTTATTGATGCGCTTCCGTACACACTGATCACATCATGGCCATGCGACAACTGAAGGGATTCTATGTTTGTTTTGATTTCTTCGAGAGCCTCCTGCCATGTCGCTTTTACAAATTGTCCGTTTCTTTTGATCAGCGGGTGATTCAGGCGATCTTTATGAAGCGCGTGCTGGTGGGCATGCTGTCCTTTCATACAAAGTCTTCCGTGCGTAGTTGGATTGTGTACACCAATCGTTTGGTAGCGTGTTTGCCCTTCCACATGCTGCTCGATTAATTGCATTTTGCACTGCATACTGCAAAAAGGACATTGGGCTGGGAACACTCGCTTTTGTTCTTCCTGCTTTGATTTTTGCTGGGCATATTGTAAAAAAGATTGACTCATACCTTCACATCCTTTTGTCTTACATTTCCTTGTCTGCTTTGGTCAAATTGCGCACAGAGCTCTTCTCTTATTTCCTCATCAAGTAACTTTTCTCGAATAGAAATGTTTCCTTGCCGTGACAGCCAATCGCCAATGGATTCTTGAAAGTAAGCATTTTTTCTATACTCTTCAAGCAGCGCTTTTAAAAAAGGAATAAGCTCACTTGAATGAGCCAAGGTGTAAAAAAGCTGGCCTCCTATATAAATGTTCCATTCACCCAGCTGCTTTTTCAGACAGATGTCATCAATTGGAGCAAGTTTACACGTGCAAGAAGCACCGGTGATATGAATGGAGGTGACAGCTGGTAAAAGTGTATCTTCCACTTGTCTTTCCAGCTCCATCACAAGTGACGTGACAGCTGGATCGTCACAGTCGCATGAAAGGATATGAGATAGTCTTCTTTTCTCATTAGGCATAATTGGCCAATGATTTTTGACGATTTGTGCCGCCTGTTTTGACACACCGATGAGCCGTATTCGTTTATGCTTTGTCAGCTCTGCCTGCTCAATCAGCCTGTTCTCTAACAAAGACGTAATGATTTTCAAAAAATCCAGATCAAGCCGGCCTCCATATAATTGAGGAAGCAACATGTCTTCCTGTTCAGCAGCGCCGATTTTTTCCACCGATCCTTGAAATTGCTCGAGATAGTATTGAATGGCCGGCCGGCAGATGCCGCAGCCGTGATTCGTTTTCCATTGAAAATGTCTTTTTATTTCTTCAGCATTCACCGGTTGCTGTTTTTTAATAAACGAAAAAATGGTCTGCTCCTCTACTTCTGTACATGGACAAAAAAAGGCCTGCGATTCCGTTTGATCATGTGATGGTAACTGGCAGCAAGCACGGACGAGCTCTTGACAGCCGCCGCACCCAGTTGCTGCCCCAGTATGTTTTTTCACCTCGTCTAAGTTTGTCAGCTGATGAACCGAAATGCTTTTTAAAATCATCCCTTTTGTAACGGTTTGACATTGGCAGACGAGGTCTTCCATTTTTAATGAATCTAGTGGGGATGACTGCTTTTCATGAAGGGCTTTCATGACCACACTTTTATCACGTCCCACTTTTACATCTTGCAAAAGCTGATCGGCATTCCCCAGCTCTCCGACGAATAAAATACCTGCCAGCGCCTGACGTTCAAAGACGAATTTTTTATACACCTCTTGCTCTTCATCTAAATAAGTCACAGCTGACATAAACGGAGAATGATGTTCAATACAGCCAGCAGAATAAATCGGCAAATCAGGTACTTTTAATTTTGTTGAGTAAATGGGCTTTGGTGTATGTGTGATTTTTTCTCCTAAAAGATGCTTAGCGAGCACGCTTGCTTGTTCATAAATGGGCTGAACAAGGCCATGCACCATCCCTTGGTGCTCTGCACATTCTCCAATCGCATAAATATTCGGGATATTTGTCTCCATCACGTCATTGACAACAATGGCTTTTCTCGTGTGTATGCCATGATTCTCTGCAAGCTGTATATTCGGACGGATACCTGTTGTAAAAACAACAAGATCAGCATCCACGATATCGCCATTTTTCAATAGAACGCCTTCTACCCTCTCACCGCCTAAGCATGCAATGGTATGGGCATTTGTTTTCACCTGAATGCCTTTTCGTATGAATTTTTGCTGTAATAATCCGGCTGCTGTTTCATCTAATTGGCGCTGCATCAGCCGCTCCGTATAATGAATGATGGTGGTTTCAAGCCCCGCCATCTGCAGACCAGCTGCTACCTCCACACCAAGCACGCCGCCTCCGATCACTGCTGCTTGTTGATAATGCACCGCATCCGCACAAATGGCCTCATAATCATCAATTGTCCGAAAAGCGTATATCCCTTTTTTGGACACACCCTGAATAGGAAGAAAATTCGGCGATGAACCCGTTGCAATGACGAGCTTGTCATAGGGAATTGCCCGGCGCGCATCTGTCATGACACACTTTCGATTTGTATCGATATGTACAACTGATTCTCCTTTGTACAATGTGATGTCATGCGCGGTGTACCATTCTTTTTCCTTTAGTTGAATTTCAGCGAATGATTCGCTTTTTTGTAAAATCGACGAAAGTTTTATTCGATTGTAGGCAGAGTGCTTCTCTTTTCCAATGACTGTTATGGCATAATGTTCTGGCTGCTTTTGAATGATCTCTTCGATACATTTCATACTCGCCATGCCGTTTCCGATAAACACAAGTTTGCGTTTTGCCATCTGAAATCAACCTTTCTAAGCCTCTTGCTCGAGCACATTGTATGGATTGATTATGGCACATACTTGTAAAAAAGTGTTTATTCATGTCAATTTTTCTCACATAATACTTTCATTACATAAGTGAACTCGCTATCTTTAAGTCAGAAAATTCAAAATGGAGGAGGCGTTTTATGAAACTCTCAGAATTAAAATCAAGTGGTCATCCTAAAACATTGTTTGGTTCCTTTTTATATTTTGATGTGAGCTTTATGATTTGGGTTTTGTTAGGGGCGCTGGGTGCTTTTATTGCACAAGATTTTGCTTTATCAACCGTAGAGAAAGGCATGATTGTGGCCATTCCAATTCTATCTGGTTCTTTTTTTCGGATTGTGCTTGGTTTATTCACCGATCGAATAGGACCTAAAAAGACTGCAGTGATAGGAATGCTTTTAACGACGATTCCGCTTATTTGGGGGTTTATCGCTGGTACAACCCTTTCAGAGCTCGTACTGATTGGGATTTTGCTTGGAGTAGCAGGAGCAAGTTTTGCTGTTGCTTTGCCAATGGCAAGCCGCTGGTATCCTCCTCACTTACAAGGAGTAGCCATGGGGATTGCAGGCGCCGGGAATAGTGGAACACTAATCTCCACCTTATTTGGTCCAAGACTTGCGGAGATTTACGGGTGGCATGCCGTAATGGGGCTCGCTTTGATTCCGTTAAGTCTTGTCTTTTTGTTTTTTATTTTCACTGCAAAAGATGCACCAAATCAGCCCGCTCCTCAGCCGATTCGGTCGTACTTTTCAGTATTTCAAGTGAAATCGACATGGTTTTTCTGTTTGCTTTATGCGATCACATTCGGAGGGTTTGTCGGGCTTTCCAGTTTCCTCAGTATTTTCTTTGTGGATCAATATGGGGTTTCGAAGATTCATGCTGGTGATTTTGTGACACTTTGTGTGGCGGCAGGCAGCTTCTTTCGGCCTGTGGGCGGTCTCATTGCCGATAAAATAGGCGGAATGAAAGTACTGCTTGGATTATTCGGAATCATCGGCATCTGCTTAGGAGGCGTGAGCAGTCTTCCAGCTTTACCTGTGGTCATTGCGCTTTTATTTGTGGGGATGATGTGCCTTGGGATGGGAAATGGCGCTGTTTTTCAGCTGGTGCCTCAAGTATTTCATAAAGAAATTGGGATTGTGACCGGAATTGTTGGGGCTGCTGGAGGCATTGGCGGATTCTTTTTACCTAATATTCTTGGCAGTTTAAAAGAATTGACTGGCTCATATACGTTTGGCTTTTTGACCATTTCCCTTTTTGTTCTGATTGTCTTCCTCTGTTTAGTCGTATCGCAGCTTAAACGTAAAAAAGTGTTGATCAACCGTACCATTTCTGAATCATAAAAAGCCATGACCACACGTTGGTCATGGCTTTTCTTTATATTGTAACACCCTTTGTTTGACCTATTTTGGCAGAACCGAACTCCCCATTAAATAACGGTCTACCTCGTGCGCCACTTGTCTGCCTTCATTAATTGCCCAGACAATCAAGCTTTGCCCGCGTCTTGCATCTCCCGCTGCAAATACGCCTTCTACATTTGTTGTATATTCCCCATATTTTGCGTCAATGCGATTGTTTTTGCTGTCCACGCCAAAGTGTTTCACAAGCGGCTGTTCAGTTCCCTCAAAACCAATTGCAATAAAGACGAGCTGAGCAGGCCATACCTTCTCTGTCCCTGGAATTTCATGAAATTCAAACTTCCCTTGTTCGTTTTTCACCTTTTCCATTTGAATGGTATGAAGCTCTTTTAATTTTCCATTTTTATCTGCCACAATTTTTGTGGTTTGAATTGAATATTGACGCGGATCTTCTCCGAATTTTGCTTGTGCTTCTTCATAAGCATAATCCAGCGAGAAGACATAAGGCTGTTCTGGCCACATGTTATCCCCTACACGTGTATCCGGAAGCTTTGGATGCTTCCCGAATTGAACAACACTTTTTGCTTTTTGGCGAAGTGCAGTTGCCACGCAGTCCGCACCTGTATCTCCTCCGCCAATCACAATCACGTCTTTTCCTTTTGCATCAATGAAGTTTTTGTCTTTAAATCCTGAATCAAGCATGCTTTTCGTTGCAAGGGTTAAATAATCCATCGCAAGGTGAATCCCTTTTGCTTCCCGGCCTTCAATCAATAGATCACGCTGCTTTTGTGCACCTGTACAAAGGATAACTGCATCAAACTGCTCTTTCAGTTCATCAGCAGTAATATCCACGCCGATTTCTGTGTTTGTCACAAAGTCAATGCCTTCTTGTCTTAGAAGTTTGACTCTTCGCTCGACCACTTCTTTGTCGAGCTTCATATTCGGAATCCCGTATGTCAGCAGTCCGCCAAGACGGTCAGAACGCTCGAACACTGTGACAGCGTGCCCTGCTTGGTTTAATTGATCAGCACTTGCAAGTCCTGCTGGTCCTGAGCCGACAATGGCAATTTTCTTCCCTGTACGGCTTGAAGGGATTCTTGGTGTGATCCATCCATTTTCAAAACCTTTATCAATGATTGTGCGTTCGATATTTTTAATCGAAACAGCCGGATCATTGATAGCGACTGTACATGACCCTTCACAAGGTGCAGGACATACTCTCCCAGTAAACTCTGGGAAATTATTTGTTTTTTGCAGTCTTTCGAGAGCTTCCTTCCATCTCCCGCGATAGACAAGATCATTCCATTCTGGAATTAAATTGTAGATCGGGCAGCCAGACACGCCGCCCCTGATCTCCATCCCAATTTGACAAAACGGTGTTCCGCAATCCATACATCTAGCGCCCTGCGTCTTCAATACGTCATCTGTATAAGGAGCTGAATATTCTTTCCAGTCATTTTGACGAGTGAGAGGGTCACGTTCATTTGGCTTTTCTCTTTTATAATCCATAAAACCTGTTGCTTTGCCCATTGTCCTCTCCCCTTTCTTAATGAGCGAGGGCTGCTTTTTGCCCGTTTGCCGTTTCTTGATTTTTCGGTTTTGTGTTTGCTTCAAAGGCAAACATCACCGCTTCTTCATGACTGAGGCCCGCTTGTTTTTGTTCTTCAATGCTTTGAAGCATCATTTTGTAATTTCTCGGAATGACTTTGATGAATTGATCCTTTTCTTGCTCCCAGTTTTCAAGAAGTGCTGCTGCTTTTGAGCTGTTTGTATAATCAAGGTGTTCCTTGATCATCTGCTTCACTTCTTGTTCTTCTTCATGATCTGTGAGCTTTTCAAACATGATCATTTCCATATTGCACATTCTTTTGAACTGTTTCGCATCCGATGTATGGATGTAAGCCACACCGCCAGACATACCTGCACCAAAGTTTTTCCCAACGTCTCCTAAAATAACGACACGTCCGCCAGTCATGTATTCACAGCCGTGATCTCCAATTCCTTCAACAACCACATGTACACCTGAATTACGAACAGCAAATCGTTCACCAGCACGGCCGTTAATATAAGCTTTTCCGCTAGTTGCACCGTAAAATGCAACGTTTCCTACAATGACGTTTTCATGTCCATTTTGTACAAAATGATCAGACGTTTTCACAGCAATTTTGCCTCCTGAGAGTCCTTTGCCGATATAGTCATTTGAATCACCTGTTAAATAGAGAGACATGCCCTTTGGCACAAATGCGCCAAAGCTTTGTCCAGCTGAACCAGTGAATCTGAGTGTGATCGTATCCTCTGGCAAGCCCTCTTCCCCGTAGCGCTTAGACACTTCACTGCCAGTAATGGTTCCGGCCACACGATTGATATTGCGAATGTTCAATGATAGATCAACCGGTGTTTGATGATTCAGCGCTTCTTGCACATAAGGAAGGATTTCATTCATATCCAGCGATTCGTCAATTTTATGATTTTGCGGTGTTCTGAATGTCCGCGCTCCTTCTGGCTGATAAAGCAGTGTTTCAAGGTTTAGCTGACCTGCTTTCCAGTGAGCTTTTGCTCGTTCACTGACCGCCAGGACGTCCGTACGTCCGATTAATTCATCCATTGATGTAAAGCCGAGTTCCGCTAAGATTTCTCTTACTTCCTCTGCAATAAACATCATGAAGTTCACAATGTGATCAGGGTCACCCATGAATTTTTTGCGAAGCTCTGGGTTTTGTGTGGCAACACCGACTGGGCAAGTATCTAAATGACATGCTCTCATCATCACGCAGCCCAGCACGACAAGTGGAGCTGTCGCAAATCCGTATTCTTCTGCTCCTAAAATCGCAGCCATCACAACGTCGCGGCCAGTCATTAACTTTCCGTCTGTTTCAAGAACGACTCTCTCGCGAAGACCATTTAACACAAGGGTTTGATGCGCCTCTGCCAATCCAAGCTCCCAAGGAAGCCCTGTGTGTTTAATACTTGTTTTCGGTGAAGCTCCTGTACCGCCATCATAACCACTGATAACAATGACGTCCGCAGTTCCTTTTGCTACACCTGCTGCAATCGTACCAACGCCGGCTTTAGATACAAGCTTGACACTGATGCGTGCATCACGGTTCGCGTTTTTCAAATCATGAATCAGCTGTGCCAAATCCTCAATGGAATAAATATCATGATGCGGCGGTGGTGAAATCAATCCGACACCTGGCGTAGAACCACGTACATCGGCCACCCAAGGATACACTTTATTTCCTGGCAGCTGTCCGCCTTCTCCAGGTTTTGCTCCTTGCGCCATTTTAATTTGCAGTTCATCTGCATTGACCAAGTAATGACTTTTTACACCAAATCGGCCAGAAGCGATTTGTTTAATCGCACTTCTGCGGTCATCACCGTGTTCATCTACTGTAAAGCGGGCAGGATCTTCTCCGCCTTCTCCGCTGTTACTTTTACCGCCAATTCGGTTCATCGCAATCGCAAGTGCCTCATGCGCTTCTTTACTTAAAGATCCAAATGACATGGCACCTGTCTTAAAGCGGCGCACGATGGATTCAGCAGATTCAACCTCTTCCAGACGAACCGGCTTTTGTTTTGGCTGAAATGCAAACAAGTTTCTGAGGAAGCCGATTCTTTCTTCATCCGCTGCTTTTGTATATTGTTTAAATAGATCGTAATCTTCATTACGGCATGCCCACTGGAGCGTATGGATCGTTTTTGGGTTAAAAGCATGATGCTCTCCATTTTTTCTCCACTGGAATTCACTGCCTGATTCAAGTGTCTGGTCTGTTGCTGCTTGATACCCTGCTTCATGGCGAAGTTTTGCCTCATGAGCAATGGTGTCAAGATCAATCCCGCCAAGCTGTGAAGCTGTTCCTGTGAAATACGCTTGAATGACGTCTTCACTAATCCCAACTGCTTCAAAGATTTGCGCGCCTCTATAGCTCTGCACAGTGGAAATTCCCACTTTGGACATGACTTTGACGACACCTTCTGTCACGCTTTTACCAAACTTTGTAACAGCTTCATCAAAGCTGATCGAAATCGCTTCGTCTGCAATCAGCTGTTTGTACGTTTCATAGACAAGGTAAGGGTGAATCGCATCTGCGCCGTAGCCAATTAGTGCGGCAAAATGATGGACCTCTCTCACCTCTCCAGATTCAACGATCAGACTGACCTTTGTCCGTAGACCTTGACGCACAAGATGCTGATGAAGTGCACTTAGCGCAAGAAGTGGTGGAATCGGTACTTTTTGTGCTGTCATTTCACGATCTGAAAGGATTAATAAAGAGACACCTTCTCTGATCGCTTTTTCCGCCTCTTCAAACATCGCATCCAGTCCGCGCTTTAAATCATCGGTGAAAAGTGTATGGATTGTTTTGCTTTTAAAGGCATTATGAACAATCGTTTTCAAGCCGTTAAATTGTCCGCTCGTTAAGACCGGTGTATAAAGTTTAATTCTTCGGCATGAATATTCATTCGGATGTAAAATATCGCCTTCGGCACCTAACCAAGTCATGGTTGATGTCACGAGCTGCTCACGAATGGCATCAATCGGCGGGTTCGTGACTTGTGCAAACAGCTGCTTAAAATAATGAAAAAGAGACTGCGCACGATCTGATAACACAGCAAGCGGTGTGTCACTTCCCATTGAACCGATTGGATCCTTGCCTTCCTCTAGTAAAGGAATTAAATACTTTTGAATGTCTTCATACGTATAATGGAACGCACGCTGACGCGTCAATAAATCATCCATTATACTAGAATTTTCTGAATTTTCTTCCGAGCGATTGACGTGGACCATTTCTTCATCGAGCCATTTTTGATAAGGCAGTTCATTCGCAATGGTCGATTTCACTTCTTCGTCAGAAATAATTCGTCCTTCTTCTAGATCAATGAGCAGCATTTTACCAGGCTCAAGTCGATCTTTATACTTCACATCTTCTTCATTTGTGTCAATTACGCCAACCTCAGAAGAGAAAATGATATGATCATCATTCGTGACATAATATCTTGCCGGTCTCAATCCATTTCGGTCTAAGATGGCCCCGATTTGTTTCCCGTCCGTAAAGGAAATGGCTGTTGGTCCATCCCACGGCTCCATGAGAGAACTATGGTATTCATAAAATGCCCGTTTCTCTTTCGACATGTGCGTGTTTTCCGTCCAAGGCTCAGGAATCAGCATCATTGCTGTATGAGCAGGTGTACGGCCTGCAAGCACAAAGAATTCAAAGGCATTGTCTAAAATGGATGAATCACTTCCGTCTGCATTCAGCACTGGCAAAATCTTGTCTAAATCGTCTCCGAAGGCTTCAGATACGAATTGTTGTTCTCTTGCTCTCATCCAATTGATGTTTCCTCTTAATGTGTTGATTTCTCCGTTGTGAATTAAGTAACGGTTTGGATGGGCTCTTTCCCATGTAGGAAATGTATTTGTACTAAATCTTGAATGAACAAGTGAAAATGCAGAAACAAATGTTTCATCCTGTAGATCAAGATAAAAAGCATCGACTTGATCTGATGTTAAAAGCCCCTTGTATACGATGGTTTGACTCGACAGGCTGACAAAGTAAAATTGCTTTTCCTCTCTTGTTCCCCAGTTCTCAGCCTGCTTACGGATGACATATAATTTTCGTTCAAATGACAAACGATCTGTGATGTTGTCGTTTGCTCCGATAAAGACCTGTCTCACAACCGGACAGCTCTTCGCTGCGACAGTACCAATTTTTCCTGGATCGACAGGAACCGTTCTCCAGCCAATTAATGTTTGGCCTTCTTGTTTAATGAACCCGTTGATTTTCTGTTCGATGGCTTGACGCGTTTTTTCGTCATCATCTTTTGAAAAGAAGACCATTCCTACCCCGTAACGGCCTTTTTCAGGAAGTGCAAATTCTTTGCAGTTCTTTCTAAAGAAAGCGTCTGGCAGCTGTACCATTAAACCGGCACCATCACCTGTATACGGATCACTGCCTTGCCCGCCGCGATGATCAAGCTGGCACAGCATTTGTAATCCCTTTTTGACGATGCTATGTGTCGCCTCCCCTTTTAAATGGGCGTACAGTCCGATTCCACATGCATCATGTTCAAATTCAGGACGGTAGAGACCTTGTGGTTGTGGTAGTTGATTATAAGTCATCGTTTCTCTCCCCCGTTTAAAAGATCCGTTTTTTCACAGTAATAAAATCTCACAAACTCTGTAACTTATTTTAAGTTTTCAAATTGATATAAACAATATATAATTTAGATCAAAACAATCTCTTTTTGAGATAGATGGGTGTGAAGTGCAAAAATGGAGCTTCGTCAGTTACGTTATTTTGTAGAAGTCGCAGACCGTGAACACGTGTCAGAAGCGGCTGAAAACTTACATGTTGCCCAATCTGCCATCAGCCGGCAGATTGCGAATTTAGAAGAAGAACTTGGAGTGGCCTTATTCGAACGAGAAGGACGAAATATCAAATTAACGAAGATCGGCAGACAATTTTTAGATCATGTCAGAACTGCACTCAAAGCCATTGATTATGCGAAAGAGCAAATTGATGAATACTTAGACCCGCACAAAGGAACGGTGAATATTGGCTTTCCTACAAGTCTAGCAAGCCAAGTACTCCCTTCTGTCATCTCCGCCTTTAAGCAGGAATATCCAGAGGTCGATTTTTTACTTCGTCAAGGATCCTATAAATTTCTCATTGAAGCGGTCAAAAATCGAGATATCGATCTCGCCTTTTTAGGACCCGTACCGACAAACGATTCTCAAATAGAAGGAAATATTTTGTTTTCCGAAAGCATTTATGCCCTTTTACCAGTTAGCCACCCCTTTAGCGGACAAAGGAGTATTCATTTAAGTGATTTAAGAAGGGATCATTTCGTGTTATTTCCTGAAGGGTATGTGCTGAGACAAATTGCGGTTGATGCTTGCAAGCAGGCAGGCTATGAGCCTACCATTTCATCTGAAGGAGAAGATTTGGATGCGATTAAAGGTCTCGTCTCGGCAGGTATGGGTGTTACCTTATTACCCGAAAGCGCCTTTTATGAAACAACACCGCGATTTACAGTGAAAATTCCGATCGATTTTCCTCAAGTGAGACGAACGGTTGGAATTATTGCATCTAAAACGCGCGAAATGTCTCCTTCTGCCCATGATTTTTATGTGTTTGTGAAGGATTTCTTTTCTAAAATTGAACAATATAAATAATTCATTAAAAGAAGACATTTCATTTGTAGAAATAATCCCTCATTGTATATGATGGGTTACAGAACAAAAGACTATATGGAAGAAAGGTATTCGTATGAAATCAATTTTATCGTTTTTAAAGCCGTATCGGCTGTCCGTTGTGTCCATTGTCATTCTCACCTTTTTAAGCAGTATGCTCCAGCTGTATTTACCGACGTTAACAGCAGATATCGTTGATGTCGGTATCGTCCAGGGAGATATTGCTTACATATGGAAGGTTGGCGGCTGGATGGTGGCTTGTTCTTTACTCGCCATTTTGCTCACCATTTGGAAGTCTTACTTGTCATCAAAGACAGCACTTGGCTTCGGCCGTGATATGAGAAGACAGCTGTTTGTGCATGTCGAACAATTTTCATTAGAAGAATTTCAAAAGATCGGCACATCTTCCTTTATTACTAGATCAACAAATGATGTGAAACAAGTCCAAGATGTGACGATTATGATTTTACAAATGATGACGCGGGCCCCGCTCATGCTTGTGGGCGGAATTATTTTGGCTGTTTCCAGGGATGCTGTCCTGTCTCTTATCTTTTTGGCAGCCCTCCCCCTTCTTGGCGGATTCATCTATTTGGTGTCAAGAAAAGCCATCCCTCTATTTGGCCAGCTTCAGAAAAAAACAGACCGGCTGAATTTAATTATGCGGGAATCTCTTTCAGGCATCCGCGTTATTCGTGCATTTAACCGTGTGGATGATGAAAAGGAACGATTCCAAGAAGCCAACACGTCCTATAAGGACACTGGTCTTAAAGTCAACCGATTAATGGCTTACTTGTTTCCATTTATGCTGATCATCATGAACTTCACGAATATCGGCATTGTCTGGCTTGGTGCAAACCGAATTGATGCCGGAGAAATGGAAGTTGGGAATCTCATTGCCTTCATTCAATATGCGATGATGATTTTAATGGCACTGATTATGCTGTCGATGAGCTTTATTATGGTCCCAAGAGCACAAGCGTCAGCTAAACGCATGAATGAAGTGTTAAACATGGAACCAAAGATTAAAGACAAAGAAGAGTCTATGACTGACCTTCACAAGCCCGCTCAATCCATTCGCTTTGAGGATGTGTCATTTTATTACTCAAATGCTGAGAAACCGGCCGTTCAAGGTATCACGTTTGAAGCCAAAACTGGTGAAACGACAGCCATCATCGGAAGTACGGGTTCTGGGAAAACAACGCTTCTCCAGCTGATGACGCGCTTTTATGAAGTGACAGAAGGCCGGATTACACTAGATGGTGTAGACATTAGAGAGCTGCCTCAGGAGAAACTGAGAAACCAAATGGGCTATGTCTCTCAAAAAGCTGTTTTATTCAGCGGAACCATTGCCGAGAATGTACGCTTTGGCAAACAGGATGCAAGCGATGAAGACATCTGGCAGGCGCTGCGAACTGCGCAGGCCGAAGAATTTGTTTTGCAAAAAGATGGCGGAATTGATGCAGAAATTGATCAAGGTGGTTCCAATCTATCCGGCGGCCAAAAGCAGCGGCTTTCCATTGCAAGGGCGCTAGTGAGAAGACCATCATTCTATCTGTTTGACGATAGCTTTTCAGCACTTGATTACAAAACAGATGCGAAGCTGCGGGCATCATTAGAAGCAGAAAAAGCTCATGCAGCCCTCATCATTGTGGCTCAACGAATCAGTACAGTGAAGCATAGTGATAAAATCATTGTACTTGATGAAGGGAAAATCGCAGGTATCGGAACACATGAACAATTATTAAAGGACAATCTTGTATACCAAGAGATTGTCGCATCTCAGGAAGGTCAGGAGGTGAGCGAGAATGAGTAAGAAAATGTCTTCTGGCATGGGGCATAAAGGCGGCCACCCTAAAGGGCCAGCCGCAAAACCGAAGGAATTTAAGAAAACACTGCTACGTTTGACAGGCTACTTAAAACCAAGGAAATTTCAGCTGATCATCGTCTTTATTGCAGCAATTGGTTCAACTGTCTTTAACGTCATTAGTCCAAAGCTGCTTGGGGATGCCACCTCTTCCCTATTTGACAGCTTTACGAATGGAACAGCCGTTCAATTTGACGTCATTTCACGAATTCTTTTACTGCTTGTCGTGCTGTACGTCGTTGCCTCCCTCTTTTCATTCGTTCAGCAATATGTCATGGCTGGTGTCTCTCAACAGACCATTGCTGAATTACGGCAGGAAGCAAATGACAAGCTCACACGTCTCCCCCTGCGTTATTTTGATAAAACAACCCATGGGGACACGCTAAGCCGTGTGATGAATGATATCGATAATATTAATACATCGCTTCAGCAGGCGCTCACCCAAGTGATTACATCTGTGATTACAGTCATTGGGATTGTCGTCATGATGCTCTTCATCAGTCCGCTGCTTACATTGCTTGTTTGTTTGACGCTGCCACTCAGCCTGTTTGCGATTCGCGGTATTACGTCATTTTCTCAAAAGCATTTTAAAGCGCAGCAAAAAGAGCTTGGCACGATCAATGGACATATCAATGAGATGTTCACAGGACATCAGACAGTTCGTGCGTATGGCTACGAAAAGAAAGCAATCGATACATTTGATGAATTAAATGAAAAGCTGTATGAATCATCAAGGAAAGCGCAGTTCATTTCTGGTTTAATGATGCCAATGATGACCTTTATCGGGAACCTTGGCTATGTGGCAGTCAGTGTAGCCGGCGGGATTCTAGTCATTAACGGGAATATTCGTGTCGGGGATGTGCAGGCGTTTATCCAATACACACAGCAAATGTCTCAGCCGCTTGTGCAAGCATCAAGCGTCGCAAACTTAGTTCAATCAGCGATCGCTTCTGCTGAAAGGGTCTTTGAAATTCTTGATGAGGAAGAAGAAAGTACCGAAGAAGATGCGGCAATTGATCTTGCATCACTCTCAGGCGATGTGAGCTTTGAACAAGTTCAATTCGGATATGAAAAAGATCATCCGATTATTAAAGATTTGAATTTAGATGTGCAAGAAGGACAGACGGTTGCCATTGTCGGACCAACAGGCGCGGGAAAAACGACCATCATTAATCTTTTAATGCGTTTTTACGAATTAGATCAGGGCTCCATACGCATTGGCGGTGTCAAAACAACTGACCTCAGCCGTCAGCAAGTACGAGAATTATTTGCGATGGTTCTTCAAGATACATGGCTCTTTGAAGGAACGATTTATGACAACATTGCCTATGGCAGGCAGCACGTTTCCAAAGAGGATGTCATCAAAGCCGCCAAACATGCCTATGCAGATGATTTCATCCGCACGCTACCAGATGGATATGACACACTGTTAACAGAAGATGCAGGCAACCTGTCTCAAGGTCAGCGCCAGCTGTTAACCATCGCCCGTGCCATTTTATCTGATCCAAAGATCTTGATATTAGATGAAGCAACAAGCAGTGTGGATACACGGACAGAGATGCATATTCAAAAAGCAATGAATGAATTGATGAAAGGCAGAACGAGCTTCGTGATTGCACACAGACTTTCAACGATTAAGGATGCAGACCTTATTTTAGTCATGAAGGATGGAAGCATCATTGAAAAAGGATCGCACAGCGAACTTTTAAAACAAAAAGGCTTCTATGCAGACTTATATATGAGTCAATTTGCCGAAAATCAAGTGGGATAACATCAAAAAAAGAGGATAGACACGCATGTCACATGCTGTCTATCCTCTTTTCAATTGTCATCTGCTCGCTTCTTCACTTTTACACTGAGCTTCGTTATATACTCTGCTTCATCTTTAGACATGAGCGAATGAAGTAAATACTCCTCATATACATCTCCATCCAGCATCATGCCCTCTTTCTCGATTTCATCTAACAAATGCGAATAAGCAGATTCGATCTCATCAAATGTTCCTTGATCATACATCACCGCATAGAGCCCGCCTGGTTTTTTGACTGCCCCCGGGCCATCCATTCGGCAGAACAGCTGATCTGACTGATGATAGTGCCGTTTACGGAACTGCTCCTTTTTTAAGACAGAACCATTTGCCGCAGCCCCTTTTATGCCAACTTCCTTTAAAAATTCCCCTACAATACGTGATATTTCTTCTACAGGTGTATTGAAATCGATCGGGTTTGATGCACTTAGTACAACGGGTTCTTCTGGCAGCTCTTGAAACAGGACCTCCCCTATTTTCACAGTTGCTAATTCATGTGTCGTCTCCATCACCCGCATAAGAAAAGCCTGGATGTCTTGAAGTTTTTCAATCTCTTGTTTGACTTTTTTTATTTGGTCGGCCGCAAGGCTTTGCAGTCTCTCGCGGGAAGGTTCTGTGAAATATTGTTTTAACTCTTTGATCGGAAATTGAACAGCCCGCAAGGATTGAATCGCAATAAAATGGTCAAATTGCTCAAGTGTATAGTAACGGTATCCATTTTCGTGAACACCAGCCGGCTTAAATAAATCGATTTTATCATAATACAGAAGCGTATCTTTTTTGACATCAAATAGCTTGGCAAATTCTCCAGTGAAAAACGTTTTTTGCACATCATTGATCATGATGAAGGCTCCTTTCTTGACTATGGAGTAACTCCATCCTTTATTATAACATCCAGAAACATCACTACGCATGGAAAGGATAAAAAAATGAACAAAATAACTCAACATGAAGTAACATTAGCACAAGCAAATAAAGAGGACTTCCCTTCAATGAAAAAAGAGCTCCAGAAAGCTTTTACAGCTGGCGTGATCGATGCATTTGGCGATGCGCATGGTGGACCAATTCCTCCAGATGAAGTGATTGATGAATCCTTTCATTCAATTGAACACATTGTTTATCATATTATGCTAAATGGTGAAAAGGCAGGCGGCGTTGTGATCAAAATCAACCAAGAGACACATCACAACTCGGTTGATTTGCTATACATTTCATCATCCTTTCACAGCCGGGGCATTGGTCAGGCAGCATGGAAAGCCATCGAGGCGCAATATCCAGAAACGATTGTATGGGAGGTTGTGACTCCATACTTTGAAAAACGCAACATTCATTTTTATGTCAATAAATGCGGCTTTCAAATAGTTGAATTTTATCACTTACACCATCCAGATCCAAACGCACCTCATGAAGCACATCAAGGCAATGAACCTTTAGCACCAGAGGAATTTGAATTTTTTAAATTTGAGAAGGTCATGAAGAAAAATTGTGCAAACGTAGGATAACGTGTATTTCTTTTAAATAAAGTTAAAAACACTACCTCATAAAAAAGGTAGTGTTTCTTGAATCTTTCTAGCTTCTAATCTGACCGTCACCACACAGAAGCAGCTTAGTTGTCGTGAGTGCAGGAAGTCCCATCGGCCCTCTGGCGTGCAGCTTTTGCGTGGAGATGCCGATTTCAGCTCCATAGCCAAGTGCACCGCCGTCTGTAAAGCGAGTCGATGCGTTATGATAAACAGCCGCCGCATCTACTTCGTTTAGAAACGTGAGTGCATTTTTTTCATCTTCTGTCACGATCGCTTCTGAATGTTTTGTGCCATACTGATCGATATGGCTGATTGCTTCGTCAATTGAATCGACTACCTTTACTGCAAGATCCAGACTTAAATACTCATCTGTCCAATCCACTTCTCCAGCAGGAACCGCGTTTGAAAAGTAAGACTCTGCTGCCTGGTCGCCATGTACAGTGACACGATGCTCCTGCAAAGCTTCATTTAATGAGGCTGCATTCTCTTTCAGCCATTCGCGATGAATGATCAGCGTCTCAAGTGCATTACATACAGCCGGACGATTCGTTTTTGCATTGATCACGATTTCAATGGCTTTTTTCACATTCGCGGTTTGATCAATAAAGACATGACAGTTTCCTGTCCCTGTTTCAAGCACTGGGATAGTGGATTCTTCTACCACTGTTTTGATTAAAGAGGCTCCGCCTCGCGGAATTAAAACATCGATCCACTCTTTTAGTTGAAACATCGCCTGAACCGATGAACGATCTGTTTGTTCAATTAATTGCACCGCATCACGAGGAATCTTTGTTTGATCCAATGCTTCATGGATCACGCTGACAATGGCTTTGTTGGAAGAAATAGCGGAGGAACCGCCTTTTAAAATCACTGAGTTGCCTGCCTTTAAGGCAAGGCCTGCTGCATCGACAGTGACGTTCGGTCTCGCTTCATAGATCATCCCGATCACGCCGAGCGGTACTCTTCGGCTTTTTACGTGTAAGCCGTTATCAAGAGTCCATTCATCCAATATTTCTCCAACAGGATCTGTTAATCTCGTCACGAGCCGCAAGCTTTCAGCAAACTCATGAATTCTTTCTTCATTTAACAGTAATCGATCCAAGAGTGCCTCTGTGAAGCCCTTTTCTTTTCCAGCATCTAAGTCCTTTTGATTCTCCTGTAAAATAAAGCGGCTGTTTTGCTCTAATGCTTCTGCCATTTTAAGAAGCGCGTCATTCTTTTCCTCTGTTTGAAGTAAACTTAGTTTTTTTGAAACATGCTTTGCTTTTTTCGCTTTTTCTTTGACCGATGTGACAACTTCAGCTGTCAGTGTCATGGAATTCCTCCCTTTTGGTTAACAAACTGGAATCGATAAATCTAAATGACAAACAAATGCTTCAAGATCGACGACATGCACGATCTCATCTTGTAACAAATCACTCTTACGTGCGAGTTCATCTGACGCATAATTCACAATGCCAAGACCTATTTCTCTTCCATCTTGATCTAAAATACGGACCACATCGCCTTTTTTAAACGAACCTTTTACGTTGACAATCCCATCAGAATCAAGGCTTCCCTCTCGGTGCATGAGGAATTCCTGTGTTTTCTCTTGAACCACGATCTCACCCTTTGGTCCAGAATGAAAGGCAATCCACTGCTTCTTATAATTGAGCGGCGCTACATTTTCGTCAGCGGTAAAATAAGTACCGTCCTCTGTCCCATTGATGGCTTTGTCTAAAATGTCAGGCGTATCTGCTTTTCCTAAAAAGCCGTTGATCCCTGCGGCCATTGATATTTTAAACGCATCGAGCTTTGATTTCATTCCGCCTGTACCTACGCTGCTGCCTGCGTCTCCAGCAGCTGCTTCGATGTCTTCTGTGATGTCTGTCACTTCAAGAATTCTCTTCGCATTTGGATTTGTATGAGGATTATCTTCATACAAGCCATCAATATCAGATAAAATGGCAAGGAAATCCGCATCAATGAGTCCAGCTACTTTTGCAGACAATGTATCGTTGTCTCCAAACTTCAACCGATTGATCGTCACTGTATCATTTTCATTAATAATTGGGATGATGCCTCGATCTAATAACACGTTCATTGTGTTACGCACATTTTGATAGCGCGTTTCATCAGAAAAATCACTTCTTGTAATTAAGAGCTGTGAGGCAATATAACCGTGTGATAAAAATAAAGTAGAATATGATTCCATTAAAAGCCCTTGCCCAATTGAGGCAGATGCCTGCTTTTCCGGCAGTGTTTTGGGTCTATCAATAAATCCTAATTTTCGGTAACCAGCTGCAACCGCACCAGATGAAACCAAAATGACTTCGTGTCCTTCATCTTTGAGTTTCACAATTTGATTGACGAGGTTTTCTAGTTTTTTCAAACTAATCTCACCTTGAAAGCTAGTAAGAGAGCTGCTTCCGATTTTCACAACAATTCGTTTTCTCTCTTTATCTGCGTACACCTAATCACTCCTGTACCTGAGCTCTATTTATATAGATACTTTTTGTTTTTGCTGATTGCTTATTTCTTTTGATCGATTGGCAGCATGCTTGACAGCCTGCTTGATCGCTTCTCCTCCGCCAAAATCATCTAATGCATTGAGTCCTGCAGCAGTTGTTCCATTTGGTGACGTAATTTTCTCTCTTAGGACAGAAGGATTTTCCTCTGTTTCTTGCAGCATTTTTGCCGCACCGAGGAGTGTCTGCGCGCCAATTTGGCGAGACAATTCCTTTGATAAACCTGCCTCTTCTCCTGCTTCTTCGATTCTTTCCATTAAGAAATAAAAGTAGGCGGGCCCGCTTCCAGCAATTCCAGTAAAAATATCCATTTGCTCTTCCTGAATGGTATAGACTTCGCCCATTTCAGATAAAAGAGCCTGGCTTATGCTCATATGGTCGTTTTTCACGTAACGTCCAGCAGATAAAGCAGTCGCTGATGCCCCGATCGTACTTGATGTATTTGGCATGACCCTCATAACAGGCTGGCCTTCATGCAGCATGTCTTCAATATACGATAGCTTGACACCTGCAAGGACAGACATGATGAGCTGATCTGGCTGAATACGAGGTTTTAATGATTCAAGGGCTGCTTCAGCATCCTTTGGCTTCATGGCCAGGATCAACATATCCATTTCTTCAAAAGGAAATGAATCCATTGCGGCTGTTTGGATTCCGTATCGTTTCGTTAGTTCATTCAATCGAAGTTGATTTTGTCTGTTTGTTGCGTAAATTTGGTCTAGCGGCATCTGTCCTGATCGCACAATCCCTGCAATCATTCCTTCAGCCATAGAGCCTGCTCCAATGAAAGCAACTTTCTTTTGATCAATGATATTGATCCTCTCCCTTGTTCGCTTTTTGTTCGTGTTTTTCGCACGTTAGTAATCGTAACATGATGAGAAATCGTGTCAAGAAAGAGCCAGCGCTTTTCAAAAGTCCCGAATGCATGGCCGACAGCTTGCTGCAAGTATGTTAGCCGTGTTTTTCAAATACAGTAATTTAGATCAAAAGAACTATGATCATTTGAATCATAGGACCCTTTCGTTCGACTGGATTCACCAATTTATTTTTGGTTTCGGTGACTTCAATTCTATTTTTCAGAAAGCGCTCTCATTTTAATAACTTTCTATTTTCCTATATAGTGAATGTGCTTGAATCTTTCGATTAGACTATTGACATATTTTAGAAAACATGTCCGTTGAAATGATATTTTACTGGTGATACCGTGAAAGAGAAATCATGTGAAAAAGGAGCGTTCATAATGAAAGTGAAAGAAAACTATGTCAATGTGATTCCAATGAAAGAAATCCGTTCTACCGATGACCTTCTTTTCCCATTCCCTATTTACAATGAGCTGCGTGCAGAAAGTGATATTAGATATGATGAGACAAGAAAGTGCTGGGATCTCTTTCGATATTCGGATATCCAGTCTGTTCTAAAACAGCCTAAAGTGTTCTCTTCACAGCGAGGAAGAAGCACGTCTAAAACAAGTATTTTAACGATGGATCCTCCAAAACATACAAAGATGAGAGCGCTTGTGAATAAAGCGTTCACCCCAAAAGCGATCAAGCAATTAGAAGATAAGATCAAAGACTTGACACATGATCTATTAAATCAAGTTAAGGACCAACGTACGTTTGATATTGTGCAAGATTTAGCAGCTCCCCTGCCAGTGATGATCATCGCTGAGCTTCTCGGTGCAGAGGTGCAGGACAGAGAGCTGATTAAAAAACATTCTGATGCCCTTGTGGCAGGTGCTAAGGATGAATCAAAAGAAGCCATTCAGGCTGTTGTAGATATGCAGAAACGCGCTGAAGAGGAGCTGTCCGTTTATTTTGCTCATTTGATCAAAAAACGAAAAGAAACACCAGCCGATGACTTGATCTCGCTTCTCATTCAAGCGGAAATTGATGGAGAGCGTTTAACGGAAAATGAACTGCTTGGCTTTTGTATTCTACTACTCGTTGCAGGCAATGAGACAACGACCAATTTAATAACCAATGCCGTACGACTGCTGACAGAGCAGCCGCATATCGCTGAATCAGTTCGGCAGGACCCCTCTCTTATTCCTCAATTAACTGAGGAAACGTTACGGTATTATCCGCCTGTTCAAGCCATTGGCCGAATCGCTGCAGAAGATGTTGAAATTGCAGGCGCGCGCATTGAAAAAGGAGACTACCTCATCAGCTGGGTTGCTTCAGCAAATCGGGATGAACAGAAATTTGAAGATCCAGATACGTTCCGGCTTGACCGAAAATCAAATCCGCATATGAGCTTTGGGTTTGGCATTCACTTTTGTCTCGGTGCACCGCTTGCCCGGCTTGAAAGCAACATTGCGCTTGACGTTTTACTCCATACGTTTCAAGACATCACCTGTATTGCAGATCAGCTAAAACCTATTCAAAGCACGTTTGTTTTTGGGGTAAAAGAATTTCCTGTACAAGTCACCCGTTTTTAAAAGTCCCTTTTCAGGGGCTTTTTTTCATTTACTTCAATTCATCATCTCTTTCTTACCTTCCTCCTCCGAACATGCTAAAATAAAATCCATACAAAGTGATAACGGAATGCAGAAAGGAAGCCGAAAACTCATGACCGATTATACAGCGATGAAAGACGGAATATTCAAATCAGTTTGTTCGTTAGACTGCCCGGATCAGTGCGGTCTTTTAATACATAAAGAAAATGGAAAGATCGTGAAAGTGCAGGGAGATCCGGACCACCCTGTCACACAAGGAAACATATGCAACAAAGTGCGTAATGTCACAGCCCGTTTATATGATGAAAAAAGACTGACCACTCCTTTAAAACGTGTTGGCCAAAAAGGCGAAGGTCAGTTTGCACCGATTACGTGGGAAGAAGCCATTGAAACCATTCGGCAAAAATGGACAAAGTTGATCGAAGAAAAAGGACCAGAAAGCATTCTGCCTTACAGCTTCTATGGAAACATGGGCAATCTCAACGCAGAAGGAATGGACCGCCGCTTTTTTTATCGTCTTGGTTCAAGTCAGTTAGACCGGACAATCTGTCAGTCAGCAGGAACGACTGGCTATAAATATACAATGGGTGCCAGCATTGGGACAGATCCTGAAGAAACCATTCATACGAAACTATTTATCTTTTGGGGCATCAATGCCGTGTCGACAAATATGCACCAAATCACCTTGGCACAAAAAGCACGAAAGCAAGGAGCGAAGATTGTCGTAATTGATGTTCACAAGAACCAAACCGGCCGGATGGCAGATTGGTTCATTCCGCTTCGGCCTGGTACTGACAGTGCACTTGCCCTTGGCATCATGCACGTCCTTTTTAAAGAGGAACGTACAGATGATGCATTTTTAGAGGCTTACACGGTCGGCCATAAGGAGCTGCGTGAGCATGTAAAGCAATATGATCCAGACACAGTTGAGCGCATCACAGGTGTGCCTAAGGATGACATCATTACACTTGCGAGAATGTACGCTGAGACATCGCCCTCTCTTATTCGGATTGGGAATGGTTTGCAGCACCATGATAATGGCGGGATGAGTATTAGAACCATTTCCTGCCTCCCTGCCCTGACTGGTCAATGGCTGCACAAGGGCGGCGGAGCGATGAAATCAAACTCTTCTTTTCTCAGCTATAATGAGACAGCTCTTCAGCGGCCGGATTTATTAAAAGAACGAACGCCTAGATCATTTAATATGAATCAGCTGGGCAGCGTGCTGACAAACGCAGAGCCTTCCGTTGATTCTCTCTTTATCTACTCGTGCAACCCAGCGGTTGTGACACCAGAAGCGAATAAAGTCAGAGAAGGTTTGCTGAGAGAGGACTTATTTACAGTGGTTCATGATTTATTCCTGACAGAAACAGCGGCGTATGCAGACATTGTCCTGCCAGCGACATCAGCCTTTGAAAACGAGGATTTTTATACATCGTACTGGCATCATTATATTCAAATTCAGGAGCCTGTGATAGAACGCTACGGAGAAAGCAAATCAAATACTGAAGTATTCCGCCTGCTTGCCCATGCGATGGGCTTTGAAGATGAAGCCTTCCGCGAGACAGATGCTGAACTGATGGAACAAGCTCTTCATCATCCAGAAAATCCGCATTATGAGGACATTTCATACGAAGCATTAAAAGAAAAGAAATGGATCAAAGCGAAACGTGGACCTTTCCAGGAATTAAAGCTTCAAACCCCAAGCGGGAAAATTGAGCTTTATTCTGAACAAATGAAAAAAGACGGGTATCCAGCACTTCCAACCTATGTGCCCCTTTATCAGGAAAGCGATTATCCGCTTACCTTTATACCGGGACCGAACCATAACTTTCTGAATTCTACCTTCTCACTTCATGAAAAGCATCAAAAGCTTGAGAAATTTCCGAAGCTTCACATGAATGAACAAGATGCAAAGGAAAGAAAAATCGAAGATGGTGACATGGTACGTGTGTTGAACGATCGAGGAGAATGTGAGCTTGTCGTGTCAGTCGGTCAAAATGTATTATCTGGTGTGGTGGTCAGTCAAGGATTATGGGCAGATCAAAAAGGCAAAAAGCATTTAGTGAATGGGTTAACGCCTGATCGATTGGCAGATATGGGCGGCGGCGCGACGTTCTTTTCTGGCAGAGTGGAAGTTGAAAAGTTATCATAGAAAAAATAAAAGCCAGCAAAAAAACTGCTGGCTTTCAGATTGTTTACAAAGGGCTAAAATGATTTTAGCCCTTTGTCTTCTTTTCAGCGTGATAGAAAACCTTTGCAGCCTAGGAAGGACGAGTACCGGCGCGGAGCGAATTTGACATTCGTGAGCACCGAAGCGCAGACCTGACAACGAATGCGAGGGTTTGTCTACACGCTGAAAGCCAGCAAAAACTGCTGGCTTTTTTATAAGCTTTTATCGTCCAATAAACAGCTGATTGGTCATCACATTCGCACTTCCGCTGCTTTGGTAGCCTTCTACAGTAAATGCTGTTTCATACATTTTGCCCATTGGCATTCCTAAGCTTTCCCATTTATTAAAATGCGCACTGACGGAGACCGTTCCGCTTGTACGTTTTGTTTGACGTACACTCCAATATTGCTTAAAGGTTGCGATCCCGATAATGGAAGGCTGATTGACACGGGTCGTTTCATAAATGTCATATGTGCCTCCATCTGCATAGAATGATCCTTTATACGCTCCTGTTGGACGATATGTGCCCCATGAATCAACAATGTAGTATTCTGCTAATGGAGATTGTGTCCAGCCATAGACACATAAATAGGAATTCCCGCCTGGGTTAAAGTTTGCGTTGTAATTGATGGAGATGTTGCCAAGCTGATGATGAGTTTTAGTGGAATCAAACTTCTTTCCTTTCCGAAATAAAGCATTTCCGATACTGTTCCAGCCTGCAGTAAATGCCCCGCCGTTATTGAGTGTCATTGAGGTGTTTCCATAATCCTTCCATAATTCATAATCGTATCCGCTATGTGTACCCATTTCATTATTATAAATCGTTTTCGCATGAGCTGGCACAGCCGTCAGTGTCAGCACAAATCCAATACACATCACAAACAAAAGCCTCAATCTTTTCAAATTCATTTTCCATCCCTCTCCTTTTTTCATCCGTATTGTTCTGTCATCCCTAAGGTGAAAAACCCATCACCTCCTTTCATGCAGCCTTCTCAGTTAGATGGAACGATACTGCTTTAACCCGGCATGGATGTCTTTTGTTTGTGTATAAATCCTTTGATACAAATGAAATAGATCAGCATATACTTCCGCATGCTGCTGATTTGGCTCATAAACAGCAGCTTGATGGATCAATTGATTAGCACATACTTCAAGTGACGGATACCATCCGCAGCCAACCGCAGCAAGCATGGCTGCACCTAAAGCAGGCCCTTGTTCATTGTCTAACTGGATGACTTCAGCCTGAAAAATGTCTGCTTGCATTTGAAGCCAAGTCCGGCTTCTCGCACCGCCGCCAATGGACACAATAGAATCTATGTTTTTTCCTGCCTGCCGGAATAATGCGATAGATTCATTTAGCGAAAAGGTAATTCCCTCTAACACAGCTCTGACAACATGTGCCCTTTCATGCCTGCTGTCTAATCCAATCAAGCTGCCGCGAATGATCGAATCCGCATGAGGTGTTCTTTCCCCGACTAAATAGGGAGTAAAGAGCAATCCTTTCGCTCCTGGCGCTACATGAGCCGCACCTTCTAAAAGTGATTGAAACGATTCCTCAGGAGCCAGTAAGTGTTTTACCCAGTTAAGGCTATATCCTGCTGAGAGGGTGACACCCATTGTGTAAAAAGCGTCTTTTTTTGCATGATGAAACAAATGTAAATTCCCTTGAAGCTCTCTTTCATGATCCTCTTCGTAGGAGAGAATCACCCCAGATGTGCCGATGCTGCATAATGTGCGGTCAGAGGACAAGATGCCAGCACCAATTGCTCCGCAAGCATTATCTGCCCCGCCGGCAAAAACCTTCGCGCCTTCTTTCATCCCAACATCACGTGCAATGTGCGGCAAAAGTGTACCAACCTCCGCCTCTGATGTGACAAGCGGCGGGCAAATATGAGGAGAAATATCAAATGCCTGACAAATCTCCTCACTCCACGTCTGTTCACCGATATTTAACAGCAAAGTGCCAGCCGCATCAGAATAATCCATATGGACAGCGCCAGTTAAACGAAATCTGACATAATCTTTTGGGAGTAAAAACATGTCGATTTGCTGATCAATATGTGGTTCATGTTCCTTTACCCATAATAATTTTGGCAGTGTGAATCCTTCTAACGCCTGGTTTTTTGTGATCTTTTGCAGCCGGGCTCCCAGCTTTTTTGTGATGTGTGCACATTGTACTGTCGTTCGTGTATCATTCCATAAAATTGCAGGGCGGAGCACTTCGCGAGATTCATTTAGTAGAACTAATCCATGCATCTGGCCGGAAAAGCTGATGCCTTCAACTTTTCTTGAATGAACAGGCTGCTTTGCCATCAGTTCTTTCATCACAGCCATTGTCTGGTTTACCCAATCCTCCGGGTGCTGCTCACAATATCCAGGCTTCTCTTGAATGAGGCGGTACGGCTTAGAGGCTTCACAGCACACCTTCCCGCTCTCATCCACTAATATTGCCTTTACCCCGCTCGTTCCAAGATCAATTCCCATCACATATTTCATGTTTTCACTCCTTCAAAACAGGTCAGCCCCTTCAATTAATCTTCTAACAAGTATTGATTTAAACGGGCTTTCAGCTGTTCCTCTCTTCCCGATTCGTTTCTGATCAAAGGATGTTTCAGCGCATATTCTTCTAATGTATGAAAGTTTGCCTTCCCTTCTGAAATGTCACGGCCAATTCCTTCAGAAAAGCTGCGATACCGGTGCTTTATAACATCTTCAAACACACGGTCTTCTATGAGTCTATGAGCGACCCGCAGTCCTTTTGCGAATGCATCCATCCCAGCAATATGAGCATATAAAATATCTTCAAGTTCAAAGGAAGCTCTTCTCACTTTTGCATCAAAATTAAGACCGCCAGATCCTAGACCGCCATTTTGCAAAATTTCATACATGGCAAGAGTTGTCGCATACAGATCGGTTGGAAATTCATCTGTGTCCCATCCAAGAAGCGAATTGCCTTGGTTTGCATCAACAGAACCGAGAAGCCCATGTATTCTTGCGACACGTAATTCATGCTCAAACGTATGGCCGGCCAGTGTCGCATGATTGGCCTCGATATTTAATTTAAAATGGGAATCTAATCCGTATTGTTTTAAAAAGGCGATGGATGTCGCTGCATCTGTGTCGTATTGATGAGTGGTTGGCTCCTTTGGCTTTGGTTCGATTAAAAATTGGCCAGTGTACCCAATTTCTTTTGCATAATCAACAGCCATATGCAAGAAAGCCGCCATGTGATCAAGCTCTCTTTTCATATCTGTATTGAGCAGCGTATCGTACCCTTCTCGTCCACCCCAGAAAACATAATTTTCTGCACCGAGTTCTTTGGCGGTTTCAATGCCTTTTTTAACCTGTGCGGCCGCGTAGGCAAAGACATCTGCATGACAAGATGTCGCAGCACCGTGTACAAATCTAGGGTGCTTGAACATATTGGCTGTGTTCCACAGTAGCTTTACTCCGCTTTGCTTCATGTATTCTTTCATTCTTTCTAAAATGATGTCTAATTGTTGATTGGTCTCTTGAAGCGTCTCCCCCTCTGGCGCGATGTCACGGTCATGGAATGAAAAATACGGAACATCCAATAGGTCAAAAAGCTGAAAAGCGACTTCCAATCTAGCTTTTGCTAAATCCATTCCGCTATAGGTGTCCCAGGCTCTTTGCATCGTGCCAGTTCCAAACATGTCTGTTCCATCAGCCGTCAATGTATGCCAATAAGCAACTGAAAAGCGCAGGTGGTCTTTCATTGTTTTTCCGCCAATCACTTCGCTTGGATTATAGTATTGAAAAGCGAGTGGATTTTTTGATTGTTTTCCTTCATATTGAATTTTGCCGATTCCTTCTAGACTGTATAATGTTTTCATATTTGATTTGGCCATTCTTCATTCCTCCTGAGTACACTTTGTAAGTTGATACAACAAACTAATGATCAATCTATGAAAAAATCACTTTGAATTTTCCATATTTTTTAGTTTTTTAAAAATATTTTCGTTATAATAAAGTTAAAATCATCTTTCTTATCGAATACATGCGGAAAAAAGCAGCTCTTCTCAACTTAATCTAAAGACGAAACAAATGGAGTGGATAACGTGGATATCGCTGATCAGAACTTTGTCAAAAAAATAAATCAAAAACTTTTATTAAAAGAAATTCTCCAGCATGCGCCCATTTCGAGAGCAAAATTATCTGAACGCACTGGATTAAATAAATCGACTGTTTCCTCTCAAGTAAGTACGTTAATGAAAGAACATCTTGTCTATGAGATCGGTCAAGGTGAGTCTAGCGGCGGGAGAAGACCGGTTTTACTGATGTTTAATAAGCGTGCTGGCTGTTCCATCGGAATCGATGTCGGCGTTGATTACGTCAATGGCATATTAACTGACCTTGAAGGGTCTATTCTTTACGAAGAGCAGATCAATCTCCCACCCAGCTCTCCTGAGGTGACGATACGTAAATTAATTGAATTAATACAGCAGCTCATCACACAAATGCCCTCTTCCCCATACGGGCTCATTGGCATCGGCCTATGCATACATGGTTTAGTGGATGCAGGTGAACAAATCGTGTTTACGCCTCATTCGAAATGGAAAAATGTTGATCTAAAAACCACGCTGCAAGAGACATTCCAAGTACCGATCTTCATTGAAAATGAAGCAAATGCCGGTGCATATGGTGAAAAAATCTTTGGTGCCGCTAAACATTATGACCATTTGATCTATGCAAGCATCGGCACTGGCATCGGGATCGGAATCATCATCAATCATCATTTATACAGAGGAGCGTATGGCTTTTCTGGTGAAATGGGACATATGACAATCGATTTTAACGGACCGACATGTAGCTGCGGGAACCGTGGGTGCTGGGAATTGTATGCTTCTGAGAAGGCCTTGTTTCAGTCTCTTCAAACAGATGATCAGCACATCTCCCATCAAGATCTGGAACAGCTGGCCAAGTTAAATGATATGAAAACGCTCAATGCCCTGCGCAACTTTGGCTTTTACCTTGGTGTCGGTCTCACAAACGTCCTGCATACCTTTAACCCGCAAGCCATTATTTTAAGAAACAAAGTGATCGAATCACATCAGGCGGTTCTACATGTGATTAAGGAGGAGGTATCCTCGCGAATGGATACGCAATTCAGCTCACATGTAGAGCTGCTCCCTTCATCATTAGGACACAATGCACCAGTATTGGGGATGACATCTCTTGTCATAGAAGCTTTTCTGCAAGATGCCACCCTCACAACCTGATCTATTTATTTTTCAAAAAGAGGCAGCTCGTAGCGAGTTGTCTTTTTTATTCGTCTGTTTCCTCATAGCGAAAATAGTGAAAATCAGCAGGAAGACGCTCGCCGCTCGTATCTTGGCACTGCATACCGACAAATGCCCCTGTAAAAAACCCCCCACCTCGAATGAAATCATCGGATAAATGGATGGATTCAAACGGTACATCAATTTCTTTCCACTCTTTCTGATCAAATGAATAAGAATATTTATATGTCTCTTTCCGAACGGTCACTTTTAAATAGACATAAGTGACCTCGTCAGGAATGATGATTTTATGTGCCAATGGCTGAGAAAAGGCAAGGTTTTGACAAACAGATAGTTCCAGCGTGCGGCCAAGTTCCTCATCATATGTCACCTGGAGTGCTGTCCAGTTTTCCGTATTATAATAATTCACAAGACCTGCGGCTTGCTGAAAGTTTTCTGGGAAGAACGAAACAGCTGTCTCTGCTTCAAAATAAAAGCTTTGCCAGCGTCTTGCAACAAATGCTTGGGTAAACTTAGACGTTAAAGATTCACGGCCGAATAATCTTAAATGCTGCGGTTTCTCCGTTAACGAACCAATCTGATCGGTAAACGGAATTCTTAATGTTTGGAAGTGTCTATTTAGTGTTGATTCTTTAAATTCATCGACTGTATGATAGGTTGGTGCAAAAACCTTTTCTTCGATCTTTGGCGCTTCAACCTCTAGCGTCCCCTCTTTTCCGCCTACAACATAAGGCCAGCCATCCTTCCATTCAAGCTTTTGTATCGCTGTTTCTCTTCCTAAAGGGCACCACCCTCTCTGTTGAAAAATCGATTCCTTGCTTGATTGAATCGGGCGGCCAGTGAGATGAGCGAGATACCATTCATTTGTATGCGTTTGAACGATTGAAGCATGCCCGCATTTTTGAAGCGGATGTTCAGGCACATGGAAGGCACTTAAAATCGGGTTATCAGGATGAACCTCATAAGGCCCTTCAATATGCGAGGACCGGGCGATCGTTGCTGCATGCTCATACCGGGTACCTCCTTCTGCCGTTAATAAATAGTAGTAGTCACCGATACGGTACAGATGCGGCGCTTCTGTCAATTTAATCGGTGTGCCTTTAAAAATGACCTTCCTTTGTCCGATGAGCTTCTTTTCAGCCACACTATATTCCTGCAAGGCAATACCTGCAAACGAATGATGCTTCTCCCTATGATCCCACAGCATATTTAAGACGTATTTCTTCCCGCTGTGATCATGGAATAAAGATGGATCAAAGCCGGAGCTGTTGAGCAGGATCGGTTCACTCCAATCGCCGTCCACCTCGCTTGCCGTGACCAAATAATTATGACCGTCTTTAAATGGGCCATCCACTACTTTGATATCTGAATAAATAAGCCAAAACTGCCCATCAGCATAGCTTAAGCACGGCGCCCATACCCCGCCAGAGTCAGGATTCCCCTTCATATCCAGCTGCGACGTTTTTTGCAATGGACGCGCAGCAAGACGCCAATGGACGAGATCCTTTGAATGATAAATTTGCACCCCTGGAAACCATTCAAATGTAGAAACAGCCATATAATAATCTTCTCCTACACGGCAAATACTTGGATCAGGATTAAACCCTTTGAGCACTGGATTGGTAATCTTCATTGAACTTCCTCCTCTTTCAGAGACCTACATTTTAAAATCGTCCATATGATCGATATACACTTTGTCTCTATTCTCAAGCTCCCGTACGACTTTTTTATGTTTTTCTTCGTCTAGGTTATAAAAATTAATATCCACCATCGCTAAAATCAGTAAGCATACAGGAATCACCGTTGTCGTGATTAAAATGCCAAGTAAAGCTTCTGGTGATTGCATTTGGTTCGCAACATAGCCAAAGCGATCGAGTACAAGCCCTGGCACAATCCCGCCTAATGCCATCCCAAATTTAAAGAAGAATCCGATGATGGCATAGATGAGCCCGCCCATCCTTTTCCCTGTTTTATATTCGCCATATTCAACGGTTTCAGGAATGAGCGCCCACATGTAAGCACCGGCTGTAATACTTCCTGCAGCTGCAACGAGCCTAAAAATCAGTATTAAAGTGATTTGACTCGGCGGTATCACAAGTAATGCAAGAAGACCTACGATATTCAGCAATAATGAATAATTCAGCAGCTTTTTCTTTCCTAACAGCTTGTGCAGTTTTGGAATAAACGGCAGCACCATTAAAGCTGGCAGACTGCCAATGAGTCCGTACCATTTCACTAAATCTTCTCTGCCGAGGTTATACGTCACATAATAGATCCCAACAGAGTTACTGATCGAGTTCACCCCAAAAATAATAATAAAGAAAATGCTTAATACAACAAGCGGACGATTCACACGTAACTGCACAAAGATATCACTGAACTTAATTTTTTCCTCCGGCTTTTGAAGCGTGACACGTTCATTCGTGCTTTTAAAACAGAAAATAAGTAATGCACCGCCAAGAACGCCGAGAAAAGCCATCGTCATCTGCCAGCCGAGGGCTGTATTTCCTGTTTTATCGCTCAAAAAAGTCGCAAGAAAAGGAACAAAAAAAGCAACAACTAGACCTCCGAGATTAGCAAAAAGCATACGAACAGACGTAATACTGACAACCTCTTGGTTATTTCTTGTCATTGCGGATGTTAAAGCACCATAAGGAACATTGATGAATGTGTATGTAAGCGATAAACCAACATACGTGATGTAGGCATAAACGAGTTTACCCATTTCAGAAAGATCAGGTGTTGTAAAGCAAAGGATAGCAAGTACCACAAAAGGAAACGCACCGAATAACAAGTAAGGTCTAAACCTGCCAAAACGGCTGTTCGTTCGATCCACCAATGCACCAATAAACGGATCTGCAAGCGCATCAATGGCGCGGACAACTAAAAACATTGTTCCTGCTGCCGCCGCTGATAAACCATACACATCTGTATAAAAAAATAATAGATACGTAGAGACAGTTGCATAAATTAAGTTACATGCGAAATCTCCTGAAGCATATCCCACTTTTTCAGACATACGAATCTTTTTTAAATTCTCACTTACCATGAGCTTTCTCCCTTCTTCTCTTAGCCTCTTCTAATGAACAGATGATGGAGGGCAGCAGCAGTCAATACAAAGAATATAAAGCGCTTTCAATTTGTTGTAAAAATGAAGCTGAACATCTGATCCTTCAGCTTAGCCCACATAGACAGCAAATGATTTGAATGACGGAATCATCCCCTTTAATGACCGGATCATCACTTGGAATTCATCTTAGTTTATCGACTAAACAAACTAAGATGAATTCATTTTATAAAATCTGATCTGACTTTTCAATATTTTTTGAAAAAATAATCCAAATAATTGATTTCTTGTCATTTTTCTGCTGAAATGACGTGAAAAACTGAAGTAAAGCATTTAATGGTTGCAATTCCGATCACCTCATGCTATATTAATCAAGCGATGAGCTGAATTGTGTAAGTCGGGTAACATGTCTCCTTGAGACACACACGAATGTGGCGTGTGGTTATTCCGCCTCAATACGCAAAAGACATCTTCTCAGGAAGATGTCTTTTTTATTACCCTATTTTTGTTCCATTTTCGACAGGCTCATCTGTGGCTAGTAAAACCACGTCTTCTTTTGACGGCATGCCCCCTAAGACAAGCACTTCTGATTTGAATCCTGCAATTCTTCTTGGCGGAAAATTGACGACTGCTACGATTTGTCTGCCAATAAGACTCTCAGCCGTATAACGTTTTGTCAGCTGAGCACTGGATTGCTTTAGACCAACCTCTTCACCAAAATCAATCTTGAGTTTTAATGCAGGTACTCTTGCCTCTGCAAAGAATTCTGCTTCAATGATCGTCCCAACACGAATATCTAACGCCAAAAACTGTTCAATATCTGCCATCTGATTCTCTCCTCTTCATTCAAGGGTAGGTTCATTTACTAGAGTTAGCTATTGTTTTTTTCATTGTAGCACATTCATTTCGTAAAAAAAGTGAGTCAAAAAGCCGATTCATCGCAAAAACTACCCTTTAGTTTACATAATGTTTTTATCGTCATGTATTAAATATTTGCATCCTGAAAATGAATTCAGTAAAATGGCAAATAATCCTACTGCTTCCTCCCAAATATATTGGGGAGGGGTTAACACTTGTTTACATTATCAGATATGTGGACATTTTGCTGGTCGTTTTTCGTCATTCTTCCTATCGTTGCCATCTTGCATCAGCTTGGCCATATTATGGTCGCATGGATGTTTGGCGCAAAGGTTTCTTTTGCTCTTGGCAGAGGCAAAAAAGTATTGAAAATAGGTGTTGTTGAAATTAGACGAATCTATTTTCTAGATGCATTTTGCCATTATGAAGAAATGAGGAAAAATAACCGATTCTCGCATATTCTTGTCTACCTAGGCGGATCATTATGCAACCTGCTCAGTGTTCTCATACTGAATACAATGATCGCCAATGATATCCTGCCAGAACATCAATTTTTCTATCAATTTGCTTACTTCTCTGTCTACTATGTATTTTTTGCACTGCTGCCAGTCCAGTATGCAGATCATCATCCGAGTGATGGGCAAGCGATTGTGAACATCATTCGGCACGGTGAACCATGTGACATCATTGACTAACAGGATGGCTTCCCGCTGTCAATTTGATAATGAATCGTTAAAAAGGGAATATCGAATAGCTTCATTTGATGAACTGCTGTGAGACTTTTATCTGTCTCCGGCTTCATATGAAAGCTTTCTTCCATTGGCAGTTTCATGGTGATAAAAGGTGTATGCAAATACAATCCTTCGTCACCGGTACTGCCTTTTGGACATGCACTTTTTAAGAGAAAGTCTTCCTTTTCATTAAAAGGTTTTAAAATGGCGGTCATCTGAGAATATGGAAGCGGCAGCGCAATATTCATATAGCCCGCAGCTGCATCGTGATGATGAGCATAAAGTGCAAAAAAAACCTGCTCCCCTTTTTCGTTATAACGGATCCACGCCCTGACATTCTTTCGCCCTTCTTTAGGATGTTGAAATGTAGTCAGACGCCCCTTCATTTCATACGGGATACGAGATGTCCCCAAATAGAGCTGGCCTATTTTCTTAAAAACTGGCTGAAGTAAAAAAACAAACGGCCTCACCCACCAATGAAAACAGACTGCTGCTTTTAACGTGAACGCCATCGGATTCTCATAAAACCTTCGAATCACAGGTGACACCCTGTCAGCTGAAAATGTCGTTCCATTTAAATCATCAAGTGAATCGACTAAACCGAGGTTCTCTCGATCATGCATTCTTTCCTTTTGAAAAGAGATCAAATGAAAACGGCCATGCACTTTTGATATCGGAAAGTCCTTCTGCTTCAATTGATCCTTTGGCCCTTCGATCAGCCATCCAATCAAACCTGGTAAAATAACAAAAAAGGCATTAATACTGCCATGAAACCAAATCATCTGATCAATGCTGATGTAGGTCACGCGCATGAGCATGCCAGCGGAATAAAGAAGAGATAGCACGATCGTTCCCATTAAGACGCAGCTAGAAAACACAATCAGCACTTTTGCCACAGACGATCGAAACCTTGTTTTCATACAAAGAATACCGTACAAGTAGAGTGCAATGACATATAGCGTAACGCTGAACGTATCAAATAGACGGGAGAAGCTAATCCCAACAGCAATCATCACAGGCGACAGCAAAATCACCCAGCCTGCCGCTTTGTATAAAGCTGTCTCTTTTTCTCGCTGTCTCCCTAATAATCCATAGAAAAGCGGGATAAAAAAAGCTGAGTAATGAAAATGAATAGCGGTCAAAAGCACGATGATTGGTGAAAAGGTCATCACCTGTATATCTGCCGTGTACAGCCAAAACCAAAGCCCTCCTAAAGCGAGATACATCCATGCACCATCGATGATCAATTCATGAAGCGGAAAGATTCCCCTTTTCAGCAAACGAGTAAAGCCATATAACGCCAAAAGAATCGTATACAAAAACCATCCCGATGCAAACAAAGCAGAATGATAGATGAATGCAGCCGTTGCACAAAGAGCAGCTAATGGAAAGGCTTTCATTAAAAAGCCGAGCAGTATCCCCGGCTTACTCTCCCGCTCTTCCTTCACAAAAAAGGCTAAAATTGCAGGAAGGAAAAACAGAATGGCTATCAGTACAAATAACTCTGCTGCCGGACCTGTCATCAAGCGGGTGGCGATAAAACAGCACATGAAGACGAGGCTTGATATCAAATGCCATTTATTCATCATGAGACATCACCCTTTCAGTAAACCGGCCTTTATATGTAAAAAGGGTCCCAAACAGTCGATTTTTCACATGCACATCAATGGTATACTCACCCGCGTGCTCGTTGTAGCCTTCTGTGACATCTGATACACCGTAAAGCCATGAAGGCAGCGGCCACTCACGTCCTAACATCAACAGCTTCTGCCGGCCGGATTGAATGTGAAGGAACCCATGCTTTGTTACTTTAAAATGAAGCTCTGACATAAGAAGTCTAGGCTTTCCAAAATAGTCTAGTACTTTATGACTCTTCTGATCAATGATCATATCTGCATCAAAGTGCCGTTCCTTCTTTGGGAAATAAAACGTACGAAACCAGTGCATGCCTTCCTCTCCCTTATTTGTCATAAAGGGTTTATTCACAATCCGGAAAGGAATGTTTTTTCCTCTCTCAGGGAAAAAACAGCGAAACAGTGGACCAATTTTGAAGAAAAATCGAATGAGCCTCGTTCCGCCGCCTATTTCCTCCATAGTGCCTTCTGCGGTAAACGCACGGTTGTATCTCTCTTTTAATTTTGGATGAAGCTTATCGTAATCCTTTACTTGATGACGATGAACGACCATGTCTACCTCCCCTTTTTCGTTTGATCGAAAATACGTCTATACAATCTTTTAAATTAATCATTCCTGCAATGGATAGGATCAAAAATGCACTCATCACAAGCGGCTCATGAAGTGTCGTTTGGGGGGATAGGATCCCGATACAAAGCATCAGCAGCAGAAACACACTTTGAAGAATGAACAAATATTTCTTTGATAGCTTAGGTATCAGCCATGATACGCCTATAAGGGCATAAAACAACCGAAATCCTGTGCTATGATCAAAAGCAGAATGTGAAAAAGGGATAACCGCTTGACACAGCCAGACGATGGCAAACAGCAAACAAATTCCATAATGGGCAAGTGTTCTCTCCAGTAACAACCGAGGGTGCGTACCCTTTTCAAGCCACGTCTTTAGTGCGCCAAAACTAAAGGCCGTCATAAACCCCATCATCGGGCGAAAAAGAAATCGATC
Organism: Bacillus sp. PK5-006; assembly: GCF_054161415.1. Lineage (NCBI taxonomy): Bacteria > Bacillati > Bacillota > Bacilli > Caryophanales > Bacillaceae > Bacillus > Bacillus sp. PK5-006. Next base: position 1,782,360 of record NZ_CP096414.1, on the reverse strand, counting down.
TGCCCACGCCCATCCTTTTCCTTCTTTCGGTTCATAATCAAATTGCGTTTGAAACACAATATGATCGTTCGTTTTCACATATTTCCAATAGCCGCCGCCTTCTTTGATAAAAGACAATGGGTGTGACGATTTAAATTTAAGCGAGGATGCCCGTTCATTCCGTTCATCCATCATTCTAGTTCGATATGCTCCTGTCCCTGTGACACTTACCCCAAAAGCAAGATGCTTTTCATACAAAAAGGTTTGGGGCTGTTCATCTTGAGGTCCATTTAATGAAATGGTTGAAAAGCGCAAATCCCACTGTTCATGAAGCTTTGGATTTTGCGTATATTCCCATACTTTCTCTAAAGGTGCATGAATGGTTGTTTCCACATAAACAGGCTTTCTTTTCATCTGCCTCTACTCCTCTATGTGAATTATTTCACATAATAAGCATACCATGTTTCACAAAACTGTCAAATCTTTATTCGTTTTTCTCGCTAAAAAATTGTGCCAGACGGACGCTCCTTTATGATATCGATTTGCTATAAAAAAAGACCTGTCAAATAGACAGATCTTCTTTTTGCAATACACCTGTGATATAGAGCCGAACCGCATAGCTCACACTTTCTTCAAGCTGTTCTTTTCGTTGAAATCCCTTTTTATTAGAAATATCACCGAAGCCGTGCAGTAAGCTTCTCAGTCCTCTGACGACATGCGTCATTTCTTCTTCTTTTACACCAAAGCGTGACATAATGGATTGAACAAACTGAACAAGGCGCTCTGCTGCAAGTCGTACTTCTTTTTCGTTCATATGTGAAAAGGCAGCTTCATAAAGACCGGGATGTGTTCGGACAAATTGCACATATTGTCTGGCAAAGGCTAAAACAGCTTCTTTTTTTTCCAGCCCCTCTGTGACTTGCATCCCTTCCTCACAAAGCATGGAGAGCCCCTTTACTGCGAGTGCTGCCTGAATCTCATGAAGGCCGGATACATGATTATAAAGAGAAGGCGGCCTGATATTCAGCCTTTTAGACAATGTAGCAATAGTCAAAGCGGAGAAGCCCTCTTCATCAACAAATGCAGCCGCTGTATCCATAATTTTTTCTTGTGTAATTCCCATTCTTGGAGACACGGTTTACTGCCCTCCTTTTTTTAGCTGGTGCTGTCTTTTTTTAACGGCAGCTTGAAGCTTTTCATGAGGCTCTATGATAAGGTCACCATGTCCTGCAGCAAGACAGGATATGCGCAGCGCTAGTAATTTTTCAGCGCTTTTTAATGCGGTTTCTGCATCCCATGTGGCAAATGCCGGGAACGGGAAGCTCCACCGAAACTCACCCGTAACCGATAAGCTGCCTTTTGTCACAAGTGCATCCCCTGCAATGACAACTCCTGACCTTTCATCGTATAAAGAAATGCTGCCGGGTGTATGCCCTGGTGTTGCAATCACTTTGAGCGTCCCAATCTCATCTCCTTCTTTGACAAGTACATCTGGTTTTGTATGAATATTTTTCATAAAACTGCCTTTAATTTTTTGCTGAGGTTCATCAGGGAGCAAGGAAAAGTCACCTTCAAAAAGGCGTGCATCACGTTTTGATAAATAGACAACTGCCTCTGGAAAAGCCTTCTTCACCTCATCTAATGCGCCGATATGATCCATATGGCTATGAGTGAGAATAATCTTATGAATTGGTTTGTTCTTTTTACGGGCAAATTCGATGATCGAGTTTGCCGCCATTTTTAAAGCAGCATCAATTAAGATGAGTCCTTCCTCTTCCTCAAAGACATAGCAATTTACCGGAAATAATCGCGGCATCAATGTAAGCTGGTGCAGACGGTCAAAAGTTGTTAATCTCATGATTGCCCTCCTAAAACTAATATCGTTAGTTTTATATTAACTAATAGTATTAGTTTTAGCAATCATTTTTTCATCAACCGCAATATAAATATCAATTTGTGCTTCTTTTGGATCAATAGATCTTTCATCATACCATTCAAAATCACCTGTATAAGTGCGGTATTGACGCTGATCCCACGTCCAAATCTTGTGCCATGTTTCAAGCACGACCTCTTCAATCGGTCCTTTTCTCGTTTGAAATCTTGCATAGGTGGACGCAGGAATCTCTTTTACATGTTCGATCTGCTGATCCGCGAATTGCCCAGCTGTAAATAAATAAGAACCATGTTCATCTTTTTCATAATCTGAATAGAGCCCTATGACTGGAGCTTGTCCCCCATGTAGCTGCTGCGCAAAAAAATCCTGCCAAAGCGGTGCAATCTTCCGCTCTTTTGTTTTCTCTATTTCATTTGTTGTTCGAACAGACAACCCTTTGACCCATTGTTTCTCTAATGTGACGATATCGTACATACATTCTCATCTCCTTTTCTCCCATCATATAAAAAGAAACCTGACAACAGTGTGTCAAGTTTCTAATCGCTTCATAAATTGTTTTAATTGGAGATCAAATGCTTCCTTGATGTGCTGAGGTGAAACAATGTCGACGTCCGGTCCTAAATGGAATAGGAAACTGTGCAGCCAATCATCTTGCGGCACAGTCAATGCTGCCAGATAGGTTCCGTCTGAACATATGATCAATTCGTTCTCATCCACCCATTCCTTCACTTTGCCAACTGATGCTTCGGTTAACCTGAGCGTGAGGGTTGTGACTGAAGGTTCTTCATGCCAAGAGTCATTCCAAGGCTTCTCTTCATTTTTGATTCTTTTCGGCCTGAAATATGCTGAAATGGTGATGAGGTCTGTCATTCTGGTCAGCTTGAATAGACGAAAATCATGTTTCACACAACAAAACGCATACAAGTACCAATGCCTTCCTTTTAAGACAAGCGTATAAGGCTCCACTTTACGTGGAAGTGTTTCACCTTTTGCGTTGCGATAAGTGAATTGAATGAATTGATGCGCGGAAGCAGCTGTATGGATCAGCTGAAGCTTCTTTTCTGCCTGGCTGTCTTTTCCCCATGAGCTTAAATCAATAAAGACATGGTGCTGTTTCTCGCTTTCATCGCTTTGTGGCGGAATGAGAGATTTGATTTTTTTCAGTACATGTTCACTTTCTTTAAAGGAGTATGCACTCGTCATGCTTTCAAGGGCAGTTAAAATAAGCTCAATGTCATCATCGGTAAATAATTTTTTCTCTAAACGATAGTCGTCAACAAGCGAAATGCCTCCGCCTGCTCCTTGTGTTGTCACAATAGGAATCCCGGCTTGATTGATGGTCTCAATATCGCGATAAATCGTCCTTACGCTCACTTCGTGAAGTTCAGCAAGGTCTTTCGCTTGTATTTGCTTTTTGCTAATGAGCAGCATCACAATAGACAAAATACGATCGATTTTCATGCTTTTCCTCTTTTTCATAAATGTAGGTTTTGATTTGATAAAAAATGAAAGAATGGTAAAGATAAGGAACAGCCAGCATTCGTTTACATCCCTGCACATGCAGGAGGAGGTTGCATCATGACACATCACGTGTGGCAGTTATTCATAATTGGGGGCATTATGCTGATCTGCATCATCTTTCGAATGAATCGAATGAGACGCTATCAGCTTGTGCGCCCGATCAGTCTTTTGATGAGAATGTATGTATTTGGACTCACTGCCCTTATTCTCTTATTAGAAGGCTGGCAAAATCACAGCATTTTCATCTATGCCGCTATTGGTATGCTCTTTGGAAGCAGTCTGGCCGTTCATGCCTATGAGACGATCCGCATGAAAGAAGAAAATGGCCGTCTTTATGTGAAAACGAGTAAATGGATTGAAAGCTTCATTTTATGCTTATTTTTATCACGACTTAGTTTTAAGCTGGGTGAGCTGACGAACCATTCGCTCACAAAGATTGGTGTCGTTGAACTGTATCAGCATATTGTGAGTGATGATGCCATGACCATGCTCAGCTTTTTTCTGTTAGCTGCTTACTATGTTGTTTTTTCTTATCAAATGATGAAAGCAGGTAAACGATCAACCCGTATGCATCATGCGTAAAAACCTTCCTACTCATATAGGAAGGTTTTTATTAGTCATGCTGTGCATGATGAATCATTTGTTCAAGTACTTCCATCACATGCTGATCTTCAGGACTGTAAAAGATCGATGTCCCTGCTCGTCTAGATTTCACGAGACGAAGGTTTTTTAAAAAGCGCAGCTGATGAGAAACTGTTGATTGCATGAGATTCAGCGTTTCTGCGATATCATTTACCGAGTATTCACCTTGAGACAAGAGGTGCAGAATACGAATACGTGTCGGATCAGATAAGGCTTTAAACGTTTGGGAGACAAGAAATAAACTTTCTTCATCCAGCTCCATCCGTTCCTGTTCTTGATTTGTATTCAGTTCTTCCTTCATTTCGCTTCACCTTTCTTGTTAGTCAAATCACGACTTATTCTATGTATCATCATATACTAAAACGTCCGGCGTGCAAAGCGGGCACACTTTAAACAAAAGATTTATTCAAATAGCATTGACACTTGGTAGCATTCTTTTTAAAATGAGCATTATTTATTCATTTTTAGAGGAGCTGATAGGCAAATTGACTGAAGAGCCAAGACTAAAACGCAGCCTGACTGTCTTTCCACTTGTTGTGATCGGGCTTGCTTATATGGATCCACTTGTCGTATTTGATTCATACGGCATTGTTGCTCAGCTGACGAAAGGACACGTCGCTGCAGCTTATATATTTACGTTGCTGGCATTACTATTGACAGCGCTTAGCTATGGGAATATGGTGAAGGCTTTTCCAAAAGCAGGATCTGCTTATACATATGCGCAAAAAAGTATTCATCCTCATGTCGGCTTCCTTGTGGGCTGGACACTTTTACTGGATTATTTATTTCTGCCTATGGTGAATTTTGCGATCGGAAGTGCTTATTTAACCGCAGCCTTTCCTGATGTACCTCATTACATTTGGATCATCATACTTGCTATCGCCATAACGACTGTCAATGTCATCGGTATACGGCTTACAGCCAACATTACGGCGCTGTTTGTGACATTTCAGGTCATTGTCGCTGTCACCTTTGTTGGATTTGTTATTTATGGGCTCACGCAAAACGCTGGCAGTGGAGAGTTATTGTCAGCCCGGCCTTTTTATTCAGCGAGCTTAGATCCAGCGCTTATTTTTTCAGGAGCGACCATTTTATGTTTCTCCTTTCTAGGATTTGATGCCATTTCCACTATGTCTGAGGAAACCATTAAACCAAAAAAGACGATTCCGCTTGCCATTTTCTTAACAGTTGCGATTGGAGGCGTACTGTTTACTTTGACGTCTTATTTTTTGCAGCAGGTGTTTCCAAATTTTCAGCAGTTCAAACATCCTGATGCAGCCTCACTTGAAATTGCAGAATTTGTGGGCGGCGCATTTCTTCACTCGTTCTTTTTAGCCGGCACAATGGTCGCTGTCATTTCTTCCTCCTTATCGTCACATGCGAGTGCAGCAAGGCTTTTATATGCAATGGGAAGAGATCAATCGTTACCAAAGCGTTTCTTTGGGTATATTCATCCGAGATTAAAAACCCCTGTTTTTAATATTTTGTTAATCGGAGCTTTCTCCTTAACCGCAGTCGTTGGCGAACTTGAAGTTATTTATTCCTTTATCAGCTTCGGCGCGTTAATTGGATTTACCTTTGTGAATTTGTCTGTTTTTGCGTACTTTTTCGTCAAACAAAAACAAAGAGGTATTCTGAATACATTGAGATATGCCGTGATCCCTCTATGCGGGACGGCGTTTTGCATTTGGCTGTTAACGAGCATCAGTACAAATGCATTAATCATTGGCATGATTTGGCTGATTATCGGTTTTGTTTATTTCTGCTTCAGGCTGAAAACAAGACCTGAATTTACGTTTGGATATGATTGATTATAAGGTTTTCACTTGGTATCCTGCACAGGATATGGCATAATGAAAAGGCTGTACTTCCCTTTTAAAAGCGGGGCAAAACAGGGGTGAACTGACCTTGAAAAAGAAAAAAACAGGATGTTTTGCCATTTCAGGCTGTTTCACGATTTTTCTCTTTGTTTTCGTATTAGCAGCCATTGCCATCTCCTTTAATCAAAAGGAGTTAAAAAAGCTGCCGATTGATACGGAATCAATTGTTTTGTCGAGATTGGATGATTACAAACCGCTTGTAGAAACAGAGTTAAGAGATCAAGATTTAGATCAGTATACCGGGTTAATCCTCGGTATGATGTATCAAGAATCAAAAGGCAGGGGCGGAGATCCAATGCAGGCCTCTGAATCTCTTGGTTTGAAACGAAATGAAATCAATGACCCTGAGAAAAGCATTAAACAAGGAGTCCATCATTTTTCGACTATGTACAAGCATGGGAAGAAAAAAGGCGTTGATTTGGAAACCATTATTCAAAGCTATAACATGGGAATCGGCTATATTGATTTTGTTGCAAAAAACGGGGGAAAACATTCCGAGAAACTGGCAAAGCAATACTCCAAAAAGCAAGTGAAACGAAACCCCGAGGTCTATACGTGCGGCGGCAATAAAGATAACTTCCGCTATCCGTATTGCTACGGTGACTTCACTTACGCTGAAAAAGTAAAAGAAAAAACGAAAACAGTTGAAGAAAAGATGAAATTGGCTTCTTCATCCACACCATCATCGTAAAAAAAGCACTTCCGTATAGGAAGTGCTTTTCATTTTATCGCTGTTCTTTCCCAATTTCCGGGAGGATCGTTTTTGCTAAATGCTGGTCCATTTCCTCATATTCATCATAATGAATCGTTTCATACAGCTCTTTTCTCGTTTGCATATCCCCAAGTATCCCCTGCTGCGTTCCCTTTTCCATGATTTCTGTAAATAAACGCTCATACGCTTTTGCAGCAACTCTAAGTGATGACACAGGGTAAATGACCATTTGAAATCCAAATACAGAAAATTCGTCTGCATGATAATAAGGCGTCTTGCCAAACTCCGTCATGTTTGCAAGGAGCGGACCTTTAATATGGTTTGACGCATGCGTGAAGTCCTCTGCTGTGATGAGTGCCTCAGGAAAAATAGCATCAGCTCCTGCTTCTACGTAAAGATTGGCCCGGCGGATGACATCCTCCATTCCATTTACGGACTTTGCATCGGTTCTTGCAATCACCAAAAGCGTTGGTGCCGCTTGTTTGATGGCTTTGATTTTTGCGACCATTTCTTCTACTGGAACGAGTGATTTCCCGTTTAAATGCCCGCATTTTTTCGGCATTTGCTGATCTTCAATTTGAACAGCTGCCACTTTGCTCTCAACCATTTCTTTTGCCGCTCTTGCTGCATTTAAAACACCGCCATAGCCTGTGTCCATATCGACCAAAAGCGGCAGCTGGGAAGCTCGAATAATCTCCTTCGCTTTTTCAGCCATTTCTGTTGAATGGATCATGCCGAGGTCTGGCAGTCCTTTGCTGGCACAAAAAGCGGCACCTGATAAATAGAGCCCTTGAAAGCCCATTTTTTTCGCATAGAGCGCAGACATTCCATCGTGAACGCCTGGAATTTGAAATAAAGCTGATTTGTTCATTTGTTCTTTAAAGGCTGCGGCTAAATCAGCCTGACTTCTTTCTTCATTCACGATCCACACGCTAGCTCCCCCTTATATGACGAATAAGTCCATAAATGCTGGCACTGTTGTTGTTTTTAATTGATTTGGATTTTGGCAGAGTGACACAATTTGATCCACTTGCTTTTGTGGAAATCTTGTCTTTAAATGATAGAGCCATTTCTTTTCAAGCAGCGGAATGCCTTCCTGTCTTCTTCTGCGATGACCGAGCGGGTATTCAATTTCAATTCGGTCTGTCATCGTCCCGTCTTTAAAGAAAATTTGTACACAGTTTGCAATCGATCTCTTTTTCGGATCTAAATAATCCTCTGTGTAACGTTTATCCTCTTTCACAATCATTCGATCACGAAGACGATCAATGGCTGGATTTTGCGCCGTTTCTTCTTCATAATGGTCAGCTGTTAGTTCACCATAGATCAGTCCAATGGCTGTAATATACTGCAAGCAATGATCACGGTCTGCCGGATTATAAAGCGGCCCTTTCTTATCAATAATCCGAATCGCTGACTCATGTGTCGTAATCTCTACCCGGTCAATTTCATCTAAACGATCTTTTACAGCGTCATGCAGCATCACAGCCGCTTCTGCAGCAGTCTGCGCATGGAACTCAGCAGGATAAGCAATTTTGAAAAGAACATTTTCTATGACGTATGATCCAAGGGGCTGGGCGAGCGTAAGTGGTTTTCCTTTCATCAGAACATCTTCAAAGCCCCACTTCTCTGCACTGAGGGGCGTTTGATAACCCATTTCCCCTTTACGTGTCATCATTGCCAGCCTCACTCCGCGGCTTGTTGCATCCCCCGCTGCCCATGATTTCCTCGATCCTGTGTTTGGGGCATGGCGATACGTCCTAAGCGGGGAATTATCAACAAACGCTTGTGATAAAACATGCTGGACCTCTTCCTTTGTTCCGCCAAGCATTGCACACACAACTGCACTTGTTGCCACTTTGACAAATAACACATGGTCCAATCCATTTCGATTCAGACAATTTTCTAAAGCAAGGACACCTTGAATTTCATGTGCCTTGACGATTGCATGCAGTACATCATTCATCGTTAGCGGCTCTTCTCCGTTTGCAAGGCGTGTTCTGCTGATATAATCACTTACAGCTAATATTCCGCCTAAGTTATCTGACGGATGCCCCCACTCCTGTGCAAGCCACGTGTCATTATAATCTAACCAGCGGATCATACAGCCGATATCAAAAGCCGCTTGAACGGGATCTAGCACAAACGAAGTGCCAGGAACTCTTGCTCCGTTAGGCACAACAGTTCCAGGTACGATAGGTCCAAGGTGCTTCGTACATTCTGGAAAATTAAGAGCCAGCATTCCGCACCCGAGCGTGTCTATGAGCACATACCGCGCGGTTTCAATGGCCTCTTTGCTCGTAATTTCTCCGTCTACTGCATAGGCAGCGATTTCTACTAATAGCTGATCTGTTTGATTGGCGACTGCTGTTTTGTTCATGTTCATTCCCCCGTTTTTCCATCATCATTTGAAACCTTTAATCCTCTTGGCCCTAGATACCGGACTCTCGGTCTAAAAATGCGATTATGCAAATGCTGTTCAATGACATGTGCGGCTAATCCGCTAGCTCTTGCAGCAAAGAAAATGGGTGTATAAAGTGAAATAGGGATTCCGAGCACGTAATAAATCGGTGCAGCATAATAATCAAGATTTGGATAAAGGTTTTTCTGCTCTTTCATATATGCCTCTCCTGCTACACACATGTCATATAGCGTTGTATCTCCCTTCGATTCGGTAAGCGTTTTCAATGAACGTTTTAAAAGAGCGGCTCGCGGGTCCATTTTTCTCATGTATACTCTGTGGCCAAAGCCCATCATTTTTTCTTTTGCGGCTAATTTTCGTTCAATGAGCGCAAGAAATCCTTCTGTTGTTTTTCCTTCAAGAAGCATGTGCATGACAGCTTCATTTGCTCCTCCGTGGAGGTCACCTTTTAATGAAGAGATCGCTCCAGTAAAAGCACCATACATGTCAGAATGCGTGGATGCAATCACTCTAGCCGCAAACGTTGAATTCGGCAGCTCATGTTCGCTATATAATGTGAGTGTTTGGTCAAAAGCGGTAATTTCGTCTTGTGTCGGGGTGCGTCCAGTTAGCATGGATAAAAAGTTTTCAGTGTAGGATTTGGTCTGATCTGGAGAAATAGCGGCGTCTTTTGTGAGAATATAATAGCTTCCAGCAACAATGGCCGGCAGCTGTCCTAGTAATCGAACTGCACGCCTTTTTTGGCACGCTTCAGATCGATCATGTAATGCGTCATCATACCCTGCAAGAGCAGATAAACACGTTCTCATCGCATCCATAGGGTGAGTGGATTTTGGTAGCTTGGTTAAAATGGTTTGAATGGTTTGATGTAAGCTCGTTTGTGAGGATATATCTTGCTGAAATTGGTGATATTCCATCTTATCTGGTAATCTTCCATAAATAAGCAGATAGGCTGTTTCTAAATATGTCTTGTTTTGTGCCAGCTCAATGAGGTCGTACCCGCGAATCACAATTTCCTCTTGCTCCACATCTAAGTATGATATGGACGTTTCGCTTGCCACAATGTCTTCAAGCCCCGGTTTATACTGCAATTGTTCAGTCATCATATAACCCCCGTTTCGTCCAATTGTTGATCTCCAAACGAGCAAACGGCCAGAAATGATGTGAATCTATAGATGGGAAGATACCGTGCTAGTCGGATATCCAATTACCATTCTATCCAAAGCACTTCATCTTGTAAATAAAAGAACGTATGTCCAATTGGACATACGTTAGCTGTAATATGGAGAAATCATGATATAGACAATGACGCCAGTGAGACTAACATAGAGCCAAAGCGGCATCGTCCAGCGGGCAATTTTACGGTGACGCTCGACCTGCATCTGTGCGCCTCTAAATAGTGTAATCAGTGCAAGCGGTACAATAATAGCTGAGAGCACAATATGTGTAATCAAAATAAAGAAGTAAATCGGACGGATGATCCCTTCTCCTCCGAAGTGTGTATCAGCTGCCATTGAATGATATGTCACATAGGAAATTAAAAAGACAAGTGTTGTTGAAAATGCAGCAAAAATAAATCGTCTATGTGCTTTAATGTTCTTTTGTTTAATCATAATGAGTGCTGAAAGTAAGAAGATAAACGTAAAGCTGTTCATCACGGCATTCAGTAACGGCAGAAATGTAATATCCAGATGACTAAATTTATCTGTTTTTGGCATTAAAAATAATAAAGCGATTAATCCGTTTATGGCAATTGTTAAAATGACAACAATGCCGGTGAAATTTTTCGGTTTTTGATTCTGTTCGTTCATGTTTGAAAACCTCTCTTTATTAGTTCCGACTAAGAGTATGTTATTTAACTTTCTCTATAAAGTCAATGAATTCGCTGTCTTCGTCGAATTTTAGACAAACTTGCCGATTACTGGCGTTCTAACGGGTTGAAAGATTCATCCACTTCCTTTAAAATTGGAATTTATGTGATTTTTATCATTTCTTATATGAAAGGAGTAATGGACTTGTCAATCTTACAGGAAACACCCAAAGATGTGAAGGCGTTAGAGCAAGAATTACAGCAATTGCAGTTCCAAATGTATCGAATGCAAGAAAATATGAAAGATATTTCGAAAAAGGCAAAGATCATTGGCATTGATCAGGCGAAAGAAGATGAATGGATGATTGTCTCTGCCATTGAAAATGCTGATACATGTAAAATCATGCTGACCGATTGTGAAAAAGCTTTTCGCGGACAATCTGATTTTTCCTTAATTGCGGAATATCCTGAAGAAGGAAAGATTCATATTGCTGATATTAAAGGCCCTCCCGATAATGGGTACGGCTCAATCTGTATGAAGCATTTAAAAGAGATCGCAAGGGAGCAGAACATTCCAGTTATTACAGGTGATCTCGTCAAAAGAGATTGGAATCACGTGGACCGATTGATTCACTTTTATGAAAAGCACCAATTTGATGTCCAAATCAATTGGAAAGAACAAAGCGGAGAAATTTATTGGGTGGACAGCTAACGACAAAAAAACAGCGTGTATGATGGAATATACGCTGTTTTTTGTCGAAAATGCAAATTTTTCTGAAAAATGTGTGTTTTTTTGACCAAAAAAAGGGTACAATAAAAGCATCAGGCCGCCACCTGATGCTTTCTTCCAAAAAACAATAAGTTACTAGTTAAGTACTTTCACTTTGACTGATTTTACGCCCCAATTTTTTGCTTGGGATTTGCTTGGTACATGAACATCAATTTTGTTACCTTTAATTGCGCCGCCAGTATCTGCTGCGATGGCTTCACCGTAGCCTTCAACATAAACCTTACTTCCTAATGGAATGACATTAGGATCTACTGCAATCACTTTCGCATTTGGGTTTTTGTTTAAGTTTACCCCTGTTGCAGTGATACCTGAGATGCCACCATCATTTGCTGTATAAGCCGTAGCCGTTACAGTCATTTCTTTTTGTACACTTTGACTAGCAGAAGATGATTCTGCTTTAGCTGTTTCCTGTTTAGGAGCAGCTTTTTTCGGTGCTTCCTGTTTAGGAGCAGCTTTTTGTGTTGTTTGCTCTTTTTGGACAGGCTCCTGTTTTTGTACAGGCTCTGAGCTTACCGGAGCTGAGCTTTGACCAGCAACACTTAGTGTTGAACCAATCATAATTATATCTGAGTTTAAGTTATTCCAAGACTTAATATCGCTAATTGACACATTGAATTTTTGAGCGATTTTCCAGAGGCTGTCCCCCTTCTGGACTTTATACTGCTCCTGAGTTTTCTCTTTTGAAGAGATTGTCAATTTATCACCTACATAAATCATGTCTGTAGATAAATTGTTCCAACCCTTTAGGTCCTTTAGAGACACATCATTTTTTTGAGAGATTCCCCAAAGTGTATCACCTTTCTTCACAGTGATTTCCTTTGCAGAAGCTTGCTGTGCTCCAAATGCTGTTGTAGAGATTGCTGCAACAGCAACCAAGGACATAATAGTCTTCTTCATAAAGTAAATCCTCCCTTGTTAGCTTTTTATGGCGGCTAACGAGTGCTATCGTAACATATGTAAATGTCAATTCAATAACAAAACGATATGTTTTAGATTACAGTTCCTTTACATGAAACATCTCTCTCCATTGGTAAATCAGACCACAAAACAGCTCGATTACCCGCCATATCAAGGTTTTGAAAGGATCAGAAACCTCCTGTTGAAAACGTGTCCAAACGCAGCGAAAAAAATTTATTTTTCTTCTTCAACCTTTTTATTTTTCTCTTTTTCTATAAATAAATGGATTTCTTCTAAAAAAACATCCCCGTATTTCTCTCTTTTTTGAGCGCCTATTCCCTTAATATTGAGAAGTTCTTCTTCTGTTTTAGGCTGAACGGCTGACATTTCCTTCAAGGTTTGATCAGAAAATACAACAAATGGCGGAACGCCCTGCTCTCTTGCCAGCTTCATTCTCACCGCTCTCAGCTGCTCAAATAATGCATCGTTTTCTTGAATCGCCTCTCTTTTAACTGCCTGCTTTTTATACACAGCCTCTTGCCCGACTAACACTTTCTTTCCTTTATGTGTCACTTTTAATGTTGGATAAGCTCCTTCAGACATGTGCAAATACTCTTCTGTAATTAAAAATTCGATGAAATCACTAATTTGCTGGGCGGATTGCTGCTTCATTAAAGCGTATGTAGGAAGACGGTCGAAACCGAGGTCAAGCACTTTTTTATTTTTAGAGCCTGCCAGTACTTGAGCAATCATCATTTTTCCAAAGCGCTCGTTCATTCTAACCGTACACGATAAAACCATTTGCGCTTCTCGAGTGACCTCTTCACGCTCTCTTTCATCAAGACAATTACTGCATTTTTGGCAAGGGGCACTTGCTGATTGATCAAAGTAGTCCATCACAAATTGCTGCAGACATTGCTCAGTGTGACAGTAATCGACCATTTGTCTAAGTTTAAGCAGCTCATGCTGAAAGCGCACTTCATCTTCTGTTGACTGTTCAATGAGGAATCGCTGCATTCGTACGCCCTGCGGCGAAAACAGTAAAATGCATTCACTTTGGAGCCCGTCTCTGCCGGCTCGTCCAGCTTCTTGATAGTAGCTTTCAATATCCCTTGGAATTTGATGATGAATCACAAAACGGACATTTGACTTATTAATTCCCATGCCAAATGCAGATGTAGCGACCATGACCTGGATGTCATCGTTTAAAAACAGGTTTTGCTGCTCTTCTCTCACATCGTCATCTAACCCGCCATGATAAATGCCCACTTTGATCTTTTGTTTCTTTAGCCGATTGTAAATATTTTCGGCTTCTTTTCTTGTAGCAGTATAGATAATGCCGGACTCAAGCTTATTTTTCTTCATATAATGTGTGATAAAGCGGTCACTATTTTCTCCTTTGACCACCTGAAAAGATAAATTTTCTCTAGCAAAACCAGTAAAAATGGTTTCTTCTTCGTTCATGCCAAGCTGTTCACATATATCTCGGTGAACCTTTTTCGTGGCTGTAGCCGTTAATGCGACAATCACTGGCCTTTTTGTCAGCCGATTTAAGCATTCTTGAATAAAGCGGTAGCTCGGCCTAAAATCATGCCCCCACTCAGATATACAGTGTGCTTCATCAATTGCAATTAAAGGGATCGTTAACCGATCAAGCAGCTGAAAAAAACGTTCATTTTGTAAACGTTCAGGTGTGATATAAAGCAGCTGATATTCCCCATCTTCACATTTTTTCAGCCTTTTATTCATTTCAGCTGCGGAAAGTGTGCTGTTTAAAAAGGACGATCGTATGCCCATCTCATTTAGCGCATCGACTTGATCTTTCATTAAAGAAATTAGCGGGGATACAACGATCGTTGTTCCTTCCATCATCAAGGCAGGAATCTGGTAGCAAACCGATTTCCCCCCGCCTGTCGGCATAATACAGACGGTATCCTTCTGTTTGTTTACAATCGATTCAATGGCTTGTTTCTGTCCCTGCCTAAAGGCGTCAAAGCCAAAGTATTGTTTCAGGAGTGCTTCTGCTTGTTCTAACATCCAATTCCCTCTCCGTCTTTTGTTTTGTCTATTTTAACATACATTCATGCCTCTTCCTGCTGACTGTGCAATTTCGTTTTTTCACAAAATAAAAAGCCATTTTCCAAAATGGAAAATGGCTTGAATCATCCTAGGAAAAGCTGCGGATGCCGTAATCTAAGTAAGAAAGTTTTAAACCACCACTCCTCAAAGTGGGTGTTTGCAGAAACGTTCCTGTCTTCCTCGCTAAGGAGGCATGACATTCCGGCTTCAATATAAAACTCCCTATTACAGCTTAAAGGTTAAAACTTAATTAACATTACGCGCATCGCAGCCTTTAAACTATATTACACGAAAGTTTATTAAATTTCAAGAGATCTTTTTTCTATGAAATACTCATGTATACAAGTTATTTGTTCATGTGTACATAAGAAAAAATTATTCTGAAAAAATTTAACCTTCGCTTATGATCCTATTTTTCCTCATCTACATCAACATCTTGCTCTTCCTCTAATCTTTCATACGTATCTGAATGCATCTGATCCATTGTTTCTCTATTTGTTAAATCGCGCATTTGATCGGAGAATGAACGGTCAAATTCGTTTGGATCTTGAGTGGTTTCTTCATTTTTCTTTGCATCTATTGAATGACGTGTATATGGAACTGCTTTTAAACGCTCGTATGGGATCTCTTTTCCCGTTTTCTCACATATCCCATATGTTCCGTCTTCCATTCGTTTCAGTGCTGCATCGATTTCACCTTCAAGCTGATCATCGACCTGATCCAGCGTTTGTTCTGTCATACGGTCTAAATAGATGCTCCCATGATCAGCGATATGATTACCAACACCATTTGAAATCTCACTCGATTCAACGAGCATCGATTCTTCTTTCTTTTTTGATCCCTTCACATCTTCTTTTAATTGAATCAATCTTTCGTATAAATCAGCTTGTTGTTCTTTCGTTAAGCCCACGGTCAATCACTCCTTTCTCATTACCTTCCCGCTGAAAGGGAAAAGAAAACATCAAAAAAGCCGCCGCCTCTTTGGCAGCAGCTTTCTTTTCTTACAGATGGCGAAGTGCTTCTTCGATTGGTTTATCGCCTTTCATCAAGTCAAAGGACTTATTTTTCACATTGGATTCTGTTAAGCTCTCCACAAGAACAATGGCTACGTCCTCTCTTGAAATTTCGATGTTTTGATCATCTGGAATATGTTCGGCAGCTTCAATCTTTCCTGTCTTCTCCTCATGCAGCAGGGCACCTGGGCGGACAATCGTATAGGAAAGACCAGACTGTTTTAAGTGCTCATCGGCTTTTCTTTTTGCTTCATAATAAGTTTCCATACTTCCTTGCCCTTTTCCTTGATTCGGATCATCTGCATTATAAGCACTAAGCATAACAAAATGCTGGATGTTTTCTTTTTTCGCTGTATCAACGAGGCGTTTTGCCCCTTCTTGATCGACCGCAATGGTCTTATCTGCACCTGTTTTTGAGCCTGAACCAGCTGCAAAGATGACAGCGTCTGCTTGTTTCACAGCATCTGTCACATCTTTTTCAAGATCACCGATGACAGGTGCTGCACCAAGTTCTTTTAGTGCATCAGCTTGTTTTTCATCTCGAATGAGAGCAAGCGGTTCATGTCCTTTTTCTTTTAAATAACGAACGACAAGTCTGCCTGTATGTCCATTTGCTCCTGCAACTAATACTTTCATTGTTCATTCTCCTTTCTGTATCTGTTTCATCTTTATCCTTTTTTGCTATCATTCAAACTCTTAAGCAGAAAAAAGCCCTTCCCATCAGATGGGAAGGGCTTAGCAATGTGCGATCTATAAAAATAAGAACGAAGAATGAGAAAAGTGCATATGATCTATGTAATCGCAAGATTGATCAGCAAAGATGTTTTGTCAAAATGGCTTGCACATCACTCAAATCCGTCTCTTTGGAAAAGTCGAGTTCAAATACTTTTGAGCTTGTAACAAGCAGCATACCTGTGTCCTGATCAAACACGCCAGCTTCTTGTATGGCAAAACTTTCAATTGATCGATACGGCAAGGAGACCCTGACTTTCTTCTTAGAAAATACGCGGTTATCGCCAAAGATCAGTCGTTTATTGGTAAAGCAAATTTGGTCGTGACGCAGTCTGTAAACAGCCTCAATTCTTTCCCCTTCAATCAATAAGGATTCGAATTTCTTATCATTTTGTTTACTGACAGAAAAAATACCCACGTAAACCCCCTCTTCCTGCATCAAATTCCTTTATGACAAAACGGCCACACGGCTCTGTGGGTACGTTTTATTCTCACTTATAGAATACGCTATAAATGGTTGTTATTCCATTACGAATAGATTAAATTTCATTTAACTTTTTCTTTTTGATCCGATGCTCTTTCCTCTACTTATTTAGACAGTTAAACCAGGAAAAAAGTTTCAGTTCTTTTCGAGAAAAATGCTGAATCATTCCAATAAAAAAACAGTGATTATGCCAAATCACTGTTTTTAAATGACTATTCGTCTTTTGGTGTATCAATCGTTCCCTCGGCATACACATCGGAAATCTGTTCAAGCGTAATCGCCATATCAGCGTCCTCGTGTTCATGCCATGCATTTTGATTTTTCTGCTCGTCATTTTGCTGCTTTTTCATCATCATCACCCTTTACTGTTTTTCTTAGTATGAGTGATGACCATCAAAATCATTCAGCTGAAATATCTTCGAAATACTCCTTGTAATACCCGCCTACTTTACCCGTATTGTCTACGACAAACAGGAATTCTTCTGTTTCATTTTTCACTTCATATGTGCTTCCAACCGTTAATGCCCGGTCGACCATATATTTTTTCGCATTTGTATGTACACATTTTACTTGTTTTAACGTTTGAGCCGTTTGCCAGTTTTGATGGATCATGATTTAAAAACTCCTTTTTTCATCTATACATTTATTGTAGCCAAATTTTCGCGAAATGCAATGAGTGTTATGGATTGCTTTCAAACAGGTCGTGTAATATGATAATTGTATACGTTTACATCTTTGTGCGTATACAATTTAAGTTGCTTGTCCGCTTTTCCCACCTAGAACTCGCAGAAAACAATCCATATCTTTAAGGAGGTTTGTTTATTTATGAGCTCTACAACACTTCAAATTAGTTCAAAACTCGAATCTTTTCTCCAAGGGACGAAAAAACTCTACATTAATGGTCAGTTTGTCACAAGTCACGATAACAAAACCTTTGCTACTCCTAACCCAGCCACAGGCGAAACCCTTATTGATGTTTATGAAGCAGGTGCAAAAGATATTGATGAGGCCGTAAAAGCTGCAAAAAAAGCCTTTCATGGTCCTTGGCGCTCAATGTCTGCCGCTGAACGCGCCCGCCTCATGTTCAAGCTTGCTGATTTAATGGAAGAAAATCAGGAAGAGCTTGCACAGCTAGAAACTTTAGATAACGGAAAACCAATTAATGAAACAACAAATGCAGATATCCCCCTCGCTATTGAGCACATGCGCTATTATGCGGGCTGGACGACAAAAATGAATGGACAAACCATTCCTGTCAGTCAAGGATATTTTAATTATACCCGCCATGAGCCGGTTGGGGTTGTAGGACAAATCATCCCATGGAACTTCCCGCTGCTCATGGCTATGTGGAAAATGGGCGCCGCACTTGCAACAGGGTGCACCATCGTTTTAAAGCCAGCCGAACAAACTCCACTCTCTGCTCTTTACTTAGCAGAATTAGTGGACAAAGCCGGCTTCCCAGAAGGCGTGATTAACATCGTTCCTGGATTTGGCGAAACAGCCGGAGAAGCCTTAACTGATCATCCTGACGTGAACAAGCTGGCCTTCACAGGGTCAACAAGTGTTGGGAAATTAATTATGGAGAAAGCGGCTAAAACCATTAAGAGGGTCACATTAGAGCTTGGCGGAAAATCACCGAATATTATTTTACCTGATGCCGATTTAAAGAAAGCCATTCCAGGTGCTTTAAATGGCGTCATGTTTAACCAAGGCCAAGTATGCTGCGCAGGGTCCAGAGTCTTTGTTCATCGGAGCCAATATGATGAAGTAGTCGATCAAATGGCCAAATATGCAGGATCCCTCAAACAAGGCGCTGGTCTTCATCAAGATACGCAAATTGGACCTCTTGTAAGTAAAGAACAGCACGAACGCGTGTTAGGCTATATTGAAAAAGGTAAATCCGAAGGGGCAACAGCCGTTGTCGGGGGCGATTGCCCTTATGAGGCTGGCTATTTCGTCTCTCCTACTATTTTTAAAGATGTAGAAGATGAAATGACCATTGCCAAAGAAGAAATCTTTGGACCTGTCTTATCTGCCATTCCTTACGATTCCATTGATGAAGTGGTCGAACGAGCCAACCAGTCTGAATATGGATTAGCAGCAGGACTTTGGACAGAAAACTTAAAGCATGCCCATGATATCGCTGCACGTCTTGAAGCAGGAACAATTTGGGTCAACTGCTATAATGTCTTTGATGCCGCCTCCCCGTTTGGAGGATATAA
The DNA here is from genome assembly GCF_054161415.1 of Bacillus sp. PK5-006. NCBI lineage: Bacteria > Bacillati > Bacillota > Bacilli > Caryophanales > Bacillaceae > Bacillus > Bacillus sp. PK5-006. Next base: position 1,763,283 of record NZ_CP096414.1, on the reverse strand, counting down.
GCAATCAGGTCTTGGCAGAGAAATGGGATCATATGCCCTTAACAACTATACAGAAGTCAAAAGTGTATGGATTAACCTCCAAGACTAATGACGTCAAGAAAGCCGTGACCCTGTCATCGGCTCAGATCGTTGACAAAGTGCTAAAATGATTTTTATTTTAGCACTTTGTCTTCTTTTCAGCGTGATAGAAAACCTTTGCAGTCTAGGAAGGACGGCTACTTTTGCGGAGCGAATTGACATTCGTGAGCACCAGCGCGCAGACCTGACACCTAATGCGAGGGTTTGTCTACACGCTGAGCCGGTGACCCTGTCATCGGCTTTTTTTGTATTTGCATGTGACAGGCCGGCTCCTGAATATAGTATGAAAGGAAAGGAGCATGGCCGCATATGCAAGATTTTAAATTGAAAGTAAACGAATTTATTGAAGAATTGCACATGCAAATGCAGCGAAGACAACGAGAAGATGGTGCCTTTGTTTTCTGCTTTGAAGGTCCTATGATGACAAATGCTTTTTTGATTATGCTGTTAAAGGCTGTCGGCGATTCGGATCAGGCTTTGGTTCATCAATTAGCAGAAGCGATACGCGAAAAACAAAATGAGGATGGGTCTTTTTCTTTGTATCATGATCAAACGGGACATGTAACAGCCACTGTGCAGGGCTATTGCGGAATGCTTGTTTCAGGCAGGTTTCAACAAGATGAGCCTCATATGGAAAAAGCAGCGCAATATATTCGATCAAAAGGCGGATTAAAGAACGTTCACTTTATGACAAAGTGGATGCTCGCCGTCAACGGCATGCACCCTTGGCCGTATTTCTATGCACCACTTTCCTTTTTACTCATCCCTACATACTTTCCGCTGCACTTCTATCATCTTAGTGCATATGCAAGAATTCACTTTGTGCCAATGATGATTGCACTCAACAAACGATATACCTCTCATGAGACATTTCCAAGTTTGGCACACCTTGATGCAAACATGTCTAAGAATCCATTTGACTGGTTTATGGCAAGAGAAGAACGTTCCGCTCAACACTTTCTGACTTACATGCGGTCGTATACAGCACTCGACAGCCGGCTGGACTTTTTCGGATATGAAGCAGCAAAGCGATATATGTTTGATCGCCTTGAAAAAGATGGCACGCTGTACAGCTATTTAAGTGCCAGTATTTTTATGGTCTATGCACTGATGAGTCTTGGGTACTCCCCGGGACATCATCTCATTTTAAAAGCAGTCAAAGGCATGAAAAAGCTAGTCACTGTCTGTCAGGGCAGAATGTATGCAGAAAATTCCACATCCACAGTTTGGGATACAGCGCTTGTCAGTTATGCTTCTCAAAAAGCTGGCAAAAAACAAGAAGACCCAGTCATCACAAAGTCTTTCTTATACTTATTGAACCGGCAGCAAATGAAGAAAGCAGATTGGGCGATTCATAACCGTCATGCTGCCCCGGGAGGCTTTGGTTTTTCAGATATCAACACAAATAACCCTGATTGTGATGATACGCAAATTGTCTTAAAAGCCATTCCGCGAACATACGCACCAGTTCAATGGAAACGAGGATTTCATTGGCTTCTTTCCATGCAAAACCGTGACGGCGGATTCTCTGCCTTTGAAAAAAATCAAGATCACTTCCTGCTTCGACATCTTCCGCTTGAATCTGCGGAGGATGCAGCAATTGATCCATCGACCCCCGATATTACAGGCCGGGTGCTTCATCTCATTGGTCTTGAAGAGAAAAACATGTCTCCTCCTCTTCACAGGCAAAAAGATCGATGTGTCAAGTGGCTCCTAGATCACCAAGAGAAAAATGGGTCATGGTTTGGCAGATGGGGTGTTTGCTATATTTATGGAACGTGGGCAGCATTAACAGGACTAAAAGCGGCCGGCATCCCCTCCACCCATCCTGCTGTTCAAAAAGCGTGCCGATTTTTAAAGCAGATTCAACGAGAAGATGGCAGCTTCGGAGAATCGTGTAAAAGTGCAGAGGTAAAAACGTATGTCCCTCTTCCGTTTGGCACAGTGGTTCAGACGGCTTGGGCAGCAGAGGCACTTTTACAATATGAGAAGCCAGATGACAAAACGATTTTAAAAGCCATCTCATTTTTGACCCATCATCAGCACACGAGTGAAGCCTTGCACTATCCAGTAGGCATTGGCCTGCCAAAGCAATTTTACATCACTTATCATAGCTACCCATTTGTCTTTCCGATGATGGCTTGTTCCACATTTTTAGAAGAAATGAGGCGTAAAAATGAATAAGGAAGAATACCGTTTGCAGCTTAAAGAGTGGCTTAGCTCGATTCAACCCGCGATTCAAGATGACAACATCCGTCAGAAAGTAGACCATTTATGGTTTTCAATGGATGATGAACATTCCAGTGAACAAGAGTGGTACGAACTGGCAGAACGTATTGCTGAGGACATGAACCCACAAGAAGACATGCGAGAGGTAGCAGCTGGAAGTCACAAGTTACCTCCTCTCCCTTACCGGTATGATGCACTAGAACCGTTTATATCAAAAGAAATTATGTATTTGCATCACCAGAAGCATCACCAATCATATGTAGATGGTTTGAACCAAGCTGAGCTTGCATTAAAAAATGCAAGAAGAACCAATGATTTTAAAATGATCAAACATTGGGAACGGGAGCTTGCCTTCAATGGTGCGGGGCACTATTTACATTGTATTTTTTGGTTTTCCATGAGTCCTTCAGGAAAACGAAAGCCCACTGGACAAATGCTTCGTCTCATTGAACAATCGTTTGACAGCTATGATGCATTTAAATCTCAATTTTCAGCAGCGGCCAAACAAGTAGAGGGTGTTGGCTGGGCCATTCTCGTATGGGCGCCCAGATCTCAGCGATTAGAGATTTTACAAGCAGAACGCCATCAATTTTTGTCACAATGGGATGTGATCCCCCTTCTAGCCCTTGATGTATGGGAGCACGCCTACTACCTTCAATATTTGAATGAAAAAGCGAAATACGTCGATCGTTGGTGGAATGTAGTCGACTGGCGTGAGCCAGAAGCTAGGCTTAAGCAAGCACAGCAAGTGAGATGGACCCCTTTTTAAAACGATGCTCCATATAGGCTAATGCTTATATGGGGTATTTTTAGTTTACATAATTTTATTATTAACACCTTTATAAAGAATGGGTTGTTTTTTCAGAAAATTCGTTTAAAATAGAAAGGATATGTGAGGAAAGTGAGATGAAGCAATGAATGAACATTCTTTTAACCATTAGTCAATTTGCAGGAAGAACCTTTGCAATCTGGGTCATTATCTTTGCATGTCTTGGATTTGCTTTTCCTGACGTCTTTTCTCAGATTGGACCGTATATCCCTTTTTTACTAGGTGTCATTATGTTTGGGATGGGGCTTACGTTATCTGGTGAAGATTTTAAGGAGCTTTTTCGTAAACCTCTCTATGTGTTAATTGGGGTTTTGGCGCAGTACACACTCATGCCGCTGATCGCCTTTCTATTAGCTTACGGATTACGGCTGCCGTCTGAAATTGCAGTAGGCGTTATTCTTGTCGGCTGCTGCCCAGGCGGTACAGCATCCAATGTCATGACCTTCTTGGCAAAAGGCAATATGGCATTATCCGTAGCGGTCACAACGATATCGACCCTTCTTGCTCCCTTTTTAACGCCTCTCTTTATCTATATTTTTGCAAGATCATGGTTACCTGTATCACCTGAGGCATTATTTTTGTCGATTGTCCAAGTTGTGCTAATTCCTATTATCTTAGGGGTTATCGTTAAGGTATTTTTCAAAAAACAAGTAAACTATGCAGTTCAAGCATTGCCGCTTGTATCTGTTGCTGGAATTGTGTTGATCATTGCAGCGGTTGTCAGTGCAAATAAAGAGCAAATTCTTCAAACTGGATTGCTGATATTTGCCGTTGTTATATTACATAATGCACTTGGTCTCTTATTTGGTTACCTGATCGCAAAGTGGTGCAGAATGGATATCCCTTCTCGTAGAGCGATCTCGATCGAAGTAGGCATGCAAAACTCCGGGCTCGGTGCAGCGCTAGCAACAGCACACTTCTCACCGCTCGCAGCCGTACCAAGTGCGATTTTTAGTGTGTGGCATAATTTATCTGGTTCCTGGCTTGCGACGTATTGGTCAAAACGAGGACAACATGACAGTGAAAAGAAAAAAAGCTAGCACCTTAACAGGTGCTAGCTTTTTATAATTGAAGATTATCCTTCAAGTAATAGCTGCTCAGGATCTTCAAGCAGATTTTTAATCGTAACGAGGAATCCAACTGCTTCTTTACCATCGACAATGCGGTGGTCATAAGAAAGAGCTAAATACATCATCGGACGGTTCTCAAAACGTTCTTCATCAATCGCTACCGGACGAAGCTGAATTTTATGCATCCCTAAAATTCCAACTTGCGGGCTGTTTAAAATCGGAGTTGAAAGCAGAGAACCAAATGTTCCGCCGTTTGTGATCGTGAATGATCCACCTTGTAACTCATTAAGAGACAATTTGTTATCTCTTGCTTTTTTCGCAAGATGACCAATTTCTTTTTCAATCCCCGCAAATGACAATCTGTCTGCATCACGGACAACCGGTACAACAAGTCCTTCGTTTGCAGCAACAGCGATGCCGATGTCATAGAATTTTTTCAAGACAAGCTCATCACCTTGAATTTCTGCGTTAAGCAGCGGATATTTCTTCAGTGCTGCTACAACTGCTTTTGTAAAGAAGGACATGAAGCCAAGCTTGACATCATTTTGTTCTAGGAAGGCATCTTTACGACGCTTTCTTAAATCCATTACCGCTGTCATATCGACTTCATTAAATGTCGTCAGCATCGCAGCCGTTTGTTGAACTTCAACTAAACGTTTTGCAATTGTTTGTCTGCGGCGTGACATTCTTTCACGTTCAATAGGCTTTCCTGGTTGTTCAGTTTGCACCGCAGCATTTGCTTTTGGCGCGGCTTTCGGTGCACTTGCAGGTGCTTCATTCTTTTGATAAGAAGCGACATCCTGCTTTCGTACCCTGCCCAGCGGATCTACGGTTGGAATCTCAGATAAGTCTAATCCCTTCTCTCTCGCTAATTTTCTAGCTGCAGGAGAAGCGATGGTTCTGCCATTACCAGCTTTCGGCTCTTCTTTCACTGCTTCTTCTTTTTGAGCAGCTGCCGGTTCTTCTTTCGAAGCTGGTGCAGAAGCTTGCTCAGGTGCTGGAGCTGCGGACTCGCTTCCGCCAGCTTCACCTGCTGCAATCGTTCCGATGACCTCTCCAACTTGTACAGTGTCACCAGAATCTTTCAGCACTTCTTTTAATACACCAGATTCTTCAGCAGTCAGTTCGACATTGACTTTATCTGTTTCAAGTTCTAGCAGGTACTCCCCCTGCTCCACATAATCGCCCGGCTGCTTTAGCCATTGAGCAATCGTTCCTTCCGAGATTGATTCCGCTAATTCAGGTACTTTAATTTCCGCCATTTTTCATTTCCCCCTTAGTTTTTGCGAGTCAAGCTATCAGATACAATTCGTTCTTGTTCTTTTTTATGCACAGTGGGATCACCCTCAGCCGTACTTGAACGTCTTCTTCGGCCGATGTAACGTACTTTTACTTTTTCAGGCGCAATTTCACGTAAATATGGCTCAATGTATCCCCAAGCTCCCATATTTTGTGGTTCTTCTTGCACCCATACGATTTCTTCTAAGTTTGTCAGCTTTGTTAAAATTCCTTTAATATCTTTGGCTGGGAACGGATATAGCTGTTCCACTCTTGCAACGTGAAGCCAATCTTTCGGCTCTTCCATTTGAGTAAAACGATCACTAATATCAATGGATACCTTCCCGCTAGATAGCACGAGACGCGATACTTTTTCGTGATCATGTACAAGACCTGGCTGTTCAAGAACTGGACGGAACTGTCCATCTGTTAATTCTTGGACTTCAGACAATGTGTTCGGGTTACGAAGCAGACTCTTCGGTGTCATAATCACAAGCGGACGAATCTCTTCACGAAGCAGCATTTTCGCCTGTCTTCTAAGAATATGGAAATATTGCGCTGCACTTGTCAGGTTCGCAACTGTCCAGTTATTCTCAGCAGCTGATTGCAGGAAGCGCTCTGTTCTTCCACTTGAATGCTCAGGACCTTGTCCTTCATATCCATGCGGCAGCAGCATGACTAAACCTGATTTTTGTCCCCATTTTGCACGGCCAGCTGAGATAAATTGATCGAAATACACTTGAGCCGCATTTGCGAAGTCTCCGAATTGAGCTTCCCAAATCACTAACGTTTCAGGAGAATAGACATTATAACCATATTCAAACCCGATGACTGAGCCTTCTGACAGTGGACTGTTATGAACTGTAAACGATGCATTCGCATCACTTAGTTCATGAAGAGCAATAAATTCATCTCCCGTTTGACTGTCGTGAAGAACAAGGTTTCTTTGAGCAAAAGTTCCACGCTCTGAATCCTGTCCGGTCATTCGAATTGGCGTACCGTCTTTTAATATAGATGCAAATGCGAGTGCTTCCCCAAGTGACCATTCTACTTTACGGTCATCTGTAAACACTTTTGCACGTTTTTCAAGGATCCGCTTCAGCTTACCAAATACTTGGAAATCATTCGGCCAGCTGATCAATTCTTCATTCAGCTTTCGCAATACATCAAATTCTACTGATGTATCCACTGCTGGGAAGCCGTTTGATACAGGCTCTGGCAGTTCGATTTCTTGAATCGTATGCTCTTTCTTTGAAGGCACCTTTTTATAAGCTTCTTCTATTTTTGCTGTCACAGCCTGCTCGATTTCTTCACGCTGCTCTTTTGTCAAAAGACCTTCTGAGACAAGTTTATCTGCAAAGATATTCTTGACCGTTTTGTGCTTTCTGACCGCATCGTACAGCATTGGCTGAGTTGTAGAAGGCTCATCCATTTCGTTATGACCGTATCTGCGGTAACCGATCAAGTCAATAAGGAAATCCTTCTTGAAGCGTTTGCGGTATTCTACTGCTAACTGAACAGCCGCTAAACACGCTTCTGGATCATCTGCATTGACGTGAACAATAGGGATCTCAAATCCTTTTGCAAGGTCACTCGCATATTTCGTCGAGCGAGATTCATTGCTTTCTGTTGTAAACCCGATCATATTGTTGGCAATAATATGGATGGTTCCGCCCACTTGATAGCCTACAAGTTGGCTTAAATTTAATGTTTCTGCCACAATTCCTTCTCCAGGGAATGCTGCATCCCCATGAATTAAGATGGCTAACGCTTTTTCAACGTCTTGAACTGGATAGCCTTTTTGAGTACGTGATTCCTGAGCAGCACGCGTGCTTCCTTCAATGATTGGATCAATGAACTCCAAGTGGCTTGGGTTATTAGCAAGCGTGACTCTCGCACTCTTTGTATCTTCGTCTTTAATTTGACGGTCAGCTCCAAGATGGTACTTAACATCCCCTGTCCATCCGTAGCTGATGCCAATAGAGCCTTCTGATGGAACGAGCTCTTTATTTGGCGCATGCTGGAATTCTGAGAAAATGATCTCATATGGCTTTCCTAACACATGTGCTAATACATTTAAACGGCCTCTGTGTGCCATTCCAATGTTAATATTTGAAGTCCCTTGTGTAACAGACTCTGAAATAATTTCATCAAGTACTGGGACAAGTGCGTCTAAACCTTCTATAGAGAAGCGCTTTTGCCCAACAAATGTTTTATGAAGAAACTGCTCGAACTGCTCAACTTCTGTTAATCTCTTGAATACAGAAACTAGTTTATCTGCTGGTTTTTTCTTAAATAGTTCACCAGATTCAATTGATTTTGAGAGCCAGTTTCGCTCTTCGAAGTCATGCACGTGATCAAACTCAAATGAAATGGTACGTTTATACGTATTTCTCAAATGGTTAATGGCTTCTATGCCGTTTGAAATGTGTTTTGGTGCATCCGGACTAATAATAGAAATCGGAATATTCTTGACATCTTCTTCTGTTAAACCGTACTCCTTTAAAGGAAACAGCTCTTGTAATTCCTTTTCTTTGCGAAGAGGATTGACGGAAGCATTTAAATGGCCATACGTTCTGATGTCTTCTGCCAGTTTAACGACTGATGCTATCTTTTGGATTTGTTCAGAAGTAACTACGCTATTTTCTTTTTTCCCAATTTCCTCCTTCATTTCACTCGGTGGTGCACCAAGTTCATCAAATATGCCTCTTAGATCTTCATCAACACTAGTAGGATCCTGGACATACTGATCGTAGAGCTCGAGCACATAGCCGAGGTTCGGACCATGAAATTCTTCCCAACTCAACGGTTGTTTCACATCATTTTGAAACATTTTGAACACTACCCCCAACTTTGATCATCAAGTGATTGAACACTATCTCGATATAACTTCCAGAACACAATGACCAAATTTATGTAATAAAACGCTTCCAATAATATTCTACCACTGTTTTGGATTACTTTCTACATTCTTTGTTCAATTAAAGATAAAAAATTCACAGAAAAACAAAAAATTTAAATCATTCCGAAAAATAATTTAAAGAAAGGGGCAAAAGCTTATGCCCCAATGCTTTTATGCAGCAGTTTCTTCAGTAATGGATATAAAACATCTGGCAATGTATCGACATCTGGTACAAAAATGCTGAACTTGCCATACATATCTTGAATGGTTTTCATCTGTGCTTCTTCTATCGGCGAATTGGATAAAAACACATTGATCACCTCAATGCCCTTTTTCCTCGCTTCAAGAACTGCTTCATGCGTATCGACAATCCCATTTTGTTCGTAGCTGAACGCAGCTGGCTCTCCGTCTGAAAAGACAATCAGAAACTTTTGTTCTTCTCTTCTCTTTAAAATCATCTTTGTCATTTGGCGAATCGCATAGCCATCCCGGTTATCCTCTTCTGGCTCAAGAGACATAATAGAAGGCCCTGCATCAAATAGAGAATCTTTGAACGACACGACTGTGTTGAAGTAGTTTGGCTGGCTTGTTTCTGTTGCGTCGTTTGTATCTTCCCAAAACCCAACAATTTGATGTGGGACTTGCACGGATTTTAACGCTTCATGAAAGAGAACAATGCCTTTTTTCGTCTCATCCATCTTGTCAAACATGCTCGCTGAACAGTCTACTAATAAGGTGAAAACAGCATCAATCTGAGAAGACGGTGTCTGTTTTTTATAGAAAAGACGCGGGTTAGACTCTGTAAAGTAGCGAATCAGCTTTTTACTGAGACGTCCTGCATGAAGGTCTGTTTTAGGCCATGATTTTTTATGTTCAAGTGTTTTTTGGATCATTTGTTTTAAGCGTTTCTGATAAGGCTCAATTTCCTTCGCATGCTGCTTGTATGCATCGATTTGTTCTGGCTTAGGAGGATCTGGTGAAATCATGACTGGAAACGCATATTTGTTTTCTTTTCCATTCTCATAACCATCTGACCCGCTTTCTTCACCTTCAGCCTCTTCCAGCGCTTCAAGCTTTGAATAATCTTTTCGGTGTGTTTGCTTTGCAGAGCCTTGGACAGTGCCGAGTGCCTGATCTCCGTCATCGCCTTCTCTTGCTGCATCCTTACCAAGATCACTTTTACCGCCGTGCTCTAAATCAAATTGAAGGAAGCTTTTGGATGGCGCTTCGGTTTCTCGATGCCACACTTCCATATACTCTTGGTGAATGTCTTCATCGCCTTCTTTTTCTCGGTCGACTTTAATGTCCTCACTTAATGTAGGTTTTCTTTTTAAATCATGGAACAGCGGTTCTTTTGCCGCTTGTTCATAGTCCAATTCAGGGAAGAAAAAGTACGTATTCAGCATATCCTTTTCAAGAAGCTCATCGAAGCCTTCCATTAATTCTTTTACAATAACTGCGATGTCTGCTGTTGAACCCGCATCATACACACGTTCAAGACTTGACTCAATAAACGGAATCATCGGGTTGATCTGCTCATGAAGAGGCGGAATCTCTTCGAGCGGAGAATCAGCTGTCAGCTTCACATAAATCGCACAAAAGAGTGCATCTGTTAAAATACTTCGTTCTTGGTTAATCGTTAATTGTGTCTTAAAGTGACGCCGGTACAGCTCTCTTCTTCGTTTAAATACCTTTTTTGTTCCTGGGCGGTCATGTTTAATCCGCTCTTCGATCCGGATATCTTCAAACAGCATAAACAATTGTTTACATACATCAGGAATGGATAATGTATGAGCAAAGCGAATGATCTCCTGAAATACCGTAAGATCACTATAAACCGTGCCTACTGCACGAAGGAACACATCACTTTTCAGCCCTGCTAGCATATCTTCTTGTTTACGATCATCCCAAAAATGACTGATGAAAATTTTCTTTTCAAACGGTTCATAGTAGGACTGTACACCGTATTCAAGCTCGACATCATCACTTTTTGCTAACGTTTTGGCTAAATCCGTTAATTCCATAAATAAAAATGAATCGATTCTGCTGTCATTAAATTTGATGAATTTCAAAAGTCAGAACCTCACTCGAATAATGTTTGAGCGATATTTCTTACCGCTGCTTTTTCCCGGTCATCTTCCAGCTTTTCAACAATGCCTCGTTCAACGGCACGAAGCGGCGGGATGTACTGCGCAAGATCACAAGTATCTAGGAGTGCGCGGATGGATGCTGCTTCTTCACTCACCTGTCCGTTATGAGCTTGTGTAATGAGGTCTGATGAGAGCTGAACGAATTGATCAATTAACCGCTCATCCTTTAAAACAGATTGAGATTGCAGTACATCTTTCAGGATACCGCCGCCAATATATGGAACGTCAATGACAACAAAACGGTTTTTTAACGCTTCATTTAGAGGTACTGTGCCGACATATCCTTCATTGATTGCCGCAATGACGCCAAAGCCTTCTTCTGCTCGAACAACCTCACCTGTAAATGGGTTTGTCATCATTTTTCTGTAGTCGAGTACACCATTTAAAATAGGAAGTGTTTCTGGCTTCGCCATGTTGATTTCATCAATATATAAAAGATGGCCTTTTTTCATTGCTTTTGTCACAGGCCCTTCAATGAATTCAATCGAAGCCACCTGACCATCATTGTGAATGGTTTTATAGCCAATTAAGCTTTCAGCATCAAGATCAACCGAGCAGTTCACACTGTGCATCGGCTGCTGAAAGAAAGCGGATAATGTTTCTGCTAGTTTGGTTTTACCTGAGCCGGTCGGCCCCTTTAAAAGAACGTTTTTTCCTAGTGCTAATGCAATCATGGCATCTTGAATGATAGAAGTATCCTGTGATTCATAGCCGCCTGTTCCAATAAGTGGACGAAATTCTTCTTCCAGCCCTTTTGCTTTTGCTTCAATCATTGCTTGAATTTCTTCTGGGAGTGATTGTTCGTTAAACATGTATGATTAATTCCTCTCTTCGATCATTTTCCTCACCAAGTATACTAAAAAAACCTTTATGCACTCAATACATAAAGGTTAGACTTCTGTTATTTTACCATTTCTTTAGTGATCGATCCGCAAGCAATGCGTTTCCCTGAATTTCCAGAAGGGTTACTTAAATAATCATCTGCTTCTGCATGAATGATAAAGCTTCGCCCATTTTGATCGATTAATTGATTCGGGCCTCCCTTTAACGTCACATCCGGTACGTTCACAACCACATCAATTTGTCCATCTGCCCCTACCTCTAAATTAGGCATATCTCCAGCATGGTGCCCCTTTGGATTGTCAAAACCATGCTCTCTATGGGTTGGATTAAAGTGAGCTCCTGCCGTTTCAAAATCTGGCGTTTCACATATTCCTGTTTCATGAATGTGAAAACCGTGAGGACCTGGCGGCAGCCCTTTCGCCTTCACATGCAAATCCAGCCCATTTTCTGAGGATTCTCTGATTTCAATGCTTCCTATTTTTTGCCCGCTTTCGTTTATGAGTGACGTCGTGACTGGTGCTTGTTTAGGTGCTGAAACTTCGCTTGTTTCTTCTGTCGTTTCTTTTTTCGGCGGTGCATGACATGCTGATGCGGTAAAGATCAAACATATCATGATCATCCACACTGACTTTTTCATTTATGACTGCCCCCTTTTGTTATCAGTATGGACAATCACAGCAGCGGGCAAACAAAAAAAGCCGAAAATCGGCTTTTTTTAGAAGAAACGTTTTGCACCTAAGTAGGCTTTTTTCCAATATGGGTTACTTAAGTTCGAAATTCCTACTCCATTGTCACTTGCATGAAGGAAATCTCCTCCGCCAAGGTATAGTCCCATATGAGAAGGGCCTGCTTTGTACGTTGTAAAATAAACAAAATCTCCAACTTGTGGTGTGCTTACAGGAGTCATCATATTCCAGTAGCCAGCTGTGCTTAATCTGGATACAGATGAAACTTTGTTAATGAGATAGTAAACAAAGCCGCTGCAGTCAAATCCTGCTGGTGTATTACCGCCCCATCTGTAAGGAACGCCTGTCAGCTTTTTCCCCTCTTGAATCATTGTCGTGATCTTTGCATTCATTGGTACATCATTTTTGTTATTGTCGACTGGCTTTGTTGAACCGTTAGACGTAGAGCCATTCGATCCAGTTGAGCCGGAAGCTGCACCATTAATTTTTAATACTTGTCCAATTCTAAGCACATCACTTTTTAAGTTGTTGGCTGTGCGGATTGATTGAACCTGTACTTTGAATTGATTCGCAATTTTCCATAACGAATCGCCTGATTTTACAGTATAAGAGGTTGTTTTCCCGCTAGAAGACTGGTTGCTGTTTGAATTGCTTGGTTTAGTAGGTTTCGGCTGACTTGGTTTTGATGCAGCCGTCCCTTTTACTTTCAATACTTGATTCGGATAAATCATATCAGATTTTAATCCGTTCAATGTTTTGATTTCACCAATCGACATGTTTAGCGAATTCGCAATTTTCCAAAGTGAATCCCCTAATTTAACCTTGTATGTACTTGAAGATGATGAACTATTTGAGTTCGTTGTCTTATTGCTTGAGCTGGAATTTGAAGATGAGTTTGAATTTGATGACTGGCTTCCGCTCGTCTTCGTGCTGCCAGATACCTTTAGCTTTTGACCAGGACGAATCAGGTCGCTGTTTAAGCTGTTTAGGCTTTTTAAGCTTGCAACTGACATTTTATGATTTTTTGCGATCAGCCATAAAGAATCCCCAAGCTTTACAGTATAGCTGGAAGTCGTTGAAGCACTTGATTTCTTTGCTTTTGACCCTGTTGATGAACTGGATTTCTTGCTTTTTTCACCAGGAATTTTTAAGCTTTGCCCTGCAAAAATCATTGTCGTTTTTAATTGATTAAGAGATTGAAGCTCCGAAATAGTTGTATTGTACTGTTCGGCAATCTTCCAAAGTGAGTCACCGCTTTTCACCTTGATCGTCTGTGCTTCTGCCGGTGCAGCAAACACAGCTGAGCCAGCGATCGCTGAAACTGTGAGGCCGGTTACTACTTTTTTCTTCATAAAGAAATCTCCGCCTTTCGTAATTTGGTCCATCAAGACTTATGTACTAGTTTCGAGTTTAGCATTTAATGGTTCTGCTTCTCTTGCACTATTTTATCTTTATTTCTATTATATTACTCGACATGAAGACGTTGGGCAATAACAAATAGGCTAAAGCAGCCAACTCAAAATGCTAAAAAACAAAGCCATATCGTTTCTATCGGCTGTTTGTTGTATTTATAAACATTTTTTAAGGAATTTTTAAGTTGACGTTTAGAAATTTGTCAAAACAAGCACACTGCTAGTTTCATAGTTCTATTCTACATGACAAATTTTTCTGTATCAAATGACTTTTTACTTAATTGGTCGATTTTTCTCCGCAAATAAAAAAGCATCCTTCCGAATGAAGAATGCAGCGTTCGTTTTTATTTTCTTATTTCCGGATCTTTTACGGTAAGCGGGTAAAGCACGCCTTCTTTCGCAAACGACATTTTTCCCGTTTCTTCTGATACGACAAGAACAAGTGCATCTGTCATACCAGAGAGTCCGATCGCTGCCCTGTGCCTTGTGCCAAGCGAAGGACTCACTTTTTTTGATGTAAGCGGCAGCACATTTGCAGCAGAGACAAGTGTATTTTCTTTGACTAAAAGAGCACCGTCATGCAGTGGATTTCCCGGGTAGAAAATGCTTTCTATTAAGGAAGCGCTAATCTTCGCATGAAGGTTTGTCCCTTTTTGAATAAAATCCTCAACCTCATCGCGTCTTTGGATCACAATGAGTGCTCCATGCTTTTGTTTTGATAAATTCTCAATGGCTAAAGAAAATTGAGCAAATCCTGGTGTGAATTCTTCCATATACGCTTGTAAATAAAACGACGAGGCCTCTGCATGCATTTCATTAAACTGATCATGCAATGATTCGAGATCACAAAGTAAACACTGCTCTGTTTCATCAAGAGAATCAATGATATCACTTGCATCCTTCATAATGTTCATCAAATGTGTTCTCATCCCGGCTTTAAATATCACTTCTTCGTTCGTCCGATGGATCATCTGATCTTTTCCCTCCTCCTTTCGCTTGTTGTTATAAAATAGCAAATTGTGCACATTCTATTAGTATGGAGGTGAGCTTAATATGACCATTCAGAAAATCATCCAATATGCTTGCAGCATTTTAGGTGTTGTCAGTCTTTCTTTTATTTATGCCCAAATGTTTAAAAAAACGAAGCCATCTAAGAAAAATAATCCGACGGAGAATTGATTTTTTTACATAGCATGATATAATTCCTCTCGTTATTTCTGTTCAGAGAGGAACTTATGATGAGAGAAACGAATAGCATTCGAGCAAAGCTGACACTATTTTTAACCATTTTGATTCCGATTTTAATCACCCAAGCAGGTCTTTCGCTTATTACCTTTTTAGATACGGTGATGTCTGGAAAAGTGAGTGCAGAAGACCTTGCGGGTGTTGCGATCGGTTCTAGTATTTGGACACCTGTTTATACGGGACTTGCCGGGATTTTGATGGCCGTTACTCCGATTGTGGCTCAGCTGATGGGCGCTGGGCATAAAGATGATGTTCCCCGGGCTGTCTTTCAGGCGATCTATTTGTCCTTTCTTTTAAGTATCGCTGTAATTGTCATTGGTACGATCAGCGTTCCTTACATACTCGGAGGACTTGGACTCGAGCACTCTGTAGAGGATATTGCCCGGCATTTCCTCAGCTTTCTTGCTTTTGGCATCATTCCGCTGTTTGGTTATTCGGTGCTAAGGTCATTTATTGATGCATTAGGGAAAACACGTGTGACAATGTTCATCACGCTCACAGCACTTCCTATTAACTTTGTTTTAAATTACGTATTTATTTTTGGGAATTTTGGCTTTCCAAAGCTTGGGGGCGCGGGTGCCGGCCTTGCATCTGCAATGACGTATTGGGCGATTTTCATCATGAGTATTTGTATTGTCATTAAAGCAGAACCATTTGCCTCATTTCGTTTGTTTCAAAAACTGCCTCGAATGAATATCTCCCGTATAGGGCAAATACTGAAAATTGGCCTTCCTATCGGGTTTGCGATCTTTTTTGAAACGAGTATCTTTGCAGCAGTGACGCTATTAATGGGGCACTTTGATACCATTACTATTGCCAGTCACCAAGCAGCGATGAACTTTGCTTCTATTCTTTATATTTTACCGCTTAGTATCTCAATGGCATTAACGATCGTTGTTGGGTTTGAAGCGGGGGCTAAGAGGTATAAAGACGCGCAAAGCTACAGCTATATCGGCATTGGAACAGCGGTATTATTCTCATTATGTACGGCGGCCCTCATCTTGCTATTCAGACCAGAGATCGCTGGTTTATATACAGCTGAATCAGCTGTTTTACAAATGACACAGCACTTTTTGATTTACGCGATCTTTTTCCAGCTGTCAGATGCGATTGCTGCACCCATTCAAGGGGCTCTGCGCGGCTATAAAGATGTGAATTATACGCTGATTGCTGCTTTTGTCTCTTACTGGGTCATCGGTCTTCCTGCCGGTTATCTCATTGGCACATATACCTCCTTTGGGGCGTTTGGTTATTGGATCGGACTGATTGCCGGGCTTGCCGCAGGCGCCATCGTCCTCTTTATCCGTCTCAGATTGATTCAAAAACGTCAACTCAGGCATGTATCGAATCACTAAATACAACACAAAAAAGCAGCTGACATAGATCAGCTGCTTTTTTGTTTAGTCATTCCATTGATACGTCCAGAAAATTTCTTCATCAAACCATTTTTGGACAACTGGTTCTTTGTTTTTCAGCTTTTGTTCAAGCTCTCTCAGCATGCCCTCTGTTTGCGTTCTATGCGCTCTCAGTGCATTTAATTTGATATCTGCAACATCTGTAATATCAATCACAATATCCGCATGTCCAAGGACTTCTTCTCTATTCTTCGTAATGGCCATGCAGTATGTGACAGGACGGTCTTCTTTTTTCTTGCGGTAAAGAGCACGAATCACAGCTTCACCTGTCGCATCATGATCAGGATGTACACCGTGTCCTGGATAAAACGTCACAATGAGTGTCGGTTTGACTTCATCAATGATGGTTTCCATCACATCTGCCAAATACTCGTCGTCTTCAAATTCCAATGTTTTATCACGCAGGCCAAGCATACGTAAGTCTGTGATATCCATTTCTTTGCAGGCATTGATTAATTCCTGTTTTCTTAATTCAGGAAGTGTTTCACGGTTCGCATATGTTGGGCTTCCCATATTTCTGCCCATTTCTCCAAGTGTCCCGCATGCATATGTGACGGGAATTCCGCGTTTTCTGCTTTGTGCAATGAGACCAGCAACCCCAAAAGATTCATCATCGGGGTGAGGCAGCATCACTAGTACATGTTCGTTCATGACTTGTCACCCTTTCTTCTACACCTGAAATGGTGTTTCGCTAATTTGTAATGAGATCGCTAGTTTGCCGTCTGGCAAGTGTCCAGCTAATAGCAGGCGGCCTTGGTCATCAAACACATAATCGGTTAATCCTTCTGCGTAAATCCAGCCATCTTCTGTTTTCATTCCAACACGGTATGGACCTTGTCCTTTTATTTTCGCCTGTGAATAGACGACTTTCGCGTTGCGGATATACGCAACAACCGTCATATTTTGTTCATTTACATGAGCTGAATAAGAACCAGTTGTCGTTTCAAGATGAACGAAGACTGGACGATTTAAAAACGATTCAAGATGTGCTGTGACATCTTCCGTTTGAATTGGTTTCATGAGTGGTTCCTTCCTTCATTTTGAATTAATTCTCGCAGCTTTTTCGTATGTAAGCTGATCAGCTGCAGCTGATGATCATGCTTAAGCTCACTTTCTAAAATTCTCTCCACAGCAAGCACATACTTTTGGTGTAATGGTTTCCTTGCCCGCGGATGAGTTCGTGCATCAAGTAAATCATCACATATGGCCTCGTGTAAAGAAGACATATCATCAACATCAAGCTGACGATTTTTCCATAAAGATTGATAGGCGGCTGCAAGCTCATGAGCTGACGACATATGATCACCTCTACAGTTTTGGTAACAACTTATTATGACATGATCCGCCTGCAAAAAAAAGCAAACTGCTCGTTTGACTTAATGAGAATTCGCTGTTTTTTTCATGCGTAATTGAGAGGTGGTAAACAGTAAAATCGCCACCCAAATACAAAGGAATGTTACAATTTTAGCTGCGGATAAGTGTTCGTGATAGACAAACAGCCCTAAAAACAGCGTAATTGTCGGTGCAATGTATTGCAAAATGCCCACTTGATAAAGAGGTATTCTTTTTGCGCCTTCTGAGAATAAAAGAAGCGGCACGGCTGTAAAAACGCCTGCAAAAAATAAGAGACCGAGCGACCCGAAGCTGTTAGGATTCATAGTCACAACAGGTTCTTTTAAGAAAAATAATAAGTACACAAGTGCAGCCGGTGCGAGAAGCAGCGTTTCAATCGTCAAACCAATCGCGCTCGTGAAGCTCATCCTTTTTTTAATCAAACCATAAAAGCCGAAGCTAAGGGCTAATAAGAAAGCAACGACAGGAAATGACCCGTATTGAACTGTTGAAAGGATCACCCCAAATGCGGCAATGAGGATGGCAATGGTTTGTAATTTATTTAGTCGTTCTTTTAAGAAAATAATGCCTAATAGAACGGATACAAGCGGATTAATATAGTACCCTAAACTTGCTTCTAGCATAAGACCATGATTGACTGCCCAAATGTAAACATACCAGTTGACCGAAATTAAAATAGCAGATAAAAGTAATGAAAAAAATGCTTTACCATCCAGTATGAGACCCTTCACTGTCTGCATTGCCGGGCGGACTTGTTTTAAATACAAAAGAATACCGCACATAAACACAAATGACCATAAAATTCTGTGCGCTAAAATTTCGCCTGACGAAATATGCTCCATCAGCTTCCAATATAACGGGAATAAACCCCAGAGTGTAAAAGATGCTGCCGTGTAGAGAACACCTTTTGATTGCTGTTCGTTCAATGTAACCATCCCTTTCTAAATCTAACGTATATTATAGCACGCACGCCGGCGAATGGGCATATACTAATTCAGGGCATTTAGAAAGGATGATTCACATGTTCGACTGGAACCGATTATTCCCTTTTCAAAAGCAGTTCTCAAAAGAAGCCTTAAAGAATTCAGATCCTAAAGACGTTGAGCAGTATGTCAATCAAGTCATGGAAAGTGTATTCGGCTCCAATTATCCTGCTCAGTTCCCATTTCAGGATCCCCTTTCTCAAAATCAAAAAACGAGAGAAAATGATGTCGAAAAAGAAAAAGAGCCAGAAGTCGAAGTGTTCGAGACGACTGATCATGTGTTTGTCAAAATTGAACTTGCTCGTCCGAACACAGAAAAAGTCAAAATCAAACATACAGCCAATCTGCTGTTTATTGATCATTTTCCTGAAGAAGGGACGCAGAAGAAAGTCGTTCTCCCTGCTGCTGTGAAACGAAAAGGAACGAAGGCGTCATATCAAGACGGCATTTTGGAAATTATGTTTTTAAAGCATGATGATCCAGGAATTTCTGAAATTGATATTCCATTATAAAAAGCCTGCTTTAAGAACGGAAGCAGGCTTACTCTTTTTTCTTAATAATATGGTGGATATCCGCCGCCATAAGGTGGTGGAGCAGGCGGTGGTGGCGGCGGGTAATATGGACGGGGATAATTAAAAATCGCACTTCCTAGAAATCCGCCAAGCAGTCCGCCGACTAAAGGAGCGCCAAAACCAAAAAACAAAGGGACTCTGGATTCATATGGCGGAATGCCAGGGGCGCCGCCTCGAAAATACGGAGTATGAGGGTACATGCATTTCTCCTCCTTTGTCATGTGCCTAACATCAGCATATTCATCAGGAGTTAAAATGTTTGGGCAAACCTGAAACTAGGCTTGCTCCTTTTTCCCGTGTGAGTCTGTATACTCCCCTGCCCACCGAGATACCTCATGAAACACATCATGTAACGCATTCCCTTTTTCAGTTAAACTGTAAATGACTTTGACAGGCGTCTCAGGCAGGACAGTCCGCTCTATAATCCCTTCTTGCTCGAGCTCTTTTAAACGCTCTGCGAGCATTTTTTGACTGATCGTCGGGATCGTGTCTGTAAGGTCTTTAAAACGCTTTGGTCCATCAAGCAATACATGTATAATGAGACCGTTCCACCTTTTGCCTAGGAGTAAAAAAGCTTGCTGAATGTGTGGACATAATTGGAATTCCATAAATTTCAGCCTTTCTTTTCATGATTGTTTGACAAACTAACGGTGTACAATTTAAAATAACTCTAGTTACAATAAGTAAGTTTCTCACTTTTTAGTTATTGTACCATATTATTTGCAAAAACGGGAGGAAATATCCATATGGCGACCGATCAAAAAACAATTGACATCTTAAAACAAAGAGCTTCAGTAAAAGAGTATGATACTTCTCATGAAATGACAAAAGAAGAGTTAACAGAGCTTCTTGAAATCACAACAAAAGCACCATCTGCTTGGAACCTTCAGCATTGGCATTTCACTGTTTTCCATAGTGCTGAAGCAAAAGCAAAATTACTTCCAATCGCTTACAACCAAAAGCAAGTATCACAGGCATCAGCTGTTATTGCAGTTCTAGGTGACCTTGAAGCTAACCAAAATGGCGAAAAAATCTACAGTGAGCTGGCAGAACAAGGCTTCATTACTGAAGACATTAAAGAAACATTGATGACTCAAATCAATGGCGCATACCAAAGCAAGCAATATGCACGCGAAGCAGCGTATTCAAATGCTTCATTAGCTGCTATGCAATTAATGATTGCGGCCAAAGCAATGGGCTATGATACATGTGCAATGGGTGGTTTCAGTAAAGACGCGTACATCAAAGAATTCAATGTAAGCGGCCGCTACGAGCCGGTTATGCTGATTTCAGTTGGTAAAGCAGCGAAAGAAGCTCATAAAAGCAACCGTTTCGACATCGAAGAAGTTTCTGATTTCCTTTAAAAATTGGCAAAGCCTCAGCCTTTATGCTGGGGCTTTTTTATTGGCTTTAAATATTATTTCTACATACTTTCTTTCACCTTCCTCCTCTTTACAACTTCACTCTTTCTCCTTTTTCAAAAATGAAAGCGTTATATTAGTATGATATTCACCAAAATGATTGTTTTTTCTGAAAATGGTCTTGTGATCTAATCTGACAACTGCTATTATTATGAAATTACAAAATATTCAGGAGGAAATCATGAACAAAAAATTGATGCTGGCACTACTAATCGCGATTCCATTCATCGGACAGCTCGCATTGCTGCCTTTTGCGAACCGCATTCATCCATTTGTCATCGGCCTGCCCTTTTTCCACTTCTGGCTCTTACTATGGATTGTACTCACACCAATTTGCACATTTATCATTTATAAGATGCAACATTCAAATGGAGGAACTGACTAATGCAAGGAAATTTAACAGCTTTATTGATTACTGCAAGTATTATTTTCATCGTCGTGGTCATCGGATTTGCCGCTGGTCGTGACAAATCATCAAGACAGTCAGTAGAAGAATGGTCTGTCGGCGGAAGAAAATTTGGCGGACTGCTCGTATGGTTCCTCGTTGGGGCAGACTTATATACAGCGTATACTTTTTTAGGGCTTACAAGTACAGCTTATACAGCTGGAAGCGTCGCTTTTTTCGCTATTCCTTATTCAGTCCTAGCTTATTTTATTGCTTATTTCTTTTTACCGAAACTATGGACGGTTGCGAAAAATCACAACCTTACAACACTTGCCGATTATGCACGTGAGCGGTTTGACAGCAAGCTGTTATCCAGTTTGATTGCGATTGTTGGAGTACTTATGCTGATTCCTTATATTTGTCTTCAGCTGAGCGGAATTCAAGATACGTTAACTGTCGCTGGAACTAATTATATTAATGTGAATGCAGTAGTTATTATTTCATTTATTTTAGTCGCACTTTATACATTTTTCAGTGGTATTAAAGGTCCTACATATACAGCCATTATTAAGGATATTCTCGTTTGGGTGATCATGCTGTTTATGGTCGTTTCACTGCCAATTATTCATTTTAACGGCTGGACACCGATGATGAGCACGTTAGCCAAAGAAGCCCCTCAGCTTCTAACGATCCCTGAAGGCGGTCCTAAGGGCATTTTATGGTTCATTACTGCTTCAGGCGTTTCTGCCCTTGCTTTGTTTATGTGGGCACACGCAGCAACTGGGGTTTTTACAGCCAAAAGCGCAGATGCCATCCGTAAAAACAGCATGTTTTTGCCCCTTTATAATATTGTATTGATTTTGGTCATCTTCCTTGGATTTATTGCTTTTTTAGTCTTACCAGAAGATACAAATCCAAGATTTGCTCTTCTTCATTTAATTCAAACATCATATGGCGGTGTGATGCAGGGACTCGCTTATTCAACGATTGCACTGGCTTCCCTCATTCCATGCTCCATCATGGCCATTGGCGCATCGAATTTATTTGCCAATAATTTATACCGTGACTTAATTCATCCGAATGTGTCACCTAAAAGATTGACCATCATTACACGTTCGATGGTGTTTATCGTCATCGGGCTCGCTCTTTTATTCGGAATGCTGTTCCCAACTGCACTTGTCACGCTTCAGCTCATTGGTGTTTCAGGAATGGTTCAAATATTCCCAGCTATTGCCATCAGCTTATTCTGGAAAAAACAATCGAGAGAAGCAACGATTGCCGGTTTAGTCGTTGGAATCATCGTTACCTTTACAGCGAATATCTCACAAGTTACGTTCGGTCTTTATGAAGGTTTTCTTGGTTTACTAGCAAACGTCGTTGTCATCTTGATTTTGAATCCATTCTTCCAAAAGAAAGTCACATCCAATTCTGTCATGAATGATCTATTTGAAAAGGATCATGAAAAAACAGAAGCAATCACAAACGAAGTGTAAGGATAAGAAAAAGCAGTCCCCTGATGAGGACTGCTTTTTTTATTTCATTTCTTTTTTCAAGACTTCAATGGCTTTTTTCATTTGTGTATCGTTGTTCTTTAGCTTATCTTGGATCTTTGTCATCAGAACGGTCGTTGTATCTCCTGTCAGAATACCGTCTGCCTTGAGATCGTTGTCTGTTTGGAAGCTTTTGACGATAGTCTGGAATGCTTGATCGTACTCACCGTTTGCTTTTGCTTTGTAGCCGAGCGCTTGGAACATTTTTTGAGCTGCTTTGACTTCATCTCCGTTGTCATTTAGCTCATATGATTTTTTCGGGCTTAAGTACGGCAGCTTTGCATAACTTGGGAGAGCTGCTTTCACCTGTGGTTCGATACCTTTTTTGTGAATCCAAGAACCGTCTGGTGTCAGCCATTTTGCAATGGTTAACTTGACACTAGAACCATCATTGTAGTTTTGCGCATTTTGAACAGTTCCTTTGCCAAACGTCTTTTCACCCACAATTTGAATGCCTGAAGATTGGTGCAGAGCCGCCGCCATGATTTCAGCAGCGCTGGCTGAACCGCCATTTACAAGGACAACTGCCGGCTGATGGACTTTGCGTTCTTTTTCAGCCTTGTACACTTGTTTCTTCCCTTTTTCTTCAACCTGCATGATGACTTTCCCTTTATCAATAAAGTCATTGCTCATTTCAATGGCTTCTGTCATGATGCCGCCTGGATTATCTCTTAGGTCAATGACAAAACCTTTTGCCCCTTTTTTCTCGAGGTCATCAATTGCTTTATCCAGCTCTTTCGATGTGGTTTCAGCAAAGGACGTAATTTGGATTTCTCCTATTTTGTCTTTTGTGAGTTTTGCATACACCGTTTCAAGCGGAATCGTGTCTCTTGTGATGGTCACATCTACATTGCCGACTCCTTGACGGTTAAGATGCAGCTTAACATCCGTTCCTTTTTTCCCTCTGATGAGAGAGACTGCTTTATTGACCGACATTCCTTTGGTGCTTTTTCCATCCACTTTTAAAATATGATCATGAGGTTTCAAACCAGCTTTTTCAGCAGGAGAGCCTTTAATCGGCGCGACAATTAAAATTTGTCCATCCTTCTCTTCAACTTGTGCACCAATTCCTTCAAATGAAGAAGAAATGGTATTGTTAAATCCTTCGGCTTCCTCCTGATCCATATATGTAGAGTATGGATCATCAAGTGATGCAATCATTCCTTGGATCGCACCATCTACTAGTTTTTGATCATCCGTTTTTTCGTAATACTCATCCTTTACCTTCGTATACGCAGCCATGAGTTTACTAAACTTCTCGTCTCCTGAGACGCTGACAGCACCTTGTTTTGTGATCACAAATGTAATCGCTGAGGACAGTGCAGCAGTCACCAGAATGGCTACCACGAACTTCATTTGTTTTTTCAAAAAAACACCACCTTTATCTCCTTTCATTATTATCAAGGACGATGCTTCATCCGTCAACCAAAGGATCAACTTCTATTTGAAAAGATAAGCCATTTGCCTCTCTATTGCATAATCTTTAGAGAGGAACAGGATAAAGAAAGAAGGGATTATATGAGTGATTATGTAGAAATGCTTGCTTATTTTGGCGTATCAGGTGCCCATCCTGGCGGAATTGAGTTAACAAAAACGATGATTGAGCATATAAAACTGCCGCCTCATGCACGAATACTGGACGCTGGATGCGGTACAGGACAGACCGCCGCCTATTTAGGAAATATAGGTTATCAGGTGGAGGCCATTGATACGCATCCATTGATGATTGAAAAGGCGAACCTGCGATTCAAACGGGAGGAACTGCCGATCCGTGCTTTAGAGGCATCTATTGAGCAGCTGCCCTTTCCAGATCAAGCGTTCTCTCTACTCATCAGTGAATCTGTTTTAAGCTTTACCAAGCTGCCTGATGCACTAGCTGAAATCAAACGAGTGCTTGCTCCTGGCAGTCAATTGATTGCAAATGAAGCTGTGTTAAAAGCCCCTCTTACCCCTGAAGAGCTGGCAGCTGTTCGAAATTTTTACGGCTTTCACTCGCTCTTGTCGCTTGAAGAATGGAAGGAGCAGTTAACAGCAGCAGGCTTCCGTGACATTCAGATTCTTTCATTCGATGAACATATGGTGCAGGAGGAACCGACAGAGATGGAATTATCTGAACACATACCGCCTTCTCTTTACGAGACACTGCAAACACACTACGATCTCATTCAAGCACACCGAAAGCAGTTAAGTCACATTCTATTTGAATGCACCGTATAAAATGAGCGAATCTCCTATATGTTTTGTCCAAACTCTATGAAGTCTCTCGCATAGGATAAGAGTGAATAGAGTTTTGTCATAAGGAGGAAAAACATGGAGCGCTACTACAAGCTTTGTCAGCAGCACATGGGGAAAGTCGCTAGAATTACTGACCGTAATGGCAGAGTACACGTCGGACGCATTGAGCGTGTGACAAACCGCAAAGTTTATATTCGTCCAGTCGGCGGGTCTCGCGGAGGCTTTGGCTTTGGCTATTGGGGCGGATATTATGGCTGGGGTGCAGCGTATGGCATCGGCCTCGGTTTCATTACCGGCTTCGCATTAGCAGGATTGTTCTTTTTTTAAAAGAAGAATAAGAGAAGGCCTCCCGAATAGCTGGGAGGCCTTTAACTTGTTTAGATTTTCTTTACTTTGTTCATGTATTCTTCAAATGTTAAATCATGATCATGCATCGCTTTTGCGGCTTCTTTTCCCACATAGCGCAGATGCCACGGCTCATATTCGTATTTCGTAATGTCTTCTTTTCCTTTTGGATAACGGATGATAAAGCCATATTTATAGGCGTTTTTAGCCACCCATTTGCCATCTGGTGTTTCACCAAACTTTTCAGAGATCTCAAAACCGGCACTTTTTGAGGAAATGTCCATGGCTAAACCTGTTTGATGTTCACTTTCGCCCGGTAAAGCGACTGCTTCTTGTGCTTTTTCTTTGCCTTTTAATTTGACCTCACTATCAAAAATGACTTTTTGACGGTCATAGGAGCGATAGCCAGATACTGCAGCAAGCTCGAAGTTTTCCTTTTTTGCACCTTTGAATAACTTCTCAAGCGCTTCCGCTGCTTCTTTGCGGATATATCGCTTTTCAATATCTTCCGAAAAAGAGAATTCTACTTTTGGTACAACAAGATCAGAAGGTTTATAGGTTCCTGGTAATGCATATTCTTTGTTGACAAGTGCTAGCACATTTTCAGGATTTTGAATGGTTTTCAGACCGCTCACAACCTTGATGTCATTGAAATATTCACTCTTTAACGTCAGCTCTTGATTCGATGAATCTGCCTTATCGTTTGAGTTGTGCTGGGGAGATGAACTTGCTGCGTTTTTTTGTTCGTTTGTTTTGTTTGATTCAGATGTACCGCTTTTTTGATCCAGCAACTGGCAGCCTGATAGCGCGGCTGTCAAACCAAGAATCGATGCGATTGAGAGTATTTTGTAGCTTTTCTTCATGACATACCTTCCTTTTGCTCTTCTAAAAAAATAAAGATGCGCTACATTGTAGCACACCCTTTATACTATTATAAAACGGAGTCTAGCGCAATTAAGATCATTTCATCAAACGTTGTTTGACGCTCTTCAGCCGTTGTTTCTTCTCCTGTTAGAACGTGGTCACTCACAGTCAAAATGGATAACGCTTTTCGATCAAATTTTGCTGCAAGAGAATAAAGAGCGGTTGTCTCCATTTCGATCGCTAGGATACCATATTGAGCCATGAGCTCAAGTGGTTTTTCATTGTAAAATTGGTCTGCTGTAAATACATTTCCGACACGTACAGCGACATTTTTTGCTTCTGCTGTGTCGTAGGCTTTCTTGAGCAGGCCAAAATCAGCGCATGGCGCATAATCAATCGGTCCAAAAGCCACACGATTCATTTGTGAATCTGTTGATGATGTCTGGGCTAAAATGACGTCACGTACATTGACATCTCTTTTGATGGCTCCGCAAGATCCAACGCGAATTAAGTTTTGAACATCATAGCTTTGAATGAGTTCATTCACATAAATTGAAATAGACGGTACGCCCATTCCAGTGCCCTGTACAGAAACACGTTTCCCTTTATAGGTTCCAGTATAGCCATACATTCCGCGCACTTCGTTATAGCACTCAACATCTTCTAAATATGTATCTGCAATATATTTCGCACGAAGCGGATCGCCTGGCAGCAATACCGTTTCTGCAATTTGTCCTTTTTCTGCTCCAATATGTACACTCATTTTTTAGCCTCCACTTACGTTTACTATGTATTTTATCCTATTTATTATAAACGATCGAGCTTAAAAAAGAAAATACCAGCTGGATCTCCAGCTGGCATCATTCATTATCTATTTAACCTATCGTCATTAGTCGTTCACTGCGTTTCCACCCTGCCGGAGAGAGCTGATAATAGCACTTCCCCTTTTTCTTATCATCAATCACAACAATATCACCTGTTGTGATAAACCGCGCATTGTAATCATTAGGGACTGTATCATGTACATTAAATGTCGAGAATGCTTTTTCCAGTACATCAAGGTGTGTTCTGCCGCCAATCTTTGTCCGGTACACAGGCTGATGCCCGCTTGCAGCGCCATATTCAGGTGTCTGATAAATGGTTAAGTGAAATGCTGAAGGTTTCTTTTGAAAAAATCTCAACGTCAATTGCATTCAAATCCCTCCCCTTTTATATAAAATTGGCTGGGATCTGTCCATTTCCTTCTTCTATTTTTGTCGAA
Organism: Bacillus sp. PK5-006; assembly: GCF_054161415.1. Classification (NCBI taxonomy): domain Bacteria; kingdom Bacillati; phylum Bacillota; class Bacilli; order Caryophanales; family Bacillaceae; genus Bacillus; species Bacillus sp. PK5-006. The sequence goes on along the minus strand of NZ_CP096414.1, from coordinate 1,736,177 downwards.
TGACAGGCAATCTTTCGTCAATCTTTTTACAAACGAGAAATAGAGCGAGTCCTATCGCAAAGCCTCCTGCAACATCTGTCAAATAATGCACCCCGATATACATCCGGCTGATGCCAATGGCCAGAACGCAAAGCCCTGTGATCAAATAGACGATTTTTTGTCTTTCTTTCAGCCATGGGATTATTTCAACTAATAGATAAGCAATAAAAGGGTAGATTGTGGCTGCATTCATCGAATGTCCGCTCGGAAAGCTGTAATACGTTTCAACTACAAGGTGATCAAAGGCCGGACGCTCTCTAGCAAACAGCCCCTTTAATTCATGATTGATTGTTTTTTCTGTGAGATATAATAGAAAAAGCATCATGATAGAGTAGTAGCGCTTATACATAAACAAGACCACACTAAAAATGAGCATGATTGGAACGAGCAGCGCGCTGATGCCTAAGTCCGTCAAAGCCAGCATGACATCATTTAAAAAAGGGAGTCTGATGCTTTCAAACCATAGGATGATCTGGTTGTCCAAATCTTGAAAAGCCCCAGATGCCATGAGCGCAGCAATGGCGCCAAATAAAATGAAAAGAAATAGGATGTACACGCGAAGGATTCCCCTCCCTCTCTCTTCAGAATCTCTTCAAAGTATAGTGCCTACCACGCCTCTTCTTCAACTATCATTGCTTTTTTCAGCATATATTCAAATGTAATGTCAGCCAGCTCAAATGTTTCAAGCTCAGCAGGTATGTACCCTCTTTTGATCAGCTCCACGTAGAAGAACTCCGCAATTTCCTCTGTATCAATCACCAAATCTGCTTCTTTCATTGCATTCCGCCTCCTTTTTTATGATGTATGAACGCCGGCTGTTTTTTATTACAGTTTGTCATAATGGCTCATTCCATACATATAAATGCAGTAAACAAAAAGAAAAGGGGCTTGAAAGAATGAAATGGTTAAGCATATTAGATGGAGAAACTTTTGATCAGGTGATGGGCCGTATCTTGAGGGGATGGTTTTATGTGATTGCATTTTTCTGTGTGCCTTATTTTTTATTCGTGTTAGGACAAGTCTTTCTTTAACCAAAATGTTCGTGTAAACTTTCCAAAATAAAATCCATCATATCCTTATATTCTGGATCTTTGAAAAATTCATAGAGAATTTTATAATCGTTATAAATATCAAGAAGCTCATCCACTATAGATACAGCCAGAAATTCAAGTGAAGATTCGCTTTCTTGTTTCTCTTCTAGCTGTAATAGAGCCGTTTGGACCATATCTTCTTCTAACTCTTTTGAGGTTTCTCCGACGTAATGCACAAAAAGAAGCTGATGAACAAACTGGTCCATCTCATATTTTCTTAGGACAAGCGTTAAATCTTCCTCTTCTGTTTCCAGCCACTCTCCGTCTTTCAGCCTCGTGAGTTCGTAAATGACATCTTCCCAGCCATCTTCAAGGTAGCGCCAAATTTCAGTCCGATGACCAATGATTTTAAATAGCTCTTTTCCGTAATCTTTTACATATACAACATCGCCAATGAGGAACTCATATTCAATGTCCAGCTTTTCTGTATCGACAATCACTCCGCTATACTCATCGTAAAGCTGAAGTGATGTTTCAAAATAAAGCACCTCATTATGATTGACCTCATATAAATAGTGCTGGTCAATTTGATGGACTTTTGTAATCGTTCCGACTGTGCCGTACATGACAACGACGACAATATCCCCTACTTGATATTTTGGTGCTTTCGCCTTCATTCTGTCTCCCCCTTGCCCGACTTTTGGTCTTAACGTATCGTATGCCGGCGCAAGGAATTCTGCATGGGCAACCACACCATGCAAAACGCCATTTTATTTCTCATGAAAAAACCGCTTCTCCATTCGGATAAGCGGTTGTGTGTTATTTTTTTTTGACTTCTACTTCGTATTGCTCAAACGCTTCGTCAAATGTTGTCATTGAGCTTAAATAATCACCATTTAATTCTAAATAAGCGCACAGCTCATGATAATCTGTGGAAGCTTTAGGAAAGCTGTGATCCTCATACGCAGCATTTGCGAAATGGCTGATTTCATCTTTCGGTTTTGGATGTCTGAACTTCATTAAATAATGGTAAAACGACTTCACCTGTTTTTCCCTCCGCGACACACTATTTTGTTGTTATATTATACAGCAATTTGATGACTTGTATAGGCGGAGGTACAACTTATGATGAAAAGTCAAAGTAATTTCGCTTTAATAACCGCTCCATGCTCATTAATTCCTCGTAGGAGATTTTTTCTGGAAGTTTTGTCTGATCCACTAAAATTAATTGATCTTCAATCTCTTTGACCGTCTCATCCTTTTGATAGATCATCCCGCAGTGCGTGCAGGAAATGGACGGCGTTTCGATGATTTCAATTGATTGTGTGCCCGTGATCAGTTCCCAATAGACTGTTGTCTGCTCCGCATTTGCTTTGTTTTCCTCACACCAATCACATGTCAGCAAGGCTATTTCTCCTCCTTTACGGTTTGTTCTTTTTTGAGCTGCGCTTGATATTTCTTCTCTTTTAATTCATCTCGTTTCTCACGTTTGTTTTTAAGTGTGTCGTGCTCAGGATTTGTCTCATATGCTTCTCTACGTTTCATTCGGCTTAAATTCTCAGGCGTAAACGATCTCGCTTCATCCTCAAATAGTGCGGTAATACCAATTGCCGGTTCTTGTTTCTCTTCATAAATTTCATTAAAATACGCATCTGCCTGGCCTGCGACGTAATGCTCTGGTTCTGGATAAGAGGTGATGACACCTTCAAAGTTACGAAGGACGACTTTGTCAGGGCTTTGCGATAATAAATAATTTGGCTGTAAGGCAATTTTCCCTCCGCCTCCTGGCGCATCTACAACAAAGCTTGGTACTGCATAACCACTCGTATGTCCTCTTAAACCCTCAATGATTTCAAGCCCTTTTGATACCGGCGTTCTAAAGTGGCCAATGCCCTCAGATAAATCACATTGATAAATATAATATGGTCTGACCCGAATCTTCACAAGATCGTGCATCAGCTTCTTCATAATCGGCACACTGTCGTTAATACCTGCAAGGATGACGGCCTGATTCCCTACAGGCACGCCGGCATTCACAAGACGTTCGCACGCTTCTTTTGCTTCTTTTGTGATTTCAATACTTGTATTGAAATGGGTGTTCAGCCAAACTGGGTGATATTTTTTCAAAATCTCGCACAGCTCATCTGTAATACGCTGCGGAAAGACAACCGGCGCGCGGGTTCCAATCCTAATGATCTCAACGTGCGGAATATCTCGTAAGTTTTTCAAAATGTATTCAAGCACTTGATCATTGATTAAAAGCCCATCTCCGCCAGAAATTAACACATCCCGCACCTCAGGTGTTTCTCTAATATATCCAATTGCAGCATCTAACTGCTTTTTCGGCACACCCATACCAATCTGGCCGGAAAAACGTCTTCTCGTACAATAACGGCAGTACATGGAGCACTGATTTGTCACAAGAAACAGCACACGATCTGGATATCGGTGCGTGAGCCCTGGGACAGGTGAGTCCTCATCTTCATGCAGCGGGTCTTCCAGATCATATTTTGTTTTATGAAGCTCTTCTGCAATTGGCACAGATTGCATACGTATTGGACATCTTGGATCGTCTGGATTCATCAGTGAGGCATAGTAGGGTGTAATGTTGAGTGGAATGGTTTTGGTGGAAATCTTCACCCCTTCTCGTTCCTCTTCTGTTAAGTTTACGATTTTTTCTAAATCCTCAAGCGTTTTCACGGTATGCGTCAGCTGCCAAATCCAGTCGTTCCACTTTTCCTCAGGTACATCCTTCCAAAGCTCAATGTCCTTCCAGTGACGTGCCGGTTCATACAATTTCTGATTCATATCCATTCCCCCTATCAGCATTCACTTTATACTATGCAAGTTATGTGCCAACATGGGAAAATGCCCCTATTCTTTACAAAAGGAGCTTTACCCGTCATATTCAATTGGATGCTGTGCCTAGATTTCGGCATCTGCATATTTCTTTAATTTATATTGCAGCGTTTGTCGAGGGATTTTTAAAGCAGCGGCGGTTTTTTTAATATTCCCATTATGCTGATGTAAAGCTTCTTGAATCAATGTTTGTTCAAATGAAGACACTTGATTTTTTAAGGAGGATTCAGATGTTTCTTTTTCCAGCTTTTGCTCACGTAAATGAGCCGGAAGGTATAGAGGGATGATCTCTTCCGCTTCCTTTGGCATCATCAACACAGCATGTTCTATTGTATGTTTTAATTCTCTGACATTCCCAGGCCAGTGGTGCGCCATAAACAATCGTTCCGTTTCTTCAGAAAGGCGTGTAACGTTTTTTGAAAACTGCTGATGATAGGTTTGAATGAAGTGGCGGGATAGCAGCGTGATATCTTGCTTTCTTTCACGAAGCGGCGGGATATGAAAAGATGATACATGCAGTCTATAAAATAAATCTTCTCTTAAAATTTGCTTTTTCACTGCTTCGAATGGGTCCATATTGAGCGCAGTAATGAGCCGAACATCCACTTGAATGGACTTTGCATCACCGATGCGGCGCACCACGCCATCTTCTAACACACGTAATAATTTCGTCTGCAGCGTGAGCGGCATCGCTTGCAGCTCATCAAGAAAAAGTGTGCCCCCATCAGCTAATTCGAAAAGTCCCTTGCGATCAAGCGCGCCCGTATAGCTCCCTTTGACAGATCCGAACAATAAACTTTCAAGTAATGATTCTGGGAGTGCTGCGCAGTTTTGCGGAATGAACACTTGATTTTTTCGATCAGATTCATGGACAATGGCTTGAACGAGCACTTCTTTTCCTGTCCCTGTTTCCCCGTAGACAACAACTGATGATGGATAAGCAGCTGCTTTTTTTGCCCTTTCAAGCATTTCTTTTAAAAGCGGATCATTTGTTAAAAATGAAGCAAAATCATGCATTTGTACGGCCTCAGCCGCATCTTGTGTCCGCTTTTTTTGATCTAAACGATTGGAAAGGGCTGACAGCTTTGAAACATCTTTTGCGACTTCGACCGCGCCTATTAACTCGTTATCTTCGATAATAGGCAATGTCGTGTTCACTGTTTCAATCCTTTCTCCATTTTTATTCAAATAGGTTTGCAGCGAATGATAAATGGGCTTTCCTGTTCGCAACACATGCATGAGCGTACTTGTTTTTTCAGTTAAAGAGGGATACACATCAAGGATGTACTTGCCAATCACCTCTTCTTTTTTTAAAGAGTCAAACTTAGCGGCATTATGATTGTAAAAAATCGTCATCCCTCGATCATCTACAACGTGAATGGCTTCATCAATAGCTTCTAAAATCAATTCAAACCAATCTGCTCTTTCGACAACCTTCCCCATTCTTTCCCCCTCACTTTCAGTGCCAAAAAACCGGCATCAATTGCCAAGTTTTCAGCGGCTTGATCATTTCTTAAAGGTTCCTGTCCTTTTCATGTTTCGCTTTTTCCTTTCTACTTCCTGCAATCATTGCGAAAAAAGCACCCCTCTTATGAGGAGTGCTTTCGTCCGGATGTTTGATAAAGAGACATATCGAATTCTTGCAGCGATTCCCTATACAGCGGCACAATCGGCTTTCCTTCCTGAAAAAACGCAAATTGGGATGGGTACAGCTTAATCGGCTGATGATAAAAAGCAAATCGCTTCACGACCTCAGGATCAATTCGGCAAAAGGTATGATGCACAAGTAAATAAACATCTTGTTTCCATTTAAACAGGCGCCTGTTTGGCGGACTGAAAACTGGAGAAGCTTGAATGATGCTGCCATCCTCAAATGCCTGGAGCTGATCATTTGAAATCGTATAGATCTCCTTTGGGTGAAACTGAAAATATTGCACGTCACGTTTTGAAGCAAACCGTCTTTTTTTCTGATCTTCAATATAAAAGAACGTTTTCCCATAATCTGCGGTGACAACTGTATAATTGGGTACTGCCAGCTTCTCTTTCATTTCATATTTCATCTCACATAACAGCGGAACACGGATCGCACGCCTGTTCTTTTCATTGATCCAGCGTTTTTCAATTCCATGAAGTTTCCCGTCTGCGATTTGATAATAATCTCCTTCTTTTTCAATGACCGTTCCGTCAATTAAATCATACGGCATACTCGAAAACAGATGATGAAAGGAATGAGGCGTTTTATACGTTGTATCCAGTACATCTTTTAATGGAAAAAACGCAGCGAAGTGATTCAGCCTCATCCAAAATACAGAATCTGCATGATGCCAGTGCTTTGGCTCATCGTCCCAATATTGTCCGTATTTTTCATAAATCAGTGGAAGCAAGCAGCTTCTGTGCATGACCGAACAATGGTCCACTTGAAAGGACGCATGCTCTAAGATTTGATCTGCTTCTCGAATAAAACTCATCGTTTCCACTAAATGCTGATCAACATGCACGACCCGCTGCGAGGAATACACAATATCTATGTGAGGCTTCGACCGAAAAACATCCACCATTTTAAGCAAACGATCTTTATGGTACACGGTATCATCGGTTAAATAACAAATGAGCTCACCTGTTATACGGGTTAATGCTTCATTAATAAGCGTCGCATATCGTGCGGTTAACAGCCGTTTTGCCGGATGAACTGTGTGCGAATACAGCTGAATGCGTTCATCACTTAAATAGGGCTGGATCTTTTGAATGGTGCCCTCTTCTGAGCCATCATCCATAATCAAAAGCTCCCAATGCGGATACGTTTGATCTACCATACTCTTTAGCACACGATCAATGAAATCTGGTTTATTGTAGCTTGTTAAAATCACCGATACTTTCATGATCATTATCCTTTTTGATTAGATTAAAAAGCCCCCCAGCTGACAATGTTCACATAAGGAACACTCACTCTTAGCTGATTTGTCGCGTTTTTAAAGACTGCAACCGTATCAAACAATTGCACGACAACCACGTTTTGAAGTACATCTCCATTGACTAAATGAACACGCGGCACTGGAATGCCAAGCTCAAGCCATGGACGAAGTAATTCTTTGATGTCTGACACATTCTCTTCCCCACTTTCTTCTAAAAGACGAAGAAGAAGTAAAATCAAGATAACTTCAAGCACTCCTTCCGACTCTAGTAATTCTTCGTTCCAACCATCTAATAATTGTTCAAATTCCATTCATAATCCCTCTCTCTTCACATTTAATCTTTACTAGAGTATGAGCGCCACTTCATTTAGCCTCAGCATTTGAAAACATTTTTAAAAATGTGTGAAGTGATTAAATGAAAAAAAGATCAGGAATCAGCGTTCTGCTTATGCCAAAAAAAATGAACGGCATATACATAGGGGTGAGTTTGAATTGATGAAGAAAGGATGGGGAAAAAATGAGCGAAAAGCGTGCTGAATTAAAAAAGGAACTATTGAAAGTGTTTTTCAAACCAATTACTCATGCATTAACAGCTAATCTCGAAGAAGGAGGAGTTCAAATGGAAGAAAAATTGAACGATTTATTAAGTGAAGTGGCAGCTGAGGCATCACCTTCAGATTCTGCTACAACACTCGATGTATCTCAGCCAGCAAGATGGATCTTTGCAAGACTTGCACCAGGAACAGTCATTAGCATTGTCACTGACTCAGGAGATTTAATTGGGCCAGTTCAATTTGTATCATTCGATGCTTCAACAGGCGTTGTATTTGTTACACAAGAAAGCTCTGTCACACCTACAGGCTCAGCAACGACTCTATTAGATGTAGATAAAGTTGAAAGTGTTACATTCACATCTTAATGTGAGAGGATCATCATGAAGCTTCTTTATATCAGTTCTGGCTACGGCGGAATCTATCACATGTTTGATCAATGGGTAGAAGAAAGCTTCATTGATTCCCCCTTTTCATGTGTAAAGATTGATAGAGAATCTCTACCCACTAACATGCACAAAATCCGGACATTTTCTCCGGATTTTGTTTTGATGATGATCGGTGATCATGTTCCGAAAGATGTACTTCATCAATTCAAACAAGAAAAAATCCCGATTGTTCTTTGGATGACAGAAGATCCCTTTTATACAGATGTGTCAGCTGCTTGCGCACATGAAGCTCAGCTTATATTAACGATTGATGAAGGGGTTTTGCCATTTTATAAACAATTAGGCGCTCTAAATACGCACTACTTTCCCATTCCGGCAAATACACGTGTCTTTCAGAAAAATGAATCGCCAGAAGAGATGTGCACGTATGACATTGCTCTCATTGGCTACCCTTATCCCAACCGCATCAAAGCCATCGATACACTCTTGCAGCAAAACAAATGGCGTATTCTCGTTGCAGGTAAGGAATGGCACCGTCACTTAAATAAATCACGGAGACATTATCGTGATTTCACACTGATAACGAATTGGCTGAGTCCTCAGCAAATGGCGGACATCTATCAGCAGACAGCAATTGTTTTGAATCCGCATAGGCCGGCTCAATTTGCGTATAACAAAAACAAAGCCATGATTCAAAATATGAGCCTCAATAACAGAGCATTTGACATTGCTGCAACTGGAAGTTTTCAATTGACGGATCTACATCCACCGCCTGCTTTTTCAAGCTTTGCTTTTTACAAAGATGAGGATGATTTGATAAAACAGGTGGAATACTATGGATCAAATGCCGGTGAAAGAAAGGCGGCCGCACTGAACAACTATGAGCAAGCCGTTCGCTGGAATACATTTGATACGATGCCACAAAGGCTTTATGAGATCGTAAAAAGCGCCCTATAACTGGGCGCTTTCAAATTGTTGACAAAGGGCTAAAATGTTCTTGATTTTAGCCCTTTGTCTTCTTTTCAGCGTGATAGAAAACCTTTGCAGTGTAGGAAGGGCGAGTACCGGAGCGGAGCGAATTTGACATTCGTGAGCACCGGAGCGCAGACCTGACACGGAATGCGAGGGTTTGTCTACACGCTGAAAGCGCCCTATGACTGGGCGCTTTTTCTCGTTGAATGCCAGCTTATGCATGATCTTCCGCATCTCGGCGAGCTAATAAGATTTTCTCTGCCTCTTTCCGGTCTGCCTCCTGTTTCACCACAAGCGACTGCGTGTGATCCATCATATATGCTCCGACAGATCCTTCTAAAAAGGAATGAATGCATTCTTTGGCATAATGAGCATGAAAAGCATATATTGCACCATTTAGCCGGCCATACGTATATGGCTGCTCATGCTTTGGCATGAAAAAGTAATGATTGTCCTTATATAAAGTAGCTTCATTGTTTTCATGCAGTGTCCAAGTTTCATTTGGGTTTTCTAACGCCTCTGTAAAAGATGCGGTGCAGTCATATCCCCCCTCCACTAAAAGCTGCAAGCACTTCTCGATATCTGCCGGCTGTCTTAGAGGAGACGATGGATGCAGATACAGCACAATATCAAAGGTTTTTCCCTCCCGCTCTAAATAAGCAAGCGCATGCTTCACAGCTAACAGTGACGGCGTTTGTTCTGTCACATGTGTGCTTGGCAGTTCAATCACATTTGCTCCGTAGTGAGATGAAATAATTTGCGTATTGACATCCTCTGAGGAGACGATGACTTCATCTAATTCAATCATTTGCAGTAACGGCTGAATGGTCCAATAGATAAGCGGCCTCTCAGCCAATATGCGTATGTGTTCATCATGCCGGCCGTCGTGACTTCTAAATGCAGGTATCATGGCTAAAATACGATTTCCCCTATACATGTCTTCTCTTCTCCCCTCGCGCACAGCTCCCTACAATTTTCTTCTCTGCCCGAGCTGACCGCAGTACTGAAGTATTCAGGTCTCTCGTTTTTCTAGTTGATCTCTTATCTCTCCATATTCTATTAAGACAACAAGCAGATGGTTATAATTTGTTCACCTAATTTATACATGAAGTGGTTCTTTTCCTCAAACGAATGCCGCTCTTTCACATATGATGCAAAGTAGAGAAATGAGAGTTGGGGGATTAGATATGTCCAAACAGATAGAAACGACTTTGAAGACCTTTTTTCGTGATAAAACGATATTGGTTACAGGCGGTACAGGGTCAATCGGCCGGCAAATCGTGAATAAATTAACAAGTTGCTCTCCAAAGAAGATAATCGTCTTCAGTAAAGATGACAGCAAACAATACATGATGAAAAATGAGTACGCAGATCATCAAGAGGTCGTATTCGCTTTAGGAGATGTCCGGGATGCAAGCCGCGTGAGACAGCTCGTCAAGGGTGTGGATATCATTTTCCATGCAGCGGCCTTAAAACAAGTACCTACTTGTGAAGATAATCCGTTCGAAGCTGTTCAAACGAATATCATCGGCGGGCAGCACGTCATTGAAGCCGCTCTCGAACATGAAGTGAGTCATGTCGTCAACATTTCAACTGACAAAGCGGTTTCTCCAACGAATGCCATGGGTGCAACAAAATTGATTTCAGAAAAACTATTTTTCCAAGCAAACGAAAGTATTCCGAATCAAAAAACGAGGTTTTGCTCTGTACGCTTTGGCAATGTGCTTGGATCTAGAGGTTCCGTTATTCCGATCATGCTCCAGCAGCTATTAAATGAAAAACCTTTGACCGTGACTGATCCTCATATGACACGTTTTTTTATGTCCATTGAAGAGGCTGTTTCCCTCACACTTAAAGCAGCAATCATGATGAAAGGCGGCGAAACCTTCATACTCAAGATGGAGTCCTTACAGCTTGCCGATCTCCTAAAAGCGTTTCATGAATATGCCGCTCAAATCAATGCTAAATCTCCGGATATTCTTGTAGTCGGAAAAAGACCTGGCGAAAAGCTTCACGAGGAGCTCACATTTCCGCACGAAGCAGATGCACTGTTTGAACATGAACAATTTTATGCCATTTTACCGAGACCACATTTGCACCCTGCCTTTCAAAAAGTCGACTTAACGAATTACACCTCAAAAGAAGCACCGCTCATTACCAAAGAAAAGCTATTCCATATCATCGAACAATTACATCATACACATCATAAAAAATAAAAAATCGTCACACGGAAGCAGATGCTTTCCATGTGACGATTTTTAAATGGATCAATCAAATAGATGTTTCAAATCCCCGTAGCCTTCTTTTTCAAGATCATCCTTTGGGATAAACTTTAAAGCGGCTGAGTTAATACAATACCGAAGACCGTTTGGCCCTGGTCCATCAGGAAAAACATGACCTAGATGAGAATCAGCTGTTCTACTGCGAACCTCTGTCCGCACCATTCCATGACTCGTATCAACCTTCTCTGCTACTTCTTCCTCTTCAAGCGGTTTTGTAAAACTTGGCCATCCGCAGTGGGCATCAAACTTATCTAAAGAAGAAAAAAGCGGCTTTCCTGAAATGATATCCACATAGATACCTTCTTCTTTATGATCCCAAAATTCATTTTGAAATGGCGGCTCTGTGCCATTATTTTGCGTGACTTCGTACTGCATGCGATTTAATTCTTTTATACGCTTTTCTTTTTCATTTGCCATTATTTATCACTCCAATGGGACTCAATAAAACCGGCTCTGCCCGAACCGACATGATATCGTTCGTAGTGCATTTTGTTTTTCTTATAATAATGCTGATGATATTCCTCTGCTGGATAAAAAGGACCTGCGTCTAAAATTTCTGTAACGATTGGCTTTTTGAAAATCCCGCTTTGGCTCAGCTGCTCTTTCGATGCTTCAGCTAGCTTTCGCTGCTCGTCATGATGAACATAAATACCTGTACGGTAAGATTCCCCTCTATCGCCAAATTGCCCGCCATCGTCTGTTGGGTCTATTTGCTGCCAATACAGCTCTAGCAGCTTCTCATACGGGAACACGTCAGGATCAAACGTAATTTGAACCGCTTCTCTATGTCCCGTTGTATTTGTACATACTTCCTCATAGGTCGGATTCACTGTATGTCCGCCAGTATACCCTGATTCAACTTTGATAATGCCCGGCTGTTCATCAAAAGGTTTAACCATACACCAGAAGCAGCCTCCTGCAAATGTGGCTAATTCTTGTTTTTCAGACATATTAGTGCCCCCTTCATTTAAAAAATGGTATCATCATATTATAACATGATAAAAAATAATGAAAATGATACGACTTGTATACCAAAATAAAAGAAAGCATGACGTCGTATCTTTAAAATATAATGGGGGTTTAATGATTGGAACAAAGAAAACAAATGATGTACGAAATGGACACTTTACTGAGAACCGTATTTAAGCAGATCCGTTATGAAATTAACAGCCTGCTCGAAAACGAATTATCTCGGAATGAATTTCTTATTTTAAATCTGCTGCGTGAGCAAGGTGCAAAAAAAGTAACGGAATTCGCTTCCATTCTTGGAGTGTCAGCAAGTCATATTACCGCTGTGACTGACACACTCGTAGAAAAAGGCTGGATCACCCGTATCCGCTCAAAAGAGGACCGCCGCATCATCAAAATCCACTTAACCGATAAGGGTAAGGAAATTACTGAGCATTTTGAGAAAAAGAAAACGGAATACTTTATGGAGCGATTTGAATCATTTGATGACGAAGAACTAAAAACCATGATCAAATTATTTAAAAAGCTGGATAAAAGTCAAAAGGATTAAGCATAGATTTTAGCGCTCAGGACATGCTACGGATAAAAAGAGGTGGAAATGAACCATGACAAGCCCTTACCTTTGTCCAAACTGTAAAACAAACAGAACGCGCTTTAATCTCATTGAGCAGCTTTCAGAACCTGTCAAGCTAGATCCAGCAACAGGAGCAGTTGTCGAAAGATACGAAGGAGAACAGCTGTCTCCTTTTCACTTGAGCTATCAAGGTCCTCAAATGAAAGTCCAGTGCGGTGTTTGTGGTTTAATTGAGGATGAAAAAACGTTCATTAAACTAGCTGAATATCATCAATATTCTTCTCCTTCTTAACATGCCGGCCTGACGGAATACGTCAGGCTTTTTTCTATGCTTCTTTTGCCTATACAGATCGTCTTTTTCATGCATACGCTACAAAAAACACCATTGCATGAGAAAGAAGGGATTGATGACATGCAGCAGCTCCTTTATCATGACTTTCCATATCGGCCATTCGCTGGCACCTACGAGCATCTTCAAAGCAGCCCTTCATCAAAAGCCTTTATTCGATTATTTCACGCTGCACCAGATCTCAGTGAGCTCGCTGTTTATGTGAACCGGAAGCAGGTAATGAAACCAATGCCTTACAGCCATTTGACCGCTTATATGGAGTGGGATGAGGGAATGTATGAAATAGAAGTGTTCAAACTGGCTACAAATGAGAGAATTCTTCATTCCCGCATTCGATTTAAGAGCGGCGAGGTCTACACATTATGTATCACAGGTGCCCGTGCAGGCTTTGCACTGCTGACTGAGCAGCAGACTCCTTTGATTAAACAAGAAGACCTGTCAGCACTTACATTTGTACAGCTGTCTCCGGACCTTCCTTCTATAGATATATATGAACGAGACCAAGGGATCATATCGAAGGAGCTTGATTATGTAAACAGCACCCACATTCATCATTTCTCTCCAAATAAATATCATTTTGAATTGAAAGCCGCCGGCACTCAAAGTGTACTGCTTGATATCCCAAAAGTTCATCTGCAAACAAAGCGTGCATACCTGATCCTGCTTCATGGTTTTGCGAACGGAGAACCTGAACTTATGGCAAAGGTGGTCTTGTCTCGGCAACTATAAAAAAGAGCCTTTCCTAAAATGGAAAAGGCTCCTTACGAGACATCTTCAGCTTTTTCTTGCTTTTGAAAATCAAAAGCAAGAATCATCGTGCCAAGAAATAATGCACAGTAGGCAATATTTAAGTAAAACTGATCGATATTTTCTGCTTTTAAAGCATTGGCAGCTGTTATGCCGAAGTACGCAGCAAATAAAAACGACAGTAAACTAAAATATTGATAGACTCGCTTCATGATAACACTCCTGACTCACACGTTCTATTGCTTTGGATGATAATATGAAAATTCAATTTCATCGTTCTGTAGATCAATTTTGTTTGCTTTTACATACATATCATTCGTCAGCGGCATTTCTGAAAGACGCACTTCAACCGTTTTTTGATCCGGTTTTACATGAACGAACTCTGGCAGCTCATAGAACTGACCCATGTAGCTTAAAACAAAACTAATCGGAATGCTCAATTGTCCAATTGAAAAGTCATCCACTTTCAAAAGCACATCACCATTATCTTCAACAGTTGGCGTAAATGAGACGTTTGCATCAATCGTTGAAGAGAAAGCTTTAATTGCGCCTGTTACTTTCACATCTTGATCGATTGCTACATGAAAGTCTGGCATATCATTTGATCCTTGATTTTTCAAATAATCATTCACAAAGCTGGTGAGTGATTCCTTTGAGCTGGATATATTAAAAGCATATTCGCTTTTCACTTCTTTGGTTGAAGCGGATTGACCGCCTGGCAGCAGCATCAAAATACCGCAGCCAATCACAATCAATAGATTGATTGCAAGTAAAATAAAAAATAAGCTTTTCCATTTTTTCATCTGTTTCACCCTATTCCTTCGGCAGCCCTTCTTTTTTCACTTCGGAGAATAAACGATTTGCCATAAGAGAGTACCCCTTTTGGTTTGGGTGGAAATCATCTTCTGCCAGTAATTTTTCATCAGAACCTTCTTCAAATAAATCTGCTACATTGACCATATCCGCATTGCCGTCTTTTTTGAGTTCCTTTTTGGCAGCGGCATTCCAGTCTTGAACGACTTCATCAATATCTCGCAGCTCAGACAAACTGAATTTAAAAGGATTGTACATGCTGACATACATGATTTTCGCATGATCATTCTGTTCTCTCAGTTGAGCAAGAATGGTTTTAAAGCGCTCTTCAAAAGGACCCTGCTCTTTTTGAAAAGGAGCAAACGTCAAATTAAGCACATTTTGACGGACAACATGCATGAGATCATTCCCGCCGATCGTAAAGAAAATATAGTCAGCGTCTTTCAGTCCGTCCTGCACCTTTTTTTCTTTTAATCTTTTTAATAAATCTACTGTTCTACTGCCTTTAATAGCATAGTTTTTTAATGTGACAGACTGCACGCCGTCCACTGCTTCTATCTTGTCACGGGTCATGCCTGCATAGCCTTTTTTATCTTGATCTCCGATTCCTTCTGTTAAGGAATCTCCAACCGCTGCGATGGTAATATGTTCTTTTACTTTTGGTGTGTCTTCTAGTTTATCCTTTATGCCAGCCTCTTGCGCGGAACATGCAGAAAGAACAAAAGCTAGAGACATCACAATCAAAATCAAACGAGCCTTCAAACGATGATGTCCCTCCTTTTTCTGATTAAAAAAGTGTATCATGTTTTCGCCCATTTGAACATCCTTATGCTAGCTTCGGTTCAGCGTTTTGATGTCCTTGATGATGTCATCATAAGGTGTGTTTTGCACCCCATCATAGTTTTTCATCACTTTCCCATCTTGATTGACAAGGAAAAACAGGGACTGATGAATCACTTGGTCTTCATCTTCAGGTTTTTTTACAATGGTTTTAAAACTTTTCATTGCGAATTTTTCAATTTCTGACTGTGAATACCCAGTGAGAAAATCCCAATTTTTAAAGGACAATGGATAGGCTTTTGCAAATTCCTTTAGCTTTTTCGGTGAATCGACCTCTGGGTCCACGCTAAAGGAAATGATATGCGCTTCCAATTTTTCTTCTTTTAACCGTTTTTGCAGCTCTGTCATATGAGCAGTCATCGGCGGACAAATCGTTTCACAGCTTGTGAAAATAAAATCAGCGACCCATACTTTCCCCTTCAAATCATCCAATGACACCTTTTGGCCATCTTGGTTTTCAAACTCAAACGGCTCTATTTGATAATTTAAAGCATCCTTGATTTGTCCATTTGAACATGAGACTAAAAGAAGCACGCTTACCATCATAAGCGCACCAAGTAAGGCTCCCCTTTTTCTATACATGATATGTCCATCCCCTTTTTCTATCAATCGGTATAAAAAGTAAAGCCTATTGCGCCCTTTCCAGTATGACACGAAATAATCGGTGTTGTGTAGGCGATGTCAATCAGTGCTTCAGGTGTGTGATCAAGCAGCGCTTTTTTTAGCTTTTCAGCGAGTTCTAATGCATCTGCATGTGCGATCCCAATGGCTTGAACTGTTTTTCCCTTCACCGCCTGTACATACTGTTTTGTCAGATGGCGGACAAGCGCAGAGTAGCTTCTCACATTCGCTTCTGGCGTATATACCCCGTCTGTTAAGCTGGCAATAGGTTTGATGTGAAGAAGTGAGCCGATGAGCGCCTTTCCTCTTCCAATTCTGCCGCCTTTGACGAGATTTTCTAATGTATCGATCGTGACATATAGCTTTGTTTGATGACGGATTTTATCTAATTCTGTGATAATATCTTCACGGCTTGCACCCTTTTTGGCTAGTTCTGCTGCTTTGATGACTTGAAATCCTAATCCATAGGAAATAAAATTCGAATCAATTACCGTGATATTTCCATCTACCATTTTCGAAGCGCTTTCAGCAGTTTGAACAGTACCACTCATTCCACCAGTTAAATGGATACTGATCACTTCACTTCCATCTACCGTCAGCTTTTCATATAATTCGACGAATTGACCGATCGCAGGTTGAGACGTTTTCGGCAGTTCCTCAGCGGCCTCCATTTTTTCAATAAATTCATCTGGCTGTATATTCACTCGGTCAATATAATCAACTCCAGAAATGGAGATATTGAGCGGAATCACGTGAATGGAAAGATCATTGATTTTTTCTTGCGGAAGGTCCACAGTTGAATCTGTTACAATTTTAATTTGTTTCACTATCGTCTCATCCTTGCTGTCTTAGTCTTTACTTATGATATTACCTTATTTCCTGCACACTTGAAAACAACTGACCTAACGTTTTTGAAATTGTCACATTTTCTTCTTGTCATGAAAAAAATCCTTGCCAAACTGAGCAGCTGCCATTTCAAAATGGCTACCTCCCCCTTTTGACAAAGATTTCTGCTTACGCATTGTGTTTCAGTGTAGGCTCCTGATAGATCTGTTCATATGTGCTCCACTTGACGTTACGTTTCACATCCTCTCTGAAAGAGTACACAGCTCTCTTTCCTTTAGATACATAGACTTTTTTCAAGAAAGCTTCAAGTCTAAAGGTGAGCATGAAACGATACGTCTCATCTCCCTTTAGAACAGGGACTTCTGTTACCTTGATCTGAGCTCCATCCATCCGTCTAAAACATATTGTTTTGAGCAGCACAAACGATCAATCCTCTTTTCCAATTATCTGTTAAGCCTAAATAAATAGGTGGAATAAATCTTGATCTTTATTCACTTCAACATAGTGGAAGCCTTTTTTATCCATCCGCTCAATCAGCGCTGCATAGTCATCTTTTTCTTTCAATTCGATGCCGACTAGCGCAGGACCTTTGCTTCGGTTATTCTTTTTCGTATATTCAAAGCGTGAGATATCATCATTTGGCCCTAACACTTCATCTAAAAATTCACGAAGCGCTCCTGCTCTTTGCGGAAAATTGACAATAAAGTAATGTTGAAGCCCTTCATAGATCATCGAGCGTTCTTTGATTTCCTGCATTCTGCCGATGTCATTATTTCCTCCACTGACAATACAGACAACATTTTTCCCTTTGATCTCCTCGCGATGAGCATCTAATGCTGCGATCGGCAATGCGCCAGCCGGTTCTGCTACAATCGCACATTGATTATACAGCTCTAAAATCGTTGTACATACTTTCCCTTCTGGTACAAGACTGATTTTATCGACAACAGACTGAAGCGATGTAAACGTCTTTTCGCCAATCCGCTGAACCGCTGCTCCGTCTACAAACTTATCAATCGAATCAAGTGTCACAACCTCGCCCTTCTCATGCGAGGCATGCAGTGAAGCTGCGCCAAGCGGTTCGACTGCAATGATTTCGGTTTCTGGTGAGATATTTTTGATATATGTACCAACACCAGATAACAGACCTCCACCTCCGACACTTACAAATAAAAAGTGAGGCTCCACCTCGATATCATTTAAGATTTCGACAGCAGTCGTTCCTTGTCCTGCCATCACATCCAGATCATCAAACGGATGGATAAATTCGCGCTTCTCTTCATCTCCGCATTTTACGGCTTCATGATACGAATCATCAAACGTATCTCCGGTTAAGATAATTTCAACATATTCTTTTCCGAACAGCTCCACTTGTGATACTTTTTGCCTTGGCGTCGTAGCAGGCATAAAGATTTTCCCGTGGATGCCTAAATATTTACAAGAATAGGCAACACCCTGCGCGTGATTTCCAGCACTTGCACAGACAATGCCATTTTCTAGTTTATCTTTTGGAAGCTGGCTCATTTTATTAAAAGCGCCTCTTAATTTAAAGGAACGAACTACTTGAAGATCCTCTCTTTTTAAGTAGACATTGCATTCATATCGTTCAGAAAGTCGCTCATTTTTTTGAAGTGGTGTATGAATGACTACATCCTTCAAATTTTGATGGGCTTTTAAGATGTCTTTCACTTGAATTAGCGTATTTTCTTTGAGCAACGGTTTCATGTACAAGATCCTTTCTCTTTAACCTTATTTAATTTGTCATTATAACATGAATATTCAAAAAATAAACCAATAGATCACGATCCATCATAAATTTTATAAACTTTTTCGTTTTCCTGTACATTTGTTTTAATTGGGTGTTACAATTGAACCAATTAGAACCACAAAGAAAGGAATCACCCTATGGCTATACATTCGTTCACTTCTATATATGGAGATCATCAAGATATCAAGCATGCTATTCATCTGGCAAAACAATTCTCAGGAAACGAGCAGCCTGTCTTGATAACAGGAGACATCGGCACAGGCAAAACGCTATTCGCCCAAGAAATGGCGAACGTATCTGTTCCACACGCATCACTGACACACATGTATTGCCCCATCTTGAATGAAGAAACCTTACAGAAAGCCTTCACAGAAAAAAACAATCAAATTCTTTATTTAGATGAAATCGGTGCATTAAGTATTTCTATGCAGCACCAGGTCATTCACTTTCTAGAAACGTCACCTGCAACAAAAGTAATCGCTTCTTCGTCTTTATCAATAGAGGCACTCAGGGTTTCTTCTACCTTTTTACCCGAGCTGTTTTATCGTCTGAATGTTCTTCATTTGGCCCTTCCAGCTTTAGCCGAACGAAAAACAGATATTCCTGTGTTAACAAATGCTTTCTTTCAAAAGCTGAACATGGCACCGAATATTGATCCAAGTGTTTGGGAAGCCTTGCAGCAGTATCCATTTGAAGGAAATGTCCAAGAACTCAAAAATATTGTTCATTACGCTGCGTCCATACTCGAGGGCCACACGGTATTTTTACATCATTTACCGCCCTTTGTGTTAGCACCCCTTCCCTCAGCCGTGAAAGGTAAAAAGGAAGAACACCAGCTCACACTAATGGAAAAACAAGAGTTTGTTTTCTTGCTGGAAGCCATTAAATCTCTCAATGAAAAAGGAGAAGCAGCCAGCAGGCGTATCTTGTCTGAATTAAGCAAACAAGGAGACATCCCGCTGACCCCTCAGCAGGTGAGAAACCGCTTAGATGATCTTGAGAAAAAAGCATACGTGACAAAAGGAAAAGGCAGGGCCGGAACGAAGATTACACTTGAAGGTCTTTCATTCCTGAAGTCGCTTGATGGTTATATACCGGTTCAATAAAAGGAGGACATCCATTGTTTACTGTAAAAGAAGAAATTGCAAACGCCATTACACATGGCATTGGTGTTATTTTATCCATCCCAGCTATTGTGTTTCTCGTCTTATTCGCTGTTCAATACGGCACCGTCACAGACATTATCAGCTTTTCGATATTTGGTGTATCCATGCTGCTGCTCTATTTAAGCTCAACCCTGCTTCATAGCATTCGGCACAAAAAAACAAAAGATATTTTTGAAATTCTCGACCACTCGGCTATTTATGTATTGATTGCTGGTACATATACACCCTTTTTACTTGGACCACTAAAAGGTGCACTGGGTTATACACTCCTTGCGATTGTATGGGCGCTTGCTGCTGGTGGGATTGTCTTTAAAATCTTTTTCGTCAAACGCTTTATTATCGTATCTACCCTTGTCTATTTATTAATGGGCTGGATGATCATCATTGCCATCAAACCGCTTTATATCCAATTAACAGGTGCAGGATTTGGCCTCTTACTGTTAGGCGGCATTTTATATTCAGTCGGAACCATCTTTTATATTTGGCGGAAAATCCCCTATCATCATGCGATTTGGCACAGCTTTGTTCTCGGCGGCAGCGCCTCGATGTTCTTCTGTATTTTATTCTATTGTGTGAACGTTCCTGCTGCATGAAAAAAACCAGCATCCACTATTCGGATGCTGGTTTTTTTTATGCACGCTTTTGTGCGTAATCACTGATCATGACAGGAGCTTTAATATGAATATCCACATTAACAGGACGCAGTCTTTTCACGATCTTCCCAGTTAAAAGACGATCCGTTCCGCTAGTTTCAATCGGTACAAGCGGACAATCGTATTCTTCAGCAAGCGCTTCTGCAATGTGACGATATGCTTCTGAAAGCAAGATACTCTGCCCAGACATGACTCTTTCCTTTGCTTCTTCTAATAAGACCTCATCCGTTTGATTCTGATGAATAACCGCCATTTTTTTGAGCCATTGTTTTATAATCGGATACCGAAAGAGCTTCGGCTTTGCCATGAAAGCAAATGGCTTCTCAAGGTGGCCAATCAATAATGTCGTCGTGACTGGATTCAGCTCTTTTGTGACATAAATAACTGGGCCATCTGGCAGCTTCTTTTGCTGATGAATGGTCATGACTGATCCTGATTGATCAATACATCCCCGGGCAAACCTTTTTGCATGCTCATGAATGAGATGCATTCGTTTCGTATAGGAAATGCGTGGATCCGTTAATTCATGATCGTACAAATGCCTCATACTTTTTAAAAAGGATACAACAACATAAATCGTTAAAAACCAATAACGAAACAACCGTACTCCTCCTACTCACTTATCCTTTTTTGTCATAGACGACAAATTCATAATTGTAGGGGTTCTTTTCGTCACAATGGCCTTTTTCGCGTGATACAATCGTCCATTCATCTTCATTGTAATACGGGAAATAGCGGTCTCCTTCAAACGCATGGTGAATGTGCGTGATATAGAGACGATCCGCATATGGCATCATTTCTTCATACAGTTTAGACCCGCCAATGATAAAGAGCTCTGCCTCACTTTCCGCAATTGCCAAAATGTCAGCAATTGAATGAACAACCTCGCATCCTTCTGCTTTAAAAGAAGAACTTGTGGTCAGCACAATGTTTCGGCGATTAGGCAGTGCTCGTCCAATCGATTCAAAGGTTTTTCTGCCCATGACAATCGTATGACCGCCTGTGACTTTTTTAAAATACGCTAAATCTGCTGGTAAATGCCAAGGCATTTGATTATCTTGACCAATGACTCTATCTTTACCTGTCGCCACAATCATGGAAATCATACACTGACTTCTCCTTTAATATGCGGATGCGGATCATAGTTCTCAAGCACAAAATCATCAAACGTAAAATCAAAAATGCTCTTTACATCTCTCGTAATACGAAGTGTAGGAAGCGTGCGTTCTTCGCGCTCTAGCTGCATTTTCACCTGTGGAAGATGATTTTGGTAAATATGAGCATCTCCGAGTGTATGAATAAACTCTCCTGGCTCAAGATTTGTGACTTTGGCAATCATCATCGTTAGAAGAGCATATGAAGCGATATTAAATGGCACGCCTAAAAAGATATCTGCCGATCTTTGATATAGCTGGCAGGAAAGCTTCCCGTTTGATACGTAAAATTGAAACAGACAATGACAAGGAGGCAGCGCCATTTGATCAATTTCCCCCGGGTTCCAAGCACTGACGATCAGTCGTCTTGAATTCGGGTTGTGCTCAATATCATGAATCAGCTTTGCGATCTGATCCACTGTCTCGCCGTCTCCGCTCGCCCATGATCTCCACTGCGCCCCGTATACACGGCCCAGCTCTCCATTTTCATCTGCCCATTCGTTCCAAATCCGGACACCATTTTCTTGAAGATATTTGACATTTGTATCACCTTTTAAAAACCAAAGCAACTCATGAATGATTGATTTCAGGTGTAATTTCTTTGTGGTTAAAAGAGGAAACCCTTCCTGTAAATCAAATCTCATCTGATAACCGAACGTGCTGATTGTACCTGTACCCGTTCTGTCACCTTTTTCATCCCCGTGCTGTAATACATGACGGCATAACTCTTTGTATTGTTTCATTTTTTTCATCCTTTATTTATGTTCTTGTTGTAGTTTACCTTATTTCAGCATTTCTTGAAACCAAAAAAACACGCCTGCATGATGAGCAGACATGTTTTTCTTTTTATGCTTGATTCACTCGTTCCTGCTCTTCATCCTTAATATCTTGGTGTGAGTGAGCAATGCGGCTTGCAGCTGCTGCGGCAAGTGCAGCGACTAGGTCATCAAGGAAAGTATGCACTTCCCCTGGACGGCCTTCATCTAATTCACGAATAATACCAAATTTCTCTTTATCTAAATAACCGAAGTTGGTCAAACCGATTGATCCATATACATTGACAATGGAAAGCGGAATAATCTCATCAATTCCATATAGCGGCTCATCTGTTTCGACTAAGTGCTGTAAAGGTTCTGGCAAAAGCTTTTTTTCTGCCAGCTGATCAAGGGCAAGTCCTGTTAAAACTGCATGGACAATTTCTCTTTTATTCAGCACTTTTTCAACATTTTCAATACAGACACTAAGTGGAAGGTTTGGATGATATTTTTCTTGGAGCTTCAGCACAATGTGTGCGATATCTTCAATTTTCACTCCGCGATCGTTTAACATTTGTTTTGTAATCTGCACCATTTCGTTCATTGTATATTTTTTCAATTGGCATGACATCTCCTTCTAGTGGCTCATCCAGCTCGGCGGGGTGTTTTTATCCCAGTAAATATTACCGAGTTCATGATGCGTCTGGAATCCATCTTCTGCTGTATGGTAATGAAAGTTAAACCAATATCCGCTGTGAGGCGGCTGATCTCTTCTGACATGAAAACGGAGCAAATCTTCTCCGGTCTTGCGGTTGTAAATGTGGAAGATTTTTTCGCCATTTCCGCTTGAAGGCTGATCAGTTATCACAACATCTTGAAATTTTTCGTCATCTTTGAAATTTGTTAAATAGTCGGTTAACACTTGTTCAATCTTCGGCTGAATCTCTTCTCTGTACTCGTCCTCAATGACAGGTGTGATTTTACGGCCAAATTTGAGAAAGGATTGATTTTCTGCACTTGACAGCACCTCTTGCTTATATTGCTCAAAGGAGTCTATCTGCTCTTTGCTTTCCTCTTGCGTTAGTTCCCAGCTGCGCAATTCATCTGATGTATCATAAACAGCTGTATAAGGCGTTTTATCAGATGAAGAAAGTTCAGAGGGCTTGTCTGTCATCAAAGCCGGCGGAGGAGAGACTAAACCAAAAGTTGCAATCGTAAAGAGCACAACAAGCGTTTTTCTCATCCACAT
The DNA here is from genome assembly GCF_054161415.1 of Bacillus sp. PK5-006. Lineage (NCBI taxonomy): Bacteria > Bacillati > Bacillota > Bacilli > Caryophanales > Bacillaceae > Bacillus > Bacillus sp. PK5-006. The sequence continues at coordinate 1,712,638 of NZ_CP096414.1, read as the reverse complement.
CTTCATGATATCTAATTCCTTCCATAAGTTATCATACTGCTATTCTAGCATATAATGAATTTTCAGTCATTCAATTTGGTCACCGATTTGAGACTTTCTTTTTTATAATAAAACGTTTACAATGGCAGTAAAGGCGACTAAAATTTGGGAGGAATGGGTATGCTTGAAGGTTTTTTTATTACGGCTTCCTTGCTGACATTATTTTATTTTGTCTATATGGAGATTACAGATTAAAAGCCCTGAATAAGGGCTTTTTTAGATGTTTGACAAGGAATTAAAAAGAATTGTCTGCACAGCTGAACCTTTAGCGAGGGCTTTTTTCTTTCTCAATATATCCATAATGAAATTGGGCTGTTTTTCGTTTTAAAACGTGAAATTGATAGGAGTCTGCTAGAAATCGGGTGCTTTTCCAATGATCTTTTAAAACCACTCTTTTTCTCGCCACTCTCAGCGCTTCTTGGACGGCTGTTTCGTGATCAAAGTGGTACTCTGCCGCATGACGGAGCGGAGCGATACTTGCAGATTCTTGAATCGCCTCCTCAAACATCGGGTCAAAATAGACGACATCAATTGATTCATCAGAGAGCTTTTTTAGCTGCTCGATACTGTCTCCACTTACAACAGATATCCGTTTCATTGCTTCATCTGCCTCTCTTACCCCTGTCTCCCATGTGTTTAATCCTTCTCGGACTAACAATGCTGTCATGGGATTCTTTTCGATACCAATGACCCTTCCATTCGGACCTACTCGCAAGCTGGCTGTAATGGCATCTGATCCTAGACCAAGCGTACAATCTAAAAAGGAATCGCCTGGCCGAAGCTGCGTGGCTTCGATTAAAGGATCCTTTTCTCCGCGCATGAGCCGCTTCACCCTGAACATTGCTGAGCTTGGATGGAAGAAGAACTTTTCACCATTTGGCTGATACCATTCGAATCTTTCTTTCCCCACAACAAGGACGTCTCCTCGTTTCATCGCAAGCTGCTTGACGGATTGTTTGCGCCTTTCAACATACTCACCATGTAAATCCTCTGCAAGGGCTTTTGCTGTTTCAATTGTTTGTTCATTTGCTCTAAAGCTTGTTGTGATAAGCATGCGGTTCCTCCATCATGATCAAGAAAAAATGCCCTGATTTGATCACAGGACATTTCAACATGTGTATTAGCAATGTTTTTCGAATGCAGATAAGACGTTGTTCATGATGTCTTCCATTTCATGACCTTCAATTTCGTCACGCGGAATAAAATGAACGAGTTCATTTCCTTTTAAAAGTGCCATAGATGGAGACGATGGCTCTTCTCCTGTGAAGTATTCTCTCATTTTTGCCGTTGCTTCCCTGTCCTGACCAGCAAAAACTGTGACAATTCGATCTGGTGTTTTTTCTGCCTTCATCACAGCTTGTGTAGCAGCTGGGCGTGCTAAGCCGGCAGCGCACCCGCATACAGAATTGACAACGACAAATGTCGTTCCTTCTGCTTCTTGCATCGTTTGTTCTACTTCTTCTTCCGTTGTTAGTTCTTGAAATCCTGCACTTGTCAGCTCTTGACGCATCGGTACAACGAGCTGGCGCATATATTCTTCATATGCCATTGACATAAAAAAGCCCCCTCTATAATCCTTATGTTGTGAATAAAGGATACTATAGAGAGAGCCAATTTTCAAATGTTCGATATCAGATTAAATTTTCATGATGCCGCCTGTATTGGCTGATGTCACAAGTTTTGAATATCTAGCAAGATAACCCGTTTTTACTTTTGGCTCAAAGCCTTTCCAGTTTGCTTTTCTTCTTTCCCATTCTTCCTCTGGAACATCTACGCTTAAAATGCGCTGTTCGATATCGACAACGACATGGTCACCATTTTCAACAAAGGCAAGCGGGCCGCCCTCAGCTGCCTCTGGAGAGACGTGTCCAATAGACAAACCGCGAGAAGCGCCGGAAAAACGTCCGTCTGTAATTAAAGCAACCTTTGGTCCAAGACCCATGCCGACGATTTGTGAAGTAGGTGCAAGCATTTCAGGCATGCCAGGTCCGCCTTTAGGTCCTTCGTAGCGAATAATGACAACATGTCCTGCTTCTACTTTTCTATTAATGATACCTTCAAGGGCTTCTTCTTGGGATTCAAATACGATGGCAGGTCCCTCGTGGCGTGTGATCCCGTCTTGTACCCCGCCCGTTTTAATGATGGCTCCATCTGGCGCAAGGTTTCCAAATAAAACGGCTAAGCCGCCTTTTTCAGTAAATGGCTTGTCAATTGGATAAATGACGTTATAATCTTTTACCTCATGCCCCGCAATGTTCTCGCCAAGCGTTTTCGCAGTGACGGTCATTGTATCTAAATGAAGAGCTCCTTCTTTTTTAGACAATTCATTTAGTGCTGCTGTAACGCCGCCTGCTTCATGTAAATCCTCAATATAAACGTCTGAAGCTGGAGCAAGTTTTGATAAATGAGGCACACGTTCTGCTACTTCATTGATACGTTCAAGTGAATATTCAACACCTGCTTCATTCGCAATCGCCAATGTGTGAAGAACGGTATTGGTTGAACCACCAAGTGCCATATCTAATGCAAATGCATTATCAATTGCTTTTTCAGTGACAATATCCCGTGGTTTAATATCTTTTTTGATAAGCTCCATGAGTTGTTTTGCAGACTTCTTCGCAAATTCTCTTCGCTCTGGTGATGTCGCCAAAATCGTTCCATTGCCAGGAAGAGCGATCCCGAGTGCTTCCGCTAAACAGTTCATTGAGTTAGCTGTAAACATACCTGAACAAGATCCGCAGGTTGGACAGCCAAACTGCTCTAATTCATTTAATTCCTCTTCATTGATTTTACCTGACTGGTATGCACCAACGCCTTCAAATACAGAAGAAAGAGAAATTTTTCTGCCATCACTTGTTCTACCCGCTTCCATCGGTCCCCCGCTCACAAAGACAGTCGGGATATTCACGCGCATCGCTGCCATCATCATTCCTGGTGTGATTTTATCGCAGTTAGGAATACAAACCATTCCATCAAACCAATGAGCAGATACAACGGTTTCCACAGAGTCCGCAATGATTTCACGGCTTGGCAATGAATATCTCATCCCGATATGACCCATGGCAATTCCATCATCGACGCCAATCGTATTGAATTCAAATGGAACCCCGCCAGCTTCACGAATAGCTTCCTTCACAATCTTCCCGAATTCCTGAAGATGGACATGTCCTGGGACAATATCAATATAGGAATTACATACGGCAATAAATGGCTTGCCGAAATCCTCATCCTTTACCCCCGCCGCTCTTAGTAAGCTTCGGTGAGGTGCTCTGTCGATTCCTTGTTTAATCATATTACTGCGTAGTTCTGCCATCTGTTTAAAAAGCCTCCTATACTACAAGTCTTGTTGACTGCATGATTTTGAGTTGATTTTATTTTACAAATTTTCTGTTTATTTAGCCACCTATGAATGACTGATGACTACCATGGCTGCTGAAGCAAGCGCTCAGCAAGGTTCGTGTCATAAAATCTGACCTCCAATATTCTATATTGGTACTACTATATAGAGTTTTTTCGCATATTTCAACAATATTCAAAATAATTTTTCTAAAAAAATTTTTCTTCTATCGTTTTTAGAAAAACAAGCTGCTTTTCATTGGCAGCTTGTTCATCTATCTCATCATTCTGATGCATTCTTTCTACTTTCTGTCATTTGCTTCCATACTGAGCCTTTTGCTTCTTCTCCATGCTCAATGCGCTCAATCGCCATTTTCACTTGAAGACTGACTTCAAACTCAGGGTCTTGCTCTGCTTCTTTTAATGCTACAAGTGCCGTTTCGTCCCCCTCTTCATAAAGGAACATAGCTGCACGCCAGCGGACAAGCTTACTCGGGTCCTTTAATGCTGCGATCATGGCTTCGATAGCACTTGGGTCACCAAGGTCTGAAATACAGTCGCCAGCCGTTCTGCGGACCGTCACTGTTTTGTCTTCGAGCCCCTTATATAAAATAGGCAGAATGGCAGGATCTTCAATCATGCCAGCATTCACAACCGCTTGTCTGCGAATAGACGTTTTTGGATCCTCCATTGCTTTCATTAAAACAGGTATGTCCTTTAGCTCTGGCTGCATTTGCTCTAAATGGGCAAAACGTTTTTTCCAATCTTCCTCTTGCAGCATCTCTTCTGTTACATCATATGCCTTTCGGTTCACCTGTCTATCTACAGCTTCCTGACCTTCTTTAACCGCCTCTGTTAATCGGGCTAAACGCTCGTCATCATAGGCTGCTTGCAGCTCCTCTGTGACTTCCTGACCGATATCAGCAAATTCTCCAAAACGAACGCCGTGTTCTTTCCACACACGTTCAAACACGACATTGTCTGAGCTGCTTCTAAGCTTTAAAATGGCTGCTTGAAAACGTTCAGGCATGCCAAACCGTTCTTCTCTTTCACCGTCTGACAGTTTGACCTGCATTGGAATCCCATTAAACATTTGGACAAACACTTTCACTTCACCAAATGTGTCATCGCCTGACTGAGCTCCTTCCTGAAGACCTTCTGTTTCTTGTCCAAAGGCTTCTCTGACCTGTTGTAAAATACCCTGCCAGTCAAACTTTGCATTTCGCTCAACCGCTAAGAAATCTGCAACATGATAAACCCCTTTTACACCTTCAATGCTTAAAATACGCTTGATCATTTCTGGTGCTTCGTCTTTTTGATCCTTTTTGTAGTTGTTGCTTTTACCGCCGGCAAGTGCTTCTGTCAAAATCACCTTCATGGTATTCGGACTTGGCGTTGGTTCTATTGCTGTTATTTTCATTGATATATCCTCCTTACACACATAAAGACCCTACTCATCTGTAAGGCCGCATTCTTCTTTCCACTTCTTGATAAATAAACTCATCAATTCATGCCGCTCATCAGCAAGCTGCTTTCCTGCATGAGTGTTCATCAAGTCTTTTAATTTGAGCAGTTTTTCTTCCATATGCTTTAGCACAGAGCCCTGCTGCGTGTCCTCTGTATAATGGGGCTCACCTGTAGCGCCAGCATACGTAAACACTCTAGCGATACCGCTTGCTCCTATCGCATCCAGCCTATCCGCATCTTGAACAATGGCCCCTTCTAACGTCATTGGCCTAAACTGCTTATGCCGATGACGAAAAGACATCGTTGTAATAATGTCCATGATATAGCGGATATCCCGCGTGTCCAATTCCCACAAAAGGAGCTGGTTCTCAAGCTGCTCCTTCGTAACCTTCCATTCACTTGACAGCTTTTCATCAATGACATCATGTACAATCGCCGCCATTTCGATGATAAAAAGAGAGCCGCCTTCCTGATTTGCAATACGAACGGCAAGCTGACGCACACGAGCAACATGAGCCGCATCGTGTCCAGTCGGTTCATTCTTCAGCCTGTCTGAAACAAAGGAGGCTGCTGCCTCCAATTGTTTTCGTTGCATGACTGTCACCATCTTATTTGTTAAGCAGAGCAATGATTGAGCTTTCTAATTCTTTTGGTGGTGTTTTCGGAGAGAATCGTTCAGTGACTTCTCCGTTTTGGTCCACGATAAATTTGGTGAAATTCCATTTCACTGTTTTTGTCCCAAGCACACCTTTCGCTTCACTTGTTAAATGTTTGAACAGCGGGTGCGCCTCTTCGCCATTGACATCTACTTTCGCAAACATAGGGAAGGTCACTCCATAATTCAAAGAACAGAACTCTTGAATGGCTTCTTCTCCTTCTGGCTCTTGGTTCATAAATTGGTTACACGGAAATCCTAAAATTTCAAGGCCCTTTTCATGATATTGATCATATAGCTCTTGTAATTGTTTAAATTGAGGAGTCAGTCCACATTTGCTTGCTGTGTTTACAATAATGAGCACTTTTCCTTTGTAATCTGCCATCGATTTTTCCTGACCGTTAATGGTCTTGACCTGAATATCATAAATTGACATCTCATAGCCTCCTAGGATTCACTTTTTCCTATCGTAACATGCTTCTTTTAGAAAATCGCTTTTTATGCTCCCGTTTAAAAGAGTCCTGTCACACTGCCGTCTTCTAATAAGTCCATTTCGAGAGCCGCAGGTTTTTTAGGTAAGCCAGGCATTGTCAAAATGCTTCCGGTTAAGGCTACAATAAACCCTGCTCCTACAGATGGCTTTAACTCTCGAATCGTAATGGTAAAGCCTTTAGGTCTGCCGATTAAAGCTGGATCATCTGAAAGAGAATATTGTGTTTTTGCCATACAAACCGGCAAATGAGCCCAGCCGTTTTCCTCAATGGCAGCCAGCTGCTTTCTTGCTTTAGTTGTGAGCGTGACCCCATCTGCCCCGTAAACCACTTTGGCCACTTTAGATAACTTTTCTTCGATGGAATCGTTCTCTTCATACAAATAGGTAAAGTTGTTCTTTTTCTTTTCAATGAGTGCTGCTAGTTCCTCGGCAAGAGCTGTCCCGCCTTCTCCTCCTTCTTCCCATACATTCACGGCTTTGACTGGATGGCCATGTTTGCCGCACCAATCTTCTATCGCTTGAATCTCTTCTTTTGTATCCGTTATAAATCGGTTTACCGCCACAATATATGGAAGACCAAAAGCTTGCACGGTTTCAATATGCTTTTCTAAATTATGTATACCTTCTAATACGGCGTGTGCATTCTCTTCTTTGAGTTCGGTTTTCTTCATTCCGCCATGCATCTTTAATGCTCTCACTGTTGCGACAATGACAACTGCACTAGGTTTGAAATCACCAGCTCTTGTTTTAATGTGCAGGAACTTTTCTGCTCCAAGGTCTGCACCAAATCCAGCTTCTGTAACGACATAATCAGCTAATTTTGCTGCCATTTTGGTTGCAATTAAACTATTGCATCCATGTGCAATATTAGCAAAAGGACCGCCATGGACAAGGGCTGGGGTTCCTTCAATCGTTTGAACAAGGTTCGGTTTGAGTGCGTCTTTTAAAAGTAGCGTCAGAACACCTTCATATCCAAGTGCTCCCACTGTGACTGGCTCGCCTTCTTGATTATAGGCAACAACAATAGAAAAAAGACGTTTTTTTAAGTCGTTTAAGTCTTCTGCTAAACAAAGGATCGCCATCATTTCGGAAGCCACTGTAATATCAAATCCGTCTTCTCTAGGATATCCATTTAACTGACCGCCAAGTCCGACAACGACCTGTCTTAATGCACGATCGTTTAAATCAAGCACCCGCTTCCACACAATGCGCCGCGTGTCGATACCGAGTTCATTTCCGTGATGGATATGGTTATCAATAAATGCAGATAAGGCGTTATGTGCAGATGTAATGGCATGAAAATCCCCTGTGAAATGAAGATTGATTTCTTCCATTGGCAGCACCTGTGAATATCCTCCGCCCGCTGCTCCGCCTTTAATCCCCATTGTAGGACCTAATGATGGCTCACGCATCGCAATGATCGCTTTTTTGCCAATTTTTTCGAAGGCTTGACCAAGGCCGACAGTTACGGTGGATTTCCCCTCACCTGCTGGCGTAGGGTTAATCGAAGTGACAAGAATCACGTGTCCTTCTTTTTGTTTCTTTAAACGGTCAAAAATAGTCAAAGAAATTTTCGCTTTTGTGAAACCATAGCATTCTAATTCTTCGTCATGTATTTGCAGCTTTGCTGCGATGTCTTGAATCGGTCTCAGCTTAGCCTTTTGGGCAATGTCAATATCTGATAAATGCTTTGTGATCATAACAAAACGGCCTCCTTTTTTTACAGAAACAGCATTCTTTTTTGCTCTATTTTTCATTGTAACATAATTGAAACATTGAAATATCGCCAGAAAGTTCCTATAATGAAGTGAAATTAGCTTTGGTTCAGGGGGTGGCGAGTTGCCTATAAACATACCAGTTCATCTGCCGGCAAAACAAATACTAGAGAGCGAAAATATTTTCGTCATGGATGAGACAAGGGCATTCAAGCAAGATATCCGTCCTTTGAATATCGTGATCTTAAATTTAATGCCAAAAAAAATACAAACTGAAACGCAGCTGCTGAGAATGCTCGGAAATTCTCCTTTACAAGTGTACTTTACGTTTTTGATTCCAAGTACACATACACCGAAGAATACGTCGAGAGAGCATCTAGATGAATTTTATACGACCTTTGAATCGATTCGCCATAAAAAATTTGATGGAATGATCATCACTGGCGCACCAATCGAGCACTTACCTTTTGAAGAAGTCTCTTATTGGAAAGAGCTGCAGGACATTTTGGACTGGAGTAAAACCAATGTGACGTCTACCCTTCATATTTGCTGGGGTGCACAGGCAGGTTTATATCACCATTACGGGATTGAAAAAATCAAGCTTCCTGAGAAAAAATTTGGCGTATTTGAGCATATTGTGAAAGAGAAAAAAGAAAGATTAGTCAGAGGTTTTGATGAAGTATACTATGTCCCACATTCTAGGCATACAGATATTAATACAGAACAATTAAAAAACACGCCGAATTTGAAAGTCTTGAGTATGTCTGAAGAAGCGGGTGTTTGTTTAATTGTTTCAGATGATGATAAACAAGTATTTTTAACTGGACATCCTGAATATGATACAGATACATTGATGCAGGAATATGAAAGAGATTTGTTGAAACATGATACAGTCCAAAAACCTGTCCACTATTTTATAGAAGATGGTGACACATTAATCCCAGTAAATCGCTGGAAAGCCCATGCAACCTTATTGTTTATGAATTGGCTTAATTATTATGTTTATCAAGAAACACCATATGTTTGGGAATAAAATAGACTGTGGTCTGATGATAAATCGTCAAAATGTGTTAAAATACAAATGGCTCTGTCTTCCATTATCAATTGAATCTGTTTGTTTTTTAAAATTAGTTTAATTCTTTCGTAACGAATGATATGCTCTAACTGTTTATATGTTATCTTTATGTATATGTAGACCTATGAGATTAATAGTTTTCGTACGAAGTTTTGTTGTTGTTGATTACATTTGAGGTGAATATTCTTGAATACCAATAAAAAAATATTAATCTTGACCGCAAATTATGGAAATGGACATATGCAGGTAGCAAAAACACTGTATGATGAATGCAAATCCCAAGGATTTGAACATGTTGTAGTTTCTAATTTGTATCAAGAATCGAATCCCATTGTGTCAGAAGTGACTCAATATTTATACTTGAAGAGCTTTTCCATTGGGAAACAATTTTATCGCTTGTTTTATTACGGTGTAGATAAAATTTACAATAAACGCAAATTTAACATTTATTTAAAAATGGGAAATAAGCGTCTCGATGAATTAATTCAGTTACACAATCCGGACATCATCATTATTACATTCCCAATGATTGTGGTACCAGAATACCGAAACAAAACAGGTAAAGTGATTCCGACTTTTAATGTCATGACAGATTTTTGTCTCCATAAGATTTGGGTACATGAAAACATCGACCGATACTATGTTGCAACCGATTATGTGAAACAAAAATTAGTGGAAATCGGCACACATCCAAGCGATGTCAAGGTGACAGGTATTCCTATTAGACCACAGTTTGAAGCAGACGTGCCAAAATCGATGATCTATAAGAAATATGGATTATCATCAGATAAAAAAGTTCTTCTCATCATGGCCGGTGCTCACGGTGTACTAAAAAATGTGAAGGAATTATGTGAGGCGCTGCTTCTCGACAGTGAAGTACAAATTGTTGTTGTATGCGGAAAGAACGCCGCGCTGAAACAATCGCTTAGCGTTCTTGAACAAGCACACCCAGATCAATTGAAGGCGCTTGGATATGTGGAACAAATTGATGAATTGTTCAGAGTAACAGATTGTATGATTACAAAACCAGGCGGCATTACTTTAACAGAAGCAACTGCAATCGGTGTCCCGGTCATTCTTTACAAGCCTGTCCCTGGTCAAGAAAAGGAAAATGCTCTTTTCTTTGAGGATTATGGCGCTGCCATTGTCATTAACAGACATGAAGACATTTTAGAATCTGTGACCAACTTGCTTCAGGATGAAGAAAAATTAGAAACAATGAAACAAAACATGAAAAAACTGCACTTAAAACAATCTTCTCAAACCATTCTGGAAGATATCGTCGAGCAGTCAGATCTCATCATGAATAACAAAACTTATGCTCGCGCATTATCATAAAAAGGTGTCCGTCAATGACGGACACCTTTTCTTCATCCTTGATTTCCATTTGTTGTGTATACTTCTTCAAACGGCTGAACGACAACAAAGCCGCTTCCGGTAAACTTCATTTGAATGGACTCTCCGCTTCCCCTGCCAATAAAAGTTTTAAATGAAACATCTGTCACAAATTCAGTTTTTAAATCCCCTGACCACGCAACAGTCGCATTCGGATCTGTATAAACAGAGTCACCTGGCTGAACAATGAGTGTCAGCGGCTCATAATGACTTGTGATTGCTACTAAGCCCGGCCCTTCTAATTTGACATTAAATAATCCACCTGCAAGCATGCCAGACACTTTTTTCATCAATTTGATATCCCAGCGGACAGATGGTTCAAACGCGAGCAGATCGTTTCCATTCACAAAAATGGATTCTCCTTGAGCCAAACGAAGAATCGAGATTTTTTTACCTTGATCTGCCACATATAATTTCCCATCACCTGTCGCCTTCATTAGTGAGGTGCCTTCTCCTGAGAGCATTTTTTTGAACATTTTTGAGACGCCGTGCTCAAAAACACCTTCACGTTCAAATTTGATTTTCCCACGATAGGAAACCATAGAACCCGTTTTTGCCCAAATCGTGTCAGTCAAATTAATTTCTAAAAGTCTTGATGTTTCAAGTTCGAAGACACCTTCTCCTTTATCTTCTTGCTGCGTATTCTGAACAAATTCTTCAAGTGTATAACGATTCATGATTGCACCTCTTTCTGTATTTTTTTTATATACGGACAAACTGCACGTGAGGTTCCGAAAAGAACGTTTTATATTTCATTGTTATTCACCAAAAAAACAAAAAAATCAAACATTCTGCTCAAAATTTGGCTCGCCTGCTTGACGCTTTACTTTTGATGGTGTATAGTGGAACCATCATTTAACAACTGCAAAGTCGTTAGGTGATGAAAATTTTTTTTAGTATGCCAAAAGGTGTGCTACAGTACTAGGAGGAAAAAGCAATATGCAAAACGGTAAAGTAAAATGGTTCAATAATGAAAAAGGTTTCGGCTTCATTGAAGTTGAAGGCGGAGACGATGTATTCGTTCACTTCACAGCTATCGAAGGTGACGGCTACAAGTCTTTAGAAGAAGGACAAGAAGTTTCTTTTGAAATCGTTGAAGGTAATCGTGGACCTCAAGCTGCAAACGTAACAAAACTTTAATCAACTAAATCAATGATGAAACGACAAAATAAAGAGAGGCTTATGCCTCTCTTATTTGATTTTCAGCTGAATTTCAATGGCTAAAATATTTTGCTTCAGTCGTTGTTCAATTTCAGAAATATCTTTTTCGAGAAAAGGTCTTCCCTTCTTTGCTACATCTACTAGCTGCTCTAGATCGCTGTATACCTCTTGAAATGTTCGATGTAATACCGTTTCGAAATCCTTATTATCCATGCCGGCCTTCCCCTTTTCCTCTATTATCCGTCACTTAGTCAAAAAGTAACTCAACCAAAACTTTCTATAGTTATATCGGCTCATTTTTCAGAATATGTTCTTTTTTTACACATTCTATCCGTTTTTTTTCATGAGCGGATGTTTGAGTAAGGAAAACCGGGGCGGCAGCGGCTTATTTTTTAAGCAGCGTCTGTCCGTATTCTTTTATTTTCTCTCCTACTGTGCATTGCTGAATACAAAAGGAGTGGGCGTATTTTTTGCCATATTCTTTTCGGAAGTGCTTCTTAATCAAACAATCTGAACAATACGTGTCTTGGAGATCCGTCAATTCTTGTACTGCTGTTTTTTTATCCACATTATTCAGCTCCGTCTGCTTCTAATTTCAATTTACTTTCGATTGGGACGTCTGCAAGCATCTGCCTTGCAAGCTGATCCGCTTCTGCATTTTGTTTACGATCGATGACTTCATAGGTTGGCGTGAGCTTCAGCTCCTTTAAAGCCGCTTCAATCCGGTCAAGCCATTTGTTATGTACATCATCATAACAAGGCCATTCTCCTTTTAATTGATTCATGACAACAAGTGAATCGCCTCTAATCGTGACAGAATTTCTACTTGCTCCAAGATCTTTTAATGCTTTGACTGCCTCAAATAAAGCCGCATACTCTGCTTCATTATTGGTGGTTCCTTTGAAGGGCTGATTTTTTCTCAAACGATAAGCATCTTCTCCGAGCTTATAGTAGACGACAACCCCAAGACCAGAGTCGCCTGTTTCTTTGTAAAAACTTGCATCAAAATAGACCTGAAGCTGATCAGGTTCAAGCTTTAGTTCTTCATTTAGCTTTTCAAGTTCTTTAATAGACCACATCGCCCCTTTTTCATCTTCAAATGATAGGAGGGACTGTGGTTCTTTTTTATCGATATGTTTGGCTAAAATCAAGGCCTCTTTTAGCTCCATCCAATCTTCTTGGAAAAAAGCAATGGACCCAATCGATTTCACTTTCATTGTATAGTGTGCTCTTAATTTCATTGATCACATCGCCTTCCCGTGCTTTTAAGGTAAACATACGTTATGCTATAATCAAAAAGTTACATTTTACAATGAGAAAGGAAGTTCATGTCACTTGTTTAATGAAGGTATTTGGATCTTATTTGCGATCATTAATTTTATCATTGTTCTTCTATTTTATAAAGGATTTGGCAAGATGGGCCTTTTCGTCTGGATTGGCTTTGCGACGGTTGCTGCAAATTTACAAGTGGTCAAAACCGTTGAATTGTTTGGCTTAACGGCAACACTTGGAAACATTTTATACGGCAGTGTATTCTTTGCAACGGACGTATTGAATGAAAAATATGGACAAAATGAAGCGAGAAAAGCTGTCTGGATTGGCTTTGCCACCCTTTTAACGCTAACCGTTGTCATGCAAGAGGCTTTACTTTTCCATCCCGCTCCATCTGACATTTCTCAAACATCGCTGGAAACCATATTTGGCTTTATGCCAAGGGTCGCACTTGGCAGTCTTGCTGCTTATATCATCAGTCAAATGTTAGATGTTTATGTATATTCGTTTATTCGCCGGATATTTCCTTCTGATGGTGCGCTCTGGGTGCGCAACGCTGGAAGTACGATGATCAGCCAGCTGCTTGATACACTGATCTTCACAACCATTGCCTTTCTTGGCACCTATCCATTTCATGTATGGATCGAAATCTTCATCACGACTTATGTGATTAAATTTATCGTCGCCGCGATTGCGACACCATACGCGTATGCAGCGAAAAGAATGGTTCCACTTGATGAAAGGGGGAAATAAATTGCCAGCTGAAATATACATTGATGGTGCTAGCGCAGGTAATCCGGGTCCTTCTGGCATCGGCGTTTTCATTAAATATGATGGAAAGGCAGAATCTTTCTCGATTCCTCTTGGATCAATGAGCAATCACGAAGCAGAATTTACCGCTCTCATTGAAGGGATGAAAATCTGCGTAGAAAAAGGACTGCGATCCGTTTCGTTTCGAACAGATTCACAGGTAGTTGACCGTGCGGCCAATGCAGGATTTGCTAAAAATCCAGCCTTTCAGCATTTTATAAAAGAGATGATCGAGCTTCAAAGCCAGTTTGATTTATTTTTCATTAAGTGGATTCCAAGCAAGGAAAATCAAGTAGCTGATCAGCTCGCTAGAAAAGCGATTCACCTTTCTAAAGGATGAATCGCTTTTTTTTCGGTTATGCTAATGTATGAGGTGATACTGATTGGATAAAGAAAATAAAGGTCGTGTCACAAATGGGACAACCCCTCAAGGTGATGCGCAAACAAAAGATAAGCAGCCACTATCTCAGCTCGAAAATAGAGCGAAGAAAAGCAATACAAAAAGATGAACCTTAGAGATCGGCTTAGCTGATCTCTAACAAAAGGCTAAAATGATTTTTATTTTAGCCCTTTGTCTTCTTTTCAGCGTGATAGAAAACCTTTGCAGCCCTAGGAAGGGCGAGTACCGGAGCGGAGCGAATTTGATATTCGTGAGCACCGGAGCGTAGACCTGCGGGCGAATGCGAGGGTTTGTCTATACGCTGAGAGATCGGCTTAGCTGATCTCTATTTTACTTAATCGATTCACCATCGGTTCAATCCCTTTGATTTGATGGTATCGCAGCATGGCAGCAGCCCGTTCTTGATTGATGTTCACCTTCGTCTCATCAATTGGACAGCTCAGCGGGACATCACATTTGATCTCTGCCAATAGACGAGAAAGCTTCAAATCTTCTAATCCTGCTTGCATTTTCTTTTGCTGGGCAGCCGTTAGTTCATGAACATTTTCTAATAATCCGTCAATGGTTTGATATGTTTGAATAAATTTTAATGCTGTTTTTTCTCCGATTCCTTTGACGCCTGGATAATTGTCACTTGAATCCCCCATAAGTGCTTTCATATCGATCAGCGCCTTTGGAGAGATACCCATTTCCTCTTCAAATAAGGCTTTTGTATAATGTTTATAGTTCCCGATTCCTTTTTGCATTAGAGCAACAGTCACTTGCTCATTCAAAATCTGAAGCAAATCTTTGTCTCCAGTTAGGACAGTCACACGTGCTTCATTCTGATAGAGTGCCGCCAGCGTGCCGATACAATCATCTGCCTCAAAGCCCTTTATACCAATGTTTACAATTCCTAGTTCCTCTGTCGCTTCTTTTGCTAAATCGAATTGTGGAATGAGCTCGACAGGTGCCTCTCCTCGATTTGCTTTATAATCTTGAAACAATTCATTTCGGTATGTTTGGCTTCCCATATCCCAGCAGCAAACAATATGAGTTGGCTCAAATGTCTGAACAGCGGTTAATAAATGCTTCAAATAGCCATTCACTCCATTTGTCGGGACGCCGTGATCATTTATCATAAAATTTCGATGGACAGCTGTTGCATAAAACGATCTGAACAGAAGCGCCATGCCATCAACAAGCAATACGTGTTTATTCATTCTTATAAACTCCCTTTTTCAAAACAATACTCCTATTCTATCATAGAACATAGAATTCGACATAAAAAAGGCGCCTTCTTCTTTTGGAAAAGAAGTGGCACCCGGGGGATTACTTTTGACCGTATTGCATTTTTTTCGATTCTGCTTCTGCGTAGGACGGCATCTCTTTTTGTTTAGGGTGACGCTCATCCTGCTTTTTTGCATGCTGCTTTTTTTCCATCATCATTCCCCTTTCTCGGTTCACTTGTTAAGATGACCCAAAAAGAGAAAGTTACTCTTTACTTCTGTTTTCGTTCGACATACTCCCTGACCATATCAATCGTGACATGCTTACGCAGCGGAACAATTCCGCCTCGTGCAAGCTCATTCATCTTCGAGGTAATTTCATTGATCTCGTCAGTTGTAAAAGGTTCGTTTTGCTCACACTTCAAAACAGCAGTCTCTATTGCCTGCTCTCTTTTCTGCTCAAGCGCAAGAAACGATTTGATATGAGCATTCTGTTTTTGTGAATGTGCGGAAATTTCTTCGTGTACGCTCGTCATTTTATCAACTGCTTTCTTTTTTATATAGTCTATCATGAATCAAATGGTTTTCAACTGGTTCTTCCATTCATTTGTTTGCTTGTATACTTGTTCTATCATCGCCTGCTCTTTCGCATCTGTCGTTAAGCTCATGATAAATGTTTGTTTTTGTTCACTCAGCTGCTTAAGCGCTTCTGTTTCATATCTTTCAGTAAAGGTCTTCACCATCATATCGTATCTGCTCTGTAATTCTTCTTTTTCTTTATCTGCCCATTTCGTCGTTAATTGGAAAAGGACATCTCGAATCGCTTCAATAAACGCTGCCTTCCCGTTCTGTTCAAAGAAAGCTTTCGCTGATTTTTGCTTCTTTAAGAGCGGCTCAAACGGCGTCAGGTCCACTTCCACTTCAATTTGTTTCAGCTCGGCATTTTTCTCATCTGGCGGCGACAGCCGGAGAGAAAAGTAAGGATCTTCTGCACACGCGGCCTGTAACCCTTTCTCCCACTCCTCTTTGAAATATTGAGTGATAAACGATTCCATTCGAATATCAAGCGCTTTTATCTCCTGTACAAATTCAAATTCATAATCCTTTAACGCTTGTTCCAGCGCTTTTTTCAACTCCTGTCTGAAGTCCCCTTGAGATATTCCAGGATAAAAGGCTGTCTTTAACAGATCATTTGCATAAAGTGACAAGCGCTGAACAATGTGGTAAAGCTGTTCGTGCAAGTCCTTTTTCACACTTTCTGTTACTAGCTTAGATCGTTTAATATGGCTCATTTGATCAACGATCGCTTCATAGGATGTGTTTATCTTTTTCTTTTCCGCTTGCTTTTCATCTTCCGACTGATGTAGCGTCTCATGCAGCTTGTCGACTGTTCTACATAATGTACTCGCTTCAAAATACAGCAGCTCAATCGCATCTTTCGTTAATTCTTCCTCAATAAAATAGTCGAGCTGTGTTCTAAGCTGTGCATACTGGTTATAAGGCGACTGTCCCTTTCCTTCGATCTCTTCCTTGCTGGATACGTGATGAAGGTTTGGATGCCGGATGCCTTCTTTTGTGAGCTCATTTTTCACATAGTCAAAGACGGTTTCAAGCTCTGTTTGATCCTTTGCGAGGTCAGCTGCATTGATAATAAAAAACATTTTATCCATGCTAAATGAATCTTTTACAAGCCCGAGTTTACGTAAAAATGACCGGTCTGCTTTTGAGAAAGAATGCTGGTAGTAAGTTAAATAAAGAAGGGCATCAGCATCCTTCATATATTGAAAGGCAATCTCTGTGTGACGTTTATTCATACTGCTGGCGCCTGGTGTATCAACAATCGTCAGTCCTTTATCTGTTAAAGGTGTACTTAAATAGACCGTCACTTCCTTCACCACACAAGAAACAGCCTCTTCTGCCACATATGGCTTTAATTCTTGAAGGGTGACATTGAGCGGCGTTTGTTTTTGAATCGAATCACGGAACTTTTCATGAGCGTTTAAAAAATGGTCAACAATGATGCGGTGATCCTGTTCAAGCTCTCTTTTTTTCAGCGATCGCTCGAGTTTCGCTTGAAACGTATCTCCCTTTTCTTCTGTTATAGAATAACCGAGAATTTGATCGAGCTCTTCTAATATCTCCTGTTCGGTTTTAAACACCACTTTCACACTTTCATGCGGATGGTCTTCTGTCGGCCGGGTCAGCTTATTGATCGTGGCCGTCGTTGGTGTAGGAGATGATGGCAGCACCTTTCTCCCAACAAGGGCATTGGCAAACGAAGATTTCCCCGAACTAAAAGCACCGAATAAGGCGAGTGTAAATTCCTTCGCTTGCAGCCGCTTTGTTCGTTTTTCAAAGGACTTTCTTTGAGATTGAAGCGCGTTTAATGGCATTAAAATTTGAGAAAGCTGCTCAAACTGGTCAATCGACTGCGCTGTCGGGATATGCTGTGATTGTCGCATTTGATCAAGCTTTATCTGCTGCTGATTTTCTTTTTCGCTTTCTTCCGTATGAGTTGATGCTTGATTCTGATTTAGCTCGTCATGCTGCATCCGGTGTTTTTTCACATAAAACCAATCTTCTTCGATCTGCTCATTTGTTCCGTTTTGCCATATATCCCATACATGCTCAATATCTTTTCTGATTTGATCATTTTTTTCCATGCATTGCTCCAGCGCTTGGAGCTCCTGTGCTGCCTGGGCCCATTTATCTTGCTGCTTTCCCTTTTCATTCAGGAGCTGGGTTTTCAGCATCTCGGTCATTTGTTCAATCAATGGTATTGCTTTCTGTTTCGTCTGTCTTTTCAGTGCTTCACCAGCATCTTTTGCATATTGCAAAACGTATTCATTTGAAAATGTCGCACCTTGATGGATCACGTTTTCAAGCAGTGATTCTTCTACAGGCGTTTCAAACGCCATCACTTGATTTAATAATTCTTCACCAAGCTGATGCTTCTTGACTTCTTTTTTGAGCAGTTCAGCAATATGCCAGTCTACTTCTGCTTTCATTCTTGCTTTGACATCTGCTAAGAACTCGTTCGCCCGCTTTTCTTTTTCCTGCTCGGTTTTATTTTTCGCGAACAGCAGTCCTACCTTAAAGCCAGGTGCTTTCGATTCAATATAATCACTTGCTAGCTCCCTCATTTTAAATGGGGTTAGATTTGCATTTTTTAAAATGTTCTCGACTTCAGAAGATACTTCATCTTCTAACTGTTTTGCTCCATTTTCAATGAAGCTGCTTTTCGCTTCAAGTTCCTTCACTGCTTTTCTTTTTTCTTGAAGCTGTAAATCAAGATCCTCTTCCTTCAGCTCTTCTTTTAATGAGTCAATATGTTCTTTTAAAACGTGCTCTATTTTCTGCTCGGTATAGGCGCGAAGCGATGCTTTCGGCAATGTTTGTAATTCTTGCAGTTTCTCGATTAAACGAATCATTTCGTTTCTTGGATGCGCCTCATCGGTTACAGATGTAAAGTATAGGTGTTCTTCTTCAATGCCTTCTTTTTGAAGCATATCAACTACTTGATTTTTGTAGTCTTCAAACGCTGTCTCATGCTCATCATGTCGATCGACTTGATTTACGATGAAATAAAGATTTGGCACTTTCTCTTTAATGGAGCGAATGAAACGAATGTTTTCCTCTGAATGAACATGGTTGTAATGAACGACATAAAAAAGAGCATCTGCTTGATGAAGAATAGACGCAGCAGATAAAAAGTGAGTATGATCCGTTGAATCAATTCCGGGTGTATCAATCACTGCCACCTTTTCTTCCAGTCCTCTATAGTCCCCGCTAATTTCCACCATTTCAATCTGTTCTCCATCCTTACAAAAACGCTGAACTGCTTCTTTATCATAAGAACCGCTCATTTTTGCAAAACGGCCATCTGAGGTGTGAAGCTTTACTTCACTCTCCCCTTTTCTCACGACGACCAAGTTTGCACTTGTTGGGATTGGGCTCGTTGGCAGGATGTGATCATGAAGCAGATGATTCACAAGTGACGACTTTCCAGCAGAATAGTGGCCGGTAAATGCGATATACACTTCTTCTTCTGCTTCCTTTTTGATAATTGATGCAAGTTTGGCTGCGCGTTCATGATCATCCCTTTTGAGAAGGCTTTGATATAAAGCACCTGTAGTTTGAACGAGCGAATCTCGAATAGACAAGTCTTCCATGACGATAAACCCCTTTGTTTTTAGAAAAGTCAGTTATGTATGTGATACCATTTTACACAAAATGAAGAGATTTTTCTTCTGATCTGAGGAAATAAAAAAATCTGCTGCCCGATCAGTCGCAATTGACTGCGATCAGGAAGCAGATTTTTTAGAAACACCTTTTAATACGAAGCCAATTAATAGGCTGTATACACAGACCGTACCGAGTAAGAAAACCATTGTCATGTGATCACCGTCCATCCTTCATGATTGAGAATGCTTATCATTAATGAAAGTGTATCACAATTGATAATGATTTTCAATATTAATTTAACAAATACTGATTGAGCGCTTGCTCTTCTGTTTGAATTCTCACAGCCATCATCCATGCATTTAAACATGTGAACAAAATGGCGGTAAAATAAGCATTAAACAAAAGCGGGATCAGCATAAGCTCAATTGCCACCACTACATAGTTAGGATGCTTTAACCAGCGATAAGGTCCTTTTTTCACCATCATCGCATTTGGTACAACTAAAATCTTTGTATTCCAATACGTCCCAAGAGAACATAATGCCCAGTATCGAATCACCTGTGTGGCCAGCAGGAAAACGAGAAGCACAAGAAAATAGCGCGACGGCGGCCTGTTTAACCCCCATACCTCCACCATAAGTGAGAGAAAAAAGCCCGCATGCATAGAGACCATATAAGGATAATGACTTGCACCAAATTCAATGGCACCGATCGCTTTTACTTTCTTTTCATTTCTTTTAGCCACAAGCATTTCAATAAGCCGCTGACAAACGAAGAAACCAATGACGAGCCAAATGATCATGATAAGACCTCCTCCCATTTCATGAGCAGCAGCTCTGAGGAAAAGCCCGGACCAAGCGCTCCGCAAAGACCCATATCTCCCGCTTCAGCAGATTGATGTTCAAGATAATGTTTGATCACATACAAAACTGTGGCAGAGGACATATTTCCGTGTTGTTTAAGTACTTCTTTTGATGAAAAAAGTTGATCCTCTTGTAAGGATAGACTTTCAATATAGGCGTCAATCACTTTTTTTCCTCCAGGATGAGCAAGAAAAACTGATAGATCTTCTGCCGAATACCCTTGCTGCTCTAAAAATTGATCAACCTGCTCTTTTAACCAGCCGGAAATAATGGAAGGAATGTCACGGGAGAAAATAACCCGAAAGCCGTCACTTGTAAATTCCCAGCCCATCACATCCTCAGACTCTTTCATTGTGACGGATTGTGTACCAATCACTTTAGGGACTGTTTTGAGATGGGTATATTCTGATACACCTTTTTCTCCAGTTAAGAGTACCGCGGCTGTCCCGTCTCCGAACAAAGATGTCCCGATTAAATTGCTTTTTGATTGATCTTGCGGCTGGAAAGTTAAACTGCACAGTTCACAGGCGACAACCAGCACCTTTGCTTCTGGAAATGCCCTTATGTATTCGTAAGCCCGAGACAACCCTGCCGCTCCGCCTCCGCACCCTAATCCCCAGATCGGCACTCGTTTCGTATAAGGCGAAAAAGGAAGAACATTCATCAGTTTTGCATCAAGACTTGGTGTCGAAAGTCCGGTGCTTGAAATAAAAAACAATGCATCGATCTCTTCATACGGAATCGGCTTTTTCAGAAACGCCTTCTCATGGAGACAGTGTATGACCGCTTCTTTTGCATGAGCCAATGCTTTTTCCAAATAGAGATTGTTTTTCTCCTCAAAAGAGTGGTGCGTCTGATACCATTCAATTGGCTGCACAAACTGTCTGCTCTCGATTTCTCCGTTTTGAAAAGCTCTGAGCAGCCGATCGATATCTTTAAACGATCGTTTAAATTGGGATCTAGCAAAATCTGCCGCCTTTTTCTGATCCACATGATGTTTTGGCAGACTCGTTCCAACAGAAAGAATGTACGCCATCGGCTTCACCTCTTTTTTCGATTAATATCCCCTATCGAAAAAAGGATATACATGCCAAAACGTCACAATTCAGTCAAAATATTTTCCTCCGGCTAACTTTTTGTCTTGACGACAATTGATAAATATTGGATAATATAGGTGAAAACATGATGTAGTTTTCCTCCTTCACAGGTTCGTTCTAAGCCAAGCGAACCTGCTTTTTTATGCAAAAAACACCTCTAAAAGAGAAGTTTTCAAACCGTAGACCCCCCCCTAAATCCTTTTGAATCACAGGCGTATAAAATGAATAAGCAAATGACTTTTCACGTTCACCTTTTACATAGTAGCCAATCTCTAATTCAGTTGTACTGACTTTGATTTCTTTTGTTTCTTCTTTATTTTGTAGTGGTAAGAACTTTTCTCTATGTTTTTTGAGATTAATCGCCTCTGTCTCCACTTTCCACATGAGCACCCTTTTTTCAATGAAATCGTCATTATACAACACTTTCATAAGGAATCTCCCTTTCGCTTTGAATTAATGGTCAAATCTGCTGCTATCTTAGCGTATAAATATTAACGTTTCGATCATTATTCGGAATGATTTTATTTAAACATGAATGGATCACCTTTTTTTGCTGATCAACACAAAGTAACAACCATATAAAAAGGATTTTTTCCACTATATACTTAATCAATATGAGTACCAAGAAAAACAGTGAAAAAAGAAAGGATCTACAACATGGTTCGGCTCTAAATTTAATTGACTGGAGTGATTGTAATGAAAAAGGTTTCCCAAAAAAAGAAACCCTACAACACGATACTTCTCTCAAAGGTAATTGGTTTAGTGCTTCTTACACTGTTTCTCTTTTTTATCTGGGATATGTCTAAACCCCATTTGCAGGCGACAAATGGGCAAGCAAAAAATGTTGCCAGCAGTGACTTCCGTGACACAAGCATCAGTCTGAAAGCAAAAGATCAGTCTACAAGAACATTGGATACACATTTTAAGACCAATTCAAACCAACAGGCAACGAATAAAACGGTCTTTTTAACATTTGATGATGGTCCTTCTGCTACATCAAATCAACTGTTAAATGTATTAAAAGCACATCACGTGAAGGCGACGTTCTTCATGCTTGGACCGCAAATCCAAGCACACCAATCAGCTGTGAAAAGACTTTATCAAGAAGGACATCAATTAGGTCTTCATGGCATGACGCATGATATAAACCTCTTTTATCAGAACAGCGAGTCTCCCGCAAATGAAATGAGAGAAGCTCAGCGTATTCTTGCCTCTGTTACTGGCGTCTACAGCCGTATTGTAAGAACCCCCTTTGGCAGTGTTCCAAATTTAACATATCATCAAAAAGTACGTTTAAACCAAAATGGCTTTATTTACTGGGACTGGACGATTGATAGCCTTGACTGGAGATATAAAAACTCACAATATGTTCCAGAGGTATTGAATCAATTGCAAATGTTTGAGAAAAATAAACCATGGGAACCAAAGGTTATTTTAATGCATGATCAACCCTCTACCACAAACTATTTAGATAGCCTGATTATACAGCTAAAAGCAAGGGGCTATACATTTGCAGTCATTAACGAAACAATGCCGCCGGTACAACATGAATAGTGCTAATCACAAAAAGCCCGTATCCAAAAGATGCGGGCTTTCAGCTTGTAGACAAACCCTCACACGCTCCTTCCTAGGATCCTAGGACTTCAAAGGTTTTTTATCAAGCTAAAAAGAAGACAAAGAGTTAAAATAAAAGGTTATTTTAGCTCTTTGTCCATCATCTGAACCCCTCTCCAAGAGAGGGGTTTACATAACAGATTGCTTAGGTTCTTCTACCAGGTCATGCCCGGCTTCTTTTTTAAAAGGAATCATGTGATAAATAATATGAAGCAAAATAGCGGTAAAGCTTCCGGCCACAATGCCGTTACTTGTTAATAATTTAATCGATTCTGGCAGATGCTCAAACATTTGCGGTACGACAGTAACTCCTAAGCCGATTCCCACGGAGCAAGCGACGATCAGCAAGTTCTCCTGCTTTGCAAAGTCCACGCGCGAGAGCATTTTAATACCGTATGCAATGACCATGCCAAACATGGCAACCATTGCACCGCCAAGAACTGATTTTGGAATAATCGTCGTAAAGGCAGCGATTTTAGGAAAAAGACCAAATAACATGAGCAATGCTCCTGTGACGACAATGACTTGGTTTTTCTTAACGCCTGTTAACTGGATCAATCCAACATTTTGCGAGTAGGCTGTATACGGAAAAGCATTAAAGATTCCGCCTAATAACACAGCAATCCCCTCTGCCCGATAGCCTTTAGCCAAATCCTTCTCTTTTAATGACCGGTTTGTTAAATCACCTAATGCGAAATAAACGCCTGTTGATTCAACTAATGACACAATCGCAACTAACGTCATGGTCATGATCGGTGCAAATTCAAAGGTCGGAATCCCAAAATAAAATGGCTCAATCATACGGAAAACCTGAGCGTTTGCCACCTCAGCTGTTTCCACTTTCCCCATAAACGCAGCAACAGCTGTCCCAAGAAGAATACCGATTAAAATGGCGATCGCCTTCATAAATCCTTTCGTGAATCGATAGAGCAGTACAATGATAAACAGTACAAGGAAAGCGAGTCCTAGATTTTCAAAAGAACCATAGTCTGCACTTCCTTCTCCTCCTGCCATATTGTTCATTGCTACAGGAATGAGGGTGATACCAATAATGGTGACGACAGAACCAGTGACAACAGGCGGGAAAAATTTCACAAGCTTTCCAAAGAAAAATGAAAGAAGAATGATAATACAACCTGAAGCGATAATACTTCCATAGATAGACGAAATTCCATACTTAGAGCCAATCGCAATCATAGGCGAAACAGCAGTAAATGTACAGCCTAATACAACAGGCAGACCGATCCCAAAGAAGCGGTTTTTCCATACTTGAAGCAATGTGGCAGCCCCGCACATGAAAATATCCGCCGAGATTAAGTAAGTCAGCTGTGCAGGCGTGAGCCCGAGCGCATCTCCAACAATGAGCGGCACAAGAACAGCACCGGCATACATCGCCAGCACATGCTGAATACCCAGTGAGAGCGTTTTGACTTTTTTAGCGGCACTCATGATTGTACCTCCCGTACAAACGTGACTTTCCCTTCCTCAAGTGATTCAATACGTGCGAGCGACTCAACGCGGTAGCCCATTTGCACAAGCGCATTTCTTCCAGGCTGGAATGATTTTTCAATGACAATGCCAAATCCGGCTACTTTCGCCTTCGCCTGCTTTGCAATCGCAGCCAGTCCTTTCGCAGCTTCACCATTCGCTAAAAAGTCATCGATGATTAACACACAATCATTTTCACTAAGATGCGTATTTGAGACAGCAATCGTGCTTTCTACTTTTTTTGTAAAAGAGTACACACTGGCTGTTAACAGGTTATCCGTTAATGTGAGTGATTGACGTTTTCTTGCAAACACAACAGGTACTTGAAGAGCAAGCCCAGCCATCACAGCAGGTGCGATGCCAGAAGATTCAATTGTGATGATTTTTGTAATGCCATCATGCTTAAATAATCTAGCGAACTCTTGTCCGATCTCATGCATTAACACAGGATCAATTTGATGATTTAAAAAAGCATCTACCTTTAACACTTGATTTGACAGAACGATTCCTTCGTTCTCAATTTTTTGACGTAACAATTCCATCATTCTTCCCCCTAGCATATTGGCAAACATTCAATTTTTGACATAAAAAAAGCATTGCTGTCCATGAGGAGCAAGCAATGCGAAAACGATCAACGGATCTTCAGCTCAAACAAGAGCTGTTTCATTTTGCTCACTCATAGTCGGACCGTATCGGTGTCCGGTAGAAACTTGCGTGCCATCATCACGCGATTATATGAGTGTTATAGTGTTCAAATTATAACAAGATTTCAGACGCTTGGAAAGCACTTTTCTAGAAAAATACCGAACTTAAATAATAGATCAGAACAAAATGTTCGTTTTTAGAATATTCAAGCATCAAAAAAGCACCCCTCTCATGAAAGGGTGCCCTTCTTTTATGATAAATACAGTTTCGTATATTTATCCGTTAAGTAGTCGATTAAATATTGAACATTTAATTCTTCGCCTGTTGCATCTTGAATGATTTCAGATGGCTTTTTCCGTTTACCATGCTGGTGAACATGTTCCGTCAGCCATTCTTTTATCGGTGCAAAAGACCCAGTTTGAATGAGCTCATCAAAATTTGGTAAATCTTTGATCATTTGCTGCTTTAATTGCGCTGCATACATATAACCAAGGGCATATGAAGGGAAATAGCCAAAGCTTCCATCAGACCAGTGAACATCCTGCAAGATACCGAGTGCATCATTAGGAGGCGTAATACCAAGATACGCTTGATATTTTTCATTCCAAAGTGCAGGCAGATCTTCAACTGCTACTTCTTCATTGAAAATCGCTTTCTCAATTTCATAGCGGATGATAATGTGAAGCGGATATGTCAGTTCATCGGCTTCAATTCGAATGTAAGTCGGCTTCGATTCATTCACTGCATGCACAAAGTCTTCTAAAGAAACATCTTTAAATTGCTCAGGTGAAGCTTCTTGCAGCTTTTGATAATACGTTTTCCAGAAATCTTCGTGTCTGCCGATAAAGTTCTCAAAGAAAAGAGACTGTGATTCATGGATACCCATCGAAGTCCCATCACATAAAAGTGTTCCGCTCAGTGCTTCATCAATGTTTTGCTCATAAATCGCATGACCACATTCATGAATCGTGCCAAAGATCGCCATTCGAAAATCATGCTCATCATAACGAGTCGTCACACGTACGTCACCTCTGCTTAACGTTACAGCAAATGGATGGACTGTTGTATCAAGGCGGCCTGCGTCAAAATCATATCCTAATTCTTTTAAGAAAAAGAGACTCAATTCCTTTTGTTTATCGATTGGGAAGCTTTTCGATAAAAATGAAGTATCCGGCTTATTAGGTGAGGCTTCGATTTTTTTCACAAGAGGAACAATAGCGTCACGAAGTGCACCAAATTTTTGATCAAGCTGTTCAACCGTCATATCTGGTTCATAGTTATTGAGCAGCACATCATAAGGCGTTTTTTTCACGCCCCAATATTGGATGAAACGCTTGTTAAAGTCAATAAGCTGTTTTAAGTATGGTGCAAAGAGTGAAAAGTCTGATTTCTCCCTTGCTTCTACCCATACATGCTCCGCTTTTGATTGCAAAATCGAGTATTCTTTAAATTCTTCTTTCGGAATTTTACTGTTTTCATCATACTCTTTTTGTGATAATTCGAGCGCCTTCTGTGTATCTTTTGACAGCTCATCTCGATGTTTGTTTAATGCAAGAAGAAGATCTCTCATTTCATCAGAAGTCTTCATATTAAAAATATCACTTGATAATTGACCGATCGTTTCAGCTCTAAAATCCGCACTTTTTTTAGGTGCTTGTGTTCTAGAGTCCCAATAAAGTAAATGGAGCGCCTCTGTATAATGGGCGATTTTCCCTAGTAATTGATAAAACGCTTTCTCAGTTGCTTCAAGACTCATGCGTTTGTTCCCCCAATCAATAAAATATGTATGTACGTTTCAAGGCTACTTCAATGAATGTTCTTTTGTCAATGAAAAAGGAGGATACACCGTGGTATCCTCCTCATTTGCAAGTTTTCACCTATTTAAGATGTGATGATGGGCTTCACTGGCAGGACGGATTCAATTTTACTTTGAAGCTTAGTATCTTCCTTACGATCAAAGTAAATATGAATGCTTCCTGCGTCTTGGCTTGTCCGGATCAGTCTTCCGATCCCTTGGCGTAAGCGAAGCAGCATATACGGAAGGTCAACTTCAGCATGTGCATCCTTTGCTTCATTCCGTTTCGCTTCAAATACTGGATCATGCGGCGGATAAGGAAGTCCCCAGATGATCACATTCGTTAATGATTCACCTGGAATATCAAGCCCTTCCCACAAATGAACTGAGCATAACACGGATGTCTCATCAGCTTGGAACTTTTGAACAATCGTGCTGATTTCCTCGTCTCCCTCAAAATATACGTCAAACGGCAGTGATTCATTTGCTGCTTCAAGTTGTTTTCTAAAGAAATGAAGTTCATCAAATGAAGGGAAGAGAATCAGAGATCGTCCTCCATTTTCTTTCAGCTGAGTCATCACTTGCTGTGCTTTTGCCTCTTGCTCAGCGAGCTGCTGAATTCCATGGAAATAAATCTTCATTTGTTCATCGTAATCATACGGCGAAGCGACACTCATTGATAAGTAATCTTTAATCCCAAGACTTTCAGCTAAATAATCAAAGGATTGATTCTCAGACAATGTAGCGGAAGAGAAAATATATGGTCTTTTTTGCGAGAATACTTTTTCGCCAAGTACCTCTGCGACCGTCTTCGGCATCACAACAAATGTTGTATCTAATTCCTGTTTTTCCAGCCAGCTAATGGCATTTTTTTGATAAAGCGATAAAGAATACGCCATTTGTTCAATGTATTCTTCCACAACAGATAATTCGTATTGATCGATCGTATACATCTCAGATTCAAACACGAGCGCTTCTCCGATTTTTTCAAGCAAGTCACACAATTCACTTGCAGAACGCTTCACCTCATCGACACGCCCAATTTCAAGCCGGTGCGAGCCTTTGACTTCTTTTGCATGCGTTTTTAAGAGATAAAAGAACTCATCGTTTGTTGCAAGTGCATCTTCAACAAGCTCTGCAAATTCTTCGCGTATGTCGTTTTGCAAAAGACGTTCCAAAAATGTTTCGAGCGTTGATTGCTTCACTCGGTACGTTAACGCTTTTTGTGCGGCAAACTCGAGAAGGTGTCCCTCATCAAATACGACGGAGCTATGCTCAGGAAGCAGCGGAAGCTGACCCTCACGTTTCCGGGATTCCTTCGTCCACACATGCTCCATGTAAAAATCATGTGAACAGATGATGAGATCTGTCGCTTTCCGGTAATGATCTCTTGATAAATTCAGACCGCAGCGATGACGCATATCGCACGTCAGGCAGTCCTGAAACGAGTCATAGCCAATTCGTGACCATTCATCATTTGATAACTCTGGATACTCTTTTCGATCGCCATACGGATAAAAGGTTTGCATGCCATGTGATTCATGAACAAATGAAGGCAGTGATTCATAAATATCGAGCCACTTTTCATCATCTTCACGCTGCATCGTTTTCTCCAGCTTTTTTAAGCATAAATATTGATCATGCGATTTACTTAATCTCGCATCTATTTGAATATCAAGGTGATTGGCAATTTTATAGATATCACCTTCTTGTTTAACGAGCTGTTCAATTAACGTTTCATCTGCACATGCAATAATCGCAGGCTTCCCTGTATACCTTGCATATGTGACGGCAAATAATAGATAGACGATGGTTTTGCCTGTGCCTACCCCAGCTTCGGCAAACATCACACTTTTTTCTTTAAAGGCTCTTTCTAGTTGAAAAGCCATAAATATTTGTTCATCTCGAAGATCAAAGCCCTTTTCTGGCAAAATGTCATAAAACACATCACCAATCCAGTTGCCCAGTTCTTCGTAAAAATTGTGTTCTTTTGATAATGAAAAAGGCAAACGAGATGCTGTCACCTGCTTCAACCCCCAACTTTTGAATCATTCAGACATTCAATAGTACCATTTACGCTGGGGAAAAACAATCTTTTTTTATGAGCGCAGGCGATGTTGATAGCTTTCCTTCATTAAAAATGCATGCTCAGAACGTTCTATGTATGCCTGAGCCAGCGCTAAATCTTCGATGGCTGCCGTAAGCTGAGCAGATTGTCCACCTTCATGCCCTTCAATTTCTTGAGCAGTCGAAGCGAGTGCTTTTTGGATTAACTGAATTTGATCATAATGAATCATGAAGACACCTCTTTTTTTAAAATCAAGTTCAGTTTATTCCGTCTCGCCGAGAGTTATACCTTTTCAGCATAAAAAAGCCGCACCTTCTTTCGGTGCGGCCATTTCTTACGATTCGGTTGGTTGCTTTCTAGGCGGGCGTTTTCCCCAATATTGATAATAGTCTGTTTTAATAAATCCGTTAAACAGTTTTCTCTTTTTCGTCGCTTTTCTTCCGAAGCACTCTTCGAATTTTTCGTGTGACGTTAAGATGTAAATGGACCATGTATCTAGGTTCTTAAACGCTTCACCCATTCCTTGATACATTTTTTCAACTGCTGGTTTATCACTCAGTCGTTCACCGTAAGGAGGATTTCCGACAATCACACCGTACTCTTCTCTTGTTTGAAAGTCTTTTACTTGCATTTGTTTAAACTCAATCAGTTCACTCAGTCCTGCTTCTTCTGCATTCATTTTTGCAATGTCTACCATACGATGGTCGATGTCACTTGCAATAATGCGGAGCGGCTGATCATAGTTTGCTTTTTCTTCTACTTCCACACGCGCTTTGTTCCATATGTCTTCACCGATCCATTCCCATGATTCAGACGCAAAATCCCGGTTAAATCCTGGGGCAATGTTTTGTCCTATCATCGCTGCTTCAATGGCGATTGTTCCTGATCCGCAGAAAGGGTCCACAAACGGACGGTCAGGTGTCCAGTTCGTTAATAAGACGAGCGCAGCAGCAAGCGTTTCTTTAATGGGTGCTCCGCCTTGATCCATGCGGTATCCGCGTTTATGAAGACCTACACCAGATGTATCAAGCGTAAGAACCGCTTTATCTTTTAAAAGAGCGATCTCGATTTTATATTCAGGTCCCGTCTCTTCAAGCCATTCAGACTGAATGTTGTAGGAGGATTTAAGCTTTTGCGCAATGGCTTTTTTGACGATGCGCTGGCAGTCCGGCACACTGGCAAGCTGAGATTTAACAGATTTCCCGATGACAGGAAACGTACTGTTTTTTGGTAAAAAAGCGGCCCAGTCAATCGCTTTCGTCCGTTCAAAAAGCTCATCAAATGTTTTAGCCGAAAATTCAGCAACTTGTACCTTGATCCGGTCTGCTGTACGCAGCCAAAGGTTTGCACGGCAAATCGCAAGAGCATCCCCCTTGAAAATCACTTTTCCGTTGTCGACTGTGCACTCATAGCCAAGGTCTCTTACTTCTTTTGCAACAATTGCTTCAATTCCCATTGGAGCTGTTGCGATGAGTGTATAGGTTTTCATTGATTTATCACCTGTTTTCTCGTCCTTTTATGTATTCAAGATAAAAGCTCTCCATATGTTGAAATAGGAGAGCTTTGTTTCATCATGTTTATTATAACGGATTTAACGTTCTGTAAGCCATGTTTTGTTCCATCGTACTGCAAACGGCAAATGCCTCGTACTCAGGTGGTAATCATCTATCTACAGAATTCTCTGTCCTTCTCTCCGTTTGGTTCCTTTGAGAAAGTTCCCCTACCAAGTTTGGGTTTCTCGCTCGAGGGGTTTACCGCGTTCCACTCTCACCATTTCTAGTGAGACTTCGTCACTGTGGCACTTTCAAGGATACTTTGCCATATCCTAAAAAGGACGTAGGCATTTTTCCTGCCGTCAGCCTTTCCCAGGCTGCCCTGGCTTATTTTTTCGCCAGGCACGAACACTACGGGCATCTCAGCACCGTGCGAGCATGGACTTTCCTCTGCAATGCCCTAAATAGCATTACAGCGATTACCCGAACGTTAATCAATAAGCGTTATTATAAACGACAATGACATCTGACACAAGCTTTTTCAGCAACACTCAATCATAAAGTTTGCTGCCAAATACGTGTTTCTCAAGGTTCGATAGTCTTTTTAAAATATCAAAGTTTGTTGTATTAGACTGTGCAGGCTGTCTTTTCCCTTGTTCAACAGCTTCTTCAAGCTGTTTTGACAAGTGGAGGTTTTCTTGTTGAAGTTTTTCGATTTCTTGGTTGAATGTCTCATAGTCTTTAATGACCATATCTAAAAATTTATCGACTTCTTCTTGTTTGTACCCTCTGACACCTGTTTTAAATTCTTTTTCTAAAATTTCTTTCGCAGAAAGCTTTACTTTATCAGCAAGCATCTTTTTCACCTCATATCGTGAATTCATAGTATATTTTTTCAGAAATACGTGACGTTGTCAAATTTTCTCTTGCTTTTAATCAAAAAACGGATCTTCCGCCTCAACCTGCGCTCTTAGATCATCCATCGTGATGTACATAATCGGGTAATCGGTATAGGCTTCCGCCTCCCTGATCATATACTTCGGCGATCCCTCATGCTCGGGATCATATAAGACGAGAAGACCATCTGTTTTTTCGATAAAAAAGCGGTTCTTTTGTTTAAATTGTGCCGGACTTTCGTACGGTCTATGCGTGACACTTTCTACAAAATCGGCCTGTGCAAGAATTCCTTCATACAACTCTTTGTTTTGTTCATTCCAGCGCTCTTCCTGTTCATAAAATGGCGTAATGACTGCAAGTTTTAACGCTGGATATTCCTCCTGAAGCTCAAACACCACTTCGGCTGTCCAAATTTCTGCCCCAAGCTGGCCTGAGATGAGAACCCATTCCAGACCTTCTTCGATAAGGGCTGTCAGCCTTTTTTGAAGCTCCGCTTTTATGTATTGAAGTGCAGGCTCGTCTTGTTTGAATATCCCAAGCTCAAAGGGCTTGTACCCTGTGACAGCAATAATTTTCATTTTTTCACCTGCTTTTAAAAAATGGGACTTATAAAAGTCCCATTCACTTTATCTGTTACAGCAAGGTCCACCGCAGTTAAAGTGTTGATGTGTTGTCGGGTCCACCTGAGAAAACGTATGCGGGAAGTAGTGAACATGTTTGAAATTATGGTGGTGAACATTTGTCACATGCTGCGGGTGGATATGCGGCACAATTGTTGTTGACTCGCTGTGTGTACAGCAATGATTCGTCGGATGAACAATTGGCTGTGTAACATTCGGATGGCAATGATGATGATGGTACATGTAGCATTCCCCTCTCCTTTATTTTCTTACATTAACAATGTATGAATTAAGAGGTGTACATGTACTAATGCATTAACCTATTTTAAAAGTTGGCAAGAAAAATATCTTTATAGTTTGAAAACACAAAAGCGACCAAAATGACCACAAGAAAAAACAAGTAGAAAAGACCCTTATACATGCTATACGCTCCTCATTCAATATCTAACGTTATTTTACAGGATTCGCGGACTTTCTACAATAAAAGTGCTAAACAATTTTTATTTTCGGCCGAGAGCCGAACGTTGTCATTTTTTGCGCTTTCCCGGGTAATAATATTTCATTGCCCAGCTTTTCTCAATAGCCGTTTTTTTCGCTTCTCAAGCTCTTTTGTGTCTCGCTCGCTTAACGATGAGAAAGATAATAAAGATTCCGTGATGGAAAGAGCTGACCTTGCATCTTTTTGGCGATGCTCTTTACACTTCGCAAGCTCTATACCCGCTTTTAATGCTAAATGGACATCACTTGATTCAAATAATGTTTCCCAAATTCGAACTGCTTCATCCCACTCGTTTAGACGTTTATATTGTAAGGAGAGATCAAAAGCCGCCTGATTGGCATGTTCAAAATCAGCACCTGTTAATTCCCGCAAATGCTTCGTAGCTTCCTGTACATCACGATGCGCAAGATGCCACCTAGCCAGCGCGTATTTCTCATCATGCTCCTTTACCGCATCCATAGATAGAATTTTTTTGGATAGATGAATGTAGAGGCTGATTAACGAAAGGACGTCTAATTCATTATGAGTCAAAATCCCTTCAATGAGCTTCGGATTTTGTTCCTTTAAAAAGTGAAAATAGATCATCGGTGCCAAAAAACCCGGTGTGTCTCCTTCCCGGTGAACGTGCAGCTCTTCTTTTTCAACTACAGACAGCGCCATTCGTTCATATTTATGCTTCCACAACCGTCTTGACCCATGCAGAAGATCAAAGTGGCCAAACTCTGGAAGCGCAGGGATTTGATCTCGCAGCAAAGTATGTCTCGTTTTCACTTGCGGCCAATCGAATGATTTTCCATTATATGTAACGAGTGATTCTACGTTCACTTCATCGAGAAAGCTTTTATAAAGAGCTGCTTCATTTCCCGGATTTGTGAGCAGGTGCTGTTTCACCACTACTTTGTCAGCAAAGACCCGCGCATGTCCTAGCAAGAAGATCATATTTCCCGTTCCGCCAGATAATCCAGTTGTTTCTGTATCAAAGAAAAACAGTTCATGCGGCTTGTAACCTTTAGCCGATAGAGAATGCTGGATGCTGCTTTTGTTCCATGCCTCGATGATCTTTGGCAGTTCCGCAAACGAGTAGAGTCCATGCTTATCATCTAATGAATAGGTGACTTCTCGAATGAGACAAAAAGAATCCTCAAAGTGATAAGGAGCTGCTCCCAATTGCTCCCATTCCTTTAAAAATGGAATGTTATCGGCCGTCACAGGCTGAGGTTGCCCTTCCACTGCTTTTTGCCGTTTTTCGTTTGGCTGGTTGTGCGACAGGTGCTTCTTCATTCGATTTAATTTCCCTTTTAAAGACATGAGTAGGTATCTTCCTCCTTCCCCTTAAAATACAGACATCAATTCAACAATGCTGCTTTTTCCGCTCACCTCTTTCATTTCCATGCCAATGCAGGATGGACAGCCGTTCTCACAGCGGCACCGCTCTATCAGCTGAATGGCTGCACCTGCTATTTCATCGAAACGAGCTTGGACTTCTTTGCTTAAACCGATTCCGCCAGGGTAGTGGTCATATAAAAAGACTGTCGGTTTACCGGTATGTGCCGCTTTAATTTGTGAAACAACATGAATATCTGAGCGGTCACACATCACAAAAGCAGGTACAATGTGCTGAAGAACATTTGCGATGCCAAGCAGCAGCTGTTCAAGTGTCTTCTCTTCAAATCTCCGCTCTGCCTCGTGTAATTCAAACCAAGCCGCACTCGTATGAATTTCTTCTTCCGGTAAGTGAATCGGTCCAGACCCGATATTTTCACCAGTACTGAGCCGGATTTTTTTGAAAATTGTTGGCATTGCGTTGACAGTCACATCACCGTAGTGAACAGATACTGCTTCTTTCTCTGTTGTCTGATCGATTTCCAGTACCTTGAGCTGAACAGCTAAATTCGCATCTGTATAGTATTCTACATCTACTTGTTTCACATAAGCCTTCAAATGCTCGTAATCTAGCTTTTCTACTTGATACTGAACCCCTTCATGTAAATAAATCGCCTCATCATGAAGCAGTGTCATTGCACTGAATCGATCCATCTCTCCAATAATCCGAACATTCGCTACGTCGGATTGATCCACAATTACCACATTTTCTTGGCTTGCAGACCGCAGGCTGATGCCATGCGCTGGGAACGATTGATCTGACCAATAATACCGGTTCCCGCTAAAATGAAGAACCCCTTCCTCATGTAAGTATTGCAAAATGTCCTCTACTTCCATGCCGCCAAACTGTTCATCCGTCCGAAATGGCAGCTCGTAGGAAGCACATTTTAGATGATCCACTAAAATAATGAGATTTTCAGGATTGATTCTGGCTGCTTCAGGCGGTCTATTAAAGAAATATTCAGGGTGTCGGACAATATATTGATCAAGGGGTGAGGAACTTGCCACCATGATAATGAGCGCCTCCTCATGACGCCTTCCAGCACGTCCTGCCTGCTGCCATGTACTCGCTACACTGCCAGGATACCCCGTCATAATGCATACCTTTAGCTGACCTATATCTACCCCTAATTCTAGTGCGTTCGTGCTCACGACACCTAGAATGTCTCCTTCTCTTAACCCCTTTTCAATCACGCGCCGCTCTTTTGGCAAATAGCCTCCGCGATACCCGCGAATCGATTTTGGACCAATTTCTTTTTTCACAAGCTCTTGAATATGACTTAAAATCACTTCTACTCGTACTCTGCTTCTAGCAAAAACGATCGTTTGAATTTTTTCTTTTAAAAATGTTTTAGCCAATTGGTTGACGACAGTGGCAGCGCTTTGTCTAATATTTAATGGTTTATTCACCACCGGCGGGTTATAAAACACAAAATTCTTTTTACCGCTAGGCGCTCCGTTTCGTTCAATAAGATGCACTTTGCTCCCTGTGAGCTGCTGCGCCAGCTCTTTTGGATTTGCAATCGTTGCGGAAGTACAAATGAAAATCGGATCACTTCCATAAAATGCACAAATACGTTTTAACCTGCGAATCACATTAGCCACATGACTGCCAAAAACGCCTCGATATGTATGAAGCTCATCAATGACAATATACTTCAAATTCTCAAATAAACTGACCCATTTCGTATGATGAGGCAAAATAGCTGAATGCAGCATATCTGGGTTTGTGATGACAATATGTCCTGCTTGTCTGACTCGCTGCCGAATGGCCGGGGAGGTGTCCCCGTCATATGTTTCACTATGAATCGGAACATCCATCTCGTGGATGATCTCGTTAAGTTCACTCTTTTGATCCTGTGCGAGCGCTTTTGTTGGAAATAAATAAAGAGAGCGGTTTGTCTGGTCTTCTGCAATCGACTGAAGAACAGGCAGATTGTAGCAAAGCGTTTTACCTGAAGCTGTTGGTGTAACCGTTACTACATGCTCACCATTCATTACTCGTTCAAAGGCTTCTTTTTGATGAATATACAGCTCTTTCACGCCTCGTTTTTCAAGCGCCTTTTTTAGCCTGTCGTCCACTCTTTCAGGAACAGGTGAGGTCTGTGCAGGCTTTGCTTCAATTTCATGCCAATGTTCTACCTGTTCGTCTTTCTTTAATTCTTCTATCAGTTCGTTCATTGTTTTTTTCATATTGCGTCCACCTCTCATTCTAGTGTACCGAATATTTGTTTGCATGACTAGGCGGCAATTTTTTGATGCGGACTTATGAGCAAATACTTTGAACTGTTGTAACAGTATCTATTACACTTCTAAAGTGAAATGATTTTATCAAGGAAGAAGATGATCAGATTGAAAAACGAATTTAAGCCTTTATTTGAACCATTTACGTTTCCAGGAGGCGCCTCTATTGATGGACGGTTAGTGGTTGCTCCAATGACACACTTCGGTTCTCATGACGACGGCACCATTTCAAAAGACGAAATTGACTTCATTACAGCTAGATCAAGTGAAATGGGCATGGTGATTACAGCATGTGCGAATGTGACTCCAGATGGGAAGGCATTTGAAGGACAGCCTTCTATCGCAAGAGATGAAGATATCCCTGGCCTGAAAAAACTGGCTTCAGCTATCCAGGCAAAAGGAACAAAAGCCATCATTCAAATTCATCACGGCGGCTCTCAGGCTCTCCCTCATTTAGTTCCAAACGGTGATGTGGTTGCGCCAAGTGATGTGTTTAAAGATGGAAAACAAATTGCACGCGCTTTAAAAGAAGAGGAAATTACGCATATTATCGACTCCTTTAAAGAAGCGGCAAGACGAGCGGTTCAAGCAGGGTTTGACGGCGTGGAAATTCACGGGGCAAACGGTTATTTATTACAGCAATTTTACTCACCGCATAGCAATCAGCGTACAGATCAATGGGGAGGAAACGAAGAAAAACGTCTAGCTTTCCCTATTGCTGTTGTAGATGCAGTTAAAGAGGCCATCAAAGAGCATGCGGCTAAACCGTTTATCTTTGGATACCGGTTATCTCCTGAAGAACCAGAAACTCCTGGTTTAACAATGACAGAGACGTTTACATTAGTGGATGTTCTCAAAACAAAAAGCCTCGATTATTTGCATATCTCTTTAATGGAGATTGGCTCTAAAGCAAGACGAGGCGCAGATTCTAATAAGACACGTATGGAACTGCTAAAAGAACGCTGCGGCGATGCTCTTCCGCTTATTGGAGTAGGCAGCGTCATTACAGCTGAAGATGCACTCCATGCTTACAATCAAGGAATTCCTCTCATCGCTGTCGCACGAGAGCTGATCGTCGACCCAGATTGGGCAAAGAAAATTAAAGAAGGCAGAGAACAAGAGATTGAAACCGTCATTAAACGCAGCCAAAAAGACAAGTATCTCATTCCAGAAGGATTGTGGTCTGTCATGGAAGCGAGTCAAGGCTGGGTTCCAATGGAGGATTAATGTCCTCACCTCAATAAAAAACTACCCTATCAATGGGTAGTTTTTTTTCATGAACTATTTCATTTTCACTGTAAAGAGCTTGGACGTCTGCTTTTCTACAGAGCCTTTTGGTTCTTTATCAAGTCGTTCGATAAGGTCACCGTTCATAATCACAATCGGTGTCACTGTACTTGACGCTTTCTCTTCAATCAGTTCTAAATCACACGTAATAAGAGGATCCCCGATTTTCACCTTATCCCCTTCTTTCATGTGCGCTTCAAATCCTTCACCATTTAACCCAACTGTTTCAAGTCCGATATGAATCAGAAGCTCAAGCCCCGAGAGTGTTCGAATGCCAATTGCATGTTTTGTATGGAAGAGCTGAATGATTTCACCCTCTACTGGTGACACAATCGTCCCACTTTTTGGTTTTACTGCTACGCCGTCTCCCATCATCTTTTGAGAAAAGACGGGATCTGGTACATCAGTCATATCCATTAACTCTCCATCAACTGGAGAATAAATGACTTCTTCCTTTACATCATCTTGGTTTTTTCCGAAACCGAATAATTTTTTCAGCAATGTCAATTTGCTCCCTTCAAGCTTTGCTTCCTAAATCTATTTCGTGTATGAAACTTTACGCCATACACCTTGCTTCATTCAACACTATTTAATCATAATTTTTTCCTCTCATCAATTGATAACCGCCTGAGCCCCCTCTGCATAGGCTGTAGATGAGAGGTGATTCAGATGAAACATGAAGGCGAAAAAAAACATGAAATGCTGGCAAATGAAGATATGCTATATGAAGCGATTGAACAATTTTTTGCATCCTCCCCGTTTCACGAGATATTAAATAGTGCAGAGGCACTCATGACCACATCGCATTCACTTGCATCCATTACGACCGATGTGACAGAGGATGAACAGAATGTGTATATCGAGATTCAATTTCCAGACCATTTTGTCGAAGGAGACATTGCGCTAGAAGTAAAAGCCCAATATTTACACTTATCAGTACAGGAAAAAATCAAAACGAATACGACTACCTCGTATTCAAGTTTTACTAAAACGATTTTAATGCCGGCAAAAATAGATGAGACAAAAATGAAGAGTGTGTGGAAAGATCAATCGCTTCATGTGTCTGCGCCAAAGCAAACAACCCAATAGTTCAATCTATTGGGTTTAGCTATGCTTTAAAAATGCTTGTAAATCCTTTCGCCAATGAGCCTACTTGATTCATTGTACTCATCATTTGGCCAGCTGTATCAAACATTTTGTTAAAATCGTATTGCCCATTCGTCTTTTTGAATTGTGACAGCACACTTTTAAATTGAGATGGCTGCTGTTTTTGCGGCCTTGGCAATGGATAAGGGTTCATAGGCGGCTGCATTTGGGGTGGATTCATCGCTTCAGGCGGCTGCATAAGCGGCACGTTTTCTTGGTATCCATAAGGCGGCTGATAAACAGGAGATGGTGTCTGATTCATTCCCCCTCCACCTTGATAAGGCGGCATGAAATAGTCTGGAGGCTGCGGAGGCTGCTGCTGCATCTCTGGATACGGAAAAGGCCTTTGCTTGAATTGATTGAATTCATAAGGCTGCTGGTTTGAATAAGGGAACATCTATCTCGCTCCTCTCGCTCTCAACACATATTGATGTCACTCATATATTATGACCAAGAGCAGAAGATGTGCCTAAAGAAGCCATAAGAAAAACGCAGCATCATGTCTTTAGCTGCGCTTTTTGATTTCTTCTATTAAAAGGTTCAGAGTGTAAACCACTGACTCAACTAAATTTTTCACACGGGGTGCGTGCTGTTTACCAAAATAAGATTGCAGGACAACCTCTTTACCATTTTCTTTTACGGCTTCAAGCTGTTCTTGGTGTAAATATCTAGGTTTGGCCTGCTCAATAAACGAGATCGCAGCGGTGAGCCACTCCTCCATTTTCTGATCAAATGTAACAACGGCCGGCTGAATATCCGTATAAAAATCATACGATGGGTACTCCTCTTCAGCCTTTCCCTTTTGGTACTGCTCATACGCTTCTTCGATCCATATTCTCAAGTTTTGTGTATGTTCAAGTAATGTTTGATTATCCAAAGTGTTCACCTCTATGAACCATCCTATCAAACGTTTACCTATTGCTCAAATAGAAAAGCTATCCGGCGTGATATGCCGGTCTTGCTGCCAGTTTATACTCGGCTGTATGAAGCTTCACTTCACAGTCCTTTACTTCTGATTCAAGCCGGTCAATCATTTGTTCTTGCTCTTCTATCGCTGCACGTTTCGTCTGCTTCACAGCAAGAGACAGCTCTTCCTCCACCGCATCAATTTTCCGCTCGATTTCCTCTAACAACTGCATAATG
The DNA here is from genome assembly GCF_054161415.1 of Bacillus sp. PK5-006. NCBI lineage: Bacteria > Bacillati > Bacillota > Bacilli > Caryophanales > Bacillaceae > Bacillus > Bacillus sp. PK5-006. Next base: position 1,673,146 of record NZ_CP096414.1, on the reverse strand, counting down.
GATTCTTTTGATACAAATTCGCTCATCATCAGATTCCTCCTTTATTGTCTCTCGTTACATTCTCTTTTCTTTCTCCCCCTCCTTCACACATGACAAAACTAGAAGCAAATCGCCAATCTAAGTGTAGATGAGCGCTATTTCTTCCTTTTCGACAGATGCTTGTCCTTCTTTGTATGATTGCGTCCGATTGTGTAAATTCTAAGACAAAAGGAGGTAGATTTCATGAAAAAGCAGCCAGCACCAAAAGAGCAAAAGCCAAAAGGGAAAGAAAACAGTCCAGATCAGCTGGATAAAAAGCTCGGCGGTCCTAATCGTCCATCTACGTAAAAAAAAGCAGGCACCCCCTGCTTTTTATTTATGCAAAAAATAATGCTCTAATGAGAAAAGAAAACGAAGCTGTCTTTTTTTATGAAAATACCAGTCGGTCAGATCAATCTGCTTTGGCAGCGGCTCTGCCTCAAATAAAGATGGACTCAATTTCTTTTGAAACCAATCTTCCCTTTGATCGTCTAATGAATGTGTCATTACCGGATAAACCGTCCGAAGAAAAGGTGTTGACCTTCTAGCGATCCCTAAAAACGGCTCAAAATCAAACCGAGACCCCGTATGCGGAACGGTATGCAAAAAATGATAAAAATCCGAAAACAAATCGGCTCGAAATAATAGTTTCGCTAGTTTTTTACCTAATGTAATACGTTCCTTTACATTGGAAAACTTCCGTATGGTTAAGCCGTACAAATGCCCGTCCACCGTTGGAAAAACAACGGTTTGGAAATGTCCCCACTCGCTGAAAAGATATTGAATCGAGTGAAAAACATTCTTTTTCAGAAGAGGATTTTGTATAATAGGAGATTGTATAGTATATTGTTCATTTATGATGAGTGCATAAAGCAGACGCTCTGTGTCACGCTTTAGCCAGAAACGTTCCCACTCAGCTCTCATAAACCGAGACACGTAGAAATAAGGCAGCAGATGAAACAAAGGTTTATTGCACCTTTTAGACCATTCATACAAAAGAAGCTGAGGGTAAGCATCCGAAAAGATCAGCCAATTCGCTCTTTCATATGCTGTGAAAAAAAGGTGCCCCTGCTGATCCGTTAAACCTGGATGGAAGAGCTCGCCCTTTAAATCTGTCATGGACCACCCAGCATTTCTCGAGACAAAGGAAGCGAGCAGCGACCATTTCATCTCTGGATGCCGGTCATAAAAGCGCTTGTAAGCATTTGTCCTCGTCAGGTTGTCTTTATTTTTTGCTTTCGTTTCACGCAAAATTTGCTGAGTGATGATGTGCTCTTCTTGGGACAACATGGTGATCTCTCCAATACAAAATGCATTAAAAGGAGGCTGAAACTTGATGATTCGGTATCCAAACGGAAAATCGTATCAGCCCATTCAACAAATTGGGACAAAAAAAAGAATCAGTGGCGAATCCTCTTATAGTAACCGCGGGATGACGCTTGAGGCTGATTTAAATGAAACGAACCAATACTATTTGGTCAACGGGATCGCAGTCATTCATAAAAAGCCTACCCCAGTTCAAATTGTGAATGTGGATTACCCAAAAAGAAGTGCTGCTGTCATTAAAGAAGCCTATTTTAAACAATCATCCACAACAGACTATAACGGGGTGTATAAAGGCCGCTATATCGATTTTGAAGCAAAGGAAACCAAAAGCACTACCTCGTTTCCGCTCAAAAATTTCCACGACCATCAAATTGAGCATATGAAACAGGTTGAAAAACAAGGCGGCATTTGTTTCGTTATTATATCCGCTTTTGGCTCCGTTTATTATTTGCCCGCTTCAGATCTCTTTTACTTCTGGGAGCGGCAGAAAAAAAACGGCCGTAAATCCATTAGCAAAGACGAATTAATGGAATCTGGCCACATAATGACACTTGGATATTCGCCAAGAATTGATTATATTAAAGTAGTGGAGACACTTCATTTTTCGGATGAAAGCAATCAGCAATTACGTTCGAAAAAGGTTTAACACGAAAGGTTGAGATGTGATGTCTGATCAATTTACAAGTCGTGAACAGCGACGTAAAGCAAGTCAAGAAAACAATAAGAAGCAAAAGAACAAAAAAGGCAAAAAGAAAGCAGGTCTATTTAAAAAAATATTTTTATCTTTACTCGTGATCGGTCTACTTTGTTTAGTTGCCGGAATCACAACTTTTGCCGTTTTTGCATCAAGCGCTCCTTCTATTGATGATAGTAAGCTTAAAACACCATACTCTTCAAAGCTTTATGATAAAGACAAGAAAGTGTTTGCAGAAGTTGGTGCAGAAAAAAGAACGTATGTCTCGATAAAAGATATACCCGATGTGGTAAAAGACGCATTTATTGCGACTGAAGATGCACGTTTTTATAAGCACCACGGGATTGATCCAATCCGTATCGGCGGTGCCCTTGTCGCAAACGTTGAGGACGGCTTTGGGGCTGAAGGCGGAAGTACCATTACACAGCAGGTTGTGAAAAACTCCCTCCTAACCAATCAAAAGACGTTAAAACGGAAAGTACAGGAAGTATGGCTCTCGATTCAGCTTGAGCAAAAATACTCTAAAGATGAAATTTTAGAAATGTATTTAAACCGTATTTTCTTCTCTCCTTATGCTTATGGTGTTGGGAAAGCAGCTGAACAATTTTTCGGAGTCACAGATTTAAATAAACTAACCGTTGCACAAGCTGCTACACTTGCAGGGATGCCGCAGAGTCCTTCTGCCTATAACCCAGTGAAACACCCCGAGGCAGCGGAAAAACGCCGTAATATCGTTTTAAGCCTTATGAAAAAACAAGGCTACATTTCAGAAAAAGAATATGACGTTGCAAAAGCAACCCCTGTCAGCAAGACAGTTGTTTCAGCTAGTAAATATAAGAGCCAAAACTCTAGTAAGTACTCTGCCTACATTGAAGAAGTGATGGAAGAAGTACAGAAAAAAGCCAAAGTGGATGCATCAACTGATGGATTAAAAATCTATACATCCCTTGATCGAAATGCACAGGATCACCTAAATGATATCATCAATGGAGATTCAGTTGGATTTACGAAAGGGATGCAGGCGGGTGTCACCCTGCTTGATACGAAAAATGGTGAAATTCGCGCCATTGGCGGTGGACGTGATGTACCAGCCGGCGGCTTTAACTATGCGACGGATGCAAAACGCCAGCCAGGGTCCACAATCAAACCGATCTTAGATTACGGTCCAGTCATTGAAAACAAAAAATGGTCAACATATCAGCAAATTGATGATGCACCGTATACGTACTCAGATGGTACACCGATTAACAACTTTGACAGAAGACATTTAGGTAAAATGTCGATGAGAAGTGCTTTGGCACAATCGCGTAACATCCCTGCACTTAAAGCATTCCAAGAAGCTGGTTCAGCCAATGCCGCTCAATTTGCTAATAATTTAGGCATGGACTTACCTTCTGATATTCCAGAATCTTATTCCATTGGTGGATTTGAAGATGGTGTGTCTTCATTAAAAATGGCAGGTGCATTTAGTGCATTCGGTAATAACGGATACTATAATGAACCGCACGCTGTCACATCTGTTGAATTTAATGATGGGACAAAGCTTGACCTTACGCCGGACTCAAAAGCAGCAATGAGTGATTACACAGCATTTATGATCACAGATATGCTGAAAACTGCTGTCCAATCTGGTACTGGTACACTTGCACAAGTACCGAACGTTCAAGTAGCTGGTAAAACAGGTACAACGAACTTCACACAAGACGATATTAATAAACACAATATCCCTTCTGGCGGTGCGAAAGATTCGTGGTTTGTCGGTTATACGCCGCAATATACAGCAGCCGTTTGGACTGGAATCGGTAATTCAAAAGATGCAGACGGAAAAATATGGCTGAATGATTACGAGCAGCGTGTGGCCAAAATCGTCTTCCAGCGATTGATTTCTCAAATTGATGATGGAAGCGGCTCATTTGAAAAACCAGACAGTGTCGTTGAAGCTACGGTTGAAAAAGGATCCGATCCAGCGAAATTAGCAGGACCGAATACACCAAGTGACAAGAAGACAACAGAATACTTTGTAAAAGGAACGGTTCCAACAAAAGTATCTGACACATATGAGAAGAAAGAAGCCGACAAGCCTTCTGATTTAAAAGCAGTGTATGATGAAGAGAAAAAATCCATCACACTGACTTGGGGCTATTCTGACGACGCTGATGCTACATTTAATGTCAAGCAAGCAGTTGATAATGGCGGCTATAAAGAGATTCAAAACAGCTCTGCTAAAGAAGCGGTCATCTCTGATGTGAAGCCTGGCTCCACTTATAAATTCCAAGTGACAGCCACTGTAGATGATGTCACGAGTAAAGCGGCTTCTACCTTCCTCACCATTAAGGATGACGCAGATGAGGAAGAAAAAGCGGATGATGAGAATAAAGAAGAAGAACCGCAGCAGCCTGACGACGAGCAGACAGACCAAACTGACGATAACAAAAATCAGCCCCCTGGCACTGATGAACAAAAGCCTGATGACAAAAAAGATCAAGATAAGGATAAGGATCAGGACCAAGGTGGAAATACAGAAAACGGAAATAATGGTTCTTCAGAAAATGGCTCAGACAGTACAAATGGGAACAGCAACTCGCAAACTGATAATAAAGATAAAAAGAAAGATGATGAGAAAGCCAACTCGCAAAGTTCCAATTCGCAATCAAATGCTACTTCTCGAAAAGAAGATGAATAATGAAAAAGCACTTGCCTCCTTGGCAAGTGCTTTAAGATTGTTGACAAAGGGCTAAAATGATCTTGATTTTAGCCCTTTGTCTTCTTTTCAGCGTGATAGAAAACCTTTGCAGTCTAGGAAGGACGAGCATCGGAGCGGAGCGAATTTAACATTCGTGAGTACCGGAGCGCAGGACTGACAACGAATGCGAGGGTTTGTCTACACGCTTGAAAGCACTTGCCTCCTTGGCAAGTGCTTTTTTTAACGCTGCTGTCTGATTTTTTTTAATGCTTCATATTTTCCATACTGCTTTTTTAATTCCGTGTATAGCTCGTCCAATTGAATAAAGCAGTGATATTGAGTTGGTTTTAGCAAAATGAACTCTAAACGTTCCGTCCAATTAATCGGAGCAACAGGAAATGTCTCTTGCTTGATATGTTCCCATTCAAACGTTTGGACACTCTCCCCTTTGATCCAGTAAAACATCGCAATCATACTGACGATTCCTTGCAACATATCATCTTCTTCACAGCGGGATTTTCTTGTTTGGAAACGAGGAAGCATTTTTTCTTTTAATTCGTCCCATAGCTCAAACATCACAGGAACAAATTCTTCCGTTTCCTGCCATGGAAGCTCGTCTGTTAAAACTTCTAAAGATAGATCATATGCGAGCGGATTGGCTCTCAGTATATCTACTCGATCACCTTTAATCTCTACCTTTTTTTCTTTTAGCTTTTCGACATATGAGATGAAAACAGCTGCCCCGCTCATGCCAGCTTCACCAATCCTTTTTTCAGCCTCTTCTGCCCTTCTCTGCACATATCAAGAAGTGGACACGATTCGCACTGCGGCCGCTGCGCCTTACAATGATATCTCCCAAAAAAGATCAGACGGTGATGCGTCACAGACCAATCTTCTTTTGGCACCTTTTTCATCAAGGTTTGCTCTACTTCAAGCACAGAATCCTTCCAGCGGCAGATGCCGAGACGTTTGCTGACTCGTTCTACATGTGTATCTACTGCTATTGCCGGTACCCCAAAAGCGACTGAAACGACGACATTTGCTGTTTTCCGGCCAACCCCAGGAAGCTTAACAAGCTCGTCCCGGTCCTTTGGTACTTCACCGCCATATTCTTCAATCAGCATTTTGCTCAACTTTTGAATGTTTTTAGCCTTATTTCGATAAAGACCAATCGATCGAATATCTTGCTGTAGTTCTTCAAGCGGTACACTTAAATAGTCTTCTGGTGTTTTATATTTTTGAAATAACGTTTTGGTGACCTTGTTTACAAGCACGTCCGTACATTGAGCTGAGAGCGCAACAGCAATCACAAGCTCAAATGGATTGGCATGAACAAGCTCACACTCAGCCTCTGGAAACATATCTCCTATAATATCTAAACACTCATTGATTTGTTTTTTTGATAACATGCCTTCTCCTTTATTGGTTATTGTTCCAGCCAATTATAAAAAGGAACTTGTCGTTTATAAGTGGACGTCTCTTCGTTTGAAGGTGGCGTTTTCTGCTGAGAACGGAAGTGCTGGCTATGTTCTTTTGCTTCTTTCGCTGTTTTCAGCCCTTTCTTTTTCCACTCAAATAAAATTCGATCAATATAACGGAAATTTAATTTCCCTGATAAAACGGCTTCTCTTAGTGCTAGCCGTATCATCTCAGCATCATGATGGTCTTGATCCATCCAGATCGAAAGTGTTTCTCCTTCAAGGGGTGACAGCGGTCTGCCGAATTCATCTTCAAATAAAGCATATAAAGATTTTTCAGCCTGCACCTGCTGTTTTTGAACTTCTTTCGCCTGTTTTGTTTCTAAAAAGTCATACAGCACGCCCCATAAAGGTTCTACTGAGTAACGGTCATGCTGAATACCAGACCTGTCTTCAAATGGCTGAATCGAGATAAATCCTTTTTGAATCAGATGCTGAACCATATACGCGCACTCTTCCGCTGAAATGGTCATGCCTTGAGAAAGCTCTTCAAATGTTTGAAAGAAAACGCCTTGTTCTTCATTCATTTTAATTTTGAGCATCACCATCATCTGTGATTCATTCAGTCCTAACTGCTCATAATGAGCAATCAGCAAATTAGGCAAACTTGTCGACCCCATTTGCTGCATATTAATAAATTGCTGCCTATTCATCGGATACACCTCTTCACTTTAAGTATATCACGTTTTATTTCACGTGCCTCTCTAAAAAGACGTTTGAAAAAGCCTCCATTTGTTGGAGGCTTTCACGTCTTAAGGGTATAAACGGTTTAATAATCTTGGGAAAGGAATGGTTTCACGCACATGCGGCGCTCCGCTAATCCAAGCAACTGTACGTTCAAGTCCAAGACCAAAACCTGAATGCGGTACAGAACCGTATTGTCTTAATTCTGTATACCATTTGTAAGTTTCCTGATCAAGCCCATGTTCTTTCAATCTTGCTTCAAGAAGCTCTAAATCATGAACACGCTCAGAACCGCCAATAATCTCTCCGTAGCCTTCTGGTGCAATCAAGTCTGCACAAAGGACAACATCTTCACGATCCGGTGCTGGCTGCATATAAAACGGTTTTAATGATGTTGGGTAATGAGTGATAAACACTGGTTTATCATAGCTTTCGGCGATCGCAGTTTCGTGAGGCGCTCCGAAGTCATCTCCCCATTCGATATCATCAAAGCCTTTTTCCTGCAAGAATTTAATCGCTTCATCGTAAGTGATGCGCGGGAATGGTGCTTTGATATTTTCTAATTTTGCTGTATCACGGCCTAATGTTTGCAGCTCCACTTTACAGTTTTCAAGTACACTTTGAACAACATGAGTCACATAATTTTCTTGATACTCAAGGTTTTCATTGAATTCGACAAAAGCCATCTCCGGCTCGATCATCCAAAACTCAATTAAATGACGTTTTGTTTTAGATTTTTCAGCTCTAAATGTTGGGCCAAATGAGAATACTTTTCCGAGTGCCATTGCTGCAGCTTCCATGTAAAGCTGGCCACTTTGAGAAAGGTATGCATCTTCATCAAAATATTTCGTAGCAAACAGTTCCGTTGTGCCTTCAGGTGCACTTCCAGTTAGAATTGGCGGATCTACTTTCACGAAACCTTCTTGATGGAAGTATTCATATGTAGCACGAATAATTTCGTTACGGATTTTCATAATGGCATGCTGTTTTTTAGAACGAAGCCATAAATGACGGTGATCCATTAAGAATTCTGTTCCATGCTCTTTTGGTGTAATTGGATAATCTGTCGCTTCATGAATCACTTCAATGGATTTCACTTGCAATTCAAAACCTAGCGGTGAACGCTCATCTTTTGTCACTTGACCTGTCACATAGACAGATGTTTCTTGAGTGACTGATTTCGCAAGCTTAAAGACTTCCTCTTCCACTTCTGCTTTTACTACGACTCCTTGAATAAAGCCTGTCCCGTCACGCAGCTGCAAAAATGCAATTTTTCCGCTTGAACGTTTATTGGCAATCCATGCGCCGATGGTTACTTCTTGATCGACGTGTTTGAACACTTGATTAATCGTTGTTTTCAACATAATTCCCTCCAAAGCCAGAAAGAAACTCACCTATTTGGCAGGTGTGAATCTTTTTTCATACATTTTATTATAACCGTTCTAAATCAGCATGGTCAACGCAAGACAGGAGAAACTACGGTGTTAAATTTTTTTCCACGTGTCCTGTCGAGAAGTCGACATAGCTGAAGCTATATTGATTGTTTTCATTTAAATATGTCACTTCCCAAAGAAGTACGTCACCTTCTCTCGCTAATTTGACTTCTTTTAGCTTAGAGACCGTGTTCTCCTTTTGAACGGCTTGTACTGCTTGATTCGAGGTAATGCCTTCTTTTGCTTTTTTTGCGATCACTTTTTCTTTTTTGCTGGCAGGAACCCAAACGTAGGTCGTTTCGTTCTGTTTGTTTTTCCCTTCAACAATAAATTGTTTTTCTTTCCCGACAAAGGTTTCCACTTGCTCCACTTGTACGATGTTTGCTTGTTCTTTTGCTCGTTCGATCGCTGCTTCATGCCCTTGTTCTCTTTGTCCCATGGCAATTTGATAAATCCACGTAAAGCTGATGATGCCAATAAGCAGAACGAGAGCCACTACAGATGAAATAATCCAGACTATTTTTTTCATGTCAAGCTTCCCCTATGTGCGATATATCGTAAATACCGCTTGATTTTGGTCTTCTTGATCTAATGCTAATCCAAACATGAGATCTTCTCTTTTAAGCGTTCTGTTCAATAAATCAACAATTTTGTATAGGTCTTCTGAATGCTTAATTTGAACAGTTGAAAGTACCTCTATTTTACTTTCCAATTCTAATTCCTCCTCGGTACGTAAATATTGTTAGTCATACTTTTCTGCACGGGAACCGATACTATTTTTACAACGGAACACAAAAAGCCGTTACGATAAATTAACTCCAAACCCACACCAGCTAAAGGCCGCTTATGACAGCGGCTTTTCGTTGTTAAGGTTTTCTATATACGCCTCAAGTGACTCTTTTGACATCTCGTGAACCGGCGCATGAGGGAGTGATTCTAAAAATAGTTTTCCATATGAAGCTGTTTTCACTCGGCGGTCTAAAATCAGCAATGTGCCTATGTCTTTTTCAGAGCGCAGCAAGCGTCCAGCTCCTTGCTTAAAGGTTAACACAGCTTCTGGTAAAGCGACGGCTTTAAACGGATTCTTCCCTTGTTTTTTAGCTGCATCACATTTGGCTTCAATGAGAGGAGAATCAGGCGGCCTGAACGGAAGACGTGCCATGATGACCGTTGTCAGCTCTGAGCCTGGAAAATCAACACCTTCCCAAAAACTACCCGTACCAAGTAAAATGGCTTGTTTTGCTAATTTGAACATTTTCGTTAATTTTACGGGGCTTCCGCCTGTCAAACCTTGAGCAAAAAGCGCTGACTGCATCCCTTCTGTTTTTAGCTCTTCATAGACTGCTTTTAACATCTCATGTGAATTAAACAAAACCAATATTTTTGCATGCTGCTGCTTTTCCATAACCTTAATATATTGCGCAGCCTGCTTTACATAATCTCGTTCATCACGGTTTGTAATCGGCGGCATGTCTGCTGGAACAATGACCTTAAGCTGTTTTTCAAGTTCAAAAGGTGAATCAATTTGCACAAGATGAGGGTAAAAATCTTGCAGGCCAAACCGTTCCAAGCAATAATCAAAGCGGTGATTGATGGTGAGTGTCCCTGATGTGAGGACAACACTCTTTTTGTTCATAAAGAAACGATCAGCCAAAAGCTCCCCAGTATCTAACGGCTGTGCATGCATAAAGACTGCGTTTTTGGCACCTTTTGCATCAATTTCAATCCAAACCGTTTCATCGTTTTTCGGTTCAAAGATAAATCGGTACAGTGTACTGCAAAAAGTATGCATAAACGACATGACTTGGTCGTATTCCTCTGCTTCAAAGGCAAAGTGTTCTGTCAGCTGATCACTTTTTTGAAGAAGCTCATTTTTTTGCTGTTCATACAGTTTCTCACAAGCAATTAACAAGGAACAAAGCTTACTTGCTGTTTCTTTAATCCGTTTCCACTGAGCATGCTTTGAATGATGACGTACTCTATGAATGAGACGATTGATGTCGGCTTTTGGTTTTGTCCTTTTCACAAATGAATGAACGGTGCTAAAGAAAGCGTCACTTTCCATTTGAAGCTGATTGAGATACTCATCCATTTCAATAAAGGTGTCTGTCTGTAACCCTGCATGATGAAATCTCTTTTTCAGTTTCTTTAACAGTCCGCCTTGCAAGGAGCCAAGCTGCGTTAATTTCGCATGAAGCTGGATATAAGAAGCACTATCCCCTAGTGTTTCATTGGCTGTTTTCTCAAATTGATGGGCTTCGTCTATCACATATACGTCAGCATGCTGAAAGATAGACGATGCCTCCGTTTGTGATAAAAGCAGACGATGATTCGTTAAAATTAAATCAGCTGTCCTTGCCCTTTTTTTGGCGCGCTCATAAAAGCAATACTCTTTAAAACGGCGCTTTTTCGATGTAAACGGCATATGCACACAGGAAATGCGGTCTTTTATATTGGCAGCTCCTGACGGTAAATTCAGTTCAGATAAATCACCTGTTTCTGTTACAAGGAGCCACATTAAAATTTGCGCCTTCGTTAAGACGACATCATAGTTATCATCTTCCTCATGAAGCACATGCTCAAACTTATCTAAACAAATATAATGCGCCCGACCTTTAAATACACAGGCAGCAGGCTCAAACGGGAGCAATTGATTCAACATCGGCACATCGCGCTGAAGCATTTGCTGCTGCAAAAGTATGGAATATGTACTAATAATGACAGGTTTTCCTGATTTCCTCGCTTCTAGAGCTGCTGGGATGAGGTAAGCGAGCGTTTTCCCAATACCCGGCGCCGCTTCAATTAATGCATAGGCTCTTTCATGAAACACGTCTCTCACTTTATTCATCATCGTAAGCTGGCCTTCTCTTACCTCATAGCCTTCTACCGTTTGCGGAAGCTTCTTTTTGATTTCCTCAAACAGCTGTTCATCATCTTCACTTACTGAATGTGTCGCCCTGCTGATAGGATTGGTGACATTTTTTACAGCAAAAGAGCCGACTTCTACTAAAGAATCTTCCCGGCTAGCATGGCTTGTTTCAAGCTGCTTAATTAAAAGTCCTATATCACTTAGGAGATAAGAGGATAATCTGCGCAGCTGCTTCAGCACATTTTTCGGTGTATGTTTTAATTGATGTAATAAAGTTAAAAATAACATGGCAGTAACTTCCGCATCACTATCCGCCCTATGCGGGTGGTCATGTGGAAGCATGAGCTCTTCACTTAATTCAGTGAGCTTATAACCTTCAAGCTCAGGATAAAGAATTCTAGAGATCTCAACTGTATCAATTGCTAGCACATCCAGCTCATTTTTCCCGCATGCTTTTAGTTCATCATTTAAAAAATTCAAGTCAAAATGAACATTGTGCGCAACAAAATAAGCACCCTGTATGAGATCATACACCTCTTGGGCAATGTCCTCAAAAAACACCGCATCGTCAACCATGTGCTGCTGAATGCCTGTCAGCTGTTCAATAAATCCTGGGATTGCTTTTCCCGGGTTCACATATTTTGAATACCGTTCGACAATTTGTCCATTTTCAATGACCACCGCAGCTATTTGAATGATTTTATCACCCTTTTTAGGTGAATTCCCGGTGGTTTCAATATCAACGACAACAAACCTTTGATCGGTCATAAAATGGACACCTCAATTCCTCGTTTCACCCTGAAGTGAAACACGCTCTGGACAAAATAGATGAAACAGAACAGCCTCTCTTCTGAACCTGTTCTGTTTCCACGGAGCCTGCGTTATAAAATCGTTCTCGCAGGCTCTTGCCCAATCATTTGTTCAATTTGATTTTGTTTATTTAACACGACCACTTTTGGTGTATGTGACTTAGCTTCTTCTTCTGACAGCATCCCATAAGCGATAATAATGACTTCATCCCCTGGCTGAACGAGTCTCGCCGCCGCCCCATTTAGACAAATGACACCGCTCTTTCTTTCGCCGGGAATAATATATGTTTCAAGTCTCGCGCCATTATGATTATTGACAATTTGTACTTTCTCATTTGCCATCATACCTGCCGCATCAAGTAAATCTTCGTCAATTGTTATACTTCCTACATAATGTAAGTTTGCTTCTGTTACCGTTGCTTTATGAAGCTTAGATGTCATAAAGGTTCTATACATGTTTTTCACCGCTTTCAGGAACATGGAAAATCACATTATCAATCAGTCTTGCCCGTGAGAATTTCACCGCAACCGCCATAATGACTTGACCTGCTAACTGCTGAAGCGGCTCAAGTTCTGGATAAGAATAGATCTCAATATAATCAATTTCTCCGCACGTCTGAACAAGTTCCTCTTCAATCAGCTGATATACACGACTGACATCACGTTCACCTTTTTCAACAGCTGACCGGCCTTTTTTTAATGCGCGGTATAAAGCGGGTGCTTCTTGTCTTTCTTTTTCTGACAAGTACACATTCCTTGAGCTTTTCGCTAAGCCGTCTTCTTCTCTGACTGTGGGTACAGATACAAGGTGAAGATCAAAGAAGAAATCCTTGATCATCGCATCGATCACAGCGACTTGCTGTGCATCCTTTAGTCCAAAGTAGACATTTGTTGGTGACACAAGATGAAACAGCTTTGTGAGCACAGTGACAACGCCGTCAAAATGTCCTGGACGTTTTTTTCCGCATAAGACATCTGTCCGCTTTTGAACCGTCATCGTAATAGATGGTTCATTTTGGTACATTTCCTTCACATCAGGTGTAAATAAAATATCCACCCCTGCTGCTTCTGCCAGACGCTGGTCTCTTTCCATATCCCTTGGATAGGATTCAAAGTCTTCATTTGGTCCAAATTGCAAAGGATTGACAAAAATACTCATCACGACAATGTCATTTTGACCTCTTGCCTCTTTCGCAAGCGTCAGATGTCCTTCATGAAGAAAACCCATCGTTGGGACAAAGCCGATGGAATGCTGTTTTTCTTGATGCTGCTTGATTAATTCTTTTAGCTCGTGAATATGGGTGACAACGTTCATTTTTTGATTCCCCCATATAAGCCATCAAGGACTTCTTCTTTGATATGAAACGTGTGCATGTCCTCTGGAAATGTGCGTGCTTTTACTTCTTTCGTATATTGAATGAGCGCTTCTTCTAAAACATTATCAATTTGCGCGTATTGTTTCACAAACTTAGGTGTTCTAGACACCCCGTATCCTACTACATCATGGTAAACGAGAACTTGTCCGTCTGCCTCAGCTCCTGCACCAATTCCGATCACAGGAATCTTCAGCATGTCGGTAATTCGTTTTGTCAGTTCGCCAGGTACACATTCCAGCACAAGAGCGATTGCACCGGCTTCCTCACATTTCAAGCTGTCTTCAATCAATTTTTGAGCACTTTCGTGGTCTTTTCCTTGCACTTTATACCCGCCAAGTACACCAACTGATTGAGGTGTGAGGCCTAAATGACTGACGACAGGAATTCCGCCTCTTGTTAAAGCTTGAATGGATTCAAATACTCCGTCTCCGCCTTCTAGCTTTAAGGCATCGGCACCACTTTCTTGCATGATGCGTGCAGCATTTTTCATTGTTTCTTCTAACGAATAATGGTAAGACATAAATGGCATATCAGTCACAACAAATGTGTCTTTTGCGCCTCTTTTCACTGCTTTTGTGTGATGGATCATATCATCCATCGTGACTTGAACTGTAGAATCTAGTCCAAGTACAACCATCCCAAGTGAATCACCAACTAAGATCATGTCGACTTCCGCTTTTTCCGCTTGCTTTGCAGCTGGATAGTCGTATGCGGTCAGCATCACAATAGGTTCGTTTTGTTCTTTCATTTTGAAAAAATCTAGCTTTGTCTTCATTTGTTCCTCCTCATTCTGGAGAGGAGATGGCTAGCCTCACATCACATGCTTTGATTTCTCATGTGCGGCGAATCATCCCTCTGTCCAAGTCCCTTAGGATCAAGGCAGAAATTTATCGAATTTTTCTTCCTAACAGGTACAGTTCTTTGCAGATACTGCCCACACGAAGTATATCAAAAATGTGCCGGGTGTTCCACTCAAGTTGACTTGATCTCAATGTCTGCGGAGTAGATTTTTTGGATACCGTCCTCCGTTTCAAGCAATAAAACACCTTCTTCATTGATGCCAAGCGCCTTCCCCGTATATTGCCCATTGACGGTGCGGGCAACAATATGTTGACCGATCGTCATCGCAAACGATTCCCATAATTGTTTAATCGGCGCAAATCCTTGCTTCATATAATCATCATATCTTTTTTCAAAAGTGGACATGATCTGTTGGATGAGTGCAGCACGATCCACTTTTTCATTCAGTTCCATCCGCAGACTTGTGGCGACATCCTTTAGGTCATCCGGGAAGTCATCAGCTGTTTGGTTCACATTTATGCCCGGTCCAATAATGACCGCATGAACCTGGTCCGCTTCTGCTTTTAATTCAGTCAGAATGCCAACGACCTTTTTTCCATTCAACAAAATATCGTTTGGCCATTTAATAGATGGACTGAGTCCTGTTTGCTGCGCAATCGCTTCTGCGATGGCTACAGATGCCAAAAGTGTCATTTGCGGCGCTTTATGCAGCGGAATTTCAGGCCTGAGAATGAGACTCATCCAAATGCCTGTCCCGTTTGGTGAATGCCACGTTCTTTGAAGACGCCCTTTTCCGTTTGTCTGATGATCGCTGACAACGATCGTGCCGTGGGGCGCACCTTCATTGACAAGATCATGGGCAATCAACTGAGTTGAAGCGACTTCTTTCTGAAAGTAAATATGCCTGCCGAAGCTCTCTGTTTCCAGACCAAACAGAATTTCGTCCTCACTAATTTTGTCCGGTTTACGAAGCAGACGGTATCCTTTTCTTCTAACTGCTTCTACCTCATACCCCTCTTTTCGCAAGTCCTCCATATGCTTCCACACAGCTGTTCGGGAGCAGCCAAGTTCATCACAAATCTGCTGACTTGAGACAAAATCCTCACTGGATGCTGTAAATAGTTCAATTAATCGTTTTCTAATTGCGGATCGCATGCTTTAAGCCACTCCTCTATGGCTTCTTTTCGGTTTTCTAAACGGTTTTGCAAAACGGCTTTTTTCACAAAATTGAGCTCCTCTGCAATCCATTTCCCAGACGTCTTTTGCCGAAAGGCCATTAAATCTTTTCCTGAAACAGCGAGGTCTTGGAGCTTTTTAATCGGCAGTGCATCATAAGAACGTTTCGCTGCCTCCAGCTCATCAAAGAAAATGCGGCGCTCATGTTTTAGCTGTGTGATCTTCAAACTAGATAAGAGCACGTGTTCACCAGCTTCAAACATGTTTTCCGCATCCCAGTCACAATCAACGTATTTACTAATGGCTACTGCTTCTTTCAAAAGCTTGGTTGACAGCTTCCATTCTTTTAATAAGGCCGCAGCCTCCGCTTCATCTAGGCCGAGCAAATGGATGCAAGCCCCCCATACCTCTTCTAGTCCATCCAGTAAGTAATATGGAAAGGCTTGAAAGGATTCATGAAGACGCTCCTCTTTAAGACCTGGCAATTCTTCATATAATTTGGTTGAAATGAGCACTTGAATGGCCTGCTCGCAATGACGGCCTTTTAAAAGCTTCTCCATTTCAATTTTTTTGCGCTCAACTGATATGTTGGCAAGCAGATGCTTATCCTTTTTCATAGCTTCAGCCGTTTCATCAGCGAGTTCAAAGCCAAGCTGGCTTAAAAAACGGACAGCTCTCATCATGCGAAGCGCATCTTCTTGAAAGCGGCACGCAGGATCTCCAACAGTTTGAATTCGTTTCCGCTTAATATCCTGTTTACCACCTACATGATCAATAATTTCTCCATTTATATCCATGGCCATTGCATTAATCGTTAAATCTCTTCTTAAAAGATCTTCCTTAAGCGACGTAATAAACGCCACTTCTTTCGGTCTGCGAAAATCTTCATATTCTGATTCCGTTCGAAACGTCGTGACCTCATAGCTGACACCATCATGCAACACAATGACAGTGCCATGCTCCTTACCGACATCTACTGTTTTTTCAAATAAAGACTCAACCTTATCAGGTGTTGCATCTGTCGCAATATCGATATCACCGATTTCCCGTCCTAATAGAACATCTCTCACCGCTCCGCCGACAAAGTAAGCCTGATGCCCATGTTCGTGCAGTGTATGTAATATAGGGATCGCATGTGTGAATGGTTCATTCATCTTCATCATCACCTTCGATCAATTCTAGGTAAAGCTTCTCATATTCACTCACAATCTTATCAGAGGAGAAATGAGCCTGAACACTAGACTGAGCTGCCGCTGACACTTTTTCATGAAGCGCTTCGTCTTTCAGCAGAGACACTGCGTGCTTTGCTGCTCCGTCTATATCGCCGAGCGGGACAAGAAAACCTGTTTCTCCATGTGTAATGACCTCTGGAATACCGCCGACATCCGTACCGATACAAGGAACACCGCACGCCATTGCTTCAAGAAGCACAAGCCCAAAGCTCTCCTTCTCTGAAAGAAGCAGCTTCAAATCACTTATTGAATATAGCTCCTCAACCTTCTCTTGCTTGCCTAAAAACAACACGCGGTCTGTCAGTCCTAATTTTTTCACGAGTTCACATACAACCGATTTCTCAGGACCATCACCAATGAGCAGCAGCTTTGCCTGCACCTGTTCAGCAATCTTTTGAAACACATGAATCACGTCATGCACCCGTTTCACCTTTCGAAAGTTTGATACATGGATGATGACCTTTTCGTTCGGTAAAAGACCATAATGTGTCTTTAGCAAATCGTGATCTTCACGCAAATACACCCGTTCATCTACAAAATTATGAATCGTATCAATCTTTTTATCTGGTTTGATGAGATCGTATGTCTGCGCAGCTAATGAATGCGACACCGCTGTTACGCGATCTGATGATTCGATGGCGAACCGAATCACTTCTTTTAATGATGGATCATAGCCTAAAACCGTAATATCCGTTCCATGAAGCGTCGTAACGACTTTCACAGAGTGTCCAGTCATTTGTTTGGCTAAGAACGCACAGACAGCGTGCGGGACTGCATAATGCGCGTGAATAATATCAAGCTTTTCTCGTTTTGCGACTTCTGCCAATTTACTTGCCAGCGCAAGGTCATAAGGTGGATATTGAAAAACTGCATATTGATTCACATCCACCTCATGAAAATAAATATTCGGATATACTTTATTAAGCCTAAACGGAATGCTAGAGGTAATGAAATGAACATCGTGCCCTTTTTCAGCTAAACGTTTTCCAAGCTCCGTGGCTATAATGCCTGAGCCGCCGACACTTGGATAACAAGTAATTCCGACCTTCAGTTTTTTCATAATTACCCCCCAAGTAAGTCATCGTCCAACAAAAGTGGTTTCTTTGTGATAAACCCTTCTGCATAAGCTTTGTTGACTTCTCTTCCATACATAGACTCTCTCATTTTGACAAAATCAATATAACCGTTCACAAGAGGTGTCTCTACTGAGTTTGCCGATTTAACAAATTGGCTTTTATACGCATGCAGGCTATCAATTTTTTGGTGCATTTCCTCAGAAATATCGATCACAAAATCTGGACGATGGTGCCCATTAATCATGTAATAATACATTTGGCTTATTTTATGCGCTGGCTGCTTGTATGAATCTTCAAATTTATGTATACCTGCAGAAAAAGCGGCCTCTTCTACAAGTGAGCCCGCATGGCCATGATCTGGATGCCGATCTTGGTGGTACGGAGCGAAAATCAGTTTCGGTTTGTAAGTTCGAATCACGCCCGCAATTTCCTTCATCGCTTCATCATTTAGATACAGCCCTCTATCTGGCAGTGTGAGCTGGATTCTCGCTCTGACACCTAAAATAGCGGCGGCGGCTTTTGCTTCTTCTTTGCGGCTCTCTACTGTTCCATTTGAAGATAATTCGGCCTGGGTCAAGTCGCAAATCCCGACGCGCGCCCCTTTTTTTACGTATTTTGCAATCGTTCCGCCCATTCCGATCTCTACATCATCGCTATGGGCACCGAATGCAAGGATATCAAGTCGTTTCATTTGTTCCTCCGTTTTTTGCTACATCTCGAAAATCAAACGTACCTTTATTTAAATTCCTGACTAAAATTTCAGCAGTTCCCATATTGGTGGCTAATGGAATGGTATACACATCGCAAAGCCGGATGAGTGCAGATACATCCGGTTCATGCGGCTGCGCAGTTAGCGGGTCTCTAAAAAAGAGCACAAGATCCATTGCATTATCAGCAATTAAAGCACCGATCTGCTGATCTCCCCCAAGTGGTCCTGATTGGAAACGATGAATGGGAAGCCCCGTCGCTTCTTTCACTCTCAAACCTGTTGTCCCTGTTGCGTAAAGTGTATGATCTGCCAAAATATCACGGTACGCAGTGGTAAACTGAATCATGTCACTTTTTTTCTTATCATGAGCGATTAAAGCAATGTTCATCAGGAATCCACTCCTTATTAGTCGATGATATTTTCTAAACCATAAACGAGCTGATCAATGTGCATGACCTGCTCTACTGAAAGCTTCACGCCTGACATAAAGGATGCACGGTTATAAGAATCATGACGAATGGTGAGCGTCTGTCCGTCCATTCCAAACAGCACTTCTTGATGTGCAATCATGCCAGGAAGTCTCACGCTGTGCAGACGGATACCATCATAATCTGCTCCTCGTGCACCTTCGATTAATTCTTTCTCTTCTGGATGTCCCTGTTTCTTGCTTTCTCTTACTTCTGCAATCATTTCAGCCGTTTTTAAGCCCGTACCGCTTGGGGCATCTAATTTTTTATCATGGTGAAGCTCAATGATTTCAACGTCAGGAAAATAATTCGCTGCCATTTTGGCAAATTTCATCATTAAGACCGCACCCACAGCAAAGTTTGGTGCAATAATACAGCCTATGCCCTTTTCTTCTGTTAATTGCTGAAGCTCTTTTAGGTCATCTTCTGAAAATCCAGTTGTTCCGACGACTGGACGCACGCCATGTTCAAGTGCTTTTTTTGTATGTACTTTCCCGATTTCTGGTGTTGTTAAATCAATTAATACATCTGGTGTTGTTTCTGAAAGACACACATCAATATCCGTATAAATTGGCGCATGAGATGTCGTATGAATCACATCAGATAATTTTTTTCCTTCATGCGCGTGATCAAGTGCTGCCACCAGCTCAAAATGGCCTGTTTCTTCCGCCAGCTTCACAGCCTCTATCCCCATTCTTCCTCTTGCTCCAGCGATTACTACTTTGATGGTTTCGTTCGTCATCGTCTCTACTTCCCTTCTTTTTTCGTCCAGCGGTCTTTATCTCTTGTGTTGAATTTATGCATCACACGATCATGTGCTTCTTCTAGTGAAATATCAAGTGAATTAGCAAGGCATGTTAACACAAACAAAACATCGCCAATTTCTTCTTCCATGCTTTTTTCTGTTTCCGTTGTTTTTTTCGGCTTTTCTCCATAGTAATGGTTAACCTCTCTTGCCAGCTCCCCTAATTCTTCTGTCAGGCGGGCCATCATGGCAAGCGGGCTGAAATAGCCTTCTTTAAATTGTCCTATGTAATCATCTACTTCTTGCTGCACGTGACGCAGCGTTTTTTCTTTCGTCATGAAGCTCATCCTCCTATCCATCTCTTACATGTTAGCGAAATCATAAATATTTGACAAATGTTTAAGACTCAGTTTGCTTGTTTCTCTCCCATACCATATAATATTATCGCTGTCTAAGCAAAAAAAGGAGTGGTCTCTTGCTAAAAGAAATTCGTCTTAAAAATATCGTATTTATTTTAATAGGATCTGCGATTTTTTCTTTCGGTCTTGTTCATTTTAATATGCAGAACAATTTGGCGGAAGGCGGATTTACAGGTATTACACTGCTTTTATATTTTCTATTTCACATTGACCCATCTATTTCAAACCTTGTCTTAAACATTCCGATCTTTTTTATAGGCTGGAAAATGCTCGGCAGAACGATGTTTACTTATACAATTGTAGGAACAGTGAGTCTTTCTGTCTTTCTTGCCATCTTCCAGCGCTTTCAAATACATATGCCTCTCCAGCACGATTTAGCCTTAGCCGCCCTCTTTGCAGGTGTATTTATCGGAACAGGCCTCGGAATCATCTTTAAATTCGGCGGTACAACAGGCGGTGTGGACATCATTGCAAGACTGATCAACAAGCATTATCAGGTGGCAATGGGACGAACAATGTTCATCTTCGACGCATGCGTCATTACCATCTCTCTGACCTACTTAAATTATAAAGAAGCGATGTATACACTTGTCGCAGTGTTTGTGGCTGCGAAGGTCATTGACTTCATGCAAGAAGGCGCTTACGCTGCCAAAGGCGCCATGATTATCTCTGAAAAAGACGACATCATTCAAAAGAAAATCACAGATGAAATGGAGCGCGGTGTCACCATCTTAAAAGGGGTCGGTTCCTACACGAAACAGGAGCGCAACGTTCTTTATTGCGTCGTTCCGAAAAACGAGCTTGTCCACCTTAAAAGCGTCGTGACCTCAGTCGATCCCCATGCGTTTGTATCTGTCAGTGACGTGCATGATGTACTCGGTGAAGGCTTTACATTAGATGAACACAAAAAGCCGCTCAATCCACATTAAAAAAGAAGCACCAGTTTTGGGCTTCTTTTTTTATGATTTAGGATAATCAGCCTGACGTTTTTGCTTCTTTTCTTTTTCTGCACGATATTTCCGAAATCCAACATACGTTAACGTTAATAAAATGATACTCCCGGTTGTTAAGATGACCCATAAAAGCGATGGATCCGCTTCATCTTCATCGACGTGAGCAAACACACTCGATAAATCCTCTTCCAGCTTCGTGAGACGTTCAAGCTTTGTCCCACTTGATGCTTTTAAAAATTCACCTTGCTCAATCACTTCCATGTGCTGCTTAATTGTCTGCAGCTTTTCAGGCGAAATATCAATGGTTAAACTTGGATAGATCATATCGTATAAAGAAACCAGCTCATTCCAAGTTTCATAAAATGTCGTCGATTCTGGATCTTTTACTTCTTTTTTCAAAGTAGGAAAAGAGCCCATAATAGGCTTCTCCAGCGAACCCCAAAGAGGCTCAGAATCCGACTGGATCGCATCAAGCAGCATTCTAAATTGAGAGGCATAACGAAGCTTTTCGCGCTCATTCAATTCTTCCTGCGGCAGCCCTTTTATCATATCTTGATAGCCAAGTGTAATTTGCCGAATCTGCGTATTCGTCAAAGTTCCACGCCAATTCTCAGCTTTAAATGTCTTTTCAACATACAATGCGACTTGTAACGCCTCATCATATTTAGCTTGTCTCGTTAATTGAAAGATGGAATCTGATAGTTCCGTTAATTCTTGCAGCGTGTTAGCAGCTGTTTCCTCACCTTTGACAACTGCTGGCTGTAATACGAGAAAAAATAATAGAATCATCGCGATTGGCTTTCGTTTCATGCAAGTCCCTCCTAGCCCTTCTCCTTACAGCGTATGAAGAAAAGGACAAGGTTAGACCAACATTGTTAAGGGAGTTCCAGCTTGACCGATTTTTTCGATAGAACGAGATAATACGAAACAAGAAGAACCGCAATACTTAGCCAAAACGTCACGTAGCCGATCTCGTTTGAGTAAGCAGACAGCATAGAATAACGGGGCATCATACCAAATACATAATCAATTACATCATTATGTAAGATCCAAATGCCTGCTACCACGAGATGACGCATTTGAAAACGATAATATGGCGCAAACAATACAGCCTGAACCGCCATCGCAAAGTGAGACCCAATCAGCATGTATCCTTCCCACGGAAAATCATCAACAGATAAAAGCACAAAGATATTCATTCCTACTGCCCATAGCCCATATTTAATCAAGGTTACAAGAGCTAGTGCTTCAAAATAAGGAGCGTTTCGTTTCATCAAAAACGCAAGTAATACAAATAAAAAGAAAAAGCTGGCTGTTGGACTATCTGGTACAAAAGCTAAAAAGACAGCCGGCGTCTCTACGAGCTGCGGAATATACCAATAGTAGCCGTACACAGTGCCAAGGAAATTGATCATAAGCACCAGCACAAGCATGTAGCGCGTCGCTAGCAAATATTGAATCCATCTCATATGTCTCTTCACTCACGATCTGTTAAAATCAGAAAAAAGCTGACAGCGCCAGCTTTTTCTCTTTTGAGTATATCCTTGTACTTGCATTTAAACAACTGAATTATTTTGATTTGACCTCAGATAAATATTTAGAGAGCTTCTCAAGTTCTTCATCACTGCCTTTAAAGACACCCTTCGGCATGTTGCCTTTTCCTTCTACAGCGATTTTAGCGATCTCCTCAGGCGCAAGACCGTTGTCAACGAGTGACGGTCCGGCTGCTCCGCCCTGCATGTTATCCCCGTGGCAGGAGATACATGTCTGCTCTTGATAAATTTTATACTCTTCAGCTGAAGTATCAATCTCTGCTTCTTTCTTAATCTCACCTTGTTTTGCCGCTGCTTCCCAATCATGAGTTGCAACAGACTCCCACGTTAAATATGTTGCTGCGCCGACTGCAAGAATCATCATCCCGACTGCAATTGGTCTTCTATACGGTCTGCGTTCTGGACCTGAATCAAGAAATGGTGCGAGCAAAAGTGCACCAAACGCAATTCCAGGCATAATCATCGCGCCGACGACAGTGAAGTTTCCTGCAGCAAATTCATATTTTAATAACTGGTACAAAAATAGGAAATACCAGTCTGGCAGCGGAATATAGCCAGTATCTGTTGGATCAGCCATCCGCTCAAGCGGAGGCGCATGAACAACAGTTAGGACAAGAAATCCAATTAAAAAAACGGCACCTACAAGCCATTCCTTTAAAAGAAAGTTCGGCCAAAAGGCTTCTGTTTTTCCCGGATATTCGGAATAGTCTTTAGGTATGTTAGGTTTTCTTTCTGCCGGTATTCTGGAATCTCCGACAAACTTCATCCCTTTTCCCCTATGCAAAGTCATCCCCTCCTCATTGAACATTCATCAAACGCAGCATTTTATAGCGGTCCAGAAATTCCTTGCTTACGAATCATAATAAAGTGGGCAGCCATCAGCCCAAATAATGCCGCTGGCAAGAAAAAGACATGGATAGCGAAAAATCTCGTCAGCGTTTGTGCCCCTACAATGTCAGGATGACCTGCAAGCAGCGTTTTGATCTCTTTACCAATGAAAGGTGTTGCTTCTGCTATTTGAAGACCAACCTTCGTCGCAAACAGCGCCTTCATATCCCATGGTAAAAGATAACCTGTAAAACCAAGTCCAAGCATCACAAAGAAAATGAGCACACCAACAATCCAGTTCAGCTCTCTAGGCTTTTTATACGCCCCTTGGAAAAAGACCCTTAGCGTATGTAAAAACATCATCACAATGACTAAACTCGCACCCCAGTGGTGCATCCCTCTGACAATCTGGCCAAATGCCACTTCATTTTGCAAATAATAGACAGATTCCCAGGCATTTTTAATATCCGGCACGTAATACATCGTTAAAAACATGCCCGACAGGACTTGAATGACTGTCACAAAAAACGTTAAACCGCCAAAACAATACACAAAAGCGGAGAAATGATGTGCTGGGTTGACGTGCTCTGGCACCTCGTGATCCGCAATATCTCTCCATATTGGTGTAATGTCCAGCCGCTCATCTACCCAATCGTAAATCTTGTTAAGCATCGTTACCCTTCCCCTTTCGGCACAGCTTTTCCAAGATAGAGGTATCCGTCCTTCACTTGCTGCTTATAATGGTCAAGCGGTGCAAGCGGTGGAGTTCCGGGTACGTTTGTACCATCCTTGTCGTACAGCCCATAATGGCACGGGCAGAAAAATTTGTTTGGATTTTTCGGATCACTGTTCCAGTTCACTGTACATCCTAAATGTTTACAGATTGGCGATAAAGCGACAATTTCATCCCCTTCTTTGTACACCCATGCTGACCTAGATTCCTTTGACTCGTACCATGCATCTACTTGATCAATTTTAAAGTCAAAGCGCTTCGGTTCCTTTGTCAGTTCATCTACACTGACAACTTGAACCATATCCTGATCCTCTGTTCCTTTTAGCACAGGGTCAAGCGCAAAGCGAACCATAGGCATGAGCATTCCAGCGGCCATAAATCCCCCCACGCCGGTCAACGTGTAATTCAAAAATTGACGCCTGGACACTCCATGTCTCTTCTCGCTCATTTTTTTCTCCCCCCCTCAGGTCGTCAGCTACTTTATAACTGAATTAGAAAAAATTTCATAAAACTAGGACACCCTCATAATATATCAATCTATTCACAAGGTCAACATCCTAAAAAGCTATGTACAATGCAAATGTAAGGGTTTTTATGAAGGGTTCCATTTTTGTAACAAAAAGTTCAAAATTTGTTCTACACTGTCTTGAATGACTTTTTGCTTTAATTCAACCTTCAAATGCTCCAGCGGAACCGGCTTGAGCAAAAATAGCGATTCACTGATCTCAGTATGCTCTTTCCACTGGTGATCAGATGTGATCAATACGACATGCTGAAAATGATCCTTGAGCGACTGCTTCATTATGAGTATATCTTCTTGTTTCCGGTCACTCACTTCCAAATATGTATGTGGCGGAAAAAGAAAAACCCGCCCTTTTAACTGTCTTTCAAGTTCATCTGCTACAAGAATAGTAAACTCTCCTAAAGACACGGTTTGTTTCATTTGATCCGCATCAATCCCAACTAATGGAATGATAGCGGTATCAATGTAAGCTTTAGATTGCAAAAAGCGATCCGCGTCCTCTGCTTGAAACCTCATCAATTTCCCCTCTTTCATGACATAAGCCCTGCCTGTGTAGGGCAAGGCTTATTCGTTCAGTTTATGACAATAGGCTTAATTCTTTTGCCAGCTTATTAAATGTTTCTTGATCATGACGGTCAAGTGCTTCATCTATCTCTTTCATGAGCCGTTCTTTTTGGAAAGTTGCGATTGAGTGCTCAAGCACTTTCTCAGCAAGATCCTTATCTTTTTCGTTCTCATAAAGATCCTTTGGAATATGAGGATTTGTTTCAAGAACAGCTGCATATTCCGGCGAACGATAAGCAGAACGGAAATTCAATTGAATAAACAAGTCCTGCTGTTTATTCAAACGAATATCATGAAATGACTTTTCAGCATCTGTCGTCATGATGTTTTCTTTATAAAATCTAAAGGGAACTTCATCCACACAGTGTGTTGACATGATGATTCCCCTTGGGCAAAATTCTGCTTGCTCTACAAAATGAACCTTTTCCATCAAAGAGTCGTGACTCATTAAATAATTTAATATCCAAACACACTCTCTTCGCTTTAGCTGATAATGGTTTAAGAACCACCGGATAAATTCCTTTTTTTCATTGACAGAAACAGGGGTCTGCATGTTATTCCCTCCTCTATCGTAAATTAAATTGCTATACATGAATTATTCAACAAACCAGTTCTTCATTCCTGCAAACTATAAGGAAATTTCGTCTTCAATTCTTAAAATCGTTTCTTCAATTTCTTCATTCGTGCCATCTTTCTCTAGAACTTTGCGTAATAACGGCAATGCTTCTTTTTGTCTGCCCTCTTCTAAAAGGAACGAAGCGTATTCATATAAAAAGTCACGCTCCTCATCAAAATCAGGCAGGGCAAGCTTGAAATACTCGGCAGCTTCTTTGTATTCTTCTCGCCCGACAGAAGCAGATGCAGCATACCAATTCCATTTTGGATCATCTTCCCCAAAGCTTTTTACCTCTTTAATAACATCCAGAATTTCATCAAACAGCTCTTCATTTAAATAGATCGCCAGCAATGTTTGAACTGCTTCAATATAACCCGGATCGAGAGCAAGTGCTTCTTGAAGAAGTTTTTTCGCATCTTCTGAATCCCCATTTTTCAAATCAATCTTGGCACCATATAAATATAATTCTTTGTTATATTCATCAACTTTAATACCCTCTTTTACTACCTCTAAAGCCTCGTGATATAGTCCTTCTTCCTCATAACTTTTCGCTAAAGGCATATAAAGTGACGAATAGGACGGATCAATATCTTTCAGTTCTGTAAGCTGCTGAATGGCTGTTTTTGTTCTGCCAGCCCTCATTGCTGTAAATCCGTAGCCAAAAAGAGTATTCGGGTCTGCTTGATCTTTTACTGCCTTTTCGTACCATTCAAGTGCATCCTCAAATTCTCCAGCTGTGCTGAGCGATTCAGCGAGCCGCTGATACACATTGACACCGCCAACCTCATGCTGTTGATCTGCCACTTTGTAGAAATAATCGGCCGCTTTTTTTGAAAGGCCTTGAGAAAAATACAACTCACCTAATGCAAAATCGATGATGGCTTCATTCGGAAGTAGTTCTTTCGCTTTTAAAAGCTTTTGTTCACTGACTTCAAATAGTCCTTGCATTTGATACAAATCTGCCATTAACAATAAACTCTCTGGGTACGCATCATCATCTTCAGGAATCGTTTCTAATACTGCTATCGCCTTCTCTTCTTCATCAGAGTCAATCAACAGCTCTGCATAAAAACACGTTAAACCTGTTTCCTCTGGATATAAATCATGTAAATCACTGATGAGATTCCGTGCTTTATCGATATCTCCCCAATCATAATATAATTGAGCCGCTTGCGCCTTTTCTTCATCATGCAAATGCTTCTCTGCTTGAGCAAGTGTTTGGAGTCCTTTTTCAGTCTCACCCGCCTCAACTAATTTTATGGCTTCTTGTAATGAACTATTCAAATCAAACCGTTCCTTTCTGTTTCCAAAAACCTAAACTATTGTTACTTCATATCATAATCGACAGGTACACATCCAGCAAATATGTTGCTCTTTTAAAATGAACCCATTTTTGTGTTTTAAAGACTGTTTTTCATTTCATCCTATACGAAACTGATGATTTGTAAACTGCAGACACTATTTTTATAGGACAAAATGTTTTTTTTCAAGGTTTCACCTTGAGACAAGCTATGCTATATTTCTGACAAATATGCAAAAGGAAAGAAAAAGCCTGAGGACCTCCTCAGACTGTTTTCGTTAAATATTCAATGTGTTCAAAGAAATTCGGGTATGAGACACGAACAGCATCTGTATCTTCAATCTCAATTGCTTGCTTTGTCACACATGCGGCAATTCCCAGCATCATACCGATACGGTGATCTCCGTAGCTTGAGACGACTGCGCCGCCTTGAAGCGTAGTTTTACCATGAATCTTCATACCATCATCTGTTGCTTCAATATCAGCACCGAGTTTTTTAAGTTCTGATACGACTGTATCAATTCGATTGGTTTCTTTAACTTTTAACTCAGCAGCATCTTTAATGATCGTTGTTCCTTCTGCTTGGGTCGCAAGAAGCGCAATAATCGGAATTTCATCGATGAGTCTTGAAATCATGTCACCAGAAATTTCAATCCCTTTTAATGATGAAGTAGAAATCGTTAAATCACCATACGGTTCTCCGCCTTTGGCTTCTACTTCATTGATCTCAAGGTTTGCACCCATAAGTTTCAGCACATCAATAATACCTGTTCTTGTTTTGTTTAGCCCGACATTTTTTAAGACAATCCGGCTGTTAGGAACGATTGATCCAGCTACAAGGAAAAATGCAGCTGAAGAGATGTCTCCAGGAACAAATATATCGGTTGCTGTTAATGTCTGGCCGCCTTCAATGGAAACACTTTGTTCATCTTCATCTAGTTTTACACCAAACATAGAGAGCATTCTTTCTGTATGATCTCTTGATTTATGTGGTTCAGTTAATGTTGTTGTACCCTCTGCTTGCAGCCCAGCTAAAAGGACAGCCGACTTAATTTGTGCACTTGCCACCGGAGACTCATAAGTTATGCCTTTTAAATGACCGCCACGAATAGACAGTGGTGTATACTCGCCATTTGCTCTGCCGTCTATTTTGGCTCCTAGTTGTTTCAGCGGACCCGTCACACGTTTCATTGGTCTTTTGGCAATACTCTCATCACCAATTAGTGTACTGTGAAACTCACAACCAGCTAATATTCCCATCATTAATCGAATGGTTGTACCAGAATTGCCAACATCAAGAATGTCAGACGGCTCCTTGAGCTCTTTCAGTCCTTTACCATGAATGACAACATCTGTCCCTTTTTGTTCAATTTCAACGCCCATCTTTCTAAAGCAATCAATCGTACTTAAACAGTCAGCTCCAGGAAGAAAGTTTTTCACTACTGTGGTCCCTTCAGCAATTGCACCAAACATCACTGATCTATGTGAAATAGATTTATCACCTGGGATATGAATTTCTCCATTCATAGGAGCATTTTTATGAATTTTCATGTTTGTCACCTCAGTCAGCATAAAATGTATCGTAATTCGCTCTATTTTTTATACAGATTTCTGCACGCTTGCGGTCGTCGTCTGTTTGAAAACTAATGCGTAAAATCCCATTAATGTCTTCCCGCGTCTCAATAATACGGATATTTGTAATACTAATGTTTTCACTTGCTAGATGCCCTGTAATCTCCGATATGACCCCAGGGTGATCCGGAACATCGACATACAGATCATAAAAAGCAGGAATGGCACCTTTTTTCCTTAGAGGCAGTCCATCACGATATTCCTTTGCATCTTGAAAATAAGAGAACAATCCTTCAGCATCTTCTTGCTCTACGAAGGTTTCAATGCGGTTAATCTCTTTTTTCCATTCATGAAAACGGTCTAAAATCTTGTGTTTATTGTGCAGCAGGATATCCCGCCACATTGCAGGATTGCTTGAAGCAATTCGTGTGATATCACGAAAGCCTCCAGCAGCAAACCGTTTAACAAGTGGGAATTGTTCTTCAAAATGATGTGCTTGATGCACAAGGCTGGCTGCAACAATATGAGGAAAATGGCTAATTACACTCGTCACAGCATCATGTTCTTCTGGTGTCATCTCTATGAAATGAGCATTTGTCCCCTTTAGCAAATCCATCAACCGATCAACAGCTTGGCGGTTTGTTTCCTTTGCAGGCGTTAAAATGTAGAACGCATTTTCAAATAAAAAGTCTTTTGCTGCAATAACACCTGACTTATGAGATCCTGCCATTGGATGTCCACCAATAAATTGGTACTGCTCAGGTAGCGCTTTTTCAGCAAAATGGACAACCTTTTGCTTTGTGCTGCCGACATCAGTGATTGTGAGCTCTCTTTCAATTCCAGAGTCTGCAATATCACTAAGCATCTTTACTGTTTGCTGGACAGGTGTTGCCAAAATAATGGTCGAAGATTCTTCTAAACCAGCCAGAAACGAATCAGCTGTTGCATCAATAATTCCCAGCTTTGTTGCAGCAACCATTTGCTCTTTGGAAACATCAAATCCTACAATTTTTTTATGAGGATACTCTTTTTTAATCGAGAGTGCAATGGATCCCCCAATTAAACCGAGTCCAGCGATTAATATTGTTTCGTTTGCATCATTCATATTCATCACCTGATTTTTCGCGAAAATTAAACAACTTATTTCAACAGCTTATATGTATTGAGGTTGGTACAATGAAAGCCATATCCTGCCTTAGGATATGACTTTATGGTTATGCTACGCACGAATGCCTTGCAGTAAATCGGCAAGTGTACTTAGAATGTCTTCATTTTGCTCTTTTGTTCCGACGGTAATACGTAAAGAAGTCGGAAAACCAAGTGCTTTCCCGGAACGAACAATGTAACCTTTTTTCAATAATGCATTGAACAATTCATCTGCATCTCTTTTAAAATCAATCAGCACAAAGTTTGTTTGAGATGGATAGATATATAGTCCAAAACGGTCTGCAAAATCTTGATATTGCTTGAGACCTGCTTCGTTTTTCTGTCTGCATGATTGTATGAAATCTTGATCTTTGATCGCTGCACGAGCAGCTGCCTGAGCGATACGGCTGGTATTAAACGGCTCTCTCGCTGGTTCAATGGCAGTAATCAGCTCTTCTGATGCAATTCCGTAGCCTACTCGAAGCGCTGCAAGTCCATATGCTTTAGAAAACGTTCGAAGTACAATGACATTTTGATAATTGTGTAATAAAGATAAACTGTTTGGAAAATCTTCCGCACGAACGTATTCAAAATACGCTTCATCTAGAACAACAAGCACGTGAGCTGGCACTTCGTCTAAAAACGCCACAATCTCAGATTCTGACAAATGATTTCCTGTCGGGTTATTTGGATTACATACCCAGACAACCTTCGTGTTTTCATCGATCGCATCCAGCATGCCCTTCAGATCGTGAGCTCCTCCTTCTAAAAGAGGCACTTCTCGAATTTCAGCATGTTCAATCACTGCATTGTGACGGTATTGCGGAAAAGATGGAGATGGGATGACGGTATTTGTATGTTGGTCAAGGAAAGCTCTCGCAATAATTTGCACAAGTTCATCTGAGCCATTCCCGAAAATTAATTGCTTTTCACTTACTTGAAGAAACTCAGCAAGCTCCGTTCTTAAACTTGCGCTGTATCCATCAGGATAAATCGCTAAATGTTCGAGCTCAGCTTGTATTGCCTCTCTTGCATGTACAGAACATCCAAAAGGGTTTTCATTTGAAGCCAATTTCACAATTTTGTCTAATTGATATTCTTTTTTGACCTCTTCAATTGGTTTCCCAGGTTGATACGGTTTTAGCTGTTTTAATTGATCTTTGATTTGCAAAATGTTTCACCTCATTTGAATGAATAGAGGGCACTAAATGTTTTTGCATATGTTTCAAATTCTCTTAAAGCCTCTTGACGTGTATCACTTGCCAGCAATTGTTCATGAAGCTCTTCAATTTTTTTCACAAGTGCACTTCCGACAACAACACCGTCACTCAGTTGATTCATTGAGTCTACCTGCTCTCTTGTTGAGATGCCAAAACCGACCGCAACCGGTATGTGACTCAGCTGTTTCACTTGTTGAATAAAATCTGTAATTGACGCGTCAAAGGATTGTCTGACACCTGTTACACCAAGAGATGAAACACAATACACAAAACCTTCTGCCTGCTCTACAATGTTTACTAATCGTTCCTTGCTTGTTGGTGCAACGAGTGAAATATATGAAATGTCATGTGTTTGACAGTTCTTTTGCAGCTCGCTGCTCTCTTCAAACGGCAAGTCGGGTGTTAAGAGTCCCGAAATATGATTTTTGCGCAGTAAAGCGAAAAAGTATTCTGTGTCTAATTGTAACACAGGATTATAATACGTAAATAGAATTACAGGAATTTTTACACCGTTTTTTTTCATCTTCCCTGCTAATTCTATCGCTTTTACGATATTCATGCCATGATTTAGAGCTCTTTTGGAGGCTCTTTGAATGACAGGACCGTCTGCTAATGGATCGGAATAAGGAACACCGAGTTCAATCGCATGTGCACCGGCAGCTTGAAGGGAGATAGCTAAATCAATCGTGATGTCTTCTGACGGATCTCCAGCTGTGATAAATGGGATAAATAATTTTTCGCCTTGCTCTAATTGAAATCTAATCATTTTGTTTTCCCCTCACTTTCGAGCACGTTCATTAATGTATGCACATCCTTATCGCCTCTTCCTGACAGGCAGACAAGGACGATTTCGTCTTCATCCATCGTCTTGCTTACCTCAAACGCTTTGGCTAGCGCATGTGCAGATTCAATTGCTGGCAGAATTCCTTCTTTTTCAGTCAGCAGCTTTAGTGCAGCTAGTGCTTCTTGATCTGTCGCACTCACATATTGAACCCGTCCGCTCGCATGTAAATATGCGTGTTCTGGTCCAATTCCCGGATAATCTAAACCAGCAGAAATAGAATATGGCTCAATAATTTGGCCAAATTCATCTTGAATTAAATATGTCAAAGACCCGTGGATCACACCTTTGGTTCCTTTCGTGATGGTTGCAGCATGGAGCGGCGTATCGATTCCTTTTCCAGCTGCCTCTACACCAATGATATCTACTTCTTCATCTAAAAATGCCCGGTACATTCCAATGGCATTACTTCCGCCGCCAACACAGGCAATGACTTTATGAGGAAGCCTTCCTTCTTTTTCAAGCAGCTGCTCTTTTGCTTCATCACCAATCATGCGCTGGAACTCGCTGACGATTTGAGGATACGGATGAGGGCCTACAACGGAGCCAATCATATAAAAATGATCACTGCAGTGCTGAACCCAATAGCGGATGGCTTCGTTGGTTGCATCTTTTAGTGTGCCATTTCCGCTTGTGACAGGTATGACTTCAGCGCCCAGCAGTTTCATTCGGAAGACATTGAGTGATTGTCTTTCCACATCTTCTTTTCCCATAAATACCGTGCAGGATAACCCGAACTTTGCGGCCACCGTTGCAGCAGCTACTCCGTGCTGGCCCGCGCCTGTTTCTGCGATGATGTTTGATTTCCCCATTTTTTTCGCAAGCAGGGCCTGACCAAGCGCATTGTTAATTTTATGAGCACCCGTGTGGTTTAAATCTTCTCTTTTTAAATAGATTTTTGCGCCGCCGAGGTATGCTGATAATTGGTCAGCATATGTAAGCGCAGTTGGTCTGCCCGAATAGTTTCGAAGTAGTGAAACATATTCTGCTTGAAAAGCAGGGTCTTCTTTTAATTCACGAAATGCCTGCTCGATTTCTGCAAGTGGCTGCATGAGCGTTTCCGGGACAAATTTCCCTCCGAATTCTCCGTATCTGCCAATCTCATTTGGATATGCGTACATCATTTAACATCCTTTCTTCGAGCGCTTCGATCTTAGCGCTGCTTTTCTTTCCGTTTTCTTCTATTCCGCTTGAAAGATCGATCGCTTCTGGACCATAGGCAAGGAGCTCTGCTATCGTTTCTGGTGTGATGCCGCCTGCAATTATGCAAGTTTTCTCCAGCCGTTTTGCATGCTGAACGTATGCAGGCACCGCCTCCCAAGCAAAAGCTGTTCCAGAGCCGCCTCTCATCCCTTTTACTTTCGCATCAATAAGGAAGCCATCGACAACAGGCGCAAATGCCGTCATTTTTTCAAGCGTGTTTGTGATATTGGATGCGTGGTGGAACACTTTCCAAACGACAGCCCCTGTTTGTTGTTTGATTTCTTTAGCGTCATCCTGCGTTTCATCTCCATGAAGCTGTACGATATCTAAAGGTATATGTTTTGTGATCTCACACACTTTTTCGATCTTTTCATTTACAAATACACCGGCAATTTTTTTCTCACACTTTGTTTGGATGAGCCATTGTTTCACTTGATCTGGCTGGACTTGTCTTTTACTTGGAGCAAAAATAAATCCAATGGCATCTGCGTGAGATTGCGCAATACATTCCACATCATCTTGTGACACTGCCCCGCAATATTTTACATAAGGCTTCATCCTGTTCATTCTCCAAACAATGTCTGAACGGCTTTTTCTTGTGATTGTTCTCTCATTAATGATTCTCCTACAAGAACTGCACCCGCTCCATGTTTCTTCACAAAGGCCAGATCATCAAATGTTTGAATACCGCTCTCACTCACTAGTAAAACATCTTTTGGAACAAGGGGTGCGATCTCTTTTGTTTGTTCGACTGTTGTTGTAAATGTATTTAAATTCCGGTTGTTCACTCCAATGATTTCAGGAGTGAACAACTTTAAAATATTTTCCAGTGTATCTGCTGCATGTACTTCGACAAGGACATCAAGGCCTTTCTCTTTCGCTTCAGCATAGAGCTCTTGCAGCTTTTGCGGCTCAAGTACTTCTCCAATTAATAAAATGGCATCTGCCCCTATACGTCTTGACTCTTCTACCTGTATGGAGTCAATGATGAAATCTTTTCTTAAAATTGGACGATCTACGTGTTTTTTAATGAGGGATAAGTATTCGTTTTTCCCTTGAAAGAACGGTTCATCCGTTAAAACAGATAAGCAATCAGCGTTTGATTTTTCGTAAGCTTTTGCTGTTTGTAAAGGATCAAAATTCGGTTGAATGATTCCTTTGGAAGGAGACGCTTTTTTCACCTCCGCAATGAGACCAATTGAGCGATGAGGATTCATGAGTGCTTCTTTAAATGATCGTCTTTCAAAGTGTCCATCTACTGGTAACTGCAATGTTTGAATATGTTCTTTTTTGCGGGCAATGATTTGATTAAGCATAGATCTCTTCCTCTCTCGTTTTTTGTTTTAATCGAGCCAATTGTTCTTTGGCTGCGCCGTTTTTAATCGTTTCAATCGCTTTTAATGTTCCGGCCATGAGGCTTTCTGACTTCCCTGCGACATATAAAGCCGCTCCAGCATTCAGGGCTGTAATATGAAGCGGCGCCCCTTCTGTTTGATGATTCAATATATTCTGAATCAATTTAGCACTCTCTTCCGGTGATTGGACCTGAATTTCTGATAAATATCCTTTTTGCAGCCCAAAGTCTTCGGGATTGAGTGTATATTCTGTCATGACATCTTTTTTGAGTTCAATCACATATGAATTTGCTGTAATCGTTAATTCATCCAGTCCATCTTCTCCGCAAACAAACAGCACATGTTCTGGCTCTAACGGTGCAAGGGCTTCTGCCATTAATTTTGCCTTTTCCTTTGAGTAAACACCGATGATTTGCTTTTTGGCTTGCATTGGGTGGCAAAGCGGGCCTAAGAGATTAAATACCGTCCGGAAGCCGAGCTGCTTGCGGACTGCGGCTACTTGTTTCATAGATGAATGATACAATGGTGCAAATAAAAAGCCCATGTTTTTCTCTTGTATTTGTCTTCTTGTTTCTTCTGGTGTGGATTGAATATGAATCCCAAGACACTCTAGTACATCGGCACTCCCGCTTTTAGAAGAAACTGATCGATTTCCGTGTTTGGCGATTTTGGCTCCAGCAGCGGAAGCGACAATGGCAGCCGCAGTTGATATATTAAAGGTGGAGAGTCCATCGCCTCCTGTGCCGCAAGTATCTACTACATCAAGCGCTCGTTCCATTGGTGCTGCATTTTGCCGCATGGCTTTCACAAAACCCGTCATTTCTTCAGCGGTTTCTCCTCTATGCGCTAAAATCGAGAGACTCGCAGCGACTTCAGCATCTGTTAAAAAGCCGCTCATCATATCTTGCATGAGTTTATTTGCTTCATTTTCTGATAGAAAGCCTCCATTAACAAGAGCTGATAGTCGGTGATTCATCCTGCACACTCTCCTTTTCTGAGAAAATATGTTCCGCAAGCTGAATGGCTTTCAGAAGTGCTCCTGCCTTGTTACAAGTCTCTTCCCATTCATTTTCTGGGACAGAATCAGCCACAATGCCGGCGCCTGCTTGTATAGAAGCGGTCTGATTTTTGACGCTCATCGTACGAATCGTAATACAGGAGTCGATATTGCCGTCGAATCCAATATAAGCAATACAGCCGCCATACGTTTCCCTTGGCTCAGGCTCCATTTCATTTAATAATTGCATCGCTCTTATTTTCGGGGCACCTGTTAATGTGCCTGCTGGGAATGCGGACATGAGCGCATCAACTGGATGTGTATCCCGCTTTAGCTTTCCTGTCACAATGGAGATGATGTGCATGACATGAGAGAAGTTCACTACTTTTGTAAAGGTTGGTACGGACACACTGCCGTATTCTGCCACACGGCCTACATCATTTCTGGCAAGATCCACTAACATGTAATGCTCGGCTTTTTCCTTTTCATCTTCAAGCAGCTCTCTTGCTAGTTCAGCATCCTCTTCTCTTGTTGTTCCTCGTTTTCTTGTGCCAGCAATAGGATGAATTTCTAAATGCCCATTTTTGGCATGGATTAATCGTTCTGGCGAGCTGCCGACTAAATCACGATCTTTTAATTTCATAAAATACATATAAGGAGATGGATTCACAATCCGAAGCACGCGGTATAACTCAAATGAACTCACTGATACAGGGATATCAAATCGCTGCGAGAGTACGCCTTGAAAAATGTCACCCGCTCGAATGTATTCTTTGATTTTTTCTACGTCTTTTAAAAATTGCGCTTTTTCATAGGTTGACGTCACATGTTCAAAGGATGGCGGCTCATTCATATTCCCTGATAAAATCAGTTCTTTCATATCAACCTTTGAATGGAGCTTGTGAATCATCTGTTCAAGCTGTTTTTGATTTTCTTTGTAAGCTCGAATTTTTTCGTCTTCTGTTTCATGTCCGGCCAGCTGAGTGTATTGGATAAAATGAACATGATTTGTTTCATGATCAAAGGCAATCATCGTTTGGCAGACAAATAATGTGCAATTTTCTGCCAGCGATGCGCTGCGGTGAGGCCTGACAGAAGGTTCAATGTTTGGGATCAGATCGTAGCTTAAGTACCCAACAGCCCCGCCTGTAAATGGGATATCAATATCTGGCGTTTTGATTTGATATTGCTCTTTCATCCAATCCAGCAGTTCTTTCAGCTCTTGCTTTTGCATGACTTCCTGCCCCGCAGCGTCACGTGCAACGTATTTGTTTTGGTCATCATGTAAGGTTAAAAACGGGTGCAATCCAATGAAGGAATATCTCGACCAGCTGGAAGACTCATCTTTGCTTTCTAGCAAATACACAATATCTTGTTTGAGTTTTTCAACAATTTGAATCGGTGAGAGCGTATCGACTGTAATGGTTTCAACAATTGGGATCGTTTTGTAGGACTCACTGTCCTTTAAAAATTGGGTCAGGTTTGATTGGGAATTCATAAGCACACTCCTTAAATGGGATTAAGGAGAATGAGGGGACATATAGAGGGTTTGTATGAGTATACGAAATAAGCCTAAAAGAGGATTGCTCTTTTAGGCAGTATGATTAAATAGAAGTATCGTATCTCTGCTCAACTCTACTCATCTCAACTACCCTAGTCTCATTCTCATCTTCTCTAAGCTTGCAATGCCGTTTACACCTGTGTGTAAACTTCGGCTGTTCATATCGTATTATAATTCCTTGTTTTTTGTCAACTGTAAATCAGGGCGAAGCGTCACAGCTTCTTCCAAGTATACATGCTGTATGTCTTCCTGCTTTGTATCCGTCTGGACAGTCATTAAGACACGAATACATTTCTTTAAACCGCCATCAATGTCCAGTTCCTGCATGCAAGTAACTGGTACATATGTCCATCCTTCAAACTGACGAAGTGCTTTTGCCGGAAAAACGGAGTGAATATCTTGTGTAGCTGAAATCAAGATCTGCACGACACGTTCTGGATCTACTTGGTTTCTTGAAATGATCACTTCTAACAGCTGTTTCGTTTTGTTTAACACTTCTGTTTCTGTATCTTCTATCACAGTTGTAGCCCCACGTATCCCGCGAAACATCATAGACACCCCTCCTCCCGTTTCCATTCTTCGAGCCAGTAGTGCAGCTCATCTTTTGTGAAAGACTGCAAGGTGACGTCTCCAACCTGTTTTAATAAAACAAATTGAACACTGCCGCCTCTTGCCTTTTTATCTCCAATCATCCGGTCAACAAAAGTTTTTGTGGAAATATCTTGTGTGACTTTGACCGGGAAACCGAGATCTTTCATCCATTCTTTTAGTTCCAAACGATTAAGGCTGAGCCCCAGCTGCTTTTCGCTCACATACAGCGCAAACTGCATGCCGATTGCAATGGCATCTCCATGCGTGATGGCGCCATATCCATACTCTGCTTCAATGGCATGCCCCAGTGTATGGCCTAAATTCAAAAATGCACGCACACCTTGTTCTTTTTCATCTTCTTGAACGATTGACGCTTTGACTTGAATGCCTTGATACAGCATATGTGCCAGCTCGCTTTTTGATAAATCCGTCAAAGAACGAATGGACATGAGTTCTGATAAAAATTCTTCACTTGAAATCAGTGCATGTTTGATGACTTCTGCAAAGCCTGATCTTCGTTCAATTTGAGATAGTGTCTCAAGCATACTAGTATCATAGATCACAGCTTTCGGCTGATGAAACGCACCGATTAAATTTTTACCGAGCGGATGGTTGATCCCTGTTTTCCCGCCAACTGCACTATCATGTGCCAGCAGTGTGGTCGGCACTTGGATAAAATCAATGCCTCTCATATAAGTGGCAGCAGCAAAGCCAGCCAAATCTCCAATTACGCCGCCTCCCAGCGCAATGATGCAGGAGGAACGATCAAGCTGAAATCGAATGGCTTTCGTATGAATATGCTCAAATTCGGCAAAGGATTTTGACTGCTCTCCGCTCGGCACAACCACTTTGTTCACAGGCCACTTCTGCTGAAGTAAGCGAACCATCTCATCACCATAAATGGCATCAACAGCTGCATCTGTGACGATTAAAAGCTTCGTATAGGAATGCCCAGTGGAAGTTATCAAGTCGACGATATTGCGTTTAATCCCATCACCGATAAATACAGGATAAGTGGCTGAAGACGTCTTAACTTCCAGTGTTTTCATTAAAATTCCCTCTGAAGCTGGCGCATTTTCTCAACATTTTCTTTAATGCGGTCGATTTGGTCAAGGCCAAACTGCTCCACAACTGCATTGGCAATTTCCCATGCAACGACTGCTTCTGCAACAACACTTGCAGCAGGAACAGCACAGCTGTCAGATCGTTCAATACTTGCAGAGAAAGGTTCTTTTGTTTCAATGTCAACGCTTTGAAGCGGCTTATAAAGCGTTGGGATTGGTTTCATAACCCCTCTTACGACAATTGGCATACCCGTTGACATTCCGCCTTCAAGACCACCTAGGCGATTTGTTTTTCTCGTATAGCCCTTTTCCTCATCCCAGATAATTTCATCATGGACCTCACTGCCATTTTTAGAGGCTGCCTCGAAGCCAATACCGAATTCAACCCCTTTAAAAGCGTTGATACTAAGTACAGCGCCAGCAAGCTTGCTGTCCAATTTACGGTCGTAATGAACATAGCTGCCAACCCCAACCGGCATCCCTTCAACGATGACTTCAACAATTCCACCAATTGAATCGCCGTTTTTCTTCGCTTCATCAATTGCATCCATCATTTTCTGACCTGCTTCACTGTCATAGCAGCGAACAGGTGATTCTTCTGTTACCTTCTGCAAATCTTCAATAGACTCATATGCTGTATGAGCTGCTTTCACTCCGCCAATTTCAAGAACGTGGCCAGCTACTTTAATCCCTAGATGCGCCAAGATTTGTTTGGCAACTGCGCCTGCTGCTACGCGAACAGTTGTCTCGCGGGCTGATGAGCGCTCTAATACGTTTCTCATATCACGGTGTCCATATTTAATCGCCCCATTTAAATCCGCATGTCCTGGTCTTGGACGGGAGATTTGACGCTTCATTTCACTTTCTTCTTCTTCTGTGATCGGCTCTGCCCCCATCACCTTTGTCCAATGCTTCCAATCGTTGTTTTCAACAACAAGTGCGATTGGGGAACCTAATGTTCTCCCGTGGCGAACACCACTTAACACTTTCGCCTGGTCTTTTTCAATCTGCATTCTTCTTCCGCGGCCATGACCTTTTTGTCTTCTAGCCAATTCATAATTGATGTCATCCTGCTCTATGTAAAGTCCCGCTGGAACTCCTTCAATAATTGTGGTCAGTTGTGGACCATGTGATTCACCTGCTGTTAAGTACCTCATGACTCAATCTCCCTTCATCGCATTAACGCTTTTAAGTAAAAATATAATAACACACTTGCTACTAAAAAGTCAGCTACATACCCTTCTTTTGATAAAAGAAAGTATCAGCAGATGTCAGTCCAAACTTTTCTGGGTGAAAAATTTGCTCTGTAGAACCAACAAATAATACGCCATTTTGTTTTAAACTGCTGCTCATTTTTAAGTAAATTTCTTCTTTTGCCTCTTCAGTAAAGTAAATCAGTACATTTCGGCAGACGATGAGGTCAAGCTGTTTTTCATATGGATCTGCTAAAAGGTTGTGCTTCTTAAATTGAATATGCTTTCGAACCTCATCCTTCACAGTGTAAAATGAAGAATCTTCTTTTTTGAAATATTTTTGCTTGATATGATCTGGCACCTCTTGCAGAGAGCGTTCGTGATATCTGCCTTTTTGAGCTGACTGCAGAACTTTATCATCAATATCAGTTGCAATAATTTGGAAGTCTTTCACAAGAGGATGACTTGACAGCAGCATGGAAAGTGTATATGGCTCCTCTCCTGTCGAACATGCTGCACTCCAAATCTTTAAGGTGCCGCCATTTTTCGAGAGCAGCGGCAGGATTTTTTGATCAAGTACTTCCCAGCGCTGATAGTTTCGGTAAAATTCTGACACATTTATCGTCATGCGGTCCATCGTCTCATCTAATAATGCTCTGTCCTTTTCAAGCGCGGCCGCGAATGCTTCAAAATCTTTAAATCCTTTTTTATCATAAAGTGAGGTTAATCTACGTTTCATTTGTGCTTCTTTATATAAATTTAGATCAACCCCGGTTAGTTTTTTCCATTTTCCAACAAATACTTGATATGGATCCATCAATGTCCTCTCCTGTCTCATCTATCTTTGTCCTAGTATAGCTGTTTTTATCGAAAATTTGTATCTTCTCACGAGAAATTTCGTGTAGAAAGTTCAATATAAAAAAAGCCAAAGTGCTCATTAGATGAACACCTTGGCTTGAAACTTAATAAATCCAGCTTGAGATGGTTTGATCCCAGCTTGTGAGTTCTTCTTGTTTGAAGAATAAGTTAATTTCTCTTTCAGCACTTTCTGGTGAGTCTGACCCATGGATAAT
The DNA here is from genome assembly GCF_054161415.1 of Bacillus sp. PK5-006. Taxonomy (NCBI): domain Bacteria; kingdom Bacillati; phylum Bacillota; class Bacilli; order Caryophanales; family Bacillaceae; genus Bacillus; species Bacillus sp. PK5-006. The sequence continues at coordinate 1,632,265 of NZ_CP096414.1, read as the reverse complement.
GTTTTTCCCAACAGTCAATCCATAGTCTCCTCTTATTGTGCCTGGAAGCGCTTCCTTTGGATTTGTTTTGCCGATAATCTGTCTTGTTACGTCTACTACCTGTTCACCTTGCCATACCATTGCAAATACAGGTCCTGACGTAATAAAGTCAACCAATTCCCCGAAAAACGGTTTTTCTTTATGCTCTCCGTAATGGGTTTCTGCTACTTCCTTTGGAATACTCATTAGTTTTGCACCAACAAGCTGAAGCCCCTTTTTTTCGAATCTTGACACAATGTCACCGATTAATTGTCTTTCCACACCATCAGGTTTGACCATAAGAAATGTTTTGTCCATATACGTTTTCCACCCCGTCGTTATGTATGTATAGGCTTACATTGTTACAAAGTGATCGTATCATTTTTTTTTATAATAATCAATTTTTGACAAAAAATTTCACAAAAAAACCAATCAACATCACGTTGATTAGAATTTTCGTTTCCCAATATATTTTGCAATGGAGGCGAGTGACGTTCTCGCTCGTCCTCGAGGAAGTTTGTCGAGCTGTTCAAAAGCTTTTTTCAAATACATTTCACTCACTCGAATCGAGCGGTCGATCGCATCTGTTTGTTTGAGGCTTTCAATGACAGGCTCCAGCTGCTTCTCCGTCGTTTCACTATTGATCAGCTTCAATTGACCTTCTAGCGTCGGATTTTTCAGTGCATATAAGACTGGGAGTGTGACATTCCCTTGTAAAAGGTCTCCTCCGACAGGCTTGCCCAGCTCTTCTTCAGTTGATGTGAAATCAAGGACATCATCAATGATTTGATAGGACATGCCGACATAGTATCCAAACCAATAGAGGGCTTTATGTGTTTTTTCATCTGTACCTGCTGCAATGGCGCCTAATTGACAGCTGCCTGCAATGAGCAAGGCTGTTTTTCGTTTGATTCTTCTTAAATATGTACGGAGGTTTTGATCCATATTATATTTATCTTTCACTTGCTCTATCTCACCAAGACAAAGCTCGACGACCATTTTTGACAAAATTTCATGTGCCATTGGGTGATTGATTTTTGTCATGTATTCAAGTGATCTCGCAAACATATAATCCCCTGTGTACATGGCAATTCTGTTATCCCATTTTGCCTTTATCGTTGGTTTGCCTCTTCTCAGCTCTGCATCATCAATAACATCATCGTGAACAAGTGATGCCATATGAATCAGCTCGAGGGCAACGGCAACATATTTAATTTTATTAATGTCATAGTCACCAAACATGCCTGAAAGGAGAACAAAAACGGGGCGGATTCGTTTTCCGCCCGCTTGCAGCAAATGAAGACCTGCTTCACTTAATAATGCATAATCAGAGCGAACTGTTTGTTCAAGCTCTTTTTCAATTATATCGATATCATGATTTAAAAAAGAGATCATTGCTTTTAGTTTCATTATCTTCACCCAAATATCGTTTATTCAAAGCTTCTTTCCGATATGTGTTGCTGCTACACCGCCTGTAAATGGATGATACGAGACATCAGACAACCCGGCCTCTTCGAACAGAGCCGCCAGCTCTTTCATGCCAGGGAACGTTTTGGCTGATTCTTGAAGCCATGAATACTCCTGATAGCTTTTGGCAAACAATTTACCAAAGAGCGGCATAATGTATTTGAAATAGATGTAGTAGCCCTGTTTAAAGCCGATCATCTCAGGCTGTGAAGTCTCCAGACAGACAACCATTCCGCCAGGCTTCACTACTCTTGTCATTTCCTTGAGCACCGTTAAATAATCAGGAACGTTTCTAAGTCCAAAACCGATGGTGACATAATCAAATGAGTTGTCCTCAAAAGGGAGCTCCATCGCATTGCCATGAAGCAATTCAATTTGTTTGTAGCCCCCAGTCTTCACCTTCGTTTCTCCAACACTCAGCATGTTTTTACTGAAATCAAGGCCTTTGACCTCGCCTTTTTCTCCAACAGCATCTGCAAGCGCAATTGTCCAATCGGCTGTCCCGCAGCATACATCTAATGCTTTAGAGCCTTTTTGCACATTCATGAGTTTCATTGTTTTATCACGCCATTTTTTATGCTGTTTAAAGCTGATGACAGAGTTCATTTGATCATAGTTTTTATAAATTTTTTCAAATACACCGTGTACTCGCTGTTCTTTTGATTGCTGCATGACTTACCCTTCTTCCACTTTCTGATGGTACGCAGGCTCATTTTTCATATGATCCAAGCGATTTAATAGCTCTTTTTGAACGACCGGAGATGAAACAAGATGCTCCTTGATCGGCCGTTTGGCCTTTTCATAGCCTTCATTCTCAAAGTTGTCAAAACATGAATAGGCGTCCGTATAACGATCGTTCAAAAAAAGTTTTAAATGTTTGTCATTTTCTGCTTGTTTCATGAAACGTTTATAAACAAGAAAACGACTTGCAATCTCATTCCAATGCGTTAATTGAAAATGCTCAGAAATCCTTTGGAAAAGCGCAGATTCAACTGTAGCTACACTTTTGTAAAAGTGCGCTGCATCTTGAATGGACCGGTCATACAGTCTAATTTTATGTTCATTGATCTCTTTGATCGCCGTAGCGAGCGTGCGGATCATATAAATGTCTTTCATGTCAGAGAGAAGAGAATAATAGAGACCGCTGAAATAGTCTCCTGCCAGGATGGTCAGCTGACGATTTTTAAATTCGTCTTGCTTGATGGCTGCAGCAGTTGTGACTTCGTCATGGGTATCAAGGGCAATTTGCACAAGCATCGCCGTTAAAATATAATTTTCTTTTTTCTCTGCATCAATTTGAGCTTCTTCAAACATTGCATGAAAAAGAAGGAGCTTATCTTCATCGATGAGTGGTGCGCGTAAATGCTTCGCCAAATAAGGATGAGAAAGCTTTTTATTTAATTTTATATTTAGATTAGATAAAATTCCGTAGATGTCTTGCAAAGATATCACCCTTGTCCCAAAAATTACAGTTTCATATGTAGACCTGCACATTGTATAGAGATTTATTATACCATATCAGCTCTCACTTTTATGCTATCAAGTGCTACAAGTTCTTTATTTCTTTGCTTCGCTTTGAATTTCGCCGAAGCTTGTTTGAATGACAGCATCGCCTCTTACTTTGATCGCTGACGTATGCTCAGTAAATTGTGCAATGATCACTTCACCTTTATCGAGTTTCTCGGAATGGTGAAATCTTGTATCAGAGCCTCTTGTTAGGCCGATGACATTTACACCATTATCAATGGCTTTAATCACCACAAAATCAGATGCTTTATTTTCACTCATTTTGTTCACCTTCCATCTATTGAATTAGTCGTTTTTAATAAAGGAAAGCACTTCTGCTCTTGCGGCTGCATCATTTGCAAATGTGCCGCGGACGGCTGATGTCACTGTTTTAGCGCCTGGCTTTTTCACTCCGCGCATCGTCATACACATATGCTCTGCTTCAACGACAATCATCACGCCATGCGGATTAAGTGTTTCCACCATACTATCTGCAATGGTTGATGTAATGCGTTCCTGAAGCTGCGGGCGTTTAGCCACGGCTTCTACAGCTCTTGCCAGCTTACTAAGTCCCGTTACTTTTCCTCCGCGCGGAATATAAGCAACATGGGCTTTCCCGTAGAAAGGCACAAGGTGGTGTTCACACATTGAATGGAAAGCAATATCTTTTACAAGGACGAGTTCTTCGTGGTCTTCGCCAAAAATGGTTTTAAAATGTTCTTTTGGATCTTCATTTAATCCCGAGAACACTTCTTCATACATTTTTGCGACTCGTTTTGGGGTATCAAGAAGTCCTTCACGATCCGGATCTTCTCCGATTGCTTTTAATATATCGCGTACCGCGTGTTCAATTAATTCTTTATTTATTTCACTCATGTATTATATCCTCCAAAGGCGATTACATTTCATTCAGATTCTAGCACACTTCAGATCCTAAAAGCAAAGGAGAGCGTTCTAAACGAACCTTTTGATTCAAAAGGAAAAGCCCCTTATGAAAGGGGCTTTTCTAGACCAGTGTGAAACTGTATATGTATAACTCCTTCAACAGGATCATTACACATAACGATTATTTACCTGCCACCGCGTCTTTAAGTGCTTTACCTGGTTTGAAAGCAGGTACTTTGCTTGCAGGGATTTCGATCTCTGCACCAGTTTGTGGGTTACGTCCTTTACGAGCTGAACGCTCACGTACTTCAAAGTTACCAAAACCAATAAGTTGGATTTTGTCACCATTTTTAAGTGCATCTAAAATTGTATCAAAAACAGAATCAACTGCTTTTGTCGCGTCTTTTTTAGATAACTCGCTTGCTTCAGCAACCGCGTTAATAAGTTCTGTCTTGTTCATGCCTTTCACCTCCTCCCAAAAATATGCATTCAGTAGATTGTTATCATTTCTTCACAATTCATCTTCTTTCTATACCCTTTTTCAGAAAAAAAAGAGCGTCTAGAAAGCGTTATACATGGCTTTTCATTAGAAAACATCTCTTTGAAGGAATGTTTGTCCAACAAAGTGAAGATTTTCTGTAAGTAGATTAACACATATGAAATACCATATCAAGCATTTTAAAGGGAAGAATCCTTATTCGTCAAGGATTAAGGGCACTTTTGCGAACGAATATTCCTAATTTCAGCCTGAATCTGACTAATCTTTATACAATTGTCTTTTTATGACTCATTCTACACGCAAAAAAAAGACCCCATCAATGAGAGGTCTCACTTACTATAAAATAATCGCGATCAAACCGCCTGATCCTTCGTTAATGATTCTTTCAAGCGTTTCCTTCAGCTTATATCTTGCGTTTTCCGGCATGAGAGACAGCTTTGCTTGAATGCCTTCTCTGACAAGGGAGCTGAGGGAACGGCCAAATATATCTGAATTCCAGATCGAAAGCGGATCATCTTCAAAGTCTTGCATTAAGTAGCGGACGAGCTCTTCACTTTGTTTTTCTGTTCCGATAATCGGTGCAAATTCGCTCTCTACATCTACTTTGATCATATGAATAGATGGAGCGACCGCTTTTAATCTCACGCCGAATCTTGACCCCTGCCTAATGATTTCCGGCTCATCTAAACTCATATCTGATAACGCTGGCGCTGCAATCCCGTAACCAGTCTGCTTCACCATTTTTAATGCGTCTGATACTTGATCATATTCTGTCTTAGCATGAGCAAAGTCTTGCATGAGCTCTAGAAGATGGTCTTTTCCTCTAATTTCTACACCAACCACTTCTTTTAAAATATGATCATATAGATCATCTGGCGCATACAGGTCAATCTCCGCAATCCCCTGACCCATTTCAATTCCTGCTAAACCCGCTCTTTCGATAAAATCAAATTCACTGAATTGACCAACAACACGGTCGACATCTCTTAATCTTTTAATATCCTTTACAGTTTCCTTTACTGAATCCTGATAGCTCTCTCTCAGCCAGTGATCTTCTTTTAGCACCATCACCCAGCTTGGCAGGTTCACATTCACCTCTAGAACTGGGAATTCATATAATGCTTCACGAAGAACGCTGAGTACGTCTTGCTCTCTCATACTTTCTACGCTCATGGCGAGTACTGGAATATCATACTTTTGGCTAAGTTCCTGCCGGAGCGCTTCTGTTTCAGGATGATATGGCCTCACAGAGTTAATGACCATAATAAACGGCTTTCCAACCTCTTTGAGTTCATCAATTACACGTTCTTCAGATTCAATATAATCATGTCTTGGAATTTCTCCAATGGAACCATCTGTTGTAATCACTACACCTATTGTTGAATGCTCTTGAATGACCTTGCGTGTACCAATTTCCGCTGCTTCATGAAACGGGATTGGCTCTTCATACCACGGCGTATTGATCATTCTTGGGCCATTTTCATCTTCATACCCGCGCGCACCAGGGACAGTGTATCCCACACAATCGACAAGCCTGATGTTGACATCAAGGCCGTCACTCACGTGAATTGATGCTGCTTGATTCGGTACAAATTTTGGCTCTGTGGTCATAATGGTTTTTCCTGCTGCGCTTTGCGGCAATTCATCCTGTGCTCTTGCACGATCTGCCTCATTATTGATATTCGGGAGCACCACGAGCTCCATAAACTTTTTAATAAACGTAGATTTCCCTGTACGAACAGCGCCAACGACTCCTAAATATATATCGCCTCCTGTTCGTTCAGCGATATCCTTGAAAATATCGACTTTTTCCAAGTGATCCCCTCCCGGACTTGCTATCCTCGTTTTCAAATTAAATACTCTATTCTTCAATCAAACTGTGCTTGAAAGGTGTCTGGACAATATATGTGTATGACGTTGTCCTATTTGAATATGACACCTTTTTGTTTTGAGAGTAAGTTAGCCATAAAAAAACCTTTCTCCTCATTTATATGCAGAGGAAAAAGGTTCATTCTTGTTTATGACGTCTTTTTTTCTAAAAAGGCAGGCTCACCTTTTTTGTTGATGGTATATGGGACAGAAAACGCGGGTACAAACGGGGTTTCCTGCCAATATACATCTTGAATGTTTTCACCTGGTTTCAGCTTTTGCTTCGTATTCTTCAAAATGTGAGCAAAATCACTGCGGTAGTCCACATAGATGTCACCGTTTGATGAAATCAGTAATGGGAGGGAATTCCCTGTCACAGGACTTATCACCGCAGGGGGCGATTTTAATCCTAGTTTTTTTTCATTTAACGTATATAAATTGGCTGATACGACTTTGCCGTATGGCGGATATGTATGTTCATCTTGATATATCTTGATTCTAAGCCGTAATTCATTGATGGTCTGCGTCATTTTGACATCAAGCAGTTTCACAGTGGGTTTCTTTTCGACGTCTGTGAGGACATAAATATATTCGCCCCCGCCTTCATAAGATGTAGACGGTACATCGTGTAAATATCTTGGTGACAAGCGCTTAAAGTCGATGACATATTTCTGATAAACCGGCGTGTCTGCTTCTTTCGTTTCTATAGGCAAAAGACCATTTGTTGCTTTTTGAAATTCCTCAATCGCTGTCTGTACACTTTGCAGCTGCTCTTCGTATGGCACCCGGTTCTCAGCTTTGCGATTTTCTGGATACAGACATCCTGTTAATAAAATAAGTGCTAACAGTGTGACACTGACTTTTGCTTTGATCATCACATTCTTCCTTTTTCTTTATTCATTGACCGGTCCGCTAAAGACAACTAAAAACACAATGATACCTGATATCAGCATCAAGCTGTATGCAACGGTCGAGGCCGTTATTTTAAGAAATTTGCTTTTCAGCTTAAACCTGCTGAGATAAATGGTTACTACGGCTAAAAACATGAGCCCCATTGAACCAAGCGCAAACCACATCTTGATTAAAGCAAAACTCATCGTGCCTGTCCCCCTTCAAAACGAACGAATTGTAAGCGTTTATATTTCATTTTAAACCAAAAATAAGGTAAATATCAATCATTTTTCCAATCATTCAGAAAAAAGCGCATAAAAAAACTGAAGCAAAGAGGGGGACTCTGCTTCAGTCATTGGATCGACTATTTTCCTCATTCTGTAGAGGCAAAGCTCTATTCAAACTTCATTGCTATGTTATGCAAGTCTTCCCCTTCTTGCATCCTCTACATGCCTAAGTTCAGTCTTTCCTTTTATTTTGTTTGGTTTTCAAACATGTTCACAAGGTCTTCCATCTCATGTGTTTTCACACGTGCCATCAATGATTCTACAGCATCGTCCACCTTTTTCCCTTCAAACAGGACGCCGTAAAGAGCCTCTGTGATCGGCATGCTGACCTTGTATTCTTTGGAGAGCTGATAAGCGCCTTTTGTTGTGCGGACGCCTTCGACAACCATGCCCATTTTTTCAAGCACTTCTTCGAGCTTATATCCTTTACCGAGTAAATTCCCGCAGCGCCAGTTACGCGAATGAACACTTGTACATGTCACGATCAAATCGCCAACGCCTGTTAATCCAGCAAATGTAAGGGGATTCCCTCCCATTTTTGTGCCAAGACGTGCGATTTCAGCAAGTCCTCTTGTGATAAGCGCCGCTTTTGCATTGTCACCATATCCAAGTCCGTCTGTGATACCAGCCGCAAGAGCAATGATATTTTTCAATGCGCCGCCAATTTCCACCCCAATCACATCAGGGTTGGTGTACACTCTAAAATGATTGTTCATGAACAAATCTTGAACAAATTGAGCTGCTTCAATGTTTTCTGACGAGACAGTGACAGTTGTCGGATGACGCAGACCTACTTCTTCTGCATGACTCGGTCCTGATAGGACAACGACAGCCTCTCTTTTCTCAGATGGGACTTCTTGTTCAATCATTTGAGAAATTCTAAGAAGTGTATCTGGTTCAATTCCCTTACTGACATGGACAAATGGCACCTTCGATGAGATCAGCTCATTTGCCTGCTTCAATACCTCACGAATGGCCTTTGTTGGCACAGCGACAATAACCGCCTCTGTCCCCTCTAAAGCCTGCTTCATATCGGTTGTCGCCTGAATAGACGCTGGCAGTTCGACATTTGGCAAGTAATCATGATTTTCATGTTTCTCATTGATTTGATCAATGAGCTCTTGTCTATGTCCCCACATGTGTACATCATGATGATTATCAGCTAATACAAGCGCAAGAGCTGTTCCCCAGCTGCCTGCTCCAAGTACTGAAATTTTCTTCATCCTGCTCACCCTTTTTATTTTCTCGCTCTCGCAAATATTTTAATCGGTGTTCCTTCAAAACCAAATGCATCTCGAATGCGGTTTTCTAGGAAACGCTCATAAGAAAAGTGCATAAGCTCTGGATCGTTGACAAACACAACGAAGGAAGGAGGCTTAATGGCCACCTGTGTTGCATAGTAAATCTTTAGGCGCTGTCCGTTATGGGTCGGCGTTGGATTCATCGCCACCGCATCCATGATGATATCATTTAAAATATTGGTTTGAACGCGCATTGCATGGTTTTCGCTTGCTGTGATAATGGACGGCATTAATGTATGAATTCTCTTTTTCGTAAGAGCAGACATAAACAAGACAGGTGCATAATCAAGGAATTGAAAATGCTCGCGGATGTTTTGCTCAAATTCCTTCATCGTGCGCTCATCTTTTTCAACAGCATCCCATTTGTTCACAATGATGACAACTGCTTTACCAGCTTCGTGTGCATATCCAGCAATTCGTTTATCCTGCTCAATAATGCCTTCCTCGCCGTCAAGTACAACAGCGACAACGTCAGAGCGGTCAATGGCTTTTAATGCACGAAGTACACTGTATTTCTCTGTTGTTTCATATACTTTCCCTTTTTTCCTCATACCTGCTGTATCAACAATGACAAAGTCACGCTGATTGTACGTAAACATCGTATCGACAGCATCTCTTGTTGTACCAGCGATGTTGCTGACAATGACGCGGTCTTCTCCGAGCATCGCATTCACTAAAGAAGATTTCCCTACATTCGGACGGCCAATTAAGCAGAACTGGACAACTTCTTCATCATATTGCGTATCCGGTAAATTCTTAAAATGTTCTGCCACTGCATCAAGCAGATCACCAAGACCTAATCCGTGTGTTCCAGAAATCGGATACGGCTCGCCAAATCCGAGTGCATAAAAGTCATACACGTCGCTTCTCATTTCAGGGTTGTCCAGTTTATTGACAGCAAGTACAACTGGCTTTTTCGTGCGATATAAAATTTTTGCGACTTCTTCATCCGCAGATGTCACACCATCTCGGCCATTCACCATAAAGATAATGACATCCGCTTCGTCCATTGCGATTTCTGCCTGATGGCGAATTTGCGCCAAGAATGGCTCATCTCCAATATCAATTCCACCAGTATCTATTAAATTAAAGTCATAATTTAACCATTCAGCAGAGCTATAGATTCGATCTCTTGTTACACCAGGTGTGTCTTCTACAATCGATATTCTTTCGCCTGCGATTCGATTAAAAATTGTAGATTTTCCAACGTTGGGCCTTCCAACAATGGCTACGACAGGTTTACCCATAGTACCCTTCCTTTCAATCCAGCCGCGATTCAATATGTTCATCATCATGTTTCAACCGGGATTTATAATTTTCATTCAGTTTTATGAAATAAACCCTTCAAACATGAAGGGTTCAACTTATATATTATATCAATTTTTAATCAGACCACAATGAATAACTTAAAAATGTTTGACAATCAAGTAAAGATCTTCTCCAATGCCGTGTGCAATTCCATCTAAAATGGCCTCTAAATTCATGGCATACATGTCGAGCTCTTCTTTATTTTCACAGAAAAAAACCGCTGTTCCGCCAATGACCCGCTCTTTATTAGTTGTTGCCACAGCCAATATAAATTGTTCAATGGTGTTCGCCATGCCCTATTACCTCACTTTCTTTTTAATGAAATCTGTCGGCATTCTTATGGCATTTTCTAAAATAGGCACCTCTTCTAATACACGGACAGCCAAATCTTCACGCTGCCATTGCGGTAAAATGAACACACCAAGTGTACCGGTATTCAGATCACGTTTTGCGAGTGGACAGAGCGATGGTTCACCAGAATCGCGGTACACACCAAGCACGTTCGATAAATCAAATAAAATGGCTTGCCGCTGTCCAAGGTTAGCAATCGTTGTAGCAGAGTTGAAATTTTTCGGTGTCAAAATAAAACCCATCCCATGCTCTAAAATGAGCTTTTGCTTTTCAGGCAGCCCGATATTCATAATGTATATATCATTCACATAAAGCCCTGCCCCATCAAAGCGAAGTTCCCCTTTTTGAATGCTGACGATATCCTTTAATTGACTGCCTGACATTAATAGCTTTGCCATGAAAAAACAAAGAATACCGACCACTGTTCCAACAACAAGCGAGAAGAAAATACAGGCTGTCGTTGTAATAAGTGCAGTGAGAATCGCAATATAATTTCGACTTTCAAAGGCAATGGCAATGCCTTCTATATATGTACTGCCTCGTGAGACAAGCTCATACGAATCCATTTGGGTTAACGTATTTCTTTCCATATTTCGGACATCTCGAAATTGCGTGGCTGCCAAAGTGAGAAAGGTAATCGCTGTAAATTCCTCCTGAATTAGTGCAGGCATAATGATCGCACCTAATCCTGACGCAATAAAACCAAGTGCAATGTGAATCACTTGTCCATGAATATACGTAGGGTATTGCCGGTAATCCGTTCTTAACATGTAAAGTCTGGCCGCCATCCCAAAGATGACACCAATAATCACAGGAAACGTATAATCTGTCATGTTGATTTTGCAGCCCCTTTTACTGATTTTCTTGATGAACGGGCGTTCAAGAGCTTTTCAAACTGATCGACTCCTAATAGGAAGACGGCTCCTTGTACAACGAAGGAAAGAAAAGAGAGATCCCCTATGACAATTGATGATGTGAGGCGGTGAATCGTCAGCGCATAAAGGGCTTCGCCGAGACATACTGACATCATCCATAAGGTGATTCTTTCCGTTAACGGCTGTCCATATGTCATACACATTAAGATCAGCAGGGCAAATACGACCCAATCCACCTTTATTATCGTGAACCAAACAGGGTCATATAATGCAAATATCATAAAAAAGGCATACGCGCTCACCATCGAGCCCAATTGCATGATTCTCATCATTCGGTAACTAGGCCTGAATATGACGAAAGCAGCACATGCATATAAAAAAGTCATCAAGAAACCCGCATTGATGCTTATATCTAAAACGGATATCATGACATGACTGAATATAATATGGACAAGTACACAGATGCCCAGCACGGTGCGCCACAAACTTTTTTCCATGATAAATGTCACCATAATCCAAACGAACCATATAGACCAATAATAGTACAAAGCCTCCAACGCCTCATCACCTCAATTACATTATGGGAAAATCCCCAATTTTTAAACATGCGGATCGTTACCGGCTTTGTATGAAATAAACAAGAGGTGACACCCTAATAACCTGAGGAGGGATACATGATGGGAAAAGATAGACAGGAAAAGCGTTTAAAGGCGTCAAGAAGAGTGGAATCTGACCGCGATCAATCCATTCATCATAAGGGTGCAACAGCATTAGAAGGTCCAGAAAGCGCTCGAAAAAGAAATCAATAAAAAAAGGCATGTGATGATCACATGCCTCTCTTACTATAGTACTTTGTGTCAACGCCTCTTTCTTTGAGCCAATGACTTGTTTCCCCTGAGATCACAACTTGAGCCTGTCTCAGTTCTTCAATCGTCTTCACGCCAAGCACTGTCATCATCATCTTGATATCTTCTTGAAGTTCCATGATATCTGCGATGAGGCCGCTTTCTCCTCCACTGGTCAATGATTTTAAGAAAAATCCAGCTAGACCAGCAGCAGATGCGCCAAGAGCCATTGATTTGGTTACATCAAGAGCATCTTGAATACCTCCGGAAGCTAAAATCGTTTGATTTGGAAAGGCTGTATGTACTTCAGTAAGACTCGCTGCAGTTGGAATTCCCCATTGATCAAAATAACGAAGTGCTTTTTGGCGGCGGAGATTTTCAATCTTTGAAAAGTTCGTTCCACCAAATCCGCCTACATCAACGGCTGCAACCCCAGCATGGAATAACTTTCCTGCCGTCTCCTTGCTCATGCCAAATCCGACTTCTTTTACAACAACAGGCACACCAACAGATTCAACGATAGCTGCAATCCGCTCAAGCGCCCCCCTGAAATCGCGATCGCCTTCAGGCATGACAATCTCTTGGATGACATTCAGATGAATTTGGAGCATATTTGCCTCGAGCATGCTGACTGCTTCTTGAGCTTGCTTCATTGTCGCTTCACTGCCTAAATTCGCAAATACAATTCCATCCGGATTGACTTTACGAACGACTTCATATGTTCGTCTTTCTTCTTTATCTTTCAGTGCAGCCATTTGTGATCCAACTGCTACTGGGATATTGGTCTCCTTCGCTGCGATCGATAAAGAGCGGTTGATCTCATAGGTGGATTCTCCGCCTCCGCCAGTCATTGCATTGATAAAAATTGGCGAACCGAAAGTCAGTCCGCCAATTGTCGTATGTGTATCAATTTGTGATGTCGCAAGATCTGGTAAACTGGCGTGAACGAAGGAAACATCATCTAAACCTGTTGCTGCATGCTGGCCAGTGGACAGCGCATGCTCAATATGCTGCTTCTTTCTTTCTGCTCGCGTCAATTTTGATCACCAAATTATTTTAGTTTATTGAGTTTATCGCCGATCAGGTCACCAAGCTGGAATCCGCTTGTGTTTTCTTCTTTCGCCTGATATTGACGATAATCCTCTTCGATTTGTTTTTCAGGATTTTCTTCTAAATCACGGATGCTTAGTGAAATGCGCTCTTCGTCTTCATTCACATCAAGCACTTTCACTTTCACAGTCTGCCCTTCTTCAAGGACTTCTTGCGGCGTGCCGATATGTTTATGAGAGATTTGGGAAATATGCACAAGCCCTTCTACACCTGGCAGAATTTCAACAAATGCACCAAAGCTCACAAGACGTTGAACGGTTCCTTCAAGCACATCACCTTGTTTTACCTTTTCACCAATTTGGCTCCAAGGTCCTGGTAATGTTTCTTTAATAGATAGTGAGATACGTTCGTTATCACGATCAACAGCAAGTACTTTGACCTTGACTTCCTGTCCTTCTTCTACTACGTCAGATGGCTTTTCAACATGCGCATGGGATAGTTGAGAAATGTGAACTAATCCATCAATGCCGCCAATGTCAACAAATGCACCAAAATCAGTAAGCCTCTGCACTTTACCATCAATCACACTGCCTACTTCAAGCTTTTGCAGGAAGTCTTGCTTTTTGTCTAATTGCTCTTGCTCAACGACTGCACGGTGCGAGAGAATCACGCGATTTTTTTCGCGGTCAAGTTCTACCACGACAAGTGAGAGTGTTTTCCCTTTGTAATCTGTGAAGTCTTCTACATAGTGTGCTTCTACAAGAGATGCAGGAATAAATCCGCGCACACCAATGTCAACGACAAGACCACCTTTTACAACGTCTTTTACTTCAGCTTCAAATACCTCTTTTGTTTCAAACTTTTTCTCTAGGTCTTCCCAAGCGCGGTCTGCATCAACAGCACGTTTAGATAAAATCAAAGCATCGTCTTCGACCTTTGTTACTTTAAGCTCTAACTCGTCGCCATCTTTCACGACATCTGATGCTTTTTCAACGTGAAGACTTGATAATTCACTGATTGGGATGATACCAGGTTGTTTCACATTGACGATATCTACATTGACATGCTTGTCCTCAACTTTAGAAACAATCCCTTTCACTACATCTCCAACCTCTGGTACCTGAACATCGATTTGATTCATTTCCTCTGTCATTTCGATAACCTCCTTGGTCCAAACCTACACAGCTTAGTTAAAACGACTGGGCGAATATGTGTCTTAAGCATGATGATTGCCAGCCGAATATGTATTATAGAAACATTCAAATCAATATAATTGCTTGAATGATCAATAAAAATAGTATTAGTATAAACTTCTAATAAAAGACCTTGTTTGTCAAGAGATAAACCTCTAACTTATAAAAGTTTTCTAAAATTTCTTACTGTTTCTCCACGCGGTCTGCTGCATCTAAAATTTTCCCTGCCACCTCTTGAATAGAAAGGGAAGTGGTGTCAATCTCAATGGCGCCATCTGCTTTCTTCAAAGGTGAAACTTCGCGCTCAGAATCAAGCTTATCGCGTCTTGCAATCTCTTCGATCAACTGATCGTAATTGACATCGTAGCCTTTTTTCTGATTCTCTTCAAAGCGGCGTTTTGCTCTTTCTTCTACTGATGCAAGCAAGAAAATTTTCACTTCAGCATCTGGAAGTACGTGAGTGCCTATGTCTCTTCCGTCCATAACGACGCCGCCTCGTTTGCCAAGCTCTTGCTGCCTGCGGACCATTTCTTCCCGAACAGCTCTGTGCTTTGCAACAACCGATACTTGGTTGCTTACGCGGTCTGTGCGAATATCCTCTGTGACATCCGTATTGTTTAGATGGACTTTTTGACCCTCGTCTGTTGTGACTAGTTCAATGACCGTTTTTTTCAGTAATGAATCAAGTGCCTGTTCGTCTTCAAGGTCTACACCTTGATTGAGTGCCGCAAGTGTAATCGCGCGGTACATAGCACCTGTATCAATATAAATATATGATTTTTTGGCTGCGACAATTTTTGCCACAGTGCTTTTGCCTGCTGCTGCAGGACCGTCAATTGCAATAGATAATTTCTTTTTCATAATACCTCTCCTTGATTGAATCTCCCTTATGAATTGTAACACGATCACCGCTCAAACGGGGGAATTTTCTATCAATCCTTCTGCTTAAACGTTTCAATCCATTCTTCAATGCTCATGTTGTTCACACCCTCATACTGCACGACTTTTGACAAAAAAAGTTCTCCTTTCGTCAAATGAAGTGTGATCTGAACGGTGAGCAATAAAACAAGCTGAATGAGCACCACTTTCAATAACCATCTTTCCATTGTCTTCATACAAAAAGCCTCCACGCTAGATTCTTTCCTCTCTAGTATGGAAGCTTTTTACACCCTTTATTCTTATGCTTTTTTCACACGTGTTAAAAGCTGCTGCTGGAAGCAGTATTTCATGATGTGCTGCTGGTGGTCATTTGTGATCTCTGAAAACTCCATGATCGCTCTTGTTTTGCCAGACTGTTCATCTTGATATACTCGATTCATCTCTGCAACCGCTTTTATTTTCACGGGCTCTTTTAGGGGTAGTTCAAACTCTGTGACCACTTCTCCATATTCTTTCAATGACACGCCCTCAGGAACAGAGATTGCTACGCCGCCAGCACTCATATTTACAATAAACGTCTCAAAGGCCTCTTCGTCCGTTTGCATGATAGTAGCTTTGACCATCGTATCCACTCTCAGATATTCTCTTCGCTGAAGGCGAATCATTTCTTCTTTTGGCGGTATGGAAATGACAATCATCGGAATATCTTCTTTTCTTTTTCCGATGACTTCGCTTGTACATTTGTATGGAATTTGGTTTTCGTCAAAAAAGAAGACGGTGATTTCTGTCTGCTGGTTTAAGTAGATGGTGCGTCCCGTTTCTTTATCAGCTGGATAATTAATGCAAATATCATCGTTATTATTTTCCAAAACCTTCGATTTTGCTGTTTTCACTTCTTTGTTCTCATTGACATATTCAATTGTGATTGCATCCCCTATTTGTAACATTCCTCATCACTCTTTTCATCTGTGAAATCGTATCCTCTCCTATATTAAACCATGTCTAAAACAAAAGGAAAAGACTTATTAGCCTTTTCCTCGTTTCCTTTTTTATAGGTCTTTATATATAGGTTCTGCGTTTTTTAGTTTATCTACTCGTTCTTCTTTTCCAGTATCTGCATTAATGAACATGCGATACGTATCGTTTTTTATCGTTCCGAGGAACTCATAGCACAGAACTTCCTCTGACATATCATTTTGCACAATCGCTAAATGAGTATCTTCGATCTTTACATGCTGATTTAATGTTTTCTTCGCTTCTTTTTGCGAGATTTTAGGTGCTTTAATGTCTCGTGTTTTATGATTCGTTAAGTAATCCTTCGCTGAAAACCCAACAACCTCACCATCGTCCAATGCGACTTTCATGCGTATACTATCTGGATAAAGCAGAACATTTTTCTGAAGAGGAACATAGGTAAATACACCGATATTATCAAATTGTGCACTTTCATCTAAATGGAACGATTCTGTGTCAAACCCTTGCTTCTTTAGGAAGCTGAGTGCTTTTTCTGATGCCTCATTCAAACTGATTTTCTGTTTTTTCACGTCACGATTCTGAAGAAGGTAGACTGGGTGTCCTCCTTTTTCAGTTAAGTCTAGATAAAAGTTTGCATGGCTGTCTGGATCAGACATCGATAAGCTGTACACGTCGCGATTGGTTTTGCTGCCGCTTTTTCTCACTTTAAAATGTTGATTATGGTCTGGTGTGAATTGCTGTGCAATGCGGATCGCTTCTTTTTTTGAAATCTTATCGCCTTTTAAATGATTGTAGCCTTGTGTTTCTTTTTCTGTGGACACATTTGTAGGCCCAAGATCGACATCTGCAAATGCATCTGCATTTCTCTCGACTGTTTTCAGCCCGTCAATGATGGTGTTGTCGTTCTTTCGATCGCCGTCAGCGAGCGCCATTTCAACATCCATCCATTTTAAGTTTTTATTAAGTACGAGGTGCTGCACTTGTCTAAGTTCGTTTTGGATATCTGACGCTTGATTATATAGAGCTGTAATGGTTTTGTGCGTATCTTTATTTAATGGTTCATCTGATAAAGATTTGACTGATGATTTGTAGCTAAAATCTCCGACATTCGCCAGGAATTCTTCCGTTTTATTAAAAGGCATCAATGTAAGCGGGAGCTGGCTGACATTGTTATGCGCTTCTGATGACATTCTCCATACATCTGCAAGTGCTGGTGAGATGGATGTTTGGCTGTTCATCGCAAGTGTTGCGCCCAGTTTGTCATGCAGCTGATCCACCTGATACGTTAAATCATGGAATGCTCTTTGGTAGTTGTTCTCAGCATGAAGCAGTACGGCGTCTTTTTCTTGATGTTCTTTATAGCCCCAATAACCTGTTGAGATGACAGCAATTCCTAAAATAGCAATCAATATTCCTCTGATCATTTATTTACACCTCTTTTTATTCGCAGAATATATGTTTCCCGATTCGTTTAATTTGTGGTCTTCCCCAAATCCATGGACTTGTTGCTGTATCAGGATTAAAGTAATAGATGGCGCTCTCAGATGGATCCCAGCCATTGATTGCATCAAATACAGCTTTTTTTGCCGTTTCATCTGGCGTCATATAAAATTGCCCATCTGCTACAGCAGTAAACGCAAGCGGTTCAAAAATGACTCCTGCGATCGTATTTGGAAAGGTCGGATTGTTCAAACGGTTTAAGATAACGGCCGCGATAGCCACCTGTCCTTCATACGGCTCACCTCTTGCTTCACTGTACACAGCTTGCGACAAGAGCTGAATGTCATTACTAGAAAAACCACCAGGCATGTTGGCTGCTGTTTGTTTTGGTGTTTGATTTCCCTGCTGGCTGCCTGACTGATTGCCAGACTTCCCAGATGATCCACCTTGACTTTTTTGATTTTCGTTTGTACCTTGGGCTGTCTTTTTTTGCGAGCTTCTTTGCGCAGGAGCCTTTGTTTGCTGATCAAGAGGCTTCCCGCCATAATGGGTAAACTGGTTCCCTTCCTGCAGCTGCTTTTGAACAAACTCTTTGTAGTATTTCGTCTTTTGAACTAATAAGCTTTTTGTTTTCTCACCTACAAGTCCATCGACCTTCTTCATGCCAAATTGGCTTTGAAAGTTGCGAACGGCCCAGTACGTCCCCCAGCCATAGACGCCATCGATTTTGCCATTGTAAAAACCATTGTATTGGAGCCGCGCTTGCAGCTCGACTACATCTTCTCCTGTTGCCCCGCGCTGGATGACTTGGGCGGTGAAGGCTTCACTTTTACTGACTGTCAAAAGTGAAGACGCAAGAAGAACGATTGAGAAGATAAGAACAATTTGTTTCATGAAACGAGCTTTATCCATATTTGATCCTCCTGTACTTTTGATGTTTGAATATATGTTTCTTCCGATCCCTATTTTTATACATTCAACACAGGAGAGAATTGGATGGAAAAGACAAAAAAACGCCCTATAAACAAATAGGACGTTTTCCAAAATTAAATTTGCACCATTTTTACCGCACGGGCTTTTTTTGCTTTCCTTAAACCAAACCACCATAAAAAAATCATGAACGGCACCATGATATATCCCCAGTTTTTCATCCCTAATAGAATGAAATCATACAGGCCGTGAAACAGCACAGGGAGCGTTAAAGAAAGGATCAGCCATTTGCGCTGCTCTTTTTTATCAGAGAAGCGGGCTTTTCCGATATAAAAACCCATCACAACACCAAATAATGCGTGACTTGATACAGGTAATAAAGCACGGGTAAACGCATATTCGACCCCGTGACCGACTAAGTAAAGGATATTTTCAAGTGTTGCAAAACCAAGTGAGACACTCGTTCCATACACAATTCCGTCATAGTGTTCGTCAAACTGGGCATGTGCATAAACGCTGACCATTAAAATAAACCATTTTAATGATTCCTCTAAAAAGCCCGACGTCACAAATGAAATCAAGATAGGATTTGTTGCGATATTTTCCTCTTGAAGGACATATTGAATAAACATGGTTGGAAACACAAGTATGACACCTAGCATAAAAGATCTGATGACCATGTGAACCGGCTCATTGTCGTACTGATCTTTCAAATAAAAATAACTTAAAAGTGCGATGCCGGGAGCTAAACCTGCTGAGATGATTGCGATCATAACCAGACCTCTTTCCCTACATTATCCTTCATTATCGTACCATGATTTACCCTTTTTTTATATGACTCGGGCCCATTTTTCTAAAATATCTTTCTATATAATCCCAATTTATATAAAAAGAACCGAACCCCTTTGAAGGATTCAGTTCTTTTTTTATCCGTTGATTCTTTTGTTGATTTCTTCTGCAATGAGTCCGCCATGAAATCTTCCATTTTCAATGAAAATTTCATTGGCATTATTTCCAGCAGCAATGACTCCCGCAATGAAAATACCTTCAACATTCGTTTCCATCGTCTGTTCATCAAATGCTGGACGGCCTGATTCTGGATCAATCGTGACACCCATTTTTTCTAAGAAAGAATGATCTGGGTGATAGCCAGTCATAGCAAATACATAGTCACTTTTCACTCGATCCGTTTGATCTTGCTGGTTTGTAAAGATCACATCTTCTTCTGTGATTTCTTTCACCTGCGCACCAAACTCCATTCGAATGGTTCCATTACGGACAAGCGCTTCAAACTCTGGTAGTATCCAAGGCTTGATGCTGGATGAATATTCGGTTCCTCTATACAGCACAGTGACTCTGCTTCCGCATTTCACAAGTTCTAGCGCAGCATCCACACTGGAGTTCTTTCCGCCGATCACCGTCACATCTTTATCAAAATATGGATGTCCTTCTTTAAAATAGTGATATACGTGAGGAAGGTCTTCTCCTTTGACGTTCATATAGTTTGGATGATCATAGTAGCCAGTCGCAATGACGACGTAATCACATGAATAGTTGTCTTTTGTTGTATTTACCGTAAAACGGCCATCTTGTTTCGTCACGGCGTTTACTTTTTCAAAAGCATGTACACGCAGTTTTTTTCGTCTGACGACCTCTCGGTAATAAGAAAGTGCCTGAATACGAACGGGCTTACGGTTCTCAGTAATAAAAGCGACATCACCGATTTCAAGCTTTTCACTTGTACTAAAAAAGGTTTGATGTGTTGGGTAATGATAAATACTGTTCACGACATTCCCCTTTTCAATCACAAGTGCATCAATCCCAATTTGCTTGAATGCGATGGCAGCTGATAACCCGCATGGGCCGCCTCCTATTATGATCGCTTTTTCTTGTTTCATTTGTTCCACTCCTGTCATTTCACTGCAATAACAATTGCTGGGCTGTTTGATTCTTTGTTCCATTCCATAAAAAAATCTCCTATTTAAGGATAGGAGATTTTAAGGCGCGATGCAAATCAGCCGCTTAAATCCAGCCTCTGAATCGAGAAGCTTCAGCCATTTTACGTACACCGACCATATATGCAGCAAGACGCATATCAATTCGGCGGTTTTGCGCCATTTCATAAATATTATTAAATGATTTCACCATCATATCTTCTAAACGAGTTTCAACTTCTTCTTCAGTCCAGTAAAACCCTTGGTTATTCTGAACCCATTCAAAGTAAGAAACAGTTACACCACCCGCGCTCGCAAGCACGTCTGGAACAAGCAGTACACCACGATCTGAAAGAATTTTGGTTCCTTCCAGTGTCGTTGGACCATTTGCTGCTTCTACGACAATTTTGGCTTTAATATTTGCCGCATTATCTTCTGTGATTTGGTTTTCAATGGCTGCAGGTACTAAGATATCACAATCCAGCTCAAGCAGCTCTTGGTTTGTAATTGTATCGTTAAATAGTTTAGTGACGGTTCCAAAGCTGTCACGTCGGTCAAGCAAGTAGTCAATGTCTAGACCATCTTCATCGTATAATCCGCCGTATGCATCTGAAATCCCTACGATTTTTGCTCCAGCATCATACATGAATTTAGCTAAGTAGCTTCCTGCATTTCCGAATCCCTGTACGACAACACGAGCTCCGTTAATGTCAATTCCTTTTTTCTTCGCCGCTTCTTTGATGCAGATCGTCACACCTTTTGCTGTTGCAGTATCACGTCCGTGTGATCCTCCAAGAACAATTGGCTTCCCTGTAATAAATCCTGGCGAGTTAAACTCATCAATTCTAGAATATTCATCCATCATCCATGCCATAATTTGAGAGTTTGTAAACACGTCTGGTGCTGGAACATCTTTTGTTGGTCCAACGATTTGACTGATGGCGCGAACATAGCCGCGGCTTAGTTTTTCAAGCTCTCTGAATGACATTTCTCTTGGATCACAGATAATACCGCCTTTTCCTCCGCCATAAGGAAGATCCACAATTCCACATTTTAAACTCATCCAAATTGAAAGCGCTTTTACTTCTTTTTCCGTAACGTTCGGGTGAAAACGGATTCCGCCTTTTGTTGGACCGACAGCATCATTGTGCTGTGCACGGTAACCAGTGAAAATTTTCACCGATCCATCGTCCATACGTACTGGAATTTTGACCGTTAATAGACGAATTGGCTCCTTCAGCAATTCATACACTTCCTGCGGATACCCTAATTTGTCTAGCGCTTTATGTATGACGGTTTGAGTTGACTTTAAAACATCTAGCTTATCTTCTGCGTTATGAGCGGCGTTTTGATCGGCTGCCATTAAAATAAACCCCCTAGAAATCTTTCATGATCTACTGCTCCCTTTCAAGCAATAGTATACACCTTCGTACTGGTAAAGCAAAGGTAAAAAGCGTTTTTTATCAAAATAAAATATCAGCGTTTATAAATATAAAAAAGGATATAAAAAAATACTGTTGTTTCATCACAACAGTATTAAATATAATAGATAAAAGTGATTAAAAATACATTTGAATCGTTTTCACAGCATCGTCTTGCATGATCACTTTTCCATATTCTTTTAGCCGGTGGATGGTGAGTGTCGTAGGTGAGCCAAACTCTGCTAAAATCGAAATGACTGTATCAGCAGATAATTCTCCAACATCATCCAGGCTGAGGTAATATTGACCTTCATAATGGTAAACTGTACCCCCTAAAAGTCCAATACGACTTAAACTATGGGACAGTTGAATCACATCTTCAAACGAGGCAAATTGATAGAGCACATGCTTGCTCTCGTCGAGCTTGACTTGCATCTCAATGTAATCTTCATCAAACTCATCATCAGCATCTTCCTGCTGACTCTTTGTGACAATGACGACCATCCCCTGCGCCTGAAGAGAAAATACTTCAACAGCAATCGGTCCATTCGCTTCAAAACCGAGCTCCTGATTCGCCTCGTTCATCATGTCTTTAAACAGCTGATGGACTTTGAACGAATCTTTCCAAAGGTCTTCTTTCGTAAGACCTCGGTCTGTCAGGTCATCTAGTGTGAGAAAAATTTTGATTTTATTATAATTCAGACGCTCCAGTCGCATAACGTTCCCTCCTGCCTCTTCTAAACACACATCATACTGTAGTATATGAGATGATGAGTCATAGGTTCTTAATTTTGTATTCAGTTTACACTGTGTCAAGACGGAAGACAAGCATGAAGCTATGCTTACGGTGACTTTTATGGAAAATATTGAGGGTGCCGCAAGTTAACGCTTTTTTAGAGGCATTAAATAGATCAGATGGGTTTCTGGTTCTGCTCCGAGACGCATGGGAATTTTTGTTGTCCCGTAGCCATTACTAATGAGAAAGAACGCACCTTTGACCTGGCCTGTTCTTCCTTTTTCATATGGACCAAATTTCCCAATTCGGATCTGCCCCCCATGCGTATGACCGCTCAGGACAAGATCGATTCCCTCTTCTTCACTCATCAAATGATGTACATCTGGATTGTGTGATAAGAGAATATTGACATCTTCTTTCACAAACTCTGGCCGTATCGCTTCATAATCTGCTTTTTCAAGCCGAATATCATCAATTCCTCCGATTTTGATTCGCTGGCCATCGAAATTCCATACAGCCGTTTCATTTTGCAAAGTCGTGACATCGTATGCATGAAGAATCTCTTTAAACCTTTGCTGATGCAGCTCATGATCATTATTTCCCCAAACAAAATAAACCGGCGCAATTCTTGATAAACGTTTCACATTTTCTTCAATTCTTGCGTAGGGCACACCTTTTTCTGCTAAATCTCCGCCAATCATAATCACATCTGGCTCTTCCTGTCTGATTTCTGCTAATAAAGTGTCACTGATGAGACGTCTGTGTGTATCAGAAATAAAGAAAATGACAGCAGGCCGGTCTGATTGAAGTGCTTCTATTGTAAAGTAATGCTTTTTGATGTTGTTTTGTTTTGCCGTTTTCACCATTTTTGCCGTTACACACACACCTGTTGTAACAGCCGCAATGGCGGCAGTAAATCCGATGGCATATTTCATCACAAATGGCTCCCTTACATATCTTTCTTTCATAAGACGCTTGAATGAAAAAAGACGTTTCAACTGTTAAACGTCTTTTTTTCTCATTTATTTACTTTCATAATAGAGATTAATGTCAAATTGCTTCTGCATATAGTGAAAAACCGCCTCGCGCTCTTTCCACTGATTTGACTGCGGCCATAAGTCTGTGCTCTTTTGTATAATTTCACATCGAAGCCGATGATATTCATCTTCAGCCTTTTCTTCTTTTTTCTTATAGTAATAAGATGCGTAAAAAGCAAAGACCTCGGCCATGATCCAAAACAGAAATACGTCATGACCAAGCAGTGTGGCAATCATGGCTTCCGGCTGAAGCGAGCCGCCTCCCGCATTTGCCGTGATCACAAAATAAAACAAAAGAATGGCCAGCGATAGAAGGGCTGTCCATTGCCATCTTTTGCACTGCTTGGCAAAACCCTCATATTTATGCTTTCTTTTGATCAATGTTTCCATCATCTTCTGTGTCGGCTGATCCATATATCGGCTGATTGTGTGCAATGTCATCACATACACCCTGTCCCTTTTTTCTACATATGTATGTGCATGCTTCTTCGTTCATGTCAGGTGATTAGTTTTCTAGTGGAATATTCAGCACTTGACCACTGTACACGCTGTTACCTTTTAAATGATTATAGGCTCTAATTTTCTCTTCACCCGAACGGTTTTTGTAATATTTCATTGAAATTCGATACAGGTTTTCCTCTGGACCAACAGTGTGCTGCACGACACGGACTGGCTTTTCTTCCTGCTTCTTTTTCTCTTCGGCTTCTTTTCTTTTTTTCTCTTCCTGTTGCTTTTGCAAGGCTAGCTGCTGCTGTTCACGCTTTTTGGCAGCTTCAGCTCTCTCGCGTTCTTTTTCTTTCGCTGCTTGTTCACGCTCTTCTTTCTCTTTAGCAGCTTTTTCTTTTTTCTTCTGTTCAGCTTTTTCTTTCAATCGCTGTTTTTCTTCCTCTTTCTTTTGCTTCTCATCATCAGACGCATCCGCTTTATCAGCGCTTGAGTCATTTTTCGTTTCGACAAGTGCTGACGGGACTGGGTCTGTGTCAGCACTTGATGTAGAATCAATATTATATACATCTTGATTATTATTATGGTTGATTTCCTTTGATGTGTAGTAGATCAAAAGGAAGAACACTGTGACAACGATAATAGGAAAGATAATAGCCAGTGTTGTAAACAATGGATTGCGTACCTTTTTCGTGCGCTGTTTTTTATATTCATGAAAATCTTCTCGTGTAGGAAAGTGAGAGTCATCTGAAGGCTGAACTTCTTCTTCAAAAATTTCCTCTACATCATCATGGATGTTTGTCAGCTGCTCCTTCTTTCTCTTCATTCTCGACATTTCTTCCATGTTCATCCCTCCCCCTATATTTCAAACGAATTTGACAAGCAAAGACTAAGTCAATGACAAAATGGGTCATGACAGGAACAAATAAATTCCCCGTCCACTCGTATAAAAGTCCTAAAAAAATACTAATAGAAACCACAAGGATAAACAAGAGTATTTTTGATAAGTAGCGAAAGTGAAGGAGCGCAAACACAATACTGGCAATTTCCAGTCCAAATTGCTGCTGGACGATCCCTCGGAATAGAATTTCCTCTGAAAAGGCGATGAGCAGGGTTAACCAAACAATATGCGGGATGCTGCGGTTTTTGAACATTTTTTCATTTAATCCGCCATCATCATACATATGAGCAGGAAACACCTTCATGACAATCGCATCCACAATGATCACAACCGCAGCGCCGCCAATTCCATAAGTCAGTATCCGCGCATCTTGGATCTCCCAAAGAGATGTGAAATCTGTCCAATGATCAAACATAAATATACCTAGTAAATAGGAAATGACCAGCATCAGCAGCTGCGTGAAATACAGCTGTTCTACCACTTGTCGATCGGTTAATTTTTCGATGATCCGGCGATGTTGTTCAATCAATGCTGCGCCTCTTTTGTCAGATGAAACATACGATCCAGCACGGTCTTCCAGTGTTTCATTTCATTCAGCTCCAATGGTTGATCTTTTTTTTCATAATCAGACAGGTCAAGTCCGCAAGAAGAGCAGCAGCTGCCAGAGGATGTGCTCTCTGTTTGATCAAGCTGTTCGTAAAAGTATGATAACAGAGATTGTCTAAAGCAGCCATGATCTGTGATCCGCTCCTTAAATTGCCACACTTTTCTCAGTTTTTCTGTTTGTCTGTCCTGCAATTTCTCTTTCAGTTTCATCAGGAGCACACGCGGCTCGTCAGACTGATACATCCTGTAATAATGGATCAGCATTCTTGCACGTGTCTCCTGAAGCCCTGATTCCATTAATTGTTCACGTAATTTCTTTTCATCATTTGTCTGCATTTGTGTCAGCCTGGCTAAGAAGAAATCAATTTCTGGCTCATCAAAGCCCTCTGCTTGTATTAAATGCTGTTGAATGTCCGCATCCTCTTCTGTATATAAAAGAATGCTGACACTCTTTTTCCCGTCCCGTCCTGCTCTTCCAATTTCCTGCATAAATGCTTCAATTGACTGCGGCGGGCTCATATGAATAACAAATCGTATATCCGCTTTATCAATTCCCATTCCAAAAGCACTTGTACAACAAATAAGATCAAGCTGTCCGCTGATAAATTGCTGCTGAATAAGCATACGGTCTCCTGCATCCATTCCGCCATGGTAATACTCTACACGCTGATGGGTTTTTTGTTTCATAATGAGCGCCATATCTTCTGTCATTTGCCGGGTTGGGCAATAAATCAGACCGGGACCTTGCAGATATTCAACAAGCTCAATGGCCCGTTTTTCTTTTGCTTCTTTCGTTTCGTGCGCTTCTTTGACTAATGCGATGTTTGGCCGGTTGACAGAATGAATATGAAAGTCTGGATGCTTCAATCTTAACGTTTGTACGGTATCTTTTAGCGTTTGTTTTGTTGCAGTTGCCGTCAGTGCTAAGGCGACAGGATGACCTAACGCTTCTCTCCATTCTCCCAGCTTGGAATATTCCGGACGGAAATCATGCCCCCATTCGGATATACAATGGGCTTCATCGACGACGAACAGACCAATATGCATCGATTTGAGCTGTTCTAGCAGCACCTCTGACATTAATGCCTCAGGGGCGACGAATAAAAATTTATATGATGGCAAATGCCGAATGATATGTCGTCTCTCCTGAAAAGACAATGTGCTGTTCAGTGCCGCCACTCGTTTTTCTCCGCGCATTTTCATTCGTTCGACTTGATCCTCCATAAGCGATAACAGCGGCGAAATAATGAGAACTAATCCATCTGTCATATAGCCGGGAATTTGATAGCAGATGGATTTCCCGCCGCCAGTAGGCAGCATGGCCACCGTATCCTTTTGATTCAGTACACTTTGAATAATGTCCTCTTGACCCGTTTTAAATGAGTCGTAACCAAAATATCGCATGAGCGTCTGATGAAGCTTATCCATTTGCTTTCACCATCCTTGTCAGAGCCAATCGTATTTGAAAATAAGTAAATGGATGTTCGAGTTTTTCTTTAATCAGCTTCATCTTATTTGTCTGAAGCTCTCTGGCTACTGCATGAATGGTCTGCTGCTGTTCTTCGCTCACATACGGCTCTATTGAGAAGCTCGGTTCATGTATGGAAAGCTCGACAATATGGTCTTCGATCGTTGCCTTTTTTAAAGAGCGAATGTGAGCAATTTGATCAATATCAAAGCCTTTTTGCACAAGCTCGAGCGTTTTGTGCGTAGAGGTTGTCAGCACGCGTTTGAATTCAAGGTCACCTACGAGCTTTTGCATGAGCTGCGCCTCACCTTTTTGGGCAGCATGAATAAAATAATGGAGGACATTCCAAAAAAGCAGGTACACATACCACACATCTTCTTTTAGCCACTCTGCCATTTGCTGATACGTACGCCCAATTCTTTCATTTGAGGTCAATGAATAAACAAATATCAGCGCCTCTTGATCACTTATACGGCTAAGGAGCTTTTCGAGTTCATGATGGAGCTCTTCCGAAAGCTTATTCTTCTCGTGATGCTGTTTTAAGAAGGATTTCGTCCAGCTTTGTACAGATACATCTCTTTGTATTGGGACATATTGATGCGATCCAGCCAGATGGTGAGACAGCACTTGTACAAGTAACGAGAGCCTCATCCATAACACCTTTGCTTTATCATGATATTTGGCACCATGAAAATAAGCTGGCATCGGTTTTTCTGAGAAATACTGGTTTAGCATTTGCTGTCCTGCATCTGTAACAATGAATGTCTCCCCTGTTTTTTTGATGTAGTGCTTTTCGTCAAGCTTTATAGTAGAGCGATTCAGCTGATCCCTCGTAAACCCCGGGTAACAGCCGAAATACTTTGAAAGCTGAAACAAACTGGCATCCTGTATGGTTTGTGATGATTTTTTTCCTTTAAAAAGATGGTAGACAGCACTTATGGAGCGTTCGCCGTTCAATTTATATACGCTGTCCATTAACATGACATCCAAGTAATGAAGAGTCATTCGCCAAAGCACCTGTCTTCCTGACAAAATTCGAATATTTTCTCCCTTTATTTTAACAGATTTCATAGAAGAAGAAATGTTTAAACTCAATTTGTGGGGGAAAGTTATGAACAAACCCTTATGTGATAAGCATTCTCAATCACTTTACAGTTGAAATGTGAAATTAAAATCATTACAATAAGGTTTGAGGAAATTGTTTTTTATCGGTGAAACTAAAAAGGTTAGACCATTTGTTCCATCGAACAATCTGGGAGGTATTTTTTTAACATGGCAAAATATACAATTGTAGACAAAGACACATGTATTGCTTGCGGCGCATGCGGTGCAGCTGCTCCAGACATTTATGATTATGATGATGAAGGCATTGCATTTGTTACGCTTGATGACAACCAAGGGACTGTAGAAGTTCCAGAAGTACTTGAAGAAGATATGCTTGATGCATTTGAAGGATGTCCAACAGATTCTATCAAAGTTGCGGACGAATCTTTCGATGGTGACCCGCTTAAGCATGAATAGTATAAAAGCCCCTTATACAGGGGCTTTCAGCATGTAAACAAACCCTCGCATTCGGTGTCAGGTCTGCGCTCCAGTGCTCACGAATATTCAATTCGCTCCGCTCCGGTACTCGTCCTTCCTAGACTGCAAAGGTTTTCTATCACGCTGAAAAGAAGACAAAGAGCTAAAATAAAGATCATTTTAGCTCTTTGTCAACAATCTAAAAGCCCCTTATACAGGGGCTTTTTTTATATTAACTATTTTGAAGTCGGCGTTTATTTTCAAACCATGGACGCATTTTCACAAAAATGAGGCTAAACACGATGGTAATGATGATTCCTTTAATAAAGTTAAATGGTAAGATCCCTGCTGTAATGGTCGTCTTGAGCGCATGATCAGATAGTTCTGGCGCGTTTAAGAACCATGTGTAAGCTGGCAGGAATAAGAAGTAATTTAAAATACTCATCATCACAGTCATAAGCAATGTACCCGCGATCATAGACCATGCCATCCCTTTTGCTGATTTGATTTTTTTAAACATAAAGGCGACTGGCAAGATAAATAGTGTGCCTGCAATGAAGTTCGCGACTTGCCCAACTGGAACGCCGGACATACTGCCTTGAATGAGGTAATGCAGTACATTTTTTAAAGCCTCAACAGCAATCCCTGCACCCGGTCCATAAATTAAAATTGCAATAATTGCCGGGATATCACTAAAATCAATTTTCAAATACGCTGGAAGACCCGGGAAAGGAAAATCCAATAAAATTAACACAAACGAAATACTGCTGAGCATACTGGTAACAACTAAACGCTTTACTTTACTTTGATTCAATATTCTCTCTCCTTTTCGATCAAATCTTTCGAAAAGAGGATTGTTCCATTTTAGCCACAAAAAAACCGCCCTTGAAAACAGGAGCGGGGAAATTGGGCTAGACAAATAAACGTGTGAACATCAATGTTTTCAACGTTTATGAACCTCCATCTTCTCCCATCCAGACTATACTGTCGGCTTCGGAATCACACCGAATCCTGCCAAAAAGGCTCGCGGGCTTAGAGACTATGCTCATCACCGCCGGTAGGGAATTGCACCCTGCCCCGAAGATTGATCATTATTCAATTCGACATCATTATATATGATATATGAGCATTTGTACAGATAAAAATCCTGAGCAAATTCATCAGTTTTAAGAAATCGTAAAAAACACAAAAATTCTAATGACAAATGCGCAAAAATTGGTTATCTTTTGTTTAAAGGTGTTCATTCTTTATAAAGACACAAAGAAATGTTCGTGTTTTCTTTTTCACTTTACTGCTTTAATTTGATTGACACAGTGAAAAGGAATATGGTAAATTATCAGATATTTATGACGTTTATTTTAGGAGGAAATCTTACGATGTTTCGAGTATTAGTCTCAGATAAGATGAGCAATGATGGTCTTCTACCACTTTTAGAATCAGATTTTGTTGAAATTGTCCAAAAAAATGTAGCAGAAGCAGAAGATGAATTACACACGTTTGATGCCTTACTTGTCAGAAGTGCCACAAAAGTAACGAAAGAGCTTTATGAAAAAATGACTTCATTAAAAATTGTCGGCCGTGCCGGTGTGGGAGTAGACAATATTGACATTGATGAAGCGACCAAGCATGGCGTCATTGTAATCAATGCACCAAACGGTAATACGATCTCGACAGCTGAGCATACGTTCGCTATGATTTCATCACTTATGCGTCATATTCCACAAGCCAATATTTCTGTCAAATCAAAAGAATGGAACAGAGGGGCATATGTTGGTGCTGAGCTTTACGGAAAATCTCTTGGGATTGTCGGTTTAGGCAGAATTGGAAGTGAAATCGCCCAGCGTGCAAGAGCATTTGGCATGACAGTCAACGTGTTTGACCCATTTCTCACAAAAGAACGTGCAGAAAAAATTGGCGTCAATGCGAAATCACTTGATGAAGTACTCGAAGTATCAGATATTATTACGGTACATACGCCATTAACAAAAGAAACAAGAGGACTTCTCAATAAAGAAACGATTGCAAAAACGAAAAAAGGTGTTCGCCTTGTAAACTGTGCGCGCGGCGGCATTATTGACGAAGCTGACCTTCTTGAGGCACTTGAAAGCGGCCATGTCGCAGGAGCTGCACTTGATGTATTCGAGGTAGAACCTCCAACTGATAATCCGCTTGTGGATCATCCACACGTCATTGCAACTCCGCATCTTGGTGCCTCTACAAAAGAAGCACAATTAAATGTAGCGGCGCAAGTATCTGAAGAAGTCCTTCAATTTGCAAAAGGCCTTCCTGTCATGTCATCTATTAATCTACCAGCGATGACAAAAGACGAGTTCAAAAAGATTCAGCCTTATCATCAATTTGCAGGAAAACTTGGACGTCTTGTCTCTCAATCCATGAGAGAACCTGTAAAAGAAGTAGGCATTTCTTACGAAGGCTCTATTTCAAAACTCGAAACATCCTTTATCACAAAGAGTCTCCTGTCAGGGTTTTTAAAAGAGCGTGTTGATTCGACTGTGAATGAAGTAAATGCTGGAATGGTCGCAAAAGAACGAGGCATTAGCTTTAGTGAAAAAATTTCTTCCAGCGAATCTGGTTACGAAAACAGTATTTCTATTGAAGTCAAAGGTGATCTTTCAACCTTTACTCTTAAAGCGACTTACATTCCGCATTTAGGGGAACGCGTCGTTTCTATTAATGGCTTTAATATTGATTTTTACCCAGATGGACACCTTGTCTATATCCAGCATACAGATGCACCTGGTGTGATTGGAAAGGTTGGACAGATTTTAGGCGACCATGATGTCAACATCGCAACAATGCAGGTGGGACGTAAAGAAAAAGGCGGCGAAGCCATTATGATGCTTTCTTTCGACAAGCATCTAGAGGACGAAATTGTGAAAAAATTAACTGAAGTGCAGGATATTCTTTCTGTCCGCCTGATTGACCTATAAAAAACAGTGATAAACCTCATGCTTTGCATGAGGTTTATTTTGTTGAAACCATTAAACGATCTCCTGTTCGAATGAGGTGAGTGGTCAGCTCATTGATCTTTTTCAATTGTTCCACAGTCATTTCATGCGCCCTTGCTATCGACCAAAGGGTATCCCCTTGTTTAATGACATATGTATTTTTTTCATGTCCATTTACATGAAGAGCCGGCTCTTGGAAGCGTTCCACAGCAATCATTTTGAGCGGATCTATTGCATCCTCTTTGCTGACTGACCAATTGCCACGATGTACTTCAAAATGCAAATGAGTGCCTCTGGAGGCCCCTGTGTTGCCAATTATGCCAATCGGCTGTCCCGCTTGTACATGGTCACCCTTTTTCACAAAACGCTCGTGTAAATGAGCATAGACAGTTTCGTATCCATTCGGATGCTGAATAAATACAACTTCTCCATATGTAGCCGATACATACGAACGCGTGACCACACCTTCACTTGCAGCAAAAATGGATTCTCCTTCTGGCGCAGCTATATCTAATCCCTTATGCGAACCGCCCCTTGTCCCAAACAAGTCAGTGACTTCTCCTTTCACTGGTTCCACCCATTCGGTTGTCTTCTGTGCATGGGCAAATGGCGCTAAGATCAAGAGCAAAAAACAGCTGGCACCTATGAAGCAATACCTTTTCATCAGTGACTCCCCTTCTTTGAGGTTCTTTTCATGACAGCTTAGTATACAGCAAGAAGATCATTTTCTATACATCAAAAAAGAACGCAATGAAATGCTTGCGTCCTTTAACGTTCTTTGATGACAACTGGATTCGGCAGAGCCGGTACCTCTATTGGTTCATTTAATTCATATGGTCCTATTTGATCTGTTCCTGCATATTGAATGGTGACATCTGTAAAACCAAAATCTTTTGCTGTGAGCAGCAGACCTTCAATGAGTAGAGTATGATCAATTGAGTCCGATAATTGTGCTGATGCTCCAAACGTGATGGTTACATGCTTACCTTTTGATGTCACTTCTTTAATGGGTTCTTCTTTAATTAATGGTTCAAGTCCAGAATCACTCGTGCGTTTCATGGCCTCTACCGCATCTTCATAAGTAGAATAATGTGTTTTTGAGGGCACCAAAAAAGTCCCGCTCTTATTTTCTAACACGTAATAAGCTTTCTTCGTTTGTTTATCAATTGATATCGTGCCAAAGCTGCTAGTCCCTAATTGAAGATGAGAACCTTTGACTGACCTGACCTCCACTTGTTTATACCTGCTCCATTTGAGCGTTTCTTTTACCATATCTTTAAATCGATTGGCTTCCTTTATCGTATCAAGGGACAAATCATTTTTTAACTGAAAAACAAGTGTATTCCCATTTTCACGAAGGTCCACCATCTCAAGATAAGATTGAAGAGGCTTTGTCATTTCAGGCAGCTGCACCTGTTCATATGTGTTCATCAATTCCTGCAAATGGCCATGTTCATTCTCTTTTTCAATACTTATGGGAACCACTTGAGATGTCGATTCATCTATGTATGCAACCGTCATATACTTTTGCTTGTCTTCATGAGAAACAACGTGTGTGGTACCATTTGCCTGTTTGACGGGCTCTAATGTGGCATTTGCCTGTCCTTTGTCAGCACTTGATTCCATTTTCATCTGTTGATGCTGTTCTTGAGCAGCCGGCTGAAATAAATGAGGAGAAATTAAAAACGCCATAAATAAAACCACAACGGTTGCCACCGCTGGACCGATCCATTTGACACTTTTCTTTTTCTTCCCGCTTGCCATCAGCACCTGCTGGTATATCTGCTTAGATGAACGGTTGTCCTCCACCTTTGGAAGCTGACTTAGTAACACCTTGATTCGTTCTTCGCTCCAATCGGACCTGTTCGTTTTCATTCACTAGCTCCTCCTTCAAAAGCTCCATATGTTTTCGGAGCACTTTCAGGCCTCGGTGCTGCGTTGTTTTGACTTTGCTTTCCGAGAACTTTAGCGCCTTTGCCGTCTCCATGATTGAGTAGCCCTGGATAAACCTTAAAATGATGACAGCTCTTTGATCAATCGTGCAGTGATCAAGCGCGGCATAAATTTCTTTAGTATTTTCATCCTGTACAGCCAGTTCGTCTGGGAGCAAGTCTGGGTCTTTTACATCCTGCTTATCCCAATCAAACGTGCCGAGTACCCGTTGTCTAATGGTTTGCTGCTTGCGAAACCAGTCAATCGCCACATGCCTTGCAATTGAAAACAGCCATGTTTTCTCGCTGCTTCTTCCTTCAAAAGTTTTATATGAGTGAAGTACCCGAATGTAAACCTCCTGTACGAGATCCTCTGCCTGATTTTTATCTTTAACCATGTAAAATAAAAACTGGTACAAATCTTGATGGTACGAATCATATATTTTTTGAAAGGTTTCATGCATAGGAAACCCCTCCGTTCACTTATTTTTGTCGAGTGACTCTTATAAAACGTTACATTACAACTTTATGACAAATATATTACAAGTTCGACAGTTTGGGAAGGGCTTTTTGTTTAACTTCTCCTTAAAAATTTGAAAATAGAAAAAACACTTCATTTTCTTTACGAAAAGAAGTGTTTCTCATGTAACAAGATTCTTCGTCAAGATTAGACGAGTTCCTGCTTTTTTCTCGGAATATAGAATGTGAAGTGTGTACCTGCACCCGCTTTGCTATGAGCATGTATAGAGCCTTGATGTGCCTCGACGATGTTCTTCACAATCGCAAGGCCAAGTCCAGTACCAGAACGTCCTCTTGTCCTTGCTTTATCGGCTTTATAGAAGCGTTCGAAAATAAAGGGCAGATCCTCTTCCGGAATTCCGCTCCCCGAATCTTTTACATCCATTTTCAGTCCGTTCTCCACCGATTGAACCGAGAAGTGAACCTCGCCGCCCTCTGGTGTATGACGAATGGCATTATCAATGAGATTCGTAAACACTTGCTCGATCTTATCTGGATCGAATAAAAAATTCGGTTCATCCACTTGAATATCATACGTAAGGTCGATTTGTTTTTCTTTCGCAATCCCGAGAAACTTGCGGTAGATCTTCTCAGTCAGCTCTTCCGTATCTGTTGATTCAAGATTCAGTGTAATATGACCTGCTTCCATTCTCGCTAGATCTAGAAGGTCATTCACAAGACGTCCCATTCGAAGTGATTCATCATAGATAATTTGCGCAATCTCTTTCTTTTCTTCTTCTGATCCTGCAATATCATCTACAATCGCTTCACTGTACCCTTGCAGCATGGCAATTGGTGTACGAAGTTCATGACTGACATTGGCAATGAAGTCTTTTCTCAGTTTATCAAGTCTTCGTTCCTCCGTCATATCACGAAGGACTGCAACTGCTCCCCTGACATCCTGCTGATTATACAGCGGAGACATAAGAAGAACCCAGGTGCGCCCTTGCAGCGTAACTTCGATCATTTGCTCTTTTTCTGTGCTGACAGCTGTATGAAATAGCTCGCGCGCTTCTGGCGGCAGTTCATCTCCATCTTTGATCTTCATATTTTGCTCGTAATACCATGCCTGTAAAAATCGTTCTGCTGGAGGATTTGTCATCAAGATCGTTCCATCAATATTGATGGTGATGACGCCATCAGCCATACTGCTTAAAATATTAGATAAATGTTCTTTTTCTTGATTTAAGGCTGTGATATGGAATTTAAGCTGCTTCCCCATTTGATTAAAGGCGATCGCCAGTTCTCCAATTTCATCTTGCGTTAAAATAGGAATCTTTGTATCAAATTTCCCTTTCGCCAAATCTTGTGCACCCTCTCTCATCTTTCTGAGAGGATAGGTGACACGTGTTGACAAGAAGAAAGCGAATATAGTGGTCAGTACAATCGCAATTCCGGCGGCTAAAAAGATGTAGCGTGTCGTATGTTTCGTTGTTTGTTCTACAGCGAGGAGTGACTGAGAAAGAAAGACCATGCCTTTTTTTCCGTTCGCCTCATATGGAACACCGACTACAATCCGTTCATCTTTTTGATTGCCTGCATCAGGTTCTGCCCGTTTACTGATTTTTTTACGATCTTTCAGTGCTTGATTTAAATCGCTGTCTGCTTCAATTTGTTTCTTTGTAATCGCAGGAAGCTTCCCGTCTTTTTCAGACGAATACCACTCTAGCCCGTCCTCTTGGATGATCGCAATACTCGTCAATTTGTCAGCGAGCTCTGATGTAATCGACCTTGCAAGCGATTGATCCTCATGGCTTTCTAAAATGACCGCTACTTTGTTTGCCATTTGTGTTAAATCAGATTTTGCTTCTTCTACATGATAATTCTCAATGAACTCTAAAAGAAGCACAGTTAAAATAGATAAAACGATCAAGACGAGGAAAAGAATGGTTAACCATAGCTTTCCTACAACACTTTTCCACAGTTTCATTCAGCGCCGACCTCAAATTTGTACCCGACACCCCATACAGTTACGATTTTTTTCGCTGCTTCTGGTGACACTTTATTCAGTTTTTCACGAAGTCGTTTGACATGCGTATCAACTGTTCGTAAGTCTCCAAAGAATTCATATTGCCATACTTCTTTTAGCAGCTTTTCTCTGTCATAGACCTTATCTGGTGTTTTTGCAAGGAAATATAAAAGCTCATATTCCTTCGGCGTGAGGCTGACTTCTTTGCCATCAGCCGTCACTCTATGTGCATCATGGTCAATAGAAAGATGAGAAAACACAAGAACATCCTTTGTTGTTGTCCCAGTATTCAAATAAGACGTTTGAGACGATCTTCTGAGCAATGCCTTTACACGTAAAACCACTTCACGCGGGCTGAAAGGTTTGACAATGTAGTCATCCGTTCCTGCCTCAAACCCTTGAACGCGGTTGGCTTCTTCTCCTTTTGCCGTCAGCATAATGATTGGAGTCGCTTTTTTGTCTCGAATTTGATTACACACTTCGATTCCATCTGTACCAGGCATCATTAAATCGAGCAAAATGAGGTCGTAATCGGTTTGAAGCCCTTTTTGAATCGCCTCATCTCCATTTTCCGCTTCATCGATTTCATAATTTTCACGTTCTAAATACATTTTTAAAAGGCGGCGAATTCTTGCCTCATCATCTACGACTAATATTTTCGTTTGAGTTTTGTGTTCCATTAGACAGTCCTCCTGCTTTCTCCGTTGTTACATTCATTTTAACAAAAAGCCGAATTGAATCATAAAAGTTGGCTTTTCCTTGTGATTATGCGTAAGAATGAAGCCCCGCAATGACAAGGTTGACAAAGATGAGATTAAACATAATAATGGCGAAGCCGATCACAGCAAGCCATGCGGACTTTTCACCATGCCAGCCTCGCGACAAGCGAAGATGAAGATAGGCAGCATAAAAGAGAAACGTAATCAATGCCCATACTTCCTTCGGGTCCCAGCCCCAAAACCTAGTCCATGCAATTTGCGCCCAGATCATGGCAAAGATCAGCCCGCCTAACGCAAATACAGGGAAACCAATCGAAACCGCCCTATACCCAATTTCATCAACTAAATCTAGGTTCACCTGTTTCACTAGCGGTTGAAGCAGTGCGCTCAGCCGTTTGCGAATGATCAATCGAATGAGTCCGTATATGATCAGCCCTACGCCAAATGACCATAACACCGTATTGACCTTTCTACCTGAAAAAACAGGCGGCAGCTCAACAAACGGTTCCAAACGATCTTCCGTCACAAGCTCCCCTTTATGAGGTCCGACAAGAGCTGGCAGCTCATAGACCATCTCACTTTTTTCTTTATTTTTATCGATCCAATTAAATGTCGCTTCATATCCTGTCATTCTAAAGATAGATGTAACAGCGATAAATGCAAGTGTGACCACAATCATAAACATGACAAGCTCTAAACCAAACGTCTTCTTCCCTGGCTTTGTTTGATCCACATGCTTTAATAGAAAGATGACACCTGCCACAAAGCTGATGGCTAAAATGGCTTGGCCAAGTGCTGCTGTTGTCACGTGAATATAAAGCCAATTACTTTGAAGTGAAGGAATCAGCGGTGAAATATCTGATGGGAACATACTTGCATAGGCAATAATCAATAAAGCGATTGGAAGTGTGAATAAACCAAGTACAGATACTTGATACACAAAATATAAAATGATGAATGCAAGCACCAGCATCATGCCAAAAGCCGTTGTGAACTCAAACAAATTACTGACTGGTGCATGGCCAGATGCGATCCATCTTGAAATAAAATAGCCCAACTGGCTCAAAAAACCGATGATGGTAAGCGTAATGCCAATGAGTGCCGCCTTATTCCTGCGCGGTCCTTCTTCTTTTTTTCCCTTAATGGCACCACCAAAAAAAGGAACTGCCGCTAAATAAAATAGAAAAGCTGCAAATAACAGATTTTCACTGACTGCCGCCATCTAATCCTTCCCCCTTGCTTTTGCTGATACTTGTTGTATCAGGCAGTTCTTTTTGATCAACTGGCTGTTTGATGCCACTGCCGTTCAGTAACACTCCAATATCGGACTTTAAGCCGAACCAGTTTTTGTTTGTATGTCCTGCCACCAATACTTTTCCATCCTTTGCCGACAGCCAGATTCTTCTATGCTGCCAATACATCCCCTGCACGACACCAATCATGAAGATGATTCCGCCTACTATGAGCACGCCAAGTGTTAAATCCTTTCTAACTGTTAACCCTGTGACGTTTTTCGTTTCAACCCGATCAAACTTCATTTTATATAAATTATTATCAGAACCCTCTACTGTCTCTTGAATGGCGACAAAGCTTTTTTCACCTTTAGGTTTTTCAGGAGAAATCATTTCAAACACGAAAGCAGGATTATTCGGATTCCTTGTTTTCGTACTCGGCGTTCCATCATCGTCAAAATAAAAATCAGGCAGATAGCTCATCACCTTGACTTTGTAACCGCTACCAAGATCATATTCTGACTTAGGCTCCAGCAGATTAATCTTCACTGTACCGAAAGATTTTTCTGTATCTTTACGAATCAGCTGAAAGACCATTTGATCGAGTTCATTTTGCTTAAAATCTACTTGATATAATGAGAAATTGTCAAACTTGAGCGGTTCATTCACTTTGATATCGTGTTCTGTTACCTGCTTCAGCTTGGGCTTTTCACCAAATACAACTTCTCCTTCACGTTTGTATAAAATGGCATCCGTTTTATAGCTTTTCACCACTTGACCGTCGCCAGCTTTTTCAATAGCATTCTCAAACACTTCTTTTTCATTTCCAGTTTCATAGCGATCAATTGAAAACGCATTATTTTTCAAGAAGTATTGACCATCCGTACCTGGAATTGGTGCAGTTTCCCCTTCTCTGACCCAAAGCGTTTCATCCACGTACATGCCCGGGACAAACCGGAGCATCGCTCCAATGAGAAAGATGATTAGTCCAATGTGATTGACGTAAGGTCCCCAGCGTGAAAAACGTCCTTTTTCGGCTAAAATATGCCCATTTTCTTCTCGTACGCGGTAACGCTTTTGTTTCATTGCTCTTATGATGCCTTCATATGTATGCTGATCTAATGTTTTGTCTGTCTCGCTAAACAGACGCTGTCTTCTCATAAAGCCTTCTTTTTTGATAACCCCTTGGTTTTTGAGTGCTCGATAAAGAGGAATAACGCGGTCGAGACTGCAAATGACAAGGGAGATTCCGATTGATGCGACAAGAGCTAAAAACCACCAAGAATTATAAAGATCATGAAATCCAAGTGTGTAATACAGCTTGCCAAACGATCCATATTGCTCTTCATAATACGTGGAAGCAGATGCACCTGGCGGAATAAATCGCTCCTGCGGAAAAATCGTTCCAAGCGAAGAAGCGAGCAGTGTAATGACAATCAGCCACACACCCACTTTAACGGAAGAAAAAAAGTTCCATACTTTATCAACAATCGTTTTGTTGTATGTTTGCGAGCGTCTTGCACTGCCGTCATACCTCATATCAAGCAGCTTTGAAGAGTTTTTCTCTTTAGCCGCAATGGGATTCCCGCATGATTCACATAGAACAGTACCGATTGGATTAATGTGTCCACACTCGCACTTTACCTCTTTCATTCTATGACCCCTTTGGTTTAATCAAATTCATATATTCATAGACATTACGTTCTGTCATCGTTCCCTTTATGACTTTGATTACCTTGCCTTCAGGACTGATTAAAAATGTGGTTGGCAGCGGCGTAATATCATATGCCTCTGTCACTTGGCGATCTTTGTCCATGGCAACAGGAAAATTCACGCCATAGGATTCCATAAAATTTTTCACGGCAATCTTGGATTCTGCAACATTGACTGCAACAATTTCCACACCGCGATCCTTGAACACTTCATATTGATTCGCCATATAAGGAAATTCTTGTTTACACGGTCCACACCATGTACCCCAAAAATTAA
This sequence comes from Bacillus sp. PK5-006, assembly GCF_054161415.1. Classification (NCBI taxonomy): domain Bacteria; kingdom Bacillati; phylum Bacillota; class Bacilli; order Caryophanales; family Bacillaceae; genus Bacillus; species Bacillus sp. PK5-006. The sequence continues at coordinate 1,592,300 of NZ_CP096414.1, read as the reverse complement.
GAAAGACACCTTTGCCTTTTAAGTCCTTTAACTCAATCCGATCCCCATCGACAGATTGAAGGACAAAGTTTGGCGCAATAGATCCTTCTTTGACTCGATCCTGTTTGGCAAATACTGAGTTATACATTGTATAACATAGTGCAGCAAGCATCACGAGGAGAATGCCCGTCCGTATGAAAAACCGTCTTTTTTTCATCTGAAGTACCCCTTCCCCATAGACATTCAGGTAAATTATAGCATTCTCCTTCTTTTGATGCTTCTTCATTTTTTGAAGTTTATGTGAAAATTAAAAAGCGCTTTTCCCATGATCGGCAATTGCTCTCAGGCGTTTTACTTCATGCGGAGACAATTCTCTGCGGTCTCCTGGTCTCATACCTTCAATATGAAGGAACGAATATTGCTCCCTTTTTAGCTTTAACACATCATGTCCAATCGCTTCAAACATGCGGCGCACCTGTCTGTTTCTGCCTTCGTGAATGGTTAATTGAACAATACAAGTTTGTTTTCGTTTATCAATAGAAAGCATTTTCGCACGAGCAGGTGCTGTTTTTTTATGATCTAACATGATCCCTTTTTCTAGCTTTCTAAGCAGTTCCTTTGATGGAATGCCTTTTAGCTTCGCTGCATACGTTTTATCAATTTCATATTTCGGGTGCATGAGCTTATGGGCAAATTCCCCATCATTTGTAATCAAAATCAAACCGCTCGTATCATAATCTAACCGCCCGATTGGATAAAGGCGCTGCGGGACATCATCAAAGAAATCTGTGACGACCTTGCGTCCTTTATCATCCTCGGCAGCCGAAATGACGCCGCGCGGTTTATAAAGCATAAAGTAAATCGGTTCTTCTCTTTCAAGCTTTAATCCATTGACTTCAATTTTATCTGAAGAGCCCACCTTCACTCCGAGCTCTGTCACTGTTTGACCATTAACGGTAACTCGTCCTTCTTTAATTAATTCTTCAGCCTTTCGTCTTGAAGCGACGCCGGCATGTGCAATTACTTTCTGTAAACGTTCCATTTGTCTTTCACCTCATGTACTATCTTACTTGCTTGACTTAAAACAAACAAGCATTCGTGGAAAAATAAGCGTTTCGTCTGTCTAATTTCAGCTAAAAAGCGATTTTCCATCCATGAAATACAAAAAAGCGCCTGATTAGGCGCCGCTAAATAACAAACTGACGATAATCACAGAGGCAATGACACCAATGAGATCTGCTAGCAAACCTACTTTCAGCGCATCTCCCATTTTTTTAATCCCGACTGCTCCAAAATAGACCGTTAAAATGTAAAGGGTGGTGTCTGTTGACCCTTGCATGACAGCTGCAAGCTGGCCAATAAAAGAATCTGGGCCATACGTCGCTATTAAGTCAGATGTCATTCCAAGTGCAGCCGTTCCTGATATCGGGCGAATAAACGCAAGCGGCACGACTTCTGGCGGGAAACCAATCGCTGTAAAGACTGGTTTTAATAGTCCCATAACAAAATCAAGCGCACCTGATGCACGAAATATCGTAATGGCTACAAGCATACCGACTAAATAGGGAATGATTGAAAAGGCAATTTGAATGCCCTCTTTTCCTCCCTCCACAAATGTTTCATAGGTTGGTACCTTTTTAATGGTTCCAGCAATCAAAATTCCTGCGATGATCAGTGGAATCAAAGCAAGTGACAGCCAGTTAATAAATGCCACAAGATCACCCCCGCCTGCTTCTGCGATAGTGGAAATAACGATCGATGATAATTGCACCGATTCCTGAAATGAGTGTTGCTAAAATGGTTGGCCCTACAATGTCTGTTGGCTGATCTGCCCCATAGGTCATTCTTATTGCAATGACGGTTGTTGGCACAAGTGTGATAGAGGATGTGTTGACCGCTAGAAATGTAATCATAGAACGGCTTGCCTCATTTTTTCCGCCGTTTAATGCTTTCATCTGCTCCATCGCCTTAATCCCAAGCGGTGTAGCGGCATTCCCGAGACCAAAGAAATTCGCCATGAGATTGGATAAAATATATCCCATCGCAGGATGATTAGGCGGAATATCCGGGAATAGCTTTGAAATAAAGGGCCGGCACAATTTACTAAAGAAATTTAACAGCCCTGCCTCTTCGGCAATCTTCATGAGCCCGAGCCAAAAAACGAGGACACTAATCAAACCAATTGAAATGGTAACCGCTTCTTTTGAGCCTTTAAATACAGCCTCGTTCACTTCCTGCATCGTTCCATTAAACATCGCATAGACAAGACCGATGACAGTGAGAAATACCCAAATTAGATTGACCATGAAGATCCGCCTATAGATGTCTGAAAGACAGACTTAAACATTTCTTGAAAGCTTTTTTGAGGCATGCGGTTTCGTTTATTTTCATAAAAAATCGGTAATTGCTCGATCACCTGTCCATCTAATAAAATCGTCATTTTTCCTACAACATCTGGGATGGCTTCGGCGTTTTTTTTCCATTTCTTTTCAGGGGTGAGCATTTCCGTTTCAATTTTGACAAGTTTTTTCTCATCTTCATTTAAAAAATAGTCCACATCACGCTTGATAAACGCTTTTTTTTCGTAAAAGGTCCCTTTTAACGAAGCAAGCCTTCCTTTTTCAGCAAGCACATACGTTTTATAGTGATCAAATGCATATTCAAACATAGAAATATGATCCTTCCAGTCGTCAGGTGCATTAATGGTCACAGCGATCAGCTGAGCATCACCCTTTGCAGCGGTGGAGACAAGTGTTCGTTTTGCAAGCTTTGTATATCCTGTTTTCCCTCCAGTGGAATATTCGTATAAACCGGTGAGCAGCTTGTTTTTATTTTTCCAATAGCCTTCCATTGTCTTCGCTTTATAGAAAGTTGTACCGGCAATTTTTTGATATTGTTTATGTTTCATCGCGTATTTTGTTAGGATCGCCATGTCATAGGCTGATGAATAATGATTTTTATGATCATCGAGTCCGTGCGGATTTTGAAAATTCGTATTTTCCATTCCTAGTTCAGCCGCCTTTTGATTCATCATAAAGATAAATCCTTCTAAGCTGCCGCCAACATGCTCTGCAATGGCAACAGCTGCATCATTTCCAGAACGCAGCATGAGCCCGTATGTCAAATCTTCTAAGCTCACCTTCTGCCCTTCCTTTAAATAAATGGATGACCCCTCCGCCTGAATCGCACGTTTTGATACTTTGACGGTATCTTTCATTTTTCCTGATTCAATGGCTAATACAGCCGTCATAATTTTTGTAATACTGGCGATTCTTCTTTTTTCGTGCTCGTCCTTTCCAAATAGGACTCTGCCTGACTGTCCATCTATTAAAATGGCGCTTCTTGCACTCACTGATAATGAAATGTCTGCTTTGGCATGTGAGGAAAAAGGCAGTAAGAGTGTAAATAGAAGAAGGACTGCTGTTCCAATTTTTAAATAGGGCATGTTCATTCACGTCCTTGTCCGTTTTGTACAAGTGTATGCTCAGCTGAAAAAGTTATGATGCCTCGTCCATAAAAAAAAGCGCCTCTACGTATAGAGGCGCTTCTTCAAGTTGCTTATACCATTTTCACTTGCTGATGAGAAGTCGTATATTCCAGCTCTTCTCTCATCGCTAAAAAGTCTTTTTCTAATGAAGAAAATAATCGTTTCATATCAGCGGATACTTCATGGTGAAAAACAATGCTGCTTTTTCCTGTATAGGCCGAACGGCTGTCTTCATACCATGTATCCTTTTTAGGCGTGAAAAATTCTTCAATACATTGATGATAAATACGGTGGAGCATCTGCTGTGCGGCTTGCTGCGGGAATGTCTGCTGCTGGCCCATTTTCCTGCAAACTGCTGCTGCATCCTCGCTGTACACTGCAAGCTTCCTTAATGTACTCAATATGTCACAATAATAGGCTTCCGCTTCGGGGTTTAATCGTTTCAAGCTTGATAAGGTGGTTTCGTTCAGAAAACCATTCATTTCAATTGCAACCTTTGATAAAAAGACGCCTGCTTGATCAACTTGAGCCTTTACATTCATATGTGCCATTTGTTTCGTGTTTACCTTCCCCTCATGGCTTTGTCACCATTTTATCTGTCATCAAAAGATTTTAGACCTAAAATCTTTTTTATATTTTATCATACATTTTTCATTCTTTTGAACTATTTTATGTCTTCAAATGTTTGATTGAAGTTTTCAAAAAATAGATCGGCCTCTTCTTGTACTCCATCTGCTTCTACATTCTCTGGAAGCGGCGGTAATTCATCTAAAGCTTTTAAGCCAAATTGCTCTAAAAAGGTAGGGGTTGTCCCATAAAGAATCGCTCGTCCCGGACCATCGGCACGTCCTACTTCACAGAGCAGTGCTTTGGCTACTAAGCTATGAAGTACCCGCTCTGATTTGACTCCTCTGATCTCCTCTACCTCACTGCGTGTAATCGGCTGTTTATAAGAAACAATGGCAAGCACCTCCAGCGCTGCCTGCGACAAACCCTTGGATGGTGTCTCGACTAATTTTTTTAAATACATGCTGTATTCTTTTTTCGTCAGCAGCATATATGAATCTGCATATTCAATGAGCTCAATCCCTCGTTCTTGTTTTTGATATTCTTCCTTTACGGAAGACATAATGTCGAGTAATACCGACTCATCTACTTCAAGAACAGACATGAGCTGTTTTCTTGTTAAGCCTTCGTCACCTGCTGCATACAGCAGCGCTTCTAAGATGGCTTTCCAATTCACGATATCAAGCGTCATGAATCGTTTCACTCCCTATGATATAAATGTCTTCAAAGTTCCCTTCCTGCTCTAGCATGATTTGATGACTTTTCATCAATTCGAGAACAGCAAGAAACGTCACGACAAGGTGTTCCTTTTGATCATGTTGAAATAGAGTCATGAAATTGGTCCGCTTTTTTGTTTTTCTTAAATGGTTCATAATCTCATTCATTTTGTCTTCAATCGGGATTTCTTGTCTTGTAATCTTTGATGGTGCTGGTTTCGTTATTTTCTTTCGATTTAATACCTTTTGGAACGCACCTAACATATCATACACCGTTACGTGTAAATTTGTGTCCTTCGCTTCTGATTCTTTTGCAAATTCGCTTAAATCACTCGGTGGTTTTGTAAAGGCATTTTGCCTTTCTTCTTCGCGTTCCTTTAGTTCTTGCGCTGCATTTTTATACTTGCGGTATTCAATCAATTTGCCAATCAGCTCTTCGCGAGGGTCTTCTTCCTCTTCGAGCAGGTCTTCATCAAACAGCTCTTCCTCTTGTTTCGGAAGAAGCATTCTGCTTTTAATACTCAGGAGGGTTGCAGCCATGACCAAATATTCACTCGCAACATCGAGCTCAAGCTCCCTCATCGTGTGGACATATAATAAATACTGCTCCGTAATTTTAGCGACGGGAATATCATAAATATCAATTTCCAACCGGTTAATTAAATGTAAAAGCAAGTCCAAAGGACCCTCAAACGAATCTATTTTCACCTGATATTCCAGCATCTTTTTCTCACCATTTCTACTGTCTTCTAAGTACCGTTTCACCGGCTAACCTTTAGTATAAGACAGGATAAAGCTCTCGTCCAATATAATTTCGGCCATGATGCCTTAGGCAAATCGAGAAAAACAGTGGATCCGCCCATACCAATAAGGGCATTTATACATAGAATACCATTGTAATCAGAACTGATGAAAAAGGAGGCCGTATCATTATGGGAGATGGCTATAACTTCGGCGGAGGATTCGCGCTTATTGTCGTGCTTTTCATCTTGCTGATCATCGTTGGCGCGGCTTGGGTTTATTAAAGAAACAGAGCGTCCTTTTCACTAAAGGGACGCTCTTTCTTCTTTTCTTTTCGATATGTTAGACTGAGAGTGGAAAAGGAGATGACCGCTGTGTATCCTGAAGCGTACGTGGCTTTTTTACACGAATTTCATACGACAAGAGATTATTTTGAGTGTCATGAAATTTTAGAGGAATATTGGAAAGAAGATCCCCCTGAGCAGCGCAAAGAATATTGGGTCGGGCTCATTCAGCTCGCGGTTGCTTTGTATCATCAAAGGCGGGGAAATGGAAAAGGAGCAAAACGGCTCATTTCTAACAGTCTTCATTTGTTAGAAGCAAACCGTTTAGTATTATCGAATCTTGGTCTGGATGATGAGGCATTTCTGATGCTTCTGAGAACGCTGAAAAAGAAAATGGATGAAGATATGCCCTATGAAAGTGTGATGCTGCCAATCAAAGATGAAGCACTTCTTTCTTTATGCCAAGAAATGGCCCAAAAAGAAGGACTGCTCTTTGGACAGGAAAGCAACTTATCCCATACATTTTTAATCGAAAAACATAGACTCCGTGACCGGACAGAAGTTTTGCTGGAACGAAAAAAGCAGATTGAACGTAAAAAAAGCAGAGGACTGTAGCCTCTGCTTTTACATGTGTGATATTTAATTTGATTCGCTGTGACACTTATGAAAGAAGCCTTGCGTTAATTCATTTGGAATGAGTGTTTTGGTTTTAAATATTTCTTCCACGGCTAAAACCATTTCCTTGCCGATTCCTTGATCACGATGGGATGGATTCACACTAATATGCTCAATTTGTACTTGGTCGTCTGTTTTCAACACACCAATAGCACCTACAATATCCTCGCCATCTTTCCATAGGAACAGCTGCCGATCTTCATCCATTTCATATGACTTCATCGTCTGCTGAAGCTGTTTGACGTCTTTCTCACCCGGCATAAAGGACAGAAGTCCCATGGCAATTTTTTCAAAAGACCTCTTGTAACGAATTAACATATATACCCCTCAATATTCAAATTATCCTAATTTCCAGCAAATGTCTTATGATTCATTTGCTCATCACACATTATAAACATTTTTATACCGTTTTTAAACTCTTTTTCACTAAATTAAGAGAACGTTCGATTGAGATTCGCCATTTCAATAGCAGCTGCAGCCGATTCGCTGCCTTTATTTCCTGCTTTTGTACCAGCTCTTTCAATGGCTTGTTCAATAGATTCTGTTGTGAGTACACCAAAGATAATCGGTACCCCTGTTGACATAGCACTCTGAGCAATTCCTTTAGCAGCTTCATTACAAACGTAATCATAGTGAGTCGTTGCGCCTCTGATCACGGTTCCAAGTGTGATGACTGCATCATATTTTTTGGTTTCTGCTAATTTTTTTGCCATGTACGGGATTTCAAAAGCGCCTGGTACCCACACCACATCGATATCATCACCATTTGCTCCGTGTCTGAGTAATGTATCTTCTGCTCCATCTAACAGTTTACTTGTAATAAAATCATTGAATCTCGCTACAACGATTGCAAATTTTAGTCCTTCTGCTACTACATGGCCTTGTATTGTATTCATATGTTGATCATCCTTTTTTGTGATTTTTATTTTGTTTCAATAGCGGCTGTTCGATTGTTGTTTAAATATGTCTGTAATGCTTCGATTGTCAGCATCTTTAAATCATGCTGTTTTTGGATCTCCTTTAGTTCAGGGACGCGCGCCATTGATCCATCTGCATTCATAATTTCACATATGACACCCGCTGGCTCTGAGCCTGCCAGTTTAGCAAGATCAACCGCCGCCTCTGTATGACCCGGTCTTTCTAGTACGCCGCCCTCTTTTGCAATAAGCGGAAAAACATGTCCTGGACGGGCAAACTCTTCTGGTTTTGCGTCTTTATTTAACATGGCCAGCATGGTCGTGGAGCGCTCAAAAGCACTAATACCAGTCGTCGTTGTCACATGGTCGATGCTTACTGTAAATGCTGTATGGTGTGCATCCGTATTATGTTCAACCATTGGATGCAGATTCAGGTGTTTGGCGATCGACGCATGGACTGGCGTACAAATGAGGCCTCTTCCATGTAATGCCATGAAGTTAATCACCTCAGGTGTGGCATGCTCAGCAAGTGCCACAAAGTCTCCTTCATTTTCTCTGTCTTCATCATCCACTACGATAATGATTTCTCCTTGTTTAAGGGCATTTACTGCCTCATCAACGGAATGATACATACAATCGCCTCCTAGAATCCGTGCTCTTTTAGAAATGATGGGGTCAATCGAGATGGCTGTTTTTCGCTCTGCTCTTTTGTTAAAAAGCGATAAATGTATTTACCGATCATGTCACACTCTATATTCACGATATCCCCCATAGATTTAGTCGGGAAAATAGTTCCTTCAAGCGTGTGAGGAATAATAGAGACTGTGACATGTGAATCTCGCAAATCGAAAATGGTCAAGCTGACACCATCTATTGCGATCGAACCCTTTTGGGTGAGCATATCTGTGAGGGTCTTGTTCATCTTTAAATCATAGTAAATGGCATTACTCTTCTTTTCTATCCGGGTAATGACAGCCGTTCCATCAACATGGCCTGAGACAAAGTGGCCGCCAAATCGTCCATTTGAGGACATGGCTCGCTCTAAATTCACTGGACTGCCTTTTGTCAGCTGATCCAGCGATGTCGCTTTGACCGTCTCTGGCATCACATCTGCCGCGAACTGTTCTTTTGTGAAGCTAGTGACTGTGAGACATACTCCATTAATGGCGATACTGTCTCCGAGGTGAACATCTTCCAGCACACGGCTGCATGTAATGACAATTTCCATGGCATCTGCTGACTTTTTACTTAATGACTGAACGGTGCCAACTTCTTCAATTATCCCCGTAAACATGTGATCCTCCCTTTCGTTTCATTTGTATTTCTCACTTTTAAAAAAAGCGATGTTAGGGACATGTGATCGATTGAGCACCTTCGTCGCTTTTTATGGTCCATACAAGGTAGATGAGGGATCACCAAATAAACACTGCATGCAGTCTATTAACGACAAAATCATACAGAAAGCCCCGGAAAAAATTCCGGGGCTGTGGTTTTTTTGCATCAGAAATAAGACTATGATCAACAAATATTTTTCGTTCATAGCTTTCTTTATCCTTCTCCCATCCAGACTTTCACTGTCGGCTTCAGCTTTTCACTGAATCAACCGTTAATAAATTAACGGGTCACGGGCTGTAAAGCATTTGCTTTATTACCGTCGGTCGGGATTTTCACCCTGCCCCGAAGGATACAATCGATATTTAGCTGTCCTTAGGGGCTATTATAGCGATCCTTGTTGTCAAATGCAACAATCAAGATTTCTTCACAAAAAAAAAGCCTCCTTATAGGAAAGGAGACATGTTAATTAACGACTTTTACTACTTTTATCAGTCCATCTATTCTTTTTTCATTACTAAAGTAGGCTTTAATACGATCGCCTTTTTTCAGATCAGCCACATCATCTTCAAATTTCTTACCATTAAAAATGATTTTTGTGCCATTCTTCGCTTGACCGTAATATTCATCTCCATCAATTTTCGTAATGGTATATTCATAGATGGTATAATCTTTATCATTATTTGTTAAGCTTTCGCCAATAGCTGTTGGCACATCTTCAATTTTCATGCCATTCATGTATAAATAACCTGCGCCTAAACAAAGCAGTAAAACAAATAAGATCACAATTTTTAATTTAATTTTCCCCATATTTAGAACCTCCATCATCTGCACTTCGCCTATTTGTATGTTTTATTCCTTCTTTTATTGAAATAAAACCAAAAAAGCTGATTTTCATTAATGGTTACTTATATAACGATTCAGATGGCCCTTTGGTTCCACCTCTTAATCATTACATATGATACGAATATGCGTTCTTTATTAAGGGGGTCTTTTTCCTGTTTATTAGTTCGTAACACACCATACAGCAAGCTTTTCATTATATTCTTTTTTCGAGTGCAAATAAGTCTTCCTCTAACAATTGTGACCGCTGAACAGCGATGCTGCGGCTGTCGCGAACCCCTTGATTATAGTAGTAGCTTCCAAGGTTTTTTGTGATAAATTCTAGTATATTAATGGCTGCTAATTCACCAATCTCTTCTTCTCGTTCTTCAGCAAAATAACGCTGAATGGCCATCGTCATTTGATTTTTCTCTTCTTTTGTGAGTGGTTTCAAAGTATCCCCTTCTTTCTTTCAGATTTCTTCATTTGCATCTGATATGCTGGCACCCCGCAAATACGAATGTTTGTTCTCCTATCATATCATAAAAATACATTCTGTGCATGACTGCCCTATAAGAAAAAGCGTATTTTGATGTAATGGATCAAATACGCTTTCACTATGCTGATGATTTTTTCATGGAAGCTGTCATAGCGTGTTGTCCATTTTATTTTAAAATGGATAGGATCGTCGCTACAGAATGATCTACAAATGAACGCTCTGGACGTGACTTCATGAGGACGGTAAGCCCGATGAAAGAAACGACCAGTGTCTGTGCTAAGGCTTTAGCATTCAAGCTGCTTTCAAGCTCACCCGAGCGAATACCTTGCACAATCTTTTCTTCAAATATGACCGAAAGATACATCTGATGCTCTCTTGTCAGAATTTCAAATTTCTCTTCGTGTGGAGCAAGTTCCACTATCGTATTAATGCAAAAACAGCCTTTACTCGGGCCATCTCTATATTCCTCTTCCACTACATCTGTAAATAAAGTATGAAATGCTTTCTTTACAGATTGATTGTTTTGAAGTTTTGTTCGAATATGGGCTGCATGCTGCTTTGTATATTTACGTAATGCAGCCTCAAATAACTCCTCTTTATCTCCAAAGGCTGAGTATAAGCTTGGCCGCTGTATTCCCATTTTTGCAGTCAAATCGCTTAACGTTGTAGCTCTATACCCCTTTTCCCAAAAAAGCACCATTGCATCATCCAACGCTTTTTTCTCATCAAACTCACGCTGTCGAACCATCCTCAATTCCTCTTTTCAACAATAAAATCATTTCACCAAAACAATTATTCATTTATTTGTAAGGATATCATTTTTTATTACCAATCAGTACATTATAATTTTATTTTATTCATGTAAAATTGTCAAACTGTCTTTCTTTAATCAAGATCAACTTAGAATAACTGGATGAAACTCTTGACTTTAAAATATTTTATTGGTTATCATTAACAGGAATCGTTTTATACCGATCGATATATTATACTCTTTAGTATAAAAAGGAGAGGATGCAATGAATGGTTAAAGATGAAATGACTCCAAGAGATCATCCTGATATGAATTTTCGGTTAAAACCTGAATCAAAGATGAGTCACTATATGGCACTACTTTTTGCAGCAGCGTGCGGGATGGCTGTTGCAAACATATACTTCGCACAACCGTTACTAGATTCACTGGCAGACGAGTTCGGTATCACGTATTCATCCATTGGTATTGTCATTACGATTACTCAGCTTTGTTATGCGGCGGGGCTGCTACTGATAGTACCGCTTGGTGATCTGTTGAATCGACGACGGCTCATTATCGGTCAGATGCTTTTATCTGTGCTTGCCCTCATTCTAGTCGGCATCGCTCCTATCGTCACCGTCCTATTTCTAGGATTAGCAGTGGTCGGACTGCTCGCTGTAGTCACTCAGGTACTCGTTGCGTTTGCAGCAAGTTGGGCTGCTCCAGAAGAACGCGGCCGTATAGTCGGCTTGGTGCAAAGTGGAATCGTAACCGGCATTCTTCTCGCTCGAACCTTTGCTGGTGTATTAACCGATTTTGCTGGCTGGAGGTCTGTTTATCTTGTTTCTGCCGTCATCATGCTTATCCTAACTGGCGTATTGTTCCGAGTGCTCCCGCGTGATGACAGCAAAAGAGAGTCATTATCCTATGTTCATCTGCTTCGTTCAATGTTTATATTGTTCATACAAGAACGAATCCTGCGCATCCGTGGGATTTTGGCTCTTTTGATTTTTATCGTCTTTGGTACGTTATGGACTTCACTCGTACTGCCTCTCAGTACTGCGCCATACCCTCTTTCACATACTGCAATTGGCGCATTTGGTCTTGCTGGAGCAGCCGGAGCGTTAGGGGCTGCTCGGGCTGGCAGCCTTGCTGATCGAGGTTTTGGACAGATCACAACTGGTATAGCCCTTGTCCTATTATTCATTTCATGGTTTTTCATCAGTTTGACTGAACATTCACTTATTGCATTAGTCATTGGCATTATCATTCTTGACCTATCTGTGCAGGCAGTTCATGTGACCAATCAGAGTATGATTTTTACAGTACGGGCTGAGGCAAGAAGCCGGCTTACTGCGGCTTACATGATTTTTTACTCCATCGGCAGTGCGACCGGTTCAATTGTTTCAACCAGTATATACGCGACCTACGGCTGGAGCGGAGTATGTCTCTTTGGTGCCTCTATCAGCGCTTTAGCCATTTTGTATTGGTTCATCACCTACCGCCTAACGAAACATATCACAGTCGTCTCACAAACAAAATAAAAAAACACCGCGATTAAGCGGTGTTTTAGATTAAGCATCTACAACTTCAACTTTTTCCATGCCTTGCCCTTGCTCCATATCAAGTACAGCCTCGATACCAGATGTTACCTTGCCAAAAACAGTGTGAACACCGTTTAAGTGCGGCTGCGGGTCATGTACGATAAAGAATTGGCTGCCGCCTGTGTCTTTACCAGCATGTGCCATTGATAATGAACCTCTTTCGTGCTGATGTGGATTTCCTTCTGTTTCACATTTAATTGTGTAACCAGGACCACCCGTTCCATTACCGTTTGGGTCGCCGCCTTGGCTGACGAAGCCTGGGATCACGCGGTGGAATTTTAATCCATCGTAGAAGCCTTCATTCGCTAATTTTTCAAAGTTTGCTACTGTACCTGGAGCAGCCTCTGGGTAAAGTTCAAACTCAATTTTCTTTCCATTCGTTAATTGTATGTATCCTTTTTTCGCCATTTTTCACATTCTCCTTTCAAGTTAAACAACGCTCATTATAGCACATTTCCGGTGATGTTAAACATCCCCTGCTCTTCGATTGTCATTTACCTCTTAACTGATGATTGATAAAATAGGGTTGCTTGATCCTTTTTTCCTAATAAAATGATATCTGACTAAATGACATGTTTTCATTTATTGGAACAGGAACACATCTTAAAAAGAAAATTGAAACGTCGAGCCAATTTGTTACGTCTATATGATGGAGTGCACTTCATCACGTGTACTCAAAAGATAAGTTTCTCTTGAAAGAGGAACGCTTTCGACTTGAAGGAGGTCAACATGTTTAAAAAAATGATGCTTGGTATGATGGCAGCGCTCCTTTTCCTTATTGGTGCGCCAAAAGTCAGCTTAGCGGATGCAGCTGTCGGCGATGTCATCGTCACACTCGGGCAAGACTTAACACCGGCTGATCGCCAGAAGGTGCTTGACGAGTTGAATCCACCTGAAAATGCGACAAAAATTGAAGTAACCAATAAAGAAGAGCACGAATATTTAGGAAAGTATATCCCTCGTTCTTCTATCGGGACGAGAGCATTATCATCTTCATCGATTACCATTGAAAAATCAGGTACTGGTCTCACTGTGGATACACACAACATCAAGACCATTACAGATGAGATGTATTTAAATGCTTTAATGACAGCAGGTGTCAAAGATGCCAAGGTTGTCGTGACTGCTCCATTTGAAGTATCTGGTACAGCCGCACTGACAGGCTTACTAAAAGCTTATGAGGTGTCAAGCGACAAAGCCATTCCAGAAGATGTGAAGCAGGTGGCAAACGAAGAGCTTGTGACAACTTCTAAATTGGGTGACTCTATCGGGAAAGATAACGCTTCTGCCCTTATTGCAAAAATCAAAGATGACATTGCAAAAAATGGTGTCCCTAAAACCACAAAAGAAGTAGAAGAAAAAGTGGATCAGGCTGCGTCTGATTTGAATTTAAATCTGACGCAGGATCAAAAAGATCAGCTTGTCTCGCTATTTGATAAAATGAAAAACATCAATATCGATTGGAATCAAGTAGGATCTCAAATTGATAAAGCAAAAGACAAGATTACTAAATTCATAGAATCGGATGAAGGGAAAAACCTTCTTCAAAAGATTTGGGATTTCTTTGTCTCCATTTGGAATGCGATCGTTTCTGTATTCACTGGAGGAAAATAATTCATGAAAAAAAGCTGCCTGAACTCCAGGCGGCTTTTTTTAAGTAGATGATTTCACTTTTGATTGATACGGTAAATCAAGTTTCACAATGTCCTCATATGTTTCACGCTCAACCACAAGCTGCGCTTCCCCGTCTTCTACAAACACAACAGCTGGGCGCGGGATACGGTTATAGTTGTTTGACATACTATAGCCGTAAGCTCCGGTACAAAAGACAGCTAATAAATCTCCTTGTGATAATTCTGGCAGATCGATATCCCAAATGAGCATATCTCCGCTTTCACAGCATTTCCCGGCAATTGAAACCGTTTGATCATGCGTTTGGCTCATTTTGTTGGCACTTGCGGCTTCATATTTCGCTTGATATAAAGCTGGACGAATGTTATCACTCATTCCGCCATCTATCGCTACATAATCACGGATGCCAGGTACATGTTTTGATGATCCGACCGTATAAAGAGTCGTCCCTGCATCTCCAACAAGAGAACGGCCTGGTTCTATCCAAATCTCTGGCATATCGAACTGGTAGCGGGCCACGTTCTCTTTCACAGCTTGGATAATTTTTTCGACATATTCTGTCGCAGGAAGTGGTTCATCCTCTTCTGTATAACGAATCCCAAAGCCGCCGCCTAAGTTTAATACCGTAGAAATAAAACCAAATGATTCTCTCCATTCATCCAGCTTCAAAAAGATTTTATCGGCTGCAAGGACAAAACCAGCCGTATCAAAAATTTGTGAACCGATATGACAATGAACACCTAAAAGCTCGATCACTTCTGAACCAAGCACTTGTTTCACCGCTTCATCTGCTTGTCCATTGTGAAGATCAAAGCCAAATTTTGAATCCTCTTGACCTGTCGTAATGTAATCATGCGTATGCGCTTCGACACCAGGCGTGATGCGGAGCAATACTTTCACTTTTTTTGACAGCTCTTGACCAAGCTGTTCAATGAGCTTCATTTCATAGAAATTATCCACAACAATACAGCCGATCCCATGCTCTAAAGCCATTTTTAATTCTTCTCTGCTTTTATTATTGCCATGGAAATGAATTTTTTCTACTGGGAATCCAGCGCAAATGGCTGTGTGAAGCTCACCGCCTGATACGACATCAAGAGATAATCCTTCTTCTTTGGCAAGCTGAAACATGGCGATGGAGGAAAATGCTTTACTCGCATATGCAACCTGTGCCGTTAATTCTTCTTCTATAAATGCTTTTTGAAAGTTTTTTGCGCGCTCCCGTATTAAAGCCACATCATATACATAAAGTGGTGTCCCATACGTTTCAGCTAAAGAAACAGCATCAACACCACCAATTTCTAAATGACCGAGTTCATTTTGTCTGCAAGTGCCGTGTAAATACAATGTCATTCCCTCTTTCTCCGCTTCGGCTGAAAAAAGGCAGCTGCGTGAGCTGCCTTTTGCCGTGTCTCAAAGTTAAAAATACAATATCACAATCTTCAGCCACTTTCAATGAGCGTTAAGAATTTGGCGGAATTTTTGATCTGTTTTGAGGGTGAACGATGCTCGGCCTTACTTTTGAGCCAGGAACAGACGTCCGAATCAGCACTTGCCACAAAGCCTTTCCATTGAAAGGAATGAACGGCCACATATAAGGCGTCTGCAATGAACGAATGGATGTTAAATAAATGATTAACAACGTAAAACCAATGATGAGTCCATTCAGCTTAAAGATCGCCACTAGTGCTAGGATGATGAGCCTTACAATCTTATTGGCGACACTCAGCTCATAGCTTGGCGTTGTAAAGGTACCGATCGCCGCCAGCGAGACGTATAAGATGACCTCTGGTGTAAATAAACCGACATCAATAGCGATTTGTCCAATTAAAACAGCCGCGATCAACCCCATGGCAGTCGACAATGCGGTTGGCGTATGAATAGCTGCCATCCTTAAAAACTCCACCCCGAAATCAGCAAGAAATACTTGGAGAATGACAGGGATATGAGAAGGTTTGTTAAACCCAATATAGCTTAAATTGTCAGGCAGGAGATTTGGTTCGAGAATAAAAAGAAACCAAATCGGCAAAAGAAAGGTAGAACATAAAATGCCTAAAAAGCGTACCCATCTTAGGAACGTACCAACGGCAGGCGCCTGGCGGTATTCTTCTGCATGCTGAACGTGGTGAAAAATAGTGGTTGGTGTAATGATGACACTAGGGGATGTATCTGTAATGATGATGACATGCCCTTCTAATATGTGGTTAGCGGCGACATCCGGACGCTCGGTGTAACGCACTAGCGGAAAGGGATTATATCCTTGCTTAATTATAAATTCTTCAATCGTTTTATCAGACATCGTCAGCCCATCGACTTTGATTCCTGATACTTCTTTTTCTATAATATCTACTAAGTCAGGGTCTGCAATATCTTCAATATAGCAAACACAAACATCCGCTTTTGAACGTTCGCCTACTTTGAGCATTTTGTATCTCAGCTTTTCATCCCGCACTCTTCTTCGAATAAGCGCTGTATTCACAATAATGTTCTCAACAAAGCCGTCCCTTGCTCCCCGGACCACCTTTTCTGTATCCGGCTCTTCAGGCATTCTGCCAGGATAGCTTCTAACATCAATGATAAAGGCGTAGTTTTCACCTTCTACAACGACTGCTACAAGCCCAGACAGTACTTGATCCACTGCTTCATCCAGCGTTTCCACCTTGGAGACCTGCTGATTGACAAGGCGGTTCTCGACTACATGTGCAAGATCATCGGTTTCAGGTTCGTTGTCATTGATTTCGATTAGCTCTTTTAATAAGTAGATAATATACTGTGTATCACACAATCCGTTTACATAGTAAAGCTGGATTTCCTGATCGTGTATATAAATTTTCCGAACACCAAGGTCAAAGCTGAGACCCATTCCGACATTTTCCTTGAAGTAATCTTCATTTTTCTTCGGGTCTCGGTACACGTTTACCTTGTCTTTCTTCATGGAAACCACTCCTTTCTAATATTAATTCCACTGCTTTCATCGTGATTGGAGATCCCTTGCTCAGATCATCTTTCCGTCCCATCTTGCCAATATCTCCAATACCGACAACTAACGGAAGATTGAGGGAGTCAAGACAATACACTGTATCACCGCTCATTTTATGGGGCTCCATTTCGGGAAGACCGTGTTTGTCGACACCGTATTCTGTCAGTTCACCTTCCCGGTCAATGGAGACATGAACCTTTGTC
The DNA here is from genome assembly GCF_054161415.1 of Bacillus sp. PK5-006. Lineage (NCBI taxonomy): Bacteria > Bacillati > Bacillota > Bacilli > Caryophanales > Bacillaceae > Bacillus > Bacillus sp. PK5-006. The sequence goes on along the minus strand of NZ_CP096414.1, from coordinate 1,575,132 downwards.
CATTCGGCTTGGTGCGTCTTGGATGCAACTGCGATCGCTCCAATGACTTCGATTTCAGGGTGGCGCGCCACATGTTTCATCGCTGTCTCGCCTGTTCCTTCACCTGTCAGTCCAGAATCATCGAACATCACAAAGACTGGATCATACGGCGTTTTTAAAATCATCTGAACAAGTTCAGGTCCTGTCCGTTTGCTTGGATTTCCTTTTGAGCTGGAAATACATCGTCCGCCAACGTTTTTAGCGGCAAGCTCAATGGTTTTGGCAGCATATATATCTCCGTCTGTCACTAAAATGACTTTCCGTCTTTGCCCCATATTCGGTTATCCTTTCGGTTTAAAGATAAGTGCGATAATAAATGAAAATAAAATCGCAGCTGATATTCCAGCAGAGGTTAATTCAAAGATACCGATACCGATGCCGATGAATCCGTGCACATCTGCCTGATGCATGGCCCCATGAAGCAAGCTATGACCAAAGCTGACAATTGGTACGGTTGCGCCCGCGCCTGCAAATTCAATAAATTTATCATAAATACCGAATCCGTCTAAAATGGTACCTGCCACAACAAAAGTAGTCATGACATGTGCAGGCGTGAGTTTGAGTACATCTAGCAAAAGCTGGCCAATGACACAAATAAGTCCGCCTGCCACAAAAGCGATAAGATAATCCATTAGCTCTCTCCTCCTGCACGCTCAAATACGACACCGTGCGCAATGGTTGGAATGGTCTCTTTTTGCTGAACCATCATTGGGCTGAGTAACGCCCCGGTTGCCACAACGAGTACTCTTTGCAGATTCCCTGCTTTCATTTCTTGAAAAATATGACTAAATGTCACAACCGCTGAACAAGCACAGCCGCTGCCTCCAGCGAATACGTTTTGGTCGGGTGTATAGATGATTAAACCGCAATCATCGTGTTTTCGCCCAAGCTGAATGCCTTCTTCTTTCAAGAGATCCTTTAAGATCGGTGAACCAATGCCTGATAAATCTCCAGTTAAAATCAAATCGTAATCATCTACTGTTCTGCCTAAGTCTTCTAAATGCTGCTTGATGGTGTCTGCCGCTGCTGGTGCCATGGCCGATCCCATATCAAATGGATCTGTAATGCCAAGATCCATGACCCTGCCTACCGTTGCGCTCGTAATTTGAATTTGAGAGGGTTCTTGGCTGATAATAACGGCTCCGCCACCAGTTACGGTACTTGTTGCTGTATCTGGCTTTTGTCCCCCGTATTCTGTCGGATTACGAAATTGGCGTTCTGCAGTCGCATTGTGACTGCTTGTTGCTGCGATGGCTCTATTTGCAAAGCCGCCATCAATGAGTGCTGACGCAATGGCGACCGATTCCATTGAAGTCGAGCATGCCCCAAACAAGCAGAGAAACGGGATCTTCAGCTCTCTTGCCACATAGTTTGCTGTGACGTTCTGGTTGAGTAAATCTCCAGCCAGCAAAAGATCAATATCGCTTTTTTGCAAATTTGCTTTTGATAAAGCGGTTGATATCGCATCATCCATGAGCTTCCTTTCAGCCATTTCCCAGTTCTTTTGATCACAGTGCATTTCATCGTACGTTTTATCAATTAAATGACCAATCGGGCCTTCTTTTTCTTTCGGTCCTGCAGCAGTTCCTTCTGCATTGACATAAAGCTTGTGCTCAAATACCCAAGATTGTTTACCTGTTAGTTTCACCTTTCATTCCTCCTACGAAAACATCTTTTCCAAGACGTATCGAATGATCCCTACGACATATGCCGAAACGACACCAAATACAATAACGTTCCCAGCGAGTTTAAACATATTTGTGGCAACACCTAAAACAAGCCCTTCACTTTTATGCTCAAGGGCAGCACTTGTCATACTGTTAGCAAAGCCTGTCACTGGTACAGCTGATCCGGCTCCAGCAAACTGGCCGATTCTATCGTAAATACCGATACCCGTTAATAGAGAAGAAATTAAAATGAGGGTCGCCACTGTCGGGTTCCCTGCTGTCTTTTCGTTAAAATCAAAAAAGTGGATATAGAAATGTTGCAGCCCCTCCCCTATCAGACAGATTAAACCGCCAACTAAAAACGCCTTAATGCAGTTGAGGACATAAGGAGGTTTGGGCTGATACGTTTTCACCTTAGATGGATAGTTCTCTTTTAAACTCGACACGTGTTGTTCCCTCCAATTGATTAAATATAAATAAGCCAATGAAATAGTGAACCAAATACCTTTCCTAAGACGATGGCCATGAGCAGCAAAACAATTTTCCCGTCCATTCCAATTCTTTTCGTTAATATAGGAAGTACATTTAATACTTCAGTGAGTGCAGCTGCAAGCATGCCGACGAAGATGCCTGATAAAAGACCGACCGGCATCGCCAGCCATTTGGTTAAATGAAGATGTATTTGACTTAAGGTGGCCCAGCCGCCAACAACCGCCCCGCTAATAACAGCCGCCTCGTACCCTTGTATGAAGCGCTGCGTTTTGGTTAATTGCATTAAGCGGGGAATGATGCCAAGCACTGTAAGAAAAGCCACAAATCCTGCTCCGACCGTTAAACCGCCGCCAAGTCCAACGAGTACGACAAAAAGCCACTTACCGATCATGGATATCCTTCAATGTTTCTTTATTTTCATTGAGTGCGACATAATGATCGAGATCGAGCTGATATTTAAACATTTCCACTTCGAGCGGACTTGGTTCTTCATTTAAACGCTTTTTAAATACATGATTGAAAAACAAAATCATGCCAAAACCGAGTCCAAAGCTATATGGAATTTGTAATAAATACGGATGCTCAACCGTTTTCCCTGTGATCATTTCATATAGGCGGATATGAACGAGACGCATACTGACATCCTCGTGGAAATTCATAATGGCAAGCGCCGCTCCAACAAATAATAGGAGCCATACAAACACAAATAAAACGGGAGAAAGCTGGCGTTTGCCTGTATCAATTTCAACAATGGCCTCAGAGCCGCCAACGGTTTGAATGTCGATATCTGGCCACGTTTTTTTGATCGTTTTGACGACATGCATGATATCAAGAACGGCGATGTGACGATCCTTTTTGCTGACATGATACACCGGCATTTTACTAAGCTTTTGCACAGCAAACTCATCACCAGTGATTTGGGCGATATCCTCTAAATAAATGAGCTGATCAATACCGGTCTTGATTCGATGGCGCAGCCGAATAAAGATTTGTCCGTCCATCCAAGTCACTTCCTATACGATGGGTTAAAAATAGTATGTGGTGAAAAATGGTTCTCATACTGATAGAACTTGATTTACCGGTAATTACCACACAAAAAAAGCCAGCCGAATTGGCTAGCTGTCTTTTTGATCCATTTGCATTTGGATTTGTTTTAAAATTTTCTTTTCAAGCCGTGAGACTTGTACTTGTGAAATGCCAAGTCTCTCTGCAACCTCAGATTGTGTCTGGTCTTTATAATACCTTAAATACACAATAAGTTTTTCCCGTTCTTCTAATTCCTTGATCGCTTCTTTCAGTGCGATTTTGTCAAACCATCTTTCCTCAGAATGATCGGCAATTTGATCAAGCAATGTAATCGGATCCCCATCATTTTCATACACCGTTTCATGAATGGATGATGGCGAGCGCACTGCTTCTTGGGCGAGAACAACATCCTCTGGTGTGATATCAAGGTATTCGGCAATTTCCTGAACGGTCGGCATTCTTCCATGAGACTTAGACAATTCATCCCTTGCCCGCCGAATTTTATTTCCGAGTTCCTTTAATGAACGGCTGACTTTGACCGTTCCATCATCCCGAATGAATCGCTGAATTTCTCCAATGATCATAGGGACGGCGTACGTTGAAAACTTTACATCATATGACAAATCAAATTTATCAACAGATTTCAGCAGTCCAATACAGCCAATCTGAAATAGATCATCTGGTTCATATCCCCTATTTAAAAAGCGCTGAACAACGGACCAAACAAGACGCATGTTTTTTTCTACGAGGAGGTCTCTTGCTTGCTGATCACCGTCTTGGCTTTTTTTGATGAGCTCTTTGACTTCATCATTTGACAGCTGGGCTTTTTTAGCTTGCTTTTTTACCTCCACATCCATATGAGCAGCTCCTTTAATTACAAAGCGCTTTGCTTTTTGATAGATGCTTTGTTAAACGGATGGTCGTGCCCATTTCTGGAGATGAGTCCACCATGACATCATCCATAAAATTCTCCATGATGGTAAAGCCCATGCCAGAGCGCTCTAAGTCTGGTTTTGTGGTGAAAAGCGGCTGTCTTGCTTCCTCAAGATCGGTAATACCCATACCTTCATCACGGATGGTGAGGTAAACGACATGATCATCTAATGTGACATGGATATGCACCTTGCCATCTGGATTCCCATCATAGCCATGGATGATGGAGTTTGTCACTGCCTCAGATACGACGGTCTTGATTTCTGTTAATTCATCTAAAGTCGGATCAAGCTGAGCGATAAATGCCGCGACTGTCACCCTCGCAAACGATTCATTTTGGCTTAATGCCGAAAAAGTCAGGTTCATTTCATTTCTCATGATGCCACCCCCAATGTTTGCAAAGCCGTTTGTTCTGAAGGCTCCATCCGAATGATTTTAAACAAGCCAGACATATCAAATAACCGGTTCACCGCTGGCGAGATGGCACAGACGACCATTTCCCCGCCAAGCTGCTTAATTTCCTTATATCTTCCTAAAATCACTCCGAGTCCAGAGCTGTCCATAAACGATAAATCAGCTAGATTCAGCACAATGTGGCGAATGTCCTCTGTTTCCAAATAATTCGTCACCTTTTGTCTCAATGTTTCTGCGGAGTGATGATCGAGCTCTCCTGTTAACCGAATGCAAAGTACGCTCTCTTTTACTTGAAAATCAATACCAAGGCTCATTTTTTATTCCTCCTTGCTCTAATTTCGGATAAAGAGTGTTTCTCTTTTATATAAAGTAAATCCTTCACCATGACAAAACTAGTGACCATTCGTCACATTTAGATGTTCTTTTCTTTTCCTCATAGCAAAAAGACTGCCAATTACAGCAGCCTTTCGCCTTTTATTTCCATTTTACGAAATCAGCCATCGCCCGTTTGAAGAAAGTCCAAACGCTTGCCTTTTCCATTCCTTCTTTTGCTTCTACAGGGCTTTCATGCAGCACTTTTCCATCTTTTTTCAAGACGATCGTACCAAGTTCCGTTCCTTTTGAAAATGGAGCCTTGACATCATGAGACAATTTGATTTCTTTTTTGATCTGATCCACATTTTCGCCTTTTTTCGTTAAAAGGGAGATCGGTTCAGAAGTAACGAGCTGAATGTTTTTCTTTTTCCCTTTGCTCACTTTGACCTCCGCCACATCTTGCCCTCTTTTGTAAAGCGGATGAGTCGTATATTGACTAAATGCGTAATCTAACATTTTGACTACCTGAGCGTTTCTGTCTTTCGGCGTGCTTGCGCCAAAGACAACCGCAATGACGCGCATGTTACCTTTTTTAGCAGATGCAGTTAAACAGTATTTCGCTTCACCTGTAAAACCTGTTTTCACCCCATCGACCCCTGGATAAAATTTAATTAGACGGTTTGTGTTGACAAGCCAGAATTTTTTATCTGTGTTTTGCCGGAGATAGTCTTCGTAGACACCTGTGAATTTGGTGATTTGTTCGTATTTCAACAGCTCTTTTGCCATTATTGCCATATCGTGAGCTGTGCTGTAATGGTCTTTTTCAGGAAGTCCTGTTGGGTTTTGAAAGACTGTTGAGGTAAGGCCAAGCTCTTTCGCCCTTTTGTTCATCTGCTCAACGAACTGTTCTTCAGATCCTGCAATATGCTCTGCCATGGCAACTGAAGCATCATTACCTGAAGCAATCGCAATGCCTTTCAGCATTTCTTTCACGGTCATTTCTTCTCCTGGTTCAAGGAAGATTTGCGACCCTCCCATGGACGCTGCATAGTCGCTCGTTCTGACCTTGTCTGTCATTTTTAGTTTACCCTGATCAATGGCTTCCATGATGAGAAGCATCGTCATGATTTTGGTCATACTTGCGGGTGCAAGCTTTTCATCGCTGTTTTTGTTGTAAAGCACCTTTCCCGTGTCACGTTCTATTAAGATCGCTGATTTGGCTTCGTGTGCCAATTCTGATGTTTGTTTTTCTCCTGGTTTTTCAATCTTTTCTTTTGCTATCGCTGATGGTGAAACCATTGAGATAAGGATCATTAAAATAAACAATGCACATATATGACGTTTCAAGTGGCAGACCTCCATTATCGTAATCCTTTCTATTTTTTCCTCATACAGGCTGTTTTATTCAGAGATCGTATGATTACAAATAAAAAAGCCTTCTGCTTGGGTAGCAGAAGGCTTCTGGACACATGCTATGAAAGTTGTTTGACAATGTCTTTTACTAAATCAAGAAAACTTGCTTTCACTTTTTCCGTTACTTCGATCACTTCATCATGAGACAGCGGCTGATCCAAAATACCAGATGCCGCATTGGAAATGCATGAAATGCCAAGCACTTTCATTCCTGCATGACGCGCAACAATAACTTCTGGAACTGTCGACATGCCAACAGCATCTGCTCCAAGTGTTCTTAAGAAACGAACTTCAGCAGGTGTTTCATATGAAGGGCCTGTCATCCCTGCATAAACCCCTTGCTGTACAGATATGCCTAAACGCTGGGCTGTTTCTTCTGCAAGTGCCAGCAATTCTTTATCGTACGGTGCAGACATATCAGGGAAACGAACGCCTTGACTATCATTTGGGCCAATTAATGGATTGGTTCCCATCATATTGATATGATCTGTGATCAGCATGAGATCTCCTGGACGGAATGACGTATTCACACCGCCGGCTGCATTTGTGACAATGCATGTGTCAATGCCAATTTCTTTCATCACACGGACAGGAAACGTCACTTGCTTCATATCATATCCTTCATAGAAATGAAAACGTCCTTGCATCGCGCAAACGACAGTGCCTTTCAGCGTTCCGATCACGAGCTGCCCTGCATGTCCCTCTACTGTTGAAACAGGGAATCCAGGAATATCTTCATATTTTATTTTGATTGGATTTTCAATCTCATCTGCTAAAATGCCAAGCCCTGATCCTAAAATCAATCCAACTGTTGGTACATATGTCGATGCTTGTTTAATGTATGCCGCCGCTTCTGAAAACTGTGCTCCCACGAGATTTCCCCCTATTTAAGTTTAGATAAAAAGCTTGTTCCATATTTTGGCATCGCTATCTTGAAATTATCTGCAACGGTTGCCCCAAGATCAGCAAACGTTTTTGCTGTTGGCAGTTCATTTGCTTCCTGATGCTTTTTGCTGTAAGCAATGAGCGGAACATATTCTCTTGTATGATCTGTTCCGTGATGAACTGGGTCATTACCATGATCTGCTGTGATCACAAGAAGATCATCCTCTTTCAACAGGTCAAATACTTCAGGAAGACGCGCGTCAAATTCCTCTAATGCTTTTCCATAACCCTCTGGATCTCTTCTATGTCCGTAAAGAGCGTCAAAATCAACAAGGTTTAAAAAGCTGAGTCCTGTAAAGTCTGTTTTAAGTGTATCGACCAGCTTGTCCATTCCATCCATGTTTGATTTTGTTCTAAGAGATGATGTGATCCCCTCGCCGTCATAAATATCAGAGATTTTTCCGATCGCAATGACATCGAGTCCATCATCTTTCAGTTCATTCATGACTGTACGGTCAAATGGTTTTAACGCATAGTCATGACGGTTTGGCGTTCTAACAAATGCGCCAGGCTCTCCGACAAACGGACGAGCGATAATCCGTCCAACCATATATTTTTCATCTAATGTAAGTTCACGGGCAATTTCACAAATACGGTAAAGCTCATCTAATGGCACAACTTCTTCGTGCGCAGCAATTTGCAGCACAGAATCCGCAGATGTATAAACGATTAAATCACCTGTTTTCATGTGCTCTTCGCCAAGCTCATCTAAAATTTCCGTACCAGACGCAGGTTTATTTCCAATAATACCTCGGCCTGTTTTTTCTTTTAGTTCATTTAATAGTTCATCTGGGAATCCTTCTGGAAAGACTTTGAACGGTGTGTCTATGTAAAGACCCATGATTTCCCAGTGTCCTGTCATTGTGTCTTTACCGTTTGATGCTTCTTGCATTTTTCCATAGTACGCAAGCGGTTTTTCATCCGCTGGAATTCCTTTGATTTCTTTAATATGACTCAGCCCAAGCTTCGCCATATTCGGCATATGAAGCCCGTTCATTTTTTCAGCAATATGTCCAAGTGTATCTGCACCTACATCATTAAAATCAGCAGCATCTGGTGCTTCCCCAATTCCTACTGAATCCATGACGACGAGGAAAATACGTTTATACTGATAATCAGGCATTAAAAAGCGCCTCCTTCAATATTCTTGTCTTTTGACCTTACAAACAGTGAGAGGTCAGACATCTCAAGTATAAACCGTTTACAAGCCAGTTGACAACCATAAACGGTGTAAACATGAAAAAGCATGACACCCGTTCACTGTGTCATGCTTTACTTATGCCCTTGGATGGAATTTGTGATACACATCTTTCAGTCTTGTTTTCGTCACATGTGTATAAATTTGTGTTGTCGAGATATCGGCATGTCCGAGCATCTCCTGTACAGCTCTTAAGTCCGCACCGTTTTCAAGCAGGTGTGTAGCAAATGAATGCCTGAGCGTATGAGGCGTTAGTTCCTTTTGAATCCCTGCTTCGATGGCTCGTTTTTTTAAGTTCTTCCAGAAGCCCTGGCGCGACATTTTTTTCCCGTGATGATTGAGAAATAGGGCATCGGACGGCTGTTTTTTTAACAGCTTGCTTCTTCCCTTTTCGAGATATTCTTCAATCGCGCTTGTAGCAGCTTCACCGATTGGCACAATACGCTCTTTTCTTCCTTTTCCAAAACAGCGGACAAAGCCCATTGTGAGGTGTACATCGGCAAGGGTCAGATCCAGCATTTCACTGACGCGAATGCCTGTTGCATATAAGAGCTCAAGCATCGCTTTGTCTCGGTAGTCAAAGGGAGTGTGCTGATTTGGTGTATCAAGCAGCTTTTCGACCTCTCCTAATGATAGAACTTTCGGTAAAGTCCGCTCTGTTTTTTGCGTTTCAATATTCCAGGACGGGTCATCCGTTGTCACTTTTTCCCGAAGCAGAAATTGATGAAAGGAACGGATCGATGATAGATGCCGTACAGACGTTTTACTCGATTTCCCTTCCTCTTTTAGCTGCTTTAAATAATGAATGATATGCAGGCGCGTGACATCATTGATATCCGTCAGCTGTTCATGTGTCATTAAAAAAGACAAGTAGTTTTGTAAATCTCTTTTATAAGAAACAATGGTATTTTCAGAGAGTCCTCTCTCTACGGTCATAAAATGAATAAAGTCGGATAATTGATCGTTCAATGATTTCTACTCCCCGTTTTGATAAAAATAAATCAATCGATCTTGCCAATTGTCTTGATTCGGCTGATCCATTTCCATCACTTTAATTGCTGCACCCTCTGGTTTATCATAACGATGGTAGCTTTCATATTCTGAATTTATCCATATCATAGCATAATAGAACAGGACGGTAAAACCAGTGAACAAGATAAATACTTTGATCACTTCACCTGTTGTTTTGAGCCATTTTCGCATGATCTTCAAGTCCTTTCTCACCTTCTCATTACTTCAGCATATGCCAGGTGGGACAAGGAATATACAGCGAAAATGCAAAAAACCTCTTCATCTTAAATGAAAAGGTTCCAATTCGGATTATTTGCCGGATTCATCATCATGACACCGGTGGCAAATGCCGTGGAATGTCAATCTATGATCCTTAATTTTAAATTTCCAGTCACGTTCAATAATCTCTTCGACATCTTCTAATAAATCTTCTTCTATCTCATCGACTGTTCCGCATTCCATGCAGACAAGATGATGATGGAAGTGAGCGGCTCCTTCTTTGCGAAGATCATATCGCGAAACGCCGTCTCCAAAGTTAATTTTATCAACAACTTTCAGTTCAGTGAGCAATTCTAACGTCCGATAAACAGTAGCAAGACCAATTTCAGGAGACTTCTCTTTTACGAGGAGGTATACATCTTCTGCACTTAAATGGTCTTCTTCATTCTCAAGCAGTACTCTTACTGTGGCTTCACGCTGTGGCGTGAGCTTGTAGCTGGAAGAATGAAGCTGTTTCTTAATTCGATCAATCCTATTTTCCATTGACTTTCCCTCCTACGCCACATTACTTGATCATTATATCAAATGATGTGCTGAGAGCCAACTATAATCATTTTAAATTGATAAATAAATTGATTATTAATTAAGAACAATTATAAAAGAACACCTGCCAGCTTTTTCATCAGCATGAATGATATGTACGATTCAAAAAAAGACGAAAGTGCAGCAAGCGCTAAAATCATCAGCAGAACAGATGCATACCGGCCAAACCACTGGACGGGTGCTTGACTGATGGTTTTTTTCATGAAGAGCTGTCCAATGAGACGGATGGAAAACGCAATCGCACAAGTGCCAATTACTAAATAGGCTGGAATGAGTAAAATGTTTTGCGGAAGCACCGATACGAACGAGAGAAAAAATCCACTCAGCCCCATTTGATTCACGAGAAAACCAACAGTAAACCCCACAACAATTCCTTTTAAAAAGATCATAAGAAAGATAAGCGGCAGACCAACGATGGAGATTCCCAGAATCCACATAAGGCCTAAATATTTCATATGATGCAGGAAGCTTTGTAAAAACATTTCTTTTGATTCTGCTGCTTTCTCATTTGTCAGCTGACCAAAAAATTGATTTAAATAATAGAATAAATCCTCTTTCTGGCTGAATGTCATGCTATTGACAATGATGGCCCCGAAGATCACACCCATTAAAAAGAGTACAGAGACAAATAAATAAATCGAGAGATGATCTTTTACGTGCTGAAGAAGATGCTCCTTCCAAGACTTTTTCCGCATGTGTCTTCCTCCCAAATAGTAAGGTTACTAGATTCTATGAGAGAGATTACGAAACATGACAGTTTTATTGAAAGAAAAAAGAGAAAGCAGCCTGCTCACTGCTTTCTCTTTTTCATTTATCGTGCGGCTTTTTGTACGTTCACAAGCCCGGCACCATAATAAAAAGGTTCTCCAAGCTTTGTCGCCGTTTTTGACAATCTCTCGCGTACTTCATCGTTTGTCAGATTCGGATGTTTTGATAGAATGACAGCCGCAGCGCCCGCTACATGCGGTGATGCCATTGACGTTCCGCTCATGTAGCCGTATTCGTTATGAGGAATGGTGCTCAGCGTTGAAACGCCTGGTGCTGAGACTTCGATTTCCTCGCCAACTGATGAATCAAAGGCTCTTTGCTTTTTTTGGTCAACAGAAGCAACCGCCATCACTGAGCTGTATTTAGCCGGATAGTCAATCGTATTGAGAGAACCATAGCTTCCTTCATTCCCTGCAGAAGCCACAATGAGAATCCCTTTATCATACGCTCGATCTACCGCTTCTTTCAGCGCCTCAGATTCACTTGCTCCCCCCATACTAATATTGATGACATCCATGTCATTCTCAATGGCCCATTCAATCCCTTTTATGATCCAGCTATAGTAGCCGTCACCATTTTCATCTGCCACCTTGACAGCATAGATAGAAGCTTTTGGCGCAACACCAACGACACCTACCTTATTATCTAATGCAGCAATTGTGCCTGCCACATGCGTTCCATGTTCATGCGGATCAACAAGCGGATCAGACTCTGCCGGTACAAAGCTCACCCCGCCGGTGACATGTAAATCCTCATGTTTACCGTCGATGCCGCTGTCAAGAACGGCTACTTTGACATTCTGTCCAGCGTATCCTTGTTTATGTACCTTTTGTGCTTTGATGCTTTTGATGCCGTATGGAACAGTTTGACCGCTAGTTTTTGCTTTTTGGTCTTCCTCGATGAAGGTCACTTCTTTTGCTTCATTCAGTTTCTTTTTCGAAGTCTCATTCATTGACACTTTCATCATATCTATTTGCTCTATGGATTCTTTCACATGCCCGCCAGCTTCTTCTACAAGCTGTTTTTGTGTTTTGTCTTGAACGGAAGAAGAAAAGCCGATCATGTACTCTTTTTTTGCTTGCTCCTTTGCAGAAATATCTGACGCGCCAAACATGACCGATGCCACAAGCACACTTGTCATACAAAGCCCTGCTCCAAATGACTTGACGTTCACGATACTCACTCTCCCTTTCGTTTCTTTTTGTCATTTAACTACATTTTTAGACAAAAAGAAACGACCGTTTGTCCTATTTTTTAAAATTTTCCATTTATTTGATCTAGTTGTCACAAAAAAGCAAAATAAAAATGCTTATGATCCTCTTGATAGTGATCATAAGCATTTCGTCCTTTATGTTTTTTCATCATATGCTGCAAGGCTTCTTGTTTTGTTTTTGTCTTCCTTTCGTGTGTGCTAAAATGCGGCATGTTTCCTCTCGACAGTTCTGGATTTCGGCTGTGCTGCCTTTGGATATGCTCTCGTTTTTTCTTTGCTCTGCTTTTTCCCATTTGGCAAAACCCCTTTCGTTGACGTTATGATACACGATGTTCCATAAAAAAGATAGACGTATATCGTCTATCTTTCTGTTTTCACCATATCAAGATGCGGAATCCCATCTTCATCATAAACATCTGAGACGGCCTTGAAACCAAATGATTCGTAAAATGACTTCAGGTAGGCTTGCGCCTGTATTTTGACACTTGTTTCACCTAATTCACTAAGCTTTTCTAAAGCCTTGATGAGCAGCAGCTTTCCATAGCCTTTTTTCCGGCCGGCCTGCGTCACAAGAACGCGGCCGATGGACGCCTCTTTGTACATGATCCCGTTTTGGAAAATTCGGCAATACGCCACAATGACGCCGTTCTCTTTTGCGATGAGATGAAGCGCTTCTTTGTCCCTGTGATCAATTTCAGGGTAAGGGCATGTTTGTTCTACAACAAACACGTTGACTCTTTCCATGAGAATCAAGTAAAGATCCTCTTTTGACAATTGTTCAAATGTGTGACATGTCCATTTAATGTGACTCATGATTGATATCCACCTTACCGTACACTCCGCCTCCACCAGCGATGAGTCCGACTTCGCCCTTCCTTGCTTTGATGATGTAGCCCGCTGTCTTTTCTGGCAGAACGGCTTTTAGTTCTTGTTCTGTTGCTTGATGTAAAATATTCATCTCTGTGTGAAACACGGCTTTTAGCTTCTCCAGTGTTTTAGGTCCAACTCCCGGAATAAACTGAAGCGGAAGCTGATGAACATAAGGAGGTCTCGTTCTTTTTTCACTTTCTTGGTCAGCAAGCTCTTCTAAACGTTCACTTACTCCTTTTGTCATCCGTGTATGTCCGCATACATGGCACTCTTTTTGATCTGGTGCGTGAGGTCTAACCCCGCATTTTTCGCAGGTCGTATGATAATACTTCCCAAGCCGCGGAGCAAGCCCATAATTTCCTGTGACAGCTCTACCATCTTTTTCTTCAAGGGCTAGCTTGAATTCGGCAAAAGAGGCATGATCCATTTTGATTTTTGTATATTCTCGCGCGATTTTCCCTAAAGAATGAGCATCTGAATTCGTTAAAAAGGGATACCGGTTCAGCTCACTCAGCTGAGACGCCATTGACGTATCACAGCTAAGACCAAGCTCAACAGCATCAATAAGGTCAGGATCAAATACTTCCGTTAAAGAAGTGTTGACCCCTTTGCCGTATAGACTTTTATGCGGCGTGAAAATATGAGCAGGAATAAACAATCCTCCCAGCTCCTTAACCTTGCGCTGAAGTGTTTTCCCATCAACATAGAGGCGCTGTGAACTCAAATGCACATTTTTCATATGAAGCGAAAGCCATGCGGAAAACTCAGACATTTTGTGTAGTGTGGGCATAAATGCCAGCACATGAATTGGACCCTTTGAATAGTCATCATTGATTTCTAATTCACTGCCCAAAAGCAGCACTGTCTCTCCAAATGATAGACCGCCGTCATTTAGTTCAGTGTACCTGCCTTCCTCTACACCTTCTATTAATTCTTCTAGGACTTCTGGAGATTGTGCATCAATCACACCAATCATCCCCATCCCTTTACTTTCTGCTGCTTCAATAAGAATTTGATCAATTGTCAGTGACCTTGCACCTGTAATTTTGACAGCTCTGCCTGTTCTTGTTCTGCCAATATGGATATGGATGTCTGCAAAAAATTCCTTCATTTTGTTGACTCAAGTACCTCTTGCAGTTGTAAGTACTGAATGGCATAGGCTGTTTTTGCATCATAAATATGCTGCTCTTCAATGAGGTGCAAGGCTTCTTCTAATGAAACTTCCATTACTTCGACAAATTCATCTTCATCCAGCTCTCTTTTTTCTTCAAGCGGAACTAGCTGATCTGCTAGATAGATGTGAACAATTTCATCTGCAAAACCAGGTGATGTATAAAAGGCCGTCAGCTTTTGAAGCTTCTGAGTTGTATATCCTGTTTCTTCTTCTAATTCTCTTAATGCTGTATGTGCCGGCTCTTCCCCTTTTTCTAGTTTTCCGGCCGGAATTTCAACGATGGCTCTCTCTAGTGCTTTACGGTATTGTTTGACCAAGATGATTTTATTTTCGTCTGTACGTGCAATGACGGCTACTGCACCAGGATGTTTAATGATTTCGCGTTTGCCTTGTTTTCCATTAGGCAATTCTACATCTTCAAGAACCAAATCAATGATTTTTCCGTTGTATAATTCTTTCGACGATAATGTTTTTTCTTCAAAGTCCTTCAATTTTGTCAGCTCCTCGTTCTACTTTCACTTTTTACTTCATTTATTTTAACATAGATGATTTAAGAGAAGCGAAAAGCGAAACGCTTGCTTCAATGCGCCATTTGAAATCACCTAGCTTGAATTCCTGATTTTTTTCACTTAATGTGAAAGGATAGGAGTGTGATGGAATTGAAAAAAAGACGAATTGGCACCTCAGATCTCTTAGTGAGCGAGGCGGCACTAGGATGCATGTCTCTTGGGACGGAAAAAGAAAAAGCGCTCTCTTTATTAGATGAGGCCATTGATCTCGGAATTAACTATTTGGATACAGCCGATTTATATGATTTTGGGACAAATGAGGAAATTGTCGGGGAAGCCATTAAAAACAGACGGCAGGATTTGATTTTGGCGACAAAAGGCGGCAACCGCTTTGAAAAAGGCAAACCAGGCTGGGACTGGGATCCTTCAAAAGCGTACATAAAGGAAGCAGTAAAACAAAGCCTCAAGCGGCTTCAAACAGATTATATTGATTTATATCAATTGCACGGAGGCACGATTGATGACCCCATTGATGAAACGATTGAGGCTTTTGAAGAATTAGTAGAGGAAGGCGTTATTCGCTATTATGGCATTTCATCTATCCGTCCAAATGTCATTAAAGAATATGCCAAAAAGTCCAATATCGTAAGCGTGATGATGCAATATAGTTTACTCGACCGCCGCCCAGAAGAATGGTTCTCACTTCTTGAAGAACAAAGCATTAGTGTCGTCGCAAGAGGTCCTTTAGCGAAAGGATTATTAACTGAAAAGCCACTTTCTCAAGCAAGTGCAGCGATTCAAAAAAACGGCTATCTTCAATATTCATTTGAAGAGCTCCAGCAGATCATTCCTTCTTTAAAGAAAGTCGCTTATGACCTATCACTCACTGAACTGTCCATTCAGTATATACTGAAACATTCTGCGGTCAGTTCCGTTGTATTTGGTGCAAGCTCAGTGGATCAGTTAAAAGAAAATATAGCAGCAGCAAATGCACGTTCATTAAGTGACCAAGAAGTCAAAGCATTAACTTACTATACAAAACCATCTGTGTATGAGGCGCACCGGTTCAAATAACAAAAAAGATCACATGATGTGATCTCTCAGATTGTAGAAGAACTCATGTTTTTCTACAATCTTTTTATTTTAGCGTATGTATGATGCTAGTGTTTCTCTATTAAAAATGAGGAGGGGCTAAAAGCCCCGTTGTCCTTATCTTGCACTTTCATAATATGCATAATTTCCAGATTTGCCTTTAAGATAAAATGTAGTACCAAAGCGACTGAAACTATTTGCAAAAGAACCATTATCTGAATACATACATAGCCGATTACTTGCGCCTTTAAAAGGGGTTACAGAACAATCTACAATTGAAGTAGCCTTTGTACTCAAATCAGCATTCGTTAAATCATTTGTAGCAAGAGCTTGTCCAGAAACAGGTAAAAGCAATCCTAAAGATAAAGCGACTCCAGCCATTGTTTTTCTCAATTTCATGTGAATCATCTCCATTCCCAAATTTTGTAATACACCTTCATTATAAGGAGAATGATCCTCTATCAAAAGGGTCTTAATGACCATATTTTCAATAAAAAGGAATTTAAATAATTCAATACTCACCTTTTTACTTCTATCTTAAACATAAGTTATGGGATTTCGTTCGTTTGACTGTAGATATCATACTGTCACAATTCTGAAATGAAGTGATGTGAAGAGGGAAGAAGCGCTT
Source organism: Bacillus sp. PK5-006 (assembly GCF_054161415.1). Lineage (NCBI taxonomy): Bacteria > Bacillati > Bacillota > Bacilli > Caryophanales > Bacillaceae > Bacillus > Bacillus sp. PK5-006. Next base: position 1,558,600 of record NZ_CP096414.1, on the reverse strand, counting down.
TTCTCTTTAAGCACTTCTATGTTTCTGCTGTAGATCTATCTTAAAATGATGGTATGAAAAAAAGAGAGCATCATCGCCCTCTTTTTTAGCTTTTATACTTTCTCCAGTCTAAATGGCTTTCATCTAGCAGCTCTGAAAAGCTTTTGTTTTTTTCTTTTTCTTTCTGCTGCCGAAGGAGGTCTTGTCGTTTTTGTTCTTCTCTTTTTTCTGTTTCGACGGCAAGGTTCTGCTTCATTTGAAGAAGCTGCTGTTTGACATCATCGTTTATGCCATCCTTTAATTTCGCTTGATCTTGTTTGGTCTTTTTCATTGTGCCTCTCTCCTTTTGACTTAGTGTATCATCCGTTTTATTTTCTGAGCAAGAGGCACGCCAATCTCCCAAGATGTGGTATGATCGTCATAGAAAAAACTCCGGAAAGGAAGAATCGGCTAGATGAAGAAATGGATCGCTATATTTGCCTTCATATTATGTCCACTCGCTGCAATCGGCATTTTTTTCACCAATAAAATGATGTATATTCGAAAATTAACGGTTGAAGAGCTCATCAAACGAGAATCAGATGGAGGCCATTATCATCATGAGGAATTTCAACAGCTTAAAAAAGAGAAAGTGTGTATTCCTTCAGCATTTGGTTATGATCTCCATGGCTATTTTGTGCCGTATCCACATACAACACGCACAATCGTCCTTTGCCACGGTGTTACAGTCAGTTTGATTAACTCCGTTAAGTATATGAAATTATTCCAAAAGCTCGGATGGAATGTGATGCTTTATGATCATAGAAGACATGGGATGAGCGGCGGAAAAACCACGAGTTATGGATATTATGAAAAAGAAGATCTAGCAAAGATCGTAAAGTGGCTCAGACAAAAACTCGGAGAAAGTGCCATCATTGGGATACACGGGGAATCAATGGGTGCAGTCACGACCTTGTTATATGCTGCAAAGCCGGAAGCAAACGCCAATTTTTACATAGCAGACTGCCCTTTTGCTTCTTTTGAGGACCAGCTTCTTTATCGATTAAAAACAGATTTTCGCCTTTCAGGAGAGTGGATTCTTCCACTAAGTGATCAAGTGTTAAAATGGCGGGACGGATACCGCATCCGGCAAGTTTCCCCTCTTGATGTGATTGATCAGGTGAAAGAACCTGTACTTTTTATTCATAGCCGCCATGACGACTATATCCCCTGTGAGCAAAGTCAGCAGTTATATGCACGAAAAAAGGGCGACAAACAGTTATTTATTGCGCCACACGGTGCGCATGCAATGTCTTTTAGCGAAAATAAGGAAGCTTATGAGCAAGAAATTCAAGCATTTCTTCAAAGATTTGAATTGAATGAAAATAAAAGAGGAGAATGAACAGCAGTTCGTCCCCTCTTTTTGAGCTAACTTATACGATAGTCACCACTGTTGTATGGTGTCTGCCCGCAAGCTCCATATGGCTCTCTTCCGATTGCTGCTGACTCATGACCGATAATCCTGCAGTTGCTGCCAATAAAAGAACTATCAAACTCGTTTTCATATAAATGACCCCCATTTTGGATTTTTGATATGGCTTGAATTTTCCTTTCGTAAAACCGGGTAGATACTTCAAACAGTCCAAGCTCATTGTAATAATGAGCCGCATCAAGTGCCAATTCCTCAATATCTGGGTATAAGCGCTTGTCCTCGAGCAGGTCTAATGTATCGTCTATGATTGTTATGTCTGCATCAACGTATAATGCTTTTAAGAACTGAAATTTGCAGATGTAAATTTCATCTTCTAATTCACAGGCCTTCATAATACCTTGTTGATAGAGGGTTAACGACTCTTCTATTTGTTTTTGTTTAAACAGGATTTGTGTCAGCATAAATAGTGGGTCTAGAGAGCGATTAAGATGGGTTAAATTCTCCTTTTCAAACACTTCAATAGAGTCTTTCAGATAACGGCTTGCTTCCGCAAGATCGTTCATTTGATAATAACAGTTACCTAAGTTGAAAAGGGCCGAACCTATGACTCGAGGGTTTCCAATTGAGCGTGCTCGCTTTAGAGCATTTTTAAAGTAGGGCAATGCATGTTCATAGCATTTCAAATCATCATAGTTTGCACCAATGACAAATTCACAGTGGATGATTCTCAGCGTGTACGTTCTGTAGGCAGAATACGTATCTAACGCTTGCAAGGCATAGTGCATCGAAAAGTGGGTTTGTTTCATGTGGTAGTAAATTTCTGCTAATTTAAAGTAAAATTCTGCTCTTTCTATATCATCTGATATGAGATTGAGCTTTTTTTCTGCTGAGCGGTAATAAGCAATGGCACTTAAATAGTTTCTCTGTTCAAATTCAAACATTCCTGTGAAAAAATGAACATAGTATTCAAGCATATCCGTTAATTTCGTTTGTGAATGTTCAATCGTTTCTAGCAAATTCTTAATCTCTTCATCATTCGAGGCTTTCTTTGCCGGTTCAAAATATTCAAGCATCACCTTGTGGCGAAAATCCATCAGCTGGTAAAACAATAACAAGTTTTGATCCTGCTCCATCTCCAGGATTTCCTGCTCGATCTCCGCCTTCAGCTTCTCTGCTTTCATCACATGAAATCCGCAAATCTGCCTATACCATTCGTTTATTTTGATTCCAACCTGAGGCGATGACAGCTTGAGCTTCAATTCACTTTAGCACCTCCCTTCTCATATACGATACATGTTGTATTCTATCACATTTCCTCGAATGGAAGAAATATGAAATGTCATTTTTCGCAAAGTTTTCGGTATCCCGCAATTAACGCTACAAATGCCTATTTTTCGGCATTTACAGCCATTATTTTTTTATTTCCAGCTTGCTCATTTTGTCGAATTGTTTGTTGAAAAACGGCTTTTTCCGTTCCCAAAAGATCATTTTCCGGATTAGACAGCCATGCGGTTTGATGAGATGATGAACGCACGAAAAAAACCCTTCCGAAAAAGGGCTTTTATAATACATCTGTTACTTGGTCCATATTCTCTTTGATCCAATTGACAGCTAATTCGAGCGTTGGAAATTCTTCTGTTTCAAATGTGACTTCATCCTGAAGAAGCCAAACGTCCTTTTTCACCGAATCCATTCCACCTATTGACCAGTGCAAAAGGCTATAGGGATGATTGTTATTTAAAAACGACACCCATGTTTTATTTTGTGCCGTATTTTGTATCACTTTTAGCTTTTGATCCACTACATTTCCACCTTACTTTACAAGTATACCCATTCTCGGGCTGAGTATTTGTTGAGGACTTTTCAACATGAGTGTGTTGGCTTTTTCGTTAAAATCAATCGTCATTTCCTCGTCAAAAAAGACCTTTTGTGCTGTGTGTATGTACAGCTTAAAGAGCTGATTATGCTTGAGTTCTTCCCATTCGCCTGTTCTTTCACCTGTAAGCCAAATCATTGGGACACCGCTTACCGCACAGCCGCACCCATCTGAATCATATCGAAGGAGCAGTTCTTTTGTTTCATGCCCTGCTTGTTGTTTTGTAAGGAACGCTGCTGCTGGTTCTGTTATATGAATATACATGCCGAACATCCTTTTTTCGTTGATTGTTACATTGTAACATATCAGTCATCAATTAAACATGTTCACGCCCTGTTAGCTCTTATGTCTGATCATTTGTCTTTAACTGGTCTGACCAATTGTACGCTTCTTGTTCAATTTCTTTAATGAGCTCATCTTTTCCTTTGATATAACTTGCCATATCTTCAGGATAGGCTTTTGCCAATTGACGCTTTTTATCTGCATAGGCTTTGGCACGATCAGGTGCAGCTTTTAAATAATCTCGGAACACCAAATGCCTTTTTACATCATCATGGCCGGCTTCATAGGCGTGAACGTGATGTGTTCGGTTCAAGCCGCCTTTTCTAAAAAAACGTCTTCCCTTGAGTCCATTTTCTCCGAGCGGTTCATATCCAAGCTGGCGAAACAGGGGGTTACACTCATCTAACGTGCTGATATGCTTCACCTCTAGCAAGATATCAATAATTGGCTTAGCCGCCATTCCTATGACTGACGTACTGCCAATATGGTGGCCATATACCCAGTTGTCGCCAACTATCTTTTTCAGCTTGTCATGCTCATCTTGAAATTGTTTTGGCCAGCTCGATTGGTATTCAATCACTTCCACCTTTCGAAGCATCAAACGTTCCATCTTTGTTAACATCAGCTTGTTTTCCACCTGCAAACGGGCCTTTTGTTTAAACCCTAGTTTTTCATAAAGCTTAATTGCTGGTGTATTTGCCTCTGCTGTTGTGAGCTCGATTGTTTTTTGATACTGGATAATGGATTGCAGGAGCGCTGTCCCGATTCCTTGATTGACATGATGTGGGTGCACAGCTAACCGGCTGAGGATGATCCGATCATCATGCAGTTCATATGAAGCGATTCCTAACAAATGCCCCTCTTTTTCAAAGCCTATGAAAATCTCATCTGTTTCTATTATGTCTTGAACCGTTTCTTTTAAGGGCGGTAAATCTTGATAGCCAATTTGTTCTGCCTCCCGCTGATATGCAGCCAATTGGATATGTAACAGCTCTTTCGCTTGTTCTTCATTTTTTTGATCCAGTCTGATGATCATGCTTTCGCCTCCAGCTTTTTCACAAATAGCACCCGGTCTTCATGAATGCCGTCGTAATCTGAAAAAACTGAAATACCATCCACTGTTTTATCTCCCTTTTCTATCTGAAAACCGAGCTTTGTATGGTAAGCAATCGAGACTTTATTGACAGGAGCTGTAATAGCCTTAATCGTTGTTCTTCCTTCCTTTTCAGCCGCTTCATAAAACGCTTGATAGAGAATTTTGCCAATCTTCAATTTCCGGTGGTCTGGATGTACCCCAACAAAGTGAATATACGCTTCATCTGAATGCGATTGCGATAAAAAACCGACTAGAAAGCCGATCAGTTCACCTTTTTCAACAACGACAAAACTTGTTTGCTGAAAATGTTCGAAAAATAGCTTTGGCAATTTCGCTCGTAAATCTCTGCCTCCCCACCAGCTTTGAATGACGGATGTGACCGCATAAAAATCTGACGGCTTCACTTGACGTATCATGATGGCCTCGCCCCTTTTCATTTTTAGCTGTACCGCTCTTTTTTCACAAAAAATCAACTGTTTCAATAGTCTACCTGTCTGATCAATTGTTTGTAAAGGTGATGTATCAGCCTTTTTTCCTTTCAGCTTTGTTGGTTCTTCGTTCTTTTGCTATCATCTCCTTTTAAATCTTCACACTTATTTCAAAAAGTTCACTTTTTATGCGAAAGATCCATTCTTTTGTTATGTTAAGATGGTTCATATAGGAAATGGAACAAACGTTTATTGGAGATGATGATATTGGTTTGGATTGTTACTTCACTTGTTGTGTTTAGTCTTTTAAAGCTGCTTGTCACTTCGCTGCCTTCGGGTGTTGTTGAACGCCTTTTTAGTCGTTATGCGGTGCATGCAAAAGTAACAAGTGATCAAACAACGATGACGTTTCAAGGACGTCCACTCGATGATCAGCAAACATCCGAAATTATTCAACATTTTAATGATGCGATCTTTATTGAACGCTATTATATTTATCCTGGTGACGAAGAGCGTTTTCTTCATCCGCAGGAAGGGCCGGCGCCGCTTACCATGCAAACAAAGCTTGGCAAGCATGATGTAACCCTTTATCTGTATCATTACGATGACCATGTGGATGTGGTGCGGCAGTTTACCCATAAGCCTAAGAAAAAACTAACGGCCTATCGTTTGCGTTCTGAGCCGCTCCAAACATCAAATAACTTAGCACATGCTTAAAATGACTCATTTTACCCAGATGAGACGAAGTGGAGACACTTCGTCTTTTTTGTATGGATTTACACTCTTCTCTTTGAATGATTTACCAGTATCAATTTCACCTTCTGGCGGTTAAAATGTATACAGAACATACGTTCTAAGAGGTGAAAATCATGAATGAACGAGCCATTCTGCTTGTGGATATGCAGTCGTTTTATGCGTCAGTCGAAAAAGTGGAGGCTCCCCATTTGAAGGATGTGCCGCTCATCGTCTCAGGAGATCCCGAGCGGCGGAGCGGGGTCGTACTTGCGGCCTGCCCGCTCGCTAAAAAACGGGGCGTACAAAATGCATCAAGATTATGGGAAGCAAAGGAGAAATGCCCTGAAGCCGTCGTCGTACGTCCACGTATGCAGCGCTACCTTGATGTCTCTGTCATGATGACAGAACTGCTTGAACAATACACAGATCTTGTCGAACCCTATTCAATTGATGAACAGTTTCTCGATATTACGGGAAGTGTGACACTACTCGGTTCGCCGCGCGAGATCGCTCAAAATATACAAACGACCATTATGAACCAGACAGGCATTTACGCACGTGTTGGCATTGGCCCTAATAAAGTGCTCGCTAAAATGGCCTGTGACCATTTTGCTAAAAAAAACAAATCTGGCATCTATGAACTTCGTGCAGACCGGGTTGCGGCTGATTTATGGCCGCTTCCGATTGGAAAATTATTTGGCGTCGGCAAACGGATGGAGCACCATTTAAAACGAATGGGCATCAGTACCATCGGGACGCTTGCTGCTTATCCGTTAGACCGGCTAAAAAAACGCTGGGGAATCAACGGGGAGCTTCTGCAGCGAACTGCTTTAGGACACGACCCTTCCCCGGTCACTCTTCACACACATGATCAGCAAAAAGCGGTTGGGCATCATATGACCCTTCCCCATGATTATGCGTCCTTTGAGGACATCAAAGTCGCCCTTCTTGAATTGAGTGAAGAAGTGGCAAGACGTGCGCGCTTTAAGCATTATGTTGGGCAAACGGTGTCTGTTGGCGTAAGAGGCGCTGATTTTTCTCATCCGACTGGATTTCATAGACAAATCAAGCTCCATTCACCCACACAATACGGAACAGATATTGCAGAAGCAGCTATTCAGCTATGTCAGCAGCACTGGGACGGCCAGCCCATTCGCAGTGTAGGTATTACTCTCTCGCAGCTGCAGCCTGACAGCCAATATCAGCTGAGTTTATTTGATCACCATTTCAAAAAAGACAGACTCAGCAAAGTATTTGATGCGATCCATATGAAGTATGGACCTGCTGCACTCTTGCACGCTTCGTCACTAACAAGCGCAGGGCAGGCGTATCACCGCGCCGAAAAAATTGGTGGACATTACAAATAACGGAGGCGAACAGCCATGAATCCCAATAAATTAACACCTGGATACAACATCATGTGGGAATCAAGCCGAATGATGCTCCCAGAGCACCGTGAACAGCTGCTTGCTCAAAAACGGAAAAAAAAAGAATACACACCTCCTTCGCTGAGTACTGATCAGCTAGAGGAAATGAATTTTTTGATCACACAGTCGATTACAGAGGACCAAGCGATTTGCGTGACATATGCTGCAGCAGGTATGAAACAGCAGTTTTGGGGCTGGGTGAAAACCATTCATTATGAAACGCAGCGCATAAAAATCGTCAATGATGAAGATGTTCTCCACCTGTCCTTGCAGCAAATTGTCGCGATTGATCTTGATTAAATTGTCTTTAAGTGATCGTACGAATCAGCATACTAAAAGACATAGAAGCACCGGGAGAAAAAAACAAGACTTCGAATTTGCGGGGCCATTAAAGGCTCCTCTGCCATATGACGGATGTCTCCTCCATCAAATTGTGTATTTAATTTGCACAATTTTTCATGTATGATTGGAACATCTTAACACTCAGGGGAGAAACAGCATGAAAAATAACTTACGTACTTTACATCCACTTAGTTGGACAATCATCATCGGTACCATATTCGGCCGAATGGCGACGTCTATGAGCATTCCTTTTTTAGCCGTTTATTTGACACAAGTCAAAGGGGCCTCAGCTTCTTCAGCTGGGTTAATCATTGCCGTCAGCTCCCTTATTGGGATCGTGGCGAGTTTTTACGGCGGCTATGTTTCTGACCGAATCGGCAGAAAAAAAGTCATGCTTCTATCCATCTTCGGCTGGTCATTTGTCTTTGTTGGCTTTGCGTTTGCAGATGCCATTTGGGTCTTCTTTCTCATGAACGCTTTAAACGGACTGTGCCGGGCACTGTTTGAACCAACGTCTAAGGCGCTCTTATCTGATGTCACCCCATCAAGTATTCGGTTGTTTGTTTTTAATTTACGGTATACGGCCATTAACATCGGTGTAATCTTCGGCCCGCTGCTTGGCTTATATCTTGGATCATCGAAAACAACATTTCCATTTCTTGTCGCTGCCTTCATTTATTTGTTATACGGATTAACGCTGGCTTGGCAATTTCAGAAGCATCCAGTTGCTGCTCCAGAAAACACGAAACAAATCAGCGTCAAAAAAGCCCTTTCCATTATCCAAAAAGATACAGTCTTTAGCATCATCCTCATCGGCGTTACCTTATGTTCGTTCGGGTATTCGCATTTAAGCTCAACGCTGCCTCAATACTTATCAGCGTCACCTATGATTGAGGATGGTCCTAAACTGTTTGGATATCTTTTATCTTTAAATGCAGTGGTTGTCATTGTCATACAATACCCGCTCATCATGATTGCAAAGCGCTACTCCACCATTTTGTCGCTGACCACCGGGAATATTCTTCTTGCCGGCAGTTTGTTTGCCATTGCTTTTTCACAAAGTCTCGGCATGCTTGCTTTCATCATTGTCGTGTTTACAATTGGGGAGGTTCTGCTGTTTGCGATGATGGATCTTTTTGTAGACAATATTGCAAAGCCTGAAGTGAAGGGATCGTACTTTGGGGCGATGGGATTTTCTCAGCTCGGCAGTGTCATCGGACCATTTGTCGGCGGACTGTGCATTGACTATTTTGGCGCAGCCCATCCCCTCTCCATTTTTACGGTCTTGTCAATGATCACCATCGCAGGCGTTCCATTCTTACTCATTGGATATTACCGTCTAAAAAAGCGATCGGCAGCAGCCATAGCTGTTAAAGTAAGTGGAGATCATTAAAAAAACCGCTCTCTCGTTTGAGCGGTTTTTTCTTTATACCCGGCGGATGGCGATCTCTTCCACCTTATGCTGATCCCCTTTTTTCAAAATGAGATCAGCCCGATATTTTGTCGGTAAAATATTTTGATATAAATTAGGGCGGTTCACGGTATTCCAAATGGTGCTTGCCATTTGATCTGCCTCTTCATCCGTCAAATCTTTATATTGATGAAAGAAGGATTCAGGGTCTTGGAAGGCTGTTTCTCTTAGCAAACGAAATCGTTCTTTATACCATGACTGAATTTGCGTTTCAGCGGCGTCTACATAAATCGAAAAATCAAAGAAATCGGATACAAACACACGCGGTTCATCCTTCAGATCATCCAGCGCTGGTGATTGGAGCACATTGATTCCTTCAATGATGACAATATCCGCATCCTCTACTGTTTCATACACCCCTTCTAGCCGGTCATAGGTCAGATGCGAATATACCGGGGCATGCACAGTTTGTTTACCTGATTTTAATTCATTCAAAAAAGACAGCAGGGCTTTGACATCATAGCTTTCCGGGAAGCCTTTCTTTTCCATCAGCCCTCGATCCTTTAATTCTTTTTGAGGATATAAAAAGCCATCTGTTGTCACAAGACTCACCTTCAGCCCATCTCCAAGCCTAGATAAAAGCGTTTCAATGATACGAGCCGTTGTGCTTTTCCCGACAGCTACACTTCCAGCAATCCCAATTAAAAAGGGAATTTTGGCATGATGCGGGTAGTTTAAAAAGGCATTCACATGCTGGTTTTTTTGTTTTTCTGCAAAGACATGTAATGTCAGAAAACGAATAAGCGGTATGTAAATATCTCGAACTTCTTCAAGCGATAAATAGTCATTTAACCCTTGCAGCGCTCTTGCTTCCTCTTCTGAAACAGATACCGGCATATATTCTCCAAGAGCTGCCCAGGCCTCTCTCGTATGGCGCGTGTATAGCGTATTAAAATCTAGTCGCGTGTCACTCAAAGTCTTTCCCACCAATCTTCACTAAACTCGTAACCCAAAAAGACGATAATCCGATTGTAGCTTAAAATGAAGGCGCTGTCTTTATTTTTCAACGAAAGTTTGTTTGTTTTGCGAAAAAAAGCATTAAAAAAAGGAATATGAGGGTAAATAAGAGTATTCAGTACGATAGATAGAAGGGAGCACACTAAATGAAATATGTGATGATTGGCGGAGATGCGGCTGGAATGAGCTGCGCTATGCAAATATATAGAGAGGATCCAAATGCATACATTGTTGCTTTTGAAAAAGGAGAGATTTTCTCATATGGACAGTGCGGACTCCCCTACTTGATCGGCGGACTCATTGATGATCACAGAAAGCTGATCGCACGCAGTGCTGAAACCTTTCGTGAGAAATATGGAATTGACGCCAGATGCTTACACGAAGTGACCTCCATTGACCCAGAGCAAAAAACAGTGGCGGGTCATCATACGAAAACAAAAGAACCCTTTACAGAAAGCTACGACCGCCTCTTAATTGCGACAGGAGCAAGCCCTGTCACACTGGATTTAGACAGCCAGCCATTAGAAGGCGTACACGTATTAAAAACCATCCCGCATGCGCTGTCCATTTTAGAACATTTAGAAAAGGATATCACACATGTCACGATCATTGGCGGTGGATATATCGGCCTTGAAATGGCTGAAAATTTAAAAGCGCTCGGAAAAAACGTACATATCATTCAGCGGGGAGCAGCACTCGGCCCGGGCTTTGACTCCGATATGGCAAAATATCTTAAAGAAGAGGCTGACGCCAAGGGCATTCACGTATCGCTTGGAGAAACGGTACAGCAATTAGAAGGCAAGTCACATGTCACAGCTGTTATCACAGACAAACAAACCATACAAACAGATATGGTCATCATGGCCATCGGTGTCACTCCGCAAACCTCCTTTTTACATCATACCGGAATCAAGCGTCTTCAAAATGGCGCTATTGCAGTAAATCAATACATGCAAACCAATATAAAAGACATTTATGCTGCCGGTGATTGCGCGGCAACCTATCACCGCATCAAAAAATCACTGGATTATATTCCGCTCGGCACAACTGCGAATAAACAAGGGAGAATCGCAGGATTTCATATGACAGGGACAAACCGGGCGTTTCAAGGCGTGACTGGAACAGCCGTCATGAAATTTATGGACGTGACAGCGGGACGAACAGGCTTATCAGAAAAAGAAGCAAAAGAGGCGGATATTCCTTTCTCCGTCATCACCATTGATAGTACAGATCACGCGAAGTATTACCCAGAACCGCAGAAAATGAAAGTGAAACTGATTTACAGAAGCGATGACCATACTTTGCTTGGTGCCCAAATCATCGGCAGAAACGGTGTAGATAAACGGATCGATATCGTGGCGGCTGCCCTTTACCAAGAGCTGACCATAACAGATCTTGAAGATTTAGATATTAGCTATGCACCGCCGTTTAACAGTGTATGGGACCCGCTTCAGCAAGCGGCAAGACGGATATAGAAAGTGTCACAATGAAGCCATACTTCAAAAAAAGAAACCAGTTCAAAACCGGTTTCTTTTTTATTATTTTTTCATCATCGCTTTGCGTGCTGCTTTTTCAAATAAAAATGGGAATAACTGATACAATTTGCTGCCAGCGTTCATCCAGCCGGGCAGATTAATCTCTCTCTTTTTCGTCATCATGGCAGATACGACCTTCCCTGCCACCTTGTCCGCACTCAGCATCATAAAATCAACGTTCTTCACATATTCACCGCTGCGGTCAGCGATGGTAAAGAAGTCTGTGGCAATTGGTCCTGGGTTGACCGTCGTCACGTGAATGCCTGAGTCTGCCAGCTCCATTCTGAGGCTGTTTGAAAATCCAAGAACGGCATGCTTTGATGCGGAATAAATAGCTGATTTGGGAGTCGCAATCTTTCCTGCCTGGGATGCGATATTGATAATATGTCCCTGCCCTCTTTGTTTCATCTCAGGGATGACCTTTTTCGTGCAGGCGATTAAGCCAAACACATTCACCTCAAACATCGACACCATTTCCTCTATGGAGGCATCTTCGACGAGATCGAATACGCCAAAGCCGGCATTGTTGACCAAAATATCGACCGGCCCCACTTCTTCATACGCGCGATCAATGTCCTCAAGCTGGCTGACATCAAGCTGAGTGATGTGACACACCCCGCCAGCACTCATAATTTTTTCTTTCACACTAGTAAGCTTTTCCACTCGTCTTGCTGAAATAATGATCTCTGCGCCTTCTTCTGCTGCCAAGTACGCCATTTTTTCACCAATGCCCCCAGATGCGCCAGTAATCCAAATCCTTTTTCCTGTCAATCGCCCCATGTGTCTCACTCCTTAGTTTGCTCTGTAATAGACGATTCCGTCTTTTTGCATTTCTTCAATTCGCCCAGCCTCTAAGAGCACATCCAGCTGCCCGACTGTCTCAGACATCGTTAAAAACAAGGCCTCTTCATACATCACAGGAAATAGCTTGCGGCAAAGATGAAAGGCCGTCATTTCTTTTTGTTTAAGCAGCTGATACATCGTATTTGCTCGTTTCTCTTGTTTCTTAAATCTTTCTTCAATCAATTCATGGTGGGACGTGATGAGCTGACCGTGTCCTGGATAAATCGTCTTGATTGGCAGACGCAATAACCGATTGAGTGATGCTTTATATTGAAGCAGTGATTTTTGACGTTCCTCGCCCTCATCCGGTGCTTCCATTAACGGATTTGAAGAAATGGTCGTCAAAAGCAGGTCGCCGCCAATAAAATTCCCCGTTCTTTCATCTAAAAAGGAAAGATGAGACTGTGCGTGTCCGGGTGTTTCCATCACAAAGAAGTGTTCATGCCCGCTTAAACGATCACCTTCTTTTATGATCTCATCTACATGTGAAGTACAAGAATATGTATAAGATTGCTTCACCATTTTTTCACACTCATTTTGCCGAAGCGGGACACCTAACTGCTGAAAAAAAGGAATCATAAAGTCCACTTGGCGCTGCTTAAACACTGGATCCTGACTAATATACGGCTCATTTAGCTGGTGTCCGATCACACGGACATGAGGTTTCATCAGATTTAACAGACCGACATGATCTGCATGATGATGGGTCAGCACCACCTGATCAATATCGTCTATCGATAAACGATGTTCCTTTAATTGCGTGACAAAAGCATGCTCTGCCTCTTCTGTCATCGGCCCGCAATCAACTAAGGTTACGGCCTCTCCTTTTAATACATATGCATACACATCCCCAACAGCAAACGGCGTCGGGATGGATAATTGAATGATCTCTTCTTTCACTTTTATACGTCATCTCCTGCTTTTTGACTCATGATTGTGGGTACTTAAGCCTTCTTACTTCATTGTATCTTGCAAAAGGCAGACTGTCATGCGGTTTAGACGGGCAATTTTTTTAACTGCCCCTATTGACATAAACTTGTCCATCGTTGCATAATGAACAACAAATATATGATGCGCGATGACAAGGATTAGTAAGCAAAATAATGATGCAAGAGAGTGAGGTCCGCCGGCTGAAAGACTTCACCATCCTCTTATTTGCTGAACCTGCCCTTTGAGCTGTTAGGCAAACCTAAACGTTTCCCGCGTTAAGGGACTAGAGCTGAGTATGCATGTTTGCATGCTAATTGAGGGTGGTACCGCGAAAAACCTTTCGTCCTTTTCAGGCGAGAGGTTTTTTTATTTTCTACAAGGAGGAGCAGCTCATGAGTAAAATTGGATTTATCGGTGCAGGCTCAATGGCAGAGTCTATGATCAAAGGTTTATTAAAAAGCGGCATGATGTCGAATGAAGATATCATTGTGACAAACAAAACGAATGAAAAACGATTAGAGGAATTACAGGCGCGTTATGGGGTCAAAACGGATTTCGCTCGGTCCTTTATTTATGAAGAAGCGGATATTCTCGTTTTTGCCTTAAAACCGAAGGATGCAGAAAGCGGAATTTCTGAAGTCCGTCCTCATTTACATGGACAGCTGATCATTTCTATTTTAGCGGGTATTTCTATTGAAACGATTCAACACTATGCTGGCGGAAAGAGTGCAGTCGTTCGTGCGATGCCAAATACATCAGCGGCGATTCAGCAGTCAGCAACTGGTATTGCCGTAAGTCATGAAGTGACAGAGGAGCAAAAGAAAAAGGCCGTCGAGCTGTTTGAAACGATCGGGCATGTCACAGTATTAGATGAATCGCAGCTAAATGCTGTGACAGCCATCGCAGGCAGCGGCCCTGCCTTCATTTATCATTTGATTGAAGGAATGGAGCGAGGTGCTTCAGAACTTGGAATGGACCAAGCAACTGCGAAATTACTCATTTGCCAAATGATTGCGGGCGCCGCTAATATGCTTCAAGACAGCGGAAAAGAGCCGGCCGAACTGCGCAAAGAAATCACAAGTGAAGGCGGAACAACAGAAGCCGGCCTGAACACACTGGCTGCCTATCAATTTGAAGAGGCCGTTGTCGATTGTGTCAAAACAGCCACTAAACGCGCAGCAGAATTAAATGAAATGTTTTCAGCAAGTACGTATAAATGAAATTGAAAAGCACCTGTTTTGATGACAGGTGCTTTTCACTGCCTCATTGACATGATGGCTTTGATTTGATCCAGATGATGTTGTTCATGTAAAGCGATGGTTTCAGCTAATACTTGGACGGTCATCACTCCTTCTTCCGGATGCAGACCGGATTGTTCCCATATATCTTTTTCTAATAGCCGAAGCGTGTTGTTTCTTCTCTCTTTCATCCGTTTGATCAATGCTTTGATCTCCTCTGCGTTATACCATTCATACGCTCTTTCTTTCACATACATTTCAGGATCATATGATTGAAAAGGCGTGTGATGATCTGATATCGCCTGCTCTATCCGCTCTGACCAGACTTCTTCTGTGTCATACAAATGCCCGGTGAGCTGCTTAATTGACCATTTATCCTCCCCTAAAGATCGATCCAGTGTATAATCATCACAAGCCTCCACTAGCTTCTCTAGTTCACTCATACTTTCCTGAAGCGATGTGATGATGTCTGTTTTTGTTAATTTCCCAGTTTCCATTTAATTTTCTTCCCCCCCTTCAAATAAATGTAAGTCTTCTTTAATATCATCTTCTATTTATTAAATAGAAGCCCTATCATCAAGATAGAGCTCTTCATTACATCTACTTATTTTTTCTCTAATAAAGCATGAATCGTTGATTCTAGCAATTCTGGCAAAATGCCAAAAGAGAACGAGACGTGCAGCCGCTCTGTCCATTTGTGCGGGTCCTTTCCTAGTGGACCTACGTTGATGACTGGAACGTAAAGGGCTTCCTTTTCTCCTTGCGGTAAAGAATAGCCTTTTTGGTAAAGCGGCATATTGGTTGTATAATGACCTACTTCCTGCTTTTCGAGCTGTAAGTAACTTAAATCAGACAATCCCGGGAAATATTTCACTTCCTCTACTTCAAGTCCATATACCTCTTTTGCCTCTTTTTGAATCTTCTTGAATGTCTTCTGAATATGCGGATCTTCTGTTGAGGACACCGAAGGGTAAAATGGCGGACTATAAAATAGAACAATCAGCGGTCCTTCTTCCTTACATAGCGTCGTCAGCTCCGAGACAATTTTCGTTGAAAAATCACGATCTCCAAGTTCACCTCGGTTGGCGAATGCATAGTTGACAATGCGCTCGACTTCCTGTTCACCAGAGCGTTCTGCGGCTTTTTGATACAGCTCGTGATACGTAAGAACCGTCACCTGAGTGTCAATTGGAGTAAAGTGTTTAAAGCGCTGAAAGTCCGCTGTTTTTTGCTGAAGATTGGCCTCGATTTGGTCTGCTGCTTGTTTCGCAGTTTCATAGAGAAGTCCGTGCAGTTCTTCACTTGAACGTTTCATCATGAGCACATTAAATAAAGATACGGCTGTGTGAGGTGTTTGAACGGAATAGGCTTCTTTCAAGTCCTTTTGCATTAAGTTCGTTGGAGGCGGTGTTACTTCACCATCTACTTCCTCACAATAATCACTATTGAGCTCTAACAGCCTGTTTAGTTCAGATACCATAAAATTCGCATTTAAGCCTGAGAAAGGCTCTCCTACATGTGTTTCAATCCCTTTACAGAAAAATCCAGCTAATACCTTTCCTATGCTGCCTGTATACATATAATGATGTTCATCCCCTGGATACTTTTCAAACATCGGCTCACTGTTTAAACACGCGGTATAGTCAAGATCATGTTTTTCTTTAAGCTCTTTTAATTTCGGCACAGCCTCAAGCATTCCTTGTGAATTCACTTCTTCATCAGGAACTGTGACGAGCAGGATATTTCCATCAAATGTTCCTGTCATCGCCCTTTCCAGCATAGAAAGCTGTACGGTGAGACCTGCTTTCATATCCATGGCCCCTCTTCCAAACAGCCAGTCGCCTGAAGCAAGGTCCTCTCTTGCCCTCTTTGGAAGAAGCTCACTTTTTTGCGAAAAGGAAGCCATTAACTCTTCAGGCTTGCATGCCATGTTTTGAAATTCGCCGTAATCTTCTGTATCGACTACATCAAAGTGACTAAGAAGCAGCACGGTACGCCGCAGCGTACTGCGCTTCACAAGTGCCGTTAAATAATACCGGCCATCTTTCATCGGATGCAAAGCCAAATGATCAGGGTTCTGCTCAAAATAAGGCCGCTCCCTTAACAAATAATATAAATATTCCGCTAACGCGACTTCTCCTGTTGTACCTGATATGCTTTCATACTGCATAAGAGCTGTCAGGAGCTCCCTTAGTTCACTCTCTGTTTGCCATTTCATCCGTTCTCCCCCTTTGATGTCTCTATCTCTCCATTATACAAAAACGTGTATAAAAGCTATATTCTTTGAGCACCTTTTATGACGAAAGTTTGAATGGCTGTTATAATCGGCTATACAATTCCATGAGGAGGCGAAGGTATTTGGAAACAAAACTCTTTTCACCTTGGACATTAAAAGGTGTTACACTGAAAAACCGCATCGTGATGTCCCCGATGTGTATGTATTCATCCTATGACCGTGATGGGAAATTACAGCCTTTCCACTTCACACATTATATTTCCCGTGCACAAGGTCAGGCTGGTCTCATCATGGTGGAAGCAAGTGCTGTATCTCCTGAGGGAAGAATTAGTGATCAAGACCTCGGTATTTGGAGCGATGAGCACATTGAAGGATTCGCTTCATTAAACGAACAAATCAAAGCATACGGAACGAAGACAGCCATCCAGCTAGCCCATGCAGGACGTAAAGCTGAACTTGATGGAGACATTCTTGCACCATCAAGCATCCCATTTGATGAAACATCTAAAACCCCTGTCGAGATGTCTGTTGATCAAATCAAAGATACCATTCAGGCGTTTCAGGATGCAGCTGTACGGGCAAAAAAAGCGGGTTTTGACATCATTGAAATTCATGGTGCACATGGCTATTTGATCAATGAATTTCTTTCACCGCTGGCGAACCACCGAACAGACGACTATGGCGGTTCACCAGAGAACCGTTATCGTTTCTTAAGAGAAGTCGTAGACGCAGTCAACGCCGTATGGGACGGACCTTTATTTGTCCGTGTGTCGGCTTCTGATTACACGACAAAAGGACTTGATATTGCAGATTATATTGGGATTGCCACTTGGCTCAAAGAGCAAGGTGTCGACTTAATTGATGTCAGCTCAGGTGCTGTCGTGCAGGCGAAAATCAACACATTCCCCGGTTACCAAGTAACATTCGCAGAGAAAATAAAAGAAGGAGCCGGCATTCAAACAGCAGCTGTCGGTCTGATTACATCTGGTATACAGGCAGAGGAGATTTTACAAAATCATCGTGCGGATTTGATCTTTATTGGCAGAGAATTTTTACGGGATCCATACTTCCCGAAAACAGCTGCTCAAGAGCTCCGTACATCCATCGAAAGCCCGCGTCAATATGATCGCGCTTGGTAAAAGCTCTTAGGAAAAAAGGTGTCTATTTTTCGAAATAGGCATCTTTTTTGTTTTTAAGAGAAACATATCTGCCTTTTGTGCCGTCTTTTAGCTAAAGAACCACTTAGAGGAGATGGAAGAATGAATTCGGCAATGATTGAAAAAATGTATCATATAGATGGACACCACTTTTATACAAAACATCGTCAAGGCAAAAGGCAAGCCACGATTATCTTTGAAGCAGGCTATGGCATTTCTAGTGATACGTGGTCGAATATGGCACGTGATATTGACCCAGAGCTTGGGGTTTTCTTATACGACCGTTTAGGAAATGGAAAGAGCAGTGAGAGCGGTGAAGGAAGAACCTTGCATGACCTCGCTGATGATTTAGATGCACTGCTGAAAGAAGCCAATATTCAGCCGCCATTTCTTATTGTCGCTCACTCATTTGGCTCTCTTGTCAGCCGGTTATGGGCAAGCCGCAGAGGAGATGATGTCATTGGTATGGTGCTGTTAGACCCGGC
This sequence comes from Bacillus sp. PK5-006, assembly GCF_054161415.1. Lineage (NCBI taxonomy): Bacteria > Bacillati > Bacillota > Bacilli > Caryophanales > Bacillaceae > Bacillus > Bacillus sp. PK5-006. Next base: position 1,540,172 of record NZ_CP096414.1, on the reverse strand, counting down.
AAGTGAGGAGCAAGAGCAGGTGATCCTGCCGCTTTTATCAAAGGAAGAACGCACTTCATATATGGCGCAGTTTACAGCAGAATGTACGCATGAGGACTTTCAGCAAATGCTAAGCACGATCAAAGAGGAGCAAACCCATTATGGAATGATGCCGCTTCTTGTCATTTCATCAGGTAAGAGCCGATTGTTTCATCCAGCTCATGAAGCTTGGCTCAGACTTCATAAACGTATGCTGTCTTTGTCATCCCAAAGCGGATGGATTCAGGCGCAAAACAGCTCGCACTATATTCATCATGATGAACCGCATATTGTACAGCTTGCTATCTATGATGTATGGTGCGCAGCCAAGCAACCTGTCTCCTATTATCAAACGGCTAATTAAAATAAAAAACTCCTTGACCCGTTATGAGTCGAGGAGTTTCTTTTATTTATACCGTTGGAGCAGATTGACTTTTTTTAGAAAGCAGCTTTTCAATGCTGACAAGCTGAACACATAATGTAAAGATGTCAATCGCTTGCTCTAGTTCTTCAAGAGCCGGGAATGTTGGTGCAATGCGAATGTTACGATCAAGCGGATCTTTTCCATATGGGTATGTTGCACCTGCACCTGTCATTGTGACACCTGCTTCTTTTGCTTTTTGTACAACAGCTTTTGCACAATGATCAAGTGTATTTAAACTAATGAAATATCCACCATTTGGCTTGTGCCATTCAGCAATGTCTTTCCCTCCAAGTTTTTCGTCAAGAATGGAAAGAACGAGATCAAATTTTGGCTTAATGATCGCTGCATGCTTTTTCATATGTTCCTTCAAACCTTCTGGATTTTGGAAGAAACGAAGATGTCTTAGTTGATTAATTTTGTCTGGTCCGATCGTTTGAATCGATAATTGCTTTTGAGTGAAGCTTACATTGTCAGGGCTAGACGCCATCAGTGCAACACCTGAGCCTGGGAATGTAATTTTAGACGTAGACGCAAACATAAACACACGGTTCGGGTATCCTGCCTTTTCAATTGCTTGAAAAATATCTTTTAACGTATCAGGTGTATCCGTTAGATGGTGGACTGCATATGCATCATCCCAAAAAATGCGGAAGTCGTCTGCTTTTGTTTTCATTGAAGCTAGGCGGTCAACGACTTCATCTGAATACGTAATACCGTCTGGATTGCTATATTTAGGTACACACCAAATGCCTTTAATCGCTTCATCTTCTGCGACCAATTTTTCTACCTGATCCATATCAGGTCCATCAGCCTTCATATCGACCGTGATCATCTCTATGTTAAATAGCTCACAAATGGCAAAATGACGATCATACCCTGGGCTTGGTGCAAGGAATTTTACCTTTGGCAGCTCTCCCCAAGGTGTTTTGCTGTCACATACGCCGTGAGTCATCGCACGTGCAATGGTATCATGCATCATATTCAGGCTTGAATTACCGCCGATGATGATTTGTTCTGGCTTTAAATTGAGTACATCTGCAAAAAATTTCTTCGTTTCAGGAAGGCCTGTCAAGCCGCCATAGTTTCGCACATCTGTGCCATCTTCAGCTGTCATTGCATCCTTTGATGTCACAACATCGAGCATACCCATAGACAAATCGAGCTGTTTTGGTGAAGGCTTCCCTCTAGACATGTCTAAGTGCAAGTTTTTACTTTTGTAAGTTTCATACTCATTTTGTAGTGCCACATATAGGTCATTCAATTCTGCTTCACTTAATGCTGTAAAACCGCTCATCTTTGATTGTGCCTCCCGTATTCTTCATAGTTTAATTCGTCATTTGTTTTTCTTCACCATTTTACCACTACCTGAAAAAGAGCGTCATCATAAATATCAAAAAAATCACACAACTTTTTTTGACGATTCATCCAATTTTTACAGGGTGCGTTCAATGGGGAAAGAAAAGAAATCATGTGCAGCTTCTGTCAGCGGGAATATATCGCGGGCTTCTTTCAACAGTTGTTTCAGTGCCTCTTCTCCTTGGTACCGTGCACTTATATGGGTCAAAATGAGCCTTTTTGCGCCTGCTTCCTGTGCTGTTTTCGCTGCTTGTTCTGTTGTACTGTGATAATAATTGTAGGCTAAATCTGCATCTTCTTTACCGAATGTTGCTTCATGGACTAACACATCCGCATTTTTGGCAAGCCTTGTTATATTCTCGCACAAACGGGTATCTCCTGAAAATGCAACGATTCTCCCTTTTTTAGGGGGTTCCAAATAATCGGTTCCATCAATGGTTCTTCCATCTTCGAGTGTCACGGTTTCCCCATTTTTCAACTTCTGATACAAAGGTCCAGGTTTTACACCGATTTCTTTTAGGTCTTCGGCTTTTAATGAACCAGGCATATCTTTTTCCACAACCCGGTAGCCGTAAGCTGGAATTCCGTGAGAGACTCTTCTTGCTTCTACTTGAAAGGTATCGTCTTCAAACACGACCCCTTCATCTATTTCTATGATATGCAGCGGATATGTCAAATGCGTTTGAGTAGCTGAAAGTGCTGCGTTCACAAAGGCCTTAATGCCCTTTGGTCCATAGATCGTCAATTCATCCTCCCCGCCTTGAAAGGATCTGCTGCCAAGGAGTCCTGGTAGGCCATATACATGATCACCGTGCATATGTGTGATAAATATTTTCTCGATCTTTCTCGGTTTAATCGTTGTATGTAAGATTTGGTGCTGCGTTGCTTCTCCGCAATCAAAAAGCCACACTGCATTTCTTTCTTCTAAAAGCTTTAGCGCTGTGCAAGTGACGTTTCTTGTTTTTGCAGGAATGCCTGCACCTGTTCCTAAAAAGAGCAGTTCCATTACTTTTCCTCCTAAAGCCGATATACAATATCTTCATTCATATAGAATACATGAAGACAAGGTAAATGTGAATTCAGCGGAATTTTTGAAAAAAGTGAAACGAGAGCAGAAAAAGTCGAATCAAATGTTTGCTTTACGAACAATGAAGCTTTAAAATAAAGAAAATGTACATACATTCTCGGTTTTTACAACAATGCTACGAATAAAGTGAGGTACTTCTCGTGAATACAGAAACTAACAACCCTAAAGCAGTCATTGTCATTTTTGGCGCAACAGGAGACCTTGCCAAACGCAAGCTCTACCCTTCTATACATAGACTTTATCATAGCGGTAAGCTAGGTGATCAATTCGCTGTTGTCGGAGTTGGACGCCGCCCATGGTCTCATGAGGACCTCAGAGCTGTGGTAAAGGAATCTGTTTCTTCTGATGATGCAGAAGCGAAAACAGAGGAATTTATTTCACATTTCTATTATCATGATTTTGACGTATCAAGCCCTGCTTCCTATCAAGCGCTTAACACGCTTCTAACAGGTCTTGAAGATACGTACAGTATTCCAAATAACCGCATGTTCTATTTAGCTATGGCACCGGAATTCTTCGGAACGATTGCGAAGTTCCTAAAGAGTGAGGGCGTATCAGAAACAACCGGCTGGTCACGACTTGTCATTGAAAAGCCATTTGGGCATGATCTGCCAAGTGCCAAAACATTAAATGAAGAAATTCGTGATGCATTCACAGAAGATCAAATTTATCGTATTGACCACTACCTTGGTAAACAAATGGTTCAAAACATTGAGGTCATCCGCTTTGCGAATGCTATCTTTGAACCGCTTTGGACAAACCGCTATATCTCAAACATTCAAATTACATCCAGTGAATCCTTAGGGGTTGAAGACCGGGCTCGATATTATGAAAATTCTGGTGCACTAAGAGATATGGTCCAAAACCATATGCTTCAAATGGTTGCCCTTTTAGCAATGGAGCCGCCAATTAAACTCAATACAGAGGAAATCCGCAGCGAAAAACGGAAAGTATTGCGCGCTCTTCGTCCTTTTTCTAAAGATGAGGTCGATCAATTCTTTGTCCGCGGACAGTATGATACTGGTACGATTGATGGCAGCGAGGTTCCTTCTTATCTGAAAGAGCAAAATGTTGACCCGAACTCAAACACAGAAACGTTTGTGGCAGGGAAACTGCTGATTGATAACTTTAGATGGGCCGGGGTGCCATTTTACATTCGGACAGGAAAACGGTTAGAAAAGAAATCTACTCAAATCGTAGTTCAATTTAAAGACATTCCAATGAACCTGTACTATGGAAACGGAAATGCCATGCATCCAAACTTACTTGTCATTCACATTCAGCCAGATGAAGGCATCACCCTTCACCTGAATGCCCGCAAGCTGGATGGCGGCACGTATGCGAAACCGATTAAGCTTGACTACCAAACAAACTATAACGACATCATGAATACACCAGAAGCATATGAAAAGCTGATTCATGACTGCTTGCTAGGCGATGCAACTAACTTTGCTCACTGGGACGAGGTGGCACTTTCTTGGAACTTCGTTGATCCGATTTCTGAGAAATGGGCAGAAAGCAAAACATTAAAACCAAACTATCCTGCTGGTTCTATGGGGCCGAAAGAAGCTGATGAGCTTCTAGAAAAAGATGGATACCATTGGTGGAATATATAAAATCATATGAAAAAAGAGCAGTCTCCCTTGGGGGTTCTGCTCTTTTTTTAACGTCCTGTTTTCGTGATTTCAACCGTTGAAAAGTCAAATTTATCATAGCGATGATGGCTAAATGAATATTCAAACGGCTGCCCTGCGTTTAAATAAGCAACCTGCTCGACTTCAAGCACAGGATCTGTTGGGTCACACCCTAAATACTGCTGATCCAGCTGATCTGATTTAGCCGCTCTAATTTTCTTGTGCGCACCTGCTATTTTTAAATGAAGCTGATTTGAAATGTAGCCATAGATAGAACCCAGTAGAACTTCTTCATCTATGCCCTTAATGAGATTGACAGGCATAAACGTTTTTTCTAATACGTAAGGCTCTTCATCCACAAGACGGAGCCGGATGATATCATAAACAGGTGTGGTTGAGTCAATAGATAGATGGGCTGCCACCTCTTCGCTTGGAAAATGGACATCAAAATGAATGATTTGAGTCGTGACGTTTTTATCCGCCATGACTTTTGTGAACCCTTTATTTTCATGGCCCGATACATTGATTGCCCCTTGATTGAGCGCTGCCTTTACAATAAATGTACCATGGCCTCTTTTTCTAAAGAGCAGACCTTCTGCAACGAGAAGATCAAGCGCACGTTTCATTGTCATTCTGCTGCATTGAAATTCGGCGGCAAGCGAGTTTTCATCTGGAATGGGTTGATCTTCTGGATAATAGGCTGTTCCTATTCGTTTTCTGATTTCTTCTGAAATGAGTTCGTACTTCTTCATCTCACACCACCAACTGACTTGTTTTTTCATAGCGCTTTATTCTAGAAGGAAATATGGCGTTTTTTAGCCTTCCTCTCATTTTACACTAAGGGATGTGAGCTTAAAAGGTGCCAGCCATTTTTGTTTCATCCACTTACCGTCACATAAGAAAAATACTTGCTCTTTTCAAGGAAAGAGCAAGTATTTTGATTAAAAACCGTTATTCTTTGAAACGGATTGAAACCAGTATCCGCTTTTCTTAATCGTTCGTTTCCCGTCTTTTTGAAGATCAACTGAGACAAATCCATAACGATTTTTATATGCATTCGACCAGGACCAGTTGTCCATAAAGGTCCATAGATGATAGCCTTTCACATTGCTTCCTTCTTGAATGGCTTGATGCACCCATTTGAGATGCTCAGAAATAAAGTCAATGCGGTAATCGTCATGAATCATTCCTTCTTCATCCTTAAACCGCTCTTCTCCTTCGACGCCCATTCCATTTTCAGAAATAAAGCATTCAATATTATCATAGTCTGTTTGGACTTTTTTCAATATGTCGTAAATGCCCTTTTCATAGATTTCCCAGCCTCGGTACACATTCATTTTTCTTCCCGGCATCTCAAAAGAATCAAAATAATGGTTCGGCATAAATGGTGCTTGAGGATGCGGCATATGCTCTTTCGCTTTCACTCTTCTTGGCTGATAATAGTTGATGCCTAGAAGATCAATCGTATTCTCTCGAATGAGCTCAAGGTCCCCTTCTTCCATACTTGGCATAAAGCCTTCTTTCTTTAAGACTTCTACTAGCTTTTCCGGGAAATGCCCCTTCACCGCAGGATCTAAGAAGGAACGGTTAAAGAAAGCATCGGCCATCTCTGCTGCTTCTACATCGCGCGGATGCTGGCTTCGCGGGTACGAAGGAGTCAGGTTTAGGATGATGCCAATCTTACCGCCTTGCTGCAGCTTTTTATAAGCCGCAATCGCCTTCGCATTTGATAAAAGTTCATGAAAACCGACCTGTACAGCCTTTTGGAAATCGACTTCGTTTGGATAATGAAAGCTATACATATATCCGCCTTCTACAGGAACAATCGGTTCGTTATGGGTAAACCATTTTTTCACCCGGTCGCCAAATAATTGGAAGCATAATGTTGCATAGCTCACATAATCATCGACCACCTGTCTGTTCACCCAGCCGCCTTTCTCCTGCAGTGCCATTGGCATATCGAAATGGTACAGGTTCACAAATGGCTCGATATCATGTGCAATCAGTTCATTGATCACATCATTATAAAAAGACACCGCTTCTTCATTCACAGCACCTGTTCCTTCTGGTAAAAGGCGTGACCATGAAATCGACAGCCGAAATGAATTGTGGCCAATTTCTTTCATGAGACGGATATCCTCTTTATATTTTCGATAAAATTGAGATGTCACGTCCGGTCCTACGCCATCAAAAAAACGAGTCGGCTCTTGTTCAAACAAATGATCCCAAATGTTCGGTCCCTTTCCATCGCCGGGGACGCTCCCTTCTGTTTGCGTCGCAGAAGCAGATGATCCCCACCAGAAACCTTCTGGAAATGTATATGATTGCTTGTTAGTTTCCATCGACATGTATTGAGTCTCCTTCACCTTTGATGTTTGCTGCCTTCGTTTTTTCTGTTGTCGTTATTTTTTCATTTTTCACATTCATACGGTCAATAAATTTCAGGAACGGGAACCAAATGACAAACACAATCATCAGGTTAAACAACTGAAGCAGACCGCCCGCTAGTGAATTTGTTGCCATCATTCCGCTAATAAAGATCGGCACTGTCCATGGGATATTCACGCCTGTCGGCGGCGGTACAATCCCTGATGCCATCGCAAAATAAGTAATACATGTAATGACCATTGGCGCCAAAATCCACGGAATGAGAATAAGCGGATTCATGACAATCGGTAAACCAAAGATAATCGGTTCATTGACGTTAAATAATCCTGGTCCTAAGCCAAGCTTGGCTACTTGTTTTAATTGCTTACTTTTCAGGAAAATTAAAATCGTAAACACAACAGCAAGCGTCATACCGGTTCCACCCATTCCAACCGTATAGATTTCAATAAACTGCTTGCTGATGATATTAGGAACCTCACCTGTTTTTGTGTAGCTCTCTAGGTTTTGAATGGACAATGTATTCCAAATCGGATCCATGACAGAGTTGATAATAATTTGGCCATGAAGCCCAAAGAACCAAAGAATTTGTATAAAGAAAACAGCGATCAACGTCGGAATAATACCGCTTCCAAGACCGACAAGCGGCGCCTGAATGGCATGATAAATCAAATCATGCATATTTGTTTTGAAGCCTTGTGTAATGATGATATTAATGAGCAAAAAGGTTGTAAGTGTCAAAGTAGCCGGGATCAGTGCAGCAAAAGACTTGGAAACAGCTGGCGGAACCCCTTGCGGCATATTGATCACAAATTTCTTTTGGACAAAATAACGATAAATTTCAGCAGACAAAAAGCCTGTGATCATTCCTAGGAACATCCCCTTTGCACCTAAACGATCAACTGGGATAACGCCTGCAATCGTTGCACCGCCTTCTTGTTCTAGTAAAAACGGAGTTAGAAGCAAGAAAGAGGCTAAAGCAATCACGCCGCCAAAGACAGCTTCTACATCATAGCTTTTTGATAAATAGTAGCCAATCCCAAATACAACAAACACACTCATAATGCTGATGGTCGCACTTGGTGCGATATTCAGTGCAGACTGGACGCCCTCCAGTACGGTTTTACTCATGATTTTATCTAAAAATGGCAAATTCATCAGCACAACCATAATGGAACCAAAGATGGTGAGCGGGAACGCAAGCATAAAGGCATCACGTAATACGCCTAAATATCGGTTGTTGTTCAATCTCCCAGCAATCGGAACCAAAATGGCACTTATTTTATCAAACATTGGTTTCCCCCCTTGTTTACACCCTTTATTGTTTAAGCGATTGGAATATCGGCAGAAGCTCTCCCACAAGCTCCTTGATGGTAATGGTCGACATTAAATGATCTTCAGCGTGCATGAGCAATAAGGAAAAGGATGTTGTTTCTCCTCCTGCCTCTTTCTGCACGAGTTGAAAATGGATGTCATGTGCAAGCCGTAAATCTTCTTCCGCTTCTTTCATATGACTAAAAGCTTCTTCTTCTAGACCTTCTCGATATTGTTTCAGAGCCTGAAGCAATTTGCTGCGTGCATTCCCGCTGTGTAAGATCAATTGAAAGCTCACTTGTTCCTCCGTGAGCCCTTCGAGTGTTTTCTTTTCCATCCTTTAAGATTCCCCCATCAATGTAAGTGCCTGTTCATACGCTTTTTGTCCATCGGCAAGCCCGTATGCCTGCATATCAATGACCTCTACCTCAATCCCGTATTTTGTTGCTTCTTTTTGGAGGTCTCCTTTTAAAAAGCTCATTTGCGGTCCGATTAACACAACATCTGCATTCGCCATTTCTTTTTTTGCTTGATCTTGACCAACTGCCCAAATTTCTGCTTCGTCCCCAATTGAATCGGCATGTGCTTTCATCTTTGTCACTAGTAAACTCGTAGACATTCCCGAACTGCATGCTAATAAAATACGTTTCATTTCTCTCACCCCATTGTTGTAATAAAAGCGCTTCCAATTAATATTATATATTTTTATTTTTAAATGTCTAGACATTTAATTTCATTTGTATGTATTTAATATAAAAAAAGAGCGTATTTTACGCTCGTTCAAATTGTTGACAAAGGGCTAAAATGCTTGATTTTAACCCTTTGTCTTCTTTTCAGCCTGATAGAAAACCTTTGCAGTCTAGGAAGGACGAGCACCGGAGCGCAAACCTGACACCGAATGCGAGGGTTTGTCTACACGCTGATTTGTCTTCATTGTCTTATCCTTTTCCTGCCTGGAACCCAGGATACTTTGTCATGCCGCCGTCTACATATAACGTCAGGCCTGTGACATAGCTCGCCTCTTTTGATGCCAGCCAGACAGCGCATGCTGCCACTTCTTCTGGCTTTCCAATATAGCCGATTGGAATCAGCTCAATCACGCCTTTTTTCAATGCTGGATCATTGAATTTCTCCGCATTAATCGGGGTATCAATAGCGCCTGGTGCAATGCTGTTTACACGGATTTTTTTAGGGGCATATTCAAGCGCCAATGTTTCTGTCAAAAGCTTTGCGCCTCCTTTACTAGCTGCATAATGCACGAAATGAGGCCAAGGAATTTGCTGATGAACCGACGACATATTAATGATCGAGCCTTCTATTCCATGATCCGTCATATACTTCAGTGCATCACGGCACCCTAGAAACATGCCTGTTAAATTGGTAGACATTACTTTGTTCCAATTATCCAGCGTCATTTCTGTAGAGGGTACTTCATTTTCAATGCCTGCGTTATTGATCATTACATCAAGACTGCCGAATGTATCAACGGCTTTATCAATCATCGCCTGCATATCCTCTTCCTTTGATACGTCTCCCTTGATTTTCACAGCCTGTCCGCCATGTTTTTGAATTTCTGCAATGGTATCATCCGGATTTTCTTTATCAGAGAAGTAATTAATCACCACATTGGCTTTTTCTTGTCCAAATCGGCGGGCCATCGCTTGACCAATCCCTGTACCTGCACCTGTAATCAGAACTGTTTTTCCTTCTAAATCTGGATACATTCGTGTAACCTCCTATTTTGTAAAGCCTAGCAGCACACCGCCTGCAATAATCATCAAGCAGCCTGCAATGACAAAGCTTGTTCTAGATGCTTTCTCTTTTAATAAGTAAATGCCGCCTAGTGTTGAGATGACAATCCCTGTTTGTGACATCGAAAAGCTGACGGCTACGCCGATTAATGGAATGGCCAAAAGCAGACCAAGATTTCCTGTTGACCAAACAAGACCGGCAATGATATTTCTAAACGTATATTTACTAAATGGGTCCTGCTTTAAACTAATCGCTAAGGATGAAAGCAGCATGCCGACGGATTGCGGGACAAGTGCAGACCAGCCATCAATATCAAACCATCTTAAAATGACGACATATCCGACGTAGCCAACGGTTGAGATGAGCAGAATAATGATCCCTTTTTTAAAATTGCCTCTGCCATTCCCGCCGCCATTCTTTTTTTGGCCGAGCGATGTCATCACAACACCTGCAATGATCAGTAAAATGGCGCAAGAACCAATGAGTATGACCGTCATCGTCTGCCATTCTTTGAAGACCATGACGCCAAATAGCGTTGTGCTCACAAGCTGCATGCCTGTTGATAAAGGAACCGCTTTAGACACACCGAGAAAAGCAACACTTGAAAGCTGATTCATTTGTCCAATACTCCAGAAGATGCCTGAAATGACGGAAACTGCAAAAATAAGCGGTGTCAGCTCTGGCATTTTGATGAAAAAGGCAGCAATCGAAAATAAAAACGCGCCGAGCGTAATGCCAAGGGTTTGCTGATACGCATTCCCGCCTAGTTTGACACTGATGAGAACAATACTTCCCCAAAATATCGCTGGGAGAAGTGCATATAAGATGCCCACTTCTATCCCTACTTTCTTGTCTTTTATACATAGCATCCCTCTTTTTCACATTTTTAGCCGAAAAGATGCAAACAAAAAAACCTTACCAAAGGTAAGGTTTTTCAGTCGTTCTCTATTTATTTCATCCATTCAGTATGGAATACGCCTTCTTTATCTGTACGCTCATACGTATGTGCACCGAAATAGTCACGCTGTGCTTGAATTAAATTCGCTGGAAGGACAGCTGTGCGATAGCTATCAAAGTAAGCAAGTGCACTTGAGAATGAAGGAACAGGAACTCCTTGTTCCACTGCAAGTGAAATGACTTTACGAAGTGATGATTGATAGTTTTGAGCAATATCCTTAAAGTATGGATCAAGCAATAGGTTTTTCAGTTCAGGATTACGGTCATACGCTTCTTTAATTTGTTGTAAGAAGGCTGCACGAATGATACATCCACCGCGGAAGATCATCGCAATTTCACCGTATTTCAAATCCCAGTTATATTCATCAGACGCTGCTTTCATTTGCGCAAAGCCTTGTGCGTAAGAGCAGATTTTACTCATGAATAGGGCTTTTCTAACTGCTTCGATCAGCTCTTGTTTATTCTCAGCTGATTGCGCTGGCTCTGGACCTTCGATCAATTGACTTGCTTCCACACGCTCATCTTTCATTGCTGAAATGTAGCGCGCAAAAACAGACTCAGTAATGATTGGAAGCGGGACACCTAGATCAAGTGAGCTTTTGCTTGTCCATTTTCCAGTTCCTTTTTGACCAGCTTTATCTAAGATCACATCCACAAGCGGCTGGTTTGTTTCCTCATCCACTTTTGTGAAAATGTCAGCTGTAATTTCGATTAAATAGCTGTCAAGCTCGCCTTTATTCCACTCTGAGAATACTTCATGAAGCTCCCCTGCTGACAATCCAGCAACATGCTTCAAGATAAAGTATGATTCAGAGATCAATTGCATATCTCCGTACTCGATACCGTTATGAACCATTTTGACATAATGTCCTGCTCCATCTGGGCCGATATACGTTGTACAAGGCTCGCCATCTACTTTCGCAGAGATCGCTTCTAAAATTGGTTTCACTAGCTCATGCGCTTCTTTTTGACCGCCTGGCATGATGGAAGGACCTTTTAGCGCGCCTTCTTCACCGCCGGAAACACCTGTACCAATGAAGTGAATACCACTTTCTGCAAGCTCTTGGTTACGTCTTTGTGTATCCTTGTAATATGTATTTCCACCATCAATTAAAATGTCACCTTTCTCTAGGTGAGGAAGTAATGATTGAATGGTTGCATCTGTTGCTGCACCAGCTTTTACCATTAAAAGAATTTTACGCGGTGTTTCAAGCGACTGAACAAATTCTTCGATGCTGTATGTGCCAACAACGTTTTTTCCTTCTGCTTCTTGAAGAAACTCTTCTGTTTTGCTGCTAGATCTGTTATAAACGGATACGGAGAAACCGCGGCTTTCAATATTGAGGGCAAGGTTTTTCCCCATAACGGCTAGTCCAACCACACCGATTTGTTGTTTTGACATAATTCTGACGTCCCTTCTAACACACTATATTGATTACTGCTGAAATGATGTACCCTTTGAAATTACCACAACATCACCTCTTTTATCAAGTTTTCAGGCTAGTCATTTCCTCTTTCGTCCTGAAAAAAATCTTTATTAAAACTTGTCCCGCTTGTTTTGCTCTCTTTTTCCTTAATGGTGATCCCTCTTTGCACCAATGATTTTCCATATTTTTCCTTCAGTCCATCTAAAATGGTTTGGAGAGGCTCTTCTTTTGCATCTTCTGTATATGAAAATAAATCAAGCTGTTTAACAGCTGCTTTTCGTTCGACAAGGTCTGTCCCCGTCACACCTAAGAGCCTCACTGGCTGGTCATTCCAATGTTTAAGGAATAACTGCTTTGCCGCTTCAAATATGTCTTCTTTTCGATCCGTTGGATTTGTGAGCATGACACTTCGCGTGATATTTTTCCAGCTTGCATACCGAATCATGATGAGCAGCCGGTTCGCCATCACTTCTTTTCTCCTTAACCTTGCACTCACAGATTGTGACAGCTTATCAATTAACGTGACAAGTTCATCTGAATCATCAGAATCATGAGGCAGAGTAGATGAATTGCCGACGGATTTAAATTCGTATATTCTTTCTGGGTCTACGATGCCGTCATGTTCACCATTCGCCTTTTGCTTTAATCTCGGTCCATTAATGCCAAGCAATTCTTTTAGCGTATACTCATTCGCTTTCGCTAAGTCTTCAATGGTATGAATTCCGATTTTTTTTAATTTCTCTGCCGTTTTTTGTCCAACCCCGTGCATATCACCAGCAGGGAGCGGCCAGAGCATGTTCGGAACATCTCGTTTACGCAATATGGTGATGCCCATCGGCTTTTTCCAATTTGACGCCATTTTCGCTAAAAATTTATTCGGTGCAATGCCGATACTTGAAGGAAGCATCAGTTCCTCTACAAGCCTTGTTTGAATATCATGAGCCGTTTTTACCGCATGCTCGGCATATGGCGTATGCGTTAAATCAATATAGCCCTCATCAATCGATACAGGTTCGACTAAATCACTGTATTCTCTTAGTATTGTAAACATCTCTTGTGAGGAGCTGCGGTACCGGTCAAAGTTCGGTGTGCGGACAATGAGTCCCGGACATAGCCGCTTCGCCTCCCACAAAGGCATCGGGGGCTTCACGCCTAGTGCTCTTGCCTCGTAGCTGCACGTCACAACAATCCCTTTACGCTCTTTTGCATTTCCGCTGATGGCTAAAGGTTTCCCTCGCAAAGAAGGATCATACGCCATTTCTACATTGGCATAAAAAGCATTCATGTCTATATGAAAAATAATATTTGACATTGGCATAACCCCATTTTCTTGTCTACCTGTATTTTGATCAGCTGTTTCCTAATATATCAAACATGATTGCTCTCTTTTATGTTCAATTATACATTGATTTATTTCATCTTTCCTTAAAAAAACCTTCTCTAAAAAAGAGAAGGCCAGACTGTTAACAAAGGGCTAAAATGATCTTGATTTTAGCCTTAGTCTTCTTTTCAGCGTGATCAAAAACCTATGCAGCCCTAGGAAGGACGAGCACCGGAGCGCAGGACTGACACCGAATGCGAGGGTTTGTCTGCGCGCTGGGTTTCACGTTCATTTACACTTTTTCTTCAAGTATACCATGTTGATATTGAATGTCCTCATATGTGAATACTTCATTTTTTTGATGATGTAAATGTTTTACCACCGGATTGGGCTGTTGATGAAAATTCATACTCAAACTTTGATTGGAGTAGTGTCCAGCCGGATCAATATAATACTTGTAATCAATGACTCTTTCTACATCAATTTCAGCGTAAGCAATTCCTTCCGTTTCAGCAGGAACCATATCACTGATCGGTTCCCCGTCCGGCCCGTAAATGCACGTATGCCCGCTCTTAAATGTTTCAAAGTAATCTCTTTGCTCCTGCGTTAAACAAATCATTTCTTTCATTTCTTCCGTATATATAGATGATGTCATCAGCACAAATGTCTGTGTTGCGATGGCATAATATCTGCTTGAAATTTCATCGTCAAAATAACCTGGCCAAGAGGCTACATGTACCTGCTCATTTTGAGCATTCATCGCCATAAGATCAAGCGGGACTTGATGCTCCCAGCACATCAATCCGCCAAGGTTTCCAATGTCAGTTTGAAAGACTGGCATCATACTTCCACTTCCATCCCCCCAAATGAGTCTTTCTGCTACAGAAGCTCTCATTTTCCGGTGTTTTCCTATTAAATCCCCATTTGGATTAAACCAAAGCTGAGCTAAATAGAGAGAGCCGCCATCTTTTTCACTGCATGATATACAAACGTACGTTTCATTTCTTTTTGCTGCCTCACTTATTTTTTGAATGGCTAAGCTAGGGATTTCAACGGCATTTTTATATAATTCATGATAGAACTTTCTCGTATATTCTGGATGACCAATAAAAGCAAACCAAGGATAACCAGGTAAAAATGCTTCTGGGAATGCCACAAGCTTTGCACCATTTGAAGCTGCCTCGTCGATCAGTTCACATGATTTCTCAACGCTTGCTTCCAAATTTAAGTAGACAGGTGCTGCTTGCACGGCAGCTGCTCGAAACTTTGGGTAAATACTTGTCATATTCAAAACCTCCATTTCTTTTATCCCCCTCATTATAGGATAGGAAATATGAAGTTTGGATGAAATTTACCATTTTATACAAAATAAGGAATTTTATTTAATAGAGAAAACACGTGGTTGTGTTAGACATTTAACCATGTGTATAGTACACTGTGAGTAATGAAATGGATGTGATAATCATGATTATTGATACATTCAATGAAGTCTTTTTCCTTGTTGAATTCTTTACGATTATTCTTCCAGCGCTGACGGCCATCGGCATTGCGTTTTTACTAAAAGACTGCCGTATGAACGAACACCTTGGTGGACATCGTTTGGAAGAGTTGGACGCATCTTGCTTGAATCGAACAGACTTTCTGTTTATCATATACGATCGCATTACAACTTGGATTAGTAAAGTCATTCGAATGAAAAGATCATCAAATGATGATGAAGACCATTCGCTTCCTCTCACTAATTAAATTTTTTTAATCATGAGGAGGAAACGAATTGAAACGTTTATTGACTGTTTTTACGACTTTATGTTTGATGATGATTGCGTCACCTGCATTTGCAGCGAGTGCGCAAACGAATACGAGCTCTGATGGGTTTTTCCATCATTATTTTGTTCAGCCTTTTTCTGAGCTGATCATTTGGCTTGCGAACTTTTTCCATGATGATTATGGTTTATCCATTATGTTCGTCACCTTGATTGTCCGCCTGCTGATTTTCCCGCTTTTTGCGAACCAATTTAAGAAGCAACGAGTCATGCAGGAAAAAATGGCACTGGTGAAACCTCAGATTGACCAAATACAAAGCAAACTGAAGAAAACAAAAGATCCTGAAAAACAAAAAGAACTGCAAATGGAAATGATGAAAGTATATAAAGAGAACAATGTGAACCCGCTGGCAATGGGCTGTCTGCCTATGCTGATTCAAATTCCAATTGTTCTTGGCTTTTACTCAGCGATCCGCTCAACACCTGAGATCGCAACTCATACGTTCTTATGGTTTAACTTGGGACAAACCGATTTATTGGTGGCAGTCTTTGCAGGGGCTATGTATTTCTTGCAATTTTATGTCACACAAAAATATGCGAAGCAATCAGGCACTCAGACAGAGGCTGCGCTGAAGCAAGCGAAAGTAATGGGCATGATTTTCCCAATCATGATGCTGTTTCTTTCAATCAATGCACCCGCTGCTCTTCCTTTATACTGGATGACAAGCGGACTATTACTCACGATTCAAACGATTATTTTAAATGTCATGTACCAAAAATCAAAAACGAAAGCTGCGGCTAACGAACAAGCCAAACCAGCTGCTGAATAAAAATAAACCCCTTATCTTTAGATAAGGGGCTTTTCATTATGCCAATTCTTCTTTCAACCGGTCTGGCAATTGATCAAGGTCCTCAATTTTCCCAAGGAACTTATTTGGGTCCACTTGTAAAATCATTTTGTTTTCTCTCTCCACAACGCCGAAGAAATATTCAGAGGCCTTCGTGTTCATATGAAATGGCTTGATCTCACTTTGCTCGATATCGATGATATCTTTTGCATCTGAGACAAGACAGCCAATCATTTGATCGTTTACTTCAAATAGCAGCACCTTGGACTGCTCGTTCACATCAAGAGGCTTTCCGTGAAGCATCACGCCTGTATCACTGACAGGAATGACCTCTCCTCTTAATGACATCAGCCCTTTAATTTCTTTTGGTAGGTTCGATACTTCTTGTAAGTAAGGGACCTTCTCAATCGAACGAATATGCTCTACACTGATGCCAAACTCCTCTTGCCCCACCTGAAAAATAATAATCTTTTGCGTGCTCACAGAGTCTCCTGCCTTTACGATGGATTTGTCGTTTCTTCGATAATGGCGAGAACCATTTCAGCTGTTTTGACTAATTCTTCAATCGGCATTTTCTCATTTTTCGTATGAATATCTTCATATCCAACAGCTAGGTTGACAGTTGGAACGCCGTTGCCTGCAATGACGTTTGCATCACTGCCTCCGCCGCTCGTCTGCAGTTCTGAAGGACGGCCAATTTTTGCTGCCGCTTTTTTCGCCACTTCTACGACTTGATCGCCGTGTGAGAATTTGAAGCCTGGATACATGATGTCAATTTGTACATCGGCACTTCCGCCCATTTCTTTAGCGGTTTTTTCAAAGGCTTCTTTCATCTTCGCTACTTGAGCTTCCATTTTTGCTGGTTCTAAAGAGCGTGCTTCCGCCAAAATATCGACTTGATCGCACACAATATTCGTTTGTGTTCCGCCTTCAAAACGGCCGATATTCGCCGTTGTTTCTTCATCAATCCGGCCAAGCGGCATGCTGGCAATTGCTTTTGATGCAATGGTAATCGCAGACACACCTTTTTCTGGCGCGACACCTGCGTGAGCGGTTTTTCCGTAAATCGTTGCGCGTACTTTTGCCTGTGTTGGTGCAGCTACAATAATCGTGCCAACCTTGCCATCTGAATCAAGGGCATAGCCGTATTTCGCTGTCATCAAATTCGGATCTAACGCTTTTGCTCCAACAAGTCCTGATTCCTCGCCTGCTGTGATCACAAATTCAATTGTTCCATGCGGTAAATTTTTCTCTTTCAGCACGCGGATCGCCTCAAACATAGCAGCAAGTCCTGTTTTATCGTCAGCACCAAGAATCGTTGTTCCATCTGTTTTCACATAGCCGTCCTCAATGACTGGTTTTACGCCATTCCCTGGTACAACTGTATCCATATGAGAAGTGAAATAAATTGTATCTGCCTCTTGATTTCCTTCTAATGTGCAGACAAGGTTGCCTGCGCCGTGGCCTGTTACCGCTTTTGAATCGTCTTCAATCACTTTTAGACCAAGCTGCGAGAATTTTTCTTTTAATACTTCAACAATTTTCTCTTCGTGTTTTGTTTCTGAATCAATCTGAACTAATTCTAAAAATTCGTCTAGTAAGCGTTTTTCATTGATCATGATGATGCTCCTCCTCTTATAGCGGCATGTTGCCATGCTTTTTTAACGGTCTATCTTCTTCCTTACTGCGAAGCACATCAAATGAGCGGATCAATCGCTCTCTCGTTTCAGCTGGCATAAAAATATCGTCTATCAGACCTGCCTGAGCCGCTTTCCATACACTTGGTTTGTTTTCAGACTTGCGCGAAGCAGGATGAACGATTTCGTCTGCGAACGTTTTCCCCATGACATCAATTTCGGCTTCTGGCCATGCATAAACAAAGTCAGCGCCTAAGCCCTTGCTATTCATCGCGACATATGCACCGCCAAACGCCTTTCTTAAAATGACAGTGATTTTTGGAACAGTTGCTTCAGCGTACGCATATAAAAGCTTTGCCCCATGGCGGATAATTCCCGCATGCTCGGCTTTTTCTCCTGGTAAAAAACCAGGAACGTCCACAAGGGTTAAGATCGGAATATGAAACGCATCGCAAAATCGAATAAACCTGGCCGCTTTATCGGCAGCGTCAAGATCAAGGCTGCCTGCCAGCACCTTTGGCTGATTGGCAACAACACCAATGGAGGCTCCTTGTAATCTGGCAAAACCTGTGACAATATTTTTTGAGAAACAAGGCTGCGTTTCAAAGAATGAGTCTGGATCGGTTATCGCTGTCACCACTTGTTTGACATCATAAGTTCGTGATGGATCCTTTGGCAAGATGCTGCCTGGATCGGCGGTATCATGTTTTCGCGTCCCAGCGCGTGTGACAGCCTGCTGTTTCGTTTGTATGTACGTTAAAAGAGTTCGAACCGCTTCTAACACGTCCTTCTCATCTTTCCCAGTATAGTGCACATTCCCGCTCGTCTGATGCTGAACACTTGCACCGCCAAGACGGTCAGGACAGACCGTTTCTCCTGTTGCCTTTTCTATTACTTTCGGACCAGTTAAAAACATATGAGCTGTTTGCTCTGTCATAAAGACAAAATCAGTCAATGCAGGAGAATAAACTGCACCTCCAGCACATGAACCTAAAATAACTGATATTTGCGGGATTCGACCAGAGTACAGCACATTCCGTTTAAAAATCTGTCCGTATCCTTCTAATGATACCACACCCTCTTGAATTCTCGCACCACCTGAGTCTTTTAGACCGATGACCGGCATCTGATTTTTAGCTGCCAGATCCATCAAAGAGGCAATTTTTTTCGCATGCATTTCGCCTAATGAGCCCCCATATACAGTTGCATCTTGTGCATAAACACAGACAGGCTTACCGTGAATGAGTCCCGTTCCAATGACGACGCCGTCACCAACATGCTCTGACAGACCGCCTGTTGCAAATGACTGAATTTCCATCAAGCTGCCCTCGTCAAGAAGTTCATGCAGCCGCTCTCGAACCGTCAGCTTTCCTTTGTTTCTGTGAGCCGCTGCTCGTTTTTCGCCGCCGCCCATTAACGCTTTATTCCGCCATTCAGACAAGTCATTGAACGATTCATTCATCGCAATATTTCTCTCCTTTCAAGGACCCGCACAATTCAAATAACACACCTGACGTTTCTTTAGGTGAAATAAAGGCAATCTGCTTTCCGCTGGCGCCCATCTGTGCTTTTTTTTGGAGAAGCTGCACGCCAAGGTGATCGAGACGGCTAAGATCAGCCTGAATGTCATCTGACTTTAACGCTATATGATGAAGGCCCTCTCCTCTTTTTGTTAAAAAGGTATGTAGTTTACTGCGGGCTGAGATGGGCTCAATTAATTCAATGTGCAGATCATCAAGTGAAGCGAAGGACGCTTTAATCTCCTGCTCAGGAATCTCTTGTATGTCTGAAAAATGCCAGTTAAATAGCTGATGAAGCGTTTGAGATGTTTCTTTAATAGAATAGACGGCAATGGCAATATGATCGATTTGGT
Organism: Bacillus sp. PK5-006; assembly: GCF_054161415.1. Taxonomy (NCBI): domain Bacteria; kingdom Bacillati; phylum Bacillota; class Bacilli; order Caryophanales; family Bacillaceae; genus Bacillus; species Bacillus sp. PK5-006. The sequence continues at coordinate 1,520,376 of NZ_CP096414.1, read as the reverse complement.
TCATCCGTTCACTTCCTTTGCTGATCACTTGTCGCATATGAAAAAACCAGATAAAATAAAGACAAGTGCGCTTGTCGCAAAAATCTTCGGTTATAGGGGTGCGATATGTCTCAAAAATTCATGAAATTTATGGTATTGCTTATGATTAGCCTGCTGTTAGTTTCTTCACTTTTAGCAGGAGCAGCAGCCTTTTTATAAGGTTTTAATAAAGGCAGACAAGCAGGTGATTCGCGATATCAACGAATGGCCTGTTTGTCTTTGGCAAGCTTTTCAAAGGAAGCACTTGTTTTTGTAATCCATACCTTGGTGCCAATTGGAAGCTGATCAAACAAAAGCTCTACATCTTGATTATGAAGCCTTACACAGCCTGCTGTGATAAATTTCCCAATCGATGTTTCGTCACTCGTTCCGTGAATTCCGTAGGTTCTGCCATCTGTTCCTCGTGCATCAAATCCAATCCATCTTCGCCCAAGAGGGTTATTCTTTGCACCCCCTTCAATATTCTTTCTTCTGTAATAGGGATCTTTCGCTTTGATCATAATCGTAAATTCACCTTCTGGCGTTAAATCCGCTGTTTTTCCTGTTGAAGCAGGATATACTTTTTGGATTTTCCCTTGATCAATGAAGGCAAGTTCATTCGTTTGTTTATTAATGATGACAAACGGGTCACCTGGAAGCGGGTTTTGTCCAAGCGGCCAGATAGGTGAAAGGGACATGGTCAGTACGGTATAAAATAAAAGACGCATAGGCTCCTCCTTTTTCATTAGATTGACCAATGAAGGAGGAACTCATGCGTCTCTATTCTTTCATCCCTTTAAAATAGCTTTTCAGTACTAAATATTGTTCCATTTCACCGAGGAAATGAAAGAGTGCCGCTCTTGCCTCAAATTCTTCTCTTGTTTGCGGGAGCGGAAGTGCATCGAACTCTTCTTTCATATCAATGAGACGTCTTAAAAACTTATGCGCTGTGTTCCCCGGGTGAATATGTTCGCGTAAGTCTCTAATGTATTCTGCAATGATTTGTCCATGCTCCGTTGTGACAGAGATCGAAGTAATTTTGGGCAGCACACGCTCAATGATTTCAAATTGCTTTTGTCTCATGTTGAAATAATGGTAATACAGGTTTTCATGTCTTAATACATGGTTTTCAACATCACGATATGCAAGAGCTTTCGCTTCTTTGATCAATTGATGTGTCTCTGGTATTTCTTTTCCTGTCCAGTCTTGTTTCCCTGTCATTAAGTATTGCTCGATTTCCTCAAAGATTTTAGCAAAGTTGGCTTCAATCTGTTCGCTGTAGCGTTTAAGTTTTTTATCAACACTTGGCATATAGAGGTTCATAATCAGCGCTACCCCAACACCAATGGTAATCAGCAGCAGCTCGTTCCAGATGAGGTGCAGGGTAATCCCGCCAGACATGTATAAATGGAGAATGATGACTGAACTTGTGACAATCCCTTCTTTAATTCGAAGCAAAACCGTTGTCGGAATAAAGACAAGCAGCATCAAACCGATCACAAAAGGATGATACCCAATCAGATCGAAAAATAAATAAGAAAATAAAATAGCAAGACTGCATGCTGCAAAGCGAGCTCCCGATGCTAAGAGGGATCTTTTCTTTGTCACCTGAATACACAGGATCGTAATAATCCCGGCAGCTGAATAATTTTGCAAGCCAAGCAATTGTGCAATATAAATAGCGATCGCTGTTCCTAATGCTGTTTTCAGCGTTCGGTAGCCGATTTTAAACATGATGTGATTCACTCTTTTCTGTCTTGTTTCCATTCACTTTTGTGAAATGATGAACTTTTTTTACTTTCCCCATTATAATCAAAAAAAGAAGGAGATGTTAAGTCTCCTTCTCTTATTTCTTTATAATATTTTTTGTAAAAAGTCTTTTGCGCGCTGTGAAGACGGTGATTCAAAAAATTGCACAGGGTTTGCATCCTCTACAATTTTCCCATCATCCATAAAGATCACGCGGTCAGCCACTTCTTTTGCAAAGCCCATTTCATGTGTGACGATAACGAGTGTCATTCCAGATTGAGCCAGCTCTTTCATGACCTCTAATACTTCCTTGACCATTTCTGGATCTAGAGCAGACGTTGGTTCGTCAAACAGCATAATGTCTGGTGTCATCGCAAGCGCACGCGCAATCGCTACACGCTGCTTTTGACCGCCTGACAGACGGTTCGGGAAATCATCTTTTTTCTCTAAAAGCCCTACCTTTTTGAGCAGGTCTTCAGCTTGCTTGATGCTGTCTTCCTTCGATTGATTCTTCACATTCATTGGCGCATACGTGATATTTTCCAGCACCGTTTTATGCGGGAACAGATGGAAATGCTGAAACACCATTCCGATGTTCTCACGCACTTTTAGTGCATTCGTTTTTGGATTGGTGATTTCGGTGTCCTTAATCGTAATGACACCAGAAGTCGGCTTTTCAAGTAAATTCATGCAGCGGAGGAACGTCGATTTTCCTGAACCAGATGGTCCAATAACCGCAACAACTTCCCCTTCTTTAATGGTGGTGTCGATCCCCTTTAAAACTTCGTTTTTACCAAAAGATTTTGTGAGTTTCTCTATTTTAATCATTTGATTTTAACTTCCTTTCCACCGATTTGCCGACAAAGGTGAGAACAAGCACGATGACATAATAGATAAGACCCGCAAAAATAAGCGGTTCAAGATAATTATACGTGACGGCCCCTGCTTGATAGGCTCGTCTCATGACATCACCCAGTCCGATGACTGTTACAATCGCTGATTCTTTTGTCAGTGTAATCGTCTCATTCACAAGTGCAGGTGAAATATTTTTAAACGCCTGCGGAAGCAATAGGTCCTTCATCATTTTAGCATAAGGGATGCCTAAAGCAACGGCTGCTTCTTTTTGACCTTTATCAATGGCATTAATACCCGCACGAATAATTTCAGATACGTATGCCGCCGAGTTGAGTGAAAATGCCGCTACAGCAGCCCAGTATTGGTCGATTTGAAACCCAAGAAGCTGAGGCAGACCAAAATAAATAATGAGCAATTGAAGCACAAGCGGTGTGCCTCGGAAAATTGACGTATAAAAATCTGCAAGCCAAATGAGCGGTTTAAACACACTAATTTTACAAAGCGTTAATAAAATTCCTAAGATAAATCCAAGTAAAAGGGATACCACTACTATAGAAAGCGTGACCTTAAGTCCTTCTAGAATAAAGGGCATCTGAGGTATTACATCTTTAAAATCAAACATGACATTCTCCTTTTTTCTGCCTTTATACAAAACAGGAAAAAAGTTCAACATGAGTTGAACTTTTCAGCGCTTTTCTACTTGATTTTCTGGAATGACGCTGATCCTTTTCCTGACTTACTTTTCATCAGCAAACCATTTTTTAATTAATTTATCAAGTTCGCCATTATCTTTCATTTCTTTTAATGATTTATTAAATTTCGCTGTTAAGTCGCTGTTTTTCTTGAATGCAATGGCTGAACCTTCGTTTGAGCTGTTCAATCCAAATGCTTGGAAGTCTTTTTCCTTTTTCAAGTAACCAGCAGCTACTTTATCTTCAATAATTGCTGCATCAAAACGGCCTGCTTTAATCTCTTGAATGATATCAGAAATTTTATTACGGTCTTCAACTGTTAGGTTATATTTCTTTTGCAGTCCATTTGCTTCATCCTGTTGAATGGAACCTAATTGAACGCCGACTGTTTTGTCTTTTAAATCTTTCTCTGCCTTAATACCGCTAGATTTCTTTGATACAACCAAGTTTTTAGCATTGTAATAAACATCAGAGAAATCAACTTGCTTTTTACGTTTTTCTGTAGGTGTCATTCCTGCAAGGACAATATCAGCTTTGTTTGTTTTGAGGGCTGATACAAGGCTAGCAAAGTCCATATCTTGAATTTCTAGCTTGTAGCCGTTCTTTTTCGCTAGTGCTGTTGCAAGATCTACATCAAAACCGACAATTTTATCTCCGTCTTTTGATTCAAATGGCGGATAATCTGCTGATGTCGCCATAACGAGTGTCTTGTCATCTCCTGATGCGTTTGAATTATTAGAAGAAGTTCCGCATGCTGCGAGTGCAGCTGCAAGACCAGCTGTCATAAGTAATAATAACCACTTTTTCATATGATGATGCCTCCCAGTATTTAAAATCATGTATTGATTTGAATATTTATTCACTATAATGTATTTTAAACACTTTCTTTTTAAGATGCAATAGTATTTTGCTAAAATTATTTTGATTCTATTGTCTTATAAAACAAAAAGCAGACCGATCTAAAGACCGGACTGCTTTATATTTATTCATTCAAACGTCACATGTTAGATTTCTTCGCAATGCTCATCGAAAGCGGCTTGTAGTTTTGACACGACTTCCATTGGCTCATGCCCTTCAATTTCATGACGCTCGACCATTTTGATGATTTTTCCATCTTTTAATAAGGCAAAAGATGGTGAAGATGGCGGGAAGCCTTCAAAGTATTCACGGGCTCTTGCTGTTGCCTCTTTGTCCTGCCCAGCAAACACTGTCAGCAATTGATCTGGACGCTTATCGTAATGAACAGAATAGCCGGCAGCTGGTCTTGCAATACCACCTGCACAACCGCATACTGAATTCACCATGACAAGTGCCGTTCCTTTTTTAGTCAGTGCTTCGTCCACTTCTTCAGCTGACGTGAGCTCAGTGTAGCCTGCCTGCTTAATTTCTTCTCTCGCTTGTTTCACAATATCATTCATAAATAAATTAAAATCAATATTCATGTCCGTCCACTCCTTTTGCGTACCATAACCATTTTAACTCCATCATATCAAGGAAAACGCCTGCGGGCAAATGTGTTGTCTTTTCCTCCCGCCTCTTTTTCCGAACATCGTTTATGAGCTGTCAAATTGGGGAAAAGTGATGATAAAGAGATGAAAGGGAGAACTGCGTGATGGCACAATTCAAAAAAGCGATGCTCATTTATAATGGAAATGCTGGACAAAAAAACATGGAAAAAACACTCGGTCAAACAGTGCCTCTTCTTTCTATACATATTGATGAACTCATTTTGAAACCAACAAAGCAGCCAAATGATGCTTATAATTTCTGCCGTCAAATTGATGAGACGGTGGAATTGCTCATTATATTAGGCGGAGATGGTACCGTGCATGAATGCATGAACGGCATTGGCGGTTTAGAAAAAAGGCCCACTGTAGCGATATTACCAGGCGGGACATGCAATGATTTTTCTAGAACACTAGGTATTCCTCAACAAATGCAGAAAGCCGCTCAAATGATTGTAGACGGCAAAGAGAAAAAGGTCGACTTAATCAAAGCAGAAGATCGATACGTGTTAAACTTTTGGGGAATTGGGCTGATCGCAGATACGTCCAACAATATTAACGACAAGGAAAAAGCCGTACTCGGCAAAATCAGCTACTTCACAAGTGCGCTGCGCACCTTGCAGCAAACAGATCCTTTTCACGTACGTATTGAGACAGAAGAGGAAAGCTGGGAAGAGGAAGCCGTCATCGTTCTTGTCATGAATGGACATTTTATCGGTACAAATAAAATTGATTTGCCTCATTCAGCCATTGATGATGGAAAAGCAGAAATCTTAATTTGCAGAAATACGAGTTTCTCTGCTTTAAAAGAAATCTTCTCAATGAACCGGGAGGAGCTGGAGGATTTCACCGGCGATCTGTCTCTCATTCAAGCGTCCAGTATTCATATCCACACAAAAGAGGAAATGGATGCTGATACAGATGGTGAAGTTTATATGACGGCCCCCTCTTCTTTAGAAGTGTTAAAACAACATTTGACCTTTATTGTTCCAGCAGAATAAAAAATGCCCGACATCATTTTGATTCGGGCGTTTTTTTGATATAGCGTCTGTATAAATATTCAAGTGCATATCCGAGAAGCGTCCCGGCGAGAAGTGATATTCCTAAAAAGCTATTGGCTGCTCCTTTAAACCCGCCGACAATCAGCAGACAGTACACGATTTGAATGATTGAAACGATCGATATGATAAGCAGTAATCGTTCAGGATGATTGCGTGATTTAGAAATGTACCGCAGAAAAGCGAAGGCAATCGCTGTGATAAACATGAGACCAATCGTGAGAAAAGCAAAAAAATCTAGTCCAGACATATCATCGCTCCTTTCTCCTAGATGTGGAAATCCCCCTCTCATACCGGGAGGGGGGAAAATATTGTTTTAATAAACAGATGTCTGCTCGTCGATGCCTTCAAGGATTTGTTTAATTCGCTGAAGGAATCTGCCGCATACAAGACCATCTAGTACTCTGTGATCTAATGAAAGACAAAGATTGACCATGTCTCTTGCCGCAATCATTCCGTTTACAATCATTGGACGCTTCACGATCGATTCTACTTGTAAAATCGCCGCTTGCGGATAATTAATGATTCCCATTGATTGTACCGAACCAAATGATCCCGTGTTGTTGACAGTGAAGGTACCGCCTTCCATATCACTTTGCTTAAGCGTCCCTTGTCTCACCTTAGACGCCAGCTCATGAATTTCTTTGGCAATGCCCTTAATGGTCTTTTCATCCGCATCCTTAATGACTGGAACAAAAAGCGCGTCATCTGTAGCGACAGCAATCGAAACATTGATTGCTTTCTTTTGCACAATTTTATCTCCGGCCCACATGCTGTTCATTTCAGGGAATTCCTTTAAGGCCTGAGCCACTGCTTTGACAAAGAACGCAAAGAACGTCAAGTTAAAGCCTTCTTTTGCTTTAAACTGATCCTTCAGCTGATTTCTTCTTGTCACTAGATTTGTCACATCGACTTCCATCATCGTCCAAGCATGCGGAATTTCATGTTTGCTTCTCAGCATATTGGCCGCAATTGCCTGACGGATCGGCGTGACTGGCAGCTCAACATCACCAGGCATAGAAGGGACGGCAGGTGCTGCTTTTGCTTGAGAAGACTGCGCAGGCTCCGGTTGAACGGCACGTTCATTGACAGGTGCTGTCTTCTCTTTGACGCCGCCGTTTTCAATGAGCTGCAGCAAATCTTTTCTAGTGATTCGGCCGCCTGCTCCCGTACCTTGAACAGCCGCTAAATCAATGCCATGCTCATCTGCTAAACGAAGAACGGCTGGAGAATAACGTTTCTTTTGACTTTGATTCTCATTTGTTTGATCTGCTTCAGGCGCTTCGCTTTGCTCAGGTGCTGCTTCTTCTTTCTCGCTCTGCTGCTCGCTTCCTTCAACTTCAATTTCACAGAACACTTCTCCTACTTGCAGCGTTTCGCCTTCCTCAGCCGATAGCTTTGTAATCGTTCCTGTAAAAGATGACGGAACTTCTGCGTTCACTTTATCTGTCATGACTTCCGCAATCGGATCGTATTTATTCACATGATCGCCAGGTGAAACGAGCCATTTGCTAATGGTTCCTTCTGTTACACTTTCACCTAGCTGAGGCATTTTCATTTGTTCAATTGCCACTTTGAAACCCTCCTCTTTCTTAAAACGCCGCCAGCTCTCTCATTTCAGCTTCTACCTTATCCGGGTTGACCATGAAGAATTTCTCCATTGTCGGCGCATAAGGCATTGCCGGAATATCTGGTCCTGCCAGGCGTTTGATTGGTGCGTCTAAATCAAATAAGCAATGCTCCGAAATGATCGCCGCAACCTCACTCATGATGCTGCCTTCTTTTGTATCTTCTGTTAACAGAAGCACTTTACCTGTTTTAGAAGCCGCTTCTATAATCGCTTCCTGATCAAGCGGGTACACTGTTCTCAAATCGAGAATATGAGCGGAAATGCCGTCTTTTGCAAGGCGGTCTGCTGCTTGCAGCGCAAAATGGACACAAAGGCCATATGTAATGACCGTGATATCATCGCCTTCACGCTTCACATCTGCTTTTCCAATCGGAAGAGTGTAATCCTCTTCAGGCACTTCTCCTTTAATCAGACGGTATGCACGTTTATGTTCAAAGAACAATACAGGATCTGGATCACGCACTGCAGCCTTTAAAAGACCTTTGACATCATAAGGTGTAGAAGGCATCACAATCTTCAAACCAGGCTGGTTAGCAAAAATAGCTTCGACCGATTGTGAATGATAAAGTGCCCCGTGTACTCCACCCCCGTAAGGTGCGCGGATGACCATTGGACAGCTCCAATCATTATTTGAACGGTATCTAATTTTTGCAGCCTCTGAAATGATTTGGTTGATTGCAGGCATAATGAAATCCGCAAATTGCATTTCTGCAATTGGGCGCATTCCATACATCGCTGCCCCAATACCTACACCCGCAATGGCTGATTCTGCAAGAGGTGTATCCATGACGCGCGCTTCTCCGAATTGCTCGTAAAGACCCGCTGTCGCTTTAAATACGCCGCCTTTTTTCCCGACATCCTCTCCGAGCACAAACACTTTCGGATCTCGCTCCATTTCTTCTTTCATCGCCAGTGTAATAGCGTCTATATATGACATAACAGGCATTTTTCTTCCCCCTTACTCCGCATACACGTAACGAAGTGCGCTTTCTGCATCAGCATAAGCCGCGTTTTCCGCTTCATCAGTAGCTTCGTTTACGATTTGCATGATTTCTTTTGTCATCTCTTCTTTCATTTCAGAAGTCATGACGTTTCCTTCGATTAAATACGTTTCATATTGGATGAGCGGATCTTTCTTTCTTGCTTCAAGCACTTCTTCTTTTTCTCGATAGCTTGAATCATCGTCATCACTTGAATGCGCAGTTAAACGGTAAGAGATTGTTTCAATCAATGTCGGGCCTTCACCTCTAGCCGCACGGTCTCTTGCTTCTTTGACAGCGGCATATACTTCAAGCGGATCATTTCCATCTACAGTGACACCAGGCATCCCATATCCAACCGCACGATCTGAAATGCGTTCACAGGCTACTTGTTTGTCATATGGCACGGAAATCGCATACTTATTGTTTTCACACATGAAAATAACAGGCAGTTTATGAACAGCAGCAAAGTTTGCGCCTTCGTGGAAATCACCTTGGTTTGATGAGCCTTCACCGAACGTGACAAAGCTGACAAAGTTTTTCTGCTCTAATCGTCCAGCAAGGGCAATTCCTACCGCGTGAGGAACCTGCGTTGTTACAGGTGACGACCCAGTCACAATTCGATTTGCTCTTTGCCCAAAATGCCCCGGCATTTGTCTTCCGCCTGAGTTTGGATCGTCTTGTTTTGCGAAACCAGACATCATTAAATCTTTTGCTGTCATCCCAAAAGCAAGGACAACCCCCATATCACGATAGTAAGGTAAGACGTAATCTTCTTCTCTATTAAGAGCAAATGCAGCGCCGACTTGCTGCGCTTCCTGCCCTTGACAAGAAATAACGAATGGAATTTTCCCGGAACGGTTTAAAAGCCACATCCGTTCATCGATTTTTCTTGCTAGAAGCATTGTTCTGTATATCTCAATTGCTTGTTCATCTGATAATCCTAATTCCTGATGACGCATGTTACTCATCATGTTTCCCTCCTTGATTAAAAATGGATCGCCTTCCCGTCAACAGCAAGGGCTGCCTCGCCAATCGCCTCTGATAAGGTCGGATGCGGGTGTATCGTCTGCCCCACTTCCCACGGGGTTGCATCAAGTACTTTGGCTAATCCAGCTTCAGATATCATATCTGTTACATGAGGACCAATCATATGAATTCCTAAAATATCATCTGTCTTTTGATCGGCAATGATTTTGACGAATCCATCAGACTCACCGTACACAAGTGCTTTTCCAATCGCCATAAATGGTAATTTCCCTATTTTGACTTCAAAGCCCTGCTCTTTTGCCGCCTGTTCAGTGAGTCCAACACTAGCGGTTTCTGGGTGAGAGTAAACACATTTAGATACGAGCGTTTCATCGAGCGGCTTTGGATCTTTCCCAGCCATATGTTCTACAGCAATCATCCCTTCGTGAGAAGCGACATGTGCCAGCTGAAGCCCGCCGATGACATCTCCTATTGCGTAAATATGCGATTCTTTCGTTTGATAATGTTCATTCACGACAATGCCTTGTTTTTCGGTTTGGATGTCCGTGTTTTCAAGACCTATGCCTTCGATATTAGGTACTCTGCCCACTGAAAGAAGGAGTTTTTCCGCTTCAAACGTCTGAATGTCTCCATCCTTTTCCGCTTGAATTGTCACGAGATTTTCCTGCTTTTCTACGCTATCTGGCAGTACCTTCGCATTAGTCACAAAAGTGATGCCTTTTTTAGATAATAGCTTTTCCATTTCTTTAGAAATGTCATGATCCTCTGTTGGCAAAATGCGGTCTGCAAACTCAAGCACAGTGACGTTCACACCAAAATCATTAAGCATGGAAGCCCACTCGATTCCGATCACTCCGCCCCCCACAATCAGCATTGACTGCGGAAGCTCTGGCAGTTCAAGTGCATCATCTGAAGTGAGGATGTGTGTTCCATCTGCTTCAAGCCCTGGCAGCACACGCGGTCTTGATCCTGTCGCGATGATGACCTGCTTTGGAATGAGCATTTCATTTTCCTCTCCATTTGCCATTTCTACGGAGATCGTTCCTGGCATTGGCGAAAAGATAGATGGACCAAGAATACGGCCGATCCCTTCATATACATCAATTCTTCCTTGTTTCATTAAATGTTTGACGCCGCCTGCTAGTTTTTCGACGATCTCTGTTTTTCTTTTCTGCACATTGGCAAATTGCAAGGCAACGCCTCCTGCCTCAACACCAAAATCAGCTGCGCGTTTGACGGTTTGATAAACTTCTGCACTTCTGAGCAGCGCTTTAGACGGGATGCAGCCTTTATGAAGACATGTTCCGCCGAGCTTTTCTTTTTCTACAACTGCTGTTTTCAATCCAAGCTGTGAGGCACGGATGGCCGCTACATAGCCGCCTGTGCCTCCACCAAGAATGACGAGGTCATATTCAGTTGCCATGACTTGTCACTCCTTTCTTTTCCTGTTGATCATTTGGGTATTCTTTCGGTGATTCTTCTTCTTTTAAAATACGAAGCGCACCTTCTGCTAACGATTGCAGCTCATTTTCACCTGGAAACACAACAACATCTGAAATCCAGTCAATATAGCCGCGAATACTTGACGTAATTTGTTTGCTGTATGCAAGTCCGCCTGTTAATACAATGACGTCAACTGCTCCTTTTAAGACAGCGCTAGCCGCACCAATTTCCTTGGCAATCTGATAGCACATCGCTTCATAAATGAGCGCCGCCCGCTCATCACCCGCTTCAATCATGCGTTCCACTTTCACAGCGTCTGTCGTGCCAAGATAGCCCGCAAGCCCGCCTTCACCAATAATGCGTTTGAGCATTTCTTCTTGGGTATACTCCCCCGAAAAACAAAGATTCACAAGATCACCTGTCGGCAGGGTTCCCGCACGCTCTGGGCTGAAAGGACCTTCGCCATGCAGACCGTTATTCACATCGATGACTTTTCCTTTTTCATGAACACCAATGGTAATACCGCCGCCCATATGAGTAATAATCATGTTCAAATCTTCATAACTTTTTCCAAAAGAAGCCGCTGTTTTTCTTGCGACCGCTTTTTGATTTAATGCATGAAAAATGCTTTTTCTTTCGATCGTTGGCAGCCCTGAAATACGAGCAATTGGTTTTAGTTCATCCACTACAACTGGATCGACAATAAAAGCTGGGATATTCAGGCCAAGTGCAATTTCTCTCGCGATGATTCCACCGAGATTGGATGCGTGCTGGCCGGCATATCCTTCTTTTAGGTCTTTCACCATTTGCTCATTGACTTCATATGTGCCTCCTTCAATCGGACGAAGGAGACCGCCGCGTGCGCAAACTGCATCAAACTTTGAGATGTTCATCCCCTGTTCATGCAGTGTTTTCAATATGGTTTCTTTACGGAATGAAAATTGATCAATGATATGAGGAAACTGCTTTAATTCCTCATCTGTATGTCTAAGTGTCGTTTCAAAAATAGACCGTTCATTATGAAACACACCGATTTTTGTTGAAGTAGAGCCAGGATTAATCGTGAGAATACGCCATTCTTTTGTCAGCAAAAACAAAACCTCCGTTTCAACTCATTCTTCAAATTAGCGACGGCTTAAAATATGTTGACCATTTTGCAAGAATTGACTTCTTGATTTGCGCATTCTTTCAATTCGCTCTTCAGCCAATCGGTCTGCCGCTTTATAAGTTGGAATGGCATCACGGTTTGAAATTTCAATTACACGTTCAATATTTTGATAAATGCCTTCGACTTTTTTCATCGCACGATCTGCATTATAGCCATAAAGCTCATCAGCCACGTTAATCACACCGCCTGCATTGATCACATAGTCAGGAGCATATACAATTCCCATCTCATGGATAAGGTCTCCGTGATGCGTTTCTCTTAGCTGGTTATTTGCAGCACCTGCAATCACCTTTGCTTTTAACTTAGGAATGGTCACATCGTTAATGGTTGCACCAAGTGCGCACGGTGCATAAATATCACATGCTTGATCGTAAATATCGTCAGGGTCGACTGCTTTTGCGCCAAAGTCTTCAACAGCACGTTTGACAGAGTCTTTGTTGATATCTGTGACAATGAGCTGCGCGCCTTCTTCATGCAGATGTTTACACAAGTTGTAAGCGACATTTCCTACGCCTTGGACGGCAATTGTTTTTCCTTCTAATGAATCGGTTCCAAATGCAGCTTTGGCAGCGGCTTTCATCCCTTTGTATACACCGTAAGCTGTGACGGGAGACGGATTTCCAGAAGAACCAAATGCAGGAGAGATCCCTGTGACAAAATCGGTTTCTTCATGAATGAGATCCATGTCTTCTACCGTTGTACCGACATCTTCTGCTGTAATATAGCGGCCATTCAGCCCTTGAATATAACGTCCAAATGCACGGAACATTTCTTCATTTTTGTCTTTTCTCGGATCACCGATGATGACCGTTTTTCCGCCGCCAAGATTAAGTCCTGCTGCCGCGTTTTTATAAGTCATTCCTCTAGCTAGACGCAGTGCATCCTCAATGGCTGCTTCTTCGTTTTCATACGTCCACATTCTCGTTCCGCCTAGTGCCGGCCCAAGTGTTGTATCATGAATCGCAATAATGGCTTTTAAGCCAGACTGCTCATCCTGACAAAATACAAGCTGTTCATAATCGTATCGTTCCATATATTTAAAAAGTTCCATCGTGTTATTCCTCCTATTACTTCCGCTTAATTTGATGTACAGATGGCAAGCGCAATTGAATAAAGCTTACTTTCGGCTGAATCAGACCGGCTTGTTAAAGCAATCGGCGCCTTCGCTCCTGCCACCACAGCTCCCACCTTCGCATGTGCAAAGTAGATGAGAGATTTATAAAGAATGTTTCCTGCCTCAATTGTTGGCACAAGCAAAATATCTGCATGGCCGGCTACATCACTTGTAATATTTTTATGAGAAGCTGCCGTTTGAGAAATGGCATTATCTAAAGCAAGTGGCCCATCAATCAGGCAGCCAGAAATTTGCCCGCGCCGATTCATTTGCGCAAGACTTGCAGCAGTCAAAGTTGAATCCATTGCCGGATTCACGACCTCCACCGCAGAGAGCACTGCAACCTTCGGCATGTCGTTTCCGACAGCTTGCGCTACTTGAACAGAGTTGATCGTAATCTCTTTCAGCATATTTAAATCGGGCGCGATGTTCATCGCAGAATCCGTGACATAAATAAAGCGGTCAAAGCCCGGTACTTCAAATGCCGCAACATGTGATAGGACACTGGTCGTCCTGAGCCCATATTCTTTATTCAATACCGCTTTTAAAAGAACGGCTGTCGGGACATGCCCCTTCATCAAAATATCTGCATGCTTCTCGCTCACTGCCTGAACGGCAATTTTGGCAGATTCTTCGGGAGAATCTGAATGAATAATATCGATCCAGTCCTCATTGATTTCATGCTGCTTCACTAGCTCCTTCAGGTTGCGTTTGTTCCCAACCAGGAGAAAGCGAGCGACCTTTCGCTTAATTGCCATCTTGATGGCATGAAGCACTTCTTCGTCTTCTGCATGAGCCACAGCCGCCGTTTTGTTCTGCAGCTGGGCGGCTTTCATAATCAGATCGTCAAGCTTCATATATGCCCACCTTTCCTTGTGCTCGGTTCATGTTTTATATGCAAGTTCCGTGCCAGTTTGAAATGCAGTGAATATGAGGCAATTCGCATGACATTCGTGCAATCTTTTGCAGGTTACATGCATTTTATTGCATGCTATCTTTTGCAAGTTGATATTTGTCCATTTTATAGTAAAGGTTCCGAATGCTGATCCCTAACGTTTTCGCTGTTTTCGTGCGATTGAATTGATGCTTTTCAAGGGTTTGTTTAATCAGCTGCGCTTCAAATGCCTCAACAGCATCCGAAAGCGTCTCTCCCTCAAATTGACTGACAGTCAGTTCCTGCTGCTCTTTTTCTTCCTGATCTTCTGACTCCATGAAAGAAATATGCCCTTCATCAATCCATTCTTCTTGCGGGTTCAAAAAGATCATGGCTCGTCCAAGTACATTTTCAAGCTCTCTTACGTTTCCTGGCCACTTATATGATCGCAGTCTATTAAGTGCCTGTTCCGTTAACCCGCTCACGTTCCGTCCATAGTCTAAATTGATCTTTTGGATGAGACGTTTGCTTAACGAGTCAATATCCTCAAGGCGCTGCCTTAGCGGCGGGATGGAGATCGGGTATCTGTTCATTCGATAATATAAATCTTCTCTGAACTTTCCTTCCGCCATCGCTTTTTCAATATTGACATTTGTCGCCGTGATCACACGAACATCGACCGGTATAGCCTTTGTTCCGCCTACCCTTACTATTTCTTTCTCCTGCATCACACGAAGCAGCTTCGCCTGTGTACTTGGCGTCATTTCGCCAATTTCATCTAAAAAAATGCTGCCTTGATTCGCCTCTTCAAACAGCCCTTTTTTCCCGCCTCGCCTTGCACCAGAAAATGCTCCTTCTTCATAGCCAAAAAGCTCTGACTCTAAAAGGGTCTCAGATAAGGCTGCACAGTTGACCCGTACAAAGCGATTATATTTTCGGTCACTTTCATTATGAATGGCGTGCGCAAACAGCTCTTTTCCAGTACCTGATTCTCCCCGGAGTAAAATGGTGGCTGGCGTTTTCGCGCCTAGCTTCGCCTGCTCTAGCGCCACAAGCATTTGCTCACTCTCTCCAATGATGTCTTCAAATGTGTACTTTGCTTCAAGTGTACGGATGAGCTGCCTTGCTTTATTTAATTCATTTGTGAGTGATTGAATTTCTGATACGTCATGAATGACCCCGACACTGCCTTTTAAAATGCCATCAACAATGACTGGCGCTACGTTGACAATCACATCTTTTTTATTCGGTCCGACTTTCATTCTGACGCCTCGAACGGGTCTTCTTGTTTCAAGTACCTTCAAATGCATGCTTTCTCCTTCAGAAATATCTGCACCTGCTGGTTTCCCCACAACTTCTTTATCTGTTAATCCAGTCATTTTCGTATAAGCCCGGTTGATTAAGATCCCTTTTCCCTGCTCATCAACAACTGATATGGCTTCATCCGACGATTGAATGATCGCCTCCAGCATCGTTCGCACTTCTTTAAGATTGGTTACTTCCTCCGCAAGCTCAACGGCATCTGTAATATCTTTAAAGATGGATAAAGCACCTAGCATTCTCCCCGCGTCATCAATAATCGGCAAACGCGTTGTAACAATTTGTATTTGCTGATTCAAAAATTGTTTTTGATTAAATTCTGGCTCTCTCGATCTTAAAATGTCGGGAAGCTTTGTATTTGGGATCACTTCTCGTATATGACGGCCAATCGCATCTTTTTGCGAACATCCAACCATTTTGGCCGCTGATCGATTAAACAGGACGACTTCTTCATTCATGTTTATAAAAATCATCCCGTCGTTCGTTGCATTAAAAATGCGGTCATGCTTATAGGTTTGTTCCTTTAATATTTGGATCAGCTGCTGTTTTTCTGACATTAATTCTGATATCACGTAAGCCATTGAACTTGGAACAATGACTGCGTGCTCTGGCTTTTTTTCAATTAGTTCTTTCAGCACTGCTGAACTGCCTGTTGTTTCAATGATGATATCAATGTCATCTTTTATGTATTCTTTCCAATCCGTTGTCGTATCAATTCCATTCTTTTTCGCTTCTACCATCCCCGGTGCCTCAAGATCAAGGTCGGCGATCGCAATGATTTGAATCATATTTGTTTTCAGCAATGTTTCAAGCAATGCTGATCCACCCTGTCCTGCACCGACAATCAAGACTCTCTGCATCCCGTTACCCCTTTATATGAAAAAATTTGCACACCATATTTTTCCGTTGCAAAAAATTGCACAACTCTTATATTACCACGTTTTCCTTTCTTGACAAAATATTTTTTGAATTAGACAATGGAAGTAAATGACGTTTAAGGGGACATTTGATGGGGAGAATACTTGCACTAGTGATTATTTTAATACCTGGCGCGCTTGCAGCACTTGGGATTAAGCTGCTGCGTGACACTGTTTTCGGCATCATCATTGCACCATTTCCATATTTATGGCTGCAAGGAATTGCAGGGTTGTTATTTTTAGGGGGAGGTCTTTATGTAGTGGCTGGCTTTATTTTATATAGAGACCGTAAACGAAATAAAGTGACTGCCCGCTTTAAGCAGAGATAAAACGTGAAAAAAGACCCGCTGATTTAGAGCAGGTCTTTATTTCATTTCTTCTCTTATTTTCACGGCTCGGTCAGGAAAATCAGTAAAAATGCCATCGACACCTAAGGAAAACATGTTTTTCATTTGCTTTTCACTATTTACTGTAAACGGCCTGATCACTTGCTGAGATGCATGGAGAGCTGCCACAACCTCTTTGGTCACGCCGGCACCCTTGATATTTGGATGGTAGCCCCTTGCTGGTACTGTTTTTATATACATCTCCGGCTGATGAATCACATCCATTGTGAGAACCGCAAGTTCAACATGCGGCATCAGTTTGTGAAAAAGAGCTAAACTGCCGTGATGAAACGATGAAACAAGTACACGGTCTTCTATTTGAAAATGCTCGATTTGTTTTTTTACTTTCTCTTCGATACCCGGATATCGATAAATGGAGTTTTTTAGTTCAATATTGATGATCAATGATGATTGCTGCGTCACTAGCTCTAATACTTCCTCCAAAAGAGGAATGGATACAGCACCGGTTTCTTCGTAGAAAGAATGACTCGCATCTCCCGCTTTTAATTCTTCATATGTATGGTCTTTTACTAAACCTTTCATGTTCGTTGTTCTGTTCAGTTTCTCATCGTGAATGACAGCAAGTCTACCGTCTTTCGTCAGCTGAACATCCAGCTCAATTCCGTCAGCTCCCGAATGGAGTGCATGCTCGAAGGCTATCATGGTGTTTTCAGGATAAATGCCTTTAAAGCCTCTGTGTGCAAAAATTTTCGTCATAGGTCACCTCTAAATATGATGCTTCCTTACATTATGACGTGTCTTTTTTCGTTTTTCCAGTTTTGAGCGCATAAAAAAAACCTCTTCTGATTCATACGAAGAGGTTGACAGATAAATTCGATCACGTAATCGCTCTGATGGCTTGCTCTGTCGTCTCTGCGTCAAGAGCAAAAAGGGAAGAAACAACTGCGACTGCTGTAACAACGGTTACACCTAACAACAACTTTTTCATAAGATAACCTCCACTTTCTTTTGAAGTATTTGTGCATCGAATTTCTTTTCAAGAAAACGAATGGCATTTTGATAATCATTTCGTTCCTTGAAGTATTTCGATATTTGTTCAGACAAATCCTCAAGCTCCACATATAATCTATTTTTTTCTATGTAGTCTAATTTTTCTGAGAATACGTCTGCTGCCCCACTATTCTCGCACATCAAATCCAAAATTTCAAATTTTACTATATATTCATTATTTTGGATATCGCGACTATACAAAATACCCTCTTTAATATATTCCCTCGCCTCTTGATCTCCTAAATGAACCAAGGCATTGGCCAGAACATATAAAGATTGGATGTAATAATGGCTATTGTCACGATGAATTTGAATGCCCATTCCTTTTTTGGCATAATGTGCGCTTTTTTCATAATCATGCTTTGCATAATAAAGAACCGCTAAATTGTGATAGCATTTCCCAATCAGCACTTCATTGTTAATGCGCTTACTTTTCTCAAGAGCTTCTTTATACTTTTTCTCTGCTTCATCGAATTGGAACAAATCAATGCAATTACTTGCATGTAAAATTAAGCTGTCAATCGCCTGCGCTGTGTACTCTTCATGCGCTTTGAATGTATCGATGGCTTTTTTAATATGATTAATGGATATGAAATTTTGTTTCAGTTCGTAATAGATCGAAGCAACCTTATGGTGAAAAGTTCCTACTTCCAGGTCTTCATTCACACGTTTTAGCCGCTGTTCTGCAATTTTATAAAAGCTAATGGCTTCATCATACTTTTTCACATATGCAGCATATTGGCCTTTGTAAAAGTAAAAATAAAAATTAATAATGTCATCTGCCTTCTCATCGAGCGTTCCGACACTTTTCATAATTTGATTGGCTTTTTCGATATTTCCAAGTAACATTTCATGTCTGCCGTCAACAAGCTGATAATAAAGGAGAACTTCACGGTCTTCATCTGTATTTTTTAGCAAATTCTGAATTTTCTCTTTATAGACAGCAGATTTTTCTAAGTCATTCTGAGAAATGACCCTCGTCCACTTGCTAATTTCGTTCGCAACCTCAGCAGAGTGGATTTTCAGCTTTCCCATAACCTCACCCTCTTCTTTTCATTATTATAGCATAGTAAAAGAATGTGAAAATTATTAAATTCGACAATGGGAATATTCAGTTCAAATGGCACAATCTCTAAGAAGCCAGTGACTTTAAAACGCCAACCAATCAGGTCAATAGAAATAGAACTTTCGATCTCGTTTACTTTAATTACCAAATCCATGAGACCTTTTCCTCTCATCCTTTTTCTTACGAATGAGCGTTTTCTTCTTCTATTTTGAAGAATTCATGATCGATTGGCGCAGCTGATTACCACTACTTTATGTCTTTTTTATTTTTTTCATGCTTTATTTTTCATTTTATTCTGAAAATAAAGCAGCCCGTTTGTCCAATTTAAACATTAAGATGATTTTATCAACCTAACCAATTTTTGACAACATGTTTCAAAATAAAAAAACGTCTCAATGAAGAAACGTTTTTTCATGAAAAAGATACTAGCTTGCTCTATGCTCTAAACGCAGACGATCAGCTACCATGGCAATAAATTCTGAATTGGTTGGTTTCGCTTTTGACATGCTGACAGTATAACCAAAGAGTGAGGAAATGGAATCAATGTTTCCTCTGCTCCAAGCGACTTCAATGGCATGACGAATCGCTCGTTCTACCCTGCTGGCAGTCGTGTTAAATTTCTTTGCAATGTCTGGGTACAACACTTTAGTGATGCTTCCGAGAAGCTCAATGTCATTGTACACCATAGAAATGGCTTCTCTTAAGTATAAATAGCCTTTAATATGAGCGGGCACGCCAATTTCATGAATAATGGTCGTAATGCTCGCATCTAAGTTTTTACGTTTCGGTTCAGGTTTGTTACGAAGAACACTGTTTTGGATTGATGAAGAGCGATGGGTAACTTGTGTGCCGTTTCCACTGACTTGACGAATATGACCTACTAGGTTTTCCATATCAAATGGCTTTAAAATGAAATAGGATGCGCCCAAATCAACTGCTTTTTTCGTGACATCTTCTTGTCCAAATGCCGTTAGCATAATCACACTTGGCTGTTTTGTCATTTCATTGTTTTCACGGAGGCGTTCTAGTACAGCAAGACCGTCTAAATGAGGCATAATAATGTCTAAGAGGAGAACGTCGGGCTCTTTATCTTTAAATAATGTCAGGCATTCCTGACCATTATACGCCACGCCAAGTACTTCCATATCTTCCTGTCCCTCAATATACTCTGTCAAAAGGCCAACAAGCTCTCGATTGTCATCAGCTACACACACTTTAATTTTCTCCACGTTCTTTCCTCCCCAATGTCGATTCCTTTAGTCTTTTGCATTTCTCTTCTGAGTGTTCAATTCGACAAAACCATGCTATCCCCTTTAAAAAACTTTAATTTTCCGAATAATAGAGCATTATCTAGCTTTTTCTACGTTTTTCTTAACGAATCGACGATTATTGCAATTTGACAACATGCTTTTTTCCATTTTGTCGAAAAATCTCTTTTTCCTTATTTTATAACATGATGGAAGAGAAAGAAAGGGTAGAAAAAAACTGCCGGAAGATTCACGGCAGTTTGATGATCAGCTTGCTTTTTTGTTTTTTTGATAAAGGTCGATTCCTGCTTCTGACAGCATCCATTCAATGTGTACGCCGTACCCGCTAGTCGGATCATTGACGAATACGTGTGTGACAGCTCCAATGACTTTGCCATTTTGGATGATGGGGCTTCCGCTCATTCCTTGGACGATTCCGCCCGTTTTGCTTAAGAGCCGCTCATCTGTTACCTTCAATACCATTCCTTTAGTTGCTGGGAATTTCTGCGGTGTTGTGCTGACGATTTTAATATCAAACTTCTCCACTTTATCATGATCCACAACGGTTAAAATTTCTGCTGGGCCTTCTTTTACTTCATTTGATAAAGCGACTGGAAGTGGTTTATCTGCTACATGATTTTCAAGCTTTTCGGTTAACGTACCAAAGATACCAAAAGGGCTGTTGCGGGAGATATCTCCTATTGTTTTTCTTTCGGAAGAGAATCTCGCCAATTTTTCTCCAGGATTGCCTCCTGTACCTTTTTCAATCGATGTCACGGTTGATCTAACAATTTCACCATTGTCGACAACAATTGGTTTTTTTGTATCCATGTCAGAAATCACATGCCCAAGGGCACCATATTTTTTAGATGAAGGTTCGAAAAAGGTCATCGTGCCGATTCCTGCTGCAGAATCACGAATGTAAAGACCAATTCGATAGATGCCTTCACTTGCATCTTTTGCGGGTGTTAATGTTGTTTGAAAGGTTTTATGATCTCTCTTTATGAGCAAACGAAGCGTTTCACCCGTTTTCCCTGCTTTCTGAATAAATGGGGTGAGGTCATTCATTTTCTCCATTTTTTGACCATTGATTTCAATGATCATATCCCCTGATTGAATGCCTGCGGCTTCACCTGGTGATTTTTTGCCGTCTGCTGTTGTGATTTGATGAAAACCTACAACGAGAACTCCTACAGAGTGGAGCTTGACGCCAATGGATTGACCTCCAGGAATGACTTTTAATTCAGGGAGAACGTCAACTTTTGTTTTCTTAATAGGAAATCCTTTAAAATCATAAACAATTTCGGCTTTTCCCGCCTTTTGTCCTGTAATATCCAGCTGATTCTTTTTCTCTGAAAGGCTAAAGGCTGGTGAAGAAGCATTGGCTGACGCTTCAATCGATGTGTCAATTGAGTGCTTCTGTTTTTCAAATACAGCAATATTTGTTGGAATGCTGATGTATTCCTTCACTATGCTCATAAACCCTGTACTTATTAAAGAAACAAGGAGAATCACACCAATGGCTTTTCTCATCTTTTCGGGCATTCATTTTTCACTCTCCTCGCTCCTTACCCACACCAGAACACTCATGTTTTGGCTACATCTTTACTTTTGCCTTCTTCGAGAGGATTTATAACCGGCAGCTTTAGAAAATGATTGGATAAATTGATAAAAGAAAAAGACGATTTTATGGGTATATACGCCGGCTTTTACACAACATATAAAAAAGGCAGCTGATGATTCAGCTACCCTGTTGTTTTGACATCATTTGCTTGGTGCAATAGTTCTTTTGCATGCTGTTTTGTCAGCTCAGTCACTTCCACACCGGCAATCATCCGGCCAATTTCACTCACTTTTTCTTCATGACTTAATGGTTTGACACTCGTCAGTGTTCTGCCCGCTTTCGAGCGTTTCGAAATGAAGAGATGTGTGTCAGCCATTGCGGCTACTTGAGGCAGATGTGTAATACAGAGCACTTGTGATCCAGAAGCAACTTTGTAAATTTTCTCAGCAATGGCTTGTGCCACTCTGCCGCTGACGCCTGTATCAACTTCATCGAAAATAATGGATGTGACGTCTTGTTTAGCTGAGAAAATACTCTTCACAGCGAGCATGACACGTGAAATTTCTCCACCTGAGGCTACTTTCGATAAAGATTTCATCGGTTCGCCTGTATTTGTAGAAATGACAAATTGGGCTTGGTCGATTCCATTTTTCCCGAGCTGCACAGGTTTTCCGTCTAATAGCGGACAATCGGTGCTGCCAAATGGCGCATATCGAACAGAAAAAGCTGTGTCAAATGATGACTTCTCCATATACAAATCCTTGAGCTCTGTTTGAATTTGCTTCGCTAGCTTTTTGGCCCATTTTTTACGCAGCTCCGAAACGTTAAGTGCTTCGAGCAGGGCATCACGGCTCATCGCATCTAATTTATTTTTGAGCGTCTGCAGATGGCTGTCTCGATTTTGGATTTGATCTATTTCTTCTTCAATCTTCGCCGCATACTCCAAAATTTCCTCAACGGTTGTGCCGTATTTTCGTTTTAGCTGCTTCATTTCATTCAGCCTGGATTCAATAAAATCAAGACGAGCCGGGTCGAATTCTAATTGATCCAGCATGCTTCGCATTTGGAAGGTTGAATCCTCTAATAAGTAGTAGGAGTTCGACACTTGTTCAGATAGCTTTTTCAAATCATCGTTGATCTCAGACACCTGATCAAGCTCGCTTGAGGACATACCAACCCAATCTAGTCCTCCTTGCTCATTACGCAAGGCGTTATACGCGTTTTGGAGTGAGGAATAGATTTTTTCGTAGTTGCTGATTTGATGACGCTCTTCCTGAAGCTTCTCATCTTCTCCCGGCTCTAATTGTGCCGCCTCAATCTCCTCTAGCTGAAATTGCAGTAAATCTAAGCGGTGCACCATTTCCTGCTCATTCTCAGACAGCTGCCTTAGCTTTTGAGCCGTCTTCATATATTGATCATATGCTTCTTGATACTGCAAGAGAGCCGGTGCAATGTCTTCTGCTCCAAATTGATCGAGCAAATGCAGATGATTTTCATCTTCCATGAGCAGCTGGTTATCGTGCTGTCCATGTATATCAAGCAAAAGCCGTCCTACTTCCCGTAAAAGTGAGATGGTGACAAGCTTTCCATTAATCCGGCAAATGCTTTTCCCGCTGCTATTAATATCACGGCGGAGGATCATCATTTCATCTGATGCGTCAATTCCCTGCTCTTCGCATAGAGCAAATACAGGGTGATCGGCTGGTACAAGAAAAAGCCCTTCCAGCTCTGCCTTTTTTTCACCGTAGCGGACAAATTCAGAGGATCCTCTTCCTCCCACGAGAAGTGAGACAGCGTCAATCATGATGGATTTTCCGGCACCTGTTTCCCCCGTTAGAACTGTGAGTCCTTTTTCAAATGAAACCGTTAACTCTTCAATGATTGCAAAGTTTTTAATGGTTAGTTCTGCTAACACTCATTTGACACCTCTTTTAGTAAACCTGATTCTTTATAGAAGCTCTAAAATTTTGCTCGAAACTGTCTCTGTATCATCTGGGGTGCGGCAAATGATTAAAATCGTATCATCCCCGCATATCGTTCCCATAATTTCTTCCCAATCTAAATTATCCATTAAAGCACCAATCGCCTGAGCATTACCCGGCATTGTTTTCAGAACAATTAAATGACTGGCAGCATCCATTTTAATAAATGCATCCATTAGAGACCGCTTCAGCTTTGACAGCGGATTAAACCGCTGATCTGCAGGAAGACTGTATTTATATGTTCCATTGTTCGTCGGAACTTTCACTAAATGTAATTCTTTAATATCCCTAGAAACGGTCGCTTGTGTGATGTTATATCCATCGGCTTTCAAAATATCGACCAATTCATCTTGTGTTTCAATTTCTTGGCTTGCAATGATTTCTCTTATTTTAATATGCCTTTGACCTTTATTCATATTTGACCCCCCTAGGCGTTTCATTCTCAGTTTGTCTTTACGTTCTATGTTATATGATGCACACTTCAAAAAACAAGCATTACGTGAGATACGGCCAATTCTTGTCTTTTGACCATGTAAAAAGGAATAATAGCGAGCTATTATTCCTTTAGTATCAATGATTTCATGTGTCAGCCGGCTCAGGGCTGTTTTTCTTTTCTTTCAATACGGAATGGGCTTCCTTGACGACCTTCTCAAGTTCTGAAGCAGGGAGTGCCGCATTTTCTTCTTGATCAGGATGAAGCACTAAATGAAGCAGAAATTCAATATTTCCATCTCCACCAGTGATAGGCGAAAATGATACATCCTTTACATCATAGCCTTCTTTTGCAGCAAATTGATTCATCTCTTCTAGTACACCAAGGTGGACAGACGGCTCACGCACGATGCCTTTTTTCCCAACAAGCTCTCTGCCTGCTTCAAATTGAGGCTTGACGAGCGCAATACAGTCACCACCCGGTACAAGAATATGCTTTAAAGCCGGCAGAATGAGTTTGAGTGAGATAAAAGATACATCAATCGATGCCACTTCTGGCAATCCTTCAGTAAAATCAGCTGGAACGGAATGGCGGAAATTGGTGCGCTCCATGACGATAACCCTGTCATCCTGCCTTAATTTCCACGCAAGCTGATTGTAGCCAACGTCTACAGCATATGATTTGACTGCTCCATTTTGAAGAGCACAATCTGTAAATCCGCCTGTTGATGAGCCAATATCAATCAGCAATTTCCCTTCAACTGTCAGATCAAATTCTTTAAGCGCTTTTTCAAGCTTTAACCCGCCGCGGCTTACGTATTTGAGAGGGTTCCCCTTCACTGTAAGCGGCGTATCACGAGCAATTTTCTCGCCTGGTTTATCCAAACGGGTTTCATTTGAGTAAACGATCCCTGCCATGATGGCACGCTTTGCTTTCTCTCTTGTTTCCATTAGTCCTTGTTCGACTAATAAAACGTCAAGTCGTTCTTTCTTTGATGTCATGATCCAATTCCTTTTCTTGGTGCTGCTGGAAGCAGGTCACGTAAAGTCTCAGCAACCTGTGCTTTCGTCAGTCCAATTTCTTCAAGCAGGGCATCAACACTTCCATGCTCAATAAATTGATCTGGGATACCCATACGTTCTACTTTGATATGTGATGCTTTCTTGTCGTGTAAATATTCTAATACGCTACTGCCAAACCCGCCTTGAAGCACAGCTTCTTCAATCGTTAAAATCGGAATCCCTTCAGAAAGAATGTCATGTAGCATCGCTTCATCAAGCGGCTTAATAAACCGAGCGTTGACGACACGAATTGATTTCCCTTCTTTTTGAAGCTCCTCAGCTGCTTGCAGCGCCATTTTAATCGTCGTACCGAATGTTAAAATGACGGCATCCTTCCCTGGACGAAGAACCTCCCAGGACCCAATCGGAATGGTTTTCAGCTGTTCATCCATTTTCACGCCAAGACCATTTCCGCGTGGGAAACGCATGGCAATAGGACCGTCATCATACTGAATGGCTGTATTGACCATGTGCTGGCCTTCATTTTCATCCTTCGGCATCATGAGCACCATATTCGGCATATGACGCATGAAGGCAATATCAAACACACCTTGATGCGTTTCTCCATCTGCACCGACAAGACCCGCACGGTCAATTCCGATAAATACATTGAGGTTTTGGCGGCAAATATCATGCAGCACTTGATCATAAGCTCTTTGCAGGAATGTTGAATAGATCGCTAAAAATGGCTTCATATCCTGCGTCGCAAGCCCAGCTGCCATTGTGGCTGCATGCTGCTCAGCAATTCCTACATCAAACATTCGCTCTGGAAATTCCTTTGCAAAGCCTTCAAGTTTTGAGCCAACAGGCATCGCAGGCGTGATGGCCACAATTCGCTCATCTTTCCGCGCAAGCTTTCTGACTGTTTCACTGACAAGACCACTCCATGACGGTGCAGCAGCTGCTGGTTTTACAAAATCACCTGTATCAATTTTGTATGGACCTGTGCCGTGCCAAGTCCCGATTTTATCGGATTCTGCCGGCTGATAGCCTTTTCCTTTTTTCGTGATGACATGCAGCAGGACAGGACCTTTTGTTTTCTTTGCATATTCAAGGTTTTCAAAAAGATCTTCATAAGAATGTCCATCAACAGGACCTAAGTAAGTGAATCCCATTTCCTCAAAGAACATGCCAGACACTAGTAAATACTTGAGGCTGTCTTTAATACGCTCTGCTGTGGCAGCAAGCTTTCCGCCTACAGCTGGGATCCGCTTAAATAAATACTCGAGCTCGTCCTTTACCCATTGGTACTTGCCTGCTGTGCGCAGTCTGCCAAGCATGGTGTGAATTGCACCGACGTTTGGTGCAATACTCATTTCATTATCGTTTAAGATAACGATCATGTCTTTCTTTTCATCACCGATATGATTCAGAGCTTCAAGCGCCATACCTCCGGTTAATGCACCATCTCCGATAATCGGCAGGATATATTCATCTGTCCCTTTAATATCCCGCGCCGCCGCCATACCCATCGCGCCAGATAATGACGTTGAGCTGTGGCCTGTTTCCCAAACATCATGCTCACTTTCATTTCGTTTAGGAAAACCGCAAAGTCCTTTATATTGACGAAGTGTATCAAACTCCGCCCCTCTTCCAGTTAACAGCTTGTGAACATAAGACTGATGTCCAACATCCCAAAGGAATTTGTCTTTCGGGCTGTCAAATACTTTATGAAGGGCAACCGTGAGTTCAACGACACCCAGGTTTGGACCGATATGCCCGCCAGAGTTAGCCAAGGACTCAATTAAAAACATGCGAATGTCAGCACTAAGCTCCTCTAATTCTGCAATTGACATTCCTTTTAGAAACGTTGGATTTTTTATTGATAAAAGATCCAATCAGGATCAACTCGCTTTCAACAAAATTTCTATCTACATATATAATGCCTTATTCCGATGAAAACCAAGCGGGAATAAGAGTTGTCTCATCATGATAAACTGTTTACAGTTTACCACAATTGCTCGAAGACCCTCAAATCTAGGCTGTTTTTAATGATCTCTTGAGGCGATCAGATCACATAACTCATGCAGCAATTGCTGCTCTAATTCAAGATTTGAGACAATTTCTTTTGCACGTGTGATGTGCTCGTGCAGCTTTTCTTTTGCTCCTGTAAGCGTTAATAAAGAAGGATATGTCGACTTTTCATTCGCTGTATCAGAGCCGACTCGTTTTCCTATTTTTTCTTCGCTTCCTTCGAGGTCTAAAATGTCATCACGGATTTGAAAAGCAATGCCAATATGATAGCTGAATTCTCTTAGTTTTTCGATATCCTCATCTGATGCTCCTGCCAGCATTGCACCTGCTGTGACGCTGAATGTGAGAAGCTTTCCTGTTTTCCGGGCATGAATGGATTCTAGTTCAGCAAGCGGGACTTGTTTTTGCTCTGCTTCCATGTCATCAAATTGACCGCCAACCATTCCTAGTGCACCTGCTGACCGCACAAGCTCATCTACGATTCTAAGCTTTTGGTCAGAAGAGACTCTGCTAGATAGCTGCGATGTAATGAGGCGGAAGCTTTCCGTTAAAAGTGCATCACCAGCGAGAACCGCTGTTGCTTCCCCGTATACTTTATGGTTAGTCGGCTTTCCTCTGCGAAGGTCATCATCGTCCATGCAAGGAAGGTCGTCATGTATCAATGAATACGTATGAATCATTTCTACAGCACAGCCAACCGGTATGCCATCTTCTTCGTTTTTTCCGTAAGCATGTAATAAAGCAAGAACGAGAACAGGGCGAAGTCTTTTCCCTCCAGCTTCAAGAGAGTAAAGCATCGAAGATTTTAGTTCTTCTGGAATTTTCAATTCCTGAACATATGTAAATAAATAATCTTCAATGGCCTGTTTTCGTGTTGTTAAAAAATCCTGCAAATTACTTGTCACCAGCATCTGCCTCCTTCACCGAGAAAGGAGCCAGTTCACCGTCCTCTTTTAAAATGAAATCCATCTGCTTTTCAACGTGCTGTAATTTTTCATGACAAAGCTTTGAAAGTGTCATGCCTTCTTGGAAATAATGAATGGCTTGCTCAAGTGGTACATCTCCTTCTTCGAGCTTCCCAACGATCTCCTCAAGACCTTTCATCGCTTCTTCAAATGTCATTTGTTCTTCTTTTTGTTTATTTGATTCTGTCATGATGATTGCCCCTCCTTCTCAATAACCTCACAAATCAGACGTCCATCCTTCATGGTGATAGCCAATTGATCCTTCGTATCGACTTGGTTCACACTTTTAATCAGTTCATTGTCTTTATAGGCTAAACTGTAGCCTCTTTCCATCACTTGAAGTGGATTTAATGCATTTAGTTTACCAAGAACAGATTGGAACTGCGAATGAATTGTTTTCATTTGCACATTCATGCTGCGGATGAGCTGTTCTGTTTCATTGGTGTGGCGTTTTTTCGCCTGAAGCAGCTGCTCTTTTGGATGAAGCGGCTTCAGCCTGTATGTCTGGCGGTCTAGTTGACTGCGTTTTTGTTCAATTTGTCTCGTCAGCTGTTTTTGAAAACGGTCAAATACCAAATCGAATTGCTGCTCTTTTTGCTCCTGCAATCGTTTTGGAAAACGGAAGGCATAAGAGGATTGCAGCGCCACAAGACGGTCTTTCGCTTGTGATGTTCGGTTCTTCACGGCCCTTGTAAGCCGAATGTCGATGGATTTGATTCGTTCTATTAAATCGGCTGTGCTTGGAACAGCGAGCTCGGCTGCTCCTGTTGGTGTGGGTGCTCTCATGTCTGCAGTGAAATCACTGATCGTAAAGTCCGTTTCATGCCCCACTGCAGAAATGATTGGAATGTCTGATGCGAAGATTGCTCTTGCGACAGCTTCTTCATTAAAGGCCCAAAGTTCTTCGATCGAACCGCCTCCTCTTCCGACAATCAAGACATCACAGATCTGTTTTTCATTTGCTTCTTTGATCCGCTCTACGATTGAACGGACGGCATTTTCACCTTGGACAAGCGCCGGAAGCACAATGATTTTCGCCTGCTGATAACGCCGGTTAATCGTTGTGATGACATCTCGAACAGCCGCTCCTGTTGGGGATGTAATGACACCAACAACCTCTGGATATTCAGGAATTGGTTTTTTATAGCGCGCATCAAATAAGCCTTCACTTGCCAGCTTTTTCTTCAGCTCTTCATAAGCTAGATGAAGAGCACCAACACCATCAGGCTGCATTTCTTTTGCATATAATTGATAGTTGCCGCTTGGTTCATATACTTGAATCCCGCCGCGTACAAACACTTTCATTCCGCTTTTTGGTGAAAAAGGCAGCTTTGCTGCGGAACGCTGGAACATGACGGCTTGCATGCGTGCGTTTTCGTCTTTTAAGGTGAAGTACACATGACCTCTTGAATGAATCTTTACATTGGATAACTCACCTTTGATCCAAATATCTTCTAAATGCGGATCAACATCAAATTTTCTTTTTATGTATTTTGTAAGGGCTGTGACCGTCACAAAGGCTTTTTCACTCATGACGTATTCCTCCTCTTCAAAAACGCACATTCATCCACCGGCAGCATGCAGGTGGATGAATGGATAAAGCTTATGCTAATGTACGTTTTGCTGATTTAACCGTATTGTGTGCAAGCATCGTAATCGTCATTGGACCGACTCCGCCAGGGACTGGTGTGATGTAAGAAGCTTTTTCTTTCGCTTCTTCAAAATCAACATCCCCAACAAGCTTCCCAGTATCCAAACGATTGACTCCTACATCGATGACAATTGCGCCTTCTTTGATTTGGTCAGCTTTTATAAAGTTTGCTCGACCGACGGCAACAACTAAAATGTCCGCTTTTAACGTATGTTCTGAAATATTCGCCGTTCTTGAATGGCAGTAAGTAACCGTTGCATTTTCGTTTAACAGCAATTGTCCCACTGGTTTGCCGACAATATTGCTGCGCCCTACAACAACCACTTCTTTTCCAGAAAGACTGACACCCGTTTTGTTCAGTAATTCAACAATGCCTGCTGGTGTACAAGGTAGGAATGTATCTTCTCCAAGCAGCATTTTCCCGATATTTAATGGATGGAAACCATCTACATCTTTCTCAGGTGAAATACGTTCAATAACGGCTTTTTCAGAAATATGTTTTGGCAGTGGAAGTTGAACAAGAATCCCGTGGAATTGATCGTTCGCATTGTACTGATCAATCAGCTGAAGCAATTCTTCTTCTGTTAAAGAAGCATCTAAATGATCAAGCTGAAAGTGCATGCCCATTGCTTCTGCTGCTTTTTTCTTCCCGCGTACGTAAGAAAGTGAAGCCGGATCATCACCGATTAGAATAACGGCAAGACCAGGTGTGACTCCTTTTTGTTTTAGCTCTTCTACTTCTTTTGCTAATTGTTCACGTTTTTCTTTTGCTGTTTCTTTCCCATCGATGATTGTTGCTGTCATGTCGAATCCTCCTATTGCTGCTTTAGGTCGTTTTTAATGTTCGAAAGTACACCATTTACAAATTTCGGTGCTTTATCATCGCCGAATAATTTGGCGAGTTCAATCGCTTCATTCATTGAGACACTAACTGGGATGTCTTCTTGATACACCATCTCGTACACAGACAGCCTTAAAATGGCTCTGTCTACGTTTGCAATACGATCGAGTTTCCAATTCACTAGATGCTGTGAGATCATGTCATCAAGCTTGTCCTTTTGTTCAAGCACACCGAAAACCAGTTCCTCGAAAAAAGGATCTGATTCTTGTTCATCCAGCGCATGTGTAATGGCCTCTTTCGGATCAATATTGCTCACATCAATTTGAAATAATGTTTGTAGCGCCTTTTCTCTTGCAGTTCTTCTTTTCATTATTTACTCCTTTAACCACTTTATCCGCTTGTCGTTAAGCCATACAGAGATCATAACATATTTTGACCGTGGTCGCACCAAGATCCATGCGAGCTGTGACGAAAAACGAATCAATCCACGCGTCACGTTATCAATATTCGGAAATTACTCAAAAATGGGCTTTAAAAAACCAAAGAGGCAATGCCTCCTTGGTTTCACTTGAACCCTATTTTACATTTCTTGATCTACTTCAGCCTCAGGTGCTTTTGTTTCAAATTGAATGCCAACGACATGAATGTTAATTTCATTAATCGTTAAGGCAGTCATGTTCAAAAGGGTTTGACGGATATTTTCTTGTACAGCAGTGGATACCTTTGGAATGGATAGGCCAAATTCAACCACACAATACACATCGATTGTGATGCCTTCATCAGAGACATCTACTTTTACACCTTTACGGTGATTTTTCTTACCAAAGCGTTCTGCTACATCAGCAGCGAAATTGCCGCGCATTTCGGCAATGCCTTCGACTTCTGAAGCGGCGATCCCAGCAATGACTTCAATCACTTCTGGTGCAATTTGCACTTTTCCCAATTGATCCTCATCAAGGTTCATTTCAAGCAAATTGTTTTCTGACACGATCATTCACCTCCGAAAGCTGTGATTATTTCATGATTTGGTATGTTTCTAAAAACTTCGTATTAAAGTTACCGCTCACAAATGTTTCATGCTCGAGCAATCTAAGGTGGAATGGAATCGTTGTGTAGACTCCTTCAATGACGAATTCTTGAAGCGCACGTTTCATTTTCGCAATCGCTTCTTCTCTCGTCTTACCATATGTGATCACTTTTGCAATCATGCTGTCATAATATGGCGGAATCACATAGCCCGGATAAGCGGCAGAATCAACACGTACACCTAAACCGCCTGGCGGAAGATACATTTTAATTTCACCAGCTGAAGGCATGAAGTTTTTCTCTGGGTTCTCTGCATTGATGCGGCATTCGATCGCCCAGCCTTCATATACGACATCCTCTTGTGTAAGAGAAAGCTTCTCACCTGATGCAACCTTGATCTGTTCTTTGATCAAGTCTACACCTGTGACCATTTCTGTCACAGGATGCTCTACTTGAATACGAGTATTCATTTCCATGAAGTAGAACTTCTCTTCATTATAATCATAAATGAATTCGACTGTTCCAGCACCTGTGTATTCAACAGCTTCTGCTGCTTTTACAGCTGCTTCACCCATTTGCTCACGGATGTCTGCATTTAGTGCTGGTGATGGCGTTTCTTCAAGAAGCTTTTGCATTCTTCTTTGGATCGAGCAATCACGCTCTCCTAAATGAATCGTATTGCCATGCTGATCTGCAAGCACTTGGATTTCCACATGTCTAAAGTCTTCAATGAACTTTTCTAAATAGACACCAGGGTTCCCAAAGTTTTGCGCCGCTTCCTGCTGCGTGATGGTGACTCCGTTAATAAGCTCTTCTTCTGTACGAGCCACACGGATCCCTTTACCGCCTCCGCCTGCAGTTGCTTTAATAATCACAGGATACCCAATACTAGCTGCTGTTGAAACAGCATCATCAAGATCTTTTACAATTCCTTGAGAACCAGGGACGATCGGAACGCCTGCATTCTTCATTGTTTCTCGCGCGACATCTTTCGTTCCCATTTTGGAAATCGCTGACGCAGTTGGTCCAACAAAGATCACATTACATTCCTCGCAAAGCTCTGCAAAGTCTGCATTTTCTGCTAAAAAGCCGTATCCTGGATGGATGGCATCTGTCCCTGTTAATTTTGCCACGCTGACAATATTCGTGACATTTAAATAACTATCTTTAGAAGCAGTCGGTCCGATGCAATATGCTTCATCAGCCATTTGTACATGCAGCGCATCGCGATCCGCTTCAGAAAATACCGCAACAGTTTCAATTCCAAGCTCTTTACAAGCGCGGATAATTCTAACTGCGATTTCTCCTCTGTTTGCAATTAATAGCTTTTTAATCATGATCGTACTCCTTACTCTGCTTTCACTAGAAAGAGGGGTTGTCCGAATTCTACAAGCTGACCGTTTTCAGCTAATACTTCGACGATTTCACCTTTTACTTCTGCTTCGATTTCATTAAACAGTTTCATCGCTTCCACGATACACACAACAGTGTTTTCCTTGACCTTGGAACCTGTTGTCACGTATGGATCTGCTTCTGGTGAAGAGGAAGCATAAAATGTGCCAACCATTGGGGATGTGATTTTATGCAGATTTTCAGACGCAGCTGCCTCTTGTGCAGGGGCTTCGGTCTGAGCTGGAGCTTGTGCTTTAGGAGCTTGTTGAGCTGGAGCTGCTTGGACAGGAGCCACTGGTGCTTGTGCCGCAACTTGCTGAACGACTTCTTGATTTTTCTTCAGTTTGATTTTTGCACCTTCGTTTTCGTACGTAAACTCATCGATAGTAGAGTCATCAATTAATTTAATCAGTTCATGAATTTCTTCGATTTTTAACATGGATTTGCACCCCTATGTATGGATTTATCTTTTTATTATAGGCTAGTACTAAAAGTACATACTATAACCATCTTACAGGAGGATTTCGATGAATTCAACTACTATTGTGGTGAAGCGCCTCGCATAAGCACCTTGGAGAGGGCGTCAAGCCGCATCAAAAAACGCCCTTTTCCGCAAAGGGCGCCAGTTCATTTTTATTGATTAGTGGGCTCAAAAGTGACAGCTACGTTATCAAGACCTCTCATTTCTTTTGTGACTATATCAATAATATCGGCCGCTTGAGATTTTGATTTTTTATCAGAACGAACCGTGATGCTCACTTTATCCCCTTCAGCACTTACGAGCGCATCTTTATAGCCTTTTGTTTTGATCAATGTCTCAAGCTGACGCTCAGTTCCTTCTGCTTCACTGAGCGCTGTCATTTGATCGTATGCTTCACTTTTTTCTTGTGCTGTTGCATCGTCACTGGAGACAATTTCGTTGTATTCTTCGCGCTGCTTGCTTCGTTTATCTTCAAGCTCTAGTCTGTATGTTGTAAAAAGCTCATCGTCTGTTTGCTCTGACACAGCCTTTCCTTCTTCACCGCTTGTTTCGATATCCTCTTGCTTGCCGTTTGTTTCTTTGTCAGTGG
This sequence comes from Bacillus sp. PK5-006, assembly GCF_054161415.1. Taxonomy (NCBI): domain Bacteria; kingdom Bacillati; phylum Bacillota; class Bacilli; order Caryophanales; family Bacillaceae; genus Bacillus; species Bacillus sp. PK5-006. Next base: position 1,486,394 of record NZ_CP096414.1, on the reverse strand, counting down.
ATTTCTTATCAGCGCCTTTTTCCATGCCTTTGTCCGTCCCTTTTTCTGTTTCAACTTTTTTCTCTTCAGTGCCTTTTGATTTCGTATCTTCTACTGTCACTGCATTTTCACCCTGTGGAGACATGATATAGTACACACTTAATACGACAACTAAACTTAGCATCGTTAATAGCCAAACCGTTTGTTTTTTTAACATCATTCCGAATCCTCCTTGATTTTTTTAGGGGCAACAGCCACTCTATGGCTCGGTACATCAAGCACTCGTGTAACCGCTTCAATGATGGTTTTCTTTATTTGAACGTTGTCTACTCCTTGAGCAACAACGAGGACACCTCGGATTTCTGGTTTTTTCGTTTGAACAACGACTGGTGTTTCTTCATTGCCATTTTTGATGATGACGACTTCTTCTTCTTTTGTTTGATCGGTGACACTTCGTACGCCGCCTTCTTTATCTGTTTCCTCGGTCGTTGTACTTTTATTGGATTTGTTTTTTTCAAACACTTTTAAAGACGTTGCATCTACATTGACCACAATGGATACATCCTCAACGCCGATGATGGTCTCTAAAATTTCTTTCAGCTGATTTTCGTATTCTTGCTCCACATCCTCAATTGAATTTTTTGGTTTACCTGAGGATGCCGGTTTGAATACCTCCTGCTCTTCTGAGGATGTTTTTTTAGAAGCAGGAACAGCAGCTTGTTGTTTGCTTGATGGCGGTGACAAGATCTGACTGACTAACATGAAAGATACGCCGATAATGAATACAAGCAGCAAGTAATGGTGCTTCGTTAATTTGGGTTTCCCTTCACCTTTTTCAGGCGGCTGGAAGAATGATTTCAGCTTTTGTTTCCAGTCCTTGTTATTCATGATCTGCTGCGTCACCTCCCTCAATGTTCAGCGCGATGTGCTCAGGACTCGTATTCCAAACATCAGCAAGTGTCTCTTTCACCCTCGTGATCTCTTTGCTAGAAGATCCAGCGCTTTCCTCCTTTTGCTTGGAGAGATCAATGTCCACCTTTGCCACCGTTTCTACAGCATCACCTGTGAGCGGGGAAAGAACTGCTTTGATGCGAAATTGATCCGCCTCCATATTCTGATCCAGATGCTCCTCATCAGCCAGCACTTCTACGTGTTTCATTACATAGCTCTCCTTCTCCAGTGGCTCCTTTGCGCTTTTTTCTAGTTGGACAGCCATTTGCTTTAAAATATATGCACGCTGAGAGGCTTGTATTTCTTTTTTTTCTAAATTCATCTGATTTTTTATTTCTTCTGACTGCGCTTCTTCCTTCCCTTTCATCAATTCTGAAAAAATTTGATCAGGATCTGCTCGAAATAAAGCAAAAATCGGATTGAGCATCACCACGATGAGCAGCAGGCTGACGACCATTTTTGCATACTTTTGCATGCTCGAATTGGGAAGCAGAAGATCAATAACAATCGCAAATAAGATAAAAAGAATAATACTTGTGATCCATTCCGTGAGAAAACTCAAAAGGTGTCCCCTCCTTACTTCATCATCATGGTCAGGTTACCCGCAGTGATGATGACGGTAATGCTTAAAAAGAACATGAGCGACACTACAGCAAGTGCGGCAAATATATACAGCACACTTTTTGAAATGACATCAAGACAGCTGATGATGGGTCCGCCCCCTAACGGCTGAAGGATGGCAGCAGCAAGCTTATAGATAAGGGCTAACGAAAGCACTTTAATCGCCGGGAAAGCGGCAATTGAAATCAAAATGGCGACCCCAACTAGTCCGACTGTATTTTTGAGTAAAACAGAGGCGCTGATCACGGTATCGGTCGCATCTGTAAACATTCTGCCTAGGACAGGGATGAAGTTTCCGGTAATGAATTTGGCTGTACGAAGAGCGATTCCATCCGTAACGGCCGCAGATGCACCCTGAACGGAAATGACGCCGAGAAACACGGTTAAAAAAACGGCAAGCCCGCCAATTGCCACATTTCTTAACAGCTGGGCAAGCTGGGTGACCTTGTATTGTTCGGTCAGCGTACTGATAATGCTCAATATTGCAGATAAAAAGATGAGCGGGAGAACGACATACTGAATGAAAACACCGCTCGTGTTCATTAAAAATATAATAACGGGATGAAAGAATCCGGCTGAGACAAGCCCGCCTGATGAAGCAATAAGCGCTAGTAAAAGAGGAATAAGAGCAAGAATAAAACTGGTCATCGTTTGAATGGCTTCTGTGGCATAGGAAATCGCCACATGAAAGCTGTTAAGTGCAATAATAATCAGCACCATATAAACAAGAGCATATGCGACTTTGCTGACGGTACTTTGTTCAAAGGCATTTTGTAAAAGCTGCAAAAGCGAACAAAAGATGGTGAGTAAAATCAGAGTACCTAGAAGCTTTCCGTTTGCAATGACCTCGTGAAACAGATAATGTACAAAGGCTTTCAGCCATGTTTGGGGAGACAGCTCTTTATCGCCGTCAATCATTTCCTTCACTGTGCCCTTTTGGCTTTCTGGCAAAAAGCCGCCATACTCGTCCAAAATGGTTTCCCAAAAGTCACTGATGGAATGAAGCTCAAGTGCATCAGCCTGTCCATTCGCCACTTCCTGTGCTGCTGGCTGTTCACTAGATAAAGGTTCTTTTTCTTCTGCCCCTGCATGCGGAGCAATCAGCCAAAAGAAAAGCATCAATCCCATTACAGCGGTCACCCGTTTCATTGTCATCACCTCTTTTCATTTACGTCATGGACGGGATCATTCCTAAGATCGTCTCAATGATGACTGTTAAAATTGGGACTGCCATCACCAAGATGAGAATCTTGCCGCCTAGCTCTATTTTGGATGCAATAGCGCCTTGTCCAGCATCCTTCGTCAGCTGAGCGCCAAATTCCGCAATATAGGCAATGCCAATAATCTTCAATATGGTTTCAACATACTTCATATTGACGCCGGCACTTGCTGCAATTTTTTCAATCATCGAGATAATGGCATAGATTTGATCAATTAAATAAAGAAAAATGACACATCCGGTAAAAACAACAAGCATAAAGGCGAAGGTTGGCTTTTGTTCTTTGACGATTAATGCTAAAAAAGTAGCGATTAAACCAAGTCCAACAATTTGTATGATTTCGATTTGTAAGCCCTCCCCTATCCTTGAAATAGAAATACGGCTTTAATCTTTTTAAACAAATCGTCTACAATGGTTGCCACCATAAACAAAATGTAGATAAACCCAAGCAGCGTCACCCACTGAGCGTACTCTTTCTTCCCCATTTGGTCTAAAATCGTATGGAGAAAGGCCACGACGATGCCTACTCCGGCAATTTGAAAAATGACGTTTACATCAACGCCCATGCTCTCGACTCCCTTCCTCTCACATCAATAAAAGAATCAGTAATAATCCGCTTAAAAACCCAAGGCTTCTGACCATTTTTTCATTTTTTGCTTGGGCGATTTCAGCTTCTTTCTCCTCTGATTCCAAATGGCCTAAAGCAAGCTTGATATACTTTTGCTGAGAAGTGACATCATGCTGGCCAAGTGTTTCTCCAAAGTGCTTCAACGCCTCATATTCGCCTTTTTTCAATACGGTTTTTTTCCAAACATCTTCAAGACTTTCGTTCCATGCATGGCGTGCAGAAAAGGTCCCCACTTTCAGCTTTTCTGCAAATTGTTCAAACAGCTGATTTACAGGTGGACCTACCTGCGCTGCAATTTGCTCTGCCGCCCGTGCTAAAGGGGTTTGACCATACATAATTTCAGCTTCAAGAGACTGGAGAGCAAACCGCAGCTGCCGAATTTGTTTAGGTCTGTCGCTATATCGTTTGGCAAACTCGAATCCTCCCCAAGTCGTGGCCGCGACAATGAAAATAGCGCCAATGAGCTTTAACATACGTCCACTCCCCGCCTCCATTTCATCTCTTGGCCGTCCCCGCCGTACATCCGCCCGATCGTGCCAGGCCCATTGTTTCGATTTAATTCAACATATCGTTCAAACACACGAAGCTCCCATAACGGTTTAAAAGAAGGTCGTTTATATACATCTTCAAGTGAATATCCATGAGCTGAGACGATGATGTTGACTCCGGCATGAATCGCTTCTAAAAGTGCCTCGACATCCTCACTTTTTCCGATTTCATCGACAATCATGACCTCTGGGCTCATAGACCGAATCATCATCATCAATCCTTCAGCCTTTGGACACGCATCGAGTACATCAATCCGGTGGCCAAAATGGTGCTGCGGCACCCCTCTGATACATCCGGCGATTTCAGAACGCTCATCAATAATGCCTGTTTTTCTAGGAGGGATAGTCTTTGTGCCTGTACTAGCAAGACGTGCTATATCTCGGAGCAATGTGGTTTTTCCCGTTTGCGGGGGGCCGATGATGAGTGTATTGTGCCAGTGCTCTTCATATAAATAAGGAAGAAAAGGAAGCGCAATCCCGATTTTTTCTTTGGCAATGCGGATATTAAATGAAGAGATATCTCTTAACCCTTTGACAAATCCGTTTTCAACGATCACCTTTCCAGCAAGTCCTACCCGGTGTCCGCCAGATATCGTGATATAGCCCTGTTTTAGCTCTTCCTCAAGTGTGTACATGCTGTAATTGCTCAGTCTGCCTAATAGCTGAGACGCATCTTCCCAGGTGGTGCGATAAGAAAGGAAACGTGGTTTTCCTCCCTGCATTAATTCAATAGGACGATCCGTGCGAATGCGGATTTCTTCTATTTGCGCCCATTCTGCCTCTTTCAGCAGCCTGAGTTCTTGTCCAATCGAGTGCGGGAGAATATCCAACAAACTCCGCAACGAATTCCCCTCCTTTTTTTCTTCTCTAAAATGTATGATGTGAGCCGTTAATTATGCCAAGCCGTTTCACTTATAGATCCCAACAAGAATAAACACGACACCAATGAAAATGAACACGAGCTTTGCATAGGATAGCTGCCCGGCAATTTGATAGATTCCAATCGTCATCGTGATAATAAAAATGAGCGGTCCAATGATCGCCAATATACTATTGATGACTACCGCTTTCCGTACATCATTTGTAATTAAAATAAGGATGGCTGCCGTCAGTTCAATGGCGGCAGATAAGAACCTCATGCCTGCCATTGCAGCGACTGACGGGTGTAGACCTGGGAGAAATTGTTTCATATAGAACCTCCAGCTTTTTTTACACTATATGCTTGACCAGCTGGAAGTAGTCTTGTTTTTCAAGAAGAAAGAGAGATGAATGAGAGAATTGAGAGAAGGCCTGCCTTGAGGAGTCATTTTTCCAATAAAAAAAGACTGTAAACACGAGGTTTACAGTCTTTTTTCGTTCATTACGCTCTTGAAACGTATGAGCCGTCAGATGTATTAATCACTAGTTTATCTCCTTGGTTCACAAAGAAAGGAACGTTGACGATTAAACCAGTTTCAGTTTTTGCAGGTTTTGAGCCGCCTGATGTTGTGTCACCTTTAATACCAGGCTCTGTTTCTACTACTTCTAGTTCTACTGTGTTTGGAAGTTCTACTCCAAGAGTTTCAGCACCGTACATCACGATTTGAACAGACATATTTTCAAGCAAATATTTCAGTTCATCTTTAATTTGTGCTTCACTTAGTTCAAGCTGCTCATAAGAACTTGTATCCATGAAGACATGCTGATCGCCATTTGCATACAAGTATTGCATTGTTTTTGTTTCGATTTGTGCTTTCGCTACTTTTTCGCCTGCGCGGAATGTTTTTTCTTGAATGGCACCTGTACGCAGGTTACGCAGTTTCGAACGAACAAACGCTGCGCCTTTCCCTGGTTTTACGTGCTGGAAATCTACTACTCGCCAAATACCGCCGTCCACTTCAATTGTCAGGCCAGTACGAAAATCGTTTACTGAAATCATTTTGTCATCCTCCTACATTTCACCATCATAATATGATAAGTTCTTTCGGTGAGTGGGTCAATCGTTTATTGCCGTCAGCTGTCAGGACAAGATCATCCTCAATTCTCACGCCGCCGACATCTGGCAAGTAAATCCCCGGCTCAACTGTGACGACCATTCCCTCTTCTAAAACGACCTCTGATCGTAAGGAAAGGCCTGGCGCTTCATGTACTTCCATACCTAGCCCGTGCCCGGTTGAATGCCCAAAGTATTGACCATAGCCATACTTTTCAATGATGTCTCGTGTGATGCGATCAGCTTCTTTTCCTGTTAAGCCTGGCTTGATTCTATCCACACCAGCGTTCTCTGCTTCTAATACGATATGATAAATTTCCTTTAGCTTGTCGCTTGGTGTTCCGACAGCAATCGTTCTTGTCATATCAGAACAATAGCCTTTATAGTAAGCACCGAAATCGAGTGTCACTAAATCTCCAGATTCGATCACCTTTTCACTCGCTCTTCCGTGCGGCAGGCTTGAACGAACACCTGAGGCAATAATCGTATCGAATGAAGATCCTTCAGCCCCTTCTTTTCTCATGAAAAATTCAAGCTCGTTCATGACAGCAATTTCCGTCAGGCCCGGCTTGATGTAAGTGAGAATATGATCAAAGGCGTGATCTGCAATCTTCGCAGCTTCCTCTAATATCTTAATCTCTTCACTAGACTTAATCAAGCGCAACTTTTCAACTGATTCAGAGACTGGAACAAGCTCTATACCGTCTGCTTTGGCTGCGTATTGCTGATACGTGGCAAATGTCATATGGTTTTGTTCGAACCCAAGGCGTTTCACTCCAAATTCCTTTGCCGTTTGAGCAGCCGTTTCCACAATGTTTCCTTTATGTTCAATGATGTCATAGCCTTTGACTTGATCCTTCGCTTGCTCTGTATAGCGGAAGTCCGTGATAAAAGCTGCCCGGTCCTTTGAAACGACAGCAAGACCGGCTGATCCGGTAAAGCTGGTCATATACTGTAAATTAAAACTGCTCGTAATGACAAGGCCATCGATCTCTAATTCACTTAAAAGTGCTCTTAGTTTTTCAAGTTTCATGATACTGCTCCCCCTTCACTGACTAAATAACGAATCGCCAATTTATACCCTTCTAAGCCAAGCCCAACGATTTGTCCTTGGCATACTGGAGCAAGTACAGAATGATGGCGGAATTCCTCTCTCTTATGAACATTTGTGATATGTACTTCAATGACTGATAAAGAAATACTTGCAATGGCATCTCTCAGCGCATAGCTGCAGTGGGTAAATGCACCCGGGTTAAATACGACACCATCGTATTGATCTTCTGCTTCATGGAGCGCATCAATCAAATCCCCTTCGTGATTTGATTGAAAGAACGTTAATTGGATGTTTGCTCGTTCTGCGAACTGGAACAAATCCGTCTCTAAATCTGTCAGCGTCTTACTTCCATAAACAGCAGGCTCTCTTTTGCCAAGCCTATTTAAATTGGGTCCATTCAGTACAAGAAAATGAGGCATATGACCACTCCTTCACCCTAATTCAATCTATATCGAGATCTGTTTCTTTTTCCTTAGAAACCTTTCGTTTCCAAAAATATTTTATCATATGAATAGGCGATTTACACTTTATTCTGTCTTTTTCCCGAGTGCCCTCGCAAGCTTTTGACTCGTCAATTCATTATATTCAAACGAAATGCTGTACCCGACAAACATGCCATATAAAATATATAGGCAAAATGTCGTGACAACGGTGCTTTGCTGCAACTCTTGTACTTGCTTTACATCTGGGAAAATGGGATTAAATACGTAAAAAACGAGCAGCCATAAAAGCCCGCCATATACTAAACCCATCCAAAAGCCTTTGATCCTTTTTAAAAGCCCAAAATAAATAAAGGCGGCTCCAATCGATAAAACTCCTAACAGCACAATACTGATAAAAGTACCAAGTCCTCCCTTTTTCCATTCTCCAAGCACAAATGGCTGAAGCAGCATATTGGGACTCACCTCTGAAAAATGAAACACATGGGTCAGAAACCCGATAAAGCCCCAAAAAACACCGCCGACAAAGCCTGTAGCAGCCGCTCTTGCCACAAGTGATGTCGTTTGCACGGACTGATTTTTTTCTTCTTGGTTTTTCTTTTCATCACGTTTCATTTGTGAACACCTCCAGCAAGTAGTATGTCCAAAATGTCATGAAAAAAAAGGATTTCCATGCGTGAGTGTAAAATTTTTAAAACAGGGTATACTGGCTAAAAAGAGGTAGATAGAATTCTAATAGATAATCGACCTGTGAGCTAGTGATTTCCCCTCATTTCCTGTACAATAAAGGTATAAGGAAATGCATGTAAATTACAGGAAACAGGCAGGTTGATGAAATATGTCCAATCAAACAAAACCTCCAGCTTATGGAGGGCAGGCAGTTGTCGAAGGTGTCATGTTCGGAGGTAAGAAGAACTATGTGACAGCGATTCGGCGAAAGGACCAGTCCATTGAGTTTTTGAAGCTTCCCCGGACCTCCAATAAACGAACCGCCTTTCTCAAGAAAATCCCCTTTGTCAGGGGTGTTGCTGCACTTGTTGAAGCAAGCGCAAACGGCAGTAAGCACTTAAACTTCTCCAGTGAGCGATATGACTTAGATCCTTCTGAAGATCATACTCTTGAAAAAGAACAAAAAAGCTCGAAATTATCCATGATCTTCGGCATTGCTGTGATCGGAGTTCTCTCTCTACTCTTTAGTAAATTTGTCTTTACCCTGGTACCTGTCTTTTTAGCAGAGCTTGTGCGTCCCATCTTTTCAGGGAATTTCGCACAAATCGCAGTGGAAACATTCTTCAAATTAATCCTTTTATTAGGCTATATTTACTTTATTTCCATGACCCCTTTAATTAAAAGAGTATTTCAATATCATGGGGCAGAACATAAAGTCATAAACTGCTATGAACAGAACCTTGACATCACAGTGGAAAATGTCCAAAAGCAATCCCGTCTGCATTATCGATGCGGCAGCAGCTTTATTTTATTCACTGTCATTGTCGGGATGTTCGTCTATTTACTCGTACCGACAGATCCTTTATGGGTGAGAGTTCTGAACCGCTTGGCACTTATTCCGGTTGTTCTGGGCATTTCATTTGAAGTGCTTCAATTCACGAACAAACTCCGAGAAGTGCCTGTGCTTAAAGCGCTTGGCTATCCTGGCCTTTGGCTGCAATTGCTCACAACAAAAGAACCTTCTGACGATCAAGTCGAGGTAGCCATTGCAAGTTTTAATGAACTTCTTCGTTTAGAGGAAGTATCTCTGAAACAAGCGTCAGATTCTGCTCATCAAGTGATCTAACTTATAAATCCGGTAAATTCCTTCGGAGGTGGACAGTTATGAATCGCCGAGTACATCCTGCTTTTACCATTATTTTCGCTTTAGGTGTTTTGGGATTTGTGTACTTACTCACAACGAACCCAGGCAGACTTTTTACCATGCTGCTGTCTGTTGTGATCATTGGAGCGGTTTTGTTTTTCCTATTTAGATGGCTGATGAATCGAAGAACTGGAACAGAGGGCAATCTTTATCGTAAAGCAGTCAAACAATCAAAACGTCGCTACCAGCAGCCTAAACCAAAAACGAAAAGCCAGATGAAAAATCGGGTCACTCATTTGCGAAGCGTGCCGACTGACCACAAGTCTAAGCCCGTCCTTCTCAAAAAGAAAAGCCAAACACATTTGACTGTGATTGAAGGCAAGAAAAACAAAAAGAAGAATCGCGCCTTATTTTAAAATGTCCAGCTTTTTAAAAATTGCTCGGCCTTCTGTCTGCCTAGATCGACGAGCGCCTTTTTCTTTTCTGTCATGAGTTGAAAATCAGTGGCAATGACGTGTTCTACAGGAATAAAAATAATATGACGTTCGTGTTTTGTGGCGATATGTCTTTCGTCATGAGCACCACGCATCGTTTCAAAAAGAGCGCCAAACAGTTCAAACGCATTGCGGATGGAGTGTTGAGGGCGTTCTTTTTCGTTTGGCGTTAATGTGACACCGACGAACGGTCTTTTTTTCTCTTCAGCAAACAGCCAAATTGGAAAATTGCTCAGCACTCCTCCATCTACAATGGTACAAATGCCTTTTGATGACTTCAGTTTGACAGGTTCGAAAAAATACGGCAGGCTGCAGCTCATTCGAATAGCCCTCGCCACGGAAAACCGCTCTGGATTTAAGCCATATGAAGGAAGGTCGTCTGGCAGCACAAGGATTTTTCCATTCGTTAAATCGGACGCAACGATTTTCAGTGAATCTTTTTTGAGGTCTCCAAACACGGTGACCCCCTTTCGTTTTAGCACATCGGTCAGCCATTTTTCCAGCCGGTCTCCTTTATAAAGACCGAGACGCCAGTAAATGGATACCCACCTGAGCATTTTAAAGGGGATGAATTGACATCTCCTATCAAGCAATTGATGCTCATCCATTTCATCTAAAAGCGTGCGAATTTCCTGGCTTGTAAAACCTGCTGCGATGAGTGAAGCAATGATTGCTCCAGCACTTGTACCAGCAAGACGGACAAATTGAAATCCTCTCGCTTCAAGCGCTTCATAGGCACCTGCAAGCGCTGCCCCCTTAATGCCTCCACCTGAGAACACACCATCTATCTTCATCAAGGAGCCCCCTTTGATTTCACGCTAATAATAGTGTAGGAGCTTTTGCTTTCAATTAGAACTTTAATCAAAAAGGACACCCATGCTGAGGGTGTCCTTTTTGATTAAGATTCTTGATTTGTTTGTTCGTTTTTCTTTTGAATCGCTTTCAGCTGAACAGATCGCTCATCGTTTTCTTCAAAAAATTGAACGAGATCGCCGATGCGGTCAATACTGTTCCAGCTGAGATGATGTTCAATGCCTTCTACATCATCATAAATTTTCTCTTCATCTACACCAATGATTCTTAAAAATTGCTCTAGCAGTTCATGTCTGTATACGAGACGTTTTCCAATTTTTTTGCCTTTCGGGGTTAAAATTAGACCACGATACTTCTCATAAATGAGGTATTCATCTTTATCTAGCTTCTGAACCATTTTTGTTACAGAGGAGGGATGGACAGCGAGTGCTTCTGCAATATCAGAGACTCTGGCATATCCTTTATCTTCTATCAGCATATAAATTTGTTCAATGTAATCTTCCATACTAGGTGTAGTCATAAAACCCCTCCATAATGCACCTTTACTTAATAATCAACCCAATTCTACACCATCGTTCATTAAAAAACAAGGAGTGTCCTTCGGCTTAACGCTTGTAATTCCAATCATCTGAGGCATATTTCGTTTTTGCGAGATGATGGACAAACGCTAATTCTTCATCTGTCAGCTCATAAGGTTCAAGCTCAATATTTAATCCTTTTTCAAACCCTCTTTTAAACGCAGCACGCGCATCGTCTATTGTACATGTTCGGTCTGAGATTTCATTGATGGCAACCGCTTTGTTTTTAAAGCTTCGCTGCATCCGCTCTCTCACCCGGTCGTTTGGATAAAGGAACAAATCGAACAATTTGTCCTCATCAAGGTCAATTAAAATAGATCCATGCTGGAGAATGACACCTTTTTGTCTCGTCTGAGCACTGCCCGCTACCTTTCTGCCTTCTACAACAAGCTCGTACCAAGAAGGGGCATCAAAGCATACAGATGATCTTGGGTTCTTTAAGCTTTCCTTTTCTTTATCTGTTCGAGGAATGGCAAAATACGCATCGAGTCCCAGCTCTTTAAAGCCCTCTAAAATGCCTTCTGAAATAACGCGGTACGCCTCTGTCACCGTCGCTGGCATTTCTGGATGTTCCTCTGACACAATCACGCTGTAGGTCAGCTCCTGGTCATGAAGTACTCCCCGTCCTCCGGTTGGTCTGCGGACAAATCCAAGACCATATCGCTTGACGGCTTCTAGGTTGATTTCTTTTTCAACGTTCTGAAAATACCCAACAGATAATGTCGCCGGATTCCATCCATAAAAGCGGATAACAGGCGGAATGAGCTTCTCGCTATGCCAATAAAGCAAGGCTTCGTCCATTGCCATGTTAAAGGCAGGGTCTTGGTTTCCTGAATCAATGAAACACCATTTCTCTTTTTGCATATAAAATCCCTTCTCTTTTACGTAGTCAATGTTAGATGATGGTGGTGACCACCGGTTTTCTCTCTTCATCAGTCTATCAAATAGGGACGGAATTGAAAATAATTCTTACCATTTATGATGACAAGTTTCTTATGCTTTACTATAATAGTATTTGTCTAAAACGTACCATCAGACAGGCTACTGTGCTGATGCTCAAGAAGGAGTCGAGTTGTATTGTCAATATTCAACTATATCGTCCTCGCACTTTGTGGACTTTTCGTTCTTTATTCCATCGGCAGCTACATTTATCAGCAGCGCATTATGAAAACGCTGACGGAAGAAGAATTTATTAAAGGTTACCGCAAAGCCCAGCTCATTGATGTGAGAGAGCCAAATGAGTTTGAAGGCGGACATATTTTAGGGGCAAGAAATATCCCCCTTTCCCAACTAAAGCAGCGCAAAAATGAAATACGTCCTGACAAGCCTGTTTATCTCTATTGTCAAAATAATTTTAGAAGCGGAAAAGCAGCCCAAACTTTACGTAAAAACGGCTGCCGTGAGATTTATAATTTAAAAGGCGGCTTTAAAAAATGGGGCGGCCGCATTAAAACGAAGAACTAACTAAAAAGACTCTGGGAGCATGATTCCCCCTGAGTCTTTTTTCTTTATTTTCTTTCAAAAACGAGAACTGGATTCCGTGCGGCCTTTGTTTCATCCATACGTTTCACGACCGTTGTATGCGGCGCTTCCTGCACCACTTCAGGATTCTCTTCTGCTTCTTTCGCAATTTGAATCATTGCTTCGATGAATGCATCAAGTGTTTCTTTTGATTCTGTTTCAGTCGGTTCAATCATAATACATTCCTCTACATTGAGCGGGAAGTAGATCGTTGGCGGATGGTAGCCGAAATCAAGTAATCGTTTGGCAATATCCAGTGTCCGCACACCTAATTTTTTCTGACGTTTACCTGATAGCACAAATTCATGCTTACAGTGACGATCAAACGGCAAATCATAATGAGCACTTAAGCGGCGCATCATATAGTTCGCATTTAACACGGCATTATCGGTTACAGCCTTTAAGCCGTCTGGCCCCATAGAGCGGATGTACGCATAAGCTCTGACGTTAATGCCAAAGTTGCCATAGAATGGCTTCACGCGCCCAATTGATTCTGGACGGTCATGATCAAAGTAAAAACGGCCTTCCTTCTTCACAAGCAACGGCTTTGGCAAATAAGGAATTAATTCCTTTTTAACGCCAACAGGACCTGAGCCAGGACCTCCGCCTCCGTGCGGGCCTGTAAAGGTTTTGTGAAGATTTAAGTGGACAACGTCAAATCCCATATCTCCTGGTCTTGCTCTGCTTAAAACAGCGTTCAAGTTGGCTCCGTCATAATAAAGCTTACCGCCCGCTCCGTGAACGATTTCAGCCATTTCTAAAATATTTTCTTCAAAGAGGCCTAGTGTATTCGGGTTTGTAAGCATTAAAGCAGCTGTTTCTTCATTAACAACGCGGCGTAAATCTTCTAAATCAACAAGCCCATTTTCGTCAGATGCGACGGTAATGGTTTCAAATCCAGCGACTGTCGCAGATGCCGGGTTCGTTCCATGGGCAGAATCAGGCACAATGACTTTTGTACGCTGATGATCTCCCCTTGCTTCATGATACGCACGGATCATCATGAGTCCCGTCCACTCGCCGTGTGCTCCTGCCGCAGGCTGTAATGTCACAGCGTCCATTCCCGTAATTTCTTCAAGATGTTCACCTAGATCGTATAGTAATTCTAATGCACCTTGCACAGTGTCTGCCTCTTGTAGCGGATGAACCTGCGAGAACCCCGCAAGGCGTGCAACCTTTTCATTAATCTTTGGATTATATTTCATCGTGCATGAGCCAAGAGGATAAAATCCGGAATCAACCCCATGATTGCGTCTTGATAATGCTGTATAATGACGCATAATATCAAGCTCAGATACTTCAGGAAGCTCAGCATCCTCATCACGGATGTACGTCTCATCAAATAAAGACGGGATCTCCTGTTCAGGTACATCTAAATCAGGCAGGCTGTACCCTATTCTTCCTTCTTTAGATAATTCAAAAATAAGCGGCTGATCTTGTTTATTCATGGCGATCCCCCAATTCCTTGATAAACGTATCAATTTCTTCTTTTGTTCTTAGCTCTGTCACGGCTACAAGCATGTGCTGCTGAAGCTCTGGGTAGTCTAGCCCCAAGTCGTAGCCGCCGATGATTCCTTTTTCAAGCAATCGTTTATTGGCTTCTTTCACAGGCTCCTGTAACTTGATCACAAATTCATTAAAATGAGCCCCTTCTACATCCGCCTGCAGTCCATATTTTTCTGCCTGCGTCTTGGCATAATGGGCTTTTTGCACGTTTTGATAGGCGATATCTTTTATGCCTGTTTTCCCTAGTGCCGTCATGGCAACAGAAGCAGCTAATGCATTTAATGCTTGGTTTGAGCAAATATTTGACGTCGCTTTATCTCTTCGAATGTGCTGCTCACGCGCTTGAAGGGTCAGAACAAATCCACGAACACCATTTTCATCTTCTGTCTGCCCGACTAAACGACCTGGCACTTTTCTCATCAACTTTTTCGTCACAGCAAAATATCCGCAGTGAGGTCCGCCAAATGCAGCCGGGATGCCGAACGGCTGCGCATCACCAACGACAATATCTGCCCCGAGTTTTCCAGGCGGCGTCAATAGTCCGAGTGCGAGGGGATTGCTAGAGACAATGAATAGGCTTTTTCCTTTATGTGCAATGGGTTCAATGTCTTTTAACGGCTCGACTACACCAAAAAAGTTTGGATATTGCACGAGAACTGCTGCTGTATCATCGCAGACCGCTTTTTCCAATGCAGCTAGATCTGTCTGCCCTTTTTTCGCAGGCACTTCAACAACTTCAATGTTTTGTCCTTTGGCGTATGTTTTCAGCACCGCTCTTGATTCAGGGTGAACCGTTTCAGAAACAACCACTTTTTTCTTCTTTGTGTGTCCCGCAGCGAGCATTGCCGCTTCAGCCAGTGCCGTCCCGCCATCATACATCGAGGAGTTGGCAAGATCCATACCAGTCAGCTCAGCAATCATTGTTTGAAATTCAAAGATCGCTTGCAATTCACCTTGCGAAATCTCCGGCTGATAAGGTGTATACGCTGTATAAAATTCAGAGCGTGAGATCACATGATCGACAATGACAGGCTGGTAATGATCATATACACCTGCACCAAGAAACGATGCATAGGAAACTGTATCCTTATTCTTTGCAGCTAGTCGGGATAATTCCCTGACAAGCGCTGTTTCAGATGCGGCTTCTTTGATGTTGTATGCTCCTTTGAATCTAACTTTCTCTGGGATATCTGAAAAAAGCTCATCAATCGACTGAACGCCGATGACATCCAGCATTTCTTTTTGATCTTGCTCTGTTTGCGGCAAATACCTGTGCTTCATCCTCTATTCCCCCTCGTTATTTGGCTCTTTTATAAAATGGTGTTGCGACGATTTTGGCTTTTAGACGTTTTTTGCGAACTTGTACTTCCACCTCTGATCCAAGCTCCGCCTCTGAGGTTTCGATCAAAGCAAGCCCGACATTTTTCTTTAATGTTGGGGATTGAGTGCCCGTTGTGACAATCCCAACCTGCTTTTCTCCTGAAAAGACTGGATAATCTGTACGCGGAATCCCTTTATCAATCATTTCAATGCCGACAAGCTTTCGCTTCAGTCCCTCTTCTTTTTGTTTTTTAAGTGCTGCTTTTCCGATAAAATCAGCTTCTTTATCCGTTTTGACAGCAAAACCAATTCCGCCTTCTAATGGAGAGATATCCTTTGTCAGCTCCTGGCCATAAAGCGGAAGTCTTGCTTCAAATCTTAAGGTGTCACGTGCACCGAGTCCGCATGGAATGAGTCCTTTCGGCTGCCCCGCTTCTAATAAAGCTGACCAAAGGTGGACCGCATCTTCTGACTGGCAGTAGATTTCAAAGCCATCTTCCCCTGTGTAGCCTGTTCTGGAAACGAGCACTTCTTTATTTGCGACCTCAGCTTTTGATAAAAACGTAAATGGCTTAAGCGATGTCACCTCTTCACCCGCCACCTCTTTGATGATGTCAGCTGCAAGAGGTCCTTGAAGCGCTAGCAAGGCGATTTGATCAGACATATTTTTGATCAATACATCATCCTTCTCTTGGTGCTTCAAAAGCCAATCCACGTCTTTATCGATATTTGATGCATTGATGACAAGCAAATAGTGATTCTTTTCTTTTTGGTAGACGAGCAGGTCATCTACCGTTCCGCCATCTTCATAACACATGGCTGTATATAGTGCCTTACCGTCTGTCAGCTTAGACACATCATTGGTTAATAACCTTTGTAAAAATGGAAGGGCATCTTGACCTTTGACGTCCACCTCACCCATGTGAGACACATCAAAAAGCCCTGCTTTTGTTCGAACAGCTTCATGTTCTTCTTTAATGGAAGAAAATTGGACAGGCAATTCCCAGCCCCCGAAGTCAATGGTTTTTGCGCCAAACGTTTCATACGCATGAAAAAGCGGTGTTCGTTTCAACATCAATCGTTTCCCCCTTTTTTCTCACAGTGCAAATGCAAGCTGAATTTTCAGAAAAAAATCACAGCAAAAAAGGACAGAGCGCTCCCTTTTATCAAAAAGAAGTCTCTGTCCTTGCACCTGAAAGTTTACAGCACAATATCATTGTGCGTTTTCCCCTTTGGTGGTTTGCTAAAACCCTTAAGCAAACACTCTCCAGAGTTGCGTCCGGTAAGAGTACTTTTGCCTGAGAGATTCACTGAATCATTCAGCTTGCTCCTTCGGCGCCTGCCAGTGCAAAATAACCGCCAAGTCTCTCCCCATACCATCATCCGCTCATATTTTTCACATTTATTGGACATACTATCAAAATGGGTGACTTATTTTCTAGATCACTTATCAACATCCTACCATTAGAAATGGATGAAGAGCAACAGAAAAATCATTAACATTTTTAAAATAACCCTTCGATATCGTTCGCTTTTATTCATATATCTAGTCTTTTAGAGACCTCCAAAAAAATGAAGCGTTTAAAAACAGAACAATTTTATCAGATCCTACTAGAAAGAAAGGCAGGCGACCACATTGAATATTCAAACGATTTTTGATCAGGAATGGGCAAATGAATTTCAGCAGCGGCTTTCAGCAGACGGCCCTTGGGCAAACTGGGATATGTATCGTTTAGCGACGCAGGTTCAAAAAGTCACAGCCATTGATTCATTCGAGGGACTGCAAGCTCCCGCGCACCTGCCTGCATTCACACCTTTAAAGCACCAGCTCGAAGTAGCCAGAAGAGTCGTAGAAGAAATGAATGGGAAAGCCATTCTAGCAGATGAAGTGGGACTTGGAAAAACCGTAGAAGCAGGACTCATTATCAAAGAATACATGATTCGTGGACTTGCCAAAAAGATTCTCATTCTCGTCCCCGCCTCCCTTGTGTCTCAGTGGGTACAGGAGCTGCGGACGAAATTTTATATTGATGCTGTTGAACAAAAAAAGAGCTATGTGTGGGAACAGTGTGACGTTGTCGTTTCCTCTATTGACACAGCCAAAAGACAGCCGCATCGAGACACGATTTTATCGATTGCCTACGATATGGTCATTATCGATGAAGCACACAAACTGAAAAACAATAAAACGAAAAACTATGAATTTGTGAGAAACCTGAATAAGAAGTTCTGCCTGCTGCTGACAGCCACACCTATTCAAAACCGGATCGGAGAAATATTTAATCTTGTTTCCCTTCTGAAGCCAGGCCACCTAGGAAATGAACATCAATTTAAAGATATCTTTGCCAAAAAGGACTTGCAGCTTGAAGACCATGACCGATTAAAACAGCTCGTCAATAAAGTGATGATTCGAAACCGAAGACAAGACACAGGCATCGAGTGGACAAAACGGCATGTCAAAACGATTTCCATTGATTTCTCTCCGACAGAACAAGCATTGTATGATGAAATCTGCAAGCTGAAAGAGAATCCGTCTTATACAAAGCATATGTTTTCCATTATGACCTTGGAACGAGAATGCTGTTCAAGCCGTGAAGCAGTTTATATGACGATTAAAAAAATGCAGGAAGAAGAAAAGCATATTCTCGGATCTTCTGCTATAACGCAAATCATGGAGAAAATCAATCAAGTGAAGCAAAACTCAAAGGCGCTTGAAGTGGTCAAACTCATTCAGCAATTAAATGAGAAGGTCATTATTTTCACCGAATACCGCGCCACACAAATTTATTTACAATGGTTTCTACAGCAAAATGGCATCAGCTCCGTGCCATTTCGGGGCGGCTTTAAGCGGGGCAAAAAAGATTGGATGAAAGATTTATTCAGAGAACGGGCGCAAGTGTTAATTGCGACAGAAGCTGGCGGCGAAGGGATCAACCTTCAGTTTTGTAACCAAATCATTAACTACGACCTCCCGTGGAACCCGATGCGTTTAGAACAGAGAATTGGACGTATCCACCGCCTTGGCCAAGAGCGAGATGTCCACATTTACAATATGGCAACGAGCGGAACAGTTGAAGAGCATATTTTAAAGCTTCTATATGAAAAAATTCAGCTGTTTGAAAACGTCATAGGCGATTTAGATGATATTTTAACAAGAATTGATATTAAAGATGTCGAAACAGAATTGCATCAAATCCTCTTCCAGCATGAACCAGGCGGAGACATGAAAAAGAAATTAACCCAGTTTGCTTCTTATTTAACTGAAGCACAAACACCACTTTTAGAAAAAAGACAGCAAGGCTCATAAAGGAGAGTTGATCAATGGAGCAGCATGACATTCACACCTTTCTTCTCCGTTTTTTCAAGGCGAATCAATGCAGCATATTAGAAGAAAGTGCAGGACATATGACCGTACAGCTGACAATTGAAATGGATAAATTGATTATGAACCGTCCTTTTTATTGGCACTGGCTTGAAAAAACTGGCGGTGTACCTGAACCGCGGCAATTGACTTTCATCACAGATCAAAAAAAAGCGGGTGATACGATCAGTGGTGAATTTATCCATTTCGGCTCCCCTCGGTTATTTCAAATATTTGAAGCGGTCAAAGAGCAGGGCCGTTTTATCCGGCTTTATGAACGAGTCAGCCCGCTCACGAACAACCAGATCGCCCTTGAGCCATGGCTTGGTCTCAATGTAAAAATTTCTTACCTTGCAGACCGGAAGAAGGATAAGCTTTTATCATTAGGCCTTCATCTCATTCGCGGAGAAGTCATTGAACAATTTCAAGAGAAGCTGGAAGCTCGTGAGCTGTCGTCTCAAATTCCCGATTATTGCTTTACGATGAGCACAATGATTAAGCCAGAGAGCGGAATCAAACGGCTCTACAGCCTTATGGAGCATTATGCCCATGAGGAGCCGGACGACTGGGCAGTGCGCGCCGTTCAAAAATGGAAGGAAGACTTCGAACTTTTAAACCAATTTTATGAAGGGACTTCAGACACATCTGTAGAATATGAAATAGAAAGACAAGCACTCAAAACTTTATACGAACCAAAAATCAGTCTTACGATTGAAAATGGCGGACTTTTTTACTTACAGCAAAAAAGAGGAGGTTGACTCATGGTCCCCTCCCTTTTATGTGACATACAATTTTCGATCAGTCTAAAGCTAAGTTTGTCTGTTTGTATTGGGCGGAAACATGACGCAAGCAAACTATGAGGTCTTACCACCTATGTCTTTCCATTTCATGCGTTAAGTGCCTGAAATACATGATTCAGTATTTTAGGAGGGTATTTGTATGGAAAAGAAAACGAACAAATTAGACAGTGAATGGGTTCAATTATTACGCGAAGCTCGCAAGGCAGGACTAACAGTTGAAGAAGTCCGTCATTTCCTCAAATCAAATGAAAAGTCCTCTGAGTCTCCCCCTCTGGTAAGAAGTCATTCTATCAAACCTTTCTGAATGTGCTATAATATCGAAAGGAAGGTGATGACATTGATTGGCCAGCGTATTAAACAATACCGCAATGAAAAAGGCTACTCACTATCAGAACTGGCCGAAAAGGCTGGGGTAGCGAAGTCTTATTTAAGCTCAATAGAAAGAAACTTGCAAACAAACCCCTCCATTCAATTTCTTGAAAAAGTCTCCGCTGTTCTGGACGTCTCGGTTCATACACTTTTAAACGAAAAAGATGAAACCGAATACGATGGTCAATTAGATAGTGAATGGGAAAAACTAGTTCGAGATGCAATGACATCAGGGGTTTCGAAAAAGCAATTTCGTGAATTTTTAGATTATCAAATCTGGAGAAAAAAGCAAGAAGAGGAGTAAAGCGCACGTTTTAGCGCATACTCCTCCAATTGCTATGCAGACCTTGATATCAGCCTAAAGACTGGCTTTATTTTTTATCTTCGCTGTGTGCTTTTTCGTTTTCTTTCACGTAGCCTTTTTCATCCGTATGCTTTTTTGGATTGATCGTTAAACCATTCCACTGAGTCGCTTCGAAGGAAAGATCAATTTGAATCGCATCGCCTTGGTATTTATTTTGGATATAGTGACCAGCTTTATCCTTCGTCTGGTCATTGATAAATTCAATGATCATTTCCATTTTATCGTAATCAAACGGATTCTTTGGAATGCCGTCATACTCTGGAGCCACTGTTCCATCAACAGTTGCTACATTAATTTTCCCACTTTCATGTAAAAACTTCTCATCGACGGCATGACGAAGCTTTTCAAATGCGGTCTGATCCTGTTTTGACGTTAATTGATGCAAGTCAAGCAGGTTTGCATGGTCTAAAATAATATTTTTCGGATAACCATTTCCACCTTCGGCTCCAACCGTAAGAACACTCACCTGAAACTGGCTGAGAAATTCTTCAGCTGTATTTTTACCGCCATTCTTCGCGGAAGATCCATCTGTAAACTGGCTGTAATCAAGACTCATCAGCACTTGGTTTATCGCTAGTGATCCCTTATTATCAAAATGAAATTCTTTCTTGATCCGATCACCAGGTTTTAAGTTCGAAAGGTTGATGGCGCCGGAGTTCTCTTTAGCAGATAAATCCAGCTCTCCTGTCGAGTAGACCGCGTTTGCCTTTTCAATATCATTAAACGCCGCCCATGTTCCCCCGCCAATTAATGCAAGACCTAAAGCCCCTGATAATACACCTAAACGAATTGATTTCTTCATTGCCATGAATAAACCCCCTAATATATTGTTTTATTGAAACCTGATTAGGTTACAAACGATTTAAGCTTGTTCCTCTGAGATATGTACATCAGCCGTGTGTCTACGATGTTTTGCTGCGCCCACAAAATGAATGGTTGAATAAACGAGCAGCATGACACCTGGTATAATAAGGAGCAAAGCAGTTCCAGCTGATGTCCCTGCATACGAAAGAAGCTTTCCTGCATAAGGAATGTTCACTCCCATATACTGCGCAGTTACCTGATCCGCTTTTACCAGCGTACCGTCCTGATACATATTATTGTCACCCTTCGTCTCAAACGCTTTATTTGCACCCTTTCCCTTCACCCCAACAATTCGGTGGGTCACAAAGGACTGATCCTGCTTTGTTTGAAACGTAATAATATCTCCTTTTTTGAGCGTCTCAGGTGAGGCGACCTGTTTTACAACAATCAGTGACCCAGCTGAAAATTCTGGTTCCATCGAACCTGATAATACTTGCTTCAATTGATAACCGAAAATCTGAGGTTCTCCTCCTGTTGTTCTTGATGACAACACGACAATAATAGAGGCTATCATCACCGTGAACACCATCACATAAAGAATACTCCCAGACATTTTCATCCATTTTTTCATAACCCCTTCTCCCCTTCGCCTATCATTTTTTCACTTTAAAAGACAGCTCCATTTAGGACGCCTTTTCTTGACACTTTGAGAGCACCATCGGTTTAGACCAAAAGTACGCCTGATCAGATGCGCCAAACCCTTTAGGATAATAGATTTTAAATGCATAGCTTCCATTTGTTTTTGCTTTATCTGTCGTGACAGTCGCTGTTTCTTGCGACAACAGGGACTTTATGGAGCCCTTTTCAAGAATATGACCATCTTGTAATGGCTTCTGACCATTTCCTATTTTATGTAATTCCCACTTCCATTCAGAGTACGCAATAGGCTGTCCACTATTTTTTAGTGTCATGCTCAGCTTTTGAGGTGCGCAGACTGTTCCTTCGATCATCGTTTGATCGATAAGCTCCAATTGACTTTCATCCCATTTTTTAGGCTGACAATGCTGATCTGTCTGTTCAAAATTTTCACATGTTTTCATGACAAAGTTTTTGTGCTCAACATCGTTAAAAGAAGCATTCGTTGGTGTCATGAGGGAAGACGTCAAAATCAAACAAATGGCACAAAAGAGTACAAAGAGCGACTGTTTCATTCATTCCTTCAACTCCTTGAACAACTGTTCTTTAAAAAGAACGATTATATACAGTATAAGGAAATACCTATAAAACCCAAAACGTCAAATTAGTCCATTTTGTTCTTAAACAAGAACCATTACGAGAAAATTCTCCCATTTTCTCATTTTTTCACCATATTCAATATTTTTTTGTGTGACATTTGTACTTCTTAAAACTTACATAAAAATGTAGGATTTGGTCAGGATATGAAGAGGTGAGGTGATGTTAAGTGAAATATGGAAAAATCATAATCATGCTCAGTTTACTGCTGAGTTTTATGATTCTAGAGGTCAAACCCGTTGATGCGAGAGGTTTGACTGCCGCCGCAGATCAATGGGAAACGCGGGCAGTCAAAGAAGCAAAAAAAAGATACCCGCTAACGCAAGTATTATTTAAACAAAAAGTATGGGACCGCCACCGCGATAAGGAAT
This sequence comes from Bacillus sp. PK5-006, assembly GCF_054161415.1. Taxonomy (NCBI): domain Bacteria; kingdom Bacillati; phylum Bacillota; class Bacilli; order Caryophanales; family Bacillaceae; genus Bacillus; species Bacillus sp. PK5-006. The sequence goes on along the minus strand of NZ_CP096414.1, from coordinate 1,463,575 downwards.
CTGTGAAACAGTATCATATTACGTTAAAAGACCATACAAAGGAATTTGGGGTATTCGTCACCATTTCCTATAATCCTTACTCAAATAAGGTGAATAAAGTGATTGTTGTGGAGGAATACAGCTAAAGTGGCATAGAAAAACCGCCTGCTGGGCGGCTTTTTACTTTCGTCGATGGCGCTGGCGTTTTTTAAGCATCATGGATAAGCCAAACGGCAGAACCCCAAATAAACGCTGTGAAAACGGCGGTTTCGTTTCTATTTTTTCTTGTTTGTGTTCCTTCCGTTCGTCACGTGGTGTATTCATATATTTAATGATTTCCTGCGTCATATATTTTACATAGTCATTTGTTTTCAAGCACATTCACCTCTTCTTCCTTCAAGTCTTTCCAGGAAGAGGATGATTTTATACACTGGCTAATAACTAATCAGGATTTGCCCATCTCATGATTTCACCGGTCTTCCAATCCAGCATCAGTTCACGCTCATCGGATAAACCATCTTTTGTTTTCACCTTCACCAAAACAAGGACAAGTTTTTTCTTAAGATCGCATTTCATCCGCTTCAGTGTCACACGGCCTTCTTTAGTATCAATATGGGTTTTCTGTTTCGCACAAATACGTTCTACTGTGCTGGCAGCTTCACTCACACCCACCCTAAAAAGCTGCTGTTTTTTATAAAAGGAAACCGTCAGCTCTGCACTTTTCAGTTCTTTTTGAAACCCCATCGTTATCGCCCCTAGGATCAAGAGAAAAAATAAAATCGCCGCAAGTACATGCGGATAGATAAACCCTTCCTCTCTTTTCACGATTTACGAACCACTCCTTTATATGTGAAAAAAACGGCTTCATACACTTTACCAGATCCATCTGTGACTTTTAGAATCGCTCTATGCTGACTCGTTCTCACGTGAAATTGTTTCACCTTATGCAATAAAGGAAGATGCCCAGCTTGATCCGTTCGTTTTCGAAGCATCTCTTGATATGGCTCAATTGTTACCACTCGCCCTTGATCAGAAATATACTCTAACGCTTTTCCATCTTTCACTGATTTCACAGCATCGGCACGACTTAATTCCTCATCTAATTGCAGAACAGTCTGTTTCCACTCCATTTGGGAAAATCCGTTGATGTCTTCAAATGGATGAGCTTTCTCCGCTGCTGAAAAGATCAGTCCACAGCCAAAAGAAAGAAATAGAAAGAGCTGCAACTGCCACAAAGCTTGTAAAAGGGTAAAAGCTTTGTCATCGCTCCACATGCTGAAAGCATATGGTCTCTTTTTTTTGTACTTTGTATGAAACACATCCCTTCTGTTTACGCCAATTGAAAACATACGTGATCTCGCCTCTCTTCTTTTTGATGGAAGATGTTGTCCCATTTATGAACGCTTCATTCATCTGTTCATGTAAAACCTGATAAGCTTCAAGATTGGCTCTCACTTCCTTTTTCCCCATCATGAGTTTTTCATAGGCTGGAATGAGCACTAGAGCAGCAAATAGAAAGAGATGACAGGCAAACAGTGTCTCAAACGTACTAAATCCTCTATTGTTTTTGAACATGGATTCGCCCGCTTCCTAAATAAATCGTGAGTTTATACGATTGACTGCCAAATTCGACAATGAGAGATCCACCGCTGCTTGGATGTCCCTTTGCATTAAAATAGATACCTTGCGAGAATGTAGAAGTTTTGATGCTGCCCTTTTTATGTTGATATGAAGCAATGACTTCGTTACTCTTTTGATCTATTACCTGATAAGATACATGCGGCGGATGGATCCCAACATGTACACGTGTTTTTTTGATAAATGCAGTATATGATGCCAATTGAAGATCTTGTTTCATGATGTTTACTTGTCTTTTGGCTTCAGCGTTTTCTATTATTTTTGGGATTTTCCCTCCCATGATCGACAATACAATCGATAAAACAAGTAAGATCATCAGCTGTTCAATCAGGGTAAAACCCTTCTCATGTAAAAATAATTTATTCATGCTTCACGTTGCCGTTTTGAATGACAATCGCTTTTCCATTAGGACAAGTTAATCCCTTTTTGACATAACCTTCTTTTTCTAATTCAGCTAAAGATGGCGTCTTCCCATCATGCTCCAATTCATATGCCATCACTTGTGTGCTGACCATTGATTTAAGCCCTTCACAGCCCTTTGCCTGAATCGCTTGGTGATGACGTGTGATATTCGGTATGGTAATGAGTAAAAGAATGGATATTACGAGCATGACTATTAACATTTCTAACAGGGTAAATCCTTTATCATTCATGTCTCTGTCCTCCTTCTTACACTTGCTCCATTAGTTGATACATTGGTAAAAGAATAGATAAATACACGATGAGTATAAGAAGTGCTGTTACCCCATAAATAACTGGCTGCAGCCAAGACATCCATTTTTCAATTTTTAGCTCTGCATTCTCTAATAGAAATTGGCTGTACGTGTACATTTCTCTCGCAAGCATTCCGCTGGCTTCACCATGCTTGATAATGGCTGCAAAATGTTTTTCGAAAAAAGGAGACACGCTTACTTGATGGGCCATGCTTTCTCCTTTTCTTAACTCTTCCATCATTTGTTCACCTATTTCTTGAAGAAAAGGCAGGTAGCTTTGCTGTTTAAAAGCTTGCAAACCTTCGTACATCGATAATCCAGCTTGAAGCAGTCCGCTGAGCTGAAGAGAAAAAAGGTACGTATGCATCAGCTGCATCCCTTTATATAAAAAAGGCAGCTTACTCATCACCCTCAATTTCTCAAGGGTCGACTTTTTCCTAAAAAAAACAGCATAATATCCAATAAGACAGATACACAGACAACTAGTGATGAGCAGAAAAGCATGAAGGAATTGAAATAGTCCAAACATCCCTTGAATCAGCCAAGACATGCGGGTATCCATCGATGAGTACAAAACAGAAAATTGAGGAATGATCATTTGCTGAACGAGTACCAGCACGACCAAAACCGTGAAGATGAGGAAAAGCGGGTAACGTAACATACGTTTAAACGTGTCTAACTGTTTGATTTTTTTCTCTAAAAAACGGGCGCTTTGTTCTAAAGCACGGGCTAGACTGCCATGCTTCTCAGAAAAACATAGTATAGCGATGACTTCCCGCTGAAAATGGATTCTCTCCAGCACTACATAAAAAGGCTCGCCTTCGTGAAGCCACTGAATACCTAGTTTTAATTGCTGCCGCTGTTGTTTTGATAACTGGATATTCACCATCACTAATGCCTCAATCAATGTATATCCAGCCTGAATTAATTGAGCCAGTTTTGATAGGCATTCAGCTTGATCCTTTTTAGACCATACTTTAGAGGCTCGCTTCTTCATAAACCCAGCGATGGTAAGTGTTTTTTGATAAATAGCCGAGTGCCACTCCTTTACGAATTAATCTTTGCAGTGTTTCATATGACGAGTGAGCATATTCTCCTTTAGCCTCCTTGATACACTCACCAAGCTCTTTTCCAAACAGCAGTTCAAATACATTTGTTCGTCTGATCGGTCGATTTAATTTACAGTAAAGCTGACATCTTTCTCCGCAAAAAGGACAGGTGAGCTCGATTAATCGCTGGGCAGCAATCGCAACCATCGTTTGCTCAAGTTCATTCATCGTGACACCAAATTCAAGCATGCGGTAAAGGGCTCCTTTTGCATTTTTTGCATGGAGCGTACTCAATACTAAATGGCCTGTCAGTGCTGCTCTAATCGCCGTTCTGGCCGTTTCAGCATCTCTTATTTCTCCTAGCACAATCACATCTGGATCATGTCTTAATATAGCGCGTAATCCAGCGGCATACGTGATGCCGGCTTTTTCATTTACTTGAACCTGTAATACTTCTTCATTTCTTGTTTCGACAGGATCTTCAAGTGTAATAATATTTCGGTTGAAATTCTTTTTTGCAAACTGGATCAGTGAATAGAGGGTTGTTGTTTTCCCCGAATTGGTTGGCCCAGTAAATAAAATGAGTCCATGCGAGTGGTTTAAAAAGGATAATAATCTGGCTGAGGCTTTCGGAAATAATGATAGATGTTTTATTTTCGGAACATGATCCTGCGGTAAAATTCTAATCACTAAGCTCTCATCATTCACTGTCGGCAAGGTAGACATCCGAATAAATACTTGACCTTTTCTTAGCATCACAGCTAGTGAGCCATTTTGCGGCCTCCTTTTTTCCCCTATATCCATAGAAGATAAAAACTTAAAATGTGCAATAAGCCGCTCTCCGCTTTTTTTATCAATGGTTCGCTGCTGGATTAAATCTGAATCAACACGAAATGACACCGAAGCTTCCTTTTCTTTTGGCACAATATGCACATCAGAAGCCCTCATGCGGCATGCTTCTTCTAGCAGCTCTTGTCTTAAATATTCAATCCCATACAAGTGGATCACTCCTTTCTCTGATCACATTGTAGAATGGCGGAACGTGAATGACAAAAGAGCAATTTATGATTTTCATGACTAATAAATGATGAAAACCCTCAACTCACGATGCATTACATCATTTTTTAGAAAAGAGCATATAAAAAAACCTGACTTTTACAAGTACAGGTTTTTTGGTCATGATGTGGCTTCTTGCGGCTGCTCTTCAAAGATACGAAATCCTCTTTTTTCTAACGCTTTTGCAAGGCTGTGTTCAGTATTTACTTTTGAGAAATCAATGCCGAGTTTCACTACAGTTTGAGCGATCTCTGGGCGGATGCCTGAAATAATCGTCTCAATTCCTAGCAGCTTCGCACTATCGACCACTTTAAACAGCTGATAGGCCACCATCGTATCAACAACGGGAACACCAGAAATATCAATAAATAAATGCGTTAGACGCAGTCTTGAAGCCTGTTCTAGTACGGATTCCAGAATGATTTTGGCCCGGTACGTATCGATCTCTCCAATCAGCGGCAAAATCCCGATTTCTTTTGATACTGGAATAACTGGGGCACTTAGTTCTTGAATCATCTCTCTTTGTGCATTCAGCTGACTAAGTGTCACGCGGTCATATTCTTCTGATAAACGCTCAATCATGTCATCAAATGTGGCGTGAAAGTGCTGATTCCACTGACATACATCTTGCAGCGTCACTTCAAGCTCTGTTTCTTGGGTGAATGTCTCAATTCTCGAACAGAAAATGTGGCGGAAAATCTTAAACTGTCCAATGATTTCATATAGCGGCACCTCGTGCACTGCTCGATCACGTGCAATATCAACAGACCACTTTTTCAAATGGTTTTCTACTTTGTCTGACAGCGTCACAAGCGTGGCTGCAATGGTTTGAATAAATGCTGTGTTCTGTTCCTTCAGCTTCTTTTCCGTTTCCTCTGAAGCATGTTTAGAATATAATGAGCCTTCTTCTGTTCTTGTTTTTAGCCATTCTTCGGTCATGACAGGGGCTTCTTTTAGGATAAATTCATATAATTGCTTAGATTTTTCATTTTTCATTTACTTCTTTCGCTCCTTTTTCACTAAAACTCGTGACATACAACTTTTATGTATAAATGACCGCAGATGGTGAACAATATCATTACACGTTTGATATTGGGCTATAGCCAAGTGGTAAGGCAATGGACTTTGACTCCGTGATCGTTGGTTCGAACCCAGCTAGCCCAGTTCAGCACAAAAACGAAGACGGCTGAAGCATGTTTCAGCTGATCTTCGTTTTTTATTAGGAAACTGATTGATGAATCGCTTTCTTTTTTGATATTTTCATGAGTTCTCCTGGATTATAACCTACTACCAGTTTATTTCCATCAATAATGATTGGTCTCCGTAGCAGCTTTGGTTTTTCAATGAGAAGCTGTAAGACCTCGTTTACTTTTAAGTCATTAATATTTAAATTTAAGCTTTTAAAAGCCTGACTTCGTGTGGCTAAAATTTCATCCATTCCTTCAGTTGTTAAAGAAAGAATCTTTTTTAATTCATCTAGTGTTGGCGTTTCTCTGAAAAGGTGACGCTCTTTAAAATCAATTTGATTCGCCTTTAACCAATGTTTTGTTTTGCGGCAAGACGTGCAGCTCGGGTATGAATAAAAAGTAATGTCACTCATTAGTCTTCCTCCTTAGGTCGTTAACCTTTTCTCTTATGGAGTAAGTACCCTCATGTTTTTCAGCATAAACACTTTTTCATCATTTTTTCAAAAAAATTTTTTCTACATTCAAAATAAATTGTTCACATGATGTCAAAAATGTAAATGTTTACATAACAAGTGATGATCAGCTATAATATGAATCAAAGGGGTTTTTAAGGGGAGGGAAAGAAATGAATCGCATGTTCCGCGTGCTTGGCTTTTGGACGGGTATTTTTGCTGTCATGTTCTATTTAGGACATATGAAAGATGCATCGCTGCTGTTCTTCGGTCAAACCGTTCTTTTTGTATTTTTATCCTACTTGAATTTATCCGAAAGAATGTATATTTACATTTTCGGAGCGTACTTGACGATTTTCTTTGCCGGATTTACATATTATTCGATTTTCATCATGGTTCCCGGTACCGGACATTAATTGAAAAAAGCATCTCTTTTAAAGAGATGCTTTTTTCATGCCTGCAATTAAAGAGAAAAACCATTAATAAACGGATTTTGCTCCTGCTCCGTCAGCACAGTCGTTTCCCCGCCATGTCCGCTTAAAACAAGAGTTGATTCTGGCAATGACAATAATTTTTGATGGATTGATTGTAGCAGCACTTCCTGACTGCCGCCTACTAAATCTGTTCTCCCGATGCCGCCTTCAAATAGCGTGTCACCAGAAATAACAAAGCCCTCTTCCGCCGAATAGTAAGACACACTGCCTGGTGAATGCCCTGGTGTATGGAACATTTCTAATGTAAACGATCCAATTTGAAGCGTTCCTTCTGACGTAATCAATTTTTCAGCTTCTTTGACCGTAATTCCATTCCCAATCAATCGAGCTGAACCGTTTAATTCAGCGTTCGTGAGCCATTCTTTTTCATTTTCGTGTACATACAGCGGCACTCCCCACTCTTCGCGCACCTCATCTGCCGCGCCAATATGATCAAAGTGAGCATGTGTCAATAAGACAGCAAGTGGTGTAAGCTGTTTTTCTTTTACATAGGAAATCAGCTTTTGCGCTTCACCGCCTGGATCAAAAATTAAGCATTCTCCCTGCTCATTTTTCCAAATATATGCGTTCGCTTGTACATAGCCTAGTGGCATTCTTCTCCAATTCATTTTCATCACCTACTTTATTCATTCTTTTTTATTATGAAGGCTATTCAATAAAAATTCAAACAATCGTCAACTGGAATCTACTCGACAAGCTTTATGAAAACGGTTAAAATGAAAAGAAAGGAAATCAAGGGGATTGATGACAAAGGGGGACTTTCACATGATGCTCGTCATTATTTTTGGTCTAGTCACGATTTTAGCTGCGCTCGGTATCTATCGCTCACTAAAAAAAGTGAACGTACTTGCCATCGCTTTTGCAGGCGCTACATTTTTGGTTTTTGGATGGTTCACTGTCATGACCATCATCTATAGCGGTTATCCAACTGCACATTAAAAGCCTGCATTTAGCAGGCTTTTTTTATTGATTTAAATGCTTATTCACGCTTTCTAATTTGCTTGTAAGTGTTGTGGTTTGATCCCGTCTGTCATCGATGCGAATATTGGTCGCTACTCGGTGCAATCCCTTTTCAAAAGGGGCTTCATGAATGCGCTGAATGACCTCAAATAAAACGGATAATTCGCCTTCAATTAACGTATTCATCGGTGTTAATTGATATTTGATTTTCCCTTCTTGTTGAAAGCCTTCTAAAATTATTTGTACATCTGCTACATAAGCACTGACACTTGGTGTTTCAGTGCCTATCGGAATGATGGTGACGTCTGCTATAGCCATCGTTTTTCCCCTTTCCATTAAATTCTCATGTTTTCTCGTCCTCATTGTAACCTATCCTCATTCAATCATGCCATGCTTACGTTGCGTTTACAGCAGGTTTGTCTCGTTTTATCGTCAAATCTGCTCTCTCTACCTTCCCGATCTTTGTAAACAGAAGCAGACATATACCTGAAACAGCTTCAATGATGCCGCCAGCCGCAATGACATACCCAGATCCAAACAGGGTTGCCATATAACCGCCAATGAGGGCGCCTAACGGAATCATCAAGTAGGAAATCATGTTAATGATCGCATACACTTGCGGCTGATCCTCTGCCTTAACTGACAATTGAATCATCGTATGTTCGGGTACGTTAACTGCACTAATGGCTGCTCCTAAAGCAAAAGCTGATATAAACACAAGTGGTAACAATGCGTTCATACCTGTGATAAAGAAGGCAATTCCATCAACAATCCCAGCACCTATAAACAGCAATCCATACCGATTCACTTTTATCTTTGTCAAAACAAATCCCATCAAAAATGCCCCTAGTGCGGTTGTGACTTTGATGAATGAATAGACGACCGGTCCACTATGTAGGTCTTCCGTTAAATAAATAACAGACAATGCTTCCCATGGTGCCGCAGCAAAGTTTGAGCAGACACAAAAAATCGCTAATGGAAACAAAATATGATGGCTTCTCACAAGTGAAAAACCTCGAATTAATCTTTTGCCGTAAGATAACCCTTTTTTGGCTTTATCGATGATGACTTCTGTTTGATATGAAATCATGAACACCAATAAAGCGGACAAAAGGTAAAGAGGAATGATCACAAGCATTGTATAACCTACGCCTACAAACGCAATCATGACACCACAAATCGTGACCGTCACAAGTCTTACTACATGACTTGCTGATTGGATCGTTGCATTCGCTTTTTGTATGAGGTCCTCATGAACAAGCTTTGGGATAATCGATACAGATGCCGGTTCATAGGAGCCTCCTGTCGCCGAATGCAGCAGCATACAGCCAATGATGAGGACTAATGGTGTGAAACCATAAAAGTAACTAACCACGATCACAAGGATAATCGCTCCTCGTGTTAAATCAGCAAAACACATCCAAAATTTCAATTGATGCGGCTTCATCATAGGCGTAATAAATGGTCCAACAATCGCTTGAGGAACAAAGCTGACTGCAATAAAAAAAGCTGTCCCTATGGCCCCTTTCCCTCCTAGTACTAAAAGCCACAAGATGCTGTTGAAAGATAAACTATCAGCCGTAATTTTGCACATTTTAGAAACAAATAAATAAGTAAAATTTCTTTTCCACAGGCTTTGAGCACTCAATAGTCGACATCTCCCTAAATCATATCCTTTTTTTTACATCCATATCTTTCACAATAGCTTACTAGGAGGCCTTCGTCAATTGCTTCAACATTGTTTTTATTGACCATAAGCAATTGATTTTCTCAAAATATGAAAAAGCACCAGACAGGTGCTTTTAACATTTACACGCTTCCCACAAAAGTCGCTTTGTTTTTTCATAGATCGAATCAAATTGATCCATGGAAAGAGGATTTTTCCCTAGACCAAGCTCGACTGTATAGCCCTCACTATGAAATTGATAAATAAACCAATCGCGATAGCCTGCATAGCTGTCGAGATATTGGACCGGTTTGTAGCCGCTCACTCGTTCGAATCGTTTGACCGTTTCTTTTGAGATGGCTGGCTCATGGCCAAGAAACCCCCAATAGATCTCTTCTCCTTGTGTATGAAGGGCGATCAGCCGGTCAAATCGTTTTCGCAACGCAAGATTGGCCATCGCTTTCGCTTCTGGTTCTGTTAATGGCTCGCGCCCAGGATAATCCCGGTAGGACGGTGCCTTCGACTGATGACGATAGTACTCGATCTCCCAATAAGCAGGGAATTGATTGTTTAAATCCACCCCTCGAATATTTGCTTTCCATTCCCGGTAATCGGAATATCCCTCGTTTAGCAGTGTGAATTCTTCACGATGAAGACCTAGTGACTCCGGTCCATTACGAACCAAATCCACTCCATCTGGATTGACCATTGGCACGATGGATAAAGCGGTGGTCTGCAGGATATGAACCGCTTCATAATGTCTTGCCTGTACCGGATCTGACGCTGCTAAACAAAGCGATTTCAACCATTTTAATAAAACAGACGTTGTGATCCATTCATTTGCATGAAATGAGGCATTGAGATGAATAGAATGTAAATGCTGAACAGGCTCTGTTCGGATCTCATAAATAGGTGTATCAAGCACTGAATGGCCAATGACGCTGATATGAAGAAAAGGAAATACGGCTTTCAAGCGGCTCAGCTCTTCTTCTAATCGAGCGCTATCATATTCAAATGTTCCATTAATCCAATCATCGGATTGCTGCAGTCTGTAAGGTGCAATAAATCTCTGCACATCACCTATCGAATCAAATACATGGACTCCTTCTGGAAGTCTATATCCCGGTAAAAGAAGGTTATCAGTGCTTGATTGATTAGATAAATGAAAAGCAGCTTTACCAATACCAAGCTGCTTTGCCATAGCATCCCTCCCTGCTTCATCCAGCTGCCATTCAATTTTTCCAAACGACGTTGTCTTCATTTACATCCCTCCTCTCATACTATATGAGCCGTCAGACAAAAAAAGAAAACCTCTGCTTCTAAAATAGCAGAGGTTTTTTCATCTATTAGGACGCCTTTTTCAGCTCCGTTTCACCTTCTTTTTTGGATGGTGAATGGTCCGGGCTGTTTCGATCATAAAATCTAAGGAGATCTCCGTAGATGATTTGATCAGAGAATTGAAGCTCCTGCTTCGCTTTCTCTTCATAAGACTGACACACATTTTTATCATCTGCTGGCTCGCCTGTCTCTTTATTGTAGCAAACACCATCTGTAAAAATGCTGTCCTTCGTAATAAAGCTTCCATCACGGAGTACTGTAAAGTCATTCGTATCTTTTGATAAAAGGTCATGACCAAATTGAATTTGTTTACTTGTATCAATCCCTAGAAGATTGAGTACAGTTGGACGGATATCGACCTGACCGCCTACCGTATCAATTTCTTTTGGATGTTGATCCGTTACCCCTGGAATGTGTACAACAAACGGGACTTTTTGAAGCTGCACTTCTTCAAATGGCGTAATCTCTTTATTTAAGAATTGTCCCATGGCTTCGTTATGGTTTTCAGAAATTCCGTAGTGATCCCCATACAAAACAAAAATGGAGTTATCGTATAACCCAGCTTCCTTCATCTTCTTAAAGAAAAGCTTAAGGGCTTCATCTTGATAACGCACTGTAGGGAAGTACTTGTTCAGTGTTTTGCTCTTTGAATCATATTCATCAATGAGCTTATCTTCTTCATCTAAATCAAAAGGGAAATGGTTCGTTAATGTAATCAATCTCGTATAGAAAGGCTGCGGGATCGATTTCATTAATTCAGCGGACTGCTCAAAGAACGGACCATCTTTCAGTCCCCAGCCAACTGAGTTTTCTTCATTCACATCAAATGATTTAATATCAAAGAACTTATCGTAGCCAAAGCTATCGTAGATGAGGTCACGGTTCCAGAAGCTTTTGTTATTCGCATGAATAACAGAAGAGTGGTAGCCCTCATCCTTTAACAGCTCAGGTGTAGCTGTAAACTCATTACTTGGATTTGTGAAGAACACAGCCCCTCTTCCAAGTGGATAAAGAGAATTATCTACAATAAACTCTGAATCAGATGTTTTCCCTTGACCTGTTTGGTGATAAAAATTAGTAAAGTTATAGCTCTTCTTGATCAATTTGTTTAAAAACGGAGTAATTTCTTTCCCGTTTAATTTTTCATTGATCACGAAACTCTGTGTAGATTCAAGTGATACAAGAATGACATTTCGTCCTTTTGCTTGACCAAATGTCTTTTCATTACGGTCCGTTTGATTTGCGCTTACATAGTTTTCAATTTCAGTTAAGCTATTGCTGTCAGCAAGGGCTCGTTGGGCGGACTGCTTCGATTGCAATACCCCATCATAAATATGGAAGTTATATAAGCTGATATTTTTCACCAGCATCTCACGGTCAAATGAGCGAGTAAGCAGTTCTGGTCTTTCTGTTTCAGCTAAACCAAGGTTAAAGAAAAATGTAGCTGCCACAAATAAGTAATATGCTGCTCGTTCTTTTCGTGAAACGGTGACATCTGTTCTAAAGGAAGGCTGTTTTTTATAGAGCCAAATTAAAATGATGATATCAACAAACATCAGTAAATCGACTGGTTCAATTAAAGAGGTAATACTGGAACCGAGGTCACCCATATTGTTTGTTTGAAATAGGACGGGGATGGTTAGAAAATCACTATAGAATCGATAAAACACTATGTTGGCTAACAAAACGAATGTTAGGATAAAGCTTGTCACGATGATATATCGATTGCGATTTTTTTCTTTGAAAAATAAACCGATACCGAAGATAAACAAGAGAAAGCTAAGCGGATTTATAAACAGGATAAACTCCTGCATGAAATTTTCAATTTTAATATTGAAGCTAGATTTATAGATAACATAGGTTTTGACCCACATCAGCAATGTCGCAATCAGTAAAAATGAAATCGCCTTTAATCTATTCTTTCGCATTGTAACCTCCTTATGCTAAGCGCGCACCCAGGCTCTAGATATACCCTAATTATTGGTGCTTCTAGAAAAATAACTAAAGTATATCTTATCCTGTATATGATGGAAAATCAATGTCTTTTTCCTCATGACAAACTTATGAATATGCTAAACATCCAATTTCATGCCTATCTATCGCTTTTTTTAATAAAAATGACATCATTATGACTTTTTTGTTCAAGACAGCCATTTGTTTTTTGCCATCCATGCACCGCCGATAACACCCGCATCGTTTCCGAGTGATGCAATTACCACTTCAACATCGTCAGCGCAAGGCGGGAAAGCATGTTGTTTCACAATGCGCTCTACTTTACTGCGAAGAAGCTCACCTGCTTTTGAAACACCGCCGCCAATTACAATTTTTGTTGGGTTTAAAGCACTAGCAAGATTCGCTAGGACAAGTCCAAGATGTGTCGTCACTTCTTCTACGACACGCATTGCAAGATCATCTCCATTTTCTGCCGCTTCAAATACATTCTTTGCCGATAGCGAAGCGAGCTTGCCAAGTGAAGATGTATGCTGCTCGGTTTCTAATTTATCCTTTGCAATCCGGACGATGCCAGTTGCAGATGCAATCGTTTCAATACAGCCTGTTCTTCCGCAGTTACACGGTGCTCCTTGAAATGGAACGGCACAAATATGGCCAATTTCTCCGCCAGCACCTGTCTCCCCTTGAACAACTTCACCGTTGACGATGATGCCGCCGCCAACCCCTGTTCCAAGTGTGACCATCAGGATATTTTTTGCGCCATCGCCTGCACCCTTCCACATTTCACCGAGTGCAGCAATATTCGCATCATTTTCAATGACAGATGGAAGTCCCGTCTCTGCCTCTAGGTGATCTTTCAAGGGGTAGTTTGTCCAGCCCAGATTCGTTGTTTTATAGACAATGCCAGATACTTTATCTACAGGTCCAGGTGCACCCATTCCGATCCCAATAAGTGCTGATTTCGGCATACTGATCTCAACCAGTTTATGGTCAATTGATTTGGCAATATCGACTGTGATCGTCTGCCCGGATTTATCCGTAGGAATCTCCCACTTATGCTGAATTTCACCATATAGATTAATGAACGCAAGCTTAATTGTCGTACCGCCAAGATCAATACCTACAAACCAATCCCCTGTCATATGCCCTCCACCTTCACATTGTTTTTCGATTTAATTTGGCTAGCTCCATTTGAAGAATCGTCATTGCGTTTGACCATTCGGTCCGGTCAATGATGCCCGATGTATACATTTCCTTCAATTCGTCTGCCATAAATTCTAATTCTACTTCACGATCTCCGAAATACACATAATTTCCAAATCTCATGAGCAGCTGCTGTACATCATATAACGTTTTCATTGTTTCCACCATTTCTTTTCATCAACAGATAGGATAAGCGTATTCATAAATGCGCTTTCAGTCAAGTCATTCAACGTGTTTGACTATTTTCGATATATTGTTTCAGCTTTAAAAATTGATCATTTTGAGGATCTTGTTTTAACGCTTTCGCTAATAGATCCTCTGCTTTCGCTGTCTCTCCTTTTTCTACGTATAAAAGCGATAAATGATACAGTTTATTTGGATCATCTGGATCTTTTTCAAGCGACTTTTGTAAAAATTGAATAGCCTTATTAAGTTGGCCCTGCTGTGCTTCCGATAGTGCATAGATATGAAGTGCCTCAGCTGATGCATCTTTATCGTGCACATATTCCTCTAGTCGTTCACTTGCTTCGCTATACTTTTTCTCATCAAATAAACTTGCTGCCTCACTTGTTGCCGCTGCTTGCTTTTGATCGTCAGAATGAAACCCTGTATACAATCCAAAACCGCCAATAAAGAGCAAAGCAGCACTCGCAAGAAGCATTTTGACAGGCTGGATCTGTTTAGGCAGACGGACAGCTAATGCGGTGAAAAAACCGCCAACCAGGCCGCCAAGATGCCCTGCGTTATCAATACCTGATACAGTGAAGCCTATTCCTAGGTTGATGAGGATAATGACAATAATATTTGTCCCCATCGTCCGAAAGAAAAGCTTTCGGTTTGAGATGGCTAAATATAACAGTGCGCCTAAGCAGCCAAAGATCGCGCCAGATGCGCCGGCTGCAATTGCCATATTAAACACAAAGCTCGCTATAGAGCCAAAAATGCCGGAAATCAAATAGATGAGCAAAAATCTTCCCGACCCATAAATTCTCTCAACAGCCGCTCCAACGGACCAAAGAGCAAAAGTATTAAAGAGTAAGTGCGTCAAGCCAATATGTAAAAACATTGGTGTCATCAGGCGCCACCATTCACCCTCTAAAATCAGCACATTATTTTTAGCACCAAATGCTGTTAAAGTTGCGGTATTGGTACTTCCGCCTGACAGCTCAAGTAAAAGAAACATCACCACTTGGACAGCGATCAGCAAGTAGGTAAAAATGGGTCTGCCATTTTGAAACACGGCCCGTTCTCGTTCTCGCTGCTTTTCCTGATCATCAAATGCCTGAAGCACGTTCCTTTTCAGCTGCATCGCATCCTCAGCTGTATCTTTCTTCGCTTCTTCTACATCTACTGCAAGCGATGTATTCAGCCATTTTTGCAGTTCGTTTACATCGTTTTGAAGCGTGTCTGCATTGAGTAATACAGGAGTAACTGTCACCTTATTCTCTTTTTGCGGCTGACCGTTTAGGTCTTCCCAATCATCTACTGGAACATCAGTTGTAAATTGCAGCTGCAGGAGATGAAGAGATCGTTTACGCATAGCTTCTCTCAGCTGATTGATCCGATATGTTTGCTCCTCGATATCTCGAACGATCTCCTGCCTGAAATTCACATCTTTTCTATATAGACGGATGAGATCATAACCTGAGTTTCGTGGTGCTTCAAAAAATATTTCATCTTCTGGGTACGGACTTTGAATCATCTCGTATCCTTTTTGTCTAAGTTCATCAACAACTCGCCAAAATAAACTATCTATGACATTCATACATTCGCGCTCCATTTTTTACATTATTATAGCAAGAATCGTTCTTATCCGCATTTCTAAACAAAAAAATCCCGGCTTTTGCGGGATTAGAATGCTTGGCGAATAAATTTCGTCCGAAAATATGGGTTTTTCATCAGCCATTTAATCAAAAAGTGCCGGACTTGATTTTGCCCTAAAACCAAATTCATGAGCCGATAACGATTTTGCACGAGAACGAATGCAAACAGTGTGAACACAATGCTCCAAATCATTTTATTCATCATATTCCCTCCTATGTTCGTATCGTGGCTTAAATAGGATTTGTTTATGCATGAACCATCGTTTTTATCGCTTAAAAGGTTCCTTTCATAAGCAGGCCTTCACAATCTAATCCCTTGTTCTTTTGATTGAATATAATAGACCTCTCCGCACTCTGATTGATCATAAGAAACGTCAAATTGAGAAGGTCGATTAAATCCTTGAAAGTATGAGGCAGCTTACAATTCCGCTCTAACTCCTCCACCTTGTGCGGGAAGTAACTGTCGTATGGATTTGGTGTATGAACATATACAGCGTCTAAACCAAGGTCATGTTCGTGAATACAAATCCAAGTTTGGTATGGACTTTTCAAAGCTTTCAAGCTGTTTTAGCCGCCTATGATATAAAGCGATATGAGCTTTGATATGCTCCCTTCTTATTTTTAAGCTATTTTCCCCGACTCCAAAAAAATCAAGGTGCGTATGCCAAAAATCAAACCATGAATCACGATCAAGTCACAAGTATTCACTTCCTCCCGAATATTACGGAAGTACCTTTTCTTTTCACGAAATTTTTTCAAAACATATCCCCTGTCAGCTAAAATGCCTTTTAATGAAGAATGTTGATCGCTATCGTGCATGTGACTTTTGATCATAAGCAAGCACCTTCGCTCAACACAAAAAGCCCGTTCATATGTATAAGCAGCGGACTTTATTTTAGATATATGGTACCTTTCTCACTGACCATGATTGAGACCGGGATGTCGTGCGTTTCAGCCGGAATATGCTCGGTTTGCTGTACTGTCAAACAAAGGGCAAGCGTTTCGCCGTGATAGTCAGCTAAGTAGCGGTCATAATAGCCGCCCCCATATCCGATACGGTAGCCTTGTCGATCGAAGCACACACCAGGCACAATGATCAAATCGATTGATTCTTTAGATGCAGTGGCCGACGTCAGAGGATCTGGCTCCAATAGCCCAAAGTAGCGGGAGATCATTTTCGTTTCTGGTGTATATTCATAAAACGTCATCTCTTTTGTTTCCGGAAAACAGGTGGGTACACATACTGTTTTCCCCTCCCGCCATGCTTTTTCAATGAGAGGCATTGTCGGTACCTCTTTTCCTCTAGACATGGTAAGTGCAACCGTATTCGCTTGTTTCCATGCTGGCAGTTGAAACAAGCGCTCATGAAGTAAAGCGGTGCTTCGCTTGAATTCTTCGGCACTCATCTGGTCCAGCTTGGCTAATGTTTGAAGGCGAAGTTCCTTTTTCACAAAGATCATCTCCCATCATAAAAAAACAGCAGGAAAATTCCCTGCTGCTTACTTTGTTTCACGATGTAAAGTTTGTTTTTTATCACGTGAGCAATACTTTTTGAATTCAACGCGATCTGGATTGTTTCGCTTATTCTTTTTAGTAATATAGTTACGCTCACCGCATTCAGTGCAAGCTAGAGTAATATTTACGCGCATGTTTTTCCCTCCAAACTAAAATCAATTCACATTCAGACCTAACTATAATACCACTTCTAGCTTAGGAATGCTAGAATGTTTTTTCACCAATTTGATTTTCAGTGCAATCCATCCGCGTTCTGATCCATATCGTATGGTCATTTCATGAAAAATAGCCTGCTCCCCTATAAAACCTCAATCTTTGTCGTACTGTATACATGAGAAACCCTCTTTTATTTTGACAGCGAGCAAGATTTTCATACTCGTTTTTCATATAAAAAGAAAAAAGATGAAAAAAAGGTGATTTTTTCAGCAATTCCTTTTGAAACTAGCTTTTTTATGGTATAAAAAAGAAGGGTCGAAAACTGTCTGAAACAATCATGAAAGCCTTTTATGGCTTTCAGCATTAAAATATGAATAAAAGGTGATGAAACATGGAAATTGCAATTATCGGATTGCTTGTTGTCAGTATCGTACTGATCGCATTCTCATATTTTCAAAGAGAGCCGATTAAAGAAGTCGAGCAGGAACTTGAAACACTTCAACTATCTGCAATGCAAGAAATCTATAAACTGAAAAAGAAAATGAAGGTTCTTGAAGAAGAATTGCTTGAAACAAACATTGTCGTCCGCAAACATTCAGAAATTGATCCATCTATCGCAAGACAAATCATTTCAAAGCATCAAAATGGCATGTCTCCTGAGGCCATTGCGCGCGCTGAGCATGTATCTGTAGATGAGGTCAACATGATCATTAAAGACAATGAGAAGGTGCTTGTATGACGAAAAAAAGCATCCAAACGTTTGCGGCAGGTATGATTCTTGCAACTGGTGTTCTGGCGATCGTTTTTTTCCTCACTGGAAAAGATGAAGCGGCGGCTGATACAACCACAAAAGAAACGCTCGCAGCGAAAGTAACAGACACCGATGTGAAAAACTATTTAGACTCTAAAAAAGAAGTCTCTGTCAGCCGTGAAACATATCAGCAGCTTCTTGATTATAAAGAAAAAGCACTGAAAGCAAATGAAGACGGCGATTCTAAAAATGATAAAGAAACATCGGACAAGCCTAAAGGCAAATCGGTCAAATTTGTTATTAAAAACGGGATGAGCACAAGTGACGTTTCAGACATGCTTGAAAAAGACGGAATTATCAACTCGTCTAAAGATTTTAATGATTACGTGATTGACGCCGGCTACCATAAAGAAATTCGTGCAGGCAAGTTCAATTTAAAAACAGGGATGACGTTCAAACAAATCGTCAAAGCCTTAACAAAATAACAACAATACCCCCTGGCGGCGCTGACCTCCAGGGGGTTTTATTATCCAAATCGACCAGATATATAATCATTTGTTCTTTGATCATTTGGCTCTGAGAACATCACATTCGTATCATTGACCTCAACAAGCTCTCCCATTAAAAAGAAGGCTGTTCTATCTGATACCCTCGCCGCTTGCTGCATGTTATGCGTCACAATGGCAATCGTGTATTTCTCTTTTAATTTCATAATTAATTCTTCAATCTTTAATGTTGAGACAGGATCAAGCGCTGATGTTGGTTCATCCATTAGTAAAATGTCTGGGCTTGTAGCAATAGCTCTTGCGATACAAAGACGCTGCTGCTGACCGCCGGAAAGACCTAATGCTGGTGCATTTAATCGATCTTTCACTTCATCCCAAAGGGCAACATCACGAAGCGCTTTTTCAGCGATTTCTTTCAATTGCTGCTTGCTCTTCACGCCATGAATTCTTGGTCCGTAGACGACATTATCAAAGATAGACTGAGGGAATGGGTTTCCTTTTTGAAAGACCATCCCGACGTTTTTACGCAGTTCCACTAGATCAACGCGGCCTTTTAAAATATTGTCGCCGTTATACATCATATCTCCGGTGATTTTCACACCTGGCACTGTTTTGACCATAAGATTTAAGGTCTTGATAAACGTTGACTTTCCGCAGCCTGACGGACCGATAATTGCTGTGACTTCATGCTCTTTAATGTCTAAATCAATATGCTTCAGTGCGTGATGTTGTCCGTACCAAAGGTTCATATCATTCACACGAAACACTTCTTTTTTTGCTGTTTCAGTTGCTACTGCATTCATCAAAATCCACCCGCCTTATCCAAATCGACCATTGATATAGTCTTCTGTTTTTTGCTGCGCAGGACGTGTAAAGATACGTTCAGTGGCATCATATTCTACTAGATCACCGTTCAGGAAAAAGGCCGTATGATCAGATACACGTAACGCTTGCTGCATGTTGTGTGTCACAATGACGATCGAATAATCATTTTTCAAATCTGATAATAGCTCTTCAATTTTTGCATTTGAGATCGGGTCTAGGGCAGAAGCGGGTTCATCTAACAAAAGAACGCTGGGCTTCATCGCAAGTGTACGCGCAATACAAAGGCGCTGCTGCTGACCGCCGGATAATGACAAAGCCGAGCGGTGCAGACGATCTTTGACTTCATCCCACAGCGCCGCTTTTGTTAAGCTTTCCTCTACCGCATCATCAAGCACTGATTTTCTTTTTTCACCCGCATACTTTAATGCATGGGTAATGTTATTGTAGATCGATTTAGGAAATGGGTTTGGTTTTTGGAAAACCATGCCGATTTCTCTTCTTAAATTCACCACATTAATGCGGTCATCCAAAATATTGAGTCCTTCGTACATGATCGCCCCTTCACTTCTCGCACCTGGGATCAAGTCGTTCATGCGGTTAATGCTGCGTAAAAAGGTTGATTTCCCGCAGCCAGATGGGCCGATTAATGCGGTAATTGCGTTCTTCTCAATTTCAAATGAAATGTGATTGACCGCTCTTTTTTCACCATAATAAATGCTTAAATCCTGCACCTGTAAAATCTGTTCCGCTTGAAGTGGAGCCTTTTTTGCTGCAATCTCTTTTTTTTCTGCTAGCATTTGAACCATATCCCCTTCACACCTCTCTCACATTATTTTGACGTAAGCTTTTTATGAATAAATGAACCAAGCCATCTAGCTGCTAAGTTAAATACTAAAACTGAAAGCACAAGTACGGCTGATGCACCATTTGCAATGGCCTCTGCATCTGGAATGATTCCTTGTGTATTGACGTTCCATATATGAACGGCTAATGTTTCTGCCGGTCTAAAAATATTCAGCGGTGACGTATCAGAAAATGGACTCCAGTTTGTAAAATCAAGACGCGGTGTGGTGAGACCTGCTGTGAAAAGAAGCGCTGCTGCCTCCCCAAAGACTCTTCCTGATGCTAAAATCGCACCGGTAATAATAGAAGGAATCGCACCTGGAATCAGGACTGTCTTCACTGTATGCCATTTCGTCACACCGAGCGCAAGTGATGCTTCCTTTTGGTCCTTTGGTACAGAGCGAAGCGCGTCTTCTGTCACCCTGACCATCACTGGCAAGTTAAACACCGTGAGCGCAAGAGCTCCTCCGATGATCGTATAGCCCCAGCCTGTTAAATTGACAAACATGAGTAAACCAAACATACCAATGACAATAGAAGGAAGTGAAGACAACACTTCAATACATGTGCGAATAAAATCAGTGACTTTGTTTTGAGGCGCATATTCAGCCATGTACACTCCACCGCCGACACCAAGTGGTACTGTGATCAACATTGTTATAAACAAAATGTAAAACGAGTTAAACAGCTGATCCCTAATACCGCCGCCAGAGCCAATTGCACTTGAGCGGGTTGTCAAAAAGTCAAAATTTAATTCTTTTGCACCGTTGAAGATGATATAAGAAAACAAACCAATTAGGATCGCCGTAATAATGGCGGCACATAATCCAAAAACAAACGTGGCAAAACGATCGGTCATTTTGCTATTCATTAAATCTTCCTCCTAGACGACAAGTATCTGATAATGAGTATGAACATAAACGATACAACTAGAAGGACAAGACCCATTGACCAAAGTGTATTGTTTTCAACACTTCCATACGTTGTGTGACCCATGTTTAACGTAATAATGGTTGTTAATGTACCAGCTGTATCCATAATGCTCTCTGGTAAATTACGCGTGTTTCCAATGACCATCTGAACGGCAAGGGCTTCACCAAATGCTCTTGCCATTCCAAGAACGACTGCTGTCATTAATGTTGGAAGAGCTGCCGGTACAAGCACACGTCTAATCGTTTGCCATCTTGTAGCGCCAAGTGCATAGGATCCCTCACGTAAGCTTTTTGGAAGGGAAGCCATTGCATCAGTTGCAATAGATGTAACGGTTGGCAGAATCATAATAGACAGGACAATCGTTCCTGCTAACACGCTGTGCCCTGAGCCGCTTGACTTGAAATGTCCGATAAACGGCACCAATACTGTAAGACCTATGAATCCGTAAACAACGGATGGAATCCCTACAAGCAATTCAATGACTGGCTGGAGAATTTTCCGGCCCCATGCAGGTGCAATTTCTGTCATAAAGATCGCTCCTGCTATGCCTAGCGGCGCTGCAATAAGTGCCGATAGAAGCGTGACGGCGATCGATCCAAAGATAAAAGGAAATGCGCCGTACTCCGGGTTTTCTGCTGTTGGGTTCCAATTGATACTGGTTAAGAACTCAATTGGGCTTACACCATTTACGATGAAAGATTGTAAACCCTTAATGCCAAGGAATATTGTGATGGCGATGGATACTGCAATCATTAAGAATGCGCAGAATTTCACCAAAATACTTCCTCTTACTTCATCCATTTGCCTATTTTTCTTCGAGCTGATCAGCCGATCGCTCGCTTCTGTATGTTCTATCTGCTTCATCTTTTTCTACACTCCTATGAATGTCATAAAAGGAAAAGTGAAATGCTCCACTTTTCCTTCATCAGCAATTCAAGACCTCTTACTTATCCGATTGTTTGCCTGTTGCGTCTCTTTCTACTTTCATATTAGAGACTGAGATGTAGCCTTGGTCTTTGACGATTTCTTTTTGTACTTCATCACTCATAAGGTAATCTAAGAATTGTTTTGCTAGACCTTCCGGCTCACCTTTTGTATAAGAGTGCTCGTATGCCCAAATTGTATATTTACCGCTTTCTACATTGCTTTCTTCTGGTTTCACACCATCAATGCTAAGCGGTGTAATTTTGTCATCTGTTAAATAAGAGAATGCTAGGTATCCAATCGCACCTGGTGTTTCTGCAATCAGCTTTTTCACTGTGTTTGAAGAATCTTCTGTGATTCCTTCTGCAGGTGTTGCACCATCAAGTGCATATTTCACAAATGTTGCACGTGTTCCTGAAGAATCAGGTCTGTTAACAAGCGTGATTTTTTGGTCTTTCCCGCCAAGCTCTTTCCAGTTTTTGATTTTACCAGTGAAGATTTTTTTCAATTCGTCCTTTGTGATGTCTTTGACACCCACTTCAGGGTTTACAGCTGCGGCCATTCCAACAACTGCTACTTTGTGGTCTTTTAAAGCTTTTGCGTCGACTCCGTCTTTCTCTTCAGCGAATACATCTGAGTTACCAATTTGTACAGATCCTTCTGAAACTTGAGAAAGTCCTGTTCCTGAACCGCCGGCTTGTACTTGAATATCGGCTTTTGGATGTTTATCCATGAATTTTTCTGCTGCCGCAAGAACTAAAGGCTGCATCGCAGATGATCCTGAGATGGTAATGGAACCTGATGCCTCATCTTTGTTTGAAGCATTTCCTTTACTGTCTTTTGAATCTCCGCTTGAGCTGCTGTTTCCGCATGCTGTGACGAATGCTAACAATGCGATAGTAAGGAAAGTAAGCAGCCATAATTTGTTCTTTTTCATTTCAAGAATACCCCCTGAATAATTTGTCCTACGAGTAATACATTAAAGGTTCTTTATTAATTTCGTTTAAATGGAATGTTAAGGTTTTGTAAATGTCGAAATTTTGTAGAGAAATTGCGGCGTTTTTTATGAATTTTGTCAATTTATATCGGAATTTTTGAAGAAAACGTAAAAAAACGCCCACAAAAAGTGAGCGTTTTTACCTATGAAAGGTCTAGTTATTTGTTTCTGCTTCATTTTCAATTTTGTTTTTGTTTTTCGCCTGTGTATCATTGCTTTCCTGTTTTGATTTCAGTTCAAAATACTTATCTAATACTTGTTCACCAATATCATTTGTAATTGGATAGCGCTGGTTGTAGTCTTGATACACCCATGGCACGACAACGGAAATAGCCACTTCTGGATTATCAGCTGGCGCATACGCAACAAGAGTTGTGTTATACGTCGATGTACCGCGCTTGCTTTTAATTGGACCGTCATAGAATGATTGAGCGGTTCCTGTTTTGCCGGCTGGATTATACTTTTTGTTGCCAAAGTTTGAATAGGCTGTCCCTCTTGGGTTCTGCATGACAAGCTTGAAGCCTTGCTGAACGCGTTTGATCTCATCACTTGTCATGTCTAGCTTATTCAATACATCCGGTTTGACGGATTCCGTCACAGCTCCAATGCCTCGCTGCGGGTCTGACTCTCTCACTTCTTTGACAAGCTGCGGACGTAAACGATACCCGCCATTTGCAATGGTTGAAACGTATTGCGCCATTTGCAGCGGTGTAAACGTATCATACTGTCCAATCGCATAGTCAAGTAAGAGACCCGATTGTGTAGACGTTCCTCTGTAGCCCGTTGCTTCGTTTGGCAGGTCAATACCGGTTTTGACGCCAAGGCCAAATTTACTGAAATTGTAGCGGAACGTATCAAATGCTTTCGGATCAATTGGGAGCGGCTGCTTTTTACGATATTCGCTTTTCCCAATGGCGATCGCGGTTTTGAACATATATACGTTTGATGAACGCTCTAGTGCTGTTAAATCATTAATAAGTCCCATATTTTGATAGGATTTCTTCGGCGGTGAATTGGCGATATAAAGAGGTTCATCGTATTGGGTACTTCCAATATGAATAGCGCCTGTTTTATATCCAGTCAGTACCGTTGCCCCTTTTACGGCTGATCCCATCGCATATGAGGAGGTCATCGTTCCTAATGCGTAGTCATCGAATTTGTATTTTCCGTTTTTGTTTGAAATCTGCTTACCCGCAACAGAGAGAACCTCTCCATTTCTCGGGTCCATCATGACAACAAATGCGCGGTCAAGAAGCTCAGTTCCCCCTCTTTGTTTCGCACTTTTCAAGTTCTTTTCAATAATTTTTTCAACCGCTTTTTGCAGCTGAATATCAATTGTAAGCACAAGGTCTTTCCCGCTCTTACCTTCTGTTAACACTTTAGAGCTTGTGACATTGCCCTGTTTATCAGTTGTGCTCTGTTCTTTTTCCTTTTGGCCCTGCAGGACATCTTCATATTGATATTCGAGATAGCTTTTTCCTACACGGTCATTTCGGCTGTAGCCGAGTGATAGATAATGCTCAAGAAGTGACTGCGGAAGACCTTCATCACTCGAAGAAACACTGCCGAGCATACTGCGGAGCAGTCCTTTATACGGATAGCTGCGTGACCAGTCTGTCGTCACATCAACACCTGGCAGCTCGTCCAAATGCTCAGAGACGTAAGCAATTTCGCTTGGCTTTACATCTTCATTTTTAATAAATTGAGGCGTAAGTGCATAGCCTCCATCCATCTGCCTTTTAATGGCAAGCACTTGTAAATCTTTTTTCGTCAGTTGATTTAATTCCTTGTCTGTGATGCGTTTTAGCTGAAGCTCATATAGTTTATCATCAGAGACCTTATCGTCACCCTTTAATTCTGATTCCTTTTGAACAAGCTTTTTCGCTTCATTTGGATGCGTTAAGATCCAGAAATCTTTTTTGTCACGATCTGTGATTTTTTTCGTACTCACATGAATCATATCCGCTAATTTTGATGCCACTTTGAGCCGCTCTTCTTGTGAAGTCGTCGAGGTTCTCGTATATGTAATGGCATTTAGCGCTTTATTGCTGACAATCGTATTGTAGTTTCGATCATAAATTTTTCCGCGCGGAGCAGATGAGCTGACATTCACATCCTCTTGTTTTTCTGCCTGCTTTTTATAATCTTCTCCATTGACAATTTGCACAAATCCGAGTCTAACGACAACGCCGGTAAAAATAATAAAGGCAGCTAAAAATAATAAATTCAGCCGGATCGGAAGTGTTTTGCGCCCTTCCTTCGCGTCTTTTTTGTTTTTCTTGTTTCTCATCACATCACCTTTTCTATCAAGAAAGAAATGGCACCCCTTTTTGTGTATAAAAGGTGCCATCATCATTTTAGCGGTTTTTCTATCATTTATCTAGAAATTTGATGTTCCATAGGTAAGAAATTTTACCTTTCTCCCTTAATAAGGTTCGTTTGAGAAACTGGCTTTTGACCGTCAGCCTCTTTCATATCAGCTGTTTTTTCTTTCAAATGAATATCTTTTACAAAGTAATAAATGAGGGTGTGTCCTGCTCCGAGCACAACAAGTGATGCAGGGATTCCGAGCTCATCACCTAGTAAGGTGACAGACAGCAGGAACAAAACAATCGAACAAATACGGCCGGCATTTAAAAATAGCTCTCTGACCACAATATATTCAATTCGGGCCTTTCTGGCGTACCTTGCATGACCAATGACATCATATGTTAAGGATACATAAGGAACAAGCAGGAGCGGATATCCTATTGCAATGGCTACCGCATACATCAGAAGTGATACATAGGACAAGTGGAAAACGATTAAAAACAAGGCGCCGTATAAAATCAGCCCGCCAAGCATGATGGCCTTCTTCCGCCACTTTTTCTTAATCAAACGTGTAGCGAAGAAATAAGCAAAAAAGGCAACACCTGAATTCACTAAACCAAACGTCCCGAGAGCAAGCTCACTGTTTGTTGCAATAAACACAAAGACACTGATTAAGAAGACAAAGACCCCTTCACGAAGCCCTTGAAAAAAGTGAGCTGTTGTAATCCTACGCCAATTCTCGTCTGCATGACGTTCTTTCCAAATTTGTTTGATCATAAATTTGCCTTTAGACTGCCTTCTTTTGAGGAAAAAGCTCATCACAACCGCTAGTGAAAACAAAAAAAGCGATAATGTGAAAATGACTGTGTAGCCTGTATCATCCGTTAACTGAGAAATGACAATCCCCGCAATGAGAGGACCGATCATGCCGGCAGTTGAGGAAAGCACACCGAGAAATCCATTAAAGAAGTCTCTTGTTTCAGGCTCGGTGATCTCAAAGGTGAGTACGTTAAAAGCAAGCCAGTAAAAACCATAGCCGATCCCAAGGACACTTCCCAATAAAACTAGCCGTGCGGCCGCTTGTTCTCCTGCCATTAAGACAATTAAATAAAAAGCGGCTAAAAAGATGACACCGAAACGAAGGACAAACGCCCGGTCTATTTTTTTTGCAAGCCGGCCAGCGAATAAAAACGTAATGGGCTGAAGCACCACAATGGCCAAGTTATAAATCGCAAGATCCGTGAATTTCCCAGACTGTTTCCATAAGTACACATTTACAAACGTATTCGAAAGCGCAATGGCAAGTGCGTATAACCCGCCAATCGTGAGGAGGAGCAATAAGTCTTTAGTAACATCCATGTCCCCGAACATTTTCTTTAATCTGCTCATACCATTCATTCTCCTTTTCTACACAATAGTCTGTCTCATCAAAAGGCAGATATGTAAAAAAAGGAGGGAAAATATAAAAAGACCTGCTTCTTTTGAAAGCAGGTCTTTTCAAATCAAATCATTATTTTGCTTCGCTGTAAAGGCGAGCTACTTCATCCCAGTTCACAACATTCCAGAATGCTGAAATGTAATCAGGACGACGGTTTTGGTAGTTTAGGTAGTAAGCATGCTCCCAAACGTCTAGTCCTAGAATTGGCGTTTTTCCTTCAGTTAAAGGAGAATCTTGGTTTGGCGTGCTTGTGATTTCAAGCTTTCCATTGTTCACAACAAGCCATGCCCAACCAGAACCAAAGCGTCCTGCAGCTGCTGCAGCGAAATCAGATTTGAATTTTTCAAATCCACCTAGTTCTTTTTCGATCGCATCTGCAAGTTCACCAGTTGGTGCGCCGCCACCGTTTGGTGAAAGAAGCGTCCAGAATAATGAGTGGTTCGCATGTCCTCCGCCATTGTTACGTACAGCAGTACGAATGTTTTCAGGCACTGAGTTTAAGTTAGCCACTAGCTCTTCAATTGATTGATCTTCAAGAGCTGATACACCTTCGATTGCTTTGTTTAAGTTTGTTACATATGTGTTGTGGTGTTTTGTGTGGTGAATCGTCATTGTTTCCTTGTCGATATGTGGTTCTAATGCATCGTAAGCATATGGTAATTCTGGAAGTTTAAAAGCCATGGTTAAATTCCTCCTTAAAATGTATGTACTGAAATGCTTCCTCTGTAAGTCAGCAATTCACCCTACTCAAAGAGTATCAAAAGAAACAGCTTGTTTCAACGTTATTGCTCATGTTCTGAAACATTTCAGTGTTTATTTTGTATTTAGCCCTTTTGAAAAAGTTTTAAACACCCTTTTTCACTTAGCGAAGGACATAAAATAAAAAGATCCCTAGCATCAGCGCTTGAATCAATCCTTTTGCAAAAACACCTGATACAAATCCAATTAATGAGCCTAATCCGACTTTCACACTCGTCTTCAGATCTTTTTGATGAACAAGGAGCTCTGCAATGACACTCCCAAGAAATGGACCAATAATAATTCCTGCAATGGGTATCACAAAAGGACCAGCTAATAACCCAATGGTGCTTCCCCAAATAGCTGCCTTGCTGCCGCCAAAGCGCTTTACCCCAATAAGGTTTGAGACATAATCTGCCGCAAATAAGACGGCAGTAAACATGGCTTGAATGAGCCAGAACGTCAGGGTAAGCGGCGCGAAGCTAAAGAAGAAGCCATATAGAATAAATCCGAGAACCATAAAGACCACACTCGGGATAATTGGATAAACCAGTCCAACAAACGCAATGATAAATGCACAGCCAATCAGTATCCAATACAGAATGTCCAAGACCGTGCCGCCTCCTTTTTATATGCTGTATACATTATGCCTCATTCCCTCTATCTTAACCAGTGATGAAGGCCATACTTGTACTTGATGGATAGACATTGATACAATATGAGAAATAGAAAAGAATGTAGGAAGTGAATGGGTATTGAACGTATTTAATCTATTGTTAAAAGGAATTTATTCACCAAAAGATATTGCTAAAGCACGGTTTACAGGGATCGGTAAAGCGATTTTATTCATTTTTCTCCTCTCAATTATCGCAGCAGTTCCTCAGGGGTATCATATGAGCCAAGAGATCTCGAATGCGATGTCAGGATTTCAGCATGTGCTCAAAAAAGATTTACCCGACTTTTCAATCGAAAAAGGAAAGCTTCAAGCGGATCAAAGTGAACCAATAGAAAAAGAAGAAAACGGCATCACGATTATCTTTGATCCTGCTGAAAAAATAAAAGCAAGTGAGCTTGAATCAAAGCAAACGGCCATCGCTTTATTAAAGGAAAAAGCAGTGATTGCCATTGATGGACAAATGACAGATATTCCATACCAGCTCCTTGGTGGAACGCTGACAAAAGATGAACTCGCCCGCGTCACAAATCAGAACCAAGCGATTATCATCCCTGTCATCTGTGTACTGCTATATCTATCAACTGCGGCTCTCATGTTTATCAGCGCAACATTCCTTGCGATGCTTGGTACTTTTATTAAACGAATGCAGCAAAAAGAGCTGTCCTTCCAAATGCTGTGGAAGCTCTCCGCTTATTCACTCACATTAACAACGGTCTTTTTCGCCATTATGAGTGCATTAAACACGCCTGTTGCAAACTCATTTTTATTAAATTGGGTCATTAACTTTATCTTTTTATATCTTGTTGTGAAAGAAATTCCTGCCAAAAAAAGCAAATGATCCATCGAACATGGATTTGTCTACACAATTTTTTAAAGCTCCCCCGGCTCGGAGGAGCTTTTTATGTCTATTCATGATAGGACTCATCTGGATGGATGATCGCAAACAAATAGTGATCCTCCCACACTCCATTAATCTTTACTTTTTTACGATTTAGTCCCTCATTTTCAAAACCTGTCTTTTCAAGTACACGAATGGAACCCTTATTACTCGGCTTTACTCCAGCCTCAATACGATGGAGATTCAACTCAAAAAAGGCATAGTCAATGATTAAACGAATATCCGCCCTGCCTTTGATCGAGTACATACCCGAGCCAAGTACCTTCTATCGGACCTCTTACGACAGAACTTAATGAGATCGTCCCAATTAAAGCACCTGTTTCATTTAAGAAAATACCATGCATGTAAGATTCATCTTGTGCAATTCTTTGCCTACTCCGCTGAATTCGTTCAATTTGACGAGGTAACGTGAAGAAATCATCTTTGACCAAAGGTGTAAATTCCTGAAAATATGAGCGATTCTCAAGCTCTAATGTTAACAGTGATTCTGCATCATTTTCTGTTAGTGTTCTCACATATATATGCTGACTAACTTTCTTCATTTAATCTCCCCTTTTCTTATTTTATCATAATCGTCATATGAGCTTGCCCTCCTATTTACACCAACGACCCAAGCAGTTTTATTACAAGACATACTAGTACGAACTAGAACCACCCTTTCCAGCTTTTCTTCTCTTTTTGGTTCTATCATTTCAGGACATGCATAGACTGGAGTAAACTCTTAAAAGCGGTGAGTAAAATGCGGCGAATTCTTTTTTTACTAATCAGTTTGTTTGTCCTCTTTATTATCTTTTTTGATTTGAAAAATGGAACCATCCCTGTTGAGGAAAACCAAGCTGTCCCAGC
Source organism: Bacillus sp. PK5-006 (assembly GCF_054161415.1). Taxonomy (NCBI): domain Bacteria; kingdom Bacillati; phylum Bacillota; class Bacilli; order Caryophanales; family Bacillaceae; genus Bacillus; species Bacillus sp. PK5-006. The sequence continues at coordinate 1,433,708 of NZ_CP096414.1, read as the reverse complement.
AAGTGCGCTTCAAACAGCTGAGAAAAAGACTTATAAGAATGTCACTGTTAAACAAGGTGAAACGGTCCTCTCCATCGTACATACAAGCAAGCCACTTGATGATGTCATTAAAGATTTCGAGGAGCTGAATCAAGGTGTTAAGGCGAACGAAATCAGGGCAGGCAGCACATATAAGTTTCCTGTATATAAGAGATAAAACGTTAATTCCTTGTCATTCATACAAAGAGACTGTTACAATATGAACTGTAAAACACGACGTACACGGCAAAGGATTGCTTGTACACTAAGGAGCGATTGACAAGTGAGTGAAGTCACACATCGTACTAAAACGCGTCCCGTCAAAGTGGGACCTTTAACTATAGGTGGAAATAATGAGGTTGTCATTCAAAGTATGGCAACAACCAAAACACATGATGTCGAAGCGACAGTCGCTGAAATTAAACGTTTAGAAGAGGCAGGCTGTCAAATCGTGCGTGTCGCATGTCCAGATGAGCGTGCAGCAAATGCAATTGCGGACATTAAAAAACAAATTAACATCCCGCTTGTTGTGGATATTCATTTTGACTACAAGCTTGCACTGAAAGCGATCGAAGCAGGCGCAGACAAAATCCGAATCAATCCAGGAAACATCGGAAGAAGAGAAAAAGTCGAAGCGGTTGTCAAAGCAGCAAAAGAAAAAGGCATTCCAATCCGTATTGGCGTAAACGCTGGTTCATTAGAGAAAAAGATTCTTGATAAATACGGCTATCCAACAGCAGATGGTATGGTCGAAAGTGCACTGCATCACATTAAAATTCTAGAAGACCTAGACTTTCATGACATCATCGTCAGTATGAAAGCATCTGATGTAAACCTTGCAATTGAAGCATACGAAAAAGCGGCTAAAGCCTTTGATTATCCTCTTCACCTTGGGATTACAGAATCAGGTACGCTATTTGCAGGTACAGTCAAAAGTGCAGCTGGACTTGGCGCTATTTTGAATATGGGGATTGGGAACACCCTCCGTATTTCATTAAGTGCTGACCCAGTTGAGGAAGTAAAAGTAGCACGTGAATTGTTGAAATCATTTGGTCTTGCATCAAATGCAGCAACACTGATCTCCTGCCCAACTTGTGGACGAATTGAAATTGACCTCATCAGCATTGCAAATGAAGTCGAAGAATATATTTCTAAAATCAAAGCACCGATTAAAGTAGCTGTTCTCGGGTGTGCTGTTAACGGTCCAGGTGAAGCACGTGAAGCGGATATCGGTATCGCAGGCGCAAGAGGCGAAGGCTTATTGTTCCGTAAAGGTGAAATTGTTCGTAAAGTACCGGAAGAAACAATGGTCGAAGAACTGAAAAAAGAAATCGATAAAATTGCTGAAGAACATTATGCGAAAATGGAAGCTGAAAAAGAAAAACAAGCGAATGCCTAACAAAAAACGCCTGACGTCATAGTCAGGCGTTTTTCTGTTCTTGTTAAAAGAACGGGGTGATAAATATGCCTAGGATGACGGAAACAATTCCGATCCCAATTGACCACGCGCCAAGCGCATGTGCTCCTTTTCTTCTTGCAATATAACCAACGACGATTGCCGCTACCCCTAATAGCACCGGCAAGACAAATAATGAGATAATCGCAATCGCGAGTGCTGTATAGCCTATCCCTTTACTGCCTGAATCGTCACCTGCTTGGTCACGTCCTCGTCTATCTTCTCGATCTCTTGAAGCTTGATATGGCTCTGCAATTTCAGCAGCTGTTTCCTCTAAATAGCCATCATCATTACTAAAGTGTGTGTCGATTTCACGATCATTTCTTCTGAAATCCTCGTCTCTTTCCATGATCAATTCCCCCTTTTGGTTAATAGAAAGGAGCTTTTTTAGTATGAGCAAATATGTCTGTTTCATGATTGCTAAAACTTGCTGGAATTGTGAATTGATTATGTTACACTTTAAGAGTATAAAAATGAGGAGTGTGGGCATGTTACGTTTAGGAATTGATATTGATGGTACAGTGACGGCACAGGACACCTTTGTCCCCTACTTAAATGAGTCGTTCCAATGTGCCATGACACTAGATGATATGACAGAGTATGATTTGACGAAGCTATTAAAGATTTCTCAAGAAGAATTTTGGGGCTGGATGGATCAGCACGAGCCTCTTATTTATAAACAGGCAATGCCTGCTGAGGGTGCAAAAGAGATCCTCGACGAAATGAAGCTGCAGCACAGACTGATTTATATTACAGCAAGAAGGCAGCAGCATTCGGATATCACCTACAAGTGGTTTCAAGAACATGATGTGCACTATGATGCTATTGAGCTGGTTGGCGGTCATCATAAGCTGGAAGCCGTTCAAAAGCACAAAATTGATGTATTTTTTGAAGACCATCATGGCAATGCCACAATGATTGCAAAAGAGGCTGACATCCCGGTTATACTTTTCAACTCCCCTTATAACCAGATGCCAATTGACGACAGAATTATACGCGTAAACAACTGGCAGGAAGCATCTAAGTGGATCAAACAATACGAGCAGCGTCTGCAAACTGCTTATTAATGTAACTGAACGAGCACCAAAGCGGAACAAACACGAGGATTTGTCTACACGCTGAAGCCGATACATTTAATGTATCGGCTTTTGTGATGGAGCAAGCTGCCCTTCTTTCATGAGAAAATGGTACAGTGCCCCCTTCATGCCTGCCTGATTTAAGTAGTAGCAAGTTTCCAGCTTCACCTGAATGTTCTTCCACGCATGCAGTGTATGTAAATGTTTTTCAATGTTTTGTAATAAATCTGCTCTTGCACTTACGCCTCCGCCAATGAGGATTTTTTCTGGGTTAAGAACAGTTGCTACATTGTAAACGCCTATGGCTATTCGCTTGTACCATTGATCCATCAGCTTCTCAATGGCCGGATCATGCTTCGCCTTTTCAAAAATTTCTTGACCGTCTATTTGAGCACTTTGCGGAATTCCTTGCTTTTCTTTATAGCTCCGAATTAATCCAGCCGTTGAAGCGCTGCTGTTAAGAGTTGTAAACTGGCCATTTTCCGTCTCTGTCAGCATCATGCCAAATTCACCACCGCGGAAGGATGCACCGCGCACAAGCTGACCATTAGCAAAAATACCCCCGCCGACACCCGTGCCAATTGTCATACAAATAAAGCTATCACAATCTTTCGCATGACCGCTGTATTTTTCTGCGAGAGCTGCACAGTTCGCATCATTTTCCACTTCTACACGAAGAGACGTTTTCTCTTCTAAAAGTGTTTTTACATTTTGACCATTTAAGGCGATGATGGCGCCTGCAAATTCTGTATAACCTGATTCACTGTCCACAAAACCTGGAAGACTGATGGCGATACCGCTGACATCCTGCATCCTTTGATATTGCCTGACCACATCCGCCATGGCTTCTAAAAACGGTTCAAGCTGCCGGCAGTTCGTTTCATAGTCACCACTTGTGACAAGCTCCCCATCCTGATCCATTAATCCATGTTTTGTTCTCGTCCCGCCTACATCAAACACGACGTAATAGGCCACTTTTACCCCTCCTTTTACTTTAAAAAGTAGTACCTTAATCTCATTTTAATGAAACAGCCTCTCTTTGTAAAACGTTTTCAAAAGACAAAACAAAAAAGTCAGCTCCATGGCTGGCTTTTTCATGAGTGAACTTCCTTCGGTTCGCAAGAAGGACATGTTCCATATATTTCAAATTTATGTCCACTAATATGATAATCCTCTAAATCAGCGTCGAGCTTGTCCATAGGGCAGGCATCGATCTCTTTTGTTTTCCCGCATGTAAGACAAATAAAGTGATGGTGATGATGGGAAAATGAACATTTAAAACGGAAAAGTTTCTCCCCTGACAATTCCGTTGTTTCTAATATTCCAAGGTCTTCATATAGTGACAAGTTTCGATAAATTGTATCAAAGCTGAGACCCGGGTAGTCTTCACTTAGTGCCGTCAGCACATTTTTAGCGGTCAAGTATTTATCAGAATCAGAAAACAATTGAAGCATGTCTTCACGTTTGCTTGTATATTTGTAGCCTTTTTCCTTTAATAAATCAAGCGCTTCTTGTACGTTCATGTTGATTCCCCCTTCTGAATTTCCCAATACTAATACACCCGATTAAAATCAAGATCGACAGCATCACAATGGTTCCGCCTGGCGCTAAATCAAGATAATAGCTTAAAATCAATCCGGCCAATACAGACAATTCACCAAACAAGATCGAAAGGAAAATCGCCTGTTTGAATCCTTTGGCAATGCGGATACTTGCCGCAACAGGAAGCGTCATGAGCGCCGACACAAGCAGTGTACCGACGATACGCATCGATGCCGCAATGACAAGTGCAACAACTAAGATAAAAATAAAATGAATCCATTTTGCTGAAATACCAGAAGCCTTTGCATGCTCTTCATCAAAAGAAAGCAGAAACAATTCTTTATATAAAAGCACAACAACTAACACAACAACGAGTGAGATCCCTACAATAATCCAAAGATCAAGTCTTGAAACCGCACTGACACTTCCGAATAAATAACTAAACAAATCTGTATTAAAGCCATTCGCCAGTGAAATGAAGATGACGGAAATCCCAATACCACCTGATAAGATGATGGGAATGGCAAGCTCCTGATAATGCTTATACACGGAGCGCAAGCGTTCAATAAACAATGAACCTGCAACAGAAAAAGCCATCCCTAAGTAGAGCGGGCTTACCCCTGTCAAAAGGCCAAACTTTTTATCAAGAAATAAACTTGCGGCAATACCGGCAAGTGATACGTGACTGAGGGCATCTGCAATAAGCGAAAGCCTTCTTACGACAATAAATACACCAAGTAAGGGTGCAATAAAACCAATCAGTAACCCTGCGATAAACGCATTTTGTAAAAATTCATAATGAAAAAATGGAAATAGCATTATTCATGTCCCCCATGATGGTGATGATCGTGATGAATCACTTGAATGTCATGCCCGTAAAATTGGGATAGCGCCTGATCATCCATTGAATCAAACGCTTCTGCATCCCCGTGAAAATGCAGTGTCTGATTTAAACAAGCCACATGGGTGACTTTATCAGAAACGGTGCCAACGTCGTGTGTGACGAGAATTAAAGACATTCCTTTTTCTTTGTTCAATGTTTCGAGCAGCTGATAAAAGCCTTCTACTGTCCGCTGGTCTACTCCAACCGTGGGCTCATCCAAAATGAGCAGCTTCGGCTGACTGACAAGCGCACGGGCAATAAATGCACGCTGCTGCTGCCCGCCAGAAAGCTCACCGATGTTTTGATGCTTTAAATCCTGTATGCCAACTGAGCGAATGGCATCTTCCACTTGCCATTTATCCTGTTTGCTCATTCGTTTAAACAAACCAATTTTTGCGGTCAGTCCGCTTGCGACGACCTCATATACAGAAGCAGGGAAACCTGTATTAAAGCTATTCGCCTTTTGAGAAACAAATCCAATTTGATCCCAGTCTCTAAATTTTGAGACAGGCGTGCCAAATAGCTTTAATTCACCCTGCTGCGGTTTAATGAGCCCAAGCAGGCATTTTAATAAGGTTGTTTTACCAGAACCATTCGGTCCAACAAGTGCTAGAAAGTTTCCTTCCTCTACTGTTAAATGAATGTGATCAATGACATTTCGCTGTCCATACGAGTACGAAATGTCCTTCATTTCAATAATTGGCTTTGCCATGAATCTTTCCACCTTTAATCAATATAAAAAGAATGATTACGATTTATACAACAAAAAGAAAATGGCTTTTGCCATTTTCTCTGTCCATACATACATTTCATTATATAAAAGAAAGATAAAAAAGTAAAATAAAAGCTAATGAATGGCTGTTTTGAACTTACCGCCTTTTGTTTCATGCGTATCCATAATCGTGATAAATGCTTGGTCATCAATTTCAAATACAATAGATTTCAGCTTTGTAATTTCAAGCCTTGTGACAACGGCGTAGATGACATCTTTTTCTTCATCTGTATAGCCGCCTTTTCCTCTCAGCTTTGTCGTTCCCCTGCCGAGTCGATGCAGAATCGCATCTGAAATTTCATCATAATAGTCTGATACGATAATGACAGCTTTTGTTTCATCAAGCCCTTGAATGACAGCATCAATTGTTTTCATTGCCAAATAATATGTCATGACAGAATACATAGCCTGCTCTGGTCCAAAAACAAAGCCCGCCCAAATAAAAATGAACACATTGACGATCATGACAAACTCACCGACGGAAAAAGGAATTTTTTTCGTCAGAAGAATTCCCAAGATCTCTGTTCCATCCATTGAACCTCCATTACGGATGACAAGTCCAACACCAAATCCAAGTAATAGTCCGCCAAATACAGTGGCTAAGATCGGCTGTGTTGTAAATGCCTCCACATGATGAAGTGAAGATTCAATCACGGCTAAGCTGACAATCCCAATCACAGTGGAAATCAGAAAGGTTTTCCCAATATGCTTGTATCCTGATATCATAAATGGAATATTTAAAATGACAACAATCGTCGCAAAATTAATAAACGGGTTATCTGTAAAGAGATAATCCAAAATAAGCGAAATGCCGATGATGCCCCCATCAATAATATTGTTTGGCACTAAAAATAATTCAATGCTGACTGCTGCACATGCAGCTCCTACTAGAATCAGAAAAATTCTCAAAATAAAATGAGGCACTGATTCCTTTTTATGCTGTTTACTATTTGCCATACGTTCTCCCTTCTACACATGTTAAATTTTCAATGAACATTTTATCCGCTTTACTATTTTATCATTTCACAGAATAAAATAAAATTTTTTGCACATTTTCCGTTTTCGCCCATACATTGTTACAGAGGGGAGGAATGGAATTGATTTTAATTCAAAAAATTGTCCTGCAGCGGCTCAATCAGATCACAGCAAATGATCTGTTAAGGTATGCGAAACAGTATGGCGTCAGTTTAACGTCTCATCAAGCTGCTGAGGTGGCCAAACTCATGAACGGGAAAAACATCAATATTTTTAATGACTCAGAGCGTAACCGGCTTCTTAAGCAAGTGGAAGCGATTACTTCTAAACAGACAGCACAGACTGTGAATGATTTATTTAACCAGTTTACAAGTTAAGCAAAAAAGGGCCGCATTTAGCGGCACCTCAACATGTTGCATCCTTTTTTACTGACCCGTAATTTTATCTAGTAAGCCTTCATCAAATTGCTTTTCTTTCAGCATGGCAATTTCGAATTTGTAAGGTGGTTTTTTGTTCTTTTTATCTTCACCTACATAAGGCGTTTCTAGAATTTTCGGCACATCTTGAAGCTGCGGATGATGCACAATATAGCTCAGTGCATCGAAACCAATTTCACCAAAACCGATATTTTCATGTCGGTCTTTTCTTGCGCCTTGCACGTTTTTACTGTCATTAATGTGAAGAACTTTGATTCGGTCAATACCAACAATTCGATCAAATTCTTCTAACACACCATCAAAGTCACTCACAATCGGATAACCAGCATCGTGCGTGTGACACGTATCAAAGCAGACAGAAAGAGCTTCGTTATGTGTCACTCCGTCGATAATTTGGGCAAGCTCTTCAAAGCTTCTTCCGCACTCTGATCCTTTTCCCGCCATTGTTTCAAGTGCAATTTGAACCTCTTGACCTTTCACAATGACTTCGTTTAAACCTTCAATGATTTTTTGAATCCCTGCCTCTGCTCCTGCTCCGACATGCGCACCCGGGTGGAGAACAATTTGTCTTGCTCCCAGCGCTTCCGTACGCTCAATCTCAGAGCGAAGGAAGTCTACACCAAGCTCAAATGTCGCTGGATTCACTGTATTTCCAATATTGATAATATACGGAGCATGCACGACGATATCCGTCATGCCATGCTCTTTCATATGCGCTTGTCCAGCTTCAATATTGAGGTCTTCAATTTTTTTACGGCGCGTATTTTGCGGTGCACCTGTATAAATCATAAACGTATTCGAACCATAAGAGGCAGCTTCCTCACTCGCTGCAAGAAGCATATGTTTTCCGCTCATGGATACATGTGAACCAATCTTTAACAATGTTTCCCCCTACTTTCCATTACGCTTTGACTTTCTACGTTCCTGTCTTTTGATTTTATCCATCTCACGTGTCATTTTCTTTTTATATCCAGGTTTGACGGCTTTCGGTTTTCTCACAAGACGTTTTGCTTTTTCTTCAATTTCATTTGGGGCTTTTTTACGTCTTTGACGCTTCAGACGGTCATCTGCATCTCGCCATTCGCCATGAACAATGGTTTTGTTTTCAAACACAACGCCCATTTTCTCAATTTGAATGAGTGCATCCTCATCAGCCAGCTCATAAATGGTCATGGCAATTCCAGATGAACCCGCACGAGCTGTTCTTCCAACGCGGTGCACATAAAAATCAAGATCAGATGGAAGTTCATAGTTAATCACGTGGCTGACGCCTTTAATGTCAATCCCGCGAGCTGCAAGATCAGATGCCACAATATAAGTGAACTCCAAATCTTCAATTTGTTTCATGACTTTTTTACGTTCGCGCGGCGTCAATCCGCCATGGAGCACACCGATTTTCATTCCTTTTTCTTGTAGGAACGATGCGATTTCATCAACAGTTGTTTTTGTATTGGCAAAAATGATCCCTAAATATGGCTGTACATTCGTCACCATTTCATGGAGCAATTTTAATTTATCACGCTGTTTAGACGGAACTAAAATATGCTGAATGTTTTCAGCTGTAATCCGTCTTGGTTCAACATGTGCATACTTTGGATTGTCCATATATTTTTTCAGGAAAGGCTTTAGTTTTTCTGGGATGGTTGCAGAGAACACAAGCATTTGCAGCTGTTCTGGCATTTGTGCACCGATACGGTCCACATCTTCTAAAAATCCCATATCCAGCATTAAATCAGCCTCATCAATAACAAGAGAGGTCGCTTTGTAAACATTCAGCGCCTGCTCATGAATGAGGTCAGCAATACGTCCAGGTGTACCGACAACCAAATGCGGCTGGTTTTTTAGCTTTTGAATTGATTTCTGCTTGTCCGTTCCGCCAATGTAAAGCTTTGCTTTGATCTCTTCTTCTGGAGAAGCATTCTTTAAAATCGTTTGAGCTTCTTTGAAAATTTGATTGGCTAATTCTCTTGTAGGTGCAGTAATCACCACTTGTACCTGTTCTTTGCTTGGATCAATTGAATGAATCAGCGGCAGTAAGTAGGCATGAGTTTTTCCTGTTCCGGTTTGTGACTGGCCAATCACGCTTTCTCCTTTTAAAACAGCAGGGATGATTCTTTTTTGAATATCAGTCGGCTCATAAAAGCCTAGTTCATGAATAGCATCTATAATAAAAGGCTTTAATTCATATGTCGTAAATTTCGTTTCTTTCATGTTTTCACTCCTTAAGGCAATGCCTTTTTGCTCATCTCCTCATTATAGCTGATTTTCAGTAAAAAAACCATGTCCGCTTTTCCTACAGGAAACCAATTGGTGCTTCCTTGCATAACCTATGAAGAGAAAGAGAATGCAGTAAGGGAGGTACAAGTATGTTAGGGCAAAGGCCTATGGGCGATTTTCAGCCGCGCCGTCCCTCACGCCGGCACCTTGGAAATGGCGGACAGCCCAGAATGTTTCAAAGAGGGCAGCAGCCTCCTATCCAGCAGCCTTTTCAAGGGCAAGGCAATCCATTTCAGCAAATGATGCCTCGCTCCCCATCTGTACAGGGAGGCGGTTTACCCGGGATGGGCGGAATTCCAGGAGGTGAGAGCCGTGCACTAGGCGGCGGCGCAGGAATTAAAGGCATGCTCTCTAAATTTCTTCCTGGCGCAGGAGGAGCTGGAGTCTCTGGAGGTGGTGCGGGATTACAAGGAATCCAGAGCTTCACAAATCCTGCGACCCTCTCAAGCATGTTAGGAAATGTTCAAAAAGTGCTCGGGATGGCGCAGCAATTTACGCCAATGATTCAGCAATACGGTCCTTTAGTGAGAAATTTGCCGGCGATGATTAAACTGTACAGCCAGCTTGGCAGTGCGGATGATGATGAAGAAAGTGCAAATGATGCTGATGCAGAATCAACGGAGACTAGCGCGGAAACAGAAGTGCACGAGGAAGAAGCACAAACTGACGAAATAGAAAAAAATAAAGAACCAGAAGACATCCTCGTCAAAAAAACAGCACCTCACACATCACCTGCTCCTGAAGCAAAACCGAAAAAAAGATCTGGCAGCTCTGTTCCAAAACTATATGTCTAGTGATCTTTTAACGGCGAAGTGTTCACTGCGTATAACAATCTTTGATATATACGCTTACTTTGGCTATAATGGAAGCAAGAGAATGATAAAAAGCCGTTTTTTACGGCTTTTTATATTGTTCTTCTCTAGCAGCACTTCCCTACAGGAGGACGAATAAATGAATGTAATTAAAATATCGCCGCGTGGCTATTGCTATGGCGTTGTAGATGCAATGGTCATTGCTAAAAATGCCGCACTTGATAAGAACTTGCCACGCCCAATTTATATATTAGGTATGATTGTGCACAACAAACATGTCACTGATGCCTTCGAAGAAGATGGTATTTATACACTGGACGGACCAAACCGCTTAGACATTTTAAAGCAGGTTGAAAGTGGAACAGTCATTTTCACAGCTCATGGCGTTTCTCCTGAGGTCCGTCAAATCGCAGAAGAAAAAGGCCTTGTCGCCATTGATGCGACCTGTCCCGATGTAACGAAAACACACGAACTCATTTCAGAGAAAACAGCCGATGGCTATGACATTATTTATATTGGGAAAAAGGGTCATCCTGAGCCAGAAGGAGCTGTCGGAGTAGCCCCTGACAAGGTACATCTTGTCGAAACAGAAGCTGACATTGAGGCACTCGATTTAACATCAGAAAAACTGCTCATCACGAACCAAACGACGATGTCTCAATGGGATGTCCACGACCTGATGGAGCTGATTAAAGAGAAATACCCTCACGTCGAGTATCATCAAGAAATTTGCCTTGCGACACAGGTGCGTCAGGAAGCTGTATCGCAGCAAGCTGGCCAAGCCGATTTAACCATTGTTGTCGGCGATCCAAAAAGTAATAACTCTAACCGTCTCGCACAAGTGTCAATGGAGATTGCCGGAACGCAGGCTTACCGTATTGGCGACTTAAGTGAACTCAAGCTGGAATGGCTGCAGGGCGTCAAAACCGTTGCCGTTACTGCTGGTGCTTCAACACCAACACCTATTACAAAGGAAGTCATTCGTTTCTTAGAAAACTATGAACCAGATGATGAAACAACTTGGAAGATTGAACGAACCGTCCCTCTTTCTAAAATTTTACCTCGCGTCAAAACAAAGAAATAAGAAAACGTCAGAGCGGATATGCTCTGACGTTTTTTGTTTACATAAATTGAAATGGGTTTGTGTTTGATTCAGAAACAAAGAGCTGTACGTCATATTTTTTATCCGCACATAGCGATTGAAGCTTCGCCTTTACGCCCTCTTTCATAATCTTTTCAGCATAATGTCCTGGGTCCACAACGTTCAGCCCTAGCATCATGGCATCGTGCGCCACATGGAAATAAAGGTCTCCTGTCACATACACATCTGCACCCATTCTTTTCGCTTGATGGATATATTTATTTCCGTCTCCGCCAAGCACCGCCACTTTTTTCACAACAGCGTTTTGGTCTCCTACAAAACGAGCACCATTCACATCTAGCTTCGTTTTCACAAATTGCGTGAAATCTCTTAGTGTCATTGGCTCATTTAGCTCTCCAATACGGCCAAGACCTTTTTGAATAGGAGGAAGGTCTGTCGTGTGTACACTATAGGCGACTTCTTCATAAGGATGTGCTTTGATCATTTCGCGAATCACTTGTTTTTCTATACTTGCTGGGAAAATGGTTTCAATCCGCACTTCTTTCACAAATTCTAATTGACCCGACTCACCAATAAACGGCTCAGCTTCTTCTGATGGCAGAAAGCTGCCTGTCCCTTCATTTGAAAACGCACAATGGCTGTAGTTGCCGATATGGCCGGCGCCCGCATTTCCTAAAGCTGTCCGGATGGCCTCTTCAAATTCCTCTGGGACATACAGAGCAAGCTGTTTGATCGGATCTTCATATGTCGGCACTAACACTCTTGTTTCTTCGAGCTCTAAGGCCTCAGCAAGCAGGTCGTTGACTCCGCCATCAGCTACGTCTAAATTCGTATGTGCCACATATACCGCAATATCATGTTTGATGCATTTTTCAATGATCCGTCCAGCCGGCTGATCCGTCGCTACATGTTTTAATGGTCGAAAAATCGGCGGATGGTGAGCAATAATAAGATCCACTTTTCGCTCGATCGCCTCATCTACTACATTCTCTAATACATCCAAGGTGATCATCACATTGGTTACTTTTTTATTTAAAGTCCCAATCTGAAGACCAATTTTATCCCCTTCCATGGCGTATACCTTTGGTGAAAATTGTTCAAACAATTGGATGATTTCATGCCCGTTTACTGTTTTAGCCAACAGTCAAAACCTCCTTTAGCATCTTTATTTTCGCATTCAGCTCTTCAAGGCGTTCTTTATTTTCTTCTGTCCGCGCTGCCTGCTGAATTTGACTTTCTATCTTCTCCATATGCTGAAGCTCTTGCATCCACTTGCGCTGGAAAACGTCATTTTGCTCTTTCGCAAGAAACGGACCAACCAGCATGCCTGCTTCAAGTGACATTCCTTTATAGGCTTTATCTTTATCGCCTTTTTCAGCGATGATGATTTCGTATATTTTGCCGTCCTCTTCTAAAATGACTTCATCTATCAATTCATACCCCTCTTGATAAAGCCATAAACGAATATGGTGGGCATGGATATTCGGCTGAAGAATGAGCCGCTCATGGCCGGCGAGCTTATGTCTTCCTTCATTTAGAATGCTTGCGATGAGTGCCCCACCCATACCTGCAATCGTCACTGCATTCACTTCGCCTTTTTCAATGACTTCAAGGCCATTTCCTTTTCTGACCGATATCTGTTCATCTAATTCAAGTCTATGTACTTGCTGCTGCGCCGATTGAAGCGGTCCATCAGTAATTTCACCAGCAATGGCTTTCACTGCTTTTTGATGCAAAATCGCATAGCATGGCAAATAGGCATGGTCTGAGCCGATATCAGCGAAGACTGCCTCATCTGGTAAAAAGTCCGCGACTTTTTTTAATCGTTTCGATAAATTCATTTCATTCATACGTATCACTACTTTTCTTTAATGTTCATACTTGTCTATCTTATATAAATTATGGACTTTTTAAAAGTCGTTTTCAAATGAAAAAAGCTCTTCTTTTGAAAAAGAGCTTTTTGTATAAGATTATTTAATTTTAGACACCCATTCCGCCATTTCATCGAGCTTTTCATTTGGAATCAACCCGCCTGGCATCCCGTTGCCGCCTTCTTGAATTTTCTTCTTGATGTCAGCTACTTCAAGCTTGTCTCCAACACCTTTTAATGCAGGACCTGCGCCGCCTTCATAGTTTTCCCCGTGACAGCTTATGCAGTTCTGCTTATACAATTCTTCCGGCGTTGCATTTGCTGTCTCTTCTTGCTTTTGCTCTTTGCCCCCAGAGGCAATTTTTTCTTCATCTTTCAGCCCCTTCATTGATAAGAAAAAAGTGAGTCCAATACCTAAAATGGCAATCAATAAAAATGGTATAAGTGGATTCCGTTTCATTTCTTTCATCCTCCCCTTTGTGAAAACCCCTTTGAGACTATGCAAACAATTCTAATTCTACTTTAATTTTACAAAAAGTAAACGAATTATGATACAAAACTTTGGTCAAGTTCACAGATTAGACAAAAATGATTCTAGATGAGAAATGAAGTCTTCAGCATATTTAGATGTATTTTTTATACATCTTTTTTCTAAGAACGTTGCAAATTCATTTGTTATTCAGTAAAATATAATCAGATTGAAAAAAGCGTTTTCATTTTTGATAAGAAAGAACGGATCTCTTTCAAGATCCGTCCGGTTTCTACTCTAAGAAGTCTTTTAATCGTTTACTTCTGCTTGGGTGTCTTAATTTACGAAGAGCTTTCGCTTCAATTTGTCTGATACGCTCTCTTGTTACGCCGAACACCTTTCCAACCTCTTCTAACGTGCGAGTTCTTCCGTCGTCTAGTCCGAAACGTAGTCTTAGCACATTTTCTTCACGGTCCGTCAGCGTGTCTAATACATCTTCAAGCTGCTCTTTTAAGAGTTCGTACGCAGCGTGGTCAGATGGAGATGTCGCCTCTTGGTCTTCGATAAAATCACCAAGATGCGAGTCATCTTCTTCACCAATAGGTGTTTCTAAAGATACAGGCTCTTGCGCAATTTTAAGAATCTCTCTTACCTTTTCTGGAGTTAAATCCATGTCTTCAGCAATTTCCTCAGGCGTTGGTTCTCTGCCTAGGTCTTGCAGAAGCTGTCTTTGAACACGGATCAATTTATTAATCGTTTCCACCATATGAACCGGGATCCGGATTGTTCTCGCCTGATCGGCAATCGCACGTGTGATCGCCTGTCTAATCCACCAAGTCGCATATGTTGAGAATTTATATCCTTTGCGGTAATCAAACTTCTCAACCGCCTTCATCAGACCCATGTTTCCTTCTTGAATCAAGTCAAGGAACAGCATACCACGACCGACATAGCGTTTCGCAATGCTGACAACGAGACGAAGGTTCGCTTCCGCTAATCTTCTTTTTGATTCCTCATCGCCCTCTTCGATCTTTTGAGCATACGTAATTTCTTCTTTAGCAGATAACAAATTGACGCGTCCGATTTCTTTTAAGTACATACGAACAGGATCATTGATTTTGACACCTGGTGGTACGCTTAAATCATTCAGGTCAAATTCTTCTTCTGCTTTAGCCAGCTGCTGAACATTTGGGTCTTCTGTCTCTTCGTTTTCACTAATGAGCTCTACACCTTGTTCGCCTAAGTATTCATAGTATTCATCCATTTGGTCTGATTCAATTTCAAAGCTAGACATACGCTCTGCAATTTCTTCGTATGTTAAAACGCCCCGTTTTTTACCCGTTTCAGTGAGCTTATCTCTCACCTGTTCAAAGGTTAATTCAGTTTCGGTTTCGTGGGCTTGTTTATCAGCCATTATGGATCCCTCCTTCCAAAGCTTGCAACGAATTCTAAAGTAACTTGCGATTTACTTCCGTCCTGCTTTTCTCTCTCTATCAAACAGCTGACGAAGCAAATAGGAAATAAAATAAATAATGATGAAGGCAAGATGCTTGCGGTCTTATGCTCCTCCCGTAAAGGATTCATTGCCAGCCGTAAGTCCTGTCATTAATAATAGACGTATTACTTCAGCGAACGGTTCAACTGAATAATTTCTTTTGCAAGTGTTGCCGCTTTGAAGAAATCTTTTTGCCTCTCCGCTTCTGCACGTTCTAGTTCTTTTTCCTTTATCATTGACAAATTCCGATGATTCAACACTTTTTTTACATAATCACTTAATTCAGCTTCACTGAGTTCGTCTCCGACTTGAATCATCAATATATCCGTCAACAGCTGATTCATGACATCATCTTCTATCCGGTTCATCAGGTGCTGCGGCGTTGGTTCTTTGCCTTCTTCATACAAGGCATAAATGTACGTTGCCAGCGCCCTGTGCGAATCTATATTAAATTCAATCCCGATTCTGTCAAGTACTTTGCGGATCACGTCATCGCTTTTTAACATATGAGCAAGCAGCATTCGCTCTGCATTTTCATATGCCGGCCGCAGACGCTTTCTTCTCACTTGTGTTGACAGATGTGCACGCCGTTTTTCAAGCCCGTTTTCTTCCTGCGTGCTTTTGGTTTCTTGCCGCTGCTGTTTTTCAAACAGCTCCAGTTGTTCTTTTAATGAATCAAGTGAGATCGAAAACTCCCCAGCAAGCTGTTTCATGTAAATCTCTTGCTCCAAAGAGCCGTTTAACCGGCTGATTTCTCGGAGAACCTGCTTCATATAAGTAAGACGGTCTCCTTCGTCTGATAAGTTTTTTCCTCTTCGGAAAAAATTCATCTTAAACGTCATTAATGTCACACTTGCATCTATGATGTCATTCCTAAATTTCTCGCCGCCATATTTACGAATGTAATCATCTGGATCAAGTCCATCTGGTATCATGGCAACGCGAACTTTACATCCTCTTTTTCCAAGCAAATCTGATGCTTTCATGGTCGCTTCGTATCCGGCCGTATCAGAGTCATAGCAAAGGATGATCTCTTCTACGTTCCGCCTGAGAAGCTTTACGTGCTCTTCTGTAAGAGACGTACCCATTGTTGCAACACTTTCACCGACACCTGATGTAACAGCTGAGATGACGTCTGCAAATCCTTCAAAAAGAACCGCCCGTTCGCGTTTGCGAATATGCATACGTGCGTCATGAAAGTGATAAAGCAGCTTACTTTTATGAAAAAGCGGCGTTTCAGGACTATTCATATATTTAGGCTGCTGATCACCAAGCGATCTTCCGGAAAAAGCGATGACCGTTCCATGATGATCATGAATAGGAAACATGACACGATCTCTAAAGCGGTCAAAAAAGCCTGTGCCGTTTTCACGTTGAATCAAAAGACCAGCCTTCTCCATCATCACAGGATCAAATCCTCGTTTTTCTAAAAACTTGGTCACGAAATCCCAAGAATCAAGAGCATACCCGATCTCAAACTTGGCAATTGTTTCATCCGTAAAGCCTCTGGACCGTAAATAATCGAGTGCGTTTTGACCTTCCTTTGTATTTACCAGCAAATGGTGGTAAAATTTCTTAAGAAGCTCATGGGCCTCAATCATTTTATGATCTGCAGTGTCCTCTTGCTGAGAGGAACTCATCTGAGCATTCGCCACCTGATCAGGCAGATCAATATGGTACTTATCAGCCACATGTGAAACGGCTTCAATAAATGAGTAGCCTTCCATTTGTCTGAGGAACGAAAACACATTGCCTCCTGCACCACAGCCAAAACAATGGAAGATTTGCTTATCTGCTGAAACAGAGAATGAAGGAGTATTTTCACCATGGAATGGACAAAGACCGAAGTAATTTCGACCTTGCTTTCTAAGCTGTACGTATTCTCCAATCACTTCGACAATGTCTGCGTTTTTTTGGATCTGCTCCAAAAGTTCATCTGGTATACGTTTGCTCATCCTAATAACACTCCGTCGTACATTATTCGCCTTTTAATTTAAAAATCCTTCATGATTCGACAGGATTTTTTGTAGTTGCGCCATAAATCGCTTCTTATCCTCTTCTAAAAGCTTTTTGGGACCTTTTCCGTATACACCTTTTCTTCGCTGTTTGCTGGAAACATGCCTGCGTTCCAAATCAAAATCAATTGTTTCGTTTGTGTACATTCGTCCTCTTTCAGACAGAACAATGACCTGTCTCGGAAGCAGTAAGGAGGCAAGACCAATATCTTGGGTGACGACAATATCATGTGCGGCAGCTGAGTTTGCAATGACTAAATCCGCTGCTTCCTTATGTGTATCTACAAACCGCCAATCTTCAAGTGGAGATCTTTTGGTTTGAAAATGCTCATATGAAGCAATGAACGTCACTGGTACTTGAAATTGAGATGCGACAGAAAGGATTTCGTCTTTTACAGGACAAGCATCTGCATCGACATAAATCGTCCTCTCTTTTTTACGTTCATTCAGGTGACTAATTCTCCATCCCTCCACCTTATTCCTGCTTTAGAGAAGCAAAAAGACCATACTTTTCCCCTATAAAGCAATCAACAGTAAAACTCATTTTGTCGAAAAGTTATGTTCAGAATCACTTGACTTCTGCCAATATTAGTTTATTCGTTCTTGACTTAACTTAAACCTAAAATCAATCATTTTATCACAATTTTTTATTATAATACAAATGCAGCAAATATGCCATTGTTTTTGTTTACCCGTTTCCCGCCATAGGAAAAACCCAGGAGGAGCATCCTGAGTTTATTCGGAACCTCTTTTGGTCAGCATTTGATGAATGACATTTGCCGTTTCCTCAACTGCTTTATTCGATACATCAACGACTTGACAGTTAATGCGGTCAACCACTTTTTCAAAATACTCTAGTTCCTCTTTAATCCGCTCAATGTTCGCATAAATAGCGCGATCATTTAAACCAAGAGATTTTAAACGCTCTTTGCGAATATGATTTAGTTTGTCTGGACTAATTTTCAAACCGATACATTTCTTCGGATCAACTGAAAATAACTCTTCTGGCGGATCAACTTCAGGTACAATTGGAACGTTCGCTACCTTCAGCCGTTTATGTGCCAAATATTGAGATAATGGTGTCTTAGACGTGCGTGATACACCAATGAGTACAATATCAGCCTTTAGAATACCTCTAGGGTCTCTGCCGTCATCGTATTTCACAGCGAACTCAATGGCTTCTACCTTTTTAAAATAGTCCTCATCTAATTGACGTACACGACCCGGCTCATGTTTCGCTTCATTTCCATATGCCGTCTCCATTTTATCAATGAGCGGACCGATGATGTCATAATAAACGACACCGTTTGCTTCTGCTTCCTCGATTAAGAATTGGCGCATTTCTGGCACAACAAGAGTAAAGCAGACGATCCCATTATCTGCTTTCGCCAGTGAAATGACTTCTTTAATCGTACCAACATCCTCTACATACGGGATTCTTCTAATATTTGAATGGTCTGATGAGCCGCCATCAAATTGGCTAAGTGCCGCTTTGACCACGAGCTCTGCCGTTTCTCCAACTGAATCTGATACCACAAAAATTACGCGATTACTCATAACATCCCCTCGCAGTCTTCTGTCATTAGATTATTTCGTTCTCCGATAAGCTGACAAGTATTTTCGTCATGTTTGTTTTCGTAATTCTTCCGACCACTTCAAAACCTTTATCCGTATCTTTTATCACAGGAAGTGCATCTATTTGCTTTTCAATCAAGTGCTTCGCCACATCCATAATGAAATCTTCCTTACGGCAAACGGTGATGTTCGGCATTCTTGTCATAATAATATGGACAGGGATAGATGGAAGCTCCTGTTTCCCTATACTTGCACGAAGGAGGTCTTTTCTTGATAACACGCCTGTTAAAATAGAGTGATCGTCCACAACGAATAATGTGCCCACATCCTCTAAAAACATCGTACAAATCGCATCATAAACCGAAACATTCTCATGTATCACCACTGGAATGGATTGAAAGTCTTTCACTTGAAGTTTTTTCAGCTTATCTGCGAGAAGCTGCGTGCCTGTTTTTCCTGTGAAAAAGTAGCCGACCCTTGGTCTTGCTTCTAAAAAGCCTGACATTGTTAAAATGGCTAAATCCGGTCTGAGGGTCGCCCTTGTTAAGTTCAGCCGATCGGCGATATGCTCTCCAGTGATCGGACCATTCTCTTTGACAATCTGTAAAATCTGCTCTTGCCGTTTATTTAACTCGATTGTACTCACCACCTTTAAATAGAGAGAGCGAAATCTTTATTTTATGTATATCATTTTCATAACTCATCATATTATAGCGCATCTTTGTCCGAATGAAACAAAAATCCACTCAAAAACCGTGAATTAAATGAGTAAAAAACGATTGCCCTTCGGAAAAGGCAACCGTTCTTAGGTATTTATTTTACAATTAAATTGTTCATATTCGCAAATGATTGAATGACTTTGGCTAGTTTGACCATTTGTGCCAAACGATTTCGCTTCAGTTTTTCATCATCCGCATGAACCATTGTATGATCGAAATAATGAACAATCGGTGTTTTTAACGTATCAAGCGCCTCAAGTGCCAAGCTGTATTGCCCTGCTGCTACATGTTCCTTTACAGCTTTCTCTACTTGCTGATACGCCTCAAACAGCTTTTGCTCATGTTCATTTTCAAACAGTTCAGGCTGAATCTCTGCGTCTTCCCCTTTTTTACTGATTGAAATGACGCGACCCAATGCTTCAGCCGTTTCTTTGAAGCTTTCTTGTTTCACACTCTCTTCAAGAACAGCTGCTTTTTTGACGACTGCATATGGCTCAATATTTTCAACATCCAGCACTGCATCAACAACATCATGGCGGATATGCTCTGCTTGAAGAACATATTTTAAACGATGCGTTAAAAATTCAATCAGAGCAGCTTCATGTTCTGCCTTTACTTGAGCAAGTGCTAACAGCTCTTTAAATGAAATATTCCAATGACGGTCGAGCAGGATTTGAACGATACCGCTCGCTTGTCTTCTAAGACCATAAGGGTCTTGAGAACCCGTTGGGATCACATCAATTGAGAAGAATGAACAAATAGAATCAAGCTTATCTGCTACTGCCACAATCGCACCAATCAAAGTGGATGGCGCCTCGTCACCAGCAAAGCGCGGCATATAGTGCTCGTTGATGCTTCTTGCTACTTCTTCATGTTCACCAAGAGCTCTTGCATATTTCTCACCCATGATTCCTTGTAATTCTGGGAATTCATAGACCATTTGAGTCACAAGGTCAAACTTCGAAATACTTGCTGCTCTCGCCACACGTTTAGTGGTTTCGTCATCTGCTCCGACATGCGCCGCTAGACGAGTTGCAATGTCTGTCACTCTCTTCAGCTTGTCGCCGATTGTTCCAAGTTTCTCATGGAATACCACTTTATCAAGCTTTTTAATATTGTCTTCAATCACTAGTTTTTCGTCTTCTTTATAGAAGAATGCAGCATCTGATAAACGCGCACGAAGTACTTTTTCATTCCCTCTTGCGACATTTTCCAGCGCCTCACTGTTTCCATTTCTGACTGTAATAAAGTGCGGTAATAATTCCCCTTGCTCATTTTTCACAGGGAAGTAGCGCTGATGCTCTTTCATTGTCGTCACCAATACTTCTTCCGGCAATGCAAGAAACTCTTCTTCAAAGGAACCAGACAGCACAGTTGGATATTCTACAAGATCGTTCACTTCTTCTAAAAGTTCAGGATCAACAGGAATGACCCAGCCTTTTTCTGTAGATAGCGCATCTAGCTGTTCAGTAATGAATTGTTTTCTTTTCTCTGAGTCTGCAATCACAAATTGATCGCGCAATGTTTGTTCATAGGAAGCAGGTGTGTCAATGCTGGCTGTCGTTCCAAGGAAACGGTGTCCTCTAGTCTCACGGCCGCTTTTCACCCCAGCAATTTCAACAGGTACAATCTCTTTTCCAAATAAACAAACAATCCATTTAATCGGACGGATATAGCGTAAATCCTCGCTTCCCCATCTCATGTTCTTTGGAAAGCTTAATGAAGCAGCGATTTCACCTAACGCTGGCAGAAGGTCTTTGACTTGCTTTCCTTCTTGAAATTTTTGGACATGGACATAATCCACTCCTTTGATCTCTTTGAAATAGAGATCATCTGTTGAAGCACCTTGTCCTCTGGCAAAGCCTTCAGCTGCTTTTGTCCAATTGCCTTCAGCATCTTGGGCAATTTTTTTAGCCGGACCTTTTGCTTCTTCTTTGATGTCTTCTTGTTTTTCTGCGACACCTTTCACAAGTACAGCAAGACGTCTTGGTGAGTTGAATAAAGCAGTCTCTTCAAATGAAATATTTTGCGTTTCAAACCATGCTTTTACTTTCTCACCCAGCTGTTTTGTACTCTCTGGCATGAAACGAGCCGGCATCTCTTCTAAGCCGATTTCAAGTAATACATCTTGTTTATTCATGAGAAGCCGCCTCCTCTTTTAGCATAGGGAATCCCAGTTTTTCGCGTTCTTCATAATAGGTTTTGGCTACTTTTCTTGCTAACTGACGCACTCTTCCGATATAGCCAGTTCGCTCAGTCACAGAAATAGCGCCCTTTGCATCGAGCAGGTTAAACGTATGAGAGCATTTGAGGACATAATCATATGCCGGGTGAACAAGCCCTTTGTCCATTTGGCTATGTGCTTCTTTCTCATAGGTTGTAAATAGCTCGAACAGCATGTCAGTATTAGATGTTTCAAATGTATAAACAGAGTGCTCGTATTCAGCCATTAAGAATAAATCTCTGACCGTAAATCCGTCTGTCCATTCAAGATCGAAGACATTTTCTTTGTCCTGAATGTAAGAAGCAAGACGTTCAATACCGTATGTGATTTCAACAGAAACGGGCTTACATTCTAAGCCGCCGACTTGTTGGAAATACGTGAACTGCGTAATTTCCATCCCATCAAGCCATACTTCCCAGCCAAGTCCTGCACAGCCAAGAGATGGATTTTCCCAGTTGTCTTCCACAAAACGAATATCATGTTTCAGCGGGTCAATGCCAAGTGCCTTCAATGATTCAAGATATAGCTCTTGAATATTGTCAGGTGATGGCTTAATGATCACTTGAAATTGGTGATGCTGATACAATCTATTTGGGTTTTCTCCATATCTGCCATCAGCCGGGCGTCTTGAAGGCTCTACATATGCTACCTTCCACGGCTCTGGGCCGATGCTTCTGAGGAACGTGTATGGACTCATCGTTCCGGCACCTTTTTCTGTGTCATACGCCTGCATTAATACGCACCCTTCATTTGACCAATGCTTTTGCAGCGTCAAAATCATGTCTTGAATATTCAATGATCGCACCTCCATCTTTTCTAGACCAACCGCTATGTATGGCGGGTGGGATTAGAACCTTGTAAGAGAACACAAAAACTCCCGTCTCTATGCTCGCAAGGTTCTTGCAAACATAGGGACGAGAGTTTTTTCCCGCGGTTCCACCCTATTTGCTGGTGTCGTAGCACCCAGCCGCTTTGTTTTACGTTGCTCAAGAATGCCTTTCGTTACGCCTCCATCCTTAGCTCACACCGCCCTAAGGTCGCTTTTATGGATTTTACGTAAGTACTTCTTTCTGTCAATGCAACATATTTTATCTTAGATGATCTTACAAAAAGTCATGGGAGATGTCAACTTTTGTTTTCGTCACCCATTAGCTTTTTCATGGATTCCATCTGATTCATGAATTTTTTTGATTTTAAATAGAGGCCGGAATATTCGTCATAGTAGTGATCAAGCACTTGACGAATTTCTTGTTTCGTCTGCTGTTTCACATCAACCTGACCAAGCCTTGATAAATCAAAATAATGAAACAAACGGAGCAGCCTTGCAGCTGCGGGGGATAAGGGCAGTTTATATGGATCTTTCGAAAAACAATTTTGGCAAATGAAGCCGTTATCTCTTATCGAGAAATGGAACTGCCCTTCTTTTTGACCACAGTGGACACATTGATCAAGTTCAGGCTTCATCCCCATCACTGATAACATTTTGACCTCTACGATAAATAAAATAATATCAGCATCTGTGCCTTCGTTGAGATGACGCAGAGATTGAAGCAGAAGCTCAAACAAATAAGGGTTTGGCTTTTTTTCTTCTGTCCCTTTATCCATTAATTCCGTCATATATGCGGCATATGCGGTCAGAAATAAGTCTTCCCGAATGGCCCGCATACTTTCAATCATTTCGCCTTGCTGGAGCGTTCCAAGTCCTGTTGATGATTGGATGAGAAAGGTGCCGTATAAAAACGGCTGGCTTATGGCTGACAGGCGGCTGTTTGATTTTTTAGCGCCTCTGGCCATCAAACCAATTTTTCCATGTTCTCTAGTGAGCAGCGTGACAATTTTGTTTGTTTCGCCATAATCTGTTGTTCTAAGGACGATTCCTTCACTTTTAATGAGCATTTGTCTACACTCCGAGCGCTGGAGGGGGTCAAGAATTATAAGATTGGAAAATCAAATCGTGCTATTTCTTCTTCAAGTACATCGGGTCTTTCCAGGTTCTCCTTTTCTAACTCTTTGAAAAGCAGATACGTGTCAACGCTTCCTGTTTGTGAAAATACGTTCCATGTAAAATTCAACATAAAAACCCCACCTTTCTTTATTAGAAGCAGCAACGCTACATCCAACATATTAATTTTATCTTGACCAGGCTACCTCCATTTCATGATAAACAATTTTTACTAATCGAACCGCACCATTGTCAGATTTGCTGACAAATGCAGCGATTTTTTAATATTCGTCTTCTCTAAATCCGAAGTCACGCAGGTGAGTGGATTTATTACGCCAGTCCTTCTGAACTTTGACCCAAAGTTCTAAATACACTTTTGAGCCTAGAAGTGCTTCAATATCTCTGCGCGCTTTTTGTCCCACTTCTTTTAACAAGCTGCCTCGTTTACCAATGACGATCCCTTTTTGCGAATCACGTTCTACGACAATGGTCGCCGCGACATGGATCTTGCCATTTTCATCTGGCTTAATCGATTCAATCGCAACCGCAATACTGTGCGGAATCTCTTCTCTCGTTAAATGCAGCACTTTTTCACGAATTAATTCAGAAATAATAAACCGTTCTGGATGATCTGTTACTTGATCTGCCGGATAAAATTGAGGGCCCTCTGGAAGATAACCTTCAATCTGCTGAAGAAGCGTGTCGATATTGTTTCCTTCAAGAGCTGAAATGGGCACAATTTCCTTGAATGGATAACGTGTGCGGTATTCATCAATTAAAAGGAACAGTTCATCTGGATGAATTTGGTCAATTTTATTGACGACTAGGAACACCGGTGTAGATGTTTGCTTTAGTCGTTCAATGATGAATTCATCACCTTTGCCATAGCCTTCCTGTGCGTTGATCATAAACAAGATCAGGTCGACTTCCTTCAGTGTATTTTGAGCCACCCTCATCATAAAATCACCAAGCTTATGCTTAGGTTTATGAATCCCCGGTGTATCGATAAAGATCGTTTGTGATGTGTTTGTTGTCAGAACACCTTGCACTTTGTTTCGCGTCGTTTGGGGCTTATCGCTCATGATGGCGATCTTTTGTCCAATGACACGATTAAGAAAAGTTGATTTCCCTACATTTGGTCTTCCAATAATTGATACAAATCCTGATTTGAAGCTTTCGTTAGTCATTTAAATCCTCCGGTGAAAATGCGCCTGGCAATAGTTCGTTTACTGTTGTTTCGTATATATGTCCTTTTAAGTTCGTTAGAATCACTGGCATATCAGGTGCACATAGCTCTGAAATGACCTGTCTGCATGCGCCGCACGGCGAAACAGGCCGGTCTGTATCAGCCACCACTGCTAACATTTGAAAAGATGTAATGCCTTCTGAATAGGCTTTAAAAAGTGCTGTTCTTTCCGCACAATTACACATACCATATGCTGCATTTTCAATGTTGCAGCCGCCATACACTTTTCCATCATTCGACAGTAATGCTGCACCGACTTTGAATTTAGAATAGGGTACATATGCAAAATCTCTTGCTTTGATTGCTTCTGAAATCAACTCTTGTTTGTTCATTCCTAGTTCCCACTTTCAGAAGAAATGGTACCACTGTCACATTTATATTTTACATAATTCACGTGACATTTTCACGCCCATTTCTAAAAATGTTAATAAATAGTAATATTGTTCTATTGCATGATCTTCGGTAAGAAGATGATCAACCCAATCATAACCGAAATTGCGGCGTAAACGCAAACAGCGCCTGCCGCAGCGTCCTTCGCTCTCTCTGCAAGCGGGTGTCTTTCTTCTGTCATCAGATCCACTGTATGTTCAATGGCTGTATTGACAAGTTCAAGCGCAAACATCCCCCCGCAAAGAAGAAGAACGATCAGCCATTCAAATGGGTCAATGCGGAACCAAAAGCCGCAGATCACCACGATGATGGCTGCGACTGTGTGAAATCGAAAATTCCGTTCATTCAAGAAAGTTCGCCATATTCCTCTAAATGCATAGTAAAAACTCCGAAAAAAACGGGCGAGCGGCCTTCTTTTCTTACGATGATCTCGAAAGGCCATAATCATCCAAAATTTTTGTCTGTTTGGCGAACATTTCTTTTTCATCTTCCTCTGTCATATGATCGTACCCGAGCAAATGGAGGAAGCCATGAATCGTTAAGAATCCAAGCTCTCTCATAAAGGAATGTCCATATTCCTCTGCCTGCTCTTTCGTTCGATCCACACTAATGATAATGTCACCAAGTACAGGCGGGATATCATCCGCTCCTATGATTTCAATCTCCCCTTCTCCTTCTTCCTCAAGTGCAAAGGAGATCACATCCGTTGGTGCGTCTTTTCCGCGGTATTCTTTATTGATTTGATGAATCTCTTCATTCGAAACGATCGTCACTGACACTTCCGCTTGATCCTTGACCTCAAGTTCGTCTGCAGCAAACTGAAGAAGCTTTTCCACTTCTTCAAGCTGCTCTTTTGATACTTGTCCTGTTTCATCTATTAAATCGATTAACAATGTCATTTACTTCACCTTCTGCTTCGGGGCATCTGGATATTCAATCCGAGAATGGAAAATCCCCTTTAATGTTGTACAAATCGTTTGGCTGATAATATTTAATTCTTTAAATGTGAGGTCACATTCACTAAATTGCCCGTCCTGCATTTTATCTGAAATAATGCCTTTGACAAGCTTTTCAATCCGCTCTGGATTTGGATTGTGCATGGAACGAACCGCCGCTTCAACGCTGTCAGCCACAGAAATAATCGCTGCTTCTTTTGACTGCGGCTTTGGACCAGGGTAACGGAATTCTTCTTCTGTCACCTGATCATCACGCTCTTTCGCCTTATAGTAAAAGAACTTTAAAAGAGACTTCCCGTGATGCTGTTCGGCAATGTCGACAAGTTCTTCAGGAAACTTCTTTTCTCTCAGCATATCAGCGCCATCTGTCGTATGGGCAATAATAATATTTTTACTCAGCTGAGGAGAAAGCTTGTCATGCGGATTATCAATGTTCATTTGGTTTTCGATAAAGTATTGCGGTCTTTTCGTTTTCCCAATGTCATGATAATAAGCGCCGACCCTTGCTAAAAGACCATTTGCGCCGACTGCTTCACATGCGGCATCCGCTAAATTCGCCACCATGACACTATGATGATATGTACCTGGTGTCTCGGTTAAAATCTTTTTGAGCAGCGGATGATTTGGATTGGATAATTCAATCAGTTTCATTGTGGAAAGAATACCAAACATGCTCTCAAAAACAGGCATTAACCCAATGACCAAGATAGATGATGCAAACCCTGACACAATCGCCATCATGAGGTTCACACCGATTTCAAGCCCTGATGGTGAAGAGTTTTGGATCAGTGTAATAGATAAAACCACAAGTACATTCACCAAAGCCACCAAAAGCCCGGCCTGCAATATTTTTGATCTTGCATTATGTTTTCTTAAAAATAAAATACCAGCCATCCCGCTCACAAGATAATAAGCGCAGATCACATAGTTAAAGACGCCGGTTACTCCTTGATTAAACATCATACTGCCGCAAAGAGCAAATACAAGACCGGAGAAGATCGCTAACCGCTCATTAATGAGCAGCTTGATCAGCATCGTGCCAAGTGCCACTGGCACGACATAGCCTATCGTCGTATACTTCGTTTCCTGGAAGAGGCTGAACACTTCCATGATAATTAATATAATCGTGAAAATAAGCGAGTAAAGCAGTAATGACTTATTCTTATGGACAAGCGATTTTTTCCTCGATTCAAGGGAATGAATAATCGCTGCTAAGAAAAGTCCAATTAATATGAGAAGACCACTTACAGGCTTAAATAAATTTGAGCTGTTTAACAGACCCGTCAGTTCTAATTTGCGATAAACTTCCCGGTCGATGAGCTCTCCTTCTTCAACTAAGATTTGCCCCTGCTTAATTTGCACAGGCTGAATATTGTCAGCCGCTTCCTGTCTTTTCTTTTCTGTTGCCACTGGGTCAAATACATAGTTTGGAATGATCGCAAATTCACCGATTTCTGTCGCTGCATTTAAGTATTTTGATGGAATTGAATTGTTTTTAAGCTCTGTTTTGACTTGTTTTTTCTCATCTTGTAATTTCGCTGCTGTGATTTCTTTACTCATCAGTGAATTCACCACTGTGATGATGGAATCCTTAGTAAATGAGAGATTTTCATCACTTGCCTGGAGCAGTGCTTTGATGGATTGATCCGAAACAGCCTCCTGCATATCTGTTGTGAGCTTTTCTTTGACACGCTTGACCATTTCTTGATCTGATGGCGCGTTCTCTTTATCATCAGCTGCTTTCTTCTCTTCTTTAATGGCTTCAAAGAGGGATGAGATGAGGTCTACGCGATTATCAGAATACGCTTTTTTGAGCGTATATTGATCTTCTACCTGATCTGTTGCTTCTTGTTTCTTTTCTTCTGTCGCTTCTTGATCATCAACGGTTGACGGAGAATAGATGGTCTGTTCGCTCACTGAAAATAAATCTAAGTCGAGCGATTCAGGCTTTACATGGAAGAAGAGCACCACGAATAAAATGGCTGCTAAACCAGCGTACAGCAAAACATTTAAATAACGTGAGCGCTCCATTTTCTGAGGTTCTTTTTTAGACAGCAGTCTTTTGCGCTTACTGCCTTTTTGATTCTTTCTCAAGGAAAGTACCTCCTTTTTTACTTTAAACCACGATCGAAACAAAATGACCCGATGAAGACGATCGGGTCACTCAGTTCATTTTTGCTTTTCGTATGCGCCAATGATCTTCGCCACAAGCGGGTGTCTGACCACATCTGTCTGGTCTAATTCAATAAATGAGATGCCCTTGATCTCTGCAAGCATGTCCTTTGCAGCCGCAAGACCTGACTGCATGCCCTTTGGCAGATCGATCTGTGTAATATCTCCTGTAATGACCATTTTAGAGCCAAACCCAAGTCTCGTCAAAAACATTTTCATTTGGGCAGGTGTTGTATTCTGCGCTTCATCTAAAATCACAAATGCATCATCAAGCGTCCGGCCTCTCATATAGGCAAGGGGCGCTATTTCAATCACGCCGCGCTCGATTAAACGTTCCGTATGATCACTGCCAAGCACATCATGCAGGGCATCATATAGTGGTCTTAAATAAGGATCTACTTTTTCCTTTAGATCACCTGGTAAAAAACCAAGACTCTCTCCTGCTTCAACAGCTGGTCTTGTCAGGATAATCCGTTTTACATGTCCATTTTTCAGTGAATGGACCGCATTGACAACTGCCAAATACGTCTTCCCTGTACCAGCGGGTCCAATTCCAAAGACCAGGTCATCTTTTTTCATCGCCGCAGCATATTCCCGCTGGCCGATTGTTTTCACCCTGATCGATTTTCCTTTGGCATTTTTCGTAATTTCATCTTCATACATATTTTCAAAATAATTCAGCTTGTTTTTTTGCGCCATTTTAATGGCATAAACGACATCCCGTTCAGATATCTCGATTCCTTTACGGATGAGATGTAAAAGAGATGTGATCAAACGGCTTACTGTATCTCTTGATGCTTCCTCACCAGAAACATACACTTTTTCTCCACGCGTAATAATGGAGACGTTCAGCTCGTTTTCCATTAGTTTCAGATAAGCATCTTGATTGCCAAATAAAGCAATCGCTTCGTTTGGGCTATCCAATTTTTGTTGAATCTCAAGTAAATGTTCTGTCATTCTCTAGTCTCCCTGAACAATAGGTGTTGGTTGAACAATATCTTCTATTACTTGGTAAAGGATGATTAACTTAACTTTACCATTCCCTGTTGTCTCGTGCAAAACTTTTTCACTTTTCACCTCTCCTGTTTGACCTAGCTTCTCTTCTAATTCTTTTTTACCCATTTTAATCCCTGCTTGAACCGCTTCTTTATTTGTGTATTCTCGATTTATTTTCTCACTTTCGCGTGTGATTTCCTTTTCATAAGAGAACGGGAGCTGCATGTTTAAGAAATGAAGCGGATGAACTTCTGTTTCTGTTTTTGGCTGCTTAAAATCATCCTTTTTAAAAGAAAAGCCCCAAAATGGCAGTGAGCCTCCAAATGCGGAGAGCTTGTGCTTTGTCTTCATTTTACCCGTAAAGACGTCAAAAGATGTTCGAAGAGGGACAGAAACTTCAGACCGATACCACGTTTCACCATAGATTTTCGCTTTGGCTCCTACCGTTTTTTGCTGATCTTCGCTGCCAATAAGTCCAGAGACAAGCATCTGTCCTTTCTTTACATGTTCATCAACCGCGGCGAGCGGCTCTCCTTTTTCTACATACATTCTCGTGATGACAGCCTTTTTCTTGGCAACGATATGCTGAGGACTCGTGTATTTTTCTTTTTCGGGTTCATTTTTTTCCACAACTTTCATTTGAAAGGTTGTGCCGTTTAGTTCTACACCGACCCATGTGATGCTTGGAATATTGGTTGTCAGGGATTTTTGAATTTTTTCAGGTGTTCCCATTAGAAACTGAAAACGTCCTTTTTGCACCCCGATGTCGTCTAAATGCTTTCTCATTTGATGTTCAGTTTCTGGATTGGCTCCTTTAATATCAATTTTCCATACCATGTTTGAAAGCGCCAATATCGTCACTAGAAAGCATACAATCCCAAGGGTAAATCCGATATTCTTCCTTGACCATAGAAGTAGAAATGGAAAGCCCTTTTTTTGATGAAATGAACATGTCACGTCATGATGTCTACGTACCTTTCTGAAGGCATGTACATCTGATAAGCGAATAAATAAGCGCACGCTGTCTTGACGGCGGCTCACTTGAAACATTGTGATCCCCTGCCTCGTGCACTCATTAATAAGCCGCTCAATGCCATTTCCTTTGATCTCCACTTCCACTCTGCCAATAAAATAGGCGAACCATTTATTCTTCACGCTTCTCCCCTCCGTCAGTTAAGAATCAATATAACGGACCTCATCGATTTTCCCTTCCAATAAAATCTCTTCTGGCAAAATCGTTTTAATCACAAAATCTTTCCCTGAAATAATGCATTGTCCCTGTTTGAGCATCAGCCTTACCTCTTGATCACTGAAAAGCAAAAGCCCTTTATGGTTCTCTATGTAAATGTGGAGTCTGCCAACCATCGTAATACGGGGAAGATCCATCATCACGTCTGGAGGGATTTCAAGTGTTCTTGTCAGCCATGCTTTAAGTCGATTTTTTCTTTTTCCCATTCAATAAGAACCCCTTCCCACCTCATGTGTATGAGATCAAACTGAAAGATGGTGAGACTGATGAGAAAGCCTCTGTATCATCCTATTCCTCAGGGGTTCATATCATGCTAATGAATCCCGTAAAATAGCCTTTTAAGGATTTTCCTTAAGTAAAATCGTCCTCAGGCAAAAAAAGCCCCCTTTATGAAAAAGGGGGCTTTCTTCTTTATCTTTTATATGGCCGTTTCATCGTTCTGTGCGGCTTTTTCGCGCGCGGCTCTCCAAATACTTCTCCAAGGATCATTCCTTGAACAATTGTATCTTGGTTCACCTTCTCAATGAATTTTGGCCTCATTTCAGCAGATGCAGCCTTTGGCCTTGTCAGCTCTCTTTCAAGCGATTGGAACTCTTTGTTCAGCTCGTTTTTTCTTTCTTCCATTTCGGCAAGTGTAGCCGTATAGCGATCTTGTAAGGACTGAGAAATTTTTTTCTTCATCCCGCCATGATCATGTACATCGCCGAAATCGTCCAGCTGATCAGTCACGACTGGATCTGGACTTGTTTGCTTTTGGGGCACCTGCTTACGCTGAGGAGCGGGCTTCTTTTGCTGATTCTGCTCTTCGTTCTCCTCTTGTTTACCGATCTTCCCAAAGACGGCAGAGATGATACCGATGATAATCGCAATTAGTAGCGGATTTTCAAATAGAATGTCCAATGGGCTCCCTCCTTAAAGCGTGAGAGGATGCTTATTTGTTTTCATTATCAGATGGACCTTTTGTCATTTTGCCAAATGAATCTCTCATATCCGTATCAGCATCGATATTCTTAATGTTCATGTAGTCCATGACACCAATATTGCCTTCACGTAATGCTTCAGCCATTGCAAGTGGTACTTCAGCCTCTGCTTCTACGACTTTCGCGCGCATTTCTTCAACTTTCGCACGCATCTCTTGTTCTTGTGCAACAGCCATTGCGCGGCGTTCTTCTGCTTTCGCCTGTGCAATGTTTTTGTCTGCTTCTGCTTGGTCTGTTTGCAGAATTGCCCCGATGTTCTTACCGATATCAACATCTGCGATATCAATCGAGAGAATTTCAAATGCAGTACCTGAATCTAATCCTTTACCAAGAACCGTTTGAGAAATCATATCAGGATTCTCAAGAACCTTTTTATGATTATCTGATGAACCGATTGTAGAGACAATCCCTTCACCTACACGGGCAATAATTGTTTCTTCCCCTGCACCACCGACAAGTCGGTCGATGTTTGCACGAACGGTAATACGTGCTTTTGCTTTGACTTCAATCCCGTCCATCGCAACACCAGAGATAAATGGTGTTTCAATGACTTTAGGATTTACACTCATTTGAACTGCTTCTAGTACGTCACGGCCTGCTAGGTCGATGGCTGCACAGCGGGCAAAGTTCAATTCGATATTCGCGCGTTGAGCTGCAATTAATGCGTTCACAACTCGGTCCACGTTACCACCTGCAAGATAGTGGCTCTCCAGCTGGTTAATCGTCACATCAAGACCTGCTTTATGTGCTTTGATGAGCGGGTTGACCACTCGGTTTGGAATCACTCGGCGCAGTCTCATTCCGACAAGTGTAAAAATGCTCACTTTTACGCCAGCCGCTAGGGCAGAAATCCACAGCATCACCGGTACAAAGGTGAAAAAGATCGATAGAACAATCAAACCTGCTGCGATAATCACAAATAATAGTAAAGTAGATGGATCCATTTTATTCCTCCTCTAAAATCAGTATATCTATACTTTCCTCACGACAATGCGTGAGCCTTCCGCTTTCACAATTTTTACTTGTTCATCTTTATCGATAAAGGCACCTTCTGACACCACATCAATGCGCTCATCTCCGAGTACGATCGTACCAGATGGACGAAGTGCAGTAGCTGTCACTGCGATTTGTCCAACAAGATCCTCTCTTGTTTCATTTGAGACATAACCGCTTTCCTTATTGGTTGAATCGGTTAAAATGAACTTTTTAAAGAATTTCATACGTTTCCCCAACACCTTTGTCAATAAAATAACTGCTATGATTGAAACAGCAGTGGCAATCAAGATGGAAATCGCCATTTCTGTAAAGCTTCCAGCTGCTAAAAATAAGCTGACAACGACACAGATCAGTCCAATGACACCTACGATTCCCCCTGGCAAAAACAATTCCAGAATGATGAGTGCAATCCCTGCTAAAAACAGGAACAACGTCTCATATCCTGCAAAACCTGCCACGAGATGACCATAAAAGAATAGAAGAAGCGCTGTCACTCCCATGGTGCCCGGGACCCCAAAGCCAGGAGAATAGAGCTCAACAACTAACCCTAAACTTGCAATGGATAAAAGGATTGGAATGACAATTGGGTGCGTAAGAAAACGCGCAACCTTTTCAGCAAAGCTCACTTCATCGTATTGAACAGAAGCATCTTTTAATTTCAGCTTCTGAAGCAAGTCATCCATATTTTTTGCTTCTCCTTCTGCATAACCGAATTTAAGCGCCCGGTCTGTGTTGAAGGTGAGCAATTCTCCTTTTGGTGCACCGGCTTCTTTTGCGTCTATATCTATATCCGCCATGGCAAGAGCATACTTTGGATCACGCCCCTGCTTTTCGGCAGCATCACTCATTTCAGCAAGCCATAGAGATTCAGATTTTTGATCGGCAGCATTGCCTTCTCCATCGATGATCGCAGCAGCCCCCATCTTTCCATTCGGGGTCATATAAATTTGATCGGCATTTAGCGCGATGAAGGCCCCGGCTGAAAGCGCTCTATGATTGACAAACGCTGTCACTGGGATATCGGAAGCACGAATCGTATCTGCGATCTCAAGCGCTGCATCGACTGCACCACCTGGTGTATTGATGTCGAGAATAATATGCTTCGCCCGCTCCGACTTTGCCTGCTCAAACGATCGTTCAATGAATTTAGAAAGTCCTTTTTCTACTGTATCTTCAATTGGGATAACATGAACTTTCTGATCTGCTGATTTCGCGGTCAATTGAACCCCTAATAACAAGCATATTATAAAACAACTGAAGAGAGCAATAGAAATTTTTATTTTTTTCATCTATTTGGTGATCCCTCCTCTCTTTCTTCCATTTTACTGTTCCTTTACATACGTTACAAATGTATCATAGGTTTCATTTTTATATGACAGAATCACGAGGGCATAAAAAAAGTACCCTTCTAACAATAGAAGGATACTTTTTTATTGAGACAGCTGCTCGCTGACAAGTCTGTTAATGACAGCTCCATCAGCTTTACCTTTTACTTTTGGCATAATAGCGCTCATGACTTTACCCATATCAGCCTTCGAGGAAGCACCTGTTTCAGTAATCGTTTCTTTCACGATCGTTTGCAGTTCTTCTTCAGAAAGCTGTTCAGGTAAATAAACGTCTAATATGTCAATCTCTTTTTGAACTTTATCTACTAAATCTAAGCGATTAGCTTTCGAAAATTCATGGAGGGAGTCTTTACGTTGCTTAATCTCGCGGGAAAGGACGGTTAGTTCCTCATCGCCGGTCAAACTGTCTTTCTTAAGCTTAATTGCTTCATTTTGCAGCGAAGCCTTTACCATACGAATGACAACAAGCTTGTCTTTCTCACGGTTTTTCATCATAAGCTTCATATCAGAATTTAATTGCTCAAGAAGACTCATAAAATCCACCCTCTTTAGAATTTACGTTTTCTAGCAGCTTCAGACTTTTTCTTGCGCTTTACGCTAGGCTTTTCATAAAATTCACGCTTTCTTGCTTCTTGCAATGTTCCAGTTTTGGATACACTGCGTTTAAAGCGACGAAGAGCATCTTCAAGCGATTCGTTTTTTCTAACGACCGTTTTTGACATTCTCTTTCCCTCCCTCCGAATACACCAATCGACTGCATTAAAAAAAGATATACATGCAAAACATGTACCTAGACATTATAATATAAGCCCAGTGTGAGGTCAACTAAGTGATTTGGAAATATATTTTCGTCATGAGCAGGTAGACAAGTCCATATATTCATTGGTAAGAGGAGGACTTTTCTATGATGGCGATCATTTATTTTTGTGCACTTATTTTCATTTTTTTATGGTCAATGGGCTTGCTGAGAAAAGGATTAATGGCGCTTGCTTCGTCTCGTATTGAGAAATCACTTCTTCTCTTTACAGATCACCCGGTCAAAGCATTCTTGGTCAGCATTGTGTTTACAGGGGTTCTACAAAGCAGTTCGGCGTTTATGGTTATCGTCATTGGCTTTGTCAGTACTGGCATTCTCTCTTTTAAAAAATCGATCCCAATGATTCTTGGAACCAATATCGGCTCCACGTTTACGACAGAATTTATCGCCATTAAAATGGACGTGTTCATGTGGGTTTTGATCATAGCCGGTCTTGTATTTATTCTTTTTGGCAGGACATCTTTTAGACATGCAGGTAAAAGTTTATTTGGGCTCGGGATGATCTTTTTTTGCATACAAGGCTTTTCGAAAATTGCAGGGATGATGACAAGCCAGCCTGAGACATTGCGTTTTCTTGAAATGATGCAGCATTCAGACTGGACAGCGCTGCTTTCGGGTACCATTTTCACAGCAATTGTTCATTCGAGCTCAGTCTGTATCGGTATTTTAATGGGATTTATGAATGAGGGAACTGTGGCACTTCAGGAAGGTATCAGCTTTGTGTTGGGGTCCAATATTGGGACATGTATTACGGCTGTGATGGCTGCGATATCCGGCGGCTACGCAGCACGTCAAACGGCTTATGCACACGTCGTGTTTAATGTGCTTGGGGTTCTTTTATGCCTGCCGTTTCTCGCCCTGATCACAGAGGTTGTCGCCCTTCTCGCAAGCTCTCCTGCCCAGCAGATTGCGCATTTCAGCCTGCTGTTTAATGTGGCAAGCTCTCTCCTCTTCTTTCCGTTCATTCGACCTTTTCACGCATTGATCTTGTGTCTCATGCCGAATCAGTCAAAATAAAAGAAACCGGCTTGCCCTTTTGGCTGCCGGTTTTTTATCTATTATGAGGTCATTCTCACTTTGTCTGGCTGCACATCATCGCTGATGCGAACGAATTGTCCTTCGTTATAAGGATAGCCCGCTTTCGTAATTTTCACTTTGACCAGACGGCCGATCATGTCCTCTGTCCCTTCAAAAACAACTTTCATGTAGTTATCGGTATAACCAACATAAAGATTGTGGTTTCCTTCTTGTTCTTTGAAGGATTCTTCCGGAATAATCTCTAGCACATCACCTTCGTATGCTGATGCATACTCTTTCGCAAGCTGGTCAGAAAGAGCGATCAAACGGTGGACACGTTCGTTTTTCACATTTTCATCCACTTGATCTTCCATTCTTGCAGCCGGGGTACCTGTACGTTTGCTGTAAGGGAATACATGCAGCTCAGAGAATTGATGGTCTTTGACAAAATTGTACGTTTCCAAGAACTCTTCTTCTGTTTCCCCAGGGAATCCAACGATTACATCAGAGGTGACAGCAAGTCCTGGCAATGCTTTTTTCAGCTTTGTTAAACGCTCTGCAAAGAATTCCATCGTATATTTACGGCGCATTCTTTTCAGCACAGTATTTGAGCCAGATTGAAGCGGGATGTGTAAGTGTCTGACAATTTTATCTGACTGATCAAGCACTTCAATCACTTCATCTGTAATTTGACTTGCTTCAATAGATGAAATACGGATTCGTTTCAAGCCAATAACACGTTCATCTAATTCTCTCAGAAGCTTTGCAAAGTTATAATCCTTTAAGTCTTCTCCGTATCCGCCTGTGTGAATACCTGTAAGCACAATTTCTTTATAGCCCGCATCAACAAGCTGCTGCGCTTGATTGATGACCTCTTCTGGATCACGAGAACGAAGAAGGCCGCGCGCCCAAGGAATAATGCAGAATGTACAGAAATTGTTACAGCCTTCTTGGATTTTTAATGAAGCGCGCGTTCTGTCTGTGAAGGCAGGAACATCAAGTTCTTCAAACACACGTGCTTTCATGATATTGCCAACCCCGTTGATCGGCTGTCTTTCTCTGCGGTATTCTTCAATATAGCCTAGTAATTTATGTCGGTCCTGTGTTCCAACCACAATATCAACACCAGGAATCGCCATGATTTCTGCTGGTGATGTTTGCGCATAGCAGCCTGTTACACAAATGACACCATCCGGGTTATGACGAATGGCTCTTCTAATGACTTGGCGGCTTTTCTTATCGCCTGTATTCGTGACCGTACATGTATTAATGACATATACGTCTGCTTTTGATTCATACTCTTTTCTTTCATAGCCAGCTTCTTTAAACAGCTGCCAGATCGCCTCTGTTTCATAGTGGTTGACCTTACAGCCAAGTGTATGGAACGCTACTGTTCCCATCATGATTCACCTCTTAATAACTCTGTTTGATAAGATATAGCAGAAAGCGCATATAAAGGAGCAGTTTCTGTTCTTAAAATGCGTGGTCCAAGCCCGCAAATGACTGCACCAAGCGTTTCAAGCTCTTCAATCTCCTTTTCTGCCAAACCGCCTTCAGGGCCAAAAACCACTAGCAAGGTTTGTCCGCCTTTCATCTGTTGAAGCACAGTTTGAAAACGGCTTTGCTCTCCTTCTTTCGATGATTCTTCGTATGCAACGACACATTTATCGAATTCACCAGCTAATTGCGTCAGCTCTTTAAACGTTGATACTGAATAAACACGGGGAATGATATTCCGGTAGGACTGCTCGGCTGCTTCTTTCGCAATTTTCTCCCAGCGCTCTCGTTTTTTATGTGACTTTTTTTGGTCAAGCTTTGTAATAGAACGAGCCGCTTGAAACGGGATAAAAGCACTTGCGCCAAGCTCTGTGCCTTTTTGGATAATGAGCTCAAGCTTATCTCCTTTTGGAAGACCGCTTGCAATCGTCACCCTAATCGGAAGTTCTCTGTCCTGATTTGTCCAGCTTTCAAGGTGGCAAATCACTTCTTCCTTTGTTATTGTATCAATTTTACTGAGCGCTTCAAAGCCGTCTGTCGTTAAACAAAGGATTACCTGCCCTGCTTTCATCCGCATGACATTGGAAAGATGATGTACATCTTCACCTTTTATAACGATGGCTCCCTTTAACGTCACTTCTTCTTTCGTGAGGTCGATAAAATATCGTTGCATACGTGTCCTGACACCTACTCGCTTTATTTTTTCGCTATAATGCTGACCCAATCTTCCATTGACAGCACTTCAACAATGTCAAAACCTGCTTCTTCTAATGCTGTTTTGACCTGTAATTTCTTTTGTCCAATGATGCCTGATGTAATGAAATAGCCATCTTTCTTCAATAGGTCATAGGCTTGATCTGTAAAGCGCAAAATCACTTCTGCCAGAATGTTGGCGACAATCACATCACGCTCACCTGAAATTCCATCAAGCAAATTGTTTTGTTTGACCGTCACTTGGTCACTTACACCATTTAGTTTGATGTTTTGCTTCGCACTTTCTACCGCAACGGTGTCGAGATCAAAGGCTTGAATGTCCTTTGCACCAAGCATCGCTGCTGCCACACTTAAAATTCCAGAGCCTGTTCCAACATCAATCACCGTATCGTTTTCCTTCACGTAGCGCTCAAGCGCCTGAATGCAAAGGACGGTTGTTGGATGCGTACCTGTTCCAAATGCCATTCCAGGATCCATTTCAATAATCAGTTCATCAGAATGAACCGGTGTATATTCTTCCCACGTTGGAACGATGGTGAATTTTTCAGAGATTTTCACAGGATGATAGTATTTCTTCCAGGCGGTGGCCCATTCTTCTTCATTTACTTCACAAATTGACAGTGTATTGCGTCCAAGGTCAATATCGTATAGAAGAAGATTGTTGATGGCTTCTTTGATCTCATCTACCGTTTCCATCAAAAAGCTGTTCATTGGAAGATAGGCTTTCACAATGACACCTTCATCCGGATAGTCATTCGGATCGAGCTGGTAGATCTCACCGTATACATTTTCACGTTCCTTGATTAAATCAAGCGGGTCCTCAATCACGACACCACTTGCACCTGCTTCATGCAAAATATTGGTGATCGGTTCCACCGCTTCATTTGTTGTATGGACGCTAATTTCTGACCACTTCAATACTACCAACTCCTTATCCGTCTTACTCGCCTTTAAATGCGCGTTTTACCTTATCGAAGAAGCTCATTTCTTGTTCGTCTGGTTTATTTCCGCTCACTTCAGCAAATTTTCTAATGATATCTTTTTGATTGTCTGTTAAATTTGTCGGTGTGACAACACGTACAACGATATGCTGATCGCCTTGGCCGTAGCCGCGTACATTTTTCACACCTTTTCCTTTGAGTCTAAACTTCGTGCCAGTTTGAGTGCCAGCAGGAACTTTTAATTTTACTTTTCCGTGTAATGTCGGCACTTCAATTTCGTCACCTAGTGCAGCTTGGGCAAAGGTGAGCGGCATCTCGCAGTAAATGTCATCTCCATCACGTTCGAAGAATTCATGCGCACGCACATGGAACACAACAAATAGATCGCCTGGAGGTCCGCCATTTACACCTGGTTCACCTTGGCCAGACACTCTAAGCTGCTGGCCATCATCAACGCCTGCAGGAATCGTCACGTTAATTTTCTTACGCTTACGCACTTTGCCAGAGCCGCCGCATGTTGAACATTTATGGTCGATTTGTTTCCCTGTTCCGCTGCAGTAGTTACATACTCTGCGGTTGACCACTTTACCAAACGGAGTGGATTGCTCAACATTTAATTGACCAGAACCGCCGCAATGTGAACAGGTTTTTGCCTGCGTACCAGGCTTTGCACCTGATCCATGACATGTTTCACAAGTTTCTTCACGAGGGATTTCAATGGTTGCTTCTTTTCCAAATGCCGCTTCTTCAAACGAAAGCGTCATTGTATATTGCAGGTCCGCTCCTTGGCGCGGTGCATTTGGATCTCTTCTTCTGGCTCCGCCGCCAAAAATACTAGAGAAGATGTCATCAAAGCCGCCGAAGCCGCCAAAGTCTCCTCCTCCGCCAAAACCGCCGCCGCCAAAGCCTTGGTTTGGATCGGTATGACCGAACTGGTCATAATGCGAACGTTTTTGATCATCAGAAAGGGTTTCATAGGCTTCTTTTACTTCTTTGAATTTCTCATCTGAGCCAGCTTCTTTATTAATATCAGGGTGATACTTTTTTGAAAGCTTGCGGTATGCCTTTTTGATTTCGTCCTTTGAGGCGCTCTTACTTACGCCAAGCACTTCATAGTAATCACGCTTACTCATCTCTTCACACTCCCGATTTTCTCACATAAATACGATTGTATCATTTTGATTTAACCTTTTTCAATTCCTTTCATCGTTGAAAAGAAAAAAAGTCAAAGCCAAGAGATCCTGACTTTGACTTTCTGACGAGTACGTTTCAG
The DNA here is from genome assembly GCF_054161415.1 of Bacillus sp. PK5-006. Lineage (NCBI taxonomy): Bacteria > Bacillati > Bacillota > Bacilli > Caryophanales > Bacillaceae > Bacillus > Bacillus sp. PK5-006. Next base: position 1,393,459 of record NZ_CP096414.1, on the reverse strand, counting down.
CAGTCTTTTTCAAAAGTAAAGGTGATTATTTTTTCTCTTGATCGTCGTTTACTTCTTCGTATTCTGCATCCACTACATTGTCATCTGCTTTTTGAGCACCTTCAGCGCCTTCTTGCTGAGCTTGTGCTTGTTTTGCAGCTTCTTCATAGAGCTTTGTCGTTAATTCTTGAACGATTGTTTGCAGCTCATCTTTTTTCGCTTTGATGTCTTCAAACTCGCCTTTTTCGATCGCAGCTTTTAGCGCATCTTTCGCGTCATTTGCTTTTTTCACTTGCTCTTCATCGATTTTGCCTTCTAGATCTTTTAATGTTTTTTCAGTTGTAAACACTAATTGATCTGCTTCGTTGCGCACTTCGATTTCTTCTTTTTTCTTCGCATCTGCTTCAGCATTTTCTTCTGCTTCTTTGACCATTTTTTCGATCTCATCATCAGAAAGACCTGAAGAAGATTTGATTGTGATGTTTTGCTCTTTGCCTGTACCCATATCTTTCGCACGTACGTTGACAATACCGTTTTTATCGATATCAAAAGATACTTCGATTTGCGGTACGCCGCGTGGTGCTGGCGGGATATCAGTCAATTGGAAGCGGCCTAATGTTTTGTTATCTGCAGCCATTGGGCGCTCACCTTGCAGGACATGGATATCTACAGCTGTTTGGTTGTCAGCAGCTGTTGAGAATACTTGAGATTTACTTGTTGGAATTGTTGTATTGCGTTCAATCAGCTTCGTGAATACGCCGCCCATTGTTTCAATTCCTAAAGAAAGTGGTGTTACGTCAAGAAGAACAACGTCTTTGACATCCCCTGTGATCACTCCACCTTGGATCGCTGCACCAAGTGCAACTACTTCATCAGGGTTTACACCTTTATGAGGCTCTTTGCCTGTTTCTTTTTTGATTGCTTCTTGTACTGCAGGAATACGAGTTGAGCCACCTACAAGGATGACTTTATCAATCTCGCTAGCAGATAAACCAGCATCTTTCAGTGCTTGACGTACAGGTGTCATTGTACGCTCTACAAGATCTGCAGAAAGCTCTTCGAATTTAGCACGTGTTAACGTTAATTCAAGGTGAAGAGGTCCTGCTTCTCCAGCTGTGATAAATGGCAGTGAGATTTGTGTAGAAGATACACCAGAAAGATCTTTTTTCGCTTTTTCAGCAGCATCTTTTAAACGCTGAAGCGCCATTTTATCTTTAGAAAGATCAATGCCATTTTCTTTTTTGAATTCAGCCACTAGGTGATCAATGATGACTTGGTCAAAATCGTCTCCACCTAGACGGTTGTCCCCAGCAGTTGAGCGCACTTCAAAGACGCCGTCTCCAAGCTCAAGGATCGATACGTCAAATGTACCGCCGCCAAGGTCGTATACAAGAATCGTTTGATCTTCTTCTGTTTTATCTAAACCATACGCAAGTGCAGCTGCTGTTGGTTCGTTGATGATACGTTCTACTTCAAGACCAGCAATTTTACCAGCATCTTTCGTTGCTTGACGTTCTGCATCGTTGAAGTAAGCAGGAACTGTGATAACAGCTTTTGTTACTTCTTCGCCAAGATAGCCTTCAGCGTAAGATTTAAGGTGCTGAAGAATAATCGCAGAGATTTCCTGCGGTGTATAGTTCTTGCCTTCAACTTCTACTTTATAATCAGTACCCATATGTCTTTTAACAGACATGATCGTGTTCGGGTTTGTAATTGATTGACGTTTTGCTACTTCACCCACTTGGCGCTCTCCGTTTTTAAAAGCGACAACAGATGGTGTTGTACGTGCTCCTTCAGCGTTAGCAATGACTTTTGGCTCGCCGCCTTCAAGTACTGCAACACATGAGTTTGTTGTTCCTAAGTCAATCCCAATGATTTTACTCATATTCGATGACCTCCCATTATGTAGTTATTGATTTACTTTTACCATTGATGGACGAATAACTCGGTCTTTGAGTTTATAGCCCTTTTGCAATTCTTCTACAACGATATTTGAATCGTAGTTTTCATCTTCAACTTGCATGACGGCTTGATGAAGGTTTGGATCGAACTCTTTGCCGACAGCTTCAATTGGTTCAACGCCTTCATTTTTCAACGCTTCTACCAGCTGGCGGTAAACCATTTGCATTCCTTCTAACAAACTTTTCGTCTGCTCATTGTCTGGATCAATTCCAAGCGCTCTTTCAAAGTTATCAAGAGCTGGGAGAAGATCACTGACAACATGTTGAGAACGATATTTTTGCACGGTCTCCACTTCAGTTCGAGCACGGCGTTTATAGTTTTCAAAATCCGCTTGAACACGCAGAATTTTGTTTTCTTTTTCATCTAGAAGCTGCTGCAATTCATCGATTTTTTCTTGGAAGGCAGACTGTTCATCATTTGTTACTTCCTCAGTATCTGCTTGAACTGCTTCTTCTTGTGCTTCAACCTCTGCTTCTTGCTCAGGTGTCTGTTTTTCTTCTGACATTGTGTTCACCTCCCTCAAAAGATTCAAAAATACGAAGGGGCTGTGCCCCTATCTTTTATCACCCTACTCATCATACAAATTGGAAAGTGCGTTTGACAAGTCTTTTGATACATGATGCAAGAGACTGACAACCCTGCCATAATCCATACGGGTTGGACCAATGACGGCAATGGAGCCGAGTGATTTTTGATCAATCGAATAAGTAGCTGTGATTAAACTGCAGTTCTCCATCGCTTCCAAATTGTTTTCTGAACCGATTTTAATGGTGATTCCTTGCTGATTTGGATGAAACAGCTGCATGACATCATTCTTTTGCTCAATAAGCATCATGAGTGAACGGATGCGGTCAATGTCATGAAACTCCGGCTGATTCAACATATTAATCTTCCCGCCAAAGAAAAGTTTTGATTCATTTTGAGTCGATGTAAATGTATTGCCGAGCGCATCTAAAATATGATCATAATCTTTTAAATGCGTACGAAGAAGCATCACAACTTCTTTATACATTCTGTCCTTCAGCTGATCCATCGGGACTCCGGCTAGGCGGCTGTTTAAAATATTCATCAGCTTCTCAATATCGGAGACATCGAGATGCTCAGAGAAGGTAATGGTTTTGTTTTCAACATGTCCGCTGTCTGTAATCATGATCGCCACTGCTTTGTTTGGCTGAACAGGGACAAGCTGAATTTGCTTTAATCGATTTTCACTTAGCTTCGGACCAAGCACAATCGATGTATAGTTTGTGAGATCTGATAAAATTTCCGCCGATTTTTGAACTGTCTTTTCCAGCTCAAAAATTTTCTCCTGAAAGGCCGACTGGATGAGCACAAGCTCTTTAGACGACAGTTTTCGCGGAGAGAGCAAATGATCTACATAATAACGATATCCTTTTTCGGAAGGAATTCTTCCTGATGAAGAATGGGTCTTTTCAATAAAACCAAGTTCCTCCAAATCAGCCATTTCGTTTCTAATCGTCGCAGAGCTGAATGTAATGTCTTCTTTTTTAGAAAGAGTCCTTGATCCAACTGGCTGCGCCGAACGAATAAAGTCATTAATGATGACTTGCAGAATCAAAAGCTGACGATTTGTTAACATCATCATCACCCCTGTTAGCACTCTCTTTCAACGAGTGCTAATTGTATAAACAAAATTACCAAACTCAAATTAAAATGTCAATTATAACTCACCGAGAAACGCTTGAAATACTTCATTGCCTAACAATTTTCCTTTTCTTGTTAAACGTATCCCCTTGTCATCTTTTACAATGAGGCCTTTTTCTTCTAAATCTTCAAGAACAGTGGAAAAAAGTGCTTCTGGTGCAGCACCATATTTTGCTTGGAAATCAGCGCTTTTCACCCCTTCGATTTTTCGAAGACCTAAAAACATTTCTTCTTCTATTTGCTCTGCTTTTGTGACCTGATGTGTTTCCTTATACGGGAAACCTGTTTGGTCAATCAGCTCCAAATAATGTTTCACCGGCCCTGCGTTCACATTTCGGATGCCATCTACATACCCGTGTGCGCCTGCACCAAAACCGAAGTAATCTTCATTGCTCCAATAGGTCAGGTTATGCTGGCTTTCAAAGCCAGGTTTGGCGTAATTGCTAATTTCGTACTGCTTTAACCCATGGCGCTCCATTTCATCCATCACAAGCTCATACATTTCAGCCTCACGTTCTTGCGGCGGTAAATGAAGTTTTCCTTTTTGCATTAAGTTGTAAAAAACGGTTTTCGGCTCGACGATGAGTGAGTAAACCGAATAATGCTCTGCCCCCAGCGAGAAAGCCGTCTCAAGTGAATTCATCACATGATGCTTTTCTTGATGCGGCAAGCCAAACATGAGATCGAGGCTAATATTGTCAAATCCAACCGCTCTAGCTCGCTCAAAGGAGGTAAGGACATCCTTCTTTTGATGAACTCGTCCAATTTTCTTGAGCAAATCGTCTTCAAAGGTTTGAACGCCAAAGCTCAGCCGATTCACGCCGGCTGCTTTAAGCACATGCAACTTCTCGAGTGATAATTCATCTGGGTTTGCTTCTACTGCAAATTCAATCAGATTTTTTGTCGGCTTTAATACGCTGTGAATGCTGTTCATGAGCTTGTCTAGCTGACTGACAGTCAGTGATGTCGGGGTTCCCCCGCCAATAAAAATTGTCTTTAGTTCCTGCTCGCCTTTTTGCTCGATCGTGTGCTGCATCTCTTTCTCAAGAGCCGCTAAGTATTCGTCGACTGGCTGCGTTTTGATGAAAAATTTATTGAAATCACAATAGTGGCAAATATGCTCACAAAATGGAATGTGAATGTATGCTGCTTTCATTTGATGACACCTTCTTTACAGGTAAAGAGCCGCAGTTTATCGCTGCGGCGTCTTTGTTTGTTATCGACTATAAACGTCAAGGCAGACATTGTAAAGCAGGTAGCCTTGAGGATGTTATTTTTTTGGTGTGCTGTCGTCCATCTTCAGCACAGCCATAAATGCTTCTTGCGGGACTTCAACAGAGCCCACTTGCTTCATTCGCTTTTTCCCTTCTTTTTGCTTCTCAAGAAGCTTTCTTTTCCGGGAAATGTCTCCACCATAACATTTAGCAAGTACGTTTTTACGCATCGCTTTAATGGTGGAACGAGCAACGATTTTTTGACCGATCGCTGCTTGAACCGGCACTTCAAAGTGCTGGCGTGGAATCAATTCTTTTAGCTTTTCTACGATGATCTTGCCTCGTTCATATGCATAATCGCGGTGAACAATAAAGGAAAGAGCATCGATTTTTTCGCCATTCAGCATGATATCCATCTTCACCAGCGTCGAAGGACGATAGCCAATCAGCTCATAATCAAAGGACGCATAGCCTTTTGTGTTGGATTTTAGCTGATCAAAGAATTCGTATACGATCTCTGCCAAAGGAATTTCGTACACAATGCTCACGCGGTTCGCATCAAGATACTGCATATCAATGAAATTCCCGCGCTTTCCTTGGCAAAGCTCCATCACAGAGCCTACATAGTCATTCGGCACCATCATTGTTGCTTTTACATACGGTTCTTCAATTCGCTCAATCTTTTGCGGATCAGGCAGATTGGATGGGTTATCTACGACGATTTTTTCTCCATCTGTCATATATACATCATAAATAACACTTGGCGCTGTCGTAATCAGATCAATTTTAAATTCACGTTCAATCCGTTCTTGGATGATTTCCATATGAAGCATTCCAAGGAAGCCGCAGCGGAAACCGAAGCCAAGTGCTTGGGATGTCTCTGCCTCATATTGAAGTGAAGAATCATTTAATTCAAGCTTTTCTAACGCTTCACGTAAGTCGTTGTATTTCGCAGTATCAATTGGATAAAGTCCGCAGTATACCATTGGGTTTAGCTTTCTGTATCCTGGAAGTGCTTCTTTCGCAGGGTTTTCCGCGCTTGTGATCGTATCCCCTACACGTGTATCACCGACATTTTTAATCGCAGCGGTTAAGTAGCCAACATCTCCAACGGTGAGTTCGTCTGTTGGCATGGCTTTTGGTGTGAAAACGCCAACTTCAAGTACTTCAAATTCTTTCCCCGTCGCCATCATTTTAATTTTCTGACCAGGTCTGACGGTTCCTTCGACAATTCGTATGTACGCAATAACGCCGCGATACGCATCGTAAAGAGAATCAAAAATAAGGGCTTGAAGTGGTGCTTCTGGATCTCCAGCGGGAGCCGGCACCTTTTCAACGATTTGTTCTAAAATATCCTCGATTCCAATACCCGCCTTAGCAGAGGTGAGAACAGCTTCAGACGCATCCAACCCGATGACATCTTCAATTTCTTCTCTTACACGCTCAGGCTCTGCACTTGGCAGATCAATTTTGTTGATAATCGGAAGAATTTCTAAGTTGTTATCAAGAGCTAAATAAACGTTCGCAAGTGTCTGTGCTTCAATTCCTTGTGCTGCATCTACTACAAGAATCGCACCCTCACAGGCAGCTAGGCTTCGAGATACCTCATAGGTGAAGTCGACATGCCCTGGTGTATCAATCAGGTGCATGATATATTCTTCCCCATCCTTCGCCTTATACTTCAGCTGGACAGAGTTTAATTTAATCGTTATGCCGCGTTCACGCTCTAAATCCATGGAATCAAGCAATTGTTCTTTCATTTCCCGTTGAGTAATCGCCGCTGTTTTTTCCAAAATACGGTCTGCCAATGTGGATTTCCCATGGTCAATATGGGCGATAATGGAGAAATTTCGAATTCTTGATTGCCGCTCTAATCGTTTTTCTTTATCTGTCACAATCTATCACTCCTACTATAAAACGCGGGTTGCGCTAGGTTAGATTATATCAATAGGGCTGTAAAGATTCAATCGAAATCAAGAAAAGCCGCTTATCGGTCAGCGGCTTTGATCAAAAGGGTGATATCTCATGAAATTCGTTTATTTCCCATTCACCCAATTATAAAGAAAACGGGCTGCATGTGTCATGCCATCAGACAGGGCTTTTCCTGCCTTGGAAAAGGCATTAAAGCCCTCTATTTCCTCCAGCTGTTTTTGTTTTTCGGCAAGATCCTTTTCTGTAACAGCCGTTCCTAAGATAGAAGCTTCCTTCTCTTCATTGTCGTTCATTTGAATGGAGAAAGCTCCTTTTAATTGCGGATCATGGTAGCCCTTCATTTGCAGCATGCCATTATTCGCTTGCTGCATTCCTAAAAAGACACCAAACAGCAAGACCAATCCTAAAATAATGGTTTTTCCAATAAATGAGCCCATCCCCGTCACCACCTTAAGAGCGTTTTTTCTCATCCTTTGCTTTGCCGTCCACCTTTTCCGCGTCCCAGAAAATGTCGCTGAATACATCAGCTGCCGCATTGGATGCATTTCTTAATTCTTCCATATTATTATCTACTCCGCCAAATTCTAAAAGAAGGGCTTTGTCGGATAAATCTTGATTATAGATTCCATTATCGCCAATTTCTCCTTTGGCAAACACACCGACACTAAGACCTTTATATTTTTTCTCCATCAAATGGTGGAACTCTGTCGCAAGCTTTAAGTTTTTCTCATAGCTTTGATTCTTCTTCCCAACAACAAACGCAATTCTCGCATATTTTTTCCCTTTGATTTCGACAGTCGTATCTTTCTTTCTTCTTGAGTCCCGGTGAATATCAATTAAATAATCGAGGTCATCATTTTTCGCTAAGGCTTCTTTCACGACCAATCTTGATTCATTATAAGACTGCGGATATTTTAATCCTTTTTTCACCAGTCTTTTTTCAATTTCCGTTTTGTCGACTGTATTGCCGATTCCTTGCTGATCAAGCGCCTTTCCAAACATGTCGCCGACAAGGGTGACATTCACTTTTGAGTGCCGTGCATTATTTGGATTCGTTTCTCCTTTTAAAAATGGTAAATATGATTCCGTATTATGTGTGTGGTAAATGTACACAGCTTTTCGTTTTCCTGTTGACCGGTCCGGTTCTTTGGCAGGCTTTTTCGGCGCATCATCATCGAGCTTGTCCAGCTCCGCCAAATTTGCTTCTTTTTCATCTTGGATCACTTCACTAGGCGGCGGCGATTCCATCGGCATATTGGTATAGTCTGTTCCTTCACCCGCTAAGATGATTTTTGTATCAAAATGTTCAAAGCCTGGGAGCTCTCTTCCTAGGAAACTGCGCGGGTCTTCTAAATTAATACTGGTTGCAAGCTTCAATGACAGCCCAGAGAAATGAAATCCTTTTTGATCTTCTGGAACTGCTGAGGCGAAATATTGGTTTTCCATGCCCATTAATGTGGCAAAAAATGCGCCAGAGAGCTCATCTGCTACACCATATAACGAGGCTTGCGGCCTCAGCTCGGGTTTTAAAGAGGTCAAAGCCCCTGACATCACAAACACCACAACAAGAGAGGCAATAAATAAGAAGATGCTTTTTACTACTTTCGTTCCATTAATCGCAACGACCAACTGTCGAGGACGGCGGGGTCTTTTTTTCATGATTTACTCCCTCCAGCACGCTTTCTAGTAATTACACTATGAGCGAGCTAGAGAAAGTAGAACCGATTAATGATTATATGAACCCTTATTATCTTGAGTGATTTTTTGATGAAGCGCTGTGTTTAATCCGTTGGCAAGTACGTTTGCCATATCATCAATGAATGTATCGACTTCCTTAGGCGTGACCATTAAATTTTGCCCCAGGGGCGCAAGCACTTCGTGGATCAGCTGCCTTTTTTCTTCTTCAGGAAGGGTTCCTACGATGCCTAAGAATGACTGACGCGTTTCTTCATCTGGCAAGTCTTCTTCGTTAAGTACTTTTTTCTTCCCGAATGTTAAACCAGCCGGCACAAGAGAGCGGGATGGTCTATCATCTTTTAGTTCTCTACCAAAATGCTTTAAGACATAATCAATTGTGTCACTAGCAATCGTTACTGCATCCACCACTGTCGGAACGCCAATCGCAATCACTGGAATGCCCAATGTTTCTTTGCTTAATTCTTTTCGCTTATTCCCTACACCAGAACCGGGATGGATACCTGTATCGGAAATTTGAATGGTTGTATTCACTCGTTCTACCGCTCGAGCAGCAAGGGCATCGACCGCAATGACAAAATCAGGCTTAGACCGCTCAATCACGCCTTGAATAATGTCACTTGTTTCAATACCGGTCAGTCCCATCACACCAGGTGACAAAGAGGAAACCGGGCGATAGCCTTCCTGAACATTTTCCGGCTGTAATTCAAAGAGATGGCGGGTTACAAGCAGGTTTTCAACTGTGAGAGGACCTAGTGCATCTGGCGTAACATTCCAGTTTCCCAGACCTACTACAAGGCAGCTCGCATCAGCCTGAATGCCTCGGTCTTTTAAAAACTGAGCAAAATGATGGGCAAAGACTTCGACAACTTTTTCTTGCATCTCAGAGTCTTTCTCCCGAATGCCTTGTGCCTCAAACGTCAAGTATGTCCCTGCCTTTTTGCCGGTCAGCTCCTCCCCTTCTTTCGTGATTTCCACAGTACGTATGCGGATGCCTTGCTCTTCTTTTTCCTTTTCGACAATCCCTTGGATCCCGTCCTTTTTGACGACATTCGGATCGTTCTCTTGTTCTAGTATCTCTTTTGTTTCAACAGCGAGGTCTGTCCGGATTTGATAAACGCTTAAATCGAGTTTCTGTTTCTCCATAAAAAGACTCCTTCCACCAAGTAATTAACAGTAGTCTTTCCATCTCTTGAAAGAAACATTCGAGCACGTCATCAATGAAAAATACTTTACATTTATATTGCATTCTAAAGGTGTGTTTGATAGAATACAATTTGTTCTATTGTGAAGATTTAACCTTAAGACAATTGTGTTTAGGTTGTATCTTAGGAGGTGAAACACATGCCAAATATTAAATCAGCGATCAAACGTACAAAAACGAATAACGAACGCCGTGCACATAACGTAACAATCAAGTCTGCGATGCGTACTGCGATTAAACAAGTTGAAGTTTCTGTAGCTAACAACGATGCTGAGCAAGCAAAAGCTGCTCTTGCTTCTGCTGCAAAACGCATTGACAAAGCCGTTAAAACTGGTCTTGTACACAAAAACGCAGCTGCGCGTTACAAATCAAGACTTGCTAAACAAGTAAACGGACTTTCTGCATAATGCTTGCAACGCCTCAGTGATGGGGCACCTGTTTAACTGTACGTCCGTCCTGACCGGCCGAGCCTTAAGGACAGACTGGCAATTATACATCTAAACAAAAACGACCCTCTTTTTAGAAGGTCGTTTTTTTATATTCATGCGCCTAACAAACGAAGCAGGAACAATTCTAACAGCAGCTGCTTGTCCTTTTTACCCGTTTTCATTTCGTAATCAATCGTTGAAAGCTCTTTGACGATCTGCTTGAGCTCTTCTTCAGAAAACAGTCTTGCCTGATCCATCGCAAGTTTGACCCGGAATGGGTGGACTTTTAGATTTGAAGCAATTTGTTTTTGTCCATAGCCTTGCTGAGCGAAGTACTTCGTCTGCAAAATCAATCGAAATTGAGTTGAAATGAGTGCTAATATTTTAATGGGTTCCTCATTTTGCTTCAGCAGGTCATAAAACATCTGCATGGCCTCAGAGCGGCGTCTGTTTACAATTTGATTAATCAGCTCGAAAATATTTTGCTCTAAGCTTCTTGCAACGAGCTGATTGACATCCGCTAACTCAATTTCCTCCCGCTCTCCAATATATGTACTTAGCTTCCGAACCTCTTGGAATAGAGAGGAGAGACTCCCGCCGCATAGCATCACAAGCTGCTCAGCCGCTTCAGATGTAATCGCCTTTCCTTCTGTCTTCACCAGTGTGATGGTGAAATCAGTTGTTTCTTTTGGGTTTAACTCTTTCGCCTCAACGACAGCAGCTTTCTTTTTTAGCAATTTGGTGATTTTTTTACGCTCATCCAGCTTTTCATATGGTGCCAATAACACGAGAATGGTATAGGGCGCTGGCTTTTCTAAATAAGCTTCTAATACAGAAAGCTCATGCTCAATCTTTTCCTTTTTCTTTTCAGCTGTAAGAAAATAAGGATTCTTGATCACGACGAGACGTCTTTCTCCCATAAACGGAAATGTTTCTGCATCCGTTACAGCCTGTTCAAGCGGCACTTCTTCCATATCGAAGACGGAGTAATTAAAATCCTTCGTTTCTTCGTCTACTACAGCTTGTCTCAATTTAGCAGCGGTTTCTTGCAGTAAATATGTTTCTTTCCCATATAAGCAATAAACGGGATGGATATCCCCTCGTTTTAAATTGTTCCATACATCAAAGACCATCAATTGAATCCCTCTCTTTCACTTCCTCCTCTATCCTAAAGTGTGTGAAGACATTAGTAAAGAGGAAGCTGAAAGTGCCGCCTCCTCATTTATAGTAAACGTCCGGCGCAAGCTCCCGGGTCAGCCTGCTGTCAGACGATATTCATAAAATGATCATAAAATGGAAAACGGTTACTTTACCTTCTAGCAATTCCAAATGAGTTCAAGTATACTAAAATTAGCCAGGAGGGATGAAAATGAATGAATTTGAAAAAAATGTTCAAAGCAAGCGGAATGATGTGACCGACTCAGCCGTTGGTTTTATCGTCACATTCGGATTTTTCGCCTCAATGTTTATTTTGGCAACCATTATACACCTCGTTGGATCTTAACTTCATGAAGGTTACATGACTGCCGTTTTGGCAGTTTTTTTATTGAGTTTGTAAGATATCATATGGAGGGTGTGTGTAAAACGTTCCTTCCTCATTGAGAAATTCATATGTCACGCTCCCGTTGATATCTGTACGATACACCTTCATTTGCTGGTCCTTTAATTTCTTCAAAACTTCCTGATGTGGATGCTGATAACGATTGCGTTCACCTGCTGAAATGAGTGCATGTGAGGGCTTGAGATGTTGAAGCCATTCTTCGCTTGTTGACCCTTTACTCCCGTGATGTCCAACCTTTAAGATATCTGCCCGCAGATGAGGAAAGGCTTCTATAATGTCTCGCTCCCCTTCTTGTTCAAGGTCTCCAGTGAGCATAAACCGCTTCCCGCCTAGAGTAAATGTCAAAACGAGTGAATCATTATTCTTACTTGTCACTTGATCACGCGATGGATGAAGAACTTCAAATATTTGCTCTCCAATCTGAAGCTGATCTCCTCTCTCTAATTCATCAATCATGATCCCTTGATCAGCTGCTTCTTTTAACAGCTCCGCATCCTCTGGACTCCGTGCAAAGCCTTTCGGAATAGCCAGCCGCTTTACTTTATTTCGTTTGATTAAACGAGCTGCTTCTCCCATATGATCTTGATCCGCATGTGTAAGAATAAGAACATCAAGTTTTGCTATACCTTTAGAATGCAGAAACGGGATCAGCGTTTGATCACCGATCGAAGACACTTTACGCCTTTTTTTCCACGGTTCTTCTTCAAAAGAAAGTCTGCCTCCTGTATCCACAAGCAGGTGCCCCTTTCGATAGGGCAGCTGAATAAACAAACTATCCCCCTGTCCTACATCCAGCATCGTCACTTCCCCTTTTTCGAAAAAATTCGGGGTGAAATAGTGTGCACTCAAGACACCAATAAGAAAAAGGATCGGCAGTGCATAGGATTTCACAGAAGTTTTGCACTCCATCACAAATAACAGAACAATTAAGGCGCTTACCTCAAGAAGAATATGCCACCAAGCAGACTTCATAAAAATCAAGTTGAATTCATCAAAAACAGCCATATAGGCTGACAATTGATGACTAAGCTGAATCACCGAATCAAGCAGCTGAAACAATGTTTGTCCAAGCGGAAGATAAATGGTAGTGAGAATAAAAAAGAGTAAGGATAGCGGCATAACGACCGTCGTATATAAAGGAACAAATATCATGTTCAAAGGTACGCTCAGTAAAGAGAATTGGTGAAAATGATATAAAAGAACAGGAAGTGAAGCAAGCTGTGCAATAAAGGAAATCAGGAATAATTGCATGACTGAACTTTTTGCTTTTGATAAAATCCTAGTCGATAACAAAATAAAAAACGTGACCGCGAATGAAAGCTGAAATCCGATATCAAATAAATAAAGAGGATGAATTGCTAATAAGAGTAAAAACGTTGCACTTAATACTACAGCAGAAGGCTGTTTCATTTCTTTTGGCAGACTAGTCATCACTAAATAGATTCCTGCCATGAGGCAAGCTCTTAAAACAGATGGTGCAGCACCTGTCAAACAAGCATAAATTGGAAGAAAGCATAATAGAAGAATACGTGCTGTCTCTCTTGTCACGCCCGCACGAAGGAGACACCAAAATAAACATGCAAGAAGCGTTTGTACATGCAATCCTGAGATCGCTAGTAAATGAATAATGCCAAGCATTTGATAATCTCTTAATGTGTCAGGGTCTATCAACTCACGATCGCCAAAAATAAGTGCCTGTACAATGCCAACAGAGTGTTTAGGCACATGATCTTCTAAAAATTTCAACCCCTTTTGCCTTATCACTTGAAGATAATAGGAAGAACTATCTTTTTTTGTACAGTTTTTGATCGACTGTGGCAGAAAAATGGCGTCAATGCCTTTTGATTTTAAAAATTGATCGTATTGAAACCCGTTAGGAATGGTTGCGTGCTTTGCTGGACGAACATCACCTGTCATGTGACAGCTCATACCAGGTTCTACCTCTTTTAATGCCTCTTTTTCACGCTCTGTTTGAATTGTATAAAAAGTGGCTAGTTGTTCATGGTCTGTTGAAACAGTCGCTGAAAAACGATTGCCATCTGTTTTCGGAATACTTTCAATCACAACGGAACCAGATAGGAATTTTTCTAGCACGGGTTGATCCGTTTCAAGAGACTCATGAATCATAAAAATGAGTATATAGACAGCACCGCATAGGCTGACCATTAAAAAGAGCTGAGGCATTTTTTTCAGTAGGCTGATAAGTAATATGATGAGAAGAAAGGGAAGGAAATACATATGAAGATGATATGCAGCCAGAGCAATTCCAACAGCTGCTGAAATTGCCCCAAACGGCAAATATTTAAACATAGGAAGTAAATAATTGATTCGCCTTCTCATGCATATCGCGAATTTCTGTTTCGCTAAGTCCTGATTCACTCAGCTTCCCAATTAAATCTGCAACAAAGGCCAATTTTTCTTGATTTTTTAAGTCGATGATCATTTCATCTAATTCAACTTGCTCTGTTTGAACACCCGCCTGCTCGAATAAATCAATCGCATATGGATGATTTTTATAATCCTTTGCATAGTACACTGTTCGTATGCCCGCTTGAATGATGGCTTTACAGCACTGTAAACAAGGAAAATGTGTGACATATATTTCAGCATCAGCTGTAGGTGCACCAAATTTGGCACATTGTAAAATAGCATTCATTTCCGCATGGATGGTGCGAACACAGTGATGATCAATGACATAGCACCCTACATCCGCACAATGAACATCACCGGCAATGGAGCCATTATACCCCCCTGCAATGATGCGCTTGTCCCTTACGATGGTCGCCCCAACAGCTAACCGCTCACAGGTGCTTCGTAAAGCAAGCAAATGGCTTTGTGCCATAAAATATTGATTCCATGAAATTCTTTCCACGAGCTGATCCCTCCAGAATGATGGTTGATATTAAGTGTACATGCCTTTCTTCTCTACCGTCAATTCTACTTCACGGTCAATTGACTTTTCAGCCGTTCAATCGTCTTTTCCCCAAAACCTGAAATATTCCGCAAGTCTTCAATTTGTTGAAATTCTCCGTGTTCCTCTCTATACGTAATGATAGCTTCGGCTTTAGCTGGTCCTATGCCGTTAATGGTTTGCAATTCGGCTGCATCGGCCTGATTGACATTCACACCCTCACTCTTTTCAACGCCCGTTGATGCGTCAGCTGATGCTGTTTGCGTTTCTCTTTCCGCTTCCCCCTGCTTCCGAACATAAATCATCATACTATCCTCTAATTTAGCTGCTTGGTTAATTTCAATCGAGTCTGCTTTGCTGGTAAAGCCTCCTGCCCTTTGAATCGCTTCCTCTACCCGAGCATCAGATTGAAACGTATAAACACCTGGCTTCCTTACAGCTCCTTTGACCTCTACAAAAATCGTCGATGGCTCTTTTTCTGTCTTTTCTTGTTTGTCTTCTAATGTGACTTGTATGTCTTTATTTTCCTTCAATACACTTGGCTCTCTGCTGCCCTCTCCTTTTCCAGTGAAAAAGAAGAAACTGAAGATGATCACGACTATGAGTCCAGCGGCGATATAAAGACTGTATTTTTTTAATGAAATGAGTCGTTTCACTTACTCACGCTACTTTCAATCATATTTTTCTACTGCTCAACATACTGTTTAGAAGATAACAGATCCTATGCGTCTAAGGAGGGAGAACGTTTGAATATAGGGTTAATCGGTACAGGAAACATGGGTACCATACTTACTGAGGCATTTATTGAATCAAAGGCAGTCAATCCCTCATCGATCACCATTACAAACCGAACCATTGAAAAAGCGTTCAATATAAAAAAGAACCATCCAGAGCTTGAAGTAACGAAACAGCTTTCAGGGGCTGTCACGAATAAAGATTTCATTTTTGTTTGTGTCAAACCACTTGATATTTATCCACTTTTAAAAGAGCTGAGCCCTCTTTTAACGGAGCAGCAAACCATTGTCATCATTACCAGTCCGGTTCATCCTGAACAGCTTCAGGATATCGTTCCTTGTCAAACAGCCAGGTTGATTCCAAGCATTACAAACCGCGCTTTATCAGGCGCATCACTTTTAACTTTTGGTTCATCATGCAATGCCGCGACGAAAACTGCGTTAAGACAGTTAGCTTCGTGCATTTCAACACCTATCGAGATCCATCATTCAATTACTAGAGCGGCTTCCGATATTGTCAGCTGCGGACCTGCTTTTATCAGTTTTCTCGTTCAGAAAATGATTGAAGCAGCCGTAGAAGAAACGGATATTTCTAAAGAAGAAGCCACCACCTTATCAGAGGATATGCTTGTTGGTCTTGGCCGTTTGATTGAAAAAAGAGTCTATACCCTTCCGACACTGCAAGACAAAGTATGTGTGAAAGGCGGCGTCACTGGTGAAGGCATTAAAGCACTTGAAGCAGGTGTGCAAGATATGTTTCACCGTCTCTTTCAAAACACCCATGAAAAATTCGATGAAGATCTAGAAGCAGTTGCGCATCAATATCCGCCAAGTGTGTTCACTGATGATCGCAGAAATTAATCATCTTTGCAACAAGCGAAAAAAGGGTTTTAAAAAACCATCGTTCTATTAAACGATGGTTTTTGGTTTCTTAGCTGAGATGAAATATCTTTCGGCGAATTCACCGGGGGCTTCATTTGTAAAATCAGCAGTCACTTCTATTTGTTCAAAGCCAGCGGACTCAAGGAACGCTGCATATGTTTCAAATGGAAATGTGCGCTGTTCATGTGTCTCATCATAACGCTGATACATGTCTCCGTCTTTTACAAAAAAGCTTAAATCATGTATGACCGAATACATGTCATCCCCTTTATCACTCTGCCAAATATAGCTGATCTCTTCATCTTGATCTGCATAAGTCGAACCTGGGAATACCTCTTCCATTTTATAAGGCGTATGAACATCAAAAAGTAAAACCCCATCTGCCTCTAAAAGCTGAAACATGTTTTTAAAGGTTTTTTTGACGTCATTTTCGTTTTTTAAGTAATTCAAGGAATCACAGCAAATAACGGCTGCCTGGAAGGCTTGCTCAAAGCCCGTAACCTCTCTCATATCTTGATGTAAAAATTGAATCGACTGCTTTTTCGCCTGCGCTTTTTGCTGCGCAAAGGCCAGCATTTCTTCACTGATGTCAATTCCTGTGACCTTGTGTCCCTTTTCAGCTAACCGAAGAGAAATCTCTCCAGTTCCACAGCCTACATCGATGATGGCAGCATTCGGCTTCATATACTGCTGGATCCACTGAACCCATTCATCATAAGGTGCATGTGTCATGAGCTCGTCATACACACCTGCAAACCCTTGATAAATCATGAGTTAATGCCAAGTGAAAGCGTTTCTCTCGGCGCATCTCCCCATAGCTTTTCTAGATTGTAGTATCCTCTTTCTTCTTTGTGGAACACATGGGCAATGACATCACCTAGGTCAATCAATACCCATCTTGCTTCATCAAAGCCTTCCATCTTCTTCACTTCGATTCCGCTTTCCTCTGCAAGATGTTTTACTTCTCTTGCAATGGCTTGCACTTGTTTATCAGAATTCCCGTGACAAATGAGAAAATAATCCGCAACAAGTGAGATTCCTTGCATATTAAGGGCAATAATATCCTCAGCCCGTTTATCATCGCATGCTCCAGCTGCGACGTTTAAAATTGATGATGAATCCATCCAAAATTCCTCCTTAGTTGTTCTTATGCACAAGCGAATTGTAAGTAGCAAGCGTATCTGGAAAGACTGGCTGATTCTTTTTCATTAGAAAACTGATGGTGTTTTTTAATGATTGGATCAGTGCACGATCTAGATCATTTTCTGCTAATTCCCTTACTTCTTCGACACCAGGGAAATGACGTCCTGGTTCAATATAATCTGCGACATAAATGACTTTTTCAAGTAAGGTCATGTCTGGTCTGCCGGAAGTATGAAATTCAATAGCTGTTAACACATCTTGATCGTCAATTCCAGCTTCTTTTTTGACCAAATAGGCACCAACCGGGGCGTGCCAAAGCTCGGGCGAATATTCAAGCAATAAAGGGTTCATCTGTTCTTTTTGGATAATCCCCTTCATTTCTTCTTTTGGCCTAAATTTCGCATAATCATGAAAAATAGCGGCGATCTCTGCTTTTTTCACATCTGCACCGAACCGTTCCGCTAATGAAATGGCTGTCTCCATGACTCCGAGTGTATGTGTATATCTATGCTCTGTTAACTGCTCTTTGACACAGTTCAATGCTTCTTCACGATTCATATAAATGATGCTCCTTTATATAACGCTCAACAGCTTTCGGAATCAAATAATCGACAGGGTTCCCCTGCTCTATTCGCTGCCTAATCAATGTCGATGATACATCAAAAGCTGGAACATCTGCAAATAAAAGAGGATATGCCGTACTTCCAACGTAACCCGGCCTTTTCATCCCAATAAAGGTGATCATTTGAAGCAAATCATCGATCCGATGCCATTTTGGCAAATACTCGACCATGTCCGCTCCTATCATAAAAAAGAACTGATCTTCTGGATGACGCTTCTTTAACAGATCGACTGTATCTACCGTATAAGACGGACCCTCCCGCTCCATTTCAATAAGCTCGAGCCGAAAATATGGATTTGCTTGAATCGCCGCCTCCACCATTTTTATGCGGTGATGACTATCTGCTCGTTTCCGTCCTGTTTTATGAGGAGGCATATGGTTTGGGATAAACCAAATTTCATCAAGCCCCACTTGAATCCGCACCTCACTTGCCATCAGCAAATGCCCATTATGCGGAGGATCAAACGTACCGCCGAACAACCCTATTTTTTTCATATCGCATCCACCTTTACGGCAGCTTAATTTGTTTATTTTCCTTAGATTCTTTGTAAAGGACAATCACATTTCCGATCGTTTGAACGAGCTCAGCCTTTGCACCTTTTACAAGTGCTTTCGCAACTTCTGTTTTGTCCTCGTCACAATTTTGCAATACGCTGACCTTTAATAGTTCTCTTGCTTCAAGCGCCTCGGAAATTTGCTTGACCATATTGTCATTTACCCCGCCTTTTCCAACTTGAAAAATAGGTGATAAATGATGTGCCTGTGCACGTAAAAAACGTTTTTGCTTACCTTTTAACATGGTGTTCCTCCTAATTTCTCTATGACAATTGACTTCATTTTTCCGGCGTCAGGTGTAATGCCTGTCCACAGTTCAAAGGCTCTTACTGCTTGTCCGACAAACATGCCAACCCCATCCACTGTTTTCAAGCCTAAACCTGCTGCTTCCCTAAGCAGTTTTGTTTCTATTGGATTATACACAATATCACAAACGACCGCTGTTTTTTTTGCGTTCACTAAAGAAATCGGGGTTTCTTCAACATTCGGATACATGCCGATCGAGGTCGTATGGATGATGACATCATATTCCCCAAGCCGCTCTTCTGCTGCATTTAATGTGATTGCTTGAGATGTGATTTTTCCCTCTGCACTTTCAATTAAAGCTTCAGCTTTTTCAATGGTGCGGTTCGTAATATCAAAGCTCTTCGGTGCATACTGAGCAATTGTCGTATAAATCGCTCTTGCCGCTCCGCCAGCACCAATCAAGAGAAATGACAGCTCTGATAACGGCTGATCCAAGGCTTCAAGCAATGAATGAAGAAAACCTTCTCCATCTGTATTGTACCCAACGAGCTGATCCCCTTCGCGCCGCACCGTATTGACGGCACCGAGCCGTTCAGCTGTCACATCAATTTTGTCAAGGTACTTCATGATTTCTACCTTGTGAGGAACAGTGACGTTTATGCCGCTTATTCCTAACGCCTTCATGCCGCTAATCGCATCTTTCAGGTCATCATTTTCTACTTGAAAGCCATGATAATGTCCATCAATTCCAGCGTCCTTTAGTGCTGCATTATGAATATCCGGAGACATTGAGTGGCCAACAGGGTTACCGATTACTCCGTATAAAGGTTTCAAGGTCTCTCCCCCTTTGAACATTTAAATTAACGAACGTCTCATAAACACATGAACGCCTTTTGGCGCATAAACTTTGATTTGCTTGCCCGCATCATTTGCAGTAACCCAGCCTAAACCTGAAAAGACGATGTCCATTTTTGGCTGATCAATGGTAAAGGTATGCGGAACGAGCGGCGGGAAATCTTCCATTCCCTCTTTTGATGGCGGTGACAGCAGTTCCCCTGCATGTTTTTCATATAAATCATCTGCGTTCTCGAGCTTTGTCCGGTGAATGTTCAGCTCATTTGGCATATAGCAGACAAATGATGTTCTGCCGCCTTTTACATAATCAAATCGAGCCAGTCCGCCAAAATAAAGCGTTTGTGCTTCATTTAATTGGAACGTTCTCGGTTTCAATTCTTTTTTCGGCGTTAAAATCTTCAGGTCATTTTTGCTGACATAGTGCGCCATTTGATGGCGGTTGATGAT
Source organism: Bacillus sp. PK5-006 (assembly GCF_054161415.1). Taxonomy (NCBI): domain Bacteria; kingdom Bacillati; phylum Bacillota; class Bacilli; order Caryophanales; family Bacillaceae; genus Bacillus; species Bacillus sp. PK5-006. Next base: position 1,373,424 of record NZ_CP096414.1, on the reverse strand, counting down.
GCCCGGCGTATCGAATAAAGCGGACCCGTCATCAAGCGGGATTTCAATCGCATCAAGTGTAGTACCTGGATATTGGGATGTAGTAATGACGTTCTCTTCGCCAGATACTTCTTTGATGATTCGATTGATAAATGTTGATTTTCCAACATTCGTACAGCCGACGACATAGACATTTCTTCCCTCGCGGTAATGATCGATCGCTTCCATCACCTCAGGCACACCCTGGCCTCTGCTTGCACTGATCAAGAAAACATCGATAGGGTTTAATCCGTTTTCCTTTGCTTCCCGTTTCATCCAATGAATTAGACGATCTTTTTTCACGGATTTCGGTAAAATATCCACTTTGTTGCCGACAAGTAAAATCGGATTACCGCCGACGATACGGCTCAGCCCGTTGATCCAGCTTCCGTTAAAGTCAAAAATATCAACGACCTTCACAATGAGAGAATCTGTCTCTCCAATGCTGTGCAATATATTTAAAAAGTCGTCTTCTGTTAAAGAAACATCTTGAATCTCATTGTAGTTCTTTAACCTAAAACAGCGCTGACAGATCACATCTTCTTTCAATAGAGATGCTGCCGGCGCATATCCTAATTGATCTTTATCTTCCGTCTGAATGGCTACACCGCAGCCAATACAAACAACCTTTTCCATTATTACTCTTCCTCCCACTGAATGTGGCCCTTACGCTTTAAGGCTCCTAAAATTCTGCGTTCAATCTGCCTGTTAAACTTTGTGAAAAATCCGTCCGAGGCAGCAACAGGAACGACCAAAATCGTATGGAAGCCATGACGATTCCCGCCAAGAACATCTGTCATGAGCTGATCCCCAATGACAACCACATCTTCTTTTTTCAACTGCATATCAGCGACTGCCTTATTAAAGGCTCTTCCCATAGGCTTTCGCGCTTTATAAATAAACGGGATATGAACCGGTTCAGAAAAAAGCTTGACCCTTTTTTCATTATTGTTTGATACAATCGTCACTTGTATCCCGTGATCTTTCATTTCTTGAAACCATTCAATTAAGCGCGGTGTCGCACTTGGACGGTCCCATTCTACTAGTGTGTTATCTAGATCGGTAATAATTCCTTTTACATTTCGTTCTTTTAATTTTTGCGGTGAAATGTGGAAAATACTTTTCACAAATTCATCCGGTAAGAAATACTTCTTTAGCACAATTTGCACCCTTTCTTCCATTTGTTTTCAGCGATTGTGTCGAATCAAATCACAATTTGTCTGTCTATCGAATACAATGAAAAAGTTTTCGACATATGATGAGGACCTTCAACAGGTGTGGATAATTTTACACACATTATCCACCTATATTCCATCATGCTTTCATTCAATTATAAACACTCTACCCACAAGTTATCCACTTAACCATGTGGATAACAGAACGATTGTTCTTGTTTCCCATTCATGGTAGATTAAAGGTACTTCAAAGACAGTCGATCAACCTATGATGATATGTCTTTTCCTCAAATTTTATGCCAACTTTTTCAGGGGAGGTGTTTTTCCCATCATATGGGTTTCTAGTATGAAAAAGCTGTCAGATGATTTACTTATAGAATCGTATTATAAAGCAAATGAAATGAACTTAAATCGCGACTTCATTGAATTAATTGAGACAGAAATGAAAAGACGTTCGCTCGGGCATATGCTCTCTGTTTCCTCTTAATTCCATATCACAGGAACCATGCCTCCCGAGCACTCTCCTTTTTTAAACTCAGGTGACTGATATTATATCACTTGCGCTATAGGCTTACTACTATTTTCCGTAAAAAACACCCCTTCTGATGAAAGAAGAGGTGTCTTAATTGCAAGGCTGTTCATTCCAAAACCATAACCCTCCGCCTACGACTAAAATGACCACAAGGAACACAACAAGAAAAGCGTAACCGATTCCTGCTCCTTGTGCTGGATAAGGCGAACACGCAGGGTAAGGATAAGGACATCCCCACATATCAGTTACCTCCTTCTAGGAAGATATACTGTTAGACTATGCTGGATGGATGGTCTTGTTTAGGCAGATGGCCATCATTTAAAAATGTTTGATGACATCACGCTCTTTGATTTCGTTATAAATAATTCTCGCCCCTTTTGGTGTCATATGATTGCCAGAAGGGTCGATCAAGCCTGACTGAATCAGGGCATGATCACTATCTTCTCCAGCTTCTCGGATGAAAGCTTTCCAGTTGTCGACAAGCGGTACCTGCTCATCCTTCGCTACTTCTCTTGTGATGTCATTATAAGAGTTTTGCCAAGCTCTTGCCCCGCCTCTCCCGGCAAAATAAGATGACTTATACCTGGAGTAATAATACAAGCCCTTTTTCCCGCCTTCTACAACAGGCACACAGGTCATGAGAATCGGGGTAATGCCTTCTTTTCTACTTTCAGAAATGAAGTAGGTTAAATTTTCTTTAAACCGTTTTTTCGTCACTCGGGGATGTTTCCCGTCTAAAATCGCCGCATCATTCGTACCGAACATGATGAGGACGTAAGTTGGTTTCTGTTTTAAAATATCCTGCTCAAAGCGCAGTTTCGCGTCTTCAGTCGTCTGCCCGCCAATGCCTGCATTCTTCACTTGAATTTGGCCGCGCTCGACGTTTTTCATGAGATTCACCCATTTTTCAGATGTTGGATAATCTCGAAAGTCCCAGTTTGATCCTCTTGTATTGCTGTCACCAAATGCAATGACGCTTTCTTGTACTGGCTTAGAGCACCCAGCAGCAACACATAATAGGATGAAAAGGAAAACATATTTCTTCACAACATTCACCTCCAAAAGCCCTCTTCATATAGTAAACGACAAGACTTTTGGTTTCAATGAATGAATGTTTTTGACGAATGCTGCCTATTGAATCTGAACAGGCATATATGCTTTGTCGTGGTGCAGCAGTTCACTTACTTTTACAAATTCATAGCCCCTCTTCTTCAACTCAGGAATCACTTGTTTCAATGCTTCTACCGTTTGCTTGCGATTTCCCCCGCCATCATGTAAAAGGATAATATCGCCGCCTTGAATATGATCAATAATTCGGCTTGCAATTTTAAATGCGCCTGGTCTTGACCAGTCCTTCGGATCTTGCGTAAAGGACCACATGACCACATCGTACCCTTGCTTTGACAGAATGCGGAATGATTTCATTGTTAAGCGTCCACCAGGAGGGCGAAATAATAAGGGACCACCAGGCTGGAGTGAAGCGATATGAGCCGCTGATTCTTTTAATTCCCGCTTGATCTCCTTTGACGACAAAAGGTCAAAATACGTATGATTCATCGTATGATTGCCGAGTTCATTCCCTTCGTCCACAATCCGTTCTGCGATCATTGGATAAGCATGGATTCTGCTCCCTATCACAAAAAAGCTTGCATTCACTTGATGCTCCTTCAGCACATCTAATATTTGATTTGTATACACTGGATGAGGTCCATCATCAAAGGTGATCGCAATCTTTTTCCGTTCCGCTCTCATGTCCCAAAAGGCACGTCCCGTTTTTTCAAGATCGACTCGTTTTAATGTATGTGCCTCTACTTCATTAGGAACAAAAGCACCTAGCAGCCATATACACATCAAGATATGCAGCCCTCTCATTCGACCGCCTCCTCCACCGAACATCATTACCGATAAATTGCCCGCTTTCGCATCAATTCATGCAAGCTTCATGGTGATATCTGCTTCTTTTTCAAATAAAAAAAGCCGGCCATATTGGCCCGCTCTTTGTTTCACGTTTGGTTTCTCTCTTCAACTGTCGAACGTTGCTTAGAATTCATACAGACACTCTCCTTCTTGGATTTGATTTTGAGCCCATAATAATTTCTGATAATACTGGTTGGACTTTTTGTATTGTTGAGAGGCTTCTAAGGCTGTCGCAATTTCTAGTGAGATATCCTCTATATAAGAGTATAGGCTAAGTTTTTCCAAATAATCAATGGTTTTTTGCAGTTGGTCTTCATTGATTTCCTGAACATATAAAGCATCCAGATACTCAAACATATGACAGAACAGCTGGTCTTCATGCTTCTTTGCAGCCAATTTCCCATCTTCTAATATGCGCAGGGCATCCGCCTGTTCATTCTGTCTAAAAAGCAGCTTCGCCAGCGTATAAAGCGTATGCGGAAGCGTTGGGAGCAGCTCTTTGCGGGCAAGATCAGCGGATTCCGTTAAATATCGTTCCGCTTCCTCTCTATAGCCAAGCTCGCCATAACATTTTCCTAAATTATAGAGCGCTGAACTGTATATGCGCGGGTGATCAATTTGAGATGCGAGCTGTTTTGCCTTTTTTAAATGAGGCAGCGCCCGGTCTTTTCGTTTTAAATCTTGATAATTTCCTGAGATGACAAAGAGACATTGAATGATGCGAATCGTATACGCATCATGCTGATCGTATATTTCCAGCGCCTTTAAAATATGGTGCATGGAGACATGTGTTTGTTTCATTATATAGTAGGCTTCTGCCACTTTAAAATGAAACTCTGCCTGCTCAATATCATCAAATACCATGGACAGCTGCTTTTCTGCGACTCGATAATATTTGACGGCTTCTAAATATTCTTTTTGACTAAATTCATGCATGCCACGAAAAAATGCATGGTAATAATGCAGCATATCAGATAACTCATGATTGGAGTTTTCGATTTTATCGACTAGATTAGATACTGAGAAAGGTTGATATTTTGAAGGGTGTATATAGTCAAGCATGATTTGGTGCCGAAAACACATGAGCTGATAATAAATCAGTAAATGCTGGTCCTCTTCCATCTGTTCAATTTCCGCTTCAACTTCCGCTTTCAAGATTTCCGCATCTGGAACACTGAACTGCCGTATCATTCGATACCATTCATTAATTTTCATACCTACATGTGAAGATAGAACCTTCCCCATGTTCCGAAATTACCCCTTCCTTTTCGGTCTAATATTACATATTTTAGCACGCTTCTTGACCGCCAAGCACCGCAAAGAAACCGCAAACATAAAAAAGAGACGAACTGAAGCACGATTTTTTTGAAAAAGATGATTTTTTCATCGTACAGACACAGACAATCCCTCCTTCACATACATTTGAGGATATAGGCAGCGGCCTAAACATGGTGGAGGTGAAAATCGTGGCAGGAGTATTTACAGCGATGGGATTGATGGTCAAAGAATTGGTGTTTTTAGTGTCCTATGTCAAAAACAATGCCTTTCCACAGCCCCTTTCTGGAGATGATGAAAAAAAATACTTAGCCCTCATGGCACAGGGCGATGAACACGCAAGAAACATGCTGATTGAACATAACCTTCGGCTCGTCGCCCATATTGTAAAGAAATTTGAAAATACCGGGGAAGACGCTGAAGACCTCATCTCCATCGGGACGATCGGACTCATTAAAGCCATCGAAAGCTATTCCTCTGGAAAAGGAACAAAGCTGGCAACGTATGCGGCGCGGTGTATTGAAAATGAAATTCTCATGCACTTACGCGCGCTCAAAAAAACAAAAAAGGACGTCTCCTTGCATGACCCCATCGGTCAGGATAAAGAAGGCAACGAAATTTCATTAATTGATGTCTTAAAATCCGAAAATGAAGATGTGATCGATACCATTCAGCTCAACATGGAGCTTGAAAAAGTAAAGGAGTATATCGACATTCTCGACGGCCGAGAAAAAGAAGTGATCGTCGGCCGGTTCGGCCTTGATTTAAAGAAAGAAAAAACGCAGCGGGAAATAGCCAAAGAGCTTGGGATATCGCGGAGCTATGTGTCACGTATTGAGAAGCGCGCGCTGATGAAGATGTTTCATGAGTTTTACCGGGCGGAGAAGGAGAAACGGAAGCGGGAGAAAGGGAAGTGAGCGGAAAACTTCATAGAGGACTACTTTTCAATAAAAACAGGCCCTCATAAGGTCTGTTTTTATTTTGCCCTTCAAATCTGAAAAGTATATAATTAATATACTTGTATGACAAATAACAATACCTATTGAAAGGAGTGATTTTTATGAAATTCAATCCTGTTTCTAATAAAAAATTATATATACAGATTTATAATCAAATCCTTTCAGAAATACAGTTAGGCTCTTTTAAAGTAGGAGATAAACTTCCTTCTGAAAGAGAACTATGTGAACAATTTGGCGTCAGCCGTGCACCCGTCAGGCAAGCTCTCAGTGCATTAGAAATGAATGGTGTCATTTACTCCCGTCAAGGAGAAGGTGTGTTCGTTAAAAATACGACCATCACCACTGAAGGGACTCTTTCTATGAAATCAGCATCTCCTGAAGATATTGTGGAAGCCCGAATGCACATTGAGCCTTTAATTATCCATTTTGCGGCTTTGAGAGCGACCGATCAAGAGATTGAGGAGCTTAAACAGACGATAAAAAAAATGGAAGAAGAAACACGGTCGGGTGTATATGTTCCTGAAACCGACGAACAACTACATATGGGCATTGCAAGAGCGTCACATAACGATTTATTTGTTACCTTTATGTCTTCTATTACGAATGCTATGAAACAACAGGAAATGTGGAGATTTATTCGTGATCGGACTGTTACTCGTTCAGATTATCGAGAGATCAACTTTCAAGAGCACAAAATGATTATAAAAGCACTAGAAGAGCGGAACGCATCAGAAGCCGTAACGCGGATGACTGACCATATGCAAAATTTATATGATCGCTACTGGAAAAGCTAATCTCTCCGCTTATACACATTTTAAAAAAAGTTCTTTTAAAACAAATAAAGGCGTCTAACCGCAAGTCGAACTTGTGAGTTATGCGCCTTTGTTTTTCATTTCAACGTTTTTTTGATTCTAAGCATTTTTCGCATATTCCGTATAAAACCTTAACACCTTCACATCCATGAGCTGTATCAATCATTTCCTCACATTCTTTGCACACAATCGTGTTTTGCGGCACATTTGATTTCTTTTCCATCCTCATATCAGCTCCTTCGTTTTGATATTGTTTTTCGCTTAAACACTTTTACCATTGTTCTTTGTGAATGAAATGGACTCTTCGATGCTGGATTTGTTGTTTGCTTTGACGACCAGTGCTTTTCCTGACTGTTTCACTAAGAGTACAATAATAAGAGAAGCAAATATCATGCTGATACCTAAGAAAATCATACTTATGTGAAAAGAACCTGTTACATCTTTAATATATCCGACTATATAAGGTCCAAAAAATCCACCAAGATTTCCAATACTATTAATCAATGCGATGGCCCCACCCGCTGCTGCGCCTGTTAAAAAAGATGGGGGGATTGCCCAAAATGGAGAATAAGCGCCAAAAGCTCCACACAATGCGATTGTTAAAAATACAAATGACAAGATCACACTTGTGCTAGCCATAAAACTACTTATGATCATAGCAATCGCACTAACAGTTAAACAGGCAGATACATGCCAGCGTCTTTCATTTTTCTTGTCAGAATGATTCCCAACTAGCACCATGACCAAAATGGCAAAGGTGTACATAAGACCCAAAAGCCACCCCATCCCTTGAGTACTCAAAGAAATTGTGTCAGATAACCCCTTTGAGATCGTCGGTAAGAACATGTTAATACCGTAGAACCCAACCATCCAGCAGAAATAGCCTGCCGATAAAATGAGTACATCTCGATCTTTTAAAGCTTGAACGAAGGTATACCGCTTGACTTGTTCTTTTTCAAGTCTTTCTTTTGTTGTGACATGAATAAGCCACTCTTTCTCATCATTATTCAACCACTTTACTTCTTCAATTTTGTCATCTAGATAAAAAAAGGCAATGACACCAAGAATAAGAGCTGGGATGGCTTCTAAAATAAATAACCACTGCCAGCCGGACATATCCAGCCAATTCACCCCTAAGAGAAAGGTTGAGAGCGGAGCGCCAACTGCATTTGCCCCTGGGATTGCCAGCATAAATCCAGCGATGGCTTTGGCGTGGTGTTTTGTTTGATAGAAACCGCTCAAATAAAACACCATACATGGATAAAAACTGGCTTCTGCTGCGCCTAATAAGAAACGCGCCGTGTAGAACTGCCATGGTTCTTGTACAAAAGCCATTAAAATCGCAATAATAGCCCAAGTCACCATAATTCTGCTGATCCATTTTCTAGCACCTATCTTCGACATAATCGCACTGCCCGGAACCTCTAGTAAAAAATAACCTAAAAAGAAAATTCCCGCCCCGAGCCCAAATACAGCATTTGAAAATCCTAAATCTTCATTCATTTGCAGAGCAGCAAATCCGATGTTCACACGATCTAAAATGGCGATAACAAAACATAATGACAAAAACGGGATTAGTCGAAGTGTAACCTTACGAGTCGTAGATCTCTCCAATGCTTGTTGATTCAAGCTGATTCCCCCTTAACTTAGCTTTTGTCTGACTATACTTGTGAGCTCTCACATTATAAAGCGCTTACAAATGTACAACTGATAGAAAAGAGTGAGGCATAGTCTATGCCCAACTCCATTCATATCACTAGTCCATATGCGAACCACCATTAATATCTATCTCTTCCCCTGTGATATAGGAGGCTTCTTTCGCCGCTAGGAACGCAATAGCAGCCGCAATTTCTTTCGTTTCACCTGGGCGGCCAATCGGTATACTGTCAATCACCTTTTTTGCTTCGCCATTAGAAAGCGACTTCCAGATATCAGTATTCACTAGACCTGGAGCTACACAATTGACAGTGATTCCATCCTTTCCTACTTCACGGGCAAGGTTTTTGGAAAAGCCTAGGACGGCGGCTTTGGAAGCAGAGTAATGCGCACCGCCAAATACACCGCCTCCTCTTTTGGCTGATACAGAAGACAGGTTGATAATACGGCCATATCTTTGTTTTTTCATCGTTTCTAGAACTGCTTGTGTACACAAGAACAAGCCGAACATATTCACACTGAATATTCTTGTCATATCCTCTAGTGTCATGTCCTGAACTGTTACTTTTTGAGAAATACCTGCGTTATTCACTAATATGTCAATTCTGCCGAATGACACAAGTGTTTCTTTCACCATCTGGTCAATCGATTCTTTATTTGTGACATTTACTTCTATACCGATTGCTTTACCACCGGCATTTTTAATCGCTTCTACAGTACACTGAATTCCCTCTTGATTGATATCTGCTACAACGACTGAAGCGCCCTGCTCGGCTAGAGTGAATGCTATGGTTCTCCCAATTCCCTTTTCAGAACCGCTGCCTGTTACGATCGCAACTTGATTTTTTAGGGTAAACATGGCTAATTCCTACTTTCCTATGAAATTGTTCAGCATTTCTTTAGCTGTTTTGATTATATTTTCGATGGTAATGCCATTGATCTCCAAAAGCTTTTCATAAGGTGCGGATTCTCCAAAACGATCTTGCACACCGATTCGTTTGACTCTCCCCCGGCCTTCCTCTGCCACTATCTCACATACAGCACTGCCTAATCCGTTTAGAATATTGTGATCCTCTATAGTAATAATAGGTCCAATATTCAGACACTCCATGACAGCTTCTCGATCTAAAGGCTTGATCGTATGCATATCTAAGAGGGTTGCATAAATACCTTGTTTTTCTAATTCCTTGACTGCTTCTAAGGCAAGATGTACTGTATCTCCATTCGCTATAATCGCGATATCTTTACCAGACTTTACTTTCTTTGCTTTGCCGATGATAAATTCTTCATTTTCATCATATATCATCGGCACAGCATCTCGGGTGAAACGCAAATACATTGGACCATATGTTTCTGCTGCCTGTTTGATCAATTTTCTTGTTGAGTAGTAGTCAGCTCCCATGATCACTGTCATATTGGGAAATGATCTTAAAACGCCCATATCTTCTATCGCTTGATGACTCCCTCCATCATTTCCTGGTGTTAATCCACCGTGGGAGCAGGCGATCTTTACATTCAAATTGGGGTAACATACTTCTTGCCGAATTTGTTCTGCCATACGCAACGAGCCGAAAACTGCATAGGTGCTGATAAATGGGATTTTTCCAGTTGTTGCAAGACCAGCTGCCAGGCCGGCACCATTTTGTTCAGCAATTCCGACGTTCACATGCTGATTAGGAAGCTGCTTTATAAATTCTCCTGTTTTGCATGACTTTCCGATATCAATATCTATGACATAAATTTGTTGATTCTCTTTTCCTAATGTAACTATTTCATCACCGAAAGCTTCACGTGTCGCTTTTTTCTTAGTTACTGCTTTTTCAGTTTGACTCATGATTTTAAACCTCCTGCTAGTTCCTCTAATGCCTGCTCATATTCTTCTTCATTTGGCGCAACACCGTGCCATGAACAGATATCTTCCATATAGGAAACACCTTTGCCCTTAATGGTATCGGCAACAATACATTTTGGCTTTCCATTTTTCGTTTTTGTTACTTCATTCAGTGTTTCTACAATGTCTTCCATTGAGTGTCCGTCAATTCGTTTTGTTTCAAATCCGAATACTTCAAACTTCTTTTCGATGTCTTGAAGCGGCATAATTTCTTCGCAGAAGCCATCAATTTGCAGGCGGTTATTGTCTACAAACACAATTAAGTTATCCAAGTGATATTTTACTGCGGTTTGGACGGCTTCCCATATTTGCCCTTCCTGACATTCTCCATCTCCCACCATGACAAATACCCGGTAATCTTTTTCATCCCTTTTGCCTGCAAGTGCCATACCAACGCCGCAAGAAAGTCCTTGACCTAATGAGCCTGTGGAGATATCAATTCCCGGACATTTCTTCATATCAGGGTGACCTTGAAAAGGTGAACCGTACTGCCGTAATTTGTATACGTTTTCAAAAGAGACATAACCTTTTATAGCTAGAGCTGCATATTGAATAGGTGCCACATGTCCTTTCGATAAAACAAAGCGATCTCGATCTTCCCAATTTGGTTTTTGGGGATTGATATTCATTTCTTTAAAATAAAGGGCGGTAATGATATCAGCAGCTGATAAGGAACCTCCTGGATGACCCGATTGCGCTTCGTAAATCATCGTTATCGCCGTTTTTCTAAGCTCGATGGCTTTTGCTTTGAGTTCTGCCACACTTCTGTCTTTCATTCCGATCACCTCGATTATTTTTTAAGTTACAACTTGAATTCTTAGTTACTTGTCCACTTGTATGACAAGTGGTTTATGAGATCACTATACAATTCTTGAAAGCGTTTGTCTATCTATTTTTTGAATTTTTAAATAAAATATTGCTTTTCTCGATACTTAGATTCAGCACTCTATTTTAAATGAAATAAAAACACCACCCTATCATCTGGTGATGTTTTACATTTCAACTATGCTATTCTCTTTTAGAAAACGCTCAAAAAGCTTATGGCCTTCCTCTTCAATCAGTTCATCTTCAATCAAATATTCTCCAATCAATAACCCAAGATCCTTCCACTTCTCATATTCTTTTAAAAGCGTTATCCCGTAACTTTTCTGATCAAAAAACAATAACCATCTTCCTGTTTCTAAACTCTTAAAAAACACGCCTTCATAATCACAACCATGTTCATCATATCCTACATGTAAATGCATACTCTCATCTAAACTATGTATCCTTTCATCTGTACACACTTCACCTTACTCCCCTACCTTTTCACATCATGCTGAAAATGAATATTCCTCAACTCGACCCATTCAACAAGATCGGATACCTTTTTTGTCGTCACAAAATGTTGAACGATTTCATAAGCCTGATTACGATCAACATAGCTGCATGATGGCACATACAATGGTGATCCAGCAATCAAATGCTCGATCGTTTCGATCTTTTCTACCTTTTGAAAAGGGACTAAAAAATCTGGATATCTGATGATAAAGAATCCATACGGTTCAGTATAAAAGAAAACTAGACTTTCACTTTCTCCATCTTCCTCTATCTCAATGGAAGATTCCCCGTTACCTTGTTTCCAATACTCTTCACCCTCCTGAAAGAAGATTCTTTTCATGAATTCTTCTCCAGGTTTTTCTATCGGAGCTCCTGTAGGCCCGTAGTATAAAAACATCAATATCGCTCCTTCATGCCTATATCAATTTGGATTTAACCAATTGTTCTATTCCCCTCAAAATCATAAAAGGCTTGTGTTTGTTGGTTTAATTTTAGCATGTGATATAGCTTTGGGTTTAGCTTTTGAAAGGTTTGAGTGCTGACCCATTTTACTTCTTCAATATCCTGATCCGGATCTAGAATGTTCATCTCTCCCCCGATCATTTCCGCAAAGAACGTAATGATCAGCGCATGATGTTTTTTATCTTGAAAGAACGCTTCTCGAACCGAATGAAGTTCATTTACTTTGACAACATACCCTGTCTCTTCTTTCACTTCGCGGATGACAGCCTGCTGCAGGTGTTCACCTTTTTCCACAGCACCGCCTGGAAGTTCCCAATATCCCTTTACATTCTTGACCGTTAAAAGATTTTCTTCCTCGTCATAAATAATAGCTGAAACTACGTCTACTCGTTTCAAATAAATCCCCCTCAACATTCTCCATTCACATCAATTGCCCGATATATGACACGAACTGTTCATTTTATCATTCTTATTATACTGGTTGTGCTCGTGGGATTTACAGGAAATATCGTTTCTCTTTTGAGACAAATCAAAGCGTCCAACGAGAAAATCATCCAACTGTTAGAACAGCAAAAACCGAAAAAATAAAACCTCACGCATCTAGCAGGAGGTTTTTGCCATAGGAGAAATCTTCCCCTTACTAATCAAATAACATATTTCTGATTCGCCGAATATAATGAAGCGCAATATGAGCAAGACATAAAATGAGCCCAATCATCGCAAGAATATAGATGGGCAGCATCAAACCAGGTACATAGTTTACGACAAATCCCAAACTAAACGCTGTCAGCATATATATGCTGATCAACCTCATCAACACCATTCGAAGCCCTCCCTTTCTACAATCACTTTAACATATTTTCCCTTCATTCTCATAATTGGATTTAAAAAAGATGCGAATCCTTTAAGACTCGCATCTTTTTTACGTATTCAATTCACCTTTTTCGCCCGTGCTTCCTTCCACTGCTCAAGCTCCGATACTGTTAGTAACTGATATCCTTGTTTGGTCAATTCCTTGATGATCGTGACAGCCGCGTTGGCAGAGGTGTCATAGATGTCGTGCATTAAGACGGTTTCTCCGCTAGACGCATGTGTAAGAATGTAGTTGGCAACGTATTGGCTGTTGCGATATTTCCAATCTTCGGGATCTACATCCCAAAGCGTAACTTTCATGTTGACAGCCTCATTGATCTGCCCGTTTGTTCCCCCATATGGCGGTCTAAAGTGAGTCGGTGTGAATCCGCCTGCTTTTTCAATGATTTGCTGCGTATCTTCTACTTGTTTGATGGCTTGTTTTAATGGCAGTCTTGTGAGTAAAGGGTGGTTATAGGAATGATTTCCGATTTCATTTCCACCTTTTCTGATTTCACCTAGCATATCGGGATAATATTGAACCCTGCTTCCTAACACAAAAAATGTTGCATGTCCTTTGTTTTCTTTTAAAGCTGTTAAGATTTTTGAGGTCGTTGATGGATTTGGTCCATCATCAAATGTAAGGGCAATGGCTTTTTGATTTGGGTTGAATACTCCCTGTTTTGGCAGTTTTACAATCTTTCTTTTTGCGATCGGTTCTTTTTTCTCGTTTTTGTTCTTTTCTTTATTGATGTATTCTGGCTTTAACATTCCTTTAAGCAATGTTTTCTTAATCGCCAGCACTTGAGGACCTTTCTTGTCTGGTGCAATTTGCCCTGCTGGGAAGTAGAATTCAATAAAACGATCTTTGATGGCAAAATACTGATAATGCTCTTCCTCAGGAGATGTTCCTTGTTTAAGCAAATGCTCGTTTTCCGCAAGAGAGCGATCTTTTTTTAACTCCTCAAATGTCATTTGAGACAGTTTTTGCAGACTTTTTTTCTTTGATAAAAATAGATCATCTATTGATAAAAACTGCTGTTTCTTGAAATCAAAATTGAATATCTTCGTTTCATGTGCGCCTTTTACTCCGCCTTTCCATTCATATATATTGAATTTGATCGCAGCAGTTTGTTTGGCATAATGAGTAATCTCATAATCTATGTTTAATTCGTATCGATGATCTTCATCGACATCACTTGCTTCACTAAACGATGTTTTGAATTTGTCCAGCGCTGTTTCTGCAAATCTTTTCATCTCTTGATCTAGCTTTTTTTGATGAAACACAGGATAGTTCACAGCATATCTCAAGTATCTCCCGTCATTCACGAGGGTCACAATTTCAACTTCTTTATAGCTCGCATCTGGTTCTACCTTCTTCTTCTCTGTCCCGCTTGCCTGCTGATTATGATAAAACGCAGCGATTCCGATGATCATCGCAAGTCCGCATAGGACGAGACTGACTTTCCATTTAATTGACACAATGATTCTCCTCTCGTGATGCCGTCATGCCTGAATGACGTGTGTTTGTAGGATAGACTTTGCATGCCCTCTTTTTAGTTTGCAAATCACACAATTGTCACATTTTCGACACATTTTTGGAGAGGAATAAAAAAAGGACTTGATTTCTCAGTCCTTTAATTACTTTTGCATATATAGTTGAAATAATTTCGTTTCTTCATCAATGGAACGCGCTCGATCAAATGCCGCTCTGACTGTCTTTGTATTGTTAATAAGCTCGTACAGCATGGTCAGTACAAAGATAAATGCTGCATTCCCATCGATGTAATCGTCCGGTGCCGAATAAGATGCAGCCCCTGCCTCTAAGAAAGCATCTGCTAGATTTTTCTCTCCTAGTGTGCAGCCTGTAGAGATGACATGAACTCCTTCTAATGAGGCATACCGCTTGATTTCTTCCGCTCCAAAGGCAGTATCTCTAGGCTCCTCATCTTCGTAAACATCTTCCCCTAATTCAGGCATGATAAATGCTCCTTCTTCACCATGAAACGATAAAAGAAGGTAATCTATTTCCCCTCTAACTCTATCAGATAACACATGAATCAGATCATTCGGTCTTCCAATCCAATGCATATCGACTTTCACGCCGAAGTTTTCAAGTGCTGCACGCAGGGCAAAAGATTCCAGCTCACTATTGGGTCCTGCTGCTAATATGATACGCATGGCCTGTTGATCCACTTCTATCTCCTCCAGACTATGATAAAAATAAAACCATTTTTTCCTCATCCGCATATGTATCAGTCCATTTTAGCGCTTTTTCTTCGACAGCGTACGACTCAAATCCAGCGGAGCGATAGAGGCGCTTGGCTGAGTGATTAGTTGTCACCACTGATAAATACATTTGCTCGATATCCTGCCGTTCTCGCGCAAAGGAAAGAACTTTTGTCATCAAGGCCTGGCCAGCTCCTTCTCCGCGGGCACTAGGTGTTACATACATCGCTGTCAGATTCGCTCGGTGTTTTAACTTCTGCAAGGTTTCTTGGATGAGCGTGACTGCCCCCACAAGCTGCCCTTGATGAAAAGCGCCAAAAGTCCACATAGATTTCGCCGTAGCAAAACGCGCTTTATATTTATCCTTTGTATTGATTTGCTCTTCCTCATAGCTCATCGCAAAGCCCTCTGGATTTAATCGCAGTGCTTCTAGTCTGAGTGCTGCATATTCTTCAGCATCATCTGGTGTTAACAATCGAATATTCAGAAAATCGCCTCCAAAAGAATGATGGATACTTCTAATTTTATCTTGAAAGGAGATTTTGATCAAAGGATATTGGCCCCTCTGCACATATCTCTTTACCTATATGCAAATTAGACTCGCTTTCCCACCTGTAAAAACAAGGTATTTCCGATCATGTTTACGTGTATTATTCTAGCAAAAACGATTCTTTTCTCACTTATCTTTTCACTTTATTTATATTAATCTATAACTAATTCATGAAAAATATGAAAAAAAAGGATTGCGATGAACTAAAAGATATCTTAAGATATAATAGTAATAAAAATACAAAAAAGGGAGGAATTTGATATGACAGAAACAAAAAACGAAATCAAACTACATGTTCTTTTTGGTGCTTTAGCAGTAGGATTCCTTATGCTAGCTCTTTTTTCCTTCTCGCTACAAATGCTGCCCGTTGCTGATCTAGCAAAAGAATTTGGTATTCCAGGCAGTGTTGCTGCTGTTGTTCTGAACGTGGTTGAAGCGGGCGGGGCTGTTACAACAATTGTCTCCATTTTAACTGCTGTAGGATCAGGTGGTCTTTCTCTCATTGCAGCGGCTGGTAAAGAGACAATTCGCCAGTACCTTAAAAACGAAATTAAGAAAAAAGGCCGTAAAGCTGTTATTGCTTGGTAATTCAATTTTATGACCCAATAGAAGGAGACTTTGTTCTCCTTCTATTTAAATTTTTATGCAGGTGAGAAGATGTTATATCCATTATTATCACTACTTTTATCAATTAGAATGAAACAACAATATTCAAATCTAGCTCAGTTTATAATACGCAGGGTTCCATTTTTCAAATCGTTTTCTTCTAAACAATACATATTATTTTCTTGCATCCTTGATATTTTATTCGGATGCCTGATTGTATTCGTTATTTCTTCATATCTTTACTCCCCGGTCTATCAAATAGAATGGGAAAGTGCTTTTGTGATATTTTTGTTCCTTTTCTCTATTGTCAAAGGAATTGAATCTTATAGAAGAACACATATTCTTCCTTTTGAAGAGTTGATACAGCTTGCACCTATATCCGCGAGACACCTTTTTCAAACGCTTTTGTTTTCTGAGTTGGTATGGCTTCTATTTACGAGCTTGAGTACTTATTTGATCTATTTTCTCTTTCAATATTTCATTGCTCAAACACATGACTGGATATTCTGGTTGAAGCATCTCAATGTTATATTGACAGGCTTCTTACTTTTTATCGTCAGCAATAAGATATTTGGTGCTTACATCTATAACATTGTCGTAAAAAAAATTGGGATCATCCGTGTTCTTTTTTTCACAAGCATCTCTTTACTTTTTTTCTTATGTGGAAGAGTTCTAATATCGAACATTGTTTTCCCTTTTTATTACACTTTCCGACAACTTTTTCAATCAATTTCTTCGCTTGCAGAAGATGCGTTTTGGATTACACTTTCAAACAACTTGATGTCTTTATATCAGAATAATCTTCAACAAATCCATCATGCTTTATTTTCACAGGATTCGGTATTTCTACAATTTCTAGCGCTTTTTACTTCACCTGTCACATTTCTCGTGGTGATATTAGTGGCAACACTCGTCATGAAGACCCCTGTTCGCTGGATTCCGACTGGAAAAGAGCATGATCAAAGCTCAAAACATTTTAGAGATTTATTTTATTGGTACTTTCAAGCACTTGATAAAATTCAGAGCTCGCTGTTTCAAAAGAATATGCTGATTCAAAAAGACCTTAAGGTGCTAAAAGAAAAAAGGTGGCTGCTGTCTAAAGAGTTTTTTAATTATATGTTCATGTCGTATGAAGCCTTCTTCTATGTCGGGGTTATGACCGGCTTGATCTCGCTTATTGATCATCAAGCCTTGCAAATTCAGCTATTATTCACATTAAATGTGATGATTTTAGCTAATCAAACATATGAAATGAGAATGCTGACCCCTTCTATATTTTCTTTGAGTGCTGAAAAAAAGAATATTTGGCTCTATGAGCTTTCTCAAACATCTCTTATGCAATTTTTCTTATCAAAAATCCAGTTATTTTATTGTTTATTTTCCATACCGTCACTCTTTCTACTGTTCATTAATCTATCAATCATAAGTGTATATCACCTTTTTGATGTTCAGATACTCATTCAATTGGTGGCATTGGGGATTGGCTTTTTCATTTTTCCATTGATTCAGTTGTATTTGTTTCCATTCACAACGAAATTCAATTTTATTCACGAGCATGAAATAGGGACAACCAATGAAGAAATAGAAGTTATCGATAAAGGACAAGCCTTTGCAAGGAATTTTCTCGTGTTGCCTTTCATGTACTATATGATCTTGACCTCTTTTCTACCTATTTTGCAGCATTCTACAAGTCTCATAAGCGTTCTGTTTGCTTTATATTTTGTGATCGTTTCAGTAATTTGCTGGGTGTTATGCCGAAAGACCATCTATAAAGGGATTGAATATGTTGAAAAAAATAAGATGTTTTATATCGGAGAATAGACTGATTCTACGCCTCGGTTACCTCTACGCTGCTATCTTTATTGCAGCTGTGCTAATCGGAAGCCTTCTTCCTTATGATCAGATTCCTTATCTTAAAAAGGATGAAGAGATGTTTTTTCTATCTATTTTCTTAAACAATTTACAAGTTGGAATGGCAATATTAGGCATTGGAGCTTTTACAGGCGGCATCATGTCTGCAGGCATTCTTTTTTACAACGGCTACATTATCGGCAAACTCGTTCAGTATTTGATTGTCAATCACGAAGCGCAGCAGCTATTTACAGGATTACTGCCTCATGCTTTTGTAGAAGTTCTTGGATTAATTCTGTTCTCAATCGTCAGCTCTTATCCTTTTATTTATCTTTATCGATTTATAAAAGGAGAAACGATTGAATTAAAAAAACTGACCCTAACTGTGCTTCAATTGATTTTTGCAGCAGCCGTTCTTTTATTCATAGCATCTCTTTTAGAGCAATACGTTAGCCATGTACATCTACCTTAGAAGAAAGGAGAATGTGGTTCCATGGAGCTACTTCTACGACCTAAGCAATTTTTCAATCAAAATCAATCGATTAAAACCATTGTAGGCCTCGTCTTACTATCATTATTTGTGTCGACTGTCTTTTTAACATTTTTTATTATTGATTTGTTAGTAGATAAACCTTTATCCACTGGGAAACAACTTGCCAGCATTATTTTTATCTTTTTGCTGACAATCCCGCTTTATTTCATTTTAAATTTTCTCAGTACTGTTCTAACTTCTATTTATATGTATTTTTTTCATAAAGCTTTTATTTTACGCAAAATGTATCTTGTTATTTTGGTTTATAATGCATTTCTTTTATTAGTGAATAGTGCAGCGATCTATTGTGTGATGGTGTTACAATTAGATCACTATTTTCTCTTGATTCAAATAGTTTCCTTCTTATTCAACTTATATCTTTTACGCATCCTTTATGATGGAATTATTTACTATGCTGAAGGATCAAAAAAAGCTGCCTTAGCAACTGTGATCTTGTATATGCTTGTGACGACTGCATTTGTTATTGGAGGATTCATCAATGGCTAAACTTCAAGTGTCTCAGCTATCTTTTCGCTATGAAACAACAGAAGAGACTTCTCCCCTTCTCGATCATGTGTCATTTGATCTGAAAGAAAGTGATCGAGCTTGTATTATTGGAAAGAACGGCAGCGGTAAATCGACACTTTTAAAGATCATCGCAGGTCTGCTTCCTTCAGCATCAGAAACGATTTTACTTAACGAGCAGCATCACCCTGGAATGGCTCAATATAAAAATCTAGTAGCGTACATTCCAGATAAACCTTTAGTTTATGATGCGCTCACTGGTTTCGAGCATATGGAGCTTATCCAGTCTTTATGGAAAATGAAAAAGTCGGAAAAGGTTTTATACAAAGAGACCTTTGTATCGCTTTGTGATGCATTTGATTTAACTCATGCCCTAAAGATGCCTGTCAAACAGTATTCTTTGGGCATGAGATATAAACTTTTTTTAAATTGTATGCTGGCAAGATCTCCAGAGCTGATTATTCTTGATGAGCCTTTTACCTCTCTTGATGAAGCCTCTCAAATACAATCGATTTCTTTATTAAAAAAAGAATTCTCACATCGATGTGTTTTATTTACAAGCCATCAGCGCTACCTTTATTCAGAATTAGGAAATCGTTTCTTTCAGCTGGATCAAGGACAATTAAATGAAATGGAGCATTAGACATACAAAAGGCATCCTTTAAAAGGATGCCCCCTTCATTACCACTTACAGCGCTTCACCGGACGGCAGCAAGGGTTTTTGATATCACTGCCGCAATCGTATTCTTCTACAATGTACTCGTTGTGAGTCGATTCAGTGACCGGATAGTAGTTTTCGATTCTTTTGATGTTTTTATTGACGTTTGTGATATGCGTTGGGTGAATTTTTCTGATCGTTTGTTCATTCGTTCTTGTGTTGACAATTTGACGTGTGGGGAAAACAACCGTTTCGTCTCCTCCTTGGTTTCCTCTGCGAGGTCCAAAGAAGAAATCATCTAATCGATTTCGGCTCATCTTAACACCCCTTCAAGTTGTCTTTCACTTACACTCTATCGTATGTCAGAGTTACCTTTCGTGATTAGATGCATGTCTATTTTAAAAAAAATCCACTTTCTATCTATTTTTCTCTTTCTTTACAAAAGGACAATTTTAACATATTATACAAATGATATCTTACGAAGACAGGTCATCCATGAAAATTAAAACATCAGCTCTTTTTATTCAATGCATTTTTTCCACTCATTATCAAATAAGAGGTGAACGATATGATCAACACGACACAGCCATTCGAACGAAACAAGCTAGACATTGCACTTGAACTAACTCAATTACATCTGAATCAATATCAAACAAACCATCCTGATCAGCTGAGTGAAATCTATGCGAAATATTACGCGCTGCTTGAAGTGCTGGATTTGTCTTCCTATGATCAATTGATTGATTTACTGCCAGATGAGCTTAAACAGACACTTGAGTAAAAAACCATCTACCCACATGGGATAGATGGTTTTCTTTATTTATACACGAGCTGCCATATCGGTTTCGATTTGCTCTAAGCTTCTTCCCTTTGTCTCGACTAGCACAAATCGGGTGAATAACAGCCCGATTAAGCAGATGACTCCGAATGAGGAGAAAATGACCCCAAAGCTGAATTGATCAGCCAAAATAGGGAAAACGAGTCCAACTGCTAACGATCCGGTCCAGTTAAAGGCAGAAGAGATACCTGCTCCGATACCTCTGACAGAAAGCGGGAAGATTTCGCCGATGATGATCCAAGTGATCGGTGCCCACGAGAAGGCATAGCACAAAATAAAACAGCAAAGCGAAATCAATGTTACCCAGTTTAAAATTCCTTCACTGACGCCAAGTGCCCCTAATGCGGCGGGAGCAAAGAAAGAAAGAGCCATGCCCGATCCTCCTACGGTGAGAATCGTTCGGCGGTCGAAGCGGTCAACAAATTGTAAAAAGATCACGGTCGTGACGACAAAAATGACACCGACAATGACTGTAAAACCTGCGGCAACCTGAGGTGCAAGCCCTACATTCCGAGCGATACTCGTTGCATAATAGACAATGGAGTTCGCGCCTTGAATTTGCTGAAGGGTTGCCATTCCAACCCCAATGAAAAGAGCCATTCTGAATTTCTTTTGAAACAATTGACGAATCCCCGAGCGTTCTTCTTTGGCGACTTCTAAAATTTCCTGCATTTCTGATTCGATTTCTTCACGGGAAGAACGCAGTGATCCTAATACTTCCCGTGCTTTATGAGCCATTCCGTGTTTAATCAAATATCTCGGAGATTCAGGAAGCTTCAGCATGCCAATATAAAGCACGATCGCAAATAAAGCGGCACTTCCCAGCATCCAGCGCCAGCTGTCTGGGATGGGTTCAAACACAAACGCGACAATATAGCTGAGCAAGAGTCCAGTTACAATCATGAGCTGATTGAGTCCAGATAATTTCCCGCGGATTTTAGCAGGAGCGATTTCAGACATGTAAGCCGGAACCAATGATGAGGCTGTTCCTACTGCTGTCCCTAAAAAGATTCGAGCGATGGTGAGTGAAATCTCTTCTGGTGCGACAGCTGATCCGATCGCCCCGACAAAAAAGATCACGGATGAGACCAAAATGAGTTTTCTGCGGCCAAATTTATCCCCTAAGAGACCGCTTAAGATGGAGCCAATGATGGCCCCGCCCATTAATGAAGAGACAACGATTCCAAGCCATAATGGGCTGAGCTGAAATTCTTCCTGAATATGTCCTTCCGCCCCTGCAATAATACCAATATCATATCCAAATAAGATGCCTGCAAAGGACCCGAAAAAGAAGATAAATTTGCTTGACACTTTTTTCTCCAAGTGGATGACCCCCTCACTTAATTAACCGCTTTCATTTCACCCAGTGCTTCTACTGTAACCAGTAGAAGACCTTTCCCCCTTCTATAAAACCACATATTCTGCATTGACTAGCTTTGCAAAATGAACAATTTGATCAACCGTTAAATTGAGAGACACGACTGTATGGTGGCCTCCGCCTTCTTTAATCCATGCTTTGACGCCATCCTGAAAATTCGGTTTGATTTTCCACAATACACGCGCAACTGGTAAATGAGGTGCTGCTTCCTCTGGC
Organism: Bacillus sp. PK5-006; assembly: GCF_054161415.1. NCBI lineage: Bacteria > Bacillati > Bacillota > Bacilli > Caryophanales > Bacillaceae > Bacillus > Bacillus sp. PK5-006. The sequence continues at coordinate 1,351,172 of NZ_CP096414.1, read as the reverse complement.
TCAAAGGCTTCGACTTCTTGTATGAGCCATTTAAAATGTGTTCCAAAATCAGCAATGGAAACAACGACACCATCGCCTGCTTTTCCATCAAACACAAGACGTGCTGGATCTTCCCGGTTTCCGATCCCAAGTGGAGACACGACAATGACAGGTTTTGTATGAGCGAGCGCTGGATCTACTTCCAGCATATGAGATTGCAGCACTGCTTCCTCTCCAGACGTCATTTCATATGTGTAGTCCTCCATAAATCCAGTGGATTGATGATGACTCATCACCTTTAATAAGCGGTCCAGTGCGGCCGTTTTCCAATCACCTTCCCCCGCAAAGCCGTATCCCTTTGCCATCAGCCTTTGTACCGCAAGTCCAGGCAGCTGCTTCATCCCATGTAAGTCTTCAAAGTTTGTTGTAAAGGCATTATAGCCGCCTTCATCTAAGAAACGTTTGATGGCGATCTCATATCGCGCCTGCACCTTGACACTTTTTTCCCACTCTTCAACTGAATACGCCCCATAATTCACATCATATTGCGTTAAATACTCAGCAAATAATGCATCTACCTCTTCGTCTTCTACTGCATTTACATATTCGACGAGATCGCCTATTCCAAAGTAGTCAACGGTCCATCCTAATTGAATCTGCGCTTCGATTTTATCGCCTTCTGTCACAGCCACATGCCGCATGTTGTCACCAAACCGGGCTACTTTGATGTGAAAGCTCTCATGATAGGCTGCCGCAACGTCCATCCAATCAGCAATTTGCTGCTGCACTTCCGGCTTAGACCAATGACCGGTCACAATTTGGTTTTGTTTATTTAAACGTGCATTGATATAGCCATATTCTCTGTCTCCATGTGCGGATTGATGGAGATTCATATAGTCCATGTCGATCGTGTCCCACGGAATCTTTTCATAATATTGTGTAACAAGATGCAAAAGAGGCTTTTGCAAAAGACTAGTGCCGCGTATCCACATTTTTGCTGGAGAAAATGTATGCATCCACGTCATCACACCGACAACTTCATCGCGATAATTGACCTCTTTCATAAGCTTTGTGATTTGATCGGCACTGACAGCCAGTTCCTGCAAGATCACTGGATAAGGAAGTAAACCGCTCTCATTTAAAGCATCCGTCATCTTTTGTGCATCTGCTTTTACTTTTTGCAGTGCTTGATCACCATATAAATGCTGTGACCCAACAATAAACCAAAACTCTTTTTTCAGGCTTGTTAACATAGATATCCCTCGTTTCTTTATGTTGAAGGTTTTTGTCCGTAATACGCATGATTTCCATGTTTTCTTAAGTAATGTTTATCTAAAATTCGCTGCGGCAATGGCTCAGCAAATTCGTTCAATTGCTTGGCAAAAAGATTCATCTTGGCGACTTCATCTAAAATCACACTGTTTGTGACCGCACTTTTAGCATCCTTCCCCCATGTAAATGGACCATGCCCTTGAAGCAATACACCCGGCACCGCCATCACATCTAGGTTTCTTTTCTCAAACGTTTCGATGATCAGCTTGCCCGTTTCTACCTCATAACCCCGATTGACTTCTTCTTCTGTTAGAAAACGAGCGCACGGAACGGCGCCGTAAAATGTATCGGCATGTGTTGTGCCCATTGCTGGTAAATCAAGTCCTGCCTGCGCCCAAACGGTTGCCCACATGGAATGGCTATGTGAAATACCTCCAATTTCCTCAAAGTGTTTATAAAGAACTGCATGTGTGGCTGTATCTGACGAAGGACTGAATTCCCCTTCCACCACTTCACCATCAAAGTTCACCACGACCATATCTTTTGCTGATAGTTGGTCATACGCTATGCCGCTCGGCTTAATTACAAACAAACCACTGTCACGATCACATGCACTGACATTACCCCATGTAAATTTCACAAGTCCGTATTTTGGCAAATCTAAATTTGCTTGATACACTTCTTCTTTTAAGCGATCTAGCATACCGTCGTCACTCCTTTCGTTGGCATGAGATGTGCTACCGCCGCTTCTTCAATCGCAAGCCCATTTTGATAGCGCTTTAAAAATTCGTTAAAGCCTTTGACATCGAGTGGATCGGGCTCTATGAGCTCTTCTGATGTATGGGCAAATACGCGATGGGTGAGAAATTCAGCCAATGTTTGCTGATGATGATGGACCATATATGAAGCAAGGACAGCCATCCCAAACGCACCGCCTTCTCCAGCTGTTGAAACAACTGATACAGGTGTATTCAGCGCTGCGGCAACCATTTTTTGTCCAACGAGTGGTGTTTTAAATAATCCCCCATGCCCTAGTAAGCGGTCAATCACTACATGTTCCTGTTCCTTTAACCGGTCCATGCCTATTTTCATTGCACCAAAAGCGGAGAACAAATGGGTTCGCATGAAATTAGCGAGGTTAAAGCGGCTTTCAGGAGACCTGACAAAAAGAGGTCTTCCTTCTGGCAGTCTCGTAATATTTTCACCAGAGTAATAGCCATAGCTTAAGAGTCCGCCGCCATCTCGATCTGCTTCTAAAGCTTGCTGCAATAAGGATTCGTATAACCTTTCTGACTCCACTTGAAGGCCAAGTGCTTCAAATGTCTCTCTGAATATATTCATCCAAGCGTTTAGGTCACTTGTACAGTTATTTGCATGAACCATGGCAACTGGCAGTCCATCCGGCGTCGTGACCATATCCACTTCTGGATACACACCTTTTAGATCCTGCTCCAGCACAATCATGGCAAAAACCGACGTCCCAACAGAAATATTCCCGGTCCGTCTTTCTACACTGTTTGTCGCCACCATTCCCGTTCCAGCGTCACCTTCCGGCGGGCAAAATGGAATGCCTGGCTGCAAATGTTTTCCTTGATCCAAAATGGCTGCCCCTGCTGCCGTTAACACGCCAGCTTCTTCGCCTGCTAAATAGACACGCGGCAGAAGGTGGCGAAGCTTCCACGGATAGCCTTTTTCTGCAATCAATGCTTCAAATTGCTGGAGCATTTCTTCATTGTAGTCCTTCGTTTGTTCATCAATCGGAAACATCCCTGACGCATCGCCAATACCAATGGCCTGCTTTCCGGTTAACAGCCAGTGAATATATCCTGACAAAGTGGTCATATATTCTAATCGGGATAGATGTTTTTCATCTTCTAATACCGCTTGATACAAATGGGCAATGCTCCATCTTTCTGGAATATGAAATTGAAATACGTCTGTCAGCTTTTGACTCGCCTCGATGGTCGTTGCATTCCGCCATGTTCGGAACGGAACGAGAACCTCTCCTGTATGATCACATGCCACATAGCCATGCATCATCGCTGATACCCCGATTGAGCCAATGATTTGAATGGTCACACCATACTTTTGCTCGGCCTGTTCTTTCATCTCTCGATACGCCACTTGCAGACCTGTAATGATATCAATTAAGTTATACGTCCATATTCCATCCTGGAGAAAACTTTCCCATTCATATGCACCTTGTGCAATTGGCTGAAATTCCTCATCTATTAAAATTGCTTTAATTCGTGTTGAACCAAATTCAATGCCTAAAGATGTCCGTCCTTCTTTCAAGGCTTTGGCCGTCTCTTTGTGATCCACTCTACGTTCACCCCCATTTTTGATAGCGGTTTCATTTTTCTTTTTCTAGATTCATTGATTCTCTGGTACAATCACAATATAATATTTGTACGTACATATGTCAATAATAAATATAGTTGTACATACATAATACGACAAAAACTTTCATTTTTTCTGAAGGGGTCATAACAGAAAAGGGAAGCGCCTGTTTTTGATCCGACAACCATGTTAAAATATGTCCATACAATTTCTTCTCAATCCGAGTAGATGATCAACTGAGAAAGAAGTGAAACGATGAAAAAGAAGTACCAGATCATTATTGATGATATAAAAAGCAAAATACTCACAGGGGATTATCGGATCGGGGAGCGTATTCCAACCGAATCAAGCCTGCAAGACATGTATCAAGTAAGCAGACATACAGTTCGAAAAGCCATCTTGGAATTGTCCAGCGAAGGATTTTTGCGCAGCGAAAAAGGTTCAGGCACATTTGTAACCAATCAATATCAAACAAAACCTGCGGGACATGCACATATGAAAACGATTGGGGTCATTACAACATACATATCCGATTACATTTTCCCTTCTATCATTCGAGGCATTGAAAGCCGATTAAACGAAGAGAACTATTCCTTGTTACTGGCAAGTACAAATAACGATGTTGAGCAGGAGAAAAAAGCGCTGGAAATGATGCTGTCCTTTGGGGTGGACGGACTTATTGTCGAGCCGACGAAAAGCAATTTATATAATCCAAACATTTCGTACTATTTATCCTTTAAAGAACAGGATGTACCGCTCATTATGATCAATGCCTATTATGAGCAGCTAGAGGTTCCTTTTCTCTGTTTAGATGATGTAAAATCCAGCTATTTAGCCACAAAAGAGCTGATCACCTCGGGTCATCAACAAATTGGACTTATTTCAAAAACAGATGATTTACAGGGAAAATATCGGATGAAGGGCTATATTCAAGCGTTAGGTGAAGCTAAGCTTAATTTCCTGCCTGAGCATGTGCTCTTTTTCGATACAGAATCGAAGCAGCATTTGGGGGAGCAAATTCACACATTCCTGATGGCGCACCAGCATGAGCTGACTGCCCTTGTTTGCTATAACGATGAGGTGGGTTTAGAAGTCGCCAATGTATGCAGCGAAATCGGGCTGTCCATTCCAGATGATCTCTCGATTATTGGACAGGATAATTCGTATATCGCCCAGAAAAATGCCCATGTGAAGCTGACAACACTGACCCATCCTCAGGAGCAAATGGGCCGTGATGCAGCAGACTGGATGATTAAAAAAGTACAAGGAAAAAAGAATCTCCCTGATCAAACGTTTTACGAGCCTGAATTGGTTCCAGGTGAAACGATCAAACGAATAAAATGAGCCCCTACTCCAAGTGGCTCATTTTATTTTAGATTCCAGCATAAGGCGTGAATGGGTCGGATCGCTGAAATGAAAGACATGGGTTTCCCCTCATCCTTAAACAATAAAAATCCCCATCTTATAAAAAGATAGGGGACATATCTATTACGCCTCTTCTTTAGGGGAAGGCACCGCACATACGCCATCTGCACATGCCGCTTCAAACGCATTGTCAGGAGCTTTCTCTGCTTGAGCTGCTTCCTCTTTCCAAGCTGTTTCAAGTGCACGCAGGAACGTATCGGCTGGCTGCGCACCTGCAACTGAATACTTGTCATTGATCAAGAAAAACGGAACAGCATTGATCCCAAACTGTCTCGCTTCTTGTTCATCTTTTCGGACATGATCGGCAAATGCTTCGCCGTCCAAAACTTGCTGCACTTCCTTCACATCAAGACCTGCTTTTTCTGCAATCTCTAAAAGGGTTTGACGATCACCAACATGCTTTCCATCTGTAAAATACGCTTGAAACAGCTCTCCCATAACGAAATCGCCTTTCCCCATTTGACCAGCATATTGTGCCAATCGATGAGCATCAAAGGTGTTTGTCAACACGAGCGGATCAAATTGAAAATCGATTCCTTTCTCTTTGCCGGCCTGCTTCACCTGCTCATTCATCGCCATGGCCTGGCTGCGGCTCATGCCATATTTTTTGACGAGCATATCATGAACGTCATGATCGACATCAACAGGTGCGTGGGGATCAAGCTCAAAGCTTTTAAACTCTATCTCTACCTGATCCTTCTCTGGGAATTGTTCTAGCGCTGTTTCCAACTGTTTTTTTCCTATATAACAAAAAGGACAGGCGATATCTGACCAAATTTGTACTTTCATTTTCATCTTCCTTCCGTGCTTGCACTTTTTCTTTAACGATGTAACAATTATAGTTACATCAAATAGATGATGTCAAGATTCTGTTCTTGATAAATGAAAAAACCTCTCCTTCTAAGAAAGGAAAGGCTTTGAAAATATCTACTCTAAATTTGCATGGTGACCGTACATTGTATGTGTGTCGAGCTCTTTTATTTCCATTAACCTTAAAATGACCGCATCGTATGTCAGAAGAAGCGACTGCTCAAATAGTGAACCCATTGGCTGAATGGTATGATGGTTTCCATCCTGTTGATCCTTCGGTGCACCTGACAATAAGATGACTTCATCCGATAGATCAGCTAAAGGTGACTCAGCAGAAAGCGTGAACGCTGCCACTTTTCCGCCAATTGCTTTTGCCTTTTTTGCAAGGACAAGCAAAGACTCTGTACGGCCAGATCCGCTCCCGACAATCAAAAGATCCTCTTCTGTAAAGGAAGGCGTATTCGTTTCACCAATCACATAAGCCTTGACGCCAATATGCGTAAGTCTCATCGCAAACGATTTTCCCATCAAGCCAGATCTGCCTGCACCTGTCACAAAGACTTTTTGTGCAGATAAAATACTTGTGACCAGGCGCTCTGCTTGTTCGTCTTGAATGGCAGACGAATGATCAGAAAGCTCATTTAAAATGGCTTTCACATAGTCGCTGGTTTTCATGATTGTGCGATCAGCTGCTTCATTTGTGCAGCCACTTCTGCTTTATTGTCCTGGCTTGCGATACCGCCGCCTACAATGATTAAATCAGGGTTTAATTTCACGACTTCAGGTAACGTATCAAGCTTAATTCCACCTGCAATCGCTGTTTTTGCCTGCTTGACAACTTGTTTAATCGTCATAAGATCAGCAAATGAGTTTTGACCAACCGCTTGCAGATCATAGCCTGTATGCACACAAATGTAATCGACTCCAAGCGCATCCAGCTCTTTTGCACGGCCTGCGATATCTTTGATGCCAATCATATCAACTAGAATTTGTTTTCCTCTTGCTTTCGCTTCTTTCACCGCTCCTTGAATGGACATATCTTCTGCCGCTGCAAGAATGGTGACGATATCTGCTCCAGCTTCGGAGGCCTGCTGCACTTCATAGCCGGCAGCATCCATAATTTTCAGATCAGCGAGTACACGTAAATTCGGAAAAGCCTGCTTGACTTCTTTTACAGCACGAAGCCCTTCGTTAATCACAACAGGTGTCCCAATTTCGACCACATCAATGGATGCTTCTACTTCTTTGATCAGCTCAATCGCCTCTGGTATATTCACTAAATCTAATGCTAATTGTAATTTCATCAACTTTCACTCCCGTTTTTCATCTCATCTTCAAGAGCTCCACGGATGATGCATCTTGAACGATGAAATGAGTATAACAACAGGAATGACGCAATGTAAGTACGCACTTTTTTTTTACATACTATACTTTTCCGCATATGGTTACAAAAAAGATACTGTCTTTTGGGCAGTATCTCAGAGTAAAGACAAAGGGCTAAAATAAAGTAATTTTAGCCCTTTGTCTACAATCGGTCATCTTTCTATTTATCATCTTTTAAGAAATTGCTGCCCAGATATTGCTTTCCCCAATCATACATCGCCTCTAAAATCGGCATTAAGCTTTCTCCTAATTCTGTGAGAGAATACTCAACCTTTGGCGGGACGACAGGATAAACCTCCCGATGAACAATGTGATCTTCCTCTAATTCTCTTAGCTGATTGACAAGCATTCTTTGCGTAATCCCAGGCATTAACGACTTTAACTCACCAAAACGTTTTGTTCCTTCTCTGCCAAGGTGCCATAAAATCAGCATTTTCCACTTACCGCCGATAATATTCAGCGTCAGCTCTTTTTCGCAATTGAACACTTTATTTTCCATTCGTGATGACAACAACATACACTCCTTTAATTTCAAACCACTTTATCATTATACTGCGGCAAAAAGAATTGCCCGAGCATACGGTCTTTATTATTGATTTTGTTTTTTGACAAAAGCCATCACAGCCTCTGTCATTTTTTGTGCTTCTTTTGGCGCTCTGTCTGATCCAAACCATTTGTTCAGGTCACTGTGGCTTAGCGTATGAACACGAAAAACAAATCGAGAGCCTTTGTCATGATTCAGTTTTTCAGCAAATCGGTACACCTCAGGATTTTCCCAGCCCGTCACCAAATAGACAGGCGGTACATTCTTTTGATTCATATAAGTGACAGGTGATGCCTTTGTCCAGTTCTCCTTTTGTTTGCCAAAGACTTTTTTGTACGATGGGATGGCTTGTATAAATTGATTGAGGTTTAACGGCCCATCTAAAATCACGATGGAATTGATCGCTTTTGGCGACAGCCCCACACGTTTTAAGTAGGTCGAATCTGTGGCAACCAGCGCCGTCAAATGACCGCCCGCTGAGTGACCCATGACATTGATTTTTGATGAATCAATTTGATATTCATCCGCATGATCCTTCACCCATTTAATGGCGTTTGCTGTATCATCTGCCATCTGCTCGTAATTAGCATCAGGGTGAAGCCTGTAATTCATCGAAACAAACACATACCCTTGACCTGTAAAATAATCAGCCTTTGAAGCGACTCTATTCTTATCGCCGCCTGTCCAGCCTCCGCCATGGAGATAGATCATCACAGGATGCTTCTTCTTTTTGTCTTCATCTTTGCCCTTTGGCATATACATATCGAGTGTTTGCTGTTTATTTTGTGTGTCTGCATAATGGATATTGGTTGTCGGCTTAGGCTGGTTGAAACGGAACACAAAGAATGCGCATACCAATAAACCAGCGATGACCGCCGCAAATAAGAGCCATTTCATGATTCGATTCAATGTCATTGCACCTTTCTATGTTGGGATGGGGAAGCATGAGTAGCAGATATGTAGAGAAACTAGCACGATTCATTTGATACTAGATTCGTATGTGATGTGCAAGAGCAAAACAATTGGTCAAGTCGTAATATTTATTATACTCCTTAAAGTGGTGAAATTCATTGATTTGCTCTAGAGGGTTGACATCGAAAACAGGAATTAGATTCTGGATTTTTCATCTAAAAACCAATGTCATAGCTTATCTCCAAGAGGTTATTTTATCAATGCAATGATTCGTTTTCTTGTTTCTTCATGGTACTGGATATAGGAATGTAATAAAGGATACGATTCAAGGACGTGTTGAAATGATTTGATTTGAGGGTATTGCTCTTCAAATGACTGACGCAGCACGTTTAACTGTTTTTTGGGAATTCGTTTATGATCGATCACATAACTTAAGCTGCCTGTCACAAGAGTGAAAAATTCATAAAAATCATCGGACCACAGACCAGTTTCCTCCTCAAAAGATAGGATCTCTTCAGGGTAATCTGAATGAAAACAATATTGATAGCGCTGCTTCAAATCATTGATTAATGCTGTTTTATCTTGGCTGATGTTCATGGCCTTATGCTCCTTTTATATATAGACATTACTGATAATCATTTCTTTGTCTATCATTAGTAATTGATACTTCCCAATTTAAACCATAAGTAACATTACGAATAATTTGATAAGAATTGACTGAAATATTCATTGAATGTTTTTTGAACCTTCAATAACAGTTCTAACCAATTTGCTAAAACGGAATGATCCTGGGTTTCCATCCTTTTTCTAATAAAATATTTTGGGGACAATCTTTTTTTGATACCATACCTATTACACAAATTTCCAAATTTCTATCTGCTAGAATCGCCCACTGCAAAGAACGGGATAACCAAACCACTATGTTTGAGTTCGTAATTATATTATCCGCTATAGAACCTTTTGGGTGCGTCCATAGTGCATTTACATAATCCTCACCGGAAATGTTCACACTCGCTTTCAGCCAATTGTAATAACCAAACTCCTTAAAATAATAATCAACTGGATCTGGCTTAAGGACTGCGGTCAAAAATTCTCTATCACTTGTTGAATTTAATAAATCCTTGATTGTAGGTAAAATATCATCACTTAATGCCCACTCAAACTCTTGAAACAAAAAACAATCAAAATTTTTACGGAAGACTTGTTGCGGCAGCCTTTTATTTTGTTCAAATACATGATCCACTAAATTCTGATAGAACTTGAATTCTTTTTCTGAACGAATAAATAAGTGCTCAGGCTGGTTCAAGCAAAAGCATCCTTTCTACAACACTCAAGTGATTTCACTATTATTTTCCTAAAACTAAACCATATATCATCATCTTATCAAAATATCACCTTTTATATATAAAAAAAGCATCCTAAACGGATGCTTCAATCAAATGATATTTTTTCAAAATACGATAGGTAATTTCTTTTGCTTCTAGCCCGGTGCCTTCGATATTTGTGGCGAAGATATAGGTTTTGTTTTCATGTTTGATGAAACCTACGTACCAGCCAATGCCTGAGCCGGAGCCTGTTTTTCCGTATAGGGTGGCATGTTTCTCTTCTTCTTGTATCATCATTCGTTTGACGGTTCTCATGACAGATAGGTCAAATGGGAGACTTTCTTCATATAGCTGTTTGAGGAAATGGACTTGTTCTACTGGAGAAATGCGCAGCGAACTGCTTAACCAAAATTGATCGATTCCGCCAGATATGTCTTCGTTCCCATAATGAATGGCTTTCACCCAATGACTCATGCGTTCTTCTCCGATGTCACGCGCCATGGCTTGATAGTACCAGACGACTGAATCTCTCATGCCAGAGCCCAGTGTATGATCCTTATTCCAGTTATCAATCTCTCTTTTTACTCCGTCCCAATATTTGATGTCATATTCATCTCTCACTGCGCCTGTTTGGAGTCCGATGAGGGCATTTGCCACTTTAAATGTTGATTGTGGGGCAAAGCGCTTGTTCGCTCTTTTTTTGTTATACGCCCATGGCGATTTTTCTTTTACTTCTTGGATGACAAATGTGCCTTCCCGGTCTTTCATGAATTCATCTACTGACCACGCTGGTGATGTTCCCTCACTTGATGAAGGCTGGCCGATACAAAGTGCCATCAACATGAAGCCTGAAAACAGCCATTTCATATGCTTTTTCTTCAAAAAAACCGCTCCTTTTCCTATGATTTGTATCGATTGTAGCATGCCTGAGTGATGAGACATAAGGTACGCTTGTCCTCTTTTCTGCCAAATAAAAAAAGCCGGTTTCATCCGGCTTTCTGATCATATTAGCTTTCTTTTTTCTCTTCTATGGCCTGCCTCGCGATTTTTGAAATGGTCATATCATCCATTGGCGGGTTATGGAGCCCAGCACGAATATCTCGATAGTAACGCTGCAGCGGACAGTCTAGGCTCAAGCTTTTTGCACCGACTAAACGCATGGCTTTATCAACCACTTGCAGACTATGATTTACGACTGTATGCTTCACAGCACCGAATTCATTGATTAACAGCTCTCTTTTCTCAGGCTTTTCATACAATGTTGTCGTTGAATAGATGACGTGGCGTGCTTGCTTTAATAGTAAATCAATTTCGCCTATCAGTGTTTGGACATTTGGCAGGTCACTAATCGTTCCGCTGATACTGTTCGGCGAATGTGTGATGGCATACTGAACTGCATAATCTCTTGCCGCTTGCGCAATCCCCAAATAACAGGAAGGGATATGTGCGATCCAAGGGTTTAACGTACCGCCCCGAGGTCCTTTTTGCACTTCAACAAGCATGTCATCTGAAACCACAACTTGATCTAAGATTAAATCATGACTTTCTGTTCCTCTCATGCCAACAACATCCCATGTTTCTTCTATAGAAACACCTTCTGTATCACGGTGAATTAAGAAGAAGCCCATCGCCTCTTTTTCTTCAATCCATACGCCGACTAAAAAGTATGTGAGAGCTGGTGACATCGTAGTGAAAATTTTACGTCCGTTGATCACCCAGCGATCACCTGATTTCATCGCTGTTGTCCCAGGCTTGCCGCCTCTTGTTGGACTGCCTGTCTGCGCCTCACTTACAGCGCGGTTGACAAGGGCGCCCTTCTTCACTTCTTCCGCAAAGAATTGCAGCTGCTTCTCATTCCATAGTTTCTTTTCATAAATTTCACCAACAACTCCTTGGTGCCAGCCAATCGATAAGGCAGTTGCTCCGTCCATGCTGCCTAGGGTTTCTTGAAATAGAACCATATCCGTTACAGATTGACCCCCGCCTCCATATTCAGCGGGAAGAGACAGGGCTGTATATCCCATGTTTACTAATGATTCGATATTCTGTTTAGGAAAATAAGCGCCTTCATCATGTTTTTTTGCGTTTTGTTCGATCGTTTCACGAAGAGATTCCAGCTGATTAAGCCATGTTTTTTGAAAATCGGTATCGACAAATAATGCTTTAGACAAAACGTATCCAACTCCTCTGTTTCTTACAATCTATGATATCTCATTTTTCCAATTGGAATGAATAAAACACACTTTACTTATAGGATTTAATGTGTTAAATTTTATCAATATTAAGTACATCTGTCAAAGGAACGTGATGCTTTTATGATCTCAGCTACTAATCTACATAAATCTTATGGGCAGACCCATGTGTTAAAAGGCATTGATTTCACCGTACAAGAAGGTGAAGTGGTCGCAATTATTGGACCGAGCGGATCAGGAAAAACAACACTTCTCCGCAGTTTAAACAGCCTCGATATTCCAGACAAAGGAGAGCTGACTGTTGGAGAAGCCACGATTCAATTTGAACGATATCATAAAAAAGATCTTTTAAAACTAAGGCAGCAATCTTCCATGGTATTTCAGCATTATCACTTGTTTCAAAATAAACGCGCACTTGAAAATATTACAGAGGGATTGATTGTGTCCCAAAACATGTCTAAAAAAGAAGCAGAAAAGGTTGGAGAGCAATTTTTAGAGCGGATTGGACTGCTTCATAAAAAGGATGCATTTCCAAGTGAATTATCTGGCGGTCAGCAGCAGCGGATTGGAATTGCCCGCGCTCTTGCGATGAATCCTGCGGTGCTTTTGTTTGATGAACCAACGTCCGCATTGGACCCAGAGATGGTCGGAGAAATCCTTGAAATGATCAAAGATATTGCGAGCCAAGGGATGACGATGGTCATTGTGACGCATGAAATTTCGTTTGCAAAGGACGTAGCGGATACGGTGATCTTTATGGCAGATGGGGAAATCGTTGAAAAAGGCTCACCAGAAGACGTCCTCATGAAGCCTCAGCATGAACGAACAAAACAATTTTTATCCAGGATTCATCGCGGAATGTGGCAAGGATCGGAGGAAGACATATGAAGCAAAAGACAGCATTCATGACAGCTGGTGTCCTTCTGATTCTCCTCTCTCTGATTGGCTGCAGCAGTGTGAAAACAACAACAGATGATGGAAAACAAATTGTAAAAGTCGCACTGAGTGCAGAGGTCAATCCACCCTTTTTAGCCACAAATGACCGAAACGAACCGATTGGCTATAACATTGATTATTTAAATGAAGTGGAAAAAAGACTTCCGCACATACATTTTGAATACATCTTTGGCGAAGAAGAATCCAACCTTATTGGTGTTGGCGCTGGGAAATTTGAAATGGCAGCTAATTGGTTTTTCAGTAACCCTGAACGTGAAAAACGGTTTCTTTACCCTAAAGTTCCGTATGGCTATTCGATGACAGGATTAATTGTGAATGAATCAAACCGGGATATTCAATCGCTTGACGATATGACATCTAAAAAGCTGGCTCCTGTCAGTCCTAGCGGTGGATTACGTTCCATTTTAAATCAATATAATGAAGAACATGATCCAGATATTCCGCTGACAACCATTGAAAGCCCTTCAAATGAACTCAACTTAAAGCGCGTTGAAAGCGGACGTTCCGATGCGGCCTTTATGAATATTTCGACCTTTGATACCATTCAAAAGCATCTGAACCTGAAGGTCAAAGTGGGCGGGATTGTGTCAAAGGAGCCGATCTATCTTGTCTTACAGCCAAGTCAAAAACAGCTTGCAGCAGATTTGGACCGGGTTACAAAAGAGATGATTGATGATGGAACATTGCCTAAGCTTGCCAAAAAGTGGTTTGGGGTTGATTTCTTTCAAGATATTGACTACATCTCAGAGCAAGGCTATCAATATGAAGAAAGGAAGGAAGCATCATGACGTTTACAGCTGGAGATTGGCTGCGAATCTTTTTACAGGTGCTTGAACGCCTGCCACTCACTTTTCTCATTATTGCAGTGTCTTTGTTTTTCGCCATCATAATAGGGCTCTTATTTGCATGCATTCGTATTAAACAAATCCCAGTGCTGAAGCAATTGGCTATTATTTATTTATCTTTTACACGAAGTACGCCATTAATTGTTCAGTTGTTCTTGATTTATTTTGGCCTGCCCCAGCTTTTACTTGTGGCAGGGATTCAAATCAATCATTGGGATCGTGTGTTATTTGTGATGATGACGTTCTCTTTACATACGGGGGCTTATTTATCTGAAGTTTTTCGCAGTGCGTATTCGTCTGTTGGGAAGGATCAGCTGGAAGCCGCCTACATTGTTGGGATGACAGATACACAGGCCTTGATCAGGATCATTATCCCGCAGGCCTTTCTCATTGCCCTGCCAAACCTCGGAAATTACACCATTGATCTTGTGAAAGACACGGCGATTGCCTTTACGATCGGACTCATCGATATGATGGGACAGGTGAAGATCATCTTAGGAAATAACTATGGAATCGGCATGTTTGAAGTGTATGTGATCATTGCGATTGTGTACTGGCTCATTTGTATGAGCATTGAACTAGTCACCATGCTGCTTGAAAAGAAATTTGTAAAAGGCCGCACCAGCCTGTCACGTTAAGGAGGCGATTTGATGCAAACCATTGATATTCCATTTGCGATTGACCAAGTACCACATATTCTAAAAGGTGTTCCTTTCACCTTATTAATTGCACTAGTTTCCATGGCTGTGAGTCTTGTGATCGGATCTGTTTTTGCTTTCATTCGTCTCTTTCGCATCCCTGTACTCAGACAGCTCGTTACGCTCTACGTCTCCTTTTTTAGAGGTACGCCGCTTATTGTTCAACTGTTCGCTTTCTTTTATGGGCTTCCTTTTGTTCTAAGTAACATGAGCGGCACATTTGGGCTGACCTTTCACCCGGATATGGTCTCCCCATTAGCCGTTGCTCTTATTACCTTCAGCCTGCATTCAGCCGCTCATTTAACAGAGGTGGTCCGAAGTGCACTTCTGGCAGTAGACAAAGGGCAGCTTGAAGCGGCAAAAATTGTAGGCATGACCACACGTCAGGCGATGATACGCATTATTTTACCGCAGGCATTTGTTGTGGCCTTACCAAACCTAGGCAATCAGCTCGTTCAGCTATTAAAAGCGACATCTCTTGCGTTTACAATTGGGGTGCTCGAAATCATGGGTATTTCCCGGATCATTGCAAATGACGGCTATCAGTTTTTAGAAACTTATCTCGTCTCTGCTTTGATCTATTGGATGCTGAGCATTGTCTTTGAATTAGCCTTTGCATTATTAGAGAAACGTGTCAGCGTATACGGAAGAACTCTCGGACGTTAAAAAGTCGATCAGGCACAAAAACCTGATCGACTTTTTTATTCACCCTTTTTTGGTGTGTTAAACAGTTCTTTTGGTGCGGGTTTGAGCTTTGGTGCAGAGCCGAAAACGACAGGTGCAGAAATATATCTGAACTCTCCTTTTCCATCCATACTGCGACCATGTGCCCATCTGCCTTGCTTACTTTCTTCCCCTCTTGAGAAGTTAAACAAGTCATAGGATACTTGCTGTTTTTCTAATGAACGAGGGAAGGTGGTTGGTACGACGACATCCCCTTCTCGCTCTTCTAATTCTTTAATTGCCGCAAGCCACATATTTTGATGATATGTATCACGAGCAATGAGGAAGGAGAGCATATCTTTGACGCCGCGGTCATCTGTCATTTCGTAAAGTCTTGTCACCTGAAGACGGCCCTGTGATTCTGCATTTAAATTGGCCCTGAAATCAGCCATTAAATTTCCGCTTGCAATGATATACTTGGCATTCCAAGGATACCCTTGACTATCCGCTGCCATCGCCCCTAAACCGGCAACAATTGCATGCTGCGGATTCATTCCGCCCATAACAGCTGCAAGTGCTGGATCACTTTGATACGCCTGTTCCTGTTCTTTTACCGGTGCTTTATCAAGTAGACGTGCGATCATTGTCGCCAGCATTTCGACATGACCAATTTCCTCTGTCCCAACATCAAATAATAAATCCCTATATTTTTGGTCTGCCCGGCAATTAAACCCTTGAAATAAATATTGCATCATCACACTGATTTCACCATATTGACCGCCTAATACTTCTTGCAGCTTTTTCGCGTAAAGCGGATCAGGTTTTGAGGGCTTTGCTTCATATTGCAATTCTTTGATGTGATAAAACATGATGTCATCTCCCTTATCAAAAACATCTTTTCACTTATCACTATTCAACCGCAGCTCTCATTATGAAAATGACCTGATCACATAAAAAAAGAGAATGGCTTATGCCATCCTCTTTGTTATCTTACTTATTCAGCACTGACTAAAATTTTCACTTGATCTTTTTCATTGATTAATGCATGGAAGCCATCCTCAATCACATCGTCCAGCTTGATTTTTTTCGTGACGAGTGTGTCTGCAGAGAAATAGCCTTTTCTCATTAAGTTTAATACAGATGGGAATACGTCTCTGTAGCCGATAATTCCTTTTACTGTACGTTCTTTAATGACAATGTCATTCGGCATAATTTCAGCGCCTTTTTCCCAAATGCTTACAATGACTGTTTCGCCTGAAATTCTAGTTGATTGGATTGCTTGCTTCAATACAACAGGTACACCTGTCACTTCAAAAGAAACATCGACGCCACCGTTTGTGCGGCTAGCAATTTCTTGAACAACATCTTCATACTGAGAAGGATCTACAATGATCGCTCCAAGCTCTTTTGCTTTCTCTTGACGTTCTTTTGATAATTCAACTGCATAAATATCAGTAGCACCAGCTGCTTTTAATGCTTCAATGACAAGTAAACCAATTGGTCCGCAGCCAAACACAGCCGCTGTATCCCCAGCTTGTACTTTACTAGAACGAACCGCATATAAAGCAACCGCAGAAGGCTCGACAAGCGCGCCTTGCTCATATGAGATTTCGTCTGGTAATAAATGAAGTAATTCTTCATCGACTGATACATATTCAGAGAATCCACCGCCGCCTCCGGCAAGCCCTAAAAAGCCCATGTTTTCATCTAAGTTATAAGCACCTTGATGGCCGTGAGTTGCAAAAATAGGTTCAACAACCACTCGATCGCCTACTTTATAATTGCTCACGCCTTCTCCTACTTCAACAACTTCACCAGAGAACTCGTGTCCCAGTGTAATTGGTGCTTTTTCTTTTGTAAGTGGATGAGGTTCATTCACAGGAATGAAGATCGGTCCGCCTAAATATTCATGTAAATCACTACCGCAAATGCCACACCATTTTACTTTCAGTTTCACTTTTCCTGGAGCAACTGTTGGTTCATCAATTTCCTCTAGTCGAATGTCCTTTTGATCGTGCCAGCGTAGTGCTTTCATTTGTAAGACTCCTTTTCTCATCAATTTAATTAACTTACTTAAATAATGATAACATAATTTTTTTAATTTTCTAAGTAGGATGCACTATTTTTTTGACAGTCAATGGACGAAAGATGACAAAACATAACAATAGACAGATTAGAAGCATACATATACACCCAATGATGACGGAGATTCTGATCGATAAAATATGAGCGAGTCCGCCAAATATTCCTGTCATGGCCATCGTCAGAATGGCTTCAACCAAAGCATAAAAGCTGGCTACCCTCCCCATCACCTCTACAGGAATATTCGTTTGATAGAACGTCATAAAGCCTGTGTTCGCAAATGCTAAAAAGAAGGCTAATATAAAAAATCCACCGGCGGCTGCAACTAGACTGCTGGAAAATGCATAAATAAGATAGCCAAACGCCACAAACAAACTGCCGATTCCAAGCATCAGCGAAACTGACAGCCTTTCGACAATGACCGAATTAAGACTTGCCCCTGCGATAATACCCGCTCCAGCTATACTGACAAGAAGGCCATATTGTGTATCAGTCAGCATCAATACTTCTTTTGCAAAGGCTGTTTCAAGTGAGTCTATGGCCGTAGGAAGGACCGTTATCGCCGCACTAAATAATAAATATACCGTCATGATCTGGCGTGACGTCAGACTAAAACGCAGAACAAGCTTTGCATCCTCTTTTAACATTGAAAGGGAAAACCGCTTTTGGGCAGCATCTGTTTTGAGCAAATTCGGTAAACACATCGTTAACAGTGCAGATATCAACAGGCAGATGGCATTTACATAAATTGAAAGAACAGGCGTCCCGATGAGAAAGAGCAGACCTGCTGCTGCGGGCCCAAGTAAAAATCCACCGGATTGTAATAAAGAGCGAATGGC
The DNA here is from genome assembly GCF_054161415.1 of Bacillus sp. PK5-006. Taxonomy (NCBI): domain Bacteria; kingdom Bacillati; phylum Bacillota; class Bacilli; order Caryophanales; family Bacillaceae; genus Bacillus; species Bacillus sp. PK5-006. The sequence goes on along the minus strand of NZ_CP096414.1, from coordinate 1,332,906 downwards.
ATTAAACCGTTTTCGGTTATCCGCCGGGATGAGTCCTGTCATATACACCATCGACGCTGGATGAAACATCGCTTGTGCCATCTGTATGAAAAACACCATGACATACAGAATGAGCAGATGTCCTGAAAATAAGGCAAAAGGGATGCATGCAATGAGCAGAGCACGGGTAATATCTAAACTGATCATCACTTTCCGCTGATTCAGCCTGTCAATCAAACTGCCGGACCAGCTATTGGTCAAAAGAGCAGCAGCCGGTCTTAGCAAATAAACTGCTGTTACAGCAAGTACAGAGCCCGTTTCTTGAAAAATAAGCAGATGGAGGGCAATCATATAAATCCATTCTCCTATGTTCGCGATCCCGATGGCTCCAAGTAAAATACTCATATCCCGCCAATGTTTTTTCATCATTGTCCCCCCTATTTGTCATAAAAAAATCCCGCCCCCAAGACATGTCTGTCTTGAGGACGGGATTTACTCCGCGTTGCCACCTCAGTTCATTCATCTGTTGCCAGATGAACCTTAGCGGGTGATCATTCACCCTTCTCTGTAACGGGAGAAGTTCGCTGCACCACCATCCGAGGGAATCCGGTGCAGAGCTAAGAGGCTTGGTTCCATCATGCTTCCCAGCTCCTTCTCAGCTTCACGGAGTTCTCTGTGTGGGGCAGCTATGATGTACTCTTCTCTATTTGCGCTTTGTCTTTTTTTCATCACGATCTTCAGCTGAATTGTTACATATTGTACTGCGCCTCGATCAAAGCGTCAATGTTTTTTTCATGTTAATCCGCATAAATCATTTTCCTAGTCATGCCGCCATCAACAACCAAATCTGTGCCGTTCACAAATTGATTGTCTTCATCTGTTAAATAAAAACAGGCTTTCACAATATCCTTTGGCGTGCCGACTCGATTGGAAAGATGCTGCTGATGGTCAATTTCTCGAAGACTTTTCTCATCTTTCGTTTCAATCCATCCAGGGGAAATGCTATTTACCGTAATGTGATCCTGACTAAAAGAAACTGCCAAGGCATGAGTAAGCGCGGAAATGCCGCCTTTTGATGCAGCATATGCTTCTGTATAGGGCTCTGTCATGGCCGCACGGGTAGATGAAATGTTCACAATGGAACCGCCGTTTGGATTCTCTTTGATGTAACGTGCTGCTTCTCTAGCGCATAAAAAAGTCCCTCTTACATTTGTATGCAGCACATGATCCCACTCATCGACCGTTAACTCATAAGGCGATGCTGTGCACATGACGCCGGCATTATTAATAAGAATATCAATTGTTTTGCAGTGCTCCACCGCAAACGACATTAAGCGCTGAATATCCTTCTCCTGTTTCACATCTGTTTTAATGAAATAAACTTCAAAGGACTCTTTTCTCAGCTGCTCCTCCAAACGCTTCCCCTTCTCTTCATCTATATCCGCAAGCACCACACGCGCCCCTTCTTTTGCATAACCGCAGGCGATCGCTTCACCAATACCATTGGCTGCGCCTGTGATGATGACGGTTTTATGTTGAAAATTCATCATTCATCCAATCCTTTCTCCATGAGATGTTGTCGTCTATCATATCATTTTGAGGAATCTCGGCACAAAACTGAATTTGTATGACTAGATCAACTGGTCAAAGAGGTCACCTGCTTCGTAAAATTGAGCAGTAATTGATTTCTCATTTATCGTAGATAAGAAAAAAGCGTATTATAGCGAAATCAAAGGTCGTCCATCTCTTGATTTGTTGTTATTTAGAATCTAATTGAATATATAAAATGATTAAGATTTAGGAAGTAGGATGTTGTTCTGTCCCAAAGAATACACGAAAGCAACTGACTCGAAACATTTTCGTTTAATCTTCAGTTAAACGACCATTTTGCCAAAGCTGTTGATAATACGGATGTGTTTTTTGTAATTCTTCATGTGTGCCTTGACCTGACAAGCGTCCATCTTCAAAGACAAGGATTTGGTCTGCACTTGTAATCGTGGATAACCGATGGGCGATGATGATCGTCATCCGGTTTTTCGTTAACGCTTGAAGAGCAAGCTGCACTTCACGCTCTGATTCGTTATCTAAGTTCGATGTCGCCTCATCAAGTAATAAGATTCTCGGATTTCGTAAAATCGCACGAGCAATCGCAATACGCTGTTTTTGACCACCTGAAAGCTTAATACCTCCTTCACCAACCTCTGTATCGAGGCGTTTATCCAGCTGCATGACAAAATCATAGGCATAGGCTGCTTTTAATGCGGCAAGTACCTCTTGTTCACTTGCTCCATTCGTCCCGTACATGACGTTGTCACGAATCGTTCCGTTTAATAATGGTGCATTTTGACTTACATAGCCAAACAGCCCACGCCACTCTGTTAAATTAAATTGCTCAATGTTTTCTTTGCCATACAATATCGCACCTGATGACACGTCATAAAAACGTTCAATAAGGGAGAACATGGTCGTTTTCCCGCCACCACTTCGGCTGACAAAGGCCGTTGTTTCATTTGGCTTTAACGTAAACGTCATATCTTTTAACACGTACTTTTCGTTGTACTTAAACGACACATTTTCAAAATGAATCGGCTGTGACGCCGCAGTTACCGGTTTACCGTCTTGGACTTCACGCTTCTCATCTAAAGCCTCGACAATACGCTCTGTTGCGCCAAGTGTTTTTTGTAAATCAGTAAAGAATGTCGCCATTTGTGTAAATGGCATAATAATTTGTACTAAATAAATCATGATTGCCACAAGCTCGCCAGAACTAATGGCACCTGAAGCAACCTGTGAACCGCCATACCCAAAAATCGCAATGATCACAACCATCATGAGAAGCGTCATAAGTGGTGAAAGAATCGCAACAATTTTTGCTTCTTTTAATCCATACTTGTACAGCTGCTGAATTTGCTTTTCTCCGCCTGCTAGCTCTTGCTGCTCTGTTTGTGAAGCTTTCACAAGGCGAATGTTTGTTAAAATTCTCCCTAATCGTCCGCCAAATCCTGCCAACTCATCTTGATTGGCTTTCGAAATCGCGTACATTTTTTCCCCTAGCGGATACGTCACAAAAATTGTGAGTGGTACGGCGATCAGTAGCAGCAGCGTCATTTTCCAGTCAATCCACAATAAAACAACGATTGCACCAAGTATCGCAAAAAGCCCTGATACAAACGATACGAGCTTTTCCGTTACAAACTCCTTTACGACGTTTGTATCCTGCGTAATTCGACTCATCGTTTCGCCAGATTCATGTGCATCGTAATATGTTAATCGTAAATGCAGCATATGCTCCCATACTTCTGTTCGTAAATTCGCGACAACTCCTTCACCTAAACGACGCATCATATAAAATGTAACGGCACTAAGCATCGCCTGTATAATTAAAACAACAATGACTGGTAAGAGTGATGTTAATGCAAAACCAGTATCTGAAATTTGGTTAATAAGCTTCATTGTGAGTAGTGGCACAGCAAGTCCAGCTGCCACCTCTACGATACTTATAAAAAATAAAAGAACTAATTGACTATTCGCCATTTGACTGCGCTTCATCAAAATCCAAAGCTGTGAGATTTTCCCTTGCATTATGATTCACTGCTCACTTTCGTCATGACCTTTTCAAAACGGAAAAACTCATACTCTTCATCCGATTCCGGCTCCTTGCCTTCAACATTAGGTCCTGGGTTGCCTTGGTGATAAAACTCAACAATTTTAAAGCCGCATTTATTCACGTAAAAATGAATATTACGCTTTTCAAAATATGGTGTGTGCAGCTCCCAAACCTTCGTCTCTGGGAACGCTGCTTCTATCGCTTGCCACATTTTAGTGCCAAGACCTTTGCCATGTGCATTTGCCCTTGTATACAGGAAATCCACTTCGTTTCGCTGGGTTTCGTTATTCATTTTCAATACGACACCACCAATTCTTTCGGCGTTTAGTAAAAGTTGACGTACAACCGATTCTTTAGCAGTAAGTGAATGATTGAAATCTTCCTCAGACGGGATTGGTCCCATTTCTGCCGGATCTTCCGCATCTGTAAAACGATCTTGTAACCCCTTCATAAATGCCTCTTGTAATTCTGCCTTAAATGCTGCTAGCTCGTCCTGCGGTACAGGTGCTAATGTCATTTGTTGATTTAGTTTTGTCATTTCTAAAAAACCCTTTCTTTTAAACTGATTAAAATATTCGACCGACTGTTAAAAATAGCTGACTATAATGGGCTAGACTCCGTATTTTCGAATCCAACCTTCCGCCTTATTACTCCATTTCATTGAGAAACCCAACCATTTACCAAGCCAAGTTAGTAGAGATCGAATGTTAGGTCATGTTAAGTTCACAAGAAATAGTGTAAAGTATGGAGTAACCCTAGAGTAAAGAAAGAAATGAAAAATATATTCGAAGAAATCATTATCAGCTAAACCTCTTATGTAAAGCGACGAGAAAATAGGTTGGTCGGTACAACGGAGAAACTTTACGAGCAATCTACGCCATTTTTTTAAAAAACTTGGGATTAAAATACGGTATTGTGTATGCAAAAAGAGATGACTTAAATGAGGAGTCTGGAGATGTGAGCTGCCTATTTGTCGCCTATATGACCGTCAGCAAGAATGAAACCAGCTGGGTTCTATGAGATTATTTATCATCAAGGATCTTATGAAGAAACCTTAGAAAGTATCTCTTTCGTTGATATGTATTGTATATTCAATGTGAATTCCACAATAAAGAGCCGTCCCATTTATGGAGCGGCTCTTTATTGTTAAACATTTATCGAGAAACCAATACCATTGGCTGCGCCTATGATGATGACGGTTTTCCCTTTAAAATGTAGCATATGATTAATTCCTTTCAATGACTCGTATGAATGATTTACTTTTACCCTTTCCTGAAAAGAGCAATCCAGTCATCCACCTCTATTGATTCTATTTGATCTTCTGTCATGTTCAATCTATAATATTGCTTTATTTTCTCGTTAGCATCTAACATGTATTTTGTAACGATCTCTTCTTCCTTTAAAGTTTTCGTTGTTCGCTTGACCCATTCTTGAAAAGGGTAACGTTTTTTTCGTTCCATTGATCTTACTTCTTTTATTCCCTCTTTATAAAACAATTCCCGCCATTGTTCTGTAGATAGACAGGACACATGACTTGGGTCTCTCAATCGTTCCAGCTCATTGATAAATAGTGCAAGCTCTTCATCACTTGGCGAAACATTATCAATAAAGAAAAACAGACCATTTGACTTTAATACGCGAGATGCCTCTTTGGCAAACTGTTCAGGGTGCGGGAAATGGTGTGCTGCAATTCGGCATGTAACCATATCAAATGTGCCATCTAAAAAAGGAAGGCTTTCTGCATCCGCTACTACATAAAAAATTTGTGGATACGCTTTTAAATGAAGTGATGTATGCGAAAGCATCTCTTTCGTTAAATCCGTCGCAAATACTTGATTCACATATGGAGCCAATGCTTTTGCGGTATGCCCGCCACCAGTTGCTATATCGAGGACGATCCAGCTTTCTTTTGGAGCTGTCCATTCAACGATTAGATCCAGGTCTGCTCCCTTTGCATGAGTTTGACTCGTCACATACTTTTCTGCATTTCTCCCAAATTGTTCTACAACCCTTCTTTTGGCTTGATCTGAATTCATCTAATTCCTCCCCCTTGAAATGGATTTGTATATTCTATGTGATTTTCCACAATAAAGAGCCGTCCCATTTTATTGAGCGGCTCCTTTCATGTTAAAAATTATCGAGAAAGCATCCCGTGCGGGTCAATGACAAATTTCTTCGCCACACCCGAATCAAAGTCACTATATCCTTTAGGGGCTTGATCAAGGTCAATGACGGTCGCATTGACGGCTTTAGCGATCTGTGCTCTGCCGCTTAAAATGGATTTCATTAGACTGCGATGATATTGCATAACAGGGGTTTGACCTGTCACAAAGGTATGAGCTTTCGCCCAGCCAAGTCCAATTCGCACTTTCAGAGAGCCGACTTTTGCATCGGCATCCACTGCTCCTGGATCTTCTGTGACATAAAGCCCTGGAATTCCAAGCTTGCCGCCAACTTTAGTAATATCCATAATCGTATTTAAAACAGTTGCTGGTGCTTCTCCCTGGTCTCCATGACCCGAAGCTTCAAAGCCGACACAATCGACGGCACAATCAACTTCTGGCTCCCCTAAAATATTCGTAATTTGTTCGCCGATTCGATCATGTTTTCGTAGATTGATCGTCTCACAGCCGAAGCTTCTTGCCTGTTCCAGTCTTTGCTCATTCAGATCTCCAACAATCACAGCAGATGCGCCAAGAAGCTGAGCCGAATGTGCTGCTGCAAGACCTACTGGCCCAGCACCTGCAATATATACGGTCGAACCAGGCTTTACTCCAGCCGTATAAGCACCATGAAAACCTGTCGGGAAAATATCGGAAAGCATCGTGAGATCAAGTATTTTTTCCATCGCTTGATCTTTGTCTGGAAATTTGAGCAGTTGAAAATCTGCATATGGAACCATGACATACTCGGATTGGCCGCCAACCCATCCGCCCATATCTACATATCCATAGGCAGAGCCTGGGCGGTCCGGGTTTACATTTAAGCACACATGGGTTTTTTGTTCCTTACACATGACGCAGCGTCCGCATGCAATATTAAACGGAACGGACACGAGATCTCCTTTTTGAATAAACTCCACATCTCGCCCAACTTCCACGACTTCACCTGTAATTTCATGACCAAGGACAAGTCCTTCAGGTGCAGTCGTACGCCCTCTCACCATGTGCTGATCACTTCCGCAAATATTCGTCGTCACTACTTTTAAAATGACGCCATGCTCACATTTGCGCCCCACATTGGCTTTAGGTACACCCGGGCCGTCTTTTAAGACCAAATCAGGGTATCCAATATCCTCAACTGCTACTTTTCCTGCTCCTTTATAAACGACACCTTTGTTTCCCGACATGATTTCATTCCTCCCTTTTGTTTAAAAATGAAGTCTCTACAATTTTCTCTATTTCTTAAGCAATTTCCTTCTTCAAACAGCACATTATGTGAAAAAGAGGGAGGCACATGTCTATGTGAGAAAGAAAAATGTGTCTTTCAGCGAAATAAAAAAGAAAATATTGAAAAAAAAGCTAAACTTTTGCAGAACGGTGTCGATATAAGAAATAAGCCAGACAGGTATCCTTAATCGACAAACAAATTCCTTATATATACTATCATTCCTTACACACCTGGCTGGCGCCTATATCACATACAAAAGGCTCTTCTGATGAAGAACCTTTTTTTATTGCAGGCAAAGAGGCTCCTCTGACGAAGAGCCTCTTTTTTGAGTGCTTGTTCATTACCTGGGAAATATTTTCATCATTTTAAGGCTTTGATACAGATGTATGTATCATAGTGATAAACCGAGACTTCTCTAAAGTGATATGCTGAAAACAGACGGCTGATCTCTTCTTCACTGTACGATGAAAAAGATGTTGACCGTTTTTGTTCGTTGATCAGCTCCTGCTTTTGGAAAGATAAAAATACTTCTCCATCCACTTGAAGGACGCGGTACACTTCCTTCATGACTTGCTCAATATCCTTCAAATAATAGATCGTCTGTACCGTAAATAATTTATTGAATGATCTGTCTTCAAAAGGTAATTGCTCAGCCTTACCAAGCGTAATGACGGCTTTGTCCTGTTCCGCAAGCTTCTTATGTTTTCTTTTTGCATATTTAATCATATGGTGAGAGGCATCCACTCCATATACTTTTCCGCGGTCAAGTTTTTCAGCTACCTTTGATAAGGTGATGCCTCTTCCAGTCCCAATTTCTAAAATTCGGTCATTTTCTTGTATATTTAAGAGTTGAATCGTCCATTCATTGATATTATGATGATTTTTTTCCATATAGCGGGCAACCCATTTTGAGAACAAGCCTTTTGGTTCCCTCATTTGTTTTCCAATCCAGCTTTGAATCAATGTTAACACCTGCTTTTCACCAGTAAATAAAACTATTTACAAATTTTCTTACTTTTCATATCGGCTCTCACCTAACAAAAATTAAGACCTAGTCCTAATTTATTTGTCTTTTATAAGACGCTCCTTTTCAGAAAATGTTTCGCAGAAAGTGAAAATTTTTTTAACCTGAATAGGCGTTTTCATTATTTGTGCTCAGATTGATTTCGTTTTCTGCATGAGCTGCATAATTTATAAATGTATCTTGATTAGATAAAGGTGGTGCTAGATTATGGGCTTTGGCGGTTATTCTGGAGGCTACTGCGGTGGCTACGGTGGCGGTTTTGCAGGCGGATTCGCATTGCTTGTTGTACTGTTCATTTTGTTGATCATCATTGGTGCAAGCTGGATTTGCTAACGTAAAAGGAGCAGGAAACGTCATGGTTTCCTGCTCCTTTTCTTTAATACCAATAAGTCCGGTACTGATACATATAACGTCTGAGCATTTCCTCTTGCTCTCTTTGCATGCGGTATGGATTGCCGTATCCGTGCTTTAAGGAATGCGGAATAGATGCATACCCGTGCCCCACAGACGGAAATCTCATATATGGTGACATCGACATTCATTGATCACCTCACAATCACCTTTTACGGTATCATATGTGCAGGTGATCAATGTGGAGCGTGTCTAAACCTGGTCCTTCTCCATCGTATAACAATCAAGCATGGCAAGCATCATAAACATGTCAATCTCCTCCTTTTCACATTTTTCATTTCCTGTTTTAGTTCATATACTTTAGTTGTTTCTGTTTCATTTCTTCATAAATTGTTTCGACTTCTTGTTCGTAAAGAACGGTCTCAATGTCCTTGTATTTCCGCTTAATCGTCAAAGTAATAAAAAATAAATGGATTGTCATATACGCTCACCTCCCTTCAGTTCGCAGCACGCGAAATAGCCCGCAGATCTTCTTTATCAGTTGACCTGCGGGCACACAAAAATGCAGATCAAAAGACAGTGTCTTCCAACCTGCAATGGATGATACGTGTGAAATCCTCGTTTACTTAAACAGTTTTGAAGCGTGCACCGTATAAGGCAAAGGAAGGACACGAACTCTTCCACAGGCTGATGACATGATGAAATTGTTGGTTGAATTGATCACAAGTAGATACGAATAACATATTCTTCAGCCTCCTTTACGTTTTTTTAATTACTTTGTAAGTATATCCAGCAAGCACCATTTTGTAAACCTGTTTTTAGTAATATAGATGAATTTTGTGTTTTTGACTAAATTTCTACAGTTATTCTTGTCCGATTATCCAATACAATAAAAAAAGCCTCCTCAGGCAAATGAGGAGGCTTTCGAATTAATCTTCATCTAATTCTTGCAGTTTCTTTTGAAAGAAAATCGCGCGTTTAACACAAACAAAAGCTGCTAATAAGAAAACACAATCTATTCCCATCATCAGCATTTTTGGAGATGCTTCGATGTGCTGGTTCGGTAAGATCGTACCAATATATAAAAAGGTGCTGACAGCAAGCAAAATAAAAGCGTACTGCTTGTAATCTGTCACTAAATCACTCCACTTTTTCTTCACTTGTTTCACCTTCCAGTTATCAATGTCTATTCATAGCTTAACATAGTGAGAGAAAGCGAGGAGCATGTAAATCTATCCATTCGCCAGTGCGCTTAGTCCTTGCTTGATATCATGTAGTAAATCATCCACATCTTCAATTCCGACGGAAATACGAATTAAACCATCTGTGATGCCAAGCTCCTCCCGGCGGTCTTTTGGAATGGACGCATGGGTCATCCGGGCAGGGACAGAAATTAAGCTTTCAACCGCTCCAAGGCTTTCTGCGATTGTAAACAGCTTAAGCTGGCTTAAAAATACATCGACATGTTCTTCTTTTCCAATATCAAAAGAGATCATGCCGCCGAAGCCGGATGCTTGTGTTTTCGCAAGTTCATGTCCAGGGTGAGTATCGAGACCTGGATAATAAACACGTGTGACGGCTGCATGCTGCTTTAAAAACTCAGCGATTTTCTGTGCATTTTGTTGATGTGCTTCCATTCGTAGTCCAAGCGTTTTCATCCCTCTCATGAGAAGCCATGAATCCTGCGGTCCAAGAATTCCGCCTGTCGAGTTTTGAACAAAGTGCAGTTCTTCTCCAAGCTCTTTCGTCGCTGTGACGACAAGCCCGCCTACAACATCACTATGGCCGCCTAAATACTTAGTCGCACTGTGCAAGACAATGTCTGCGCCATATTCAATCGGCTTTTGGAAATACGGTGTGAAAAATGTATTGTCGACAATCATCAAGATGTTGGCTTCCTTTGTCAATTCGCCGATGGCTTTTAGATCTGTCATTTTGAGTAAAGGATTGGTTGGCGATTCAATGTAAACGGCTTTTGTTTCAGGTAAAATGGCTTTTTTCACTGCTTCAGGATCACTTGTGTCAACAAAGGTTGCAGTAATGCCAATGCGGTTTAGCACCTTTGTGATGACGCGGTAGGTTCCGCCGTACACGTCATCTGTCAGCACAATATGATCTCCGCTGTTAAACAGCATCATCACAGCCGTAATGGCTGCCATCCCTGAACCAAATGCGTAGCCGCTTGCTCCTCCTTCAAGATCACGAATGACTGTTTCCAGGGCAGTTCTTGTTGGATTTGCTGTTCTGGAGTATTCATACCCCGTATGTTCGCCTGCTTTCGGCTGCTTATAAGTACTTACTTGGTAAATCGGCACAGACACGGCGCCTGTTCTTTCATCACCCGTTGTTCCGCTGTGAATCATCATTGTTTTTGGTTTCATTCTATTTTCCTCCCTCATAAATTCCTTTACTTAAATATCGCTCACTGCTGTCAGGAAAAATGGTGACAATGACTGTCCCAGGTGCTGCTTTCTTTGCTTCCTCTAAAGCGGCATATAAAGCGGAACCAGAAGAGCTGCCGATGAGAACACCTTCTTTTTCAGCTGCTTCTTTCACCATTCGAAACGCATCATCATCACTGACAGTGTAAATCTCATCAAATAAAGCCTGCTCCATATAATCTGGGATAAATTCAAGGCCAATTCCTTCCGTTCTATGCGGACCCGGGTCCCCTCCATTTAAAATTGATCCTTCAGGCTCCACAACCACTGTTTTTAACGCCTGATTCTGCTCTTTTAAATAGGCGGCACAACCTTGAAAAGTTCCGCCAGATCCTGCTCCCGCCACGAATACATCGATATTCCCTTTTAAGTCGGACCATAATTCGGGACCGAGCGTTCTGTAGTAAGTCAATGGATTTACTTGGTTTTTAAATTGTAAAACACAATAGGCATTGTCAAGGCTTGCCTCTAATTCAAGGGCTCGATCAATCGCACCCTTCATGCCTTCTTTTCTCGGCGTATGAATAATCTCTGCACCGAGCGCCTTCATCAGTTGTTGTTTTTCTTGACTAAAATGTTCTGGTACACAAAAAATGGTCTGCAATTGATGCTTTCTTGCACTTAGGGCAAGCCCAATTCCTGTGTTTCCAGCAGTTGCTTCAATAATAGTTCCGCCTGGACGCAGTTTGCCAGATGCTAATGCTTCTCTGATGAGCATGTCACCTAAACGATCCTTAATACTTCCACCTGGATTCATCATCTCAAGCTTTGCATACACCTCAACGCCTTCTGGGACGCCAATCCCTGACAGCTTTAAAAGCGGTGTGCGGCCAATTAATTCAGTAATATCCTTTATGACAGCCATATGATTCCCTTCCTTTGTATGGAAAAGAAGGGGGGAACCCCTTCTTTTATTGTGTTTGCTTTATCATACGCAAGACAAGGTCGGTTGAGTGAATCGCTGCTTGCTCAAGGAATTGATCAAAGGAGATATTGGATTCTTTCCCTGCAATATCTGATAGCGCACGAACGACAACAAATGGCGTACCAAAGAGCTGGCAGACCTGTGCAACGGCTGCGGCTTCCATTTCCACCGCATATAGCTCTGGAAACTTCTCTCTCACAAACGCTACACGATCCGGATCATTCATAAACGAATCTCCTGTTGCAATCGTTCCTTTTGCCACTTGAATATGATCAATTTCTAAAGCAGATTCTTCTGCCAGCTTCACAAGCTTTTCATCTGCAATGAAAGCAGCTGGAAGTCCCGGCACTTGTCCATATTCGTAATCAAAGATGGTCACATCTACATCATGATGTCTCACATCAGTAGAGATGACAATATCACCTACATTTAATGAGTGGTGAAAACCGCCAGCAGATCCTGTATTGATCACATAATCTGGCTGAAAGCGGTCAAGCAGTAATGTTGTGCTGACCGCTGCATTTACTTTTCCAATCCCTGATTTTAATAAAATCACTTCTTTATCTTCATAAACACCTGTTGTAAATTCACACCCAGCGATGTTTTCTTGTGTAGCATTTTTTAGTTGATCTCTTAAAATCGTCACTTCTTCTTCCATTGCACCTATAACTGCGATTTTCAAATCAAAAACATCCTTTCATTCCCTTTTCTTCGCTTCTACGATCCAAACAAAATCATTCATTTGATGAAAGGACGTGCTAAAACCTTCTTCTTCAAAGATTTGCTTTAGCACATCAATGGATGGATAATATTCCGTTTCTAAATCCTCTGCAAGCTGATCGAACCCTGCGGCTCTCGCTTTGTCGATCTGAGCTTGATGTGCTGCTTGATTTTGAAACATTGTATCAGCAAAAACTATTTTACCATCTGAGTGAAGGATGTTGCTATAGGTGTGAATGGCTTGTTTTTTTTCTTCATCCGTTAAATGGTGGAATGCATATGAACTGACGATCGTATCTGGCTCAAAAGGCGGCGCTGGAAATGATAAAAAATCCCCATCATGAAATAGATCTGGCAGTCCTTTTTGAAGAGCCGCTTTCTTCATGGCATCTGATGGTTCAACACCAAACACGTTTTTATCAGCTGCAAGGAGCAGCGCTGTTAGATTCCCCGTACCGCTTCCAAACTCAAGAACATTTTGGCCTGAAAGGCGGACAATCTCTTTTAAAATAGCCGGATACCGGCGAAACACTTCTTTATACTGCTCGTCATGACCACTTACCGTGTCGTCATAAGAGTCAGCCCAATGATCAAATAAAGAAAGAAATTCACGTCCCATTTTCTTTCCCTCCACTTTATCTATTTATTCCTATGCGTATAGTATGTTTTATTCCGTCGAACAGTTCCTATCCTACCACAACTTCTGTTTCTTTCCTACTAAAAAATACTGGGAGAGACCGAAAAACATTTGCCCTTCTGAAGGAGAGAGATTAAGATGAATGAAGAGTATAGAGAGGTGAATCAAATGGATTTTCAGCTGGATTTTTTAAAGGATAAAATAGAATTTTTTGAAGCAACATCTTTAAAAGAACTTGAACAAAAGATCCAAAAACAAATTGAACATAATCAAGCGATTCTGCTGACTGTTCATTCTGTCAGTCATCAAACGACTGTGATTGATGAGCGGATTTTGTATACAGCAGTTGTTCATTTTAAAGCGAATGTCTAAACAAAAAAGATAGCATATCTGCTATCTCAGCGTGTAGACAAACCCTCGCATTCGTTGTCAGTTCTGCGTGCCGGTGCTCACGAATGTCAAATTCGCTCCGCTCCAGTACTCGTCCTTCCTAGACTGCAAAGGTTTTCTATCACGCTGAAAAGAAGACAAAGGGCTAAAATAAACATCATTTTAGCCCTTTGTCAACAATCTGCTATCTTTTTTCGTGTTTATCTTAATTTTTCAACCTTCACAGGTTTCCAGCCTTTTTCATCTACCCACGTAATTTCCACGCGGTAGCGTTCACCTGTTGATTTATCACGGATGGTTCCTTTTGCATCTTGAGGACCTCCGTTATTTCCTAACCAAAGAACGGTCATTTGATCTTCTGAAATTCCTGTCGCATAGGACATGGCTTTGATCATTTCTTTCCAGTCTTTTGAGCTGGAATCATAGGTTGCTGTATGTGAACCGGATTGCTCTGTTCCTACAGGCTCCCAGTCATCATTTTCGTATGTTTTGTCTACATCACTCGTTTTGCCGCCATCTGTTTCTTTGGCGTCTTTTAACGCATCTTTATTAGGTTTTTCTTCATCATCTGTCTTCTTCTTTTCGTCGTCTTGATCAGATGAGTCGTCTTTTTTTGCATCTGAATCATCGGATGTGTCTTTCTTTGGATCTTTCACATCTTCTTGTGAGTTTTGTTTATTTTCACTCGTTGCAGGTGCCGTTTTTGATGGCTCTTTTGCTACATCTGTTTCTTTCGGCTTATTAAAAATTAACAAACTCGATGCGACAACCAAAATAAGCACCACAACTATACCAATTAATATGTTAAGCACCATATTTGCCTTTCTGCGCTTATCACGATGTTCAAATCGAGAATTTCTACTCAAAATCTCTGCACTCCTTTGCCTCTGTTCCCTAAGTCGTTACTATTCTAACATGTCATGAAGGGATGTTCTATGTCTGTTTCTTTTCAATTTCATTGACCTTTTTTACAATATCATAAAACGCATCATTTGTCTTAGCCCGGCCACTTGTCTCATCTAGGTGAACAACGACAAGGGCGTATTTTGGTTTTTCTACCGGAAAGTATCCAGCAAACCACTTATGATAAAGCGGATTCCCCTTTTTGTCTTGACTGCCGGTTTGGGCAGTACCTGATTTTCCCGCTACATCGTATGGCAAATCTTGAAACCTTCTTCCCGTTCCCTTGTCAGAGGTCACCACCTGTCTTAAAAATTTTTGCAGCTTTTGGGCTGTATAGCGGTCTATGCTGCCCCCTTCAGGCCGTTTGTTTTGAAAGGACAGCATCGTTGTTCCGTTTTGATACAGCACTTTTTCTGCGATTTTCACTTCTTTTCGTTCTCCTCCTCTTGCGATCGTAGCCATCATATTCGCGATTTGCAGAGGCGTCGTTTTGACATTTTTTTGTCCTATTGCGGTTTGTGCAATGGCTTTTTTGACATGCTTGTCTCTTTTATCTCCCCACACACTGCCTGTTTCTTCACGATCAAACTGTTTGAAGTGCTGCTTATGATAGACATCCCCTTCCCAGCCAGCTCGATCTAAGAGTCCAAGCTTTGCAGCCGTCTTTTCGATGATTTGATCATCTGTTTGAATGAGCCTTTCAGCAAGTGTCGCAAAGGTATAATTGCAGCTCTCAGAGAAACTGTCCGTCAGATTCAGCACTTCCTGTTTTCCTTCAGGCTCTCCATATAAATTCTTTCGACAGTCATACATGGTTTGTGGCTGGTCAAGATTTTTTTCGATTGCTGCGGCAAGTACAGCCGTTTTAAAGACAGAGCCTGGTGCAATGGCTGTCAGCATGTAATTTCTTGCCTCATGCCGGTTTTTACTTGTGACATTTGGGGTACTCGCCATCGCCAGTACACTGCTTTTTTCAATGTCGAGCAGAACGGCACCGCCTTTTTCAACGCCTTGTTCTTTGAGCACCTTCTCCATTTCAGCCTGCATGTCTTCATCTATTGTTGTCTGTACCTGAAGTGGATAAAAGGAATGAGCTTCTGCTGTATATTTGACGTCCATACCGAACAAAGGGTTTCCCCTTCCGTCCACATGATATAACAATTTTGTGTCTTGCTCGGGTAATAGAAATTCGTCAAAGGTGCTTTCAAGCCCAAATGTGCCGATTTCAGTACGTATGGAAAGCTCTTTTTTGTCAGGATAACGCTTTCTCAATAGTTCTGGATTTTCGCTTGTGAAACCTAATGTGTGGAGGGCAAGTCTTTTTTTGTCCTTCTCTTTCATATATACGCCGTACACACCTGAATATTTCATATCATTGATGTCTTTCAGCTTTTTTTTCGTAATGTCATCTTTTAAAATGAGAGGTTTTTTCGTTTCTGTTAACTGTTTTTTGAGTTCATCCTCTTCCATCTCAAGAATAGAGGCGGTTTGCTGTAAGCGTGGAAGATCATATTGCAGGAAAGGAAATAAGATAACCGCAGGCTGTTCTTTTGTAAGAAGTGCTTGGCCGTTTCGATCTAAAAACTCACCGCGCCCGTCTGAAATAACGACTTCTTCTGTTCGCTGTTTGACACTTTCTTGTATTAAATTGATATCAAGCTTTGAAAACGATTCTGTGAAGAACAGCTGAATTTCTGCCAGTCTCATCAGAAGACCGAGCAATAGTATAAAAATAATCGCACCTGTCCATTGAATTCTTCTTTTTTTGCGCATAAAAACACCTCGTCCCTATTGTGGACGAGGTGTTTACCTGATAAACGTGATTATGAAATTTTTACAATTTGGACGAACATTTCTCCGCCAGGTGTTTGAACGGTTACTTTGTCGTCTACTTGTTTACCTAAAAGGCTTTTTGCAATAGGTGAATCGTTTGAAATCTTGCCTTCAAACGGATCAGCTTCTGCACTTCCAACAATTGTGTAAGACTCTTCTTCCCCGTCTGGTAATTCAACGAATGTCACCGTTTTACCAAGTGAAACCACATTTGAGTTTCCTTCATCTTCGATAATTTTAGCATTACGAATCATATTATCAAGCGTTGTAATACGGCCTTCTACAAACGCCTGCTCTTCTTTAGCAGAATCATACTCCGAGTTTTCAGAGAGGTCTCCAAAACTTCTAGCGATTTTAATACGCTCTACAACCTCTTTACGTTTAACCGTTTTCAAATATTCAAGCTCTTCTTCTAATTTACGTTTTCCTTCTTCTGTCATTGGAAATACTTTCTCTTGTGCCATGAATCATTCACTCCTTCTATTAATCCTCATCATACAAACTTTCTGCACGTGAGTGACGACTGAAATATACAAGAATGAGGACATGTTCAGGCCCTCATTCCTTCTGTACCATATTCGTAAAAGTCCATCTTACATGGCGTCCCTTTTAGATGCAACTATTATGCCTTTTATTAGACAGGACCACTCGCAGCGGTCTAAAATCGCACAAACTGTGGAAAGGCACAGGAAGCTCCTGTACCTCGTTCGGCCATTTCGATCATATGTAGAAGAATAGCTTATCCATTCTCCATCTTCCAATACATAATATGGTCAGTGTACGATATGTCTATGCTATATTATTACAAAATTGCATTTTGATCAAGAATTGTTTGAAAATTTGTGATGATTTGTTTGTCGTTTTTTTAATATACTTTTTCAACTTCATTCTTTCGCTATGTGGTAGTGATTTCTCCATCTCTTCTTTTCTTCATTGTTTTCTTATCATATCAAACCCTTAAGATTTTTTCCGAGAATGCTGCTCTAATAACAGTCTATAATGCTGCAGCAACACGTTATTGGACAGATAACCAGAGTGTTGCTTCTGTTAGCTCTAATGGGCTAGTGACCGTTCATTCACGTGGCGATGCCACTATCACTCTTTATAAAGACAAGTTTTTGTGAGAGTTTGGTAAGATGATGTTGAAAAGACCTTTACACTGTAAAGGTCTTTTTCTTCTCCACCATTTACTCTGCTCGGTTTTGAAGAATGGTTTGAATTTTTGTGACCATTAAGTCGATCGCCACATGGTTTTGGCCGCCTTCTGGGATGATGATATCGGCGTATCGTTTCGTCGGTTCAATGAATTGATTATGCATCGGTCTGACAACAGATACATATTGTTCAATCACAGAATCGATCGACCGGCCTCTTTCCTTCGTATCGCGTAAAATGCGGCGGATGATGCGAAGGTCTGCATCTGTATCAACATACAGTTTAATATCCATTAAGTCTCTCAAACGTTCGTCTTCGAGCGCAAAGATACCTTCAACGATAATGACATCCTTCGGCTCAACATGAACCGTCTCTTCTGAACGTGTATTTAGTTTAAAATCGTATATTGGTTTTTCAATGGATTCGTATCTTAGGAGCTGTTCCAAATGCTCAAACATCAGGTCATTGTCGAATGCAAGCGGATGATCATAGTTCGTGAGCAGGCGCTCTTCAAATGGCATATGACTTTGATTTTTGTAATATAGATCTTGCTGAAGCATGAGGATGGAGTGTCCTTTAAATTTTTCATAGATTGAATTGGTGACGCTCGTTTTACCTGAACCCGAGCCGCCAGCAATACCAATGACAACTGGTTTACTCCTCATGTGGCTGTTATTTCCCCTTTCTCATCATGTTGCTAGGGTATACTTTTTGATCAAGCTTGAATTTGACGATTTGCAGCGGATGACGAGCGGCATCTAGTTCATTTCCTTTTTCATCCCAAATCGTTTCAATTTTGCATGTGAAATTCTCAATCTCTGGACCGAAGAATTCGACTTCGTCGCCTTGCTTAAAGAAGTTACGCTGCTGCAATGTCACGATTTGTTCTTTTTCATCATAATGAAGAACAAGACCTGCGAAATCAAATGTCGTTTTCTTTCCATGAATGCCAAACATTTGTTCATCTGTTCCTGGTACGCCTTCGAAAAAGGCTGGTGCTGTGTCACGGTTTGCGCATTTATCTAATTCATCTAACCATTCCTGCTGAATGACAAAATTGTCTGGATCAGCACAGTACGCATCGATGACTTTACGATACACACTTACAACAGTGGCAACATAATGAATGGATTTCATCCGTCCTTCAATTTTTAAGCTGTCAATTCCCATTTCAATCATTTGAGGAATGGATTCAACAAGCTTCAAATCTTTTGGACTCATCGCAAATGGCGCATCTTCTTCACCAAATAATGGCGCTTCCTCAGAACCTTCTAGTTTATAAAGATCATAATCCCAGCGGCAGGACTGGCAGCAGCCTCCGCGGTTAGAATCTCTTGCCGTCATATGGTTACTGAGCACGCAGCGGCCAGAATATGCGATACACATCGCACCGTGAATGAATGTTTCGATTTCAATATCGACCTTTTCTTTCATTTCTCTAATTTCTAACGCACTAGTTTCACGTGCGAGCACCACACGCTCAAGCCCTTCTTCCTTCCAAAACTGAACAGCTTTCCAATTTGAAAGAGACTGCTGTGTGCTTAAATGGACTTCAAGCTTCGGTGCAACACGTTTACATGTTTCAATGATCAGTGGATCAGCTACGATAATGCCTGCTACTCCAGCGCCTTCGATCCTTTGAAGGTATTCCTCCAGCCCGTCCATGTTTTCATTGTGGGCGAAGATATTTGTTGTCACATAAATGCGTGCGCCATATTTGTTTGCAAATGCGACACCTTCTGCCATTTCTTCAATTGAAAAGTTATCTGCATTTGAGCGAAGTCCAAATTCTTTCCCGCCAATAAAAACAGCGTCAGCTCCGTAATGTACAGCAATTTTCAGTTTTTCCAAGTTTCCTGCGGGTGCAAGCAGTTCTGGTTTTTTTGTAATGACACGTTTCCCATCTATCATTTCAGAAATACCATCTTTCAATAATGCCATTTCCTCTGCCTCCTCTTATCTTAATAAACCGTTTCTTTAAAGAAGAACCCTGTATCAATCGAACGATTCACTGGCTGAATCTCTTCAATCCGCTTCACCCAGTCCTCTTTCTGATCTTCATACGCGTCTTTGTCAGTCGTTAGTAAATCAATTGCTTTTCTATAAAGTGATGTCACCTCTGTCATATAAGAAAGTGACTTTAAAATTCCGTCAATTTTAAATGAGTCAATGCCTGCGTCAACAAACTCTTCTAATTCGTCAATCATACACACATCATTTGGACTCATAATATGTGTTCCGTTTGCATCCTCGAAAATAGGATATTTGTTTTGACGCTCTTGGTCATGCAGGAATAGCCCTTCCTCCATGTTTCTGCCTACGACATCCATTTGTTTGCCCTGGTATTCAAAGTAGTTGCCGATGAGCGTACGTTTCGATTGAAACATACATGTCATGCCATGGACTTGAATTTCAATCTCCACCTCAGCATTTTCTTTGATGTCGATCACACTGTCCATATTCAGCTCTTTTGCAAGAACAGCACGCGATGCGCCTTTTCTGCCCCAGTAGTTACAAGTGTAATAGTTTGTCCCAGTCGTTTCTGTACTCCAGTGAAGGTTCAGGTTCACTCCTGTTTCCTTTGCTGCCATGATCACGGCTGGGTCTCCAAAGACGACGCCGTCCACGCTTAATGAATCGAGAAAGGTTAAATAATCTCCAAGCAGCTGCACGCGGTCATTATGAAAAATCGCATTCATCGCTACATACACTTTTTTGTGATGGGCATGTGCAAGCAGAGCCGTTTGTTTCACATCTTCTCTTGAAAACTCACCTGCAAGACGAATACCGTATGTTTGTTCGCCTATTAAGAATGCATCAGCTCCTGCCTCAATTAATGGCAGTACGTCTGACACGCTGCTTGGCGTCACAAGCAATTCTGGTTTCTTCATGATTGGTCACCTCTTTTTGTACTAATGGCGATCCCGTCTCCAACTGGAATAATGCACGTTTGGAAATCAGGGTTTGACATGAGCCATTGATTGTATCGATCAATTTTTCCAATTAATTGTTTTTTTCGTTTATCTTCAATTTCTTCTTCATAATTCGTTGCCACTAAACCTTTGAATAATACATTGTCTGTGATAATCATTCCGTCGTGAGCGAGCATCGGTTCAAACAATTCAAAGAAACGCTTGTACTGCCCTTTTGCGGCATCAATAAAGATCACATCATAGGGCGCCATCGTTTGGACCGTTTTAGCCGATTCGATCGCATCACCAAAAAACACATGTATTCTTTCTTTTAACTTTAATTCCTCAATGTTCCGTGTTGCTTCTTCATAGCGCTTTGCATTTCGCTCAATCGTATAAATCTCAGCATCTGGAAGAGCTGTTGCCATTCGAATAGCGGAATAGCCAATCGCTGTCCCGACCTCCAGAATTTTCTTCGGCTGTTTCATCGAAAGCAGCTGCAATAAAAGCTCGATGCTCACCTTTTCCATAATTGGTACATGATGCTCTTTTGCATAGATCTCTAATTGAGCGATTGCATCAGAACTTGGGTGAATTAAATGTTCAATATAATCATTTATTCGATCATCTTCGATAGTCATTATCTGTCTAGCTCCTTCATGACCTGAAAAAGAAGAGTCCTGCCTATTGCAGCTCTCTTTCTCGTCAATCTTTCGTTCATCTAAGTAAAAACAACCCGATATATTTTACCACAAAGAAGTAGCAATTGCGAACCTATAAAATGGAGATTCCAACGAAAAAAACTGCAGGCAATCTCGTATTGTCTACAGTCTTTTTCGATTCACTTGTCCATTAATTGCTGCCTGTGATGTATTTCGCTTTTGCTTTATTATGCTCATTTAACGTTTTCGTAAATACGACTTCTCCATTTTTCTTCGCAAGGAAGTAAACGTAATCCGTTTTCTCTGGATGCAGTGCGGCTTTCCAAGAGGATTCACCCGCATTTGCAATAGGTCCAGGCGGCAGCCCTTTGTTGTTATACGTGTTATAAGGAGATTTCACTTTTAGGTCTTTGTAATACACACGGGATTTATGCTCACCAAGTGCATAAAGAACGGTTGGATCAGTTTGAAGCGGCATGTCCTTTTTCAACCGGTTATAGAATACACTTGAGATTTTTGCCCGATCTGTCTTTTCTGTTGCTTCCATTTCAATCAGTGAAGCCATCGTTAACACATCATGTATGGACATGTTTCTCTTTTTCATGTCTTTTTCATACGTTTTCACGTATTGATCTGTTTGTTTAATCATCGTTTCAATGATCGTTTCGAGCGATTCATCCTCACGATAAAATGGATACGTAGCAGGGAATAAATAACCCTCCAACGGATGTTTCACCTGTTTTCCATTCACCTGTGATGTCACGGTTTTCGGATATTTTTTCATTAACGTTTGAATAAAAGCAGGATCATCCAGCTTCGCTTCAACTTCCTTCGCTGAAAAATTCGTCTGATTTGCAATAATGGCTGCGATATCAGACAGCTGTCTTCCCTCTGGAATCACAAGCTGAAAGGCGTAATCTGTCCCGCCAGATGTCAGCTTTTTGATCAGCGTGTCTGCGTCCATTGTTTGTTTTAAATGGAAATATCCCGCTTTAAAGCCGGACGCCTTTTTGTATTTTGCATAATAAGTGAAAATCGTGTCATTCGAAATGAGCCCATTTTCTTTTAAAATGCCCGCAATTTCGCGGACAGATGTCCCATTTGGAATATGAATATTAATGGTTTGTTTGCTTTTTTGATCGACCGGTCCGAGTGCTGATTTAACATATAAAAAGCCTGATAATGCTGCAATGATGATGACAGCAAGGACAGATAACAGGACGATCCCCATTTTTCTCTTGAAGAATGGTCGTTTCTTTTGTTCTGAAAACATGCATGGCCCTCCTCACATCTAGCTTTTATAGTACATGATTCGACGGAGTTCGGCAATTCCTTGCTTATGCATGTCATGACAGAACTTGACATAACACGGCTAAACCAATGCCGCCACCACTTCCAATAGCAGCCATGACATAGCTTCCATTCGGTAAGGCGCGCCCTTCATAAAATAATCTCACCATCATAGCAGCTCCTGACGCGCTGTAAGGATGCCCAAGGCAAAGTGCACCGCCTCTTCTATTGATCCGGTCATATGGTATCCCCAGCGTCCGGGCAATAAGTGCAGCTTTCAGCGCAAACGCTTCATTGATTTCAAATAGCGCCACTTCCTCTGCCTTGATGTTCTCTTGATGTAAAAGCTTCTTGATCGCATCAATTGGTGAAGCAGCTGGAAAATGAGGATGTATCGCTGTCACAGCACTTCCGGCATACCGTAGCATTGCCTTATATCCACTTGCTTCCGCTAGCGATCTTTCCATCACAGCGACAGCGGCTGCTCCGTCCGCTTCCTTACAGCTATTGGCGGCAGTCACAGTTCCTTTTCCCGGTAAAAATACAGGCTTTGCCCGCTTGATCAGCTTTGCCATCGGTCTTATTTTAGCAGCCGCTTCATCTATGTTCATCCCGTCAATCGAAACGATTTCTTCTGAATATGTACCATGTGTGAATGCCGCTAAACTTCTTTCCCAGCTTAAAAGTGCATAGTCATCTTGTTCTTTTCTCGTGACGGAAAATGCCGACGCGGTCAGCTCTGCTGCTTCTCCCATATGCGGATCTCCTATCCGCTCCGGTGAAAAGCGCGCTCTCTCTTTCATTGGTGAGCTGGAAATGCTCTCAGTCCCGCCAGCGATATACATCGTGCCCTCCCCCGATTGAACCATGACGCAAGCTGTTCGGATCGCTTCAAGACCAGAGGCACACTGCCTGTCAATTGTCATACCAGGAACGTGTAAAGGAAGACCTGCTTCTAATGAGGACAGACGGGCCATATTTCCACCGCCTCCGACGACATTGCCTAATATGACGTCATCCGGTGTCATGATCTGAGACAAATGCCGAATAAGGGGAGCGGCTAATTGCTCTGGGCGATAATTTTTCAGCATCCCATTTTTGTCACCGAAGGGTGTTCGTTTTGCTTCTACGATCACTGCTTGCATGACAATTGCTCCTCCGCCCACTTTTTCATGCTCGCGCGGGCTATTTTTCCGCCGGATGTTTCAATCATTTGATCAATCACAAGCCATTTTTTTGGTACCTTGTAGGCCGCCAGCTTTTCTTTAACAGCTTGTCGAACCGCCTTTATTTGCGGCTCTTGCTCCAGTATGGCAACAGGGATTTCACCCCAATATGGGTCAGGAACGCCAACCACAATCGACCGTTTTACCTCTGGCTGTTCATTTAGCACACGCTCAATTTCCTCTGGGAAAATATTCAGTCCTCCATAGACAATCATGCCATTCTCACGACCGCTCATATACAGATAACCGTCTTCATCCAGCCATCCCATATCGTAAACTGTCAGCCACTCCTCCGGCGGTTTCTGCTCATGCAAGTAACCTGAAAACGTCATTGGGCTCTTCACATAAATCCTCCCTGTTTCATTTGGCTGGCAGACAGATTGATCAGGCCGCCTTACTTCTACTTGAATGGAGGAGAAAGGCCGTCCAACAGAAGAAGGTTTTTGCATAAAGTCATTTGAAGACAAATAAGAGACAAAACTTAACTCTGATGTGCCATAAAAATCAAAAAAAGTGACATGTGGATAATTGGTGACGAGCTGTTCTTTTGAAGAGCTGCTCCAATCTGCTCCCGATGACATGACAAGAAGCGGATTGTCTTCTCTAAAAGCTTCGATTTGCAGTAACGTTTCTGTCATTGTTGGGACAGTATACATCACGGTGATATCACCTGTCTCTAAGGCTTTCTTCGCTTTTACTGGCACAAATTTTTCTAAAAGCGTCACTGTGCCGCCAAAGTATAATGTACTGATGGCACCATATAAAAAGTGAGAGGATAAAAGTGTACCTAATATAAGAGCATGATCTTGATGAGTGATTCCAAATGAAGCGGTGGTCATTCGAAAGCTCTCGATCCAAGACTGCTGACGCCTAATAAAGGCTTTCGGTGAGCCTGTTGATCCTGACGTAAATCCCATATAAAAGACAGGATCCTTCTCGGTATCGCAGCTGTTATCTGGACTGTCTGTGAGAAGGCTCATTCTTTCCTTCCATTCAGATAAAGAAATAATCGGTATGTCTACGCTGCTTTGTTCAAATCTTTTCATCAATCGATCCTCTATAATGGCGAGATCCGCCTCACTTAACAAGAGCTTTTCAACACATTCTTCATGACTCCATCTCGGATCAAGCGGAACGGCTGTCCACCCTGCACAAGCAGCGCCCGCAAATAGTTGCAAAAAAGAAGCACCATTTGATAATAAAAAAGCGATTCTTTTTTGCTGATGAGCCGTTCCTTGTAACCACTGCGCTGATCTCTGTACACGTTCGTACCAATCTTGATATGTAATGCTTTCTTGCTCATCTATGATGGCAATCTGATCTGGTTTCATTTCTGCATGTACTGCATAGCTTTCCGTTATTCTGATCAAACCGCACGCCTCCCTTTATGCAGATCCCTTTTTCGATATGACATGGCCTGTATGATTTTAACCGTAAAGACAGCACACATTCCCGCTTTGATGAGATCACCTGGAAGATAAATCAAACTAAGGAAAGCGGCCTGCGACACCTTAATATGCATCATCATGGCTTGAAAGGGGATGCCGCACATATACAAAATCACAATACTGCAAACCGCATAGATCACAAAAAGACGCAGTGCGGTTACTTTTTTCAGCCGGTTCACCCATAAGCTGATCATGAAGGCAGCAACAGGATAAGCAAGAAGAAAACCACCGCTTGGACCAAAGAAGACCCCTATCCCGCCTCTCCCGCCTGACAAAAGAGGTGCGCCTGCTGCCACAACCAAAAGAAAAAGACATAAACTGATCAGTGCTTGTTTTGGCTTTAACAGCCCCCCAGCAAGCAAAAGACCTGCGGTTTGCAATGTAATCGGTACAGGTGTAAATGTAAGTAAAATCGGCGGGATCAAGCCTAACATCCCGATGACCGCTGTCATTAACGCTATTTGCATCATATCTTGTATTTTCAATCTCCATGCCCCTCACTCAATTTATTGTTAAAAACAGAGTAAAAGGTACAATTCATTATGTCAACATAAAATGAAATTAAGTTAACATATTGATCGTAAAAAAAGACCTGTGAAGAAAGATCAAGAAGATCTGTTCACAGGCCTTTTATTTGTTCTATTCTTCGTCTTCTTGATCTAAGAACGTATTTAACGTTTCTTCAATCATGTCCCATTCTTCATCTGTTTCAATCGGCTCTAGCTCGCCATCTTCACCGTCTTCATTCGGTGTAAAGCTTGATGCATGAATTTCAATTTCCTCATTGTCTTGTTCAGAAATTGGGTAGTAAAGGACATACGATTTGTTAAAATGGTCGCTTTCAAAAGTAAATAGTACTTCGCAAAGCTGTTCATTTCCATTATCATCAACGATTGTAATTTGCTTTTCTCCGTGTTCCATTTGATTCACCTCATTTTAATTTAAGCTGTCTAAATATCCTTGCAGGATCATGACAGCCGCCATTTTATCAATGACTTTTTTACGCTTTTGTCTGCTCACATCTGCAGAGATGAGCATTTTTTCCGCTGCCATTGTTGACAGACGCTCGTCCCAAAGCACAACAGGAACATTGTACGTGTTTTCTAGCACTTTCGCAAATGATTGGCTGGCTTCGCCTCTAGGACCGACCGTACCGTTCATATTTTTTGGAAAGCCAAGTACAATTTTATCCGCTCCGTATTCCGCTATGATCTCAGACAGGCGGCTGAGACCAAAGTCTCCGCCTGCTTCATCAATTTTAATTGTTTCAACCCCTTGCGCTGTCCATCCCATTTCATCACTGATCGCAACACCAAGGGTTTTCGTGCCTAAATCTAAGCCCAAAATTCTCATGTTTTACGCCTCTTTATGTGTCTCTAAGTACGATTTAACCAATTCCTCAATTAATTCGTCTCGTTCTAGTTTACGAATTAGGTTGCGTGCATCCTGATGTCTTGGAATATAAGCAGGGTCGCCTGACAGCAAGTATCCGACAATTTGATTGATCGGGTTGTATCCTTTTTCTTGGAGTGCGTCATGAACTGTAATGAGCACTTCATTCACATTGGTTTCAGCTGAATCATCAGAGAAGTTAAACTTCATTGTCTTATCAAATGAACTCACTGCTTCTTGCACCTCTCTTCCAACATTCTACTAGCAAGCTTTTTTCTAACCGCTCATCTAATACCATTATTCTACACTACATTGCCTGATTATAAAACGGATTTGACAGATTCTTCGACAGTTGCCAGTGCTTCTTCAAGCTTTTCTGGTTGTTTTCCGCCTGCTTGTGCCATGTCTGGACGTCCGCCTCCGCCTCCGCCGCAGATTTCAGCTGCCTGCTTCACAAGCTTCCCTGCATGCAGACCTTTTTCGATCACGTCTTTTGTTACTCCTGCTGAAATGTTTACTTTTCCGTTTTGAACGGCTCCAAGGACGATGACAGCTGATCCTAATTTAACTTTTAAGTCATCAACCATTGTTCTTAAATGGTTCATGTCTTTAGCATTTACTTTTTCAGTTAATACTTTCACTCCGCCAACTTCTGTCACTTTCTCTAAAATAGAGCCAGCTTCTGCTTGGCTTAATTTCCCAAGGAGAGATTCGTTTTCTCTTTGAGCCTCTTTTAAATCTGCCTGTAATGAAGCAATCCGTTTTGGTACATCCTTCGTATTTGACTTCAGCTCACTTGCTGCCTGTTCTAAAATCGCCAGCTGGTCATTTAATTCTTCATAAGCGCCTTTACCAGTCACAGCTTCAATACGGCGTGTTCCAGCACCAATACCCGACTCAGATGCAATTTTAAACAAACCGATTTCCGCAGTGTTTTGCACGTGACAGCCGCCGCATAGCTCGATGCTGTAATCGCCCACTTGGACAACACGGACAATATCGCCATACTTCTCGCCAAAGAGCGCCATTGCACCCATTTCTTTTGCTTCAGCAATTGGTTTCAAGTCAATGGCAACAGAGATACCTTCCCAAATTTTTTCGTTGACGATTTTTTCAATTTGAGACAATTCTTCTTTCGTCACTTGTCCAAAGTGAGAGAAATCAAAGCGAAGTCTGTTTTCATTTACCAATGAACCTGCTTGGTTTACGTGGCTTCCTAATACATCTTTGAGCGCCTGATGCAGAAGGTGTGTCGCTGTATGGTTTTTGACAATCCCTTTTCGAAGAGCCGATTCCACTTCTGCAGTGACCTCGAGACCTTTTTGAGCCGTACCGCTTACAACGACTCCTTCATGGACATGCTGACCGTTTGGCGCTTTTTTCACATCTTTGATCTCAATGATGGCTTCTGCACTTTTTAGTGTTCCTTTATCCGCTACTTGTCCGCCGCTTTCCGCATAGAAAGGCGTTTCATCTAACAAGATTTGCACCGTGTCTCCTTCATGTGCTTCAGAGACAAGTTCACCATTTTGAAGCAATTCGATAATGCGAGTTTCCGCAGTTAAATTTTCGTAGCCAACAAAGGTACTTTCCACTTTAATATCGCCTAAAGCGCCGCCTTGAACCTGCATACTGCCGACATCTTGTCTCGCATTTCTTGCCCGTTCACGCTGCTTCTCCATTTCCGCTTGGAAGCCTTCTCGATCAACTGTCATGTTTTCATCTTCTGCGTATTCTTCTGTCAGCTCGACAGGGAATCCATACGTGTCATACAGCTTAAATACATCTTCACCTGAAATCTGTGAGCTGCCTTTGTCTCTTTCTTTTTTGATCACTTCTGACAAAATAGCTAACCCTTCGTTCAGTGTTTCGTGGAAACGTTCCTCTTCGTTTTTGATGACTTTCGCAATAAATTCTTCTTTTGCTTGTACATCTGGGTAGAAATCCTTCATGATCTCAGCAACAACTGGCACTAAATCATACATAAACGGACGGTGGATATGGATCGTTTTTGCATAACGCACAGCTCGGCGCAGCAAACGTCTTAATACATATCCGCGGCCTTCATTGGAAGGAAGCGCACCGTCACTTACAGCAAAGGCAACTGTCCGGATATGGTCAGCAATGACTTTAAATGCTGTATCTTTTTCCTTCGCCAAACCATAGCTTTCTCCAGAAATGGTTTCGACTGCACGAATAATCGGCATGAAAAGGTCTGTATCGAAGTTCGTTGGCACATTTTGAATGACAGATACCATTCGTTCAAGGCCCATCCCTGTATCAATGTTTTTCTTCGGTAGTGGGGTGTATGATCCATCTGGATTATGGTTGAATTCAGAGAACACGAGATTCCATACTTCTAGATAACGCTCGTTTTCTCCGCCTGGATATAATTCTGGATCGTTCATGTCGTCACCGTATGATTCACCGCGGTCATAGAAAATTTCTGTATTCGGTCCGCTTGGGCCCTCGCCAATATCCCAGAAGTTGCCTTCAAGACGGATAATACGTTCTTCAGGCACACCAATTTTATCTCTCCAAAGGATATATGCTTCTTCGTCCTCTGGGTGGACTGTCACAGATAACAAATTCGGATCAAAGCCAATCCACTCTTCACTAGTGAGGAATTCCCACGCCCATTCAATGGCCTCTTCTTTAAAATAATCACCAATAGAAAAGTTGCCAAGCATTTCAAAGAACGTGTGATGACGTGCTGTCTTCCCTACATTTTCAATATCATTCGTACGAATCGATTTTTGTGCGTTGCAAATACGCGGATTGTCAGGTACGACGCGGCCATCAAAGTATTTTTTTAATGTTGCCACCCCACTGTTGATCCATAAAAGTGTCGGATCGTCATGCGGTACAAGTGACGCACTCGGTTCTACAGCATGTCCTTTTTCTTTAAAAAAGTCTAAAAACATTTGACGTACTTGAGCTGAAGTTAAAGTTTTCATTCAAAAATCCTCCCTTATCATTCATCAATCTCCACACAAACGAAAAAAACATCCCGCCCTATGCAAGCACAAAACGACTTACACAGGGACGAGATGTTCTCGCGGTACCACCCTGATTATAGACACATTCGTCTATCACCTTCACATCCGATAACGCCGGAAGAGAGCGGCAGTGTTTATCTGCACTCGGGACTAGCTTCCGTTAAAGGTCTGATAAGGCTTTTCTCAGCAAATAAAGCCTCTCTCTGCAACAGCTTTTTAACGTACTCGGGTCCGTCATTGAATTTCAATATGTATGAATCGAAATTATTATAGACAACTCGGCTCGTCTTGTCAATGAACGCTTCGTCTCATCAGGATATATTGCACAATGATCACCCTGATAATCGCAGCTGCTGGAACGGCTAAAATCATCCCAATTAAGCCAAACAGCTCCCCTCCTGCAAGCAAGACAAGCATAATGACGACAGGATGCATATGAAGACTTCGTCCTACAATGATCGGGCTGAGGACATTGCTCTCTAAAAATTGCAGCACCGCTACTGTGATCAATACGATGATGACCGATTTCACTGAGATGGTAAACGCAATAAAGATGGCAGGAACTGCGCCAATTATCGGTCCAAAATACGGAATCACGTTCGTTGCTCCTATCAGCATGCCAAGAACGAGCGGATACGGGATATGAAAAAGCCAAAGCACAATGGCTGCTGCACCCCCGATTAAAGAACAGACAAGCAGCTGCCCTCGAATATAATCACCAAGCGATTCATCCACTGCTTTCACAAAGGCATGCCCCCTCTTCCTAAATGACGGCGGCGTTAAATACCATGCCGCCCGTTTCATCGTACTCATGTCTTTTACCATATAAAAAACAAGAAAAGGGATGAGTGCAGCGACTAATGCGTAATCAAATAAAACTTTACAGCTAAGAATCATCCGCTCAGCGCTATTGGCTGCATATGTCTCCGATTGAACAATGAAGCGGTCCAAGCGGTCATGAAGTCCGTCAGGCCAGTGGCTCGTATGATGATGAATATGTGATAAAGCGCCATTATACGTTTCAGCGATGACAGGAATTTGTTCTGACAGCTCATTTAACTGTGCGATCATAACAGGCGCTCCTTTATATACCGCAAAACCAATCCCGCCAAAAAACAGGACATAGATGAGTAAGAGACTGACTGTTCTCGGCAGCCCTCGTGCATGCAGTCTTTCCACAATCGGATAAAGCAGATAAGAAATAAAAATAGCGATGAGAAGCGGAATGAGAACCGCCTTCAGCAATAAAAAAACAGGCATCCATAACTCGTCGAGCTGCAGTAAAATGAGCAAGGATGCAAGGACAAGCAGAACCCCTGCAGCATATATCAGAAATTGGATCGGACGTTTCTTCACCTTTTTCACCTCTTTTCTTATTGTTTAACCATTTTCTGCAATTATCCACGTAAATAAAATTTGTCCTAACTTTGTTAAAAATGAATACACATGAAACATACAGCTCCATCCAAAGTCACTGTTTGCTGTAAAATCTCGTCAGAAAATATTCCATCATTTACTTCTTTTTACACAAGTTGTGCTAGAATCCACTTTAGCTTTAGCCAATGAAACACAAGAGGAGGTTCTTCATGATCACATTCGAAGAAGTCAACAAGCATTATGGCCAGTTCCATGTACTTAAGGACATTAACCTACATATTCAAAAAGGGGAGGTTGTTGTGATCATCGGTCCTTCAGGGTCTGGTAAAAGCACGATGCTCAGGTGTATCAATCGTCTTGAAAGCATTGATGCGGGAAAAGTTCTCGTCAACCAAGTGTCTGTTCAGCATCCGAAGACCAACATCAATCTTGTTAGGCAAAATATCGGAATGGTCTTTCAGCATTTTCACCTCTATCCGCATAAGACGGTGCTTGAAAACATTATGCTTGCGCCGATGAAGGTCAAAAAAGTGAGCAAGGAAGAAGCAAAGGAAACAGCTGAATTTTATTTAAATAAAGTCGGCATTCCTGAAAAGGCAGACACCTACCCTTCACGACTCTCGGGCGGACAGCAGCAGCGCGTTGCCATTGCAAGAGGGCTTGCGATGAAGCCGGAGGTGATGCTTTTCGACGAACCGACATCTGCACTTGATCCAGAGATG
Organism: Bacillus sp. PK5-006; assembly: GCF_054161415.1. Taxonomy (NCBI): domain Bacteria; kingdom Bacillati; phylum Bacillota; class Bacilli; order Caryophanales; family Bacillaceae; genus Bacillus; species Bacillus sp. PK5-006. Next base: position 1,301,523 of record NZ_CP096414.1, on the reverse strand, counting down.
ATCGGCGAGGTATTAGATGTGATGAAGCAGCTGGCTCGTGAAGGCATGACCATGGTTGTCGTCACACATGAAATGGGCTTTGCCCGCGAAGTGGCTGACCGCATTGTCTTTATTGATGAAGGCAGAATTCTTGAAGAATCAACACCGGCTGCATTTTATGAAAAACCGCAAGAGAAACGTGCTCAATTATTTTTAAGCCGTATATTAAATCACTAGGGGGAATGGTTTGATGAAAAAAATGAAACGCTTTGGCCTGCTGCTCTTTATGACTTGCTGCATCGCCGCTTTGGCTGCTTGTGGATCTACTGAAAAAGGCTCAACTGATGCGAAACAAGGAAGTTCTTTAGAAGCCATTAAGAAAGACAAAAAAATCATTTTCGGTGTAAAAAATGACACACGTTTATTCGGTCTAAAAAATCCGAGCAGCGGTGATATTGAAGGATTTGATATTGACATTGCAAAAGCCATCACAAAGGAAATACTCGGCGATGAAGGAAAAGCAGAATTTAAGGAAGTGACATCTAAAACAAGAATTCCTTTGCTTCAAAAAGGGGATATCCATGCGATTGTTGCGACCATGACAATTACAGAAGAGCGTAAAAAAGAAGTCAATTTCTCAGATGTTTACTTTGAAGCAGGACAATCACTGCTTGTGAAAAAAGGAAGCGACATTCAATCCATTGATGATCTTAAAAAAGGAACGAAGGTGCTGGCCGTGAAAGGATCTACTTCTTCTCAAAATATCCGTGAGAAAGCACCTGAAGTATCCGTATTAGAATTTGAGAACTATCAAGAGGCTTTTACAGCTTTAAAATCAAATCAAGGGCAAGTGCTGACAACTGATAATGCGATCTTATTTGGTATGGCAGATGAGGATTCAAATTACGAAGTCGTCGGCGGCACCTTTACAGATGAGCCTTATGGCATTGCTGTGAAGAAAGGGGATCAAGAATTAACAGATGCGATCAATAAAGCTTTAAAAACGTTAAAAGACAATGGAGAGTATGACAAAATTCTTAAAAAATGGATCAAAGAATAACATTTGTTTCGTCAAGATCAATGCCTCAGGTGAGCCGCTCAAAGGCTCCCCTGTTAATCAGGAAGGAAGTGAACTGATTGCTGCGGTTTTCCATTCTCACTGAAAATGTTCATCTTTATTTAGAAGGCTTTAAATATACCATTGGTGCAAGTGTCATTGCTCTGATTGGAAGCTTTTTGATCGGTACACTCATTGCCATTATGAGAATTGCGCCATTTAGGCCGCTCAACTGGTTCGGAACGGCTTATGTTGAATTTATTCGGAATATTCCGTTATTATTGATCACCTTTGTTTTCTTCTTTGGTTTACCGGTGCTGGGTATTGTAGCAGATGGCTTTACTGCTGGTACGATTGCTCTTGCCATTTATACGTCTGCCTTTATTGCTGAAGCCATTCGTGCAGGGATACAAGCTGTACCGCTCGGACAAATGGAAGCAGCCCGCGCCTCAGGTCTGTCATATGGCGGGACGATGCGGTATATCATTTTGCCGCAGGCGATTAAAATCGTCATTCCCCCTCTTGGGAATCAATTTATTAACCTTGTCAAAAACTCCTCGATTTTAGGTGTCATTGCAGGGTTTGATCTCATGTATCAAGGAGACCTTATTGCGTCTAGAACATTTGTGACGTTTGATGTCTACATCTTTGTTGCGATGTTCTATCTGCTATTAACCATTCCGCTCAGTTTAGGTGTTGGTTATTTAGAAAGAAGATTAGCAAGAAGCCACTAGAAAGGAGGAAACATCATGGATTTTATAGGTGCCTACCAACCTGATCATCTCGCCTTTTTACTTGAAGGATTTGCTGTCACCTTAAAAGTGGCTTTTATCTCCATCATTTTGAGCTTTATCATTGGATTAGTCGTTGGCACATTACGGTTCGCTCAAATACCGATTTTATCGAAGGTGCTTGCGGTAGTTGTAGAAACCATTCGGAACCTGCCACTTTTACTGATCATCTTTTTCACGTATTTTGCATTGCCTGAAATCGGCATCAAGCTAAGCATCACAGCCTCTGCCATTGCGGCTTTAACTGTGTTTGAATCCGCGATGCTGTCAGAAATTATTCGGAGCGGCCTTAAATCAATTGATAAGGGCCAGATCGAAGCAGCCAGGTCTTCTGGTTTAACCTATATTCAAACATTGAAAATGATTATTATGCCGCAGGCCCTGCGCAGAATGGTGCCGCCAATTGTCAGTCAATTCATATCTCTTTTAAAAGATACGTCGCTTGCCGTTGTCATTGCGCTTCCAGAATTATTGCATCACGCTCAAATATTAAACGGTCAAAGCCAATCCTATTTACTGCCGATTTTCCTATTGGCAGCTATGATGTATTTTGTCGTCAATTTCAGCTTATCCATTCTTGCAAGACGATTAGAATACAGGCAGGCATAAAAAGAACATCCGCTCTTGGCGAATGCCAGCGTATAGACCGGTTGGCTATCACGCTGAAAAAAACAAAGGGCTAAAATGAAGATCATTTTAGCCCTTTTTGTTTACATCATTCTCATAACACGTTTTCTTAGCTTTTTCATATCCCGCTTTGATGGCATATCATATCGGCTTGCAAAATGATATGCGAGTGCACCTGCACCAAGCGTTAATAGTGAAGAAGTCATTTTGCCCATTCGAAATTCCCCCTTAACACTTATAGTTGAATTGAACGTTCATCGTCACTAAACAGATCATCTAAGCTGCTTAGTGTCCCATCTTCCTCCACTTGGTGTGTAGATATTTTGCCTTTTGACAGCGTCAATTCAATAAAACAGCCCCAGCAATAATATTGATTGACCCCAATTTTTCCGATGTCTTTACATTTGCAATTTGGGCAAATGAGCATAATCAGCACCTCTTTACGTTCGGTTTAGAACCAGTGCTTCCTTTTGAACGTTCATCAAGGTTCCGGCAGCCTGCAGCTGTTTCCGAATCCCTGATAGCTCTGTAAAGAAGCCGTCCGAGAGTTCATATGCTACGATTGTGCCCGAATTTGAGCAAAAGTATACATCTTCCAAAATGCCTAAATTTTCACCATCAGGCGACTGCAACATTTTCTTTTTTAATTTCGAAAATAACAAGAATGGAGCAGAGGAATCCATGCCCACTCCCTCCTGGCAGCTCACATACAAACCTTTGTCTGTCAGCTGATCAAAAGCAGAAAATGGAACGAGTGCACAGTCTTTCTTTTTCCCCTCTAACACATATCCTCCGCAGCTGCCTCCGGCTAAAAAGCAAATATCTTTTATGGAACCAAGCGATTGGGACAGCTCATCTGTATAGATCGTCATTCCTTCAAGTTCTCGGCATGTTCTCAAAATGTGCTCAACCACCTTTTGCGGAACAGTCTTATCGTGTGCGTTTGCTTCATGACTCATACGAAGAAATGGCTTCCATGAACGGAATGGGAGAAACTCTTTTCACGCTAAAAGGCTTCCATATGGAAGCCTTCTACTCATGCATAAAATCAAATGGAGTGATTCCCTCCATGCCAATATTTGCGTCATGTACGCTAAACGGAAGCTCTTTTTGGAGTGCTTCAAGTTCTGCATCCATAATTTGTTCGGTTTGCACTAGCCGCATCGTTAAGGACGTTTGTCTGAGGGAATCCTCATTGTTTTTCACGCCCCACTCCAGCGCTGATTCCTCGCCGCACAGTATTAAAAACTTTTTACTGCGTGTAATGGCTGTGTACAGTAGATTCCGCCGAAGCATTCGGTAGTAGCTCCTGACGACTGGCAGCACAACAATCGGGAATTCACTTCCTTGTGATTTGTGAATAGAGCAGCAATAAGCATGTGTAAATTGATGAAAATCTTTTTTTGTAAAGGTGATTTCATTTCCATCAAAAGAGATCACAGCCATGTCTTCTTTTTCTGTATTTTCTTTTGCATAAAAAATCGAGACAATTTCACCGATATCGCCGTTAAAAATGTTGTTCTCCGGCTGATTCACAAGCTGAAGCACCTTATCACCTGTCCGGTACACCACATCACCAAACGGGATTTCCCTTCCCTTTGGTTTTTTAGGATTCAAAATGTGCTGCAGCATTTTATTGAGCTCATTGATGCCTGCTTTTCCTTTATACATCGGTGCCAGCACTTGAATATCCTTTGCCGAAAACCCTTTTTGAGCAGCATTGCTGACAACTTTCTCAATGACTTCTTTCATTTGATCAGCTGAACACTGAATGAAGGACCGATCCTTTGAGCGTGCAGTGATATCCTTTGGCAGCACACCATTTTTCATATCATGTGCAAGTTCAACAATGGTTGAGCCGTCTGCCTGCCGGTAAATATCTGTCAGGGTAACAGCCGGCACGGCTTTTGAGGCAAGCAAATCCCGTAAAACTTGGCCTGGTCCGACAGATGGCAGCTGATGTTCATCCCCTACCATAATCACTTGGATATGATCAGGAATCGCTTTAAATAAATGATTCGCCAGCCAAATATCCAGCATACTTGATTCATCAATAATGACAAGCTTTCCTTCAATCGGCTGTTCCTCATCATGAGAGAAGCCCTCCGAACCATTCCAGCCTAGCAGCCGGTGAATGGTCACAGCTGGAAGCCCTGTTGATTCTGTCATCCGTTTAGCCGCCCGTCCAGTTGGTGCCGCAAGCACAAATGGGAAGGATTCATCTTTTTTATAATCACTCGGATCAAGAGAAACACCGTGAAGATCACTGTAAAGCTCGACAATTCCTTTAATGACCGTCGTCTTCCCTGTTCCAGGCCCGCCTGTTAAAAGCAGCATCGGGGACATGAGTGCCTTTTGAATCGCTTCCTTTTGTGTCGGTGCATATTGGACGCCTAACCGCTCCTCCAACTCGCCAAGTGCCAGCAGGAATTCTGATTCAGGAAATTGATCTGCATATTCTGTTTGGGAGACGATTTTTTGAATGCGTTTGGCGACACTTTGCTCCGCATAAAATAAGGATGGATGATAGCAGCGGTCATCTTCAATGATCATTTCTTTTCCTTCGCCAAGTGCAATGATCTGATTGGCAACATCCATTTCAGTCACTTTGTAATCATTGCCGGTTTGGTTGAGCAGCTTGCGGGTTTCGACGATCAAATCTTTCGTTTGTATGTACGTATGACCGTCCTGTAGACTGGCTGTCTCCACTGTATATAGCAAGGCGGCGCGAATCCGTTCTGGGTCATTTCCTGAGATGCCTGTTCTAGCCCCAAGCTCATCCGCCTTAATAAATCCGATTCCCTCAACATCCTTAACGAGCTGATAGGGATTTTCCTCGATTTTCTGCAGCGTTTCACTCTCGTATACTTGGTAAATCTTCATGCTGAGCTGCGGACCAAAGCCATACTGATTCAGGCTGATCATGATTTGTTCCAGCCCTTGATGCTCCTGAAGCGCTGCGGCAAGCTTATCCGCCTTCTTTTTTGATAAGCGCGGTACATCATACAAAACAGCTGGGTCACGCATAATCTTATGAAGCGTCTGATTGCCAAGCTGCCCCACGATTTCTTCAGCGGTCTTTTTCCCTATCCCCTCAAATAAATCACTTGAGAGATAATGTATGATTCCTTGCTTCGTTGTCGGCACTTCCTTTTGAAAATGAGTCGCCTGAAACTGTTCACCAAATTTCGGATGGCTTGTCACTTTGCCATAAAAGGTGTAGGTTTCCTCCTCATGAAGTGCTGGGAAGTAGCCTGTGACAGATGCTGTTTTTTCCTCTAAGTTTTCCGATGTTTCAATGACTTTCACCTTTAACACCGAGTATAAATTACTTTCATTATGGAAAATAACGGCTTGAATGGTCCCCTTTAAAAACGGTTCGTCCTCAAGCTTCATTTGATCTGGATGTTCCTGCACAGGTCTTCCCTCCTTCCATCTATTCTGCCTCTTGAATCAGCTTTTGCGCATGTAGTGCCAGCATATGGTCAGGCTGCACGTCAATGGCTTTACCAAGCATCTCAAGTGCTTCGTCTTTTTTCTCTAAGTACGCATACGCAACCCCTAAATTATAAAAGGCATCTGCATGCTGCGGATCACGCGTAATGACTTCAGTAAAAGTTGTCACCGCTTCCTCCAGCATGTGTTCATTGGCTAAACACATGCCAAATTGAAACCTTGCTTCATTATCCTCTTCGTTTAGTTCAACGGCACGCTGAAGATACGGCATCGCAAGCTTTGGCTGCTCTAATTTGATGAGCGTCTGCCCGAGCATATAAAACAAATCACTATTTTCCATGCCCGCTTTTAGTGCTTGTTCAAAGTAGTCTTTCGCTTTCATAAAGTCTTCTTTTAATGTATACACATTTCCTGCCCCGTAATAGGCTGCAGCTGCGGTATGATCAAGTTCAATAGCTTTTTGAAAAAAGTTTAAAGCACGTTCAAATTCATTGATACTTGAAAGTAAGTTCGCAAAGTTAATATATGGAACCGGGTCCTTCGGGCTTTTTTCGATCGCTTTTGTAAAAGCTTCAGCTGCTTTTTCGATATTCCCTTGATTCAAGGCTTCTATGCCGATTTCGTTATGATTCATTCGCTCTCTCATCCTTTCATTAAAAAACCTCAACAGCGACGTTGAGGTTTTGAAACATGCTACACATACGACAGCTTTTGACCATCTTTGAAGACATCGTCAATTGTACCGCCGCCAAGACATTCGTCGCCATCATAAAAAACAACCGCTTGTCCCGGGGTAACAGCACGAACAGGTTCATCAAAGATAACCATCGCTTCTTGCTCACCTGTCATTTTGACCTTCACATGGTGATCTTCTTGACGGTATCTGAATTTTGCTGTGCAGGTTAATTCACCGTTTTCTCCGACAATATGAGGACGAGTCCAGCTGATATTAACGGCTGAAATGCTTTCAGAGTATAAAAGTGGATTGTGGAAGCCTTGTTCAACAAACAAGATGTTTTTCTCCAAGTCTTTTCCAACGACAAACCAAGGATCACCGCTGCCGCCAATGCCAAGTCCTTGGCGCTGACCGATCGTGTAATACATCAGTCCATCGTGCTCCCCTTTTACTTCTCCGTCCATTGTCTGCATCACACCAGGCTGTGCAGGCAAATATTGACTAAGGAACGTTTTAAAGTTTCTTTCTCCGATAAAGCAGATACCTGTTGAATCTTTTTTCGCTGCTGTTGCGAGCTCTGCTTCTTTAGCTAATTCACGAACCCTTTTTTTCTCTAAATCACCGATTGGGAACATGACTTTATCAAGTTGTTCCTGAGTCAGCTGATTTAAGAAATACGTTTGGTCTTTGTTTGCATCAAGACCTCGCAGCATTTTGACTTCATCGCCTGTTCTGTCAACACGGGCATAGTGTCCTGTTGCCAAGTAATCCGCACCAAGTGAAAGTGCATGCTCAAGGAATGCCTTGAACTTAATTTCTTTGTTACACATGACATCTGGGTTTGGCGTTCTGCCCGCTTTATATTCATCAAGAAAATATTGAAACACTTTGTCCCAATATTGCTTCTCGAAATTCACTGCATAATAAGGGATTCCAATTTGGTTACATACGCGGATGACATCCTCATAGTCTTCCGTTGCTGTGCAAACACCATTTTCATCAGTGTCATCCCAGTTTTTCATAAATATGCCGATGACATCATAGCCTTGCTCCTTTAACATAAGAGCGGCAACTGATGAATCGACTCCTCCGGACATACCGACCACAACTCTTGTATCTTCTGGTCTTTTTGTCATCTTCATCAACTCCAATTTCAATGAAACAACATGCGCGTTTCGTTCTTCAGGTGCTTCGCTGTTTCATTTTTCACACACGAACAAAAGGAAGCATTTATTTGGCCAGGCGTTTGACAACAGCCGCTATCTTACGTGCCGCCTGCTTCACATGATCCTCTTCATTCCCAAGACCGAAGCTTATTCTGACTGAGGACGTCAGCTCTTTTGCTTCTTCGCCATACATGGCACTTAACACGTGCGAAGGAAGGACAGATCCAGCCGTACATGCCGATCCGCTTGAAACAGCAATTCCTTCCATATCTAAATTCACAAGCAGCGATTCAATGGAGACGCCCGGGAAATGAACATTTAAAATGTGCGGCAATGTCTCTTTCGGATGTCCATTGATAGAGAAATTGAGAGATTCCTCTTCGAATACTTGCAGCATGGTTTCTTTGAGCTTACCATAATGCATCGCTTTTTCTCTTCTATTTTGCTTCGTTAATTGAACAGCTTCTGCAAGCCCAACAATTCCTGCCACATTTTCAGTGCCAGCACGGCGCTTTCTTTCTTGTTCGCCTCCGAATATTTGCGGAGAAAGCTTCACGCCTTCGTTTACATATAAAAAACCTGTTCCCATCGGACCATTCAGCTTATGGCCAGAAGCAGATAAAAGATCAATATGGAGATCTGCTGCATCAATAGGCACTGTGCCAAACGCCTGCACTGCGTCTGTATGAAAATGAGCCGTGTGATCACGCAGAAGTTCGCCAATGGCTTTGATTGGCTGAATCACACCTGTTTCATTATTGCCGTACATGACGGTCACAAGAACCGTATCATCTCTCAATGCTTGTTTTAATTGATCAAGATGAATCAATCCTGTTTCGTCCACATCTAAATATGTCACTTCAAATCCTAGTTTTTCTAGGCGTTCACATGTATGCAGCACCGCATGATGCTCTGTTTTCACTGTGATGATATGTTTTCCTTCATGCTGTCTTGCCATGGCAACACCTGTAATTGCCAGGTTGTCCGCCTCGGTTCCACCGCTTGTGAGGATGATCTCCTGCGGTTTACAGTGTAATTCTCCTGCAATGACTTCTCTTGCTTCATCGAGCCACTTTCTTGCCTCGCGCCCATATGAATGAATACTAGAGGGATTGCCAAATATCTCTGTAAAGTACGGCATCATCTTGTCCACAATACGCTGATCCATCGGCGTTGTGGCCGCATGATCTAAATAGATTCGTTCCATTTCCGGTACACCTCTGATCTAAATATAGAACATATACGAGTCTTGATCCCCGTCATCTGTGTAGCTTGCCAAGTCTTCAAGAGTTGTATTGTCTAGTACGTCTTTTACTGCATCACGAATACGAATCCATAGTTCACGCTTTGCTGGTTCTTCGTTTTCGATGACTTCAACAGGACTAATGGGTCCTTCTAATACACGAATAATATCACCTGCTGTGATCTCGTTTGGCTCATGTGCAAGAACATAGCCGCCATACGCTCCGCGGATACTTTTTACAAGACGGGCATTGCGGAGTGGTGATACAAGCTGCTCTAAATAATGCTCAGACAAATCATTGTTTTGAGCGATTGATTTTAATGATGTAGGGCCTTCGCCATGTTTTTTGGCTAATTCGATCATGATCGTCAGACCATATCTGCCTTTAGTTGATATTTTCAAGTTAAACACCTCTGCGTTTTCTATTCTATGTCATCAATTATTTTTCTGATTTCATATACGCTGATATATAGACCAAAAGCAATTATATCATACTTTCAGCCAACTTTCATTTACGGGTTCTGAGCATGATAGAAGGACGAATCCCTTTTCTATTTGAAGAAATTTCGGTACTCTATACAAACAAGACATTGCTATAGGAGAGATAATTATGAAACCTTTAGCGTACCGGATGCGCCCAAGTCATATTGAAGACATTATTGGGCAGGAGCATCTTGTTGGAGAAGGTCAAATTATTAGGCGAATGGTCGAGGCAAAACATTTATCCTCGATGATTTTATATGGACCGCCGGGCATCGGCAAAACATCGATTGCAACCGCGATTGCTGGCAGTACAAGCATTGCTTTTCGAACGCTGAATGCGGTCATTCATAACAAAAAGGATATGGAAGCTGTTGCCGCTGAAGCGAAAATGAGCGGCCAGGTGATCCTTATTTTAGACGAAGTCCACCGGCTTGATAAAGGAAAGCAGGATTTTCTTCTTCCTTATTTAGAAAATGGCATGATCATTTTAATTGGGGCAACAACGGCTAATCCCTATCATGCGATCAATCCTGCCATTCGAAGCCGGACACAAATATTCGAGCTGAAGCCGCTTGAAACAGAGCAAATCAAAGCTGCGTTAACAAGAGCCTTACAGGATGAGCATCGCGGGCTTGGCGGCTATGAGGTGACAGTGGACGATGAAGCGATGAATCATTTTGCCAATGGATGCGGAGGAGACGTGCGTTCTGCTTTAAATGCACTCGAGCTCGCTGTCTTATCGACAAAAGCTGATGAGACAGGGCATATCACAATTACTCTTGCCGCAGCAGAAGAATGCTTACAAAAAAAGAGCTTCTCACATGACAAGAATGGTGATGCTCATTATGATGTCCTCTCGGCTTTTCAAAAATCCATTAGGGGATCTGATACAGATGCGGCGCTGCATTACCTTGCCAGACTGATCGAAGCAGGAGACCTTGAAAGCATTTCAAGAAGATTACTCGTGATGGCTTACGAGGACATTGGCTTAGCCAGTCCGCAGGCAGGCCCCCGCGTGTTAAGCGCAGTGCAAACAGCAGAAAGAATCGGTTTCCCAGAAGCACGAATTCCGCTGGCGAACGCAGTGATTGAGCTGTGTCTTTCTCCTAAGTCTAATTCGGCATATAAGGCGATTGATGCGGCACTTGGTGACATTCGTACAGGGAAAATTGGAGAAGTTCCAGTTCATTTAAAAGATGCTCACTACAAAGGCGCCACAGCACTCGGAAGAGGCGTCGATTACTTATACCCACATGATTACGAAAATGGCTGGGTGAAACAGCAATATTTACCTGATCCGCTGAAAAACAAGCAATACTATGTACCGAAACAAACCGGAAAATTTGAAGGTGCATTGAAACAGGTCTATGAAAATTTAAAACGCCAGAAATAAAAAAAGCCCCCTGCATGTTAGCAGGCGGGCTGTTTATTTATCCTTCACACGTGTAATTGGAATATCTTTTAAAAGCTTCATAATGACATGACCACCCATGATTAGTCCGGCAACAGACGGAACGAACGCATTAGATGATGGCGGCATTTGCGCCTTGCGAATCTTCGCTTCATCATTTCCAACTTCTTTTCTGACATCTTCGCGAATGACAATTGGACTTTCATCAGAGAAAATGACTTCAATTCCTTTACGAATCCCTTCCTTACGCAAACGTGTTCTCACAACTTTTGCAATAGGATCAGTATGTGTTTTTGAAATATCATCAATTTTGAAGCGTGTCGGATCTGTTTTGTTCGCAGCTCCCATACTTGAAATGATGTTCACACCTCGTTTCAGACACTCTTTCATTAAATGAATTTTATAGTGAATGGTATCTGAGGCATCAATGACATAATCAAGCGGATACTCAAAAAATTGCTCGTATGTTTCCTCTGTATAAAACATCTTCAGGGCAACAACTTCACATTCTGGATTAATATCAGCGATTCTCGCCTGCATTAAGTCAACCTTTGGCTGGCCAACTGTTGATAGCAATGCTGGAAGCTGACGGTTTACATTTGTAATATCAATATCATCTTTATCAACAAGAACAATACGGCCAACGCCTGAACGCGCGAGTGCCTCTACTGCGAATGAACCAACGCCGCCCACACCAAGCACTGCAACTGTACTGTTTTTTAGTATATTTAAGCCTTCCTTGCCAATGGCAAGCTCGTTTCTTGAAAACTGATGTAACAAGTGCCTCACTCCACCTTTATTTAAAATGAATCGAAAGAATCATATCATATTCAGACTTCTCCGTCATCCTTCTCTAAAAGAAAAAAACACAAAAAAGTCCCGATGACGCCGCCAGCATTTCCTTCGTTTTGAACCCCGCACCATGCAGGTGGGTGCTTTCTTCCTGACTTTATAAGTCCTCTAAAGAGGCATTTATGCAGAAAGGAAAGGCAAGCTCCCGTATAAAAAAATGTTCGGTCAAAACTAGGTAACCACCGTACGTATCAGGACTTTATTTATTGATTGATGAAAGCATATCATAGGCATATTTCTTTTTCAAGCGTTTACATACCTATAAACATGCGCCTATTTTACTGTTTTACTTTTGTTTTAATCGCTAAACTCAGCTCATCAAGCTGCGCCTCGCTTACATGGCCAGGGGCATCTGTAAGAACGCAGCTCGCACTTGCCGTTTTAGGGAATGCAATCGTATCTCTTAAGTTAGAGCGGCCTGCAAGCAGCATCACTAAACGGTCAAGCCCAAGCGCGATTCCGCCATGCGGAGGAACACCATGCTCAAACGCATCCAGCAGGAAGCCAAATTGTTCGTAAGCTTCTTCTTTTGAAAAACCAAGTAAGCCAAACATCTTTTCTTGAATGTCCTTTTCAAAAATACGAATAGAACCTCCGCCAAGCTCGTAGCCATTCAGGACAAGATCGTAAGCCTGAGCCTTCATGTCTTCCGGGCTTGTTTCAATTAATTCAAGATCATCGCGAACCGGCATTGTGAATGGATGATGGGCAGCATAGAAGCGGCCTTCTTCTTCATCTTTTTCAAGCAGCGGCCAATCGACAACCCATAAGAAATTGAATACAGACTCATCAATCAGTTCAAGCTCTTTACCAAGTTTTAAGCGAAGTGCACCAAGCGCATCATGGACAACAGACGTCTTATCTGCAACAAAGAGTAAAAGGTCGCCTTCTTCAACTTGCAGCTGTTCCTTTAATTCAGCTTGCTTTGCTTCATCAAAGAATTTAGCGATCGGACCTTTTAATTCAGTCCCTTCTGCTTTTAGCCAAGCTAGACCTTTTGCACCGTAGTTCGCTGCAAATGCACCAAGTGCATCAATGTCTTTTCTTGAGTAGTTCGCTGCAGCCCCTTTTACATTGATGGCTTTCACAGCTCCACCATTTTTCACAGCTCCGCTAAACACTTTGAAATCGGAGTCTTTTACCGTATCTGAAATGTTCACCAGCTTCATCTCAAAACGTGTATCCGGCTTATCAGATCCATAAGAATTCATCGCTTCATCGTATGTCATACGAGGTAATGGCAATGTAAGGTCTACGCCTTTGACATCTTTCATCACCTTCGCCATCATCTCTTCAGCAAGCGTCATGATGTCCTCTTGACTCATGAAGGACATTTCAATATCGACTTGTGTAAATTCCGGCTGACGGTCAGCACGCAAGTCTTCATCTCTAAAGCAGCGGGCAATTTGATAATAACGGTCCATCCCAGAAACCATCAGCAATTGTTTAAATAATTGCGGAGACTGAGGCAGTGCATAAAATTCTCCCTCGTGTACACGGCTTGGAACAAGATAGTCACGCGCACCTTCTGGCGTACTTTTTGTTAAAATTGGTGTTTCAATGTCTAGAAAGCCGTTGTCGTCTAAGAAATGGCGGAATGCTTTTGTGACTTCATGTCGCATTTTCATTGTTTCAAACATTGCAGGGCGGCGAAGATCCAGGTAACGATATTTTAAACGAACATCTTCTGATACCTCGTCTGCTTGATCTGAAATCACAAATGGAGGAGTCTTCGCTTCATTTAAAACGGTAACCGTTTCGACTTGAATTTCAATTTTGCCCGTTTTTAAATTTGGATTGATCGTTGCTTCTTCTCTTGCGACAACCGTTCCTTTAATATCAAGGACATATTCATTACGGATTGATTCTGCTGTCTCAAGCGCCTCTTTTGATAAGTCTGGATTGAAGACAACTTGTACAATCCCTGTACGGTCGCGCAAATCAATAAAGATTAATCCGCCTAGGTCACGCCTTTTTTGAACCCATCCTTTTAATACAACTGACTGACCAATTTGGTCTTCTGTTACTTCTCCACAATAAAAAGTTCTACCAAACACAAACATTCCACTCCTTCTTTACGCTTTCTGGTGGGCCTTCAACATTTGAATCAGCTCATCAAGCTTCACTTCAATTTGTTCACCCGTTGTCGTATCTTTCACATTCACAATTTGCTGCGCTAGCTCATCTTCACCAAGAACTGCAATAAATTTGGCTTTTAATCGATCAGCCGCTTTAAATTGTCCTTTTAGTTTCTTCCCTGTGTAGTCCATTTCACTTGAGATACCTTCTTTTCTCAGACGGTTTAATAATGAAACAGAATAATCCTTCGCTTCATCTCCGAGAGCAGCAATGTATAGATCAATACCATCCTGGAGAGGAAGCTCAATTCCTTCAGCATCGATCGCAGATAAGAAACGTTCAATACTCATCGCAAATCCAATCCCTGGTGATTCAGGACCGCCAATTCCTTCAACGAGTCCATCATAACGGCCGCCGCCAGCTAATGTTGTAATCGCACCAAAGCCTTCTGCATTACTCATGATCTCAAATGCTGTGTGATTGTAGTAATCAAGACCGCGTACTAAATTTGGATCGACGACATACTCAATGCCTATATCTGATAAGTATTGTTTGACCTTTTCAAAATACGTCCGTGATTCTTCATTTAAATAATCTTGAATGGATGGAGCGGTTGTCATCAGTTCATGATCACGATCCTTTTTACAATCAAGAATACGCAGCGGATTTTGATGTAAACGAGTTTGACAGTCGTGACAGAATTCCTCAATTCTTGGTTCAAAGTGCTTGACCAGTGCTGTGCGGTAGTCTGCACGGCTCTCTTTGTCACCAAGGCTGTTAATGACGAGCTTTAAGTTAGAAAGGCCTGCTTTCTCATACACACTCATCGCAAGCGAAATGACCTCTGCATCAATAGCAGGATCCTTGGAACCAATCGCTTCGATTCCAAATTGATAAAATTGACGATATCTTCCGGTTTGCGGACGTTCATAGCGGAACATTGGTCCGATGTAATAAAGCTTTGTTGGCTGAGCCGGCTGTGCGAACAATTTATTTTCAACATAAGAGCGTACAGTTGAAGCTGTTCCCTCTGGACGAAGTGTGATGCTGCGTCCTTTTTTGTCTTCAAATGTGTACATTTCTTTTTGAACGATATCAGTTGATTCGCCTACTCCCCGTGCAAACAGCTCAGTATGCTCAAAAATCGGTGTGCGGATTTCTTTGTATTGAAAGGCTGCACATGTATCTCTCGCAATTTGTTCAACATACTGCCAGCGTTCTGACTCTCCAGGTAAAATATCCTGTGTGCCTCTTGGAATATTAAAACTCATTTTTCGTCCTCCTACGACCATCATTCATTTTTTATGTGGACATATAAAAAACCCCCGCCTCTACTATGTGTATAGTAGGGACGAGAGTTATACCCGTGGTGCCACCCTAGTTGGAACATGATCAGCATGTTCCCGCTCAAATCCTTAACGCAGATTCACGTTCTCCGCCTATTGACTCATTTTTAGAGCGTTCAGCAGGAAACCTACAGAGTGTTCTTTCGTGATAAATGCCATGCGGATTCGCTTTCAGCCTAAGGCGAGTCCTCTCTGCTCACGCAATTTACCCTACTATTCTCTATCATCAGTTCCACATTTTAAATTTTCAAGTGTGTTGATTTATATTATAATAAGGTCGGTGCTGCCACTCTGTCAACCCTTGCCGTGCCTCTTTTTCTTTTCCAGCTCTTCTTTTGACGTACATCCGTATTCAGATGCGGTCTCTTCAAGGAAGCCTGGCTGATCCATTTCGTCGTGCTGCCAGCGGTCGATATCACGATGTCCATTATATTGCACTCGTCCTAATTTTCTGCTTAATCTCATGTTTGTACATCCTTTTATCACATTTTTATTTAGTATAAACAGATTGATTCATTTTTATTAGGGAAACTGCAAGGAATTCATCCACTACATAACGAATTAACATTCATCGGTTTTACAAGGGAGGGGAAAACACCGTTTTGAATCTGAAAAAACACAATCAAATGATGATGCTGCTTACTTGTTTTGTTCTCATCGCGAGTTCTTTGCCTATGACACATGCTACAGCACAAACAGATCAAGCTGTTGTCGCAACAGATGAAATCAATGTGAGAACGGGCCCTGGTTTAAGCTATGGAATTGCAGCTGTTGTGAAACGCGGCGAAAGTTATCCTATTCTCACAGAACAAGGAGAATGGGTGCAGATCCAATTATCAAACGGACAAAAAGGCTGGGTCGTCTCATGGCTGATTACCACATCATCCGGCGCTCAAAAATCCGCGAAGCCAAAGGCGCAAGGTCAAAGCACGGCTGGAGGCAGTACAATTACATCGACAGCTTCCGATCTTCGCATCCGGACAGGCCCTGGGACTTCCTATCAAGTGATTGGTACTTTCCCGCAAGGCGCTACCGCTAAAAAGCTCGAGACAAGCGGCGAATGGACGAAAATTTCGTATAAACAAGCAGAAGGCTGGGTTCACTCTGATTATGTTTCAGGGGGGCAGAAAACTTCTCAATCAAGTTCCGGCGAGTCCTCTCGCTCTAACCAGACAGGCACAGTTGGCGTATCGAGCTTGAATGTGAGGCAATCGGCCGCACCAAATGCACAAGTCATCGCTTCACTTGCCCGCAACACACAGATCACCATTTTGCGAGAGCAGAACGGCTGGTATGAAATTGAGGGGAAAGGCGTAAAAGGCTGGGTTGCAAGCTATTACATTGTCACAGGCAAAGGAGCAGGCTCTGCACCTGAAAAGAGTTCATCCTCTTCGGCTTCTGAGCAAAAAGCATACATTGTCTATGACGGCACCAACATTCGAAAAAGCGCTTCTACCTCTGCTGGGATTGCAGAAAGAGCAACAAAAGGAGCTGCCTATCAAATTGTTCGGACGCAAGGTGACTGGTACGAGGTGACACTATCAAACGGCGGAACTGGCTACGTGGCGAGCTGGGTCGTTCAAACGAAGAAAAATAGCAGCGAAGCGCCAAGGCCTCAGCAGGATTCATCGTCTGGAACTGGTTCTTTAAAAGGAAAAACGATTGTTCTTGATCCTGGTCATGGCGGAAAAGACAGCGGCACGATTGGCGCAGACGGTGCATTTGAAAAGAACATCACCATCAAAACCGCCAATTTACTGGCAGGCAAATTAAGGGCTTCTGGTGCAAATGTATATTTAACAAGAAGTGATGATACCTTTATCAGCCTTCAATCAAGGGTGGCGACATCTCATTACCGAAATGCAGATGCATTTATTAGTCTTCATTATGATAGTTTTATGGACCAAAGTGTTAGAGGAAGTACAGCGTATTATTATCACGCAGCAAAAGATCAGCAGTTAGCGTCAAGCGTTCATTCCGAAGTCGCAAAACGCTCTCAAATCCCTGATAAGGGTGTCAAATTCGGAGATTACTTTGTTTTAAGAGAAAACAAACGCCCTTCCCTTTTATATGAACTCGGGTACTTAAGCAATCCACAGGAGGAAGCGATCATTTATAGCGCCTCTTACCAAGAACGAGTCACAGAAGGAATGACTGAAGGATTAAAACAATATTTCCGTTAAAAAGAAAGAGGCCTCTGCGCCTCTTTTTTGTTTGACCGCAAAAGAAAAAGACTCTAAACAAACTCCCGCATGAGTTCATCTACAGTCTAAAGAGAATCTATTCTTTGCTGTCCATCAAGATCGTGACCGGTCCTGAATTGGTCAATGACACGTCCATCATCGCACCAAAACGGCCAGTTTCGACATGGATGCCTTTTTCTCTAAGGGTTTTATTGAAACATTCGTAAAGCGAATTGGCTGCATCCGGCTTGGCGGCTTTCATAAAATTCGGCCGTCTGCCCTTTCTCGTATCACCATAAAGGGTAAATTGAGATACAGACAGAACGCTTCCTTTTATGTCCAATAATGAACGATTCATTTTCCCGTTTTCATCTTCAAAAATACGTAAATGTGCAAGCTTTTCAGCTAAGTAGAGCACATCTTCTTCTGTATCTTCGTGTGTGACACCAACAAGCACCATATAACCTTCGCTTATGGCACCTGTGATCTCTTCTTCTACCTTAACAGATGCATTTGTCACACGCTGCACAACAAGCCTCATAGACGATATACTTCCTTTCTAATTCATGAATCGGCGAACAGAGTAAATGTCTTTGATTTGCTTAATGCGTTCGACCACTTTGTGCAAATGGTTAATATTTTGGATAAAGATCGCCATATGGATCGTCGCCACTTTGTTACGATCAGACTTCCCAGAAACAGAGGAGATGTTCGTTTTGGTTTCGTTGACTGCTTGAAGCACCTCATTGAGTAAGCCGCGTCTATCATATCCTAATATTTCAATTTCCACATTGTATTCTTTACGGTTTTGAGCAGGCTGCTCATGCTCCCACTCGACCGGAATTAACCGCTCCTGCGCTTCTCCTGTCTTTACGTTCGGACAGTCCTCGCGGTGAACAGATACACCTCGGCCCTTCGTAATAAAACCGACAATGCTATCACCAGGAACAGGATTACAGCACTTAGATAAGCGGACAAGCAGGTTATCAATCCCTTTGACCCTAACGCCAGCTTCCCGTTTTTTCCCGTGATACGTCTTTGGTTCGACCGTCACTTCTTGAACGGTTTTCTCTTGCTCTTCTTGGTCTCTTTGTTTTCTTTCTTTTTCCGTTAAACGATTGGCGACCTGTAGTGCAGTAATGCCGTTATATCCAACAGCTGCATACATGTCCTCTTCGTTTGAAAAATTAAATTTGTCAGCCACTTTTTGCAGGTTTTCAGCGGTCAGAATGTCTTTGACGTCAAACTCAAGGTTTTTGATTTCTTTTTCCACGAGCTCTCGGCCTTTTTCGACATTTTCTTCACGGCGCTGTTTTTTGAAAAACTGTCTGATCTTGTGCTTCGCTTGGGAGGTTTGGGCAAGCTTGACCCAATCCTGACTTGGCCCGTAGCTGTGCTTTGATGTCAGAATTTCAATAATGTCACCTGTTTTTAGTTTGTGATCGAGTGTGACCATCTTGCCATTGACCTTGGCACCAATCGTCTTATTCCCAATTTCCGAGTGAATCCGGTAAGAGAAATCAATCGGAACTGAGCCCGACGGCAGTTCAATGACGTCTCCTTTTGGCGTAAACACAAACACCATATCAGAGAAGAGATCGATCTTTAACGACTCCATAAATTCTTCTGCATCTGTGGATTCATTTTGGAATTCAAGAATTTCTCTAAACCAAGAGAGCTTCTTCTGGAAGACCGCTTCTTCCGTTGATTCTGCTGACTCTTTGCCTTCTTTGTATGCCCAGTGTGCCGCAATTCCGTATTCTGCAATTTCATGCATTTCCACTGTACGGATTTGAACTTCAAGCGGATCACCTTTTGGCCCAATCACCGTTGTATGAAGAGACTGGTACATGTTCGGCTTTGGCATCGCAATATAATCCTTAAATCTGCCCGGCATCGGCTTCCAGCATGTATGGATAATTCCGAGCACCGCATAACAGTCTTTAATGCTGTCGACCAAAATACGAACGGCAAGCAGATCATAAATTTCATTAAACTGCTTATTTTGCAAGACCATTTTGCGATAAATGCTATAAATATGTTTTGGTCTGCCAGAAAATTCAGCCTTGATGTTCACCTCAGACACGCGGTCTTTTACTTCATTGACAACCTCGTCCAAGTATTCCTCACGTTCCGCTCGTTTGCGCTTCATCAGATTCACAATCCGGTAATATTGCTGCGGATTTAAATAGCGGAGTGCTGTATCTTCAAGCTCCCACTTAATCTTTGAAATCCCTAATCTGTGCGCAAGCGGTGCAAAGATTTCAAGTGTTTCATTTGAAATTCTCCGCTGCTTTTCCTGCGGAAGGTGTTTGAGCGTTCTCATATTATGAAGACGGTCTGCCAGCTTAATCAAGATCACGCGAATATCCTGCGCCATTGCAACAAACATTTTTCGATGGTTTTCGGCCTGCTGTTCTTCTTGTGATTTATATTTAATCTTCCCGAGCTTTGTGACACCATCAACAAGCATTGCTACTTCTTCGTTAAAATGCTCTTTTAAATCCTGTAATGTCACATCTGTATCCTCAACTACATCGTGCAGGAAACCGCCTGCAATGGTTGATGGGTCCATTTCAAGGTCAACAAGAATACCCGCCACTTGAATTGGATGGATAATATAGGGCTCACCAGATTTCCGGTATTGCTCCTTGTGTGCATTTTCAGCATATTCATATGCTCGCTCTATAAATTGAATATGTTCAGCGGACAGGTATTCTCTTGCCTTGTCAATGACCTGCTGCGCCGTTAAAACTTGTTCGTTCGCCATGGAATCACCTTTTTAAATGAAAACTGTATTGTAGTTTATTATCAAGAAAAATTCGATAGATGTAAAGAGAAGAAGTCCGCTAAAAGATTTTTGATAGGAAAAAAGCACCCTTCTTACTGAGTGCTTTTTACGAAAAACTCCATTAGTATTGCATTAACGTCATGATGTCGTAGCCGTCAAGCTTCTTTCTGCCGTCCAGATACGTCAGCTCAATCAAAAATGCAATCCCTGCCACAACGCCGCCTAATTCCTCTACAAGCTTGATGGACGCTTCAATTGTTCCACCAGTTGCCAGTAAGTCATCTGTAATTAGGACACGCTGACCAGGACGAATCGCATCTTTATGAATCGTTAATACATCTTTACCATATTCCAAGCCGTAATCGACTTTAATGACTTCACGAGGAAGCTTTCCTTCTTTACGAACCGGTGCAAAACCTACACCAAGTGCGTATGCTACAGGGCAGCCAATAATGAATCCACGCGCTTCAGGTCCAACAATGAGATCAATGTCTCTTTCCTTCGCGTATTCAACGATTTGATCCGTTGCATAACGGTACACTTCGCCTTTATCCATTAACGTTGTAATATCTTTAAATTGTACACCTTCCTTTGGGTAGTCAGGTACAACTGTCACATATTGTTTTAAATCCATCTTTTCCTTTTCCTCCTCGTACGTCAAAGCACAGGTGAGACTTCGCTCATCATGCTATTCAGCCATTCCTTCAGCTCTTTAGCTGAGGAATATGTTAGTGTTTGATCGAGTTCCATCAATCGTTGTTTTGCTGTATAGGACGCTGACGCCGTTAAATCTTTTTTAGGGGCATCAAGTACTATTGACAGCACACCATTCTCTATTTTAACAAAACCGAGTTCAAAAAACACCTTTGTCATAAAAATGATTGTATCTTTTGTCCAGCCTCTATGTTTGGCAAGCTCCATTCCTTGTTCTTTGATAGGAAAACTTCCTCGTTTAAACAAGAACCCATAAAACCATTTGAATTGATCACGGCTTGGGAAAGAGGACATAAAATGATCTTCTTTTCTTTGAAAAACCGTATAAATTCTTGCAGGCTTTTGATTTTCTAAAAGCTGCTTCAGCAATTGCTCATCTGCGGGAACATCTGCAAAGACCACATACTTTCCTTGTACATCAAATGTTGATACATTTTCTGCATGAACGTGATGAATGGGGAGATCGACGTCCTGTTTTGTTGCTTCATCAAAACAGACAACCAATGATTTTTCTGAATCAAGTGTCGAAACTTTCTTCTCCCAATCCTTTTTCCCGCGCAGATCAAACAGCTGCCATTCATCAACTCGTGCATCTTTTAACATCAGCTGGGGCTTCTTCCGGTTATTCCATTCATTAACCGACATTTCTCCAATCACAGAAATGCGGCTTCCTGGAACAATTTCCTCTTTTAATTTCCCTTGGTGAAAACCAACACAGTCAAGCAGTGTGTCTTCGTCTTTCAGAGACATTTTAATATGGTTGTGATTTGCCCCAATCGTTCGGATATCTTCAAGCTTCGCATCTTCAATCATAATGAACGGTTTTGGGTTTGACATACCAAATGGTGACAGCATCCCCGCTTCTTCAATCGCTTGAACCGTCAATTCGTCTACCTTGCACACGGCATCGACCCGCTGAATTGGAATAAAATCTTCTTCCGTCAATGTTTCATTTGCATATTGATTTAATCTTTCCCTTAGTAAAGATACATCATCCGCTCGAAGTGTCATCCCTGCTGCCATCGGATGCCCGCCGAAATGCGGCAGGATGTCGCGGCATTTGCTTAGATGGAAAAATAGATCGAAGCCAGGAATACTCCGGGCTGATCCTTTTGCCATTTGCGTCTCTTCATCTATTCCAAGCACAATCGCCGGACGAGAAAAAGTATCCGTCAATTTAGAGGCAACAATTCCGACAACGCCCGGATTCCAGCCAGCTTTCGCTACAACAATCGCAGACTGGTCATCACCTGCCTCTTCCACCATTTGAATGGCTTCTTCTGTGATCGTACTGACAATCTTTTGTCGTTCTTTATTCAGTTCCTGGACAAAACGAGCGAGCTCTTCTGCTTCATCCTTATCCTCAGTCATCAGAAGATGAACGGCTGGATCTGCCTGTTCAATTCGCCCAACAGCATTCAGCCTTGGCGCAATTTGAAAGCCGACCGTTTCCTCGTTCGCTTCTTCTAAAGTGGCTCCCGCTTCTTTCAATAACGCTTTTAGTCCCGGTCTATTCGACTGCCGAAGCTGCACAAGACCTTTTTTGGCGAGCCATCTATTCTCATCGTGAAGCGGTACGAGATCCGCGATTGTCCCGATGGCTGCAAGATCTAACAGCTGAACTGGCAGCTTCCCAAGAAGTGCATGCGCCACTTTAAACGCGACACCTACACCAGCAAGTTCTTTAAAGGGATACTCACAGCCCGGCTGCTTAGGATGGACAATGGCAAGTGCCTCAGGAAGCTCCTCACTTGGTTCATGGTGATCTGTAATGATCAGGTCTAACCCTATTTCTTTTGCAATACGTGCTTCATTGACAGCAGCAATGCCTGTATCGACCGTGATGACAAGCGATGCTCCTTGCTCCTTGATATATCGAAATGCCTGTTCATTAGGCCCATAGCCTTCTTTAAATCGATCTGGAATATAAAAGTCTACTATCGCAGACCGCTCTTTTAATGTATGTAAAAGTACAGACGTACTTGTCACACCATCTGCATCATAGTCTCCGAAGATCACAATCGATTCCTGCTCTTCGATCGCTTTGTTGATGCGCTCTACTGCTTCTTTCATTCCTTTTAATAGGAATGGATCATGAAATTCGGCTTTTTGATCAAATAAAAAAGACCTCGCCTCTTCTACTTCTTCAAGTCCTCTTTTTACGAGAAGCGATGCAGTCAGCGCTGAAATATTCAGATTTTCAGAGAGTGATTTCACTTTTTCTTCGCTTGGATGTTCATATTCCCAGCGCATTTTGGATAATAACATAAATTCACCCCTCAACCACACTATTATACTAGAGTGGCCTGAGGGGTTTCAATTTTTATTTTATGAAATTGTGCTGGAAGATTATTTTTCCTTCCGGTCAAATGATGCTGGCTGTTCTTTTAAAGGCGTGACATGAGATTTTTTTTGAAGGTCTTTGTCTGCCTTTTTCGTCGAAGCAGCAGGTGCAGCGGCTGCACGCTCAGATTTTAATGCTTTTAGTTCACGTTTCAGTTTCACAATTTGGAAGATCCCTGCAAATGCCACAATCAGTCCGCCCATTAAAACTGAACCGATAATGACAAGGATCAGCGGCCATTCAGCCGTTCCAAATAAGTAGTGTACCTCGACAGGCCGTACATTAATCACGGCAAATACTGAGACAATTAATACGAAAATAAATGCGAGTATGATGGTCCATTGTTGTTTGTTCATCTACAAATCCCCCAAGCTTTTTCTTTTATTCTTCCCTTTTCACTGCCTTTTTTAAACACCGATAGAAAGCAGTGGAAGAAAACCTATCAGCATGGGCATCATCAGCTGCTGAGTTTTTCTTTAATCAGATTCTTTAATTCTTTTCTTTCTCCAGAAATGACAAGGGTATCCCCTTCTTCGATGATGGTATCTGGTCCTGGATTTAAAATCTTCTCATGTGATTTTCTAACAATGGCGATGACTGTTACTTGATAGTTTTGGCGAACATTGAGGTCACCGATGCTTTTCTGAACAGCTGGTGCATTCTTTTCAATTTTAAACCATTCAATCACCAGTTCATCAATGGCTACCTCTACGGTTTCAAGCGCTTTCGGCTTATAGACCATGCCGCCTAAAATAGCCGCGATTTGTCTTGCTTCTTCATCGTTTAGCAGGATGCCAGAAATCGTTTCTTCGTGGTCGTCCTCCTGAAAATGATACATTTCTCTTCTGCCGTCATCATGTGTAATGATGGCAAGCTTCTCATTATTTCTTGTGATCATTTCGGCTTTATGACCGATACCTGGCAGTTCAGTTTCCCGAACCTTCATAACAGCCCCTCCAATGAATAAAGCCAAATGCCCTAAACAGACACTTGCTTTCTATACTGGTCTAAACGTAAGTCATTATAGCAAAAGACCATTTCAAGATCAATGAAACCCAAAATGTTTTTTCAAAGCGTCTACTTTTCGGGAAAAACGATAGAAAAAGACTGCCGAAAAAGGCAGTCTTTCTAGATTAAATATCTTGATCTGTATCTATCTTAGCTGGTTTTTTCAGCTCACGGCCTTTCCACATCAGCCAAATTTGTGCCGCGATGTAAAGGGATGAGTATACCCCTGTTAATAAGCCGACAAGTAAGGCGATGGAGAAGTTTGTAATCGACGCTGATCCGAAGATAAGCAGTGCGATCACAACAATTACGACAGTGAGTACCGTATTGATAGATCTTGTAAAGGTTTGCTGTAAACTCAAGTTAACGATGTAAGATAGATCTTCTACCGTTTTTGGTTTACGCTTCTTCATTTGCTCACGAACCCTATCGAACGTCACGATCGTGTCATTGATCGAATACCCGATCACCGTGAGGATCGCCGCAATGAAGGTCACATCTACCTCTAATCGTGTGATACTAAAGAATGCCACAATGAAGAATGCATCATATAAAAGGGAAGCAATCGCGGCAATGGCCATTTTATATTCAAACCGAATGGAAACATAAATAATGATCCCAATCGATGCAATGATGATGGCATATAAAGCATTACGTGCAAGTTCTTTTCCAACCGTAGGAGACACCGTGCTGACATTCGGTTCTGTTCCATACTTATCTTTAAAGTAATCTTTCACTTCTGCAATTTTTTCTTTATTTGGCACACCAACAAATCGTGCAGCTGCTTGATTTTCTTTTTGACCAGATAACACAACACTATCTGTATCAAGATCTAATTTTTGAAAGTCTTGCTCGATTTGAGCAGTTGACAGCTTATGGTCACTTTGAATGTCTACTCTTGTACCACTTGCAAAGTCAATACCCGCATTGAGTTTGAAAATCGAAAGGACGATAATCCCCGCAATGGTAATGGCTACTGAGAAAATCATGAAACCTTTTCGCTTGCTGACAAAATCCCATTTGTCAAACGGTGTTTTTGGTTCAGTATTTTCTGTTGTTTCATGAATATCGATGATGTCTTTTTTGCGGACACCAAACCAGCCTTTTTTGCGGTCGAGCGCGCGGCTCTCTACAAGCAGACCAAGAAGGAATCTTGATAGGAATACAGCCGTAATAAAGCTTGTTAAAATGGAAAGGATCAGCATAGTCGCAAACCCTTTTACAGAACTTGTCCCGAAGAAGAAAAGGACGCCCCCTGCAATAATACTCGTTAAGTTTGCATCAAAGATGGTCGCAAATGATCGGCGGTTCCCTGACCTGAAAGCAGAACGGACAGATTTACCGAGCTTAAGCTCCTCTTTGATTCGTTCATATGTGATGATGTTGGCATCAACCGCCATCCCTACTCCAAGAATCAGCGCCGCAATTCCAGGAAGTGTCAGAACAGCCCCCATCCAGTCAAACACCTGTAAGGTAATATAGATATACGTTGATAACGTAATGACAGCAATAAGACCAGGTATTCGGTAATAAAAAAGCATGAATAAGAAAATGAGGGCAATTCCCACAATCCCTGCAAAGACAGTTTCATTTAATGCCTGTTCGCCGAATTGCGCACTCACTGAAGTGGAGTACTTTTCAGTTAATTTCACTGGCAATGCACCAGCATTTAAAATACTTGCAAGGTCTTTTGCCTCTTGGACAGTAAATTTCCCTTCAATTTGTACGTCACTGCTGTTAATCTCTTGATTCACATTTGGTGCAGAGACATACTTGTGGTTCGATTTTGAGACTTCTTTTTTGAAGGAATCTCCTTTATGGTAATCAAGCCAAATGACAAGCTGATTATTTGGTGCCATCGCTGCTACTTTTCTTGTGACGTCACCAAATTTTTTCGCATCTTTTAGTTTAACCGTCACAATTGGCTCATTCGTTTGACTGAAAGTTTGTTTTGCACTGTTTTCGACTAAGTCAGCCCCGTTAAGGAGTTCTTTATCATTCGTATCTCTGAAGGATAGCTGCGCTTCAGTGGAAAGAATCTCCCTAGCTCTGTTTTGATCTTTTACCCCCGCAAGCTGCACGCGGATACGATTATTGCCTTCAATCGAGATGTTCGGCTCACTTACTCCAAGCACGTTCGCTCTTCGGTTAAGAGCCTCCACTGTACTAACGAGAACACTATTTGTGATCTTGTCCTCTTTTTTCACTGGATGTACATCATATAGGACTTCAAATCCACCCTGTAAATCCAGCCCTAGCGTCATATCTTTCGCAACAGGCTTTGTTAGTAAGCCTACGCCAGTTCCGATTAACAGAACCACTAAGAAAAACGCAAGAATGCGCCCTTTTTTCATTATGTATTTCCTCCTTAAACACCTGAATCCATTAAGATGGCTTATTTCAACAGTTCATCAAGCATATTCTTGCCATCTTCACTGTCCAAAAAAGCAGACGTTTTAAACGACTGAACGGTTGCATAGTTCATAAATTCGCCTATTTTCACAGATAAAATATCTGCAACCATTACATGAATCGGATACTCTTGTTTTTTCTTCCACTTCTTATTCTCTAAGTATGACCATAATTCCTCTAAATCTACATCTTTATAGCCCAAAACGATGAATTCTTCAAGCTTACTGAACAGAAAAGGCTTTAAATGGTCTTTGTAAATAGCTGCTGGGTGTTGTGTCATTGCGTAGCTCCCCCTTTTCAGTTTTTTATCGAGAGACTTGTCATGCTTGGACGATATACACGCATATCTTATTGTATATGATTCTATGTCGTTTGAGAAGGCAGGTGATCTGTGATTTGACGAAGCAAACGTTTTTAAAGGGGACCATCATTTTAATTTTAGCAGGTTTTATCACGAGAATATTGGGTTTTGTCAATCGAATTGTCATTGCGAGGTTCATTGGCGAAGAAGGGGTCGGGCTTTATATGATGGCTGCACCTACCTTTTTTCTCGCCGTGACGCTCACGCAATTCGGACTGCCTGTCGCTATTAGTAAGCTTGTTGCAGAAGCAGAAGCCCGGGGTGACAAACAGAAAACAAAACGTATTCTGGTCATGTCCCTTGCGATAACAGGAACACTCAGTCTGATTTTCACGCCGCTCTTTTTATGGTTTGCGCCCATCATGGCAGAAAATATGCTGACAGACCCTAGAACGGTCTATCCACTGCTGGCTATTACACCTGTCGTACCAGTCATCGCCATTTCAAGTGTGTTAAGAGGCTATTTCCAGGGCAGACAGCAAATGAGTCCGCTTGCGATGTCTCAAGTTCTGGAGCAGGTCGCAAGAATTTCGCTAGTGGCGGTATGTACAACGGCTTTCCTTCCTTACGGGATTGAATTTGCGGCAGCAGGTGCGATGGTGTCATCTGTGATTGGAGAGATGATTTCACTTGCTTACTTACTGATCGCCTTTCGCTATAAAAAGACCATTCGTATTCGAAAACGATTTTTTAAAGCGATTCATGACGGGAAGGACACATTTAAACAGCTGATGAGCATTGCCCTGCCAACAACAGGCAGCCGTTTTATCGGGAATATTTCGTGGTTTTTAGAGCCGATTGTTGTCGCGCAAAGTCTTGCCATTGCTGGTTATGCGGCTGTAGAGGCGACAAGGCAGTACGGGGAGTTGACCGGGCTTGCTCTGACCCTTTTGACACTGCCTAGTTTTATTACGTATTCACTCTCCACTGCATTAGTTCCGGCGATTAGTGAAGGAATGGAGCAGAACAAACGTAAAACGGTCGAATACCGTCTGAAGCAGGCGATGCGCCTATGTTTACTCAGCGGAGGCATTTCATGTATTATTCTTTTCGTTTACGCAGAAGATTTAACGCTCTTTATGTATGGTTCATCGCACGCGGCCATTTATGTGAAATTCATGGCGCCATTTTTCCTTCTATATTATTTTCAGGGGCCTCTTCAAGCCGTGCTTCAAGCACTCAATTTAGCTGGTGCGGCGATGACCAACAGCCTGATTGGCGCTATTGTAAAAACAGGGATGATTTTTGTTCTTGCTTCACAGCCAGGCTTTGGCATTATGGGCGCTGCACTGGCGATCTTAATCGGTATCATCCTTGTCACACTGCTCCATGCAGCAACTGTTGGAAAGGTGCTGCCTATTCATTTACCGTTAAAGGAATATGGACTATGCGTCCTTGTGATTATCAGTACAGGTGCTGTCAGCCTTTGGCTGAAATCTCAAGTAAACGGACTTTTTTCTGCTCCTATTGAACTTGTGACGCTCATTTTCATTACGTGCACGCTGTATGTCATTCTATTAATCTGCCTAGGTCTAGTGAAACGAGAAGAGCTGCGCCGCATCCCGTTCATGGGGAAGCTGTTTTAGCTCATCTCTTTTTGATCACTTCATCTTTCAAATCAATATAAAATGTTTTTTGATTAAAGCTGCAGTAAGAGATTTGTTCGATATCATGATAGCCTCTTTTAGCAAGCTCATCTTTCAGCCACTGTTCATTTTGATTGATTTGCTTTAGGTGGTCATGCTGCACTACACCATCCGCAACAAGTGGAAGCTCAAGCGCTGCATGTTTGCGCTTGTTTTCTTTTTCGACGACGGCGAGCTTTCCAGACGGCTCTAAAATGGCGTAAGAGACATCCTGAATGCTGTCGATGTTATTTTCTCTTAATTGAATGAGCAGGTCATCAAAATTGTATCGCTGTTTTCTCATTGCACCTTCGTCTATTTTCCCATTGATGATAAGCAGGGCCGGTTTTCCGTCAAGAAAGCGCCGGACACCTTGAAATTTTAATGAGAGGTAGGCAAGTGTGATTTGAATGAAGGTTAACAGCAGGATTGGCCATACCGTATGTAACATGTTATCCTCTACTTCTTCTATGGCGAGAACCGCAATTTCTGCGATCATCATAAAAATGACTAGATCTAAAATGCTCAGCTCGCCAATTTCCCTTTTGCCCATTAAGCGAAATATAAACCAAATAAGAAAATATAAGATGATGGTTCTCATGGAAATGATCAAGATGTCCTGCATGTGATGTAAACCCTCCTTCTCCAACATAGCTTGTGTCAAAACACTTTATTTATGTAGAAAAGAAACGTCTGAAACATGTCTATTTTTTCTTCACTGTGAATACATTTTAGTAAAAGACAAGCTTCGTTCAATTGGAGAGGAGACGAATCTACATGCAGGAAACGAAACAAATTGGAAAAGGCATTTTATCCGGCTTAATTGCCATTTTTATCGTGATGGTTGTCACAAGTTTACTTGTGTCACTCATGCTTACATTCACAAGTATGCAGGAATCATCATTTAAATGGATGATTATGATTTTGTCCTTTGCTGCCCTTTTATTAGGAGGCATCATTTCTGGCGGGAAAGCAAAGGAGCGCGGCTGGCTGATTGGTGCGGTCACATCTATCATTTTTTCTCTCACTGTATTTTTATTTCAATATTTGGGGTTTGGAAAAACGTTTTCACCAGAGCAGTTTATCTATCATGGAGCATTTTTAGGCATTTGTATGCTGGGGGGAATGATTGGCGTCAATCTTCGAGGCAAATAAAAAAAGAGCGGTCATATCGCTCTTTTTTTATGGCTATGTATCAGAGGATTAGCCTTTGTCAGCTAATTCTCTAATAGCACGACGATCGAAAGTTAAACGGTTGTTTTCGCTTGTTTTGATGACCACTTTTGATTCATCAATTGAGTCGATTTCACCGTGTAAACCACCGATTGTGACGATTTTATCGCCTTTTGATAAAGATTGCTGCATCTGACGCACAGCTTTTTGTTGCTTTTGCTGTGGACGGATTAACAAGAAGTAAAGCACAGCAAACATGACAACAATCATAATGATTGAACCCATACCACCATCCATTCTATTTCACCCCTTTCTAAAGCATTGTAAAGCCTTTCGTTTATGCGTTAAAAGTTTTTCGCATTCGGTTTGTTAAAGCCGTAACGCTCAAAAAACTCTTCTTTAAAATCACCTAAACGATCCTCACGGATAGCTTCTCTCACTTGCTCCATTAATTTTAACAGAAAATGAAGATTATGATAAGTTGTTAATCGAATTCCGAACGTTTCATTTGTTCGAATTAAATGTCTAATATAGGCGCGTGTATAGTTTTTACATGTATAGCAGTCACAGTTTTCATCGATTGGTCTAAAGTCACGCTCATATTTTGCATTTTTCACAACAAGACGGCCTTCACTTGTCATCAAGGTACCGTTTCTTGCAATTCGAGTTGGCAGTACGCAATCAAACATATCTACTCCGCGAATGGCGCCGTCAATTAAGGAATCTGGTGAGCCGACACCCATTAAGTACCTCGGTTTGTCTGCTGGTAAGAATGGTGTTGTAAATTCAAGTACACGATTCATCACATCTTTTGGTTCCCCTACAGATAAGCCTCCGATGGCGTAGCCTGGGAAATCAAGTGAAACAAGGTCTTTTGCACTTTGTTTTCGAAGCTCTTCGTATTCTCCGCCTTGGACAATCCCAAACAGCCCTTGATCTTCAGGACGCTGGTGCGCTGTTAGACAGCGCTCTGCCCACCTGCTTGTCCGCTCCACAGAACGTTTCATGTAATCGTACTCTGCAGGATACGGCGGGCATTCATCAAATGCCATCATAATATCAGAGCCAAGTGCATTTTGGATGTCCATCGCTTTTTCAGGAGATAGGAACAGCTTGTCTCCGTTTAAATGATTACGGAAGTGAACGCCTTCTTCTTCAATTTTTCTAAATTCACTCAATGAAAAAACTTGGAATCCGCCCGAATCAGTTAGAATGGCTCGATCCCAGTTCATAAATTTGTGCAGACCGCCTGCTTCTTTTACGATATCGTGACCTGGACGGAGCCATAAGTGGTACGTATTGCTTAAGATGATGCCTGCATCCATAGCCTTTAATTCTTCAGGCGCCATTGTTTTGACTGTAGCCAGTGTACCTACTGGCATAAATACAGGTGTTTCAAAGGAGCCGTGCGGTGTATGAACGCGGCCAAGACGTGCACCTGTCTGTTTGCATGATTTAATGAACTCATAACGTATCGGTGATTGCGACAAAAATGAGCCCTCCTGTCTTCGTTGTATAATGTTATTGAATCAGCATGGCATCGCCAAAGCTGAAGAATCGGTATTCCTCTTTCACAGCCTCATTGTACGCTTTTAGTACGTGCTCTCGTCCAGCTAATGCGCTGACAAGCATAATTAACGAGGATTTTGGCAGATGGAAATTCGTGATCATGCCATCAATTGCCTTGAATGTGTAGCCAGGGTAAATAAAGATCGACGTCCAGCCGCTTGAGGCTTTGAACTCACCATCATGTGCACTTGCAATGGTTTCAAGCGTTCTAGTTGACGTTGTGCCGACTGAAATAATCCGTCCGCCTTCCTTGCGCACGCGATTAAGCTCATCAGCTGTTTCTTCATTCATTTCATAAAACTCTGCGTGCATTTCGTGTTCTTCAATACGTTCTGCACTTACCGGGCGAAACGTGCCAAGCCCTACGTGCAGCGTAATGAAAGCAATGTGTACACCTTTCGCTTTCAGCGCATCCAGCAACTCGGTTGTAAAGTGGAGACCGGCAGTTGGCGCAGCAGCGGAGCCAACCTCTTTTGAATAAACGGTTTGATAGCGTTCACGGTCGTCAAGCTGCTCTTTAATATATGGAGGCAGCGGCATTTCACCAAGGGATTCAAGCACTTCATAAAAAATGCCTGTATATTGAAACTCGACTTTTCTTCCGCCATGTTCCATTTCCTCTGTACATACAGCTTGGAGCCGTCCATCACCAAACGTGATAACCGTCCCTTTTTTCACCCGTTTGGCTGGTTTGACAAGTGTTTCCCAGTTATCTCCTTCTTCTTGTTTCAATAGAAGAAGTTCAACTTTGGCACCTGTATCCTCTTTCATCCCAAACAGGCGTGCAGGCAGAACGCGCGTGTTGTTTAGAACGAGACAGTCACCCTTTTGAAAATAATCGATGATTTGTGAGAATGTATCATGTGTAATCGCACCCGTTTGTTTGTTTAAGACCATCAGTCTTGATGCATCTCTTTTTTCAAGCGGCACTTGTGCAATTAATCTTTCTGGTAAATCAAAATCAAATAGTTCTAGCTTCATTTCCTTCACCTATTCTGTAGTTAACTAGTTAACGTTATTTCATCCGTCCAAAGATATTCAGTAATATAGTCAGTACGATACTAATGACAATGCATGTAATGACAGGAAAAAAGAACGTTACATTCCCTTTTTTCACAAAAATATCACCTGGAAGCTTACCAACCAATTGAAACACTAATCCTGCGGCAAAAAGGACACCACCTAAAATCATTAATATTTTAGGGAATTCAGTCACGAATCGGAACCTCCATTTGAAAATGTTCATACGCTTCTCTTGTGACGACCCGCCCTCTTGGTGTTCTTTGCAGGAAACCAATTTGCAGCAAGTACGGTTCGTACACATCTTCAATCGTATGTGATTCTTCTCCAATTGTCGCTGAGATCGTATCAAGCCCAACAGGACCGCCTCTAAATTTTTCGATCATACTTAAAAGGAGCTTATGGTCTATATGATCGAGGCCTAGCCTGTCGACTTGAAGACGCTCAAGGGCATCTTCCGCAATGTCCTGCGTAATGGCATGGTTCCCAAGCACCTGCGCAAAATCTCTTACTCTTCTGAGCAAACGATTGGCAACCCTCGGTGTTCCCCGGGAACGTCTCGCAATCTCTTCGGCAGAGCGAATGTCGATCCCAATCTCAAACAGCTCGGCTGTTCTTGCCACAATGTGAGCCAAATCTCTTTGCTCATAGTATTCCAATCTTGCATGTACTCCAAACCTATCACGAAGCGGCGCTGTTAATAGCCCGACACGGGTCGTTGCACCTACAAGCGTAAATGGCGGTAAATCAAGCCGTACAGAGCGTGCTGTATCTCCTTTTCCAATAACAATATCTAAACAAAAATCCTCCATTGCTGGGTACAGCACTTCTTCTATTGAGCGCTGCAAGCGGTGAATTTCATCAATAAACAATACATCACCTGGCTCAAGAGATGTTAAGATGGCCGCCAAATCACCAGGACGCTCAATCGCTGGTCCTGACGTTGTACGCAGCTGAACATTCATTTCATTGGCAATGATCGACGCAAGCGTTGTTTTCCCAAGTCCAGGAGGTCCATATAAAAGGACGTGATCAAGCGTTTCCTGCCGCATGCGGGCAGCTTCAATAAATACGCTGAGGTTATCCTTTACTTTTTGCTGACCGATATATTGGCTAAGTGTCTGTGGCCGCAGACTTTGCTCAATGGCTGATTCATGGTTGTCTGCTTCAGTTGAGACGAGCCGTTCATCCATGAGACATCACCCTATTTCAACATTTTTTGTAATGCTTTTTTCACATATTGATCGGTTGTAAGATTCTTTTCTTCTTTTAATAATGGAAGAACCTTTTTGATTTCACGATCACCGTATCCAAGGACACTTAAGGCTTCAAGCGCTTCATCTAATGCAGTTTGCTGCGTTTCGACCTGAATGTGGTCCTCGTGATTAAATAAGTTGCCAATCATTTCTGGCACCACATCTGCCAGTTTTCCTTTTAGATCCAGAATGATTTGACGTGCTGTTTTTTTGCCCACACCAGGGAATTTAATCAGGAAGGCTTCATCTTCACGCTCTATCGCTGAAATGACAGCGCCAGGATCACCGGAAGCAAGAATCGCGAGTGCACCCTTTGGCCCAATTCCTGTGACATTTAACAGTTTTGTGAACAGCGCTTTTTCTTCTCGTGTTTGAAAACCGTATAATGAAAAGGCGTCTTCCTTTATGTAATGATACGTATAAATCGTTTCTTGTTTATTTACTCGATAGATAAACGGGTTTGGGGTATAGACTTGATATCCCACTCCGCCGTTTTCAATGACAACATATTGCGGGCACACATAATCAATGGTCCCTTTTACAAACTCTATCACCGTTTTCACCTCTTTGACTGTTCTTCATTGTAACATAAATCGAAGAGAAAACCGCAATAAAAGTTAACATACGTTCGCTCAGTACATTTTTATGATGAAACCACGAAAAACAGCTTGCGGTCTTCACACCAGCAAGCTGTTACACGCTTTAAAACGATATTTCATTTCGATAAGGCTTCATGACTTCAAGCACATGCTCAAATTCATCCTTTGTTCGAAAAGGAATGCCTTGCTCAAGCTGCTTTTCCACATGGCTTTCTAAACGGGACGTATCAATTTGAAAAAAGAGATGAATAGGCTCCGCCCAGCCGTCAGGCCTTCCATGAAACGTAGAAATCACACCGTCCTCTGATAATCCGATATATCCATTTGCTTTACTTAATGGAGAGATATCATCAATTTGCTTTCTAAAAAGGGCAAAATCCTCTTTTTGTTCTACCAGCGTCCAGCCTTTATACTGCGCCCAGAATGTGTCTTTGTCTTCTAATGAAGCCCGGTGTCTTTCAATACTCACATCGCCGTCTAGATAGACTTTTTCAAGCTGGACGGTAATAGAGTTTGACTGCTTTTGCAAGTGTTCTTTCCCTTCCATATCCGCAGCAAAAAAAAGCACACTTGTCATGATAAGTCCTGTAACGAAACATTTCATCTTCACTTTCACTATTTACACCTCTTTAGAACATGAGATCGATGCATGACATATGTAGTTTGACCCATTTTTCTAAACATTAACCAAATCGATGATTCAAATGTATGTTAAGAGTCTTTCGTTGTATCCTTCATTCGTAAATGTTATGTTTTATACAATCCATTGCTTTATCGAATGACACGGTTTTTTCATCATTCGTTTTTCAGCCGCATAAACTGAAACCAAAGAAGGTGAAGTCAATGTCAGATGTCAAAAGATTAGCCGAATCGATTCAGTATCATGAAGAGAAACGTTTTCATAAGCTTGCCTATAAACCGGCAGAGCTTGAACTGTGCGGCAAAGGAAGAAGTGCCTATGTCTTTTTATACAAAAAAGACGGCAAGAAAATGGCACTAAAAGTCTTTTTCCCTTCTTATCAGCATATTGCCCGCAAAGAGGCTGCCATTTACGAAAAACTTTCTGGTTCGTCTTACTACCCTGAGATTTATGAGTCTGGGGATCAGTATATTTTAATGGAATATATTAAAGGCTACACATTCTATGAATGCCTTACAAAAGGAATTCCTATTAAAAAACAAATGATTGAACAAGTCGATGATGCGCTGGAGGAAGCGCGCGAGAAAGGATTGAATCCTTCTGATATTCATCTGCGCAATCTGATCTTAACAAAAGAAGGGCGGATCAGGGTCATTGACGTTGCCAGGTTCACGCAAACGAAAGCATGTCATCAATGGGATGATTTAAAAGCCGCTTATGCCTATTACCAAAAACCTTTTTTCCCTAAAAAAGCACCGCGACTGTGGCTTGAAGTCATTGCTTATTTGTATAAAAAGAACTGGCTGTCCCGCGGGCAGCTTAATAATCGAAATGA
Source organism: Bacillus sp. PK5-006 (assembly GCF_054161415.1). NCBI lineage: Bacteria > Bacillati > Bacillota > Bacilli > Caryophanales > Bacillaceae > Bacillus > Bacillus sp. PK5-006. The sequence goes on along the minus strand of NZ_CP096414.1, from coordinate 1,265,827 downwards.
TTTTTCTGCATAATGAAAGCCGCTCTCTACGAGCGGCTTTCTGCGTTATTCTGTTTCTACATGGATACTATTGACGTTTAATAGGTTAATGATTTCATTATTCAGCTTAAACCAATGATTGGCTTCTTCAATTTTTTTATACACATCATAGGTAGCTGGACGTTTGAGCTCGAAATCAAGCACTTCCCCATTGTTCATATGAAATGTTACCTTAAATACTTTCATCATAAGATCACCTTCCACTCTTCTTGTTCGCTGGTCAAATAGATCAGCTCTTTTCATTCATTCTCTATTGAACTCGTTTCCCCTCCTTGTTTCCATTCAAACCCAAGAAGTTTAAATTTTGTTTAAATTCACACAAACATCTATCTCTCAAATCTGCAAAGAAGTATATTAGTTAAAAAGGAGGCTGCCCTTGATGAAGCAAAAAAAGAAACGAACATCTCCAGAAAGAAAAACAGTCTTTTTTCATTTAACAGATGCCCTCATTCCGAGTGTGGACATGATGGTATATGCAGTAAAGGCATTTTTTCACCTTTTAAGAAAAGCCTTCTCAGCCGTTTGATAAAACCCCGCACAGCATCGTGCGAGGTTCTTTTTTTAGGGCTGATAAATTTGACTTCCCTGGCTGACAAACTCCTTCGCCTTCTTTTCCATCTCTCTTTTCACTTCTTCAGATTGATTGCGGATATCATGAGAAATTTTCATACTGCAAAACTTCGGTCCGCACATCGAGCAAAAGTGAGCGGTCTTAGCACCTTCGGCAGGCAATGTTTCATCATGGAACGCCAAGGCTCTTTCTGGATCAAGTGACAGGTTAAATTGGTCCCGCCACCTAAATTCAAATCTCGCTTTCGATAAAGCATCATCGCGCTTTTGAGCCGCAGGATGTCCTTTTGCTAGATCAGCCGCATGTGCGGCAATTTTATAGGCGATTACGCCTTCTCTCACATCTTCTTTATTCGGCAGACCTAAATGCTCTTTTGGCGTTACATAGCATAGCATGGCTGTTCCGTACCAGCCGATCATGGCCGCACCGATGGCTGATGTAATGTGATCATACCCCGGCGCAATATCTGTTGTAAGAGGCCCTAACGTATAAAATGGGGCTTCCTTGCAAATGTCCATTTGCTTGTCCACATTCTCTTTAATTTTATCCATTGGCACATGACCGGGCCCTTCAATCATCACCTGCACATCATGTTTCCAAGCGATCTCTGTTAACTCACCTAACGTTTCCAGCTCTGCAAACTGCGCCTCATCATTGGCATCAGCAATCGAACCTGGTCTTAGTCCATCTCCAAGTGAAAAGGCAATATCATACGTTTTCATAATTTCACAAATGTCTTCGAAGTGAGTGTAGAGGAAATTCTCTTGATGATGAGCAAGACACCATCTTGCCATAATTGCCCCGCCTCTTGAAACAATTCCGGTCACCCGATCAACTGTGAGCGGAATATATCTTAACAGCACGCCCGCATGAATTGTAAAATAATCTACACCTTGTTCTGCTTGTTCAATTAATGTGTCCCTGTACACGTCCCACGTCAAATCTTCTGCGACTCCATTCACTTTTTCAAGGGCCTGATAGATAGGAACGGTTCCTACTGGAACTGGGCAATTCCGAATGATCCATTCTCTCGTTGTATGAATATCCTTTCCAGTAGACAGATCCATCATTGTGTCTGCCCCCCATCTGATCGCCCACGTCATCTTTTCTACCTCTTCATTAATGGATGACGTGACAGCTGAATTGCCAATATTCGCATTGATTTTGACATGAAAATTCCTTCCGATAATCATTGGTTCACTTTCTGGATGGTTAATATTCGAAGGAATAACGGCTCTTCCGCTCGCTACTTCCTCTCTAACGAACTCAGGGCTTAGCTCTTCTCTTATTGCGATAAACTCCATTTCAGGCGTAATGATGCCTTTTTTGGCATAATGCATTTGCGTCACGCGTGCTCCTTGTTTCGCGCGGAGCGGCTTATGATGAAAATCAGTTTGGACAGAATGGAAGGACTCCTTCTCCCTTGACCGATATCCGTTATCTTCCGGTTTTACATGACGCCCTTCATAGCTTTCTGTATCTCCTCTTTCTTCTATCCATGCTGCTCTAAGACGCTTTAATCCTTTTGTGACGTCAATATGAACGTTCTCATCAGTGTACGGTCCACTCGTATCGTATACTCGGACTGGTTCATTTTTTATGTCGCCCGCCTCTGTCACAGTATGTGAGAGCACAATCTCTCTTTTCGGTACTAAGATATCGGGCCTTGATCCTTTCTCATACACCTTTCGGCTGCCGTCAAAGCTGGATAATAATGATTGGTTGGATGGGACACTTTTCTTTTCCTTCATTTGCTGTTCTCTCCTTTTCTTCTTGTCACCGGACAGGATGGAATCAGCACCAGCAAAAAACCAGGCTCTATTTAAAGAACCTGGTTTCGTCGTCAGAAATAAACATGCATATCATTGATAGGATACATGCATCATCTTCAACTTCCCCACGCTGGTACGAGCCAGATCAGGTCCAAAGGGTTAAGAAGTTTATGCTTCTCTCTCAGCCCATTTACGGGCACCCCTAGTCACTTTTATTGATTTCCACATCAGTGTAGCACAGAGACATCATGAAGAAAAGAAGATTCAGGAAAATAGTTCCTTTCCCCTACAAGCGTTATGGATCATGTTGATATACAGTCTTCTATACATCATTTATCTCTATCATTTCAATCAAATCTGAAATAAACATTGATCCTTTTCTCCTATTATGTATAATTAATCTAAACGGAGAATTTTTATACAATTTAATCAAAGGAAGTTCTAGTCGATTGCAAACATTTCTCACATTTATCGTCGTAGGATTCTCAATTGCTCTGCCTGTTGGAGCAATCACGGTTGAAATGACAAAACAGGGACTCAAAAACGGATTCTTTCATGGTTTAACTGTCGGAGCAGGCGGTATGACCATAGACTTATTACTTATTTTGGCTTTATATGCTGGATTTGCTCAGTTTTTATCTTTGCCGTTTGTTCAAATCCCGCTCTGGCTGATCGGAGCTGTATTTTTAATGATTCTCGCATACGATTCCATTAAAAATGCGGATCAAGATATCCATTTAGCAGGAGAAAAGGTCAATAAATCATTCGCAAAAACATATCGTAACGGCTTGCTCGTGGCGGTATCTCCTGGAAATCTTGTGTTCTGGGTTTCTGTTTTTGGTGCTGTACTTGCGGATGCGTATACAAAAACAGATTCATCTGAATTTATGCTGGCTGCCGGCGGTATTTTGGCAGGGATTCTCCTTCATGACATCGGTCTTCTCACACTTGTATCCTTAACAAGAAAAGTGATGAATCGAACGATGATCAAGTGGACATCCATTATTGCTGGTATTTTATTACTAGGGTTTGGCTGTTATTTCTTTTACGAATTTTATATAGGCATCAAGGTTTATTTTTAAGAAAAGGCTAAAGTTCGTAATGAACTTTAGCCTTTTTGTGTCAAACTATCGGGTCATGCCTGTTTGGCCTGTTTCAAATTGCGTTCTTCTCATGTCTCTAAAGCGTGTGAATGCACCTTCATCTTTTATGACTTGGACTGCTCTTCCATCCGCATAACGAGTCGCTGCTTCTTCTACTTGTGATACGCCTTCTGACGTCAGGCGGCCATCTGATTTAATGGCAATATACACATTCTCATCCGTCACCATGACTTGAGAGTCTGCCACGTGATTCATTTTATTGATACGGTTGGCAATTTTTCTTGAACGCTGGATGTTCTCTTGTTTATCGTAGCCTGAGAACGACATTTGATTATGATAGTTCATATCTCCATGACTGTAGCGTCCATCTCCACCTGTGAGAGGCATTCGATCATCAGCTTGAGGACGTGTACGGTAATCAACATTTGTTGTATTTCTCCCGTTCATTCCCTCCATGAGTTCAGAAACTGGTCCTTGATGATCTTGGTTGTTGTCTTCCGCTCGTTGATTCGAATGATAACCAACCGGCTGGCCTGATTGATTATGACGTGTATCGACACCTGCGTTATTATTTGCACCACATGCCGTTAAACCAATAGGAAGAAGCACTAATGCGATTGTTTTTTGCCATTTTTGTCTCAAACGAAAAACCCCCTGTACAAATTCAATCTCATGAGCGCGAAACAGGCTCTGTTTTAGCATGTACAGTTAGGAAAAAAATCAAGCTGTCAGTTATAAACAAAAAAAGGAACGATTGAGATCGTTCCTTCTGTCATTAATCTTCTTCTTCTTCCTCTGGCCTTGCAAAAACGGATTGACCTGGATATGGCTGCATGTAAGGCTGAGCTGGATAAGCCCCCATTTGGCCATAAGGAACAGGATTCGGATAATGTCCTGGCCAAGGCTGATGATGCTTCATGCCATCATCGCATCCGCAATCTTCCTTGCCATATGCTGCATTTGGAACGTTTGGATAAAAGCCTTGATTTGCGTTGGCATTTGCATTGGCGTTTGGATGCGTATGGTGATGCCAGTGATGTCCGTCGTTTGCATGGTGCTCATAATTTTCTCCGTAGTAAGCAGGCGCTTGATACGCAGGATAATACGGATGAGCCGGGTATGGATATGGCATCATATGATGATGATAATATGGATGGATAGGATAACATAAGCCTGATCCCGGTAAAATTGGCGATGCCGGCACCATTTGCTGCGGATATGGATACATCGCCGGCATGTAATGACCATGACCATAACCAAAATAAGGATCATATGGTTCATGATGATGATGCTGGTGATGATGCTCGTTATTTTCAGCCACTCCCCCTACCGCTGCCCCTCCCACATTTGGCATTTGCGGGAAGTTAGGAAGGTTCGGATAATTGCCATGCTCCATGTCTTTTCCCTCCTCTTTTTGATGCGGAATATGAATAAATGGATCATACCCCTTTGCCACTTCATCTTTTAGATGACCTTTATTTTCATGATGCAAATGGTCCTTGTGATCTTTATGTTCCTTATTTTCATGATGGACATGACCCTTGTTATCTTTGTGGTCTTTATTTTCATGATGCAAATGATCCTTGTGATCCTTTTTGTCATGAACGTGATCTTTTTTTTCATGATGATCTTTTTTGGGAGGAGGTGTGAATGGCTGGTAGAGATTGGTCTGATAATAGTTCACATCCACTTGCGGAAAAACTGGCTGCTCGATTTTTGGCACTGGCGGTACATATGGTACCGGTTCATTTGGCTTTTCCTTCGGTTTCGTATCTTGCACTTGCACGACATCTTTTGGCTTTTCTTTCACATACGGATGTTCTTTCGTTTTTGGCATTTCTTTTGCTTTGTGATGATCTGTTTTCACAGGAACACCACTAGATGGAATTTTAATCTTCATACCCGGCATGATCAAATCAGGATTACTGAGCTGTGAATTTAGTTTTTTCAATTCTTGAAAGTCGACTCCGTATTTCTTTGAAATTTTCCAAAGGGAGTCTCCTTTTTGCACAATATGAATTTTCAACGTTTTCCCCTCCTATGCAAAACGTGAACGTAACGGTTATGTCAGAAGTACAATATGTTTCAACATAAATTTATGCCTATTTACAAGCCGATATGATAAAAACTTGTTTTCTGATAGGAGGGGCTGATTCATTATTTAATGGCGAGCATTTTCTCGAGTGCAAGCAAAGCGTCTTTCGTGATGTCTTCATTGACCTGTATCAACCCGGCCGGCTGACCCTTCTCAATGCTTTCCAGTGACCATAACAAATGAGGCAAATCAATCCGGTTCATAGTCAAACATGGACACATATCTGGGTTAAGGGATTCAATTTGTTTATCTGGGTGCTGCGCAATGATCCGTTTGACTAAATTCATCTCTGTTCCAATCGCCCATTTGCTTCCTGCTGGTGCCTGTTTAATCGTATCAATAATAAATTTCGTTGAACCTGCTAGGTCAGAAGCCCTTACGACCTCATGCGTGCATTCAGGGTGAACAAGAATTTGAATGTCACGGTCTTTTTTTCTCATTTCTTCTATATTTCGAACAGTAAATTTCTCATGTACGGAGCAATGGCCTTTCCATAAAATCATCTTAATACGGGAAAGCGGCTGATCGGTGATGAGCTTTTCTTCTATCTGATCCCAGACAGCCATTTCTTCTAGCGGAATACCTAAATCAAATGCTGTATTACGTCCTAGGTGCTGATCAGGGAGAAACAGAATCCGTTCTTTTTGTGTCAGCGCCCACTCGAGTACTTTTTTAGCATTTGATGAAGTCACTGTTGCCCCGCCATGTTTGCCAACAAATGCTTTAATGTCTGCTGTTGAATTGACATACGTAAGCGGAAGTATTGTATCCCCAAACAAATCAGTGAGCTGCTCCCATGCTCTGTCTGTTTGTTTCATATTTGCCATATCTGCCATGGAACAGCCTGCCCTCATATCTGGCAATACAACGCTTTGATTTTTGTTTGACAGCATATCTGCCGTTTCTGCCATAAAATGAACACCGCAGAACACAATGTATTCAGCCTCATGATTGTCAGCAGCTATTTGTGCCAGCTGCAATGAATCTCCTGTTGCATCTGCAAATTCAATGACCTCATCCTTTTGATAATGGTGGCCTGGTATAAAAAGCTTTGAACCAAAAGCACGCTTAATGTCTAACACTCGCTGCTTCATCTCATCATCAGAGCGGTGTTTATATTCATCTGGCATCATGACTGCATGTTGATTGGCTAATACATTAAGCATGGACATGAGTTGTTCCCCCTTTATGACTGAATTCCATATTCATACTAAAATCAAATGCTGGAGCAGAATGTGTCAGAAAGCCAAGTGAAATAAGGTCGACTCCTGTGCCCCTGTAGCTTGGCAATGTCTCTAGCGTGATGCCTCCTGAAGCCTCTGTCAGAATGGACTCTGGCGTCATTTGTTTAAAACGTTTTACTTCGTCTGGAGAGCAGTTATCAAACATAATGACATCTGCTTTTGCATCAATGGCTTCTATAAGCTGCGTTTCTGATTCAATTTCCACTTCAATTTTCACCATATGACCGGCATATGCTCTTGCTTTCTCTACAGCTTCACGAATAGAACCGCATGCTGCAATATGATTATCTTTAATCATCACCCCATCCGATAAGCCAAAGCGATGATTCTTTCCACCGCCTGTCTTTACTGCGTATTTCTCTAACATACGCAGGCCGGGTGTCGTTTTTCTCGTATCACAAATCGTAATAGACGGGTCAGCTAATCTGCGGACCGCCTCATGTGTTAAGGTGGCGATACCTGTCATTCGCTGCAAAAGATTTAAAATGACCCTCTCTCCCTTTAATAAGTCGTTGACTGGGCCCTTTATTTTCGCTAGTACAGCGCCTGAATGAATCCAATCACCTTCTTGAAAATACAGCTCAGTTTGAATCTGTTCATTCAACAGGCGGTACCCTAAATCAATCACTTGTGATCCTGCCAACACACCAGATTGTTTCGCAATGATAAAAGCTGTTCCCTTCTTGTCTCCAAAGATGGCATCTGCTGATACATCTCCAAAGCCAATATCTTCTGTGAAAAAATGAGTGAGCATTTGTTTTAACTGTAAACGTTCCATTTGGCACCGATCCTTTCATTTTTCATGATATGAATGTGACCTTTTTCATGAACAATCTGCCTGCCCCGCCACAACGCATCGCTCCGCTCTGGATAATCCATTCGATAATGGCCGCCTCTGCTTTCTGTACGGAGTAATGCAGATTTGGCAAGGCAAACCGCTAATGCCCATTGATTGCTTAATTCGATCTGTTCATTTGTGATATCCTTCACATTAATTTGCTGAAAATTGACACGTTGCAACGAATGAAGCAAGGTCTGCAAGCCTTTTTCATCTCTCACAATGGCCGCAAATGTAGTCATCCATTGTCTCAGCTGAGTTGTTGAAATCATTGGAACCATCCATATTTCTTGAATTGAAAAAGGTGGACTTGTTTCTTTCTGTTTAGGCAGTTGTTCAATTCTCTGTGCCGCTTTGCTGCCTAACACGAGACCTTCCAGAAGAGAATTACTCGCCAATCGATTCGCACCGTGTAAGCCAGTACAGGCCGCTTCTCCAATGGCAAATAGCGCTGGAACAGTCGTTTCTCCATATTCATTGACGCTGATGCCGCCCATTAAAAAGTGCATACCGGGGGAAATTGGCAGCCTGCCGTTTTCCATATCGACGCCTGCACGCTGGCACATCTGAGCTATGGCCGGAAAACGAGCTGAAAAATGCGGAATATCATGGATGTTAAGATACAATTGATGACCTAATTGCTGCTCATGAAAAATAGCTCTAGCGACCACATCTCTAGGTGCTAAATCAGCTTGTGGGTGAATACCTTTCATGATCCGCCTGCCTGTTTCATCTTCTAAATAAGCTCCCTCTCCCCGTACTGCCTCTGAAATGAGGCCAACTGCTTTTCCAGCGATTGTTAAAAGAGTTGGATGGAATTGAACAAATTCGAGATCCACTAATTGTGCCCCGGCTCGATAGGCCATCATCAGTCCGTCTCCTGTGATAGAAGGATCATTTGTATTTGTCTCATACAGGGAGCCGCAGCCGCCAGTTGATAAAACAACGGCATCTGCGGTCATCGTATGTACGTGTCCTGTCTCGTCTTTCCATACAACACCCGTACATGTCCCTTCATGAATCAATAGATCAATGACATGATGATATTCGTATAAATGAATATGTGAGCCGAGCTGACTTTTCAGAAACTGTACAAGGGTTTTACCTGATTGATCTCCTCCTGCATGCAAGATGCGATGAGTGGTATGTGCTCCCTCTTTGCCTAATTGCGGCTCTCCTGCCTCATCTTGATCAAATGGACAGCCTTCTGCTACGAGCTGCTCCACAAGGCGTTTTCCAAGTCTCACGATTTCTTGTACCGTTCTTTCATCATTGTGATCACAGCCGGCAGCTAGTGTATCTTGCACATGCTGCTCAGCTGAATCATGTGCTGAAAAGGCAGCAGCGATTCCTCCTTGTGCCAGCATGGAATTACTAGATGAACATTGTTTTTTTGTCATCATGATGACCTGGCAGCTTTTCGAAATGGTTTTTGCAAAGGAAAGCGCTGCAATGCCTGATCCCACCACAATGACTTTTTTGATTGATGACACCATCGCCCCTCCTGTCATTTACACCTGTCTTGACACATATCATTACACAACACTAAAATAAATACAAGAAAAAATTTTCACACGGGAGATGGATGGGTTGGTTTATTTAGATTACGCAGCTTCTACACCTGTTTCAGAGGAAGCACTGCATGTTTTTGAGCAGCTAAGCAAAAATTTCTACGGAAATGCAAGCAGCCTTCATGATGCTGGGGGAAAAGCAAATGACATATTGACTTACAGCAGACAATCACTAGCTGCCATGATCGAGGGTGAACCGGATGGGATCTATTTTACAAGCGGTGGAACTGAATCCAATCTCCTTGCGATTCAATCGATCATCAATGGACTGCCAGCACATCAACAGCATGTCATCACAACTTCAGTTGAGCATCCTTCTGTTCATTATGCAGTTAGCAGCTTAGAGCGTCTTGGCGTAAAAGTCACGATCATTGAACCGAATCAGGATGGAATCATAACAAAGGACATTCTCAAAAAAGCATTATTGCCTGAAACAGGACTAGTATCTATTCAGCATGCTAATTCAGAAACAGGAATTATCCAGCCGCTTGCTGAATTAGCGCCTCTTTTAAAAGAAAGGAACATTCTTTTTCATACAGATGCTGTGCAAACATTTGGAAAGATTCGTGTGTCCATCAAAGAACTTGGAGTCGATGCCGTGTCCATCTCAAGTCATAAAGTGTATGCTCCTAAAGGCGCTGGTGCCGTTTATATGGGGGCTCATGTTCCTTGGAAACCTTTATATACAGGAGCAGTTCAGGAAAATGGCTTACGTCCAGGGACAGTAAACGTTCCATGTATCGGTGCTTTTGCTGCCGCAAGTGAACAAGCGATGCTTAGGCTGGATGAACAGCAAAAATTAGATAAGCAGCTGCGTGATTATTTTCTTCAGCAGTTAAAAATAAGACAGCTGCCAGTTCGTACGCTTCAGGACAATGATAATCGCCTCGCGCTTCCTCATATTATTGGTTGTTTTTTTGAAGGGTTTGAAGGACAATATGTAATGTTAGCATGTAACCGGCATGGGATTTGTCTATCTACTGGAAGCGCATGTGCTTCCGGTTATCACCATCCTTCCCCTGCTGTGAAGGCATTGCGTGTATCAGATCGTGATGCCCTACAATTTATTCGACTATCATTTGGATATCAGTCATCAAAAGATGACATCGATCAGCTTTTGCATACATTTGAGCATTTGCAAAAGGAGAAGAAGGGAGCTTAGGACGTGGAGCAAGAGAGGAAACTCATTGGTGAAGAAAGAAGAAACGCCATTTTAGAGTGGCTGAAAGAAACAGTCACACCGCTTACTGGAAGCTTTTTAGCTAAAAAGGCGGCTGTCTCTCGGCAAGTCATTGTACAAGATATTTCATTATTAAAAGCAAAAAACGAACCCATTATTGCCACAAGCCAAGGCTATGTGTATATGGCAGCTCAGCATGCGCCAGAAAGAGAAATTGAACAAATCATCGCCTGCAAACATGATCCTGCTCGTACAGAAGAGGAACTGACCTTGATTGTAGACTTTGGAGTGACGGTGAAAGATGTGATCATTGAGCACCCTGTTTATGGTGAACTGACGGCCTCTATTCGCGTCAGCACACGGAAACAAGTCGCTGATTTTGTCCATCATATTTCTAACACCGGCGCGTCCTACTTGTCAGAACTAACAGACGGCGTGCACCTGCATACTCTCACTTCTTACAGCCAAAAGCAGCTTGACCAAGCCATTCAAGCGCTGGATGATGCTGGGTTTTTAATAAAAGACTAAAAAAATAGTGTCCTGCACGGGACACTATTTTTCATTCGTTAATTCATATGTTTGATAGCTGCCAAGCAGCTTGACCTCACAGCCAATCGCTTCTAATTCTTGAATCGCACCAGGGACGAGGACATCATCCATTTCTTTTTCAATGTCAATAATAAATAAATAATGTCCAAGACCTGTTTTTGTCGGACGAGATTCAATTTTTGACAAGTTAAGATTCCGCCAAGAAAAAGCAGACAGCACGCGGTGCAATGCGCCTGATTGGTCATCCTTAGGCAGACTGACCACAATGGTCGTTTTTGGCTTTGATGAGAAACCAGAATTCATTGGGAACGATGCGTTAGGATCTTTATGTAAAATCACAAAGCGTGTATGGTTGTGCGGATAATCATGAATGTCTTTTTTCGCAATCGTCAAACCATACGTTTTTGCGGCAATTTCATTGGCAATAGCCCCGACAGCTTCATCTGGATGCTCACTGATGTATTTTGCTGCATAGCCTGTTGATTCCACTGGCCGATGAGGAATATGAGGGTACTGCTTTTTCAGAAATTGATGACACTGGGCAATAGCGTGAGGATGCGATTGAATGACATCTAACGTCTCCCAGCTCTCCGCTCTTGATGGGTGGACAAGCAAATGCTGCCGAATTGGTGCTGTCATCTCCCCCACAATGGACAGCGCTTCTTCATGAATTAAATAATCAATCGTTAAGTTCACAGAGCCTTCGAGTGCATTTTCAAGTGGAACGACCGCCAAATCGACTTCGCCCTTTGACACAGCATCCATACATTGCGGAATCGTTGCATAGGCACGCTGCACCGCATCTTTTGGAAAACAAGAGCATACGGCCAAATGAGTAAATGTTGCCTCTGGTCCAAAATAACCTACAGTTAATTGCTTCATCTGCTATGATCTCTCCTTTTACGCCCCAGAACCTAGAATTTCGACTTTTTCGACAAATTCAAGCTTTCTTAATTGATTCATGACGGTGTTGATATCATCTGCCATACCAGCTGTACTAATCGATAGGGTAACATTCGCTCTTCCTTGCAGCGGAATCGTTTGGTGAATGGATAACACATTACAGCCAGAGTCAGCCACAATTTGAAGCAGTCTTGACAGAGCCCCAGACCGGTCTTCAAGGTGGAAAAACAATGTGATGATCTGCTCTTTCACCATTGTATAAAATGGAAAAACAGCATCTCGGTATTTATAAAAAGCACTGCGGCTTAAATCCGCTTTTTGAACAGCATCGGCAACTGAATCCGCTTTTTTGCGATCGAGAAGCTTTTTGACTTCAAGCGTTTTTCGCATCGCATCTGGAAGTACATCCTCTCTTACTAAATAGAACGTTTCTTCTTTCACCTGTTTTCTCCCCTTTTAAAAACGGGAGAGCCCATGGTCTGGACCCTCCTGTTGATCAATCAATAAATTCGAATTCAAATTCAAGCAGACGAATGATGTCGCCATCTTTTGCACCGCGCTCACGCAACGCATCATCGACACCCATTCCGCGCAGCTGTCTAGAGAATCGTTTAACAGATTCATCTCTTGAGAAGTCTGTCATCTTAAAGAGACGCTCAAGTGCTTTACCCGTTAAGACAAATGTGCCATCAGGATCTCTAGAGATCTCAAATGGTGCATCGCCTTCATCAAACCTGTACATCACGCGATTATCCGACAGCTCCTCTTCATTATAGAGCGGGAATTCCGGTGTTGTTTCAAGCTGATTGGCGATTTCAAATAAGAGCTCACGAAGCCCTTCTCTTGTGATCGCACTAATCGGGAACACTTTATAGTCATCCGTTAATTTTTCTTTAAATGCCTCTAGATTGTCAGCTGCATCTGGCATGTCCATTTTGTTCGCAACAATGATTTGCGGACGCTCAGTCAATCTCATATTGTACTGCTCAAGCTCTTCATTAATCGTCACATAGTCTTCGTATGGGTCACGCCCTTCAAGTCCAGACATATCAATGACATGGACAATGACACGTGTACGCTCAATATGACGTAAAAATTGATGACCTAAGCCAACGCCTTCGTGCGCTCCTTCGATCAGTCCTGGCAGATCCGCCATAACAAAGCTTCGGTTATCGTCTGTTTCAACAACCCCGAGGTTCGGTACAAGCGTTGTAAAATGATAATCCGCAATTTTTGGTTTCGCAGAAGAGACAATCGAGAGCAGCGTTGACTTCCCGACACTTGGGAAACCAACAAGTCCAACATCTGCAAGTACTTTTAATTCTAAGATGACGTCACGTTCTTTACCTGGCTCACCGTTTTCAGACAGCTGTGGTGCAGGGTTTGCTGGTGTTGCGAAGCGTGAATTCCCACGTCCGCCACGTCCGCCTTTGGCAATGACAGCCCGCTGCCCATGCTCTGTCAAGTCAGCTAGTACTTGTTCCGTCTCTGCATCTGTCACAACCGTACCCGGCGGAACTTTGACAATCATTTCTTCCGCATTTCGGCCATGCTGGTTTTTACTCATTCCGTGCTCGCCGCGGTCAGCCTTGAAATGGCGCTTATAACGAAAGTCCATTAACGTTCTAAGTCCTTCGTCTACTTCAAATACAACATCTGCACCATTTCCGCCGTCACCGCCTGCTGGACCGCCCTTTGGTACATATTTTTCACGACGGAACGCCACCATACCGTTTCCGCCGTCACCGCCTTTAACATACACTTTAACCTGATCTACAAACATAACTTCCTCCGTTTCTCTGCATCACATATCTCGTTCTTGCCTCAAACAAAGCTCAATCATGGACTCATGAGGCGTCACATGAAATTGCGTTATACTCATACATGGATAGTTTGCGTCATGAAACGCATTTAACGCATCCAAACTTGTTAATTTTCCTTTGAAATCAAAATATAAGATCACATCATTTTCTTCATGATCTGTTTGGAAAGTGACCGTTAAATGATTTTCAGTTTTTTGACAAACTGATTGATCGAATATCGAAAACAACTCCTGTGATACCGTTAGCAGCTGCGATTCATATGCTGATAAGTCTCGGGTTTCACCAAGCACTTCATATTCTAAGGTGATAAAATGCGACTCCCAATTAAATGTTAGAAAGTAATAGGCCAATTGGGGAATTTTTAAATTTGAGAGTTTGGATTCATGCTGTGCTTCAATGACCATTTCTTCTATAATTTCAAACACGCGGTCATATTTTTCTAATGTCAAGTTGCCTTTGATCAGCTGTAATTTATTCATCCAGTCGTGTCTTGAACGACTGAGCAGATAGATCAATTCATTTGTTAATGCAACGTGAGTTAATTTTTCATTTTCTTTACTTGGTATCTCTTCCATTATCGCACTCCCAATCGTTTGGTCTCTCTTTTAGGAGTCTTATCATCAATATGTCTCCCTGAATTATAACAGAGAAGACAGCATAGAAAAACACTAGTTATGTGAGGAAAGGTTGTTTTTTCTGATCGTATAGGAGAAAATGAGGCAAAGTCAGCAAACGTTCTTTGATATTTATGGAGTGCATCTTCTTTTATCATCTTCGGTACTGCTTGTAAAAAGTGAAAAAACTCCAGTCAATGACCGGAGTTTTTAGCAATTATTGTGCCGCAGGATATACGCTCACTTTTTTACGGTCACGACCGAAACGTTCGAATTTAACCGTTCCGTCGATTTTAGCGAAAAGAGTGTCGTCGCCTCCGCGTCCAACGTTTTCACCTGGATAGATTTTCGTTCCACGTTGACGATAAAGGATAGAACCACCAGTTACGAATTGACCATCAGCACGTTTAGCGCCTAAACGTTTAGACTCAGAGTCACGTCCGTTCTTTGTAGAACCTACCCCTTTTTTAGATGCGAAAAATTGAAGATCTAATCTAAGCATGAAGTTCACCTCCTATTTTTTTGTTGATATTCTCACATAATCGTGATAATCTCGTTCAATTGTCTCTAAGGAAACGACCATGCCTTCTAAAAGCAGCTGGGCTTTTTCAAAGGATACTGGATCTGTATCAGCCGGCAGTTCAAAAGAGAAGTAGCCGCCATCTTCACCAATATCAAGCAGTGGGTCCAATCCTGTCAGTGCAATAATTGAATTGACTGAGCCGAAAACAACAGCAGATACACCTGCACAAACGAGATCCTGACCTTTTTCAGCAAACTCGGCATGTCCAGTCATCTGAAAAGACGTAATGCTTTCATCTGCTGATGACCGAGTAATGGTTGCTTTGATCATATCACTCACACGCCTTAAGCGTTGATTTTTTCGATAACAACTTTAGTGTAAGGTTGACGATGACCTTGTTTCTTGTGGTTGTTTTTCTTCGGTTTGTACTTGAACACAGTAATTTTCTTACCGCGACCTTGTTTTTCAACTTTAGCCGTTACTGTTGCTCCAGCAACTGAAGGGTTACCCACTTTGACAGTGTCTCCGCCGACAAACAATACGTTTTCGAAAGTTACTGTTTCACCTGCTTCAGCAGCTAGTTTTTCAACATAAACAGTTTGACCTTCTTCAACTTTTACTTGTTTACCACCAGTTTCGATAATTGCGTACATCTCTGCACCTCCTAATAAACTCAGACTCGCCGAATACAGGGGGCCATAGGCACTTTACACCTGCTCCGCGCGGTTGTAGCACGGGTGCTACATATCCATAACATTAAAAAATATATCAAACTAGACGCAGAATGTCAATGTATTTTCACCATTAGTACGGTAAAAGAAGCTCTTCCATTGAGGAGGTGGTTCTGCGATCTGAAAAATACGCATGGAGCAGTTCATTTTCATCAAGCTGGCTCATCTTCACGCCATCTCTTTCAATAATAATTGGATGCTTACAGCCCCTTTGAAATCGTGCCATCACTTCGTATACTTTTTCCTCTGCACTTGCTCTCAGCGGAATCAGTTTTTCTACCTTCTGCTCTTTTTTACCGTAATACCGTTCTAGTAAGAAGCGAACCCTGACGTAATGCCGCTGCCTGTGCTCCATCACGAGTGAATAAGCTAAAAAAGTAAGCAGCACCCAGCCATTGAATTGCAGCGGTGCAAATAAAAGTAACCCTCCTGTCAATAGACCGAAAAAGACAAGTGAGCCTTTTATTGCTAGGGCATGTGCACGTTGGAAAGGGTAAAAAACAGATAAGAGCAAAAAGAATAATTTTCCGCCATCAAGCGGCCAAACGGGCAAAAGATTCACAAGGAAAATCGCCATATTATAAAAGGTAAACATGGTAAAGACATCGTGCGAGATAAGAGAAGCCTCCATGAAAAGCCATGCCATGAGCTGGAGCGGTACATGCTGAAGCGGCCCGCACAAAATGACCGCCAGCTCTTCTTTTAACGGACGGTTCCCATGTTCCTCTACTTCCACCGTTCCGCCAAATGGCAGTAAAAAAATACGCCGAATGCGCCAATGATAATAGCAGGCAGCCGCTGCATGTCCAAGTTCATGGACACAGACAATCACGAGCAGACAAAGCAGCGGCTTGATTTGACCTGACAGAATCGCAAACGCCATCACAATCCACAGCAGCGGATGGATGTGAATTTTCGTCAGCATGAGCAGCCATCTATTCAAAGGTCATCACCTGAATAGGATCGATAAATTGTTCATTTTGCTTAATGGCAAAGTAATACGTGCCCTTCCCTTGATCATCAAGCGAAATCTGGCCAATTTTTTCACCCTTATCAACAAAATCGTATAAGGCCACATCGGCTTTCTTTAATTGACCGTACCAGCTATAGCTGTTATCTGCATGCTGCACTACAACGGTTAGCCCTGTATCGCTTTGTTTTTTCACCTCGACCACGTAGCCTTCCTTCATACTATCAATGGCTTCAGCGGATGTCTCCACTTTGACACCTGCTCCATTTTGCGTAAAGGATTCCTGCACTTTACCAGAGGCAGGAACAGCTAGTTCTTGATTCGCTTGTACGTCCTTTTGGCCATCTTTTTTCTCTGTTAAAAAGGCCAGCGGATGTCCAACTGTTTTTTCAAACCAGCGGTTAGCAGCAGCAAATTGAAAATCTTGCTCAAAAGTCTGAGTAATCATTGGCTTCAGCTGCTGAAACGGACCTGTCTGACCTTTAAATGAAATGGCTGCAATCAAGACAAGGGACGCTGATAATAAGCATTTAAGCACAAAGGTATTCGGGTTAAATAAGGGATGACGGTATTTCTTTGGCTGATGGGACGCCGGTTCATAGGAGGTCGAGCCAGAATGCTTTTCTTCCTCTGTCAGCATAACCCATGGCGGGATATCTTCTTTTTTCTTGAAAGCCGTCTTCTTAGGAGGAGCGGCTGGCTGCATCATTTTGCGGCGCTGCGCGATTTTCTTTCGGTACTCGTCCACTCTTTTCATGAGATCACCCTTTACATACAAACAGTTTGTACATTTTATGTGACAACCCCATCTGATATGCAACAAAAAGACCGATTCTCATCGAATCGGCCTCTGCGTGCAGACAAACCCTCGCATTCGGTGTCAGGTCTGCGCTCCGGTACTCACGAATGTCAAATTCGCTTCGCAAAGGCAGCCGTCTTTCCTAGACTGCAAAGGTTTTCTATCACGGTTCAGTGATTATGCTCTTACACCAAAAAATGCTTTGAGCTTTGCAAACATTCCCTTGTTTTCTTCTTCAAAAGATTGAAGCGGAACAGATTCGCCTAGTACCCGGCGGGCAATATTGCGATAGGCAATCGATACTTTGTTTTTAGCATCCATAACAATTGGTTCACCATTGTTTGAAGCCTTAATCACATCATCATCATCTGCTACAATGCCAAGTAGATCAATCGATAAGTGATGTACCACTTCATCTACATCCATTGAATCGCCATTTTTCGCCATGTGTGTACGAATACGATTGACAATCAAACGAGGCGGTTCGATATCTTCTTGTTCTAACAAACCGATGATTCGGTCCGCATCTCTCACAGCTGAGATTTCAGGCGTCGTCACGACAATGGCCTTGTCTGCACCGGATACAGCATTTTTAAAGCCTTGCTCAATTCCAGCAGGGCAGTCAATAACAACATAATCAAAGTCTTGTTTCAATGATTGAATTAATTCTTTGATCTGTTCCGGCTCTACAGCCGTTTTATCACTTGTTTGAGCAGCAGGTAAAAGATACAAAAGATCCTCGAAACGCTTATCTTTTACAAGCGCTTGATGAATTTTGCATCTTCCTTCTACTACATCGACTAGATCATAAATAATGCGGTTTTCTAGCCCCATCACGACATCCAGATTCCGAAGGCCGATATCGGTATCAACTAGACACACTTTTTTCCCTTGAATTGCTAGTGCTGTGCCTAAGTTTGCAGATGTTGTTGTTTTGCCAACGCCGCCTTTTCCTGAGGTAATCACAATAGCCTCGCCCAATTTCACATTCCTCCCTCAAGCCTTGTCAGATTAGGTCTTATATGAGCCAATTGCTGCAGGCGTTCAATGATCATATTGCCATCTATATCTAAATAAGCACATTCCATTTCATTTCCATCTTCTTTTTGGTCTGGTGCACGGTTAAAAACTTGTGCGATGCGAAGCTGTGTTGGAATCATATGAGATGCCGCAATAACAGCCTGTTTGTTGCCATTACATCCAGCATGCGCCACACCTTTTAATGCGCCAAGCACAAAAATATTTCCTCCTGCGCGAATCGTTCCGCCAGGATTGACATCTCCTATTAATAAAAGATCTCCTTCGACATGCAACACCTGTCCAGAGCGCACAATTTTTGCTACAGAAGTAATTTCAGCCTCTGCTTTTAATCGTCTCGCCTCTTCAGTTGACATGACTTCACTTTCAATGGAGTGGATGACGAGATGTTCATTTTCAGACACCGCTTCAGTCAAACGTGTCTCCTGATCCTCTGTTAAATACCGAAAACCAAGCTTAATATGCACATTGACCTTATGTCCTTCTCTTCCATCTGTATATTGCTCAAGTAATAGAACCTCTCGCAAGCCGGAAAGAAGGTCATCAAACGAACAGTCATCATTTAACTGTAATGTTAATCCGTTTTTTGTACCTTTTATCGTCACATATTGCTGTTTTTGAGTTTTCAAGATGCTCACCTCAACAACATACTCATTTCGCCGTAATTGGACAAACTCCTGCTTTTATTCGTCGATCAGTCCTTGTTTCACGTGGGTGAAAAAGAGCCTAAACGGCACAACAAGTATGAGAGACGCAGCAGTATTTAAAAGAATCGTTGGAATAAAGCGTTCGATGACATACGTATTAAACGGCATAATCCCTGGTTGAATTGTCGCTTGAACGCCGTATACATAAAACTCCATCACGGAAACAGCAATAATCGACAGAAAGACAACGACTAACATATTCGTTTGCAGAACTTTAAAGGCTTTTGCTAACAAATAGCAAAGCGCCCCAAAGCCAAACATATGAACACCAAGTATGCCTGTATATGAAATATCATATAAAAGTCCAAAGATAAATCCGTAAATCACACCATATTTTTGATTCACAAAAGCAGTCATAAATACAAGTGCGAGTAAAATGAAATGAGGAGCTAAAATTTGATTCTCTGAAACAAATGGGAGCTTCACTAAATCAACAAAAATGCTGTCAAATACGAAGATAAACAACATGACGAAAGCAAGAAGGACACGTTTCACGAGCCTTCCTCCTTCGTCAATTCAGATGCATCTGCTGTACTTGTGCTGCGATTCACCACAATCACGCGGTCTAAATTGTTGAGTTCAGCCGCTGGTTCTACGTAAATGATCTTTGTCAGGCCGTAATGGTCTGGCTCGATTTCACTTACCTTACCAATCGTTAAGCCTTGCGGGAATACGCCCCCTGCTCCAGATGTTTCAACAAGATCTCCTTTTTTGACATCCCCATCTGCATCGGATTTCAGAATATTCATAGTCAGCATTTTTTTCTTGCTGTCATAACCGTTAATGATTCCATTGAGTTCTTCTTTGCCCTTTTTCGCAAAAATTTTCGTTGAAATTCTATTATTTTGGTCAGTAGAGCTTAGCAATCTTACAGTCGAAGTAAAATTGTTGAGCTTATCACTTTCAATCTTCCCAATTAATGCGCCACTCTCATTAGTGACTGCCATATCTTTTTCCACGCCTTGTTTTTTCCCTTTATCAATCATCACAAAGCTATCCCAAAGAGAAGGGTTTCTTGCGATAACAGTTGATAGAATTGGCGTGTAGTCACGAATAGAGTTCACATAGCCAAGCTGTTTGCGAAGCTTTTTGTTCTCATCTTCTAGTTCTTGAAGTTTCGCCTCATATTGAGTTTGTCCATCAAGTTTTTTTCGAAGACGCTCGTTTTCATCATATGTGTTCTTTAAATCTTGTACGTTCCCATAAATACCGGCAATAAATTGTGATGGTTTATGAAAGACACCTTGAAAAAAGCCTGTCGTATCCCCCACTAATTTTTCCGGCCATGAAGCACCTCTGCCGCTTTTCACTGAAAAACCAATCATGGCCACCAGTACGATGACACAGACAAGGAGCAACATTAATCTTTTATTCATAAAAAACTGCGGCATGTCTTACACCTCTTTAATTACGCCCGATTATCGATTATCTTTTGATTTTCCTTTGAACAAATGAATATGTTCTAGTGCTTTCCCTGTCCCGATTGCCACACAGTCAAGCGGGTCTTCTGCAATAATGACTGGCATTTTCGTTTCATCGCTAATGACTTTGTCAAGATTACGCAGCAGTGCACCGCCTCCTGTTAAAACAATTCCGCGGTCCATAATATCTGCTGCGAGCTCAGGCGGGGTTTTTTCAAGAGTCATTTTCACTGCATCGACAATTGTTTCCACCGTATCGCGAAGCGCTTTTGCAATCTCTTCTGCCGTAATAGAGATTGTTTTTGGCAGACCTGTTAAAAGGTCACGTCCGCGAATGTCCATCTCATCATGTACGTCAGGCTGCGCAGAACCGATTTCCATTTTAATCGCTTCTGATGTACGATCACCGATCATTAGGTTATACGTTTTACGGATGTAGCTGCTGATCGCATCATCCATCTCATCTCCTGCCACGCGGATTGATTGTGATGTCACAATGCCGCCAAGAGAAATAATCGCTACTTCTGTTGTACCGCCGCCAATATCCACAACCATACTTCCTGTTGGTTCCCATACAGGAAGGTTAGCACCGATTGCCGCAGCAAATGGTTCTTCAATAGGGTATGCGTCACGTGCACCAGCTTGTCTTGTTGCATCAATGACTGCACGCTCTTCTACAGCTGTAATACCAGATGGTACACATACCATGACGTAAGGTTTACGAGCAAAAAGCCCTTTGCCTTTTAATGCTTGATTAATGTAATATTTCATCATTGTTGCTGTCGTCTCGTAATCTGCAATGACACCGTCTTTCATTGGGCGTAGTGCCACAACATTACCAGGTGTACGGCCAATCATGTTTCTAGCATCATTTCCGACTGCCACTATAGACTTCGTATCAGTTTCCAAGGCTACGACCGAAGGTTCTCTTACAACAATGCCTTTTCCTTTAATAAAAACAAGCGTATTCGCTGTGCCAAGATCTATTCCAAGGTCTTTTGTACCAATTCCAAACATATGTATGTATCTTCCTTTCTTAAACCAAAATTCCCTTAGGGAAAAACTCATAAACTCTATTATATCGTAAAACATTGAAAAAAAAAGTGTTACAAATACCCTTTTTCCTTCAAACTCACAAATTTTTGATCACCTATGACAAGATGATCAAGCAGCTGTATTCCAATCAGCTGTCCACATTCAAAAAGTCGCTGTGTGACTTCAATATCTTCCCTGCTCGGCGTCGGATCTCCAGATGGATGGTTGTGCACACATATAAATGAAGCAGCGGACCGTTTAAAGGCCTCTTTGAAAATTTCACGCGGGTGAACGATGGATGAGTTCAAACTTCCAATAAACACGGTATGTTTATGAAGAACTTGATTTTTAGTATTGAGATAAAGACAAACGAAATTTTCCTGTTGTAAAAACCTCATATCTTCCATCACAAAGTTTGCCCCATCCTCTGGTGTGCGGATCACATAGCGGTTGTCCGTCGTTTGATGGTGTAATCTAGTGCCGAGTTCTAAAGCAGCTAAAAGAGAGACCGCCTTCGCCTTTCCAACTCCTCGAATCTTCGACATTTCTTCAATTGAGGCTTCTCTTACAGAGCGAAGACCGCCAAATGTTTGCAGAAGTCTTGCGGAAATTTGAAGAACTGATTCCTTTTTTGTGCCTGTCCTTAAAAGAATCGCAACAAGTTCATGGTTTGACAGACTGCCGGGACCATGTTTGATCAATCGTTCTCTCGGCTTTTCATCTTGAGGAAAATGCTTTAGCAACATAGGGAAATCGTTCATGATGCCCACTCCTTTTAGATTCCTTCCTGTCATCAAAAAGGGGTGATTCCAAATGTTTCGAGCACTCTAACTGTTTTAGCAATAGGGAGACCTACAACGGAAAAATAATCACCATCTATTTTTTGAACAAACAGTGCGCCTTTTCCTTGAATGCCATAGCTTCCCGCTTTATCAAGCGGTTCTCCCGTTTCGATATAGCGGTCTATTTCATTTTGCGTAAGTGTCCAAAACGTCACTTCTGTCTGTTCATAAAATGTTTCTTTTCTATTCTCTGACTGAATCGTGACACCCGTCAAGACTTGATGTGTCTTTCCTGACAATAATTGAAGCATTGAGGCCGCTTCTTCCTTGTCTTTTGGTTTACCAAGACATTTGCCGTCAATTGCAACAATCGTATCTGCACCAATAATCACAGCTTCGGGATATAATCTTTGAATATCACTTGCTTTTTGTTCTGCCAACCATTGGACGTTCTCTGCAGGAGAAAAGTTTCGATTTATTTCTTCTTTTAATTGACTTGCTTGAATGTCATAAGAAAACCCTGCTAGATCAAGCAATTCTTTTCTTCTAGGGGATTGAGATGCGAGAATCAATTGGTTCATGTTTGTTCATCCTTTCAGGGTTTAGCCTAAGAAGTAAGATACCCATTCATCCTATCAAATGTACATCTTACCGACAATTTACGAAAATTCATTTTTCATGTTCCTTCATCATTATGTTGGATGCAAAAGAAAAAAACTAGTCATTTTTTGACTAGTTTGGTTTCTTAAAATATGATTTTACGTATTTAATTGATCAAGCAGTGCCTGCTGAGATTTCCACCCGTTTTCAGCAGTAGGTTCATTTAACAGCTGCACCGCTTTCAGCAAACTGCTTTTAGCTGGTGCGTCCGTTGTTTTAGCACTTTCAAGCTCAGAGATCAGCTGCGCAACGTCCTTTTGATCCACATCATCCCCTGCAATGACCTTAGAGGATAAAACAGATGCCTTTTCTATTAAACTAGTCAGCTCCTCCGGTACTTGAAATGAGAGCTCCTTGCCTCCCCACGCCTCAAAGTGCTGATCAATCAGCTTCTTCCCAACAGCACTTGTCATGCCCTGTTCTGTCGCAAGCCCAGCAATGACATAATAGCCATCATCCATCGAGACCTTTTTCCCCGCATATCCTGCTTCTTTTAAACTGCCAACTAATTCATCTGCTCCTTTTTCAGAGGAAAACTTTCCAGCCTGTACGACATAGGTTGAAAAACTGCCAGAGGCGCTTTTTTCATCCTTATTCTCTTTTGATTCATCAGCAGTATCTGCTGGGGGCGCATCCCCGCCCGCTTTCATTGATGATTGATTTCCGGACGCTGAAACGCTGATATCTCCCCCTGATGGATTCTGAGTACCATCTTGACTTAAGCTAAGTGCAAACACACCAAGGCCTGTCCCAAGAACCACTGCAAACACAATCGTTGTCATCACTCTCTTAAACGGGCCGCGGTTTTTACCGAACTTCTGGTCAAAGGAGCCTTTTTTCTTTTGATAAGGTGTGACGACCTTTGGGTCAGAATGATAAATATGATCAGCTGCGTCATCCCACTGGAAGTCTTCTTCTTTCGGTTTAGCCGGTTCTTCCTCGGAAGCAGCTGTCTCCTGTTCTGACTGCCTTTTTTCCTCCCAATTCGAAAACGTCACTTGATCATCCTCTTGCTGTTTTGGCGGCTGGTGGTCATCTTCATGAAGCATTTCTTCTTTGCCATTAATATTGACTTTTAACCCTTGTTTTTTTGCCTGCCTTTTTTTCACTGTCATTCCCCGCTTTCTGACATTGTTTGTAAGAAAGACCTTTTTGTCCAATGAATCAGCGCGAATGTAACCCGTCCTTCTTTCTGTTTCACACTTTAACATAGCGGATAAAAAAAAGAACAAGACTTTTGTCGGCACGGAAAAAAAGTGTTCGCCAATTTTTTCAACCGATCGACCCGGCCAACGGGAGCATGACATGAGCGCCATAGAGATACAGCCAAAAAGAAAAAGAGATCGCAGGAACAAAGGGAAATGGCTCATCTAATCGAAAAGAAAAAACCTTCGCATAGACGATTCCAGCGATACACGAGAGAAAAAGAATGAGAAGGAATGGCTTTAAGCCAAAGCAAAATGCAAGCACACCGAACAGCTTCATATCAGCTCCACCCATGCTATTTGGCTTGAAACGATCTAAACTATAAAACAAGAGAAAGCAAAAAAGAAGCGAAGCCGCTCCTTCCCACCAAATAAGAAGAGGTTCAAGCGTGCGGTATATGACGAAAAGAGGGAAAAAGAAGAGAAACAGCTCGTTTGGCACCCTCATATAAAGGAGATCGCTCACGACAGCAATCACAAATAAACTACAAAGAATCACAAGAAAAAGACCTTCAAACGAAATACCAGCGATTCTATACATGAGCAAAAAAAGACTGCCTGACAGCAGCTCAATCAGTGGATATAGCATTGGCAGCCGAGTGCCGCAATGTTTACAAGTCCCCCTCAATAATGCATACGAAACTAGCGGAATCATCTCACGCAAGGAAAGCGGCTGTTTACAGGCTGTGCAGTGAGAACGAGGAAAAAGAATAGACCGCTTCAGTGGCAGCCTTTCACCGACTAGATGAAAGAATGACCCCATGGTGACGCCCGCAAGAAACACAAAAATGCCTATCATATATCGTGACCCCTTCCGAGAATAAGATAGACCGGATTTTACCATAGCGATTCACCTTGAACACCTAATGAAAATGTGATTTCCCCTCTCATTTACATTTCAAAAGAAAAAAGACGCACATTGCATAGAAGAAATTGCGTCTTTTGCTTACCTTAAAATACGATTTCGGATATCTTGTATAAGCAATTATTTTTACGCTCATTTTGTAAGAAGAGCACTAAAATTAACACCATATATTATCTCAACAACACTTCCATCACTATTAAATAATAATTTATTTAATAGTTTCTAGATTTTTTTTCCATTATTTTTATCATTACCTTGATCGTCTTCATTCTCTTCTTCATTTTGCTCTTCATGAAATTCAATACTGGTGTTTCCAGTAATATTGTCAAAGGGAGTATAGTAAACACCTATGCTTTTCCTTAAAATAATTCGTTTAAAAAGGATGACAACTATTAAAACAACTATTAATAACATAAAAGAAAGAAGTACTCCACTGATAATAAACAAGTTATTCCTCCTTTCAGGTGAAAATTGAGGGAAAGCGTTTTAAAAATTAAATTACAATCTGTTAATTTATAAATTAATACTACGCGATGCACCTTTTTATCCATTGTACTATACAGTTACATTAAACCCAAAATAATCCATCATAAAAAGTAGCAGTCATTACTTGAAGTGAAATTTGATTAAAAATATCTCATATATCATCATAGAGGGAATAAGAAAGGATGGGCATCGAATAAAAAATGTTCACTCCATATAGAATTCCTTCCCGTCATCAACGCTGCAACTTGAGTACCTAGTAAACCCGCTCTTTTACATTTCAAAAGAAAAAGACGCACATTGCATAAAAGCAATTGCGTCTTTTGATTACCTTAAAATACGATTTCGTATATCTGAAATAAAATAAAGAGAGCCAGTCACAAGAATCACCGCTGAAGGATCATCACTTTTTTTCTGAATGAACTCAAGCACTGTACGAGGGTCATCATCATACGACTTTGCGTCTAATTGACTGCATACATAAAGCTTTTCAGCTGATTCGGCTCTTGGAAAATCAAATGAAACAAAATGAATAGA
This sequence comes from Bacillus sp. PK5-006, assembly GCF_054161415.1. NCBI lineage: Bacteria > Bacillati > Bacillota > Bacilli > Caryophanales > Bacillaceae > Bacillus > Bacillus sp. PK5-006. The sequence goes on along the minus strand of NZ_CP096414.1, from coordinate 1,239,769 downwards.
AGAACTTACAGCATCAAGCTTTTGAATCATTTGCTTGTACGGCTTATCTTTTAAAGCACTAAAACATATATGCACCTGTTTACTAGAAAAATGAGCTTGTACGGTTTCAATTAAACGGTCGATCCCTTCTTCATTATGTGCGCCGTCTAAATACACTGGAGGATGATCTTTAACCTTTTCAAACCTCCCAGCCCAAACTGCCTGCCGAATGCCTTCATATATTTGCTCTTCTGTCACGCTAATATAGCCTTCTTGCTCCAGCCATTCAATGAGTAAAACAGCAAGGGAAGCATTTTGCCTTTGATGCGTTCCAATTAATCCTGTTTCAAGCTGAGGATACTGCCCTTTTGATGTGCGTAATGTGAAACGTTCACCTGTTTCTGTCGGCTGCTGCTCATCAAAGCTGCATCTATCTTGTAAAGAAATACATTCGGCATTCTTTTCTTTGGCTGTGTTTTGAATGACAGCAAGAGCTTCTGGCTGGTGGACTGCCGTAATCATTGGAATACCCGCTTTGATAATACCCGCTTTTTCAGCTGCAATCTGTTCAAGTGTGTCACCTAAAATGGCCATATGATCATGACCAATCGACGTAATTGCTGTTAAGATTGGCACAGCAATATTTGTAGAATCAAGCCTTCCGCCAAGCCCTGTTTCCAAGAGGACAAAGTCTACTTGGTGCACATGAGCAAAATAAGCAAATGCACATGCTGTAATGATTTCAAATTCTGTTGCTGCGCCAAGCTCTGTTTGATCTAATTCATCAACAAGAGGCTTGATTTCATTCACCAAACTCAGCCATTCTTCATCCTCTATAGGCGCTCCGTTCACGCTGATTCTTTCATTGAACGTTAGTATAAACGGAGAGGTGAAGGTTCCGACTGAATAGCCGGCTTCCTGTAAAACAGAACGTGTAAACGCAATGGTTGATCCTTTGCCATTTGTACCTGCAACATGTACTGCTTTTATGCTTTGTTCCGGATTTCCTAGTCTGTTCATCAGCCATTTCATTCGTTCAAGACCCGGTTTTACGCCAAAGGCCAGTCTGCTGTGAATCCACTCAATCGCTTCATGGTAGGTTGTAAACAATGTCATCTCTCATTTCATACGAAATTTTCAAAAAAGACGACTCCATTTCATTAGGAGCCGTCTTTTCACTCTTATGCTTTCAGCTCTTCAATACGCTTTTGAACAGCTTCGCGTTTTGCGACATAATCACGTTCTTTCGCACGCTCTTCTTCTACGACACTTTCAGGCGCTTTTTTCATAAAGCCTTCATTGCCAAGCTTTTTCTGAACTCGTTCCACTTCTTTTGTCAGTTTATCAAGCTCTTTTTGCAGACGAGCAATTTCTTCATCTAAGTTGATTAAGCCTTCAAGCGGCAGAATGAGTTCTGCTCCAGAAATGACAGCCGTCATCGCTTTATCACTAGCTGGGACATCTGTGCCAATTTCAAGAACACTTGGGTTCGTGAATCGCTCAATATATGAACGATTTTTCTCTAAACGTTCCTGAACATCAGACGTAGATGCTTTAATGTAAAGCTCAACTTGTTTGCTCATTGGCGTGTTCACTTCACTGCGAATGTTACGAACAGAGCGGATGAGTTCAACAAGCAGCTTCATATCAGCAGAAGCTTGTTCGTTGGAAAGCTCCGGCTTCACTTCAGGCCATGCCGCTACAGTAATAGACTCACCTTCATGCGGTAGATGCTGCCAGATTTCTTCTGTTAAGAACGGCATAAACGGATGTAAAAGTCTCATTGTTTGATCTAATACATACGCAAGGATCGAACGAGTCGTTTTCTTTGCTGCTTCGTCTTCACCATAAAGCGGAAGCTTCGCCATTTCAATGTACCAATCACAGAAATCATCCCAAATGAAGTTGTATAAATGTCTGCCCACTTCACCGAATTCATACTTGTCAGCAAGCTGTGTGACACTTTCAATTGTTTCATTTAAGCGTGTTAAAATCCATTGATCAGCAACTGATTTTTCTCCTGATAAATCAAGCTCATCATACGTTAAACCATCCATATTCATTAAAGCAAAACGGGATGCGTTCCAAATTTTGTTCGCAAAGTTCCAAGTGGATTCAACCTTTTCAAAGCTAAAACGAAGATCCTGGCCTGGTGAGCTTCCAGTCGCTAAGAAATATCTTAATGAATCCGCACCGTATTTGTCGATGACCTCCATTGGATCAATTCCGTTGCCAAGCGACTTACTCATTTTACGTCCTTGTTCGTCGCGGATGAGCCCATGAATGAGGACATCTTTAAACGGTTTTTCTCCTGTGAATTCAAGACCTTGGAAGATCATACGGGACACCCAGAAGAAAATGATGTCATAGCCTGTTACAAGCAGATTGGTTGGGTAGTAGCGCTTGAAGTCTTCACTGTCTGCATCTGGCCAGCCCATTGTAGAAAACGGCCACAGCGCTGAACTAAACCATGTATCAAGTACATCGTTATCCTGTTCCCAGTTCTCAATATCTTCTGGCGCTTCAAGTCCAACGTATACTTCTTTCGTTTCTTTATGATACCAAGCCGGAATGCGGTGTCCCCACCATAGCTGACGAGAAATACACCAGTCACGGATATTTTCCATCCAATGTAAATATGTCTTTTCAAATCGGTCTGGAACAAATTGAACTTGGTCGTCCCCTTTTTGCAGATGAATGGCTTCGTCTGCCAGCGGCTGCATTTTCACAAACCATTGTGTCGATAAATACGGTTCAACGACAGCTCCACTTCGCTCACTATGACCAACTGAATGCATGTGATCCTCAATTTTGAACAAAATGCCTTCCTCTTGTAAATCCTTCACAAGCTGTTTGCGGCATTCGAAGCGGTCCATTCCTTTGTATTTCAGGGCATTCGCATTCATTGTGCCATCTTCATTCATGACAAGAATACGCTCAAGCCCATGGCGGTTTCCAAGCTCAAAGTCATTCGGATCATGAGCAGGTGTAATTTTCACAGCACCTGAACCAAACTCCATATCGACATAATCATCACCGACGATTGGGATTTCACGGCCTGTGATTGGTAAAACCACTGTTTTTCCAATCAAATGCTGATAGCGTTCGTCATCAGGGTGTACGGCTACGGCTGTATCCCCCAGCATTGTTTCAGGTCTTGTTGTTGCAATTTCAATTGAACCTGTTCCATCTGAAAGCGGATATCTCAAGTGATAAAACGCACCTTGAACATCCTTATAAATCACTTCAATATCAGAAAGTGCCGTTTTCGTTGCTGGATCCCAGTTAATGATGTACTCTCCGCGATAAATAAGCCCTTTTTCATACAATTGAACAAACACTTGGCGAACGGCTTTATTCAGACCTTCATCTAAAGTAAAACGTTCACGGGAGTAATCGAGCCCAAGACCCATTTTCGCCCACTGGCTGCGAATAAAATCTGCATATTCTTCTTTCCACTTCCACGTTTCTTCCACAAATTTCTCCCGGCCAAGGTCATACCGGCTTACGCCTTCTTCGCGAAGCTTTGCCTCGACTTTTGCTTGAGTCGCAATACCGGCATGGTCCATACCTGGAAGCCAAAGAACGTCATAGCCCTGCATCCGTTTCATACGTGTCACGATGTCTTGTAGTGTAGAATCCCATGCATGCCCAAGGTGCAGTTTTCCTGTCACGTTTGGTGGAGGAATGACGACTGTATATGGATCTTTCGTTTTGTCATTTTGTGCTTCGAAGAATTTCCCTTCAAGCCAGTACGTATAGCGGTCTTTTTCAATCGCATTTGGATCGTACTTTGTTGGCATTTCTTGATTATTTGTTTCCATTTGTGTAACCTCCACATTTTTTCGGCTGATGAAACATAAAAAAAGCCTTTCCATCCTTATAAAAGGACGAAAAAGCTTTTTCGCGGTACCACCTTTTTTCACGAGACACATACACGTGTCCCATACACTCTAAAGGATAACGGGGTTCTCCCGAATTTCTCTACTTGTTCATTCAAGAAATTAAGCTCACAGGCGACCTTCCAAACAAGTACATCCTAGGAAACCTTTCAGCTCTTGGCTTCCCTCTCTTTAGGGTCTTGCTCGTACTCTTCCTGATCCACGCTTACGATATATCACGTTCATCAGCACATACTCATCTTTTATTAATATTACTAAATGCCTTTTGTTTTCGTCAATCATCTTTTCCGCTTTTCTTCTTCTTTATACAAATTGGGCAGGCACCCTTCGCCCTTTTGCCCATATGATAATAACAAAATGAAGAAGGAGGGCGTTTGATTTGAAGAAGATCAATCCTTACACACTCCCCCCCTGGCTGAGACAAATTCGGGCAGTTGCCTCCCAAGTCGTTCTCCCGATTGCTATATTTCAAGGATTTCGTACGATCATTTTCCCTACAACATTTGACGTCCTCATTCTAGGTATTCTTATTTTTCTCGCCTGTGCCTTTCATCTTGATTGGTTTTAAAAAACTCATGCTTATGTACCTGTCCATATAAAGCCAACGCAGCATAACCTCGTCATTCCGCTGATGACGAGGCACTTTGTTCTTCTTCAAGCCGTCTAGCCTGCTCAATCTCATGAATCTTCATAACGGTCGGCTCAGAATTTTTCATCTGCCAATACGCTCTTAACAGCTGCTGACAGCTTTCCATTTCATCCTGTCCGCCTGCTTCATAAGCTTTTACTGTATCAAACAGCCCTTGCGGATAAGCAAGGTAGCTTAGGAACAAATGCAGTTCTTCCTCCCGAAGAGGGTTTCCTTTTTGATACTTATAAAACAAAGAAGTGCATTCAGGACAAGACGTGGGATAGGTTTTGAATGTCCGAAAGAAATAGGTCAGAAGATCATAGATGGGGGCGGCTTTTTTAGACCGCTCGAAATTGGTGAAATGTCCTGTTCCTACATCATTATACAAAAAATGATGGATCGATAGCTGTCCATGATTTAGCACAACACGCGTTGTCTCTTTGTCTTTCATTTCTTCATGCCAATCTTCTAAACGCTCAAGCGCAAATTCGCTGGCAGACATCGCCTCTGAAAAATACATAGCAGCGGCCAGCTCAAATGGCGACATATACCACGTTTGTTCTGCCCGCTCTATAAATCGTTCATACATGTCTTTCTCTGTTTCCCATCTGCTCTTGATTTGGGTGTAATGCGCTTCTATCTCTTGCTCTGTGATATCCATCATGACTTCAGTACGCTTATGAAGTCTTGCAATCTCTTGAAATAAATATTCGTGCTTATCGTCCTGCTCTTCTCTCTTTTCATTCGTCAGCCACGGCATCAGATAGTATGCATACTGGCTTTCCCGATGACTTGAGAAAAAGGAACCGCTCTTCGTCCGATAAATCGGCACAAAGGAGCGATATCCCTTTGATTCTAGTTCAAGCATTTGTTCAGTAAATTGCATATGCCGGTTGGCTTTTACTCGCTTCAAGGCAAATACACCCTGCTTTGTATATACCTTGATGACAACAGGACTGACAGGTTCAATATATTCAGCCTCAAGTCCGTATTCGTATAAGACAGATTGGATTTCATCCACGTTCACTCACCACATTTTCTCGGTCAGTCATCGCTTGCTATGCATTACTTTTTTGATATTCAGGAATATAAAGAATCTGCCCTTCCTCAAGCTCCGCATCAATCGATAATGAGTTTGTGCGAAGAAGCTGCTGCACATTCAATTGATATCTCTCACAAATACGATCGACCGTATCTTCTTGCTGAACTATACATATTTTCATGCGGGAAAAATCTTCCTCCTCCTGCTTAGCGAACAGCTTTGTTAAATAAAGAGAGTTCTCACTGCCAGACGTTTCTCTCACGTCTTCTTCAAGCTCCTCTTCTTCTTGAGCTGACTCATATATTTTAGGTGCTTCCCGTTCATATAACCGCCCGAGCTGATATTCATCATCGTGCGCCTCATGCTCAGGCTCCACTTGATCAGCAGGTGATTCAAAAACCGGATACGACTGTACCGTTTCTTCCTGCTCTTCAGCAGCTTCCGGATCCTTTCTTACTTCCACTTCAAAGAACGGCTCTTCCCGCTCCTCTTCTTCTAATAGCTTTGGCGGTTCAAAAAATGGCGGTTCCTGCACCTGAGCTTCAGGGATGGATCGATAACCAAGCGCCACAGCTTCTTCTTGATTATTCGGCTGTTCTGGTTGTTCCGGTTGTTCTGGCTCTTCAGGTTCTTCTAATTCTTCAGGTTCGTCGGACGCTTCCTCTACTTCCCTGTTCACCAATTCTATCTCAATTTCTTCTTCATCTTCTTGTACTTCCTGCACTTCCTGTTCCTCTTGCTCCGCGCGGGTGTCATGTTGGAATACAGGCTGATTCTCATCATGCTCACGTTCTTCGCCTTGCAGCTCTTCTTGTTCTTCATGTTCCGGCTGCAACTGATAATCGTAGGCCATATCGCCATAATCCACTTCAGAACGATGGACAAATTCATACGGCTCCTCTACAGGCGCAGGAGGCGTTTCCTCGTCTAATAAGCCCTCAATGGCTAAATCAGCCTGAATGGTAAGCAAACGATTCTCTGTCAGCTGGTAATCAAACGCATCAATAAACACAAACACATCATTTAAATGACTAATTTTGTTCTTCGGAATGGTGATATCGACTGGAAATTGATGCAGAAGCTCCGCCGTTCCGTCTTCTCTGACCTTTACCTCATCTGCTTCCCTGTATGTTGGAAAGGAACTCAATTCACCCAATAGCTCCTCTTGATTTATGTTGTATTCTCCTGTTAGCTCGAGTGAACCTCTAATAGAAACATAATCATTCACTTCTTGAACGAGAATGTCAGGGTCGAGAGAAATTGACAGCAGCTCACTGACTTCCTGTCCGCTTTTGAAATAAATGGATTCTTCTACCGAAAACTGTAATCGATTGTTTTGAGACAAGTCGGTGTCCTCCTTTCATCTAATCCTTAAAAAATAAAATTAGATGTCAATACAGTTGTATGTGGGAGGAAGTGAAAATATGATTGGTTTTCTCCAATGCAAAAAGCCGATATGTCTCCATATCGGCTTTTGTTTTATCGACGTAGTTTTTGAAAAACCTTTTCCACTGTCTCAATCGTATATTCGATGTCTTCGTCTGTATGAGCTGTTGACAGGAATAGTCCTTCAAATTGAGAAGGCGGGAGGAAGATGCCGTGATCGGCCATTTCCTTGTAAAATTCAGCGAATAAAGCAAGATCAGCTGTTTTTGCTTTGTCATAATTGATCACTTCTTCATTTGTAAAGAAGAATCCGATCATGGAACCCGCACGGTTAAACGTTAATGGAATTCCGTATGCTTTTGCCGCTTTCGAAATGCCTTCTTCTAAACGGTCACCTTTTCGTTTAAATTCTTCATAAGACTCAGGTGTCAGCTGTTTTAGGGTTTCTAAGCCTGCTGTCATCGCAAGAGGGTTACCAGATAACGTTCCTGCTTGATAAATTGGACCACTTGGTGCAATTTGTCTCATAATATCCGCTCTTCCGCCATAAGCACCGACCGGAAGACCGCCGCCAATGACTTTACCAAGGCACGTCAGATCAGGTGTGATGCCAAAATAGCCTTGCGCGCAGTGATAATCCACACGGAAGCCTGTCATGACCTCATCAAAAATAAGCAATGATCCGTATTGCTTCGTGATGTCTCTTAGCCCTTGCAAGAAACCTTCTTGCGGAGGGACAACCCCCATATTTCCTGCGACCGGCTCTACAATAACACCAGCGATATCATCTCCGAATTCTTGAAAAGCAACTTGAATACTTTCTAAATCATTGTACGGCACTGTGATTGTGTTGCTTGCAGTCCCTTCAGGAACACCAGGACTATCTGGCAGTCCAAGCGTTGCCACTCCAGAACCCGCTTTAATGAGTAAAGAATCACCGTGGCCATGATAGCAGCCTTCAAATTTCACAATTTTATTTCTGCCTGTAAAACCACGAGCTAGACGAAGTGCACTCATCGTCGCCTCTGTACCAGAGCTGACCATGCGAATAACTTCGATGGAAGGAACCCGTTCTGATACAAGTTTAGCTAATTCATTTTCAACTAACGTAGAAGCACCGAAGCTTGTCCCATTTTCCGCTACTCGCTGAATGCTTTCAACAACACGGTCATTCGTATGTCCTAAAATAAGCGGTCCCCATGATAAGACATAATCGATGTATTCATTTCCATCAATATCATAGATCTTGGCGCCTTTGCCTCGTTCCATAAAAATTGGGTCTGTGTTGACTGATTTAAATGCACGCACAGGGCTGTTGACACCACCAGGCATTAAATGCTGTGCTTCTTCAAATGCTTGCTTTGATTTTTCATAGCTACGTCCCATTTCAACGTCCTCCTGTCTATCCGTTCTTTATTCTGAGAGCCATTTTGCTGCATCTTTTGCATGATACGTGATAATGAGTTCTGCTCCTGCACGTTTCATACTTGTCAGCATTTCAAGAACAAGCTCTTTTTCAGAAATCCAGCCATTTTGAGCAGCGGCTTTCACCATTGCATACTCTCCGCTCACATTGTAAGCAACAACAGGGAGTGTAAATTCATTTTTCACATCACGCATAATGTCTAAGTAAGAAAGGGATGGTTTGACAATTAAGAAGTCAGCTCCCTCTTCTACATCAGATTGCGCTTCTCTTAGTGCTTCTAAACGGTTTGCAGGGTCCATTTGATATGTTTTACGATCTCCAAACTGCGGTGTACTATGTGCCGCATCACGGAACGGACCGTAAAAAGCACTTGCATATTTCACCGCATATGACATGACAGGTACATGAATAAAGCCTGCTTCATCAAGTGCCTCACGAATGGCAACAACAAATCCGTCCATCATATTTGAAGGCGCGATGATATCTGCACCTGCACGCGCTTGGCTGACAGCAGTTTTCGCTAATAGCTGAAGAGATTCATCATTTAAGATTTCTCCATCTTCAACGATTCCGCAATGTCCGTGATCTGTATATTGGCATAAGCAAGTGTCTGCAATAACCACGAGCTCTGGGAAATGCTTTTTGATCTCAAGCGTTGCTCTTTGAACAATGCCGTGATCGTGATACGCCTCACTGCCTACATGATCTTTATGATCTGGCACACCAAATACAATGATTGATTTGATGCCAAGGTCCACAAGCTCTTGGACTTCTTCTTTCACAAGATCTACAGAAATGTGATATACACCTGGCATTGAAGAGACTTCTTTTCGGACATTTTCTCCCTCTACAAAAAAGATCGGGTAAATGAAATCAGATGGTCTTAAAAAGGTTTCTCTGACTAATTCTCTCATTCCTGCGCTTGTCCGCAATCTGCGGTGTCTGTTAAATTTCATCAATGGTTCAACTTCCTTTCAGATAAACGGCACATTAAATCAAGCATTCCGTCTATCGTATAAGTTTCTGGGGTTTCAGATGAAATCCCGTATTGAAGCAGTGCCTCTTTTGTCAGAGGACCGATCGTCACAAAACAGGTGTCAGATGCAGCAAGCTTCGCTGCATCTGCTTCCATCACATGCATAAAAGAATGAACAGTGGATGAGCTCGTAAATGTAATAAAATCAAATGATTGCTTCGTCATTGCCGATTTAAGAGCAGCAATTCCTTCCTCATCCTTGACTGTTTCATATAAAATCCATTCTTTTACGTCTATGCCGAGCGGAATGAGGGTCTCTTTGACCACATCTCGTGACAGATGCCCTTTTGCTACAAACACACGCTCTCCTGGGCGTACATGGTCAAGTAATGCATCTGCCAGCTCTTCCGCTATGAATCGTTCTGGCACCACATCCACCTTCAAGCCGTGCTGCTCAAGATAGGCAGAGGTTTTCTCTCCTACAGCAGCCACTTTCAAATGGGTTAAGCTCTTATGTAAATGATGGTCTTTTATGTAATTTAGAAAAAAAGACGCACCATTCACACTCGTGAAAACAAGCCATTGGCTATTTTGTAAGTCCTTTAAAAAGGCCTGCGCTTTTTCTTTTGTGAGCGTAGCCTCAAACCGAATAAGAGAGGTTAAAACCGCATGGCCGTTCAGCGCTTCGATCTTTTGCTGAAACACGCCCGCTTGACGTTCATTTCGAGTGACAAGCACCGTCTGTCCGTGAAGCGATTTGCCTATGCTCATTGAGACAGATCCTTTTTCACCTTGTCGATCAAATCCTTTGCTCCCTTATCGGCCATCTGCTTCGCACACGCTGTTCCAATAGCTTCAGGGTCAGTGCCTGTGACGGTTTCTCGAATAATCGTGTGCCCATCAGCAGATGCAACAAGACCTGTTAGTTCAATTTCATGATGCTCATTCATTGTTGCATAGCCAGCGATCGGCACCTGACAGCTTCCATCCATTTGTTTGAGGAAGGCTCTTTCTGCAAGGACCGTTTTCTTCGTATATTCATTCGTAAATTGGGCGAGAAGCTTAAGCAGCTCTTCATCATCCCCGCGGCACTCAATCGATAGCGCGCCTTGTCCAACGGCAGGAAGGCAAGTCTCAGGAGATAAAAATTCCGATACGACCTCTTTGCTCCATCCCATTCTGGACAGACCGGCAGCCGCTAGAATAATGGCATCATACTCTTCATTTTTCAGCTTTTCCAATCTCGTATCAATGTTTCCTCGAATCCATTTAATCTCAAGATCTGGTCTTTCCTGAAGAAGCTGGGCGCTGCGCCGTAAGCTGCTTGTTCCCACAATTGCGCCCTTAGGCAGTTCGCTGAGACTTAGATGATCCTTCGAAATAAGTGCATCCCGCACATCTTCACGCTCAGGAATACAGCCAATAACTAAACCTTCTGGAAGAGCAGCCGGCATATCCTTCATGCTGTGCACCGCCATATCGATATCATGATTCAGCATCGCCTGCTCGATCTCTTTAACAAACAGTCCTTTTCCGCCAACCTTAGATAAAGTCACATCTAAAATTTGATCACCCTTTGTCACAATTTCTTTTATTTCAAAAGAATAAGAAGGGTTTAGTTCAGACAACTTTTGAATGACCCATTTTGTTTGTGTAATTGCCAGCTTACTTCGTCTAGAACCTACTTTAATTGTACGCAATACGTCTTCCTCCCGACAATGCCTTTAAGACTCATCATTATTGAAACCAATGAAAGGTTGATAAGCTACCAAGCAGAAAATAATTGATCATCAGCACAAGAAATGAAGCGACATTCCATAGTGCCACGATTTTGCCCTGCATATTTCTCACCAATCTGATATATAAGTAAAAGCCGTATAAAAACAGCATAATAAACGAACCAAGCACCTTTGCATCTGTCCAGTACAACGTATCATACGAAATATATGCCCAAATGATGCCAAGAATTAAACTAAGCAAGAGCATAGGCACACCAATAATGTTTAATACGTACGCCATATGATCCAGCTTTGATAAGTCTTCAATTCTCAAAAGCCATTTTCCCCATTTTTTCTTTTTCAGCAAACGATATTGAAAGAGATAAAGCAGTGAAAACGCAAATGAAAGTGAAAAGGCACCGTAGGATAAAATCGCCATCGTAATATGAATCACGAGCAGTTCACTCGTCAGCTTCCCCGTTAGTTCTGCTGAATGGAGATCAGATGGTGTAAAGGTGTGAATCGCCATCATGGAAAAGCCGATCACATTTGTAAAAAAGACAATAAATTCAACGCGCAATACCTTTGTGAGCACAAGAGACAGTGTCACAAGCACCCACGTATAAAAATATAACCCCTCTGCTACATTCAACACAGGGAATCGGTCTGTTTCCATCATAATATAGAACATGTAGACTGTTTGCAGCAGCCAGACAATAGAAAGCAACCAGAAAGCCATTTTTCCAGCCTTCCGGTTGTGTTGAAGAAAATCTATGAAATAGAACAAGACACTTAGCGCATAGATTAAGATCGTTGCTTCATTGAGTCTCGCTACAATGGATTCCATCATCGCTTAATCACTCACTGGCAACTGTAGCAAAGCCTTGCGCCATATTTGGTTTGAACAGCTGAAATGATCCTTGCTCCACCTGCATCGGCTCGACCTTTTGCTCTTCATCTTCAACCTGTAAATCAAAGATTTCTTTAAAGAGTAAAAGCTTTTCCTCTGCATTTGGCTCCGCGGCAATTTCTTTTGCCTTTAAGATAGGATCTTTCAGCATTTGGTTGATGATGCTTTTTGTATGTTTATTTAACAGCTTCATTTCACGGTTTGTGAGGTTTGGAAGCTTCCGCTCAATACTCTGCATCGTATCGGCTTGAATAGTGAGTGCTTTTTCTCTAAGTGCAGAAATGACCGGAACAACACCTAACGTATTCAGCCATTGCTTAAATTCTACAATTTCTGCTTCAATCAGGAGCTCAACCTGCTCAGCCACTGCACGGCGCTCTTTTAAGTTAGCAGCCACGATGCCTTCAAGGTCATCAATGTCATACAAAAAAGCACCTTCTACTTCAGAAATGGCTGGATCTAAATCACGGGGTACAGCAATATCTACCATAAATAGAGGTCTGCCCTTCCGCTTTTTATTCGCACTTTCGACCATTTCTTTTGTAATGACAAATTGTTTCGCACCCGTTGAGCTAATTAAAATGTCCGCTTCGGATAATGTTTTTTCTAATTGGTTTAAGCTCTTAGGCTCTCCTGAAAAACGACCGGCCAATTCCTTTGCCTTCTCAAACGTTCGGTTGATGACCGTTACTTGGCCAATTCCTTGACCTTGAAGGTTTTGAGCTGCCAGTTCGCCCATTTTGCCCGCACCAAGAATCAGGACATGCTTATCAGAAAGACGCCCAAAGATTTTTTTGGCAAGCTCAACAGCTGCATAGCTGACAGACACGGCATTAGACGCAATATCCGTTTCCGCATGAGAGCGCTTCGCAACGGTTACCGCCTGTTTAAATAAATAATTGAAAACGGTACCAATGGTCTTCTCCTCTTGAGCTACTTTAAAGCTGGAACGTACTTGACCGAGTATTTGCGTTTCACCAATGACCATGGAATCAAGTCCACAAGCCACACGGAATAAATGCTCAACCGCTCCATCGTTTTCATAGAACTTCAAATATGGAGAGACATCTTCCTTTTCTAAACCGAACCAATCGGCTAAAAATCTTTTTATATAAAACCGTCCAGTATGAAGCTGATCTACTACTGCGTAGATCTCTGTTCGATTACATGTTGAGATGACGATATTCTCTAGAATGCTTTTTTCTTCTTTAAGCTTGGACATCGCTGTTCCGAGCTCACTCGGTTCAAAGCTCAGCTGTTCCCGTATCTCAACAGGGGCTGTTTTATAATCTAAACCCACAACAAGAATATGCATAACTTCAGCTTGCACCCCCAACGCCCTGTCTAATTTATAATAATTACAATATAGAATTTATTATTTATAATGATTATAACATATATTCATTTTTAACTGGATAAAAATTGTGAACAGATTTCAAAAATGTTGTGATATAGTAGAAAAATGTTCGACACCAATTATGCCAGATCATCACTTCAAGCAATTTACCAGATTTGGCGCGTGCGGACAAATGATCTGCTTAAAAGAAGGTGACATCTTTGAAGAAGAAATCCATTTTGCTGCCGCTCACTTTATTGGCTGTAGCGCTATATGCCATTCTCTCAGGAGGTCAATTTGACATTTGGAAGGATCAAGAGAAATGGTATACACTTATACTGCTTTTTGGCCTCGCGTTCTTATATCAAGGAAAAAAGGAGCAAGAAAGCGCTCATGTGTTTATCGGTATGCTCATGACAGGCCTTTCGCTACACTTTATTCTACAGCCTAAATTGGACCACTGGCCAGACACATTTACAATGATTGTGTTCATCGTAGGACTTGCACTCTTTGTGAAATCATCTCAGAAAAAAGAATATCGAATTGAAAGTGTTGTGCTGATCGCACTCGGTTTGTTCCTTTATTTCTTTCAGCAAATTACAAAACAGCTAAGTTCCCTTTCAATCCCTACTTCCGGCTTTGAATTGTACTGGCCTTATGTACTGATTGCTGTCAGTCTCCTCTTATTATTTTTAAAAAGGAAATAACTTATACAATAAAAAAGGCATCTGCTCATGGCAGATGCCTTCAGCGTAAAGAGACAAACCCTCGCATTCGGTGTCAGTCCTGCGTGCTGGTGCTCACGAATAGCAAATTCGCTCCGCGCCAGTACTCGTGCTTTCTAGACTTCAAGGGTTTTCTTATCTTGCCGAAAAGAAGACAAAGAATAAAAAAAGCACCTGCTCATCGCAGATGCTTTTTTTAGCCGTTTACCTTCGCAAGAATCGCATTCCAGGCTTCATCTTTTCCCTTTTTTGTTTCAGAAGAGAATAGGATGAGTTCATCTGAAGGGTCAATGTCGAGCGTCTGTTTGACGACTTTCGCATGTTTTTCCCATTTGCCTTTTGGAATTTTATCCGCTTTTGTTGCGATGACGATCACGGGAACTCCGTAATATTTAAGGAACTCATACATGTTCACATCATCTACTGATGGCTTATGGCGCAGATCCACAATTTGGACGACTGCTTTTAATTCTTCACGCATTGTAATATACGTTTCGATCATTCTACCCCAGGCTTCGCGCTCTGTTTTTGATACTTTGGCAAAACCGTAGCCCGGAACGTCCACAAAATGGAGCATATCATTAATAATGTAGAAATTAAGCGTCTGGGTCTTACCTGGTTTAGAAGACGTACGCGCTAAATTTTTACGATTAATCAATGAGTTGATGAACGAGGACTTTCCAACATTTGATCGTCCAGCAAGCGCAATTTCAGGCAGTCCGCCGCTCGGGTACTGCTCTGGTTTCACCGCACTAATGACGATATCTGATTTTGTTACTTTCATCTTCCCTCTCCTACCAACGCTTTCTCAAGCACCTCATCTAAATGTGAGACCGGAATAAAGGTTAGTCCTTCTCTCACACTTTCAGGAATATCATCAATATCCTTCTCATTGTCCTTTGGAAGAATAATGGTTTTCAATCCTGCACGATGTGCGCCTAATGCTTTTTCTTTTAGTCCGCCAATCGGAAGCACTCTTCCTCTTAACGTTATCTCTCCTGTCATACCAACCTCTTTTGACACAGGACGTCCTGTGAGTGCTGATACAAGAGCCGTCGCAATGGTGATACCAGCTGATGGCCCGTCCTTTGGAACCGCACCCTCTGGAACATGGATATGAATATCGTGCTTTTCATTAAAATTAGGATCAATGTTCAGTTCATCTGCTTTGGATCGAATATAACTGAATGCCGCCTGTGCAGATTCTCTCATGACATCACCAAGCTTACCTGTTAACAAGAGCTTGCCTTTACCAGGAGAAAGCGATACCTCAATTGATAAGGTGTCTCCGCCAACAGTCGTATACGCAAGTCCTGTGACAACCCCGACTTGGTCTGTCGTTTCAGCCTGACCATAACGGTAAAGTCTTTTTCCGAGAAATTCAGATAAGTTCTTTTCCGTCACTGTGATGCGCTTGCGGTCTTCAGCCACAATCGCTCTTGCCGCTTTTCGGCAAATGGCTGCAAGCTGACGCTCTAATCCACGAACTCCTGCTTCTCTTGTGTAATAGCGAATCATATCATAAATCGCTGCTTCACGAAGCTGCAAGTTCCCTTTCTTTAATCCGTGCTCCTTTAGCTGCTTCGGCAGAAGATGATCTTTCACAATCTCTGCTTTTTCAACCTCTGTATACCCTGCAATCGTGATAATCTCCATTCTATCACGAAGTGGACCTGGAATGGTTGCTAAATTGTTGGCAGTGGCAATAAATAACACCTGCGATAAATCAAATGTCTCTTCAATATAGTGATCGCTAAAGTTGTGATTTTGCTCTGGATCCAGCACTTCAAGCATCGCAGAAGACGGATCACCTCTAAAATCAGAGGACATCTTATCGATTTCATCTAAAAGAAACACTGGATTCATTGTGCCTGCCTTACTCATCCCACGAATGATACGGCCTGGCATCGCCCCTACATATGTTCTTCTATGTCCGCGAATTTCAGATTCATCACGCACCCCGCCAAGAGAGATACGGATAAACTTTCGGTCAAGTGATTTAGCAATCGATTTGGCAAGTGACGTTTTCCCTACCCCAGGAGGTCCTGCTAAGCAAAGAATCGGTCCTTTTAATGAATTGGTCAGCTTCTGTACAGCAAGGTATTCAAGTACACGTTCTTTGACTTTTTCCAGTCCATGATGCTCATCATCTAAAATTTCACTTGCAAGCTTTAAATCTAGACGATCTTCTGTATAGATGCCCCATGGAAGATTAATCAGCCAATCAATATAATTTCGAATGACAGAGCTCTCCGCAGAGCTTGAAGGAATTTTTTCATAACGGTTCAATTCTTTTAGCGCCGTTTCACGAACAGAATCCGGCATGCTGGACTCTTCGATTTTAGACATTAATGAACTGACTTCGCCTGTTTTCCCTTCCTTGTCTCCAAGCTCCTTTTGAATGGCTTTCATTTGTTCACGCAAATAATATTCTTTTTGCGTTCGTTCCATTGAACGTTTGACGCGCTGGCCAATTTTCTTTTCAATTTCCAGCACTTCTTTTTCATTGTGGATTAAGCTGATGACACGATTCAGACGCTTTTTGACATCCACTGTTTCCAGTACTTCTTGTTTGTCCTTTAATTTGAGCGGCAGGTGAGAAGCGACGATATCTGCCATTCTCCCCGGTTCCTCAATATCCGTCACCGTTGCATATGTTTCAGCTGAGATTTTTTTTGAAATTTTTATGTACTGATCAAAATGATCTAACAAAGTGCGCATGAGTGCTTCTGCTTCTGCGTCCTTTAATTCTTCTTCTGTCAATTCTTTAATATCGACGGACGTATAGTCCTCAAGCTCCACATATGACTCGATCTGCGCTCGATTTAAGCCTTCAACGAGTACACGAATCGTTCCATTCGGCAGCTTCAGCATTTGTTTGATTTTTGTATAGGTGCCGACTTTGAAAATTTCCTCTTCACCTGGTTCATCTATTGAAATTTCCCGCTGTGTTGCTAGAAAAATCATATGATCGTTCATCATCGCCTGTTCTAATGCTTGAACAGACTTCTCGCGTCCAACGTCCAAATGCAAGACCATTGTTGGATAAACAAGCAAGCCTCGCAATGGGAGGAGCGGAACATTCTTTTTGATTTCATCTGCCATGTTGATTGACACCTCCGTCACTAGTATGAATCATTATAATATACCTGTTTCAGTCTTGTACAATGTAAAAGACTTGAGAAATGATGATCTTACCGTAGTATACCCTTTCTTTTTATCTTGAAAAAGAAAAAAAGATCTATTTCACTAAAAAATCCCCATATGTGATGGGGATTAAACAGATTTTCTTTTCATTTCCTCTTCTAGTCCATCTTTCTTCTCGTCTGGCGGGTTGACCAAACAGTGATCCAGCACCTCTTGGAAGTGCTTCACAGGAACAATGGTGACGCCTTCAATCTCTTTTAAGATCGACTGCTGGTTGTCATAAGGAATAATCACAGTTGTGGCACCAGCTTGTTTCGCCGCCTTAATCTTCGGTATCACACCGCCGATCGGCTTCACCTGACCCTGCAATCCGATTTCACCTGTCATTGCTGTCAGATGATCAATCGGGATTTGATGAATGGCAGAGAAAATCGCCGCCGCCATGGCAATCCCAGCAGACGGTCCATCAATAGGGGCACCGCCTGGAAAATTAATATGGATGTCATATTCATTTGTCCGTATCCCTAAGTTTCTCAGCACTGTTAATACATTTTCAACAGATCCTTTTGCCATACTTTTTCGTCGAATAGATTTAGACTGACTGCCAATGCTTTCTTCTTCTGCAATGCCTGTAATGTTGATACTTCCTTTTTCGAGTGCCTTACATATATTCACTTCAATCTCGAGCAAGGCACCGCTGTTTGGTCCGTAGACTGCCAGACCATTCACTACACCGACTTTTGGCTTTTCCGATACTTTTTGTTCATATCTTGGTGTCAGCTGGCTTGAGTGAATGACCCACTCGACATCGGCGATCGTGATGTCTTTTCTGTTTTCCGTGACGGCCATTCCAGCGGCGATCTGCACCATATTGACTGCTTCACGGCCATTTTTCACATAAGAGGTTAACAAGTTCAGCCCTTCATCACATAATTCCTTTTGGATTTTCTGGACAGCCTTAGCAGCGACAATTTTCAGTTCATGCCGGTCAAGGTCCTTAAAGAAAATTTCCAAACACCTCGATCGAATCGCTGGTGGAATTTCTTCAGGTGTTCTTGTCGTGGCACCTATCAATCGAAAATCAGCCGGAAGTCCATTTTGAAAAATGTCATGAATGTGATTCGGAATTTGAGTGTTTTCCTCACTGTAGTAGGCACTGTCTAAAAATACTTTCCGATCTTCAAGGACTTTCAGCATTTTGTTCATTTGAATCGGATGCAGTTCCCCAATTTCATCGATAAACAGAACCCCGCCATGCGCATGCGTAACGGCTCCTTGTTTTGGCTGCGGAATGCCTGCCTGTCCCATCGCTCCCGCCCCTTGGTAAATCGGGTCATGCACGGAACCAATGAGCGGGTCTGCGATGCCCCGTTCATCGAATCTTGCGGTTGTGGCATCGAGCTCCACAAAAACCGCATCTTTCTTAAACGGTGAATCAGCATGACGTTTCGCTTCTTCCATGACAAGACGGGCAGCGGCTGTTTTTCCAACCCCCGGTGGTCCGTAGACAATGACATGCTGAGGATTCGGTCCGCACAGCGCTGCTTTTAGAGCACGAATGCCGTCTTCCTGCCCTACAATATCTTGAAACCCCTTTGGCCGGACTCTCTCTGATAAAGGCTCACTCAGCTTGATTGACCGCATCTTTCTGAGTGCTTCCATTTCTTTTTTTGATTCTTTGTCTATCGTCACCTTTTGTGTGCGCTGATTTCGCAGTAAGTTCCAAAAGTACAGCCCGATGACGATACCAAAGAACAGCTGTATAAATAATACGATTCCTGTCCAGCTCAATCGGTGCTCCCTCCTTCATCTATCGTATGTATTGGTTTCTGTCTGCTAGTATTTCCTAGAGCTGGACGGAATAAACACGTCTTCTACGATAAATAAAAAACTCCTGAATCAAAATGATTCAGGAG
Organism: Bacillus sp. PK5-006; assembly: GCF_054161415.1. Lineage (NCBI taxonomy): Bacteria > Bacillati > Bacillota > Bacilli > Caryophanales > Bacillaceae > Bacillus > Bacillus sp. PK5-006. The sequence goes on along the minus strand of NZ_CP096414.1, from coordinate 1,220,675 downwards.
CGAGACTTCTCTTATGCAGATGTTTTAGTATCTTTGTTAACGACTGTGCCATCCTTTAACACAAGACGCGGCGGCTCACCATCAGCAACCGTTGCACCAGTGATGACACATTTTTCAATATCATCACGAGATGGAAGGTCAAACATGACATCAAGCATGATGCCTTCAATGATCGAGCGAAGACCACGAGCTCCTGTTTTACGCTCAATTGCCTTTTTCGCAATTTCGCTAAGAGCATCTTCTTCAAATTCAAGCTCTACATCGTCAAGCTCAAGCATTTTTGTATATTGCTTAACAAGCGCATTTTTAGGCTTCGTCAAGATTTCTACAAGTGCTTTTTCATCTAACGGCTCTAGGCTTGCAATAACCGGCAGACGACCGATGAATTCTGGTATTAAACCGAAGCGAAGCAAGTCTTCTGGCAGTACTTTTGATAGAAGGACTTCTTTTTCAAGATCTTCGACTTTATTTTCCGCACCGAATCCAATTACTTTTTGACCTAAGCGGCGTTTGATGATTTGCTCAATCCCGTCAAAGGCTCCTCCACAAATGAAGAGGATGTTCGTCGTATCAATTTGAATGAATTCTTGATGCGGATGCTTACGTCCACCTTGAGGCGGTACACTAGCGACTGTTCCTTCAAGAATTTTCAAAAGGGCTTGCTGGACGCCTTCCCCAGATACATCGCGAGTGATAGAAGGGTTTTCTGATTTTCTTGCTACTTTATCGATCTCATCGATGTAGATAATGCCTTTTTCCGCTTTTTCCACATCATAATCCGCTGCCTGGATCAGCTTTAGTAAAATATTCTCTACGTCTTCACCAACATACCCCGCTTCAGTTAATGATGTTGCATCTGCGATCGCAAATGGAACATTTAAAATACGTGCGAGTGTTTGTGCAAGTAATGTTTTACCGCTTCCTGTTGGTCCAATCATAGAAATATTACTTTTCGAAAGCTCAACATCATCAATCTTGCTGTTGGAATTGATCCGTTTGTAGTGGTTATACACCGCTACAGCTAAGGATTTTTTCGCATTGTCTTGTCCGATGACATATTCATCAAGAATCTCCCGAATTTCATGAGGCTTCGGAACATCCTTGAATTCAACTTCTTCCTCTGTGCCGAGCTCTTCTTCAACTATTTCCGTGCAAAGCTCGATACATTCATCACATATATATACGCCAGGTCCTGCGACCAGTTTACGCACTTGATCTTGCGTTTTTCCGCAAAACGAGCATTTTAATTGACCTTTTTCCTCGTTGAATTTAAACATTCTTTCACCCCTTATTCTTCTTCACTTGCCTGTAGCTAACAGTCAGCTACCTTTCTGGGTCCAGTATGTATGCATTTTACCATACTTTCCTAAAAGACGGTAACGATGTGTTTCTAACACTGCACATTGAGATATGTATGACAGAAAGATGCGACTTACACTATCGTTTCCAAAAGAAGCGATGATAAGTCAAAAATTGTACAAAACAAGGCACGAGTCACTCGCGCCCTGTTTTATTATTATGCACCATATTAACGGTTTTCTACAAGAAAATCAATTGCTTTACGAACTTTTAGATCTTCTTTCATTGCTTCAGTAGATCCGATCGCTTGTTTGATATTTTCAATTGGCATGTTGTATGCTTCAGCCATTTTTGAAAGTTCTTCTTCCACTTCTTCGTCAGACACTTGTAAGTTTTCTGCAGCAGCAATTGCTTCAAGTGTTAGGTTAGATTTTACGCGTTTAGCAGCATCTTCTTTCATTTGCTCTTTCAGCGCATCTTCATCTTGTCCAGAGAATTGGAAGTAAAGCTCAAGGTTCATTCCTTGCATTTGAAGACGTTGTTCGAATTCTTTCATCATGCGGTCTAGCTCAGTGTCAACCATCGCTTGTGGGATGTCAACTTCCGCATTTTCAGAAGCTTTCGCAACTAGCTCTTCACGAAGTTTTCCTTCTGCTTCGTTTTCTTTTGCTTCTTCAAGACGTTTCTTCGTTTTTTCAGTTAACTCAGCAAGCGTTTCTACTTCTTCATCAACATCTTTAGCGAACTCATCGTCAAGTGCTGGAAGTTCTTTTGCTTTGATTTCATGAATTTTCACTTTGAATACAGCTGGTTTACCTGCAAGGTCTTCAGCATGGTATTCTTCTGGGAATGTAACTTCTACGTCTTTTTCAGCGCCAGCTTCAAGACCAACTAATTGCTCTTCGAAACCAGGAATGAATGAACCAGAACCTACTTCAAGAGAGTAGTTCTCAGCTTTTCCGCCTTCGAATGCTTCTCCATCAACGAATCCTTCGAAATCAAGAACAACTGTATCGCCGTTTTCGATTGCGCCTTCTTCTTTGACAACAAGCTCAGCTTGACGGTTTTGCATGCCTTTAAGCTCTTCTTGTACATCTTCATCAGTAACAGCTGTGTCGTCTTTTTCTACGTTAAGACCTTTGTAGTCACCAAGTTTCACTTCAGGCTTCACTGTTACTTTTGCAGTGAAGATTAAGTTTTCGCCTTTTTCGATTTTCTCAACATCGATTTCAGGGCGGTCAACTGGCTCGATACCAGCTTCGTCGATTGCTTTTGGATATTCAACCGGAAGAAGAATATCTAATGCATCTTGATAAAGAGATTCTACACCAAAACGCTGCTCGAAAAGACCACGTGGTACTTTCCCTTTACGGAATCCAGGGATCGATACTTGCTTAACCACTTTCTTAAATGCATCATCAAGTGCTTTGTTAAATGTTTCAGCGTCAACTTCTACAGTTAGTACGCCTTCGTTACCTTCTTGTTTTTCCCATTTTACTGACATGTGTGTTTCCCTCCAAAAATCTATTCAGATTGTGCGTTGCTCCATTCTAAAGCATCATAAAGACTTCGTCCAATCAAAAACCACGCACTCCGCTAAGAAGCTTGCATTATGTATACAACATTTGACTTGATTATACATATCGTCTTTCAACCGTTGGAATCTGACAACTGCACTATATATGCACAAATACAACCATTATATTATAACATAACAAGTCCGTCTTTCAACTAAATCGACAAATTACAAATAAGAAATTTCCTCAATATCTTTCAGCATTGTGCAAGCTTCTCTCAGCTCTCGTTCGTTAAATTCATACAATAGATGCAATTCTTCGAGTTCAATCTCAATTCCATGCATTTCATAGCCGACTTTATGAAGTGCCGCTGCCCAAAGACTCGGATCTGTGTATTTAGGAAGAAATGGATACAGCACAAATAAGTGCCGGCGCCATAACTCTTCCACGGCTTGGTAAAGGGTCGGATTCTCATTGCCAAGCGTGTCATCAAGCATACGAAGGACTTGCTGAAGGAGCGGCATCTGCTCTGGCTTTACAGCCTCAGAAGGAATAAGGGTTAAAGAATCACCGAATTTTGTCACATGAACCGGTTTTGCCACATCATGATCTGCCAGAAGCTGCAGGATCATTGATTTGACCAAAGGATTCCCATCAGGATTTTGTAAGATTGTATTTAATAGACCCATATGCGGTGTAATATTCCGGTCTTTCAATGAATGAATGAACTGGACCTGTTCTTCCGGACGCTTCAGCATATCATCTATGTTGACCTCACTTCCGGCGTCCTCATCTTCATCTAAAATCTCTTCAGGTGAGTCGATCATTTTTCTGCTAAATTCGAGCAGCTTGTAAAAATGCTCCGCACTTTCTGCCGGAAGATGGTTTTCCTCGAGCACAGCCTCAATCGTCTGTTTGACTTCTTCATATTCTTTCAGCTGAATAAGGATCGTCATATACACTTGGAGCACAGTGAAATAGTGGCCATATCCTTCATGCAGCATTTTTTCACAAACACGCTTTGCATCCTGTAGCTCACCAAGCTCCAGAAAACAAATGGCCATTCCAAGGTGAATATCGGATTCTTCATCGTCATCGTACGATTTAGCTTCTGAAAACAAGTGAAGCGCCTCTTGATACTGTTTATCTTTTAATGCTGCCATTCCTTTTTCAATCAGTCTTTCTTTCAGACCAGGAAACAAAATGACATTATCTTTCTTCTTGTCATGCTTCATGCTTACGTTCCTTTCGGGCGCATATTTTTTATCAGTTTACCAACGAAGATTAGTAAACACAAGTAACGAGAGGTTTTCATGCAAAAAAGAAGCCGTCACACCTCGGGCGGACAGCTTCTCGTTGCTTAAGCGCGCAGCCAGCTGCTGCGCTTTTCTTCAAATGCTTGAATGTCATCTTCTAGAAGTAATGTTAATGAAATCTCATCATAACCATTTAGGAGCATTTCTCTCCAGTGAGGGTCGACTTGAAAAGGGGTGATATTCCCTTCATGATCTTCTATCTGCTGTTTTTCAAGATCAACCGTCATCTCATACCCTTTGTTCTCATATGACGCAGCGAAGGTTTTCCACACATCATAATCAAGGCGAATCGGAAGCATCCCATTTTTAAAGCAGTTTTGATGAAATATATCTGCGAATGATGGTGCGATGACAATTTTAAAGCCATAATCATCAAGCGCCCAAGGAGCATGTTCCCTAGATGATCCGCAGCCAAAGTTCTCCCCTGCGATCAAAATGGATGCTCCTTCATAGATCGGCTGATTTAGTTCGAAATCTGGATTTGGGCTGCCATCGGCTAAATAACGCCAGTCGAAAAAGGCAAAGCGGCCATATCCTGTTCGTTCGATTCTTTTTAAAAATTGCTTCGGAATAATTTGATCTGTATCTACATTGATACGGTTAAGCACAGCGGCTTTTCCTTTATGAGTGACTAAAGGCTCCATCTATGACAACTCCTTACACGACTGTTTTCTCTTGATTAAACTTCCTGACATCGACAAAGCGGCCATGTATCGCAGCCATTGCAGCCATTGCCGGGCTGACAAGATGCGTTCTCGCACCCTTCCCTTGACGCCCTTCAAAGTTACGGTTTGATGTGGACGCGCAGCGTTCGCCCTCCGGTACCACATCGTTATTCATACTAAGGCACATACTGCAGCCTGATTCTCTCCATTCAAATCCTGCTTCAAGGAAGATTTCATGAAGACCTTCTTTTTCTGCTTGCAATTTGACACTTTGAGAGCCAGGCACCACAATCGCTCTGACATGATCTGCTACTTTTTGTCCTTCAATCATAGAAGCAGCTTGACGTAAATCAGTCATTCTTGAGTTCGTACATGAGCCGATAAAGACATGCTCAATCGTAATATCTTCTATACGCTGATGCGGGTGGACACCCATGTATTCGTAAGCACGAATTGCTTCTTTTTGATCATCTTCTTGTGCAAAGTCCTCAGGTCCTGGGATTGATGCATCCACAGGCAGTACCATTCCTGGGTTAATTCCCCACGTAACCATTGGTGAAATCTGATTTCCATCTAATACAATGGTTTTATCGTAGGTTGCACCTGGATCTGTTCTAAGTTCTTCCCATTCTTTAATAGCTGCTTCGAAGTCTTCACCCTGCGGTGCATATTTGCGGCCGCGGCAATATTCGAAGGTGACTTCATCAGGTGCAATCAATCCTGCTCTTGCGCCTGCTTCAATTGACATATTACAAACGGTCATCCGCTCATCCATCGTCATGTTTCTGAATACTTCCCCAGTGTATTCAATGACATAACCTGAGCCGAACTTCACGCCGTGCGCACCAATGACGGCTAAAATGACATCTTTGGCGGTTACCCCTTTTTGAAGCTTTCCGTCTACTCTAATTTCTAGCGTTTTCGGACGCTGCTGCCAAAGTGTTTGTGTAGAAAGTACATGTTCAACCTCACTAGTACCGATCCCAAAGGCAAGTGCACCAAACGCGCCGTGAGTTGATGTATGACTATCTCCACAAACGATTGTTTTCCCCGGAAGTGTCAATCCAAGCTCAGGTCCAACGACATGGACAATTCCTTGGTCAACACTGTGAAGGTCAGCAAGACGAACGCCAAATTCCGCACAGTTGCGCTCTAAGGCACTCACTTGCTTTTTAGCAATCTCATCTTTGATCACAAATCGATTCACTGTTGGGATGTTGTGATCCATCGTCGCAAACGTATTTTGAGGTCTTCTCACCTTGCGTCCTTTTTGTCTTAATCCTTCAAATGCTTGAGGTGATGTCACTTCATGCACCAAGTGCAGATCAATATATAAAAGGTCTGGTTTTCCCTCGCCGCTTTTGACTACATGCTGATCCCATATTTTTTCGATGATTGTTCGAGGCATAACCCTTTTCCTCCCTCTACCTAATTCCACAAGATTCTATTTACACAATGGTTTGCACGCGCTGCTTGAGTGCGTCTACAACCGCATTAGTGATTTCTTCAGTCGTTTGATAAGTTCCCTCTTTTGCTGCTAAATCTTTTGTTCGTTTGCCAGAGGCAAGAACAGCTTCGACAGCTTCTTCTATTGCAGCCGCTTCTTCTTCTAATGAAAAGGATGTTCTAAGCAAGCTTGCTGCTGATAAAATGGTTGCCAGAGGGTTTGCAACGTTTTGCCCCGCAATATCGGGTGCTGAACCATGAATTGGCTCATATAAATGAAGGCCAGTGCTTGATAAACTAGCAGATGGCAGCATGCCGAGTGATCCAGTAATCATCGAAGCTTCATCGCTTAAAATGTCACCGAACATATTCTCTGTCACAATGACATCAAATTGAGCAGGCTTGTAAATCAACTGCATGGCAGCATTATCGACGAGCATATGCTCAAATTCAACTTCTGGATATTGGGCAGCAACTTCTTCTACCGCATCCCGCCATAGTTTACTAGAAGCAAGGACATTCGCTTTATCCACAGACGTCACTTTTTTCCGTCTCGTTAAGGCCATGTCGAACGCTTCTTTTAATACGCGGACAATTTCTTCCTTTGTATAAAGGAGCGTATCAACGGCAGCTTCTTTTCCTTCATCATCCGTATAGCGTTCGCTTGGTTCACCAAAATAGAGACCGCCTGTTAATTCACGAACGATGACGAAATCCACTCCGTTAATGTGATCCTGTTTTAATGGTGATGCCTCGCTTAAACTATCGAACACCTTTACAGGGCGGATGTTGGCAAATAAGTCCAGCTGTTTACGAATGGCGAGCAGGCCTTTTTCTGGACGGAGCTCTGGCGGGTTTTGATCCCACTTTGGTCCGCCGACTGCTCCTAATAAAATCGCATCAGCGTTTTTGCATACATCTACTGTTTCCTTTGGAAGCGGGTTATTTTTTTCATCTATTGCGATACCGCCAATGAGCGCAGTTTCGAATTCAAATTCGTGTCTAAATTGAGCCGCTGCCTCTTGAAGGACTGCGACTGCAGATGTCACAACTTCCGGTCCGATTCCATCGCCGGGCAAAAGTGCAATTTTCTTTTTCATGAGAACCTTCCTCCTTTCCTATGAGATCGCGTGATGTTTCTCAATTTCAATCAGATTTGATTTGAAGATTAAATGTCTGTTCACTGCATTGACGTAAGCTTTTGCCGATGCTTCAAGTACATCTTGCGCTACACCGCGTCCTGCTGTTTCTTTTCCTTCTATTGAAACAGTGACATATACTTCTGCTAGTGCATCTCTGCCTTTTCCATTTGATTGAATGCGGTAGTCCAGCAAATGAATTCTTTCTTCCATACAGCGCTCAAGCGTGTTGTACACAGCCTCTACACTGCCTGCACCTGTGGCTGCTTCTTGAATGACTTCCTGCGTTTCTTGGTTTTTCAGAGAAACTGTTGCTGTTGGCATTTGTTCTGTTCCATAGTGCACTTGCAGACTTTCAAATTCGTAGCCAATTTTTCGGTCTGCTACTTTTTCTTCTAATATAATAGAGATCAAGTCATCATCGGTAATTTCTTTCTTCTTCTCTGTCAAGTTCTTGAAAGTCTCAAAGAATTTATTGATTTCGTCTTCCGTTAGTTTAAAGCCTAGTGTTTTCATACGGTCTTTAAACGCGTGTCTTCCGGAGTGTTTTCCAAGGACAAGCACATCTGTTGTCACGCCGACAAGCTCTGGTGAAATAATTTCATAGGTTGTTTTTTCTTTGAGGAAGCCATCTTGGTGAATACCTGATTCATGTGCAAATGCGTTGTTTCCAACGACTGCTTTATTACGCGGCACAATCATTCCTGAGTATTTGCTCACTACATCACTTGTACGCTTAATTTCATTCAATTGAATCGTTGATTCGACCTGGTAAAAGTCTTTTCGAATATGAAGAGCTACTGCAATTTCTTCTAAAGCGGCATTTCCAGCGCGCTCGCCAATTCCGTTGACAGCCGTTTCAATTTGATCTGCTCCATTTTCAATGGCAGCAAGTGAGTTTGCCACAGCCATTCCTAAATCATCGTGACAGTGAGCGGACAAGTTGACGCGGTCGATATTTGGAACGTGTTCCTTCATATATTTAAAGATGTTTCCGTACTCTTTTGGCGCTAGGTATCCAACTGTATCTGGCAAGTTAATGACACTCGCCCCAGCGTCAATGACCTTTTCTACAATTTCTGCCAAGAAAGCAAGATCTGTACGGCACGCATCTTCTGCCGACCATTGGACAACTGGAAAACGTTCTTTCGCATATTTCACCATTGCGACAGCCTGTTCTACGACTTCTTCACGTGTTTTCTTTAGTTTATGCTTCAGGTGAATATCAGAAGTGGCAATAAAGACATGAAGCCTTGGCTCCACTCCATCTTTTAATGCTTCCCATGCAGCATCAATGTCACCTTTCACACATCGTGCAAGACCAGCAACAGAACAGTTTTTAATCGTTCTTGCAATTTCTTGTACGCCTAAGAAATCCCCTCGGGATGAAGCGGGAAATCCCGCTTCAATGATATTAACCCCAAGGCGCTCAAGCTGCTTTGCAATGATTAGCTTTTCTTGTGCATTTAAGTTCACTCCTGGTGATTGCTCTCCATCCCGAAGTGTTGTGTCAAAAAAATTAATTTTCCGCACCGACGCTCACCGCTTCCTTTTTCTTTCCTTGTTTAACGAAAGGCATCATTTCACGAAGCTTTCTACCAACGATTTCAATTTGGTGCTCATTTTCATTTGCATTGATCGCATTGAAACGTGGACGATTCACTTGGTTTTCAACAATCCATTCTTTTGCAAATGTTCCGTTTTGGATATCAGTCAAAACAGCTTTCATTGATTCTTTTACTTTTGCATCCACAACGCGTGGTCCTGATACGAAGTCACCCCATTGTGCTGTATCAGAGATTGAATATCTCATGCCTTCTAATCCTTCTTCATACATAAGGTCAACGATCAATTTTAGTTCATGCAGACACTCGAAGTATGCAAGCTCTGGCTGATAACCAGCTTCTGTTAACGTTTCGAATCCTGCTTTTACTAGTGAAGTAAGGCCTCCACAAAGAACTGCCTGCTCACCGAATAGATCCGTTTCTGTTTCTTCTTTAAATGTTGTTTCAAGAACGCCCGCTCTTGCTCCGCCGATCGCTTTTGCATAAGCAAGTGCTTTGTCTTTCGCTTGGCCAGATACATCTTGATAGATAGCAAATAGGGCAGGTACACCAGCGCCTTGCTCATATGTTCTTCTCACAAGATGTCCTGGTCCTTTTGGCGCTACAAGATACACGTCTACGTCACTTGGAGGAACAATTTGATGGAAGTGAACGTTGAATCCGTGTGCGAATACAAGTGAGTTGCCACCTTCTAATTGATCTTTGATTTCTTCATCATATACTTTCTTTTGCTGCTCATCTGGAAGTAGTACCATCACGACGTCTGCTTGTGCTGCTGCTTCTTTTACTGTGAATACTTGATGGCCGTCTTCTTGTGCTTTTGTATAAGATCCGCCTTTTCTTACGCCGACGATCACATCTACGCCGCTTTCTTTTAAGTTCAATGCATGTGCATGACCTTGTGAACCGTAACCAATGATTGCTACCTTTTGACCATTTAATACGTTTTCTTGAATATCACCGTTATAATATACTTTTACCATTTGACTCTCTCCTTTTGTTTAGACAATTGAAATTGTTTTATTTGTTTGCGGCTTTTGCTGATTATCTCTCGCAAAGGCCGTAGTGCCAGTTCTGGCGACTTCTTTAATGCCGTATGGCTTAAGTAATTCAATGAGTGCTTCAATTTTTGAAGACTCACCTGTCACCTGAATGACGACACTCTCTCTGCTCACATCTACAATAGAAGCTCTAAACGGTTCAATGACACCCGTGATCTCCATTCTAGATGCTGGTGCAGATACGACTTTTATCAAAGCCAGCTCTCGCTGAACGATTGATTGGTTTGTAATGTCTGTTACTTTCAGAACATCGATTTGTTTGTTCAGCTGTTTTGTCAGCTGTTCGATGTCTTTCTCCTGGTCTACATGGACGACGAACGTGATGCGTGATACATCTTGAATCTCAGAATGGCCGACCGTAATGCTTTCAATGTTGTAGTGTCTTTTAGTAAAGAGGCCTGTGATTCTGTTCAGTACGCCTGATCGATTTAATACAGTCAACACAATAATTCTTTTCAAGGTTTCACCCCCACCATCTCATGAAGTCCTTTCCCCGGTGCTACCATCGGGAATACTTTTTCATCTCGCGCTACATTGACATCGATGAAAACAGGCTCTCTAGAGGTTAAGGCTTCTTCAAGCTTTTCTTTCGCCTCTTCGTCTGATGAGATTCTGATTCCTTTAATGCCATAAGCTTCAGATAATTTGACGAAGTCTGGCTGCTCTGAAAATTTAGAATGTGAGTAGCGTTCTTCGTAGAAAATTTCTTGCCATTGTCTTACCATTCCAAGGCTGTGATTATTGAGTACAATCACTTTGACTGGAAGGTTCAGCTCACGGATAACGGCAAGTTCTTGCAGGGTCATTTGGAAACCTCCGTCTCCTAAAATCGCTACAACAGTTGCCTCTTGATCAGCCAGCTGAGCGCCGATGGCTGCTGGTAATCCGAAGCCCATTGTGCCAAGACCTCCAGATGTGACCCACTTATCTGCATTTTCAAATGGATAGAACTGTGCCGCCCACATTTGATGCTGTCCCACATCAGTTGCGACAATGGCTTCACCTTTTGTGAATTGATGAATGTATTCAATCAGCTTTTGAGGCTTAAAGCCTTCTGCTTCGTTTTCAACGTACCAGAGTGGATATTCTTCCTTCCACTGATCTAATTGATTTTTCCATTCGTCTGATTCCCCTTGCTTCCCGTCTTGCTTGATCAGTTCTTCAAGAACGAGCTTACTGTCTCCAACAACCGGGATATGGGTATGAATGTTCTTGCCGATTTCCGCTGGGTCGATGTCAATATGAGCGACCTTCGCATGTTTCGCAAAATGATTGAGGTTGCCTGTTACCCTGTCATCAAATCTTGCTCCGATTGAAATGAGCAGATCACATTGATGAAGAGCCATGTTCGCTGCATATGTGCCATGCATACCAGCCATCCCTAGGAAAAGAGGATGCTTTGCCGGGAATCCGCCAAGTCCAAGCAATGTATGAGCGACTGGGATTTGCTGCTGCTCTACATACTGTCTTAATTCTTCAGATGCTTTGCCATGAAGAACGCCGGCTCCTGCTAGAATGACTGGTTTTTTCGCTCTGCTGACAGCTTCTACTAATTTGCGAATTTGCAAATAGTTCGGCTCTACTTTTGGCTGATAACCAGGTAAATCAATTGGCTGATCATATTCAAAGGTTCCTTCAATGCCTGCGACATCTTTTGGAATATCAATTAAGACTGGACCAGGTCTGCCTGTTGTTGCGATATGGAATGCCTCTTTAATGACACCTGGTAATTCCTCTGGATTCCTTACCTGGTAGCTGTGCTTTGTAATTGGCATTGTGATGCCGAGTACATCTGCTTCTTGGAATGCATCCGATCCAATGACTGACGTTGCCACCTGCCCTGTGAATACAACAAGGGGAAGTGAATCAATCATCGCATCTGCAATTCCTGTCACAAGGTTTGTCGCTCCCGGCCCTGATGTGGCAATGACCACACCCGGTTTACCAGATACTCTTGCGTATCCTTCTGCTGCGTGAATCGCTCCCTGCTCATGTCTTGGCAGGACATGAAATAAACCAGAATCGTAAATTTTATCGTAGATTGGCAAAACTGCTCCGCCCGGATAGCCAAAAATGACTTCTACTTTTTCTCTTTTGAGTGCTTCAATTAACATGAGTGCACCGTTCATCGTTTGTGGTGCTTTTGATTTTTCCGTCTCCATTTGTACATTTGTCCCCATTTGATTTCCTCCTCTTTGTCTTGCTTCAGTCAAGTCCTTTCACCCTTTTCCATTCAAGATAGAGATATGAGACCATATAAAAAAGCCTTCTCACCCCACAATGACACTACTTTTCACTAGGTCAAAGGGGCGAAAAAGCTTTGTTTTTCGCGGTACCACCCTTGTTCACGGCAACCCTGCTGCCGTCTCATGGACATCTTTCGTCCATTTTGGTAACGAGTGAGCAATGTCACTCGGCCTGCCCTACTATCATTTCAAGCAGACACTCAGAGGTGAGTTCACTTTAGAAAGTAACACCGGTTTCCAGCTAGCACCGGCTCTCTGTAGATACTGACTCTAAAGCTACTAGTCCTCTTCAACGTTTATCGATATCTATTTAACTTGCATGAATGTTTTCATCTGCAAAAACGACTTTTTCTCCCTCTTCAACTACTCGCTTACGGAATTGTTCAAGAAGTTTGTTTGTGTGGAACCCAGGTTTTCCTTCACCGATTGTACGGCCGTCAACTTTTACAACGGCGATAACTTCGGCTGCGGTTCCTGTTAGAAATACTTCTTCAGCTGTATACACATCATGTCTTGTGAATGGTTCTTCTTTCACTTCGTAGCCTAAGTCTTCTGCAATCTCCATGATGGCATTTCTTGTAATGCCTTCAAGTGCGCCAATATAACCTGGCGGTGTAAAAAGCTTACCTTTTTTATAAATAAACACGTTGTCTGCAGAACCTTCCGCCACGTACCCTTGATCGTTCAGCATCAGCGCTTCACTCACACCGGCCATATGGGCTTCGATTCGGACAAGAATGTTATTCAAATAATTTAATGATTTCACTTTTGGGCTAAGGACATCTGGACGATTTCGTCTTGTTGGAACCGTCACAATATCAATACCCGTTTCATATAGGTGCTTTGGAAAAATGGCCAGCGGCTCTACAATGATCACTGTATTGGCTCTCCCGCAGTTGTTAGGATCTAACCCAAGATCACCTGCTCCTCTTGAGACGACAAGGCGGATATAGGCATCCTTTAGGCCGTTCCTTTCAACGGTATGAATCATTTTTTCCGTGAGTTCCTCAAGTGAATATGGAATGTTCAGCATAATGGATCTAGCGGAATCATACAGGCGGTCTAAATGTTCTTTCATTCGAAAGATATTTCCGTTATACACGCGAATCCCTTCGAAAACACCGTCGCCATATAAGAAGCCATGATCGTAAACTGAAATTTTCGCATCCTCTTTTTTCACGAGTTCATCGTTTAAAAAGATCCACTGTTCCTTTTGGTCTTCCATTTTCAGTGAGCACCCTCTCTTTCAAACAAAAAGTAGTTGAATTTTCAGACACTTTATATTGAAGTGTCTCTCGCTTGCACTGCGTGTTTGTTTAGCTTTTGTTGAACCCATCTTACGCCGCTTTCCATACAGTGTCAACAGCATTTTTAAAATTATTAGACAATTTAGACTAATCAAAATTAAATGTATACGCTTACACCTTTGCTAGACAAGGAATGAAAAAACTTAAAATTTTTTGTATTTTTTCTTCAATTTATTTACTTTACATGAACGGTTTTCTTTTGAGAAAACTTTTGTGATATTTTTTCACAACATTTTTGATGAATATTGTGAGATTTCTTTGGCTTTGTTTTTCTTTTGGCATGCCTTTCTAAAGCGTTTTCCTATGAATTTATGATAGAATGAGAGCATCTAATAGAAGGAGGGCAATACATGGCTAACATCAGAGGTTATATCGGTACGTATACAAAGGGAGACAGTAAAGGTGTTTATACGTTTACATTAAATACGGACAAGCAGCAGATTGAGCAAGTAGAAGTTGCTGCTGAACTTGAAAATCCTACATATTTAACCGTGTCAGAGGATCAAAAGTTTGTTTATGCTGTTGTGAAAAAAGGATCACAGGGCGGCCTTGCTGCGTATCAAATTGATTCAACAACAGGCAGACTTCACTTCATCAACCAAGAGCTTGCCGATGGAGCTTCTCCTTGCCACGTCAGCGTGGACAGTCAAACGAAAACGGCGTATACAGCGAACTATCATAAAGGGACAGCAGAGATGTATGAAATCGATGCTGAAAACGGCTCAGTGATCCGCACGCTCTCACAGGCGCAGCATGAAGGAACTGGCCCTAACGAAGATCGTCAGGAAAAGCCGCACACTCACTTTATGGGTCTCACGCCAGATGAACAATTTGCAGTGGCTGTTGACCTTGGAACAGATGGAATTTATACGTATAAGAAAGAAGACGGCAAACTTGAGCTTGCTCATACATTTGAAACAAAGCCAGGCAGCGGACCTCGTCATATCACATTCCACCCAACGAAACCTGTGGCATATGTCATGACAGAGCTAAGCTCAGAGGTCATTGTGCTTCGTTACTTTGAAGATGGTCATTTTGAAGAGATCCAAACAATCGCGACCATTCCAAGCGATTTTACGGAGAACAATCAAGGAAGTGCCATTCATGTCTCTTCAGACGGACAATTTGTTTATGCAGGAAATCGCGGTCATGACAGCATTGCGATTTTTAAAACAGACGCTGATGGCCAATTAAGCCTAGTCGAGATTGCTTCTTCTGAAGGAAACTGGCCTAGAGATTTTGTACTTGATCCAACAGAAGAATTCCTCGTCGGTTCAAACCAAGAATCTAGCAATCTTGTGTTATACAAACGCGACAAAGAAACAGGACGACTCACTGTCTTACAATCAGACATTACCGTCCCTCATCCAGTTTGCGTGAAATTTTTAGGGTAAAGAAAAAAGCCTCCAATAACGGAGGCTTTTCTTTATACAGACGGCATACCGCCATCTTCAAGCTTTTGATCAATCAAAGACGTATCGGTTTTTTCGCCGAACCATTTTGACAGTCTGTCTTTTGCTTTCCCTTTCACATCATCATCAATGTACATTGCTACTTGAAGCAAAGCAAATGTAATGGCTCCTAAATCATCTGTATAGCCGACACCAATCAATGTATCCGGAATGAGATCAAGTGGAAGGATAAAATAGCCGAGTGCTCCAATAATCAAGGTCTTTGCTTTGACCGGCACTTCGGGTTTTTGCAATGTATAGTAAAGTAATAGCACAGCATAGACAAGAGAGACACCAGCTTTTTGTGCCGTCTTTTTTAACTTTTCCCAAAAGGCATGATCATTAAAATGCTTCTTCGAACGCTTTAATAGTTCTTTTTTCTCAGAACGATTCATCATATCGCCTCCATCTACAGCATAGCCCTTTTCCCTTAGTTATACAAGATATCCGCCGATTCGACAAACAAAAAGCAGCAGAAAGCTGCTGCATTCTACTGCTCTTTGTAAAACTTTTCAATTGCCTTATCGATGTACACCCATCCTTTATAAGACACATGAATCGTATCTTTAAAGAAATATGGATCGTACTCATGCTTAGTCAAATCCGCGACTTCATACCCATTATCTCGAATTTGACGATTGATTTTTTCATAATAACCTGTACGGCCTTCTTTCGGAAAACCGGTGTAGTCATACCACTTTCCGTTGACAGGAATCGTTACAAACAAAGGCTTTGCCCCTGCCTGTTTTAAAATATCAAGCATGATTTGAAAATCTTTATATTCTGGTGATTCCGCATAAGAATGACCTTCACGGGAATCTTTCATCTTTTTCATGATCGGTTTCAGCTTGTGGTCAAACAGTTTTTGATTAATATAAAACGGGTTGTCCCCTGCTCTTTTCGCACCAAAAATGCTCGCTTCTTTTTCAAGCTCAGCCCATGTTTTTCCTTTGACTGAAGGAGACGGTTGAAGCTTGCGCTCATGCCCCGATCCAATCGTATAGTACATGTCTTTCTTTTGAAGCATGCCATAGTACATTTTCGCAATAGGAGAAATCGCGCCATAAGCGAACTTGTTCCCAGATAGCTCTGCTTTAAAAAGCTCTGTAATCACCATGTCGTTTTTGACTGCTTTAAATTTCATGATTCTTTTAATCAGCTCTTTTTTCACAGTTGGATCAATTTCTTTATTATAGGCAAGATTCAGCGCTTGAAGCGCTGAATAGTTAGGTGCAAAGTGATTCTCGTCAGATCCCCATTTCACAAACCACTGCGGGGACACGATAAATACAAGCTTCTTCCCTTTCAATTCATCCATATGCGCTGCGAAGTTCATCGCATGAATTAATGATTGCGATCCACCTTTTCCAATAAGATAAGGTGTAAACCCTTGAGGATTCTCATGAAAGAAATTCGAAGGGTGATATGGATCAAAACGTGATAGTTCAGAAGATCCATAGATCGGCAAATAAGTTGGATCTTTTAGCATTTCATCTTGTAAATAGAGCCCTTGGAACATCCCTGGATCTAATTCTGTGGCTGACTTTTGTAATTTGTCTTTTGGGATCAGGTGTGAGAGCCATGCATTTGGTACAAGAAGAACACCAATGAATAGAACAGCCGCTAAAATAAGCGGCCCAAAAAAACGCTTTTTCATTACTTCATCTCTGCCAGCTGCTCAGCAATATGATTCGGCGTATCCCACACATCACGATCGAATTCTGTAATCGGAACAGTGATTCCGAGTTGACTTTCAATTGCCATAAGCAGTTCTACTGTACCAAATGAATCAAGAAGACCTTCTTCAAAAATCGCAATCTCTGGATTTTCTTTCACAACGTCGTCCTGACAAACCTCTGCAATAATACCGTATACTTGATTTTTAAATTCCATAATTTTCTACTCCCTTAATCATTAATGATGAAATGGTTTTCCTGAAAAAATATAAAATCCGAAACAAATCACATGGAATGTAATAATGATTGACACAACCATTGTGACCTTATTATCCGGCCACCACTTGTGCTTTTTATTCCATTTCTCAAATAAATTGTAACCGGACATGACAACTGCATGATATAGTCCGTAAATAATATATTGAAGGGCAAGGCCATGCCAAGCACCCATCAATAGAAAGAGGACAAAGTACCCAATATTTGATACAGCCATTCGGTTCTTGATCCACTTCTTTTTGGTCATAAAGAACACAAATCTCATAAACACGTAGTCTCTGAACCAGAAGGACAGGGACATATGCCAGCGATTCCAGAAGTCTTTAATGTTTCGGCTGATAAACGGTTTATTAAAGTTCTCTGGCGACTTAATGCCCATAATATAACTCACACCTACAGCAAACATTGTATATCCAGCAAAGTCAAAGAACAAATACATGCTGTAGGCATACATATACGTTAACTGCTGAACAAAGTGACTGCTGCTAATATGATGGATATTCATCAGAATATATGTGTGAATTAGATAACCAATAATAAACTTATATAAGAAGCCAATGAAAATTTTATGAATACCGGCATATAGAAGATCACTGTATGCTTCCTTTTCAGGCGGCGTATCCATATCCTTTTCAAACCGGCGGTAACGGTCAATCGGACCTGATGAAATCGTCGGGAAAAAGACAATGAAATAGACCAAACGGTGAATCGGAATTTTCTTCTTAATCAAGCCGTCTCTTGTCTCAATAATTAACTGAACACCTTTAAATGTTAAGTACGAGATCCCCAAAAAGCTCAGCCAGTTCATTGGCGGCGGCTGGTGCGGCTGATGAGTTAAAAAGAACGGTAAAATCTTTGACAGTACAAGCGGCAAAATAGATGCCACCACTGCTGCATAGAAAACAGATGCCTGATTCGCCTTTAGCCGGTATGCAAGGTACAGGCGGATGATGAAGACTTGCCACACCGTGAACAAGAAGAGCAGCAGCGCGCCATGGGCATCCTTTGAGAAAATAAGTACCAGCGCCACAACCGTTGCAAACATGTTGTAGCCCTGCATTCTTTTGCCGCGAAGTCCAAGAATGATCGTCGGCAAAAGAAGAATACCAATTAGAATGAAGAAAAAGAATGAACTAAACGGAATCATAGAAGAACCTCTTTCGCGATTCTCTTACGGTCAACCTTCCCGTTTGGTGTCATGTACAGCTGCTCAAGATAGACAAACTTTCTTGGGATCATGTACGCTGGCAGTGAATCCGCCATTTCTTTCTTAATCGCGCTTGTCAGCTGATACTCTTTTTCAAATGAATGAGCTGCTGGAACAATCGCTGCAATCAAGTACTCAACATGACCGTTTGGCTGGAATGGCACAATCACACAAGCATTGACATAGGTTGTCTCGCTCACATGATATTCAATTTCTTCAAGCTCCATTCGGTATCCATGAAGCTTAATTTGATAGTCGAGACGGCCATGGCACGTAATTAAACCATCATGCGCCACACCCGCGTCACCTGTACGGTAAGCAGGACGTCCTTCGTATTCAAAGAACACTTTATCTGTCAAGGCTTGTTCACCTAAATAGCCACTCGTGACGCTTGGCCCCACGATGACAATTTCGCCTTTTTCACCATCAGGAAGTGTCTTGCCTTCTTCATCTAAAATGACGATGTCTGTATCAGGTTTGGCATAGCCGACTGGTAAAGAATCGTGCTGATCGAGAATCGCCTGTGTGACTTCAATCGATGTGATCGCAACAGTTGCTTCAGTTGGACCATACGTATTAAAGACCTGCGCCTTTGGAAAACGCTCCAGAAGTGAACTTGCTACAGCTACAGGAAGCGCCTCACCGCAGAACAAGAAAACTTTCAGCTCTGGTAAAAGCTCCCCTGTAAAGGATGGGTCCATTAAGCACATTTGCACAAAAGAAGGTGTTGATGTCCACACTTCAACGTCAGATTGACCAAGTGCTGCAAACATATCCTTTGGCTTATTGACGAGATCTTTTACTAAACAGTAAAGCGTGCCGCCTGATTGAAGCGCTGGATAGAGATCCATCACTGATAAGTCAAAAGAAAATGGTGCTTGATTTAAGAATGTGCGTCCCTCACCAATTGGGAAGTCACGGCACATCCAATCTGTAAAGCTTTCTAGATTATTGGCTGTTACCTGAACGCCTTTCGGTTTTCCGGTACTGCCAGAGGTATAAATAATGTAAAAAACATCATCTTGTTGAACCCACTGCGTGGATGGCGGTGCTTCTTTTTCAAGTGCTAAAAGCGATGCCGCACTCTTCACTTCAATGTGTTCTTCTACATCTAATACATTCTGCTCATTTGCACAAATCAATAGACTGGCTTTTGAGCTTTCAATAATTGAGACGATACGCTCGACAGGTATTGAGATGTCGACCGGAATATATGGTCTGCCTGATTTCACACTGCCTAAGAAAGAAATCAGCATCTCTGGCTCCATATGACCGTATACAATGACAGGTTCACTGCCTGCTGCGACTGCATCGATCGCACCAGCCATTTGGTCTGATAAATACCAAAGCTCATCATATGTGATCGACGCATGTTGAGAAACAAATGCTGGCTGTGTTGGTTTTGTTTGCTGGTATTCATGAATCGTTTGTAATAGTTTCATAGTTTAATCTCCAATTAAAAATCGTTGTAAATGAATGATCCCGTATTTGCTGTATGGAATCCGTAAATAAAGAACAATAATAGCAAAATAAGTAAGTAAAAGCTTGTATATCCTATCCATTTTACAGACTTATTTTCTGATAGCTTTTTGAATAGCATATTGATAACCTCTTTTCTTTTGACACTTATAGAGACGCATGACTCAATCAAAGAGTTTCATATCAAACCATAAAATTTTTAAGAAATACTAAAAAAATGTCGAACCTTGGAACGTCTCATTTGAGCAAAGCTGTCTTATTGTAACAAAGATTTAATACATTTGAAATGAAATCCGATCTTAAATTTGCCTTAAAATTGCTGAAAGCTGTCGAACTAACGCAAAAGCCACCTAGTGGGACTAGATGGCTTTGATGTCATTTACTTCTTATATTTATTGACTTCGAACATGAGAATGTTTTTAAACACTACATAATCCTTTTTACTTTCAAATGGACCTTTGTTGTTGTCATGCTCATCAATTTCATAAAAACCTGGTCCTTCTCCTGCATCACGCTTTTTGTACCAGGATAGGAAGGCGTTGACTTCTTTCATGGAAAGGTCATACTCTTTCTGCAAGCCATTGACCATTGTGATGATGAGAAGGGCATCACCGTCTTCATTTGTTGTATCGTCTGTAGGCGGTGTGGTTGGTTCTGGGTCTTTGTCTCCTAGATTTGTAGAATCATCTTTTGGTGGTGTTGTCGGTTCTGGATCTTTGTCACCGGGTGTTTCTGTGTTGTTTGGAAGTTCCAGGTCTTTTAAGGAGATAGAGATGACCGATTTATAGTTTCTATCAGCTAATTGAGTAAAGTTATTGTTGGGTATTCTACCTCCTATGATATATAAAGTATCATCTATAATCACAGAAGAATGAGCAATACGCATATCGCTTTGCGGCGTATTCACATAAGATTTCTGTTCTGTATTAACGTCATAAAGATATTGATATTTTGGAGCAACTGCCGTAACTAATATATTTTCTTTATAATTAACAGCAGACAAATACTCCCCTTTAAATCCGTCTTTTTTTTCTGTCCACTTATTATTAGAAGGGTTGTATTCATAGATTATAGATTTTGTATTACCGGAAACTGCATAAAACTTCCCTTTCGAAACCACACTTGTAGCATTTTTAATTATTACACTTGGTTGTGGTTCTTTTACCCATTCGTGTGTGGTTACATTATAACTATAAAATTCATCTCCCCCACCTAGAACATAAATTTTGTTATCAATAGCTCCAGCCTGTACATTATATGCTCCTTTTAATGACTTAAACGGAACATTTTCTAACTTAGTCCATTCATCTTTTTTTGCATCATAAACTTCAAAGCTATTAAACTTTCTATCTTCAGATCCCCCTGCTATAACATAAATTTTGTTGCCAATTGTTACTGTTGCCGCCCCTCCCCTAGCAGTTGGCATTACACTTTTTTCAAACCATTTGTTCATGCTGGGATCATACATATAAGTTTGATCTGAATATCCTTTATTATAAGAACCTCCCCCTATAATATAGATGTTTCCGTCTACTACTCCTGTACTAGCACCAATTCTTGCCTCCGGTAAGTCCGCAAGCTTTTTCCATTCTGCAGTTGCAGCTTGTGCTACTTGATGTGATTGCAGAATAGCAAGTACAAACAAGATCATTACTAATAACCATTTTTTCAAGAATATCACTCCTTCAGATAGTCTTACTCTATATGTATCGGATTAAACTGTACATTTTCTACCACAAAATAGAAGTGAATTTAGAATAGTAGTGTTCTTCTCTAATTCACTTTCATATCACTCGCTACTTTTTACCTATTCATTACCTATTTTTATATTGTTAAAATAAAACATAATTATTTGAGAAGGGAGTGAACCTTCTGGGCAAGATACTTGATGCAAAAGCACTAACAAGTGCCATGGACACGAGGGCAAAACACTACCAGGAACTCCGCGAACAAATGGTAGATTTAAAAAAGGCATTACAAGGTGTTGCCAATCTCGGTGATGATTTCACTGGGAAAGGAGCCGATAACATTAAAAGCTTTTATAAAGAGCTTGCTGGAAATGTAGACATGTTTATCAGCTTCATTGATAAGCAAAAAGCCTTTCATGAAGGTGTTTCTGGGACACTGGATGATACGAGCTTTGGCGGCGATACCTTTATAGAGGAACACTTTTTAGACAACGCAGTACATATGGGCATCAAAAACGCCAAAAGCATTGTGAAGGATCAAAAAAAGGCACTCAAAACCATTTTTCAAGACATTGATGACCTCATTTCCCTAGAGGTATTTGATAGCCAAACCTTTGATGAAAAAATAGAAGATGCGGAAGATGAACGAAAAAAGACGGTCAAAGAACTAAGAAAGCTTGATCAAAATTTAAAAGATGAATATGCTTTGTCAGAGACGGAGCAGCAAGCTACAATGGCATTGTACGCTGAAATGATGAATGCGACAAATGACGGAAAAGCGATTTCGCCTATGAATTTTGACAAGAAAGCGTATCAAAATAGCGAAATCTACAAGGCAAAAAGCGATATTGAAAAGCAAACTGCTGAATATCTGAAAATCAAAAAAGAACAAGAAGAAGCCCGCAAGATCGCAAAGGAACAAGAAGCCCTCGCCAACCGCCCTTGGTATGAAAAAGCCCTCGATTATGGTGGAAACATCGTGAATGAACTGACTGGCGTGAACGATGCAAAACGTGCCGCAACAGGCGTTGATCCAATCACAGGCGAGGAACTCACCGCGGGACAGCGAGTCGCGGCAGGCGGCATGGCAGCCGCAGGCTACATCCCAATCGTCGGCTGGGCAGGCCGCATTTTCAAAGGCGGGAAAGCAGTCTATAAAACCACCCAAGCCACATCAGCCGCGGTCAGGGCAGTCGACATTTACAAGACATCACAAAAATCCTTTGACGCCCTGAAAACATCTCAAAAAGGTTTATATGGCCTCACCGCCACCAACGGCTTCAGCGAGGCGATCACAGGCCGGGATATGTTTGGAAACAAGATCTCAAAAGAACAGCAGGAAGCGAGTATGAACGCAGCGCTTGGAATGCTTTTGCCGTTTGGACTAAATGGTGTAAATAATAAATTAAAAAATAAAGCAACACTAGACGTACAGAAAAACTTAAATAAAAACCATCATGAATCTAGAAAAGCTAGTTTAAAAGAAATTAAACGCCAATTAAATATACCAAGAACACAAAACCCTGAAAGTCAAAAGATGGTGCCCTTAACAGATAAAAATGGAAAAAGAATATTAAATGAAAAAAACCAACCAATCCTTACGAGAGAGCTTACGTATGAAGTTAATGGTAAAAAGATTGTTATTCAGGATCATTCAAATGGTCACGATTTTGGAGAAGGAGGCATCGGAAACCAACCTTCACACCACAATGTAAGACCTGAACATAACACCCGCAATGGTAAAGTCGAAGGTGTAGAAGACCATTATTATTTTGAAAGAAGAAACAATAAATAACTCAAACGAGGAGTATCCAAATGATTAGAGAAGAAAAATTTATGAACCCACAAGCGATGACTCAAATTTTCGGGGGGATCCCCCATTTTAAAAATGCAGAAATCATGAATGTTGATTTAAACAGAGATGGTCCTACCCTATTTATAAGACTAATGACAAAAGACTCCGTGAAGAATAAACCTAAACGTTGGGGGAATTTTGATGTTGTCTACGTTGAATTATCATTCATTGGTGTAACGGATTTAAAAATTAATCATTTAGGAAATAATAATATAATTGATCATTTTGAAATTAACACAACAGAGAATGAAGGATTTCTAAAAATAAATTGCAAGAATCAAATGCAAATCGAAACCATATTTGATTGGGCAAGGGTTGAACAAATTTCACCGGGGCTAATTGGTTCTTAAAATCGTTTCGCAGTACGAAAGTGGCTTCAGCCACTTTCGTATAAAACCTCATTATACACTTCATGACTTCTATTAATACACTGAAATTATGATCAAAAAACAATAAAAAGAACCTGTGGTTTCATGATTTTCTCATCATTCCATGATAAGAAAATCCGTCACAAGGCAAGCGGCTTTTTCCGTTTTGATCTAGTCCCTAAAAGCTTGGGTATATCCCGTCACCAAGCCTGTTGTAAACATGGCAATATCCACCTTGCCATGAAAACGGGTGACGAGCAAGTCCCTTGCGTGCTTGTAGTTTTGTTCAAGCGCTTCTGCAAATTCCTCATAAAGATAAAAATCATTGTCTTCATTAAATCGCTTATCCTCATAAGCTTGAAGATATAGTGCTGACTCCGCATCCATGAAACAGCCCATTCCCATATTCACACCGTAGCCGAAGAACTCGTCTTCTTTCAAATGTTTGAGTTACTCCCCTGCTCTTGTGGCAAGCCCCATTCTATTGCTTGCATTGCTCGTTTGTGAACTTAATCATTGCATAAGCTGCGCGTTCGTCTCCGCTTTCTAACCGCTTAACTAGAAGTAAAATAGGATATTTCCCTATAGCAACCTTCCTCGTAAAAGATTGGTCACCTTCTGAAACAAAAGGATCACAGGCAATGATTTGACCGATCTGTTTGGCGAATAATTGATTACCTTCTGAGTGGTTTGTTGTCTCTCCATTTTCATATAGTAGGTTTGTTGGATTGATATTTTACAAGTGATCATTCCTTTCGGCACTTTTCAAAGGCATGTTTGGAACATAAATCCCAATTGTGAAATTGATAATTTTAAAAACAGGTCTATTTAGATCAAATTCATTTTTTACTATTATATAAATAAAATTATTCTTTGGGAACAATAGTAATGTTTAAATTAGAATCAAATCATGGAGCTTTTTAGTTATTTATGTTATGAAAGCTTACTAATTTTATGATTTTTCATAGATTCTTTAAGTTTTCATTAAGTGTGAATTTTTATTTTTAGAGGATAAATGTAACTATCTAGCGAAATATAGCCATAAGGAGGGGTAAAGTTGACTGCAGTTTTATCATATGTAAATAAAGAATTTTCAATTATTCTATCTGATAACAGAATAAACTTCGGGCGCTACCAAGAACAAGGTTTTGAAGATGGTCATGTTAAACTTGTTAACTTGAGAAATATGGGATGGGCGAGTGGAGCAGGTCTGTCCGATTATCTATTTAAACTAAAAGAAACATTAGCATCACATGAAATTAAAGATACAAATAATATTGAAATTTTATTTAAAAGTGTACTAGAAGCATGTAAATCTGAAAATCCAATATTTGAAGAAGATATAGATGCCAGCGTAGTAGTCGCTTCTTGGATAGGTGCTAATGAAACGAGTATTTTCCTTAGAGTTGGAGTTCTCTCAAACAAACATTTTGGAACAAATCTCACAATTTTAGAAAATGGATCAATAAATATTGTATATCCAGGAGATTTCCTTGAATCTCCCAATAGGATTAAATTCACAGAAAAAAAATATGATTTAAATATTGGTGAGAAAGATTTTTGGGGTAGTTTAAGGATAATGCTTAATATTTTTAAAGATATTTCACTTAGCTCAAAACAAGTAAGTAGAACTTGTGATATAGGAGTGCACCTCATACAAGAAGATGGGATTTATAAGTTTAAAATTAGTGGAGAGATAGAAACATTATTGAGCGAACTTGATACAAGAAGCATTCAAGATCGAATTGAAATTATTAGTTCTATAACTAAAAATTAATTAAATACATCTTTTTACTGCTTTGTTTTATTACATTTACTTGAACACATCACTTGATTTTAAAAGACTATTTCAAAGCCGGGAAATAAGCAATCAAAAAAACGTCCAAATATTAGGTTAGACGTTTTTTTGTAATCATTCATTATTTAATTACGTCCCAGGAGAGATTCGAACTCCCGACCGACGGCTTAGAAGGCCGTTGCTCTATCCTGCTGAGCTACTGGGACATGTTGTTATGTAGTGTGCTTTGGTGTATTACCTCAGCGACAAGATTTATTATATTACTATTGTTCTTTAAAGTCAACGGTTTTTCGAAAGTTTTTTCATAAGGGGCAAATGCTGCACCCTTATGAAATACCTTCCAATGTGACAGTGTTTTCGAGGTCTTGTATGGCCTGACCTTCGTCCGTGAAAAACTGTACGTTTGCTTCGCTTCCATCTAGTGTCAGTATAGCATAGCTGCGCTCTTTTCGCACTCTTGGCAAGTGCACGCTGCCTGGGTTAATGAGGAGTTTTCCTCTTAGCAGTTCACTGCCTGGAATGTGCGAGTGGCCAAAGCAGATAATGTCTGCGCCCAGCTCTTCTGCACGGTAGTAGACTTGAAGCAAGGATTGTTTGATGCCATGCAGATGTCCGTGAGTGAGAAATAGTTTTCCGCCTCTATCAAGTGGGAGCAGGAGCTCTTCTTCAAAATCGCCCATAAAGTCACAATTTCCTTTGACGACTTTGTATCCTTCAAGTGCTGGATGGTTCGTTTCGAGTTCTGAATCTCCGCAGTGAATCATCATGTCAACTTCAGCCGCATGCCGTTTGGCAATGGTTTGAAGTTCGTCTGTGAGTCCATGACTGTCACTAATGATGAGTATCTTCATGGCTTCATTCCCCCTTATTCATTTGCGTCTAGCAGTGATGAAAGCTTTTGAAGCGCGACCGCTCGATGGCTGATCTTGTTTTTCTCCTCTGGTGATAATTCGGCCATCGTCTGGTCTTTGTCTTTGACGATGAAAATTGGGTCGTATCCGAAGCCATTTTCGCCGATTGGTTTTTCTGCGATGAAGCCTTCTACTGATCCTTCTACCGTCTTTGTTTCTTTTCCCGGTATGCTGACAGCAAGGGCACATCTGAATCTGGCTGTGCGGTCTTCTTTTTCAATGCCTTGAAGTTCGCTCAGCACTTTTTCCACATTCTCCGCATCGTCTTTATGCTCACCTGCGTATCTCGCTGAATACACGCCAGGTTTTCCGCCCAGATAATCAATCGACAGACCGGAATCGTCTGCAATGACCATTTCACCTGCTTTGGCTTGAATGGCCTCCGCTTTGATGATGGCATTTTCTTCGAAGGTTTGTCCTGTTTCTTCAATTTCTTCAGTAAAGCCAATGTCTGCTAGTGTTTTGACCGTGAATCCTTTTGGCTCAAGAATGGCTTTGAATTCTTTCGCTTTGCCCGCATTGTGCGTTGCAATGATGGCTGTTTTCATCCTGATCAAACCCTTCTCTTTATTCGATGACTTCTCCTGTTACTGCTTTTTGCTTTTCGATTAATTCTTTGATGCCCTTTTCGGCTAAATCAAGCAGTCCGTTTAGCTGTTCTCTTGAGAATGTCGCTTCTTCGCCTGTTCCTTGAAGTTCAACAAAGCGACCAGCGCCTGTCATGATGACATTCATATCTACTTCAGCAGAAGAATCTTCTTCATAGTTTAAATCTAACAGAAGACCTTGCTGAGAATCAATTCCGACGGATATCGCCGCTAAATAATCAGTAATCGGGTTTTCTTTGATGACTCCTTCAGCTCGCAGCTTTTGAATCGCAAGTGTCATGGCAACAAAAGCACCTGTGATGGATGCTGTGCGTGTGCCGCCGTCTGCTTGAATAACATCACAATCAATCCAAATGGTGCGTTCGCCAAGCTTTTCTAAGTCAACGACTGCGCGGAGTGCTCGTCCAATTAAACGCTGAATCTCCATGGTACGTCCTGTGACTTTTCCTTTAGATGATTCTCTTATCGTTCTTTGTGCAGTTGCTCTTGGAAGCATGCTATATTCTGCTGTAATCCAGCCTTTTCCTTCTCCTCTTAAAAAAGGAGGTACGCGGTCTTCGATCGATGCGTTACAAATCACCTTCGTATTTCCCGCTGAGATTAAGACAGAGCCTTCTGGGTGCGTGATGTAGCCTGCCTCTATTTCAATTTTTCTCAATTCGTCATATTGTCTTTCATCTAATCTCATGTTTTACCTCCGTTACGATATACATTCCTCGCGAGTGCCAGCGGGGTTCTCCTACTAACTTTGACAACCTCAGCTCGTTCTAATCGCTTGGAATAAAAAAGAGGCAGCGAATATGCATGCCTCTTTTTCTCCATTATATCAATGTGTGACGTTAAAAACTACCTGTATTCACTTGTTCTGGTCGTGAAACCGGCTTTGTAAGCTCTGCTCCTTTTTCGTTCACAAGCTCAGCCTTGCCGTTCACCTTGACAGATACGCTTTTGACGTCCGGCAGCTCGGTTAATGTGAGCACAATGCTATCAAGAACTTTTTGTGAAATGACCTTTTTCTTTTCATCTGCACTGCCAAAAATAGATTCGTTGAAATCAAGTGTCACATGGCCATCTTTTACTTTTGGTACATCATTCAGCTTCACATCTTGATCAAAGTCTGTAAGCAGATGGCTTTTTTTGCTTGGTCCAGAAACGAGCTCATCAATCGCTGCTGTAATCGGATCATCCTCGTCTTTTGGCGCTCTTTTGGTCACTGGAACATAGTACGTCTGTTCATCAGATTCAGCTAAATAGTAAACCGTCACTGGCTTTGTCGCTGTCATATCAGCAGCAGCCTCGTGCTGGATATTAATACCGTCTTCTCTGCTTAAATCATCTGAGATAGGTGTACCGTTCACAGGCATTTCTTTTAGTTCATGTCCATTCATCTTCAATTTGACTTTGGCTATGGAATCAAACTGAGTTAACGTCCAAGTGACAGATTGCAAAATGCGCTGCTCGTCTTCTTTTTTATAGTTTTTAAATTCATTTGAAAAATCGACAACCGCCGTTCCGTCTTTAATATCGACAGATACGCGCGTATCCGCTGGCAGCACTGCTCTGAAGCCATTCGGCATTAAGTTAGAAATAGGTCCCCCGTCCACGAGATATTCAAGGGTTTGTTTTGCACTTCCTTCATTTTTCGGCAGTGGAATGGATTGAGAGACGACATACCCGTTTTTATCAATTAAATATAGTTCTCTCATGACCGTATCTGCCTGCTTCTCTTCTTTTCCTTCTTTGGCTGTTTGTTTATCTTCTTTATTTTCTTTCACATATGTGACGTTTTGTGGTGGATCAATCTCTGTTTTCGCTTGGTCTGTTTGAAACAATCCGCATCCTGACAAAAGCATGGCTGACGCGATACACGTAACAGCTGCTGTAGATCCTTTTTTCAGCATACTTCACCCTCCTCTAGTAGTTTGTACTACTATGTATACGAGCTCCCTCGGAGGATTAGACCCTTTTCATAAAAAAATAACCCGCTTCAAGTAGAAGGGGTTATTGCTGGTAGATGTGTTCAAGTGACACGGTTTCGACCTTCCCTGGCAGGTAGCCAAACCAGTCACGAGCGATGTTTTGGAAATTTTGCTGCTGCCCTGTTGTGTAAAATGTATGGACAGGCGTTTCTTTAGAGGTATTTAACAGCCCTTTATATGAAAGAATCGTACTTGCTTCTCTCGCTGTCTCATCTCCTGATGAAATGATGCTGACATCACTGCCCATAAAGCGCTGAATCGGCTCTTTTAAAATCGGATAGTGTGTGCAGCCAAGAATAAGTGTATCAATTCCTGTTTCTTTCATCGGTTCAAGGGAATCTTTCACCACTGCCTCTGCTGTCTGATCTAAAAACGTACCGCTTTCCACAAATGGGACAAGGAGCGGACACGCCAGACTTTGAACCGTTAGACCTGCTTTTAGTGACAGCAGCGCTTCTTTGTATGCCTCGCTTTTGATCGTATTGATTGTGCCAATAACGCCAATATGCTGGTTGTTTGTCACCTTGATCGCTGTACGGGCGCCAGGCTGAATGACGCCAATGACCGGAATATCAAGCGTTGCTTTGATTTCATCCAGTGCGATCGCCGTTGCTGTGTTGCATGCAATGACGAGCATTTTAATATGGTGGTGTTTTAGTAAGTAGTGTGCCATTTCCCACGTATATTGAAGAACTTCTTCTTCTTTCCGCGGGCCATATGGACATCGTTTTGTATCGCCTACATAAATGATTTTTTCTTTTGGCAGTTGTCTCATGATTTCCTTTGCAACGGTTAAACCGCCGACGCCGGAATCAATGACGCCGATTGGTTGATCCAACAAAATCGCCTCATTTTCTTTTCATTTGCTGCTGTAGTTTCGTTAAGGATTGGTTGAAAACGATGGCTTCTTCTTCTGAGAAAGCCCCTAGAAGTTCACTGACGTATTCTTGGCGTTTAGCAATCACTTCTTGAATGATCCGCTCGCCTTCAGGCAATAAATGAATGCGAACCACGCGGCGGTCAGATGGATCTTTCACCCGTTCGACAAGTTCACTTTTTTCCATTCTATCAATTAAATCAGTGGTTGTGCTGCAAGCCAAGTACATCTTTTGTGACAGCTCGCCTATTGTCATATCTCCGAATTCATAAAGCCACTGAAGCCCGATGAATTGTGGAGGTGTAATCGTATATTGATTGAGGATTTCTCTGCCTTTTTGCTTAATAATTGCGGCAATGTGGCGTAATGATTTTTCAATCTCTGCAACATGGCCTGATTCATTCGTTTCCATTTTATTGATACCTCACTATAGCATCTCACTTTGATTAAAACGTATATGTCTATTTTCCTCGTTTTTTAAAGAAAATGCAAGAAGAGACTCATGGAAACCATATAGAAATAACCGGTTCCTCCCCAATATGGAAGGAAAACCGGCTGACTTTAGAGCTCTAGCTCACCCATACGCAGAAGCTCGACTACGGCCTGTGAACGGCCTTTGACTCCTAGCTTTTGCATGGCATTCGAAATGTGATTTCGAACAGTCTTTTCGCTAATAAAAAGCTCGCTTGCAATTTCTTTTGTTGTTTTATCTTGGACGAGCAATTCGAATACTTCTCTTTCTCTTTTGGTTAATAGCGGCTTGGATTGAAACTCTTTCTCCTTCAAGTATTGTAACCCTCCTTGCTAAGGTGAGAGCTCTAGTCTCTATAGAATGGGATTCTGTATAGTCGAGATATCATATGCCGGGTGCCTGAGGTAGGTGACGTTAAAATCAAGAAATCCCGCATATCAGCGTCCAATTTCTGCGCTTTCATCCACGCAAAAAAGGACGAGTCTCCTCCCCGAGACATCGTCCTTTTTTGCGTGGTATTTAAAAGATTGAAATGGCGCCTGTTAACAATGCAATAAGTGTTGTAAAAAGGGCAGTTAACACGGTCCATAGCAGTGCATATTTTTGCAAATCACCAATATCTTTGTTCAGCATACTGACAAGCAGCAGTGTTGAAGCTACAAGCGGACTCAGTAAGTGAACAGGCTGCCCTATGATAGAGGCACGTGCAATTTCCACCGGATCAATCCCGTAAGCTGCGCCGGCTTCAGCCAGGATTGGCAGCACTCCGAAATAGTAAGCATCGTTTGAGAGCACAAATGTAAATGGCATACTCGTCAAAGCAACAATCAGCGGGAAAAATGAGCTGTAGGAATCCGGAATCATGTAAATGACCAAATTGGCAATGGACTCAACCATTTTTGTTCCAGAAAAAATCCCTGTGAAAATCCCTGCTGCAAATACAAGTGTGATAACCGTTAATGCGTTTCCTGCATGAGATAAAATTCGCTCGCGCTGATCTTCAACCTTTGGATAGTTGATCATCAGAGCGATGACAAATCCAATTAAGAACAGTACAGGAATTGGTATGATATCCATGACGAGTGTGACCATGACCACAATTGTTAAGAAGAAGTTAATCCAAATCAGATTCGGTCTCTTGATATCGGCTACTCCATCTTCAATTGACGCAGCCAATTCAGGAGAAATGGACGGCTCTTCTTTGTACTGAATCTCTGCAATCCCAATCCGTTTTCTTTCTTTTTTCCCAAGTACATAAGCAGTAAAAAGTATAAAAAGACCGCCTCCAACCATCGTTGGGAGTAATGGAATGAAAAATTCGCCTGCATCTAATCCAAGCGCCGCGATTGCACGAGTAGCTGGACCGCCCCATGGCGTCATTCCGCTCATAATTCCTAATGATAATAATGAAATTGTTCCTAAAATTAATGGGTTCATCCCAATTCTTAAGAAAAGTGGCAGCATAGCTGATACGGTAATCATGTACGTTGTTGTTCCATCACCATCTAATGCAACAAGCATAGACAAAATCGCTACCCCAAAAGCAATTTTGACAGGATCACCTTTTACAATACGTAGAATGAGTTTAATCAGAGGATCAAACAATCCAGCATCCAGCATGACACCGAAGAATAAAATCGCAAATAACAATAAAGCAGCTGATGGTGCAACAGTTTTCAGTCCATCAAGCATCATGTCCCCTAACCCTTTGTTAAAGCCGCCGATCAATGCAAATATGATAGGTACAACGGTTAGAGCCACCACCGGATGCATACGTTTTGTCATAATGAGAAATGTAAATGTCAAGACCATCAAGATCCCTAAAATAGCTAGCACTTTATATCCCTCCATCCTCTTCTTTACATGATCTGCAAGCGCCCCCTTGCACTTGCGATCTATATGTTAGCGCTTTCTATTTCAAGGATATAATAGCTTTTTT
The DNA here is from genome assembly GCF_054161415.1 of Bacillus sp. PK5-006. Classification (NCBI taxonomy): domain Bacteria; kingdom Bacillati; phylum Bacillota; class Bacilli; order Caryophanales; family Bacillaceae; genus Bacillus; species Bacillus sp. PK5-006. The sequence goes on along the minus strand of NZ_CP096414.1, from coordinate 1,188,530 downwards.
TATAATGAAAATATCGATTTTTTCGTATATTCAATAAATTTCTTTTATAATCAACCTTGCTGATTTCTTAAAAACTCAATGAACGCTTTCACCACAGACAAATGAAGTGAGTCTGGCTGGTACATGAGCCATGTATCTCTTAAAACAGGCTGTCCATCTTTATACGAAAGTCCTTTTACAAATAACTCATCACTTGGTCTGAGGCAAATTTCTGGGACAATGGCATAGCCTAAACCATGCTTCACCATCTCTTTTGATGTATCCTGACGGTCTGTCTCCATCGTGACAAGCGGAGGCATTGTGAATGTTTCCTGCCACCATCTGTTAATCAGCCGTTTTAATGAACTGTCTGTATGATAGTCAATGAGCGGCAGATTCGGGAGATCCTTTAGCTGAATTTCTGATTTTGAAATAATGCAAAGACGCTCTTTATCAAGCAAAAAACGCTCTCCATTCCAGTCATAATCGCCTCTTAAAATCCCTAAATGCACACTTGATGTTCCTAATAAATCCATTACCTTTGTGCTCCAGCCTGTGTTGACCATAAATTGAACATGTGGATACTGCTTAGAAAATTCCTTTAATATTTCTGGCAGTTTATACTGGGCAAAGTTACTTGAGACCCCTAACCGAATGGTTCCTTTGACCTTTTTTTGCATATTGAGCATGCCATCTTTCGTTTGCTGCAGCTGTTTGAGCATGTCATTTGCGTATTTAGCCAAGTATTCGCCCTCTGATGTAAATTCAATTCCTCGTTTTCTTTTAAAGAAAAGTTTCATATCAAACTCCTCTTCAAGCTGTTTCAATCGATAGCTTAAGGCAGGCTGAGAGACAAATAATTTTTCTGCCGCTTTTGTGATGTTCTTTTCTTCATAAAGTACCTTTAAAAACCGCCAATCTTTTTCATCCATTGTATGCCCTCCTTTTTTACTAATTATAAAATATTTTTATTGATTTCTCTCAAAATAATGTATTTAACTTATTTCTTATTATACTTTACCATTTTGGTTAGATAAACAGTTAATTAAAAATTGAGGGTGAGAGTCATGAGAAAAGTTCCAATCACAATCATGCGAGGCGGTACAAGCAAAGGAGTATTCATTCACGCTGACAATGCACCATATGAACACGATGAGCTCGAGGCATTTCTATTAGACATTATGGGCAGTCCTGACCGGCTGCAGGTCGATGGGATCGGCGGCGGTAATTCTTTAACAAGTAAAGTGGCCATTATCGATAAAGCCACACGTCCGGATGTGGATGTGAACTATACATTTGCACAGGTCAGTATTAATGAGAGATATGTCGACTTTAAAGGAAACTGCGGGAACATCTCATCAGCCGTTGGGCCGTATGCGATCATTAAAGGACTTGTTCAAGCAGTTGAGCCCATTACGACTGTACGTATCCTCAATACCAATACAAATAAAGTCATTACGGCAGAGGTCGAAGTTGAAAATGGGGAAGTAAAATTTGAAGGACAGGCAGAAATTCCAGGTGTAAAAGGAACTGGTTCTCCTATTTATTTATCCTTTGAGAAACCTGAAGGAGCAGTCACAGGTAAAACCTATCCGACTGGAAACAAAATTGATACGATTCAAACAAAGTTTGGTGAGATTCCAATCTCGATCGTTGACATTGCAAATCCAATTGCCTTTATTCGTGCGAAAGATATTCAATTAAAAGGAACTGAATTACCTGAAGAGTTTACAGACGAATTACTGGATGATTTAGAAGAAATTCGTTCCCTCGCTGCTGAAATGTGTCACTTTGCACCAAAAGAAATGGCCACATTACAGTCTCCAGCTGTTCCAAAGCTTGCGCTCATCAGCGAGCCTGCTGATTATGTAGATACAAATGGAATCTTGAGACGAGCAGAAGATATGGATATCATCGTTCGTATGCTATCGATGCAACGACCGCACCAAGCACTTGCCATTACCGGTTCTGTCTGCGTGACGGCCAGCTGTTTCTTGGATGAAACGCTTCCTTCTCAGCTGTTCCAAGGTCAAGGAGACACACTTCGTATTGGGCATCCTGCCGGGATTATGCAAACGGAAATTGACATCTCTCAAAACAGAGTCAAAGTCATTCGAACTGCAAGAGAAATTCTAGACGGAGTTGTTTTCACAAAACAAGACTATGTGATTCAGCCTCATATTAAAAGAGAAGCTTAAAGCAGACGATGTTCTCGTCTGCTTTTTTTAATGCTGAAGCGGTGCATCGATATCTCCAGCAGAATGAGCTTTTATCTGCCCTTTCTCATCTTTGAGCTGGAGATGACCGTAGCGGTTGACTCCGCAGCAAATGCCCTCTTCCCATGTTTGTTTTTCACGGTCTAACGAGATCCGCAGCGGTTTATGAAGACGATATAACCGTTTGTTATAGAGGGAAGTGAGTGCTTCAAACCCTTCATTCTTCCAGCGTGTATGATATTTTTCAAAAGCGGCTGCAAGTTCCTTCACAAGCTGATCGGCTTTTACCTCTGTAAGCTCTGATAGGCAAATGGTTTTGTACGGAACATGCTCCGGCTTTGTCTTCACATTGATGCCAACCCCGATATAAATGGCGGTACGGTCCGCTTCAATCAATGTGCCTGATACCTTTGCTTCATTGATGAGAATATCATTTGGCCATTTAATCGCCAGCTGATCCTCAGCCCTGATGAGAGGTTTGAGTACATCGTAGATCGCTAGTGCCGTCAGCGGAGCAATCGTTGACTGGGTGGAGAGTTCTTCTGGCGGCAAAACCGTCATGGTCAAAGCGACATTCCCTGCAGGCGTTTCCCACGGCCTGCCTAGCCTGCCTCTCCCTTCTGTCTGCTGATGTGCATAGACAGCAAATGAAGGTTTTTCTCCTTGCTGAATGAGCCTTTTCGCTTCATTATTTGTACTATCAATGGTGTCATATTGAAAAATCTTCATGTGTTCTCCTTTTGTTCTTCTTGATATGGTCTTTTTATTATAACAAAATGAAGCTTACACGTTGCTGAGGCTGCATGCTACCCATTTCGCTGAGCTTGAAATGTCTCTTTTTCTTCCTCTGTAAATGGGACAGATGCGCCTGTTTCTTTATTAATTTGCACCATGGTGACTGAGCCTGTAAAGCATGGTTCCTGCTGCTCGTTTTCTCCTAAATAATGAAGGATAAGTGAGCTTGATCCGACTTTTTCCGGCTTTACATACACACGAAGCCGCTCCCCAATCTCCACCTGTTTGATGTAATCACATTGCAGGTTTGCCACGACTGTAATCGTCTCTTTCACACGTTTCATTCGTTTATCCACAATTCCTGTTTTTTGAAAAAAGGCAATCCGTGCTTCTTCAAAATAGACAAAAGGGGTGACATTGTTCATATGGCCGAACATATCCGTTTCTGAAAAACGGACAGTCGTTTCGACATAAAATCGAAAGGATGCTCTCCATTCTTCAAATGGTTCCTCAATATATGATGGAAGTCTCACTTCATCATCTCCTTATTCATCAATAAACGCCTCTCCCATATTGGAAGAGGCGTTTATTTTGTGTTCCATCCAGCCTCTTGTAAACACTCATCATGATTGGCAAAGAGGACTGAATGTGATGTTATTCTGCGTGATCGCTTCCGAAGAAGTTACGGAAAGCTTGTAATGTTGTATCTCGGTTAAGTGCTGCAATTGACGTTGTCAGCGGGATTCCTTTCGGACAAGCCTGCACACAGTTTTGAGAGTTCCCGCAGTTCGCAAGACCGCCGTCTCCCATAATTTCTTCTAGACGGTCAGACTTATTCATCGCACCTGTCGGATGTGCGTTAAATAGACGAACTTGCGAAAGCGGAGCAGGGCCCATAAAGGAAGACTTATCATTTACGTTTGGACAAGCTTCAAGGCAGACACCACATGTCATACATTTAGAAAGCTCATACGCCCATTGACGTTTTTTCTCAGGCATTCTTGGTCCAGGTCCAAGATCATATGTGCCATCGATCGGCACCCATGCTTTTACTTTTTTCAAGGAGTTGAACATGCGGCTTCTATCAACCTGCAAGTCTCTCACGACCGGGAATGTCTTCATCGGCTGGAGACGGATCGGCTGATCTAACTTGTCAATCAAGGCTGTACATGACTGGCGCGGTTTTCCATTAATGACCATAGAACAAGCTCCGCACACCTCTTCAAGACAGTTCATGTCCCAGTTGATCGCCGTTGTTTTTTCACCTTGTTTATTGACCGGGTTACGTCTAATTTCCATGAGTGCAGAAATGACGTTCATATTCGGACGGTAAGGGATTTCGAATTCCTCATCATAAGACTTTCCATCTGCTGTATCTTGACGTGTGATTATGAAATGAATTGTGTTTTTTTCACTCATCTTATTTCTCCACCTTTTTCTTCGAGTAATCTCGTTTACGAGGTGCAATTAACGATACATCGACGTCCTCATAGTGGAATGCAGGCTTTTGATTTTTCCCTTTGAACGTAGCCATCGTTGTTTTAAGGAATTCTTCATCGTTTCTTTCTGGGAATTCCGGTTTATAGTGTGCGCCTCGGCTTTCATTCCGGTTATATGCCCCGATCGTAATGACTCTTGCCAGCTGAAGCATGTTGTCAAGCTGACGCGTGAAGGCAGCGCCTTGGTTGCTCCATGATGCGGTATCATTGATGTTGATCTTCTTGTAGCGCTCCATTAGTTCTTCGATCTTCTGATCTGTTTTTAAGAGTTTGTCATTGTAACGAACCACTGTAACGTTATCCGTCATCCATTCACCAAGCTCTTTATGAAGCACGTACGCATTTTCTGTTCCGTCCATGCTGAGGATGTTGTCCCATTTCTCTTGCTCTTTCTTCACGGCGCTGTCAAATAGTGCAGAAGAAAGGTCTTCCGCAGATTTTTCAAGACCGTTAATGTACTTCACCGCATTTGGTCCAGCGACCATTCCGCCGTAAATCGCAGAAAGAAGTGAGTTTGCACCAAGTCTGTTTCCGCCGTGCATTGAGTAATCACATTCTCCGGCAGCGAATAGACCTTTGATATTCGTCATTTGATCATAATCGACCCATAATCCGCCCATAGAGTAATGAACAGCTGGGAAGATTTTCATCGGCAGCTTACGCGGGTCGTCACCCATGAATTTTTCATAGATTTCAATGATTCCGCCAAGCTTAATATCAAGCTCTTTTGGATCTTTGTGAGAAAGATCAAGATATACCATGTTCTCTCCGTTGATGCCAAGCTTTTGCTCGACACATACGTCAAAGATTTCACGCGTTGCGATGTCACGCGGTACAAGGTTCCCGTATGCTGGGTATTTTTCTTCAAGGAAGTACCAAGGCTTCCCGTCTTTATATGTCCAAACACGTCCGCCCTCACCACGAGCTGATTCACTCATAAGACGAAGCTTGTCATCTCCTGGGATCGCTGTCGGGTGAATTTGAATGAATTCTCCATTTGCATAATGTGCACCTTGCTGATAGACGATAGATGCTGCAGATCCAGTGTTAATCATAGAGTTTGTTGATTTACCGAAAACGATTCCAGGACCGCCTGTTGCCATGATGACTGCATCTGAACGGAAAGATTCAATTTCCATTGTCGTCAAATTCTGCGCGACAATCCCGCGGCATACTTCCTCGTCATCTAAAACGGCGCCAAGGAATTCCCAGCCTTCATATTTCGTGACAAGTCCTGCTACTTCATAGCGGCGAACCTGCTCATCCAGTGCGTATAATAGCTGCTGGCCTGTTGTAGCTCCAGCAAACGCTGTACGGTGGTGCTGTGTTCCCCCGAAGCGGCGGAAGTCCAATAATCCCTCTGGTGTTCTATTAAACATAACACCCATACGATCAAGTAAGTGGATAATGGACGGTGCTGCTTCACACATTGCCTTTACTGGCGGCTGGTTGGCTAAGAAATCTCCGCCGTAAACCGTGTCATCAAAATGCTCATAAGGTGAATCCCCTTCACCTTTTGTATTGACCGCTCCGTTGATTCCGCCCTGTGCACATACAGAATGCGAACGTTTCACAGGTACGATTGAAAATAGTTGAACAGCTGTTCCCGCTTCTGCTGCTTTAATAGTTGCCATGAGACCAGCTAAGCCGCCTCCGACAACGATGATGCTAGAATTACTCATTGTAGCCCCTCTCCCTCTTCTACTAATCTATTTCCTCTTAAACAAAAGCGAAAATTGCTCTTAGCCCTACATATGAAAGCGCTATAAATATACCTAATGTCACATATGTGGAGATTCGTTGTGAGCGTGGTGAAACAGTAATTCCCCAGCTGACAGCAAATGACCACAAGCCATTAGCAAAGTGGAAAATAGTAGATAAAACGCCGACAATATAGAAGCCTAGCATAAATGGAGAGCTTAAAATATTCGCCATCATGTCATAGTTGACTTCAGCTCCAAGCTGAGCTTGAATTCGTGTTTCCCATACGTGCCAAGAGACAAAAATCAATGTGATAATACCTGAAATCCTTTGCAATCTGAACAGCCAGTTTCTTAAGTAACTGAAGCGAGACGTGTTGTTTTGTGCCGTAAAGGCTATGTACACCCCATAAACAGCATGATAGATCAGTGGTAAGAAAATCACGAACAGCTCAAGTGCATATCTGAAAGGAAGCTGTTCCATAAAGTGTGCAGCTTTGTTAAACGCCTCTGGTCCATTTGTCGCAAAGTGGTTAACCACTAAGTGCTGTATTAAAAATAGACCGACCGGAATGACGCCAAGCAAAGAATGCAATCTCCGATAAAAAAATTCTTTGTTCCCCGACATTACTTTACCCCCTAGTAAAAAAAGTGCAATTGCTTGAAAATTGTCTTACCCCCGCTTCTTTCAATTGTAAGCACTTTATTCAAATTTATTGACAATTTCATTTTACTCCTATGTCAAAAAAGCGTCAAGAAACCGCGTACATAAATTAAAATTTTCCGAAATTTAAAAGTTTTAAATCAAAATTCGTTTTACTACAATAAGAATTTCTTAGACTTCAGGGAAAACTCTGTCATCATATGCCCACATAAGCTATAATAAATTGTTGAAAGAGGGGAGCCGTACAATGAATAAATTCGAATCTAACTTAGAACAGCTAAAAGAAATTGAAGTCAATGGATTTGCCTACGAGCTGATACGCGAAGTTCTGCTGCCTGATATTCTTGGTCAGGACCATTCATCTATGATGTATTTTGCGGGTAAACTGCTTGCTCGTAAATTTCCTCAAGAGTCATGGGAAAAGATCCCCGAATTTTTCCATGATGCCGGATGGGGGACTCTCACGATGGTCCATTCGAAAAAACAGGAAATTGAGTTTGAGCTCGAAGGTCCACTAGTATCCAATCGACTCACCTATCAAAAGGAGCCATGCTTTCAGATGGAAGCGGGTTTTATTGCTGAACAAATTCAGCTTCTGAATGAGCACGTGGCTGAATCCTATGAACAAGTGAAAAAGCGTGCTGAGAAAGTCATTTTAACCGTTAAATGGGATTTAAGAGACCCTAGCTAATACTCTTGATAAAAGGCGCGGACTTCAGGTCACGCCTTTTTTATATGTCTACATCTATCATAGCATACTTAATGAATAGGTTTACGCCCGTTTCAGCCGTTTCCATATAGAAAAAAGAGGCGACCCTCTTTCATAAGATCACCTCTTTACCTTTTTAAGAGTGAGCAGCGGCGCTCACCTTTGATAAATCAAACGCGTCATGCAGCGCTTCAACCGCTTTGACCATATCATCACGGCCAACGACCGTTGAGACTTTGATTTCAGACGTACTGACCATTTTCACTTGAATGTCTTTTTGCGCTAACACAGCAAACATTTCAGCAGCTACCCCTGGATTTGAGACCATTCCAGATCCCACGATGGATACTTTCGCTAATTTGCTTTCTGTCTCAATCTGCTCGTAGCCAAGCGCCCCTTTATATTCTTCTAATACTTCAACTGTTTTGGACAAATCATCCGTTTTGACAGAGAAAGAGATGGAAGTCTGGTTGGTGCTTGTGACCGACTGAATGATGATATCGACATTAATATTCTGTTTCGCAAGCGTCGTAAAAATGGTCGATAATGTTGTTAAACCGCTTGAAAGCCCGCACACTGTCACACGTGTAATCTGATCTTCAAATGCAATGCCTCTGACAACTAAGTTTTGTTCCATGGATGATTCCTCCTCAATTAACGTACCCGATTCATTTTCAATACTAGAACGGACTTCTAGCGGGACTTGATAATTTTTCGCAAATTCAACAGCTCTTGGATGCAGAACCCCAGCTCCTAGATTAGCCAGCTCAAGCATCTCATCGTATGAAATACCTGCAAGTTTCCGCGCAGATGATACATAACGCGGATCTGTCGTAAACACTCCTGGTACGTCTGTGTATATATCACATTTATCAGCTTTTAGTGCGGCAGCCAGTGCCACAGCTGTTGTATCTGATCCGCCGCGGCCAAGAGTTGTGATATGTAAGTCATCTGCAATTCCTTGGAAGCCTGCCACAACAACGACTTTCCCCGCACTTAATTCATCTTTTATTCTTGATTCATCAATGTCCACGATTCTTGCATTTCCGTGTACATGCTCTGTTTTCATACCAGCCTGCCAGCCTGTAAAGGAAATGGCATCATAACCTCTTGCTTGGAGCGCCATCGCTAATAATGAAATGGTCACCTGCTCACCCGTTGCGAGCAGCATATCCATTTCTCTTTTGCTTGGATCGTCTGTGAGTTCTTTCGCTAGGTCTACTAGAACATCCGTTGATTTGCCCATCGCTGATACAACCACAACCACATCATGTCCTGCCTCGCGTTCAGCGATCACTCTCTCTGCGGCATTGCGAATTTTTTCTGTCGATCCAACGGAAGTTCCGCCAAATTTTTGTACAATTAGTCCCATGTCTACCACCCTTTTTCAAAAGTTCACGTGTGAGAGAAGAGGCAGCTTTGGAGACTGGCCGCTCACTGCAAATAAAAAAGCAATGAGAGAACAAATCTCCCATTGCTTTAAAATCATCATTAAACGATGCAAACAATGAGATAGCCCTCCAAGAAATGAATTCTTGACAGCCCTACATTTCTTCAATGTACAGCCAGCGAATAAAATGAGTGGATTTTATTCACTTCGGCGACGCTCCCCTTTCAGCCCTCTTCTTAGATCCCATCGATCTCCGAAGGCTTACTCTTGAAGTTCGCACCTCTATCTTCAACAAACAACACGTTCATTTATTAAATTAGTCACATCTTAACAGACTTTTGGTAAAAGTACAATCTATTTTTTTAATGCTTCCATTAAAAGTTCAGCCGTCTGTTTCGGAATGCCAGCCTCCTGAAAGTCTTGGATAGAGGCTTCTTTCATCTTTTTCACAGAGCCAAAATGTTTGAGGAGCTGCTTTTTACGCTTCTCTCCGATACCTGGTACATCGTCTAAAATAGACTGGAATGCATTTTTTCCGCGCAGCTGCCGGTGAAAGCTAATGGCGAAGCGGTGCACTTCATCTTGGATGCGCTGCAATAAGTAAAAGGCCTGACTATTTCTCTCCAGCGCAACAATTTCAAGTGTATCTCCCATCATGAGATTTGAAGTCCGGTGTTTTTCATCTTTTACAAGACCTGCGACCGGGACAGACAGATTCAATTCATTTTCAAGCACATCGATAGCTGCGTTGATCTGTCCTTTTCCTCCGTCAATTAAAATTAAATCTGGCAGCGGCAGTTCATCCTTTAACACGCGGGTATATCGTCTTCTAATGACTTCACGCATGGATGCATAATCATCTGGCCCTGAGACGGTTTTTATTTTGTATTTTCGGTATTCCTTTTTATAGGGTTTCCCGTCCTGAAAGACGACCATGGCAGAAACCGGATCTGCTCCTTGAATATTTGAGTTATCAAATGCCTCGATTCTGTATGGCATATAAATATTAAGCGCATCCCCGAGCTGCTTCACCGCACCAATTGTCCGCTCTTCATCACGCTCAATGAGCGAAAATTTTTCTTTTAAGGCGATTTTGGCATTTTGATGCGCAAGTAAAAGCAAATCCTTTTTCTTTCCTTTTTTCGGCTGGTGAACGTTCGTCTCAAGCAATTGCTCAATCATCTCTTGATCGACACTGTCCGGCACCAGAATTTCCTTCGGCAGAAAATGGTTGTTCTTTTCATAAAATTGCCCCATGAACGTGAGGAACTCCTCTTCAGGGTCCTGATACATTGGAAACAGGCTCACGTCACGTTCAATCAATTTCCCCTGTCTGATAAAGAAAACCTGGACACACATCCAGCCTTTATCATAGGCATAGGCAAAGACATCTCGATCTGATAAATCACTCATCGTCATTTTCTGTTTTTCCATCGTTGAGTCGATATAAGCGATTTGGTCTCTCAGTTCTTTTGCCCGTTCAAACTCTAAATTTTCAGCGGCTTCCTGCATCTTTTCGGTGAGTTCTTTTTTGATTTGCTGATGTCCCCCGTTTAGAAACCTTGTGATTTCGTCCACGAGCTGCTTATTCGTTTCCTCGGAAATGTCATACACACATGGCGCAAGACATTGTCCAAGATGATAATAAAGACAGACGCGGTCAGGAAGGGTGGCGCATTTTCTCAGTGGATATAAGCGGTCGAGCAGCTTTTTTGTTTCTCGAGCTGCTTGTACGTTTGGGTATGGACCGAAATATTTTCCTTTGTCCTTTTTTACATTGCGGGTGACGATCAGCTTAGGATGGCGTTCATTCGTAATTTTTATAAAAGGATACGTCTTGTCATCCTTGAGCATGACATTGTATTTTGGGTCATATTTTTTGATTAAATTCAGCTCTAAAATAAGCGCCTCGATATTAGAAGAGGTGACAATGTATTCAAAATCTTCAATTTCACTGACAAGCCGCTGCGTTTTGGCGTCATGTGATCCAGTGAAATAAGAGCGCACCCTGTTTTTTAAAACCTTTGCTTTTCCCACATAAATGATCGTATTTTGTCTATCTTTCATTAAGTAACAGCCTGGTTGATCCGGCAGGACTGACAGCTTTTCTTTAATTAGTTTGTTCATATTTTCATCCGTCCTTGTTTTCCTCTTTCACTCCTTCTAGTGTATCACGAACATTTGTTTTATACCATGCTGAAAGAAAAGCGGCTCTCGTCTTTACGAGAACCGCTTCAATGATTATGCCGCTTGGACATAGATCGGTTTATAGATGTTTGTTGACAAGTTCAGCAAGTGCTTCTTTTGGTTTGAAACCAACAGAAGTTTCTACAACTTCACCGTCTTTTAAAACAAGAAGTGTTGGGATACTCATAACGCCGTATTTACCAGCAGTTTCTTGGTTATCGTCTACATCAATTTTTACGATTTTCATTTTGTCGCCCATTTCTTGATCAAGTTCTTCAAGAACTGGAGCAATCATTTTACAAGGTCCACACCATGGTGCCCAAAAGTCTGCAAGAACAACACCTTCTGCAGTTTCTTGTGAAAATGTTGCGTCAGTAGCTTTTACGATTGCCATTATTCATTCCTCCAATGTAAATTATGCTTTTTAGTATAGCATCTACCAATGTGACTTGCGAATGAAATGCTTACGAATCATTTTTTAGGAAATGAATTAAAAAACAAACCGTATAATCGCACCAATAACAACAATCGCACCGATGATCATTAGAATGGTTCTAAGCATATGACATGACACCCTTTCCGCTTCATTTACAATGTATGATGCCCCAACATTCTTCTCATCAAACATCGAAATATGCAATTAAGCGAGGTCGACAGTTATCATGACCACTGACATTGGCGGCAGCTCCACTGTTAATTCGCCGGACTTTACAGTCATTTGCTGAAAGTCTTTTGGCTGAACAGAATGAGGTTCATCGAATGTATTATGGGCATTCATGCGATCGGCCGTCAGCACACGTCCAGTGACTTTCGTTTGTTCATCAATCCCTGCAATGGCAAGGGATATCTCTGTTTGTTCATGCGGATTCAAGTGACAGTAGCTAATATGCATCTTCCCTGATGAACGCGAGGCTGACACACTGACCTGAGGAATTTTTTCACCTCTTCGTTCATACGGCGGTGAAACGAACTCCACTTCAAGCGCTTCTTCCTCTTGATGCACTTGAAACATGTGAAATACATGATACGTAGGTGTCAGAAGCATCTTTTCGTCCTTTGTTAATACCATCGCTTGCAGCACATTGACCGTCTGAGCAATATTTGCCATATGAATCCGCTCGCAATGGCGATGAAAAATATGAAAATGGAGGGCGGCCACAAGGGCATCTCTTAGCGTGTTTTGCTGATATAAAAACCCAGGATTTGTTCCTGGCTCTGGGTCATACCATGTCCCCCATTCATCAATAATCATCCCGATTCGCTTGTCTGGGTCATAACGATCCATGATTTCTCCATGGTCTTCGACAAGCCGTTCCATCTCATAGGCCTTTTTCAGCGTGATAAACCATTCATCCTCATCGAATTCAGTCGCTGATCCTTTCTTCTCCCATGTACCAGGTACAGTGTAATAATGTAAACTGAGCCCATCCATCCACGGTGCAGCCCGCTCCATCAATACTTTTGTCCAATTCACGTCATTAGAGTTCGCACCGCAGGCGATTTTATAAATACGCTGCCCTGCAAATTCTCTTACGTACGTTTGATAGCGTTTATATAAATCTGCATAGTATTCAGGCGTCATATTCCCGCCGCAGCCCCAGCTTTCATTGCCTACACCAACATAGGTCAGCTTCCAAGGCTCTTGTTTTCCATTTTGAATGCGCCAGTCTGACATAGGTGTCCCTTTTGGAAATGTCATGTATTCGACCCAATCGGCTAATTCTTGAACAGACCCGCTTCCCACATTGCCGCAAATGTATGGCTCACATTCAAGCAGCTCACACAATGCCATAAATTCATGCGTCCCAAATGCATTGGATTCAACCGTACCACCCCAATGGGTATTGACCATTGGCTTTCGTTCACTCATTTCACCTACACCATTTGCCCAGTGATACTCGTCTGCGAAACAGCCCCCCGGCCACCTCAGCACCGGAATATGTAATGCTTGAAGAGCCTTTAGCACATCGGTACGAATCCCTTCAATATGATCAATCTCTGAGTCTTTTCCTACCCAAATCCCATCATAAATCCCTCTTCCTAAATGCTCTTGAAAGTGCCCATAAATGTGTTTAGAAATGCGTCCGATCACGTCATTGACTTTTACTGTCCCCTTCACTTGTCAACCGCTCCTTTTCTGCTTAATCACATACAAAAAAACCCAGAATACCTAGGCATTCTGAGTGTATGAGCGTTACGAGTGGATATTCATCTTTTTTAACTCTTCATTCAAAAGCGGTACCACTTCAAACAAGTCACCGACGATTCCGTAATCGGCGATTTTGAAAATTTCCGCTTCTGGGTCTTTGTTGATTGCCACAATGACTTTACTGTTAGACATTCCCGCTAAATGCTGAATCGCTCCTGATATCCCGCATGCAATATAAAGATCAGGTGTGACGACTTTTCCCGTTTGACCAATTTGCAGGGCATAATCACAATAGTCAGCGTCACAGGCTCCGCGCGAGGCTCCGACTGCTGCCCCCAGCGTCTCAGCGAGTTCATTCAGCGGTTCAAAGCCTTCCTTGCTCTTAACCCCGCGTCCTCCAGCAACAATGACCTTTGCTTCCGATAAATCTACACCTTCTGACGTTTTTTTAATGACTTCCTTCACGATCGTCCGAAGGTTCTGAATATCGACAGAAACCGGTGTGACTTCTCCGCCTCGTGACACATCCCGCTCAAGTTGTGCCACGTTGTTTGGCCGGATGGTTGCTAGAAGCAGGCGGTCTGTCGAAATGACTTTTTCAAAGGCTTTTCCAGAGTAAATCGGTCTAGTGAAAACAAGATGTTCACCGGTAACGCTTACATCGATCGCATCTGAAATCAAGCCAGTCTGAAGACGTGCAGCTATTTTCGGCGACAAGTCTTTTCCGATCGACGTATGGCCAAAGAGCACAGCATCCGGATCGACCTGATCTAATATGGCTTGAAGTGCCTGCGCAAAACCATCTGACGTATAATATGAAAGGTGCGGATGCTCCACAATCATGACATGATCCGCTCCATAGTAAAGCAGTTCATCTGCTAGGTCTTTGACGTCATCCCCTATTAACACGCCAATGACCTCACCGCCATCTGCCACTTTGTGAGCGGCAGCAATGGCTTCAAATGTCACATTTCTTAACTTACCGTCACGACTTTCTCCAAGTACAACAACTTTTTTACTCATCTTCAAGCTCCCCCTTGTTCTCGTGATATCGTAAAGTGGATGTTTAGATGACTTTTGCTTCATTTCTGAGTAGATCTGTCAGTTCTTTGACTTGATCCTGAAGCTCGCCGCTCAGCACCTTGCCACCCTCTTTTTTCTCCGGTAAGAAACGTTCAATTGTTTTGATTTTATATGGTACATCGTCTTCATCCAGATCTAAATCATCAAGTTCCAATTCTTCTAAAGGCTTTTTCTTTGCCTTCATAATGCCTGGTAATGATGGATAGCGAGGCTCATTGAGTCCTTGCTGAGCTGTGACGACAAGCGGGAGTTCGGCAGAAATGACTTCCACATCCCCCTCTGCATCTCGTTCAATCGATACAGAGCCGCCGTCAATTTGAATACTTGTTATCGTAGTCACATATGAAAAACCGAGTAATTCAGCAAGACGCGGGGCTACCTGTCCAGAGCCGCCGTCAATTGCTACATTCCCTGCTAAGATCAAGGAAGCCTCTTTGTCTTTTAAATAGTGATAAAGAATGGTAGAAGCTGAATATTGGTCCCACTCTTCTAAGTCATCTTCGACGTTTAATAAGACGGCCCTGTCACAGCCCATAGCAAGTGCTGTTCTCAGCTGTTTCTCTGCATCCTCACCGCCAACTGTCACAACGGTCACTTCTCCCCCGTGCTCATCGCGAAGCTGAATGGCTTCTTCAATGGCATACTCGTCATAAGGATTAATAATGAACTCTGCTCCATCTTCTTGAATTGCACCAGACTGAATCGAAATTTTCTCTTCCGTGTCAAACGTACGCTTCATCAAAACAAATATATTCATTTATTTCTCCCCCTTGTGTCGTACTTATCCCTTATTCCCCTTTAAAGTTCGGTTTGCGCTTTTCTATAAAGGCCTGGATGCCTTCTTTGGCGTCATTTGATTGGAAAACCTCACCAAACTTTTTGGCTTCCAGCTTCATTCCGCCATCATATGAATACAATTTTGTGGCGTTCAATAAATCAAGCACATATTCAAGTGATTTTGGGCTTTTCGCGGCAAATTTCCCCGCAAGTGTTTTAGCCGCTTCGAGCGCTTCTTCCTCTGTTTCTGCCAGCTTTGTAACAAGGCCGCACGTAAATGCTTCTTCACCTGTAATCGGTTCAGCTGTTCCCATCATTTCAAGCGCTTTAGCAGAACCAACGTAGCGAGGGAGGCGCTGCGTGCCGCCGAATCCTGGAATAATGCCGAGGTTTAGTTCTGGCAGTCCAAGCTTTGCATCTTTTGTTGCGATTCGGATATCACAAGACATAGCAAGCTCAAGGCCTCCGCCTAATGCTGCTCCGTGAATCGAGGCAATGACTGGCTTTGGACACTGTTCAATCCGTTCAAAGACTTGCTGTCCTCTATCAGCGAGGCTTGCATAATCAGACTCTTCCTGTAAAGTCGTAAATTCTTTAATATCAGCACCTGCTGAGAAGAATCTGCCTTCTCCGTGGATCACAATCGCTCTTACTTCTTCATTCTGTTCGAGCTTATCAAACATGTCATTAAGCTCAGTGAGCAGCTGAGAGGATAAGGCATTTGCAGGCGGGTTCTGAATCGTGATGAGCGCTGTCTGTCCTTCATGATGTAAGCTGAGTATTTTTTCCATGTCAATCATCCTTTTTCACATTGTCTTTAGGATTGATGTATTCCGTTTAACAGCAGATCATGTACACTTTCTGCGAGTGCAGGCAGATCATACTTTTGATCATTCATAACCCATGTTGTTGCGGTTTCATCAATCGTCCCAAATACCATTTGTCTTGCTAAGCGGACATCTAAATTTTGTCTGAATTCTCCTGTTTTCTTTCCTTCTGTTAAAATCGACTCGAGCATATTTAAATACCCTTTTAGCACCTCATTGATTTTTTGCCGCAGCTCAAGGTTTGACTGCCTGAGTTCAAGCTGTGTCACAAGAGCCAAATGATGATTTTGCGCCAGCATGCGAAAATGCTCCTCAATCAACAGTAGAAGCTTTTCTTTTGCAGACGGCTTCTTTTGAATATCTGTCTCCATCCGTTCGATGAATTGTCCCATTTTTTCTTTGAACAATGAGATGAGAATATCCTCTTTGTTTTTGAAATAAAGATAAATGGTTCCGTCTGCCACCCCTGCTTGTTTCGCAATCTTTGAAACTTGTGATTGATGATAGCCGTTCTCTGCAATCACCACAACTGCTGCATCAATAATTTGCATGTACTTCGGTCTTTTCTGCTTCAATGTGCTTCGTCCCTTTCTAAATTGAATGAGCATTCATTCATAACTTTATGTTAAAAAGAAACGGGTGATTTGTCAAGAGATCTTCTTCTTTCTTTTCAACCTTTATCATACCAGAGCAGACTGTCATCATTCAAATCATCCGGCCGCTCGACCGGATGATGAAGGTCGTTATTTCTTCAATTGATCGACAGGTGTCTCAGATGATGAAGCTTGCTTTCTTTTTTCTTCTTCAATTAATACTCTGCGCAAAATTTTTCCGACAGCCGTTTTAGGCAGTGATTCTTTAAATTCATACACGCGCGGTACTTTAAATGAAGCAATTCTCGTTCTGACAAAGCGATCGAGTTCATCCTCTGTTAAATAAGCATCCTTTTTCGGCACAACAAACGCTTTTACTGTTTCTCCTCTATAAGGATCTGGTATACCTGCGACCACGACTTCTTGTACAAGCTCATGCTCATATAGGGCTTCTTCGACCTCTCTTGGGTAAATATTATAACCGCTCGCAATAATGACATCTTTTTTCCGGTCAACGATATAGAAAAAACCGTCCTCATCCATATACCCAATATCTCCGGTGAAAAACCATCCATCCCTTAATACAGCTGCTGTCTCCTCTGGCTGATTCCAATAGCCTTTCATAATTTGCGGCCCTTTGACGATAATTTCTCCGTGCTCATACGGCTCTTTAAGGCCACCCGTTTCCTCGCAATAAATGCCTGCGTCTGTCCCAGGCCACGGACAGCCAATGCTGCCTGTTTTGTTTGCTCCCCATAAAAAGTTAGAATGGGTCACTGGCGAAGTTTCTGAAAGACCATACCCCTCTACTAAACGCCCTCCTGTTAATTTCTCAAAGCTCTGTTTGACTTCAACAGGAAGAGCCGCCGAGCCGCTTAAACATGCAGTGATGGACGACAGGTCATACTTTTCAATGTTTGGATGATGCAGCAAGGCAATATACATGGTGGGTGCACCTGGAAAGAGCGTCGGTTTCTGTTTTTCAATCGTTTTGAGGGTATCAGCTGCGTCAAATCGCGGAAGGAGAATCATTGAATGCCCTTCTTTGACAGCAAGATTTAATACGGTCGTCATTCCGTATACATGAAAAAACGGAATGATGCCAAGGATTCGTTCTTTGCCTCTTGTCGTTTTATACATCCAAGAAGCGCACATTTCAGTATTCGCTAAAATATTTTCATGCGTCAGCATGACCCCTTTTGGTAAACCAGTCGTTCCGCCTGTATATTGCAAAACAGCGACATCCTCTTTCGGTTCAAAGGCAAGCGCCGGAATCTGTTCTTCTGACGATTCTTTCATGATTTGTGAGAAGTGATGAATGGTCTCACTTTTCTCTACTTGGATGACCATTTTATTTTTTCTTTTTTGGACGATAGGAAACAGAATGTTTTTCGGAAATGGTAAATAATCCTGTAGTTTGGTGATGATCAAGTGCTCCATACTTGTCAGCGCTTTCATTTTATAGGCCTTTGGATACAATAAATCCAGTGTAATCAGCACTTTTGAGCCGCTGTCCTCCATTTGATATGCCAGTTCTTTCTCCGTATAAAGCGGGTTCGTTTGAACAACGATGCCGCCTGCAATTAAAACAGCATAATAAGAAATGACAGATTGAGGACAGTTTGGCAGCATGATCGCTACTCTGTCGCCTTTTTTCACGCCAATTTTCATCAGGTGACCAGCTAGTTTCAATGCTTCTTCCTGGAGCTGTTCATAGGTGATGTTTTTTCCTAGAAAATGAATGGCTGTATGCTCAGGTGCAGCCTCTGCGGAGCTGAATAAGTAAGATTGTAACGTCTCATTTGGGATGGTGAGTTCGTGGGGAATTTGATTCGGGTAATGCAGAAGCCAACGTTTATCTGACTGCATAAAAACCCTCCTTCCTGAACTTTCGTACTATTTTATTATAGCAAACTTTTCCTTAAGGCAGTTTGCTTTTTTCAAATAGAGCTTGGTTCCATGCCATCTTTATTTCTTCGCTGGTGTTTCGATCGATGCTCTTTTTCCTTCATGATGCCACTGTTCATATAATCCACCAATTGCACGGAATGACTCATTTACTCTCTCCACGATCTGTTGATGGATACTCGGATCATTCGGTAAATGCGTCTGAATGTTGTCGACTTGATACTGCCTCATCATGTCTATGTAGACTGTGAGAAAGATCGTGTCTTCTAAAATCCAGTAAATGACTTCATCCGCCGCTTTTGTTCTTTTATGCAGCATTTGGATTCCTCGTTCATATTGAATGAGAATATAGCCACTCGGATCGATTTGAACATAAGGGCTCAAATCATCAAAAAATCCAGTCGTTTGAAATGGACGTGCAATATACGGTTCATATATGTCTCTTGGCAGAGAAGTCATTTGGAGACAAGTATCAATACGCTTTATGAGTTCGTCTTTTTGCAGAATTTTCTTCATGTGATTCGCCGCCTTTGGGTGAGATAAAAGCTGCCAAGGAATCCCTGACAGCTTTCGCACTTTGTCTTCTTCATTTCACAGGAACATGTAAACGGCACCAATGACCGCAAAAGTGCAGGCAACTACGATTAATACTTTTGCTAGCTTTTCCATGTCGTCTCCTTAAATGCCGGCTGCTACTACGTAAGACAGCCCAACTGAAATAATGAGTGAAATAAACCCGACCGCTCTATTATCATTCTCAATCTCTTTGTCTACTTTAAATCGCGGTGTTAAAAATTCAAAAATGAAATAGCTGACAAGCAGCATCACAAAGCCGTATACGCCCCATCCAACCATTTGCAGAAGGGAATTGTGCTGTGCGATTGAATGCTGAAACACATTCGCAATCCCAAAAATCTTTCCGCCTGTTGCCATGGCAACAGCTAAGTTCCCACGCTGGATCTCTTCCCAGTTTTTATAGGAGGTAACGAGTTCAAAAATGGTTAGAAATAAGACAAGACATAGGACGGCCACGCTGTAATAGGCGGCAATTTCCACAAGTTCATTTTCCCAAAAGGCTTTCATGCGTTTTCTCCTTTTTACTTTAATTCGACGATGGTAACGCCTGATCCTCCCTCGCCTTGTTCCCCAAAACGAGCATTTTTCACACTTCGGTGCTGTTTCAGTAATTCCTGAACCCCTTTTCTAAGGGCGCCAGTTCCTTTTCCGTGAATGATTGACACTCGCGGATAACCAGCTAAGACAGCATCATCTAAATATTTCTCGACTCTGCTTAAGGCATTTTCATAACGCTCGCCCCTTAAGTCAAGCTCAAGTGATACATGATAGTCTTTTCCTTTGACTGCCGTAATGGCTTTTTCCTGCTTAAATTCAGGTGCTGATTTGATAAATTCCATATCTTTTTCTTTTACTTTCATTTTCAGAATGCCCATTTGGACACTCCATTCTTTGTCACCTGTTTGTTCAAGCAGCGTTCCTTTTTGCCCGAAGGTGAGCACTTTCACTTCGTCGCCTGATTTTAGCTGTCTTGCTGCTTTTTTCACCGGCTCAGGCTTTTTCTTCCGGTCAAACTCAGGAACTGCTTCTTCAAGACGCTTTCTCGCATCGATGAGTTCATGCTCTTTGAATGAGCGATGCTCATTTTTTATCGACCGAAGCTCTTGAATGATGTCTTCTGCTTCTTTTGAGGCTTGTTCAATCTTTTCTGCTGCTTTTTGTTCAGCTTCTTCTAGCAGTTTGTCCTTTTGCTCATTCCATTCAAGAATTTGTCTCTGCAATTCTTTATGAAGCTTTTCTGCTTCTTTTCTATAGATTTCTGTCTCATGCAACTCTTCTTCTGCTTGTTTCTTGCTGTCTTCTAATGAAGCAATCATTTGGTCTACTTCATTATGTTCGGCATGCATATCCGCTTTTGCCCGATCAATGAGGTGATCTGGCAAACCAAGACGTTTAGAAATTTCAAATGCATTACTTCGTCCGGGCACACCGATGAGCAAGCGGTACGTTGGTGATAAGGTTTCAATGTCAAACTCCACGCTCGCATTTGTGACACCTTCTCGGTTATATCCGTAAGCCTTCAGCTCAGGATAGTGAGTCGTTGCGATGACGCGTGCATTTGTTTGATGCACTTCATCTAAGATACTCATGGCCAGCGCGGCACCTTCAGCAGGGTCTGTTCCTGCTCCTAATTCATCAAATAACACGAGTGAGTTAGATGTCAAATTCTTTAAGATATCCACAATATTGACCATATGAGATGAGAACGTACTCAAGCTTTGCTCAATCGACTGTTCATCTCCAATATCAGCAAATACTTGGTCAAATACCGCCACTTCCGATCCTTCTTCAACTGGAATATGAAGGCCTGACTGCGTCATCAGCGTCAAAAGACCAAGCGTTTTTAAGGTAACTGTCTTACCCCCTGTATTTGGGCCAGTAATGACGATGGTTGAAAAATCTTTGCCGAGCTCGATGTCATTTGCCACAACCTGATCCCTAGGCAATAGAGGATGTCTTGCCCGCTTTAAATAAATCTCCCCTTGATCGTTCACAGCAGGCTTTGTGGCTTTTTCTGCCTTTGCATATTTGGCTTTAGCAAAAATAAAATCTAACGTCTGAAGCTCCTTTACATTGTGAAGCAGTTCCTCAATGTGTTCTGACACACTCTCTGTCAGCATTTGCAGGATCTTTTCGACCTCTTGTTTTTCTTTTAAACGGGTTTGCTGCAAGGTGTTATTTAGATCCACGACCACTTGCGGCTCGATAAAAAGGGTTGCCCCAGATGATGACTGATCGTGAACAATTCCGCCGTAATTCGAGCGGTACTCCTGCTTTACCGGAATCACAAACCGATCATTACGAATGGTGACAATCGTGTCTGACAGCATTTTCGAAGCAGATTGTGAACGAATCATGGATTCTAATTTATCACGAACTTTTGATTCAAGTGAACGTAATTGTATGCGCAATGAACGAAGTGCCGGGGTGGCATGGTCGAGAACTTCTCCATTATCACCAATACAGCTTTCGATTTCTTTTCTCACTTCAGGCAGTAAAATCAGTGTCTCTGCATATGTATGAAGCCGTGGTATGTCTACACCATCTTCATACATGGACTTGAGAAAATGCTTCATATTCTTCACAGCATATAATAGTCCTGCAATTTCCATGAGCTCAGACGGGCTTAATGTACTGCCGATTTCTGCCCGTTTGACCCCGCGTCTAATATCCGTCAGCCCGCCAAATGGCGCCGATCCCTTTAAGCGGATAACATCCTGTGCTTCTGCTACCTCTTCCAGCAAATGCTGAATGGTTTCTATATCCGTCAGCGGCGTTAAATCCTGCGCTCTTTCTTTTCCTAATGAGGATGCGGTATAGGACATGACTTTTTCTTTTACTTTATGAAATTCTAATGATGCTAACACTTTTTGTTGCAGCATGGTCCAGCCTCCTAACGACTACCTGTCACGCGTTAAAAACTTTTTGATCTCGCTTAGAGAAAAAGTATTCACGACATTTGCTTTTGGTGTCCAGCCTTTTCTTGCAGCTGTTACACCAACTTCCATATGATCCAGCATGGCGATATTGTGTGCATCTGTATTGATCATGATGTTTACACCTGCTTCGTTTGCTTTCATTAAATGCTCTGTTTTCAAATCAAGTCTTGACGGGTTGCTGTTGAGCTCTAGTGCAGTTCCCGTTTTCTTCGCAAGCTCTATAAGCTGATCTATATTTAAGGCATAGCCGTCCCGTCTGCCGATCAAACGGCCTGTTGGATGTGCAATTAAATCCACATGCTGATTCCGCAGGGCATTTTCAAGGCGCTCCATGATGACTTCCTCTGGCTGAGAAAAGCTCGAATGGATGGACGCAACCACAAAATCCATGTCTGATAAAAAGTCATCATCATAATCTAATGATCCATCCGGGAGAATATCCATTTCGACCCCTTTGAAAATGTGAAAATGCTCAAATTCTTGATTCAGCTTGTCAATTTCTTTTGCTTGCAGACGTAAACGTTCTTTTGTTAAACCGTTTGCTACTTTTAAATATTGCGAGTGGTCTGTAATCGCCATGTATTCATAGCCTTTTGCGATACATGCCTCTGCCATTTCGCGAATAGAAAATGCGCCGTCACTCCAAGTCGAGTGCATATGAAGGTCGCCTTTCATATCTTTTAACTCTACAAATTGCATACTTTCTTTATACGTATCAATCTCCGCTCCGGTTTCACGAATTTCTGGCGGAATGAGCGGAAGTTCAAAATGCGCATAAAAAGCGGCCTCGTCTTCAAACGTTTTGACTTCTCCAGTTTCAATTGTTTCCACACCATATTCACTAATACGCTCTCCGCGTTCCTTCGCCAGCTGGCGCATGCGAATATTGTGATCTTTTGAGCCGGTGAAATGATGCAGCGTTGTGGCAAATTGATCTGTTGTCACAAGCCGGAAGTCTACACTGATCTCAAAATCAAGGGCAAGAATGACAGATACCTTCGTATCACCGCTTGCGATAACGTCTTTGACATCATCGAGTGCAACGAGCTGCTCTCTGACTTGTTCAGGATCGCTGGTTGCAATGATATAATCTAGATCTTTGACAGTTTCCCGTGCACGTCTTAAACTGCCAGCTCTTGAAAAACGAAGAATACCCTTCATCTGTTCAAGCGCATGATCAATTCGCTCTGCCACATCTAATGCAAAGCCAATTGGCAGTCGTTCTGGCTGCTTTCCGGCCTCCTCAAGAGCAGCGAGAATCTTTTCTTCTGTTTTTTTACCGAAGCCTGCAAGCGCTTGTACTTTTTCCGCTTCACATGCTTCCTTTAATGACTGTGCATCATGGACTCCAAGCTCTTGATAAAGCTTAGCAATCTTCTTCCCGCCAAGTCCTTGCAATTTTAAGAGCGGGACAAGTCCTTCAGGCACTTCCTTTTTTAATTGTTCAAGTGTTTCTGATTGTCCTTTTTCGATATACTCTGTGATCACAGCAAAGGTTCCTTTTCCAATGCCGGGTAATGCTAATAGATCATCTATTTGAGAAAGGCTGCGGTCGTCTTGTTGCAGTGCCGCTGCTGCTTTACGAAAGGCAGAAATTTTAAAAGGATTATCTCCTTTTAGTTCCATATATACTGCAATTGTTTCAAGAAGTTTGATAATATCTTTTTTATTCATCTCTCATCCTCCAGCCGCTTTGGCATCTTCCTATATAAATATACAAACTTTCCCTTCATCCTACAACTTTCTGTCATGGAATGAGAAAAAACTTCTCCAGGAAAGGAGAAGTTTTTAAACTCCATACGTCGACCAGAGGTCTTTGACAAGACCGGACAGGTAAGGGGTGTTGTTTACGATCACATCTGCTAACATTGATTTGCTCATCATTGTTTGCAGCGCATCTACTGGAAGTAATGCAGCGACAAACAATAGAATAAACACAAATAAATAGGTTTCAAGAAATCCTAAAACACCGCCAAGCAGTTTGTTCACCTGTTTAATCACAGGTATACTTGCAATGGTTGTGAGCAATCCGCCAATGATGGCGAGCAGGATTTTGGTCAAGATAAACAGAATGATAAACGCAATGGTATTATAATAAGCTGTTTCTAGATTCCCGCTAAAGAAAGCGAGCTGCGGTTGACCGCCGCTAAAATTAGGTGCCGGAATCCACGTAAGCTGTGGTGCCAGTGACTGATAAAACATGGACGCCACTAAGATAGAAACAACAAAGCTGATCAATTTAATAAATTGAAGAATAAACCCGCGTTTTAGACCGACAAGCGTTCCCATAAGAAGCAAAAACAAAATGATGATATCGATCACGGTAATTTCATTCCTTTTCTTTTAGCTGAATCTCTAATTTTTCGTATTGCTCTTTTAATTTCAAGTAGTCGTGGACGACATTGACTGCTGTCAGTACAGCTAATTTGTTTATATCAAGGTATGGATTTTTTTCATTTATTTCTCTCATTTTATCATCAACAATTGACGCAACATGCCGCATATGCATCTTCGTTTCTTGACCGATGATCGTATAGGACTGTCCGTATATCTCAACTGTTGTTTTCGTTTTACCGCCGTCAGACAACGTTTCTCCTCCATTCCACGAGAATCCTAGTCTCTATCATAACATGTTTAGACATTGAATGGAAAGACGAGCCCTTACCTGTTATGGTACACTTTAGAAATCAATGATATCAAGGTAAAAAGGAGTTATCCACTGTGCCCCAATCCGTTTTAAAAGCAACATCAGAAGACCTCAAAAAAATGAAGAGCGCGTATGCGCACCATTTAACAGACACTTTGCCGCCAGGCGCCCTCTTTCAAGCAAAAGTCCCTGGCTGTACGATTACAGCTTATCGATCTGGAAAAGTGCTCTTTCAAGGACAAAAGGCAGAAGCTGAAGCCAGTCAATTCAGCCATTTACAAGCAGCTGATACGAAAAGTCAAAAATCACCTGCTGTCACAAAATACAGTCCGCCGCCTGGCATTGCTTCCATGTCGGTCGTCGGTTCAGATGAAGTAGGTACAGGTGATTATTTCGGACCGATCACAGTCTGTGCGGCCTATGTTGATGCCAGCCAGCTTGCTTTAATGAAAGAGCTTGGCGTAAAAGACTCAAAAGGATTAAAGGACCCGCAAATTATCAACATTGCCAAGGATCTCATCAAAACCATTCCGTTCAGTCTTCTCGTTCTCCGAAATGAAAAGTACAATACGATGCAGGAAAAGGGCATGAGTCAAGGAAAAATGAAGGCACTGCTTCATAACCAAGTCATCACCTCTGTGCTAGAAAAACTCGATGGAAAGCAGCCTGAAGCCATTTTGATTGACCAATTTGCAGAACCAGGCATTTATTTCAAGCATCTGGCCGGGAAAAAAATTATCCGGGAGCGGACGTATTTTAGTACAAAAGCAGAAGGCATCCATTTGTCAGTCGCTGCAGCTTCCATTATCGCAAGGTACGCCTTTTTAATTGAAATGGACAAATTATCACAGGCTGCAGGCTTTGACATCCCAAAAGGGGCCGGTCCTCATGTAGATAAGGCCGCCGCCAAGCTCATCAAAATGCATGGTGAAGATGCTTTACGTCAATTTACAAAGCTGCATTTTGCCAACACACAAAAAGCGAAAAAAATGCTATAAAAAAAGCTAGGGCCCAGGGACTGACCCCATAAGATGAGACAAATAAAAAACACCTTCAAGTTTGAAAACGGATCGTTGTAATCCGAAATAAAACATGGAGGTGTTTTTTCTATGGGGACAAGAGTGAGTTATCCGGTTGAAGTCAAGCAGAAGGCTGTAGACATGAGATTGGCAGGCGTATCTATGAAAGAGATCATGCAGGAATTGAATATCAAAAATAAAACGCAGGTTCAGACATGGGTGAGGTGGCATAAGGCTGGGGATACACACCGGTTCGAACAGCCTGTTGGAAAACAATATACCTATGGAAAGGGTCCCGAGTACTCTTCCGAATTAGAGAGACTGCAGGCAGAAAATCGCTATCTGAGTCAACAGAATGAAGTTTTAAAAAAGTACAACGAATTGGAAAGGAAGTTGATAAGGAAACGTCAATCAAACTAGTAGAAGAATTGTGCAAAATGATGACAGTACAGGACATTTGTGTCCATTTAAGCATCTCTCGCGCTTCGTACTATAGATGGAAAAAAGATCTGACTCAGAATCATTCTAAAAAACAACTAGAGAAGCAAATCGGCACGTTGTGCCGAGAGCACAAGTATCGATATGGATACCGAAAAATCACAGCCTTACTAAAAGTGAGAATGCGTATTAACCATAAAACTGTTCAACGTATCATGCAGAAAAACCAGTGGCAGTGCCGGGTTAAAATGAAAAAGCGTAAGAAGAATGGGCAGCCCTATGCCGTGGCCGGTAATATACTGGATCGGAACTTTCAGTCTGATCGTCCTCTTGAAAAACTAGTAACGGACATCACGTATTTGCCTTATGGACAGAAACAATTGTACCTTTCCAGTATATTGGATTTATATAATGGAGAAGTGATTGCGTTTACGATTGGTGATAAGCAGGACACAGACTTTATTTTAAACACACTTGATCAGCTCCCAGCACTGCCTGAAAACTGTGTGTTACATAGCGACCAAGGTTCTGTGTATACATCTTACGAGTATCAGAAAGCTGTTCATATAAAAGGCATTACCATGAGCATGTCCCGTAAAGGGACGCCCGCTGATAATGCCTCCATCGAATCGTTTCATTCCTCGCTAAAGTCTGAAACGTTCTATCTTAACAGCATTGATCGAACTACGACCACCATCGTAGAACGCACTGTCAAAGAATACATTTATTATTATAACAACATTCGTATTCAAACAAAACTAAACAACCAATCACCGATCAACTATCGGCAATTGGCTGTATAAAGGTGTTTTGATCCCTGTCTCAAAAACGGGGGTCAGTCCCCCATGAGGCCATAGCTTTTTTTCTTTAACCGCGTAAGACGGCTTGATACGTATCTTCTAGTGCTTTCAATACTTTTGTATGAACAGCTGTGACTTCTTCCTCGGTCAACGTTTGTTCAGGGTTTAAATATTGAAGAGAGAATGCCACAGATTTTTTGCCTTCTTCCATATGTTCCCCTTCATATACATCAAATACAGATAGGTCTGTGAGTAATTGACCGCCTGCTTCATAGATCACACGCTCCAGCTGTCCGCTTGAGATATGCTGATCGACAACAAGTGCAATATCTCTTGTCACAGCAGGGAATCTCGGAATCGCTGTATATTTCATATCCTTCGTTTCAGACGTCATCACATCTGTTAAATCAAACTCGAACACATACGTTTCTTTTAGATCCAATTCTTTTTCAACGACTGGATGCAGGGCGGCAACAAAGCCAATGACTTGACCATTTAAGTGAACATCTGCTGTTCGCCCTGGGTGAAGACCCTCACGCTCTGCTTGAACATATGTGATTTGGTCTGACACACCAAGCTTTTCAAACAATCCTTCAGCAATTCCTTTCGCTACATAAAAGTCGACAGCTTTTTTCTCGCCCTGCCAAAGATTCTTATGCCATAAGCCTGTCAGCGCACCAGCGACATGTTCTTTTTCCACTGGTTTTGCCCCTTCAGCTTCTGCTAAGAAAACTGAGCCCGTTTCATAAAATCCGAATGAATCAGCTTGTCTTGCCAAGTTATATGCTACAGAATCAAGTAAGTTTGGCAGAAGACTTTGTCTTAGCACACTGCGTTCCTCACTCATTGGCAGAGAAAGTCTCGTTTTATAAGCTGGATGCAGGGCAAAAGCTGTGGACTTATGCTGATTCGTCAATGAATACGTAATCGCTTGAGAAAGTCCTGCGCCCTCTAAGAAACGTCTGACCTTTCTCCGCTTTACTTGGTATGGTGTGAGACCGCCAACAGTGCCGGCTGTCGCAGGCAGTGTAGATGGAATATTATCGTAGCCGTATAATCTTGCAACTTCTTCAATGAGGTCTTCTTCAATCGTAATATCCATTCTGCGGGAAGGAACCGTTACGACAAGAACATCATTTGATTCGCCTACTGTAAAGCCTAGTTTGTTGAAAATCTGAATCATATCTTCTTTTGAAATGCTCATTCCAAGCACCTTGTTCACACGCTCAGTTGATACGTGAATGACATTCATACTTGCTTCAAGGTGATTTTCCTCAACTGTACCACTTAGCACTTCACCGCCTGCATACATACTGATCAATTGAGCTGCTCTTTCTGCTGCCGGTTTCGTACGCTGCGGATCGAGTCCTTTTTCAAATCGTGTGCTTGATTCACTGCGAAGCCCTAAGTCTCTAGATGCTTGACGGACTGTTTGACCGTTGAAATATGCCGCTTCTAAAAGAATCGTCGTTGTCTCATCACGCACCTCTGATTCAAAGCCGCCCATGACGCCAGCTACCGCGTGCGCTTTCGTTCCATTCGTGATGACAAGATGCTTTGATGATAATGTACGCTCCTGCTCATCGAGTGTTTGAATGATTTCGCTGTCAGACGCTTTACGTACAACCACCTGCTTTGAACCAAAGCGGTCATAATCAAAGGCATGAAGCGGCTGGCCGTATTCAAGCAGTACAAAGTTTGTAATATCCACGACGTTGTTAATTGGACGGATGCCTGCATTCATCAATCTTGTTTGCATCCAAAGCGGTGCTGGTCCAACCTTTACATTTTTAATGATCTTCGCTGCATAAAGTGGATTCGCTTCTTGATCCTCAATTTTAACAGAAATATAGTCTGCTGCTTTTTCGGAAGAAGTGTCATGTGCTGTATCAGGAAGCTTGATGTCTCTTCCTAAAATGGCGGCAACCTCATAAGCCACACCCAGCATATTCAGGGCATCGGCACGGTTTGGTGTTAAGCCGAGCTCAAGCACCGCATCATCTAATTGAAGTGCTTGGAGGGCATCATCCCCTGGTTTCACGTCATTCGGGAAAACAAAAATCCCTTCTGCATATTCCTTTGGTACGAGCTTGCTCTCTACGCCTAATTCTTGCAGAGAACAAATCATGCCATGAGACTCTTCACCGCGCAGCTTTGCTTTTTTAATTTTAAAGTTGCCAGGAAGGACTGCGCCAACCGTTGCGACGGCCACATACTGTCCTTTCTCCACATTCGGCGCCCCGCAAATAATTTGCACCGGTGCGTCTTCGCCGATATCAACAAGACATTTGTTTAATTTATCCGCATTCGGATGCTGTTCACGCTCAATGACGTGTCCAACGACAACTCCTTTGATGCCTTCGCCTTTATATTCAACGGCTTCCACTTCAATTCCGCTTCTTGTAATTTTTTCTGCTAATTCGGCCGGCTTGATGCCTTCTAAATCGACATAGTCTTCTAACCATTTATATGAAACAAACATGTTGATTTCCTCCTCTTAGTCCTGCTTGAATTGCTTTGTGAATCTAATGTCATTTGTGTAGAAATGGCGAATATCATCAATGCCGTATTTCAGCATTGCAATCCGTTCCACACCCATTCCAAAAGCAAAGCCTTGGTAAGTTTCTGGATCAAATCCGCTCATTTTCAGGACATTCGGATGAACCATTCCTGCACCTAAAATCTCAATCCAGCCTGTTCCTTTACATACAGAGCAGCCCTTCCCGCCGCATTTAAAGCAAGACACATCGACTTCGACAGATGGTTCTGTGAATGGGAAAAAGCTTGGACGCAGTCTAATTTCACGATCTTCCCCAAACATTTTTCTTGCGACTGTCTCCAGCGTTCCTTTTAGATCACTCATGCTAATATTGTGATCGACGACAAGCCCTTCAATTTGCATAAATTGATGTGAATGAGTCGCGTCATCACTGTCACGTCTATATACTTTCCCAGGACAGATGATCTTCACAGGACCTTGTCCGTTATATTTCTCAAGTGTACGTGCTTGTACTGGTGATGTTTGTGTTCTCATCAGTGTATCTTCGGTAATATAGAAGCTGTCCTGCATATCACGTGCCGGATGCTCCTTTGGAAGATTCAGCGCTTCAAAGTTATAATAATCCGTTTCCACCTCAGGACCTTCCTCAACGGTATAGCCCATTCCGATAAATAAATCTTCAATGTCTTCGACAACTATCGTTAATGGATGTCTTGCTCCCATTTTGATTGGACTTGCCGGCAAAGTAACATCGATCGTTTGAGAGGCAAGTTTATTCTTCACTTCTTCTGCTTCCAGCTGTTCATTTTTTTCAGCAATGGCACTAGCAATCTGCTCTCTTACTTCGTTTGCGAGTGCCCCCATTTTCGGTCTTTCTTCTGCGGAAAGCTTGCCCATTCCGCGAAGTACTTCTGTAATCGGTCCTTTTTTCCCTAAATATTGAACACGAATGTCATTGACCTCTTTGAGCGAGCTGGCTGCTTCAACCTTTGCTAACGCCTCTGTTTCAAGCTGTTTTAACGTTTCTTGCATGAGTGTAATCCTCCTTTTGATATACAAAACCGCTCGGATAAACGGCTGTTTGATCGTTTGAAGACAATAAAAAAACTCGTTCCTCCATAAAAGAAGGGACGAGTTGTGGTCGCGGTACCACCCTTGTTAAGCACAAATGCATGTGCGAATAAGCTTCATTGACATAACGGAATCAAACGAATCCGGTTCACCTTTACGCAAAACCTGCGGTCCCGGTGACAACTCCAGAGGTGAATTCCTGTTTCAGCATTCCTTAAATGCACTTTCAGTCTACGATGCATTCTCCCTAAAAGGCCGCTTCTTGAAACAATCTTCCTCTATCATGGTTTTTAAAATATTAGTTTTATTATAGTGAAAATAAACGCATGTTGCAACATTATCCACGCAAATGATAAACAAGAACAGCGGCTGCAACAGCTACATTTAATGATTCTGCCTGCCCATACATTGGTACATATAAATTTTGATCTGTCATTTGCAGAATGTCTGGGTCAATACCAGCTCCTTCATTTCCAACAATTAATGCAAACGGACCTTCTGCCGTTACGCTTTTATACTCTTTCGCATTTTTTAAGGCACTTCCGTATACAGGTATGCCTCGTTCTTTCAGCTCCGTGATCGCCTGTTGAAGGGTTTGCTTTAAGATAGGCAGGTGAAAATGAGACCCTTGTGCCGAACGGAGCGTTTTTCCGTTAAACGCATCAACTGTTCCTTCTCCTAAGATCACAGCATCAAGACCAGCGGCATCTGCTGTTCGAATGAGTGTGCCTAAATTCCCCGGGTCCTGCACTGCGTCTAATAAAAGAAGCCGTTCAACCTTCTTTTCTTCAAAAACAGGAACTGTACAGACTGCGGCAATGTGCTGAGGCGTTTCTGTTTCTGTCATGGCAGAAAAGGCCTCTTCGCTCAGTTCATAAAGCTCAATGTCTGGCTGGATATGAGAAGGAAGCATATCGGGCGAGGTGACCATTAATTCCTTCACGACCCCGCTCTTTAGTGCTTCTTCGACTAAATGTATTCCCTCAACGAGAAACAGCCCCGTTTTCGTTCGTTCTTTTTTCGTATGGAGCTTTTTCCACTGTTTAATGTTTGTGTTTTTAGCTGATTCTATATATTTCAAGCGACGTTAACTCCTTTAATTATCATGAATTTATTATATCTCATGCACACTACATAATAAACCTGTCTTTGAGACAGAATAGGGCTATTACCATCAAAAAAGGAGTGTGGGCAATGGATTTTAATTTAAGAGGCGCAGTCATTCAAAACATTACTGGCCATAATCAAGAGCAGCTTGAACATACGATTTTAGATGCTATTCAAAGCGGCGAGGAAAAAATGCTGCCAGGCCTTGGCGTGTTGTTCGAAGTGCTATGGCAAGAAGCATCAGAAAACGAGAAAAATGAGATCCTTGAAACATTAGAACAAGGCTTAAAACCTCAACAGCAGCAATAAAAGAAGCCGGTTTGCTTATAAAAGCAAGCCGGCTTTTTCATTTAGCCAGTGATAGGTGTTTCCATTCGAAGCGCTGGATCACGCCAGATTTCAACCCATTTTTTAATCGCAAACACAATAATGACAAATCCTAAGATCAGCATGATGATCGAAAGCACCGCATTCAGCACGCTGTAGCCAGATGCTTCAGGATTGAGATAGACATTTGCTACCATCCAATAGCCTGCATAATTCACCGTCACATATAAGTAAGCAAGCGGAATTAAACAAGTGAGCATATATCGCCTTTTATCTGCAATTTTTAATACAACAGTTGCCCCAATGATTAACCCAACCGAAGCCATTAACTGGTTTGAAACCCCAAACAGCGCCCAAATAGAGCCAATGTCCCCTGAGTAAAGTAAGTATCCCCACATAAAACAAGCAAGCGCACTTGCAAACACCGAACCAGGTACCCAGTCAGTTCGTTTAAGCGGTTTATATGCTTCACCTAAGAAGTCTTGAATCAAATAGCGTGCCACACGTGTCCCCGCATCAATAGCAGTTAAAATAAATACAGCCTCAAACATAATGACGAACTGGAAGAAGTAAGAAGCCAAATGACTAAAGAACGGAATCCCCGTAAAGATATACGCCATCCCTACAGCCAATGTCACGGCACCACCCGTTCTTCCTTCTAAGTCCAGGCCGATTTCCTTACTCAACTGCGGAAGGTTTTCGACACTCATACCGAGTGTACGGAACACTTCTGGCGTACTGTTTATCGCAAAATAATCCCCTGGATGCAGAGCAGTAGCCGCAATTAAAGCCATAATCCCAACTAAGCATTCCACTAGCATTGCGCCAAACGCAACAGGCTTCATATCACTCCATCGGTCCAGCATCTTAGGTGTTGTCCCTGAACCAACAAATGCGTGGAAACCAGAAATGGCACCGCAAGCAATGGTAATCGAAATAAATGGCCAGACAGGACCAGCTAATACAGGTCCTCCTCCATTCACAAACTCTGTAAACGCCGGGAATTGAATGGACGGATTCACGACAAAGATTCCGGCAATCAGCGCAATGAATACACCAATTTTCATAAAACTACTTAAATAGTCCCTCGGTGCAAGCAGCAGCCAAACTGGCAGAGCCGCAGCAAAAAAGGCATAGATCGGCAGGGCAAGAGCAAGCGTTTTTGTATCAAGTGTTAAAAAATCACCGAGTGCTGTTCCTTGAATATTTGGCCCAAGGAATACACCAAACATCAGCAAAATAAATCCCGCAGATGTCGCCAGCTTTAAATTGCCTGTTTTTTTATAATACAGACCAACCCCCATTGCAATCGGAATCGTGATTCCAACTGCAAATGTCCCCCAAGGGTTACGTTCTAAAGCATGAAGCACAACCATAGACAAACCTGCCATTGTGATGGTAATAATAAACAGCATCGCAAGCCCTGTACAAAACCCGGCAACAGGTCCCAGCTCTTCCTTCGCTACCTCTGATAATGATTTCCCCTTTTTTCGCATCGACGCAAATAAGACGACTAGATCATGTACAGCTCCGCCTATGACTGCACCAATTAAAAGCCAAAGGAGACCAGGTAAATATCCAAATTGAGCGGCTAAAATCGGACCCACTAACGGGCCAGCAGCTGCAATCGCAGCAAAGTGATGCCCAAATGTGACCCATTTATTTGTCGGCACATAATCTTTCCCGTCCTCTAGCGTGTGAGCCGGTGTAGGATGATCATCTGTGACCTTTAATACCTTGACCATCATAAATGTGCCATAAAGACGATAGGCAATCGCTAAAATACACATAGATCCTATTACAATTGTAACCGCATTCATTTAACCATCCCCTTTGTATAAACAATTTGTTACAAATATAACATAAATTGATTGATTTTTCTTTCTTTTAAAACCAAGTTGACAAATAAGAATAATGTGTTTATTCTTAAGGTAGCTTCACCTACTTCCATAAACTCTCTTTTGACAGGGCATTCTAGCTCTGTCCTTTTTATTGCTTTCATCTTACAAAAATAAACGCTCGATCACATGTGCCTTATTCACTAGGAAACACTCTCTCCTTTTACCAAAAACAGTTCTTTTGGCTCAACTTGAACACACCGTTCATTTCCTGGGAAATTCAATAAAAAAAGCCTTTCCCCTGTACTGAGGAAAGGCATTCTTACTTAAGAACCGTACGTAATCTGTTCAACGGTTTTTTGATCAAGTCTTTTGATCACTTCTGTTAAAAGCTTCACTGCATTTTCATAATCATCTCGGTGAATCATTGCAGCATGGGTATGAATATATCTGCTCGGAATCCCGATAGATAGTGATGGAACTCCATGACCTGTTAAATGAATACCGCCAGCATCTGTCCCGCCGCCAGGCATTGAGTCATATTGATAAGGAATGTTCAGCTCATCAGCTGTTTGGACAACAAAATCACGAAGTCCTTTATGAGAGACCATTGAAGCATCAAATACAACAATCGTTGGGCCTTTGCCAAGTTTGCTAGTTGCTTCTTTCTCAGTGATGCCTGGTGTATCTCCTGCTACACCTACATCAATGGCAAATCCAATATCGGGCTGAATTGTAGCCGCTGCTGTTTTGGCTCCGCGCAGGCCTACTTCCTCTTGGACAGTTGCGACGCTGTAAGCAATATTCTCATGCTGAGCATTGTGTAAGTTTTTCATGACATCAATGGCCACTGCACAGCCAATGCGGTTGTCCCATGCTTTTGCAAGGAGCATTTTTTCATCATTCATGACTGTAAACTCAAAGTAAGGAACGATTTGATCTCCAGGCAGCACGCCCCACTCCATTGCCTGTTCTTTGCTTGACGCCCCAATATCAATAAACATATCCGTAATCTCAATTGACTTTTTACGAGCTTCAGGTGACAAGACGTGTGGTGGCTTTGAACCAATTACCCCTGTGATCTCTCCCTTTTTCGTCACAATGGTGACACGCTGGGCGAGCATGACTTGTGACCACCAGCCGCCGACT
Organism: Bacillus sp. PK5-006; assembly: GCF_054161415.1. NCBI lineage: Bacteria > Bacillati > Bacillota > Bacilli > Caryophanales > Bacillaceae > Bacillus > Bacillus sp. PK5-006. The sequence goes on along the minus strand of NZ_CP096414.1, from coordinate 1,153,703 downwards.
GTTTGAAAACGAATGTAGCCTTTGTCATCAATTTTTGTCACCATGAATCCTACTTCATCTAAGTGACCAGCGAGCATAATTTTAGGTCCGTTTGCGTTTCCTTCCTTTTTAGCGATCAAGCTGCCAAGGCGGTCTGTAGAGACTTCATCTGCATATGATTCTATGTATGTCTGCATGACTTTTTTGACATCACGTTCATTTCCTGGAATCCCTTTTGCATCCGTTAGGTCTTTCAGCATAGTTAATGTTTGATCGAGCTTTGTCATTCCATTTATCCTCCTTTATCTTCATGGTGCATTCTTATTATACAAAACCTCTTTCGTTCAATACGATCTTTTTATGAATATTTTTTCGTTTTACGAAATATTTTTTTAAAAAAAGTTGAAACCTTTTGGCGATTTCATTCGTAGTACATCAGATAACGGTATTGGAGGTGCATCCTGTCATGTTTGTAATCCTCATGAGACTAGCTCTTGTTGCACTGCTTGTCTACATCTTCTACATGGCGGTAAAATTCTTCTCAAATCCGAGAAGAAAGCTGAAACAAGCACAATTAAAAGAAGGCTTTTATTTTATGGACGAACAGCAAAATGCGCGCAAAAATTTTAATTTCGTCTATAAAGGTGTCTTGTTTGAAGGGGAGAAGCATGTTCCTTCTAAGGATCATCCTCTGTTTGTCCACTCCATTTACGTTTGGACGGAGTCACCTGAGAAGCTGAGTGAATTTACATTAGAAGACTTTGAAAAACTGGAGGAAAACATAATCGAGCGTTATCCTCAAACAAAAATTGATTGGGATCAGCCTATTAAAAAAATCAAACAAAAAAAAGGAGCAGACACGCCGTCCTAATGGCGTCTGCTCCTTTTTCAAATAACTTGGATATATCCCAATAGAATCAACTGCAAAATAATTAATACAGGCATGCCGATTTGAAAGGCGGGATGCTTTGTTTTATGCCGGAAATACTGCATTCCTAGATACGATCCGGCAGCGCCAAAAAGAACCGCAGCACTCCATAAATGCGCCTCTGAAATTCTCCATTTATGTGCTTTGGCCCGGCGTTTGTCCTCACCCATGAGAAAAAAGCCGTAGCCATTCACTAAAATAAGCAGCAGGATCAAAGCCATATTCATTCATTTCACCTCACATGATGAGAAAAAAAGATCACCCCTCGAAGGAATGATCTTTTATAAAACTTACTTGTCTAGTTGTGCTTTTGCAGCATCAGCAAGCTGATTGAATGCATTTAGGTCATTCACAGCAAGGTCAGCAAGCATTTTGCGGTTTACTTCGATACCAGAAAGCTTTAAGCCATGCATTAAACGGCTGTAAGAAAGACCGTTCATACGAGCTGCAGCGTTGATACGAGTGATCCATAGTTTACGGAAGTCACGTTTTTTCTGACGACGGTCACGGAAAGCGTAGTTTCCAGATTTCATCACCTGTTGGTTTGCTACTTTGTATAATCTATGTTTTGAACCGAAATAACCTTTTGCTAATTTAAGAACCTTTTTACGACGCTGACGCGACACAGTTCCGCCTTTTACTCTTGGCATTGTAATTCCCTCCTATGATTCCTATTCCAAATTACTTGATGTTTGCAAGTTGTTGTTTGATACGTTTGAAATCTCCAGCACTTACGATTGCGCTCTTACGCAATTTACGTTTTTGCTTTGTAGATTTGTTAGCGAACAAGTGACTTGTGTACGCATGAGAACGTTTAAGTTTACCAGAACCTGTTTTTTTGAAACGTTTAGCAGATCCGCGGTGAGTTTTCATTTTTGGCATTGGATGTTTCCTCCCTCTGTTACTTTACTTTTCGACTTTTGGTGCAAGCATGAGGAACATGCTGCGTCCGTCCATCTTAGGTTTTGTTTCTACTGTTGCTACTTCAGCGCAAGCTTCAGAGAAACGGTCTAACACGCGCTGTCCGATTTCTTTATGCGTAATCGCACGGCCTTTAAAACGGATAGAAGCTTTCACTTTATCTCCCTTTTCAAGGAATTTGATTGCATTACGGAGCTTCGTGTTAAAATCATGTTCATCGATTGTCGGGCTCAACCGAACTTCTTTTAAGCTAATGATTTTTTGATTCTTACGTGCCTCTTTTTCCTTCTTCTGCTGTTCGAATCGGAACTTACCATAGTCCATGATTCGGCAAACAGGTGGTTTTGCATTTGCAGCAACTAACACAAGGTCAAGATTAGCTTTAGCAGCAATTTCCAGAGCTTCCTGGCGGGTTTTAATCCCAAGCTGATCGCCATTTTGTCCGATCAAACGAACTTCACGCGCACGAATACCTTCATTAACTAATTGATCTTTGCTAATAGTGAGCCACCTCCATGAGATTTTGAATTGAGTTCACAATTCATTTTGACCATTTCGTTGTATGTTTTACAGGCAAACAAAAAGTGTGGGCATATAAAACACCCACACTGCGAACATTTGCATGAAAAAATAAATGTACGGTCAACCTGTCAACTACAAACATGTGTCAATCAGGTGAGAAGCGGGTGCTTCTGCTTGTGATATCTATTCAATTCGTTAACTATTCTACACAATTTTCATTTGTCCGTCAAGTAACCGAACTCTTGAAACAACTTTTTCAGTTTAACATGATGAGACGAATTGGGCAAGACTTTTTCACACCATGACGGCATCAAAGAATCAACTGCATAAAGATTGGGATGACGATAACGGTCACAACTCCTACGACTACAACGGCGATACTTGCCATCGCTGCTTCTACTTCTCCCATCTCAATTCCAACAGAAACCCCAAGCGCATGTCCTGAAGTACCAAGTGCAAGACCTTTTGCCACTGGGTTTTTAATGCGAAACAATTTTAAGAAGAAAGCACCTAGTGCATAGACAATGACTGCGTTAAATATGACCGCAAAGGCTGTGATATCTGCGATTCCGCCAATATCCTTTGCAATTGGAAGAGCAATCGCTGTTGTCGCTGCTTGTGGAAGCATGCTTTTCATCACAGCCGCATCTAAATGAATTCCTTTTGCTACGAGATATACGATCGTAATAGAACAAAGTGAACCTACAAAAATAGCAGATAAAATTTGCCACCAATATTTTTTAAGCAAGGCTCGCTGCTTATAAAGCGGGATAGCGAAAGCAATCGTGGCAGGCTCTAAGAAAAATTTGATAATCTTGCCGCCCTCATTATAATCTGCGTAGGAAAAACCGCCAACTTTCAAAAATAAAATGCCTAGTACCATCGCCACAAACAGCGGGGTGAACAAGAAAAAGCCTTTTGATTTTTTAAATAAGAATGTCCCTATTCCAAAAGCGACCAATGAGACGACAATGCCAAAATAAGGGCTCATCGTACTTGTACCCATTTTGCATCTCTCCTTTAATGCGTACTTGAAGCTGGTTTATTTGAATGAGAAGGAGCAGATTTACTCTCCTTTGTCTCTTTACGTTTCTGCGGTCTTTCTGATAATTGCATGAGAAGCTGCGAAAACAGCCCTGTCGCTGCAAGTAGCATAATGGTTGCAATGATAATGACACCGACGACTTGCACACCTACTTCTTGCATGACACCTAATGATTGAATAACGGAGATCCCAGAGGGAACAAATAGAAAGCTAATGAGTCCTGTCAATGATGTACCTAATTGCTCCACCTGCTCTAGTTTGACGATTTTCGTTGTTAACAAAACAAATAATAGAACCAAACCAATGACGGATGCGGGCATCGGAATCGGTAAATACATTGAAATGAGATTAGAAACGAACATTACGGTTGCAAAAATAAATGCTTGAGATAGAAATCCATATACTTTCGTGGCACTCATGCCCCTTCACCTCTTTCTTCGACTGCCCTCAGTATAGGGCATGAAATAAATGAATGAAGCGTTTACAATAAAACTCGCTGGATTCAATGACTGAAATGCAAAAAACGAGTATTGAAATACAAACAAAAAAAGCCCTCCTACTCTAGCAGGAGCGACTTCTTTAATTCTTTCGCATATGTACGGCTGACAGGAATGATGGAACCGTCTGTCATATGCAGATTATACGTCGAATTAAACCACGGCTGTACTTCTTTCATATGAGAGGTATTCACGATATAGCTGCGATGAACCCTCATAAAGTATGCCTCAGGAAGTTTCTTTTCAATGACCACAAGCGGTTCTGAGACCTCATACATGTGATTCTTTGTTTTCACGACCTTTTTCCCCTCGCTGAGTCCTACATACATGATCTCTTCAACTTGCAGGATCACAATTGAGTCATCGACTGAGATCGCTAATTTTTGCTGGCGGGGCGCTTTCTCATCTGACAGCTGGTGCTCTTGCGTCTCAACAGATTTCCATTTTTTAAACTTCTGGATGGTCTGGAGCAGCCGCTCTTCATCAAATGGTTTTGTTAAGTAATCAAGCGCACTTACCTCAAACGCCTTCAGCGCATATTGATCAAAGGCTGTCGCAAATACAACCGCTGGCGGATCAGACATCCGGTTGAGCCTTTTGGCAATATCAAATCCGTTCTCACCAGATAAATCAATGTCTAAAAAGAGCAGATCCGGCTTATGGTCGACCATCCGGTCAAAAGCAGATTCTATATTTTCTGCTTCCTCTATTTGAACATCCTCTTTCGTTCTTCGTAATAAGTATTTTAATTCATCTCTTGCTAACACTTCATCATCTACGATTAATACTTTCATCAACGAGAATCATCCTTTTTTACATAGTCCATCGGAATGCGAAATGAGATGTCAGTGCCTTGGTCACTATGAATGGATAAAGCGGCTTGTCTGCCAAAAATTCCTCTTAACCGCTGATCTAAATTAAAAAGGGCCGTCCCTGTTCCTTCTAGTGATTTGACAGGCGCTTTTAATAGCTGAGCCATCTTATCATCTTCAATCCCCTGTCCATTATCTGTCACTTTCATATAAACATGCCCATCTTTCATCAAAGCGGATACGATGACTTCACAATTCGTTTGATGTTTAGGAAAAGCATGTCTCACTGCGTTTTCAACAAGCACCTGAAGCACAAAGGGCGGAATCATCACCTGCTCCAGCTCCTTTTCAATTTGAAAGGTCACATGGTACTTATTTGGAAACCTTGCTTGTTCGAGTGATAAATATGCCTCCACATGCTGAATCTCTTTATGCATTGGAATCAGCAGCTGGCGAGCACCTTGCATATTTGAACGAAAATAAATACTTAGCTGCAGCAGCAGCTTCCTTGCCATCTCCACATTGGTTCTGCATAAAACAGAGATGGTATTAATGGCGTTAAATAAAAAGTGCGGGTTCACTTGTGCTTGAAGTGCTTTAATTTCTGCATCTTTTAGCAGGCGGCTTTGAGTTTCCGCCTCCCCAAGCTCAAGCTGTGTGGAAAACAGCATCGCCAAACCTTCTGCAAGCTCCTCTTCCACCCTGCTTAATCCGACCGGAGAATTGAAATACATTTTTAACGTTCCAATCGTTTGACCGTTAGAAGTGAGCGGCAGCACGATTGCGGCTTCAAGAGGGCAATGGGCGACTGAACAATTGATTTCGTCCTTCGAATGTGCCTTCATAATCTTGCCGCTCATCAATACTTGTTTCGACAGCCCCGTAATCAAGCTTTTAGATGGAATATGATGATCTGCTCCATCTCCGACATGCGCTAAAATCTTTTCTGTGTCTGTTAAGGAGACCGCATCTGTTTCAGTCAACCGATGAATGATCTCCGCCACACTTTTACATGACTGTTCATTTAACCCTTGGCGGAAAAAAGGCAGTGTTTGATCGGCGATCGAAAATACTCGATGTGTCTGCATCGCTTTTGCCTGCTCTTCTTGCCGAATGACTGACTGTAAAATAGATAAAAAGATAAAGCTGCCGATTCCATTTACGAAGATCATCGGCAAAGCGATGATACTGACAAGCCCCCATGCATCCGCAAATGGCCTTGCAAACAGAAGGATAATGATCATCTGTAATGATTCCATCGCTACACCAAAAAGAGCTGCTTGGCGAGGTGTGACCATTCGATTTCTCCGCTTAAATCTGCTGCCGACATAGCCTGCAATGACACCCGCTAAAATGGAAGAAATCGCACAGCTGAGCGCGGTGCTTCCTCCTAGGGTATAGCGATGGATTCCAGCTAAAAGCCCTGCACCAATCCCTACAAACGGCCCCCCGATCAAGCCACCCATTTCGATCCCCATAATTCTCGTATTGGCGATAGAGCTGGACGAGCCAAGATGATAAGAAAACTCATGATTCATGACAATTTGCTGCTGGATTTCAATTCCTGTGTAATTGCTGATCATACTAAAAGAAGCAAAAATGAAGACTAGGATTGCCTTTTTCCTAAATCCTTGATTATGTAGCAATAGATTGCGAAAGCCCTTCACATGGGCAAGCACAAATCCTAAAATAACGATGATCCCCACACGCTCGATCATCATGATAATTAAATGAAGCAAACCGGCCACCTCAAATGATGTATGTCATATCTATTGTCTTTCTATTCTATCATGTGCGGTCAATGATCAAATATCTCTCAAATCTTTTCTTTATTGCCCTCTTCTTCTATTGTAAAATGAACATGAGCCTGTCACTTGCAATTGAAGGTAACACATACATAACAAGGGAGAAGATCATGAAAGCCGTATTTTTCGATTTAGATGATACTTTGCTTTGGGATGAAAAAAGCATTCATACAACTTTTCAAGAAACTTGCCGGGAAGCGGAAAAGAAATATGGACTTGATCCAGAATCGTTTGAACAGATTGTACGTGAAGAAGCAAGAAAGCTGTACTCTTCCTATGAAACATATGATTATACTGTCATGATCGGCATTAATCCTTTCGAAGGACTGTGGTCCAATTTTAGTGAACCGATTAGCGAAGGCTTTCAAAAGCTGAACGCCATTGCACCAGAGTATCGTAAAAACGCTTGGACCAACGGCTTAAAGACAGCGGGAATTGACGATGAGGCATTTGGACAATATTTGGCTGATTTCTTTGCAGCAGAACGCAGAAAACGCCCATATGTCTATGAAGAAACATACCCTGTTTTAAACCGCCTGAAAGGCAGCTACGAATTGCTCCTTTTAACAAACGGAGATCCTAGCCTTCAAAAGGAGAAACTGGCAGGTGTTCCTGAGCTTGCACCTTATTTTAACGAAATCGTGATTTCAGGAGATTACGGGAAAGGCAAACCTGACCCGGGTATCTTTGAGCACTGCCTTCAGCTGTTAAACTTAACAAAAGACGAAGTGATCATGGTTGGAGATAATCCGAAAACAGATATTCTCGGCGCATCTCGCGTTGGCATCCAAACCGTTTGGATCAATCGCCATGGCAAGAAAAATGAAACAGATGTGACGCCTGATTATGAAATCAAAGACTTACATGAATTGTTTGATATATTAAAATAGAACAAAAAAACACCCTTCTCCTGGGGACTGACCCCCGTTTTTGAGACAGGGATCAAAACACCTTTATACAGCCAATTGCCGATAGTTGATCGGTGATTGGTTGTTTAGTTTTGTTTGAATACGAATGTTGTTATAATAATAAATGTATTCTTTGACAGTGCGTTCTACGATGGTGGTCGTAGTTCGATCAATGCTGTTAAGATAGAACGTTTCAGACTTTAGCGAGGAATGAAACGATTCGATGGAGGCATTATCAGCGGGCGTCCCTTTACGGGACATGCTCATGGTAATGCCTTTTATATGAACAGCTTTCTGATACTCGTAAGATGTATACACAGAACCTTGGTCGCTATGTAACACACAGTTTTCAGGCAGTGCTGGGAGCTGATCAAGTGTGTTTAAAATAAAGTCTGTGTCCTGCTTATCACCAATCGTAAACGCAATCACTTCTCCATTATATAAATCCAATATACTGGAAAGGTACAATTGTTTCTGTCCATAAGGCAAATACGTGATGTCCGTTACTAGTTTTTCAAGAGGGCGATCAGACTGAAAGTTCCGATCCAGTATATTACCAGCCACAGCATAGGGCTGCCCATTTTTCTTACGCTTTTTCATTTTAACCCGGCACTGCCACTGGTTTTTCTGCATGATACGTTGAACAGTTTTATGGTTAATAAGCATTCTCACTTTTAGTAAGGCTGTGATTTTTCGGTATCCATACCGATACTTGTGCTCTCGGCACAACGTGCCGATTTGTTTCTCTAGTTGTCTTTTAGAATGATTCTGATTCAGATTCTTTTTCCATCTATAGTACGAAGCGCGTGAGACGCCTAAATGGACACAGATGTCCTGTACTGTCATTGTTTTGCACAATTCTTCTACCAGTTTAATTGACGTTTCCTTATCAACTTCCTTTCCAATTCGTTGTACTTTTTTAAAACTTCATTCTGTTGACTCAGATAGCGATTTTCTGCCTGCAGTCTCTCTAATTCGGAAGAGTACTCGGGACCCTTTCTATGGGTATATTGTTTTCCAACAGGCTGTTCGAACCGGTGTGTATCCCCAGCCTTATGCCACCTCACCCATGTCTGAACCTGCGTTTTATTTTTGATATTCAATTCCCGCAAGATCTCTTTCATTGATACGCCTGCCAATCTCATTTCTACAGCCTTCTGTTTGACTTCAACCGGATAACTCACTCTTGTCCCCATAGAAAAAACACCTCCATGTTTTATTTCGGATCACAACGATCCGTTTTCAAACTTGAAGGTGTTTTTTATTTGTCTCATCTTATGGGGTCAGTCCCCCTGACGAGATTGGGTGTTTTTGTATTTTTAGAGCTATATGATTGCCGCTAGACTTTGCGCTTGCCGGTCTAAGCCGCGTGCTGCTTCTCCTACAACGATGAATTCCTCACTTGCCTGCTTTACAAGATCCCGGTTTGTAAACACGGTTGTCTTTGCCCGGCTTGTGCCGCTGCTGACTTTCTCTACTTCTGCATGGATCGCCTTCACATATTGATCTACCTTGACGATCGCTTCTTTTGAATTTGTCGCAAGCTTTCGAATCTCTGCTGCCACTACACTAAAGCCATTTCCATAGGAACCCGCATGTGCCGCTTCTATTGCTGCATTTAAGGCGAGCAGCTGGGTTTGTGAAGAAATGCTGTTGATGGTTGCCGCAATGGAGCTGATGGACTCTACCTGCTCCGTTAATCCTTTTAACAAGCTCATATTTTGATCGGTTTCGTTTGCTATATGATCAAAGGAGGCATTGACACTTTGACTATGCTGAATGCCAATTTCTGCTCGTTCCATTAATTTCGCAGACATCTCCTTTAGGTCTTCTACGACTTGCTTCATTGTATGTTCTCTCTCCGTAATATCTGTTGCCACTTTCACAATACCCACTACAGTTCCTTCTTCATCTTGAACAGGTGAATATGTCGCTTCAAGCCATAAGCTGCTGCCGTTTTTTGTGATCCGCTGCACTTTTTCCTGAAAGACTTGACCTTCTCTCAAACGCTTCCAAAACATGTGATAGCTCGTGTGTTCTATAATATGTGGAGGACAGAACTGTCTATGTTTAAGACCGATCATCTCTTCTTTAGAATATCCCATGGCTTTTGCAAAAATATCGTTCACCCATAGAACTTCACCTGTCACATTAAATTCAATCATTGCCAGCGAGTGCTCTAATGCACGAAGAACAGCTGATTGCTCCAATACATGTGACGATAAATTGTTTGTTGTTTGCATCATCGCTTTCATTCCCCCAATTTGTCTCGAACCAATAGTACATACTTACCCTTACTTTTGTACTATCTAAACGTCTCTTTTTAGGAATTGGATCACTAGTGGAGGTGTTCTCCAAAAAGAAAAAGCCAGTGATCTAAAGAGAATCACTGGCTGTGCTTATTATTTCTTTGCTTCTGCTACTGCATGTTTCACAAAGGCTTCAAGATCCATTGTTTCTGAATCTTGTTCCCCGTATTTTCTTACATTGACAGCGCCATTTTCTGCTTCTTGATCTCCGACGACAAGCATGTACGGAATCTTTTGCATTTGCGCTTCTCTAATTTTGTAACCAATTTTTTCATCGCGGCTGTCAAGCTCTACACGAAGACCTTCAAGCTGCAAACGTTCTTGTACTTTTTTCGCATAGTCTAAATGAACAGACGGTGAAACTGGGATGACTTGGAATTGTACAGGTGCCAGCCATGTTGGAAGGGCTCCTTTGTATTCTTCAATTAAGAAGGCAACGAAGCGTTCCATTGTAGAAACAACGCCTCTATGAATCACGACTGGACGATGGTGCTTTCCATCTTCTCCGATATATGTGAGATCAAAGCGTTCTGGAAGTAAGAAATCAAGCTGTACAGTGGATAATGTCTCTTCTTTTCCAAGAGCTGTCTTCACTTGTACATCAAGCTTCGGCCCATAAAATGCCGCTTCGCCTTCTGCTTCATAGTAGTCGTGACCAAGCTCGTCCATTGCATCTTTCAGCATCGATTGTGCTTTATTCCACATCGCATCGTCATCGAAATACTTCTCAGTATCTTCTGGATCACGATAAGACAAGCGGAATGTGTAGTCATTCAAGCCAAAGTCTTGATACACTTCTTCAATTAAACGAACTGTACGGATGAACTCGTCTTTGATTTGATCTGGACGAACAAAGATGTGTGCATCGTTTAATGTCATACCGCGGACACGCTGAAGGCCGGATAAGGCACCTGACATTTCATAGCGGTGCATTGTACCAAGCTCTGCAATACGAATTGGCAATTCGCGATAGCTGTGCGGCTCGTTTTTGTAAATCATCATATGGTGCGGACAGTTCATCGGACGAAGAACAAGATCTTCGTTGTCCATTTCCATTACTGGGAACATGTCTTCTTGATAATGCGCCCAGTGTCCTGATGTTTTATACAATTCAACACTTGCAAGAACTGGTGTGTACACATGTTCATAGCCAAGACGCACTTCTTTATCGACAATGTAACGCTCAATGACGCGGCGGATTGTAGCGCCTTTTGGCAGCCAAAGCGGAAGTCCTTGACCAACCTTTTGGGAATTCGCAAACAGTTTCAGCTCTTTTCCAAGCTTACGGTGATCGCGTTCTTTCGCTTCTTCCAGCAGACGTAAGTGTTCATTTAAATCTTCTTTGCTGAAGAAAGCTGTTCCGTAAATACGCTGAAGCATTTGGTTGTTACTGTCACCTCTCCAGTATGCACCAGCAAGGCTTAACAGTTTAAACTCTTTGATTTTCCCTGTAGACGGCAAGTGAATCCCGCGGCAGAGGTCAAAGAATTCACCCTGCTCATAAATCGTCACAGCTTCACCTTCTGGAATCGCCTCTAACAGCTCAAGCTTCAATTCATCACCAATTGCTTCAAAGCGCTTTTTCGCTTCTTCTCTTGATACTTCAATTCGCTCAATTGGCAGATTGCTGTTAATGATTTTCTTCATTTCTTTTTCAATCTTTGGTAAGTCTTCAGGTGTGATGGCAACATCGATGTCCACATCGTAGTAGAAGCCATTTTCGATGACAGGACCTACGCCAAACTGAACGTGATGCTCTTTTCCATACAGGCGTTTGATCGCCTGCGCTAGCAAATGTGCTGTGCTGTGGCGCATAATGTCGAGTGCTTCTTCACTTTTATCTGTGATGATCTCGATTGTTCCACTTTCTAATAGCGGCGTACGCAGATCTATTTCTTTACCGTTCAATTTACCGGCAAGTGCTTTTTTCTTTAGGCCCGGGCTAATTGATGCCGCGATGTCTTCTGTTGTAGCTGTTTTGTCAAACTCCTTGACTGCTCCATCTGGAAATGTAAGTTGAATTTGTTCTGACATCTCTGGTCACTCCTTTTTTTGGCAATATAAAAACCCCGCCCCCCTGGAAAGGGACGAGGTTGAATAAACGGAATCGTGGTTCCACCCTTTTTCCCGTATTTGCAGCTTGCTTTTTCATAAGCAAATACGGCTTGCGGTTCGATAACGGGAATTCCCGTCAGCCATTACTAAAAAGTTCACAGCTGATGTTCAAAGGTGGTAAAGCAAATGGTCCTCTGCTAGGAAGCTTTCAGCCGCGGCTTCCCTCTCTTTAAGCGGGTGTTCATTTGTTCATGTCCTTATCAATACGGTCTCTGTATGAAGTTACACCGTATTATAAAACGTTTTTTCGTGAAAATCAAGAAAGCTTTTCACTTTTCTTGTTGAAATGAGCATGTACAAATTGAACATTCTGCTCTTGGAATGAATGAGACGGGAACACCTCGACCCTTTCTTGAAAAATATTTTGAATGGTTTGCACCATCGAGTGACCTGTATCATTTGTAAATAGGTCAATTTTTTGCGGTGCAATGGAGACAAGCGGTGCAATCAGCTGCGAATCAATATACATTGGATGCTCTCTTACAAACTGTCTGTCTATGTATTGTTTTTGATCACGCTCAGAAGCGTAGCGAAATTCCCAAATCACCAGGCGGTCCTGATGCACAACATGTACTTTTTCGAGCCTAGGCTCTCTTGCCATCACATAGTCACGAAGCGATTGAATGAAGTTTTGATACTCCTGCTCCATTTTGTATTCTTCAATGGACACTTCAACATAGTTCTTCAGCCTTCGGTCATACTCTGACAGCCTAAATGTCATAAATGAACCAATTGAAAAAACGCCTTGCTGTAAAGAAATCGCCTCAAGCTCCTTTTTTAAAAGGGCTTCTCTTGACGGGTCTTGCTGAATGCCGGGAATATCATCTAAATCCCCGTTCATGATACTGTGTGCGATGGAAAGAATTTGGTGCTGCTCTTCAGGATCTTTAAACAAATAGGTGTTTTCAAGGATGCTGCGCATGCGCTCATTTTCTTTGCATTCCAAAAAAAAGTGAACCAATAATGGCCGCACAATGTGCTCAAGTGCTTCTTCGGATTCCTTCGCCTCTATGAGAAGCCGGTCTTTCCCTTGTTGAATTGACATGTGATGCCGACTGTCTAAGTGTTCAGCAAGATGTAAAAAAGCGGCGGTATCATATTCATCTTCAAAGATTATTTCAAGCATGTTTGTCCCCCCTAACGACATCTGTTACATATATATGGGGGGAACATAAAAAATAGACGCCTAAAATAAATCAGGCATCTTTCTTTTTAAAATGAGTGGAACAGAGATAAAGATCAAATAAATCAAACAAACAACCACTAAGGCGGCATAATTGCCGCTGACAAAGCTTGAGCCGAGAACATTTAACGCAATTGTCCCCGGTATTAAGCCTAAAAAGGTGGCTGTCACAAATGCACGATAATTTGCACGTGAAGCAGCTGCCGCATAGCTGACAAAATCAAAGTGAATCGGTGCAATACGCAATAACAAAATATAAAGAAAACCATGCTCCTGAATGCGGGACGTCACCGCTTTGAGCTTTCGGCTGTTTGATTCCGTTTCCTTCTTTTTTGCACGAAAGGTTGAAGCAATCATGAAAGAGCCTGTTGCCCCGGCTGTCGCTCCAATGAGGGCATAAATCGTCCCAAGGACACTGCCGAATGCCAAACCTGCCGCCAAAGAAAAGACGGTAATCGGGACGAGAACAAACGGGCGGAAAAGAGATAAGAAAAGAAAAACAAAGGGAGCCAGCATCCCAAATTGAAGCACCCAATTCTTCACATCTTTCGGCGCCAGCTGAAGATGCTGTTTATTCAGCCACCACAGCGCAGCAGCAAGAATGCCAATCACAAGAAAAAGCAGCCATTTTCTTTTGTTCATTTCATTTGCTCCTCCTTCAGGTGACATACGCTTTTATAAATGACGGCGGTTTTCTCCTTCGAGCAACACTGGCTCTGCTAAATAGAGAATCCGTTCCATTAAACGAGCGGCTTTGACCTCTTCTTTTTCTCCCCGCTGTGAGTACGTAAAGTGATGCTTCAGCTCGTTTGGTGAGAAATTAGAAGAGAAAAATGTCGGCAGCTGCTCTGCCATACGGTATTGTAAGATCGTACCGAGCAGTTCATCCCGCACCCAGCTTGTCATCGATTCTGCCCCAATATCATCAAGCATTAAAATAGGAGTGGACTTGACCATATTCAGCTTTTCTTCTAGCGTATGATCGGCTAATGAATTTTTTAACTCTCTTACAAATTCAGGCACGTAAACAAGGAGAGATGGGTATTCTTTCTCCGCTAGCTGCTGCGCAATAGCTGCCAGTATATACGTTTTTCCTACTCCAAACTTTCCGTGTAAATACAAGCCTTTTCCTTTTCCAGTCTCATCATAGCTTTGGAGGAATTGACCTACTTTTTGAATGACCTCTTGTCTCCCCACAACGTTCAGATCAGCGAACGTCGCTTGAAGGACATTTTGCGGAATATACATGCTTTTCATCAGCTCTTGCTGTTTCTTCTGTCTATCGAGCCGCAGCTTGACTGGGCAAGGAGAATATTCAATATCAATACTCTGACCTTTGATCACAAGCTTCGGGTGATACCCATCTAAAATCGCATTAACGTTTTCGTCATCTAAGCAGTAAGAGCAGCCCTTCGACTGCTGCACATATTCAAAGAGCCGGTTCAAGCTGCGATTGATCATGTCTTCATGTATCTCTTCTTGATGCTTCTGTAAAAAAGCCTTCACATCTTCATCAGATAACACACTTTCTTTAATCTGATTGTATCTCACGCGAAAATCTACTCGTCCTTTTAGCTGTTCAAATGAACGACCGATCGGTTTCATCCCATCTCACCTCACCTTAATGTGCATTGTACTTTTTCATATTTTTAAACTGATCTAACAGTTTTTCTTTTTCTCGTTCGAGGTCTTCTGTAGACAGATTGTCCGTTTGCTCTTTTGCCGGCTGTTCTTTTGTTTCGGTTTCTTTCATCCAGTCAGGCAGTTTCTCTTCCCGGACAACTTTTCCTGTACCATATGGGCTGCGCTGCTTTTTCTGCTGCGCCCACTCTGTCATTTGTCTGTTCTCTTCTTTGGCAATTTTCATGGCCGCTGCTACGGTTTTGATTTTCTTCCTCACCCAATGAGCGGCGATTTTTTGCATATATGTTTTTGACAGCTTCATATCTGTTTTGAGTAATGTATAGTAGATGAGAACATTCATGACACCTGGCTCTAGCTGCTGCTCGAGCATGATATCTTCGACAATTCTTAAGTCGGCATACGTTGGCTCAATACCATCTGCCATGTCTTTTAGCAGCTCTCTAGGCGAAATATGATCCAGTTTTTCAATCAATTTTGCATCTGGAGTATCAGCCGCCGGCGTCTTTGAAGCATCTTGGCGCAAGTGTCTTGGCTGTTTTTGATCAATCAGCTTTGGCTGTTCGCCTCTGTATTCAATTTGGTACCAGTCTCTTGCTGCTTTTCTCAGCTCTTCTGTTGAGATCATTTGATCCGAACCGCATGCACCTGCTACAATATTTTGCATTTGAAGCGGGGTGATGCCGTATACAACAGCTAACTTCTTAATTGTTTCTTTTACCTGCTTTGTCAAAGCCTTTCTTGGAATCATCATGTCAGACATACCTGCTAATAATAGATCGAAATCAAAGGATTCGTCTGAGAGCGGTGCCGGCTGACTCGATCCAACGGTCACATATTCATAGCCTTGATCAAGCGATGACGCCTGATGAATTTCTTCTGTCATCTTGCGCTCGCCTGGCTGCAATACGTGAAAGACTTCTTCAAACGACCGTGAAATGTTCTTTGCTTCTGCAGGAACACCTGGATAGGAGAAATAATCACGCAGCTGCATATATTTTGCTTTCTCAACCCGATGGTACAGCAGGACATTCAGCATACCATCTTGGAAAAACTCATCTGGTCTTAGCGGCGGTACAAGCTCATATGTAAACAGTCTGCCTTCTTCCGTTTCCTGTTCATATGTGCGGAGTAAGCCGATCGCTTCAAGCTTTAAACGTTCCTCAAAAATATCATTTAAATTCGTCTGCAGCATGACCATGAGCTGCCGATGAGGTGCAGGTTTCCCCCACATACGATTTTGTTCCAGCTCACCCCACAGCGTCATGTATAAGCTGAAAGCGGACATGCCAATAAGCGGCTGATATAAAAGAGTGATGAGCTGTCTATCGATGTCACCGAGCAATGAAGCGCTTTTGACGACATACGGATCGACGGCTAGCACTTCCTTCCAATGCTCTGTCATATGCTGATCCTCCCCATGAATTGCGATTGTTTCCATTGTACACTCTTTTTACGTTTTACGCTTTACGCAGGAAAAAGAGCATGAAGAATCTCCAGCTCTTTTTAGCGTTCTTTCTTTAATAGATCTTTTAATTCATCAATAAAAACATTGATGTCTTTAAACTGCCGATAAACCGAGGCAAACCTGACGTAAGACACTTCATCAATTTTCGCCAGCTCGTCCATGACCATTTCACCTACAAGCTCGCTTTTCACCTCTGACATGCCTTGATTGCGCAGTTCTTTTTCGATATTAAAGCAGACATCCTCCAGCTGCTTTAAAGCGACAGGACGCTTTTCACACGCTTTGATGAGTCCTCTCAGCATTTTTTCCCGGCTGAATTCTTCTCGAATCCCTTCTTTTTTCACCACAATCAGCGGTAATTCTTCTAATTTTTCAAACGTCGTAAAGCGATATTGGCAGCTTTCGCACTCTCTTCTACGACGGATGGATTTCCCTTCATCTACTGGTCTTGAATCAAGCACCCTTGTGCCAAGGTGCTGACATGTGGGACATTTCATTTCATCAGCTCCGATCTATTCTTGGAAGTTGTTTGTCTAGTTCATCATAAAGGGACAGAACGGTCTTTTGACTATAGCCGAAATCTGTTGGCAGGGCCGTTTCTGTTGTCACATTAAAATCGACAGCTGTTTCAAAAGGACGAATTGAAATGACAGTCGCCACGAGAAAGGCTTTTTTCGGCAATCGTATGTTTGCGCTGATTTCACCTCGTTCTGCTGAAACAGATGTCACTTGATAAGAATCGCTTCGGGAAAGAATGGTTTCCACCGCTTGAAAAACTTGTGCATTCGTCGATTTGTAGTAATGGCTTTTCAGTTCTGACACTGGATGCTCGTCAGATGTTTCTGTATGGTTTGACATGAATCGCTTAAACTTTTGTCTTAAAGTCATACACGTATCCCCTTTGCCATAATGCCTCTTTCTTTATTTTATAAAAAAAACCTTTGTTTTCCTAGAACAAAAGTATAGACAAGCTGGGGAATGTTGGATTTTTTATCAAAAAAATATAAAAAGGAGCATAACACAAAGGCATTCAATGCTTTTGGCCAGCTCCCATTGCAATCTTTTTTATGTTTACAGTGCTTTGGCTTGTGCCTGTTTTACTTGTACAGGTCCCATGCCTCGAGGAATTTCGATGTTTTCTCTTGTTTCAGCACCTAATTCATCTCCGATATGATCTGCTGCAATATTCGGATCTAGGTCACCGCAAGTATAAACATCTATGCTCGCATAACCATGTTCAGGAAAGCTGTGAATTGTCAGATGAGATTCAGAAATAATGACAACTCCACTTACTCCTTGAGGTGCAAATTTGTGAAAAGCAACCTCTCTTACCTCAGCTCCTGATTTCAAAGCTGCATTTACAAACGTTTTTTCAATAAAATCCATGTCGTTCAGTTTATCACAGTCGCATCCCCATAGCTCGGAGATAACGTGACGTCCGATTGTTTCCATCATGGACCCCCCTTTAAACAAGAATGAAAGAGTGAAGTTCTAAGCAGCCGGACCGGACATATACCACGGGGGAAAGTTAGTCCTAAGAGGTCCTAACCCTTTAAGTATACCCGAATGAGTCTGCGAACAAGAAGTTCACGAAAAATAGTATACTTTGTTTAGACCCATTTTGCAAGCTGTGTTTTTAGTGGGATTTTCTCTCATTTCTTGAAAAGGGACGATCGTCTTCTTCATTTCAAACAGCAGACAGCTCTTTCATCTGTGCGCCGACAAACTTTACAAGGTCAACCACTCGGCATGAATAACCCCATTCATTGTCATACCATGCAAGAACTTTCACTTTTCTCCCTTCCATTACCATCGTTGTCAGTCCATCAACGACTGCTGAATAAGGATTTGTGTTAAAGTCCGTAGAAACAAGCGGCTCATCTGTGTAATCTAAAATACCGGCAAGAGATGTTTTAGATGCATTCGAGAAGGCTGCATTGACTTCTTCGGCTGTCACATCTTTTTTCAAGTCAACGACAAGATCAACCATCGACACATTGGAAACTGGTACGCGAAGTGCAAGTCCATGTAATTTCCCTTTCATGTGCGGAAGCACTAAAGAAAGCGCTTTAGCGGCACCCGTCGTAGTTGGAATAATGGACTGAGCACATGCTCTCGCCCGGCGCAGATCCTTATGCGGGTTATCGATATTTTTTTGATCATTTGTATAAGCATGAACCGTTGTCATTAAACCATTGTCGATGCCAAATTCATCATCTAACAGTTTCACAACTGGTGCTAAACAGTTTGTTGTACAAGATGCGTTTGAAATAATGACGTGCTTTTCAGGATCAAGATCATCCTCATTGACACCCATCACAATCGTAATGTCTTCATTTTTGCCTGGAGCTGTTAGAACGACTTTTTTCGCTCCGGCATCTATATGGCCCATCGCTTGATCTTTTGAATTAAATTTACCTGTTGCTTCAATGACGATATCAATCCCAAGCTCTCCCCATGGAAGCTGCTTTGGATCTCTATTATTAAGCAAAAGAACTCTTTTGCCATTCACAATCAAGGCGTCATCTTCTGCTGTCACATCACATTCGTAACGTCCATGATTTGTATCATATTTAATTAAATGTGCTAGCGTTTCGGCAGGATAGCTTGCGTTCACCGCTACAATTTGAATTTGATCATCAAGCATTGCTTTTCTGAAGACCATGCGTCCAATTCTGCCAAACCCATTGATCGCTGCTTTTACCTTCATGAACAGGTCACTCCTCTATTATGTGTTATACTCAATAAATTTATTTATGAAATTAGTATATCACATTAGAATGTAATTGCCAGTATATAAACGTATATTTTCTAAAAAGGGCTGTTCTTTTCAAAGGAAATCAGAATAAAGCATAAAAAAAGAAGAGTACGTGTATGTACTCTTACTTATCTGTATGTTCCCATTCATTTAATATGTTCTGCAATTGCTTTCTAATAAACGCGAGATCTTGTGTGTTCTCTATCACGCGGTCTGCTTTTTTACATTTCTCCTCAAGAGGCTGCTGAGAGTGTATTCGATTCAGCGCTTCTTCCTCGTCGAGGTCATTTCGATTCATGAGCCGCGACAGCTGCAATTCAGGCGTTGTATACACCACAATGATGCGGTCGACGAGACTTTCCAGCTGACTTTCAAATAAAAGCGGGATATCGAGGACAACGAAGGTTTCCTTCTGACTAACCCCTTCATCTCGCTGTTTGAGCATTTCTTTTCTCACTTCAGGATGAACAATCGCATTCAGCTGCTTTCTTTTCTCTTCATCAGAAAAAATGATGGCTCCAAGCTGCTGCCGGTTCAGCTCCCCATTTGGCAGGAGAACATCCTCGCCAAAGGTTTGAACGATTTGTTGAAGAGCTGGTGTACCTTTGGCAACCGCTTCTTTTGCAATGACATCTGCGTCCACGACCCGGATGCCCTGCTCTTTTATCATTTGCGAGACGGTGCTTTTTCCACTAGCAATCCCGCCTGTTAATCCAATGACAAGCGTCAATTGATTTCCTCCTTTACAGCTTCCACACCCCAATTAAAATGAGCAGAAGCCCTGGTAAGCATGCAAGTTTATCGATCCAGCGCCAATTGGCCAAGTAATGCCCGGCACGGAGCCCGATACACACAAAGAGTGAGCTCATCACGGCCACAGTGATACTCATGACAATTGGAGAAAAGCCTAGAATCGCAGCGCCAATCCCTGCGCCAAATGCATCAATGGATAAAGCAATCCCAAGAAGCACCGCTTCTATTCCATTGATCGTCCCAGAACGGTCAATATCAGCACTTGTCGGCTTTCGCAAAATTTGAATAACAAGACCAAGCGATTGCACTTCCACATTGAGCAATGTCTTTTCATGAAGAAGCAAATCGCGCTCTTTCGCTGGTTTGTAAAATTGATAAAGGACCCAAAGTCCAATGGCGATCAAAATGCCTCCACCAAGTTTATCCGTCACTGAGACAGGGAGGAATGTCGTCAGCAGGCTGCCAATCAGCATGGAAATGAGCAGCACAATCCCTGAACAGCATGCAATAATGACAATCGCTTTAAATGGAATCTTCATTTTACGAAGGCCATACGTAAAGCCTACAGAAAAGCTGTCAATACTGACTGCAATAGCTAAAAACAGGAGCGAAATCGAAATCATACCTGAACTCTTCCTTTCTGTTCATGCAACGATGATCAAGAGTCTCTAGGCGTCCTTAGACTCTTCTTCACTATATGAAGAGCAGGTGGGCTGTGTGTCAGTCTACACCTTGCTGAAAAATGAATGTTTTTTATCGTATGCACAGCAAAAAGGAAGCATGCTGATGGCTGATTTTTATTGAGGACGTTTTTGGCAGGTCACACAAAAATGTGTGCCGCGCCCTCCGACTACTGTTTTCTCAATGATGCTTCCGCATGTTTGACAAGGCTCTCCCCGCCGGTCATACACAAGAAGCTGCAGCTGAAATGTACCAATATCACCTTGTGAATTGATATATGAGCGAATCGTGCTGCCTCCTGCATCTACCGCCACTTGTAGTGTATCGATAATATGCCTGTGAAGCACTTTACACGATTCAAGGCTGAGCTGATTCGCTTTTGTTTCTGGATGAATGCCTGCTTTAAACAAAACCTCATCTACATAAATATTACCTAGTCCCACGACAATCTTTTGATCAAGCAGCGCTGTTTTGACCACACGGGATGTTTTTTTCAATTGCTCCCATAAATATTCCGGAGTGAATTGAACATCAAAAGGCTCATATCCCAGCTGTGAGAGCGGGAGTTCCTTTTCTTCTTCACCCGGCTGAAATAAATGCATCGTGCCAAATTTACGCACATCATGATACCGAAGCTCAGTACCGTCTGTAAACGTAAAGACGACGTGGACATGTTTATCGTATGGTTCATGCGCTTCATGTACACGGTATTTCCCTTCCATCCTTAAATGGGAGACCATCACGTAATGGTCTAAATGAAAGAGCAGGAACTTTCCTCTTCTTTCAATGGTTTGTATCGTTTCTCCTACCATCCTTCTTGCGAACTCTTCCGGCTCCCCAGGACGTTTGATGATATTTGGCCATTTAATATCGACCGTTTCAATCGTTTTTCCTTCGACTAACCGCTTGAGTGTGCGCCGGACGGTTTCAACTTCTGGTAATTCCGGCATGCTCCTCGCTCCTTTTTCTCTCTCTATTATTTTGCGTCGTACCAAGATGGGCCTGAAGCAAAATCAACTTTTAGCGGCACATCTAGCTGAAGTGCATTTTCCATGACTTCAGGGACAATTTTTTCAAGTATGGCAATTTCTTCTTTCGGTGCTTCAAAGATCAATTCATCGTGCACCTGTAATAAAAGATTTGCCTGCAAGTTTTCTTCTTTTAACTTTCGCGCCATATCAATCATGGCTTTTTTAATAATATCAGCTGCACTTCCTTGGATCGGTGTGTTCATGGCTGTTCGTTCGGCAAAGCTTTTGATATTAAAATTACGGCTTGTGATATCCGGGATATACCTTCTGCGTTTGAGAAGCGTCGTGACATATCCTTTTTGTTTCGCTTCCTGCACGATCTCTTCCATATAGGTTTTCACGCCTTTAAAGCTTGTTAAATAGCGTTCGATAAAGGCAGCTGCTTCTTTTCTTGTGATCCCAAGGTTTTGAGATAATCCATAGTCACTGATTCCATATACAATTCCGAAGTTGACAGCCTTGGCTTGTCTTCTCATAGAGGAAGTCACTTCTTCTTCTGAGACATGGAACACGTCCATCGCTGTTTTTGTGTGAATATCCATATCTTGCGTAAACGCTTCGATCAAATTCTCATCCTGAGAAATATGAGCGAGTACACGCAGCTCAATTTGAGAATAGTCAGCAGCAAACATGAGCCAGCCTTCTTTTGAAGGGACGAATGCTTGACGAATCTTTCGTCCTTCCTCTAAACGAATCGGGATATTTTGCAGGTTGGGATCTGTTGAGCTTAGTCTTCCTGTTTGCGTGAGCGCTTGATTAAATCGTGTATGCACTTTATGGGTATCCTTGCGCGTTACTTTCATTAAGCCTTCCACATAGGTCGATTGCAGCTTTCCAATTTGGCGGTAATGCAGAATGGACCGAATGATCTCGTGCTTATCTTCAAGCTTTTCAAGAACATCCGCAGATGTCGAGTAGCCCGTCTTTGTCTTTTTAATAATCGGCAGGCCTAATTTTTCAAAAAGAATCACGCCAAGCTGTTTAGGAGAATTGATGTTAAACGTTTCACCTGCTAAGCGGTGAATGGTTTCTTCATATTCTTTCAGCTTTTTCGTTAACTCTTCACCCATCTTCTCTAGGCGCTCAATATCTACCTTTACGCCAAGTGATTCCATTTCACCTAAGATGAGGGCAAGCGGCAGCTCTAAGTCTTCATATAGTTCATGCTGATCATTTTTTTCTAGCGCTTCAAGTGTTAAATCATGCAGAGCAGAGATCGCCGCTGCTTTTCGCCCAAGATGTTCCTTCAGTTCATCTTCAGGTGGAATCGCCTGCTTTGCTCCTTTTCCGTACACTTTTTCATCAGAAAGAGCGATGTTAAGACCGTATTCCTTCGCCACACTTGCGACGTCCTCATACGATTTCTGAGGGTTGACGACATAGGAAGCGAGCAGAACATCGTTATCGACACCTTTTAGATCGACATCATGCCATCTGAGGGCGACAACGGCTCTTTTTGAATCAAAGACCCATTTCTTCTTCGTTTCATCCTGTACCCATTGTTTAAATGCATCTGATTGAAGCGCATCTTCTTTCGTGATAAAAAACGCACCATTTTCATTATGGATCGCAAAACCAATCAAATCTGCTTCATGATAATTATCTCCAAGCTGTTCTACCACAAGAGCAGCATGATCTGTCAGCATCTCATCCGTTACTTCGGTCATTTTTTTCACTTCTAATGCTTCTACTTCGACCTGTTCACCTGTTTCTGGTGCTTCTCCTAGACGTTCTAGCAGCGTTTGAAAGCCTAGTTCTTTATACAGAGAGATCACTTGATCCATATGAGGACCTTCATATGCGAGATCCTTGCTTGATACATCAATTGGCGCTTCTACAAGAATCGTTGCGAGTTTTTTACTCATCACTGCCTGCTCTTTATATTCTTCAAGCTTTTCTTTGAGTTTTTTCCCGCTGACTTCGTCAATATGTTCAAGCAGGTTTTCAACCGTTTCAAACTGCTTTAACAATTTAATCGCTGTTTTTTCACCTACACCTGGCACCCCTGGGATATTATCTGAGGAATCTCCCATCAAACCTTTCATATCGATGATTTGATCTGGGCGCAGGCCATATTTCTCTTCAATATGAGCCGGTGTGTAATATTCTACTTCTGTAATGCCTTTTTTCGTAATTGCTACCGTCGTACGGTCTGTTGAGAGCTGCGTTAAGTCCTTATCTCCTGAGAAAATTTTGACTTCAAAGCCGTCTTTTTCTGCCTCCACAGCCAATGTCCCGATAATATCGTCTGCCTCGTATTGAGGAAGCTCGTACCTTTTCACCTGATAGGCATCTAATAGTTCACGGATAAACGGCATTTGTTCTGATAGCTCTGGCGGCGTTTTTTGTCTTCCGCCTTTATATTCTTTAAATGTCTCGTGGCGGAACGTTGTTTTCCCCGCATCAAATGCGACAAGCATATGGGTTGGCTTCTCATCCTCGAGCATCTTCATTAAGATCATCGCAAAGCCATAAATGGCATTTGTATGGACGCCTTTATCATTTGATAATAGCGGCAAAGCAAAAAAGGCTCGATATGCGAGACTGTTTCCATCCACTAGTACTAATTTCTTTTTGTCTGTCATGTTTTAATCCTCCATCGGCTGAGCCATTTCAGCCGTCTCTTTCAAACATTGTATCATCATTTTATCAAAGTTTATTTTGAAAAGAAAATAGTCGAACCTGCATAAAAAAAGGGACGAAAACAACAAGTGTTTTCGTCCTTACAAAATTGGCTCCTTGGATGAAGGGGTTCCTATTCATCCTACCAATGATTGTTTAACTAAACATGAATCCATTGTAAAGATCATGTAAATTTTAACGTGACTTTCCTTTTTTCCCTATTTTGATTTCAGGCTCACTGTAAAAGTCGTTCCTTTGCCTTGTTTGCTATGGACCGAAATCGTTCCTTCATGCGCCTCCACAAGGTGTTTGACAATGGCAAGACCAAGTCCTGTACCGCCTGAATTTCTACTTCTATCTTTATCAATTCGATAAAATCTCTCAAATATTCTTGGAATCTCGCTTTTCTTCATGCCGATTCCTGTATCTGCTACATCAAATTCATAGGCGCCTTTCCGCGGTCTTGCCGAAATGGTGACACTCCCTCCCTCTGGTGTATAGGTAAGGGCATTGTTCACGAGATTGAGGAAGATTTGCTTTAACCTCAGCGGATCTGCCATCACATAGACAGGCTCTTTCGGGATTCGCACTTGTAATTGAATGCCTTTTTCTGCGGCCTTTTGTTTTAAAAGGACTTCAATCTCTTGAATGATTTCTGTCGCATTGGCGTCTTGAATATTCAGTTTGAAATGCTGCTGCTCGATTTTGGAAAGATCGAGTAAATCTTGAATGAGAGTTTCGAGACGGACACTCTCTTTTAGAATGATGGAAAGGAATTGTGTCAGCGCTTCTTTGTCATCAATCGCTCCATCAAGAAGAGTTTCAGAGAATCCTTTAATCGACGTAATCGGTGTCTTTAATTCGTGAGACACATTGGCGACAAAATCTTTTCGCATCTGCTCCAGCTGCTTTGTTTCTGTCACGTCATGAAATACAAGGACAATTCCTTTCCATTCATCGTCTGTACTTAAAATGGGAACACCATCCACCTGGAAGTAGCGCCGTTCAATGTCAACGGCCAGGCGTAAAAACTTCCGCACCTTCGTTTCTGTCATGAAAATTTCGTCAATCAGCTCAATAATTTCTTCATGAGTAAATGCTTCATGGTACAGCTTGTGCATGTAAATGTGCTTTTGCACTTTAAACTGCTTGCGGAAGGTTCGATTGACTAGGTTGATATACCCCATCTTATCAATCAAAATAATTCCTGCACCGATGTTTTCAATGACTGTTTGCAGACGGTCCCGCTGCATTTCCCCAGTGCTAGTCATTTCTTGAAGGCTTTCTGCCAGGCGCTTCATTGATGTATTAAGCTCACTTGTTTCGATGATGAGCTCTTCATAATGATTGGTATCATAGTTCCCGCGTTCCAGCTGTTTGGCTACCTTTGTGGCATAATCTATCGGTTTTACATATTTCATCGACATGCGGTATCCAAAGAAAATGATAATAATAATCGCCGAGCCAAGACAAACGGCTAATGCGAGCCAAAGCTGGCCGTCAATTTCATTTAAAGGCTGGAATGACGCATGGAGAAATAAATAGCCCACCGGTTTGTTTTGTTTCAGGATAGGGACTGCGTAATGAAACAGCGCATCCTTCTCATCCTCAATGACGACGCCTTTTGTTTGAAGGCGTTCATTGTTTAGTGTGTTTTGAATGATGCCCCTTTGCTCCGCTTGACCCGTTGTATGTATGATATTCCCCTTCAGGTCCACAATTGACGCATTCATATCGAGATGCTGCTTTGCCTGATTGAGGATCTCCTTGTTTTGCTTCGCCTGCAGATCATCACCATCCATGGAAGAAAGAAGAAAGCTCGATTCATTTTCCATTCGTTCCGTTAATTTTGTTTCATAAAAAACATGGAACATGTGATCCAAAAAAAGGCCAAGTGCAACAAACACAATAAAAAGGAGAAAAATAAGGCCCGAAAACAGGCGGGTTCGAATTTTACTCATTTGGCTTTGGCTCCTCCAATTTGTAGCCTAAGCCGCGAATGGTTTTAATGTATGTTGGTTTTTTCGTATTCTTTTCAATTTTGTCCCGCAAGTGGCTGATATGTACATCCACAATACGAGTGTCACCTGCAAAGTCATAATTCCAAACGGCACTTAGCAGCAGATCACGTGTGAGGACACGTCCTTTATGCTTGGCCAAATAAAGCAGCAGTTCAAATTCCTTCGGCGTAAGCTCTAGGCGTTCTTCTTGGAAGTAGACTTCGTAGTGTTCTGGTAAAATGCGCAGTTCACCAATTTTGATTTGGTCTGCAATGACCTCTTCCTTCTCCTCTTGCGCGGGGACAGGCTGAGATTGCTGCGCTCTTCTCAAGATGGCTTTTACCCGAGCACCCACTTCTCTAGGACTAAATGGCTTTGTCATGTAATCATCGGCTCCAAGCTCAAGACCGAGCACCTTATCAAATTCATCGTCCTTTGCTGTCAGCATTAAAATAGGGAACATCATTTTTTGAATTCTCAGTTGTTTACACACTTCAATGCCGTCCATCTTCGGAAGCATTAAATCTAATACAATGAGATCAGGCTGTTCACTTGCTGCTTTTTCAAGCGCTTCTTCCCCATCTCTTGCTGTGACGACATCATAGCCCGCCCTTTCAAGGTTATAGCTTAGAAGTGTTACAATCGATTCTTCATCATCCACAACTAATATTTTTTTATTCATGTTGTGCCTCCAATTAGTGATTTCCCCTGCATCCGTTTTTTTGTATCTTATGTGAAAAGCGAGAAGTCATGCTTTCTCTTTCATTTTAACGAAAGCTTAACAAGAGGACAATTTAAAATTTCGACAAGATTTGTTTTGTAAACAAAAAGAAGGCCCCTCATAAGAGAAGCCTTCTTTTTTTCATATTAAGACAATACTTTCATGACGTTCTTAACAGATTCAACCGAACGGTCAAGCTGACTTCTTTCTTCTTCTGTCAACTCAAGCTCAATGATCTGCTCAAGGCCGTTTCCACCTACGATTGTTGGTACTCCAAGGTAAATGCCTTCGTAGCCATATTCACCTTCAAGGTATGCAATCGTTGGGATGACGCGGCGCTGATCTTTTAGAATCGCCTCAACCATTTCTACTAGTGAAGCAGCAGGTGCATAATAGGCACTACCGTTACCTAATAGGTTTACGATTTCGCCGCCGCCTTTTCTTGTTCTTTCAACAATCGCATCAATTCGATCTTTTGGAATCAATGTTTCAAGCGGGATACCGCCAGCATAAGAGTAACGAACAAGCGGAACCATGTCATCGCCATGTCCACCAAGGACAAAGCCCGTCACATCTTTGACAGATAGGTTTAATTCTTGAGCAACAAATGTACGGAAACGTGCTGTATCAAGAATGCCCGATTGTCCAATGACTTTTTCTTTTGGTAATCCTGATTCTTTATAAACTGCATATGTCATTGCATCAACAGGGTTTGTTAACACAACAATAATGGCTTCTGGAGAATATTTAACGATTTCGCGTGTCACGCTGCGCATGATTTTTTCATTTGTGGACACGAGATCGTCACGGCTCATTCCCGGCTTTCTTGCAATTCCTGCCGTAATGACCACGACATCAGAACCGGCTGTATCTTCGTAGTTAGAAGTGCCTGTAATGTTCGCATCGAAGCCTTGAACAGGGCTTGCTTCCAGCATATCAAGTGCTTTCCCTTTTGTTGGGTTTTCAAGCTGCGGGATATCAACTAATACGACATCCGCTAATTCTTTTTGAGCTGTTAGAAATGCTGTAGTTGCTCCAGTAAAACCTGCTCCGATGACAGATACTTTTTTACGCTTGTTTGCCATTTCCTTTTTCCCCTTTAACTTTAAAGTTTAAGAATCAAGACAAGTTTTTGATGAGCTCGTCAGCAAACTCAGAACATTTTACTTCTGTTGCGCCATCCATTAATCTAGCAAAATCGTACGTGACAACTTTAGATGCAATTGTTTTTTCAACAGATTGAATCACTAGATCAGCTGCTTCCTGCCAGCCAAGGTGCTCAAGTAAAAGCACACCTGATAGAAGAACAGAAGATGGATTCACTTTATCAAGACCAGCATATTTTGGTGCTGTTCCGTGAGTCGCTTCAAAAATAGCGTGTCCTGTTTCGTAGTTGATGTTCGCACCAGGTGCGATACCAATTCCACCAACTTGTGCTGCAAGTGCATCAGAGATGTAATCTCCATTTAAGTTCATTGTAGCCACAACATCGAACTCAGCTGGACGAGTTAGGATTTGTTGAAGGAAAATATCTGCAATGCTGTCTTTGACAATGATTTTGCCAGCAGCTTCTGCTTCACTTTGCGCTTTGTTTGCCGCATCTTTTCCATCTTGTTCTACAATACGATCATATTGTGCCCATGTAAAGACCTTGTCGCCAAACTCTTTTTCAGCCACTTCGTAGCCCCAGTTTTTGAAGGCACCTTCTGTAAATTTCATGATGTTTCCTTTGTGAACAAGCGTCACAGATTTACGGCCTTGGTCAATTGCATATTGGATAGCCGCTCTGACAAGACGGGATGTACCCTCTTCAGAAACTGGCTTGATTCCGATACCTGACGTTTCTGGGAAACGGATTTTGTTCACACCTAATTCGTTTTTCAAGAAGTCAATTAACTTCTTCACTTCGTCTGAACCTTTTGCATACTCGATACCTGCATAGATATCTTCTGTGTTCTCACGGAAGATCACCATATCTGTGTCTTCTGGACGTTTCACAGGAGAAGGTACGCCTTTGAACCATCGAACTGGACGTAAGCATGTGAATAAATCAAGCTCTTGTCTAAGTGCCACGTTTAATGAACGGATTCCTCCGCCAATTGGTGTTGTTAGTGGTCCTTTAATCGCGATTAAGTATTCACGAATGTCTTCAAGCGTTTGCTCAGGAAGCCACTCTCCAGTTTTATTGTAAGCTTTCTCACCTGCATATACTTCTTTCCAAGTGATTTGCTTTTCACCTTTATATGCTTTTTCTACAGCTGCTTCAAGTACTCTTGATGCTGCTTTCCAAATGTCAGGACCGATTCCGTCCCCTTCGATAAACGGGATAATTGGATTATTTGGTACATTCAATACGCCGCCAGTAACTGTAATTTTTTCGCCTTGTGACAATGATATTACCTCCCAGGTTATGTAGTGAATATTTGAAACTTCTTGGCTTGATGTCTGCAAGCAAAAAAGTTTTTCACGTGATTCGTTTTTTTGTTGATATGGAGGCTGATTGGCCTTTTGAAATCAGCCCCCGCTTATTCTATAAACATTAGTCTCTTTCACTGATCGGAACAAAGGTTTGAAGATCAGGTCCAATGTAGTCAGCTCTTGGACGGATGAGACGGTTGTTGTCATATTGCTCTAGAATGTGAGCAATCCATCCAGAGAATCGGCTGATCACGAAAATTGGTGTAAACAAGTCATGATCAATCCCAAGACTGTGATATACAGATGCAGAATAAAAATCAACATTTGGTGGAAGATTTTTCTCTGATGTCACGATTTCCTCTGCGCGAACAGACATTTCATACCATT
The DNA here is from genome assembly GCF_054161415.1 of Bacillus sp. PK5-006. Lineage (NCBI taxonomy): Bacteria > Bacillati > Bacillota > Bacilli > Caryophanales > Bacillaceae > Bacillus > Bacillus sp. PK5-006. Next base: position 1,124,199 of record NZ_CP096414.1, on the reverse strand, counting down.
TCGGCTCGCCAGTGAGGTTTGTTAAACGCTGGCTCATTTCTTTTAGATGCTTTGCACGCGGGTCACCTTGACGGTATACGCGGTGGCCAAAGCCCATAATTTTTTCTTTCTTCTCTAGCTTACCATGAATATAGGAATCTACGTTTTCAACTTCGCCAATTTCTGAAAGCATTTTCATCACGCCTTCATTAGCGCCGCCATGAAGCGGTCCTTTTAGCGCACCGATAGCCGCTGTTACACCAGAGTAGATATCTGATAGTGTAGCAACACATACACGTGCTGTAAATGTCGATGCGTTTAATTCATGATCCGCATGTAGAATAAGTGCCTTATCAATGGCTTCAATTTCTACTGGTGACGGCTCTTCGCCATTTAGCATATACAAGAAGTTTGCAGCATAGCTGTATTCTTCTTTTGGCTGTACAGGCTCAAGTCCCTTGCGAATACGTGAAAATGCAGCGACTAGTCCAGAAATTTTCGCCTGTAAGCGAATCGCCTTTCTGTAATTCGCTTCTTTGTCCATAATCTCTGATTCGTCATCGAGTAAACCTAGTAAGGATACTGCTGTACGAATCGCAGACATTGGATGAACCCCATCGAGCGAATAAGATTTAAAATGCTCAATGATTTCTTGCGGAATCTGAGCATTTTCATTGAGCTGCTGTTTTAATTCACTCAGCTCCTGCTCATTCGGCAGCTTTAAGTGCCATAACAGGTAGACAATTTCTTCGAATGTAGCTTTTTCAGTTAAATCATCGATATTGTACCCTACATAAGTAAGAGTATCATCAATAATTGAGCTTACGGATGAAGTTGTTGCCACGATACCTTCAAGACCTCTTGTTGCTGTCATGTTCAATCTCCCCTTTTTAAAAAGATTCCCCTTCGTTGCAGAATTCTCACTTTTTGAAAGCGCTATCCAATCCGAATAAGATAACAGGCTCAGAAAAGAAAATGCTTACATTTACCTATACGGTTAGAGCGCTTTAAGCCTCATATCTCTTGTATGATCAATGAGTTCAAAATTAAGCCTATTCCCATTATAAACAATAATCAGACATTTGTTAAATGTTTAACTATAATTTTTTTTGATATTTTTTTTTCCAGTCTCCCATATCAGGCATGGAATAAAGGGATTTTGCTTCTTTTAATATATTTAATTATGTTTTTTTGCAAAAGCTCACGCAAGAAAAAATTTAAAAAAGAAAGTGGCAGGAACCACTCTCTTTTCACCCGCTGAAAAATTTCACAGCCTGCATCGCCAAATAAGCGATTCCTGCCCCGATGAGCGGCCCAACAGCCACACCTTTAAATAAGCTGACTGCCAAAATGGTACCAAACACAAGCGCTGCCGTAATATGCGGATCATTTTCGAGTAGCACAATCCCGTTTTTTGCAATTAATGCTACTAATATACCCGCTCCAAGAGCTATCCAAGCATAGGAAGATTTCATCGCTTCTCCAAGCTGCTTAAATCCAATGTCACCTGTTGCAATCGGGACCAGCACAGCAATGGTAATGACAGTGACTCCCCAATTAATGCCTTTAGATTGGAGAACCGGGAAAATTTTTTGATCCAGGCCAATCAGCTTAATCGCGATCAGCACAGAGACCGCTACAATTAACGAATTGTTTTTTGCAATAAGTGCAATAACGAGTAAAAGTACCAAAAATAAATTTGCTTGAGTAAACATACGCCGCTCCTTTCTTTCTTTTTATTGCGACCTTTTCATATTACTAATCTTTTTGAATAAAATGAAGTATCGGACATGCTTGTTTTTTGGAGGGGATTGTGTGAATCACGCCTATGTGGCCATTTTTCTGCGAAGTTTGATGATGATCAGCATTGCTGTTTTTGCGGTTGTCTTTTTATATCAGTCTTTTCCGTTTTTATATCCTTTTTGGATCGCCCTTATTGTGTCTTGTTTGATTCATCCTGCCGTATGCAAAATCGAAGAGATCACCGGAATGCCGAGAGGATTTGTTGTGGTCATTGTGCTCTTGCTCTTTTTAGTTGCAGCTGCCGGCTTAATGACGCTTTTAGTTGCGGAAATCATTTCAGGAAGTGCTTATTTGGCAAAAGTGCTGCCTGGCCATCTTGATCAAATGATTGGTATTGTAGAGCAATTTTTCACAGACAAGATTCTGCCTTTATATCATGATATGACGGCCCAATTTAATACGCTTCAAGCAGGTCAAAAGGAATCGATTTTGGGACAAATTCAAGCACTCGGTGATGAAGCGGCCGCAAAAATCGGGACTTTTCTTTCGAAAACACTCGAGCTTATTCCAGCGTTTTTAGGTCTTTTGCCTGATGCAGCAGCCACTCTGTTATTTTCTGCTCTCGCAACTTTTTTTATCACGAAGGATTGGTTTACGTTAAAAACATATGGCTCACGTATCTTTCCCGCAAAATGGATGCAGCATACACGCGCCATTTTATCTGAAATCAAAAAAGCCATTACTGGCTTTATGAAAGCCCAGCTCCTGCTTGTGGCCATGACGATTGGTATTGTATTGATTGGACTCATCATTTTAAAAGTTGAGCACGCCCTTGTGATTGCTTTATGTATTGGGCTCGTCGATTTACTTCCATATATCGGGAGCGGTACTGTTTTTCTACCGTGGATCATTTATTCTGCTATGACAGGAAATCTTTCCCTCGCCATTGGACTGGGCATTTTGTATATTGTCGTCCTCATTCAAAGACAAATATCAGAGCCAAAAGTCTTAAGCAAATCCATCGGACTTAATCCTTTAGCAACGCTTGTAGCGCTATTTGTCGGGTTAAAATGGTTTGGTTTCTTAGGACTTGTGATTGGCCCTGCCTCACTTGTCGTGTGGCAGGCGTTCCGTAATGCAGGAGTTTTCAGAGATATTTATGAGTACATTCGGTATGGCATGCAAAAATAAAAGAGACCTTCAGCCTGAAGGTCTCTTTAACGAATGATCGTGTAGCGGTTACGATTAGACATGTTTCTAAGCCAGCGTTCAAAGAGCGGCTTGATTCCCTTTCTCGTCACCGGAATGAGCAGCAAAGCCCCAATGAGATCCGATAAGAAGCCTGGTATGAGCAGCAGCAGACCGCCGATTAGAATGCAAAAACCATCGACAATCGCTCCCCCTGGCATCTTTCCATATTGCAAATCTCGCTGCACTTTTTGGAAGGCTTCTATACCTTGTTTTCTTGCAAAATAAGCACCTAAGGCACTTGTCAGCACGATGAGCAGCATCGTTGGCAAAATGCCAATAATTTTACTTGAGATTAAAAATAAACTAATTTCCACCGCAGGGAACAGAATTAATAATAGTAGAAAATATTTCTTCAACCATATCACCTCATGGGGTATCTTTCATCGAAAGCTGTTTACTTTTTTTAGTGTAACATAAAAAAAGAGAGGAGTCAGACAACTCCCCTCTTGGATGATTTAAAGGACGCTCGCACGGCCTTTGTAGATCGCTCCGCGTGCTGGATCTACTGTAATCTCTTCGCCTTCTTTTAAAAGTGTCGTGGCGCTGTCAAGACCAACAATCACTGGAATGCCGAGGCTTAGTCCAACAACTGCTGCATGGCTTGTTAAACCGCCTTCTTCTGTGATAAGGGCAGATGCTTTTTCTAAAGCTCCCATCATATCACGATCTGTGCAGTTTGCAACTAGGATCGCACCATCGTACATTTTTTCTTCTGCTTCTTTTCCGCTTTGTGCAATGACAACCGGTCCAAATGCAGATTTACGGCCAATCCCTTGACCTTTCGCAATAATGTCACCGACAACATATACTTTCATTAAGTTCGTCGTACCTGTTTCACCAACTGGCACACCGGCTGTAATCACAATTAAATCGCCGTGTCTTACATAGCCTGTTTCAATAGACTTCTCTACTGCATTCTCAAGCATTTCATCAGTAGACGTCGTTTTTGAGCCGCTCTTTGCAAATACACCGAATACAAGAGATAGCTTTCTCGCAACTGATTCGTTTGCAGTAACTGCTACGATTGGTGCTTTTGGTCTATATTTTGAAATCATTCTTGCTGTATGTCCGCTTTCCGTCGGTGTCACAATCGCTGCTACATCAAGCTTCATTGCTGTATGTGCAACAGATTGACCGATCGCGTCTGTAATACTGACTTCTACTTCTTCGCTTCTGCGAGAAAGAATGGCTTTATAATTTAGTGCTTCTTCTGAACGTGATGCAATGTTATGCATTGTTTGTACGGCTTCTACTGGATATGTTCCTGCTGCTGTTTCACCAGAAAGCATAATCGCATCTGTACCGTCAAAAATAGCATTTGCCACGTCACTTGCTTCCGCACGAGTTGGACGAGGGTTACGCTGCATGCTGTCCAGCATTTGAGTCGCTGTGATGACAGGCTTGCCTAAGCGATTGCATTTTTTGATCAGCATTTTTTGAACAAGCGGTACTTCTTCTGCCGGGATCTCTACACCAAGATCTCCACGCGCAACCATTAAACCGTCAGATACCTCAAGGATCTCGTCGATGTTATCAACACCCTCTTGGTTTTCAATCTTAGGAATGATTTGAATATCAGTCGCATTGTTCTTTTCAAGAAGCTCACGAATTTCAAGAACATCAGAAGCTCGTCTCACAAAAGAAGCTGCGATGAAATCGACGCCTTGTTCAATTCCAAACAGAATATCATTGGCATCCTTTTCTGTAATACCAGGCAGGTTTACACTGACACCAGGTATGTTGACACCTTTTTTGTTTTTGAGTGTGCCTGTATTCATGACTTTTGTGACGATTTCTTTGCGGTCCTTGTTAATTTCTTTTACTTCTAAACCAATCAGACCATCATCTAATAGAATCGTTGAACCTACTTCTACATCATGAATTAAATCTTCGTATGTCACACTAATTTTTTCCGTATTTCCAACAATGTCTTCCATACTCACGATAAGATCAGCACCAGCGACTAGCTCAATTGAGCCGTTTTCAACTGTACGTGTACGGATCTCTGGACCTTTTGTATCTAGAAGGATCGCAATGTCCTTGCCTAATGTTTTACCTGCTTTACGTATGTTTTCAATGCGTGCACCATGCTCTTCAAAATCTCCATGGGAGAAGTTTAGTCTGGCTACATTCATTCCTGCTTCAATCAATTCAGTCAGCTTTTCAATGCTTTCACTTGCTGGACCGATTGTACAAACGATTTTTGTCTTTCTCATTACTGTTCCTCCTAAGGTCTTCTCGTTTTATATAGAGAGCTCTTGTGAAAGTCGGTACATATTTTTATCGACTGTATGTTTTTTATCTAAGATTTCTAAAATATCGTGATGAACGAGTTCATTGCTTTGAATGCCTACACAGCGTCCGCCTTGTCCTTCAAGAAGAAGCTCGACTGCATATGCTCCTAAACGGCTTGCCAGTACACGGTCAAACGCACTCGGAGAACCTCCGCGCTGAATATGCCCTAAGACAGATACACGTGTTTCAAGGCTTGTCTCCTCTTCAATCCGCTTACCAAATTCAACACCGCTGCCTACGCCTTCTGCAACGATGATGATACTATGCTTCTTGCCGCGTTCGTGACCTCTTCTTAACCTAGCAATAATTTCGTCCATGTCATAGTCTGCTTCAGGAATCAAAATAGATTCGGCTCCGCCCGCAAGACCTGACCAAAGGGCAATATCACCAGCATGTCTTCCCATTACTTCCACTACGTATGTACGTTCATGAGATGTGGCTGTATCACGAATTTTATCAATGGCATCAATGACAGTATTCAGTGCTGTATCAAAGCCAATAGTAAAATCAGTACCTGGAATATCGTTGTCAATCGTGCCTGGAACACCTACACATGGAAAACCGAGCTCTGTTAATTTCTTTGCTCCCATAAATGACCCGTCTCCACCAATGACTACAAGTCCTTCAATACCGAATTTTTTTAAGTTTTCAATTCCCTTTTCACGACCTTCAACTGTCTTGAATTCAGGACATCTTGCCGTGTAAAGTTTTGTTCCTCCACGATGAATGATATCGCCTACTGAACCTATTTCGAGTTTCTCAATTTTACCGTTAATTAGACCTGAGTATCCATTATAAATACCGTAAACTTCAACATTATGGTAAATTGCTTTCCTTACAACTGCGCGCACAGCTGCATTCATTCCTGGGGAATCCCCACCGCTTGTTAAAACTCCTATACGCTTCATCTTTTTCACCTCAGAGACCATATATGAATTAAACATACCATTTCCACTGCTTGAAAACAATCATGAGCAAATTTGGATGTTTTCAATACGAATTTCTAAAACCGTACTTATTATACAATTAAATAAACCGTTTTTAAACAAAAGTTAAGAACGTAATGAAAGCAAATCTCTCTGAAATCTGTAAAGGCAAGTGCTATAAACCTTGTCATGTCAAGGTTTTCAGACGTTTCAAATTTTATGAAAACAAAAGAAAATTATTTTCAAATAGCGCTTACATGAAGACGGTTTTCATGAAAAAAGATGAAAAAAATAAACGCCAGCCAAAAAGGCTGTACGTTTATTTAGTTTACCCCAATATATTGATTTTCAATCGAGACTTTCCCGATTGCTTTGTATTTTTCATATCTTTGTTCGACTAGTTCTTCAGGCGTTAGTTTGAGCAAAGATGTAAGTGACTGTTTTAATGTTTTTTCCATGTAAGCTGCTTGTTGTTTCACGTCTCGATGTGCTCCACCTTGCACTTCTTTAATAACATCATCTATAATATCTAATTCTTTTAGGTCTGGAGCGGTAATTTTCATTGATTCTGCAGCTTTTTTCGCAAGTGATGAGTCCTTCCAGAGCAGTGCTGCTGCACCTTCAGGTGAAATCACTGAATATGTTGAGTTTTCTAGCATGAATAGGTGGTTTCCTACGCCTAAGCCTAGTGCGCCGCCGCTTCCGCCTTCTCCAATGACAATACAGACAACTGGTACACGAAGTCCTGCCATTTCGAATAGGTTTTTCGCAATTGCTTCACTTTGTCCGCGCTCTTCAGCTGCTTTACCAGGATAAGCTCCTTTTGTATCAATAAAGCAAATGATCGGGCGATTAAATTTATCTGCTTGTTTCATCAAGCGCAGCGCTTTACGGTAGCCTTCTGGATGAGGCATTCCGAAATTACGGCGCAAGTTTTCTTTTGTATCTTTACCGCGCTGATGGCCAATAACCGTGACAGGAAGCCCTTTAAACGTGGCAATTCCTCCAACGATCGCTTCATCATCACCATAAAAACGGTCACCGTGACATTCGAAAAAGTTGTCAAACAGCTCTTGAATGTAATCGAGAGTTGTTGGGCGCATCGCATGCCGAGCAATCTGCACTCTGTCCCACGGCTTTAAATTTGTATAAATGTCTGCTTCAAGCTTACTCAGACGTGTTTCAAGGCGCTCAATTTCTGCACTTAAATCCATTTCTGAGTTTTGTGTGAACTTTTTCAGTTCATCAATTTTCGCTCGAAGTTCAATGACAGGTTTTTCAAATTCTAATTCTCCAGCCACTCTCGTTCACCTCCTGTGCTGTGTAGTGCTAAGATTCGGCCTAGTGTTTCTTTCATTTCTGCACGATGAATCACAGCATCAAGCTGTCCATGCTTCATTAAAAATTCAGCCGTCTGGAAGTCCTCTGGCAGGTCTTCACGAATCGTTTGTTCAATGATTCTGCGGCCTGCAAAACCAATTAAAGCACCAGGTTCTGCAAAATTGTAATCACCGAGAGACGCAAAACTAGCTGATACACCGCCAGTTGTTGGGTTCGTCATCACAGAGATAATCAAACCTTGATCCTCGCTGAACAGTTTTAATGCTGAACTTGTTTTTGCCATCTGCATGAGACTGAGAATTCCCTCTTGCATTCTCGCTCCGCCAGAAGCAGTAAAGATAATAAATGGCACCTTGTCCGCTTTTGCTTTCTCGATCGCCAGCGTGATCTTTTCACCAACAACGGATCCCATGCTGCCCATACGGAACGTGGCATCCATGACAGCAATCACAGCACTTTGGCCTTCAATTTCACCTTTACCTGTGACAATGGCTTCATTCAAAGATGTTTTTTCTCTGTCTTTCTCAAGCTTTTCTTCGTAGCCTGGGAAACCGAGCGGGTTTGATGAAATGAGGTGCCCGTTAAATTCTTCAAATGTGCCTTCATCTACAAGGCTTTCAATACGCTGTTTTGCATTCATTTGCAAATGTCTGCCGCAATTCATACAAACACGTAAATTTTTATCTAGTTCTTTGGTGAGCATTATTTTTTTACATTGCGGACATTTGGTCATGATGCCTTCAGGCACATCTTGACTTGCCTGTTCAGAGGGTACAGATGCATATTTTTTCTTTTTACTGAAAATATTCTTGATTGACAAATGACTACCTCCCTTTTTGAAGGGTTTTTTCTTTACACGCACATCCACTATTATAGGACATGTCATAACTGTACCGAAACTATTGTACTTTTTTTGTCAAACGCTGTCATCCTTCATTCAATTTTTTCAGTGGGGAATTGATGAGAAATGAGTATGTGTTTGGGGCGCTGAGCAGTTGATATGTTTGAATTGTGAACGTCTACAAAAAAATCTCATTCCGGATGAAAAAATTTTCGCGTAAGAGAGGAAATGGTGCACGTTTTTCTCCAGTTTCAGAAAGAACGTGCACACTTTTCCAGTTGATTATTCGCCGATAATCGTTAATTTTCTTGTTTTTTCAGCGACAGCTTCTGGGTCGACCTTGATTCTTGCAACGCCAGTTTCCATTGCTGCTTTTGCCACCGCTTTTGCTACCGCTGGTGCTACGCGTGCATCAAATGGTGCAGGGATGACATATTCAGCTGACAATTCTTCATCTGAAACAAGAGACGCAATCGCTTCAACAGCTGCGATTTTCATTTCTTCGTTAATGTGAGTTGCACGTACATCTAATGCTCCGCGGAAAATTCCTGGGAATGCCAGTACGTTGTTCACTTGGTTCGGGAAGTCAGAACGGCCAGTTCCTACAACACTTGCTCCTGCTGCATGTGCATCTTCTGGCATGATCTCTGGATTTGGATTAGCCATAGCAAAGATGACAGGATCTTTTGCCATTTTTCCAACCATTTCTTTTGTTAAAGCGCCTGCTACAGAAACCCCGATAAAGACATCTGCGCCTTCAATGACCTCTTCTAATGAACCTTCTTTGCGGTCTTGGTTCGTGAATTTAGCTACTTCGTTTTTCACTGCATTCATACCGTTCGGGCGGCCTTCGTAAATAGCACCTTTCGTATCACACATAATGATATCACGTACACCGAAATGATAAAGAAGCTTGATAATCGCAATCCCTGCTGCTCCGGCGCCGTTTGCCACTACTTTAATTGAAGACATGGATTTTCCAGATAGCTTCAGTGCATTCACAAGTCCTGCTACTGTCACAATCGCTGTTCCGTGCTGATCATCGTGGAAAACTGGAATGTTTGTCTCTTTTTTCAAGCGCTCTTCGATGATAAAGCAGTTAGGCGCTGCAATATCTTCAAGGTTCACACCGCCAAAAGTCGGCTCAAGAAGCTTCACTGTTTCAACGATTTTGTCTACATCGTTTGTTGCAAGCGCGATTGGGAAGGCATCTACGCCTGCAAAACTTTTGAATAATACAGCTTTCCCTTCCATTACTGGAAGAGATGCTTCTGCACCGATATTTCCAAGTCCTAAAACAGCGCTTCCGTCTGTGACAACAGCGACCATATTGCCTTTCATTGTATAATCATACACTTTGCTTGTGTCGTCATAAATATCTTTACATGGTTCTGCAACACCAGGTGAATAAGCCAAGCTCAAGTCTTTCGCATTTTTCACTTGTACTTTTGATTTTGATTCGAGTTTGCCTTGATTCTCTTTGTGCATATGTAATGCTTCTTCTCTTAATGACATGTGATGAACACTCCTTCAAGTGGAAAATGATTTAATGATTTGCTAAGTTGATAAGCACATACTGGCAGTTTTAAATAAACAGAATCTTTAAAATGATAACACAATAGGTGAATTTGTAAAACATATTCAGGCGATTTGTCATCATTTAATCACAACGTTTTGTTCACCGAGCAGCTCTTTTAACTGGAAAATGACAGCATGATCTGCATGAACTTTGTATGCATCTGGAAGTCTCATCGTCTTTTTTTGCTTCTCATAATACAAATAGACATCTGCTCCTCCGCTGTGCATCGAAAGGATTCGTTTTACTTGCTCTAGCAGCTCCTGCGTATGATTCTCTTCTTTCACACGAATGTAGACAGACTCTTTTCTTTTTGCATCCATCTCTTCCAGTAAAGCAGCTTCTTGCACGATGATTTGACTGCTGTCATTTCTGACCTCTACTCTGCCTTCAACATAAAGCATGTTGCCCTCCTCAAGTAAGGGGGACAGCTTTCTAAATTGCTCTGGAAAGACGACGCCTTCCATTTCTCCCGTTTCATCCCCAAATGTAACAAATGCCATCGATTGTCCATTTTTTGTCCGAATCGATTTCACTTTTGTCAAAAGACCACCCATTGAGATTTTACGCTTAATATAGGAAGAAAGTCTGATGATTTCCACTGCACCATTCTCTCTTAAGCGGTCTCGGTACGCTTGTACTGGATGATTTGATAAATATAACCCGAGTGCCTCTTTTTCAAATTGCAGGAGATCAACAAGCGGCATTTCTTCTATCTCCGCATATTTTGGCTTAATGGAGAAGGTTGTATCCCCAAGAAAGTCCAGCTGATCCTCTGGATTTAAAAATGACACGTGGTCTAACGCAATATCTATCGATGCTAATAACGAAGCACGATTGGGATAAAATTCATCCATCGCCCCTGAAAAAATGAGCGCTTCAATCGTTTTTCGGTTGACACTCTTTGGTGATACTCTTGCGCAAAAATCAAATAAATCTTCAAACGGCTTTTCCTGTCTTGCTCTGTATATATCCTTTACAGCTGACACTCCGACATTTTTGATCGCTCTTAAGCTGTAGCGGATCTCCCCTTTTTCAACCGTAAATGGAAACTCACTCTTATTAATAGAAGGCTTCAACACAGATATCCCTTTTTCCTTCGCCTCATAGAAATATTGAGCAATTTTGTCTTCATTTCCAATTACACTCGTTAAAAGACCGCACATAAAATATAACGGATAATGCGCTTTTAAATAAGCAAGCTGAAAGCCAATCATGCTATATGCAACAGCATGGCTTCTATTAAAACCATAGTTTGCAAATTTGACGATTAAGTCATAAACGTCATTTGCAATGTTAACAGGATACTCCTTTTTTAGGCATCCTTCAACAAAATGGCTTCGCTCTTCATCCAGGACCTTTTTATCCTTCTTTGAAACAGCTCTTCTTAATAGATCTGCCTCGCCCAGCTGAAATCCAGCCATTTTCGCTGCAATCAGCATGATTTGCTCCTGATAGACGATGACCCCATATGTATCCTTTAATATGTCATACAAATCAGGATGAGGATAAGAGACTTTGACTCTGCCATGCTTTCGGTCGATAAAAAGCGGGATATTTTCCATTGGACCTGGACGATAGAGAGCATTGACCGCCACGATATCTTCTAAACTAGACGGCTTCAGGCGCCTCAGCACCTGACGCATCCCCTGTGATTCAAGCTGGAATATTCCAGTTGTATCTCCTGCGGATAACAATTCAAACGTTTTCTGATCCTCATATGAAATGTCACTAAAGTTAATGTGGACGTTTTCCTGTCTTTCAATCTGGTTTTTAATGGATTCAATTAATGTTAAGTTTCTTAGTCCTAAGAAATCCATCTTTAACAGTCCGAGATCTTCTAAATAATTCATCGCATACTGCGTTAAATACACACCTTCATGGCCGTCTTGAATGGGAACGACCTCTGTCAGCGGTTCCTCGCTCAGCACAACGCCAGCTGCATGTGTCGAGGTGTGTCTTGGCAAGCCTTCTACCTTTAAAGCAGTTTGGAAGACCTTTCGAAGCTCATCGGATTGCTGAAGCATCGTTTTTAATTCAGAAGATGCAGTCACCGCTTCTTTCAGCGTCGTTCCTGGCTTTGATGGAATCAGCTTGGCAAGACGGTCCGCTGCCTTTGAATCAATTCCCATCACACGTCCAACATCCCTTAAAGCAGCTTTTGCTGCCAGTGTTCCAAACGTGACAATTTGCGCCACATGCATATCTCCGTATTTGTCTTTTACATAAGAAATGATTTCATCTCTTCTCGTGTCGGGGAAATCAATATCAATATCTGGCATGCTGATTCGCTCTGGATTTAAGAAGCGCTCAAATAAAAGACCGTGACGGATCGGATCGACATCCGTAATAAACAGAACGTATGCAACAAGTGAACCCGCTGCTGATCCCCGCCCAGGGCCTGTGACAATTCCTTTGTCATGCGCATATTTCATAAAATCCCACACAATGAGAAAATAATCACTGAAATTCATTTTTTGGATAATGCTCAGCTCATATTCAAGCCTTTTGACATACATGTCATTTGAAGCAAGCTTTCTTTGCTTCATCCCTTCTGCGCACACTCTGCGTAAAAACTGATCTGCTGTTGATTGATCAGGAGTCGGGTAAGATGGGAGTTTTGTCTGCCCAAGATTTAAATCAACTTCACAGCGGTTTGCAATCTCCACCGTTCTTGTCAGCAGCTCTTGATCATCTCTATACCATTCCAACATTTCTTCAAAGGATCTGAAATGCTTTTCTCCTCGGTCTTCCTCTATCTCTGAAAGCTGCTTACCTGCTTTGATCGCTTTTAAGCACGTATAAGCCATTTTGTCTTCTCGATTGATATAGTGAACATCACCCGTCGCAACAAGAGGAATGTCTGTACTTTGTGAGACGTCCCGCAGTTTGCCGGCGAGCGATTCGTCCTGCTGAAATGGCTGAAGTGCGATATACACATGTCCCTCGCCGAATATATGCTTCAATTGGTTGGCAGCTTCACGTGCTTCTTCTAACTGATCATGCTGCAAAAGCGTTTCAATATACCCAGATGCGCCTGGTGTGATGGCAATGAGCCCGCGGTGATAGCTTTTGAGCCATTTCTCTTTCAATCCGGCTTTTGATTTTGATTTCAGCACACTGCTGATTTTGATTAGGTTTTGATAGCCTTCATTGTTTTTTGCAAGGAGTACCAAGGGATAAGCCTCTGTCTCTTGTTCATCTATGAAGACAGAAGCTGTTAAACCGATAACCGGCTTGATGCCATGTTTTTTACATTCCTTATAAAATTCAACCGTGCCATACATCACATGGTCATCGGTAAGAGCGAGCGCCTTGCAGCCAAGTTCTTTTGCTTTCAGCACAAGCTCCTTTACTTTAGCTGCACTGCTTAATAAGCTGTATCCACTGTGGACCTGAAGATGAACATAAGACATGCTTAATCCACTCCTTTCGTCTAAAGTCATTCTTTCATTATAAAACGCGATGCGATGAGAAACAAATGTTCTTTCTTTTCTGTCCGTTCATACTTGTCCAGCATACGCCATATATTGAATAGAGTGAGGTGGACAAAATGGATGTGAAGGAAGCTTTTATACCGAATTTTATCAGCTGTTATTTTATCGCCCTAGGGGTCATCTTGGGTGGTGCTATCATAGGCGGTGTTGGTGCGTATTTATCTGGTCAGCCGCCTTTATCCATTATTACTAGTCTTGCCAACCGTTTAAAGATTTGGGCGCTTGTCGCCGCTATCGGCGGAACATTTGATGCTGTTTATAGCTTTGAACGAGGCATTTTCGAAGGAAACACGCGTGATATTTTCAAGCAGATTTTATTAATTATCTCTGCCATGGGCGGTGCACAAACGGGGTATCTCATTATTACGTGGCTCACCCAGGAGCATGTGTCATCATGAGGGTGCCGGAGCTGTATAAACGCCCAGGCTGGCAGCGTTTTTTTGCAGGAATGATGTTTGGTGCGATTGTAAGCTGGCTTATTTTTCTCTTTACATACGGAACCTTTCAGGAAAAGCAAGTGACACTGCTGAGAAGCCAGCAGCATCATATGGACAGTCTGAAAGAACAAATCACACTCTATCGGGAAGATTTGCATAAGTTAAATGAGGATAATAAGAAGCGGCTGCTGATCCAAAGCGTAGATGTTCATCTCGTGAATCGTGAGCAATATAAAATCCCAGAGCCAGATACGCTAAAGTTTGAAGATCAGGTCAAGGAGGATATCTCAGAAGTCATTACAAAAGATATTGAAAGTGTCTATAAAACAAAGGAATTACTAAAACGGACAGTGGAAAATAAAGAATATACCATTCGGGAAAAGGCATATCGCGCGAAAGTGACAGAGCTGACAATTTATACGAAGCTTTCACTTGAAGTACGTATTTCATTTGCTGAATAAAGAGGTTGTGGAATTTTTATGAATTTCTGCCCTCAATGATCGCTTTTCACGCTTCATTTTTATACACTAAAAGTAGAACGAGATCTTAAATAGAAAGAGGTGAGGACAATGGAGGTTTACAGCTATCGTCAAATGGCACGAGACAAAGCAAGCCGGATCAAAGACGGCATGTGTGCTTATGCTGAGACAGAAATGATGGCTCATTTAATTAAAAAAGAATTAAAGCATCAAAATCTCCAAGCCTATGAAGATTCAACAGACATCGGCTGCTGGTTTATCCCTGTATGCAAGTAACCCTTTTCTCCATGACAAAAAAAGAGAGAAGGGACTTCACATCCCTCCTCTCTTATGATGATGATTTACATACTTCCTCTAAATCACGCAAAATCTCATCTGCTACTGCCCAATCATAAATGGACGCACCGGCTGCAAGCGGGTGGCCGCCTCCATGATATTTTTTCGCAATGGTGTTAATGACGACGCCTTTAGAGCGGAATCTCACACGAATCTGATCGTTTTCTTCCACAAAAAAGACCCATGCCTTAATGCCTGCAATATTCCCTAGTGTCCCAACAAGCTGTGAGGCCTGCTGCGCTGTTGTTTGGAACGATTCCAAAATTTCACGCTTAATGAAAACAGATGCAACCCCGTTCTCTGACAAAGAAATATGTTGAAAAATATAGCCATTTAATTTCACGACATTCAAATCTGTCTCATACAATTGATTGAAAAGATCTGAAGATGAAAATGGATATTCGATAAGCTCCCCTGCATATTTGAGTGTCTTTTTCGTTGTGTTTGGGAAAAGGAAGCGGCCTGTGTCTCCTACAATGCCGGCATAGATCAATTCAGCTGCCTTTGTATTCAGCTGATATCCTTCTTCTTTCCCCTCTAAGTACAATTCATAAATCATCTCGCTCACAGAGCTTGCCTCTGTATCCACCCAAAGCAAATCACCATAAGGATCTTCATTCGGGTGATGGTCGATTTTCATCAGCTTATCACCCATTAAATAGCGCTGATCATCGATTCTTGCTTGATTGGCCGTATCACAGACAATGACAAGGGCCCCTTTATACACGTCATCTGGTACCTCATCGAGTTCATATAAAAATGAAAGGGATGGCTCAGGCGTTCCTGTCGCATAAATATTTTTTTCTGGATAGGTGGCACGCAAGATTTCCGTAAGGCCGCACTGCGATCCATACGCATCAGGATCTGGTCTTACATGTCTATGGATGATGATGGTGTCATATAATGATATGGTTCTAATCAGTTCTTTTTTCATAAAAACTCCTTCTCATGCGATACTCTTTTTATTATTAAATCATAATCTATCGTGACGGAAAAGTGAGGGATAGACAATTTATTCTAGTAAGCAAGCCTATTTACGTTTAAAATAGGGTTGTAACCACTTACAATGGAGGCTTGGCACATGCTTGTTTTGATTGTGTTTATTATTTGTTCTGCCATGTTTTATTTATACTACAAAGCAAAAAATGTCCGTACGAACCGGCCAGTCGAGAAAAAATTCTGGTCGGCGAAATCCAGTATGGCCCTTGGCTGCTTTGTCCTGCTCTTCGGTGTGAATCAATTATTTTTAAACCGCTCGTCACTCGCATTTGTCATCGGATTTATTTTTGTTGCTGTTGGTATCGGCAGTACGTGGGCTGGGTATAAAGCCTACAAGCATTACCTTCCGCTCTTTTTAAAGGAAGGCGAAAAAGATCATGCGTAATAAGGAAAGGGGCGACATGAGTTCGCCCTTTTTATCATTATCCTCTTTCCATCAGCTGCACCATCAGCATCGCTTTGCCTACGATATTCGATTGGTGATAAACCTCCACTTCCAGCTTTCCAAACTTGCGTCCTACTTCTAAAATATTCGGCTTAATCTGGATGGTGGATTCCATTTGGACCGGCTTTAAGAAATAGACAGAGAGACTCTCGACGATCAGTTCGCCCTTTTTATGAGATTTTAAGAAGCGGTTGGCAGATTCGATTAAAATTTGTGTGAACACCCCATATGAAATATTTCCAAGCTGGTTCGTCATTTGCGGGGTAACCTCGTATTGATAAACCGCATCCGCTTTTGGTTTCTCTGTATCGGCTTCTTTAAATCCTCTTGAGACAACATCATCCAGCTTTTCTCCGACCTGCGGCTGCTTTTGAATCATTTGGAGCGCCTTGAGCACATCCTGACGGCTGATCATACCGATCAGCTTCGCATGATCATCCACAACTGGCAGCACCTCAATGCCTTCCCACACCATCATTTGTGCAGCAGAGGCGACAGATGTCTTGCCAATGACCGTCAGCGGATTTTTCGTCATTACTTTTTCAATCGGTGTGGAGCGGTCATGCCCCGCAATATCCTTTGAGGTGAGGATTCCGTGAATCTTCATTTGATCATCTGCGACCGGGAAACGGCCGTGGCCAGTTTCATAATTCTTTTCATACCATTTTTCAAGCTTATCCTCTGGTGATAAATACACGGTGCGTTCAATCGGCGTTAAAATATCTTCTACAAGCACAATTTCTTTTTTAATTAATTGGTCATAAATGGCTCTGTTAATGAGAGCCGCTACGGTAAATGTATCGTAGCTTGTCGATAAAATCGGCAGCTCCAGCTCATCTGCGAGCTGAATGATTTCATCATCTGTTGAGAATCCGCCTGTGACCAGCACAGCCGCCCCTGCCTCTAATGCCTGCCTATGGGCATTGATCCGGTTTCCGACGATGAGCAGGTTGCCAGCAGCCGTATAGCGCATCATTGCGTCCAGCTCCATCGCTCCGATAACAAATTTATTTAACGTTTTATGTAAGCCGGCGCGTCCTCCAAGGACCTGACCATCAATAACATTGACCACTTCTGCATATGTGAGTTTTTCAATATTTTCTTTTTTCTTTTGTTCAATTCGAATGGTGCCGACTCGTTCAATGGTACTGACGAATCCTTTATTTTCAGCATCTTTGATGGCCCTGTAAGCGGTACCTTCACTCACTTTCATTTCTTTCGCTATGCGCCGGACAGAAATTTTCTCTCCGACATCTAATGAATCAATATACGATAAAATTTGCTCATGCTTTGTCGCCAATCCCGTTCACCCTTTTTGTTTTCAGCGTTTTCATCTATGTTTCATTATAAGGGCAGGAGGCTTTTAATAGCAATTTGTCTTTTCTTTCGGCAGATGAAGGCAAATAAAAAAAGCCGGCATTTGTGTGCCAGCTTTTTTCATATGAGGATTAAATGTCGATTGATTCCCCGCTGTTTAACACATGACCGACGCCGCCATGCAGGCTGTCTGCAAATGCATGCGGGTCCTGTTCAATTGGCGGGAATGTGCTGTAGTGAATCGGAACGACCTGTTTTGCCCGCAGCCATTCTGCTGCGATTCTTGCATCTTCCGGTCCCATTGTGAAGTTATCACCAATTGGAAGGAATGCGAGCTCAATATGATTCAGTTCACCGATCAGTTTCATATCTGAAAAGAGTGCAGTGTCTCCTGCATGATAAATTGTTTTACCCTCTGCGGTAAATAAAATACCTGATGGCATCCCTGTATACGTAATTGTCTGTGCCTCTTCATCAATGACAGCTGAACCATGAAACGCTTGCGTGAGCTTCACTTTACCAAATTCAAACTCACGTCCGCCGCCGATATGAAGCGGGTGCGTTTTCACCCCTTGCCAGCTTAAATAAACGGCAAGCTCATTTGGCGCAACGACGAGAGCGTCATTATTTTTAGCAATTTCAATGGTGTCACCAAGGTGATCTCCATGTCCATGTGTCAGTAAAATGACATCCGCTTTCACATCTTGCGGTTTGATCTCTGTATGCTTATTTCCATTTAAAAATGGGTCAATCCAAATATGATATCCGTTTGTTTCAATGTGTACAACTGAATGTCCATGATATGTAGCTTTCATGTAGTATATCCACCTTTCAATTTTGATCTCATATCATTTATTCCCTCTATAAAAAGCTGAAAAACTTAATGCCTGTGAATGACGTTAAGACCACCTGTTGCTTCAATGACGGTCCCTGTAATGAGATCTGAACGGTCATCGCATAGAAATGAAATGATACGCCCTATATCCTCTCCAGTGCCAGACCTGCCTATCGGCGTTTCATCGTCTTTGATTTGACGGGCTTTCTCTATTGTCGATTCTTTCATGTCTCCAACGATTTTGCCTGGACAAACCATATTAGCAGTGATGCCATTTTCGGCTTCTTCAATCGCAATCGTTTTCGTCAATGACGCAAGGCCCACTTTTGCCGCTCCAAAGGCTGATCTGTGCATCCAGCCTGGCGCATGGTCTGCACCTTGGAAGCCATAAGTGATAATGCGGCCAAAGCCTTGTTTTCTCATCGTTGGGATGACCATTCGGAACAAATGGAATACTGCTGATAGGTTGCCTTCTATCATTTGATACCATTCATCTTCAGAGTAATCCGCCAATTTTTTTCGTTCAAAAATATAAGGACCGGCATTGTTAATCAAGGCATCAATCCGTCCAAATCGCTCTGCTGCCAGCTCTACCATGTTTTTTAAATCTTCTTTTTTTGTCACATCACCTTCGACAAATTGAAGCTTATCTTCGTACTGGTGTAATTCTTCTTTCATCTGCCGGACAGCTTCATCATCACTTCGATAATTCACTGTCACAGAATACCCCATATTCAGTAAAGACTCGGTAACTTTCCGGCCAAGTCCTTTAGAACCCGCTGTTATTAATGCGTGTCGCACACAATCTCCTCCTAAAGCAAAGGTTGCAAGTTCACGTGTTTCTTTTGTTATCTTTACTTTACTATAAACCGGCATCTGGCGCACTTATGAACCCTTTATCGATATGAGTCAAACAATATAGGGTGATTTATCCACTTTTTCAAATCCCATGAGCCATGGATATCGAGCAGCAGAGAAACAAAACGATAGCACTCTCTCACCTCATGAAGATCACGAGGAAGCGGGCAAATCTCTTCATAGCCCAATTGAACATTGCGGGCAGCTTCTTTCGTCAAAAGGTATTCCAATGCAATAAAATCAAACGCAGCTGGTCCATATACGACATATTCTGTATCAACTAAACTCGTCACTTGATCATCTTTTTCAATATATTGAGACGGATCTAAATCAATTAAAATGAGACTTGCTGAATCAGGGGGCTTTAGCTTTTCCATCTTTTGCAGCACAATTTCTGCATAACAGTGAAATTCATGCTGATCAGCGTAATAGCGGCCTATGAGTTTGAATACAGCCTTTTTTAACACAGCATGGAATTCTCTCAAATGCTTCTTTTCAGCTCCGTAGACTGCACCAAAAAAGTCAGTACGATATGAATGAAGATGTGCTAGTTTCCTCCCATAATCCTTATAAAAGTCTGATGAACGTCCCTCAAAAGATGTACAAGGTGTTCCTTCTACTTTTTCCATTACATAAAAATGTCTCCCTGCCTTCTTCACTTTACGAACAACTTTTGGAATATGAAAGGAATTCGTATGAGACAGCTTTTGATTGATTTGATCGATATGCTCTTCTACAGTACGGTCATCTACTCCATAGATCAATTTGATCCCAGAAACAAATTCACTTTCTTCTCTTGCAGTTTTAGGAGATTTGACTACATATTCCGTTTTATCTTGTAAGGAGATCAGCCACACATCATTAGCCCGTCCGTCATATTGTTCTCCTAACGTTTTCACTGATACGATTGGTTGATGAAACAAAGCCTCAAGCGTTTTCTTCATGATCTGCTGTCACTCCCTCTTCTGCTTGACGCAGGTATGCTTTCATTTCTCCAATGATCATCAATCTCCTTTTTCCATGACAAAAAAACCATCCGTATAAACGAATGGTTATGATAAGTTATGCCAGGCAGGCTTTTGCTTTTTCTAAAGCGAGCTGAATTTGTTTGAATCCAGTTCCGCCTGCACTTGTTCTTTTTTCAACCGCAACATATGGATCAAGAACAGTGTAAATGTCTTGTTCAAAAAGATCGCTTGCTTCTGTGAATGTTTCAAAAGAAAGATCACTTAGATAGATGCCTTTTTGAATACATGTATACACAAGCTTTCCAACGATTTCGTGTGCTTCACGGAATGGCATGCCTTTTTTCGCAAGGTAGTCAGCCACTTCTGTCGCATTTGAGAAATCTTCTTTTGTTGCCTTTTTCATGACATCTTCGTTCACTGTCATCGTTTGAATCATGCCTGTGAAGATTTGCAGGCTGCCAGCGATGGTTTTCACTGTATCAAACATACCTTCTTTATCTTCTTGCAGATCTTTGTTATACGTAAGCGGCAAGCCTTTCATAATCGTGAGAAGCCCCATCAGGTTGCCATACACACGGCCTGTTTTCCCGCGGATTAATTCAGCCATATCCGGGTTTTTCTTCTGCGGCATCATGCTGCTGCCTGTTGCATACGTATCATCAAGTTCAATGAATTTGAATTCTTGCGAGCACCATAAAATGATTTCCTCACAAAAACGTGAGAGGTGCATCATCACAAGACTGCTATTAGACAAAAACTCTAAAATGAAGTCCCGGTCACTCACACCATCGAGGCTGTTTTCGTAAATGTGGTCAAAGCCAAGCTGCTCTGCTGTATATTCACGATCAATCGGGAATGTCGTTCCTGCTAACGCTCCGCATCCAAGTGGAGACACGTTAATTCGCTTTAATGAATCTTGGAAACGCGCTTTGTCACGCTCAAGCATCCAGAAATAGGCGAGCATATGATGGGCAAACGAAATAGGCTGTGCACGCTGCAGGTGCGTATATCCTGGAAAAATCGTTTCAACGTGCTGTTCTGCCTTTTCTACAAGCACCGTTTGAAAGGAAGAGATCAGTTCAATGATATGCTCTACTTGGTTATTCAAATACAAGTGCATATCAGTTGCGACCTGATCATTCCGGCTTCTCGCTGTGTGCAATTTGCCGCCAAGCGGACCAATCTCATCAATGAGCATTTTCTCAAGGTTTAAATGAATGTCCTCATAATCGACTGAGAATTCCAGTTCATCCGCCTCTGCCTTTTTCATGAGCGTATTTAGTCCGTCTTTGATGGCAGCGGCCTCCTCATCACCGAGGATACCGCATTTATTCAGCATACTTGCATGAGCAAGGGAGCCGGTCAGATCTTCTTTGACTAATTGTTTGTCGAAATGAATGGACGCGCCAAACTCATCGACCCATTTTTCTGGTGTTTTTTGAAATCGGCCTCCCCAAAGCTTTTTCATGCTTTAACCTGCTCCTTTTTATTCACGATGCTGTTTACTTTTGTCGGTAAGCCCCAAAGATTAATAAATCCTACAGCTGCATCATGATCGAATTCATCTGCTTTTGTATAAGTGGCTAGATTTTCATCATAAAGTGAATATGGTGATTTACGTCCTTCTACAATGGCATGACCTTTAAATAGTTTCACACGTACAACACCTGTTACGTTCTGCTGTGTTTCTTGTAAGAATGCATCTAGTGCTTCTTTAAGCGGTGAGAACCATAAGCCGTTGTATATTAATTCAGCCATTTTTTGTTCAACGATTGGTTTAAAGTGAGCGACTTCTTTGACTAGCGTTAAGTCTTCAAGCTCTTTATGCGCTTTTAGAAGTGTGACAGCACCTGGGCATTCGTACACTTCACGAGATTTGATGCCGACAAGACGGTTTTCAACGTGATCGATTCTGCCAACACCATGCTGTCCAGCGACTTCATTTAAATGAAGGATGAGATCAGATAATGAATACTGGATACCGTCAATGGCTGTCGGTTTTCCTTTTTCAAACGTGATTTCAATGATTTCAGGTGTGTCAGGCGTTTTTTCAAGTGGATTTGTCAGATCGTATGCACCTTCTGGCGGCGCAGCCCAAGGATCTTCTAAAATGCCACATTCGTTACTTCTGCCCCAAAGGTTTTGGTCGATTGAATATGGGCTGTCTAAATTAATCGGAATTGGAATACCGTGTTTTTGTGCATAATCGATTTCTTCATCACGAGACCATTTCCATTCACGCACTGGTGCAAGAACTTCTAGGTCTGGATTCAATGCTTTAATGGATACTTCAAAACGAACTTGGTCGTTCCCTTTTCCAGTACATCCATGAGCAACTGCTACTGCATTTTCTTTTTCTGCTACTTCCACTAATTTTTTTGCAATAAGCGGACGGGATAGTGCAGATACTAGTGGATATTTTCCTTCATACATTGTGTGTGCTTGTAATGCAGTGAGTGCAAACTCTTCAGCAAATTCTTCTTTTGCGTCAATCATGTATGATTGAACAGCTCCGACTTGAAGTGCTTTTTGTTGAACGAATGCTAAATCTTTTCCTTCACCTACGTCCAGGCAGCAAGCAACGACTTCGTATCCTTGCTCTTGTAACCATTTAACTGCAACAGAGGTATCAAGACCTCCGGAATATGCTAATACGACTTTTTTATTTTGTGACATGATTGAAAAGCTCCTCTCGCTTGTTTTGATTCTGTGAATGTTTTTGCATAAAAATAAGTTTTAATTTATAAACATGCATTTAGTATGTATACACTGTAACAAGGAAAAATTGTTTTTTCAACCCCTTTATGAAAAAAACTCTGCCAAATTTTCTTGGCAGAGTCATTTTGGGCTATTTTTGATCCTTTTCAAGCTCTCGTAAGACATGAGGAAGCTCTGGAATCACGAGTTTGGTCATGGCTAAACGAACGGCTCCGGTAGATCCCGGCGTGGCAAAGACAGCCTTTTGATTGACGACCCCTGCCGTTGCCCTGGATAAAATAGCAGCTGAACCTATGTCTTCTGTATAACTGAGCATGCGGAAGATTTCACCAAAGCCAGGCAGTTCCTTGGAAAAAAGAGGAGTGATCGCTTCAATGGTCACATCCCTTGCGGCAATCCCTGTTCCGCCATTTAACAAGACGGCATCTATTTTCGGTTCGCTTGTTCCTTCCAGCACAGCGTCTTGAATCGATCCTATATCATCTTTTACAATATCGTATGCAAGAACAAGATGTCCCTGTTCTTTGAGCAAATCAATCATCAGACGGCCGCTTTTATCTGTATCTTTCGTTCTTGTATCACTGACCGTAATGACTTTCACATAAAGCCTTTCTTTCGCCTCACGTTTATGTTCTGTCACGCTCATCTTTCGCACCGCTCCCTTTTGCTTCATATTGGACAACATTATAGCATGCTGCTTTCAACAGAAAAAAGCTCTTTTCCTTATTGGAAAAGAGCTTTTCAAACTTGATTACGCTAAACGCATTACGTCTCTTGCAATCATTACTTCTTCGTTTGTAGGGATGACAATCACTTTTACAGGAGAGTGCGGGTAGCTGATGAATGCTTCTTCGCCTCTCATGTTGTTTAAAGAAGGATCCCAGTAAACGCCCATGAATTCTAGACCACGAAGTACACGTGCTCTTACTTCTGAACTGTTTTCACCGATTCCAGCTGTGAAGATGATCGCATCTACGCCATTCATTCTTGCTGCATAAGAACCGATATATTTATGAATACGGCTCGCAAAAATATCAAGAGCAACTTCTGCACGGTCGTTTCCTTCTTCTGTTGCTTCTTCGATATCACGAAGGTCACTTGACAGACCAGACACACCTAAAAGACCACTCTTCTTATTCAAAGTAGAAAGCACTTCTTCAGCAGTATGTCCTGTTTTTTCCATAATAAATGGAATAAGGGCAGGGTCAATGTTACCAGAACGTGTACCCATTGCAACACCAGCAAGTGGTGTAAAGCCCATAGATGTATCGATTGATTTTCCGCCTTCAACTGCTGCAATACTCGCACCATTTCCAAGGTGGCAAGAAATCAGACGAAGCTCTTCAAGCGGACGGCCTAATAGCTCTGCTGCACGCTCTGTAACGAACTTGTGGCTTGTCCCGTGGAATCCATATTTACGAATACCAAAGTTTTTGTAGTAGTCGTACGGAAGGCTGTATAGGTAAGACTGCTCTGGCATAGTTTGGTGGAATGCTGTATCGAACACAGCAACCGCTGGTACGTCAGGCAGAATTTGTTTGAATGCTTTGATTCCTACAACGTTTGCAGGATTGTGAAGTGGTGCAAGCTCTGAAAGCTGATCAATGTCATTGATCACTTCATCAGTTAAAAGAACAGAATCGCTGAATTTCTCTCCGCCGTGAACAACGCGGTGTCCTACGCCATCAATTTCATTAAAGTCTTTGATGATGTGAAATTCAGTTAGTTTTTCAAGCAGCATTTTGACCGCTACTGCGTGATCTGGAATATCTGTCACTTCTGTTTTCTTTTCTCCATCTACAGAAATCGTGAAGATACTGTTGTCCATTCCGATTCTTTCAACAAGCCCTTTTGTTAAAACGGTTTCTTCTGGCATGTCGAACAATTGGAATTTAAGAGATGAGCTTCCTGCGTTGATTGCAATAATTTTGGACATTACTGTCGCTCCTTTTACTCAGTTGTTATATAAGGTTTCACGTTTTTTCCGGTGCTATATTCAACCTGTTTGACGGGTCTTTTATAGTTTAACGATAAGTCCGAAAAATATCTGACTTTTTCATTTAAACATTGAAAACTTTGCATTTCAAGTGCACCTTCAAACTGTTATCGCTTACATCAATAAGTCGTTATTTTCTGAATAGTAAAATATCCAGATTATTGACAAAGAGATAAAATGATTTTTATTTTAGCTCTTTGTTTTCTTTTCAGCGTGATAGAAAACCTTTGCAGCTCTAGGAAGGGCGAGCATCGGAGCAGAGCGAATTTGGGATTCGTGAGCACCGGAGCGCAGACCTGCGGGCGAATGCGAGGGTTTGTCTACACGCTGAAATAGCCAGAAATCACTCTGGCTATTCTTTCGTTTCTTTTTCTTCTATAAACCACTGGTCTAATTTTCTCATCACACCGACCATTGCTTCCTTCTGTGAGAAAGATGGAAGATTGGCAAACAGCATTCGTTTTGGGGCTTCCAGCCCTTCTTTTTTCTTTTGCATCACAAATAAGCTTTTGGCGTGTTTTTTATCCTTAAACATGGACACTGGCAGCTGAATTAACGCATTCATATACGCATGATCTTTGATGAAATCCTTTAATTGTACGCTCTCTTTTCCTTCAAATAAATCATTTGGAATGATGAAGAATAAGAAGCCGCCTTCTTTTGTGTAGCGAAGGCTTTGTTCAATGAATAAATAATGGGCAAAGGCATGTCCTTCTTTTGCCTTTAGTTCAAAGTCTGCTGCACGCTCATCATTTGGATAATAGCCCACTGGGAGACTGCATACAGTGACATCTGCCGGTGAGATCAGAAGCGGCTCAAGACTGTCCTGGTGGAAAAGCTCAACTTCTTTCTCCTCTAAATTCGCCTGGGCCCAAGCAATTTTAATGAGCACATCATCAATTTCAGACGCAAAGCCGCGTTTTGTTTCTGCAGTGAGATTATTTAAAACAGCAAGAAGTAAGTTTCCTGTTCCCGCTGCTGGATCAAAGACTACGAGCTCTTTTTGACCGTCTAAAAATTTATTCACCAAATAGCTGACAAACAGTCCAATCGTATCTGGTGTCATCTGGCGATTTGGGTGAGAAATATCCTTTTGACCTTTCAATACGGCGAGCTGAAACGCTTTACGAATCTGCTCATGATCATAAGAAGCAAAATCTGCTTTTTCTATTAAATCCTTTAATAAACCGTTTCGATCATTTGCTTGGAAAAAGGCTTCTCCTGCTTCTGCCAATGCTTCAATATAGGAAATGCCCTGTTCCTTTTTTAATCGAATAGAAGCTGTATCGAGCAGTTCAAAAATAGTACTTACTTGATCTTTCTGCAATGCTTTTCTCTCCTCGCTTTGTTAAAAGCTATATGTTCTCATTGAAAAGAGCCCCAGGATGAAGCCGGAGCTCTTGTCGATGCTGCTTTTATAACAGTGATTTTGCAGCTTCAATGGCTTTTTCATAATTTGGGTGATTCGTTGCTTCACTTACGTATTCAGTGTAAACCACTTTTCCGTTAGGGTCTAATACAAAGACTGCGCGCGCCAATAAACGCAATTCTTTCATATACACTCCGAATGCTTCACCAAATGACATATCTCTGTGATCAGATAATGTTTCGACATTTTCAATTCCGTTTGCTCCGCACCAGCGTGCTTGTGCAAATGGAAGGTCTGCACTAATCGTATAAATATTGACCGGACCTAAACCCGCTGCCTCTTCATTGAAACGTCTTGTTTGTGCGTCACACACACCTGTATCAATAGAAGGAATCACTGAGATGATCGTCACTTTTCCTGCTAAATCAGAAAGTGAAACTTCTCCAAGTGAGTTCGTTAATACCGTAAAATCAGGAGCCTGCTCGCCTACTTTTACTTCATTTCCTACAAGCGTGACAGGACTTCCTTTAAATGTGATCGATGCCAAAACAATTCCTCCCTTTTCAAATGTATGGTTCTATCATAGTAGAGAAAGCAAAAAACTGCAAAGCCTAATCGTCCCTTTTGCAAAAAAAGTTAACTGCAGCGCAGCTAACTTTTTAAAGGTCTATGTCATCTAGTTTTCGTTCTTTGTGACGGTGCTCCCGCTCATCCTTCTTAAACATGTGCTGAAGACGTTCAATTGCTTGAGGAGCAGAATCCAATATTTTATCGAGCAGATGTGTGTGTTCATCCAAATGAAGCATTCGAACTCCGTTTGTTCCTACAATTAAGAAGGCGATTGGTGTAATCGACACCCCGCCGCCGCTTCCGCCGCCAAATGGGAGTCTTGGCTCTTTTCGTTCCTGTTCATCAGAACGTTTTTCTTTCTTTTGGTTCCCGTTAAATTCACTGCCGCCGGCTGCAAATCCAAAACCAACCTTTGACACAGTGAGAATGACACTGCCGTCAGGGGTTTCGACTGGATCGCCGATGATTGTATTCACATCTATCATTTCTTTTAAGTTTTCCATCGCTGTCTTCATGAGACCTTGGATTGGATGATCTGCCATTTTCGGGTTCCTCCTTAAACAGATGATTCATTCTTCGTTGCTTGAAGAGAGGCACTTTTTCTCGCCTTTCTTCCTTTTAACCAATGGACAAGTAAACGAATGGCTGCAAGCATAGCATGTCCAATACGAAAATATGCTATACATGTAAACTGAGTCTGTGACACATTGTGCTGAAAGGCCGGAATGACTTCATACACCGGTTTATGCTTAAAGGTGAGATGCTCCTGCATAAAGGCAAGCAGTGCTCCTTTCACTGACCACACACCGCCGGCTGCTACACCTGTTAAAGCGGCGTCATGAAAGCCGATCCATGTCGACCAGTGAAATGAGACAACCCTTATGTGAATGAAGAATTTGCGCATGATCCGGTTTAAATCGACAATCTCTTTTGTGATGCGCTCCATTTGATGAAGGATTTGCTTCATATCACGCTTTCCTACTTTTTTATGCATCGATTCTTTTTCGTGATCAGGGTTTTTAGCGCTTTCCATTTTCTTTTCACGAATATCAATCGTTTGGTCTTCTGGATTGACCCTCACCATCGGAATATCTTTTTTGAGTCTGACCAATCCATATAAGGTGATGACCTTCAGTGCAATGTGGTCATTGTCGTTTGTATGCGAATAGTCCAGCAAAATGGTTACTTTCATGAAAATCAACAAGATCACAAGAAGCAAAAACGCTGCGATCCAAACGTAAAGCACTGTGCTCACTTCCTCCATAACAAATGATGCTTCCCCTACGATTATGGCTCTCATTCTGGATTTTATACCCAATCAACAAAAAAGAGTTTGACCGGTACCCGGCCAAACTCCTCTGATTATACGTTTGATTCTGTTTTTTCATATAAATGTTCATGGACGACCACCGTATCGGCAAAGTAATCATGAACCCCTTGCTTTTTCGGTGAGAACCCAACGATAGCATAGAGAATAAAGATCGTATTAATGTAGCGCCCCACAATCTCTCTAAAGAAAATAACATCCCATGCCAGCTTCTTCTCAGGCTGAAGTGAGACCACTTTAATTCCAAACACCATCTTGCCAAGTGTTTGTTGAAAGATTTTCGTCATGATGGCGAAATAAAGGAGGAATACAATCGTCGTTGTGACGGAAAATGGAGAAAACCATCCCCCTCCTTTGGACCAGCCAAACAGACTAAAGATTGGAGAAACCGTCAAATGGTTTACACCCCAGACGACGAGCCAATCAAGAATAAATGCCCAAAATCTAATCCAAAAACCTGCAAACGCCTGTGCTTCAATTGAAGCGCGCTTCACAAAGGCCGGCTTCGATTCTTCCTCTTGGCTGCGGCTTTCGCTTACTTCATCGAATGTAGAATCCATCTATGATCCCTCCTTTATTTTGAATAGAGATACATCGGTTTAGACCCATTTGAGCCAGCCAGTGTTTCTTTTAAATTCAGAAAATCAATTTCGCTTTTAAAGAGCTTGCTTGCACTCATGTTGAAGAGAGAGTTCCAGCCAAAGCTTTGAGAATAGCTGACCACTGTTGCTCCTTTTAAGCCTTTTTCATTTTTCTTCATCGCTTTTAATGCATCTTCATAATACCCAAGCTCATCGACTAATCCGTTCGATTTTGCCTGTGTCCCGTCATATACCCGGCCGTCGGCAATTTTCTTGACTTCCTGTTTTGACATGCCGCGTCCTTCAGAGATCACTTTGACAAATCCTTCATAAGAGTTATCGACCATGCTTTGCATGATGTTGCGCTCATCTTTTGTCATATCACGGTTTGGAGACATGATATCTTTGAATTTCCCGCTCTTAATCGTTTCATATTTAATACCTAGATTATCTGCGAGCTTAGAATAATTCAAGCTTTGCATGATGACCCCTAACGACCCTGTTAATGTTTCAGGTGAAGCAAAGATTTTCTTCGCTGGAGTTGACACGTAGTAGCCGCCAGAAGCTGCCATTGAACCCATAGATACGTAAATCGGCTTCTTCGCTTTTTTCACTTCTTCTAATTTTTTATGTATTTCAGCACTTTCATAGACACCGCCGCCAGGAGAGTTTACGCGCAGAAGTACACCTTTTACAGAAGCATCCTCTTTCGCTTTATCTAGTTCCTTGAGGAATGCACGATGATCATAACCTTCTCCGCCTAATAGGCTCGATGCACCGCCATTATCTTGAATGGTTCCATTAATCTCAAGAACAGCAATCTTGCCTGCACCGCTGCCATTCTCTAGTACCTTCTCTTCTATTTCATCCCCGAATTGATAGCTCATTTTATTGTCATTGAAGCTATCGAACAAGGCCATCGTGACACTAATCACAATTGAAAATCCGAAAACACCAAGTGCAATAATTAGCGCTACCCATCTTTTCGCATTCATCTTTTTCTCCTCCTTTTTTTCTCACTTCATTCATACGAATGCCCACATGAAATGTTTCACAGGAATTGTGGTTTTTTTACATTTCATGTAGGCATATGATAGCACCTCTCTTAAATAACGATCAACTTTACATCGTCTACGTAGATATGCGCATGACGAAAAATTGGCTTTTTTATCCTCTCCCTGCACCTAATAGGCTAGATCATCACCGCAACGAAACACCTAAACCATTCTTTCATGAGAAAACGGCTATTCAATTATGCTCAGGATTCAGCCATTTCAAATCACTCACATCGACTCATTTCTCATAAAGGCAATCCGATCATCAGGTGGTTCTTTCTAAAGTTTTTACTTTCATATGAAAAAAGTGTAAAATGTGAGCAAGGGTTTTCATGTAAGCCCTTTATCATTGAAAATTATTTTTGACAGCAAAGGGGAGAACGTCAATGACAGACAATCGTCGCAATGTATTTTTCTTTTACAAAAAAGATCATGAATTGGATGGACACATTTCTTCTCTCGAGAAGCTCGCTACCGATCAGGGCTTTCACGTCGTCAAGCGTGCAGAGGATGCCCATATTATTGCTTCAATTGGCGGGGATGGCACATTTCTTCAAGCAGTACGTAAAACAAACTTCCGGGATGACTGCTTGTATGTAGGGGTATCAAAATCAGAAAATACGCACTTATACTGCGATTTCTCATTAGAGCATTTTGATAAAATGATTGATGCCATGAACACTGAACAGCTTGAAGTGAGAAAATATCCGATCATCGATGTAAGCGTTGACAGCACAAACCAGTTCCATTGCTTAAATGAACTGTCGATCCGCTCCAGCATTATTAAAACATTTGTGATCGATGTGTATATAGATGATTTCCACTTTGAAACATTTAGAGGCGACGGCATGATTATTTCCACTCCGACTGGTTCAACGGCTTACAATAAATCGGTGAGCGGCGCCGTGGTTGATCCGATGCTTCCTTGTATGCAAGTCACAGAGCTTGCATCGCTGAATAACAACTCGTACCGTACATTAGGCGCTCCTTTCATCTTGAGCAGTGACCGCAAGCTGACGCTGAAGGTAGTGCAGGATGGAAACGATCATCCAATTATCGGGCTTGATAACGAAGCGCTCGGCACAAAACACGTCAAACAAATTGACATTGGCCTTTCAGGAAAAGTCATTAAAACGGTGAAATTAAAAGACAACTCTTACTGGGAAAAAGTAAAACGCAGATTCCTTTGAGAATTTGTCTGCACGCTGAAAGCTCCTTTACGGGGCTTTTTTTATGTCTTTTCATTCACGGCCATGGTTATGGTATGATGTCACAAGTATGAATGTACGAAAAGGAGAACACGATGACATTACAACATTTTGATCAATATCCATTAAGTGATGAATTGAAACAAGCGTTAGAAGCGCTTCACTTCCATACACCTACACCCGTTCAGCACGAGACATTATCCGTTGCTTTTTCAAAGCAGGATTTAATCGTCAAATCTCAGACTGGCAGCGGCAAGACTGCAGCCTATGGTCTGCCGATTTGTGAAATGGTTGATTGGGCTGAAAATAAACCTCAAGCCCTCATCCTCGTTCCGACACGAGAACTCGCCATGCAGGTCAAACAAGACCTCACAAGCCTTGGGCGGTTCAAACGAATCAAAGCCGCAGCCATTTATGGAAAAGCCTCTTTTCAAGCGCAGAAAGTAGAGCTTTCACAGAAAAACCATATTGTGTGCGGGACACCAGGCCGCATTTTGGATCACCTTGAGAAAGGCACCCTTTCTTTAGAAAATCTCAAATTTTTCGTGTTAGATGAAGCGGATGAGATGCTGAACATGGGATTTATCGATCAAGTCTCTTCTATTATTCAGTATCTGCCGCCAAAGCGCATGTCGATGCTGTTTTCAGCGACAATGTCTGATGATATGAAAAAATTGAGCGAACAGTTTTTACAATCACCAAAAGTCATTGAGATTGCACGTGAAGAAACGTCTGTACAGCAAATCACCCACACCGTCATTGAAACGGAAGAAGAATCGAAATTCTCCCTTCTTCAGCGTACGATCGTCATTGAAAATCCAGATAGCTGCATTATTTTCTGTAATACACAAGACAGAGTGAATGAACTCACACTGAAGCTGGACGAATGGGATGTGCCCTGTGACAAAATTCATGGCGGCATGAGACAGGAAGACCGCTTTGATGTGATGGATGAATTTAAAAAAGGTGAATTCCGTTATCTGATCGCAACAGATATAGCAGCCCGGGGAATTGATGTCAGTGATATGACACATGTCATTCATTATGATCTCCCTTATGAAAAAGAGCGCTATATTCACCGGACTGGCAGAACAGGCAGAGCGGGAAAAAGCGGGAAAACGATTGCGTTTATGACAAAGAATGCAAAACCGCTTATTGATGAATTAAAGCAGGATGCTGGCATAGACTTTCAAACTCAGCCTTATCCGACAAAGGAAGAAGCAGAGGAGCATGTAGAAAGCTTCGAAGAGAAAATTGAAACGCCTATTCAAAAGGAAAATAAACAGGCAGGCGTTGAGAAGGATATTATGAAGCTTTATTTTAACGGCGGAAAGAAAAAGAAGCTGCGGGCTGTTGATTTCGTTGGGACCATTGCCAAAATAGAAGGCGTTGCATTCGATGACATTGGGATTATTACGATTCAAGACACAAAAACATATGTAGATATTTTAAACGGCAAAGGCCCTCTTGTGCTGAATGCCATGCGCCACACAACCATTAAAGGCAAGCAGTTAAAAGTACATGAAGCACGTTCATAAAAAAAGTGAAGGCCCAGCGCCTTTACTTTTTTTATTTATATTGAAATAAGCTCAAAACCGTATTCCATCAGCCTTTTTGATGACAAACATGACAAATGTCATATTGAATACATGATGGGTGCTACTATGAGCATGACACCTTTCCTTCTATACTTTGAAGTAGAAAGAAACGGAAAGGACTTGAACGTTCATGACGACTTCAACAAACACACAGCAGCAAGCTACTTTAAGAAAACAAGTGGGTCAATTCTCTGGTGCTGATTCGAAAAAAAGTATCATTCAACTCTTTAATACATTCATTCCATTTTTAGGGCTTTGGTTTCTTGCCTATTATAGCCTGAATATCTCCTACCTTTTAACCCTCTTTTTTGCGGTTATTGCAGCTGGGTTTTTAGTACGTGTCTTTATTATTTTTCACGACTGCTGCCATCAATCCTTTTTTAAACAGAAGCCGCTAAATCACCTGTTCGGTTTTTTAACGGGCGTACTCACCCTTTTCCCTTATCTTCAATGGCAACGAGATCATTCCATTCACCATGCCACAAGCAGTAATTTAGACAAACGAGGTACTGGCGACATTTGGCTCCTAACAGTCAAAGAATATCAAGAAGCATCAGCATGGACGAAATTTCGCTACAGATTTTATCGTAACCCTTTTGTGATGTTTATTTTAGGACCGATCTTTGTCTTTCTCTTAAAAAACCGTTTCAACGTCAAAAATGCTCGTAAAAAAGAGCGTTGGAACACGTATTTCACAAACGTGAGCATCATTGCGTTAGCAGCCGCAACATGTCTTCTTTTTGGCTGGCAGGAATTCCTGCTTGTTCAAGGTCCGATCTTCCTGATCTCAGGATCTATCGGTGTATGGTTGTTTTATGTACAGCATACGTTTGAGGACTCTTATTTTGAAGCAGATGAACATTGGAACTATGTGCAGGCAGCTGTTGAAGGAAGCTCCTTTTACAAATTGCCAAAGCTTCTTCAATGGTTAACTGGTAATATCGGCTACCATCATGTCCATCATTTAAGCCCAAGAGTACCGAATTATCTTTTAGAGCATGCCCATGACCAAAGTGAACCGCTGCAAAATGTCCCGACCATCACGTTGAAAACAAGCCTTGAGTCGATGAAATTTAAGCTGTGGGATGAGGAAACGAAAGCATTTGTGACGTTTAGAGAAGCACGGCAATCTAAGAAGATGAACGTTCCAGTTATCAAAGGAGACATTCTCAAGAAAAATGCATAATCGGCGCAGGCTCTTTCTTACACGAGAAGGGGCTTGTTGTCATTTACAGGATGCACCAATAGGCTGAATTTGATAAAGTAAGGAAAAACAATGAAAAACGAAAAAAGGTGGCACACGGATGAAAAAACAGTTTAAACTTCAAAAATTGCATGGGATTTCCCCCTATATATGGGCCATTTTTTTCATCCTGCCCTTCTATTTTATCCTTAAGACACCTTCGACTTTAGGTATTGTGATCGGCATTATTTTGAACGTCGTCTTTTTCGCTGTGTATCGTTTTGCCTTTGTTGCAAAAGGCTGGTCATTATATGTCTTTGGCCTATTATTGATCGGTATTTCAACTGGTTATGTGATGCTCTACAGCTATATTTATTTCGCTTTTTGCATCGCCTATTTTAACGGACATATTAAACGAAAAGTTCCCTTTTATATCTTGTACTATATCCATCTGGCGAGCGCCGCCGTGGCAGTGAACTTTAGTTTGATCTTAAAAAAGGGCTGGTTTCTCACACAAATTCCTTTTGTCGTCATCACCCTGATTAGTGCCATTCTTCTTCCTCTCAGCATTCGGAGCAGGAAGGAACGTGAACGGCTTGAGGAGAAATTAGAATATGCCAATGAACGGATTGCAGATCTTGTGAAGCTTGAAGAAAGGCAGCGCATTGCACGCGACCTGCATGACACCCTTGGACAAAAGCTTTCTTTGATCGGTTTAAAAAGTGATCTTGCCCGTAAACTCGTGTATAAAGACCCTGAACAGGCTCGTGCCGAACTCAAAAGCGTCCAGCAGACCGCCAGAACGTCTCTCAATGAAGTGCGGAAGATTGTTTCCTCCATGAAAGGCATCCGAATCAAAGATGAAATGTCGAACATCGAGCAAATTCTCGAAGCAGCTGGAATTGAATTGATTTATGATGAAAAGGAAGCACCGAAACACATCTCACTTCTGAACGAAAACATTGTGAGCATGTGCATAAAAGAGGCGGTGACGAATGTCGTCAAACATAGTGATGCAACGGTTTGTAAAATTACCATTCACCAAAAGTCAAAGGAAGCCATCATCACCGTTGAGGACGACGGAACATTTAAAGGCGACTATCCATCCTCTCAAACGAAGGGTCACGGCCTTTTAGGAATAAGAGAAAGATTGGAATTTGCAAATGGCCGCCTGCGGATTGAAACAAAAGACGGGACAAAGCTCATTATGAGCATTCCAAATGATTCAGCAGCAAAAGAAAAGGAGGGTATGAAATGATCAACATCTTTATCGCAGAAGATCAGCAAATGCTGCTTGGTGCACTCGGTTCACTTCTCGATTTAGAAGACGATATGACGGTTGTTGGAAAAGGTACAAATGGCCAAGATGCCATCGATTTTGCCAAAACACATCCTGTTGATATTTGCTTAATGGATATTGAAATGCCGGGAAAATCCGGACTTGAT
The DNA here is from genome assembly GCF_054161415.1 of Bacillus sp. PK5-006. Lineage (NCBI taxonomy): Bacteria > Bacillati > Bacillota > Bacilli > Caryophanales > Bacillaceae > Bacillus > Bacillus sp. PK5-006. The sequence goes on along the minus strand of NZ_CP096414.1, from coordinate 1,089,025 downwards.
GCAGCGGAAGAGCTCAAAGGATCAGATGTGAAAATCATTATTTTAACGACCTTTGCCCGCTCCGGTTATTTCCAAAGGGCGCTAAAAGCGGGCGTCAGCGGCTACATGCTGAAAGACAGTCCAAGCGAGGAGCTGGCAAGTGCGATTCGCAGTGTGATGAAAGGGAAAAAGGTGTATGCCCCTGAATTGATGGAAGACTTATATAGTGATGAAAATCCTTTAACGGAGCGAGAGAAATCGGTCCTTGAACTCGTCGCAGACGGTAAAAACACAAAAGAAATTGCAAAAGAACTCAGCATCAAAAGCGGCACTGTCCGGAACTACATTTCCATTATTTTAGATAAGCTGGAAGTGAAAAACCGCATCGAGGCCATTACACGCTCAAAAGAAAAAGGCTGGTTTAAATAAGAAAAAAGATCAGGACACATGCTGCCTTGATCTTTTTTTATTGAAAATCCCCTTTTATTTTTTATTACCAGCTATCAAAATGTCATTGACAACAGCCTACAGTCCTATGATATGATATCCAAGTGATAATAATTATCATTATCACTAATACAACCAATATCCGGCTTATGCGCCGATTTCAAAGGAGTCTACATTCATGAAGAAAATATTGTTCCCTCTGATGCTCATCTTTGTACTTGCATTGAGCGCATGTGGCAATAGCAGCAGCTCTTCCTCAAATAAAGGAAATCAATCAGCATCATCAGACAAAATTACATATCAATCTGAAAATGGGCCTGTGAAGCTGCCAGCGCATCCAAAACGTGTTGTTGTGCTCGGTTCTTACACAGGGAATGTCATGTCACTTGGTGTGAACCTTGTCGGCGTTGACTCTTGGTCCAAAAAGAATCCGCGCTTCCAAAAGAAATTAAAAAATGTGGAAGAAGTATCTGATGCAAATGTAGAGAAAATCATGAAGCTAAAGCCTGATGTCATCATTGGCTTAAGCAATACTAAAAATGTAGAAAAACTCAAAAAAATCGCACCAACCGTTTTGTTTACGTATAACAAAGTTGATTACCTTCAGCAGCACATTGAAATTGGAAAAGTTTTAAACAAAGAAAAAGAAGCAAAAGCTTGGGTAAAAGATTTCAAAAAACGCGCAGCTGAAGCTGGAAAAGAAATCAAAGCAAAAATCGGTAAAGATGCAACAGTGTCTGTCTTTGAAAGCGGCACAAAAGATCTTTACGTTTTTGGAGATGCATGGGGCCGCGGAACAGAAATTCTCTATCAAGCAATGAAACTGAAAATGCCTGAGAAAGTGAAAGAAAAAGCATTAAAAGCCGGCTACTACGCGGTTTCACAGGAAGTCATTCCTGAATTTGCTGGAGACTATATGATCATTAGTAAAAACAGCGAAATGGACAATTCCTATCAAAACAGTGAAATTTACAAGTCCATCCCAGCTGTCAAAAAACATCGTGTGTATGAAGCCAATGCAGAGGAATTCTATTTTAATGACCCACTCACACTTGAATTCCAACTATCATTCTTTAAAAAGCACTTTTTAGGTAAATAAGCTGAAGCAAGGGACCTCTTCCCTTGCTTTTTTCTTGTCTGGTTCTAGCGGCAGGGCCTTTTTTCCGCTACAATGACAACAAGCGAATACAAAAAGTGTGGTGCTGATTTTGTTTAAGATTTTACTAATTGAAGATGATACAACCCTCTTCCAGGAAATCAAAGAACGTCTAGTTAACTGGTCCTATGATGTCTATGGGATTCAAGATTTCCATCAGGTGCTGCAGGAATTCACGTCTGTCCAGCCTGATCTCGTCATTATAGATATACAGCTGCCAAAATACGATGGCTTTCACTGGTGCCGGATGATTCGGCATCATTCAAATGTTCCAATCATCTTCCTCTCCTCAAGAGACCATCCAGCTGATATGGTCATGTCAATGCAGCTCGGTGCCGATGATTTTGTGCAAAAGCCCTTCCATTTTGACGTGCTCATTGCCAAAATAAGTGCTGTTCTTCGCCGCGTGCATGATTATAATGCAGAACCGGCCAGCCTAAAGGTATGGTGCGGCGCTGCGATTGATCTGGAAAAAAATACCGTAACAAATGATCATGGTGAGGTTGAATTAACAAAAAATGAGTTATTTATTCTCAAGGAATTGATTCAGCATAAAAATCATATCGTCAGCCGTGAATCACTCATTCAAGCATTGTGGGAGGATGAACGGTTTGTCAGTGACAACACACTGACTGTAAACGTCAACCGCCTCAGAAAAAAACTAGACGAGATCTCCCTTGGCGCCTTCATTGAGACAAAAGTGGGTCAAGGCTATCTTGCAAAGGAAAAGGATGATCAATGATGCTGCAAGCATTTTTAAAAGAACGAAGAAGCTGGATTCTTTTCTTTCTTAGTTTGCAGCTCCTCATTCTGTTTGTTGCTTATTTGGATACGACCATTCCAATCGCTTCTCTTTTTTATATTGTGCTATTGTCTACGTTTCTCATGATTGTCTTTCTCTTTTTCCGATACCGAAAAGAAACGGCTTATTATGAGAAGTTGAAAGAATGGGATGATGACATTGAACATCAAATACGGCTAACCCCCTCTTCCCCATTTGAGCAGCTCATCCATGATGCAACGTCAGAGCAAATCGCACGCTACCGGCAGATGGCAGCAGAGCAGAAAATCGCTCTCGAAGAAGAAAAAGATGAATTGCTCTCTTGGATACATGAGGTCAAAACCCCCCTTACAGCGATGCGCTTAATGATTGACCGCTTAACAGATCAGCAGCTGAAATCCAATATGACATACGAGTGGCTCAGAATACATTTATTACTTGATGCCCAGCTGCACCAAAGCAGAGTACGTCATATCGAAAATGATTTATTCATTGAAAAGCTGGACCTGCAAAGCATCATAGCGAAAGAAATCAAAGCGCTCCAATCCTGGTGTATGCAAAAAGGAATCGGCTTTGAGCTAGCGCTGGAGGAACGCACCGTATTAAGTGATATAAAATGGTTATCCTTTATGATCAGACAGGTACTCACAAATGCAGTCAAATACAGCCATTCTTCCGATATTGTCATTGAAAGCAAGCAAATAAATGACCAAGTCATGCTGACGATCACAGATCAAGGCAGAGGAATTGATCCAAGAGACATCTCTCGTATTTTTGAAAAAGGCTTTACCTCAACTAGACATCACAATGACACCGCCTCAACAGGAATGGGGCTCTATTTAACGAAAAAAGGAGCAGACGCTCTTCATATGACGATCGAGGTCAACTCCACGATAGATCAAGGGACAACCTTCACCTTCACCTTTCCGAAAAAGAATGATTTTGTTCATATTGCGAGCATGTGAAAAGCAATCACAATCTCTTCGTGGCTGTCAAAACATGCGCGAAGAGATTGTGGTGGCTTACTTAGGAAATACTCCCTGCTTCTTGGCGAAAAACATCTCCCATCTGTCTCCGTCTATAAATACTTAAGATCAGCCCAACAGCCATCATTTCTAGAAGAATATGTGAACCTCCATAGCTCATAAAAGGCATAGACACTCCAGGTAAAGGCAGAAAGCCAAAGTTTGTGAAAATGCTTAAGAGACATTTTGCTGCAAAAACAGCGGCTAAACCTGTCATGACCATTTTGCCATAAGCCATTTTCACTCGTTTTGCTGTATGAAATACTCTGTAAATAAAGATGACAAATAACAGGAGTGCAATCAGCCCTGCCAACCAGCCAAATGAATAAATGATATATGTAAACATCCAATCCGTGTGAACTTCAGACATGGCATAAGGTGTGATTTGAAGCCCGTTTGAGCTGAATTCATGAATTCTATAAAAGAAAAGGTGCCCATCTGCTTGAAAAAGAGAAAATAATTCAACCATCAGATATAAAATGCTTGCTGCTGTCAGCATAATGATTTGCCATAAACTTGCGTTAGACACATACATCACGGTTAAGCACATGACCAGACAGATAACGGTCGCAGGAAGAAAACCAATCGTACTGATTAAAATAATCGGTAAAGCCATCATCCCTACTCCAAGCCAAGCTCTGTACGCATTCTCCCAATTCCAATTGTGAAAGATACCTGCTAAAGAAATAGCTAGAAGAAAAGGCATAATCTCAGTCAAATTAATAGATACATCATTTATTCTTAAAAAAAGAACACCGTTCACTCTTGCCCCGAACATCATCGAAAAAATCAGCGTTCCGAGTGTCCCAATGTATAAATGCCAAGAGTATTTCAATAAGCGCCGATAATCGAATGAAAACAAACCAAACATAAGCACTAGACCAACTAGATAAAAGGCAAGACTTTTATAAAAAATGTTCATGTTTTGAAAATTTGAAAAATCTGAATGAAACTGCAAAAAGTAAATCACAAGCAGCCCGCAAGAACAAGTGGCTAACACTAAAAGAATCATTTTAAAATCGATTTGGGTTTTATGTGTTTCATGAAGCTGCGTTCCGAGGATTTCCGCATCACCAATTTGGTCCAACGCTTGATCTACCGCCTCTTCTTCAGACTTCCCAGCATTCATCGCTTCCTCTTTTAGTGTGTATAGATGATCCATCAGTTCAAGCTTTACACTCGAATGAACATCTTTATTTTTAATCCGTTTACATACACTTTTGACATACTTCTCGAACTTTTTATCTAATCCCATGCGATTTTCTCTCCGTTCAAAACGCCATCGACTGCATGTTTGAATATGTTCCATTCTTCTTTCTTTTCCTGTATCAATGCTTTCCCTTGTTCATTGATTTTGTAATACTTTCTTTTCCGGTTGCCACTCCCTTCGCCCCAGTAAGAGATAATGAATTCTTTCGCCTCCAAATTGTGCAAAATAGGATAGATTGTCCCTTCTTTAAAACTGAAAATCCCTTCCGACTTCGTCTCTAATTCTTTAATCATTTCATATCCATACATCGGTCTTTCATTTAATAAGCTTAAAATAAGGGTAGCTGTACTTCCCTTTAGAAGCTCTTTACTTACTTTCATTCTTAGTTACCTCCAATACATAGATTTACTATGCATATATTTAATATGCATATCATACATGAATAAAATAGCCATGTAAAGCTTCAAAACACCATCATGACATAAAAAATCAGAGAAGATTGATCCATAAGAGTGAAAAACAGATAAAATAAATGGGGAAAGAAAACTTACCCTGAAAAGAAACTGGTTTACATACAATTTATTTAAAAAACAAGCATGTGACAACAATGTCACATGCTCGTCTGTTTTGTTCGCCAAATCGAAGGACGTTTGGCAGCCTTCTTTTTATACTAGAGGTATCAATTAAAAGAAAAAGGGGTTCAGCAAATGAACATTTTAGAAGCTCGCAAAATTTATAAAAGCTATGGAAATAAATTCAACAAACAAGAGGTGCTCAGCGGCATTGATTTGACCATTGAAGCCGGGGAATTTGTTAGTATCATGGGGCCATCAGGTTCGGGGAAAACAACCCTTCTGAACGTATTGTCTTCTATCGATCATGTATCCAGCGGATCCATTCGTATTGCAGATGCTGAGATGACACAAATGAAGGATCAGCAGCTTGCGGAATTTAGAAAAAAGCAGCTTGGCTTTGTTTTTCAAGATTATAACTTACTTGATACACTCACGGTCAAAGAAAATATTCTTTTGCCTTTATCCATCTCCAAAACGCCAAAAAAAGAAGCTTTTGAACGTTTTCAGCAGCTCGCAGAAGACATGGGCATTTATGAACTAAGAGATAAATATCCGAATGAACTCTCTGGCGGACAAAAGCAGCGGACATCGGCGGTTCGTGCCTTCATTCATGAACCAAGTCTTATTTTCGCTGATGAACCTACAGGGGCACTTGATTCCAAATCGGCATCTGACCTGCTCAACAAGCTGCAAGATTTCAACCGTAAACGAAAAGCGACCATTGTGATGGTAACTCATGATCCTGTCGCAGCCAGCTATTCAAGCCGCGTCATTTTTATCAAGGATGGACAGATTTATACACAGTTGAATAAAGGCGCTTTAGAAAGAAAAATGTTTTTCGAGGATATTATGAAAACGCAAGGTGTCTTAGGCGGTGTGAAGCATGAACATTAATCAGCTCATCTTCCGTAACTTGAAGAAAAATTTGAAGAATTACTATTTATATGTGTTTGCTCTCGTGTTTAGTGTTGCACTCTATTTTTCCTTTGTCACCTTGCAGTATTCGCCAGCACTTGATGGTGTAAAAGGCTCCATTAAAGGCGGCGCTTCAATTAAAGCCGCTTCGGTTCTGCTCATTGCGATCGTCGGTATTTTCCTGCTATATGCGAATAGCATTTTTATTAAACGTAGAGGAAAAGAAATAGGTCTCCTTCAGCTCATCGGCATGACGAAACAAAAAATTGCCAGACTGCTCAACGCAGAAAACTTTATCCTATACGTGACAGCTATGGTTATCGGCATCATTGCCGGCTTTATCGGTTCAAAGCTGATGCTGATGGTGCTATTTAAAGTAACCGGCGTGAACGCCATCGCCAATCTGCATTTTTCAGGCATGGCCCTTCTGCAAACACTTTTTGTCTTTTTCATTATCTATGGATTGATTATGCTGAGAAATAGGCGTTTTATTAAAAAACAGACGATTTTATCTTTGTTTAGAACAACATCTTCGACAGAACAGCGTGTGAAAAAGATCTCTATCTTTGAAATCATCATTGGTGTTTTCGGTATTGTCTTGATCAGCTCAGGCTATTATATTTCTTCTAAGCTTTTTACCGGCTCATATACGTCGATGTTTGAGTTACTTTTAGCCATGATTTATATTCTAGCCTCTGTCATCATAGGTACCTTTCTTTTTTATAAAGGCTCTGTTTCTTTCATTGCCAATATCGTACGTAAAAGAAAAAATGGCTATCTCGCCATTCATGAAGTGTTATCTTTGTCATCCATTATGTTCAGGCTAAAATCAAATGCACTGCTTTTAACAATTATTACAACCGTATCTGCACTGGCCATCGGTTTGCTGGCTCTTAGCTACATTTCCTATTACTCAGCAGAAAAAACCGCTGAGCAGCAAATTCCAGCTCATTTCGTCATGGGCTCAGAAAAAGAAGCAGCCACCTTCACTCGTGCACTTTCTGACAAACATATTGCTTATGATCAAAAGCAGGTCAAAGTGATTCAAGCGAAATTTGATGCGAAAAAAATCATGGATTCAGAGTTGAAAAATATGAATAATGATCCAGGCGTATTGACACTGCCTGTGATCAGTGAGAAAAACGCACCAAATATTCATGTAGAGAACAACGAAGTTATTTTAAGCGGCTACAGTGATCTATTAAAAAAATTCATGCCGATTCAAAGCTCAGGCGATGTGAAGCTTCTCCTCAAGGAGCCTGTTGATTTGAAAGTCATGGATATGAAGAAAGATTATCTCATTTCTTACAACTTCACTTTTGGCGGTCTGCCTGTTGCCGTCGTGAGTCAACATGTTTTTGAGCAGCTCGACAAACAGAAAGATCCAAAGCTGCAGCTTGAGAATAGCCAATATAACGCAGTCAATATAAAAGATGATCAAAATCTTGAACAAGCAAATCGCGTGTTTACATCTTTAAAACTAAGTGACAACAGCATGTCTCAATTAGCTTCAGCTCAGCAGCAAAAACAAACAATAGGACTAATGATGTTTGTGGTCGGATTTTTAGGTCTCAGCTTCCTTGTCACATCAGGCTGTATTTTATACTTTAAACAAATGAATGAAAGTGAAGAGGAACAAAGCTCCTACACGATCTTGCGTAAGCTTGGTTTTACTGAGAAGGATCTATTAAAAGGCATCCGGCTTAAACAGCTGTTTAACTTTGGGATTCCGCTCATCATCGGATTGCTGCACAGCTACTTTGCTGTACAATCAGGCTGGTTTTTGTTCGGCGGAGAATTGTGGACTCCAATGCTTATCGTCATGGCGATTTACACTGCCCTCTATTCTGTCTTCGGATTCCTGTCTGTCCAATATTATAAAAAGGTCATCAAAGAATCCTTGTAAACAATTCCCCATAGGCATCGCCTATGGGGTTATTTTATTTACGAAGGTGTCGATTCAAACTTGTGTGATAAAATATGGTCTCTTGCTGCATAAGCTTTTCGTTTGACCTCTTCTAGGTTCACATCAACAAGCTTTCCGTTTCGTTTCACTGCTTTTCCAGCCACATAAACAGAATCAACATTTGAAGGGTGTGCCGTTTGGACAACCGCGCCAGCCGGATCTGTCATCGGCAGAAGATTCATGCTTGTCCGGTCGATTAGGATGAAATCAGCTTCTTTCCCAGGTGTAAGCGACCCAATTTTATGATCGAGCTGTAATGCACGAGCCCCATTGATCGTCGCAGCCTCAAGCATTTGATGAGCAGACAGCCCAAGTTCAGGCCCCGGCATGATCCCATCCATTAACAACGATTGATTTTGGATCGCGCGCTCTGCTTGAAGCCCGAATTTCATTTGGGCAAACAAATCTCCTCCTGTCGCTGTCACTACGTCTACACCGAGCGTTGGAAGAACACCTTGTTCAATCGCAAGTCCTGTGACAGGATAACCGTGACCCATCATCATTTCAATTTCAGGGGTAATGGATATAGAGCTTCCGCTGTCTGCCAGCATCTTCATTTGATCCGCATCAATTGCATTAATATGCACCATGTTCAAATCCGGTCCGAGTAACCCTGCTTTATGAAGCCGCTCAATCGATCGATCCTCCGCTCCCCAATTCCCAAAGCCGATGTGCATACTACATAGAGCATCTAGAGACCGGGCTGTTTCAATTTCAAATAGCGACGTCTCCCATGAAGAAAACTCTGGACCACGAATCGCAAGTCCCATTGTTAAAAGCTGATCTGATGATTGAAAATGCGCTTTTTTCACACGTGCTGCGTCCTCCATATTAGTGAGCGTACTCTCTCTATCCCAATACTCAGCATCTCCAGAAGAACCAAAAGCAAAAACAGCTCGTATGCCCGCATCTTTTAATCCTCCAATAAGCTCTTCTGTATGATCCAATGAATTGATCATCGTCCAGTCTAAAAACGTGGTCACACCTGCATCTAAAGCTTCTAATGCCCCTAAATAATTGGCGATTCGATCGTCGGATGGGCGTCTCATCGCTCCATAGTTGCCATAATAGATTTTGCTCAAATATGTCTGCAAAGACCAATCTGTTCCTATCCCCCGGATGACAGACTGCCACACATGCCGATGTGTATCTACAAGACCTGGCATGATAACCATATCAGATGCATCAACGATGTCAGCATCACTTACTTCAATTGAAGGTCCTACTTCTAAAATGTATTTCCCTTCAATTAATAAATCTCCCCTTTCAAGAAAACCTAAAGATGGATCCAGTGTTAAGAGAGCTGCATCTTTAAACAATGTTTTCTTCATCCATATCCCCCTTTTCAAATGACGAGGATAAATGACCCCGCCTCAATGACATTTTAAAACAGAACAGGATCAAATTAGAAGAAAAGTGACTTATCTCAATATATGAAGAGCTGGCGTTTCTGAAATAAATGAAAAAAGCATGAGCGTTACGCTCATACTAAGGATTTTTTATCTTATTAGTGAAGGGATGCTAAAAGATACGTTATGAAACCAACAATCGGAATGATCGGGATCATTAATTTCAATGTTTTATTCGTATTCTTATATAAATTCCATAGCAACACTGGTATTCCAAATGTTAACGTATCTAAAACAGCAAGAACTACTCCTTTACGCTGTTCTTTATGAGCCATTCTAAATCCCCCCTATTCACCAAACTTTTTTCACACAATAACCGGCCAATCCCGCTGATATACCTCCATTAATCACTGCGCATGCAATACAGCTAGCAGGTCCCGTAAAACAAATATAATAACACGCTCCTAGAACCATTGAACGTAATGGAAGAGATTCATTCGGACCGCTTTTCTTTTTTAAGCAGTCCCAAAACTTGTTCCAGTTAAAACTCGTTTGAATTTCCGAATCATCTATTTGGACAATTTTTTTATTTAATTCCATCATATCTTGCTTTACAGCATTTTCACCATAGGTAAAAGATCCTTTTAAAAACTCCCCTTTTTGGTTGATATGGAACTTATTTTTCAATTTTCCATTTTGAAAGAAATATGAGTGCAAATTCCCTTTCTCATCGTATTCCGCAAGTTGAATATAGTGAGCTTTTATTTGGCTCAGTGAAACTGAAATGAAGGAAACATTGTTAAGCAGCTGATTATCTGACTTCTTTTTTTTCAGATAAAAATAAACAACATCCATTTTAGCAGCTTTCAAATGAACAGCTGCACTTTCTCCATTTAATAGATATCCTTTCTTTTGGGCTAATTCTTTTGCCTCTAAAAATTGAGAGCTTTTTTTTGCCTTTTTTATGAGTTTTTCTGCTGCTTTATCATTTTGTATCTTTTTAAAAGGCTCGTCCTCCTTTACGGTAACAGCGTTTCCAACCGGATATTGTCCTAATAAAAGTGATATGAACAATAACACACAAAACATTTTTCTTATCTTCATCAATAGACTCCTTTAGTAAATTTAATAAAGATTATAATCTTTCAAGGGAAATAATGTAATAGACTAAATTACCAATAAAACCCACTAGTGATAATGTAGCATAAAGCCTACTCTTTATCATTTCCTCCAGGCAATTGCATCTGATTTACCTCTTAAGATCGTACTGACACTGGCTGGAAAGCCTGTCCAATACACAAAAAAAGCGCTGGATCATTACGTCCAAACGCTTCTTTGTTTCATTCTCTATGTACCTTTACACAATCAATTGATACGCAATGTATAACGCAACCAGCCAGATCATGACCGCCGAAGCCTTATTAATACGGTTCATCCATTTGCCGTTTGTATCTAACTTTCCTAACATCTTCCCTAAAAGGGCGAGCCCCATAAACCATAACCAGGACACGATGATACAGGCAAGTGTGAACGCCAGCTTTTCTGCCCCACTATATTGCAGCGAATTCGTACCAATGACACCAATCGTATCGAGAATCGCATGGGGATTTAAAAGAGAAACTGAACAGGCAAATACAATTTGTTTTCTTGCAGGCATTAATTTCTGCTTCTCTTGATCACCTGATGATGAGCTTGTGTTCCATACAGACCATCCCATATATACTAAAAAACAAAAACCAATGATATAAAGACCGATTTGCAGCACTGGAATGGTAAACACCACAACAGAAACACCTATGACAGCTAAAGCAATTAAAAGTGTGTCACAAAGAGCAGCCGTGATGACGACAGGCATTGCTCGATATAATCGAGGCTGCAGCGCTCCTTGTTGAAATACAAATACATTTTGTGCACCCAAAGGTAAAATGAGACCAAAGGCAAGCACAATTCCATGAATGATCGCAATGGACATTTACTAACATTCTCCTTTTTCAGAAATTCCTACATATTTTAACATAAAGCACCCTGCCTGCTTTCAATGAATTTCAATTTCCGTACAAAAAAAGCGCCGGATGCTTCCATCCGAACGCTTCTCGCTTCTTTATTATTGACCTTTTCGTGCAAGCTCTCTTTCTCTCAGCTCTACACGGCGAATTTTCGCTGACGGTGTTTTTGGCAGTTCGTCAATGAATTCGATTTCTCTTGGGTATTTGTACGGTGCTGTTGTGTTTTTCACATGTGTTTGCAGCTCTTTGATCAGTTCATCACTTTGATCAGTTCCATCACGAAGGACAACGTAAGCTTTGACGATTGATCCTCTGATTTCATCTGGGCTCGCCACAACTGCACATTCCTTCACTGCTGGATGCTTAATCAGCGCATCTTCTACTTCAAACGGTCCAATTGTATAGCCTGAGCTGACAATGATGTCATCTCTGCGGCTTTCAAACCAGAAGTACCCATCTTCGTCTTTTTTCGCGCGGTCACCCGTAATAAAGTAATTGCCACGGCGCTGCGCTTTTGTACGCTCTTCGTCTTTATAGTATTCCTTAAATAAAGCCGGCGTTTCAAGATGGACCGCAATGTCACCAATTTCTCCAGGTGCGCAGACGTTTCCATCCTCATCAATGATATCTACTTCGTTGCCAGGGGTTGGTTTTCCCATACTGCCTGGTTTGATGTCCATTCCTTTTAACACCCCTACGAGCAGTGTGCTTTCAGTTTGGCCATAGCCGTCTCGTACTTCTATATCGAAATGCTTTTTGAATGTATCAATAACTTCACGGTTCAGCGGCTCTCCCGCAGAAACAGCACTATGCAGCTTCGGCAGCTCGTACTGACTTAAATCATCTACTTTTGCCATAAAGCGGTATTCTGTCGGTGTACAGCATAGGACATTGATTTCATTATTTTGAAGCAGCTCTAAGTATGTATTTGGATTGAATTTCCCTCCATATACAAAGCCTTCTGCTCCACTTCCTAACACAGATAAGAGGGGGCTCCACACCCATTTTTGCCAGCCTGGTCCTGCTGTCGCCCATACTTTATCTCCTTCATTAATGGAGAGCCATGCTTTGGCAGCTGTGCGTAAATGTGCATACGCCCATCCGTGTGTATGAACAACCCCTTTAGGGTTCCCTGTTGTACCTGATGTATAGGATAAAAACGCCATGTCTGTGCGCTTTGTCTCTGCCAATTCAAGCTCGTTTGATTGCTCTTCCTTTTGCGCTAGAATGTTTGTCCAGCCATGATCATTTTCGCCGATTGAGAATGTTTTAAAATCGTTTGGTTTTTTGGTTCCGTCGAACGATTGAATGAATGAAGAGTAGACGATCGCTCCTATTGCTTCTGCGTGTTCAATTCGGTAATCTAAATCTTTCGCACGCAGCATTTCAGAACAAGGAATCACGACCATTCCTGTTTTCAAAATTGCTAAATAAATGCTGTATGCCTCGAGCATGCGCGGCACCATCACAATGATTTTATCGCCTTTTTTGAAGCCTGCTTTTAATAAAACATGTCCGATTTTATTTGCCTCTTCCACTAATGCTGCATACGTCACATGTGCTTCGTGGCCATTGCCATCCTGCCAGTGCAGGGCCATTTTCTCCTTGTCATGACTGAACGCTTCAATCTCACTGACTAAGTTATATTGTTCTGGTGCAATTAAGTCTTCTCTTTTCATGGTACAGCTCCTTTTAGCCTCTTTCTTATGAAACGAAACATGTTTCAATTTACCTATTCTAACACTCATAACTGAAAAATGCTTGAATTAGGACCTACTCCTAGTATTATGCCATAATTTTTTAAATCCGTCTTCTTTTTTAAAAATATTCTAACTATTTATATGTACAAAAAGAAAAGAGCGGGAAGGATCCCGCTCATAAGCCATAGCTTTTAAATTGTGTGTCTTAGAAAGATCCGCCACCCATATGTTGTTGAGCGTAAGATACAAGACGCTTAGTAATTTCTCCACCAACTGATCCGTTAGCGCGAGATGTAGTTTCTGCACCAAGGTTTACACCAAATTCAGAAGCGATTTCGTACTTCATTTGGTCGATAGCTTGTGCAGCGCCTGGTACTAGTAATTGGTTAGAACTGCTTTGTCTGTTTTGTTGAGCCATGTGTTCTCACCTCCTTGTGAATATAGAATGTGTAGAAACACATGACTTCATGCGATTGATTTTATGGTAATTATTATGAAATTTTCGTTTTAGAATAAATCAGCGAATTCGTCTGCTGCTTTCTTTTCATTTGTCACAATAATTGTTTCAATTTGCTCTACTGCCTCGTTCAGCATCGGCTCAAAATCAGCAAAGCTTTCGTAGCGTTCTACCTTCTCAAGCTTTGGTTTTGTTTTAGGAGACGGCGGCGTAAAAATCGTACAGCAATCCTCGAAAGGCTGAATGCTTGTATCGTATGTGCCAATTCGTCTCGCTTCATCAATAATGTCATTTTTATCGACAGCAATGAGCGGGCGAATGATTGGTGTATTGGTCACATGGTTAATAGCATACATGCTTTCAAGTGTCTGGCTTGCCACTTGACCAAGGCTTTCTCCGGTAATAATCGCAAGGGCATCGCGCTTTTCTCTTATTTTGTCAGCTATTTTCAGCATCATTCTTCTTGTTGATGTCATCGTATAGTTTTCAGGTACTTGTTTATGAATCAGCTCTTGAATTTTTGTAAAAGGTACGATGTGAAGCTTCACTTTGCCTCCATATGCTGCCAGGCATTCTGCAAGATCAATGACCTTTTGTTTGGCACGTTCACTTGTATACGGCGGGCTAAAGAAATGCACAGCTTCAATTTCAATTCCGCGTTTCATCGCTTGATAGCCGGCAACTGGGCTGTCGAAGCCGCCTGAAAGCATGAGCATCGCTCTTCCGCTAGAACCGACCGGCAGGCCGCCTGCACCTTTGACATCTTTAAATGTAATGTACGTGGCGTGCTCTCTGATTTCAATGCGTAAATGTACATCCGGCTGTTTCACATTGACTGTTAGGTTTTCCGTATTCTTTAGAACATGTCCGCCAATTTCGCGGTTCATTTCATTTGAATCAAGTTCAAATTGTTTATAAGAGCGTTTCGTTGAGACTTTAAATGTATTTCCTTGTTCATATACTTCCTGTACCGCTGTTAGTGCTGCTTCTTTAATCGCATCTAAATTCGTCTCACATTTAACCGCAAGACTAAAGCTCTGAATACCAAATACACTTTTGAGCTGTTCTGAAATCGGTTCAGGGTCTTCTCCGTTTAGCATAATCGTGATGCGGTCTCTATCAGATGCAAGTTTTAATGCTTCAAAATCCTTTAAGACGAACCGAATGTGCTGTCTTAGTTTTTCAATAAATTTCTTTCTATTCTTCCCTTTTGTTGAGATTTCACCAAAACGGACTAAAATATGATCATATTTCATGCTGTTATCTCATTCCTTTTAATTTTTTCACACTTTGTGCGATTGATGTGATGATTTGCGTTGCAAGCTCTGGTCCTTGTCCATACGTCAAGCTGATTCTCATACTGCTTTTGGCTACTTCCTCTGGTTTTCCCATTGCCAGCAGTACACGGCTTGGCTCTTTTTTCTTGGCTGAGCAGGCAGAGGTTGTAGAAACATATATGCCTTCTTTTTCAAGCATATGGAGGAGGACCTCAATTTGAATACCCGGTACTGAAAAATTCACAATGTGCGGCGCACTTTGCGCCCTCGGTGTATTCATCACAATACCTTCTATCTCTCCAAGCTGTTTTTGCAGCTGCGTTTTTAAGTTCAGCATCTCATTATGATACTTGTCAAGCTGTTCAAATGATTGTTTCATGGCTTTTGCTAAGCTGACAGCTCCAGCAGGGTTTTCAGTACCTGAACGAAGCCCTAATTCCTGCTCTCCTCCAGTAATGAAAGGGGCGAGAGTGACATCTTTCTTTAAAAAGAGTGCTCCTGTACCTTTTAATCCATGAATTTTATGGCCTGACATCGTCAAAAGGTCTACATCCAGCTGTTTATTGAGTGCGACCTTGCACATTCCCTGCACCCCGTCGACATGAAAAAGTGCGTTTTCGGCATGCTCACGAATGATGCCAGCGGCTTCTTCAATCGGCTGGATGGCACCGGTTTCGTTATTGACGTGCATCATGCTGACAAGCACTGTATCACGGCGAAGCACTTCTTTTAAATGAGTCATATCTGCATGGCCATGCTCATTTACTTGAATATAGGAGATGTCAAAGCCAAATAACGCCTTCAGCTGTTCAAACGATTCAATAACAGAAGGATGCTCTATTTCTGTGGTCACAATATGCTTGCCCCGGTTCATTTTGGCAAGTGCTGCTCCTTTAATGGCAATGTTATTCGCTTCTGTTGCACCAGAAGTAAAAATAATCTCATATTGTTTCAAGCCCGTGTAGTGAAGCATTTGTTTCCTCGTTTCATTTAACAGCCGGCTTGCATCTATCCCGAGCTGATGAAGTGAAGATGGATTTCCAAAATAACGCTCACTCACTTGCTGATATACTTGTAAAACATCTGGATAAGGTTTAGTTGTTGCACTATTATCAAGATAGATCATATTGTAACTCCTTACAAAAAGCTTAAAAAATAAATGCATTTATATGTTACCATAATGAAGTCAGACAGAGAATTTTCTGAAAATGGCAGTTGACAACTTTTCATTTTCACTATATCATCCATAGTGCAATTGTCACATAAACATTTAAATTGTCAGAATATTTTAATTTGACACACTACACTGATTGAGATTGAGGAGGGACTATTTTGAAAAATAGTTTAAGCATAAAAGAGACACTAGCCATTGGTCTAATGCTTTTTGCATTATTCTTCGGCGCAGGAAATATGATTTTCCCACCTGTTCTTGGACAATATGCTGGTGAGAATGTATGGCTCGCCATTGGTGGATTTTTACTCACAGGAGTAGGTCTTCCGCTTCTAGGGGTAATTGCAGTCGCACTGACAGGTACCGGTGCAAAAGGACTTGCTGATAAAGCTCATCCTAAATTTGGCACCATTTTCACCGTCATCCTGTATTTGTCCATTGGACCATTTTTCGCTATTCCGAGAACAGGTACGGTTTCGTATGAGATAGGATTAGCTCCTTTCCTGTCAAGTGCCCAATCTACTTCATGGGTACCGCTATTCATCTTTACCGTTGTGTTTTTCGCCATTTCATATCTGCTCGCGTTAAATCCTTCAAAGCTGGTTGATCGAATTGGTAAAATTTTAACACCGATCTTATTAACGGTTATTGCCATTATTGTCATTAAAGCCATTGCTACGCCAATGGGAATGATCGGTGCTCCTGATGCAACATATAAAGCAAACCCGCTCTTCACTGGCTTTTTAGAAGGCTATAAAACAATGGATGCTCTTGCTTCTATCGTTTTTGGGATCGTCGTGGTAACAGCTGTTAAAGACAGAGGCATTACGGAGCGTAAATCTCTTGCAGCAGCTTGTATTAAAGCAGGATTCGTGGCTGCTATTGGACTGGCACTCGTGTACATTTCACTTGCTTATGTCGGTGCTTCAAGCCCTGATGCGACGGGCATGGTTGGAGCCAATGAAGGTGGCAAGCTTCTTTCACTTTCTGCCAACTTTTTATTCGGTTCTGCTGGTAACATTGTTCTTGGCGCAGCCATTTTATTTGCTTGTTTAACGACGAGTGTTGGACTTATTTCATCTTGCGGGGAATATTTTTCAAAGCTTTTCCCTAGCTTTTCGTACCGTACAGTCGTTCTAATTGTTTCTTTATTTAGTACACTGGTTGCAAACCTTGGATTGGCACAAATTATTTCTCTATCTGTTCCAGTTCTTGTGACCATCTATCCATTGGCCATTGTCATTATTTTATTGTCATTCCTTGACCGCTGGATTAACGGTAGAAGACTCATTTATATCGTATCTCTCATCTTTACTGGTTTCTTCGCCATCATTGATGGATTATTAGCAGCCGAAGTCAATCTAGGGGGCTTCCCTAAGATTTTAGGTTCAATCGTTCCGTTTTACGATTTAGGGATTGGCTGGATCGTACCAGCTATTCTCGGAGCTGTGATTGGTTTACTTATTTCGATGTTTACCAATCCGCCGAAACAGCTCGCCTCCTAGTTATCGTGAACCAAAACATCCTCTTCTTCTGTGGAAGGGGATGTTTTTTATTGTTCTTCATATACTAAAATAGAAAAATTCATGACTTTTGTACGAAAACACATGTTGACATCAGGCGTACATCCTTTATAATTAGTGAATGTTAATGATGAACGGTTACTTAGCAAGTAATTAACAGAATATTTCAACATAACAATGGAGGCTTTAAATGCAATGAAGGCAACTTTGTCGACGAAAGATACGATTATCATAGGTTTTATGCTGTTTGCTCTATTCTTCGGCGCCGGTAAC
Organism: Bacillus sp. PK5-006; assembly: GCF_054161415.1. Lineage (NCBI taxonomy): Bacteria > Bacillati > Bacillota > Bacilli > Caryophanales > Bacillaceae > Bacillus > Bacillus sp. PK5-006. The sequence goes on along the minus strand of NZ_CP096414.1, from coordinate 1,071,215 downwards.
ATGATTTATCCACCAGAACTTGGACAATATGCTGGGCAAAATGTGTGGAAAGCAATGGGCGGATTTTTATTAACAGGCGTCGGTTTACCTCTTCTAGGGATTATTGCGATCGCTTTAACAGGTCGAGATGCGAAAGGATTAGCTGATAAAGCCCACCCGGCTTTTGGAACAGCGTTTACCGTCATTTTATATTTATCTATCGGGCCGCTTTTCGCTATTCCTCGTACAGGAACGGTTTCATATGAAATTGGTGCATTACCCTTTTTAGCAGGTGTACCAGCTTGGCTCTCACTTCTTGTATTCACACTTGTCTTTTTTGGTATTACTTATTATCTTGCTCTAAATCCAACGAAGATTGTGGATCGTGTAGGGAAAGTGTTAACACCGATTAAATTTACAATTATTTTCATTATTATTGTCAAAGCCATTCTAACGCCGATGGGCGTCATTGGCACACCTGATGTCTCTTACAGCAACGGGTCATTTTTCAAAGGATTTCTAGAGGGCTATAAAACGATGGACGCTCTTGCTTCTATTGTGTTTGGGGTCGTTGTCATCAACGCCATTAAAGGACGCGGTGTGACAAGTAAAAAGGCACTGGCTTCTGCTTGTATCAAAGCAGGTTTGATTGCAGCTGCTGGATTAGCCTTCGTTTACCTGTCACTTGCGTATCTAGGTGCTTCTAGTACACATGCCATTGGATTCGTTGGAGATGGAAGCAAAATTTTAGCACAGTCTTCTCAGTTCCTTTTCGGCAGTCTAGGAAATATTGTGTTAGGTGCTGCCATCACAGTCGCTTGTTTAACAACAAGTATCGGTCTTGTCACATCATGCGGAGAGTATTTCTCAAAGTTACTTCCTAAGCTTTCTTATAAAATGGTCGTGACACTTGTTACATTATTTAGTTTCATCATTTCTAACTTTGGACTTGCTCATATTGTTGCTTTCTCTGTTCCAGTCTTAACAGCGATTTATCCGCTTGCGATTGTGATCATCGTTCTATCACTTGCTGATAAATGGCTTGGACATAGAAGACCTGTATATGTCCTCTCATTAATTTTGACAGGGTGCATCAGCTTATTTGACGGCTTAGCAGCAGCAAAACTTCCAATCGGTCCAGTAAAAGACTTCTTCCAAACAGTGCTCCCTTTTTATGACCATGGCATTGGCTGGCTTGTCCCTGCGATACTTGGAGTCGCCATTGGGTTCGTGATCTCCCTTTTCACTTCTTCTGCTTCAGAAGAACGCCAGAAACAGGCGTCATAATACAAAAAAGCTGAAGTCCTATCAATGGACTTCAGCTTTTTTATTGATGTTGATATTCTTTTTCTTGCTGAGCTAATAGCTTCTGAACGGCTCCAGGTGATGCTTTTTCCACAGCAGCTGCTGCTACATCAAATGAACCGCTATAATCGTACGCATAAAATCTTCGCTCTGCCTCTTTTAATTGTTCTGAAAGAATATGATTTTGGCTTCTAAAACGATTGCCGTATTGAATGATTCGTTCAATTTGATCCACTTTAGTGAGCATTTCTTCCGTCTCATCCACAACATGTCTCACTGTGTCAGAGGCTTCTTTTAATTGCTCATTCACGGCTGGCATGTTGAGCGGCAGGTTCTCCAGCTGCTCGTGCACTTGCTGAATCATCTCCTGCGCCTTTTCAGCCTGCTCTTTCATGTCAGCAGGTACACCTGGAATATTGCTTTTTTGCAGCTGACGCACTGTATCTGTCAGCATCGTTTTGAGCTCAGCCAGTGTTTCTCTCGCTTGCAGCTCTTCTTTTCTTAATGATTGAAGATGATCCTTAAATGTATCATGCAATGCTTTTGCATCATCGATAAAGGTCTCAAGCTGATTGATTTCATTCATTAATAGTGAATATGCGACATGATCACGATCAAGCTTCTCGCGAATTTGTTTCATGAGCTTTTCAATTTCTTCTAAGCGTTTTTCGAACGCCTTCTGTTGATCAAGCTCTCCGGCTGTCAGTTTGTAGCTTTCTTTTACAAGAGCTGTTTCTGCCTTTGTTTGGGTGTGATCCTGCTCGAGCTTTTCAAACGCTTCCGTCAGCTCAGGCATTTTGCTTTTGATTTCCTGACCTGCTTCTACTTCCGCTTCCAGCTGATCATACAGCGTCTGAATGGCATCATCAATCATTTGGAGAATGCTTGATGCCTCATCCAGATTGAGTTCATCAATCAGCAGTTTTTCCGCACGGGTCAGCTGTTTGTTTAAATTCTCAAGCTCTTTAGTGATCTGGATGTGCTCGAGCTTGTAGCCTTTGTCTGTCATTTCTTTATATCCGTCTTTCAGCTTCGTCAGCTGGCCTGGTACGGTTTGTTTGCAGTCTGCAATGAGCTTCGGTACATCATTGATATACAGCTGAAGCTGATCGAGTCTGCGGTCTTGCTCAAGCAAAATCTTTCTTGCTTTCATATAGTTGCCGTTTTCTGTCTCTTCCTCGTACTGCTTGATCCCTTCCCAGGCTTCATCTAAATCCTGCTCCATTTTGTCATAAAGGGTGCCATATAAATGGCTGTACGCAAGCAGATTTTTTCGAACTGTTTGATATTGTTCTTTGACCTTTTCAATGTCCTTGCGATTCTGCTCCTCGCTTGTGACAAGGTCTGCAATCTCTTTTAAAATGTCTTCAATGTTCGAATCAGCAGCACTCAGCAAGTCCTCAATGTGCGTAAGAACCTGCTTGGCTTTGGAGAATCGATATTTATCAGAATACTCTTCTGCATCATATAATAGCTCCTCTACCTTTGGAAGATGGGCTGTGACGATATCGTCCCACTCTGCACGCCATCTTTCAAAAAATTGCTCTGTTTCTCCGGTCATTTTTAAATGTTTGATCTTTGAAATTTCTTCTACAATTGATCTGTTTAAAATTTCAATTTTCCATGCTTCCAATCGGTCAATCTCTTTATATATATTTTTTCGCAGGAAATAACCGACTGAAAACAAAGCAAGCAAAATGACAATTAAACCGATGATTAACTCCATAATGAGCCCCCTTGTTGTGATCTAAGTGATGTCAGGGTAAAAGTGTCCCGAGTAGACCTGAGAACCCTTTCGTGTCCGCTTTGCATTTGTTTTTTTATAAGCAGGATCGTATGTTTTCCAATACCATCCATTCACGGTTTTATGTATGTTTTTTCAAGAAAGTATTTGTGCGCTTTCTATCATTTGATCACACGTATCAATGTGACCTGCTTTTATGTATGCGGAAGCTGTCGTTTTCATTGTTATTATGATACCATGTAACCAGCATTTTTGGTCATGATTTTTCATTATTTTCGCTGATAAACATCACGTTTTTCAAAATATCGACAAGAGGTGACGACATGCTGAAACAAGATGCACATCTACATACACCGTTTTGCCCGCACGGCTCGCTTGATCCTTTTCATTCTTATATTGAAAAAGCCATCAAAAAGGGATTTGATTCCATAACCTTTACCGAGCATGCCCCGCTGCCTCCATCGTTTCAAGATCCAACACCTGAGCAGGATAGTGCCATGAAGCTCCAAGACCTTGAAGCGTATATCACGAAACTGGCTCAGCTGAAACAAGAATACAAAGGACAATTAATAGTAAAAACTGGACTTGAGGTTGACTTTATCAAAGAGTATGAAGAGGAAACAAGAACCTTTTTAGACTGCTACGGTCCAGAACTAGACGACGCCATTTTATCTGTTCACTTTCTTCCTGCTGGCGATGATTATATTTGCCTTGATTTTGACGAGCATGCCTTCCAGCAGCTAATAAGCATCTATGGCAGCATCGAACAGGTCTATCAAAGCTACTATGACCAAATTCATTCTTCTATTCTATCATCTTTAGGCCAATATAAGCCAAAGAGAATCGGTCATATCACCCTTGTCCAGAAATTCAAACAGCTTTTTCCATATGAAATGTCACCTGAACTTTGTCAAAAGGTCACCCTTTGCCTTGAAGAAACGGCAAAAAAAGGCATGTCCTTAGATTTTAATACATCAGGTCTTCGTAAAACATATGCCAGAAGTATCTATTTAGATCAATGGATGATTGACCTTGCAAAAAAGAAAAAAATTCCGCTCATATTCGGCTCTGATGCCCATCAAGCGGAAGATCTCGGATATGCGTATGATCAATTCGAGGACATCATGAGGTTTAGATGAGAATCTAGTGCCGGCTCTTTTGGTTCTAACAGATAATGAAGCGAGCGGCTCAGCTCCTTAAAGTACATTTGATAGAAATACGGCTCACTTGGGTTCAAATAAAGCACCTCTGTTAAATATTGCGGCTGTAAATATGGCATCATGAGAAGTGATTTTAGCTGAATCATAAAGGATGCGAGTGACAGCTGCTCACAAATTACATGGGTGCTTTTTCCTTTTTCAATGATAAGCTGAAACAAATACTTTTCTTTTGTTAAATATGTCGACATGATTTCTCTGATGAGTGTCGAATCAATTGTCACCTCCCGATAAACGAAACGGGTTAATTGACGGTGCTTGTGCTGATAAGATAAAATATCAAAAACCACATGTAGTAAGCATTCTTTTGCATGACGGGTTTCCATGTGATGGAGATGTGATTCAATCATGTGAATGTAGCCTTCATAAAAATCGGATACGAGCTGCTCAAGCAGCCCTCCTTTTCCTTGAAAGTAATAAGAAATGTGGGCAACGTTGACGTTTGCTTCCTTCGCAATCTCACGGACAGAGGTTCCAGAAAATCCTTTTTGGTTAAAAAGTCTGATGGCAGCATCCATAATACGATCTTTTGTCTGCACGGTTGTTGATGTTTTCATCCGCTCACCCCTCTTCATGTGTACATACTTCAAGATGAAGGCGGAAGTTCCTTTTACAATTGCTCGACAAATCCCACATGCGAGACGCAAGTTATGTATTTTTAAGATAGAAAGTAGGAGATTTTCATGTTTCATGTCGAAAAACAGTCTGGCGATCCTTCAAAAGACTATCAATTGCTTGTCAAACAGGTTGAAGCCATTACAGATGGTGAACCTGATCTGATTGCCAACTTGGCAAATGCAGCTGCGCTACTCTATCACTCACTTCCTGAAGTCAATTGGGCAGGCTTTTATTTAGCAAAGGGTGGCGAGCTTGTGCTTGGACCATTTAACGGACTGCCTGCATGTGTGCGCATCCCTTCTGGAAAAGGCGTTTGCGGTACAGCCTTTGCGACAGGTGAAGTGCAGCGTATCGCTGATGTCCATGCATTCCCTGGACATATTGCCTGTGATGCCGCATCGCAATCTGAAATAGTCATTCCGCTCAAGGTCAATGGACAGATCATTGGAGTGCTCGATATTGACAGCCCTGTGAAAGACCGCTTCAGTGAAGTAGATGAGACCTATCTTATTCAATTTACAGACATTCTCCAACAGGCGTTATCTGTCTCTACGGATGCGTAATCATTTTGAAAAAGCAGACACATTGTCTGCTTTTTTATGTTTCTTTATATAATGGAGAACGTCACCTCTGCCTCTAAATAGGTTGACTTCTCCTACCCAGCGTCATATAATAGAGTTTGTGTGAAATATGGCAGCCTTTTTGTTCGGCTTTTTTGTATCATTTTGTTCCTTCTATATTATGAAGGTGCATCTTGTAACTCCCTGCTGCTGGAGCGAGGATGCATGAAAACATAATGACGAAAAAGAGGAAGAACAGACGGTTTTTATTTTTCACAAATAAAAACAATAAGGAGGAGTCACATTATGGCTCGCTATACAGGTCCAAGTTGGAAGATTTCCCGCCGTTTAGGCATTTCATTAAGCGGAACAGGTAAGGAACTTGAAAAACGCCCTTACGCTCCAGGCCCACATGGTCCAGGACAACGCAAAAAACTTTCTGAATACGGTTTACAATTACAAGAGAAGCAAAAGCTTCGTCACATGTACGGTGTCAACGAACGTCAATTCCGTACACTATATGACAAAGCTGCTAAACTTCCTGGTAAACAAGGTGAAAACTTCATGATCCTTCTTGAAACTCGCCTTGACAACCTAGTATACCGTCTTGGCCTTGCTCGTACTCGCCGCCAAGCTCGTCAGCTAGTAAACCATGGTCACATCCTTGTTGATGGAAGCCGTGTAGACATCCCATCTTTCTCTGTGAAACCAGGTCAAACGATTGCTCTTCGTGAGAAATCTCAAAACCTTGCAGTAGTGAAAGAATCAGTTGAAGTAAACAACTTCGTTCCTGAATACCTTTCTTTCGATGCTGAAAAGCTTGAAGGAACTTTCACTCGTCTTCCAGAGCGTTCTGAATTAGCGCCTGAAATCAGCGAACAACTAATCGTTGAGTTCTACTCTCGTTAATTTCATTACTTCTCTAAGAGAGAGCAAACAAACCCTAGATCCCTTGATTGTTCAAGGATTTCTAGGGTTTTTTTGTATGTTCTCAATTATACATGAAATCATTTGAAGTCATCTTCCATTTTCAACACTTATTTTCCCCGGCTGCCTGCTCCATTCTTACTTCGATCAAACCTGTCTTGATTTTTAAATACAAATATAGGAAATAATTCATTGAATTGCCTATTTCCTATTGGTACAATAATGATGAATGACATATCAGTCGTATGGTCTTCTATAGTACTTAGATGGAGGAGTTCCATGTTTAGTATCATAATCATTCTATTCTTACTTTTAATCTTATCAGTGATCGCCTATTCTCTTTTAAGAAAAAAACAGGTTATCGATGAGCCGCCCAATAGATTTGCTGCATGTCTGTTTATCTTCCTGCTCTTTTTTTCTATCTGCTTTGTGATCGCGGTTCCAAGTGTATTGCTATACATCACCGTATTAGGCGTGAATTTTCTTTTTGGAGAAACCATCACGTATGATTCGTTTTTTTCTTTGATCTCTTTCTCTTTGTTCGTGAGTGTTATCGTCGTTTTTTGGTCACCTGTCCTTCTATTCATAGGAAAAGGACTGGCTTATCTCCTTAAACTTCCTGTATGGCTCACTTATGCTTTGGAATGGGTGAGTTCTTGGATCGTTTTACATCTCTCCATCAAGTATGTCCTTTACTTAAACTTTATGAATGTATCGATAGGGGATGACGGCGTATTGATTTTATCATTCTTTGTCAGTTTTTTATTTATTGAGATTGATCTTGTTTACTCACGTAAGAAACAACGAAAACAATCGCTGGACACATATACTTAGCATAAAAAAAGCTCCTAGATTTCTTTCTAGGAGCTTTCAAACTTTTATTCTGGACTTGTCCATTTTGCGATGAGCTGCTCTGTTGTCATGACAGTCGCAAATTCATCATGCAGGGTTGCAAGTGAGAGCCGGTGGATCGTATCTGGGTCAAAATATGTACCAGTTTGATCTGTTAGTCCAAAGGCGGCTGTTGCATCTGAGATCAGATACGTATCAAAGCCAAGATTTCCGCTCATTCTTGTGGTTGTTGATACGCAGTGAGGTGTTGTGAGTCCTGCAATTACGACCGTGTCAATCTGATTTGACCTTAGTTGTTCCTCCAGGCTTGTCCCTATAAAGCTGCTGTTGACTTTCTTTTGTATCACTGTTTCTTCCTCTAGCGGTTTAGCCATATCTTTGAAAAGGTGCCCTTCATTTGCTGGATGAAATACAGAGTCCGGATTGTCGGATGTATGCTGAATATGAATCACTTTCCAGCCCTTCTCTCTCCAAAACGTCAATAGCCGGCTAATATTCTCCTCTGCCTCTAGATTATTGCGTTCTCCCCATTTTTCATGCTCGAACGCTTTTTGTACATCTACAATGATGAAAGCCTTTTGATTCGTTTTCACAAACGCCCACCTCCGAATATTCACATTCACTACATGTAGTGTAAGGAATAGCGGACGTTTTGTACATGTTTTTATTAAATTGAAAAAAGAACCTAGAAGTCATTTGCAGACTTACCAGCTTCTTTTTCAATGAATTTAATTTATTCTATTAGCATCTTTAAATTTGGAACGAAGTAAAAAAACAAAAAATACACTGACAATTATATAATATATTCCAATGATTGATGTACTGTTAGAAAAAACATCAAATAGTTTATCTGATTTGACCATAAACATCCATATGAAATAGATGATGAAAAAAGATAAAGGAAAATAAAGGAAATAACCTAAGAAATATAACTTTAGTTTTTGCATCATTGTCTTCCTCCTATTATATTAAGCCGGTTAATTATGCCCATGGACCTCTTCCCTCCATGCATTTAGCTGAATACCAAGTAAGGAAGGCTACTAAACCGATAACATTTCCCCCAATGCCAATCTTCAATAAAAGCTTAGCAGCTTCTTTATAAGCCTTCTTTTCAAGATAGCTCCAAAGACCACCAGTTAAAGCCACTTCTATCATTGCCACCCCAAAATGATCCTTTAATGAATCAATCATACAATCGCCCCAAGTTCCTTTAGCATCCTGAGTTTTTAAATCTGAAGACTTTTCTAATTGAATTCCACTTTGTTTTATTTCATTTTCTAAGATTGTAAATTCTTTTGTATCTCCAAATCTCTCTCTTAATTTTTCAAAATTAAAGCCAACCAACTGATTATTTTGATCATATATACTAGCTGTCTCCATTAAAAATTTTAAATCTTTAGCCAGTAAATTCACACTTTCTTCATTAGAGTTTGATTTGGCAGCTGCGATTGGTGAAGCAATAACGGAAAAACCCAAAAATAATGCTATCATAATAAAAGTTGTTTTTTTAAAGAATAATTTGTTTCTCATTATATCCCCCTTGAAATGCAATATTTAAAAATCTATATGTAATCTAAAGAGTGAACTTCTTAGATGAAACATTCGCTTCCCCCCTAACATCTACATACTATAACATCCTTTTCCATTCATTTATTGAGATAAAAGTTTTATTCTATAATGTATTATTTTCATATTTATATGCTCATACTAAAATTAAACCAATCAGCAAGTATAGAGCACCTCGTACATATTATTTATTAAACATACTAGTTATTAATCACTAGTCAAAACAACTACTATTATAATGATATTGTTATTACAAAGCGGGACTTTAATCTCCCTCTAGATTCATATTAAATATAAAAAACAATCTTTTTTCACCGTTAACAAAAAAAAGACAGCATATGCCGCTGTCTTTTCGTTTTTTTAATTCGTATTCTGTCCTCCGCCGTTCAGTCCTTCTTTAATGTAGCCTTTCACTTGGCTTGAGGTTAATAGACCGATATGGCCAACGCCATGGATCAGAACGTTTCTTGCGCCAATTAAACGAGAGAGGCTGTTGACGACGATGAGATCAGCTGAGCTGTAGACAGATGTGTAAAGAATTTTTTGATTTGGATCTGTGCCTGGTAATGCTCTGCTTGAAACGAGTCCGTTTGCTCCACCAATTGTGACAACGTTTTCAATTTTATCGCCGCCATCTAGATTCTTAATATAGTATAATGTGTTCGCTCCGCCCATACTATGAGCCACAATATCTACTTTTTTGGCACCCGTTTTGTCTAACACATCTTTGACGAATCTGGATAGACGCGGACCATTGTTGCGGTTATTTCCTGTTTTGTCTATGAAATCGATAGCATATAATTGGTTTCGATCCCAGCCTTGTGTGGCCAAATAACTTTTAATAGAAAAAAAGTTATAAGAGGCACCGCCAATGCCGTGTACCATCACAACCGGATTATGCTCAGCCGCCTTCACCTCTTTCGGCTGGATAAAAGCCATTGAACCAATCACCAATGCAAGCGCAATGAGAATTTGCAAACTCCTTTTCTTAACAAACATCACTTTCATTCCCCCTTATTCATCTTATACGACTCTATTTTATACAAGAAAAATATGTCAGAAAAGTGAACAAGGTAATGTTTATGAGATGATTTTACAAAAATATAAATAATCAAAAAGCACCTTGGACTTTTTTAAATTAAAACAAAAAGACTACGAGACCTTCTTTCTTTCATATATAATATCAATAGACTAAGGAGGTTCTACTAGATGCTATTTACTCAAACACCTGCACCACCCTACTATGCCGCGATTTTCACATCAAAACGAACAAATGTCGAGCAGAAAGAATACGATGCAGCTGCTCAAAAAATGAAAGAATTAGCGAAAGATCTAGATGGGTTTCTTGGAATAGAAAGTGTACGAGATGAACATGGTGTTGGAATCACTGTCTCTTACTGGGATTCATTAGAAGCCATCAAAGAATGGAAAGCACATACAGCACATCAGCGTGTTCAAAAAAAGGGGAAAAAAGATTGGTATGAATCCTATACAACCCGAATTTGTAAGGTAGAACATGCTTATACAAACAAAGATTCACTCCTTGAACAAGAAGCAGACGAATGAGCTACTTCTACATAAAAAAGAAAAGCACCTCAATGTATACGAACATTTGGGGTGCTTTTCCATGATGCTTACTGTTTCATAAAGATTTATTTATACGTCACGAGGAAGTATTTCTTTTTCCCTCTTCTTAAAACGGTAAATTGGTTTTCAATTCGGTCGTCAGCGGAAAGAACATAATCTTTATCTGTTTGTCTTTCTCCGTTGATGGAGACAGCACCATTTGTGATATCTTCACGCGCTTGACGCTTTGATGGAGACAGCTTTGATTCCACAAGGATATCGACTAGTGTTAATTCTTCTGCGCTGCTTTTCTCCATTGATGGAACATCCTTAAAGCCTACTTTCACTTCTTCAGCTGTAAGAGATTTGATCTCACCTTTAAATAGCGCATTTGAGATGTTAACAGCCTGTTCTAGTGATTCACGGCCATGTACAAGTGTTGTCACTTCCTCTGCTAGACGGCGCTGCGCTTCACGCTTTTCAGGTGCTGTTTGCACTTTTTCTTCGTACGATGCGATCTCTTCTTTTGATAAGAACGTAAAGTATTTTAAGTATTTCACGACATCACGGTCATCTGTGTTGATCCAGAATTGGTAGAACTCGTATGGAGACGTTTTTTCTTTATCTAACCAGATGGCGCCGCCTTCTGTTTTACCAAACTTTGTGCCGTCTGCTTTTGTGACAAGCGGCATCGTCAGACCAAATGCTTTTGCCCCTTCTGCTTCAGACTTACGGATCAGCTCAAGTCCAGATGTGATATTTCCCCACTGGTCACTTCCGCCGATTTGCAGCTTACAATTTTCATTTCTGTAAAGGTTTAAGAAGTCTAAAGACTGCAGGATAACGTAGCTGAATTCTGTGTAAGAAATCCCTGTTTCGATACGTGAGCTCACGATATCTTTTGCCAGCATGAAGTTTACACCAAAGTTCTTTCCAACATCACGAAGGAACGTGATGACATTCATTTGGCTGATCCAGTCGTAGTTATTCACGATAACGGCTGGATTCTCCCCTGCTTCAAAATCAAGAAATTGAGACAGCTGTCCTTTGATTTTTTCTGACCACTGTTCGACGATTTCTGCTGGGTTGAGTGAACGTTCTGCTTTTTTGAAGCTAGGGTCGCCGATTAGTCCAGTTGCGCCGCCAACAAGAGCAATCGGATGATGACCTGCTTCTTGGAATCTGCGTAATGTTAAAATTGGCAATAGATGACCAATGTGTAAGCTGTCAGCTGTCGGATCAAAGCCGGAGTATAGTTTGATTTTTTCTTCTGCTAATAATTTTGTTAAACCTTCTTCATCTGTTTGCTGCTGAATTAATCCTCTGAACGATAGCTCTTCCATCAATTGACTCATTTCCAAATCTCCTTTTTTTACAATTCAACAAAAAAACGCCCCTTCGAATGAACGAAGGGACGATATATATCGCGGTACCACCCTGCTTAAAAGACAAAAAATCTCGTCTTTTCACTTACACTGATAACGGACAGATCCGTTCTTTCACTAATCAGGGCATGCTCCTTTTCGTAAAAGCGGTTCGTGAGGGTAATTCGAATATCTCTTTGTACTGACTCGCACCAGCCGTCAGCTCTCTTCAACAGGGAAAGATCATTCTACTGAATCTCAGTCAAAACCTTTTCATATTCAACTAATGTCATTTTTAACACACTTTTGATATCAAGTCAACTGATGAAAAAATTTAATCTTCCATTGTCGAAAGGTCGCCAGCAGGTAAATTCAGCTCCCACGCCTTTAGCACACGTCTCATAATTTTTCCGCTTCTCGTTTTCGGCAGTTTGTCTTTGAACTCAATTTCTCGCGGTGCCGCATGTGCTGCGAGTCCTTTTTTCACAAATGTACGAATCTCTTCTTTCAGCTCATCTGTCGGCTCATATCCGCTTCTAAGCGCTATAAATGCTTTAATAATTTCACCGCGGACCGGATCTGGCTTTCCAATGACACCAGCCTCCGCAATAGCTGGATGTTCGACCAGTTTACTTTCCACCTCAAATGGACCGACCCGCTCTCCTGACGTCATGATGACATCATCGACACGTCCCTGGAACCAAAAGTATCCGTCTTCGTCCATATAAGCTGAATCTCCTGAAACATACCAATCTCCCGGCATAAAGTAAGATTCATATTTTTCAGGATTGTTCCAGATCGTATGCATCATAGAAGGCCAGCCTTTTTTAATCGCAAGGTTGCCCATCCGGTATGGCGGAAGTTCATTTCCTGCATTATCGACAATTGCCGCTTCTACGCCTGGAATCGGTTTTCCCATCGAGCCTGGCTTGATGTCCATGCATGGATAATTACAAATCAGCTGTGCACCCGTTTCTGTCATCCACCAAGTGTCGTGAATTCTCTTGCCAAAAACAGCATCTCCCCAGCGGATGACTTCTGGATTAAGCGGCTCTCCCACACTTAAGACATGGCGGAGCGAGCTGAGGTCATATTTTTGAATGAGATCATCCCCTGCCCCCATGAGCATTCTAAAGGCGGTCGGGGCACTGTACCAAACGGTTACACCGAGTGATTCAATGGTTTCATACCACGTATCAGGATTAAACCGGCCGCCTAAAATCACATTCGTCGCCCCATTTAACCACGGTGAAAAAATACCGTACACTGTGCCTGTAACCCAGCCTGGATCAGCTGTACACCAGTAAACGTCATCCTCTTTCAAGTCAAGCACCCATTTACCAGTCTGGCCTTGCTGGACCATTGCACCATGGACATGAAGCACACCTTTTGGCGTACCAGTAGATCCTGATGTGTAATGAAGCAGGAAGCCGTCTTTTTCATCCATCCATTCAATCTCAAGCTCCTTTGCTGACTCCTCAAACGCCTTTTCATAGTGAATTGTCCGCACACCATCGACGTCTTCGTTTTCACCGCCGACAATGATGACAGATTCAAGCTTCGGAAGCTCTGCAAATGGAATTCGCTCAAGCAGATCAGGTGTTGTCACGATCACCTTTGCCTCGCTATTCTCTAAACGGTCTTTGACAGCACCTTCCATAAATGCCTCAAATAACGGGCCAACGATTGCTCCAATTTTAACCGCACCAAGCAGAAGAAAATAGAGCTCAGGTGATCTTGGCATAAAGATAAACACGCGATCCCCTTTTTCTACATGTGCCTTTTCTCTGAATAGATTTCCCGCTTTATTTGTGTTGATTTTCATATCCCTGAACGTATACTTTTCATCCCGCTGTGAATCTTTGTAGTGAAGCGCCACCTTGTTCTGACGAAACGAGTCCGCATGTCTGTCAATCGCTTCATAGGCTGCATTTATTTTTCCTGTTTCATACCAGGAGAAGTTTTTTCTAGCTTCCTCCCATGAAAAATCTTTGTATGCCTGCTCATAATCATTTAAATGATAATCCCCTTTTACTGATGGTAGCGTTTCCAATTTCATCAAACAGTCCCCCTTTGCATACGTTTACAATGACCATTATAGTATAGATGACTTTTTTTCTCAATTTTTAAAAAACTTCTGATGAAACCGTTTTAATTATTGCAAGATTTAAGATAGAATAGAGACGACTCACTAGAATTAGGGGCGGTGGATACGTGGAGCATCCTAAAACTTATTATTCAAAAACCATTGAGCGAGAAACAGGTTCCATCCTGATTGAAGGACCGGTACCTGCATCAGAGCTTGCGAACTATACGTTTCATGAAGGACTAACGGCATTTCGCACGCCTGAGGAACAGAAACAAGCACTTGTTGAAATAGCAGATCTTCCAGAAGGACGTATTATCATTGCAAGAGCGAATGAGCTCGTCGTAGGCTATGTCACGTATTTGTATCCTGATCCACTTGAGCGCTGGTCAGAGGGCAAAATGGATAATTTAATTGAGCTTGGCGCGATTGAGGTCGCTCCTCCATTTAGAGGATGCTCACTTGGCAAGCATTTGCTTGATGTGAGCATGATGGATGAGCAAATGGAGAATTACATCATCATTACAACTGAATATTACTGGCATTGGGATTTAAAGGGGACAAAGAAAAACGTTTGGGAGTACCGCAAAATGATGGAGAAAATGATGAACGCAGGCGGTCTTGTCTGGTTTGCAACAGACGAGCCAGAGATTAGCTCACATCCAGCCAATTGTTTAATGGCCAGAATTGGGAAACATGTGAGTCCTGATTCGATCGAGCGTTTCGATCGTCTTCGCTTCCATCAGCGCTTTATGTATTAACGTTCAATTCGTTTTTTTGGCAAAGGGGATTGGTAAACAATGATGATTGAACAAATTATGGAGCGTGATGTGATCACGCTGCGAAAAACCGATACGATTGAAGAGGCCATTCAAAAAATGAGTGCACACCACATCCGGCATATTCCGATCGTATCTGATCAAGGATCTGTCATTGGGATGGTGACTGATCGGGATATTAAAAATGCCAGTCCAAGTATTTTTGAAACAGAGAAAAGGAAGCTCTTTATTCAGCGGCCGGTAGAAGAGATCATGGTATTAGAGACGATCACGGCTCACCCGCTTGATTTCGTTGAAGAGATATCAAGTGTCTTTTTTGAGCACGGAATTGGCTGTCTTCCAGTGGTGAGACGCGGCAAGCTTGTAGGCATTATCACAAAAACAGATCTGCTTCGTACGTTTGTAAGACTGACAGGTGCAGATCAGCCTGGGTCGCACTTAGAGGTTGAAGTCGAGCAGATGACAGAAGGCCTCGCAGACATTACGGCCATTTTAAAGGAGCAGCATATTCAATTGCTGAGTGTGCTTGTGTACCCGCATGCCAATGAGGCATCTAAAGTGCTCGTCTTCCGCCTTCAAACCATTCATGCAGATCATGTGACGAAGCTGATTCGCGCAAAAGGCTATAAAGTGCTCTGGCCTATGGAGCAGACGATCAAATGAAGGAAGCGACCTTTGTTTTTTCACCATCTTTTCAAACGTACCAATTTAACCAAGATCATCCCTTCAATCAGCTTCGGGTCTACTTAACTTATGATCTTCTTCAAAAAATGAAGGCGTTAACAGAGGATGAAATCGTTGCACCACGTATGGCTACTCTGGAGGAATTAAAGCTCGTCCATACAGCAGATTATATCCAGGCTGTGCAGCGGGCAAGTGAAGGAAAGCTGTCTACAGCAGAGGGTGAACGCTACGGTCTTGGCACTGAGGATACACCAATGTTCGCAGGCATGCATGAGGCGGCATCTCTTCTTGTTGGCGGAACATTAACAGCGGTTGACCAAGTGATGCTCGGGCATTCGCAGCATGCCCTCAATCTTGGCGGCGGGCTTCACCACGGATTCAAAGGGCGTGCATCTGGCTTTTGTATTTATAATGACAGCTCTGTGGCGATTCAATATATTCAAAAGACATATGGCGCTAGAATTTTATATATTGATACGGATGCTCATCACGGCGATGGTGTCCAGTTCAGCTTCTATGACGACCCAGAGGTATGTACAGTCTCCATTCATGAAACGGGACGCTACTTGTTCCCTGGAACCGGACAAGTACAGGAAAGAGGCCACGATAAAGGCTATGGCTACGCCTATAATATTCCGCTAGATGCATTTACGGAAGATGAATCGTTCCTCGAAGCATACCGAACAGCAGTGACTGAGATTGCTGCTTTTTTTAAACCAGATGTGATTTTGACGCAAAATGGGGCAGATGCACACTACTATGACCCGTTAACTCATTTATCTGCCACCATGAAAATATATGAAGAAATTCCTAGACTTGCTCATGAGCTTGCGCATCAATATTGTGACGGCAAGTGGATCGCTGTTGGCGGAGGGGGATATGATATTTGGCGCGTCGTTCCAAGAGCGTGGAGCCGCATTTGGCTTGAGATGAAAGGCATTACACCGCCAGATGAGCTCCCTCAGGACTGGATTCAGGCATGGAATAAGCAATCGCCTGTTACCCTTCCACCTACATGGAAAGATCCTGACGATTTATATCCACCGATCCCAAGAAAAGCAGAAATCACAGAAAAAAATGCTCAAACAGTAGAAAAAGCACTCATGCCTGTTAGAAGAGAAAAGAAAAAGGCATAAGAAAAGCAGGCTTTCCCTCATAAGGTAAGCCTGCTTTTTTTGTTTTATTTTGTTGATTGTCTTTCTTCAATTCTGTGCGGAAGCTCAACAATTTGATCGTCCACTTGTTCTTTGTTCATCAGTTTTGTGAGCAGTCTCATGGCAACAGCACCAATATCATATGTCGGCTGAACAACTGTTGTCAGCTGAGGACGCACCATGAGTGAAAGTCTTGTATTATCAAAGCCAATCACTTCTAAATCTTCAGGAATGGAGACCCCTCTGTCTTGTGCTCCGTGAATGACACCTAGCGCCATTTCATCTGTAGCTGCGATAACAGCTGTCGGTTTGTCAGACTGCTCAAGCAGATGAGCAAGTGCTTCAATTCCAGAGTCATAAGAGTAATCACCTTCAGCGACAAGTGCATCGTCAAACGCGATACCTGCTTCTTCAAGCGCACGCTTATAACCTGCAAGCTTTCTCACGGAATTAATTGGCTCTGACATTGGACCAGAAACAAACGCAATTCGTTTATGTCCTTTTTCAACTAACAGCTGAACGGAATCATAAATCGCCTGCTCATAGTTGATGTTAACCGATGGTGTTTGAGCCTGTTCTTCAACAGATGCTGCAAGCACAATCGGTACAGGAGAGCGCTTAAATTCTTCCACATGCACATCTGTGATGTTTCCGCCCATAAAGACAATTCCGTCTACTTGTTTGCCCAGCATCGTATTTAACAAATGAAGCTCTTTATCCGTATTTTGATCTGAGTTACTTAAAATGATGTTGTATTTATACATCGTGGCGATATCTTCAATACCGCGTGCTAATTCTGAATAGAAGATACTAGAAATATCAGGGATGATGACCCCAACTGTCGTTGTTTTTTTACTTGCAAGGCCTCGTGCCACTGCATTTGGACGATAGCCAAGGCGATCAATCGCTTCAAGCACCTTTTTTCTTGTTGTTGGTTTTACGTTTGGATTACCATTTACTACGCGTGATACCGTTGCCATACTTACATTTGCTTCTCTTGCTACATCATATATTGTAACATTATTCACATAAATCACTCCTTCAAATACACTTCATATCTATAGCATTCACCAATTGGATAGAGACATGTCAGATACGAGGAAAATAATATCCTATTTGTCATTAAAACGATGAAAAGAGACACATAATTTTTCAATCTACATCAAAATGACATTCTTTTATGAAATTATACACGTTTTTTTGTCATATGAAAACGTTCCCTTTCTTTTTATAACTAAATTAAACAAACTTTAATCAGCTTGTTACCTGTAATTTGAATCATATTTCATAAAAAAGCATCGAGAACGCCAGCTATGACAATGATCTTAGCAGATTCTATCGAATTTTAAAAATGAAAACATTGTGAACAAGCACTTTTTGGGCTTGCAATGTGCTTTCTTCCTTTCATTCCCAAACCTCATGGTATTTTTTCCATAAAAAAACCGCCGGGCAGTCATCCGGCGGCTATTTCTATCTATGATTACGCGTGAATGTTGACAAGTGGTCTTAACGCATCTAACCATTTTTCGAATTGTGGAATGTCCATTTGCTGCGCTGAATCAGATAGAGCAACAGATGGATCTGGATGTACTTCTGCCATGACACCGTCTGCTCCAATCGCAAGAGCTGCTTTTGCTGTTGGAAGGAGAAGATCTCTACGTCCAGTTGAATGCGTCACATCAACGAAGACTGGTAAATGTGTCTCTTGTTTCAAGATTGGCACTGCCGAGATATCTAGTGTATTTCTTGTCGCTGTTTCGTATGTGCGGATACCGCGCTCGCAAAGGATGATTTGATCATTTCCTTGGGCGATGATGTATTCAGCTGCATTGATGAATTCTGAAATGGTCGCTGCAAGACCGCGTTTTAAAAGAACTGGTTTCTTCACGGAACCGGCTTCTTTTAATAGCTCGAAGTTTTGCATGTTACGTGCCCCAATTTGGATGACATCGATATGCTCAATCGCTTCTTCAATATGAGCAGGATTGACAATTTCACTAATGACAGCAAGACCGTATTCATCCGCTACACGCTTTAGAATCTTTAGACCATCTACACCAAGTCCTTGGAAATCATATGGACTTGTGCGAGGTTTAAATGCGCCACCGCGAAGTAGTTTTAATCCCTGCTGTTTTGCTGCTGCCGCTACTTCTGCGACTTGCTCGTAGCTTTCAACGGCACATGGTCCAACGATGAAACGCTGCTTTCCATCACCGATCGCTTCCCCATTGATATTCACGATTGTGTTTTCTGGTTTTTTCTTACGAGAAACAAGAAGTGCTTTGCTGTGGTCATCTTCTTGAAGCTCTAGACCTGCTTTGAAAATCTCTTTGAAAATATGTTGAATCGTTGAATTTTCAAATGGCCCATCATTTTCTTCAAGAATTTGGTTCAGCATTGTGCGCTCTCTGACAGGATCATAACGGTTGACACCTTGCGCTTCTTTCGCTTTTCCAATTTCTTTGACAATGTTTCCTCTGTCATTGATCAGTTTTAAGATTTGAAGATTTAGTTCATCTGCTTGCTGCCTCAATTTTTCTAATTCATTGTTGCTCATTTTTGTCATCCTTTCCTCTGCCTGCTCTCGCTTTTTATTTTTTCATTCTTGCATGATAGGGTTTATTATAAACAAAGATTTCGGAATTGTCACGAAAATTTTCTTTATTACCCAAACGCTTTTAAGCGGTAAAGTATCGTATGTAAGATTATAGCATACTTTTTGTTCAAGTAAACCTTTTTTATAAAAAAAAACGTCAGCCGCTGCTGACGTTTCTTTCTTTTACAGATTATGTTCAAGCGCTTCTTTTGTAATGCTTGAGTGAGAAGCATGCCATTTTACTTTTCCACCGCTAAAGATGAGTGCCTGTGGACTTTCATGCTTTACTCCAGACTTTTCCGTCACATAGGATGAAAGCTCTCTCGTGTTTTGAATTTGTAAGAAATACGCAGGTACATCTTCATGTGCAGACGCAAATGCTTCAAACTCTTGAAAAGCCGCTTGGCTGATCGGACATGTCAAACTGTGCTTAAAAAAGACAAAGGTCCCATCTTGATTCGTTAGTTGATCAAACTGTTCTTCTGTTTCAATGAGTTGTTTTGACATGATGTTCTCCTTCTTCACTTCTTAGCAGTGAGCGTTAGCCTTTAGTAGATTGTTCTACTTTTTCTTTGACATCTTTGATGCCGTCTTCAATTTCTGACTTTGCTTCTTGTGCTCGTACTTTTGCTTCATCTGCTGCATCAGATGCTTCGCTTGCCAAATCCGCTGCCGCATCTTCTGCTTCACTTTTCACTTTATTAGCTTTTCCAGCTGCTCGCTCTTTTATGTCTTTCACTTTGTCTAAAATCTGGTTTGACTGCTCTGCTACAAGCTGAGACAATTCAGACGTTTTATCTTTCGCAATCGTCACATATTCAGTGCCTCTTTCTTTTGCATCTGTTGTGAGCCGGTCTGTTTTTTCTTTTAACGCATTCGCTTGGGTGTTCAAATCATCGCGAAGCTCTTTCCCTGACTTCGGTGCTAAAAATAATGCTGTTGTTGCACCAACAATTCCACCAATAAGTGTTCCGATCAAAAAGTCTTTGCTATTGATTCCGTCTTTGCTCATGATTATTCCTCCTATGCGAATATGGTTTATTTTTGGTGTTTACGCTGTTTCCATTTTTTATAAATTTCAAGTGCTGCGTTACTCCAGCTAACCACATCCGTCACTTTTTCTTGATTTCTTTCAACGGATGAAGAAACCGCACCAGCTGCCTGCTTTATGCTTGTATTAAATTGGTTGATCGAGCCGCCAATTCCCTGCACCGCATCCACAACTGTGTTAAGTTTTGCCGATTTGTCTTGAATATCTTCAGCAAGCTGATTCGTCTTATGTAGCAACTGTGCTGTCTCTGTGGTGATGCCTTGCATCTGACCTTCAAGACCTTCTAAAGTTGATGCAACATTCTTTAATGTCAGCTGTAAGGATTTTAATGTTTTGGACAAATAGATGACAAGAATGAGGAAAGCAATTGCGATCAGTGCAACGCTTAGATATAGAATAATAATCATCTGATACCTCCTTTGCTGCGGGCATATTCAATTCATTACCCTCTCGTTGTATCATTCAAACATCGCCTAGAATGACCGATTGAATAATAATTCTACACTTATTCGCTAATTCCTGTCCACAGCGAACGAAAAAAAGCGCCGCATGTTGACACATTTAGCCCTTTTGTCACATTTTATTCAAAATAAAAAAAGTGCCGTGTGAAACGGCACTTTTTTAAGCATTTATACAGCAACTTTTTCATAAGCACGCAAATATTTCTGAATGTCTCCTGCTCCCATAAAGATCAGAATCGCATCTTCGTGCGTTTTCAGCACAGATGTATCTTCTTCCTCAATTAATTGGGCCTGCGGGATTTTTTCTCGTAAATCTTCAATGCTCAGCTTCCCAATGTTTTCACGGGCTGAACCGAAAATATCACAAAGGTAGACATAGTCGGCTTTCTTTAGACTGTCAGCAAATTCACTTA
This sequence comes from Bacillus sp. PK5-006, assembly GCF_054161415.1. Taxonomy (NCBI): domain Bacteria; kingdom Bacillati; phylum Bacillota; class Bacilli; order Caryophanales; family Bacillaceae; genus Bacillus; species Bacillus sp. PK5-006. The sequence goes on along the minus strand of NZ_CP096414.1, from coordinate 1,050,293 downwards.
AGAATTGTTGTGTACGTGTGAACGTATGCGGCTGGAAGACAGCTACAATATCACGGTCCGGATATTTTTGGCGAGCTGCTTCAATCGTGACTTCAATTTCAGTTGGATGATGTGCATAATCGTCAATTAAGACCTGCTCACCGACCACTTTTTCATTAAAGCGTCGTTTCACACCGCCAAATGTCATTAATGCGCCTTTGATAAGCTCTACATCAATGGACTCATAGTGACATAATGCAATGACAGCTAACGAGTTGAGGACATTATGATTTCCGTAGGCAGGAATGTAGAAGGTATCATAAAACGTATTGCGTACAAATACATCAAATGTAGTGCCTTCCGTATTTTTCACAACATTGCGAGCTTGGAAATCATTTTCTTCGTTGAAACCGTAGTACACAACAGGTACCTTCGCTTGAATTTTTGGCAAGTGCTCATCATCACCACAGGCAATAATGGCTTTTTTCACTTGAAGCGCCATGTTTTGAAATGCATCAAACACGTCATCAATATCCGAGAAATAATCAGGGTGATCAAAATCAATATTGGTCATGATCGCATAGTCTGGATGATAGCTGAGGAAGTGTCTGCGGTATTCGCATGCTTCAAATACAAAATACTCGCTGTTTTCTTTCCCCATTCCAGATCCATCACCGATTAAGTACGAAGTAGGTTTGGCTGCCTGCATGACGTGAGCAAGCAGTCCTGTTGTCGATGTTTTTCCATGAGCACCAGTAATCGCAACGTTTGTGAATGAATCCATGTATTCTCCAAGGAATTTATGGTAGCGAATGACAGGAATCCCTTCAGAAAGGGCACGTTCAATCTCAGGGTGTGTATCAGGGAATGCATTTCCTGCGATGACCGTCATCCCTGGCTGAATATTGTCTGGGTCAAATGGTAGAATTTTAATATTTCGTTCTTCTAATGCTTTTTGTGTAAAGATATGTTTTTCGATATCCGATCCTTGGACAGTATACCCAGTATCATGAAGAATTTGGGCCAGTGGACTCATACCTGTCCCTTTTATTCCAACAAAATGATAAACAGTCATAATTGTACCTCCAACAAACGTCTATCTGACTTACAGTATATGACGCTCATTTCAATTTGCAACTTGTGATTTTTGCCTCTAGCTGATCACAGATCGCAGCTCCAAATAAAGATTTTTTTCCGATCTTCCTATTCTAATCAATATTAACTATGATTAGTATCCGACAACTTTCCCATTTCTAACACCTGTTTCCGCTTATTTTACATTAAAAAGCGTTCTGGCAGACATGCGAAAAGTGTCCAATTACAAAATTGCACCTATGTGCTATCATACCATGTTTACGAAAAAAATGAAGTGGTTTGTTTAGATCAACTGTTCTAAGTCACTCAGTGTCATGAGTACTTCTCTTGGCTTACTGCCTTTCGCACCAGATATCATGCCCTCGCGTTCCATCATGTCAATCAACCTGGCTGCACGATTGTAGCCAATTCTAAATCTTCGCTGCAAACTTGATGTACTAGCGCTATTCTGCTCGATGGCAAAACGGCAGGCATCCATAAACAATTCATCTTCGTCTGTAATCGCAGAGCCTTGCAGCATTAGTTCCTCCTGTTCAAAAAGGAACACGGGCTTACGCTGCTTTCTCACATGTGCTACCACTTGATCAATCTCGCGGTCTGATACAAAGTTCCCTTGAAGCCTTGTCGGCTTGCCAGAGCCATTTTCTAAGAAGAGCATGTCTCCTTTTCCGAGAAGCTTTTCTGCACCTGCCATGTCAATGATCGTTCTTGAATCCACCTGACTTGAAACAGAAAACGCAATTCTTGTTGGGATATTGGCTTTAATGAGACCTGTAATGACATCAACAGAAGGTCTTTGTGTCGCAATCAATAAGTGAATGCCGCATGCTCTTGCTTTCTGTGCAATTCGGCAGATGCTTTCTTCGACTTCATTTGGTGCGACCATCATTAAATCAGCCAGCTCATCGATCACCACGACGAGATAAGGCAGTTTTTCACCCATTTGTTTTTCTTTCACAAGCTCATTGAATCGTTTAATTTCTCTCACGCCAGAGTGTGCAAATAGTTCATAGCGTCTTTCCATTTCATCCACTACCCATTTCAGAGCAGCTGTTGCTGTCTTGGCATCGGTAATGACGGGACTCACAAGATGCGGAATGTGATTATACGGCGCTAATTCAACCATTTTAGGGTCAATTAAGAGCATTTTCACTTCATCTGGTGATGCTTTAAACATTAAGCTCACTAAAATCGTATTAATGCAGACGCTTTTTCCTGAACCAGTGGCTCCGGCAATTAAGCCATGGGGCATTTTTTGCAGATCAACCACGACAGGCTGGCCTGAAATATCTAATCCGAGTGCCGCTGTTAAAGGAGATGGATTGTCTCTAAACGCACTGCTTCTGATCATTTCTCTTAAGAACACCATTTTACTGTGCAGGTTTGGCACTTCGATCCCGATTGTGTTCTTTCCTGGAATCGGGGCTTCAATTCGAATATCCTTTGCGGACAAACTAAGTTTAATATCATCTGACAGGTTCGTGATTTTGTTCACTTTGACACCTGGTTCTGGATGTACTTCAAACCTTGTTACAGAAGGTCCCTGTGTGACATGAACCACACTTGCTCTTACGTTGAAATTTTTAAGTGTCGCATTGAGCAGCTCAGCCCGCTCTTTCACCCATGTCCCGTCCTCTTCTTTTTGAGCTGGCGGTACGTCTAAAAGGGCGAGACTTGGAAAAACATATCCTTGTGTATCGGCTGCTTTCTTTTGCCCTTGCACGCGCTGGTCGCTTTTTAACATCATGACATTAAAAGGAACCGTGGAGGTTTGACCGCTTGTGCGTTGTGGCTGCGGAGATGTCTGTTTTGGTTCTTCTTTCTTGACTTCCTGCGTTTGTTCTTGCTGCTCTGTCAGTTCTATGACCGTTTCTGCCGGTTCAGATGCAGTTTGTTCCTCTCTTACTTGCTCTACTGGCACCGCTTGATCTTCTTCAATTTCAGCTTCTTGAACCAGCTGATCTTCCGGCAGGTCATGTTTGACTGGCTCAGCTTCTTCAAATGCTGCCGCTGGCGCTTCTTCTTGTTTGTCTTCTATTGGATCAGCTTCTACTTCTTCCACCGGTTCTGCTGAAATGTTTTCTGTTAACGCCGCTTCTTCTGCTGGAATGTCTACTTCCATTTCAATCGCTGGCTGCGAAGGTTCCGGTGTTTCGAAGGTCAACATCTCTATTTCCTCAGTATGCTCTTCAAACTGATTGACAGGCTCGTCTTTTATTTCTTCGTCATTGCTTGAGGCAGCCTGTTCTGGCTCAGACTCTACCGGCTGCTCCTGATAGACTTCGGCTTGCTGCTTATGTAAATCAGCTTCATGATGATCTTCTGGCTCGTTTTCTTCTGGCTCGATGAAAGACTCGTCAGTTAAACGTTCCATCGTCGATTGAACATGATCTTGATAAGCGAGTTCCTCTTGTAATGTATGCGGGGTTACTGCTGGCTCCTTATCTGCTCTCTCTTCTGCTGACGCTGAAACCATTTCCTCGATACGTTTTTCTTTCTGTATTGACGGGATGTTCATTTGCTGTCTGACATTCCGTTCACGCTCTGCCTCTTCTGATAACAGTGTGACACGCTGCGCCGTTTCTTCTGCTGCTTTCCTTTGAACTGAAGCTGTTTCTTCTTTTGCATCTGCCCGTTTTGGACGCATATCCTGATGATAGCCATAGATCGGTGATGGAATTTGCTCTGGTTTGAATGGCTTTTTATTCATATCAGGCTGAAGCGTTTGTTTAGGCTGATAGGTTGTCTGTCTGGTCTTTGACTGGCTTGGTTTGGCGCGTCTTCTCTCCGGCTTCATTCCATCGCGCTGAGGTTCATCTGGAACGAGCGGAAAGCGAAAGTTCCCTTTTGGATATTCATAATACACTTTCGTATCTTCGATTTTTTTATATTCTTTATGCGGTTCAAAAGCTGGCTGCTTTGGTGCAGCTAGATCTTCTTCAGGTCTTGCAGCTTTTTCTTCTTTCTTTTCTTCTCCTAAAAATACACTAAAAAATTTATCTAACCAACTCATCATTTATCACTCACTTTAACTCCCCTTACGTTTTCTTGGGCGATTTTTAGTATACCATTGCTTTTTCATGCAGAAAAGCGAGAAAAGTGCCGCTTTTTGCTGTTCATGCTGTCTGTAGATGAAAAAAAGTCACTAAGTACGTACTTAGTGACTTTTGGTATAACACATTCTTCGCTCCTATGTGTCCGTTTATGGGAGGTTACGCTTTAAAGGGTTCGCCAGCTTGATGGCTTCCATCTAAAACAAGAATCCCTTTTTCAGCAGGTGCGTCTGGAAGATCTAACTCTTTCGCTGAACAGATCATGCCGCTTGATGGAACGCCTCTAAGCTCAGCATCTTTGATGACCATACCGCTTGGCATCACTGCACCGACCTTCGCCACCACGACATATTGGCCTTGGTCAACGTTTGGTGCACCGCACACGATTTGTAAGGTTTCATCGCCCACATCAACTTGGCAAATGTTTAATTTATCTGCGTTCGGATGCTTTTCTTTTTCCTTCACATAGCCGACAACAAATTTTGGTGATAGATCCACAGTCAACGTTTCACTGACACCGTTGCGGTTTAAAATTTCATTGATATCTTGAACAATGGTTTCAGAAAGCGGGACAGATCCGTTTTCTTCAATTTTCATGTATGTGGATGCATTGAAGATATTAAAGCCTGTTGTTTCTTTTGTTTCTTGATTGAAGATTCGTACAACATCTCCAAACGTCTCATGACCTACTTCTTTTCTCGTCACATCTTTCAATGAAATAAGGAGTGTGTCGCCTACACCTTCTGCATTATAAAAAACGTTCATTCTTCAAAATTCCCTTCTACTGCTGTTTTGGTCTGCTTTTTGCAAGTATAAAGATCGGTTCAAGCTTCCCCTCATCATATAAAAATGATAATGCGGTAATCGGAACCGTACCGCTGGCGAAGAAGCTCATCGACATCTGTCCTAAAATATCATAGCCTGAATCATTGCGAACATCAGCAATGATGAATACATCTTGATGGGGAACAGAAATCGCCATTTGTCCTTCTATTTTTTGCGCGTATTCTTGTAATAACGATTCATTTAAAAGTCTGCTGGCGTCATATCCGTCATTTGCACGGAAGAAATAAAACCGGTTGCCTGCCACTTCATCCATTTTCACTACAGTTTCTAGCGAACGGACGTTGAAGCTGGCGGTTTCTCTAATTCGCTCTTTTGTCCAGTTTTCCTTTTGAAGCATCTTTTCATCAATTAATCGGTAGGTGCTTCCAAGATCAAGTGCATAGTAGATTCTCGTTTCTGCTGTATGCTCATCAAACACGAGGGGAATTCCATCACTTGATGCCTCAGGAAAGGAAGTGGAACGAATGACTGGATAGATCTGCTTTTCTTTTCCAGAAATGTGCTGCGCTTCGCCTTTCATCGCACTCAGCGCTTCTTTCACATAATAAACGATCTCATCGATGGTTTCATCAGGCTTTACTTCCCACTTTGCAATAATTGGCGGGAGCTCTAGTGTGATGCCTTTGCCTGTTTGTTTATCTTCAATACGAAGCGTATCTTTTTCCCGGTCAAACTGGTGTGACCAGCTGGCGTTCGTCAGACGGCTTTTGAGTTCATTCGCAAGCTGTCTTGATGTCATTTTTGCCATCGTTTTAGACTCTCCTTTCGTTATTTAGAAAGAGAATCTGTTAAAAATGCTTCAATCTCTTCCTTTGTCTTACGATCTTTGCTGACAAAGCGGTTAATCTCTTGTCCGTTTTTAAAGACTAAAAAGCTTGGAATGCCGTAAATTTCCCACTCTGCACAAGTGTCAATGAACTTGTCTCTATCAACATAGAAGTACTCAAATTCTGGGTAGTTTGCTTCAAGCTCTGGCAAGAATGGCTCAATAAATGTGCAGTCCGGGCACCAGTCAGCTGAAAATAGCAATACTGTTAAGTCTTCTTGAATCACTTTTTGTAATTCTTCGTTTGATTCAATTTTTTTCATGTTTCATTCCTCCAGTTTGTATGGTTAAATCTCCGTATTGTATGTAGCCTTTCTTTCTCATCCATTCTGATACTACCAAACTAATCACTGCCGGGCCAACGATATGCAAGAGAGCTATCGCCAGAAACACAGATGGATGAAACCCCATGACGGTCAGGGTCATGAGCTGTCCAACAAGGCCGCTCGTTCCCATTCCCGCTCCTGCCGCATTATTGACCATCCCAAAGCCAATAATACCAATTGGCGCGAGAATCAGACCAGCAATCGTCGGCGGAATCAGGATGAGGGGATTTTTCACAATGTTCGAAAGCTGCAATTTTGACGTTCCAATGCCGACAGCCGCAAGACCGCCAAAGCGATTTTCTCTAAAGCCTGCAGCAGCAAAGCCAACCATTTGAGCACAGCAGCCAATCGTTGCAGCACCAGCAGCGGTTCCGCTTAAGTCAAGCATAAGCGCAAGTGCAGCACTTGAGATCGGAGAACTGAGGGCAAGTCCAACAATGGTCGCTACCAGCATGCCCATGATCAGCGGGCTTTGGTCTGTCCCCCACATAATGAGCCTGCCGAGCCCTGTCATCATGGCTTCAATCCCAGGTCCGATGAAAGCAGCGGTGAAAAAGCCAGTGATAATGGTGACAAGCGGCGTTAAAATAATATCAATTCTTGTCTCACCACTGACCAGCTTGCCGAGTTCCACACCAATTAATGCTGCGGCAAAGCTTCCAGCAGGACCCCCAAGCTCTGCTCCAGCAGCACCTGAGACAACACTTGCAAAAATGATTAATGGAGAAGCATTTAAGCGATAAGCAACTGCTACGCCAATTGCCGGTCCCATCAGTCCCATAGCAAGCGTACCCATTTTCACAATGAGAGAAAGTGATAACAGACCGCCTGCTGTTTTTAAAATCAGACCTACCACTAATGTAGCAAATAGACCTAAAGCCATATAAGAAAGTGCATCAATGAAATACACCTTTAGTGAAAGGGATATCCCCTTTCTTTTCAAATAAGTCATCAACGTCGTCTTCCTGCTTTCTCATAGGAAAGACGAAGAGGCCTGTCCTTCCCATTATATGTAGTATTCTTACGATGAAAAATAGTCTCTACCATGAATATCATAATCATATTTTTTTTGCTTTATCAAGCACTTCTTGTGTAACATGAAAAGAAACAGGACAAACCTTTACTAAGTTTGTACAAAAGGAGGAGATCGTTATGCAATTAACTGTCTATTTAGCTGGAGAAATTCATAGCCAGTGGCGTGATGAAATCAAGGAGAAAAGCCAATCTTTGAAGCTGCCAGTGACATTTGTCGGTCCAATGGAGAATCATGACCGCTCAGATAACATCGGTGAGGATATTTTAGGTGAGCAGCCGAATGCCATTTTCAAAGATGATGCAGCTTCTGATTTGAACAATTTTCGTACTGAAATTTTATTAAACAAAGCAGATGTCGTCATTGCACGCTTTGGTGAGAAATATAAACAGTGGAACACAGCCATGGATGCATCTGCTGCGATTGCAAAAGGGAAACCTCTTATTTTAATCCGTCCAAAAGAGCTGCACCATCCGTTAAAAGAACTCTCAAACAAAGCAAATATTACTGTGGAAACCGTAAACCAAGCGATCAAGGCGTTATCTTATGTGTTTGAACAGCAATAATAAAGAAGGCTGCTCTCATTGAAGAGGCAGCCTTTCAGATAGTTGACAAAGGGCTAAAATGATGTTTATTTTAGCCCTTTGTCTTCTTTTCAGCGTGATAGAAAACCTTTGCAGTCTAGGAAGGACGAGTACCGGAGCGGAGCGAATTGTACATTCGTGAGCACCGGCACGCAGGACTGACAAAGAATGCGAGGGTTTGTCTACACGCTGAAGCTGCTCTCATTGAAGAAGCAGCCTTTTTCTATTCTATTTATACTTGTTGGTAAATAGTATCCACTGTACTTTGATCACAATTTTTGACAAGGCGGACAATTAACTCTTTAGCCGCTGCGTAATCATCCACATGCAAAACAGAATGACTTGTATGAATGTAGCGTGCGCAAACCCCAATGACGGCAGAAGGCACACCTTGGTTTGAAATATGAACACGTCCAGCGTCCGTACCACCCGGTGATACGAAATATTGATATGGAATGTTGTTTGTCTCAGCAGTATCAAGCACAAAGTCTCTCATTCCGCGGTGCGTAATCATTGTCCGATCAAAAATACGCAGAAGTGCACCTTTTCCAAGCTGGCCGAACTGTGTTTTGTCACCTGTCACATCGTTTGCAGGACTCGCATCTAAAGCGAAGAAAAGATCTGGCTGAATCATATTCGCAGCTACCTCAGCCCCTCTAAGCCCAACTTCCTCTTGAACAGTTGCTCCTGAGTACAGCTGACATGAAAGTGTTTCGTCTTTTAATTCTTTTAATAATTCAATTGCAAGGCCGCAGCCATAGCGGTTATCCCAAGCCTTCGCTAAAATCTTTTTTGGATTCGCCATTGGGGTAAAAACCGTTGCAGGAACGATTTGCTGTCCTGGACGAACGCCAAGCTCTTTTGCCTCTTCTTCACTATCTGCACCAATATCAATGAGCATATCTGACGGCTTCACAGGCTTGCTTTTTTGTTCTGGCGTCAGAAGGTGAGGAGGTGTACTAGAGACGACACCAGGAATCGGCCCGTGATCGGTATGGACGTCCACACGCTGCGCCAGCATGACTTGACTCCACCAGCCGCCAAGTGTTTGAAAACGAATCATCCCGTTTTTCGTAATCGATGAGACCATGAATCCGACTTCATCCATATGACCCGCTACCATAATTTTCGGTGCGTTTTCCTGCCCCTTGCGTACGCCAAACACTCCGCCAAGACGGTCTTGAATGAGTTCATCAGAATATTTCTCAAGTTCCTTTTTCATAAAAGCACGCACATGGTGCTCATTTCCTGGAGTTCCCTGTAATTCTGTTAAATTTCGGAAAAGCGACAATGTTTCTTCGTTCATTCTACAGTTTACCTCGTTTCTATGTAATGACCATATATATTCCTATAAAAATAACACTCACTTTATACTATAAGAATTCTTTCGGTTTTCCAAGTATCTCTCCAGAAATTTTGAATATGCTTTCAAGTATTCGGATTCCTTAACATCAATGGACAAGTTTTGTATAATGGAAAAAACAGCAATACGGAGGTGCAGCACGTTGAAGTTAAAACATGTTCTAATTGGTGCGAGTATTGGCGTAGCCGCTGCAATTGTTGCAAAGAAAGTATTTTTCCCTACGTATATCTCATCTGAAAAAGCATTAAAAATTGTGAAATCTGCTTTTAAACAGCGCGGCCCTATTGATGGCTCTTGGATTTATACTGTACCAGAACCGTATACCGTAAATGGTGAAACGATTGATGTGTACAAATCTGGCATCACCCGCTCTGCCTTTGGCGAGCTTGAACAGTATGAAGTGATGATTGATGCCAAAACTGGCATGATCGTGGATGTCATTGATTCTGTTGCTTGATCAAGAAAGCTTCGCAAAGACGTGTCCTTGCGAAGCTTTTTTTATATGGCTTTGATTTTTTTGTACACAGGATGCCACATAGCGTCCTGCACAGCCTGAATAAGATCATCAGGCGTTTCTTCTGCTATTCCTTCATCAATTGCTGCCTGCGCCACACGGACGGCCACTGTCGCTGAAACGGTTCGAAGCTGATCAACACTTGGCAGCATCGCTGCACCCGGCTTCCCAACATTGACCATGCTTGCAATGGCTTCAGCACTCGCAACAAACATACTGTCTGTCATCAACCTGGCTTTTGACACAATTGTGCCTAGACCAAGTCCTGGGAAGACAAGGGCATTATTCGCTTGTCCAATTTCATATGTGACACCGCCATACTCGACAGGATCAAATGGACTTCCCGTTGTCACAAGGGCACGTCCTTCAGTCCACTCGATCAGATCTTGCGGCTTTGCTTCTGAAAGAGGGGTCGGATTCGACATCGGTAAAATCGCTGGGCGCTCCACGTGTGACGCCATTTCTTTTACAATTTCCTCTGTAAAAGCGCCTCCGACAGTCGAGGTGCCAATTAAGATTGTTGGTTTCGCCTGCTTGACGACCTCTAATAGATCAATCGAATGCTTTGGACCATTACGGGCATAATCCTTTACTTCGTCAGAACGTCTTGCATACGGCTTTTGAAATGGCTGAATGTCAGGTGAATCATCTGTGAGCAGCCCCGTTTTATCAATACACCAGAAATGATCGTAGGACTCCTCTTCTTTGACTCCGTCTCTGACGATCGCATCACGGATTTGCTCGGCTATGCCAATACCTGCCGTACCCGCTCCAAAAATAACAATACGGTGATCTTTCAGCGGAACTTTCGAAGCTTTTGCACATGCTAGCACTGCAGCAAGTGAAACGGCGCCAGTCCCTTGAATGTCATCGTTAAATGTACAAATACGATCCTTATATTTTTCCAATATCGCACGGGCATTCTTTGTCCCAAAGTCTTCCCAGTGAAGGAGGGCGTTTGGGAAAGTAGCGCGGGCAAGCTCGACATATTGATCAATGAACTGATCATAGCGCTCTCCTCGAACGCGGGAGTGCTGATTTCCAACATAAAGCGGATCATTCAAGAGACTTTCCTGGTTCGTTCCGGCATCAAGCACTACTGCCAGCACGCGGCTGGGATCAATGCCTGCTGCAGCTGTATAAACAGCAAGTTTCCCAACTGAAATGGCAATCCCGCCAACGCCCCAGTCTCCAATACCTAAAATGCCTTCTGCATCAGTTGCAACGATTAAGTCGATTGATTCATCGACACCATAAGAGGCAAAAATCTCTTCCATGCCTTCCAGATCATCAATCGATAAATAGAGCCCTCTTGGCTTTCGATACTCATGGCTATAACGCTGAATTGCCGTTCCTACAGTCGGCGTGTAGACAATTGGAAGCATTTCCGCCAAGTGCTCATTAAGTAATTTGTAAAAAAGCACTTCATTTCTATCATGAAGTGATGTTAAATACACATTTTTCCCTAGATCATCCGGCTGTGCCTTGAACTGCTCATATGCACGCTTTGCCTGATCCTCTAAGGTTAAGACCTTAGGCGGAAGAAATCCCTTTAACCCGAGCTCCTCCCGCTCTTCCTTTGTAAATGCAACCCCTTTGTTTAAATAAGGGACTGACATGACTTCCATCCCTCTTAATGGTGTTTCGATCACATCACCATGTACACGATAAAATTGGTTCACCTGCACTCTTCCTTTCACAAGTTCATTTTGTCGTTATTTTGTGTGAAAGGCGAAAAAAACATACAGATGATCTTTTATCTTCCTGTTTCTCTTTTGATTTCGTGTGTGATCTGCCCGTCTTCGTCCCATTTTACAGCACGATAAATGGCATCATGATAAAACAAGTACCACGCATTTTTTTCTTCTGCAAATGCCTGCCACTTTTGCTTGGCTGGAATCGAGGTCATTGGGTAATCATCATATGCCAAAACCCAAAGTGGATTTTTATGAGCATGTGTTGGCATGATATCAGCTAAATGAATCGCTGTTTCACCCTCACTTGTGAGCGCTAAAATGCTATGACCATTGCTGTGGCCGCCTGTATGATGCAGCTCGATGCCTTCTGTCACTTCGATGCTTTCTTCAAATGTGACCACTTGGTCTGCCACAGCCTCCCAGTTTTCTTTCCAATATGTATTTCTTGAGCGAATGTTCGGCGCTCTCATTTCATCCCATTCGATTTTCGATGTGATGATTGTTGCCTGCTGAAAAACAGACACGAGCTTATCGCCTTCACGTTTTGTTAATCCGCTGGCATGATCGAAGTGCAGATGTGTCATTAATACGTAATCAATATCTGATGGGCGCAGGCCAATCGCCGCTAGAGATTCTTCCAATTTGGTTTCCTCTGTCACGCCGTAATTGCGTTTTTGTTTATCTGTCAGCTTCCCTGATCCGATGCCGGAATCCACTAACAGATGAAGACCCTTCCACCGAATAAGAATTGGATCACATCGTAATTCAATTTGATTGCGGTCATTTACCGGGTATTTTTTTGACCATAATGGCTTTGGCACGACACCGAACATCGCACCGCCGTCCATGTGCGTATCTCCCCCGTTTAACCAAAACAGTTCCATTTCACCTATTTTCATTGTCTCCATTGCTGTCATCCCTCCTTTTTCTATCGTAGCAAATACAGCCAAAAATCGCATGCACCAATCTTTTCATAAAAAAGCTGGCTGCCATTTTTCTTTGCAGCCAGCTTGATGTCACTTGTTATTCTGGGAATTTGACTTCTGATCGATAGATCGGTTGTCCCATAGACGAGAATTTCTCTTCATATTCAGTCATCACGTTTCCTTCTAAGCCGTCCTCATGTAAATCTAGGCTGACATACGTTAAAAGAAGACCATATGCAGAAAAACTTTTTAAGGAATATTCAAATAACCCGCGGTTATCTGTTTTGAAATGTAATTCACCGCCTGGACGAAGAATATGTTCATATCGCTCTAAAAAGGTTTTAAACGTCAATCTGCGCTTTTCGTGTCTTGCTTTTGGCCACGGATCAGAGAAATTCAAATATACCCGGTCAATCTCATTTTCCGCAAACACATCTGTCAGCGTCTCAGCATTGATATTCAAAAGCTTTACATTTTCAACATCTGTCTCTTTGATTTTATCTACTGCTGTCACAATAACACTTTTAAATAATTCAATGCCAATATAGTTGATATCAGGATGAAGCTTGCCCATTCCAGCAATAAAGCTCCCTTTTCCTGTCCCAACTTCAATATGGATTGGATGATCATTTCCAAACAGCTCATGCCATTTCCCTTTATATTGCTCGGGACTTGCTAAAGCAATATGAGCATTCTCAGCTAAGTAATCATCAGCCCATGGTTTATGTCGCATTCTCAATTTGATACACCTCTATTTTCTTTACATTTTATCAAGATACCATGAAACATAAAGACCCGCAAGACAGCATCTTCTATGTCCATATAAAAAGACCAGCCCTTCGCTTGAGCTGGTCTGCCGCATGTATAAATTGGGCGCTGAATGCACAGTTTAACCTCATAAATGACACGCAGGAAAGGAGCATTTGTATGGGTTTAAACCGTCAACATCAGCTTCAATTAATCAAAGATATTTTAACCGATCACCAGCTGGATTGCTGCGGGACTGTTGCAGAATATGAACAGGTGGGACGCGTGATTCAATTAATGCTGGCAAAAGAAGATCTGGATGCTGACATTCGTCAGCTGTTAACAGATATTTATGATTACAGCCAAAAGGGCACCTCTGTCAGTTCAATTGATGCACATATTGAGGAGCATCAATCACATCTGTCTGAGTGGGTCGAGAACATTCCACTGTCTTAATGGATGTTTAACCGTTTTAAGAGTGCATTTAGCTCCGCTTGCACCTCTTTTTGCGCCTTTTCATTCCCTTTTCGTTTATGCCAAACGACAAACGATACGGTTTCAGCGAGCACGTACCACGCCATGCGCTTTCGCAAATTGTCCGTCAGCGGGGCGCCGTACATAGAGAGCCAGCTTTCCCAGTTCTCTTCCTCAACATAATGGTATAAAAGCGGTCCAAGATCAATCGCTGGGTCTGCAATCATCGCCCCATCCCAATCGATCAAATAGAGCTGGTTTTCATCTGTCAGCAGCCAATTATTATGATTGAGATCGCAATGACAGACGACCTTGTCCTCAAAATGGACAGCCTCCACATGCTTCTCTAAATACTGGATGGCACGCGAAATGTCTTGTGAATCAATTTGCTCGTTTAATATGGACTGTTTCAGATGCATCAGAATGGATTCTGGGTCTAGAGAGTGCTTCTCTAATCGTTTCAGCATATCGAGCAATTCTTTTGATGTATGAATTTTTCTTAGCTGCTCTGCTACAGGACGATCATTCATGTCCTTTGGCTTCAGCTCTCTGCCGCTCAGCCAGTGCTGTGCAGTAATCACATCTCCATTTTCCATCCGTTTTGTCCAGACAAGCTTCGGCACAATGCCTTCAGCTGACAAAACCGCAAGAAACGGTGACGTATTGCGTTTTAAAAATAGCTTTTGGTCATTGTGTGTTGCGAAGTACGCATCTCCCGTAGCGCCTCCAGCCGGAGAGATGTGCCATTCGCTACCTAATATTTGTCCCAACCAGTTCATATCAATTTTCAACCCATCATTTCTTAAAATATTTTAAATCTTGCTTTTTTAGTCGACAAAATTCAGCCGATTGAGGATCAATTGGCTGTTTCTTTTTTTATTTATATGATCATAAAAACAAAAAGGACAGCTATTGAGAATGAGATGCTAAACAATAGCCGTCCTATAGATTTTATCGTTACCTTCTTATACTCGTCAAGCAAAACTAAAAAATCAGGACAAGAACCTTATGAAAAAGAAGGCTTTTTTCACGGTTCTTTGCCTGCGGATATACCGCAAGTTATTTAAGCACGTAATTTTAAGGATCGTTCACTTGCCTTTACAAAGACAGGCGTTGCGCCGATCACTTCTCCATCTGCGTGAAATAAGATTTTTTCATCTGCTTCTAAAAACGCTTCCTCATGCTGAAAAAGGGTAACCCCCTTCATCCCAAGGTGCTTCCGAAACACCATTGCACTTAGAAACAAGAGGACTTTGAATGGATTCAAATCTTTGACAACCATCGTTTGAAAACCTGGCTGCCTTGCACTCACTTCCGGCGCTGCTTCCAGCCCTCCCCCATAATACGGGTGATTACATACGATCACAAACCACACTTGGCGAAAGACTTTCTTCTCATTTTCAATAAATAGCGCAAGATCAAACGGCTTAAACGACCATAAAGAATGGAGAAATGACAGAGGATAGATGATAAAGCCAAGCCCCAGCCGTTTCAGCCACTTCTTCCCTCTAAAATGCACCGTTTTCCTCAGTACATGTGCGTCAAACCCCACACCGATATGATTGAGAAAGAGAACAGATTGCGGACTTTCGGCATGATCTTGAAAGGAGCCGAGAGAAAATGTTTTGGTGAGCATTCTCTTTTGCTTTCTCACTTCTTTTTGGACATCATGACGATGGATACCGAGACCCTTCGCAGCATCATTCCAATGACCAGCAGGGACAAAACTAAGCTGCACATGATCGACTTCCTTTAAGCCATTCAGTACTTCATGAATGGTGCCGTCACCGCCGATAACAATCAAGCGCTTCAGCCTGTCATCCTGCATGGCACTGATTTGTCTTGCCAAAACTTCGGCATGGCCTTCATGCTGGGTGAGAAATGATCGATAAGAGACCTCCACCTTTTGTAATTCTTTCTCTATGCTCCTCCATGTGCGGAGTCCTTTTCCATGTCCTGCTTCTGGATTAACGATAAAGTACCATTCATTCATATATTAGCTCCACTCAGGTCTCATTTTTCGTGACCTTCCATCATGCCTTTAATCGAGCCATTCCTGTCTTCTTTTGCTGTCTGATTCACCATAAGCAAGCAATGCCTTTGTCGCCTTAAATTGCTGATGCTTTGTCGGCGCCGTATTTTTCCGCTGCTTTTCAAACCACTCTTCTGCCTTCTTCTTATCGATAACCTCCATCCCATATGGAACTTCAGGTAAATCAATATAAGAGGTTCGGCTGATGAGGATTTTTTTCACAGGAAGGTCTACACCACTCTGCTGTAAGATCTTTGACACGACGGTGCCAGAGCGCAAAAGGCTTGCACAAGGATTCAAGACGGACTGAACAGCTTTCCCAGTCGCCCGTTTTTCCCAAAAACGTTCCTTCGTTCCAATATAGACGCTGTCTGGCTCGGCCTCTAAGAAGGATAAACAGATCACTTCGAGCGGCGTGATGAGTATCGGACATAATTCCATCTCAGCTTTTTGAATGAGCAGCACCGGCTTGTACATCACAAAATAAGAATCCGGAAGCTGCCTTGCAAGCATCCGCAGCTTTTCATCATACCGAATATGATGGGAAACGGTTGAAATATGTGAAATCGTCGAACTCGCCCATTTTAATTGCACTTCAAAGAGATGATCCTTAAAAAAGTGAATCAGCTTCGTTTCATCGGTAGGAACGTTTCTGAAAACCCCTTGCTCTATATCTGTCGGCTCGTTAAAAAGACTCAGGTCCCGTTCCTTTTTCATATCGGCTTCTTTTTGCTTTCTCTTTAAGGAGAATTTCTTTCTCTTTTCTTCCTCTTGTTCTGGCGCTTGTTGAGGAATTTGATCAAACGGTTGCTGCGCCTCCTCTTTTGAAGCCTTTTTTAACTCGTCCCATCTTTGTTTTTTCAACCGATTGAATTGATTGATATAGTGATGCGGGTCTTGTTCATATCGTGATATATAATCTTGAATTTTGATAATTTGCGCCATCTGCTGCTCACTCCAACTTCTAGAATCATTTATGTAGTGTAAATTGTTTGATTGCGTGATAACGAGGGGTTTCCTTCGGACGTATTTCAAATAAAGTGATACGAGAAACCTCCATCACATATGGCTCTTTGCGTAAAGGTGCTTGCTTTTCATAAGGGTCATCCGCATTCCATTTGCGCGCAATCGTCATATGCGGATGAAACGGTCTCTTTTCAACAGGGTGTCCGGCTGACAAGACGGCTTCCTTTACCTTTTCTCTTAAATGCATGAGCGGCTCACTTTCATGAGGCTTTGCAAAAAAGACTCTTGGGCGTTCTTTCGCACCAAACTGCCCTACCTCATTCAGCTCTAGTGGAAATGCAGACGCTTCATTTGAAAGGATGTCAAGCAGGTGGATGATCTTTTTTAAACGCTCTTCTGGAATGGCGCCTAAAAAGATAAGGGTCACATGATAATCATGTGGTGCTGTCCATTTTTGAAAGAACAGTCCGCTCCTTTGATCAATGTCTTGTTTGATTTGATGCGCAAGTTGTTCAGGGATGTGAATCCCTATAAAATAATGACGGTTTTCTGACACAATATCACCTGTCCTTTTTTAACAAACTTTACGAATCCCCATTGATGATAGTATAACTAAAGAAATGCGGAATGAGAAGAAAGGGTGTCATCTGATGAAAGTTGCACAAAATATAGCGGAGCTGATTGGCGATACACCGCTTGTTAAATTACAGCGGCTTCAGCCAGAAAATGCGGCGGCTGTTTACTTAAAGCTGGAATCATTTAATCCCAGCGGAAGTGTAAAAGACCGCGCGGCTTACAATATGCTCACCGAAGCAGAAAAACAAGGGAAACTCACAAAAGGAGCAACCATTATTGAGCCTACGAGCGGGAATACAGGGATTGGTTTAGCCATGAATGCTGCCGCAAGAGGCTACAAAGCCATCCTTGTCATGCCTGATACGATGACAAAGGAAAGAATCAATATTTTGAAGGCATACGGGGCGCAGGTCGTCTTAACCCCAGGAGAAGAAAAAATGCCAGGCTGCATCCGAAAGGCTGAGGAACTGGCTGCTCAAATTCCTCATAGCTTTATTCCTATGCAATTTGACAACAGGGCGAACCCAGATGCACATAGAGGAACAACAGCAGTCGAAATCATGGAAGCTGTGAAACAACTTGGACAGCCTCTTGGAGCCTTTGTCGCAACAGCTGGGACTGGAGGTACTATTACTGGAACTGGAGAGGAATTAAAGAAGGCCTTTCCTCATTTGACCATCCGTGTGGCAGAGCCGAAGGGATCTCCTGTCTTATCTGGCGGGAAACCCGGGAAACATAAGCTCGTTGGCACAAGCCCAGGATTTATCCCCCATATTTTAAACGAGCACGTCTATGATGACATCGTGCAAGTAAGTGACGAAGACGCTTATCACATCACACGGCAGCTCGCTAAGCTTGAAGGAATTTTAGTAGGCCCATCCTCTGGGGCGGCTTGCTATGCAGCCATTGAAACAGCCAAGCAATTGCCGGCAGATCAAATCGTGATCTGTATGACAGCAGATACGGGCGAACGTTACTTATCAAGTGATGTTTTTCAAGATTAAAAAAGGAACAGGGCGATGAATCCCTGTTCCTTTTTCTTCGTTTCATGGTTAAGGTGCTTTGACAAATTGCACCTCAGCCTGCTCCCCTGTGACGAGTAAAGCCTGTTCATCAGTAAGCGGGCATAAATCAAGCGTCTGCTGATACTTCTCCATAATTAGCTGCGCAGCCTCGCCTAAATAGGTATTGTGCATATGCGGTACTGGATAGCGGCTTATTTCATTGAAACCTTGAAATGATGAAAGCTCCTGTGCCTTCTTTTGATCATCCATCAGAGAGATATATTCAATGCTTGGCGCCATAATGATACTCCCCGCAGATTCTCCGATGTACAGCTTGCCGTTATTGACTTCTTCTTTCAACACGTTATCGAGACGATGCTTTCTTAATTCCTGCAATAAATAAAAAGTGTTGCCTCCTGAAACGTAGATCACATCATTTTGTTTGATCATCTGCGCGATCTCTTCAGCGGACTGTTCATCTATCTGCACAGTCTCAATTTGCATCCCTAATTGCTGAAAGGCTTCCTTCGCTGCCTCCACATAGTGCGTGACTTCTTCTACAGCACTTGCCGTTGGAATGAAAGTCACGCGCTTCCCTTTTAAAGATTCACCCGCAAAGTCAGATAAGAGAGAATAGCTGTCTTTGAATGAAGAGCATAAGAACATTTTTTTCACTGTGAATCCCCTCTTCTCTTTTCCAATTTCTATTTTGCTAATTCATACATGGCTTGTGCATAAAGAGCTGTTGCTCTCAGTAAGTCATCAATTTCAATATATTCATCCTTTTGATGGGCGCAGTCTGGTCTGCCAGGAAATAAAGGTCCGAAGGCAACGCCTGCTTCTAAAGATCTCGCATACGTTCCTCCCCCAATGGCAATAAGGGTTGCAGGATCTCCCGTTTGTTCCTCATATACCCGCTGCAAGGTTTTCACAAGCGGATGATCTTTTGAGACGTGATGCGGAGGACTGTCTTCGAATTTTAGAAGAGCCGCCCCTTTGATGCTTTCAATTCCTTTTTTGACGTCCTTGCCGTCTGCTGTCACTGGATAGCGGACATTTAACCCTAGCTTTGCTTCCTCATTCTGTTTATAGCGGATTATCCCAACATTCAACGTCAAATCTCCACTAATCTCATCTTTGCAAGCAATTCCCAGCTTTTGCCCTCTTGTATCCTGATCAAATAAAGCGTTGATTTGGGAGGTAAAGGCAAGTCCCTGCTCATCTAATTCGTGTCCGCATAAGAAATTCGCCATATGAATGCCCGCATTTGTCCCATGCGCCGGCTCCATAGCATGAACAGATACCCCTTTTAATGTAAAATGCAGTCCATCCGCTGCGCTTTTTACTTCACCAGATAATTGATGATCAGCAAGATAGGCTTCGAAAGCTGTCTTTATTAATTCAGCATCGTGTTCCTGTGCACAAGTCACAGTAGCAGCTGCCTCATCTGGCACCATATTGAGCCTCATACCCGATGTAAATTGCTTTAGCGTATAGCGCTGATGATTCGCTGTTTGTTGATATGTAAATGACAGGGTGACATCAATAATCCCTTTTTCCGCATGAATAATCGGAAAATCGGCGTCTGGTGCAAATCCGATTTGCGGCATCGCCTCATGCTTGAAATAATGGTCCACACAGCGCCAATCGCTTTCTTCATCTGTTCCAATGATCATTCGAATTTTTTTCGACAGTTGCAGACCAGTATCTTTTAAGATCTTCAGCGCATAAAATGCCGCCATGGTTGGGCCTTTGTCATCAATAGCTCCGCGTGCAAAGATTTTATTTTCTCTGATGTCAGCTGAAAATGGCGGGGTTGTCCAGCCGTCGCCAGCAGGAACGACGTCCACGTGACACAGCACACCTACAATGTCTTCGCCTTCCCCGTATTCAATATGACCTGCATAGCCGTCGACATTCTTGACTGTGAAGCCTTC
Source organism: Bacillus sp. PK5-006 (assembly GCF_054161415.1). Taxonomy (NCBI): domain Bacteria; kingdom Bacillati; phylum Bacillota; class Bacilli; order Caryophanales; family Bacillaceae; genus Bacillus; species Bacillus sp. PK5-006. Next base: position 1,030,315 of record NZ_CP096414.1, on the reverse strand, counting down.
GTCTTCCCCTTTTTTCAGCATATACTGCAGGGCATCATCGACTTTTTCACCAAATGGCTTTCCTTCTTTGCCGCCTTCTTCATCAAGGACACTTTCAATTTGTAAAAAAGATTGTGTGTCCTGAATTAAGTCGTCTTTTTTTCGTATTACTTCAGCTTCCCAATTCATTTTTCCATTCCTCCTTGAAAAAAGGTTGCAATCCACCCTTAAAACGAATATTATATTAATTGTTTTGTAATAATGTTCGTAAATGGAGGATTTTATGTTTCAGTTAAAAGAAAATCAAACCAACATAAAGAAAGAAATAATCGCTGGTATGACGACATTCTTTACTATGGTCTATATTGTTGCCGTCAACCCGGGAATTCTTTCAAAAGCAGGTATTCCTTTTGACCAAGTCTTTACTGCAACAATCATCGCTGCTGTTGTCGGTACGCTCTGGATGGCACTATTTGCAAATTATCCGATTGCCATTGCACCAGGCATGGGGCTGAATGTCTATTTCACCTTTACCGTTGTCGGCGGTGGCGGCATCAGCTATCAAACAGCGTTTAGTGCGGTATTTGTTGCTGGTATACTCTTTATTATTTTATCGTTAACATCCCTTAGAAAACAACTGATTCAAGCCATTCCAGATAATTTAAAGTACGGTATTACAGCAGGAATCGGGCTTTTCATTGCATTTATCGGCCTCCGTCAGTCTGGGATCATCGCTGCTGATCCAGAAAACCTTGTGAAGCTTGGCAATTTAAGCTCGCCTGTTGTCATTTTAACGCTTGTCGGCTTAATGATTTCGGTTATTTTAATGGTTCTTCAAATAAATGGTGCACTGTTTATCGGCATGTTAGCGACCACATTGATTGCACTCGCAACCGGCCAGCTTCATTTCCCTAAAACACTGATGGACATCCCTGCACTGCCTGAAGGCATGCTGATTACAAATCCAATCGCTGCCTTTGGTGACGTGTTCTCTCATCATTTGTATGCTGTCGTCTTCTCCTTCTTACTGGTGACGATTTTTGATACAACAGGCACGATGATCGGCGTTGCCGAACAAGCGGGATTAATGAAAAATGGCCAGCTGCCAAAAGTGCGCAGAGCCCTGCTCGCTGACTCTGCTGCAACGACGGTTGGTTCTATGTTTGGTACAAGCCCAACCACTGCTTATATTGAATCATCATCAGGAGTAGCTGCTGGCGGAAGAACTGGGCTGACGTCTTTAACGGTCGCTGCACTGTTTATTGTGGCATTATTTTTTGGCCCGCTCGTTCAAGCTATTTCTTCTTTACCATCGATCACATCACCTGTTTTAATCATTGTTGGCTGCTTGATGATGAACTCGGTGTCACGCATTCGCTGGAACGAACTAGACGAGGCATTCCCTGCTTTCCTTGTTATTCTTTCGATGCCGCTGACTTCTAGTATCTCTACAGGAATTTCACTTGGATTTATTTCATATCCGCTTGTGAAATTGGCAAAAGGGAAATGGAGAGAAGTACATGTGCTTGTTCTCATCTTTGCGGTCTTATTTTTCATTCAGCTCTTTTTCTTAGAAGGATAACAGAAACAAAAAAGGCACATCCTCACATGGAATGTGCCTTTTTGCCTTCACTGAATTTTTTATTTTGTAAATTTTCTGTGTTTATTTTTCAGAATTTGAAAATGTCAGCTCCAATCGTATCCCTTATCATTATTGGGTTGTAACCGGATTCAAATCATGATATATACCATATTTTATTTCATGAAGACAAGTTTAAAAACACGTAAAGTTGACTTTTTGGTGGAACTAGATGCATAATAACGTGTATAATAGAATAAAACATTAAGAAACACGAACATTTACCATTGTTGCTTGTCCTTATTTCGCAGTTTTAGTGTAGTAAGTTGTGGTTAGTCAAGTCCATCCGATCTTATTGATAGGGAGTGGTTTTTTGAAACCTTCAACAAACCGTATGATGACTCGAATCAAATCAGTCTATATGTTCATTCAAGAGAAAGGTCTTGTGACGACACAAGAGCTGGTTGATGAATTCGGGATCACACCTAGAACCATTCAAAGAGACTTAAACGTGCTTGCCTATAACGATCTTGTTCATAGTCCAAGCAGAGGCAAATGGGAAACAACGAGAAAAAAAGTAAAAATATCATCTTAAGCGTATAATGAATTGTCCATATAACAAAAAGAACCGGCGATATGCCGGTTCTTTTCTTTTGCAAATTGTTGACGAAGGGCTAAAATGATTTTTATTTTAGCCCTTTGTCTTCTTTACAGCGTGATAGAAAACCTTTGAAGTCTAGGAAGAACGAGCACTGGCGCGGAGCGAATTTAACATTCGTGAGCACCAGCGCACAGGACTGACAAAGAATGCGAGGGTTTGTCTACACGCTGAAGAACCGGCGATATGCCGGTTCTTTTCTTTTATTCTTATGTTATTCACGATTCATTAAGCTGTCTAATTCTTCATCCGTCAATTCACGGTACTCTCCGGGTGCTAGATCTTCATCTAAAGAGACTGCCCCCATCGAGAGCCTTTTTAAAAAGATCACTTCATTTCCCACCGCTTGGGCCATCAGCTTCACTTGATGGTACTTCCCTTCAGTAATCGTCAAACGGATGCGTGTATCTTCCTCTTCATTTGCATCTACTTCCACCTTCGCCGGCTTCGTATGATAATCATCTAAGATGACAACGCCGTCTTCAAGACGCTTAATGTCTTGATCTCCTAAAGGATATTTCAAATGAACCTCATACGTTTTTGGCACATGCTTTTTTGGAGAAAGTAATTGATGAGCAAGCTGTCCATCATTTGTGAGGAGAAGGAGACCGACCGTATCCTTATCCAGTCTCCCCACAGGGAATGGCTCCCTTGCGATATCCTCCGGCTCAAGTAAATCGACAACCGTTTCATCCCGCAGATCTTCAGTCGCCGAGATCACCCCGTCTGGCTTGTTCATCATTAAGTAAATGAATTCTTTATATTCTACACGCTCTCCGTGTACGAGTACTTCATCATTTGATGGATCAACATGATCTTTCACCTGCTTTGCCACTTCTCCATTCACTGTGACCGCCCGGGCTTTGACAAGCTTTTTCACATCTTTTCTTGAACCAAAGCCGCTGTTAGCAAGTAATTTATCAAGCCTCATGAATATCTACCTCTTCTTAACTCTTTTTTCTTAAAAATTTCGGCATACGGCTGCCCAGTACACGCTCTAGTAATCCCACCTTATAAGACAAGTACATATACACACCGCCGCCAGTGATCATGGAAATCAAAATGACGATACCCGCTTGTAAAATTCCGTCTTCATAAGAAATTACTTGGTTCACAAGCTGACTTGTCAAATATGCCACGACAGCCATGATCGCCGTTAAAATACCAATGAGAATAAAACGTTTGAAAATTCTGCGGAACGAATAGCCGGCATGGCGTTTAATCATGATAAACATATACAAGATGGACGCACTGTAGCCTAATGCTGTTGCCAATACAGAACCATTTCCTTGCAGCCAGCTGATCAGCGGGATGTTTAGAACCGTTTTAATAATGATCCCTAACAAAAGACTGACGATCGCAAATTTTTGTTTGTTGATCCCTTGCAGAATCGCTGCATTAATGGTGAATAAAGAAAACAATAATGCAACAGGTGCATACCAGAACAAAATGGAAATCCCAATCTCAGGATGAACAGACGGATAGAAAAACCAATAAGCCGGTCCAGCCAATGCCGAGATACCAAATGAAGCAGGCAGCACGAAAAATAAAATGACTTGCATCGTCTGATCAATTTGTCTATTGAGCAGCTTGTAATTACGTGCTGTAAATAATTCCGTAATCGTCGGAATCAATGTTAAGCCAAACGCTGTGGCAAGTGACACAGGAATCATCACGACCTTCGGTAAATATAACGTCACAATGGACAATACCGCTGTACTAATATCCTGATGTCCGGATGCAATCATGGCTCTGTTAATTGTGTTTGTATCGATATAAGAATAAATTGGAATCGCAAGTCCAACAAACACATACGGCGCCGCATAGCTAAACAGCTCTGTAAACATTTGCTTATAAGATAAATCAGAGTGAGCGCCTGTATTCGGCTGCATGGCTAAGAGCCGGTCCTTCCGCTTCAGCCAATATAAATAAAGCGTGAATAAACCGCCAAATGCACCGATCAGAGCCGCAAATGTTGCATATCCGACAGCAATGACAAGCCCGCCGTCAAGCACCTTTAAAATAATAAACGTCGCCGTTAATAGGAAGATGATTCTGACAAGCTGTTCAATCACTTGGGAAACAGCTGTCGGTCCCATCATGGAGTGTCCTTGGAAGAACCCGCGTACAAGACTCATGATCGGTACAACCAAAAGACCTAAGCTGACCATTCGAATCACATATACTACTTGATCGACAGTCAAACCGCCTGTTTCATTTGATCCGCCAAGCTGAATCTTGGCAAAAATCGGTGCGGACAAATATAAAATAGAAAAGGCGATCATCCCGGTGACAAGCATGACCGACATACCCGCCCTGAACATTTTTCTTGTTGTCTCATAATCGCCGATCGCATTATATTTGGAAACAAATTTTGATACCGCTGTTGGAAAACCAAGCGTAGCGATACTTAAAAAGATCGTATACTGATTGTATCCATATTGGAATAGCGCACCACCAGTAGCTCCAACCATTGCGCTAAATGGAATTAAATAAATCATACCAAGAATACGAGAGAGATACGTCCCTATCGTTAAAACCAACGTACCACGAAGCAGTTTATTAGACATGCGCTTAACCACCATTTTTCTAATGAATATTCAACTTAACTATTTTACCACATCAATTCAATACACAGGTAACAAATCCAATACGGAAGTCACAAAACCAATCAATTCATATTTCAGCCTTCCCTAATCTTCGTTATAATAGAAAAATGACTGAAAGTAGAAAGAGGAATGTAACATGAAACATTATGATGTCATTGTCATTGGCGGCGGACCTTCTGGGCTGATGGCCGCGATTGCATCAGCAGAGCACGGTGCGACTGTTCTGTTAATTGACAAAGGAAACAAACTTGGCAGAAAGCTGGCCATTTCTGGCGGCGGACGCTGTAACGTCACCAATCGCCTTCCAGTAGAAGAAATCATCAAACATATTCCCGGAAACGGCCGTTTTCTATATAGTGCATTTTCTGAGTTCAACAACGAGGATATTATTTCGTTTTTTGAAAACCTTGGCATTGAACTAAAAGAAGAAGACCATGGACGTATGTTCCCTGTCTCAAACAAAGCACAATCTGTTGTGGATGCCCTTCTAGACAGGCTCCGAGCCCTCAATGTCACCATTCGAACGAACGAAAAAATTAAAACAGTTCTGTATCAAGACGGACAAGCAGCTGGAATTGTTACAAATAATGATGAAAAAATTTCAAGTAAGTCTGTCGTCATTGCTGTCGGCGGAAAAAGTGTGCCGCATACCGGCTCTACTGGTGACGGCTATGCATGGGCAGAAGCAGCCGGTCATACCATTACAGAGCTCTTCCCAACAGAGGTACCGGTCACATCCGATGAACGATTTATTAAAGAAAAAGTGCTTCAAGGTCTTTCTTTAAGAAGTGTGGCTGTCAGTGTTTTAAATAAAAAAGGAAAACCCGTCGTCACACATGTCATGGATATGATATTTACTCACTTTGGTTTATCAGGTCCAGCTGTTCTTAGATGCAGCGGATTTGTTGTGAAGGAATTGAAAAAACAGCCGACTGTCCGCCTGCAAATAGACTTATATCCGAAGCTGAATGACGAGGAGCTGTTCCAGAAGCTTCATCGTGACCTTAAAGATGAACCGAAGAAAGCCATTAAAAATGTCCTCAAGTCTTGGATGCAAGAACGCTATTTATTGTTTCTGTTAGAACGGAACGGGATTGATCCACAAGACACATTCTCTGGTCTAGCCAAGGATAAACTGCGTGCATTTGCCCATGATTGTAAACATTTTATTGTGCATGCAAATGGTACGCTATCCTTGGACAAAGCGTTTGTGACAGGAGGCGGCGTTTCTGTGAAGGAAATTGAACCGAAGAAAATGGCGTCTAAAAAAATGCCAGGTCTTTATTTCTGTGGAGAAATTTTAGACATCCATGGCTACACAGGCGGCTACAATATCACTTCAGCACTTGTGACAGGCAGGCTTGCCGGCATGAATGCTGCACTAGAAGCAAAGGAGAGAGTTCAATGATCAGACGTGCATTACCGATTGTTCTTGCGGTCGTTATCAGTTTGACAGCCGCTGTTTTCTTGAAGCTGTCCATTACTCCGTTAAAAGTCGCCATTGTTTTGGCGTTTACTATTTTCGCAGTATGTTTAAAAGAATATGTCTACCGTCTTCGCAAACGAATTGAGGAAAAATCGTCTTCCCATATCGATAGTTGATAAATGGAAGCAAAACATGTTACGGTAAAGTAGAGGTCGAGTGAGAAGCTCGCCTCTTTTTGTTTGAAATAAGTTGAGTTAGGGGATATTAAGCAAAAGTCCTCTGCTTAAACGTGTAGAACAACAGGAGAGTGAGATGGTGTGAAAAACGTATCAAGTGTATTTTGGATTGTGATTGCGATCACATTTGTTGCCGTGATGTGGGGAGCGTTTTCTCCAGAGTCATTGCAAAATGTCACAGATCAAATTCAAACATACATTACAAATGACTTTGGCTGGTATTACTTGTTAGTGGTATCACTGCTTGTCGGCTTTTGTCTATTCTTTATTTTTAGCCCAATCGGTAAAATTACGCTAGGAAAACCGGGGGAAGAGCCTGAATTTGGTTTATTTTCTTGGTTTGCTATGCTATTTAGTGCCGGTATGGGAATTGGTCTTGTTTTTTACGGAGCAGCTGAACCAATCAGCCACTATGCTATTCAGTCTCCAACAGGGGAGACTGAAACTGCGCAGGCCTTCCGTGATTCCCTTCGCTATACATTTTTCCACTGGGGGCTTCATGCATGGGCTATTTATGCCATTGTTGCACTTTGCATTGCTTACTTTAAATTTAGAAAAGACGCACCTGGCTTAATCAGTGCAACGCTGCAGCCCGTTTTAGGAAATAAAATTCACGGATGGATCGGTAAAACCATCGATTGTATTGCGGTATTTGCAACCGTGGTTGGTGTTGCAACAAGCCTAGGATTAGGCGCGGCACAAATAAATGGTGGATTGAATTACCTTTTTCATATTCCAAATACCTTTAGCACACAATTGATCATTATTATCATTGTGACGGTGCTTTTCCTTGCATCTGCTTTAAGAGGGATTGGAAAAGGCATTAAATACTTAAGTAATATCAATATGGTATTAGCAGCTGTTCTGATGTTTTTCTTACTTTTGGCAGGTCCAACTGTTTTTATCTTAAATTCATTTACTGACTCGATTGGACAATACTTATCTAATATTGTTCAAATGAGCTTCCGTCTATCTCCCAATGATCCTGAAAAGAGAGAATGGATTAATGGATGGACGATCTTTTATTGGGCATGGTGGATTTCTTGGGCACCATTTGTCGGGATCTTTATCGCTAGAGTGTCACGCGGGCGAACGATTCGCGAATTTTTAGTGGGTGTCTTAGTCGCTCCTTCCATCCTAGTCTTCCTATGGTTCTCGATTTTCGGTGTATCTGCAATGGACTTACAGCAAAAGAATATTGTCGATGTTGCAGGCCTTTCAACTGAAACGATGCTCTTCGGTGTACTGAATGAATATCCGCTGGCGATGATTACATCGATACTAGCACTCATTTTAATCGCCGTATTCTTTATTACATCGGCTGATTCAGCTACATTTGTGCTTGGAATGCAGACAACCTACGGATCGTTAAACCCTCCTGGCAGTGTCAAAGTCAGCTGGGGCATTATCCAATCGGCTGTTGCTGCTGTGCTTTTATTTTCAGGGGGACTTGAAGCCCTGCAAAATACAGCCAAGCTCGCAGCCTTGCCGTTCTCCGTTGTCATCATATTGATGATTGTTTCGCTGTATAAATCACTAAATGATGAACGAAGAATTATCAAACAAGCCAATAAAGTCAATAAACCAAGAAGTCCAAGAGTAAAAAAAGCATAATCGCAACCGAGAAAAAGCCGTTCCTCATCCGAACGGCTTTTTTCTATATATACAATTTAAGATTGTCTCGAGCTTGAGGATTCCTTTAAAATAGTGATGAATCATCACTTTCTACATAATGGAGGTTTATATGACGTTACCTACGTTCAAGTACAACCCAGATCCAGTTTCGTTAAACGTGATCAAAAAAGAGCATACGACATGTCCTGTTTGTGAGAAAGAAAGAGATTATGTGTACCAAGGCCCTTTTTATACTGTTGAAGATGTGGAGGGAATTTGTCCCTGGTGCATTAAAGATGGATCAGCGGCGAAAAAATACAATGGAACCTTTCAAGACGATGCGAGCTGTGATGACGTCGATCAAGAGGAATATATCGATGAGCTGATCTTCAGAACGCCAGGCTATCGCGGATGGCAGCAGGAATATTGGTTAAGTCATTGCGGAGATTTTTGCGCAATCGTCCAGTATGTCGGCTGGAAAGAGATTGAACATCTAGAGGAAGAACTCACCGAGGATATCGAAGACATTTGCAGCGGCGAAGGATTAACAAAAGAGAACCTAAAGCAATGGCTCGTCAACGGAGGAGACTTACAAGGCTACCTTTTTCAATGTGTTCACTGCAACAAGCACCGGTTATATATTGACGCCAGCTAATCAAAGAAATAGGACCCTTCAAGCAGGTCCTTTTTTGATGCCGTCTATTTTTTATATAAAATGAGTGCAGAAAAACAGTAGAGCTGTTCCCCTCCCTGCTCACAGATCACCGCTACATTGTACTTGATGTCAATGATTTGGTCGTCATCCATTCCTTTTAAAAAATGATTAATTTCGCTCTGCAAATCTTTCTCATGCTCTTCATCAAATACAGCTACCTTTAGCACCTATGCCACTCTCCCTTCTCTCGCTACTCTATCTTTATGCACATAGAGAGAGGCATATGAACAAAAAAACCTTTCATCGTTAAGATGAAAGGCCTTCTATTTACAGCTTCGGTTTTGTTTCTCTTGTCCAAGCAAGCATCCCGCCAACGACATTTGTCGCTTGGTAGCCTTGATCTTCTAGGTAATAGCAGACATTTTCACTACGTTTACCAGAGCGGCAAATAATATAATATTCCTGCGTTTGATCGAATGCATCCAGCTTCTCAGGGATATCGCCCATTCGAATGTGAATAGCTTCCGGGATCATTCCTTCTGCTACCTCTTCATCCTCACGTACATCGACAAGCTGAATGGCATCTTCCTGCTCCAGCTTTTGTTTTAATTCTTCTATTGAAATTTCTTTCACTGACACGACTCTCATCTCTCCTTTTCATTACGGTGACACCATTATAGCAAATGATTCACTTCACTGCGTATTCACCCGCTTCGATTGAAGGAAAGAGGGCTGCCGCTTTTTCACTTCTGCTGTCTCGTGCTCAATATCAAACTCTACCTTTTTAAAGACTTGATAGGCCAGCCACATATGACCGTAGGCGAGTATGCTCACACTAAAAAACGGCACGATTCCCGGTAAATAAGCAAACAGAACAAACAGAACAGCCGAGAAAACAAGCATAGAGAGTGTATATTGCAAGTATGAGATACCAAGCAGAAGAGAGAATTTTAGATAGAGACATTTTTTCCAATCGTAATGAGCAAGCAGCGGAAAAATATAAAATAAGCTCACAATAAACAGAAAACCGAAAATATATATAGCAAAGCGAAGCACATGTAAAAGCCAGCTCGTCGGATAAATATAAGCAAGGTCGACATAAATAATCGTTCCAATGATGAATAGCACCACTCCAATGATGTTAGAGCGTACAAACTCCTCCCTGAATACCTTCCAAAAAGTGCGGAATATATTGACTTGCTCATGACCTTGAATCCACTTTCTCATCACGGAAAATAACGCAGTGGTCGCGGGCATCAAGCCAAAAACGCCAAGCCCTAGAATGGTGAACAAAAGCCATAACAAATTTGTATAGGCGAGTCTCATCACCCACTCACACATCCTCAGCATTCTGCTCATTGAACCATCATGATCCATCTCTTTCCCCTCCTCTCTCTTTACACCGTCTCTTTATGAAACAATTCATCGATTTCAATTGGGCGATTTTCTGTGACAGAGCGCCACATGCCTTCCCCAAGAGCAATCGAATAAGCTCCAGCCTCTGCTCCTGCTAAGATGTCATAGTGAATCAAGGGATCTTTTCCTATAAATAAATCAGCCAATAGCAAAGGATCTCCGCCGCCATGGCCGCCTGGCTGCTTCACGACTTCAATCGTCTCCTTTGATCCAAACATCGGGTAATAAGAAATTGTTTGTTGTGGGAATTGAAAAGGAATTCTTGATGGCACATGAAACTCATTTGTTTCAATACGCCCCTTCGTCCCATTAATAGCCAGACGGTAGCCTTCATATGGGGCTGAGAATTGAATCGAGTAGCTGAGCAGAGCCCCTTGATCATAAGCGACTGACGCCACATATGTATCCTCAATATCAATTTCCTGATCAAAAATGCACGCATCCGGGCGATAGTTTGAGTACTGCTGCGTTTGCTCCTGACCGGATTCAATATGGTCGTCCTCCACCTTCGAGCGCTCAACCCGCGGATTCCACCTTGCTTCATAGTGACATATATCCTTCATATGACATGTTCCACAAAATCTATTTTCCTCCCCCTGCAAGGGATTCCAAGGGCTTTCGCTGCCGTAATAGTTCAGCGCCCCGTAGGCAAATACTTGTTTCGGCTTTTGATCAATCCACCAGTTGACCAGATCAAAATGATGCGTCGACTTATGAATGGACAGTCCGCCAGAAAATTGACGTGTACGGTTCCACCTTTTGAAATAACTAGCACCATGATACGTATCAATAAGCCAGCTCAGTTCAACAGATGTGACCCTTCCAATTTTCCCGTCTAGAATCAGTTCTTTTACCTTTCGATGGAAAGGATTGTAGCGATAATTAAAGGTGACCGTGACCTTCCCTTTACTTTCTGCCTCTTTTTCCATCACTTTTTTGGCGTCTTTTGCTGTTGTCACCATCGGCTTTTCGGTGATGACATCTAGATCATGGTCAAGTGCCTGCATGATATATGTGACATGTGTGTCATCCCTGCCTGCCACAATGACGATATCTGGTTTTGTTTCTTTGACCATCTGATCAAATGCATCTTCATGAAAAAACGAAACGCCCCGGAGTGATGGAAAACGCTCCTGACAAAGTGTATACCGCTGAAGATCTATATCTAGGAGCCCTGTAATCCGATAATGCTCATTGAAATCCTCTGTGAGCGGTTGAATAAACATATTGAACGCACGATGGCTCAGCCCGCAAATCACGACCCGTTTCACATTCCCCACCTCATTTTCTATTGGTTTTCACGAAGCTGTTTCATAAGAGACAGTGCCTCTTCCGTCTTGTCAGCATACACGGGAATGAAAGCGACCATATCTCGGTGTAATTGAAAGGGATAGCCGTTGAGTTTTTTCTTTCCTTTATTGATTTGAACTGCATAATCGACCGTTTTCCCTGTTTTTTTGTCCTCGACCGTATATGGTCCTGCTGCTTGATCGCCTATTTTCATCTCTTCCAGCAGCTGAAAACTTTCAGGATCATCATACGTTCTAAACATTTCTTCTGGAACAAGCATCACGTCCCCCTCTTTTGAGGTAATTTCAACAAGAAGCTTTTCAGGAATCGCCGGAAAGATGTGAACGCTATAAGTCTCTTGTTCCGGCTGAAAAGCCTTCTCCACTAATTGATCTTTCATTCCCTTTGACATATCAGAAAAAATCAGGACATCGATCCCGTTTGTTTTCCCCTGACAAGCAGATAAACAAATGGCAGCGATGAAACTGATGAGCCATACGGCGGCTCTTTTTTGCCTCCTCATGCCTTTTGAAAAACAGACAGCTTTTCTAGCTCAGTTAACGCCATAATAAAAGCGCCTGCCCCGTGCAAGTCATTTGTGCTACGCTCTCTTCCAACGTAGTAATCATAAAATCCCGCAGATGTTCCGATACAAATATCATGGATGGTAAAATCACCATTTTCTTTCTCAGCCGTCTTATGCTGAATCAAGCCTTGATATGCTCTGACCACATGATCAACATAACGGGGGCTCACATACCCTTCATTCATGGCCTTTGCCATGGCGTACATGAATAAACACGACCCCGAGCTTTCAAGCCAATTGTCACTGTGATTTCCTTTATCAATGATTTGATGCCAGAGACCTGTCTTTTGATCCTGGTACTTTGCCACACTTTCCAGCATGTCTGTCAGCGTTTCCTTCCACACCTTCCGCCTTTCATGCTGCCCTGGCAGATCCTCGATCATATCTGCTAATGCAAGGACATACCAGCCAAACGATCTTGCCCAAAACTCTGGGGAACAGCCGGTCTTTTGATCAGCCCATGGCATCGTTTTTCGTTCATCCCACGCGTGATAATACAGACCTGTTTGTTCATCTTTTGTATGTTTTCTCATGAGATGCTCTTGATGGATGACCATATCCACTAGTGACTCTTCACCTTTAAGCTGAGCATACTTTAAGGCAAAAGGACCGCCCATGTAGAGACCATCGAGCCACATTTGATAAGCATAATTGTCTTTATGCCAAAATCCGCCCTCAGACGTGCGGTTTAGCGTACGATAAAGTCCGCGCAGCTTCTCCGCCGCCAGCACATACCGCTTCTCTCTCGTTCGTTCGTAAAGAGGGAATAAAATGAGTCCTGCTTGAATCGCATCAAGCTCATCCCTGCGAAATAATAAATTTCCGTACTCATCAATGAGTGAGTCCGCATAGTTTTTCACATAATCGAAATACGCCTCGTTCCCTGTTGCCTCATATAGCTTCATGACGCCGCAAAGGAAAACCCCTTGATGATAATGCCATCTTCCAGCTGGTGGCAGCTCAATCGGTGTATACGCTTTCATAATGGTTTGTGCTAATTTCTCTGCATGCTCAAGCGGTGATCCCTTTTCAATCGATAAAGTCATTCTTCCTCATCTCCCTTTTTAATAAATACCTTCTTCCCCGAATTTCTTCGCTAAACGGTTTGCCAGCATGACCAAAATAAGTCCAACGGCTGCTTTAAATAAACCAACAGCGGTACTATAGCTGAATTGTCCTTGCTTAAGACCTGCTGTATAAACGTACGTATCAAAAATCTCTGCTACTTCCCGGTTCGTTGCGTTCAGTAATAGATAGACATGCTCAAAGCCAAGCTCAAGCGTATCACCGATTTTTAAAATAAGCAGAACCACAATGACACTTTTAATGGCAGGAAGTGTGATGTGCCACATTTGTCTCAGTCTCCCGGCCCCATCCATTTTTGCTGCTTCATATAGCTGCGGATCTACCGCTGTAATCGCCGCAAGGTAAATGATTGTTGACCATCCTGCTTCCCGCCAGATTACCTGTAAAATGTACATCGGTCTAAACCATTCCTGACTAAGAAGGAAGTTAATCTTTTCTCCTCCAAAGAAAGCAATCAATTCATTCATTAACCCGCCATCTACTGTTAACAAAACAAAAGATAAGGACACGACAATCACCCATGACATGAAGTGAGGGATATAAATCATCGTCTGTACAAATTTCTTAAACAATGCCAATCTCACTTCGTTTAAAAGAAGGGCTAATAAGATCGGAATTGGAAAGAAAATCACGACATTCATGGCAAATAAAATCAGCGTATTTTTTAATAAGATGAAAAATGTTGGTTCTGTAAACAATCGAATAAAGTGTTTGAAGCCAACCCACTCACTGCCAAGAATGCCGAGAAACGGCTGGTAATCTTGAAAGGCAATGATGAGCCCCCACATTGGCACATATTTAAAAACAATAAAATAAATGAGCCCTGGCAAAATCATTAAATACAAAAACTTTTGACTAAGCAATTGATTAAGTAAGCGCTTTCTTTTTTCACTTTTCAAAGCTGCCGCAGGCACACCCTTGGCAGTGACATCCTCTGTTTTCATTAATAAAGCCTCCCCTCATGCTCATGCATGTGTTAACTGTATCTTAAGGATGAAAAATTCGTCTACAATCATATCAACAGATCATATTTTCATAGGTGATGCTACTCAAAACGTTACATAAAACATAAGAAAATGATCCTAATCTCAGAAAATGATTATTGACAAACCTACCAGATTTTTGGATTAATAAATTAAGGGGAAAAGATTGTTTCGTTTGAAATGGGGGGTTTTATGAAAAGAAGGCAGTACAAATTTTATTACAAGCTAGTGACGTTTTTTTTTCATACTTAGTACGATTCCTGTTATCATTGTCGGCATTTTTTCTTATCAGCATTCGCAAAAAACAGCACTTGAAAATATCTCAAATGAAAAGCTCGACAGCGTCAAACAAACGCAATCCAATATTGAGCATATTTTAAAAACTGTTGATCATTCTCTCACTCACTATGTCAGTTCGCCGCCTCTCCTTCAAACACTGGCAGAACCTTTAAATCCAGACCAATTCCAGCTTTATAATCAAGTACAGCAGGAACTGAATTACCTGCAAACCTTTGACACCGATCTTTCCAATATTACACTCGTCAGTAAAATGGAAGACTGGTACATGAACAATTCGGGGCTTTATCATGTCACAAGCGAAGACCAAGAAAAAGCGCTGACCTCTTACCTCAATATACCAAGTCACTCCAGCTGGGCACTTGAAGAGAATAATCCACTTGTTGCGACAAAAGAAGGAAAAGCATCCTTTTGCAAGTACAATGTGAATTTAATCAAACAACTGCCTATGAACAGCGTTCAAAAAAAGGGAATCGCTGTCGCCAGCATTCCAAGCTGCGTCATTGCTGATAACATGCCTGACTTCTCTCAATCGGATAGTATGTTTGTGATCGATACCAACGGAAAAGTGCTGCTACATAATCGCAAAGAACAAATTGGTGAATCGCTGAAACATCAAGATATCGTCAAACATGTGCTCTCACTTGAAAAACGATCAGGCCAATTTGATATGAAGATCGACGAACTCAACTATCAAATCACATTTCAAAAATCTGATTATAATGAATGGACGTACCTATCCTTTGTTTCTATTCCAGAACTTAAGCAGCAAACGAAATCAATCGGGTGGATTACCTTTATTATCTGCACTATTTTGTTAGCGCTTTCATTACTATTTTCATGGTTCGGTTCTAGACACTTTTATAAACCAATCCGCTTATTATACGAGTCATTTGCACGCAATGAATCATTTTTGCAAAAACAGCCTTTTCAAAATGAATTTGAGTTGATTGAATCGAGTATTAAACAAATGAAAGATCAAAACAATGATTTAGAGGAACGGATTGAGCAGCAAGTGACACACTTACAGCAATACTTTATGGTACGGCTGCTGCTTGGAAAGCTGACAGATGAAGAAGTTAACAACCGGTTCCAAAGCTTAGGCTTTCCTCAGGGCTGGTCTCATTTGTCCATGCTTGTGACCCAAATCGATACATTAAAAGGAACACCTTATGAAAAAAAAGATGCTGACTTGCTTTTATTTGCGATCAATGGACTGATCGAGCAGATTATTCCGCAAGAGGAGCACCTTCAGCCAACCGTTGTCAATCAGCATCAAACGACGATTATCCTCAACCACTCAAAGTCAGATGAAGAGTTTACTGAATATTTAAACCAATTAGCAGAAACCATTCAGCAGCGTATCGAGGAAGAGCTTGGTTTATCGATCAGCATCGGAATCAGCCGCCAGTTTAAGGAGCTCACGATGGCAAAACACGCTTATATTGAAGGAAAGGAAGCCTTAAAATACAGACTCAAAGCAGAGAAAAAGTCCATTATCTTATATGAGCATATTCAGCAAGGAAAGACGTTCAAAACCCATTTTCCAAAGCAGCTGCAACATGATTTATTTGATGCGATGAAAGCTGGCGATCAAGGCAAGGCGGATCACTATTTACATGTGCTCCTGCAATCCATTTTTTCTAAAAATGCAGGACCGCACGAATACCATATCGCCCTCGCTCGTTTTTTAAACAATTTAATTGAGCTAATGCATTTGCTGGGCATTGAATTATTTGAGGTTGAAGATAACAAAATGCTCTATGATACGATTTTTGAATTTAAAACCTTTGAAGATACAGAAGCATGGCTGAAACATGAAATCATTCGGCCAATTATTGACCAGCTTGCTGCACGTGAAGACTCACAATACAAAAACATCTCAGAAAAAATCATTCACATTATTCATCAAGAATTCGACTCAGATCTCACATTGGATGAAATCGCCACACGCCTGCATTACAATCCCAATTATTTAAGCAGCATTTTCAGAAAGGAAATGGATATCTCCTTTAGTGAATATCTCTCTTCCTACAGACACCATGTCGCTAAAAACTGGCTAGTAGAAACCGATATGTCCGTCAAAGAAATTTCGGAAAAACTGAAATATAAAAACCCGCAAAATTTCATCCGGTCCTTTAAAAAGCTGGAAGGTACTACTCCTGGGAAATACCGCGACCAGAAAAAAGGCATGTAAGACAAAGAGTCCCGCTCTCACAAGAAAGCGGGACTCTTTTATTTAAACTGTTCATTTAAGATGCTGTCTTCCAGCACAGAAAGCGGCTCTCCATACACACGTTCAATATGAGCTGCCCCCCAATCGCATAGCGCATTGAGAATTCTTTCGAGCGACTGTCCGTATTCACTTAATTCATATTCCACTTTAGGCGGCACCTGTTCATAGACAATCCGATTAATGACCCCGTCACTTTCAAGCTCTCTCAGCTGCTGCGTCAGCATTTTTTGTGTGATGTTTGGCATGAGCCGCTTCAATTCGCTCGTGCGTTTTTTCCCGTGTGTCAAATGACATAAAATCACACACTTCCACTTCCCGCCTATGACCTCAAGCGTTGCTTCCACAGAGATATTATATTTTTTCTTTTCCATCGAATGTTCACTCCTCTTTGTACGAACAGGCACTTTTTAGTACCTATATTACAAAAAAGTACGTACTTTTTTTTTCGTCATCTATGTTAGATAATAACTCTTGCCGATCGGCTTCGTCTATCAAAATGTCATCACAGAAGGATGTGAATTTACTGATGAAGAAAAAGCAAAACCATTTTGCTCTTCTCGCACTAGCGATTAGTGCTTTTGCTATAGGAACAACTGAGTTCATTAGTGTCGGTCTTTTGCCAATGATCTCAGAAGACTTTGGAGTGAGCGTCAGTCAGGCGGGCTGGACTGTCTCTTTATATGCACTTGGTGTGACATTTGGCGCGCCTATATTGACTTCTCTTACTTCCACGATGAAAAGAAAGACATTGCTTTTGCTCATTATGCTCGTCTTTTTGATTGGTAATACACTTGCCACCATTGCCCCGACTTTTTCAGTGCTGTTAATCGGCCGGGTGATTTCAGCCTTGTCCCATGGAATCTTCATGTCCATCGGTTCTACGATTGCTGCAAGCCTTGTCGTGAAAGAAAAACGGGCAAGCGCGATTGCCTTTATGTTCACTGGTTTAACAGTAGCGACTGTGACAGGTGTGCCATTCGGGACATTTCTTGGTCACGAGCTCGGCTGGCGGACATCATTTGGTGTGATTGTGATCATTGGTCTGATCGCACTGATATCCAACTATTTTCTTGTGCCGTCTCAATTAAAGCAGGGTGTGAAAACATCTTTTAAAGATCAAGCTGTCCTATTAAAAACAAAAAGAATTTTGCTTTTATTTGTCATTACAGCCACAGGGTATGGAGGAACCTTTGTCGTCTTCACGTATCTATCTCCTCTCTTGCAGCATGTGACAGGGCTTGCGTCTGGGGCTGTGGCCTTGATCCTGCTTTTATACGGAATCACGATCGCAGCCGGAAATGTCATTGGCGGAAAAGCTGCTAATGAACAGCCAATGAAAGCACTGATCTATATGTTTATTATCCAAAGCATCATCTTGTTTATCCTTAGCTTCACTGCAGGATTCACAGTGTTAGGCATTGGAACCGTCATGCTGATGGGGCTGTTTGCTTTCATGAATGTGCCTGGGCTGCAAGTAGCCGTCGTTGATTTTGCAGAAAGATACACACCTGGAGCGGTCGACGTCGCATCTGCCATGAATATCGCTGCCTTTAATGCCGGTATTGCCATTGGCTCATTTTTAGGAGGCATCGTGACAGATACACTTGGGCTTGTGCATACAGGCTGGGTCGGCGGCATCATGGTCCTCATCGCAGCCATTCTTACGATGATCAGTTATCAAATAGAACAAAAAGAACAAACACAAACCATTTAAAGGAGTTTTTATGATGGAACATTTACAAAGTACAAAAACATTAAACAATGGGGTCCTCATGCCAGGCTTTGGCCTTGGTGTATTCAAGGTGGAAGATGGAGCTGAATTAGTTGATGCTGTCAAAACAGCCATTCAATTAGGCTATCGCAGTATTGATACAGCGGCTATTTACGGAAATGAAGAAGGTGTTGGACGAGGCATACAGCTTGGTTTAGCAGAAACAGGACTGCGCCGTGAGGACATCTTTGTCACCTCAAAAGTGTGGAATGCCGATTTAGGATATGAATCTACTCTAAATGCATACGAAGAAAGCTTAAAAAAGCTTCAGCTTGACTACCTTGATCTGTATTTAATCCATTGGCCGGTTGAAGGAAAATACAAAGAAGCTTGGCGTGCACTGGAAACCTTGTATCGTGAAGGAAAGGTCAGAGCCATCGGAGTTAGCAACTTCCAGCCGCATCACCTAGACGAGCTATTAAAAGATGCAGACATCAAACCAGCGATCAACCAAGTAGAATTTCATCCAAAGCTAACGCAGGAAACACTCTCTACGTATTTGAACTCTCATGGCATTCAAATGGAAGCTTGGTCACCGCTGATGCAGGGTGAACTGCTGCATCACCCGCTGATCACAGAGCTCGCAGACACATACGGTAAAACCCCTGCTCAAATTATTTTGCGCTGGGATGTACAAAAAGGTGTCATCACCATCCCAAAATCAACGAAAGCACATCGTTTAAAGGAAAACGCTGATATATTTGATTTTGTCTTATCTGATGAAGATATGAAACGTCTTTCTGACTTAAATGAAAACAAACGTATCGGTCCAGATCCAGATAACTTCGACTTTTAATGAAAACACCCCCGCTTTTTTACTTTGCGGGGGTGTTCCTATTGATCATTTTGATTTTTTAAACGAAGCTTCATATTCTTCTATGATTTTATTCCCACCATTTGATTTCCACTTCTCTACATCCTTTTGAAATTGATCTTCACTGATGTCACCAAGAATGAACTTATACGTCGCATCATCGATGATTTTCTTCAATTCGTTTCCACGCTCTGATGCTGTTTCTGAATACAGGCTTTCAGCAGGATTGGCAACGATGATGTTTTGATTGTCTTCTTCTAGCTCTTCATATTTAGAACGAACTGCATCCCCTTTATTTTTTAAGTAACGTTTATCAATTCCTACAAGACTGACAAGCGGCTGTACATCTGTCTGCCAGCCTTTCACTTGGCTTTCTTCCCTGACAAATGTATTCCCTTCTTCTTTCTTATAATGCTTGCCATCTATACCGTACGTCATGAGACCATATACATCTTCTTCGGCAATACGGTCAAAGAAGGCCAAAATCCGCTTTAATTCCGCCTCTGATTTCACGCTTGTTTTAGGGAATGCGAAGATGCCATTATGCCCCCCTGATGCCCACACACGTTCTTTGCCATCTGGGCCTTTGATTCGGTTGATAATATCTACTTTCATGTTTTTATCTGTCGCATCATCTCTCAGGTTCACGGCATCTACCATATTTCCAACATAGATACCTGCTTTTCCTTGTGAGAATAATTCCTGCTGCTGTGTTTTGCTTGTCACTGGGAAGTCTTTGTTGATATAGCCATTGTCGCGCAGCTTTTTCATGTATTTCATTGTATTCATGTACTCATCTGTCATAAAGTCAGGCGTGAATTTCCCGTTTTCTTCTTTCCAGTCTGTCGGCATTCCTTCATATGAACCAAGCGTTTTAAATGCGCCATAAATTAAATCGTTCCGATCCGTAAAGCCAATTGTATCGGCTTTTCCGTTTTGATTCGGGTCTTTTTCCGTAAAGGCTTTGGCTACTTCATACAGATCATCCAATGTTTTTGGTGTATCCAAATTTAAATTTTCAAGCCAATCCTTTCGTATGACAATCCCTTGTCTTGAAAGTGGTCTTTCTCTATAGATGCCATAAAGCTTGCCGTCTATAGAAGCGTTTTTATTAATCAGTTCGTTCATCTTACTTAAATTTGGATAATCCTTTAAATACGGACCGACTTCCCAGAACATGCCAGATCTGAACGCATTAATTGCAGACGAATTTTTAATGTCTTGAATCGTCACAATTTGCGGCAAATTCCCTGCTGCAAGAGCGGAATTTAAACGATCTTCCTTCACAGCATCAGGCACCCATGTAATATCAAGCTCTGTATTTGTGAGTTTTTCAATCTCTTTTAAAACGGAATCCTTCGGCGGCTGCTGATGATACAAAATCGCCATCCATGTCAGCTTTACCTTTTTGTCTAAATCAACCTTCTCATCTGATGAGTTTGCCCCTTTACTTGAACATGCTGACAGAATACCGCTTGCTGCAAATAACAGGACAAACACAATCAGCCATAATTTCTTTCTCCCCATATGATCCCTCCGTTGTTCCATCTTTTTAACCCTTTACAGAACCTAGTAATGCCCCTTTGTTGAAATGCTTTTGAATAAATGGATAGACAAGCAGAACCGGAATGGTCGCCACAACAATGACAGCCATTTTAATCGTCTGGTCTGGCGGTGGTGTGGATGAGCCCATATCCGACATATCTCCCTGCATTCCGCTTGAGACAATGACAATCTGTCTCAGCAGCACTTGAATCGGCCACTTCACTGAATCATTTAAATACAGAATAGCAGTCATGTACGTATTCCAATACGTCACAGCATAAAAAAGTGAAATGGTAGCAATGGCTGGCAAAGAAAGTGGGAGCACAATTTTAAAGAAAATCCCTAAATCGTTACAGCCGTCCATCTTCGCTGATTCCTCAAGGCTTGCCGGTATGTTTTGAAAGAAGTTTTTCAAAATGATTAAATTGAACGCATTGATTGCAACCGGGAGAATAAGTGACCAATACGTATCAAGCAGACCAAGTGTTTTCACCACAATAAACGTCGGAATCATACCTCCGCTAAACAGCATCGTGAAAACAACGAGAAACATCAGTGTTCTACGGCCTTTTAGCTCCTGACGAGACAGCCCGTATGCCATAAGCGAGGACAAAAACATGCTGACAGCTGTTCCAACGAGCGTCACAAGAATGGACACAATGAGGCTGCGATACACAATATCTGTAGAAAAAATATATCGATATGCCTCTAAAGAAAATGTCGTCGGGAACAAGATAAATTTCTTGGTGATGACCTCTTCTACTGTTGCAAAAGAGGCGGCAATGACATGGATGAACGGAAGCACACATATTAATGCGAACATGAGTAGAAAAGAGTAATTAAATAAATTGAACAATCGGCCTTTAATAGAACGATCTATGTTCATCACGCCCTTCCTTTGTAAGCGTTATCATTTCATCTGAAACTAAGCTGCAGCCTGTGACGATATCGTGATTAAAATGTAACAAACAGGGGAAGAAAGCGTCTATAATCATTTTGACAGACCAACTGGATAGATCATATCAGCCGTGCTTTTATGCTCATGAAACAAAAGAATAAGATCATTAGCTCATGACATGATTATGCCTTATGCTCGATCATTTTCTTCGAGGATTTCCGTCGTATTGACATCTGGTTCATAGCCTAACTCCAGTTTCGTTTTCTCAGTAGACCACGGCTTTTCTTCATTCTCTGATACTGCATAATAGGTCCCAAAGGGAATATCTGATTCAACCGCTGCCTTTATCATACCTGTAAGATCCTCGTGTGACAGCAGAGTTCTTTTTGTTCTTTGCTTTTTGTGCAATGCCTTCATCTCATCTGTTACAACTGTTCCAATTCTTAAATTGATGACAGACATTCCCGATTGATCGTGGAACAAACGTCCCAGCTGTTCGGAAGCAAACTTTAAAATGCCATAGACATTTTTAGTCGCAGGCACATCGTCAGTTGTAATCTGCCGTCCAAGTAAGGAGCGTCCATCCTCTTCATAACGATCCGTCACATGGTTGCTGCTTGCAAAAATGACTTTTCGTATGCCAAGCCGCGCGGCTGAACGAAACATATAATAGGTACTCCTCCAAAAAATATCAGTCATTTTTGCAAATTCTTCATGATCCATCACATCATGCGTCATGTCCATGTTTAGAAGATGCAAGATCACATCTGTATCCCGCGGAATTGCCTCATATACATTCTGTTCATTCGCTGCATCGGCTAAAATGACTCCTTCTACACAGCTTGTTAAATCAATAATCGTGACGCTGTACTCAGCAGAGAGCGCTTTTGTTAAAAGACGTCCAATCACACCGCATCCGCCAATGATGGTGATTTTTTTCATCTGTCTCCTCCTTTCTTTTGACGTAGTATGTCCAAGCGTTTCTTGATTACAGCCACTTTTTCAAAAATCGTGTCGCCTCGTGACGCATAGCGGCTGTTTCAAAATGACCTGCATGAAGACGGGTAAGCTGATAACGTTCTTTCAATGAAGCAGCTTGATAGGTTTGATTCAATACCTTTTGAATCCTTCCAACGCCTTCAGCAGGCGTGAGCTGATCAAGTTTTCCAACTAAGCTTAAATGCGGTCTCGGAAAAATCATTTCTTGAATGTCCGCTGCTGTAAAATGCTTCGCCAAGCTCGGTACATAGTAATAATAGCCATGTCTGTCCAAATTGTTCGTTTCAATTAATGTATGATGGTCCACCTGGGCACAAAGATCAATACACACACTGATCCTCTCATCAAGTGCAGCCGTCCACCAGGAAAGAAGACCGCCCATTGACATCCCAAAGACAGCTAACCTGTCCGCCAGCACATCAGATCGAGACAGCAAATAATCAATCGCACACATACTTTCATACAGCATCATGCCCCACATCACTTTTCCTGTTAAAAGCATTTCCTTAAAAATTTCACTTTCTGTTCTTCCTCTTCTCTCACCAAACCCTGCATGATCAATGGCCAGTACACTATATCCTTTAGACGTAAACTCTTTTGCATATGAAGGCGTTTGCAAATAATGAGCACCTTTTAACAACTCTTCCTTCCCATTCACGTAATTCCCTCCATGAGAATGCTGGAACAGCACAACGGGTCTTTTTTTCACCGTATCCTTCGGTTTCACGAAATAAGCAGGGACTTCCTCTACACCATTCATCGAGAGAATGAGAGTTTCCACTACATATGATTCACGTTCTTCCATTTTTAACGTATAAGCCTCCACGCGATGACGTTCTGGCATTTCTCCTAACAGACTGAGCAGTTGTTCACGTTTGCTTTCCTTTTCCATTGACGTCACTCCTCATTTTCTTGATCACCTGTTAAAATACGAGACCGATGCGGGAATCACCTTGTTTTCGACAAAATTATGTCCCGGGAAATAAAGAACACCCACCGGTTCATACCGATGGGTGTCATCATTAGTTCGCAACAATATTGACAAGCTTCCCAGGAACTGCAATCACTTTACGAATGGTTTTCCCTTCAAGCTGTTCTTTTACACGTGCATCATTTTTCGCAAGCTCTTCTAACTGCTCCCTTGTTGCATCAGCAGGAACGGTTAATTTTGCTTTTACTTTACCGTTAAGCTGTACAACAATTTCTACTTCATCGTCGACAAGCTTTGACTCATCATATTGAGGCCATGCTTCATAAGAAATAGATCCTTCATGACCAAGTTTATTCCAAAGCTCTTCTGCTAAATGCGGTGCAATTGGAGAAAGAAGCTTTACAAAGCCTTCTGCATATTCTTTCGGCAGTGTATCCGCCTTATAGGCATCGTTGATAAACACCATTAATTGTGAAATTCCTGTATTGAAACGCAAGCCTTCATAATGATCCGTTACCTTCATAACTGTTTCATGATAGCTGCGTTCCAATGCGCCGCCAGATTGCTCTGTCACTTTATCACTGAGTGAACCATCTTCATTTGTAAAGAGACGCCATACACGATCAAGGAAACGACGAGCGCCATCAAGTCCTGTTTCAGACCAAGCAATTGATGCATCTAAAGGTCCCATGAACATTTCATAAAGTCGTAATGTATCCGCACCATGAGATTCTACGATATCATCTGGGTTGACCACATTTCCTTTTGACTTACTCATTTTTTCATTGTTTTCCCCAAGAATCATACCTTGGTTGAACAATTTCATGAAAGGTTCTTTTGTTGGAACAACACCGATATCATACAAGAACTTATGCCAGAAGCGTGCATATAGAAGATGCAGTACAGCGTGTTCTGCTCCGCCGATATACACATCAACTGGAAGCCATTTCTTCAGCTTTTCAGGAGAGGCAAGCTCTTCTGTGTTATGAGGATCAATATAACGTAAGAAATACCAGCAGCTGCCTGCCCATTGCGGCATTGTATTCGTTTCGCGGCGGCCTTTTTTACCTGTAACAGGATCTACAACCTCAACCCAGTCTTTAATATTGGCTAATGGTGATTCACCTGTACCACTTGGCTTAATCTCTGTCGTCTTAGGCAAGATCAGTGGAAGTTCTTCT
This sequence comes from Bacillus sp. PK5-006, assembly GCF_054161415.1. Lineage (NCBI taxonomy): Bacteria > Bacillati > Bacillota > Bacilli > Caryophanales > Bacillaceae > Bacillus > Bacillus sp. PK5-006. Next base: position 1,005,526 of record NZ_CP096414.1, on the reverse strand, counting down.
TCTGAAACAGCTGAAGATGTTCCGTCCTCCCAATGAATGATTGGAATCGGCTCACCCCAGTAGCGCTGACGGCTGAACAGCCAGTCTCTTAAACGATATGTGACTTTCTTTTCACCTTTTTGATGTTCTTCAAGCCATGCTATCGCTTTTTCAATCGCTTCTTCTTTTCCTAAGCCATTTAGGAAATCAGAGTTAATGTGCTTTCCATCACCTGTGTAGGCTTCTTTTTCAATGTCTCCGCCTTCTACAACTTCTTTAATTGGAAGATCAAAGGTTTTGGCGAATTCATAGTCACGTTCATCATGGGCAGGAACCGCCATAATGGCTCCAGTTCCATAAGTCGCCAGCACGTAATCGGCAATCCAGATCGGCATCTTTTCACCATTTAAAGGATTGATGGCATACGCTCCTGTGAAAATACCTGTCTTCGTTTTAGCAAGATCTGTCCGCTCTAAGTCACTCTTTGATTGAATCTCTTTGATATACGCTTTGACAGCTTCTTTTTGAGCATCTGATGTAATTTTTTCAACAAGTGCATGCTCTGGTGCAAGCACTGCATATGTTGCGCCAAATAGTGTATCAGGACGCGTTGTGAAAACCGTAAACTGTTCGTCATGTCCTTCTACTTCAAAATGAACGTGCGCTCCTTCAGAGCGTCCGATCCAGTTACGCTGCATATCTTTAATGCTTTCAGGCCAATCAATGTCCTCTAAATCTTCTAACAGCCTGTCCGCATATGCTGTAATCTTTAGCATCCACTGCTTCATAGGACGTCTTTCAACAGGATGGCCTCCGCGTTCACTTTTTCCATCAATGACTTCTTCATTTGCAAGCACTGTGCCAAGCGCTGGGCACCAGTTCACTGGTACTTCATCGATATAGGCCAATCCTTTTTCGTACAATTTTAAGAAAATCCATTGTGTCCATTTGTAGTAATTCGGATCTGTTGTGTTGATTTCTCGATCCCAATCATACGAGAACCCTAGTGATTGAATTTGGCGGCGGAAGTTATTGATGTTCTCTTCTGTAAAGGCCGCCGGGTCATTTCCTGTATCAAGTGCATACTGTTCTGCCGGGAGACCAAATGCGTCCCATCCCATTGGATGAAGAACATCATATCCCTGCATACGTTTCATGCGTGATAGAATATCCGTTGCTGTATAGCCCTCAGGGTGCCCGACATGAAGCCCTGCTCCTGATGGATATGGAAACATATCAAGTGCATAAAACTTCGGTTTATCTTCCGAGTCAGATGTGGCGAATGTTTTATGTGTCAGCCAATAATCCTGCCACTTCTTTTCAATTTCCCGATGCTGAAAACTCAATGTGAAAACCTCCTTTAATATGTACGGCTTTATCTGCTTAGATGACCACTGCAAGAATTCAGATTTTTCTAAAATCAACAAAAAACCCTCATCCCTGGAAAGGGACGAGAGATTTTTTGGTTCCCGCGGTACCACCCTTGTTAGCGTAACATGCTGTTCATACGCTCACTTAGTATCTTTAACGCAGACATGCGACAGAAGCTTTAACGCAACTGCAACTCTGAGGCGAGTTCAGAAGCAGATTTGATTGACTTTCACCAGCCGTCAATTCTCTAAAGACAAATACTGCTTTCCTACTACTCCTCTTCACTGTTCTTATCGTAACCGTCATCTAAGTAGTATTTTATAGAATTATGATCATAAGTGCAAGCAGGTTTGTATACAATGGGAATGTACCCTAGACTAGGGTAAAGTAGAGGATATTATTCGTGTGGAGATCGGTTATGACGGTTGGAGCCTGCATCCTGTGAACGTTCTTCTCTCACAAAATCGAAGCTTCGCAGAACTGCTTCTCCTCCGTAACCTGAAATAATGGATAAGATGATCAAGTGCAGACTAGATTCGGGATTTGAGGATAAGACAAGCAGTGTAGCGGCAATCATCCCAACGAGCCAATCTTCAATAAACCCTAAGTAAATAAACTTTTTTGTCATTCTGGGCTTCTCTAGCCTGCCTTTTTTCTTTACGTGACCGAGAATGCCCATGACCCCTCCAATGGCGCAAGCAATAATGACTTGTTGCAGCATTTTCATCACCTTCCTAAAGCCCTTAGAATAGTAAAGCGACTTCAGGCTGTCCAGCCCCCTGTAATGCCATTCTGCTGTTCCGTCATAATCCATGTAAAAGGTCTATTCTCTCTAACGAAGAAAAAAAGCTTGTTTCTTCCATTATATGTGAATGACCTAAAAACAATCTTGATGCATTGGAATCATTTTCACCTAATCCATATTAACTATTTTTGTCATTTTATGAATGATGAGTAATTGATTCCTTCTTTTTCTAATGAAAAGTCTCCTTACTTACTCTATTCTAATGGAGGACAAACTATGATGACAAATTTAACAAAGCGTTTGCAATCGTTGAAACAGAACATATGTTATGTTACGTTTAAAAGGATTCATTTGGTTGAAAAGACAACCATTTGATATGTCTTATAGCAGCAAAGGAGGGTAATATGGTCAGCTCGAACATTTTCGGCTTTCAAAAACAGCTTGAACTCATCAAAAAAGCGCTGGATCATGCGCGGATCGGTGTTGTCATTACAGACCCTTCCTTAGAGGATAACCCTATCGTTTATGTGAATCACGGCTTTACACAAATGACTGGATACAAACCAGATGAGATTCTTGGTCGTAATTGTCGATTCCTTCAAGGAAAAGACACGGATCAAAAGCAGCTTGCTTTAATTCGTCATGGAATTCAAAACAAAACACCTATTACCACACAGCTAAAAAATTATAAAAAAGACGGCACTTTTTTTTGGAATGAACTCAATATAGATCCTCTATACATTGAACAAGATGACAAAACATTTTTCATTGGTTTTCAAAAGGATATTACGAAACAGAAAGAATATGAACAGCTCCTAGAAGATTCCTTACAGGAAGTCACCTCTCTTTCGACGCCAATCGTCCCAATCAAAAATGGTGTATCTGCTCTTCCGCTTATCGGAAAATTATCTGAAGAACGCTTTGATGCCATTGTCGCTAAGTTAACCTGTATATTAGATGATTCAAAGGATGATTATTTAATTGTCGACCTTTCTGGTTTAATCGAGGTCGATGATTCCGTCGCAGCACGTATTTTCAAACTGCATCATCTTCTCAATCTAACTGGAACCGAACTGATCATCACTGGGATTAAGCCGCAGCTTGCGCTGAAAATGAAAGACCTGGATACAGATTTCCAGAATACGATCACTTATTTGACAGTAAAAGAAGCCATAAAAGGATTACCATTAGCTGAAAACCCTGTGTAAACAGGGTTTTTTTAATTGAACCGCTCCCCAAAATGGAAAAATGAGGTATGATAGGTGTAAATAGCAATTTAGGGGGGCTGTTAGATATGTTTTTACTCATATTAGGTCTTTTATGTGTTTGTTTTGCCATCGGGTATGCTGTCAATTTCTTCTTACTCAAACGCAAGAACGAGCTGATTTTTTCAAAGAAACTTTTTTATCCTTTTTTGATCATTGGTCTCTTCTTTTCCATTATGTCATTACCGCTTACTGCTGGAAATGCGCCAAAGGCACAAGCCGATCCATCTTCCGAACAGCTGTTAAAGGATCAAAAGGAACTCTCATCTGACATTTCGCGCTTAAAAGCTGATAAAGAGTCGCTTACCTCCTCTTTAGAAGAAACGGAGAAGGAAAAAGAAAAGCTGGAAAAAAAGCTAGAAACCATCACCTCAGAAAAAGAAACGGTCAAGCAGCAAGAGAAGACCATTCAATCGCTTGAAGAGAAAATAGACAAGATCACCTCCAGCAATGAAACACTCAAACAAGAAATCAAGAATAGCAGCAGCGATACGAAGTCTTCCACCGTCCAGCGCTCCGCACCTAAAGATGAAGGAAAAAGCACAGGCGGTCATGAATCACAAAAGGAAACAAAAAAAGAATCGGCTGCCTGTAACATTAAAGGGAGTGTCAATGGTATTTACCACACACCAAGCAGCAGATACTACTCTAGAACAAAGAATGTAACCAAAATGTTCTGCTCAGTAGAAGAAGCAGAGCGTGCCGGATACAGGGCACCTAAGCAATAGCAATGTTTAATTAAGATAAAAAAGAACCTCCTGAGCGCCCAATCGGGTTTACAGGAGGTTCTTTTTTAGATTTCTCTTCTTAAAGCTGCTAATACATTCGTTTTTGTTGCCTTACGTGCCGGGTTAAGCCCTGAAATGATCGCTACCCCTGCGCTGATCACTGTCGCTGTAATGACAAGGCTGAGTGGAATATAGGAAAAAGTAATCGAGAATTGATCGCTTGATCCTCCCTCAGACATGGACGACAAAATGGCTGGGATGATTAAATTAACGGCGAAACTAATCAAATATGAGATGATAATACCGATGATTGATCCGATGACTCCAATATAAGCACTTTCCATTAGGAACATCCGCTTGATAATGGATGGATTCGCGCCAATGGCTTTCATAATCCCAATCTCTTGTGTTCGCTCTGTTACCGCCATGGTCATCGTATTGAAAATTCCGATGGCAGAAATAATGACTGCAATACATCCGACAAAAATGAGTCCAATTTTGAAGACCGTAAAGAACATATCCATTCCTTCAAGCTGGTTCGTCACAGAGATAACTTGATAGCCCTCATCTGTCAGTTTATTCGTGAGCGTACCGACATTGTCGAATTTATCTGCATAAACAGAAGTCATTTTCTCGACATTTCCTGCTTCAGGAGACAGGTCGAGTATTTGACCAAATTCTTTTTCATAAGCATTCGGAATCAGAATTTTATGATCCTCCTGCCACTCCAAATTCGGCTTTTTCAAAACACCTACTACACGGAAATCAAATGTTTTTTCTTTAACGACTTCCCCTTCTTCATTTAGTTTTGGCACTTTGATTTGAATCACTTTATTTAAAATATCCTTCGTGTAGCCTTTTGGCTCCTTCGGTGTTTCTTCCCCATTTGACGTCTGGTTTAATTCTTTTTCATAGGCTTCGCGTTCTTTTTTTGTCCACAGTTGCTGCGCCATATGATACCCAACCACAATTTCGTTCGCTGATGTTGGGACTTTTCCTCGGTCTAGCTCAAGCCCTGCTTCTTTTTCCTCTTTCATATCAGTCAAAGCAGCCTGCGTTTCACTTGAACGGTTATCGAGCTCGACGTTAACCGATGGATTGATTGCCGTTCTTGAGACGACAGATTTCACATGATCATATTTCTTTAAATCATCAATCTTAACGTCTCCTTTTTCTTTTCCTAACACTTTAATTTCAGTGATGATTTGCTGTTTCATAATTTCATCTTGAGCTGATTTTTGCAAACCAAAACCGACAGACGCTAGAACGATTAAGAAAGAGCATGCCATTGTCGTCGCAAGAATGGTCATAAACACACGCAATCTATTTTTCTTCATATTTCTTCTAATGAATTTGACCTGATCTCTAAATTTCAATGGATTGTTCCCCTTTCTTTAATACACCGTCGTGAAGCTGGAACGTTGTGTCTGCGATTGAAGCGACTTCATCGTCATGTGTAATGATGACAAATGTAATTCCTTTTTCGCGATTGAGCTGCTGGATAAAGGCTAAAATTTCTCCTTCAGTTTCTGAATCCAGACTCCCAGTTGGTTCATCCGCTAAAATAATAGATGGATTTAAAATCAAGGCTCTTGCAATACTCACACGCTGCTGCTGTCCGCCTGACAGCTCATTTGGGTAATGTCCTGCGTGATGTTCAAGTCCTACTCGCTTCAGCATTTCTTTTACTTTCGCCTTTCGTTCAGACGGCTTCACACCTTTTAAAGTAAGCGGAAGTTCAACATTCTCATACGTTGTTAAGCTCCCGATCAACTGAAAGCTTTGAAAGATAAAGCCAAAGTGATCTAAGCGAAAGTCTGCCCATTCTTTTTCATTAAAGCCGGTCACATCGGTGCCATCAATGACAATTTTTCCGCTCGTTGGCGTAATATAGCCTGATATTAAGTTTAATAAAGTCGATTTCCCCGAACCACTTCGTCCAACAATACAAGCAATATCGCCTCTTTTGATGGACAGGTCAATCCCTTTCAGTACAGGAATTTCATTTTCCCTGCCCTTTTTACCAATTTTAAATACATGATCTAATGCTTGAATCTGAATCATCTCTACTCCCCTGCTCTCTGTTTATCTTTTTCTATAGATTAAAAAATAACTCGTTAAAGCGCCTACGACTCCACCGATGAGCATACCAACGATATAACCAAATATGGAATTATCTGAAGAAAAACCAAACCATCCAAACCCTAGAACACCGAAGACAATGACCATAATCTGAATAGGTCTATCCATACTTGAGTAAAGGAAGAAGCGGCCATTTCTTTCAATTGGATGTTTTATAAAGCTAAACAAACCAATCAGGTAAAATATGACCATCATGACAAGTGGAATGATGAATGCTTCACCATTAAACCAATGCTGATATTCTTGTTGAAAAATGTCATTTGTAATATAAGTAATTGGTGAAATAGGCGATATCAAATAATTGAGGCTCGTATCTATCCACCTCTCACTTGTTCTAAAGATAAAATCTAAATGAACGATCGGAAGTCCAATTAACAAAAATGGTAGAATGGACGTACTGAATCCAACGATTGTTTGGGATATAGCACTTCCTGTTAATGTACCTGCTGCAAAAAATAAACTGTAGATCATCAAAGCTGACAACAGTGCATAAAAATAACGACTGTTGAACTCAGGTGTTTCTATTGGATGAAGGCCTAATTTGAGTAAATAAATGATAAGATATGAGACAACATGAACGCCTGCGATGATGCCAGCACCTAAGAAAAACTTGGTATGAAAGATAGCACTTCTGCTAAATGGCAAGGATAATGTAAAGTCCATCTGCCCTTTATTTCTCTCAAATCCTAGCTGAACCACAGCAAAAAATATTCCCATTAACCATGATAGTGAGAGAAATGCATCCTTCTTAAACAGATAAGTGAATGTTGTTGAATCCAGTATACAGTCTGGATTTTTCAAACAATCTTGAAAGGTTGAGTAATCCATTAAGAGGGATAATGGCGTCGCAAAGACCGCAACAAGCATCACTAAAATGAATGTCAGCTCAGATTGCTTCCACTCCTTATATAATAATTGCCGCTTTACCATCTGCGTTTCCCTCCAAACTTCGCAATGAATACTTCTTCTAAATTCACAGGCAGTTCATGCCATACTTTTGGCTTCAGTGACTTCAAGTACTCTTTAGCTTCTTCGTCGGTTTTTAGAACAAGCGCTGTATAGAAAACGCCCGCTTGATCCAAAATCGCAACGCCATTTTTTCGAATACTTAAGTTCATATCTTCTTCAAAGGCCATTTGGATTTTGACATAGTCATTCTTTAATTCATCTAAATCCATGACACTTGTGAGTTCATTTCCTTCTAAAAATCCAATTCGATTACACATACGCTCAATGTCCTCTAAGCGGTGAGATGTAATTAAAATCGTTGTTTGTCGTTCTGCCACCTCGTCAATCATCAGCTGAAGAACGTCATTTCTTGTGACGGCATCAATACCATCAGTCGGCTCATCTAATAAAATGACCGCTGGTTTGATGGCAAAGCTTAAAATTAATGACAGCTGTTTCTTTAACCCTGTCGACAATTCACGATACTTCACTTTTTCCGGAATTTCATAGCGGTTCACAAGCTCATTGGCATAGGTCACGTCAAACTTTGGATATATATGCTTTAACAGCTGGACAAGTTGTCCGTAATTGTATCTGTCAAAGTAAGGATTCACGACTGGCATGAATACAATATTTTGCTTTACTAAAGGGTGGTCTTTCACCAGTACGTCTTTAAAATAAATCTCTCCTTCATCCGGAAGAAGAATTTGCTGAATCAATCTGAGAAGTGTTGTTTTCCCAGAGCCATTCCGGCCAAGCAGACCGAAGATCTCACCTTCGCCTATTTTGAAGGAAACGTCGCTGAGTACTTCGCGTCCATTTAATTTCTTCGATACATTTCTGACCTCAATCAACTTGTTTTCCTCCTTTTAGACTTGAGCCGATCTCTTCCAGCCATTCCTTGAGCTGATGAATATCAATACCAGCATGATGAGCTTCTATGATGAGTTGTCTTAACTGTTCTTTCATCTCGAGCACCTTCCCTTCATTCAGCTTTAACTGAGCACCTTCTGTTACATACGTACCGCGGCCCCGCAGAGTTTCAATAATCCCTTCCCGCTCCAGCTCTTTATACGCTTTGCTGACGGTGTTTGGGTTGGCAATAATAATGGTGGCGAGCTCTCTGACAGAGGGCAGTTTGTCACCTGGCTTCATCACGCCTTTTAAACATAAAATTTTGAGCTGCTCAATGATTTGTTCATATATTGGCGCAGCGCTTCTTGGATCTATTTGAATCATGATGACTCCCTCTTTCCTCATTCATGCTTTTGCAGTCCTATCGCTTGATCATGTCCTTGCATTAAAGGAACTGAATTGGGTATCAAATCTTTTTGAACTTCAAAACCAATGAAAACAAGAACGAAAAAAAATGTACATGCTAACGCAACAGCCAGCACCATCCACTTCAAATTGATTGGCTTTTTTTCTTTTTTCATGGTTGAACACCTTTCTTCACTTTTTAAGTGTCTGTAGTGTATTAGTTGATGTAGTACACTTAATACAATAAAGACACCCGGTATAAAAGTCAATAGCTTATTAAAAAATAAAAAACAGACCCTTAAAAGAAGGATCTGTTCATCATTCATTATCGTAGGAAATCCCTAAAATCATTTGATTTTGCAAGCTCTGAATTTGAACACGCGCCCTGTCTAACCGTTCTCTTTGCTGGTCATTGGCGACATCTTTTAATTTTTCTAATTCGTTGACCGTATTCTCAAGCATGAGCTGTGCTTTTGAAAACTCTTCCTCATTATAATGTTCCTGACGTGAGCTCAAATCAAATTGTTCATTTGCAAACTCAAGGGTTTCCGTACTTTTTTGGATAAATTCATCGATCGACTGCCTTGTTGCCATCTTACATTCCCTCCATTTCATCATCGCTCCCGCCTATTTTGCCCATGTAACGCTTTTTCACTAAAGAAAATGTTGGACAGATTCAATTGTCCTCCTTCGTGATTTTTGTTAAACTTTAAGGATGCCTATTATTATGCAAGGAGGTTACTGACTTGGATCAGCATAACCCTTTTTTATATTCAAACAGCGAAAAACGTTATCACACGTGGAACTACCATTTGCGTGAACACTTTGGTCATAAAGTATTTAAAGTAGCCTTAGACGGCGGCTTTGACTGCCCAAACCGGGATGGTACTGTAGCCCACGGCGGCTGTACATTTTGCAGTGCCGCTGGATCTGGTGATTTTGCAGGAAACCGGGCTGATGATCTCATCACACAATTTAACGAAATCAAAGACCGGATGCATACAAAATGGAAAGACGGAAAATACATGGCGTATTTCCAGGCGTATACAAACACACACGCTCCGCTACCTGTCCTAAAAGAAAAATATGAAACCGTCATGAATCTGCATGGTGTCGTAGGTCTATCCATTGCAACAAGACCTGACTGTCTGCCGGATGACGTAGTGGAGTATTTAGCCGAATTAAACGAACGCACTTACCTGTGGGTAGAGCTTGGTCTTCAAACGGTACACGAACGGACAGCTATGCTCATCAACCGTGCTCATGATTATGAATGCTACGTTGAAGGTGTAGAAAAACTGAGAAAACACGGAATTCGTGTCTGCTCACATATCATCAATGGATTGCCTCTTGAAAATCGGGACATGATGATGGAAACAGCAAAAGCTGTTGCGGATTTAGATGTGCAGGGAATTAAAATTCATTTGCTTCACCTTTTAAAAGGGACTCCAATGGTCAAGCAATATGAAAAAGGAAAGCTTGAGTTTTTAAGCCAGGAGGAATATGTTCAGCTTGTTTGTGATCAGCTGGAGATTCTGCCGCCAGAAATGATAATTCACCGTATTACAGGCGACGGCCCAATTGAATTAATGGTTGGTCCAATGTGGAGTGTTAATAAGTGGGAAGTACTCAATGCCATTAATGCCGAGCTCGAAAGACGTAACAGCTACCAAGGGAAACGTTTCGTCAGATTGGAAGAAGCAGCCAAATGATTTTGAAACGCATGCTTCCTTTTAGTAAAGAGCTGTTAGAACGCGCTTGTCAAAAAGGCGACATCGTTATAGATGCAACAATGGGCAACGGCCACGATACACTCTATTTAGCTGACCTTGTAGGAACTGATGGACAAGTGTTTGCATTCGACGTGCAAGAGGAAGCCTTGCAGCAGACAAGCAAAAGGCTTGGCGATCAATATCCTTACGTTCACCTCATCCATGATGGGCATGAAAAACTGGCGGATCATCTTCCGAAGGATGCTTATGGACAAATAGCCGGTGCAGTGTTTAACCTTGGGTATCTGCCCGGAGGCGATAAAGCCGTCACCACTCAGGCTCATACAACCATTGAAGCCATCAAGCAGCTCCTCGAATGGCTCAAACCCGGAGGTCTGATCGTCCTTGTGATCTACCACGGACATCCCGAAGGAAAAAGAGAAAAAGAAGTGCTTCTCGACTATTGCAGATCACTGCCTCATGAAGAAGTACAAGTTTTATCATATCAATACATGAATATTCAAAACGACCCGCCTTTTGTGGTCGCTATTGAAAAAAAGCTAAAATGATGTGCATTTTAGCTTTTTTTCTTCTTTTCAGCGTGATAGAAAACCTTTGCAGCCCTAGGAAGGGCAAGCACCGGAACGGAGCGAATTTGACATTCGTGAGTACCGGCGCGCAGACCTGACACTGAATGCGAGGGTTTGTCTACATGCTAAAGCTCAAATCCTAAAGGATTTGAGCTTTTTTATGATGATTTCATCCAAGGCATTTTCTGATAGGTCCGATAGGCTCTTCCGTTAATATAGAAAAAGAACGATGTTTTCCCGCTTGATTTGATCAGCCGCTTTGCCAGCTTGTTCATCTCTTTTTGGGCTGTCACTTTTTCATCAGACAAATAGACCGCCAGTAATCCTCTGTTAATCAATTTGTGAAAGTTTTCATGCGGAATACCTTTCAGCTGCTCATCCGCTTTTTCGATAAAATGCTGAAGTCTATTCATCATCTCATGATGAGAATCATAGTATGAGCAAAAGTTCAGATCTCCCCCAAGCCGGTCCTCTTCTTGGTCTATTAAATAATCGAGTAAAATGTGCAGACCTTGAATATAAGGGAAATAGCTTTCGTAAATTTGCTTCGCCTGCTTTTCTGTAAAATCAGGCTGCAGCGCATACGCCACAAGACAGAATATTCCTAACGTTGATCCCGCACAAGCTGAAAACTCATACCATTCCATCTTCGGCAAATCCTTTTCATATTGACGGAACCACGACTCTAATCTTGGCACACGTTCATGAGGAACGACGTGCTTATGTACTTGCAGGTCACTATAGTAATCACACAGCGTGTGTAAATATGGCTGAATGATCGAATAATGCCGAACGCGCGTAAGCACGTCTTGACATGTGCGGACAAGCGCATGTAAATATCCATGATCCTCTTGATCATCACGGAATTGATAGTATGGCTTGAGCTCAGCATGAATATCAAGCGCATCTCTCATCGCTTGATGCAGCATATGAAAATCCTTAGGATCAAGCGACGTGCTGCGGTCACATAGGTTATCTAAGTAGTCACTGATGGTTTGATACGCCACAATGAATTCAATGCACGTTTCTTTCTCTTCGCCTGCTAGAAGAGATAAAATGCCTCCGCCTTCACAGTGAAACGTTTTACTCGATATGCTCGCTAGTGCCTGCGTTCTCAGTTCTTCATTTTCAATCATTTCTGCATGAGCCCGCCACTTTTTCAGCTCCTGATGAACAAGCGGAAAAATATCTTTGTACACCTTTGTCATCAGTGCAAAAGGACGCTCTGGTACTGACAAATCACTCCACCCCCAACTTAAAGCTCACAATCAAATATATTGATCTGTAAAGGCTCTTGCCGCCTTAAACACATCTTCTCTTTCTGGTTCATTAAAAATTTCGTGATACAGCTCTTCCCATTCACGGTATGATTTATTGGTTGATTCTATGCCATTGAACCATTTAATCACCCTCGTTTTATCGACGATCTTATCATCTCCCGCCTGCATTAAAAGGAGCGGGATCGATTTAAAGACATTCGTCGGCTGCATCGCCGCATCGATATTTTTGATCAGCTCTCTATACCAGCGAACCGACACCTTTGTCACGTATAGAGAGTCATTTGAGTCTGCCTCAATGACCGCCTGATTTCGTGTCGCTAGTTCAATCGACAGACCTGACTCCACTTTAAAAGACGGTGCCAGCACATTTAGACCTTTTGACGCAAAATCCATCAGCTTCTTCGGTTTAAATTGCAGACCTAAACAAGGTGATGATAAAATAAGGCCATTCAACTTCGTATGGGTATACTGCTTCATCCACTCAATTGAAATGAGTCCACCCATACTGTGTCCAAGTAAAAAAGTAGGAAGTCTGAATGATTTCGCATGTTCGATCCATTCATCGACTGTATCAATGTATTCTTGAAACGAACGAATGTGGCCTCGCGCACGTGTCGATGTGCCTTGTCCAGGCAAGTCACCCATGACGACGTGATAGCCTGCATTCCGCCACATTTCAATCAGCCATTTATATCGGCCGTGATATTCACTCGCACCATGTACAATGACAATTGTACCAACTGGTCTTTCAGCATGCCAAGTCCACAAAGTAAACACCTCACAAATGTTGTATTAAGAAAGGAAGTCGAAAAAGTGATTTATCCATATCATCAGTTTACACCTGAGATTCATGAATCGGTCTTTGTCGCAGATAACGCCACCATTACCGGTGATGTCACAATTGGAGAATATTCGAGCGTGTGGTTTCAAACCGTCATCAGAGGCGATGTTGCACCTGTGAGAATTGGAAAGAACGTCAATATTCAAGATTTATCGTGCCTGCATCAAAGTCCTGGAAAAACACTTCTTATTGAAGATGGTGCTACCATTGGACACCAGGTCACATTACATAGCTCAATCATTCGAAAAAATGCCCTCATTGGCATGGGGTCTATCATTCTCGATGGTGCGGAGATTGGCGAAGGCGCCTTTATCGGTGCAGGAAGTCTTGTCCCTCAAGGAAAGGTCATCCCAAAAGGATCACTCGCTTTTGGCCGTCCAGCCAAAGTCGTTCGGCTGTTAACAGATGAAGATATCCAAGACATGGACCGAATCCGCAGAGAATATGTAGAAAAAGGACAATACTATCGTTCCCTTTTATCTCGTTAACATCATACGTGTATCTTCACTTTATCATGTTTTTTTCAGGATATTAAGCAATAACTATGAACCGCTAGTTATTTTACCCTTTTCCACCCCTTTCTATCATGACAAAAAAGGTTTTCAGCACAAAGCTGAAAACCTTTTTTCATTAACTGAAGATGACTTCTTTCGGTTGATGATTCAATTGCTCTGGATCAATACTGCGCTCGACATAAATGCTGTGCCAAATCATAAAGATCAGGACAGTCCAAATCTTACGGCTATGATCTGCTTTACCAGCACAATGTTCATTTAATAAATCAAGCACATACGCTTTATTAATATATTCGTCAGTTTGACTGTTTTTAATGATGTCTTTCGCCCAAGCGTTCATCTCATTTTTCAGCCAATGACGAATTGGAACAGGGAAGCCCAGCTTCTTGCGGTTTAACACATGGTCAGGCACAATGCCTTCTGCTGCTTTACGCAATAAATATTTCGTTGTGCCATCTTTTGTTTTCAGCTCTTCTGGAATTTTAGAAGCCGCTTCAAATACGACCTTATCAAGGAAAGGAACACGAAGCTCAAGAGAATTCGCCATTGTCATCTTATCTGCTTTTAGTAAGATGTCCCCGCGCATCCACGTATGAATATCAACATATTGCATTTTGTTAATATCACTGTAGCCTGCACTTTCCTCGAAGTATGTCTTCGTCACATCACGATACGTAATGTTCGGATCATACTGCTTTAAGAGGTTTTTCTTTACTGGCTCTTCAAAGATTTTCGCATTACCGATATAACGCTCCTCTAATGGTGTACAGCCGCGGACGATAAAGCTTTTTCCTTTCATTCCTTCTGGCATTAAGCGCGCCAGACGAAGAAGAAGCTTTTTCAGCATAGATGGTACAGATTCAAATGGTTTAAGAGAAAGCGGCTCACGGTAAATATTATATCCACCGAACAGCTCGTCTGCTCCCTCACCAGAAAGAACAACCGTCACTTGTTTCTTCGCTTCCTTTGCCACGAAGTACAATGGAATCGCCGCCGGATCAGCTAAAGGATCATCTAAATGCCAAACAATTTTCGGAAGCTCATTCATATATTCCTCAGGAGAAATCACGGCGCTGAAGTTTTGTAAGCCAAGCTTATCAGCCGTTTCCTTCGCTACATCAACTTCACTAAAGCCATCCTGCTGGAAGCCAACAGAAAACGTCTTCAGCTCAGGATGAAATTCCTTTGCGACAGATACGATGAAAGAAGAATCGATACCACCTGATAGGAATGAACCAACAGGTACATCACTTCTCATATGAATTTTCACAGAATCATAGATTGCATCGCGGACTTCTTCAATCAGTTTTTGTTCTTGTGTTTGCTCAGGCTTGAATTGAACTTTCCAGTAAGTCTTAAATTCAATCTCCTGTCCTGGGCGTAAAGTAAACTGATGGCCCGGCTCTACTTTGTGCACCTTTTGATCAAGTGTATTTGGCTCAGGTACGAACTGGAATGACATATATTGCTGTAAGGATGTCTCATCAAATAAAATGTTCTCGCTTACTGCCATCAAGCTTTTGCGTTCAGACGCAAAGTACACTTGCTCATCCATTTGTGTAAAATAAAGCGGTTTGATGCCAAAAGGATCTCTTGCGCCATATAATAATTGCGCTTCCTTATCCCAAATTAAAAATGCAAACATGCCGCGAAGCTTTGAAGCCGCTTCTTCTTTATAATGACGGTATGTGGCAAGAAGTACTTCCGTATCAGAATCTGTGCTGAACGTATAGCCTTTTTTCACAAGCTCTTCCTTCAGCTCCACATAGTTATAAATTTCTCCGTTGAAAATAATCCAATACTTTTCATCTTCATAAGAAAGCGGCTGCTTTCCGTGCTCAACATCTATAATACTTAAACGTCTAAATCCAAATCCTACATGCTCATCATGAAAGTAACCCTCATCATCCGGACCACGATGAACGATGAGACGGTTCATTTGTTTAATTAGCTCTTCCTGTTCAGTAGTTTCGGACAATGGACGGTGATTAAATACACCAACAAACCCACACATATTATTGCCTCCACGTTATGTTATTTCTTAAAAGTAGACCTATAATTAGACAGTATTTTGTCCGATTTTGTTTCACATTTTTTCGCTTTTTGCAGATTTTTTTTTAATCAAAAGGAAAACCGCTTAAAATAAGCGGTTTTTTATGTTGTTATTGTCCCAATGCTTCTTTGCGAAGTGTATCGGCTTTATCCGTTTTTTCCCACGGAAGATCTAAGTCGTGACGGCCGAAATGCCCGTATGCAGCTGTTTGTTTGTAGATCGGACGGCGCAGGTCAAGCATTTTAATAATGCCAGCTGGACGAAGATCAAAGTTTGCACGAACCACTTCAATTAATTTTTCTTCTGAAGCTTTTCCTGTTCCGAATGTATCAATTGAAATCGATACAGGCTGTGCAACCCCAATTGCATAAGCAAGCTGTACTTCACAAGAATCTGCAAGGCCGGCAGCTACGATGTTTTTCGCTACGTAACGTGCAGCGTATGCCGCAGAACGGTCAACCTTCGTTGCATCCTTACCTGAGAAAGCACCGCCGCCATGACGAGCGTATCCGCCATACGTATCAACGATGATTTTACGTCCAGTTAAACCAGCATCCCCTTGAGGTCCACCGATCACGAAACGGCCAGTTGGGTTAATAAAGTATTTTGTCTGTTCATCAATCAGTTCACTTGGAACGACAGGACTGATGACATGCTCTTTTAAGTCACTTTGAATTTGTTCAAGCGTCACTTCTGGTGCATGCTGCGTAGAAATAACCACTGTGTCAATACGAACTGGTTTGTTTTGCTCATCATATTCAACTGTAACTTGTGTTTTTCCGTCTGGACGAAGGTATGCAAGTGTTTCATTCTTGCGTACTTCTGTTAAACGGCGAGATAATTTATGCGCTAGTGAAATTGGCAGCGGCATGAGCTCTTCGGTTTCGTTATTGGCAAAACCAAACATCAATCCTTGGTCACCTGCACCAATCGCATCAATTTCTTCTTCAGTCATTGTTCCTTCACGTGCTTCAAGCGCTTTGTCTACACCTTGCGCAATATCAGCAGACTGTTCATCAATTGATGTAAGTACCGCACATGTTTCCGCATCAAAACCATATTTCGCACGTGTGTAGCCAATTTCCTTAATTGTGTCACGCACCGTCTTTGGAATATCGACATAAGTAGACGTTGTAATTTCACCGCTTACTAATACGAGACCGGTTGTAACAGAAGTTTCACAGGCAACACGTGCATTTGGATCTTTCTTTAAAATTTCATCCAAAATGCTGTCTGAAATTTGATCACAGATTTTATCCGGATGTCCTTCTGTCACTGATTCTGAAGTAAATAAACGACGATTTTGACTCATAATGGCTATTTCCTCCTGTACAAGACCACATCATCCCAAGATGAGGCCTCCAATATGATACGGAACTCGTTCCCTCTTATATTTGAAAACGTTTATATTAGAGATGTTATTGGCAATTTGTTCATATGATATCCCAAAAATAAAAAAACCATTTCCTTCATTGCGAGGAAAGGGTCTGAGATCGCATGCCTTTCACTCTTATCGCTCAAGGTGTTCTTGTACCTTGCATCAGGTTAGCACCTTGGTTTCTCAGCATTTTCATGCCTTTTTCATAAGAAACCGGTTGCTGGGCTTCATCGGGCCTGTCCCTCCACCAACTCGGGATAAGAGTATCCGTTCAATAAGATATCTTATCTTAAACCCTTGCGTCATGTCAATGCTTCATAAGAATTATCTCCCTCTTTTTTCTCCTCACCATTAGCATCACCAAAAAGCATATTTTCATAGCAGAAATGAAAAAACACACACAAAAATTTTTAAATAGTATAGACTATTATTATCAATGTGTTATACTAATCGAAACAAACAAATTCAACGGTAAAGGAAGGGTTTTTTTATGAACTCAGTGGATTTAAAAGAAGATTTGCAGTCATTGCTCTCATTAGAAAATACGCACCAAAATTTATCTGTTCCGAAACTTGTTGAAAAGATTTTGGCACGTAATGAAGGCGTTTTAACATCAACTGGAGCTGTCCGCGCTACAACTGGAGCCTATACAGGACGTTCGCCTAAAGATAAATTTATCGTCAAAGAAGAAAGCTCTGAACATAAAATCGATTGGGGTCAAGTAAACCAGCCGATCTCCAAAGAAGCATTTGACCGTTTATATACAAAGGTTGTGTCATACTTAAAAGAACGTGATGAACTATTCGTCTTTGAAGGGTTTGCAGGCGCTGATGAAAGATATCGTATGCCGATTACAGTTGTAAACGAATTCGCATGGCACAATCTTTTTGCCAAGCAGCTATTTATCAGACCTGACGGGTCAACACCTTCTTCAAACGAAAAACCTTTCACCATCTTATCTGCACCGCACTTTAAAGCAGATCCTGCAACAGATGGCACAAACTCTGAAACGTTTATCATCGTTTCTTTTGAAAAACGCACGATACTTATCGGTGGAACAGAATATGCAGGAGAAATGAAAAAGTCCATTTTCTCTGTGATGAACTACCTGCTTCCTGAGCAAGACATTTTATCCATGCACTGCTCAGCAAACGTAGGTCAAGAAGGCGATGTGGCCCTATTCTTCGGACTTTCAGGTACGGGGAAAACGACGCTTTCTGCAAGCGCAAGCCGCAAGCTGATCGGAGACGATGAACACGGCTGGTCTGGCACAGGGGTCTTCAATATCGAGGGCGGATGCTATGCGAAATGTGTGAACTTAAGTGAAGAAAAAGAACCGCAGATCTACAAAGCGATCAGCTTCGGATCAGTTCTTGAGAACGTTGTGCTTGATGAAGAAACACGTGAAGCGGATTATGATGATACCTTCTTTACTGAAAATACACGCGCTGCTTACCCAATCGAAATGATTGATAACATCGTGAAACCAAGTATCGCAGGACATCCATCTGCTATTGTCTTCTTAACAGCTGATGCGTTTGGCGTCTTACCTCCAATCAGCCGTTTAACAAAAGAGCAGGCAATGTACCATTTCTTGAGCGGGTACACAAGTAAATTAGCTGGAACTGAGCGAGGTGTCACATCACCAGAAACGACATTCTCTACTTGCTTCGGTTCACCATTCCTTCCGCTTCCAGCTCACGTCTATGCTGAAATGCTTGGCAAAAAGATTGATGAGCACGGTGCAAAAGTATTCCTTGTGAATACAGGCTGGACTGGCGGTGGCTATGGTACAGGCAAACGAATGAATCTCGCTCATACAAGAGCAATGGTGCAGGCAGCAATCGAAGGTGACCTTGACAATGCCGAGATGATCACTGATGACATCTTTGGATTACACATCCCGCTTCATATTCCTGGTGTACCAGATGAAGTGCTTCAACCTGCTAAGACATGGGATGACCAAGAGGCTTATCAAGAAAAAGCACACTTCCTTGCCAATGAATTTAAAAAGAACTTCCAAAAATTCAGCCACGCGGCAAGTGACATTGAAGCCAAAGGCGGACCACTCGTATAACCAAATGAAAAAAGCTGAGGAGATTCAATCCCTCAGCTTTTTTAGTTGGTTGAATGCAATGACACAAGACGGTACGTCACCTTCGTGACATTGTCTGTCAGCTCCAGCTTTTCAACATGTGCTGTCCCAGTTTTTTCTCCGTCTTTCGTTTTGCGCACCTCAAGTGGAATATTTAATGGATAAATGCGGTATCCATCCTTCATGAGTTCAAATACATTTTCTTCAATTCTTGTCTCTTTTCCCTTTGTGACAATCATTGTATTAAATTCAACAGGCATTCCCATAATGAAAATCCCCCTACTTTCTATATTCGTTATACTGCTTATTTTACCACATTTCCGCTTTTTCGGCTGTGCATCCATGTGGTCAGCCTTCTCACAATTTCTCGATTATGCTGCGGCGGGAAATAGTGGTTGTATCCGTGGAAATACCATGTCTCCACGGACTTTCCGTGCTGGCGCAGCGCATCTTCTAACAAATACGCATGCTCAATCGATACATTTTGATCTTCTTCTCCGTGGATGATAAGGACAGGTGCTTCAATTTTGTCCACATCATTTAAAGGGGTTCTGTTCTCATATGCCTCTGGCACCTTATGCGGCGGTCCGCCAATCACACGCTTCATCATCCGTCTCATATCCACACGCTCTTCATAAGTCAGTTTCATGTCACTGACGCCTCCCCATGTGACAAAGGAAGCCGCATCCTGTTTCATTTCAACAGCGGTCCAAATGCCCATAATACCGCCTCGCGAAAAACCAAAGATATGAATGCGGTCCTTCTTCACTTTTTTGTGCTGTTTTAACAGCTGAAAGGCAGCGAACGCATCTTTTCGATCTTCTCCGGCAAAATCTTCGTTCCCTTCGCCTCCTTGGTTTCCTCGGTAAAAGGGAGCAAAGACGACAAAGCCCTGCGCGGCAAATTGCACAATCCGGCCTGGTCTGACCATCCCCACATTTTTAATGCCGCCTCGTAAATACAAAAAGCCGTCGTAGAGACCTTCTCCGGCCGGTTCAGCGAGCAGCCCTTTCATCCGAAGTCCATCTGCCTCATAGGTCACTGTATATAAGTGAATATGCGGATGGGGCGACGGAAACCTTCTTTTTTCCACAATCACTCGATTTCTCTCCTTTTCATCTTTGAATACGTCCATTGCTTCAGCATCGCTTCTGCGACAAGCTGGCCTGATTTTGTCACCATCGGCGTGCCGCCGCCTGGATGACTTGTTCCTCCAACAAACCAAAGTCCTTCAATATCTTTTGACTGATTATTGATGCGAAAGAACGCCTGTTTGAACGAGTTTGAAGACATGCCATAAATGGCTCCGCGATATGCCCCCGTTTTCTGCTGCAGATCGAGCGGGGTTTGAACCGCTTCATATTCAATAAGCTCATCCAAATCAAAAAGACCTTTTTCCATTAATTTGTTTTTTACATGCTGACGATATGTCTCCTTTAGCATGTCCCAATCTTGCTCATTTGTCACATAAGGTGCATTGGCCAGTACAAACAGATTGCTTCTTCCCGGTCCTCCGCTTAAAGCTGGTTCTGAATGACCTGAATAGCATATGTAAAGCGTCGGATCTTGAGGCAGTTGTTTTTTCTGAAAAATATCCTTGAATTCTTGCTCATAATCCTCAGGGAAAAACACATTGTGATGAGCCAGCTGTTCATAGACTTTAGGTACTCCTAATAAGAGAACAAAGCCCGACAACGACGGTTCAATGCCAGACAATTTTTGATTTAAAAAACGAGGACGGTCTTTTTCATCTATGAGATGACGGTATACAGTCAGCGCATCTGCTCCTGCAATGACTTGATCTGCCTCATACATCTGCTGATCCGTCTCCACTCCTTTGATCCGCCGATCCTTCACATGAATCTTGTTCACTTGTTCATTGAGATAAATCTGAACGCCTAATTCTTTTGCCAGCGTCTCAAATGCCTCAACTAAACGATATGTACCGCCCTGTATTCCATAAATCCCTTTCTCTCCTTCTAAATATGCCATCATATTAAAAATAGCCGGCGCCTCGTAGGGAGAAGAGCCAATATAAGTGGCATACCGTCCAAACATCGCCAATGTATGGGGATGACGGAAATATTGACGCAGCAGGCGCTGAACCGATGTGAATGGTTTGACAGCAAGAAGTGCTTTCATCAGCTTTACATCCGCCTTATCCTTCCAGCTCAATAACAAACGATTTAAAAACTGCTCCTCTGCCTTTTGAAAAAGCGTCTTTGATTCCTGTAAAAATGCGCGATATTGCTTCGCATCTTCAGGACTGAATGCAGCAATTTGTGATTCCATTTGCTCAATATTCGGCGTAAACTCGACCGTATGTCCATCTGGAAAAATATTTTTGGTCAGCGGAGAAATCGGATAAAAGGTCACATAATCCTCCATCCGTCTATGACAGGATGTAAACACTTCTTCAAAATAGGCCTTCATTGTAATGGTGCTCGGTCCTAAATCAAAAGAGTAGCCTGCCTCGTGATGGCGTTGCAATTTCCCCCCTAAAGCCGCTTC
This sequence comes from Bacillus sp. PK5-006, assembly GCF_054161415.1. Lineage (NCBI taxonomy): Bacteria > Bacillati > Bacillota > Bacilli > Caryophanales > Bacillaceae > Bacillus > Bacillus sp. PK5-006. The sequence goes on along the minus strand of NZ_CP096414.1, from coordinate 984,113 downwards.
TTTTTCTAAAATGGTGACCTGAACCCCGCGTGACTGTAGACGGATCGCGGCTGATAATCCGCCAAGTCCGCCGCCGATGATGATCACTTTTTTCATTCGTACCTTCTCCCTTTCCATTCATACCCTTCTTTTTTGAGACCGATTTTCATAGAAGCAAAGCCAATGGCGATCAGGCTTAAAATACTGACCGGCAATAAAAAAGCCATCGCAGATGTCCGCCCATTTTCAGTATCAATTGCTGCTTTAATCGATACACCCAGCCCATAGCAAAGAATGGCTAAGCATATGCTCAAAACATCCAGCTGAAACAATGCGATCATGAAACAAATGACAGGAACCAAATAAAGGAGGGTGTATAAACAAAAGACACTGCTTAACAAAGCAATGCTTCGATTCACGCCCGGGAACAAATTTTTGCGGTAACCTTCCCAAACCTCTTGTCCACTTTCATACATTCTCATATACACAAATGGATGAATGCTTGCAAGTGTGAACGGAAAGCCTTTTTCCTTCACCCTTCTAGCCAAGGCCATATCATCAACGAGTGAATCCTTGATCGCTTCATGCCCGCCGATGTCGTGATAACAATTCTTTTCAATGGCAATAAAACCACCATGTGCTGCGGCAAAAGCGGGGTTCTTAGATTTTCTTACCCATTTCACTGGCAGATGACAGCCAATGGTAAACATCATCATAGGAACGACAAGATGCTCAAAAAATGTACCTGTTTTTTGTTCTGGAAAACCTGACAGCATGCCCGTTTTTTGCATACATAACTGCTTGTATACTGATTCAACTGCCCCTCTTTTTAACCGGACATCCGCATCTAAAAATAGCAGCCAGTCAGAAGCTGCTGCCTCAGCGAGCTGAGAGCAGGCATATGATTTACCAAGCCAGCCCCGCTTTAATGGCTGACCTGACTGGACACGGATCCACTGGTATTTTTCTGCGAACCGCTCCACCATCGCTCTTGTCTGATCTGTCGAATGGTCATCAAGGATGATGAGCTCTTTCGGATAAAAGCGTTGATCAACGATCGACTGAAGACAGGCTTCTATTCGTTTTTCCTCATTTCTCGCTGGAATCAGAATTGATAATGAAATAGGTTCACCCGGCGAAAAGGGTGCTGGCTTTAAAACAGGAAGCTGCTTCATATTCCATATGGTGAAAATAAACTGACAGAGCAAGAGTACACTGATTACGGTTAAGAAGACCGCCATGTTTTCACCCACTTTTTAAAGGAATCAAACGCATCACTTGTTGATTGACTTGTCCTCGTCATCTGTCTAAATTCTTGATTAGTTGAAAAATCAGGATCTGCGATGACCTGTGCTTGATGTGCATTTAGCTGCGTTTCAAGCAGATCTCTAAGCAGATGCGTCACGTCCTTGCTTCGAAGCTCTCCGCCAGATACTAAGGTATCTTCACCAAACACAGCAGATACTGTCGGTTTTTGAAATTGATTAAATGTATAATGCAAGGTCACAGGCTTCACGACAACTTGCTCAAATTGTCTCACTAAAAATGATGCCCCGCCCTCCAATTCAAGCGGCCGCATATCCTGATGCATGATTTTCCCCTGTGGAAAAAGCCATATAGCCCCGCCAGCCTGCATGTTCTCTTTTGCCGTCATTAATGCTTGCTTCACACTTTTCAGATTCTTTTTCTGAACCGGAAAGGCACCAAGCTTTCGGAAAAAGGCATATTGCTTCAGCTGTTTCTCCTCCATCATCATATAATGATCGAGTTCGGACGCTTTTTCTGTTAAAAGAAAGATGATCAGTCCATCCCACCATGAGCTATGATTGGCGAGATAAAGAACAGGCAGCTTCTCGTTTGGGTCCACAGCGCCTTTCATCATCACAGAGCGGAAATGTTTATGAAGTAAATACCGCTCAAGATAAAGAGAAAATATACGTCTAAACGATCGGCTTTTGTCGCTTTCTTTCAAATTGAACCCTTCCTTCACACAAAATAACAATGATCAGTGCTAAATAAAAAATGACATCGAGCCCGCCCTTTAATGCCAACACACCAAAAAAGAACACCATTGCCTGATAAATACGGCTCGTCCAGCTCAGAGCCTTTTGATCAATCTGAACAAGCGGGAAGAGAAAGGAAAGTCCTGCTCCAATCATACCCCAGCTCACAAAATTCTCAAAAGGAATACCATAAAAACCACCGCCGTCATACCACACCCAAAATTTCCGTTCAGCCGCTACTGGGTCTAATATGAGGTCAAGCAAGACAATCCATATCCCCGTTTCGACAGCTCGTTTCCATTTTGACTGCTGATTGGATAAAAAAAGGCTGTTTAAAAACACACCAACCCATGCAAAAGCAATGGTTAAAGGCACCCCTGCCACTAGAAAACCTAACGTCGGATAATAGTCATAGGCCCCGAAAGGAAAACCGGTTGTGATCCCTATCCATTCAACCGTAAATGTCAGCACCCCGACAATAGCTGCCCTTTTGATCACAAACCCCCATGAACCATAAATATTTCGCCCAATTTCTATCACACAGCAGGCATACAGCACAAGGAAAATGCCATTTGCAAACTGAAGCCATGCTGGCACTTCAAAAGAGACCATTAATATGAGTCCTACTAAATACCATCCAAGAAATACCCAACTCACTCTATACACGAAACCGCCCCTTTGTTTCTGCCAAATTCAAGAAAGTATTCATGCTTCTAGTATAGAAAAAAAGACACGTTCTATAAATAAACAATGCGCTTCTTATTTTCATCTAGGCACTCACCAAAAATCCCTTTTGACATACTTTAATTAGTGATCTAGAACAAAGGAGGCGAATTACTCTTGAATCGTTCCATCAAAGTCAGACTGGCATTCATCGTCGTTGTCCTGCTCTTTATTCCATTTGTCGCCTGTAAAAAAGAACAAGAGCAGACCGTACAAGTAGCCGAGGTGACCCATTCGGTTTTTTATGCTCCGCTATATGTTGCCTTATCTGAGGATTTCTTCAAAGAAGAAGGGCTAGAGGTTGAATTAAAAACGACTTGGGGCGGTGATAAAACGATGACAGCTCTCTTATCCGGCGGTGCAGATATCGCCCTGACCGGATCTGAATCCTCTATCTATGTAGAGGCTCAAGACACAAAAGACTCTGTCATCAACTTTGCACAGCTGACACAAACAGACGGTACATTTCTTGTTTCAAGGGAGAAAGTGAGCGAATTCTCTTGGGATCAATTAAAAGGAAAAGACTTTCTTGGACAGCGGAAAGGCGGCATGCCGCAAATGGTCGGTGAATATGTCCTGAAAAAGGAAGGCATTGATGTAAAAAAGGATCTCCGCATGATTCAAAATATTGATTTTGCCAACATTTCAGGTGCTTTCTCCTCTGGAACTGGCGATTTTGTGCAGTTATTCGAACCGACAGCATCCTTAATTGAAAAAGAAGGCAAAGGGTACATTACCGCCTCCTTTGGAGAGGCTTCCGGAAAGGTGCCGTATACCACCTTCATGGCAAAGAAGAGTTACTTAGAGGAAAACAAAGAAACAGCTGAAGCCTTCACTCGCGCCATTTACAAAGCGCAGAAATGGGTAGAAGCCAAGCAGCCGGAGGAGATTGCCAAAACCATTCAATCTCATTTTCCTGACACAGAACTTGATGTTTTATCAACTGCCATTAAACGCTACAAACAGCAGGACTCCTATGCAACAGATCCCCTTCTGAATGAAGAGGAATGGAACAAATTGCAGGAAATCATGAAGGAGAGCGATGAATTGCCGAAATTTATCCCGTACAAACAACTTGTCAATTCATCCATTGCAAAGAAGGTCACAGAACATAAATAGAATAGGAGGTAGCACATGTCTTTCCTTCAAATTGACCATGTGACCCACACGTACTTCTCTTTAAAAGAAAAAACAACGGCCATACAGCATATCAATATGGAGATAGACCAAGGAGAATTTATCTCATTTATTGGTCCCAGCGGCTGCGGAAAAACCACCCTGCTGTCTATCATTGCAGGAATAACGCCGCCCTCTGAAGGCCGAATTTTAATCGAAGGAAAAGAACCGAATCAAAAAGAGCATCAAATCGGATACATGCTCCAGCAAGATTATTTGTTTCCTTGGAAAACCATCAAGGAAAATATCATTCTCGGGTTAAAAATCACCAAGCAAGATTCACATGAAGCCACCTCCGCCGCTCTTGGCTTACTGCCTAAGCTTGGCCTTCATGATGTAGAGGAAAAATACCCGAAGGAGCTGTCAGGCGGTATGAGGCAGCGTGCGGCTCTCGCCCGAACGCTTGCAGTGAATCCCGGTCTGCTTTTACTAGATGAACCCTTTTCAGCTCTAGACTATCAAACCAAACTCACTTTAGAGGATCTCGTCTTTCATACACTCAAAAACTATCAAAAAACAGCGGTCCTTGTGACACATGACATTGGCGAAGCCATTGCGATGAGTGACCGCATTTTCTTATTCTCTAAGCATCCTGGCTCAATCAAGAGAATTTTTACCGTTCCAGATGAACTGAGGACTCTTTCTCCTTTCGATGCAAGACAGACCCAGAGTTTCCAAGAGCTCTTTCAAACGATTTGGAAGGAGCTGAAAACAGTTGAAACACAGTGACCTTTTACATGAAGCCTATCGCAAAAAATACCGAATGGAAAAACGCATGACCCGAATCTATCAGTTCATTATTTTCGCCAGCTTCTTTTCGCTTTGGGAGCTTGCCAGTCATTTTCGTCTTATCGATCCACTGATATTTAGTTCACCATCAGCAGTCTGCCAATTATTTGTACAAAAAATATCCGATGGGTCTTTAATGAATCATATGAGTATTACATTATTTGAAACGGTGCTCGGATTTCTACTTGGTACCTTTTGCGGTATTTTGCTCGCTGCCGCCTTATGGTGGTCTACCCGCCTGGCAAACGTTCTTGATCCTTATTTAGTCATTTTAAATGCCATGCCAAAAGTTGCCCTCGCTCCGATTTTAATTGTTGCCCTTGGGCCTGGCATGATCAGCATCGTTGCCATGGGCGCAATCATTAGTGTGATCATTACGACGATCGTCATATATACAGCCTTTCAAGAGGTCGATGAGAATTATTTAAAGGTGATGAAAACCTTTGGTGCGAAAAAAAGCGTCGTCTTTCGCGAGGTCATTTTGCCAGCTAGTATTCCAACGATGATTTCTGCCATCAAGGTCAATGTCGGCCTTTCTTGGGTTGGGGTTATTGTAGGGGAATTTCTTGTTTCCTCAAAAGGGCTCGGCTACATGATCATTTACGGCTTTCAAGTCTTCAACTTTACACTCGTGTTCTTAAGTCTTTTCATTATTGCCGTGTTTGCGACCATCATGTACCAGCTTGTGGAATGGCTCGAACGCCGTTTTCTTCAAAAATAAAAAGGCACAGGGATTGGGGACTGACCCCCGTTTTTGAGACAGGGATCAAAACACCTTTATACAGCCAATTGCCGATAGTTGATCGGTGATTGGTTGTTTAGTTTTGTTTGAATACGAATGTTGTTATAATAATAAATGTATTCTTTGACAGTGCGTTCTACGATGGTGGTCGTAGTTCGATCAATGCTGTTAAGATAGAACGTTTCAGACTTTAGCGAGGAATGAAACGATTCGATGGAGGCATTATCAGCGGGCGTCCCTTTACGGGACATGCTCATGGTAATGCCTTTTATATGAACAGCTTTCTGATACTCGTAAGATGTATACACAGAACCTTGGTCGCTATGTAACACACAGTTTTCAGGCAGTGCTGGGAGCTGATCAAGTGTGTTTAAAATAAAGTCTGTGTCCTGCTTATCACCAATCGTAAACGCAATCACTTCTCCATTATATAAATCCAATATACTGGAAAGGTACAATTGTTTCTGTCCATAAGGCAAATACGTGATGTCCGTTACTAGTTTTTCAAGAGGACGATCAGACTGAAAGTTCCGATCCAGTATATTACCGGCCACGGCATAGGGCTGCCCATTCTTCTTACGCTTTTTCATTTTAACCCGGCACTGCCACTGGTTTTTCTGCATGATACGTTGAACAGTTTTATGGTTAATACGCATTCTCACTTTTAGTAAGGCTGTGATTTTTCGGTATCCATATCGATACTTGTGCTCTCGGCACAACGTGCCGATTTGCTTCTCTAGTTGTTTTTTAGAATGATTCTGAGTCAGATCTTTTTTCCATCTATAGTACGAAGCGCGAGAGATGCTTAAATGGACACAAATGTCCTGTACTGTCATCATTTTGCACAATTCTTCTACTAGTTTGATTGACGTTTCCTTATCAACTTCCTTTCCAATTCGTTGTACTTTTTTAAAACTTCATTCTGTTGACTCAGATAGCGATTTTCTGCCTGCAGTCTCTCTAATTCGGAAGAGTACTCGGGACCCTTTCCATAGGTATATTGTTTTCCAACAGGCTGTTCGAACCGGTGTGTATCCCCAGCCTTATGCCACCTCACCCATGTCTGAACCTGCGTTTTATTTTTGATATTCAATTCCTGCATGATCTCTTTCATAGATACGCCTGCCAATCTCATGTCTACAGCCTTCTGCTTGACTTCAACCGGATAACTCACTCTTGTCCCCATAGAAAAAACACCTCCATGTTTTATTTCGGATTACAACGATCCGTTTTCAAACTTGAAGGTGTTTTTTATTTGTCTCATCTTATGGGGTCAGTCCCATTGTCACCCCTGCGCTTTTTTTAACGAATCAAACCGTTCTTTTCTAAATAAGCAAGACTTTGTCTTAACACATCATCTTTCATAATAAAACTGAAATTCTTATTTTTGGCGATGGATCTTGGCAAGTCTGCGAAAAGAACGGGTCCTTTCGTTTCAAAATACGTGTCTTGCTTCACTAGCTTTTCAATATCAGCGAAATAAATATTCTTGACAATGACCTTTTCTCTGCCCAGCACCTGATATTGACCAATATACGTTAATTCACGAACAACAGCACCCGTCTCTTCTTGAATCTCCCGTATAGCGGCTTGGTCTGCTTCTTCATCCGGCTCAACTTTCCCTCCTGGAAACTCATAGCCCCGATCCTCATGTTCAGTGAGCAGCCATTTCCCTTGGTAGCGGCAGATGGCCCAAACATGCTTAGGATGACTTGAAAAAGGCTTCTCCTCAAAAGAGAGCTTGACCGTATTATGATAATAGTCTTTAAATACATGCATGTGAAATCCCTCATATCCTGTCCTTGCTTCTTGTAAAACATCATACCACAGATCACATTTATCTGAAGAATTTTTATCAAAAGTGAAACAAACGAGTGGTTCCAACTCGTCTGTATCTAAAATGAGGTATTGTTGCTAAAACCTTTTTATTATCTCCAACTTCACCCAATTTTAATCATGAAACCTTTTATCCCTATATGACGTAAATGAATCAGTGTTTGTCCTATGACAACGAGGAGGAAATCAGCATGAGTATAAAAAATGGGTCAAAACAAAACGCACCCCATGAGGTGATCAAGAAACACCTCATGAAAGGGCAAAAGTTAGATTTAACAAAAGACAATCCAGCGGTCGACCAAATTCATATCGGGCTTGGCTGGGACCTGGCTGGTCAGCCAATTGATTTAGATACGCAAGTCTTTCTTTTAAATGAAGAGGACAAGCTGTTGTCTCCTAAGCATCTGATCTATTATCACCAGCAGCAAAGCTTAGATGGAGCTGTTCGTCATCTTGGTGATCATCAATTTGGCGGAGGGTATCGAGACAATGAAATGATTATTATGCAATTAAGCAGAGTCTCACCTGATATTCATAAAATTGTCGTCACAGCCACGATACATGATGCACACGAACGCCAGCATCATTTTGGACAAGTCACCAATGCCTACGTGCGACTGACGGATCAAATCTCGCAGCAAGAGATTTGTACCTTTCAGTTAACAGAGGATTATTCGTATTGTACATCCATTATATGCGCTGAACTCACGAGAGATCAGGAGGAATGGAAAATCACGGCGACCGGGCAAGGGACTACTCTAGATTTAAATGATTTATGCCGCATCTACGGATTTACATCATGACGCAGGAAAGGAGCCGGCACCTATGGGATTTCATTTCAACACGATAGAAGAACTTACCTTACAAGCAGAAGGCAGCGGAATCTTTTTTGCCAAAAAAGGCGCCATGATTGCTGATCAAGGAAGTTTCCAATACCGCAAGCGATTACTTGGAACGAATAAAGGAAATATGGTCAGCCAAGTATTTAACCATATCAGCAGGAAATTCACAGGTGAAAACCTTGAGATGATGGAAGTGAGTGGACAAGGTACTTGCTACTTGGCGGATGCAAGCGAGCATGTAACAGTAATTAATCTTGAGCCAAGCGGTCCTTGGCAGCATGTAAGTGTAGAAAGTGAAGATTTACTTGCCTTTACTGAGGAATGCCATTACGGCGTCACACCAGTAGGCGTTGGTATTTTATCACAGAAAGGACTGTTTACATCAAAACTCTCTTATCAAGGGCACGGAGCGCAAGTCGCTATTAAAACGAATGGAAATCCGCTCATTTTAAAAGCCCCCTGCCGTGTAGACCCTGACGCAATTGTTGCTTGGACAGGCAAAGCACCGAAGGTCAAACTCGATGTGAACTGGAAAACTTTCATTGGACAAACATCTGGCGAATCCTACTTATTTGAGTTCCAGGAACAAGATCAAATCGTCATTATCCAGCCATCTGAGCGCACATCTGGCTTACGGGTGGGCTTAGATGATAATCGCTACAAACCTCAGAGCCAGAGCTCCTCTCATGAATTCACCAATTCACAGCAAGAAAATAGAGGCGGCGGGATCAGTGATTTGATCGGAGGCATTTTACAACCACGAAAATAAAGCATGTAGAGATTCTCTACATGCTTTTTCAATTCATCAAACCATTTGTCTCAATAAAGCTCCTTGTTTCTTCATTGCCGAGCTCATAAATCATTGTGTAAATCTCTTTTCTTTTTCTATCCATTTCATCATTTGGACTATCATAATGATATTCAAGAAACGGAACATGCGCCCGAAAGAAGCCTTTCCAATCTGTCATATACTGTTCATCGAAGTAGTCTCTCAGCTGCAAAATTTGATCATCATCTGCTTCTATTTGAAATTGCCAAGCCGCTGCATCTCTATGCTGCGATATCGATCCATCTTGTACGGATACATAGTATGTGTGTCTCGCCATCCGAATCATCCTTTTTCCTTTAGTATGACCAGATATGAGGAAATTACGGCTTTTTGCGCAATTTATTTTTCAACATGTCCAATACATCAATAAACAACTGTGGAATGGGAACTCCAAGGGCTCTGGCTGTCGAGACGATTTGGTAAGATTCATAAATAATATAAAAGATGATCGCTAAATCCTTAATCGTCCCATTTGTCTTCAGCATGACATCGAAGAAATGTGCCATAGATATTAAGGAGACGGTCACGACCTTTCGAACAAGCCGCGTTAAAAACCGCTTCATTGTGAGCTGCCCAGTCAAAGATTCTCTTAGGCTTGAACAAATTAATTCAATAGCCATCAACGTCACTAAAATCATCAGTAAATATCCTGCTCCACCAAACAGAAAGCCCATCGCCGACAAACTCACTGTAACCAACGAAAAGATGCCTAAATCCTTGCTCACTTGGCATCAACATCCTTTCAAAGTGGAACTCCTTACCTCAATAGTATATGCCGAATTCTCGCAATAGCTTGGACGACAAAAAATAAAGGCGCTGTTATGTATTCAAGTAGACGAATGAGACCAAAAAAGCCGCCCATGAGGCGACTTCTCTTTTTAGACTCTGACATCAATAAATGAAGCATCTGAATCCTTTGGCTGAACAGCTTGAGGCTGCTGCTGCACTTGATCCAGCATCACCATAGCTTGTGCTGTATTCGTAGCAAGCTGTGAATTCAACAAACTAATATTGAGTGTCTTTTGAATGCTCGCTACTTGCTGACTCATCATTCCTGCAATAGAAGACATCTTCTTCCCTCCCTTCTCTTTTCTCTTCGGCTGAAAGCCCTATGATTTCAATGGGCTGTCTGTCCCGATTCCAATAAAAAAAGAATGTCGGTCTATTGATGACCGACATTCTTTTCACATACGTGTATTATCCTAAATATGCTTTAAGCATCCAGTTGTGTTTTTCAATGGATTGATGAATCGCAAGCAGCATATCACCTGTAGTTTCATCGCCAACCTCTGCAGCCAGCTCCATTCCTTGCTTTAATTCCTCAGCGATATTGGAGAAATCATCATATAGATTTTTCACCATTTGCTCCGCTGATTCTTTGCCTTCTGCTTCTTGAATGCTGGAAATTTCTAAGCACTCTTTCATTGTCGCAACAGGCTGTCCATTTAAAGCAAGCATACGCTCAGCCAAATCATCAATATATGTAGCTGTTTCTGTATATAGTTCCTCAAATTTCTCATGGAGTGTAAAGAAATCTTTCCCCTTTACATACCAATGATAGTTATGTAATTTCACGTAAAGCACAGTCCAATCAGCTACTTGTTTATTGACGACGTTTAATAATTGTTCAGACATATTTATTCCTCCTTATGTAATTGCGTTTAGTATGAGAATACCCTTTTCTTATTATACTGAAACCTGCCGTCAATTTCTTCTATTTTGACTGCATGAAATATATGTTAATATGGAAATAAGGAGGGAGTTAGATGCTGTTACTTGGGATTATCAGTTTTATCATTATCTCAATCGTTGTCTTTTTATCATTGTGGACGACATCGAAAGCTTATGAATATAAGCATAAAGTCGATTCACCACAGGATGCAGAACCAAATCAACGTCCTAATCCAAAATAAATCCGCTTTTAATGATGTGAGGTTTCTTCTTCTGCAGTAGTTGAACTCTCTTTTTTCACCTCACCTACGTGGATGTTCGTTTTCGGCATATTATGCTGCTGTTTAGCTGTCACATGGACTTGTATGATATAAAGGCCATCTTTTTTGAAGGCTGTGTGCAATTCGTATACACCTTTGTTTTCTTTCTTTGGCTGAATCATCTTGCTGTTATCCTTGTCGCCATCTTTCCACACTTCAAATTGAACATCATCTGCATCATCAACAGGCGTATCACCGTATGTGACAGCTGCTTTTACTATAACGCTTTCATTTTTATCCACTTGCTCAGGTCCTGTGAGCTTTACTTCTAATAGCTCAGGTACTTCCCCTTTGCCGCTATTTGCTGCAGAGTTTCCACATGCACTCAATAACGTAAGCATCAGAATCATTCCCAACATTTTTCGCATCCTGCGTTTCCCCCTTCTTTTACTGACATGTCCATTTTAACAAATATCCCCTATTTTGACATCTCTGTTTAAATTCAAATAAAAAACCGGACATCTAAATGTCCGGTTCATCATTCTATTAACCAAATACTTTTAAAAGCTCTTCTTGATCCTGGGAAAGCCAGAAACGCATTAAACGTTTTGCCCCTTCAAGATCATGAAGCTTCGCTTGGCCGCATTGCTCTTCATTTGCAGCAGGAATTTCTGTTACTTCAACCGCATCCTTGAATGTTGCATCAAGAAGTTCTACGATCTCTTTTGGAGTTGGTGCACCACTGACAACTAAATAGTAGCCCGTCTGGCAGCCCATTGGAGAAATATCGATGATATCAAAATGATCATATTTCTCTGAGTGTGTTCTAATATTAAACGCAAGCAAATGCTCTAATGTATGAATCGTATCAGGTTTCATCGCCTGCTTGTTGGGCTGACAAAAACGAATATCGAATTTATTTACTTCCCCATCTGATCCCACTTTATGAACGCCGCAATGACGAACATATGGCGCTTTTACAGCATTATGATCAAGTTCAAAGCTTTCGACTGAAGGCATAATCACCACTCCTATAATTGCAATTTCCTATATTATAACATATTTCTCCGACCAGTTTAGTTTATAAAACTTTCCTTCCTTGTTCTTTTTTCTTATACTGTGGAAGACAGACAAGGAGGAACCTCTATGAAACAAATTTTTATCGGCATGATACGCTTTTATCAAAAATGTATTTCCCCTCTGACACCGCCAAGCTGCCGGTTTTATCCAACATGCTCAAACTATGGACTTGAGGCGATCAAAACGCATGGCGCGGTCAAGGGCGGCTGGCTCACCATAAAACGGATTTTGAAATGTCATCCACTTCACCCTGGCGGCATCGATCCTGTCCCGCCTAAAAAGGAAAAGTAACTTACTTTTCTTCATATCCGTTGACAACTAAGTCAAGCTTCCCTGTTCCAGGGTCAATGACAAGCCCGTGTACAGGTACATCTGATGGAAGAAGCGGGTGATTTTTTACTACAGACACACTGTCCTTCACGCTCTCTTCGACTGAACTAAAGCTTTTGAGCCACTGTTTAAAGTCAATTCCTGAGTATTCCAGTACTTCAATACGTTTTTCTGGAATACCGCGCTCAACGGCTTTATTTAAAAGTGTTTGGCTGTCTATTTTGCTCATCCCGCAATCATGGTGCCCAATGACATATACCTCGTCAGCATTTAATTCGTAAACAGCAACTAAAATGCTTCGCATAATACTTCCAAATGGATGAGAAACAAGCGCCCCAGCACTTTTGACAATCTTAATATCACCATTTTTCATGTTCATGGCACGCGGAAGCAGTTCAACAAGTCTTGTATCCATACATGATAGAATGACAGCTTTTTTCTGTGGAAACTTTGTTGTTGTAAATTCTTCGTATTTCTTTTCTTCAATAAATTGTTGATTATATTCGATGATTTCATCTAAAAGTTTCATACGTTTGTCCATTCCTTTATCTTTTTTTAAAAATAAATATAGCACAATGTAAGAAATTTCGTCACGTGTTGCAGCTTATTTTTTTAAAGGAAACATCTGCTGATGAAAATTTTTTATTTTCCTCTTTTCAAATCGTAATTATTACGATACAATAACTCAGGACATTAAATCGTAATCATTTCTATCTATTAGATTGAGAGGAGACATTTTCTACATGAAAAAAATCTTTTTTATTTTAACAGCTGCTTTATTCGCGATCGGTCTTGCCGCTTGCTCAAGCAGTGCGGGCACTAATGCTTCAAAAGGAAAGGCAGACGGGAAACTAATCATTTACACCACGATCTTCCCAATTCAAGATTTCACTGAAAAAATTGGCGGTTCTCACGTTCATGCTCAAAGCGTGTATCCTGCAAATGCAGATGCACACAGCTTTGAACCAAGTTCAAAAACAATGGTTGAAATGGCTGAAGGTGATGCCTTTATCTACAGCGGCACAGGGGCTGAAGCATTCGCAGACAAAACTGCTGCCACTTTAAAAGACCAAGGTGTGAAAACAGTCAAAGCAGCCGAAGGCATCAAATTGTTATCGACAAATGAAGAACATGCACATGAAGAAGGCGAAGATCATGACCATGAAGGTGAAGACCATGATCATGACGGGCACGATCACGGAGATAAAGACCCTCATGCATGGTTAGACCCGGTTTATGCACAGCAAATGGCGAAAAACATTAAAGACACACTCGTCTCTTTAGATCCAGATCATAAAGACGAATACACAAAAAACTATGAACATCTAAAAAAAGATTTGCAATCGTTAGATCAAGAATTTAAAACAACGTTATCTAAAGCGAAACATAAAGAAATTCTTGTTTCTCACGCAGCTTATGGTTATTGGGAAAAGCGCTATGGCATTGAGCAAATCAGTGTTTTAGGGTTATCCGCTTCTGAGGAGCCATCACAAAAACAGCTCGAAAACATTGTACAAAAAGCGGAAAAGCATCACATTCAATACGTTATTTTTGAAAACAACGTCAGCAGCAAAGTATCAGATACAATCCGCAGTGAAATTGGGGCAAAAAGCTTGACCCTTAAAAATCTAGAATCCATTACTGAGGATGATGTCAAAAATGGCGAAAGCTACGTCAGCTTAATGAAACAAAACTTAAAGACTTTAAAAACTGCATTAAATGATTAATGCTTTGAACCCTGGTTGATCACCCGGGGTTTTTTGCTGTAAAAAAAGCACACCGTTATCAGGCGTGCTTTTTTGATTACATTTGATATTTTTTCTTAAACTGCTCAGCTCTTCCGCCTTTTTCTCCGAATTTTTGACGTCCTGTATAAAAAGGATGCGTATCAGAGCTTGTTTCTACTTTAATGACAGGATACGTTTTCCCATCTTCCCACTCTACTGTCTCGTTTGATGTCTTTGTTGATCTACTCAAGAAGCGGTAACCGCTGTTTACGTCCATAAATACAACTTCATGTGAGGTTGGATGAATATCTCTTTTCAATGTCAAAACTCCTTTCGTTAATAAAACGTAATGATTACGCTTTATATTTATATTCTACTCCCTCTTTTACAACTTGTCAAAAAACAAGCTTTCTTAGTCAGGAAGAATAATCTAAAAATGGTGGAGAATAATAAGCATCATGAAAAAGAGAAGCGATAAGAAAGGCGGAGAAAAAATTGACTGATCTCGTTTTAGCTAGAAGCCTGTTCGGCACAACCATGGGCTTTCATATTATTTATGCCTCGCTTGGCGTTGGCATCCCGCTAATGATTTTGTTAGCTGAACTCATCTATCAAAAAACGAAGGACCCGCATTATGCCATCATGGCCAAGCGGTGGACAAAAGCACAGGCTGTTCTGTTAGGGGTCGCCATTCCAACAGGTACTATTGCTGGTACGCAGCTTGCCCTTTTATGGCCAGGTTTTATGGAGGTCATCGGAAAGGTCATGTCACTGCCATTCCAGATTGAAATCTATGCGTTCTTTATAGAAGCATTATTTATGTCTATTTATGTTTACGCAGCGGATCGCCTATCGAATGCAATGCGCATCATTACGGTTATTTTTATCGTCATTGGTGCAGCTGCATCAGCGATTCTAATTACAAACGTACATGCTTTTGAAGGGACACCTGCTGGCTTTCAGATGGTGAATGGAGAAATCACAAATATCGAGCCTTGGAAGGCCTTTTTCAATCCAAGCTTTGCTGTAACTGCTACACATGTTGTGCTGTCTGCTTTTACAACAGGTGCTTTTGTGATTGCTTCAGTTGCAGCTTTTAAAATGCTCAAAACGAGAAAAAATGAGAAGCTCTATACATTTCATCGAAAAGCCCTTTTTCTTGGACTCATTGTAGGAGGACTTTTCTCTTTTCTAACAGCCTTAAATGGCCACGAATCCGCTCAGCTTCTGTATGAATATCAGCCTGAAAAGCTGGCTGGAGCTGAAGGTTTATTTGAAACGCAATCACATGCGCCTCTTGCAATAGGTGGTTTTACGGATGCTGATTCGCAGGAAATTAAAGGTGCGATCGAAATTCCTTGGGCGCTCAGTTTTCTGGCAGGAAATAGCTTCGATACAGTGGTCAAAGGCTTAAATGATTTTCCTCGTGACGAGTGGCCGCCTTTATTTATACACACATTATTTAACGGCATGGTCATTATTGGATCGGTGCTCATTCTATTTGCGGTATTAGCGCTGCTTTACCGTAAAATTTTAAAACGGGACAAATTTCCGAAGTGGCTTCTTTTTCTTTACTTATTCGGCGGGCCTCTTAGTCTTTTGGCTATTGAATTTGGCTGGATTTTTGCTTGTACAGGCCGCCAGCCATGGGTTATTTATCGAATGCTCAAAACCTCAGAGGTTGTCACATCATCAGGCTCGATCGGGACACTTTTTATCCTTTTTGCCATTGTCTATCTCATCTTAGGCATAGCAACCGTCATAGTGCTGACTTACTACTTTAGGAAACATACGATTGAAGAAGACCTACGGTTAACAGAATCTTAAAAAGGGAGCGATCTTGATGCAAATGGATGTTACAACTGATGCGCTCATTGCAATCACCATCTTATGGGGATTCGTTTTTATCTATGCAGTGATGGCATCAATGGATTTCGGCGCAGGATTTTGGTCGATGATTTATATGAATAGAGAACAAACAAAGGCAGCTAATATCGCGAATAAGTATCTTTCTCCAACATGGGAAGTGACAAACGTCTTTATTGTCGCCATCGTTGTCGCATTGTTCAGCCTGTTTCCAGGTGCGACCTTTGTACTTGGTACCGTTTTATTAATACCCGGCAGCATTATTTTATTGCTTCTTGCACTGCGAAGCGGGTTTCTCGTGTTTTCTCATTCACTGCCTAAGAAATACCGAAAAGCGGTGACTTACATTTCAGGAATCAGTGGCTTTATCATTCCGTCCATCCTGATCATGGTTCTCCCAATCACCCATGGTGGCTTTATCTTTCAGGAGAACAACGTCTACTCATTAGATCTTGGACTGGTCTTTACAAGTGCAAATGTCTATTCTTTTATCGGCTTTGCCATTTTCAGCACCCTTTTTCTTTCGTCCTTGCTTTTAGCTGATTTCTCTAATGTAGCTAATGAAGATGAAGCTTACAGCATTTATAGAAGAGGGGCGCTCATTACAGGTCCACTTTCACTCATGATGGCCTTTTTTATCATGCTGACATTACGAAGCGAGGCCAATTGGCTGTTCACAAAAATGATGCAGAACATTCCTATTCTTCTTGTATCTCTCTTAATGTTTTTGCTCGCAGGACTGGCTCTATTTTTACCAAACAGCCGGTTTAAGCATCGGAAAGGGAGACCACGCCTTGCCGTCATTGCAATTACCATTCAATATTTCTTAGCAAGCTATGTGTATGGGCGTGCCCATTTGCCTTACATGGCTTATCCAGATATTACAATCATGTCTGGATTTACAGACCCTGTCACATTTAGGGCATTATTTATCACCTATATTGTAGGGTTTATCATCTTGTTTCCCGGATTTTATTTCTTCTGGAAATTATTTATGAAGGATAAGCGCTATATTCGTCAGGAAGATTAACATGAATGGACGAGCCCCATTTCGGTTACATTATAGATGAAAGACATACTCAAAAGGAGGTCATCTGTATGAGTCAAAAAATCCTTTGTGAAGTCAATAACTGTTCCTATTGGAATGCTGGAAACCGCTGTGGTGCAGATGCAATCTATGTCGTCAGCCACACAGGAAATACGGCTGAGAAAAGTGAAGAAACGGATTGTAAAACGTTTAAACCACAAGACCTTTAAGTCTCATTAAAGGAGGCGCTTCAATTTGAAACACGATCGGCTGCTTCAAACGTTTTTTGACGAAATTCATGACGCGGATGAAGCCGCATTCCACCAAGCCGCTCACTCCTTTTTAAATCTTTGGGATTATGAATATGGACATGCATCAAACATACCAAGTGAAATTCATCAGTATATCGGACAGCTTGCTTATGACAGCGAGCTGGTTGAAGAGTAAGAAAGAGCGGATCACCGCTCTTTCTTTTTTGTTCAGACAGGAAGGAAAAACTTTCTCTCACTATACCTGTATTCTATTTGGGATGCAAAAGGTGATTCCTTCGTTTTTATTTCACAAAATCATGTTTTGTAAACACGTCGATTTTATCTGAAAACGAACGGAGCGCTTGGTAATCAACTTCCACGCCCATTCCTGGGGAGCGAGGCACCTCAATAAACCCATTTTCAACCTTAATTTCAGGAAAAATGATATCCTGCTCCCAAAATTTTGACGAAGCTGAAATATCACCGGGAATCGTGAATTGAGGAAGCGAAGCAAGTGCTACGTTCTGCGCTCGGGAAATACCTGTTTCAATCATCCCTCCGCACCATAACGGAATTTGATGCTCCTTACTGAACGTATGAATTTTAAGAGCCTCTGTCAATCCGCCAACTCGTGAAGGCTTCACATTAATAATTTGACAGCTGCCAAGCTCTACAGCTTTTCTAGCATCATCTAAAGAACAAATACTTTCATCTAAACAAATCGGCGTTTTTAAATGCTTTTGCAAATGGCGGTGGTCCACAATATCATCTGCAGCTAAAGGCTGTTCAATCATTAATAAACGAATATCGTCGAGCTGCTTAAGCTTGCTAATATCTTTTAATTCATAAGCAGAGTTTGCATCTGCCATTAATGGCAGATCAGGAAAAGACTCTCTGATCTTTTGAAGAAGTCCAATATCTTGTCCTGGTTTAATTTTCACCTTCACCCGCTGATATCCTTGGTCAACAAATTGCTGAATTTGCTCAAGCATATCGTCAATAGGGCCTAACCCCGCCACAACACCAGATGGTATTTTATCTTTTGTACCGCCTAATACATCGCGTAAAGACTTATTCTCACGCTTCGCATAAATATCCCAAACAGCCGCTTCAATGCCTGCTTTCGCCATCCTATTGCCTTTAAAATGATACAGACTGTCAGGGATTTCTGAAGGATGTGTAAAGGTGCGCGTCAGCACGTTCGGGATAAAGAAAGCTCTCAGCATATGATAGCAAGTCTCAATTGTTTCTTCTGTATACCACGGAGAAGAAAAAGCAGAGACTTCTCCCCATCCAGTCAATCCTGTCTGATCTTTGACTTCAACAATAATAAACTCACGCTCTGAAATGGTTCCAAGACTTGTTGTAAATGGCTGTTTAAGCTTCATCGTGACATGATATAAAATTACTCGTTCAATTTGAATCATTTGAAAACCCCTTTGATCTGAGTCTGTGCCTTTGCAATTTATTCGACGCATTTCTTGGCAGCTCGTCCACAAAGTGAAAAGCGGCGGGCCATTTATATTTGGCTAAATGCGAACCACATAAAGCATAGAGCTCATTCTCCGGTATCTTATCATCTGTTACAAGGAAAGCAGCAGGTACCTCTCCCCATCTATCATCATACATACCCGTTACTCCGGCTTCCTTGACATACGGATGTGTTAGCAGAACCGCTTCAATTTCCGCAGGATAAATATTTTCTCCGCCAGAAATAATTAAATCTGAACGGCGGTCAAGCACAAATAAGAACCCTTCCTCATCCACATAGCCAATATCGCCCGTTTTCAGCCAGCCCTCATCAAAAGCAGCCGCGGTCGCCTCTTCACGGTAAAGGTATCCTTTCATCACATTTGCACCTTTCACCATGATTTCACCATGCTCAAAAGGACGGCAAATGCGATCACCATCTTGAATTTTCAGCTCACACCCAAAAAGAGGTTTTCCCGCTGACCCAAGCTTCTCTACACTAAATTCGGGCGCAAGGGTCACAATTTGTGAACAGGTTTCCGTCATCCCGTACGATTGAAAGACAGGAAAGCCCTTCTCTTTGCTTTCTTGAAGCATCGCATAAGGCGCAGGTCCTCCGCCTAATAAAAGACAGCGCAAAGAAGACGGACATTCTGCCAATCTGCTTAACAAACGAGATAACATCGTCTGCACAACAGAAATCATCGTTACACGATGCCGTTCAATAGAATGCTTTACTTCATCGACGTCAAACTTCTGATGAAGCACGACTGTCATTCCATATATCACAGACTTAAATAAAGCAGATAAGCCGCTAATATGAAAAAGAGGCAGGGCAATGAGCCAGCGGTCATCCTCTCTGAGACCCAGATTCAGTGCAGAGGAAACAGCACTATGAAAATGATTGCCAAACGTTTGCTCTACCCCTTTTGGACGTCCTGTTGTCCCAGATGTATACATGATGGTCGCTGTTTCATTCAAATCAAATTCACTCTCGATCTTGTTGACATGGCCTTGCCCTGGTTTAGGTAAAGTTTCCATTGTATAAACGGGTAAATCACCCTCATGGTCGCTTGCATAACTAGATTCTGTTAATAACGCCGCGGCTTTTGCATCTTCTAGCTGATAGCGCCTTTCAGCTTTTGTCAGCTTATTATTCAATAGCACAATTTTTAACCCTAATAAAAAACAGGCATGTACAAGCATCACCATATGAGGATGATTGTTCATCAAAAGCGCAACCGTTTCCCCTTTTTTCAATGATGTCTGAGCAAGTCTATTTGAAAGCTCTTCCGCTTCTTGAGCTAATTCGTGAAATGTCCACTCTTTCTCTTGATAAATGAGTGCGACTCGATCTGGCGTTAAATAGGCACGGTGCAGCAGCCAATTAGGTTGCTTCATCATGACACCTCCTTTTCGTAAAAGAAAACAGCTTAGTCTGATGCACTAAGCTGTTGTTCATTGATATCATTGAATCAAGGGAAACGCGGGAACTGGCCGAAGTCCGGCTTGCGTTTTTCCTTAAAGGAATCGCGTCCTTCTTTTGCTTCATCTGTTGTGTAATAAAGAAGTGTCGCATCTCCTGCAAATTGCTGAATTCCAGCTAATCCATCCGTATCTGCGTTAAATGCAGCCTTCAAGAATCGTAAAGCAGTCGGGCTCTTTTCTAGCATCTCCTCACACCACTTCACCGTTTCTTCTTCAAGCTGATCTAATGGGACAACTGTGTTAACAAGTCCCATATCAAGCGCTTCTTGTGCATTGTATTGACGGCATAAGTACCAGATTTCTCTTGCTTTCTTATGACCAACAATACGTGCAAGGTAGCCTGAACCATAACCAGCATCAAAGCTGCCTACTTTTGGACCTGTTTGTCCAAAAATTGCATTATCTGCTGCAATCGTCAGGTCACACACAACGTGAAGAACGTGGCCTCCGCCAATCGCGTAACCTGCTACCATTGCGATAACTGGTTTTGGAATGACACGAATCAAACGCTGCAAGTCTAATACATTTAGACGTGGAATTTGATCGTCTCCTACATAACCGCCATGGCCGCGAACTTTTTGGTCTCCACCAGAACAGAATGCTTTTCCGCCAGCACCTGCAAGTACGATCACACCAACTTCTGAATTATCACGAGCCCGTGAAAATGCATCAATTAATTCACTAACAGTCTTCGGGGTAAACGCGTTATGTACGTGCGGACGATTAATCGTAATCTTTGCGATCCCATTGTACGTTTCATATAAAATTTCGTCATACTGACGCTCAGTTTGCCATTCAATAGCCATCAATATTTCCTCCTCTAATCTTGCGCTAAAATAAACTCACTTACTATTTTACCAAAAAAATGTGGTTGTTCCACATGAACTGTATGCCCAGCATGCTCAGCCACTATAAATTGACTTCCTTTCAGCTCCTGCTGCATACGTTTGCCGATATGGCAGAACTTTTCATCAAGCGTTCCACAAATGAACAAAGCAGGCAAATGAATATGCTTTAACGCCTTCCAAACAGACGGCTGTGAACCTGTTCCAATTCCTTCTAAGCTGCGAGCCAGTCCAAGAGGATTGGCTTTTAGTCTTCCCTCTCTCAGCTCAGTCTGCCTTTCCGCTGATAAAGTTTTCTGCGACGCAAACAAAGGGATGCTTTCCCAAAAATCAACAAACTTCACTAAGCCTTCATGTCTAATTTTTTGAGCAAGCTGATGATCATGCTTTAGTCTTGCCATCCGCTCTTTAAAAGTGCGAAGCCCAGGAGATGTACTCTCAAGAATCAATTTATTGACACGATCTGGATAACGAGCGGCAAATGATAAAGCAATACGTCCTCCCATAGAATATCCGAGAATATTCACTTTGTGAAGCTTTAATTGGTTTAAAATCTCTACAAGATCTGCCAGCTGCTGAGACATGGCATATCTTCTCACACTTTCTGGCGAGTCCGTACGCCCATGTCCAAGCAAGCTGACCTGAATCAGTCTTGTATTCTCCAAATAAGCATTCAAGAACGTCCAAGACGCTGCACTTCCAGTGAAGCCGTGTAAGCATAATGTGGCATTTGCTGCCGAAGGGTTCTGGTCCACCACTTCGTACGCTACCCCATCACGCATTCTTATGATGAGCGAAGGCATTCTTTTTTCACTTCTTCCAATATGTCATCCATCATTTGACGATGCTTGTCTACACGGGAATGACGATCTGTTTCAATTTCAATTAAATGAAGCCCAGGTTCATCGATATGCGCCATGTACACATCATGTAACTCTTGTTTCGTTGCCGGTTTCGAATAGGTTCCCCCATATAACTTCGATGCATACTCAAAATTCAGTCCTGTCGGCGTACCAAAGAGCTTTTCATAATAAGGTTTATCAGACGCCTGCGGAAGGAAAGAAAAGATACCTCCCCCATCATTGTTTATCAAAACAACTGTCAGCGGAATGTCCATCAGCTTAGCTGCAAGCAGACCGTTCATATCATGGTAAAATGATAAATCTCCAATGACTAAAGTGACTGGCTGCTTCAATGCTGCATACGTGCCAAGTGCTGTGGACACAACGCCGTCAATGCCATTTGCTCCGCGATTCGCCATCATTCGAAAAGGCTTGGACTGAGTTTCAAAAAATGTATCTACATCACGAATCGGCATACTATTTCCGATAAAAAGGACACTCTCCTTTGGCAAGAGGTGCTGAAGCTGACGGTACACATTCCCTTCAAAGGACAAATCCTCATCTGAATAGCGGGCTGCATGCGTTCTGAATGAAGAATTAGCATTCTGCCAGCAGTTTAAGAAACTTGTCTCTTTACGTTGTACTGCTTGATTTAATGCTGCTTCTACAAAAGCAGAGACAGTACTTTCAATGACGTATGAAGCACTTAACCCAGGATCACGAAAACCTCCGGCTGCATCTACAACAATCTGCTTTACTTCCGCATGTTTTTCCAGCCACTTGAATAAGGGCTTAGATACAGGCATCGGTCCAAAGCGAATGACCATATCCGGCAATAGGTGCTGCTGCAATGCTTCATCTTTCAATAAAGAATCATAAGCGTCGATAATTAGCTCTTTATTCTCATGCCCGTTGCGCAAAAGAGAAAGCGGGTCAGCTAAAATAGGTAAATGCAGAGCTTTTGAAAGGCGTAAAACTGCCTCTTTTTCTTCCTGTGTATGAAGTTCACCAGCCACAATCAGTCCCTTTTTTGATTGATTCATGACGGTTACGATTTCAGACATCACTCGATCATTTGGGAAAGCATGACCTGATGCTAATACCTTTTTCGTGTCTGATTCTTCTCGCGCGAAAGGGTCAATAGACAGATCAGGAAGCAATGGTTCTCTCAGAGGTACATTGATCTGAACAGGCCCTTTTGGCTCCTGCATCGACATGTGATTTGCTCTCGCAGCTGCTGTCTGAACATAACGCAGCATCGTTTGACTTTCCTCTGGCAATGCTAAGTCTGTGAACCATTTAACAAACTTACCGAATAAGAATTGCTGATCAATCGCTTGAGGTGCCCCAACTTCCCTCAATTCGTGCGGCCGATCAGCAGTTAAAACAATAAGAGGTACACGAGAATAATGCGCCTCTACAATGGCTGGATAAAAGTTAGCAGCTGCTGTACCTGATGTACAAATAAGCAGCACTGGTGATTGACTTGCTTTTGCAAGACCAAGCGCATAAAAAGCAGCAGACCGTTCGTCCACTAAAACATGGACATGGATGTCTTGATGAGCAAGGGCCAGCATCGCAAGCGGAGTTGAACGAGAACCAGGACAGACAACTGCCTCTTTCACACCACCTTGGACGAATTCATCCATCAATCTGCCTATATATGTTGTCATGATGTGATTATTCAATAGGATGACCTCCAAGAGCAGACAGCATTGGTCTTAACTTCACTTGTGTTTCCTCATACTCCTGCTTTGCAAGGGAATCCTCTACAATTCCGCAGCCGGCGAACAAACGAACACGATCTTCCTCAATAAGACCTGACCGAATGGCTACAGCAAATTCTCCATTATCCTGAGAATCAATCCAGCCTACCGGCGCTGCATACCAGCCGCGCTTAAGCGGTTCGATTTCACGAATCACTTCAACCGCCTTTTCCTTAGGATATCCGCCTAATGCCGGCGTCGGATGAAGCTGCTCAATTAATGAAAAGAGGGAACAGCTGCTTTTGATTTCTCCCACAATCGGTGTAAACAAATGCTGAATGTTTTTTGTTTTATAAAGACTTGGTTGATTTGGTTTATGCACATGAAGGCAATTCGCTTTAAATGCTTGCTCAATCATATTGACGACAATTTGATGTTCAATCAAATTCTTCTCATCATGCAGCAGTTCCTCGCCTAATGCGTGATCCTCCGCTTCATTTTTTCCGCGAACAATGGAACCTGCTAAACAGGATGAAAAGACCTCTCCACCGCTTTTTTTCACTAAGCGTTCCGGCGTGGCTCCGACAAATGCTTGTCTTCCCTGTTCAACCGCAAATACATAACTCGTTGTTTGGTGCTTTAATAATTCTGCTAATAGTGGAGCAAGTTCAATTTGATTTTTATAGTGAAGCAAGACTTCTCTTGCTAAAACAACCTTTTCATATTCGTTTGCACGAATGTGGTCTGTCGCTTCTTGGATCGCCTTCATCCACTCGTTCACATCCAGCTCTTCCATATGAACAAGTTCAGCTTGTCCACCAGTCCGTACTGGCAATGCCTCGAAACGGGAGGCTTTTTGTTCTAATTCTTGAATAAGCTGATGAACATTCCCGTCCACCTGCTTCCACTCATTGATCGTAAGAAAACTGCCTTCTTTTGAGACAGTCAGCATGATCGATGGCACAAAAAAATGAGCCTCGCCAAATGCTTCCCAATGACGCGCCTTCTCTTCGTGCGGATCAAACGAGAATCCTCCAAATAAAAGCGGACCAACAGCCGCTTGCTTTAACTCCTTCTCATCATGAAAATGGAACATGAGCTGCTTTAGCTGTTCCCATTCTTGATGGACTATATCGAATCGTTCCTTGCCTTGCTCAGATGATTTAATGACGGCCGCTCTGCCAAGTCCAGAAAATATCATTTGGCTTTCTGGATCAGACCAAAAAAACCGCTCGCCTAAAAAATCCGCTTCGCCGCTTTGGAAAAAGGCAAGAGGATCCAGATCGTCAACTCTTCTGGAGTAGCTTATCAAAACAGCATGGTTGACGTTATTCGCTTCTTCTAATGTCGCGAGCGCTTCCTGCCGGAAAGTACTTTGCACTGTTGTCACCATGATACATTCCTCCAAAATCCATGAAATAACATAAAAAATAAAACCATAACAAAAAAATACATGAACATTCGAATATGTCGAATGACCTGCTTTTCTATTATAAACCTTAACAGATGAACTTAGTAAAGAAAACAGCTTTTAAAACCTCGAATCCTTATTATATCACGCTTTCAAGATTTTTTCGCTCCTGCTTATTGAAACGAGAGCATCAAAGGTAAAATGGCAGGTCCTGTTCTAAAATCAAGCTTTCCTTCGATATGGCAACGATTAGCAAACATCTTTTTCCCGATTCATCGCATCAATATATTGACACCTTTTTGAACTTTGCTAAACTGGAATTTGGACGTGTACGTATTTTTTTATTTAAAGGAGTATATTTTATGCAGCATCAATCGATATCAGATCAACTTTCACCAATAAAGCCTGATAAAAACTGGCGAATTTGGTGGAATTTACTACGACCGCATACACTAACAGCAGCATTTATTCCCGTTACTTTAGGAACTGTTTTAGCACTTCCAAGTGGTCAAATACATGTTGGGCTATTTTTAGCCATGCTGTTTGCATCTATGTTTATCCAAATCGCAACAAACATGTTTAATGAGTACTTTGATTATGTTCGCGGGCTTGACAACGAGAAATCTGTCGGCATCGGCGGAGCCATTGTAAGAAACGGTGTAAAGCCAAAGACAGTCCTCAGCCTTGCTTATGCACTATTTGCGCTTTCTTTATTACTTGGGGTATATATTTGCATGATGTCTAGCTGGTGGATTGCACTAATAGGACTTATTTGTATGGCAGCAGGCTATTTCTATACTGGCGGCCCTGTACCAATTGCATATACACCGTTTGGAGAACTTGTTTCAGGTGCTTTTATGGGATTAGGAATCATCCTGATTAGTTTCTATATCCAAACAGGCACACTGACGTCTAAAGCGGTTCTCATCTCACTACCAATTTCTATTTTAGTTGGTGCCATCTTACTATCGAACAATATCCGTGATTTAGACGGGGATAAGGAAAATGGACGAAGAACACTTGCCATTCTTGCTGGACGCAAAGCTGCAGTGAACATTTTACTTTCCATGTTTTTGGTATCATATGTACTCATTTTTGTTTATATCTTCACAGATATCGTCGGTCTTTGGAGTCTTCTTGTTTTACTGAGTGTGCCAAAAGCCTATACAGCCATTAAAGAGTTTAAACAAAAAGAAAAGCCGATTGAATTAATGAATGCCATGAAATCTACAGCTCAAACCAATACATTTTTTGGTTTTCTGCTGACGATCGCTTTGATCTTACAATACTATATCGCGTAACAAAGAACGCCTGCAGCCGCAGGCGTTTTTTTAATAAGGAATTGCTTCAAATTGGAACTAGTCTTACATACAAAATTGCTCATACTAACAATATGTTTGATATGAAAGGATGATCGATTTGTTGTCTAAAGACGAATTACATCATTTGAAGCAGCGCCTTCTCGATGAAAAGAAAGAACTTGAAGCCAAAAGCCATGACGATGAACAGAAAGTATCCTTTCCTTACGATTCAATCGGTGAATTGTCTGCCTATGATAACCACCCGGGTGATCAAGGGACAGAGCTGTTCGAGCGTGGGAAAGATATTGCTTTAAACAGCTTGGAACATGAACATATGTTAGACATCAATGAAGCACTCCAAGCCATTGCAGACGGCTCTTATGGTCTGTGCAAGGTCTGTAAAGCCCCTATTCCAAAGGAACGCTTAGAAGCCTTGCCTACTGCCGTCACATGCACAGAGCATTCAAAAGAACAGACCGTTTCACAAAACCGTCCGATTGAAGAGGATTTATTAAGTCCTCCCGCGGGACAATTTGAAAATGAAGAAAGTGCTGCGTACGATGGAGAGGATGCCTACCAAGACGTAGAACGCTACGGAAACTCTGAGACCCCGTCTGATATGGAATTCCCTCCTCTGACATACGATGATGTATATACACAATCAGAAGATGAAGATTATGTAGAGGACTACGAAGGATTCGCAGCTGCTGATATTGAAGGAAAAGCAAGCAAGGTGTATCCGAACAAAGCACACGAGGCCTATGAAGAAGCACTAGACGAAGAAGGTGTCATGACGGTATTTGGTGACTTGAAACCGTACGAGGAAGAACCTTATACAGAAGAAAATCATTAGTCCCCTCATATTGGGGGCTTTATGTTTATATCATGTAATTATTGGGAAATCATTTTAAGAGTGAATTTGATTGGAGGAGATTCTTGATGGCTAGAAAAAGTATCATTTGGGCGATTGTCGTCTTCTTTATTACATACGCACTATTCTCTATTGCCGGATTCTTGTTCCCCGTCGACAGAGAATGGTATGACGCATTGAATAAACCAAAATGGACGCCTGGTGGCGGTGTGATCGGTGCTGTGTGGGCTGTCTTATTTGCACTCATCTCATTGTCCGCAGCGATCATTTATGGAAAATATGGATTCCAAAAAATCACTTTACCATTTTGGATTCTTTTCCTTTTAAATTATGTTTTAAATCAAGCCTTTAGCTTTTTTCAATTTACACAAAAGGATTTGTTTGTAGCTACAATCGACTGCCTTCTCGTCGCACTGACAGCACTTGCACTTGTCATCGTCTCACGTAAACTAAGCAAAGTCGTTCCAATTTTACTGATTCCATATGTCTTATGGGGCTTCTTTGCCACATACTTGTCTTATACGATCTATTCCATGAATATGTAAAAAAAGACCGCCATGATGCGGTCTTTCGTTTTGGAGAAAATAAAAAAGAGATCTTTGACAAGATCTCTTTTAAAAATGACCCGTACGGGATTCGAACCCGTGTTACCGCCGTGAAAGGGCGGTGTCTTAACCGCTTGACCAACGGGCCATATCAATGGCGGAGAAGGAGGGATTTGAACCCTCGCGCCGCTTACGCGACCTACACCCTTAGCAGGGGCGCCTCTTCAGCCACTTGAGTACTTCTCCATTTGGCTCCGCAGGTAGGATTCGAACCTACGACCGATCGGTTAACAGCCGATAGCTCTACCACTGAGCTACTGCGGAAGATCATGGTGGGCCTGAGTGGACTCGAACCACCGACCTCACGCTTATCAGGCGTGCGCTCTAACCAGCTGAGCTACAGGCCCATGAACAGATATACAAATGGAGCGGGTGATGGGAATCGAACCCACGACATCAGCTTGGAAGGCTGAGGTTTTACCACTAAACTACACCCGCAAAAATATGTATGGGGCGATTGATGGGAATCGAACCCACGAGTGCCAGAGCCACAATCTGGTGCGTTAACCACTTCGCCACAACCGCCATACTATGAATATTTTTATAAAAGTGGCTCGGGACGGAATCGAACCGCCGACACACGGATTTTCAGTCCGTTGCTCTACCAACTGAGCTACCGAGCCAAGTATTCTTTTGAAAAATGGCGGTCCGGACGGGACTCGAACCCGCGACCTCCTGCGTGACAGGCAGGCATTCTAACCAACTGAACTACCGGACCATTTTGGTTGCGGGGGCAGGATTTGAACCTGCGACCTTCGGGTTATGAGCCCGACGAGCTACCGAACTGCTCCACCCCGCGATGATATGGGTTTTAAAAAATATGGCGGAGGAAGAGGGATTCGAACCCCCGCGGGCTTTGACACCCCTGTCGGTTTTCAAGACCGATCCCTTCAGCCGGACTTGGGTATTCCTCCGTATAGATGGTGGACCTTGTAGGACTCGAACCTACGACCGGACGGTTATGAGCCGTCTGCTCTAACCAACTGAGCTAAAGGTCCTTTATAGCGGCGGAGGGGATCGAACCCCCGACCTCACGGGTATGAACCGTACGCTCTAGCCAGCTGAGCTACACCGCCATGATCAAATTAATCTTTTAAAAAGTGGAGCCTAGCGGGATCGAACCGCTGACCTCCTGCGTGCAAGGCAGGCGCTCTCCCAGCTGAGCTAAGGCCCCATAAAAGATGGTCGGGAAGACAGGATTCGAACCTGCGACCCCTTGGTCCCAAACCAAGTGCTCTACCAAGCTGAGCTACTTCCCGATCTTAATGGCGCGCCCGAGAGGAGTCGAACCCCTAACCTTTTGATCCGTAGTCAAACGCTCTATCCAATTGAGCTACGGGCGCTTATTTATAATGCCGAGGGCCGGACTTGAACCGGCACGGTAGTCACCTACCGCAGGATTTTAAGTCCTGTGTGTCTGCCAATTCCACCACCCCGGCGTGGATGGTATAAGCGGAAGACGGGATTCGAACCCGCGACCCCCACCTTGGCAAGGTGGTGTTCTACCACTGAACTACTTCCGCATTACAGGATTTCTTTATTTTATTTGGCAATGCGGGTGAAGGGACTTGAACCCCCACGTCATAAAGACACTAGATCCTAAGTCTAGCGCGTCTGCCAATTCCGCCACACCCGCATGAAACATGGTGAGCCATGAAGGACTCGAACCTTCGACCCTCTGATTAAAAGTCAGATGCTCTACCAACTGAGCTAATGGCTCGCTTTAAAAGCGACTTGTCTATCTTACCATATGAAAGTGGTGCCGGCAAGAGGACTTGAACCCCCAACCTACTGATTACAAGTCAGTTGCTCTACCAGTTGAGCTACACCGGCTTTATCTATCCTAACATTATGTAAGAATAAATATGGTGGAGGATGACGGGCTCGAACCGCCGACCCTCTGCTTGTAAGGCAGATGCTCTCCCAGCTGAGCTAATCCTCCACTATGTAGGAATCTCTCGATCCGACAAAGATTATTATATACAGGTTTTAATCATTTGTAAAGGCTATATTAAAAAAATTTTATTTCAATTTTCATTGCGTATTTCTTTTAACAAATGATCGTCATTTCACCTATTCAAACAGCTGCTGTTCCGTTCAGCAGCTGAACTTCTCTCTTCTATATTCTCTTTTAAAACGTTCGATTCCTTCAGAAATATTAGCAGTCCCTCATTTTTATACTTTAATGATATATGTAATCTCTTTAGCCGTAAGCATTTATAAAAATCATATAGGCTTACACATCTTTAATTTCCCTATATAAGCTGATACTCTGTCTCTCTATTGTTTTTATAGCTAATGTTTTATGCGATAGGCTCATTTTCCTCTTTATATCCAAGTATTTCACACGCTGCTTGTGGACATAAAATGAAGCCACGATCTTTTATCAAACAAGTGAATGTATGTACCCTCAACTTGCACAAAAAAGACCAGTTCCGACTGGAACTGATCCTTATAGAAGCTTGGCGGCGTCCTACTCTCACAGGGGGAAACCCCCAACTACCATCGGCGCTGAAGAGCTTAACTTCCGTGTTCGGTATGGGAACGGGTGTGACCTCTTCGCTATCGCCACCAAACCTGATGGAGAGAATGTTCTCTCAAAACTAGATAACAATGTTCATGCTTCACATTAGAATATAGGTTAAGTCCTCGATCTATTAGTATCTGTCAGCTCCACGTGTCACCACGCTTCCACCTCAGACCTATCAACCTGATCATCTTTCAGGGATCTTACTTCCTTGCGGAATGGGAAATCTCATCTTGAGGGGGGCTTCATGCTTAGATGCTTTCAGCACTTATCCCGTCCGCACATAGCTACCCAGCGATGCCCTTGGCAGAACAACTGGTACACCAGCGGTGCGTCCATCCCGGTCCTCTCGTACTAAGGACAGCTCCTCTCAAATTTCCTGCGCCCGCGACGGATAGGGACCGAACTGTCTCACGACGTTCTGAACCCAGCTCGCGTACCGCTTTAATGGGCGAACAGCCCAACCCTTGGGACCGACTACAGCCCCAGGATGCGATGAGCCGACATCGAGGTGCCAAACCTCCCCGTCGATGTGGACTCTTGGGGGAGATAAGCCTGTTATCCCCGGGGTAGCTTTTATCCGTTGAGCGATGGCCCTTCCATGCGGAACCACCGGATCACTAAGCCCGACTTTCGTCCCTGCTCGACTTGTAGGTCTCGCAGTCAAGCTCCCTTGTGCCTTTACACTCTGCGAATGATTTCCAACCATTCTGAGGGAACCTTTGGGCGCCTCCGTTACATTTTAGGAGGCGACCGCCCCAGTCAAACTGCCCACCTGACACTGTCTCCCTGCCCGATAAGGGCAGCGGGTTAGAAGGTCAATACAGCCAGGGTAGTATCCCACCGATGCCTCCACCGAAGCTAGCGCTCCGGTTTCCAAGGCTCCTACCTATCCTGTACAAGCTGTACCAACATTCAATATCAGGCTGCAGTAAAGCTCCACGGGGTCTTTCCGTCCTGTCGCGGGTAACCTGCATCTTCACAGGTACTATAATTTCACCGAGTCTCTCGTTGAGACAGTGCCCAGATCGTTGCGCCTTTCGTGCGGGTCGGAACTTACCCGACAAGGAATTTCGCTACCTTAGGACCGTTATAGTTACGGCCGCCGTTTACTGGGGCTTCAATTCGCACCTTCGCTTACGCTAAGCGCTCCTCTTAACCTTCCAGCACCGGGCAGGCGTCAGCCCCTATACTTCGCCTTACGGCTTCGCAGAGACCTGTGTTTTTGCTAAACAGTCGCCTGGGCCTATTCACTGCGGCTTCTCGGGGCTTTAACACCCTAAGAAGCACCCCTTCTCCCGAAGTTACGGGGTCATTTTGCCGAGTTCCTTAACGAGAGTTCTCTCGATCACCTTAGGATTCTCTCCTCGCCTACCTGTGTCGGTTTGCGGTACGGGCACCTCTCACCTCGCTAGAGGCTTTTCTTGGCAGTGTGGAATCAGGAACTCCGCTACTAAATTTCGCTCGCCATCACAGCTCAGCCTTTACGGGAAACGGATTTGCCTATTTCCCAGCCTAACTGCTTGGACGCGGATATCCAATACCGCGCTTACCCTATCCTCCTGCGTCCCCCCATTGCTCAAATGGTGAGGAGGTGGTACAGGAATATCAACCTGTTGTCCATCGCTTACGCCTTTCGGCCTCGGCTTAGGTCCCGACTAACCCTGAGCGGACGAGCCTTCCTCAGGAAACCTTAGGCATTCGGTGGACGGGATTCTCACCCGTCTTTCGCTACTCATACCGGCATTCTCACTTCTAAGCGCTCCACCAGTCCTTCCGGTCTGGCTTCACAGCCCTTAGAACGCTCTCCTACCACTGTTCGTAAGAACAGTCCGCAGCTTCGGTGATACGTTTAGCCCCGGTACATTTTCGGCGCAGAGTCACTCGACCAGTGAGCTATTACGCACTCTTTAAATGGTGGCTGCTTCTAAGCCAACATCCTGGTTGTCTAAGCAACTCCACATCCTTTTCCACTTAACGTATACTTTGGGACCTTAGCTGGCGGTCTGGGCTGTTTCCCTTTCGACTACGGATCTTATCACTCGCAGTCTGACTCCCAAGGATAAGTCATCGGCATTCGGAGTTTGACTGAATTCGGTAACCCGGTAGGGGCCCCTAGTCCAATCAGTGCTCTACCTCCGAGACTCTTACCTTGAGGCTAGCCCTAAAGCTATTTCGGAGAGAACCAGCTATCTCCAGGTTCGATTGGCATTTCACCCCTACCCACACCTCATCCCCGCACTTTTCAACGTGCGTGGGTTCGGGCCTCCATTCAGTGTTACCTGAACTTCACCCTGGACATGGGTAGATCACCTGGTTTCGGGTCTACGACCACGTACTCATGCGCCCTATTCAGACTCGCTTTCGCTGCGGCTCCGCATCTTCTGCTTAACCTTGCACGGGATCGTAACTCGCCGGTTCATTCTACAAAAGGCACGCCATCACCCGTTAACGGGCTCTGACTACTTGTAGGCACACGGTTTCAGGATCTATTTCACTCCCCTTCCGGGGTGCTTTTCACCTTTCCCTCACGGTACTGGTTCACTATCGGTCACTAGGGAGTATTTAGCCTTGGGAGATGGTCCTCCCGGATTCCGACGGAATTTCACGTGTTCCGCCGTACTCAGGATCCACTCTGGAGAGAACGACATTTCAGTTACAGGGCTGTTACCTTCTTTGGCGGGCCTTTCCAGACCTCTTCGCTTATATCATTCCTTTGTAACTCCGTATAGAGTGTCCTACAACCCCAAGAGGCAAGCCTCTTGGTTTGGGCTGTTCCCGTTTCGCTCGCCGCTACTCAGGGAATCGCATTTGCTTTCTCTTCCTCCGGGTACTTAGATGTTTCAGTTCCCCGGGTATGCCTTCTCATACTCTATGTATTCAAGTATGGATACTACTCCATTACGAGCAGTGGGTTTCCCCATTCGGAAATCTCCGGATCAAAGCTTGCTTACAGCTCCCCGAAGCATATCGGTGTTCGTCCCGTCCTTCATCGGCTCCTAGTGCCAAGGCATCCACCGTGCGCCCTTTCTAACTTAACCATTTCTTACTTTAGAAAGAATCACTATGTGTGATGAACTTTGCATTGCATTCAATGTGAATGTATTACTTATTGTTATCTAGTTTTCAAAGAACAATCCTGTCTCGCTAGAGACATGTTTTGAAGGAATGATCCTTCAAAACTAAACAAGACGAAAACGCACGCTGCTCCATATATCCTTAGAAAGGAGGTGATCCAGCCGCACCTTCCGATACGGCTACCTTGTTACGACTTCACCCCAATCATCTGCCCCACCTTCGGCGGCTGGCTCCATAAAGGTTACCTCACCGACTTCGGGTGTTGCAAACTCTCGTGGTGTGACGGGCGGTGTGTACAAGGCCCGGGAACGTATTCACCGCGGCATGCTGATCCGCGATTACTAGCGATTCCAGCTTCACGCAGTCGAGTTGCAGACTGCGATCCGAACTGAGAACAGATTTATGGGATTGGCTAAACCTTGCGGTCTCGCAGCCCTTTGTTCTGTCCATTGTAGCACGTGTGTAGCCCAGGTCATAAGGGGCATGATGATTTGACGTCATCCCCACCTTCCTCCGGTTTGTCACCGGCAGTCACCTTAGAGTGCCCAACTAAATGCTGGCAACTAAGATCAAGGGTTGCGCTCGTTGCGGGACTTAACCCAACATCTCACGACACGAGCTGACGACAACCATGCACCACCTGTCACTCTGTCCCCAAAGGGAAAGCCCTATCTCTAAGGTTGTCAGAGGATGTCAAGACCTGGTAAGGTTCTTCGCGTTGCTTCGAATTAAACCACATGCTCCACCGCTTGTGCGGGCCCCCGTCAATTCCTTTGAGTTTCAGTCTTGCGACCGTACTCCCCAGGCGGAGTGCTTAATGCGTTAGCTGCAGCACTAAGGGGCGGAAACCCCCTAACACTTAGCACTCATCGTTTACGGCGTGGACTACCAGGGTATCTAATCCTGTTCGCTCCCCACGCTTTCGCTCCTCAGCGTCAGTTACAGACCAGAGAGTCGCCTTCGCCACTGGTGTTCCTCCACATCTCTACGCATTTCACCGCTACACGTGGAATTCCACTCTCCTCTTCTGCACTCAAGTTTCCCAGTTTCCAATGACCCTCCCCGGTTGAGCCGGGGGCTTTCACATCAGACTTAAGAAACCGCCTGCGAGCCCTTTACGCCCAATAATTCCGGACAACGCTTGCCACCTACGTATTACCGCGGCTGCTGGCACGTAGTTAGCCGTGGCTTTCTGGTTAGGTACCGTCAAGGTGCGAGCAGTTACTCTCGCACTTGTTCTTCCCTAACAACAGAGCTTTACGATCCGAAAACCTTCATCACTCACGCGGCGTTGCTCCGTCAGACTTTCGTCCATTGCGGAAGATTCCCTACTGCTGCCTCCCGTAGGAGTCTGGGCCGTGTCTCAGTCCCAGTGTGGCCGATCACCCTCTCAGGTCGGCTACGCATCGTCGCCTTGGTGAGCCATTACCCCACCAACTAGCTAATGCGCCGCGGGTCCATCTGTAAGTGACAGCCGAAACCGTCTTTCATCCTTGAACCATGCGGTTCAAGGAACTATCCGGTATTAGCTCCGGTTTCCCGGAGTTATCCCAGTCTTACAGGCAGGTTACCCACGTGTTACTCACCCGTCCGCCGCTAACATCCGGGAGCAAGCTCCCTTCCGTCCGCTCGACTTGCATGTATTAGGCACGCCGCCAGCGTTCGTCCTGAGCCAGGATCAAACTCTCCGAGGTATGCAGGATGCATATCACACATGCGCTGCTACACGATGTAGCGAACTTAGCATGTGATCACTTCCTGCCTCGCCAGTTTGACTGACTACCTATGAAGTATCATAGGATTTTTTTATAAAAACTCGAATTAACAGGTACGTTTTGTCTTGTTTAGTTTTCAAAGATCATCTTCGTCGTCTCTCAGAGGCGACTTTATTAATATAACATTCTATCAAGATAAAGTCAACAACTTTTTTCTTAATGTTATTTATCAACCGCGCTGTTTCAGCGGCGAATACAAATATAACACCTTTTGAAAGAAGAAACAAGTATTTTTTCTAAATAATTT
Organism: Bacillus sp. PK5-006; assembly: GCF_054161415.1. Taxonomy (NCBI): domain Bacteria; kingdom Bacillati; phylum Bacillota; class Bacilli; order Caryophanales; family Bacillaceae; genus Bacillus; species Bacillus sp. PK5-006. The sequence goes on along the minus strand of NZ_CP096414.1, from coordinate 948,816 downwards.
ATTTTTCCTTATCTCTTCCTATATATTGATACAAATGCTACTTATCTCGGGAATTATCTATTGTTGATCCTGCGGGTCTTTAGTATATTTATAATAGATTGAAACTAAATAACCGCAGGGGGAGCTTTGTGCTGAGAGTGAACATTCGTTGTTCTGACCCTTTGAACCTGTCAGTTAATACTGAAGTAGGAATGTGGAATCACTTGAATACATACGGTGTATTCAAATCGATATGTTTTTCTATGAATAACATACTCATCCTTACACGGTCTCTCCTTGCTCAATTCATGAAAAAGGAGATTTTTTTATGCAGCAATCAAATCAATTGGTCCGACTGATGGAAATCGCAATTATGACTTCACTTGCACTTGTATTAGATTACTTATCAGGTCTCTTTTTAAGAATGCCTAATGGCGGTTCTCTTGCGCTGATTATGATTCCCGTCATTCTCATGTCTATTAGATGGGGAATATCTACCGGATTTATCATCGGTGTGTTAATCGCAGGTCTTCAGCTGATGAATAGCCCGATCATCGCTACACCTGTTCAAGGATTCCTCGATTACTTCGTTGCATCTGTTGTCATTTCTTTAAGCGGCCTGTTTTCTGGACTGATCAAAAAAGCCATTCAGGATCAAAAGCGAAAACAGCAATTCTTCTATATTACCCTAGCTGTTTTTATTGCTAGTTTCTTCAGGCTGCTGACGTTCTTTATTTCTGGCGTCGTTTTCTTTTCTCAATATGCACCGAAAGGAACACCAGGATGGGTCTACTCTTTAATTTATAACAGCACATATATGGTTCCTTCATTTATTATTTGCAGTATCGTTCTTTGCATACTCATCCCAAGTGCATCTCGTTTGGTTTTTCCTCATCAAAAATAACCGGCTGATTTCAGCTGGTTATTTTTTTATGCATAATTTGCTGCTCCATGGAATCTATTAATAATAGAAGATTTCATGCTGGAGGTACGACAATGAGCCCTTACTCCATTATGCTGTGCTGTTATATTCTCAGTCTTGCTTATTTTTTGGCAAGTTTCTATGAAGCTTTAAAAATAGCAGGCGTGAAAGGAAAAGTAGAAGCTTCACCGTTTATTTCTTACATGCTGCTTGCTGTGCTCTTCACTTTTTTCTCTCATTATTACTGGAAGCTGACGATTTAATTCGCTGTACATGGTTATTCAATATAGACAGCTCCCATCCATACCCTATTTCATTATGGTTCTCGCCAGCCAGCTCGAACTGGCTGGTAACGACAAAACTAGGTTGAAGTTTTTGATAAAATTGTTTTGCCGAATTTTGTTCAAACACCCATAGCATCAACTTCTGATACCCTTTTTCTATTAAATAATCGACACCTTTAGCAATTAAGGCAATACCCGCACCTGATTTCTGTTTCTGTTGTAATAAATAGATGGCATACAGCTCTCCATCATATGTAGAATAACGTTCGTCACGTTGTTTTCCGAAAGAAGCAAAACCAAATACGCCTTCCGCATCTTCTGCGACAAACGTCCCTTCAAGTGACCTTCTTCTCCAGCTCTCTTTCCGATCTTCAATGTTTAAACCATCTAAATACTCCTGCGAAATAATCCCCTGATAAGTCGTCTGCCAGCTTTTCACATGAATCTCAGCGATTTTTGGAATATCTTGATGTACCGCATGTCTCACCTTCATCCGCGCCACTCCTACTCACTGTTTTTATCCTATTTATATTATGATAAATTCTTATTTTTTAAAATTCAATCAATAAAGGATATCCGTTGACATTTTGTCAACACACCTTTATATTGGGGACGACTTCTTCTATAGAAGAGTTGATACATAATGAAAAGGATGGCGTAGAAAATGGATATTAAGACAACAGAGCTTGGCCAAATTTTAAAGGAAAAATTGCAGCAACGCTCTTTATCTTTAAGAGAGCTCAGCACATACACAGGAATCGATAAGGCGACACTGTCCAGAATCATGAATGGAAAAAGAAAACCCACTTTGAATCATCTGCAGCGGCTTTCAGAATCTCTGAACATATCATTAGATCAACTATTGACTGCTTCAGGGTATCCAATTAAAAACGAAAAGGCGCACGGTGATACGTTCATTCAAGCGGTAGAAGAGATTGAAAAAACCCTAAAAGATCAAGAGGTCTACGACGGTACGTTTAGTCAGACCAAATTGGAACAAAAGTTAAACGAATACGAAGCCTACAGCCAAACAGCTGAAGGAAAAGAAACGATTACGGCAAAGTTTGAAAAAAAGATGAAGACGCTAAGCGGCGTCGGACCATTTCTTGAGCAGTTGAAAAACATGTACAGTTTATTCATAAATGGACGGGGGACTCCTCGAGAATTGATGCTGATGGGAGGCGCACTCCTTTATTTCATTATGCCTGTTGATTTAATACCAGATTATATTTTTCCGATCGGCTATATTGATGACGCTGCCGCGGTGCAAGTCATATTAAACCAACTGACAAATAGGGCATAGCAGGAAAAGAAGCCATGAAAAAACAGTACAGCATTGACTTCGCACTTTTACTCACTGTTATTTGTTTATTTGTCATCAGCCTACTAGCTGTTTATAGCGGATCGGGACAGTATGAAACGCAAGATATGCTTTATTTCGTCAAAAGGCAAATTTTCTGGTATATCGTCGGTTTCGGTCTCATGGCAGCAGTTGCTTACTTTGATTATGAGCTGCTTGAGCGTTTATCTTTTCGGTTATTTGCAGGTGGTATTTTTCTCATTATTCTTGTGCATTTTTTCGGAACGAGTCAAAATGGTTCCCAAAGGTGGATCAGCTTCGGTTCAATCAAAATTCAGCCATCAGAGTTTATGAAAATTTTTGTGATCCTGCTGCTTGCGGCTGTCTTGAACCAATACAAGCATCAGCGATTTTCTTTTCAAGAAAGCATCATTCCTACAACTAAAGTCATTTGCTGGACGATCGTCCCTTTTTTCCTCATCTTAATTCAGCCTGATTTAGGAACAGCGCTCGTGATCTTATCCATTGCCTTTACACTGATGCTTGTATCAGGGATTTCGAGCAAGATGACGGCTGCATTAATGGCTGCTTTTCTTGCACTTCTTGCCTTTTTGATCTATCTGCACAATCATCATTTTGAGCATTTCACGAAAATCATTAAGCCTCATCAGCTTGATCGCATTTATGGGTGGCTCTCTCCTGATGAATTTGATTCAACATACGGGTATCAGCTGAAACAATCGATACTCGGCATTGGATCAGGTCAATTATCAGGAAGCGGTTTTACAAAGGGGCAACAAGTACAAGGTGGCAATATCCCTGAAGCCCATACGGATTTTATATTTGCCGTCATTGGTGAGGAGTTTGGTTTTATTGGCGCCTCTCTTTTGATGTGTCTGTACTTAATGATGATTTACCGAATCATTCACGTGGCTATGCACGCTAATACACTCTATGGATTATACATATGTGCAGGTGTCGTTGGGCTGATCATGTTTCAAGTTTTCCAAAACGTAGGGATGACAATCGGTTTAATGCCTGTGACGGGACTTGCACTTCCTTTTATCAGCTATGGAGGCAGTGCGCTATTGACCAACATGATCGCCATTGGTCTCGTGTTTAGTGTCAATCTTAGATCATCATCCTATATGTTTGGTCGCAATTGGGGTTGAAGATGATGCCATTCCTTTTATCCCATCTCAAAAGAATCGACCGCATTCTTGTTGGTACGATTGTGTTTCTCTGCTTATTTGGTTTACTGATGGTCTACAGTGCAAGTTATCCTTTAGGAGAAGTGAAGTATGAACAGGGCAGCTATTTCTTTATCAAACAATGGCAATGGCTCGTGATGGGGGGATTCTTTTTCTTCATTGCCGCTCTTCTCCCTTATCAGATTTATCGCAAATGGATGAAGTGGCTTGTCTTACTGTCATTGCTATGTCTCATCCTTGTCCTGCTTCCTGGAATTGGTGTTGTCAAAAATAATTCACAGCGGTGGATTCATCTAGGTTCTCTCATGCTCCAGCCTTCAGAAGCTGTGAAACTAGTGATGGTGATCTATTTTGCCTATGTGTATGCGAAAAAACAAGCGTACATTACATCTTTTAAAAAAGGTGTAATGCCGCCACTCATTCTTTTAGGGATTGTTTTTTTATTGATCTTAAAGCAGCCGGATTTAGGCACAGCTGTGTCTATTTTATTAAGCTGCGGCATTATTTTATTATGCGCTGGACTGAAAACGCGCCATCTTATTTTGCTGGGATGGACTGCCGCAGCGGGAATCACTTTTTTTGCTGTGACAGCTCCTTACCGTTTAAAACGGCTGACTTCTTTTCGTAATCCTTTTCAGTATGAAAATGGGGATGGATATCAGCTGATTCATTCGTATTTCGCGATGAATTCAGGCGGGCTGACGGGAAATGGCTTAGGCGGAAGCATTCAAAAACTGGGCTTTCTTCCTGAAGCCCATACGGATTTTATCATGGCCATCATCAGTGAAGAACTGGGAATCATGGGGATTTTGCTTGTGATTGGTGCATATCTCATCATCATGTATCGAGCCATGCGAATTGTGCAAGCTTTACACGACCCATTTGGAAAACTGTTAACGATCGGGCTCACGTTTCAAATCATGATCCAAGCAGTCTTTAATCTAGGAGCTGTCTTCGGGCTTCTCCCCATTACAGGCATACCTCTTCCCTTTATTAGCTACGGCGGGTCTTCATTGGTGTTCATGATGATATCAGCAGGTATTCTCGTGAATCTTTCTTCATATGTAAAAAAGAATCCATATCGGGCGCATGCCAAATAGACACCTTCTGATGGAAGGTGTCTATTGATTTTATTCTTCTATTTGAGTATCAGCGATCTCTTTTTTTCTTGGTTGTTTGATTTCATTTGTCAGCTCTTGAATGCTTTGCTTCACATTGCCTTTGCCAGAAAAGTTCTCAATAATTTCTTTCACATCTATTCCAGAGGATGCTTTCAGGCTTTCTTGCAGACTGGACATGAGGTTTGTGGCATAGCCAGTGACTTTATTAGCACCGCTGCCTTCCCCGTTACCGCCCGTATCCACAACAGTAATTTTATCAATGTTAGAAAGTGGTGCAGATACTTGCTTCGCATATTCAGGTAGCATTTTCACAATCATATCAAGAATGGCTGCCTGACCATACTGTTCGAACGCTTCCGCAATTTTCTCTTTCGCTTCCGCTTCCGCAAGTCCTTTTAGTCTAATGACTTCTGCTTCTGTTTCCCCTTTTGCACGATCCGCTTCCGCTTTGGCAAGCCCGTCAATACGGACTTTCTCAGCTTCTGCTTTGGCCATTGCTTCGATGCTGTATTTCTTCGCATCTGCTTCAGCGAGGCGTTTCGCTTTTTCCGCCGCAGCTGACTGCTCAACAGCATAACGGTCCGCATCTGCTTTCTTTTTCACTTCAGAATCGTATTGACGTTCACGACGCTGAATCTCTTTTTCTTCTAATTCAATTTGTTTCTGACGCTCAATGATTTTGACTTGCATTTCTTGTTCAGTTACGTGCTGTCGGTTACGAGCTGTTTCTAGATCGTACGCTTGGTCAGCACTTGCTTTTGCCGTATCCTGTTCACGTCTGAATTCTGCTCTTTTCAGCTCATTGATCTTTTCTGCTTCAGCGATTTCAGTAGCACGCTCAAGCTCAGATTTCTTCGCATCTTTATCTGCTTCCGCACGTTTGATACGTGTTTCTTTATCTGCTTCAGCTGTTGCAATATCTGCATCGCGTTTTACTTGGGCAATTCTTGGTTTACCTAGAGATTCTAAATAGCCATTTTTATCACGAACATCTTTGATCGTAAACGATACAATGACAAGACCCATTTTCGCTAAATCTTGAGAAGCGACACGTTGTACTTCTTGAGAGAATTTCTCTCTATTTTTATAAATCTCTTCAACTGTCATTGATCCTAAGATGGATCGAAGGTGGCCTTCTAATACTTCTCTCGCTTCGTTTTCGCGGTCTTCTTTTGTTTTCCCTAAAAATTGCTCTGCAGCAGTCGCGATTTCTTCAATCGATCCGCCAATTTTAATGATGGCTGTTCCATCCGCCATGACTGGTACACCTTGTTCGGTATAGACTTCAGGTGTTGAAACGTCTAGCTTGCTAGATAGTAAGCTGAGCGGCTCTGCTTGTTGAAAGACTGGAAGTACAAAGGTACCGCCGCCTCTCACAATCTTAATCTTGTTTCCACCTTCATCCACGTGGACATTTTTACTTCCTAGGTAACTTCCTGTGACGATTAATGCTTCATCTGGACCTGCTGTCCGGTATTTAGAAACAAATACACCAATAAGTGCAATAAGAATCACAAGCACAATTCCAATGATCACTAAAATCGTTGTTCCTGGCATAGCATTCCCTCCTAGATTTCTTCATTTGGTATAACAGATAAGACGCCTTTGTTCACTTCGACAACTAGCACACGGGTTCCATATGGAATCTCCTCTTGGTCGAAACTGACAGCTGGCTTTGAGATTTTCCCGCTATTACTGATTAACAGCACTTCTCCAAATCCGTCTTTTGGAACAGATACAATGATCTCCCCAGTTCTTCCTTTTAAATCGGCCTCCGTATAAGAGAGAGATTCTTCAGCAGAGGAAAGCGGGACTAATACAAATACATTCAAACAGGTCACAAGGATCACTGCGAGGATGGCAGATAATACTGCGCCAAGTCCACTTCCTACAATTGCCGTTTTTTCAGAGATAAACCCTCCAGCCGAGAAAAAGGTAAGAAATGCGAGGATCAATGTTGGTTGAAGGAATGGAACAGGGATCGCTTCAAATAATCCATCAAATACATCGCCGAAAAAGACGAAAACAAGTGTCAGGATTCCTGATATCATTAATATGTATAAATACAGCGTCTGAAGAGGCAGCCCGAACACATCCATCTTCCTCATCCTTTCTTCATGAAATGAACATCTTTTGTTTCATTTAGACCTCACCCACCTCCAATGTATTCCTTCTAACAGGTAATACGAACCACTTTTGTAAAGGTTTCATATTTCATCACAATTCTTCAAAGGGATTTTCGGATAGCTCAAGAATGATTGTCATGTACCATTATGTTAAAATTTGATCTTGAGGTGATGAAGAAAATGAGTTTATTACATGAAGCAAGACAAGAATTGTGGCACGAGCTGCAAGGTTTGAGCGAAGAACAATTGAACCAAAAATTATCTGATGATACTTGGAGTATTCAAGAGGTAGCAGATCATTTAAAGAAAATGGACCTAGTTGCAGCAAAACATCTAGCTGCTGAGGGTAAAAAAGCACCAATTAAAGAATATGAACCAAAGCCGGTAGAAATGGCAGAGGACCGTTCGAAAAAAGCCACTGCGCCTAGTATTGTTGCGCCTGAGCGCAAGCATGTCACACCTACACATTTAAAGGATGAGCTCGATACTGCACGTGAGCAGCTCAATCAAATTTTATCAACATTTACTGAGGAAGATTTCAAACGTGTCATTGCACACCCTGTGTTTAAAGAGCTATCCCTTAAGCAATACCTTGATTTTATCGGTGCACACGAAAAACGCCATATTCATCAAATCAAAGAAATTAAAGAACAACTATAGACATAAAAAAGACTCCCTTTTGGGAGCCTTTTTTCATTGTTACACCGTTTTAGGTGTTAACTCAAAGCAGCGAGCATAAATCCATTTGTACGCTTTTTCGTTTAAATCTCTTGGGTTTCCAACTGTTTGCGGATCTTTCATCGCTTCTTTAGATAAACGATCAATCATATCTTTTGATACACCTTGTTCTTCTAATGAAGGAACTTCTAAATCCTCCACTAAATCATACATCCAGTTCACAGCTGCTTTGGCTGCTTCCTCTGTTGTCATTCTGCTTGTATCAATCCCAAACGCTTGCGCAATTCGAGCGAATTTTTCCGGATACCCTTTCCAGTTATACTCCATCACTGGTCCCATCATCGCTGCAACACACTGACCGTGCGCTACAGGAATAATACCTCCGAGTGTTTGACTCATCGCATGTGCAGCTCCAGCTGATTCACTTCCATAAGAAAGCCCGGCAAGCATCGCAGCTTGTGCCATTCCATATCTGGCTTCTAAGTCCTCGCCATCAGCAAAGGCACGGCGAATATAATGAGCAGCATATTCAATTGCCATGAGCGCTACCGCATCTGTAATCGGCTGAGCAAATTTCATCGTATAGCATTCAATCGCGTGAGCAAGCGCGTCAATTCCAGTCATTGCTGTCACATGAGGCGGCATGGATACATGAAGCTCTGGATCAATTACTGTTAGATGAGCTGCAATGAGAGGTCCACCAGTATTGAATTTGAATTCTCTTTCTTCATCAGTAATGACCGCCCACTGCGTTACCTCTGAACCTGTACCAGCTGTTGTCGGAATAGTGGTTAAAGGAGGGATTCTGTTTTCTAGCGGTTTTTTTCCCTCTGCCGCTTCGTAATCAAGGACTGAGCCTTCATGAGTCGCCTCTACTCCGATTGCCTTTGCTGTATCCATTGAACTGCCGCCGCCTACTGCGACTAATCCATTACAGCCTTCTTTTTCATATAAAGCAGATCCTTCGTTCACTAGACGGACTGGCGGATTTGGCTCTACTTTATCAAATAGAACGACATCGATTTGTGCTTCTTTTAATGAAGCAATTACTGGGTCCACCACGCCGGCTTGATAAATACCAGGGTCTGTTACAAGCAATACTTTTGAAACGCCGTATGCTTTTACTTCTTCCCCAACATGTTTCACTGCACCAATGCCATGTTTGATGACAGTCGGAATTTCAAATGTATGGAATTTCTGCATGCTTTCAATTTTCATATTTAGTGTCATATAGAATCTCCTCCAAATGCGTAATTTTTATTTAAACCAATGAACTGCTTCAGGTTTTGTATTTCGATATAAATGCTTCAGCTCGGTATATTCTTCAAGTCCCGTGCGTCCTAATTCGCGCCCAATGCCTGATTGCTTGTAGCCACCCCAAGGTGCTTGAGCAAAATAAGGATGGAAGTCATTGATCCAAACCGTGCCCAATCTTAATTGCCGAGCCACTCTTTCGGCCTTGCTGATATCAGAAGACCACACAGCTCCTGCTAATCCATAAATCGTATCATTTGCCAGCTTGATGACTTCTTCCTCTGTATGGAAGGTTTCGACTGTCAGGACAGGTCCAAAGACTTCTTCCTGCACAATCCGCATATCTGACGTGCAGCCTGAGAATATGGTCGGCAAGTAGAAGAACCCATTTTGCAGCTCCTCTGCGTCAGGTCTTTTTCCGCCTGTCTCTAACTTAGCGCCTTCTTCTAAACCGATGCTGACGTATTTTTCTACTTTTTCTCGATGCTCAGCTGAGATGAGCGGCCCGCTCTGGGTGTCTTCATCAAAGCCGTTGCCTAGCTTGATTTTTTTCGTACGCTTCACCAGTTCTTCTAAAAATTCATCATGAATAGATTCTTCCACCAGCAAACGTGAACCTGCTGAACACACTTGCCCTGCATGGAAAAATACAGCATTCATTGCCTGGTCAACCGCTACGTCTAAATCAGCATCTTGAAACACAATATTCGGATTCTTTCCGCCAAGTTCAAGGGCTATTTTTTTCACATTCCCGCTGGCTCCCTGCATAATTTTCTTCCCTGTTTCAATACCGCCTGTAAATGAAATCAGATCTACTTGATCATTTACAGCAAGCTCATCACCAACGGTTGCCCCAGGTCCAAGCACTAGGTTTGCAACGCCTGCTGGAACGCCCGCTTCTTCCATGAGTTTAAATATTTTTATTGTGGTGAGTGGTGTGATTTCACTTGGCTTTAGAACGATTGTATTTCCCGCCGCAAGTGCAGGAGCGATTTTCCAGCTTGCTTGAAGCAATGGATAGTTCCAAGGAGTGATTTGTCCGCATACACCGACAGGCTCTCTGACTAATTCACTTTTCGAGTTTGAAATTGGTGATGCAATGATTTCCCCGCCATCTTTATCAGCCAGACCTGCGTAATATTGGAACACGTTCGCAATATCGTCCATATCTGCCTTGCTTTCCTCTAATGTTTTGCCTGTATCAAGCGATTCCAATTTGGCTAGTTCATCAAGATCACGTCTAATCAATTCAGCTATCTTAAACACAATATTTCCTCTTTCAAGTCCAGGCAGGTTTGCCCAGTCCCCTTGATCGAAGGCTTTTCTCGCTGCTTTAATGGCTAGCTGCGCGTCATTTCTAGATCCTTCGCTGACTGTCGCGATCACTTCTTGATTGAACGGATTGATGATATCCCGTGTGTCGCTACTTTTAGCGCCAACCCATTGTCCGTCTATAAATAGCGTTTGACTCATAGAAGGAACCTCCTCTGATTCTCTTTGGTAAGTTTGTTAAATAAAAATTTAACGTTTTGAACATAATTAACTTATCATGTTCAAATTTTTCTGTCAAAGGGAGATATGCTTCATTTATTTTGACATTTTGTATTCTTTCGTTAACATATAGTCCATAAAGATTTTTTTGAACGGATTGAATTTTCTTAATAGAAAGCAGGGACAAAATGAAAAAGCAGGAAAAACCGCAAGCAGAAGATCGTATTTTAGCTGCTAAAGATCTAGTCATTGATTCCATAGCTGAAACGATGGATCTCTACGGCATTACACGAAGTGCAGGTATTCTATATGGAACGATGTATTTAAATGAGGAAATGACACTGGATGAAATGCGTGAAGAGCTGCAAATGAGTAAGCCGAGTATGAGCACGGGTGTGAAAAAGCTGCAAGACATGAATATTGTCAAAAAGACGTTTCACCGTGGCCGAAGAAAACACAGCTTTGTTGCGGAAAAAGACTTTTTTAAGTTTTTCACGAATTTCTTTCCGCAAAAATGGGAACGTGAGGTCGAGGTCAATTTAGCGGCAATTGAAGAAGCGCAAGAGCGGCTTCAAGAGGTGTCGCGTGATGATCAGCTGGAGGAGCATTTAAGAGAAGAAGCGCAGCAGCTCATTGAGCAGCTTGAAAGCTCAAAAGCCTATTATGACTGGCTGAGACGATTAGCCCATTCTGTTCATTCTGGTGAAATTTTTGACTATATTCCGATTGAACAGAAAGAAAAATAGACGATGTGATTACGTTTTACAGCTTGAATTCCACAGGAGGATTGATTATAATAAATTATGTCGTCATACCTCGGGGCGTTAGTTCAGTGGGAGAATATTTCGCTGGCAGCGAAAGGGTCAGGGGTTCGAATCCCCTACGCTCCATACGAAAACCCATTCTTGAGAAATCAAGGATGGGTTTTTTATGTACATATCTCTTACAGTTCTGTTTGTTCTTTGTTTTTTCTTAATACCTTTATGATGCGGTATGTAATCACAGAAAGATAAGTTAGGATGAGAATGATTGTGTAGGACACAGGGAAATCGCTCGTCATTCCGTGATAAATGAAATAGATGAGCAGCACTGACAGCATGATGATCTGGAACAGTTCCTTTTTCATTTTTCTCTCCTCTCATGATAGTGATTTGGTTGATTATATCACACATGATGTCATTTTTTGTTAGCTATCAGCAAGGAGGTATTTCCTCACTTGCTGATAGCTTTTTTTATAGATCATCACTTCTTCTGTAGTTGTTCGATTTTGTTCTTCGTCTTCGGTCCGTAAATTCCGTCTGCAGCTAAGCCGTTCATGAGCTGGAACCGCTTGACCGCATTCGCTGTTTTCGGTCCATAATAGCCGTCAATCCCGTTATTTTTTGCCCCTTTGTCTGGGTAAAAATAGAGAGAAGATAAGGCTTTTTGCACGGCTGTGACTTGAGGGCCTTTTGTTAAGGGCTTGGTGACTTTTAAAATGCCAGATGGCAGATTTGACGATTTCTTTTTGGAAATGGGTGCTTTGTGGCTCAAGCTTTCTGCCTGAACTGGTTTTCTTGTGCTTTTGCTGCCGGTATGCGCTGTGGCTATGCCAGCTTTAAACTGATCCCACCGTCCGAGAAGTTTCCTTGGACATTCTTTCCCGCTCCAATGTTTATGAGGCACTACATTTGATAAAGGAATCCCCAAATCTTCTATCAGCTTTCGAATGAGCCATTGGGCATTTTCAACTGCTTGTTCAAAATTGCCGTCTGCATTTTCACAAATTTCAATTCCAATTGATTTCATATTGCCGGTGCCTCTGCCATCCCCTGCGTGCCAACCGTTTTCGTTTAACGGTAAATGCTGATAAATCACCTGATCATCAACAGTGTAATGCCAGCTGACACCGGTACTTGAACGTGCAACAAACGCTGCATGACTGGCCGCATTAGCACCTTTTGCACTGTTTGAAGTATTATGCACCGTAATATAGAGCGGCTTCATCGTGTTTCCTGGTCTGTTGCGATGTTGTTTTGGGATCAATGCTTGAATGATTTTCACCATGTCGTTTCTCCTTCAAGTATTATTTTGTTAGCCCTCTTTGTTTCAGAGCATCTTTTTGTAATTGGCCTTTGTAGGTCACATAATTGTTTTTAAACCAAGCGATAACTGCTGTGACCATAGTAAAAATCGTAGAACCTGCCACATAAAGTGCTTCACCTGCGGTTTGTACTTGCTCCTCACTAATCGGCAGCACCGTCTGTCCAAACATGACAAGCGTTTGATTGATCAGAGCAATAAAAAGAAGCACTGTGCGAATCACAGTGCCTTTGTCGAATGTTTTCATGAGTTTTCCTCCTATTTTAAATTTCGTTCTATTTTGTCGAGTTTGTCGATCACGACGTCATACTTTTCACTAAACTTGGCTAGCACATCATTTTGCGCCTCGATTTGCTCATTGAGTTTGTTTTCTCGTTCCTTTGTGGTGTTGAGAACATAGAACAGAATCCAGCAAAAGAGAACGGCAAATGGGCCTTGGGTCATTAAGTTTTGAACAACATCTACTTCCATTGGAATCACCTTCTTTCCGACAAAAAAATAAAGCCATTAGGCTTCGTATTTGTCTCCTGTTATGTCTTGGTAGTGATCTGTGAGTATCCATATTAACTACACAAAAAAGCTTTAGTAGTTTCATTATATGATGACTACCATAGTGGAATTTCCTCATTAATTTCAATACGCGTTACCTTTGACGGATCGTTTGCAATTAATCCATCAAATTTTAGACTACCATCTTTAGATAAAGACATCCTTGCAGACCCGTATGAACCAACCGTCGCACAAGTGAAAACAGTTAAAGAGGAAGGTTCATGCGTTAAACGTGCAATTTCTGTTTCATTAGCCGAAACTATTTCAAATGATCCTCTCAAATATAAAATATTTTGTCTGACAGAATATTTCAATGGATTGGCTGAATATTGTTTTATATTACTATTGAGATTTACATTATACCAGGCAGCATTTAAATCAGAAGACGTGAGATGTTTTTCCCATTCAGTCCATGTATAGTCAGTCTTCCTAATTCTATAAAAAGAGTTCAGACCATTCACTGCATCATATATAGTTTGTAACAGGGTATTCCCATAACTGATAACAATCATAAATGCCCTTTTGATCTCTTTTGGACCATTAAGGCCCGCATTATAAATGAGATACATTCCTGTTTCTGTCATTTCGTTATAGTCGGTGGTTTCACTTATGCTTTTGTAAAAGGGTTGACCGTTATCTCTTGTTATTTTATGGAGCTGACTGTTGTTCCATTTATCTTTTTCAGCTGCTGTCGGAATCTGAGTCCAAGTGATAGATAAGTGGCTAGAATTATAGTAGAAGTAATATGCATTACCTGAAGTATCTATCGCAAAACCTGTTCCAATGTTATTTTGTCCCACTGTCTGTATCCCTCTAATGGCAAATTGTGAAGGGCTATCCTCTATTCCACTGGGCGCATAAAATGTACATGTCCCTTTGTCTTTAATTGAGTCATAAATTTTTGAACCGACAGGAATATTTATAAGATGTACTCCGTCATCACCTGTAATTTTATACAGCTGCGACTCATTCCATTTCTTTTTTTCTACTTCTGAAGAGTGCTGTCTCGAATCATCGATATGATTAGTTAATTGTTCTGATATATCAGTGTCGTTATGAATCAGTATTTTCAACATATCGTTGAATAGATCAGCATGAGCTTTATCACTCGTTTCAAAAGAACGAGGAGTTTTTATATCCAATGTGTTCTCTCCTTTCTACAACTCCATAAATTGTTTCAATGAGATTGAGGATAAGTTATGATTTAATGGTTGATTAACCTAAGCCGCCGGAATCACCTTTTTACGGTAAAAAAAATAAAGCCATTAGGCTTCGTATTTGTCTCCTGTTATGTCTTGATAGTCATCCGCCGAGATCCAGCCGATGCTTACATAAAATGCAATGTCCTCTGGGCCGTAACATTGCCAGTCCCAAAATTGTTTGATATCTGCTACAGTTGGAAACATCATTCTGAAGTCCCCCCTGTCTGCATAGCCAATAGCTGCGTTAATTGTTTAGATAATAAAGCATTTTGTTTCTTTAAAAGTTCTATATCACTTGGCGGGAAAGGGGCTGGTTTTAAGCTATCTATATACTCCTGTGTTGCAGATTCATACCATTGCTGTTTTTCCACATCAAAAGCTGCTTTATAAAAAGAAGGATTATTGGGTGGAGCAATTGTTGTGCATTGATCTGGAATGATATAATTTCCTTCATCATCCCTCTCAAACACTACTATAGGTCTGACCAATTCATTTTGATGATTGTACTCATAAACTTGTATCATACTATCACTTCCTTAATTTAATGGGACGACTGTGTCTAAATAGTAGCCAGTTACTGCACTTTCATTCGCTGCCAGTAAACCAGTTAGCTTTAGCTCTCCTGTCTTATATATAAGTAATTTACTATGACCGGTTGTACCTGATACGGGAACTGATACTACTAGGCCTTTATCTGGTAAGCCCGTACTTGGAATACTTCCACAGATAACTTCTCTATTTGCTTTTAGGTGACCTCTCAACAATAATAAATTTCCCCATCTAGTATATTCAACTGGTCTATCTCCAATAGAAGAACCGCTGCCTAAGGTAACATTTAGCCACTTGACATTTTCAAAATCAGCATCAGTTACTAATTTTTTCCACCCTTTAAAGACACCATCAGTATGAACAGTCCCGAACCAATGAGTGTTGTCGAAACTTCTGATGACATGAATGCTCTTTCTACCATTTACAGTTTCTAAAATATCGATATTAAACCAAGAAGAATCATTATCGACAGGCATATTTAAAACATTAGATCCAACAGCAAAGTAAAATCCGGATGGCAGCGTTAAAATATCAGTACCTATTGGCATTGAAAGTCTTAATCCCTTTGAGTTTAATAGGTTATGGTCATTGAGACGTTTCCAACCGCTCCACTCTTGTTGGGTACCTGTTACATCAGTTGTTGAACGGTTAATATAGACATCTCCTGTATTGTTTGCACCGATGACCCAGCCGTAGGTATTTTCACTAAAAACAGACAAAGCCCTCATGGAACTTCTTGTCGGAAGATCTGGATGTGCTTCATGGATGTACCATGAGTGAACTCCTGGCAATTTTATCAGCTTATCTAAAATGCTAGGATCATCTGCATTAATTCTTTCAAAAGCTTTTCCATCATCAGCAGTGATTTTAGACAATTGTCCTGCATCCCATTTATTTTTTTCATTTTGAGTCGGCATCTGCACCCAGTTGATTCCAATGTCTTTTACATAATAGGAAAAATAAAATGCATTGCCTAATGTGTCAATTGCGATTCCTACACCAATATTGTTTTGGCCTACAAGCTGGAAGCCTCTTAATGCAGCGTTCCCAATAGCAGGAGAATCAACTACTCCAGAACCTCCTGGGGCATAGAATGAGCAGGCACCTAGCTCTTTAATTCCTTCATAAATACTGCCGCCGGCAGGGATATTGATCAAATGGGACCCGGTATCATTTGTCAGTTTATATAGCTGTGATTCATTCCATTTCTTCTTTTCTGAATCAGAGACGTGAGGGTTTGTATCTTCTGCATGATGATGAATTTGAGCTAATAGGTCTGTATCATTTTCAATCAAGATCTGTATCATCTTATTAAATAAATCTGCATGCGCTTTGTCACTTATCTCAAAAGAACGCGGTGTTTTTAAAACCATCTTTCTCCCCCTTATAAAGTTTTAAAGTGATTTCAACTCTTTTATATCACGTAATATCTGTGTCATTTGTTTGGTTAAAAAGGCATTTTGCTCCTTTAATATTTCAAGGTCATTAGGTAATGGTTTTGTTTTTAGGCTATTTATATACTCTTGCGTAGCTGTTTCCTCCCATTTCCGTCTTTTGGGGTCAAATTTTGCAATATACGATTCAACAGGAGGGGGTACATCGGTAAAACCTTCAGGAATTTTTTCATGTTCATTGATGAGTTTCTCTTCACCAGGCACATAAATTAATTGATCATTATATTTATAAATCCACATTTTAGTTCCTCCTATAATGTACTGAATCTGATTAAAAACGTAATGAATTCTGTAGGATTGGCAGAGTTAGAGGATAATTGTACACATACTCTTCCGTCGTTTGTAATAAATGTCCGATGATATTGTGGTATCCCAGATGTACCAAGACTAGAAGCAACCCCCACATAATAAACAGACTGTTTCGGGCGGTATCCCTCTGGAAGGACAAAAACAGGGACTTCACCTAAGGCACCATCTCTAACAGCACCGTTTATCTCCACTTCTCCCAAAGCATTTTTACCGAAACGTATAGGCAGCGCACTTGAACTATATTGTTTCCATCCATTTAACAGTCTAGGTGTGATCCATGTAATTTGTTGATCAGCTTCACTCAAATTACGTCTCCAACCTTGCCAGCCTAAATTTAGATCGAGATAATTCGTAAACATGTTGTTTTTGTTATCAATGGCAATAACCCATCCATAAGTTCCTTTATTATTACTATCAGACGAAGTGAAATGATAAAACCCTCTGGCAGATGACTCAGAGGGATTATCTTTTGCACCAGCCACAGAATAAAAGGTGCCGAATGTTTTACCAGTTTCAGATATTTTATCTAGAAGACTATCTGCAGCATCTACAGATACACGAACACCACCCGTGTCATTAGTAATTTTAATTAATTGACTTCCATTCCATTTATTTAAATCGTTTATACTCGGAAGAGGTGTCCAAGTAATAGTTGTATGACCATTATTGTAGTAAAAGCTGTATGCCTTCCCTGCTATATCTACCGCAAAGCCTGCCCCTATGTTATTTTGGCCTACTATTTGCATACCTCTTAGTGATATATTTGACGATGATGGAGAATCTTCAACTCCAGGAGCTGCGTAAAATGTACATGTTCCTTTATCCTTAATTGCATCAAATATTTTTGAATCAGCTGAGACATTGATAAGCTGCATACCGTTATCAGCAGTTATTTTATACATCTGCGAATCATTCCATTTTTTCTTTTCTTCTTCAGATGCATGTGAGTTCATATCTTGTGTATGGTTGGTAAGCTGTTCTAACAGTCCATTGTCGTTTTCAAGCAAGGTTTGAACCATTTCATTGAATAAATCAGCATGAGCTTTGTCACTAGTTTCAAATGTTTTCGGTGAATTTATTTCCATTTAAATCCCTCCATTAATAAATATCATCAATCTCAAAAACAAATTCGATGTCGCCATCTTTTTGTTTGTCTGTCATGGTGCGGATGGCGGTGAATTTACCGTCTTCGTCGACAAGTGCTAGTTCGTTGATCACTTCTCCTGCCAGTTCTCCTTCCGCGATCGTGCAGGTGTAGCGGATTTTTGCTGGTTCCATAAAAGTAAACGAATCAATATTTTTTTGAACTAGTTCTTTTTTGAGTTTTTGTTCAGTGCCGTCTAGAGAGATCGGTTTTCCATCCTTCGTTCCCCCATTTCCAAAGGCCATTTTGACGACTTTTGTGAGTTTTGTTCCTTCGGCTCTTGCCTTTGCCATTTGTTGACGTGCATACAGTGTTGTTACGGTTAATTGATCAGCCATTGTGATCCTCCTTATAAATCTATTTTTTTAGAAGTTGCTGCTAGCATTTTTGATCCGTCCAGTGGAACAGATCCATCGAGAATCCAGTAATGATCCTTGATCAGTAAGCTTCCATCCTGCTCAGTTTGGACATGTACTGGCAGACGGAACGTCATCTTCTTCTTGGTTTGATGCTGGAGATGATTTTTTGTGCGTAAAGTCAATGCCGCTCCTTGCTTCGTTTCATGTACCGCTCCATTCATGACATAGTTCATGCGATATGCTGTGTCTGACTGATGTTGAAGCGGCATTCTCATGTTTAATGAGTGCTGAAAACGAGCAGGCACATCCGTTGTCCCTCTTGTTCCGCTGAGATAAAACGTCCCATTTAAGACAAATTCACCATTGAGTAAAATGGGGATATGATCGAAAAAACCCACTCTGCTGCGCAGTGTGAGCCTCCCGTGATGATCATTTTTTTCATGTACATCAGTATGATGAAAAGCCGTGAACGTATAAGCCAAGTGTGCGGGTTTTAACGTTTCAAGTATTTCTACAATATATCTCGTGTTTTGCAAATCATCTAGGTTCACACGTAAAGCGAAGTGATAGCGATTGGTTGTGAGACGGATGACAGCACTTGGATTCTTGAGAAAGCGATTGACTGATTTCTCTAATGAAAGGTACGTGATTGGGGGAATATTTGACATCATATTGAGTAAGCGTGCCCTGCGCAGTTCAATTGAATCATCTGATTCCCGCTGCACCTTCAGCATTCTTTCCCATCTATTCAATCCCCATGTCGCTGTTAGAGGAAAGAACTGATCCGTTAAGTCGAAAATAGATTCGTCCAATCCCTCAAATTCCGGTGCCTCTGTCTTGAGCAGGTGATCAACTTCATAAATCTCTGTAAAATATGGCGGCAGGTAGTTTTTCATTTCATCCTGTTTGCTCAATAACCTTCACCTGCCTAAGACGCGGAATCTCAATGTCCTGTAATACTAAGTTTTTCGACTCTCCATTCAATAACACATCTGCATAATCTGACACACTTTCTGAATGGTACAGAATATCATTTAAGGCGGACATTCGAATGGTACTCTTTTCAAATGCGATTGATTTCAACAGTGTCTTGACCTTTTCTTCTATTTCTTTCTGAGCGCCTTCAAGGGTCCAGTCCATTTGAAGTTCGACAGCCACTTCAATGTCGATATCCAGCCATTTGGCGCTTTCAACGGTTGCTTTCGAGCCTATAGGCGCTTGTCCTTCTCCTTCACCTGGCACTGGGTCGATATATTCCTGTACCCTTTTGACAAGAAGGTCTGATGCAACATCTAGATTGCCATCTGTGATGACAATTTTGACTGTCCCTTCTCCGTTCCAAAGCGGGAACACTTTCGCTCTGCCAACACCGGGCACTTCCTCAGCCCATTTTTTATAATGCGCCCTGTTGGCACTGACAGCCTCCCGCCTCGCACGTATTAAATATCGATCATATAAAGAAGCGTCATCTTCCTCCTCTTGACCTGGTATCACCAGTTCTTTCATCTTAATCGATTCAAGTCCTGGAATTGTATCAAGTGACAGCAGCGGCTGATCTGTTAATTGAACATTGCCAGCTTTACCAGGTGTCTCGCATTCTAGCGTACCATCCTTCGAATACTGGAAATAAACGTCTTCAATAAAAAAACGTGAGCCAGCTGGTATGTTGATATTGTTTGGCTGAATGACCGCTGACCAAACCGCTTTAGTGGCTGATTTTCTTTCGATCCCTACTTCAGCAGCCCGCCGATCTAGAAACTCTCCTTGTGCTGTGTCTGCAAAGACCAGCTCAAACACTTGGTCAAGCCAAATATAGGACTGGGCCAGTTCAGCGGCAGCAGGTGCCAAGGCATTCCAAATGACGCTGTTTTCTCTTTTATCTATATCATCTGGCAGTCTATCCAGCATTCTTTCCATTAATGCTTCGTACGTCTGTTCCTCAAACATCGCCCTCCATCACCTCCTCTATTTCTAATGTGCCCTCATCTGTGACAATCGCTAGTTTGACATGAAACGAGTCATTTTGTTTTGTGACCTCTAACTCTTCAATATGATCAATCCGTTCGTCAACGAGCAGTGCTTCCTCTATCAGCCTTGGAATCTCCATTTCTTTGTATTCATCCGTAGCTTCTGTATCCGTCAACAGCTCCTGAATTTCAGATCCAATGTCGTGGCTGTAGATAGGATGTGCATACCGCTCTGTCCTAAGTGTCATATAAATAAATTGCCGGATTGCCTCAATACCTGAAATGGTTTCGCCTGTCAGTCTGCCAGTTTCAAAATCTATTCGATACGTCGTTGAGGTTTCGACCTCTTCATCTTCTTCTATTTCCTCGATTTCTTCCTCTGGTGAAAGTGCCACGTTCATCACCTCCCTTACAATTTGTCGATGATGTAAAAGGACTGGCCTCCTGCCATTGCAAGCACCATAATACTGTCTCCCCTTTTCAGCTCATCATCCTCACCCTTATTTAAGCGCTTCGGCCAAATCAGTAATTCTTCTGGAATGATCAGCTTATGATTTTCATTTAATCGGATGCTCAGAGGGGAAACTGCCGTGACTTCTCCGATAACAAGATCAATTGGCGATTCTGCGTCTACTGCATTTACTGCTAATCGTTTAATCGCTTCACTTAATCTCACGCTTGATCACCCTTTGGCATGGAATTTTTCTCAACAACATCAATGGTCATGGTGTGTTTCACCCCACTGAATTCATGTTTGTCTTGATCGATCCAGTAAGTTTTTTTTACGTTGATTTCAGGAATTTTCAAATAGATTGGGAGACCGCTTTGCAGCTCAGGAATTCCTAGGGCTTGTATACTTTTGACTTCTTGTTTGACGCCTTTTTTCTCTGCCAGCCGTACTTTGGCTCTTTTTTGCAGCTGCGGCTGGTTGATTTGCCCAGTGACTGTCTCAACATGCTGTAAAATACCGTATTTATTCTGACCGGCTTTATCCTGTTCAATCACCACAATCTCGGATTTACTGCCTTTTTTCTTATTCTTCCCCTGTTCATCAGCTGACGTACGCATCTTGACACGAGTGGCTGTCTCTTCGATCGAGGTGCTGTATTGATAGCTGATGAGATTGACGCCTGATTCAATGACCCAGACGTCCTCTGGATCAGGCCAGGCTCTCAGCCCCATCTTGCCTTTAGCAGAATAGATTTGATAGTTTCTTCCTGTTTGCCGCTTCGTTTCTTTCAATGCTTTCAATATCATGTCATACAAGCTCGTATCATTTTTAAACACTAGTGATTTTATGACATGTCCTGTATTGGCGATGGAGGTCATTGGAATTTGAAAGTCAGCTCCAATCCGCCTTAAGATTTGATCTGCTCTTTGATTTGAAAAAACATAGACATCTTGGTTTTTTACCAAATATTGAAGCATATCGTATGCGGTAAACATCAGCTTTCCTTCAACAGGCGTCCGGGAAAAAACAATGCCTCTAAACAGCTCTTTTCCTTTCCATTTAAAAAGAACCGTGTCCCCTTCCGAGACACGGTAATATGTTTGACTGCCTTGCTTTGTGATAATATTTGCCTGAATTGAGCGAGGGGCTTGATACCTTTGCCCCTGAAGTGTCACACTCTCTGTGACAAGCTCATACATGGTGCCGCTTCTGATGGCAAAAAGCTCGATCAATGCCAGCCCCCCTATTGTGGTATTTTTAACCTTTGTCCAGGGAAAATCCAATGCCCCGGCTGCTTAATATTGCGTCTGCTACGTTTAATCATCGCTGCTTTATTGGCATTCCAAATACGCCGCCATTTTGTACTGTCGCCATAAAACCTGCCAGAAATGGCCCATAGCGTATCCCCTTTTTTGACGGTGTACATTTTTGGTGGTGTTTTTGAAGGCCGTTTCTTTTTGGTTTGTTTTGCTTTTTTCTTCCGTTTGATTTTCCTAGGCGATGCAGTTTTGTATTCCTTTAACTCGATCGTAAATTCACGATCTCCAATATCATATGACCCTTCCTTGTGGGTGAAGCTTTCAATGCTGCACGTCATATTGATTTTTGTTCCAGTTACAATCAACCGCACGGATTTCTTTGAACGCATCATTCGTTCAATTTTCGCGATCGCATTCTCTGGTGATGGAATGCTTTTATATTCAGCAATCGGCGAATATTTCTTAGGAAATAATGAGGTGAATGATACTTGTTTCGCCGATGGTACGTCAATAAAGGTCAGTTCTCCAAAAGAGGCGACCTTTACTGTTTCATTTTGTACGTTATTTGTGATTTCGAGTTCGGATGGAAGGACAGGGAATCGCAACTTGTCCTTTCCTTGGGAAATCCACAATTGATACACTGATTTACCCATCAATTACGACCCCCTTCGTTCCTGTATGAATCTCTACTTCTAGTTCATCTACAAGCATTTGTTTGATTTTTTCGACTAGCGATTGCTGATCTTGTCCATTATGGAAATGCTGATCTCCATTGAATTGAATCGTGATTTGTTTATTACCTGGCGATGTTGTACTGCCAGTAGGCTGAGCTGAGGTAACTTGCTGCATCTGTGCTTCTGGTAAAGGAGCAGATGCATTTGATGGATCATAAACTTGCATCCCAAGTGCCTTGGCTGCCTGCGTCAATAAATACCTTCCGCGAATGCCTCTTTCCTCAGGAATAATCCATTCGCGCTTGTTTCCTTCACCGACTCTAGCAACCTGCTCTTGAGTAATCAATCCGCCATTTGCGTAGCCTTTATAAGGGCCGCCTCTTCTCATACTTCGTAATCCCGGTGTGTTGAAGACTGTTCCATATCTTCCCTTAATGTAGTTAATGGCTGCTACGGCATTATGAATTGGGTTCCAAATGTCATTCATGCCCTTGCCTTTATTGGAATTAAAAGTCGGTCCAATGGTTTGCATTAATCCTTTAGAAGGTGTTCCCTTTTTGGCGTTAGAGTCCCATAAGTTGATTGCTCTCGGATTTCCATTTGATTCATGCTGCGCGATGGTCATCAGACCTGGAAGCCAGTTCATAGATGTGCCAGTTGCCATCAGAGCTGCCATCAGCCATTGCTGAACACTAAGACCTGAAGCCCCCATCCCGCTGAAGGCACCAATCAATGAACCAGCCTGATTTTCAGCAAATTTTTTCACATCAACTGAGTCAAGCCCTTTGACGACACCGATCGATGCAAATTTCCCAAGACTCATCATGACGCGTGAAGGGGAATGAATGTCTAATTCCTCTCTAAACGCCTGCTCTACTTTCATCGCCATTTCTTTGGCCGCTTGCGTGACTTCGCTTCCTTTGGAACGCATGCCGCTGTTAAAGGCGTCAATCATTCCTGAGCCCCAGCCTGGTGATTCTTGTTTCGCTTGCAGGAATGGTTGTTTAATGTTTTGATCTACGTATTGGCTCGTGCCAATTGATGTAGCATTTTGACCTGCTGCAAAACCACTAACCGTTCCAGAACCCCAAGTGGGTGATGCTGTCATGACTTGTTGGTAGGGTGCTTTTACACGACTTTGTAAAAAGCTATCTGTTCCTGTTGGTGTCATCTGCTGGCCATTTGCAAAGGCAGAAACCGTTTGCTGACCATACTTTCCTGAGTCTGATGTCAATTGACCAAAAGGCTGCTGAATATTCTTTTGTTTCCATTGATCAAGAGAGATGACTTTACGATTTAATCCTTGTTCAAAATCGCTATTAAATTGCTCGCCAATGCTAGAGGCTTGAATGTTCGCATTCAATGAGACTGATCCGCCTCCGCTCATTGAACCTACAGAAGATGATGGAGTTGTAGGAGCTGGGGAGCTTGTCACTTGAGTTCCTGCCGCTCCGCTCGGTACAACAGACATTCCAAGTTGAGAAGCGGCCTGTGCAAGAAGCATCTTTCCGCGTCCTCGGTTATTTTGAGTTGGAATAACAAATTCGTTACCTGCTTCACCGACCCATGATAAGGTTGGTTGGGTGATATAACCGCCTGTGGCGTTATTATCAGCACCTCCAAAGACATGTTTCAATACAAAATCAACCCCACCGCCAGCCTTATCAAAAATCTTTTTGACCCAGCCAAACGCTTTAGAAAACCCATCACCAATAGCTTCTGCTACTTTTACAATTGGCTTTTGAATGTTGTCCTCAAACCATTTGGATAATCCATCCCATATATCTGTCACAACTTTATACGCTTCTTCAAACTTTTTACCGAAACTGTCTTTAATGGTTCCTACCGTATCTACAAGTGGATTCCACACATTTTCCATAAACCATGTCGATACAACTCCAAAGATTGATTGTATCTTTTTCCATGCATTTGATAATGCTGTCCAAATTCCTGTAGCGACTGTAACAACTGTGCTGCTTAGTGGCGTCCAGACGTTCTCGATAAACCAGCCTGCGACTGCACTGAACGTTTCTTGAATCCATGTCCATGCATTGACTAGACTTGACCAAATGGTCGTGGCTACTGTAACGACTGTACCGCTTAACGGCGTCCAGACGTTCTCGATAAACCAGCCTGCGACTGTACTGAATGTTTCTTGGATCCATGTCCAGGCGTTGACTAGGCTTGACCAGATGGTCGTGGCTACCGTAACGACTGTACCGCTTAACGGTGTCCAGACGTTTTCGATAAACCAGCCTGCAACTGTACTGAATGTTTCTTGGATCCATGTCCAGGCATTGACTAGATTTGACCAGATGGATGATGCTACTGTGACAACCGTACTGCTTAATGGTGTCCAGACATTTTCTGTGAACCAAGTCGCAACTGTTGACCAAACTTCAACAATTTGGTCTTTGATTTCAATGGCTTTTTGACCAATCTTTTCAAATCCGCCGCCATCAAACCATTTTCCGATCGTTTCACCGATAGATTCGCCGCCCATACTTCCAGCGATGCCGCCTACTAGACCACCGATGGCTGTACCTACTCCTGGAACTACGCTTCCAATAGCTGCACCTGCTGCTGCACCTGCCATTCCGCCGGCAATACCGCCTCCAGTCGTACCGATCTTTTCACCAGCATTCTCTTTTTTCATACCGATTAAATTTGTTGCGCTAAGTAAACCACCTAGAATAGGTACTTTCTTTAATAATTTACCGCTCCCTTTACCGATATTTTTCACCGCATCTCCTAGTCCACTTAACCCCTTGCCACCTTTCATTAGACCCGTAAGTCCGCCAACTGAAGCTGCGATACCCGCACCTTTCTTTAGACCACTAGGGATTTTTCCAAATAATTTACCTGCATTTGATTTCAGTTTCCCTAATTTACTTGGAGGCCTTCTATTCATTTCGGTTCTTGATGTGGCATTTGGATTTGTTGATCGTCTCGGTGAACGGCCATTTTTCGCTTTAGTAGATCCTCGGCTGCTTATACCTCTTGCACAACAAGGGCA
This sequence comes from Bacillus sp. PK5-006, assembly GCF_054161415.1. Taxonomy (NCBI): domain Bacteria; kingdom Bacillati; phylum Bacillota; class Bacilli; order Caryophanales; family Bacillaceae; genus Bacillus; species Bacillus sp. PK5-006. Next base: position 923,435 of record NZ_CP096414.1, on the reverse strand, counting down.
ACAACTACTGCGAAACAAACCTTTTCCACCTCGCGGCTTAGGCTGCGTTTTAGGAGCCGAATTAGATGGTGTTGATGTTGGTGCCGTCGTTGGAACTGTTGTTGGTGCCGTCGTTGGTGCTGTTGTTGGCGCCGGAGTCGTACTGTTGTTTTCACTTGATTGATCACTTGTACCAAAGAGGCGATCTAATCCAGTCTTCACCAATTGATCTAGTTTTTTTTCAGGATTAAATTTAATCTTCTCTTTAATTCTTCCGATCACATCTTGTTTGTACTCTTCCATTTTATTTTCAACCCAAGGAAGTGCTTTTTCATCCCAAAACTTTCTAGGACTCAATTTTTCCTTCACTTTGTCTGCAACGTCACCTGCATATTTTTGAATTTCATTTAATCCTTTATTGGCAAAGTTTTGGAGCCAACTCTGTTTAGGTTCATCCGTTTTAACTGACGGACTAGCAGTCTCAGGCTCTTTTTTTATGGTTTTTTCTTTCACAACAGACTCTGCCTGATCTCGTTTTTTCAACTTACTTTTTGCATTGTCTTGAACAGACACTCTGATTTCGTGTTTGGACATTGTCAAGCTTTTGAGTGTCTTTTTGATTCGTTGAATTGCAGCGGTGGCTTGGTCAACCATGTTTAATCTCATATAGTACGTTCTGTTGATGAGCTGAAGGATTGATTTTTTGATCGATGACATTTTCGCTGACAATTGATCGTTTAGTTTAAACGTCAGCATAATGGGACTTGTCCCCATTTGTTTCAAACGATCTATGTTGGATTTAATGACATTCAGCCCCTTCGCTTGAAAGGATATGACCAGATGATTTGGAATCATATTTAACTGATTGTTCAATGCTTTTAGATCCCGATAGATTCCTTGATCCAGCCTCATAGAAAATACTGAAACTTTCCGCAGTGATAAAGTGAGGTTTCTTAATTTCTTTTCATCCATTTCCAGACTTATTTTCACTGGTTTTCTAAATGGTTTGAGCTGCTTCTCAAACGTTTGAAATCGTTTTTGAATGCGTAATAACTTCTTCGACACCCGGTCTTCTAATTCAAATCGTGCTGTAAGTTTCGCCAATTATTTACCTCCTTTCTTTGCTTCTTTTTCTAGCATGTCTAGCTTGTAGCTGATGAGTCCGAAAAGGAATGCTTTGAACGGTCTTGGTGATTCGTATAATTCCAGGAGTTCAGATGGGGAGTAGTGAAGCTCGTGCATCGCGTAATATAAAAACACCGCTTCTTTATCCCCATCTTTTATTAGTTTTTTGCTGCTTCTTCTAAATCTTCAATTTCATCTTCGAATCCGTTGATTTCGATCGCTTTGTTTAACCAGTTCGCATATTCACCGCCTACTGACAGGACACGTTTTGCTACTTCAACTGGATCTTGTGTGCTGTAGGCTTCTCTTAATTCCTTTGAGCGGAAATCTGGATAAATCGTCGATTCAATCGCAATACGTGCGTAGAAGCGCTGGCTGTCTAAGTCTTTCACGCGTCCTCTGCCTTTGACATTTTTGAAGGTTGTGTTTTCTTTTTCCAATTCATCAATACGTTCAGTTGTAATAGCTTTAAAGACAAAAGGAATGACATTTCCTTTTTTATCAACAAAACGCTTAGAAATCGGTACTTTGACTTCTTCCGCTTCTACTGTTTGTCCTGGCATAAAAAATGAAAGATCAAATGTTTGTTTTTCACTCATGTTTAAAAACTCCCTTTGTTATGTTTTTTTGAATGCAAAAAAGCACATCCATTTTTGAATGTGCTTTCCAATCTTTTCATGTATCATTTAAATTGTACAAGTGAACGGCTTGCTCAAGGGCGTCTGGCTCATCCCCGATAGGAAGGGGGTGATGCATATGTCAACATTTGAAGCGATTTCCCTTATGCTTTTATTCGGGATGTTTATCTTTACTTTGTTGACGTATATAGACAAAAAATAGACTCCCCTTGAGCTGTGGAAGGTTAAAGGGAAGTCTACCTAAAGAACCTATTCGATAAGCCAGCCCCTTGAAGGGCCTCATTGTACATTGCCGGGATGTTAGAGCATCCTGGCTTCTTTTTATTTTATGCAAATTGCTTTGCAAGTAAACATATTTTAATGAATCGAATACAAGACGTTACCAGACGAAATGAAGACGGCATCAAGACGGTTGTATTACAACTGCATTATAGCATATTCAGCTGTTATTTAGCTAATTAATTAGCTAATTTCCTCCACTTTTCTTAGAATGTATTCTTCAGTTTTTCAGGCAGGTCAAAGTCCTCGAATGTGAAAGGAACTTCTTCTTCAAGTGCCTCTGAATCAACATCCAATCCAGCGATTTTAGCAGAATCAAAGTTGACATCAAATAATGTCACACGCTCAGTGCCACGGCCTGATGATTTATCGTCAATTACCGCTTGAAGAGTGAAATATGGATCTTCTCCTTTTTTCACATAATTGAGCATTAATTGAACGAAACGGGACGTAACTTTATAGAATGTTGCCGTTCCTGTTCCATTTGCTCCCGTTGTTTTATGGCCAGTCATTCGGCGGCCCATGACGTTGACTTCTGATTTGTTTTTCTCCACGTTTGCTTCGAAGGTTTTGATAAATGCAAGTTCCTCACCTTCTAAGAAAAGACGACCTTCTTTACCTGAAATTGTATTTTGCGCTTTAAAAGCCATCTTACTTCACCTCCACATTGAAATAGAATTTTTCTGCTGCATCTACTGGCTGAACCGCTAAATCGATGATAAATCCATCACGATCTTCATTGAGACCGATCACGATATCTGTTTCTGAATTAAAGCCTGTAATACCGCTGCCATCTTGAAGCTGTGTGAGATACTGGGTAATCAGTGTTTTCACAAGCTGCACACCATCATCTGATGCTGGAATGTCATTGCCATTGGCTTTACGTAATTTAATCAGATTTTTTAATTCGAATGTTAAATCATTGTTGATCGCATCAAGCACACGAATGATTTTGTTTTTCGCCATTTGCTGGTTCTTTTCAGCTGTGAAGCTTGTCAAGGAGTTAATATCTTTTTCAACACTCACCGTGCGATCTCGCGCATCAAAGGTGAAAAGGAACTCCCCTTGAGATAATCGGTATTCGACTTGATCATTGTCAAGGCGTTCTAATGTATCGACTGCTCCTTCGTATTCAACAAAGGTCAGTGACTGATTGAAATTTGCTCCGGCACTTGCACCTGCGACCCATGCTGTTGTTTGAGCAGGTGTTAGTTCGGTTCCATCTTCGAGTACAACACCGCTTGTCACATTGATGATTCCTTCTTGGTCAGCTGCATAATTCGCCACAACCCCTTGCACCTTACGTCCTTGCTTATCACGCAAACGCTCGATAAATGAAGCGAAGGTTGCTTTTAATTGCTCACTATTATCGACTGGAAGGGCAATGACATCGAAGTATTCTGTTTCTGCTGCTTCTAGGAAAGCTGTATAATCTGCGACACTTGCCACCCCGTTTTTACCGCCGCTTAGTGCCACACCAGCTGTGATAACAGCTTCACCTTCACCAGAAAATTGAACGTATTTGTTTTTCACAAGATCTTTGACATCAGTGACAACCTGTTTATCCACAATGTCTGTTCCAAGATAAGTGATCACATCGCGTTTTGTGCTATCAAGTACATTTTCGGCGACTTGTACTGTGATCTCATTTCCTTTTTGGCCGCCATAATTTGCTGTGACGACAAAATTTTCAGCAATTTCGGCTTTGGCCGGCTCTCCTTCATTGAGACGGTAAAGCAAGACCGTTTGCGCTTTTTTCTTTGCTTCACGGAAAAGAAGAAGTGACTTATCATCAATGTTGAGTCCAACCTTTTTATTTAAATCTTCCATATTTGAAACGGAAATAAAGGTTTTTGGTTCTCCCCAGCTCATCACAAGGGGAAGTGCCACCGAACCTCGATCGCCTAAAGTAATTCGCTGCTCTGCTGTTGTTTTAAAATTAAAGTAAATGCCAGGACGCTTTTTCTCTGTACCTGGTGTAAAAGTGCCTCCGTTCATCCTTTAAACCTCCTTGGACAAAAAAGCATCAATGTGCTTTTTCGCTTCTGTTTTTGTAATTGGTTGATGTTTGATATAAAAAAGAGCCCCTTCAAGGATTTCTGGTTTGACCCCAAAAAGATCCTTACTGTGCTCCTTCAAGGCTTCAAATGAAAAGCCAAATTCTTTTTCTTCGCCGGCTGTTTGAGCAGGCTGAGCATGTTTAGTCTTGCTCACGTTTGATCACCCCATCTGAAAAGTTGATGTCTTCAAGGCTTGCCTCTTTGTCGCGGTTATACCAATAGCTGCTATCCCACGTCAGGACAATCGCTGCTACGCCTTGATCTATCATTCTTGTTTCCACTCTTTTTATGCGGACATAATCATCAAGCACCTCTCCGTCTTCACTCATCATCTGAATGATTTGACGATCAGCAAGCAATGCATCAACAATTGTTTCTGCCGCATCATGTGCTTTTTCTGTATCAATATGAAAGACTTTCACTTGCAGCGAATAAGATTTCATAAAGGTAGAGACCGTATCTGGACCACTGATCACTGTTACAGGCGGCACATAAACGGATGGCACTTGAAAGCGTTCTGGCAAAAGACGATCATACATTGTCACAGGAAAGTGTGTGTAGATATAATGCATGATTGCCCCGACTTCTTGATTCATTCCATCACCTCCCAAAATGTCGATCGAACCAGCTTTGCAGCTTTCGATCCAGCGACTGTTCAAACATTTGCTCATAGAGCATGACAGCATGATCCCAGTAGCCATTGCCATCAATCCATTGAGAGGCAAGCATCATTCCGGTACTTGCATTCGGATCATATTCAAATCGGCTGCCAGTCCATCTGCCAGGCACCCATCTTCGCTCTCCACTTGAAGAAGTGGCATGTCCGTCATTGACATAGGAGGCATATTCAAGCTGCGTTCCCACTTCAAGTGTGAGACCGCCTTTTGAAATGAGAAAATGATTCTCCTTATCGCCTTGTGTAAAGGAACTAAGAAGCCGGCCTGTATCGACAGCATTCTCCTTGATTAATTCATCCTGAATGATGTCTAAAAACTGCAGGCCCATGTCCTCCAGCCAATCTTGATATTCTGCCTTTAAGCCGCCATCACCCGCTGTCTGCAACTGTGAAATCAGCCGGTCAAGTCCAGCAATTTTCATAGATTTTCCTTCCTGACTGCTATCACTTCGATGTGATGATTTTTCACTTTTTTAGGCTGCTGTAATTTGAGTGACACGCCATTCCACACCATTTTGTCATGCAAGCGAATATCACTTGCTAAAGGAAAATGGACAAGATAGGATTGATAAATGACTGTATTCGGCTCTTCTTGCACAAGTGACTGGTTTTTTTCTATGACATAACAAGCAAGATCGGTCAGGCTGGGAGCATCGGGATAGGAAAGTGTTATTTGTAAATCATCAGCTGGAATTCCAAATTTCCCGCGGGCGGAATCCTGCTGTTCAAGGTGAAAAAGATCACAGCGGTCTGTTAATAGAGATTGATAGCTCATAATGACCTCACCTTTAACTTGGCACTGCCGCCGGTCAATGTTGGTTCAATGTAATCTACAAGCAGGGCATATACATAGGGTCTGCCTTTGACTTGATCAGCTGCCTTCGCATATGAATAATCGCCCATTTTCTCTGACGTAAAGCCTTTCATCATAGATTCATCATCATTCAGCATGGCAAAATATTGGGCCATTTTTAATAATGCGATTCTTGCTTTTTCAGGGAGGGGCTGATATTTTTCGCTTGAGAAATCGTGACCTACGATCTGAAATACCGCAGCTTCTGCTTCGATAATATCTGCTGTCAGTCTTTCCACAGATCGATTTTTCACACGATCAAAGACAGAATAGGCTTGCAGTTCTTCAGCAGAAATGATCATGGCCTGCCGTCACCTACTCTTTCACTTTCATCACTTTTGCTACAGCATCCTCTTCCTCAAATTTGCTGTCTAGCTTCGCTGTGAGGACAATAATAAATTTACGGCTGCGAATATCTTTTTCTACTTCAATTCGAATATGACGAGAGAAACCTACGATAATATTTTTAGGGTGTGTCAGCAAAATATCTGATACGTCTGTTCCCGCTTCGTCATATGGCTGCATATTGGCAAGACCTTTGACCGGCACACCAAATGCAGAAGAAAGTCCGCCTTGAATGGCCGCATCTCCAAGGCCTGTCTGGCGGTTTGCTACTTGATCCTTCCATTCAACTTCTAAGCTTGGGGATGTGTAGAAACGGAAATCCTGAGGTACACGTAAATATTTTGACGGCATCGCTTTATAGGCTTGCTTAAACATTTGGCGGCTGATTTCCGCTCCGTTTGCATCTACGATATGAGAAACTGCTTGTTTTCTCACGCCATCCATTTGAGCTAAAAATGGATCTGCTGAAGTCGTATCGCCATTGACGATGAGCTCTTCAATGTCAACGGCTGCTCGTTCAGCGAGCATTTGCATAATCGTCTGCTGAATTCCGTCTTTCTCAATATTGTTTTCAATGCTGTCATAGGTCATATGAATCTCTGCGATGACCTCTTTCGCATTTAGCTGGACAGTGCTTGTCGCTGGGACAACACGGTCTTTCGCATCAAGTGCTTTGCCTTCTTCTGCTGGGCGCAAAATACGCTGGCCAAAGCCGATTTTTTCGATTTTTTGTGAATCACTTTCCATTGGAATGATACGTGCATCATTTAAAACGGTTGGTGTATTTTGCATCATTCTAATGAATGTGTTGGATTGGGTTGCGTTCATGAGACCGCCGGTTTTTAAGCTGGCAAGTGTCATTTCGGCCTTGCGAATCAACTCTTGATTTCTCACACTGTTTCCTCCTTATTTAGGCTTATAGTAAGCCATCCCATATGGGCTTTGTACTGTCGTTTTGTGTATCGTGGATTGTTTGTTTTGACATACCGCGCGCTTTTTCAAGCATGTGAATCCGCTCTGAAATAGGCAAAAGCTGCTGCTGAAGCACTTGCTCAAGCGCTGCTTTTTCTCTGCTGGCTGATTTCTCTAAGGAAGAAAGCTGATGACGAATCGGTGCAACGACTTGCTCAAGCACCTTTTGGACAGGTTCTTCCTCTGTTTGATCTGTTTCCTGCTGTTCTGCCTGCTGTAAGACGTGTTCAATGGCCATTTTTGCTTTTTCAAGCTCTTGTACTTGCTCCGTTGTCAGAGCGGCATCTTGTTTTTGTACGGAGGCTGGCCTTTCACCAATCGTTTGAAGCACATCCTCTGTCTTCAAAATGTCCTGCACGATTGGCAGCAATTGCTCAAGCGCTGATCTTACACCCGCCTCATCACCATCACTTGACTGTAAGGCTTCCAGCAGATGATCTAAAACGCTCCAAAATTGTTGTGACATGTTTGCACCTTCCTCTTTCAAAAAGAAATTTTTCAGCAAAGAAAAAAGCCCTCTCTCATTTGTGCTTTGAGATAGGAGCTGATCTTGTTCTTCTATTGCTACGATGTCCGCCGTTCCAGCCATTGAATACCCTGTAATGTGGCCTTTCTGAATTTGATCCCAAATCTCTTGGGAAGCCTTTGTTACAAGTACCCAAGATCCTTTTCGAATCAGCTCACCGCCTACCTCAAAATCAGCGGGGGCAATGTATGATTCAACAACCTCGCCCACACCATGTTGAAAATCATGCTGCTTGTCAATGTGGCGGGCATCCTTCATAAAACCATGTGCCGCTCTTTCAATTTCTTTGGCAGACATAAAGTCTTGATGTGCATCAGGTGTATTCGGTTCATACACGACACCATACACAAGGCGATGAGCATCTTCTGCCTTTGTCAGCACACTAACCTCCTTTTGAAAGTCAGGCTGGCTTTTCTTTGCCTTCATCAAAAAGAATTTCTTTTTGTTTGCGGCTCTGTCCACATAGGAAACATGCGTAATTTTTGCGTTTTTTAATTCTCTTGGCATATGTTCACCCCCTTTCAAAAAAGCGCATGCGCTTCGGTTTATTTCTTCAGCTGATTCGCCTCTCGTTGAGGCTCTTGTTCGGCTGATGTCATGCGGCTTTCTAAAGGTCTGTGATAAAGATCCTCCGGCCATTCCTCTAACGTTTTCCCAAGGATACGTCCCGCTAGATCTCGCAAATCGTTTGGTGACACTGCCCCAGCCTGAATAAACGGTGTCAGAACCTTGGCAATCTCTAATGGATCTCTAAAGTCAGGACCATTTAATAGGAAACGAACATGCCAAATATCAAGATCCGGCAAGAAAAGGGTATTGAGCTTTCCTGTGATGAGATGCCGTTCAGGCTGAAATACCTGTTCTTCTGTTGTTTTTCGCGCCGTATCGGCTGTCGCTTTGTTATAGTCTTGAGACTCACCTGTGTAAATAGGCGGCAGGCGAAAAGCAGAGCGGATTTTGTTTCTTGTTTTTTCATCGTATTCTAAAAAGAGTGCATCTTCTTGCAAGATCTCTGCTAGGGATTTGAAGTTCACTTTGACATTTGAGACATCTTCTTCTCCAGTTAACCCTTTTTCCGTCGGGAGACCTTCGACTTCAAGCAATAGAAACTTATGTGCATGATCAGAGCCTTCAATATCGTCCATATAATCCTGAAGCTGCTGATAGGAAGATTCAGACAGCATTCCATTTTCGACAATGATGGCACCAGGTACATGCCGCCCTTGTTTAAAATAAAGATAGTTCAATTCTTCTGCCTTGCGTGCCCCATACATATTGACGATGTTGCCAATCCAGCGGGGAATTCCATACGTTCCACTGCCGATTTTAAAATGAATCACTTCTGTTGCGCGCAGCGGCTCTGGGGTGGTGTCATCGTATTTGCCTGTTTCACAATGTAAAATGCGCGGATCACCATACTCCTTGAAGAAGACTTTCTTTTCATTGATCACCTGCACATATTTACGGAATCGTTTCTTTCGATTCATTGTTTTCAATTCGCCGTTTTCTGTATACCGGAATTCAACGTCAACTGGCTCACTAAGCTTGCAAATACGGATATGGAGCGCATCTAAATACTCGATTCCTGCCGGCTTTCCCTGACCATCTCGGAGAACCTCTAAAAAACCATTCCCCGTTTTCTCCCGGTCTTCGATGACATAGCCAAGCACCACATCAGCAGACTCATCATAGTTCATGTATTTCGTAAACTCTTCAAGCCTTGTCCATTCCTTCTCTGCTGCTTTCTTTTTTGCCGGTTTCACACCTTCTGCATTAAAGTCAAAGGCATATTCTACACCAAAACCAAAGCCTAAAATATTGGTCTTATACGCATCAATACATTGCTGAAGAATGGTTGAATATTCTGCCATGCTTTTTAATTCATTGATATTGTAAGGCGGGGGAACAATGTCATCTTTTTCGTAGGAAAATTCATCTGCATACATTTGTTTTGTATGATCAGACATGTTTGCCTTCATAATGGTTGCTTTCAATTGTTTCATTGTATGGACCTCCTCTCTCTGTTTGGACGGACACGCTCTGAGGCGGTCTGCTTCAAATCTGTCACTTCATAATCATCCAGCGCATACCAGATGGCTGATAAAGTGTGCGGATCGATTTGAAATTCATCTTCCTCTAAGCGTCCATCCTTATCTGACTTATAGGTTAGTGATTGAAGTTCATAGATGGTATATGGACAAGCATCAGAACAAATAATTTTCTTAAAACGTTTGATCTTTTTTGTATACTGCAAACGTGAGCCTTGAAACTTATGTGCGGCTACCATTTGAAAGCCGCGCTGCCGAAAATAGTGAATGGTTTTAGGTTCGGCTGCGTCGGCTTTAATCAGTTCCTTTGATTCAATGAACTCTTTCAAGTCAATAGCTGTTTCATCATCTGTTTTCCCGCGGTCGTAATATTCCCAATAAATATATAAGTACTTTTTTTCATGATCGACAGCTAACCGAATGAGCGCATTGTATGATTCAACAAATCCAAAATCCATGCCTGCTCGTTTCAGCGGTCTGTCAATCTGCTGAATGGCTTCTAATACATCAGAATGGCTTCTCACCTCAAATTGAGGAAAAACCTTTGTGCCATTAATGCCGAAATACCCCTTCCTCGCAATACGATAGAGATCTGGATCATACTCTTTCAGCTCATCCAGCTGCTTCACGTAGCTTTTAGGAAGGAATAGGTTATCTTCCGCCGTGGAGTGATGGTAATACGTATCCTTGATGACAACGGTTCGCTTTTTGTATAAGGTTTCGTCATCTAAAACAAATCGCTTCAGCTGTTCATCTCTAAAAAAATGTCTGTACGTCCAATTATCCTGACCAACAGGATTCGTCGATAACATCATATAAAGCGGTAAGGATGGATGCCTCAGCCTTCCAAGCAGCTCTTTAAAGCCTTCATAAGAAACCTCTGAACATTCCTCAATCCAAATGATCGAAATGTTGTTGATCGATTTCAATTTTTCAGGCTTGTCCAGTCCTTTAAATAGGATGCTGCTGCCGTTTCGAAATGTTAGTGCAAGCGGCGAACTTCGGCACTTCACCACGTGGTCGATGCCGAGGTCGCTGACGATTTCTTGTAATAAAGAAAAGGTTGATTCGCGGTGCGTATCATACACTTCCCGAATGACAAGTGCTGTCCGCTTTTCTTCCAGCAGCTTTAAGACGAGCTTTAAAGCAATGTGATAGCTTTTAGAGGAGCCGTAGCCCCCTACTAAAAATTGAAACTTTTGATTCCAATCGAATAGAAAATGTTCAAAATGAGGATTGACTTCTTTTTCAATCAATGGCGTCATGAGTCGTCCTCTTTTCGCTTGATCATAATTTGAAGATCTTCCTCTTTTTCTTCACGCACTGCTTTTTTCGTTTTTTCGATCGTCAGTTCAATTTGCTTCAGCCTTAATCTTCGTTCATCCTTCGCATGTGCGAGCTCTTCAAACTGTTTTATTAGACGTCTGAGTTCACCCATTGCACGGGATTGTGCATTTAAAAACGTGGCATGCCGATCCCATGAAAATTGAAACGAGTATTCTTCTGAGGTCATGTCTAGTTCTGTCTGAATGCCTTCGCCTGTTTCTTCTAATGAAGAAGGCATGTATGCCGCCTTTTTCAGCTCTTTGATCATGTCCTCTTGATCTGCTACATACATGATTCGCTGCGCACGAATAATGGCTGCATATTGAATTTGAATTTGGTCCCAGATTAAATCAAGCGATGTGCGTCCATCCATTTTCTCCATGATTTCAATCGTTTCATCTGAAAGAAATTGATTGAAAATCGAGTGTGCTTGCTTTGACGAAGTTTTTTGTCTTTGCCATCCGTATCGCCTTTTCCACGATTTGACGGTATGGATCGAGACATTGTAATGATCAGCAATTTGCTGGTACGTCATCCCCTTCATATAATCCTGCTTGGCCTCTATCCGTTTATCTTTCATTTACATTCACCTGCCGCCTCCTTTTAATTCGAATGATTCCCTCTGAAGGAATCATTTGTGTAGGGCTAGCAAACTTCGTTTGGTCTTTCTAACTATAGGTGGCAACTGTAAGACAAGCTTTCACTGATTTATTTTTGAATAGAAAAAACACCTATTCAGCAGCTCTGAATAGGCGTTCTTGTACTTTTTTGGACATCTTCGTCCGCGCTCTTTCCATATGTTTTTGGACAGTTCCTTTTTTGACATCCAGCATAACTGCAATCTCGCTAAACGATAACCCTTGTGTTGTGTGCATAAAGAATACGTCCTTTTCTCGATCTGTTAAAACAGACAAAGCTTCATCAATTCGTCTTTTGTCTCTCTCACTGACTTCTCTTTCTTTCTCTTGAATAAGGGTATATTCATGTGATAACGCCTCTAACACTTCTGGATTTGCGAGAATGGTACGCTGATAGACTGAACGTCTGTCTAATCCTCTGCGCGCACCTGGCTCTCTTCCGATTTGAAGCCATTCTACTACATATTCCAGATCGCTTACCATACTGGCGATCATTTTTTTATCATGCTTGTCTTGAACGGACAGCTGATGTTCTTCTTTTTCTTTAAATGGTTCATATTGTTTTCTAGCATTCTTTAAAGCTCTTTTATATTCAATGAGTAAATCTTGCATATTGGCTCTCTCCCTTTTTTTAAGAAAATAAAAAACGGACACCAATCAAGCCCCCTTTTAGCAGGGTCTTGATCAGTGTCCGCAGGCTTTCCGTCTTGGACATAATATTGTGATTTGATGTGTTCAATCAGTTAACTGATTTTAAAACCAATCTCGTGATCTACTCTTGCAAAATGACCTTTTGCCGTTTGAATAATGGTTTTTCCATGTTCAGGTACATCCATTTTATAAGCCGTTCCTACATTCCCATCTAACACGATGACTTGAATTTTTCCTTTTTCCATCTCACCGACAAATGTTTGGTTTTCTTGAATGAATAGTTGTTTTGGCTCGTTCATATGCTTGTCTCCTTTTTTGGTGATGGCCTCGTGCCACCACCTACCGTATTGATAATGATTTCAACTCTTGGACACATACTATAAAACTGGGAAACTCTTAAATCGACCATCTGCAGAGGGACTTCATCAGCTATAGAATGAAGTGCTTCTTGAATATGCTGTAGATTCGGCTGAAAGATGCTGACGTGTACTGGGCGTATCAACCCTTTTTCTGCGTATGTACGCTTTTTTTGGCAGTCAGCTATGTCAAACGGCATGTGATCAAATAAACGAATTTCAAGTGATAGTGCGCCTTTTAATTTTTGCGGGCATTGCCCTTTTGCAGCTGATCGTATTCTTTTCATCAATGTCTCTTTTGTTAACAAATGCTCATGTTCAATAATTAAATGGATGACCATGTTATGATCTCCCGTCATCCTTTGACCACTGGCGGATGTCTTGTTCGTTTTTACTCGCTTTGAGCAAGCATTTCAAAAATGTCATGATTTGCTTCCATCGTTTCACGTTGCCCTGATTCCTCCTTTTTTGTATCATCGACCTTAGCCTCCAGGAGGGTCATATATGTCTCTTTCTCTTCTGCTGTGGCAAAAACAAACATCGGTTTCTGACGATGAAAGGCGATCCAGCCGCCAGCTTGGTCTAAACAAAGCTGCGCTTCTTTTCTAGCATCAAACATCAGCTGATGTCTCATCTTCTTCAGCTCCCTCCAAGCTGTCCTCAATTTCTGTTTGGTATCCATATCGTTTCATGTCATATAACCAATAGCTTTTTGGATAACCAAAGTCACTCATCTGAGTCACCATTGGATGTTCAATATTCATTCTGCTCGTCTCCCCTTTTCTAAGAACCGATCTTCTCTTAAAGAATTACTCTTTTCGTGTAACTTTTGGCCAAAAAAAAGCTCTTGAACCCCGGTATTCAGCAGATCTGCAATATGCTTTGCTATTTCTAAGCTAGGCTTCGTTCTGCCCATTTCGATATTCGCATAGCCGCTTGTGTACTTATATCCCAATTTTTTCGCCATATAGGTTTGTGTTTTACCTTGCAATATGCGCTCTTCTCGTAAATTTTCAAGTTTCATCTGTCCACCTCTTACTCAATATGTGTAAGTTATATTCATTATGATAATATACACGTAACGAGTAAGTCAATCACATTTTTATTCTTTTTGTGTATTTATTTATCTTTTCCGTGTAATTCATGATAAAATTTACTCATAACATGAAAAAAGGTGTTTCTGATGGATAATTTGACTGGGAAGATTCTAACTGAATTAAGAGAGAAGCATGGATGGAGCAAGTCAACAGTTGCTAAAAAACTCGGATTAAAGGCAATGTCCACTTATGCAAACTGGGAATACGGCTTGAGAAAACCCGACGGTGAAATGATTGTGAAAATTGCCGAGTTATATGGGGTCTCAACCGATTATCTTCTCACAGGTAAGGACAAAGGCAGGCCCGATGACGATCTTGCAGACGATCCTGATTTGCAAATTGCGTTTAAAGCAGCCTCAGATTTTTCCGAAGAAGCACGAAGACAAACCATCGATTTTATTAACTACATTAGAGAAAAAGAGAAGCAAAAAGGTCGTCAGCCAAAAAAGCGTGACGACCATTGATCATCTCTTTTCATCTGCTTTACGCTGGGACGCACCCAGCTTTTTTTTATACCTCTTTTTCCCTTAAAAAAGAAATAGCATATGAATAAAAAATCATATTTTTTCCAACAAATATGTGACAATTTTCGCCATAATTACTCTTTTTTTCATATATTTTAATTGACAAATAATTCTATTATTATTAATATATGTATATACCAAAAAAAAGGAGTGTTACCGATGAAAAAATTCATGAAAGCTTGTATATTGTCTTTAGCTGCTGTTGGTGCTCTTACGTTCTTCCAAACTGAAGGTGCCCATGCAGCTGCACAACCTAAAGAACCAGTTATAGAAAAAGCTCCTATTATGAATAAAGTAATTACGATCGACCGTAAAGTTAAGGTAGGATGGTCTGGTGCTTTTTCAATTCCAATCAGTAAAATAACTTTGTCCGGTAGTACAGATGCTGTTGAACTGAAACAAACTGCTCCAAATTTCACTTGGATTTACTTTTTAAAACCTGGCTTTGTTAAAGTATCTTATCTAAATTCAGATGGTGAACTTGTGATTAACAATTATACAATTACCTACTAAAACTCTTTTAAATTTATTAAGCTTAAGGCGATGACATCATATCATCGCCTTTAATAATGCGACAATTCTCTAAAACGAACTAGACAATCAATTCTTGCTATAGACTAACCAATATGTTAACTTTTATTTATAATAAGTTGACATATTAAGGGGCTGATGATGATAAAACACATATCTTTGTCTTGGGAAGCAATAGTGGAGAAGGCGATGAAAAATGAACCGATCACGGTGCAAGAGGGTCTAGACATTCTTGAAGCTGACGATAGAGAATTGTTACCTATTATGCATGCAGCCTATCAAGTGCGATTTCATTTTTTTCAAAAAAAGGTGAAATTAAATATGATTTTTAACGCGAAAAGTGGATATTGCCCTGAGAACTGTGGATATTGTTCACAGTCGATGATTTCAAAAGCACCAGTTGAAAGATATACAATGCTTGATCAAAACACCATTGTAGCTGGTGCGCGTGAAGCTCTCAAAAGAAAAGCCGGGACTTATTGTATTGTGGCAAGCGGGAGAGCGCCTTCTCATAGGGAATTAGATGAAGTCACAGCAGCAGTCAAGGAGATCACTGAAACGATGCCTTTGAAGGTGTGTGCCTGTCTTGGGTTATTAAATGAAGAAAAAGCGAAGCGGCTGAAGGAAGCGGGTGTTCATCGGTATAATCACAATATCAATACACATCATGATCATCATGCTCATATTACGACAACTCATACATACGATGACCGCGTATCGACCATTGAGCAGGTCAAACAGTCTGGCATGTCACCTTGCTCAGGGGTCATTATTGGAATGGGTGAAACCAATCAGCAAATTGTTGAAATGGCTTTTGCGCTCAGAGCACTTGATGCGGATTCAATTCCAGTCAACTTTCTTCATGCCATCGAAGGAACACCGCTTGAGCATCAAAAACGAACACACCCAATCAAAGCATTGAAAGTGCTGGCAATGATGAGATTTGTCAACCCAACAAAAGAAATTCGGGTATCCGGAGGCAGAGAGTTTAATTTACGGACACTCCAGCCGCTCGCACTTTATGCCGCAAATTCCATTTTTGTTGGTGATTATTTAACAACTAAAGGCCAGCAAGTCCAAACGGATCATCACATCATTGAAGATTTAGGGTTTGAAATAGAAGAATGTGCGTTATAAAAAAAGTCTGCCGATTCACCGGCAGACTTTTAAGATTAGAATCTTTTATGAAAATCGACAGTTCCGCTTCCATCTTCTCGGTCAAAGCTGCCAACAAACGTCCAGTTAATATATCCACCGTCGCCATTATTGACAAACGTACCATCTTCAAATACCCAAATACCAAACGTAATACCGTCATATTCAACACTATCATAGTAAACAACATTGTTCAGACCGCTAAAGTCGTGGTCTTGGCTTAAGTTTTGGACAACTACGTTGTAGTTTTGACCTGCTTCATAGAACGCACTGTATGCTGCATTTTTTACGAATCCATCACGATTTTGAGATGACTTTACTGCTTGTTCAATTTTATCGGCAATGGCTACTGGATCAATTGAGACACTTCCATCAACACCTGTTGTTGTAGCAGCTTCAGCCGTTTGACCAAAAGTCGTAAGAGATAGAGGGGCAGCAATCATTGACGTAGCGATGACAGAACCAACAAACAATTTGCTTGTTTTTCTCATTATTTCTAACTCCTCCTTTAATTGGTATGTTTATGTACTACCCCTTTATCTGTCTCTTAAACACTAATTTATGAAAAAAATTCTTATTCTACCAATTAAGAGGGTGTTTTTACTGTTTAATTAGGCGAAATAACAAAAAAACTACTCTTATAAAAGAGTAGTTTACAGTATTACATGAACAGGATAAATAAAATCACACCTAGGATAATTCGGTATATCGCAAAAGGCACCAGTTTGATTTTATTGATCAGTTTTAGGAAGAATCGAACAACAAAGAGAGCCACAACAAACGCACTCACAAAGCCGACGATAAAGAATGGCAGCATGTCTGGTGTTAAATATTCGGCATTTTTCACAAGGGTTAACAAGCTTGCTCCTGCCATAATCGGCATCGCCATGATAAATGTAAAGTCTGCCGCAGCACGGTGATTCAAACCAAGAATAACCCCGCCCGCGATCGTCGAACCTGAGCGCGAAAAGCCTGGCCATAATGCTAAACATTGAAACAGTCCAATATAAAGCGCTTGTCTGTACGTCATGTTATCGACAGAGCTTGTTTCTGTTTTTCGTTTATTGATCCAGTCAGCGACAAGCATCAGCACTGCCCCTAAAATCAAACCGACAGCGACCGTTCTGACGTCAAATAAGTATTTATCAATATAATCTTCAAATAAGAATCCTAAAATGACGGCTGGAACAAGTCCAACTGCAATTTGGGCGATGGTCAGTTTATGCCCGCTGCGCTTTTGCTCTTCGGTGATATTTTTCTTTAAGCCCAATAAGTTTAAAATACGATCTTTAAACACGATCATAACAGCTAAAATTGAGCCTAACTGAATCACGACTTTAAATGTGTTAGCCGCTTCTGGCGTAATAATTTCCTTTGATTTTAGCCAAAGATCATCGACAATAATCATGTGACCTGTAGATGAAACAGGTGCGTACTCTGTTAATCCTTCGACAATTCCTAAAACCAGTGCCACGAATAAATCCCATAGATTCATGATTTTCTTTCCTTTCAATTCTGATCTTTTGAACACGCCAAACATCTATGTCCACATAAAGACAAGCTTCCTTCATCGAAAGCTCGTCTTTATGATACTATATTTTTTTCAAAAAAAGATTATGACATCAAACCTTTTCTTCTTTATACAAATTGGACCGCATTTTGAACCAATCAAATAAGTGAGTCGTGATGACCTTCAGAACAGCATACGTCGGAATAGCGACAATGATGCCGACCACGTTGAACAATTTACCAGCTGTTAATATAACAAAAATAATCGTAATGGGATGAATATGAAGGTTTTTCCCCATCACCTGAGGAGAAATGAATTTCCCTTCAACTAGCTGAACCACTGTCCAGACTATAATGAGTTTTAACAGCATTACTGGTGACGTCACAAGTGCAATCACAATTGCTGGTGTAATCGCAATTGTTGGACCAAGGTAAGGCACTATGCTTGTACATGCAGCAATGATAGCGAGCAGCAGCGCATAGTCAAGTCCAATGATCATATAACCGATTAACAGAAGAACACCGATACAGAAGCTGACAATGATCTGTCCGCGAATATACGAGCTCAGACGGTGGTTCATTTCGTGAAGCATGATATGTGTATGTTCCCTCATTTTACTTGGGAAAAATTTCAATAGATAGTCAGGGAGCTTTTTGCCGTCTTTTAAGAGATAAAACAGAATAAACGGCACAGTCACGATCGAGATGATGACTTCTGTGAGCGCCCCTAAGAATGTTCCTACACCGGTAAAGGTGCTTTCCAAAATCTTCGTCGCTTGACTAGATGCTTTACTTACCAATTCAGACACGTTAAAGTTCATCGAGTTTTGCACTTGATTAATAAAGTTACTTCCTGTTAATTGTCTAATTTGATCTTCTACCGTATCGACGTATTTCGGAAGATTATGAAATAGGCTCATGGTTTGAGCTTGTAAAAAAGGAATAATGGACACGATGGTCACTGTAATAATCCCAATAATGACAATATATAAAAGCAAAATGGAATAGATCCGCTTGATTCTTGCTTTCTCTAACAAGTTGACAATTGGATTTAATAAATAATACACGACCCCCGTTAAAATAATCGGTAAGGCAATGGTTTTGACGAGTACAATGAGCGGTGTGAAAATAAATGATGTTTTCATGAAAACAAGGATATTCAATCCAATTAATAACAGAACGAGTAAAAAGAGAACAAACTTGTTATCAAGAAAAATTTTTTTAAATCGACTGCTCCACATTTGCATAGAATTCATATCGTTCCTCCAAACACGGGCTATTTTATGAGTAAATTGTACACTACTTGATCATGATATGGTGGTCATTGTTTCAGCTTTTTTTCCCATTTTGCAATGGACATTGCCCATACAATGAGAATCGGCTGTCCAATAAGCCTTATCCATAGCAAGGCTTGTTCTGTATTTTCTTGACCTGGAAATGGTATTCCCTCACGTGCAGCAAATAAGTTTGCGGGGAAAATGAGTACAAGATAGACTGCAATGAATTTTGCCGCTGCAATCCTGACATTCGGCAAAAGCAGCAGCACGGCCAGCAGCCATTCAAGACAGGCAGTCGCATAGACCATTACATATGGAAATGGCCAGCCTGGCATCATGCGGGCAAAGCCGCTCGGCTCTATCACATGAAAAATACCAGCTGCTATGAATAAAAGCGCAAAAGTGTATGTACTTCCTATATGCAGGACGCGCTTCATGTTTCCTCCTCTCCCTTCTATCCTGAGTATTACCCGAAGAAGGAAGAAACTACCCACTTTTCGTACATTTATATCCTTTATGTAAGACGCATCAGCCTATATAAAGGTTTCATCGGCTTTTCAATAAAAAGAATATTCTTTCATACAAACGCTTTCAAAGCATGTATAATCAGAGAAAAGCAGAAGGAGGGAATGACATGATTCGATTTGCTGTCATCGGAACGAACTGGATTACAGATCGATTCTTACAGGCTGGTGAAGGAATTGCTGATTTTACATGTACAGCCGTCTATTCACGGTCCGCTGAAAAAGGGCAGGCCTTTGCCGAAAAATATGGGATTGATACGGTTTTTACGAACTTACAACAAATGGCGGAAAGTGATACGTTTGATGCCGTGTATATTGCGAGTCCAAATGCCCTTCATAAAGAGCAAGCCATGTTGATGATGGAGAATCAAAAGCATGTTTTATGCGAAAAACCGTTCGCCTCTCATCGAAAAGAAGTGGAAGAAATGATTGCTGCAGCGAAAAAACATAACGTTTGTTTGATGGAAGCGATGAAAACGACATTTCTGCCTAATTTCCTTCAAATCAAACAGCATCTTGATCAGCTTGGACCTATCAGGCAAGTGGTCGCGCATTACTGTAAATATTCTTCAAGATACGATGCCTATCGAAGCGGCGTGCTTCCAAATGCCTTTAAGCCTGAGCTATCCAATGGTTCTTTAATGGATATCGGGGTGTACCTCGTTTACCCAGTCATATCCTTATTTGGTCTGCCGAATCAAATCACCGCGAGAGGCTATAAGCTTTCTTCTGGTGTGGATGGGAACGGTTCAGTCCTTTTACAGTATGACGGGCATCAAGCACTTCTTTTTCATTCTAAAATTTCAACGTCTCATTTATCGGCTGAAATTCAAGGCGAGGATGCCACGATGGTGATTGATCAATTCCACCGTCCTTCACAAATTACGATACATGACCGTGACGGACATCAAACTGACATCTCGCTCAAAGATGATCAGCCAGCTATGTCTTATGAGATTAATCATTTTATTGAGTGTATTCAGCAGGGAATGGGGCAGTCTCCGGTCAATACATTTGCCTTATCTGTTCAAACCATGTCCGTCATGG
Source organism: Bacillus sp. PK5-006 (assembly GCF_054161415.1). NCBI lineage: Bacteria > Bacillati > Bacillota > Bacilli > Caryophanales > Bacillaceae > Bacillus > Bacillus sp. PK5-006. The sequence continues at coordinate 903,299 of NZ_CP096414.1, read as the reverse complement.
ACGAAGCGAGAAGACAAATGGGCGTGATGTATCCTGCCGACAGACAAAATGTATAGGGCATGAAATGAGGAACAAAGGGCGAATGATTGATTTGTTCGCCCTTTGTTTTTTACGTTTCGTGTCGGTCATTTATTTTGCCGCTAACACATCCGCAAATGCTTTCACATACGGCGGAAGGTCAGGCGGGCGTCTGCTGGAGATGAGGTGGCCATCTGTGACGACTGCCTCATCGAACCAGTCCGCACCAGCATTTGTCATATCATCTTTAATACCAGGTGTACTTGTCACTTGTCTGCCTTTCAGGATTCCTGCTGATATCAGCACCCAGCCAGCATGACAAATCTGACCGATTGGTTTTGCCTTCGCATCAAATGTACGAACGATGTCTAATACTTCTGGATAACGGCGCAGTTTATCAGGCGCCCATCCACCAGGGACAAGCACAGCATCATAATCATCAGCTTGAATGGAATAAAAATCTGCATCGGATACCGCCGGCACACCATACTTCCCAATGTACTCATGATTTGCTTTTTCACCTACAAGATGGACAGTTGCTCCCTCTTCTCTTAATCGCAGAACCGGATACCACAGCTCTAAATCTTCAAAATCATCGCTGACAAACGCAATGACCTTCTTATCTGATAAACGCATACTATCTCTCCTCTTCTTTCGATTTCCTCTATTGTACGAGATGTCCTGTTAAAAAGAAAAGCGGTTCCCCTTGAGGAGAACCACTTAACCTTATTCACTAATCTTGAATTTTTTAATTAAATCACGTAATTCTTCCGCCATTTGGGAAAGAGTTGTGGATGAAGAACTAATCTCTTCCATAGAAGCAAGCTGCTCTTCAGCAGATGCTGCGATATCTTGGATACTTGCTGAACTCTCTCTTGATACATCTGCAATTTCATTCACTGCTTTAGAAATTTGCTCAGACCCTTTCGACAGCTCGCGCACCGTTGTATTCATTTCGTTAATTCTTGCTGCGATTTCCGCTGTTTGTTCATTTATTTGTGAGAAGCTTTCTTTCGTTTGATCTGTAATTGTAAGACCATTCTTCACTTCTTCATTCACTGCTTTGAACATATTTTGAGATGTTTCAATTTCAGTGACGATTTCATTTACAAGCTTTTCAATCTCTTTTGCTGAATCCGATGATTGAACCGCTAGTTTACGCACTTCTTCAGCAACAACAGAGAATCCTCTGCCTGACTCGCCTGCGCGTGCTGCTTCAATGGCGGCATTTAGTGCAAGTAAATTCGTTTGATCCGCAATACCGTTAATCACGCCTAAGATGTTTGTGATATCTTTTGATTTATGCTCTAGCCCGTTGATCACGCCTTCAGCTTCTTTCACTGAATGGTCAATCGTCTTCATTTGGCCAACAGTTTGCTCCACAAGCTGTCCGCCTGTTTCCGCAACTGTTTTTGATTGAATAGATGACGCTGTGATGACATCAGACGTTTCGGCAACTTCGTTCAGACCCTCATTCATTTGTTTTAAATGAGCCGCGCTTTGCTCCACCATTTCGCTTTGATTTTCGTTGCCGTTTGAAAATGTTTCAATAGATGATGTAATATGTTCGGTTGCTTTTGTTGTTTGACCTGCGCTCGCCGTCAGTTCTTCAGATGATGAAGCGACATTCTCAACAGATGTTTGTACAGCTTGAATGACATCTCTTAGGGACTCACTCATTTCATTAAAGCTTGTGCCAAGCTGTCCAATTTCATCTTTTGAGCGAACATCAATTTTTTCTGTCAAATCTCCCTGACTGATCTTCTTCGAAGAAGAGACAAGAGTGGAAAGTGGTTTTGTAATGGAACGGATGATAAAGAAGATTAGAATCCCGCCAATGATAAGCGCGCCTGTTAAAATAATAGCGGCCATGTTAAAGACTGGCTGTGCTGCTTCTTCTACTTCACTGACAAACATCGTCCCGACAATCTTCCAGCCAGTCGCCTTGTTTGTGGTGAACTCCATTTGCTTTTCTTTTCCTTCAAACATATAACTCGTAGATCCTTGATCTTGTGAATACAGCTTTTCTAACCATTCACCACCAGATAATGTTGTTCCAGCTTTTTTCTTTGGATGTGCCACATATTTGCGATCTGGACTTGAAATAAAGGCATAGCCTTGTTTTCCAATATTAATACTATTTGATTCTTTTACTAGATTCGCAATGTCTAGGTTCATCGCAATAACGCCTGATCCATCCTCTAGTTTTTTAGAGATTGTGATTACAAGCGTACCAGTTGATGCCGTTGGATATGGTGCTGAAACAGACAGCTCACCGTTTTTCGCCCAGCCGTCTTTATACCAATCCCGCTCAGTTGCGACATAATCGGCAGGCATTTTTTGATTAGGATATCTTGAAAACACTTTACCGTCACTTGAAGCGACAAAAATGCCTTCTGTGTCATCATTCATACTCATGAACTGCTCAAAGCGTCCTTGAATATCGGTCGTTCCTTTTTGCTTGAGCTTTTTCTCCGTGATCCATTTGCTAAAGAAATCGGCTGCGTCTGTTTTCACTTTTACAACCTTCGTTATATTTTTATCTAGCTGCTCTACGTTTTCCTTAGCACTTTGCATAATTTGATCATTTAAGGAAGTGCTTGCCGTATGGTATGAAGAGAATGCCAATACGATGATTGGGCATAAAAGAATAAATAAGAAAGAGAATACGAGCTTTTTTGAAATAGATGGCTTTCTGAAATACTGTATGAATTTCATAAAAAAGAAAACTCCTTTTAGTAAGATAGTATATATATCGGAAGTACTACTAGGTTCTTTACTTTTTTAACTTATTAAAGTCTAAATAAGTCCAAATTACCCAATTTATATGCATCGAATGGAAAAACACCTGACGTTTTGGCGTCAGGTGTTTAAGATTGTTGACAAAGGGCTAAAATGTTCTTGATTTTAGCCCTTTGTCTTCTTTTCAGTGTGATAGAAAACCTTTGCAGTCCTAGGAAGGACGAGCACAGGAGCGGAGCGAATTTGACATTCGTGAGCACCGGAGCGCAGACCTGACACCGAATGCGAGGGTTTGTCTACACGCTGAAACACCTGACGTTTTGGCGTCAGGTGTTTCGCTACTCTCTTACATTTTAAATTGTTTAATGAGCTCCCTTAGTTCTTCTGCCATCTGAGATAAAGTGGCAGATGATGAACTGATCTCTTCCATAGATGCAAGCTGTTCTTCTGCTGATGCTGCGATATCTTGGAAGCCTGCTGAGCTTTCTCTTGAGAGCTCTTTGATTTGATTCACCGCATGAGAAATATCATTTGAGCCATGCGATAACTCTTTGGCTGATCCGTTCATTTGTTTCATTTGTTCTGTCATTTCTGATGTTTTATCAGTGATTTTCTCAAAACTCACTTTCGTTTCATCTGTAATGTTTAATCCAGATTGTACTTCACCTGCTACTTGTTTAAACATTTTCTGCGATTTTTCTATTTCCTCCACAATTTCGTTCGTCAGGCTTTCAATTTCTTTTGAAGAGCTTCCTGACTGCTCTGCCAATTTGCGAACTTCTTCTGCGACAACAGAGAAGCCTCTGCCTGCTTCACCTGCTCGTGCGGCTTCGATCGCAGCGTTTAAAGCAAGGAGATTCGTTTGATCCGCAATACCGTTGATGACCCCAAGAATGTTTGTAATATCCTTTGATTTCTGCTCCAAGCCTGCAATGACAAGCTCTGCTTCTTTTACTGCCTGCTCAATCGTTTGCATTTGACCTGCTGTTTTTTGAACGAGTTCTCCTCCAGCCTGAGCGGTTTTGCTCGATTCGATCGACGATTCCATCATATGAGAGGTTGTGTCGACCATATGCGATAAGCTCCGATCCATTTCGTTTAACTGGACTGAGCTTTTTTCGATCATATCATTTTGATGTTCAGTGCTGTTTGAGAACTGTTCAATAGATGATGTGATATGCTCAGTCGCTTGAGCTGTCTGTCCTGCACTTGCCGTTAACTCTTCAGACGAGGCAGCCACATTCTCAATGGAATTTTGGACAGCTTGAATGACTTGTTTCAGCTTAGCTGACATGTCGTTAAAGCTTTGCGCAAGTTTACCGATTTCATCGTGTGTACGAACTTCAATATGCTGGGTCAAATCACCTTGACTGATTTTCTCAGCCGATTCTGAGAGCTCTATCAGTGGCTTACGAATCGATTTAATAATAAAATAAATCGCGATTCCACCAATGGCAATTGCAGCCGCAAGGATGATCATTGTTAAGTCGAGCACTGGCTGTGCGGCTTCTTTTACTTCATTCACATACATCGTTCCAGCTAGCTTCCAGCCGGTTGCTTCATTTGTGTCAAAAAACATTTGCTTCGGCTGGCCATTGTATTCATATTCAAAGCTGCCTTCTTTTTTATCATATAGTTTTGAGATGAAGTCACCAGTCAGCTTTGTCCCAGCCTTTTCGGTTTTATGGGCCACATAACGCTGATCTGATGTGGCGATAAACGCATAGCCTTCTTGGCCAATTTTGATGCTGTTTGTATCTTTTACAACCGTATTTAATCGTACATTCACCCCAATCACACCAGATCCATCTGCTAACTGTTCTGATATTGTGATGAGCAGGTCATCTGATGACTTGTCGGTGAAAGGATCTGAAATGATGAGTTTCTTCTCTCCCATCGATTGCTGAAACCATGGTTCATTTTTTACGCTCTTTGCATTACCTTTGTGAATCTCGGAATATTCAGTTAGTTTACCATTTTGATCTGCAACAAATACTTCTACTACATCGTCATCTGTTTCCGATAATTGCTCTAATTTCACTTTGAGTAAATCTTTGTTTTTAGCAGTCAATTCTTCCTTTTTGACCGATCTGGATAAATATGAAACAATGTCAATTTTAGGCTGTATATCTTTATTAATGAGTTCGTCTAATTGTTGAACACCATTTGCAGCACTAGACATAATCTCATCATTGAGAGACTTTGATGCCACTTCATAAGAAAATGCGGCCAATACGAGAATTGGCACTAGGAGAATCGCTAAGAATGCAGTAATTAATTTCTTCGACATCGTAAAGTGCTTAAAAAAGTTGATTTTTTTCATGACTCTACTCCTTTTGATTTATGATTTGTGGTCTTCCTCTTCTATTCTTAGGTAATATGAATTATTTTTCAAGGAATAATGTTCAAGAAAAACAAAAAATAAGTATAATTACCCACTTCTTTTGGTTTATCCAATAAAAAAGAGCCTCTAGCTGGAGGCTCTTTTCTTCATGTCTATTCAACTTTAAATTTACTAATTAAATCGCGTAATTCTTCTGCCATCGAAGAGAGAGTGGCAGAGGACGAGCTGATCTCTTCCATTGATGCCAGCTGTTCTTCTGCTGAAGCCGCAATGTCTTGAATATTTGCCGAGCTTTCACGTGATACGTCTGCAATCTCACGAACAGCCTCTGACACATGTGCAGAGCCTTTTGAAAGCTGGACAACGGTTTGATTCATTGCTTGGAGCTGGTTAGAAATTTCTTTTGTCATGTCGAAAATATTGTGGAAGCTTACTTTCGTTTGTTCAGTGAAGCTTAAGCCTGATTGAACTTCTCGATTCACCGCAGTGAATACTTCCTGTGATACATCGATGTCTTGCACGATTTCTTTGATCAAATTCTCAATTTCTTTTGCTGAGTTGGCAGATTGAACCGCCAGTTTTCTTACTTCTTCTGCTACAACGGAGAAGCCTCTGCCAGATTCACCAGCTCTTGCTGCTTCGATTGCTGCATTTAGCGCAAGTAAATTCGTTTGATCGGCAATTCCATTGATGACACCGAGAATTTGGGTAATGTCTTTCGATTTACTTTCAAGTGCACTGATGACATTCTCTGCTTTTTTCACGGACTGATCAATGACATTCATTTGAGAAGCGGTTTTTTCAACAAGCTGCCCGCCTTCCCCTGCGATATCTGTTGATTTGATCGATGAAGCCGTAATAGATTCAGCCGATTCATTCATATTCTGAAGGCCTCGGTTCATTTCCTCTAACTCTTCTGAGCTCAATTCCACTTTATCATTTTGGCTTTCATTTCCGCTGGAGAATTGTTCAATGGCTAGTGTAATATGCTCTGTTGCTTTACTTGTTTGTCCTGCGCTGGCAGTCAGTTCTTCTGATGAAGATGCGACATTCTCGACTGAAGTTTGAACAGCTCCAATGAGGGATCGCAATGAATCAATCATCGTATTAAAGCCTTTACCAACTTGTCCAATTTCGTCATCTGACTGAATCTGAAGCTTATCGCGTAAATCACCTTCGCTGACTTTTTTCGAGAAGCGGGCAAGATTGGATAACCTTTTTGAAATAGAGCGGACGATAAAGAAAATGAGGGTTCCTGCTACAATGAGTGTGACACTGAATACGATAATGGCAGTATTGAAAACGGGCTTTGCCGCTTCTTCTACTTCAGATACGAGCATCGTTCCACCAATTTTCCAGCCGGTTAATTCATTGGTGACATATGCAACCTTTTTATCTGTTCCTTTGAGGGTATAGCTGCCGCTTCCTTCTTTGTTTTTATAAATAATACTGGCCAGATTTTCATTGACCTGACTTCCTGACTTTTGGGTTGGATCTGCTAAAACCGTTTTATCTTTCTCCATCATGAAAGCATAGCCTTTTTGCCCAATTTTGATTTCTTTTAGTTTTTGGAGCAGGCTGTCAATTTCCATATCAAGACCAATGACACCAGAACCATCTTTCGTTTTTTGGGCAATTGTGATAACCATTTTGCCTGTAGATGCTGCTACATATGGTTTTGTGATGACTTGTTTGCCGTTTTCTGCTTTCAATGCCTCTTGATACCATGGACGTTCTCTTGGATCGTAGCCATCTGGCATCTTTTGAACTGGGTATTGCATAAATAATCCCTTTTCAGAGCCTGCATAGATCGCAGAAACATCCTTTTCATTAATTTTACCAAATTGCTGTAATTCTTTAATGGTCGCATTTCTATTTTTTTCTTGAAGATTAGACGCTTTGAGTGAATCTGAGAACAGTGTCACAGCATCTGATTTGTTGCCAATATTCTCATTGATTAAGGTATCAAATGCATTGACCTGACTCATCGCACTGCGCATAATCTGTTTGTCTAGTTCTGTCTTTGATGTAAAAAACGCACTAATTGTCAGTGCCACAGTCGGCAGGATAAGAACTACCAAGAAGGCAATGATTAATTTTTTTGAAATGGATGGTTTTTTGAACCATTGGATCATTTTTCCCATTTTAACTTTCCCCCTTTACTTCTCTAAAGTTAATATCGGATGAAAGGTGTATTTTTAGAGACTGGAAATGAGGTTTAAAAATAAAAAAAATACCCAGACAATTCTGGATACTTTTTCATCATTATTTAATTAATTTTAAATTGACTTGTGAGCTCTTTTAGTTCCTCCGCCATGTTGGCAAGTGTCACAGAAGAAGATGTGATTTCTTCCATAGATGCTAGCTGCTCTTCTGCAGAAGCCGCAATGTCCTGAATGTTTGCTGCGCTTTCTCTTGAGACTTGGCGCATCTCCTGCATCGCTTGTGAAACAAGCTTTGAACCGCTCGATAGGTCAATAGCTGTATCGTTTAATTGCGACAGTTTTTTCGACATTCCTTCTGCCGCCTCATAAATGTGCTGGAAGCTTTCTTTTGCTTCTTCTGTCATACCAAGTCCTGCATTTACTTCTCGATTGACTGCTTTGAACATATCTTGAGATTTAGCAATTTCTAACACAATTTCTTGGATAAGCTTCTCAATTTCTTTCGCTGAATCTGCGGATTGGACAGCTAGTTTTCTCACTTCTTCTGCAACGACGGAGAAGCCGCGTCCTGATTCACCTGCTCTTGCTGCTTCAATTGCTGCATTAAGCGCAAGTAAGTTTGTTTGATCCGCGATGCCGTTAATGACATTTAAAATACTCGTAATATCTTTAGACTTGTATTCTAATTCTTTCATGACCTGTTCTGCTTCTTGTACAGATGTATCAATATGTTTCATTTGGTTCGCTGTGCTTTCAACAATGCGTCCGCCTTGACCAGCCGCCTCTGTTGATTGAAGTGAGACAGCAGCCACTTCAGATGAGGTTTGTGACATATCTTGTAATCCTTCGTTCATTGCCACAAGCTGATTCGTACTGGATTCGACTTTCTCGTTTTGTGCTTCATTTCCATTTGAAAATTGTTCAATTGACATCGTGATATGCTCTGTTGCTTGACTCGTTTGGCTGGCACTTGCCGTCAGCTCCTCTGAAGCCGAAGCCACGTTGTCGACAGATTGCTGTACAGCGCGAATGACGTCACGAAGAGATTCACTCATCTTGCTGAAGCTTCTTGTGAGATCTCCTATTTCATCCTTCGATTTGGTTTCAAGGGTTTCTGTTAAATCCCCTTCACTCACCTTTTCTGAGAAATCAACAAGCCTTCTCAGTCCAATGGTGATCGAGCGAACGATGAAGAAGATAGCGACACCGCCAAGGATAAATGAAGTAATTAAAAGAATAATGGCAGAATTCCAAACTGGCTGTGCTGCTTCTTCTGTTTCTGATACAAACATCGTTCCAGCAATTTTCCAACCTGTTAAATCATTTGTGACAAAAACGATCCGTTTTTGTTCTCCTTTATTCTCATAAGTTGATGTTCCTTCTTTGCCGCTATAAAGGATTGATGAAATATTTCCTGTGACCTCAGATCCTGATTTTTCTTCTGGATGGGCTACAATTTGTTTGCTTTTATTTGCAATAATTGGATATCCTTCTCGTCCAATTTTAATTTCTTTGATTTTATCAACAATGTCTTGCACATCAATGTCGATTCCGATCGCTCCCGACCCGTCCTTCAGTCGCTGGGCAATCGTAACCACCATGCCGTTTGTTGTAGCAGAAATGTATGGATTGGTGACAACTGGCTCACCTTTTTCATCCTGCATCGCTTGCTGATACCAATCGCGTGTTGTTGGGTCATAGCCTTTTGGCATGTCTACTTTAGGAAACTGAATGAAATCACGATTTTTACTTGCTGCATAAAATCCAACTACATCATCTTCGTTGATTTTGCTGTATATTTCAAAATGCTCATACAGTTCGTCCTGGTTTTTCTTTTTAAAGTCTGCAGCAGTAGTTGTTTGAGTAAAAAGTTTCACCGCGTTTTCTTTATTCAAAAGCTTTTGCTCGATCATGTCATTCATATCATTGACTCTTGCTTTTGCTCCGTACATGATTTCATGATCTAATTCTTCTTTGGCAATCTGATATGAAATCGTACTAAGTGTAATGATTGGCAAGACAAGAACAAGTGTGAATGAAATAATCAGTCTTTTGGAAATCGATGGTTTTTTCAACCATTTTATTGCACTTTTCATGTTTTTCCTCCTTTTAAACGATATGTTTTATATCGGACATCTTCATAGTATTTTCATGTTTTTCAAATAAAAAGGATGCTATTTTGTTTATTTTCACAAATTGATTCCTTGCCCAAGCACCCTGCATACGCTAATACAAAAGGGGGCGCTTTTCATATGATTATCCTTTCAGGACAGCCAGTGACAAATGAACAGCTGGCATCGTTTCAGCTAGAGGGACAAAAGCGGAGCATTTTGATGCAGTTACAGGCCTCGAATGATACGTTCCGCTATAGGCAAGCATCTGATTTGCTATTTGAGGTCACTTTAAGATCAAACATTATGAATGCTGCAAGAGATTTGAATAAAAGCGGTGCCTCATTTGCCATCTTTCAAAGATCGCGTGCAAATGATGCGTTTTGGCGAGTATCGGAAGCAGGAGCACTAGAGCTGCGCTATCAAGTGGAGCCATCTAGAGGCATTAAAGACATTTTTGAAAATGGTTCAAAATATGCATTTGAATGTGCAACCGCAATTGTCATTGTGTTTTATATGGGGGTCTTGCAAACAGTAGGAGAGGAGAAGTTTAATCGAAGACTTCGCAGTTTAACATTGTATGACTGGCACTATGATACTTTGTCGATTTATACAGAGCGCGGGAATGATTTTATCTATGGGGATTGTCTATATTTCGAAAATCCAGAGTTTAGCTATCAGCAGTCGCAATGGCGCGGAGAAAATGTGATTTACTTAGGAGAAGATCAATATTACGGTCATGGGCTTGGAATTTTAACAGCGGCAGAAATTATCGACAAACTAAATAAGAGAAGACGGCCAGGTGCGGTTCAATCCGCTTATTTATTACCGCAGACTACCCGGATGGATGTCATTTATCTCAGGCAAATGTTTGGCAGCTAAAAAAAGCCTCTTGTCTCTTGGTTATGACAAGGGGCTTTTGTATGCCTTGCGTTTACGATAATTTTGGAGTGTGCCAAGCATCGTGTTCGCAAGGACCTCCATTTCTTCTAAATCTTTTCTTGTAACCGGCGAGTCGTGCCGGCTCCATTTCACGTAGCGAACAAAATAGTAATGACGAATGGGCGTAAGGACAGCAGGAGAATGAGGGAAATCATCAAACCAAAATTCAATCTGGCCTTTTTTTCGGTAGGAATGTTTTAAGATGTCCATCCTGTCACACCACCCATCATGATTTTATGTCTGCGTCAGTTCGTGCATGATGTCTTCAACGCTTAAAATCGAGTGAATACGTCCAACCCCCTGTCCTGCCCACAGAGCCATTTGATCAGGGTTACCGCCGGCAGCAGCTGCTTTTCGCATCGGTGTTGTGCATACATGCTGAACTGGATAAGGAAGAACCCGATCTTCATGCAGGCTTTCATCCTCCATCCACTGATTCACAATACCTCTCGCTCTTTTCCCAGAAAAAAGTCTGGTCACCCTTGTTTCACTGCCTTCTGCCTGTAAAATAGCCTTCTTATATACTTCTGCCGCAGCACTTTCCTTGCTGGCTAAAAACCGTGTACCGATTTGGACCGCATCCGCTCCAAGCGCCAGCGCTGCTTTGACACCTGATCGGTCCGTGATGCCTCCTGCGGCAATCAAAGGCACACGGCAGAGCGGTTTGACATCAGAGATCAGGCTGATGAGTCCCAGAAGAGCGTCTCCTTTTGCACGTAAAAATGTGCCGCGGTGCCCTCCTGCTTCACTTCCTTGCAGAACAATGGCATCCATTCCTTTTTCCTCTAAAAACAGTGCTTCCTCTTTTGTTGTGGCCGTTCCGATTAAAAAGATTCCCTTTTGTTTTAGGCGGTGAATCGTTTGTTCTTTAGGACAGGCAAATGTAAAGGAAACAATCGGAACGTCTTCTTCCAGAAGAATGTTGATTTTCTGTTCAAAATCATCCCACAATTCTTCTTCGCTTGGCATCCTATGAGCTTCGGGCCATACAGGCAGTTTCCTCTCCCAAAATGCCACATCCTCTTTTTTCACATCAGGAATTGGCTCTGGTACAAACACATTGACCTGAAACAGGCGAGATGTCAGCTGTTTGACCTGTCTAATCTGCTGTCTCAAATCGTCAGGCTGCACATATCCACTTGCCAGGCTGCCAAGCCCTCCGTAATTTGAAACAGCGGCTGCCAGCTGCGGTGTCACAGCTCCTCCTGCCATTGGCGCTTGGATGATTCCATGTTCGATTTGCAACTTTTTGATATCCCCCATTTATTTCCCCCATCTCTTACTCGTTTGACATCACTTGTACATAAAAATGACGATGCCTCGGCCCGTCAAACTCACAGAAATAGATTCCCTGCCACGTGCCAAGCACAAGATCCCCATCATGAATGAGAACATGCTGAGACGCCCCCATATAACTCGCTTTCATATGCGCTGCCGTATTTCCTTCCATATGGCGATCCTTTGGATGTTTCCACGGAAAGACTTCATCCAGCCGGCGAAGCATATCCCGTTTCACATCTGGATCCGCATTTTCATTAATGGTGATCCCAGCTGTCGTATGTGGACAATAGACGATGACAGTTCCGTTTTGTATGCCTGTTTCCCTGACATATTGGAGAACCTCGTGTGTGACGTCGAGCATGTCATCGCGTCTGTCTGTTTGTACATTGATTTTTTTCATATGAGCTGCTCCTTTTTGACGTTTCTATAAAAACCATACCCTTTTTATGTGAAACAAATCTTCTTATCTAAAGTTTACCAAGCAAAAAAACCTCGTCAAGCAATGCGAGGTTTTTAAGAAAAGTGAACCTTTTTGACTTCAATGGTTCGAATATGGTGGTCTTCAGCATCAATGATCGTAAATTCACAGCCTTCTGCTTCAATCGTATCTCCAATGTCAAAATCAAATTTATGTGTCATCATCCAGCCTGCAATTGTATCAACATCATCATTCTCAATGGCTAAATCCAATAAATCATTTACTTCATCAATCAATGCTTTCCCATCCATCACATAATGAAAATCACCTTTTTTAACGATATGAGGTGTTTCATCCTGATCATATTCATCTCGAATCTCTCCGACAATTTCCTCTAATATGTCCTCTACTGTGACAAGTCCCGCTGTACCTCCGTATTCGTCTACAAGCACTGACATATGGATTCGTTCCTTTTGCATCAAAATGAGCAATTCTTGAACAGGGGTGCTTTCAATCACTCGGATCACCGGACGCATTAAGTCTTCAATCGATACATCTTGATTTAGGAAGCTGGCCTTAAATACATCTTTGCTATTGATAACACCAATCACATGATCTTTGTCTTCTTTAATAACAGGGTAGCGTGTGTACCTTTCGTTCAGCATATAATGGGTCACGTCTTCTAAGGTCTGTTCAATCTCTATGGCTGAAATTTCTGTACGCGGGATCATGATCTCTCTCGCCACTCGGTTATCAAATTCAAAGATTTTATTCACATATTTGTACTCAGATTGGTTAATCTCACCCTTCTCATAGCTTTCAGATAAAATGAGTCGCAATTCTTCCTCACTGATCGCCACTTCATGTTCTTTGACAGAATGATAACCAAATAATTTCACGATGCTTCGTGCAGCCCCATTTAATGCTTTAATAAACGGGTACATGACTTTATAGAAAAAGATGAGTGGTTTTGCTGTCACAAGGCTGACGGCCTCTGCCTTTTGAATGGCAATTGTTTTAGGCGCGAGTTCTCCCACCACGACATGTAAAAACGTAATGATCACAAATGCGATGATAAACGAAAGGATGTCAGTCAATGCAGAATGAAGCCCGATTTTTTCAAACAGCGGATGCAGAAAATGCTCCACCGTCGGTTCACCAAGCCACCCTAGGCCTAAGGCCGTGATGGTAATGCCAAGTTGGCAGGCGGATAAATATTCGTCGAGATTTGATATCAGCTTTTGAACATGGATGGCTCTCTTATCACCGCTTTCGATCAGCTGGTTGATTTTAGAGCCTCTAATTTTCACAATCGCAAATTCAGTGACAACAAAAAATGCTGTCGCAGCAATGAGTAATATGACTAAAAATACGTTTAAAATATACAAAAAAACCCTTACCTAACACTGGTAAGGGCTCACCTCCTCTGGCATCAATTAATCATTACGGCCATTTAGGAAGATCATTACAAAACGGAGCAATTCAAACAGGGAGACAAGGGCCGCTGCTACGTACGTCAGAGCTGCAGCATTTAACACCTTGTTCACGCCTCTTTCTTCACTGCTTCTAATGATTCCTTCTGAAACAATGATATCTTTTGCACGAGAACTTGCATTAAACTCGACAGGCAATGTCACAAGCTGAAAGAATACAGCTGCTGAGAACAAAATAATCCCAAGCCCGATTAAGTTAAGGCTGCTGAGCAAAATTCCACCAAGGAAAAGAAGCGGAGCAACACCAGATGCAAAGTTCACGACAGGAAAGATCTTATGTCTCAAAACAAGCGCACCATAGGATTCCTGATGCTGCAAGGCATGTCCAACCTCGTGTGATGCGACTGAAATGGCCGAAATGGAATGGCCGTAGTACACAGGTTCAGATAAACGAACCACACGCTGCGTCGGGTCGTAATGATCAGTCAAAGTTCCTCTTACCGGTTCAACAGGCACGTCGTATAACCCGTTGCGATCTAAAATATATCGAGCGGTTTCAGCACCTGTTTTCATACTGGATGCTTCAACCTTTGAATACTTTTCAAAATTATTCTTCACTTTAAATTGTGCCCAAAATGATAATCCCAATGCGGCAAATGTTAAAAAATAAAAAAACAGCATGCTCATCAGCTTCCTTTTATTTTATATATTTATTTACAATTTTAATGACTTTTATGTACCATGTACAGCAAAAAGCACTAGGTCTTTTTCAGGGGGATAACCGCACCAATGAAAAAGAAGAACACACCTAAGCAAGCTGTATAAAAGGTTCCCGTACCATAAAGGTCTTGAAAAAAGTGCAGCCATGAAAAATCATTCATAAAATGATTCACAGCATTTAAATCAAACACGAGTAAGATGACAGCTGATGATAAAAAGTGCACACCAATAAAAAGAAGTACGGTCTTTTGAACAAACGACATTCGAATTCCCTCCTTCTTCTCCCTTATTTTAAGATATGGGTTCTATTTCAATACATGACAAAGATGAAAAAATGTGTTCCCAATCGGGCATACTGACATTAGCAGTCTCCTGAAAGGAAGAGTCCGATGAAATCAAACCGTATCTTTATTGCTTGGCTAAGGTGGCCGCTTTATCTTCGAATTGCCATCATCATCTGTTTCTTGCTTCTCTTTTTTGGACAATTAATCGTTTTACTTGAACCGAAGCAGTATCATACGATCTTTGATGGGATCTGGTGGGCGCTTATTACAGTCTCTACGGTTGGTTACGGAGATTTTGTGCCGCAAACCACGCCAGGGCAGGTGGCAGGTATGGCGCTCATTTTTATCGGAGCCAGCTTTGTCACCGCTTATTTTGCCACACTTGCCGCCGCTGTGTTCAGTAAGCAGCACCATTATGTGGAGGGCAAGGTAGCCTTTAAGGGAAAAGGACATCTCATTATCGTCGGCTGGAATGAGAAAACGAACAAACTGCTTCAGTCATTTCAAACGATTGATCCAGCTATGCCGATTGTGCTGATTGATGATTCCTTGAAAGAGGGGCCTCTTTTAGAGAATGTTCATTTTATTAAAGGACACGGGACCGAAGACGTCACACTGCGCAAAGCCAACATTACCAGTGCAGATGCACTCATGATTACCGCAGATCAGCATGAAAATGAAGTGACAGCCGATATGCAGAGTGTTTTAACCTTGCTTGCAGCAAAAGGATTAAATCCTTCGCTATATTGTTTAATTGAAATTTTAACAGATCGTTACGTGAAAAATGCCGAGCGTGCTGGTGCCAACCAAGTCATTCATACCTCTGATGCTGTCAATCATTTAATGGTTGAACATTTTCTAATAAAGGAACAACTCACGGCATTAACAAAAAAACGACAAATGACCTTGCATAAAAACGTTACCATCATACCTGTACCGGCTTCATTGGCTGGAGAAACCTTTTTAACAGCGCTCCATCATTTTTTAGAGCATCATGTGATCATCGTCGGCGTACAAAAAAAAGAAGGACCCATGATGAATCCTCCCTTTGGCTATGAGCTTCATCCAGAGGATGAACTGATCAGCCTTTAAAGCAGTGCGTCTTCTAATTCCTTGACGAGCGAAAAGCCAATCTCAGCATAAGCCTTTGATACATCCCCATCTTTCTCTTTTGGTTCTTGGAATTGGTTAAAGGATGCGCCCACATTTCCAACCATCGCATGATCATCTAACTTGTCTTGATATACATGCTTTAAGAGAAATGGATGTCCCATTTTCACCACAACACCAGGCTGATCGAGCTGGCCTTTCTCGGCTGTAAAAGGAACTCTGAGAAAGGTATAGCCATCACGGTTATCAATTTTATAATCAAAATACCCGTGATCATAATCCCAGTTCCCATTAATGACATAACCGAGCGGCTTCATCGTTTCTTCTAAATGGTAAAGTGAAAAGCTTTCACCAGGCAGCCTGGATGGTACATGAATCATACGAAACCCTCCTTTTTGTATTAGGGTTCGTTAAAGAGAGGAATTCATACATTTGCCTCTCGTGATTTGTACATTGTTTGTAAACGCGGCATCAAATAAGCTTTGATTGGTTGATTGATTCGTCTCGTTATCACTGCCGGAACCTGCTGTTTCCTTCGTAGCACTCTTAGAACAAATGCGTCCGACATTGCCAAAGTTCACGATCGCCTGACCAGAAATATCATGAATATAAATATGGTTCGTCCTCATTTTTCACCCTCCTCCATTCATTATTCTATGTACAGAACATAGGAAAGCTTGCACAGGAATCTGAAGAAAACAAAAAAGGCACACCTTTATGGGAAGGTGTGCTTTTTGTTCTTATGATTGTTTTAAACGGCTTTCAAGCTCTGCTTTTTTCTCTTCGAAGCCTGGTTTTCCTAGTAAAGCAAACATATTCACTTTATAAGCTTCTACTCCAGGCTGATCAAATGGATTGACGCCTAGTAAATATCCAGACATCGCACATGCTTTCTCAAAGAAGTACACGAGGTATCCGAATGTATAAGCATCCATCTCAGGAATTGTCACGATAAGGTTCGGTACTTTTCCATCTGTATGGGCAAGCATCGTTCCTTCAAATGCTTTTTTATTGACGAAATCAACCGTTTTTCCTGCTAGATAGTTCAAGCCATCAAGGTCTTGTTCTTCTGCTTCAATTACAAGCTCATGTCGAGGCTTCTCTACATTGACGATTGTTTCAAACAAGTCTCTTCTTCCTTCTTGAACATATTGGCCAAGTGAATGAAGATCTGTTGAGAAGTTAGCAGATGAAGGATAGATTCCTTTTTCATCTTTCCCTTCACTTTCACCAAATAATTGCTTCCACCATTCTGCGAAATATTGCAGGCCTGGCTCATAGTTAATCAGCATTTCAATCGTTCTGCCTTTATTGTAAAGGACATTGCGGACGACAGCATATTGATAAGCCGCATTTTCAGAAAGCTCAGATGAAGCGAAGTCTTCGCTTGCTTTTGCCGCACCTTCCATCATCTGATCAATGTCTGCACCGCTCACAGCGATTGGCAAAAGACCGACTGCTGTTAATACAGAATAGCGTCCACCAACATCATCAGGGATGATAAATGATTCGTAGCCTTCTTCAGTTGCTAATGTTTTTAATGCACCGCGTGCCTTGTCAGTTGTCGCATAAATACGTTTTTTCGCTTCTTCAGCACCGTATTTTTCAATGAGGAGCTTTTTAAAGATGCGGAACGCAATGGCTGGCTCTGTTGTTGTACCAGATTTTGAAATCACATTAATGGAGAAATCTGCATCTTCCAATAGATCCATCACATCTGTTAAATAAGAAGAACTGATGTTGTTTCCAATAAAAATGATTTGCGGTGTCTTGCGCTTGCCTTTTGGCAAAGTGTTATAGAAAGAATGGTTCAAAAATTCAATCGCCGCACGTGCACCTAGATATGACCCGCCGATTCCCACGACGAGCAGGACGTCAGAGTCAGACTTAATTTTGTCTGCACTTTTTTTAATGCGGGCAAACTCTTCGCGGTCATATTGCTTCGGCAAGTCCACCCAGCCTAAATAGTCACTGCCTGCACCCGTTTGTTCATGAATATTATGATGGGCTACCTTCACAAAATCTTTTAAATATGTAAGCTCATGTTCTTGAAAGAAAGGTAACGCTTTCGAGTAGTCAAATTGAATATGTGTCATCGCTTGTAAGCCCTCCATTACGTTAGTTCTGTCCCTTTCACTTTAGCGGAACTAGCTATTGAAATCAAGTGATCGTCACTGGCATAGCAAAAAGCCGCTTCTCTGGATGAAAAGCGGCAATCTGGATTATAAAGAAGCTTTCAAAATCGCTAGAATATCATCACGGTTAAGTTTCATAAAGTTTCCAAAACCACCGTATTCCATTTCTTTTGCTGCAATGTCGGCAATTTTGTCCAGCTGATCCTCACCAATGTCATAATCAGCTAAACGGCTTGGTGCACCAAGGCTAGTCCAGAAAGCTGACAGTTTGTCGATTCCTTCTAATGCGATGTCACGATCTGATTTTCCTTCTGTTTCGATGTCAAACATGTTCAGCATAAGGTTTTTAAAGCGTTCCACATTATGATCGAGCGTGTGGCGCATCCAGTTTGGGAAGAGAATAGCAAGCCCACCTGCATGCGGAATGTCATAGACAGCCGATACAGCATGCTCAATCGTATGGGACGCCCAGTCGCCAAAGTAACCCATTTGCAGCGTGCCATTTAAAGCAATCGTTCCTGCATAGAGAATCGTTTCACGATGCTCATAGTTTTGTAAGTCTTCCAGCAGTTTTGGTGCTGTCTCGATGACCGTTTGAAGAACAGCAAAACACATCCGGTCCTGTAAAGGCGTGTTTTTCACATTATGGAAGTATTGCTCAAAAACGTGGCTCATCATATCGACCATACCATACACCGTCTGGTTTTCTGGCACAGAATACGTATGCTCAGGGTCTAGAATTGAAAAAGCAGGGTGAGTGACAGAGCTGCCCCACACATATTTTTCATTCGTTTCCCAGTTTGTGATGACTGAATCCGGGTTCATTTCTGAACCAGTTGCTGCAAGTGTCAGCACTGTGCCAAACGGCAGCGCTTTTTGAGCGGTTGTTTTCTTTGAAATAATATCCCACACATCACCGTCATACTCTGCTCCGGCTGCTATCGCTTTTGTACAGTCGATCACACTGCCGCCGCCAACGGCTAATAAGAAATCAATGTTCTCCTTTTGGCAGATATCAATTCCCTTTTTCACTGTTGTGAGGCGCGGGTTTGGTTCAACGCCAGACAGCTCAAATACTTCAGCATCTGCTTCTTTTAACGCACTGATGACTTTGTCATAAAGACCATTTTTCTTAATGCTGCCGCCACCATATACAAGTAACACTCGTTTTCCATAACGAGCGAGTTCGCTTTTGAGTCCTTCTAACTGTCCTTTTCCAAACATCAATTTTGTTGGATTATAGTAAATAAAATTCTCCATCTGTTGAAACATCTCCTTACAACGAATATATCCAAAAACATGAAAGACTACTGTAACATATGTACACGATGAACTCAAAAAAAGATAACTGCCCGCAAGCAGCTATCCCTTTGTTGTTCAATTATAAAGAAGCGTTCAAAATGGCTAAAACATCTTCTTTGTTCAGCTTTTTAAATTGACCAAATTCACCGCGTGCCATTGCACGGTCTGCAATTAAATCAATTTTCTCATCGTTGATGTCATAATCCGCCAAACGGCTTGGTGCACCAAGACTTGTCCAGAAAGCTGACAGCTTGTCGATTCCTTCTAAGCCAACTTCTTCGTCTGTTTTGCCCGCAGGATCTACATCGAATACACGCACCGCTAATTGTTTAAAACGGCCTGGGTTTTCTTGAATCACATGTTTCATCCAGTTCGGGAACAAGATCGCAAGACCGCCTGCATGAGGAATATCATAGACAGCAGATACTGCATGCTCAATGTTATGAGATGCCCAGTCACCACGTGCCCCCATTGAAAGCATGCCATTAAGTGCAATTGTGCCAGTGAATAAAATCGTTTCACGCAGCTCGTAGTTCTCTAGATCGTTGATCAACTTCGGTGCCGTTTCAATGACAGTGCGAAGAAGTCCTTCACACATACGATCTTGATAAGGTGTATTTTCTGTGTGATGGAAATATTGTTCGAACACATGTGACATCATGTCAACCATGCCATAAATCGTATGGTTTTTAGGCACAGTGAATGTGTTAACTGGATCAAGAATAGAGAATTTCGGGAAAACTGCTGGACTTCCCCAGCCATACTTCTCATTTGTTTCCCAGTTTGTGATAACTGATCCTGAGTTCATTTCAGAGCCTGTTGCCGCAAGTGTTAACACTGTACCGAACGGAATAGCTTCCATTGGGACGTGTTTGCGTGTCACGATATCCCAAGCATCTCCATCGTACTTCGCACCAGCTGCGATTGCTTTTGTGGCATCAATGACACTGCCGCCGCCAACTGCCAAAATAAAATCAATGTTGTTCTCTTTGCAAAGCTCTACCCCTTTTCTTACTGTTGTTAAGCGCGGGTTAGGCTCTACACCAGCAAGTTCAGTGATTGCAGCTCCTGATTCTTTTAGGATGCTGACAACTTGGTCATAAAGGCCGTTTCGTTTAATACTGCCTCCACCATATACAAGTAATACGTTTTTTCCGTAGTGTTTGAGTTCATCTGAAAGGGCTGATACTTCTCCCTTTCCAAAAATTAATTTCGTTGGGTTCCAATAAGTAAATCGATCCATGTGATCTCCTCCTCGCGCTACATTATGCGCCTCATTCATTCCAAAAGTAAAGTAATTTGCTTTCATCCATTTTCTTACGCATAGTTTGGCTAAAAATCTGCAAAATATAAATGTATTGATGCTGTAGCGAAAGGAGGAATCACGATGAGTGCTATTCAGCGTATTGCCCTCGTGCTCACGATTATCGGTGCTATTAACTGGGGACTAATCGGCTTTTTTCAATTTGACTTAGTAGCAGCGATCTTTGGCGGACAAGGTTCTGCATTATCACGTATTATTTATGGTCTTGTTGGAATTGCAGGTCTTGTCAACCTTGGTCTGTTGTTCAAACCAAGCGAAGAAGCTGTTCGCCGTGACGAGCCGAACCCAGAAGTTCGTTAAATAAAAGGACATAAAAAAGGCTGCCTACATGAGGCAGCCTCAGCGTGTAGACAAACCCTCGCATTCTTTGTCAGGTCTGCGCGCTGGTGCTCACGAATTCTAAATTCGCTCCAGTGCCCGCCATTCCTAGACTTCAAAGGTTTTCTATCACGCTGAAAAAAAAGACAAAGGGCTAAAATCAAGATCATTTTAGCCCTTTGTCTACAATCTAAGGCACCGTTTGAAGCGGTGCTTTTTTATTATTTCTTGATAAGGTCTTTACGGTTTGATTGCTCAATCCACTCTTCAAGTTTATCTTTAAGCGTATTGAAACCTTGTGGTGCAGCAGCTTCTTCTTTCACTTGCTGTGGTCTTTGTTTCTTTGGTTTGCTTTCTTTTCTTTCAGGTGCTTCTTGTGTCGCACGGATAGAAAGGCTGATTTTACCTGCATTTTCATCAACAGAAAGAACTTTTACTTGTACTTCGTCACCAATTGAAAGGTGCTCGTTGATGTCTTTTACAAAGCCATGTGTTACTTCAGAAATATGCACAAGTCCTTGAGTTTCTTCATCTAATGCAACAAACGCACCATACGCTTGTAATCCTGTTACTTTACCAGTGTAAACACTGCCTACTTCAAACTTTGTCGCCATGATAACAACTCCTAAATAAATGTTTTAATATTCGTTTATACGCAATTAAAAACTATATCACAGAACGGGCAGTTACGCAAAATATTTTTTAAATGGGTTTAGATGAGAACAAAAGGGGGAATACCTGAAAACAAGAATGCTTTCTAGTATTCCCCCCTAATTTGTGAGGCATGAGTCCATTTGGATTGATGCCTTTTTTTATTTTAATATGGCTGATGCTTCTTCCTTCACTTGTCGAGCCTGCAAAAAGCGCTGAATTCTTGAAAGTGATTCCTGAAGATGATCAAGTGACGAAGCATATGAACAGCGGATATGACCCTCACCGCTCGGTCCGAATACATTCCCAGGAACAACAGCGACTTTTTCACTTAGGAGCAGCTCCTCAGCAAATTGTTCTGATGTCATGCCTGTGCTTTTAATCGATGGGAACGCGTAAAACGCTCCGTTTGGCTGATGGCATGTGAGTCCTAGTTCATTCAGGGACCCGACAAACAAATTACGGCGTCTTCTGTAGCTTTTCTTCATTTTCTCTACATCTTCAAGCCCATTTTTTAATGCTTCTTCTGCCGCATATTGTGCCATCGCCGGTGCGCACATCATAGAATATTGATGTATTTTCAGCATGGCATCCCGCAGTACAGGTGGTGCGGCCACATATCCTAAACGCCAGCCCGTCATGGCAAACCCTTTGGAAAAGCCTGAAATCAAGATCGTTCTTTCCTTCATATCTTGAATAGCTGCGACGCTTGTAAAAGCTTCATCGTACGTCAGCTCTGCATAAATCTCATCCGTAATAATAAGCAGGTCATGCTCTTTCGCAAATTGAGCAATATCTTCAAGCTCTTCCTTTGAATAAACAGACCCAGTCGGATTTGATGGCGAGCAAAGCAAAATAGCTTTTGTCTTCGGCGTCAGCTTTGTGCGAAGATCAGCAGAATCTGCTTTGAAATCTTTTTCAGCGGTTGTACTTAAATAGACAGGCACTCCGCCTGCTAGTGTCGTAAGTGCCCCGTATGCTACGAAACAAGGCTCTGGAATGATTACTTCATCCCCGCTGTTTAAAATCGCACGAAAGGCCAAATCAAGTGCCTGGCTTCCGCCAACTGTGATAATGAGTTCTTCTTCGGGACTGTAATCAATGTGAAACCGCTTATATAAATAGTGGCTCAATTCTTTTCGCAAAGAAATTAAACCTGCATTCGCCGTATAAGAGGTCAGCCCTTGTTCTAATGACATAATACTTGCCTCTCTGACATTCCAAGCTGTCACGAAATCCGGCTCGCCGACACCAAGGGAGATAACCCCTTCCATTGTGGCTGCCAAATCAAAAAATTTCCGAATACCTGACGGCTGAATGCTTTGTACCGTTTCAGATAAATAAGACTTTTTCATTTAAGGAGACACCACGATTCTTTTGTCATCGTCTCCTGTTTCAAACACTTTCCCATCATGTTTATATCTTTTCAAAATAAAGTGGGTAGTTGTTGAAACAACGGAATCAAGTGTCGATAATTTTTCAGATACGAAGCGGGCAATATCAGACATTGATCTTCCGCGGATCACAACGGAAAGATCGTAAACACCTGACATGAGATAGACAGACTCCACTTCCTGAAACCGATAAATCCGTTCAGCAATTTCATCAAATCCGACGCCTCTTTTTGGTGTCACTTTTACATCAATCATTGCTGTAACGCCTTCATGACCATCCACTTTTCGCCAGTCAATCATGGTTGAATAATCAATAATAACTTTTTGATCTTCAAGTTTTTGAATGATGGCTTCGGCTTCTTCTGTTGTCACGCCTGCCATTTTTGCAATTGTATTTAAATCGGCGCGGCTGTTTTCATCTAAAATCTCTAATATTTCAGTTTCTTTTTCTGTTAGTTTCATTTGATTTTACACCTCAGATTATAAAAGCTAGTTTTAAAAAATCTTCTGAACATTATAGCACGTTTTTCCCATTATGCTAAGCAGGGAAAAGATTCTAATGATAGCTTAAAATCCACTTTTTAGGGTACAATACAGTCACCTAACAGAGAGAGTATCAAGTATCGGAGTGAAGAATGTGGACATTGTTCAGCCAGCTTATATGAAAAGTGCATTCGGTTTAGATATCTATTACGAGCACTATCCAAATGAAGGCAAGAAGACATTGATCTTAATTCACGGTCTCTTCTCTTCTACCTTCAGCTATCGAAAGCTCATCCCGCTTCTGAAACAGGACTTCAATTTAATTGCGATTGATCTGCCGCCATTTGGACAGTCCGAGAAGTCGAATACGTTTATTTACAGCTATCGCAACATGGGGAAAATTATTATAGAGCTAGCTGGTTATTTACAGATTCAGCATGCAATTCTAGTGGGCCATTCAATGGGCGGACAAATCGCCTTATACGCTGCTACTGAACGGCCGGATCTATTTGAAAAGGCGGTTCTATTGTGCAGCTCAGGCTATTTGAATAAGTCAAAAAGATCACTTGTTTACAGCACATATATTCCTTATTTTTATCTGTATCTAAAAAGAAAGCTTTTAAAGCAGGGCATTATGAAAAATTTAACGGCTGTTGTGCATGATCATTCCATCATTGATCAAGAGATGGTCGACGGATATTTAAAGCCATTTTCAGATGATCAAATCTTTCGGGGGATATTTCGTTTGATTCGGCACCGGGAAGGAGATTTAACCTCGGACGTTTTAAAGAAAATGGAAACACCCGTGCTGCTCATTTGGGGCGAGGAAGATCGAATCGTTCCCATTCAAATAGGCGAAAGACTGCACAAAGATCTGCCAAATTCGACCTTACATGCATTAAAAAAAACCGGGCACCTCATTCCTGAGGAAAATCCGGTCTTTGTGTCTGATCAAATCGGACAGTTCAGCCTGTCTTAGCGTGAACAGGAGCTGCTGTCTCGTATGACAAAAAGCTGATTTGCTATATGCTGACAGCTCTCTATCGGAAGAAGCTGTTCAAATGAGTGATGGTAGATGGCTTGAATCTCTTTTGCTAAAGATAACGGGTTTTCTGCGTCGTATAATGCACTGATGACGTCAGCAGGCTCCGTTTCATAAAAATCCTCTCCATAATGAAAAGGGTCCCATGCCTTAATGAATTGAATCATCTCTTCTACAGCTTGACTATCTTTCATCGGTATCACCGCTTATAATAAATTTTGTGATGTTTATTTTAGCACAACCAAGAATGGTTGAAAAACAGCTAGAGGTGGGTTTCATGAATTTCGACGAACAGATCATACGTAAAGGTTCAAAATCAGTGAAATGGGATCAGGCAGAGTCTTTGTTCCTGACAACAGATGCCCTTCCGATGTGGGTGGCCGATATGGATTTTAAAGCACCGCAGGTCGTCCTTGATGCATTGAAAGAGCGATTAGATCACGGTGTATTTGGCTATGCATTTCAGGATCAGGATACGCAGCAGGCAGTCGCTGGCTGGCTCAAAAGAAGACATGGATGGACAATCCAGACAGATGCCGTCACCTTCACACCAGGAATCGTAACGGCACTTAGTTTTGCTGTTCAAGCCTTTACAGCACCGCACGACGAAGTAGTTATACAGTCACCAGTGTATACACCTTTTTATCAAATGATTGAGCGAAATGGACGTACAGTCTCAACCAATCCTTTAAAAATAGAAAACAACCGCTATATGATGGATTTTGATGATTTAGAGAAAAAACTGAGCAGACCACAAGCAAAGCTCATGTTCCTTTGCCATCCGCATAATCCGTCCGGAAGAGCATGGTCAAAAGAGGAATTAAAGCGAGTCGGAGACCTATGTGTAAAGCATGGAGTCACAGTCGTTTCAGATGAGATTCACTCGGATTTGATGCTTTACGGGAAGCAGCATGTGCCCTTCGCCAGCCTTTCTGACGACATTGCACATATCACGGTAACGTGTATTGCGCCGAGTAAAACCTTTAATCTAGCGGGGCTCCAGGCCTCTGCTATTATCATTTCAGATGAAGAAAAAAGAACCCTTTTCAACAATGAAGTGCAAAGAAACGGACTGTCCAAACTGAATGCCTTTGCGATTCCAGCGATGGAAGCTGCATACCGACACGGGGATGAGTGGCTTGATGCCCTTGTTCTTTATCTCGAAGGCAATATGAAGACGGCGATGGACTATATCGACGAAAATCTTCCAAATATGCGTTATATGAAACCAGATGCTTCTTATTTATTGTGGCTGGACATTCGGGATTATCAATTCAGTCAAGCGGAATTGAAACGGAATCTGCTGAAAAAAGGGAAAGTGATCCTAGAGCTTGGCCACGTGTACGGACACGAAGGAGACGGCTTTATTCGGATGAATCTCGGCTGTCCTGCTGCAACAGTCAAAGAAGGACTGAAACGTCTCCACCAAGCGTTCACGCTATCAGCTGAATAAGACCTATACGATAGAAAGAACATCCTAACGGGTGTTCTCAGCGTGTAGACAAACCCTCGCATTCTTTGTCAGTCCTGCGTGCTGGTGCTCACGAATGTCAAATTCGCTCTGCAAAAGTAACTGTCCTTCCTAGACTTCAAAGGTTTTCTATCACGCTGAAAAGAAGACAAAGGGCTAAAATCAAGATCATTTTAGCCCTTTGTCAACAATCTGAGAACATCCTAACGGGTGTTCTTTTTAAAGAAAAAAACCCTCCTTTTATCATATCTACTTTGTACATGAAATGATATAATGAGAGGAATTACAATTATTTACGAGGAGAGCATTTAAATGGAAATGTTCAAGGATTTTCTGCTCCATGTATCTTTTATTCTATTTCCAATCTTTTTATATCATGCGCTATGGTTAAGCCGGACCCCTGCTCATTTCCCAAAAACGAATAAACTGCTCATCACAGTATTCGCATCCATCTCTTCAGCACTATGTATTATGTATCCAGTTGGTTCGATTTTAGATTTGCAGACTGGGCTTCAATCCATTCCCCTTGTGCTTGCTATTTTATACGGAGGATACATGGCGGGGATCGTTGCCATCTTGATAAGCATCATTGTCAAATTCGTGATGTACGGCTCTTTCTTATGGATTGGACTCATCGTTGTCCCAATTTACTTTTTTATCCCATTCCTGTTCTACCGAAAATGGCATCAATATTCGAAGCCAAATAAGCTGTTTTACGGAGTGCTTATCGGTTTATCCAAAGGATTCTTTATTTACATTGGACTGCTTGCGGTCAGCTTAATGGCATACAGCCCAGCTTTTATTATGCAGCAAAAGCTCCTTGAGTTATTTTTCTCAACTCTTTACTACATATTCTTTCTTGTGCTCAGTATCTATTCCATTGAATTCGTTAAGGAAAATGCGGAAATGAGATCACAGCTTGTCCAGTCAGAAAAACTGACCATTGTAAGTGAACTTGCTGCAAGCGTTGCCCATGAAGTACGCAATCCGCTGACAGTTGTGAGAGGCTTTATTCAATTGCTCTTTTCGAGTGATCATACAAAAGAGCCACCTGCCAATAAAGATTATAAAAATCTCGTTCTGTCCGAGTTAGACCGGGCGCAGGACATTATCACGAGCTATCTTGACATTGCAAAACAAAACTATTATCAAATTGAATCTCTTAATCTCTCTAAATTACTTGAGGAATGTGCATCACTGATGACATCCTATGCGAATTTTAAATCGGTCACGATTCATCAATCCATTGAACCTGACTTATACATTCAAGGTGACGTAACGAAGATCAAGCAAGTCATGATTAATTTAATCAAAAATGCAATTGAAGCAGCTCCTGAACATGAAGGGAAAATTGAACTTTTTGCTTCAAAAGAAAATCATAAAATCTGCCTTTATTTCGTTGATAACGGTGTAGGTATGACAGAAAGTCAGATGAAAAAACTCGGCGAACCCTATTACACACTTAAAAATAAAGGAACTGGACTTGGGCTGACAGTGACTTTTTCAATTATTGAAAATCACCATGGAACGATTCGTTTCAAAAGCTCGCTGCAGTCTGGAACAACCGTCACCGTGAAATTTCCTGAAGATACAAGAAGAAAATGATTAATCCATTTTTTTTGTTCTTTTTTCTTCTATCCGCTCCTGCTTCTTAGACGCACGAACGATGAGACGAAAACAAATAAACGCAGCAATAAAGAAAATCACCGTGGTGATAGCCGCTGGGATGTACTCCCTTTTATCTTCAGGAAAATATAGTAGAAAAAGTACGATGAATGACATCTCGCCATTCCCCCTTTTGCTCGTTTACTTCACTATATTGGCTAAAAGAAATGAAATACCTTCCTTTGAGAAGGAAATGGAGGAATTTCACATGACAGACATTCAAATTGGACAAGTTGTGAAAGGTTTTTATAAAACAGGTGTATACGTTGGGGAAGTGACAGCAGTGAAACCATCGACCTATCTCGTTCAAGTAAAAGCCGTTCTGACACATCCCACTCAAGGCGACCTGCATCATCCGAAAGAAGCAGACGTGCCTTTTTTCCAAGAGAGGCGGGCTTTGGCCTATAGAGAACAGACAAATATCCCTCATCATATGGTGAAGCCTTATGATGGCGATATCCCTGATTATGAAGAGTCACTGAAAGAAGCTGTAGATAAATTGAAACAAGCACTCCGTGCGGATGATTCCAAATGGGCTGAAAAATCAAGAGCATGCCTATCTTCTCTTGAGAAAGATTATTTTCCAGAAGACGGCCGCTAATCAGCCGAATCAAAAAAATGTGAGAAATCGATCAGCTCACCAATTTTGGTTGTTTGCGGATTTTCCACATAGGCTCTGTCTTTTTCAAAAAGGGTGAACAGCTGATAAGTCGTCATGGCATCATCGAGTGCTTTATGATGCTTACCAGCTCCTTCACTGCCGTATTCCTTTGCTGCTTTTCGAAGCCCTGTCAGTGTGCGGTCACCAAAAAAGGTTTTATATTCAAAGGCCAGGTCCCTCAGCTTCCCCTTAAAAGGAAAGGCAATGTGATTGAGCATACAATTTTGCTTCAATACCTTCATGTCCATGTTGCCCCACGTAATAATTTCACAATTCTCTCCCCCATCAAGTGACACGAGCTTCTCGATAAATTCCTCAAATGAAATTCCGCTCTCTACATCCTCCTGCGTAATTCCGAGGAAAGATTTACAGCGCTTCGTCAGCTTCGGGAACTTTTTCGGTTTGACGTAGCTAGAGAATGTGTCTATGATCGTTTCATCTGCTGCTTTCACTACCCCAGCTTCAATAATTTCAGGAAAAAAATTTTGCGGATGATATTTTCCATCAGGCATCGTAAATTCAAAATCGACCACAAGCACCGTCTTCTGTTCCACCAGTTTCACCTCACTTTTTCGTCAGCTTTTCATTCTCATACCATTATATTAAGACGGACCTTGAAATCACTTCATTTTTGTGAAAATAATGCAGATTCACTATGCCCAACCTATTCATCTGATGAAAGATCGTTTATTTTCCTTTATAATTATTAAGGAACACGAAATAAATAAAGAAGGTGGTCTCTATCACAAACAGGAAGAAAAACTTGTACATCATGTGGTTTGTGAACTTTTTTGTATCTGCGAGCATTACAATGATCGTCCCTTTTTTATCACTTTACATAGAATCTCTTGATAGCAGCTATTCAAATGAATTTGTTCAAAGATGGAGCGGCTATGTCTTTGGGGTCACGTTTTTAACAGCCTTCCTGATTTCTCCGATTTGGGGGCGGATTGGCGACCGGCATGGCTATAAAAAGATTTTATTAATTAACGGTATTGGCATCGCCACAAGTATTCTATTAATGGGGCTTGTAAACACCGTGTATCAGCTATTCGCATTAAGGCTCTTCATGGGGCTTGTCACAGGCTTTATCTCGACTTCAATGGCACTGATTTCTGCACAAACCGAAAAGGCAACTGCCGGTAAAACCCTTGGAACGATGCAGATGAGTAATGTTGCCGGAGGATTGTTTGGTCCATTAATGGGTGGATTCATGGCAGACAGCGTCGGATTTATTTATACGTTTTTCCTGACAGCGGCTGTCATTTATGTGTCAGCTATTGTGATTATCTTCGGAGTGAAAGAACAGCCGATCCGATCAAAAGAAGCAAAGCGTGTTTCTTACTCACGGAAGGATGTACTCTTTCACATTTTCAAGCAGCCTTTACTTGTGGTCACGATGCTTTTAACGTTTATTACACAAGTAGGGAACTTTAGCATTCAGCCGCTTTTGGCTTTATACATTCATGATTTACATGGTCCTGTCAATCTCGCTTTTTATGCGGGGCTTGCTTTTTCTGCAACTGGACTTGGCAATTTGCTGTTTACGCGAAAATGGGGAGATCTCGGAGATCGAATTGGTCATGACAAGGTGCTGCTTGCCCTTCTCATCCTCTCCTCTATTTTATTCATCCCGCAAGCGATGGCGGATTCGTACGTCATGTTAGTCATTTTCCGTTTCCTATACGGGATGGCACTTGGCGGAATTATTCCGTGTACGACGGCGTATATCCGGATTAAAGCACCTGCTTCTATGCAAGGAGAAGTGCTCGGATACAATGTCAGCTTCCGCTTTCTTGGGAATGTTGTCGGTCCGGTAATCGGCGGCATAGTGGCGAGTCATTACGGGATTCCAGCTGTCTTTTATGTCACTGCCGGCATTTTTCTGTTTGGCGCGTTATTTTTATGGGCGGTCCGCTCGCATGCGAAAACAAAGGAAAGGAGTGTCTGATCATCTTCAGATACTCTTTTTTCTTGCGGAAAAGCCTGATTCACTAGACTTCACGCCCTTTCTTTTCTAAAAATAACCTTCTCGTATCCGCAAAAGAATGGTACGATATGGCTAGAAAATTGAAGAAAGTGAGTGACCTCATGTTTCGTGCAATCATTGGTTGGTTATTACTTGCTGCCCTCATCCCATTATTTGCTCTGACTTTTTATCTATCAAAGGAAGAAGCTGCAAGTGTAAAGCCTGTTAACGAAGTGCTTGATCAAAAAATCAAGCTGGAAAAGATAGATTTTTCCCAAAACAGTTATATGTATGACCGGGATGGTTCTCTTATCTCCGAGATCGTCTCAAACGATGAGAACCGAGTGTTCGTGAAATACGATAACATTCCTGAACCTGTGAAGGAGCTGTTCCTTCGTTCAGAGGACCGCAACTTCTATGACCATAAGGGAATTGACTTTATGGGAGTTGTTCGTGCCCTTGCTGCAAATGTCAAAAACCATGGCATCAGCCAAGGAGCGAGTACGATCACACAGCAGCTGTCCCGCAACTTATATTTAAGCCATGAACGTTCGTTCAGCCGAAAGTTTACGGAGCTGCTCTATTCCTATGAACTTGAGCGGAAATTCTCGAAGGATGAAATTCTCGAAAGCTATTTAAATACGATTTATTTCAGTAATGGTGTTTACGGTGTCGGTTCTGCGGCTAATTACTATTTTGACAAGCCGCTTAGTTCTTTAACACTTGCCCAAATGGCATTTATCTCTGCAATTCCAAACAACCCAACACTGTATGACCCATTAAAACAGTTCAAGCACACAAAGAAACGCCAAGAACGACTGCTTGGTATTTTGAAGAAAGATGGCGTCATCACCAAAAAACAATACAAAAAAGCTGTCAAAGAAAAAATCAGCCTTTCTTTAAGTGAAAAGAAAAACCTATACCCTGACTATGTGACATATGCCAATGAAGAGTTTACCGATCTTGTGTCTGATCAGGAGGGCTTTACAAAACGATTGAAAAAAGCCAAAACAGCTGAAGCGAAAAAGGCGATTCAAAAGGAATTATCTGAAAAGGTCAGTGCCCTGCTCCAGGATGGTGTGAAAATTTATACGGCGCTTGATCCTTCCTTACAGCAAAGAGCCGTCTATCAGCTCAATGCTCAATTGCCTTACCAAGGTGTGGAAGGCGGATCAGCCGTCATTAATCATGAAACGCATCAAATTGTTGCACTTGCTGGCGGAAAAAACTATAAGAAATTTGATTTTAACTACGCTTATCAAGCGCAAAGACAGCCTGGTTCTGCGATTAAGCCGCTTTTAGACTATGCGCCTTATATTGATCAAACCGGCGCAACGGCTTCAAGCACCATCAGTGCCGGAAAGTTTTGCAGCAGCGGATACTGTCCGCAGAACTATAATCATAAAACGTATGGAACAGTCACACTTGAAACAGCCTTTAAAAATTCTTACAATACCCCTGCGATCCGAATGCTGGATACAGTGGGTGTCAAAAAAGGCTTCAGCTATTTAGAGAAGTTCTCATTCCAGCATATCGTAGCGGATGATTACCGCCTTCCTTCTGCACTTGGCGGATTTACGAAAGGCTTCTCACCGCTAGAAATAACAGATGCATATACCGTCTTTGGCAACCAAGGAGCCTACACACAAAGTCATTCGATCACAAAAGTGACAGACTTAAACGGTAAGACCCTTTACAAGTGGAAAGAGTCGCCCAAGCAAGTATATTCTCAGCGTACAAATGAAACGATGCGTAAGCTGCTTACCTCTGTTGTGAAGAGTGGGACAGGGAAAAAAGCGAATTTCAACGCCCCTTACATCGGTGGTAAAACAGGGACATCCAATGACTACAAAGATATTTGGTTTGTGGGACTGACAGATCAGTACACAATGGGTGTATGGGTTGGAAGAGATAGAGGAACGGTGGAATCGATTTATCATTCAAGCCCGCACTTACGTATTTGGAAAAATACGATGCAATACGCCAGATAAACAGGAGGTTTGATTGCGATGCATTCAACACATCCACCCCATTTAATCTTATTTGACGGTGTCTGCAACGTGTGCAGCGGCGCTGTTCAGTTTGTGATTAAGCGCGATCCGAATGAACGGATGATGTTCGCTTCCTTACAATCAGATACAGGACAGCGTATTTTAAAGGAAAACGGTTTGCCTTTAGATGAGTTCAATTCATTCATTTATATCGAAAAAGGGACCCTTTATACGAAGTCGACAGGCATCTTAAAAGCCGCGCGGCATTTAAAAGGGATATACAGATGGAGCTTTTTACTCCTTGCCATACCTCGCCCAATCCGTGATTGGTTTTATCAGTTGATAGCAAAAAATCGCTACAAATGGTTTGGTCAAAAAACATCTTGTATGATGCCTACACCCGATATTCAAAAGCGGTTTCTTTCATAAAAAAAAGCATCCTCCATTATTGGAGGATGCTCAGATTGTTGAAAAAGAGCTAAAATGATCTTTATTTTAGCTCTTTTTCTTCTTTTCAGCGTGACCTGAAAACCTTTGCAGTCTAGGAAGGACGAGCACCGAAGCGGAGCGAATTTAACATTCGTGAGCATCGGCGCGCAGAACTGACAACGAATGCAAGGGTTTGTCTAAACGCTGAAAGCATCCTCCATCATCGGAGGATGCTTTCTTTGTCTGCTTATGAAGGCAGACTTGCCATCACACTGTTATAAAGCTTAATAAATAAGTACAAAATACCGATCAAAAACGTCGCCCAAAACAGCAGAATAAACATCATAAATCCAATCAAATTCAGCATAGAAAGCGATTGATAAATGCGAACCACAACCCAGATAAAATAGACAAGACTTGCTAATGCAAAAAGTCCGACTAGCAGAATGAGCTGCTGCGTCAACAGAAATGCTAGCAAGCTGGCAAATAAATAAACAACGGATGCAATCCGAATTTTCTTTAAGTTCTCCCCTTCAGGGTCCTTAGCGAAAAAGAGTAACGCCAGCTCTAATACCGTATCTGCAATCAGTTTTAAGGCAGATAAGATCATAAAATAAACAAGTGCAAAAGCAGCAAAGAGAGCAAGACGAATGCCCTGTTCTGAGAAAAATTCCAGCATTCCTTTTAAAATGCCTGCTTGAGTCAAGAAATCAGTCGTGATACCTACTGTGAAAATCGAAAAAGCAGAGCTGAATAGTAAAATTGAAATCAGCGGAAAATATCCAGTCAAATATGTATTTTTCATAAATAGATCCTTTCTCATAAGCTCACATTTATTATGGCTCACTTAAAACGGATTGACAAGATGCTTTCAAAGTAAACTGACAGCAAAATCAAATTTATGATTTTGCACGTACATTCCTTCACAAACTTACATTTTCCCGTTAAAGTATTACTGTTACGAAAAAATCGTGCGTTAGGGGTATACTCGTGAAAAAAACTTTAAGACTGCAAACACGGCTGACGATCTTTGTGTGTATCGTTGTCCTGATCTCCCTTTGTATCACATTCTTTACGATATGGTCGGAAACAGCCAAGAACATCCATCAGCAGGAGCGTGACATTGCTCTCTCTACTGCCAAAATGGTCGCAGAGGCACCGATTACAGCACAATCATTAGAAGATCATTCATATTCCGCATTACGAAAATATACAACAAGTGTTCAGCAAATCACCAAAACCGAATTCGTTGTCGTCATGGATATGAACGGTATCCGCAAAACACACCCGAATCCGCAGAAAATTGGAAAGCGGTTTGCCGGCGGTGATGAAAAAGCAGCATTACAGGGAAAAGAACATATTAGTACGGCTTCTGGTACACTCGGCAGATCCATGCGTGCTTTTGTTCCTGTTTATGATCAAAATGGTAAGCAGCTCGGGGCTGTAGCCGTAGGAATTACGTTAAAGGAAATTGACTTGATTATTCATCAAAGCTTACTTCCACTCTACTTCGTCACATCACTCAGCCTTCTATCTGGCATCATCGGAGCACTCATTGTGGCAAGAAAAGTGAAGAAGATTATGTTTGGACTTGAGCCGGATGAGATCGCCACATTGTTAAAAGAACGAAGTGCCATGCTAGAATCAACAAAAGAAGGGATTCTGGCCGTCGATCAGCACGGTAAAATCAAACTGGCCAATGCAGAGGCCAAACGGCTCTTTCATAATATGGGCATTATGGTTGATCCTAGAGAACAAGATGTTCAAACTCTCCTCCCTTCAAGCGGCTTAAAACAGGTCATTGAAACACGCAAGCCGCTGCTTGATCGTGACGTGAGAATGAATGGACTGGAGCTCGTCTTTAATGAAGTGCCAATTACGGTAAAAGGTGAAATTGTCGGAGCCATCGCCACCTTCCGTGACAAAACAGAAGTGAAACATCTGGCTGAGCAGCTTAGCGGGGTCAAAATGTATGCGAATGCGCTCCGTGCCCAGTCCCATGAATTTATGAACAAGCTTCATGTCATTTTAGGTTTGGTCCAGCTCAAAAACTACGATGATCTTGGCACCTACATCAAAGATATTGCAATTTATCAGCAAACGGAAACAAATGAAATCATCAACCATGTGAAAAACTCTGTTTTAGCAGGATTTTTACTAGGAAAACAAAGCTATATCAGGGAACAAGGCGCTGCCTTAGAGGTTATTTGCAGCACACAAGTGCCAAATACGGAGGACCCGGCAGTGACGCATGATCTCATTACCGTGATTGGCAACTTGTTAAATAACGCACTCGATGCTGTTTCACATACTGATACGAAAAACATCTCGATCTCCTTCAGATACGTCCATGAGCAGCTCCACATTGAAATCACGGACACAGGTGTTGGTCTCACGAAAGAAGAACAAGACATCATGTTTGATCAAGGCTTTTCAACTAAAGGAGAAGACCGAGGGTTCGGACTCTACTTCGTTGACCAAAGCATCAAGAAATTGAACGGACATATGATTGTCACGAGTGAAAAAGGAGAAGGAACGACCTTTAGTCTCCGCATTCCGTATAAACAAAAGGAGGATTCACATGATTAATGTGTTAATAGTAGAAGATGATCCAATGGTTGGGGAGCTGAACAAACGCTACCTGACCCAAATCGACGGCTTTGAGTTAAAGGGGATTGCCACCTCCTTTCAGCAGGCACTTGAAGTGTTAAAAACAGAAGTCATTCACCTCGTACTGCTCGATATTTATATGCCTGGACAAAATGGACTGGCATTACTAACAGAAATTCGCCAGCAGAATCATGCCGTTGATGTCATTGTCATTTCGGCTGCAAATGAAGTCGATGTTGTACAGCAAACGATGCGAAACGGAGCAGTTGATTATTTAATTAAGCCGTTTGAGTTCGAACGATTCCAATCAGCACTGGCAGAGTATAAACGGAAACACGCCCTGTATCAATCCATGAACAGCATTTCGCAAAATGATTTAGATGCGAAGCTTTTTCATAAAAAAGCAGAGGCGGAAAAAGTCCTCCTGCCAAAAGGACTGACCAAAAGCACACTTAAACTCATCTGGACAAGCATTCAATCATTTGGCCAGCAGGCTTTCACAACCGAAGACCTAGCCAATCATACAGAAATCTCTCAAGTCTCCATTAGAAAATACTTGAAATTCCTTGAGGATATCGAAGTGGTGGATGTTGAAATGGCATATGGGACAATAGGACGTCCTGTTTTCCAATATAAACTGAACACGAGCAATATGAATTTGATTCAGCAATATCTTTAAAATACTACATCTGACCTTTCACAAAGGCCAGATGTTTTTTTATGGCATACGATGTAACAAACCCCTTGATATCAGTGGTTCTGCTGTAGCGGAGCACATCACAAAAGCGGCATTATATCATATTTCAGCAGATAAAAAGACATCAAATAAAGCCATTTAACATTTTTTTAAAAATAAAACAAATTTCTATTTATTTATTCGATCGGAAATGATAAATTATGATTGATTAGTTCAACGAGATATAAGTCTGATGTCTTACATCTTCTCTCCTGCCCTCCATAAGTTTCATGAGAAAGCAGGATAAAATACCCTCTTCAGAAGGGTGAGAAGAGATAGATCGGTCTTTTTTCGCGAGACTTTTCTGAAACTTTTAAATTTTATAGGGGGTTATGTTTTGAAGAAGCGCAAAATTGGACTAGCATTGTCCTTAGTCGTAGCAGCAGGAACCATCCTTGGAGCATGCGGCAACTCTGGCTCAAACAGCGGTGAAAGCAAAAAAGATAAAGATCAATTCACTGTTGCAATGGTAACTGATGTCGGTGGTGTCGATGACAAATCGTTTAACCAATCAGCTTGGGAAGGTTTACAAGCATTTGGGAAAGACAACAATCTAAAAAAAGGTAAAAACGGCTTTGATTACTTACAATCTAAATCAGATGCTGACTATACAACAAACTTAAATACACTTGCTCGTGAGAAATTCGACCTGATTTACGGAATTGGTTTCTTAATGGAAGATGCAATTTCTGAAATTGCGGATCAACGTAAGAAAAACCACTTTGCGATCGTTGATGCAGTCGTGAAAAAAGACAACGTAGCCAGCATTGTATTTAACGAAAACGAAGGATCATTCCTTGTGGGTGTTGCGGCTGCTCTTTCTACAAAATCAAACAAAATTGGATTCGTCGGCGGCGTTGATTCTGAATTAGTCAGAAAATTCGAAGTTGGCTTCCGCGCAGGTGTTGAAGCAGCTAACCCGAAAGCAAAAGTTGAAGTGAAATATGCCGGTGCATTCGATAAGGCTGACATCGGGAAAGCAACAGCTGAAAGCATGTACAAATCTGGCGTCGACATCATCTATCATGCTGCTGGCGGCACTGGAACTGGTGTGTTCACAGAAGCGAAAAACCTGAAAAAAGCGGATCCTAACCGTAAAGTTTGGGTTATCGGTGTAGATAAAGACCAGTATGACGAAGGAAAAGTACCTGGAACAAAACAAAGTGTCACCCTTACTTCTATGGTTAAGAAAGTAGACACAGCGGTACAAGACTTAACAACGAAAGCAAAAGAAGGTAAGTTCCCTGGCGGCGAAGTGATCACATACGGTCTGAAAGAAGGCGCTCTTGACATCTCTCCATCTAAGGAAAACCTTGATAAAGATGTATTAAAGAAAGTTGAAGAATGGAAACAAAAAATCATCAAGGGTGAAGTGAAAATCCCTGCAACACGTGATGAACTAAAAGATTTTAAAGCTTAATTTGAGCAGCGGGATAAGCGCGCCTTATCCCCTGCCTCTCCTTTACCTCCTCTTTATTCGTAAAAGGTGGTAAAAGAAAAGCTGCAGCCTCGTTTTGCAGCTTTTCTTTTGCTAGTTTTTATCTTCATCAGCACCCTAAAAAAGGAGCGGTTAAACCTGTGGATTATGTCATTGAAATGTTGAATATACGCAAAGAATTCCCTGGCATTGTAGCAAACGACAACATTACGCTGCAGCTAAAAAAGGGCGAAATTCATGCGCTGCTTGGTGAAAACGGCGCTGGAAAATCAACGCTCATGAACGTGCTTTTCGGACTGTACCAGCCTGAAAAAGGTGAAATCAAGGTACACGGAAAACCTGTGACCATCTCTAGTCCAAATGATGCTAGTGATTTAGGCATCGGAATGGTGCATCAGCACTTTATGCTTGTCGATACCTTCACTGTCGCTGAAAACATCATTTTAGGTAAAGAGCCCAAGAAGTTTGGAAAGATTGACAAAGAACAAGCCATACAGCAAGTACAAGAGCTTTCTGACCGCTATGGTTTGAAAATAGATCCTGCCGCAAAAGTATCTGACATCTCTGTCGGCATGCAGCAGCGTGCAGAAATCTTAAAAACACTTTACCGCGGCGCTGACATTTTGATCTTCGACGAACCAACGGCCGTTTTAACACCTCAAGAAATCAAAGAACTCATACAAATTATGAAAAACTTAATCAATGAAGGCAAATCCATTATTTTAATCACCCATAAGCTGAAAGAAATTATGGATGCCTGTCATCGCGTGACCATTATCCGAAAAGGCCAAGGCATTCGTACACTTGATGTGGAAAGCACAAATAAAGACGAACTTGCAAGCCTCATGGTTGGCCGTGAAGTGTCATTTAAAACAGACAAAAAAGCTGCTTCTCCTGCTGAGGAGGTTCTTCAAATTCAAGACCTCACAGTAAAAGACGCCAGAGGAATTGAAGCGGTCAAACAGTTGAACCTCTCAGTGAAGGCTGGCGAAATTGTCGGAATTGCTGGGGTAGATGGCAATGGCCAGTCTGAATTAATTGAAGCCATTACCGGTCTAAAAAAATCAGATTCTGGCACAATCATGCTAAACGGGAAAGCCATTCAAAATCTCCCGCCTCGCAAAGTGACCGAATCTGGGATTGGACATATTCCTCAGGATCGTCATAAACATGGACTTGTACTCGATTTTTCAATTGGAGAAAACATTTCCTTACAATCGTATTATCAGCGTCCTTATTCTAAATTCGGCTTATTGAATATGAAAAATATTTATCAAAAAGCAAAACGAATCATTGCGGAATATGACGTCAGAACACCGAGTGAATATACAGAAGCACGCGCTCTGTCAGGCGGTAACCAGCAAAAAGCCATTATCGGCCGTGAAGTTGACCGCAATCCTGATTTATTAATTGCCGCTCAGCCGACACGAGGACTTGATGTTGGTGCGATTGAATTTGTTCATAAACGTCTAATCGAGCAAAGAGACGCAGGCAAAGCTGTTTTGCTCATCTCCTTTGAGCTTGATGAAATTATCAATGTCAGTGATAAGATCGCTGTTATTTTCGAAGGCAGCATTGTCGCCATTGTTGATCCAAAAGAAACAACAGAGCAAGAGCTTGGTCTATTAATGGCTGGAAGTACGCAACAGGAAGTGGGGAAAGAAGCAAATGTCTAATCGCTTAACAAATCTGCTGATTCCGCTTATAGCCATTGTACTTGGTCTTTTGGTTGGGGCCATTATTATGCTGGCAAGCGGTTATAGTGTCATCGAAGGCTATAGCGCTCTTTGGAATGGCGTTTTCGGTGAAACCTATTATATGGGAGAAACCATCAGGCAAGTGACGCCTTATATATTATCAGGTCTTGCTGTTGCCTTTGCATTTCGGACAGGCCTGTTTAATATCGGTGTAGAAGGTCAAATGCTTGTTGGCTGGGTAGCTGCTGTATGGATTGGAACAACTGTCCATGCACCTATGTATATTCATCTGCCGCTTGCACTCATCACCGCAGCTGCTGCAGGTGCTTTATGGGGCTTTATTCCTGGTTTTTTAAAAGCTCGTTTTTATGTGCATGAGGTCATCGTTACTATCATGATGAACTACATTGCCCTTCATGTCACAAACTATTTAATCTCAAATGTCTTAACAGATAATAAAGATAAAACAGATAAAATCGATGCCACTGCCTCGCTCCGCTCTGGATTTTTTGAGCAGATCACTGATTTTTCCCGAATGCATAACGGTATTTTTGTTGCCATTATTGCTGCGGTCGTGATGTGGATCATTATTCAAAAAACGTCTAAAGGATTTGAATTACGAGCAGTTGGAATGAACCAGCAGGCATCACAGTATGCTGGTATGAACGTTCGCCGCAATATCATTTATGCGATGCTTATTTCAGGTGCTTTTGCAGGTCTTGCAGGCGCTATGGAAGGTCTTGGTACATTTGAATATGCCTCTATTAAAGGCTCATTTACAGGCGTAGGTTTTGATGGAATTGCCGTCGCTTTATTAGGTGGAAATACGGCTGTTGGTGTTGTCCTTGCTGCATTATTGCTTGGTGGATTGAAGGTCGGTGCATTAAATATGCCGCTTGAATCAGGCGTACCGACTGAGGTTGTTGATATTGTCATTGCGATCATCATTCTTTTTGTCGCCTCAAGCTATATTATCCGTCTTGTGATTCAACAAATGAAGAAAAAGGGGGGAAAATAAGTGGGATTTCTGCAAATACTTGAAATCATCGTCCCAGCTACACTTGTTTATGCTGCACCACTTATTTTAACCGCTCTTGGAGGCGTCTTTTCAGAAAGATCAGGTGTTGTCAATATCGGTCTTGAAGGGTTGATGGTCGTCGGAGCATTTTCCAGTATTATCTTTAACTTATTTTTTGCTGATACGTTTGGAGCCTTGACCCCGTGGCTTGGGCTTCTCGTCGGAATGGCCGTTGGCGGATTGTTCTCACTGATTCATGCAGTGGCGACCATTACCTTCCGAGCTGATCAAACGGTCAGTGGTGTGGCGATTAACATGCTGGCACTTGGCGCTACATTGTTTGTCGTCAAACTGATTTATGGGAAAGCACAAACTGATAAAATTACAGAGCCTTTCTATAAAGGAGATATTCCCCTTTTAAGTGACATTCCGATCATTGGTGATATTTTCTTTAAAGATGTTTATTATACGTCTATACTCGCCTTAGCTCTTGCGGTTGTTGCTTGGTTTGTTTTATTTAAAATGCCGTTTGGTCTCCGTCTTCGTGCAGTCGGAGAGCATCCAATGGCAGCTGATACAATGGGTATCAAAGTGTATCGGATGCGTTACATCGCTGTTTTCATTAGTGGACTGTTTGGCGGTCTTGGCGGAGCTGTTTATGCCTCAACGATCGCGCTTGATTTCTCACATGCCACTATTACTGGACAAGGCTTCATCGCACTAGCTGCGCTTGTATTCGGTAAATGGCATCCATTTGGCGCAATGGGCGCTGCTTTATTCTTTGGATTTGCTCAAAGTTTAAGCATCATTGGCTCTCTCCTGCCGCTGTTCCAAGATATACCGAATGTGTATATGCTCATAGCACCATATGTGCTCACCATTTTAGCACTTACTGGCTTCATCGGACGTGCCGATGCACCGAAAGCACTTGGTACGCCTTATCTAAAAGGAAAACGATAAATACGATGTATGATCAATCCCCTGAAGGAC
Source organism: Bacillus sp. PK5-006 (assembly GCF_054161415.1). Lineage (NCBI taxonomy): Bacteria > Bacillati > Bacillota > Bacilli > Caryophanales > Bacillaceae > Bacillus > Bacillus sp. PK5-006. Next base: position 862,407 of record NZ_CP096414.1, on the reverse strand, counting down.
AAACTACCTTCAGGGGATTTTTGTATGATAAAAAACTCAAAAACTCCTGTTTATTTTACTTTTATTACACTTATTTTAGTTTAATAAATAGATGAGTGTCACAGAATCTTCTACAATTGAGACAAATAGCATTTGGGGGTGTTTATGTGGCTAATGCACAACAATTGAAATCGATTACAGACGATTCTGACAATAATAAAAGCGTTTTCCGTAAGATCATGTCTTGGAAAATTGGTGTTATTGATCTACCTGTGTATTTAGTACTTGCAGCGATTATTTTAACTGCCGCTTATTTTAATAAAATTCCAGCAAATATGCTTGGTGGTTTCGCTGTTATTATGATTTTGGGGATTTTCCTTGGAGATGTAGGACAACGTATTCCAATCTTAAAAGATATTGGTGGACCGGCGATTCTTTCTTTATTCGTACCATCGTTCCTGGTCTTTTTTAATGTTCTGAATCCGAACTCATTGGAAGCGGTTACGTCTCTTATGAAAACGTCGAACTTCCTTTACTTCTATATCTCTGCTCTTGTAGTAGGTAGTATTCTTGGGATGCAGCGAACTGTTTTAGTACAAGGCCTTATTCGTATGTTTGTTCCTCTCGTTGCAGGTACAATTGCAGCTGTGAGTGCTGGTATCCTTGTTGGCCTTTTAGTTGGTTTCACACCGCATCATTCATTCTTCTTTATTATTGTACCGATTATTGCCGGTGGTGTTGGAGAAGGGATTTTGCCATTATCTATCGCTTATTCACAAATTCTTGATGTATCAGCAGAGTCATTAATTTCTCAATTAATTCCTGCGGCTGTCATTGGGAACGTCATTGCCATTATCTGTGCTGGCGCATTGAAGAAGCTTGGTGAGAAACGTCCTGAACTAAACGGGAATGGCCGTCTTGTGAAATCTAAAGAAGCAAACGAAATTTTCGAGCAGCCAGATTTGGATGCAAAAGTTGATTTCGGGTTAATGGGTGCTGGTGTACTTGTTGCTTGTACAACCTTTATCTTTGGTGGTTTGTTAGAAAGCTTTGTTCATATTCCAGGTCCAATCTTAATGATTGTTCTTGCCGCTTTAATCAAATACTTAAACGTGATGCCTCAACATCTTCAAAACGGCTCACAACAGTTCTACAAGTTTGTATCAAAAAGCTTTACATGGCCGCTGATGGTTGGTCTTGGTATTCTATACATTCCACTTGATGATGTAGCAACTGTCATCTCGATTCCATTCGTATGCGTATGTATCGCTGTTGTACTCGCAATGGTTGGTTCTGGTTACTTCGTTGGAAAACTAATGAACATGTATCCAGTAGAATCTGCTATTGTCACTGGCTGTCACAGCGGACTTGGCGGTACTGGTGACGTTGCAATTCTTTCAGCTTCTGGAAGAATGGGTCTTATGCCTTTCGCACAAGTATCTACACGACTTGGCGGAGCAGCAACTGTTATCTGTGCAACGATCTTACTCAGAGTGTTTAGTTAAACTACCACACATAAAAAGCATGGGCTCTCACATGGGCCCATGCTTTTTTTATATTTCTTTTCTCCTATAGGATCTTATTCATCAGCTAATACAATTCGTAAATATTCCCTGGGCTGAAAAGGATACAGCTTGGTTTCTTGATAGCTCATGTGAAGAAGATGCTCAGAAAACAGCGGCCATTCACTCCCGGCCTGCCACCTTTTTTGATCATTTCGGTCAATCAAGAATGCTCCTCCTAAAATCGTGCAGAATAGGCTTAAGCTGATGGCGATCTTTCGTTTCATTTGATCAGCTCCTTTAAGAAAAGCATGTACGAAAAACAAAACAATATACAATGAGTATCATTTTTGATAAAATTATTTTTGTGGTCAAAAGAACCTAAAACAAATACAGTTTGCTTGAAATCGTTTCAAACCAATGCACTATGGCTGTATTTACGCTATAATTTTAATTACCAGTTCTTTAGAACGTGAATTTATATTGATCAAAGGAGGTTCATTTTCTTGCAGCTTATTCACTTCGCCATCCTATCACCTTTTTTACTCGCTTTTGTTGTACCTTTCCTTTACAAATATGTGAGGCGTATACATACAGGATGGTTTGTTCTCATCTTGCCGATTCTTTTATTTACCTATTTCATCCAAATGTTACACATCACTTCGAATGGACGAACGCTTTTCTCACAGGCTGAATGGATTCCATCTTTAGGGATGAATTTCACTGTGTATGTCGATGGTCTCAGCCTGTTATTTGCTTTATTAATTACAGGTATCGGCTCACTAGTGGTGCTGTACAGTATTTTCTACTTATCAAAGGAAAAAGAACAGCTTGGCTCTTTCTACACGTATTTGCTCATGTTTATGACCGCGATGCTGGGTGTCGTTCTTTCTGACAACATGGTGGTTTTATACTTGTTTTGGGAGTTAACAAGTATCTCTTCCTTCCTCTTAATTGGGTATTGGTATAAGCGGGAGCGCTCTCGGTATGGAGCAACGAAATCACTGCTTATTACTGTTTTTGGCGGATTAGCTATGCTTGGTGGCTTCATCCTCATTTACCTGATTACTGATTCATTCAGTATTCGTGAAGCAGTCAATCAGCTTCAGCTCATTATGGCATCACCTTACTTTATCCCTGCCATGATCCTAATCTTACTAGGTGCCTTTACGAAATCAGCGCAGTTCCCATTCTATATCTGGCTGCCTGATGCAATGGAAGCACCGACCCCTGTGAGCAGTTATCTGCATTCTGCTACGATGGTGAAAGCCGGTATTTATCTTGTTGCCCGCTTCAGTCCAATCTTTGCTATATCAGAGGTATGGTTCTGGACCATTTCCATCGTTGGGCTTGTCACATTATTCTGGGGATCATTCCACGCCGTCCGGCAAAACGATTTGAAAGCCATTCTGGCCTATTCGACAGTGAGCCAGCTCGGCATGATTATGCTCATGCTTGGCGTCGGTGCAGCTGCAATTCATGAAAACAATCCTGCCTTTTTTGGTGCAGCCGTTCTTGCAGCTATTTTTCACCTCATTAACCATGCTACGTTTAAAGGCAGTCTCTTTATGGCAGCTGGTATTATCGATCATGAAACAGGGACTCGTGACATTCGGAAATTAGGCGGATTAATGACGATCATGCCGATTACCTTCACAATTACGTTAATCGGTACATTTTCAATGGCCGGATTACCGCCATTTAACGGTTTCTTAAGTAAAGAGCTATTTTTCACAAGTATGATACGGATTTCTGATATCAGCTTTACAGACGTTTCAATATGGGGTGCCATCTTCCCAGCACTCGCTTGGCTCGCTAGTGTCTTTACGTTCATTTATAGTATGATGCTCCTCTTTAAAACGTTTAGAGGCCGTCTGAATATAGACCAATTGGAGAAAAAACCGCATGAAGCACCGATCGGCATGCTCATTCCGCCCATCATTCTAGCTGCACTTGTGGTCACCTTCTTCTTTTTCCCTAATATTCTTGCCTATTCTGTCATTGAACCTGCAATGGCAGCGATCATTCCTGAAGCGATTGAAACAGGAAGCCGTTTTTCTGTGAAAATTGAAGCATGGCATGGCTTCCAGCCAGAGCTCTATATGACAATAGGTGTTGTTGTACTCGGCACAATCGGCTACTTGACGCTTTCAAAATGGCGTCCAATGTACAACATCTTTAAGGAAAAGTGGTCATTTAACGCTTTATACGACCGCTCTCTTATCGGTTTAGAAAAAGGTTCATACCGCCTGACAAACAGTTATATGACTGGTTTTCTTCGTGACTATCTTGTCTATGTGTTTGGGTTCATGATTATCGTCATTGGCGGCGTGATGTTTTATCAGCAGGCCTTTTCATTTCAAACTGATCAGGCTGCCTCAATTGGCACGTATGAGGTGATTCTTTCACTTGTGATGGTGGCGGCGACGATTGCCACAGTATTCGCAAGTTCACGATTAACAGCTATTATTGCACTAGGTGTCATGGGCTACACGCTGTCATTATTCTTCGTGATTTTCAGAGCACCTGACCTTGCGCTAACGCAGCTGATTATTGAAACGATTTCTGTCGCACTGTTTTTGCTTTGCTTCTATCATTTGCCAAAGCTGAGCTTAAAACAAAAAACAAGAAGATTCAAAATGACCAATTTCATCATTTCATTAGGAGTTGGGGTTGTTGTCACTTGTCTAGCTTTCGCTTCCACAAGTCAGCAGTCACTTGACACCATCTCAACTTACTTTATTGAAAACAGCTACAAACTTGCTGGCGGTGACAATATTGTCAATGTCATTCTTGTAGATTTCAGGGGCTTTGATACCCTTTTTGAAATTACCGTGCTCGCCATTGCGGCACTTGGTATTTATGGGTTATTAAAAACACAAGCAAAACGGAAGAGAGGTGTGCGGCGATGAGAAAGATTGATACGAATGATATGCTTTTGCAAGTCACAACAAAAATCACAGCATTCATCATCTTGCTTTTCTCCCTTCACCTATTTCTTGCGGGGCATAACAATCCTGGCGGCGGATTCATTGGCGGGCTGATGAGTGCTGCGGCTGTCGTTCTTCTGCTTTTAGCCTATGATCTGAAGACAGTAAGACGCATTTTGCCATTTGATTTTATTTATGTAACTGGAGCCGGTTTGCTTGTTGCAATCCTGACCGGTATGGGATCCTTTCTATTCGGTGCACCTTTTCTATCCCATGCATTTGATTATTTTCAATTACCGTTTTTAGGGAAAACAGAACTGGCGACAGCCGTCCTGTTTGATATCGGTGTGTATTTGGTTGTTGTCGGTGTCACCATGACCATTATTCAAATGATTGGAGAGAAGGAATAATGGAATTTCTAATGTCTATTATCGTCGGAATTATTTTTATGGCGGCGACCTATTTGATGCTGTCAAAGAGCCTTCTGCGGGTCATCGTCGGTACTGCTGTTTTGAGTCACGGCGTCCACTTGCTTCTTTTAACAATGGGCGGTTTAAAAAAAGGAGCGCCTCCCGTTCTAAAAGAGGGGCTCACATCCTATGTGGATCCATTGCCACAAGCATTAATTTTAACAGCCATTGTCATTGCTTTTGGTGTGACATCCTTATTACTTGTCATGGCCTTCCGTGCCTTCCAAGAGCTGCGAACAGATGACATGGATCAAATGAGAGGAAATGATCAGCATGAATAATCTCGTGATCCTGCCTATATTAATTCCATTACTAGCTGCTACACTATTGATCTTTATGAATAAAAACATCATGCTGTCAAGAGTCTTTAGTGTCTTGGCATCTCTTTCAGCCATTATATGTAATGCATATTTGGTTCAAACGATTTTCACAAATGGGATACAAACCCTTTATTTGGGCGGCTGGAAAGCGCCATTTGGGATTGCCCTTGTGGCCGATCAATTTGCTGCACTCCTTGTGCTGACCGCTTCCGTTGTCGGGCTTGTGACAGTCCTCTTCTCCTTTCAAACGATTGGGGAAGAAAGAGAGCGGCTCTTCTATTATTCTGGCGTACAGTTTTTGTTAGCTGGCGTGAGCGGAGCCTTTTTAACGGGAGATATTTTCAACCTGTTTGTATTCTTTGAGTTACTGCTGATGGCATCTTATATGCTTATTGTATTAGGCGGATCAAAGCCTCAGCTTCGTGAATCACTCAAATATATTGTGTTTAATATCATCTCGTCGGCCTTATTTATTGTTGGAGTCGCCTGTTTATATGCAGTGACGGGTACGCTCAATATGGCTGATTTAAGTGTGAAAATAGCTGAATCAGGACAAACAGGGCTAATCACTGTTATTTCCATCCTGTTCCTCATTGTATTCGGCTTAAAAGCTGGGATTTTCCCGCTTTATTTCTGGCTGCCAGGATCGTATCACGCGCCTCCAGCAGCGATTTCAGCTCTATTTGGGGCTTTGCTCACTAAGGTTGGCTTATATGCGATCGCAAGAGTCTTTACATTAATTTTTATACACGATACAGGCTTCACCCATACACTCATGGCGTGGCTTGCCGCACTGACGGTGATATTCGGTGTGATAGGCTCGATCGCCTATTCTGATGTGCAAAAGATCGTGATTTATAACATTGTCACAGCTGTTGGGGTCATTTTGTTTGGATTTGCAGCCAACACACCTGCATCACTCCAAGGTGCCATTTATTATCTCATTCACGACATGGTGATCAAAGGGGCATTATTTATGCTGGCAGGTGCCCTCTTTGTGTATGCTGGTACAAATCAACTGAAAAAAATGGGCGGACTGATTCAATCCCAGCCTCTATTAGGATGGATGTTTTTCATATCGGCTTTATCGCTTGCAGGAATTCCGCCGCTGAGTGGCTTTGTTGGAAAACTAAAAATTGTGGAAGGTGGATTTTCTGCTGGATACATGACGTTTTCTATCCTGGTCTTACTGTCCAGTCTCCTTGTTCTCTACTCTATTATGAAGATTTTCATGTCCGCATTTTGGGGCGAGGAACAGGATATGCGAAGAAGAAAGCCGTCAATTAAAGGAATGGTGTATCCTGGCGTACTGCTTGTCGTCTTATCGCTTGCCATTGGGTTAGGGACAGAGTTCATTGCCCCTTATATCAATCAAGCAGCGGAAATGCTCTCAACACCAGAAAAATATATTCAAGCTGTGCTGAAGGAGTAGATGAACATGGCCTTTCAAATATTACTAAACGCTCTCCTCGCCTTTACATGGATGTTTATGAATGATACATACAGAGCCGCAGACTTTGTATCAGGTTTTGCATTAGGAATGATCGCCATTTTTATGCTGCGTCGATTTTTCCCGCAGCGTTTTTACGGCTATGCCCTTTATGCAATTTTCAAGCTGATCATCATTTTCATTCGCGAGCTGCTTCTTGCCAATTTAAGTGTATTAAAGACTGTATTATCTCCAAAGCTCAAGATTAAGCCCGGTATTTTCGCCTTTCGTACGGACTTGAAAACAGATTGGGAAATCACCATACTGTCAAATATGATTACATTGACACCAGGTACACTAGTGATTGATATTTCCGATGATCGGTCCATTTTATACATTCATGCGATGGATATTGAAGATGCTGAAAAAGCCATTCACGATATCCGGGTTTCATTTGAAAAAGCGATTCAGGAGGTGAGCGGTAAGTAATGGAACTCATTTTGCAAATGTCACTTGGCATTCTGGCACTGTCTACTTTGCTTTTTGTGATACGAGTGATCAAAGGTCCCTCTATTCCTGATCGTGTAAGTGCGCTTGATGCGATAGGAATCAATTTAATTGGGATGACAGCCATCGTTTCAATTTTACTGAAAACGACTGCATTCTTTGAAATTATTTTACTGCTCGGCATCCTTGCCTTTATCGGTACTGTCGCTTTTTCCAAATTCCTTGAGAAAGGGGAAGTGATTGAAAATGATCGTCATCGCTAAAGCCATCGTGATTTTCTTTATCCTGCTAGGCGCTATCCTTTGTTTGATTTCAGCCATTGGTGTCCTTCGCCTGCCGGATGTTTACACACGTATGCATGCTGCATCAAAAGCATCGACCCTTGGTGTTGTTCTCATTTTAGTAGGTGTGTTTTTTCACGAATGGTTTCTTGCAGGCGTTATTTCTGCAAAAATCCTACTCGGCATCGTATTTATCTTCCTGACAGCACCAGTCGGCGCACACTTAATCGGAAGAGCCGCCTACAATACTGGTGTTAAGCTCGACAAACGCAGTGTCCAAGATGATTATGGCGGTTTCCGTAACTTTGTGATTAAGCGAAAAGAAGATTCTTATTTATAAAAAGCAAAAAAGAATGGCCTGACATGTTAGGCCATTCTTTTTTTACCTCTCAACAGCATACAAAAAAAGCTTCCGCTGCACCGGGAGCTTTTTTATATGCGATCAATGACAGCAAGTGTGCATCTTGACGTACAGATGTGCCGGTCTCGATCATCTTTTATATCGATTTGAAATACCATTGTACGCCGTCCTACATGTACAGGAACAGCTGTCGCTGTCACAACTCCATCGCGTACAGATTTTAAATGATTGGCATTGATTTCAATACCTGAGCAAACTTGCTGCGTTAAGTCTAAATGAGCCGCAGCCCCCATGCTCGCCACTGTTTCTGCTAGAGCAGCAGATGCTCCTCCGTGCAGCAGTCCAAATGGCTGTTTTGTTCTGTGATCGACTGGCATTGTTGCAACGCATCGTGATTTATTGCACTCTACAATTTCAATGCCTAGTGCCTCAAGCAGTGTATTTGATCCGCTCACATTCATTAAGGCCCTCTCCCTTCACACGTTTACAGCACACTTTCAGACTTGGCAATTAACACCGCTTCTGTACGAGATCCAACATTCAGCTTATTAAAGATGGATGTCAAACTGTACTCAATTGACCGTTTGCTCAAATGAAGCACATCGGCAATCTCCTGGTTCGTGTATCCTTTTTCCACTTCTCTAAGGATCAAACACTCCCGTTCGGTTAAGAGATCGTGATCAGTCTGCTGCGCCTGTTCTGGCTTTTCTTGCTGCTGTGAAATTAATTTCTTTAAATAGGACAGCTGAATGACAACTTCCCCTTGCAATGTCCGGTGTATGTATTCAATAATTTTGTCTTTCGTCTCTGTTTTGCTAATTGCACCGTGTAATCCAGCCCGAATAGCCTCTTCAAAATAATCATCTACTTCATACCCTGTATAAATGATAATTTTCACTTGATGGTTGGTTTCTAAAATTTGTTTCGCAATGTCCATTCCATTGATATCCCCGAGATTTAAATCCATTAAAATCACATCATAGATGGAAAAGTCATGCGTCTTTAAAAAGGCGGCTTCTGCATCAGGACTTAAACAATCGACTGATAGCTGCTGGTCTGATTCTAATATGCTTTTTGTCCCTTCCATGACAGCCGGATGATCATCAATGACCAATATCTTCTTCATGTCTTCCTCCCTTTAAATCACTCACTTCCATTTTATATAAAAGACTTGGCTGATGCCAAGTCTTAATCCTTAATAAATCGTTACAATTCCATTTCAATTTTCACCTTAAGCCCTTTTTCCGGGGCTGTGTGAATTTGAAGCTTTCCATTTAACGCTTTCACTCGTTCTCTAATTCCCGATAGCCCCATGCTCATTGTGTGCTGATCAAGATGACTGGCATCAAAACCGACTCCATCATCCTCATAGTGAAGAACAACCTGATCTTTAATACAAATCAGCATCACTAACACTTGAGTGGCTTTTGAGTGCTTCAGGGCGTTGGATAACAGCTCCTGAACAATTCGGTAAATATTCAGCTGTGAATCAATATCAATGTCCAATTCTTTATCAAAGCGTGTCGTATTCAGCCTAATATGAAACGGCGCTTCCTCCTGAATTTGAGAAGTCAGCTTCGATATCGCCTTTACTAAACCTAAATCATACAGCAGCTGCGGGCGAAGCTCATGACACGTTTCTCTCGTCGTTTGAATCACTTTGGACATTTGATCATTCCATGAGATAAGCGAATTTTCAATAGATGTCGGGCATTGGTTGTTTTGGAAATTCGTTAAAAACATCTCCGACTGCCTTTTTAGTGATATTAAGTCCTGCAGCACGGAATCATGAAGATCTCTCGCTAAATCTGAACGCTGCTTTTCTTCCATAGCAAACATGATTTTCTTCAGCCATGCAGGATTGGCCTCGCGCTGTTTCAAATCATCAAGATGCTCCATCAACTCTTCGATTTTGACGACATTTTCTAAACTGACACTTGTATAAAAGGCTAATGTTTTTAGCCAAGAAATCTCATCACGCGTTAATTTCGGTGTCTGTATATTGGATAAGCAGCAAATGATAAACGAGTGACCGCCCCGTTCGCCAATTTTCATCATAAACCCTTTATCAAGCTCAATAATTTTCCCGACTTCACCTAAAATATCTTGAAATTGATCCACGTATTCTTTCCATAGCTTACTATCATTTGTTGATTCATCAATTTCAATAATTTGTCCGTCAGCTTTCACCTCAAGCACAAAGGCTTTATTCACAACAAGCACTTCTAAAATGGTGTATTTCAAATGATACAGCACTTGATGAAGTGATGACGCCTCACGAATGAGCTGCGTGAATTTAAACACACTGTCCTGGTAATTATGCTTTTCTGAAAAACGCTTCAGACGGAAGCGGAAATCTAGAATTTCTTTGAAATAGAATACAGCCAACATGAGTGTATAGGTGATTAATGCGAGCTTCAGTGTGTACTTCAAATCTTCTGGTTTTTGCAGAATGTAAAACGTGACAACAACAAAAACGGTCGGTGTAATGGCAAGAAACCCATAGTATTTCAGTCTGCCTATCAAAAAATCCATATTGTAAAGCTTGTTCGTCATAAATTGATACACGAGTGAAAAAGGAATGAGCAAGACAAAAGAAGTTAAGAAAAAGGGATCTACCACATAAATACGAAACAAAACATATGGAATTGCAAATAAAAAGATAAATGGACAAAATGCTATGATATTTATCATGACAAAAAACTTTAAAACAGACCCCTGCTCTGTCTCTTTATATTTCCGCATTCCATTGATAATCACTTTGAATGACATGATAATAGAAGCGAAAAAGAATAAAAGATTTAAACTTGGCATGTATCTGGCTATCGCTGAATCAATCGGAACAAATAACTCTATTACTAGATTAATTATAGGAAGACTATATAAAAAGCGAATTGTTTTTTGAGTCGTTATATGCAGGTCAAACTCTTTGAAATACTGATAAATGAAATGAATATAAAAGACAAATACACTTGATAAACAAAATGTAATTACATAATGGCTAAATCTTTCACCAATACCTGAAGTACCTGCACTAAGATATCCGATACAAATCGTTAATAAAAATACAACTAAAAGAAATGCTGATTTTCGTTGGGCCTCTTTGTTAATTCGAATGATAAAGAAGATACAAAATAAACAAATTGAATACAGGATGAGAGGAATTATATAGACAAATAAACTTTCTTGACCAATCAATGTCTTATTTTTTAGGGTGATCATTTGGTTGCCTCTTTGAATATCAATTCTTTGCACATTCCTAAGCTCACCATTGATCAAATGATCTTTGTTGTTAGCAGGTTCCCCATTGATTTTAAGTATAATATCTCCTTCTTCTAATCCTGATGTGTAGGCTAAAGAAAGATACTCAACTTTGACAACTTCTGCTTGACCGTTCTTGTTCTCCGCTACACGTGCTCCATTAAAAATATCAAATACATAAATATATGAAACATAGATCACAAATAAAAAAGACAGAAAAACTAAAAAAGCAGATAGTTTCGTATAAGTTATCTTCATGTAAAAAACATCCTTAACTGGAGAACTTTTAAATCATTTTTAAATGAATAGTATCATTTATAGTACCATATATAATCTGCAGACATTTGCCCTTTTTTAATCCCCTGAATGATTGCTTGCATGGTTTGCTCATCTGTGTGAATTAAACTTGCATTCCCTAAGTCCAATTCATTCACAACACCAGGATTTTTGACTAAATATGCAATAACATTTTGAATGTTCAATCATTGCCCTCCTTTGTCATAAATGCACATAATTGTTCCTTCTTCTTCCCCGGTAAATCAAGTTGTTCAATTCCTTGCTTCATTTTTAACAGCATAATCTCTCTCATCGATACCATGTACTGAGTCAAACCAGCTTCAAGTAACTTCTGCTTCAGTTGAAACGGCTTTTGCTCTGACTCATCCAGCCGCTTAGAAAAAAAGGAAAGAAGCTCTTGACTGGCATCGTTAAAACGTCTTTGTAAATAACTGAATGCCAGCGTTTGTTTTTTTTGAAAATCTCCGTTTGATTTTGAAAATAACGCAAAAAAATCGTTACTGATCTGTTCAGCAACACCATAATATATCGAATAAGATTCCACAGTGGCGTTTATTTTTCCTGTCGCTAAATAAACACCCAATACGCTAGAAATAGCTGTTAAAGATCCTGATTTTTTCTTTAAAACCTCTACACACTCTTCTTCTGTTCCATGCAAATGACGCAAATCCTCGTGCTGCCCTTCCATTGACATTTTAATGAAATGGAACAGTTTCTCTAATAGTTGAGAATTATTTTCACATATTGATGTGATGAATTGGATACTCACCGTATACAAATACGTAGAAGCATTGATGGCCACTCCTTGATCGACGTTCATCCAAGGATACGAATCATTGTCTTGATCTTCAATATCATCTAATATATCGGCAGATAAAATGAGAAGTTCAATCCCTGCTGCCAGTTTTGTAATCGCTTGCTTGTCTTGTCCGCCAAATGCCTCATAATGCTGGTAAGCCAATTGACCAAGAGGAAATTCTTTTTTTCTATCTGTAAATTCAAGAAGCAGCTTTTGTAAATCATTCTGCCTGACTGCATGTTGAATAAAATCAGACATATTCTGCTTGATTTTTGTATTCTCTAGATAGTTTAGCATACTCGATCTTGTACCTCACCCTTTCGTCTTTTATTTTACTAAAAAGACATGAGCAAATGTCCACTGACATCACTATTTAACAATTATATAATAATATATCCTTTTTTTGTATGTATTTGGATAAAAAAAAGACTTGATGATTATCAAGTCTTTAAGAAATTTTCACATATTCATATTTGTCGTATTGATCAATGCTTTTGTTAATGTTATGAAGAGAAGCCGTTGTTTCTCTGATTTCGTTTTCAAGTTTCCATAATAATTGTTTAAGTTCTTCGATTTCATACTTTTCCATCGATTCCACTCTCCTTTTTTGGAAGATCAATGTATTTGTGTATGGTGATTGGGTCATAAGTATTTGATCTGTTACTAACAGTGTAAATGTAATTGAGTATTTTTTCACCGAAAAGTATGCACAAAACGTGTGCGTGATACCGCAAAATTCAATAGGTCTTTTTTCATCATTTTCTGACTTTTCAAATCATACTTTTATCTCAATTTCAAAGGAATTGCGTCATTTTTGCGACAGGAATAGGCATCATTCGTCACACTTCTCTCCCGATAGAACGTACGATCCCCTCTGTATCTTCGGTTTTGCGTGTCATAGGCCAGATGACAGACGCTATTGTGGACACCGCAATTTTTTGGCGACATTCACCGAAATTGACCGCAAAAGTACCTATTTTTATGCTGGAATTACAAAGCTAGAAAGATCATTTTGATTCTTTATTCTGATTTTCTACATACATTTAGAACAGATATCCGTCCAATTTCACGTCAATGAGAGAAGAGGTGACCATGTGTTTTACTATGTTCCTTATCCTGCTTTGCCGGTTCCCGCAATGAGCCACGCATACCCGCCGCGCACGCCAATGACTTTTCCTCCAGTAGATGCCCACTCATTTCAACGAGCCGCAAAGGAATCGGCCCGTCTCGTTGCTGATGCTTCACTCATCACGCAGCAAATTTCAAGCTCCCTTCCGTTTGCGCAGCGCATCATGGAGGCTGCTGAGCGCTCTGATTCCACAAGTGTGAGCCGAATGCTGAAGCAAATTGGTGTGAAAAGCGGCATTGATATCCGCTTTAGTCCAGAAGGGATTCGAATCTACTTGTCTCTTGCCTCCAGCAGACTTTTTCTTCTTTTAAAGTGGGCATGACAAAGAAAAAGCCGCTCTCACACGAGCGGCTTTTCTTAAGATTCAAACATTTTATGGCACCATTCAATGGCTTCTATATAACACCCATAGGCTTCCTGTTTCGGGAGATTTCCATCTAACATTTCATCATCCCATTCATTTCGTTCAATACGTTTGGCCACACCTAGCACAAAAGAATAATCATTTTCATAGCCAAGCAGTGCCTCACCAACTTCATCAGAAAGCGGCAGTTCCTTTACAAGTTCTGTGATATCTGCCCTGACAAGCGTATCAATGAGAGAAAACATACCTGTCAGCATATAAGAGGCGGGGTGCTCTCGTTCAGTACGAGAAGCAATCAGTTCACACGTTTTGGCACGAATGAATGACATTTTGATAATTTCTTTTTGGCTTGAGTTAGCTTGGACATTCAGTTCTTTAAATGAAAGGATAAAGATCCAGCGCCGAATTTCATTAAACCCAAGCAGGATAATCGCCTGCCGGATACTTTTAATTTGATAAAGACGTCTCATGCCGCCTGAATTCAGCATTTTTAATAATTGATATGATAGCGAAAGGTCACTTTCAATAAAATGAGTCACGGTCTGGATATTCGGCTGGTCCTTGCTTAACTCATTTAAAAGCTGATGGTACGCATGGAAGCTGGTCGATAATGCTCGTCCCGATATCACATGCGGCTCACTAAAGAAATACCCTTGAAACAAGTGGAAGCCCGCTTCTAGTGCCTCTTCATATTCTCTTCTCGTTTCTACCTTTTCTGCTAGGAATCGAAGGCGATACTTTTTATACGAATGCAGAATATCTCTTCGTTCTTGCGATGTGGTTTTCAGAAAGTCAATTTTTAAAATATCTATGCAATAGAGGAGTTCCTCAAGCAGCTTGTCACTATAATGTGTTCCGTTTAGGAAGAAATCATCGAGTGCAATCGTATATCCCCATTTTTTTAACTGCTTACATCTCATAATAAGTGCCGGGGTAATCGGTACATTTTCTAATATCTCGATCACAAGCTGATGCGGATCAAAATAGGTGAGCAGATCAGATGAAAGTAAGCTTTCGGTGAAATTAATATAGCATCGTTTTCCTTCTGTCAGTGTTTCGATGCCGATATTTAGAAAACTATTGATAATGAGGTCCGTTGTCGCTTGATCACCGTCTTCAGCGCTATATGTATTGGTTTCACTATCTCTATAAAGCAGCTCATATGATACGACTTGTTCTTTTCTGTTAAAAATAGGCTGTCTCGCAACAAACACCCTCAACTGCTCCAATCCTCCTTTATGCCATGACAAACAAGATGTGCTTTCAGTATACCAAATGATTGCGCTTTTAGTTCAATTTCAATCGGTCAAAATAAAAAAAAGAGACCACCTGGCTTGATGGTCTCCCTTTCTTCAAATCATTCGCTTTCATAAAGCTCTTTTTTGATTTTATTTTTCACATCATGGATAAACTGCATTTTATTATCCCAGCATTTTTGACTCAAATCGACTGGATATTCTTCTGGTTTGCTGATTCGTTTGTATTCCTCCCAGAAGAGTCTAAGACTGTCCTGCACGTAGGCTTGAATCGTTTGAATATCTGGATTGTCATAGACAAGTTTTCCTTGCTCAAAAATCGGGACGTGAAGATCTTTCGCCACAAAGTTTGTCACGAATTTACTAATAAATGTATGCACAGGATGGAACATTTTTAGTTTATCCTCACTATGAACATCTTCCTCTTCAAGCGCAATGTAGTCACCCTCAGAATGATGATTCAATTGATTGATAATGCGGTACACACGTTTACGGCCTGGTGTTGTCACTTTCTCTGGGTTGGATGAAATTTTGATGGTATCATTCATTTTGCCGTTTTCTTCAATGGACACCAGTTTATACACTGCACCGAGGGCTGGCTGATCGAATGCTGTGATCAGTTTTGTTCCAACACCCCACACATCAATTTTGGCGCCCTGTGCCTTTAAGTTCATAATGGTGTGTTCATCAAGATCGCTTGATGCAATGACTTTGGCATCATGGAATCCTGCTTCATCCAGCATTGTTCTAGCTTTTTTAGACAAGTATGCAAGGTCTCCGCTATCAAGTCTGACACCAATGAAGTTGATTTTGTCTCCAAATTCTTTCGCTACCTTAATCGCATTCGGAATACCTGATCTGACAGTATCATACGTATCGACTAAAAAGACACAGTCTGTATGTGTTTCAGCATATTTTTTAAATGCTGTATATTCATCGCGGTATGCTTGTACAAGTGCGTGAGCATGTGTTCCTGATACTGGAATGTTGAAGCGTTTCCCAGCACGAACATTACTTGTCGCCTGAAAGCCGCCGATGAGTGCCGCTCTTGCTCCCCACATCGCCGCATCCATTTCATGCGCACGTCTTGTTCCAAATTCTAATGCTGTCTCATCTTCAATGATTCCTTTAATTCGAGCCGCTTTTGTTGCAATCAGCGTCTGGAAATTCACGATATTGAGCAATGCCGTTTCAATTAACTGAGCTTCAACAAGCGTTGCCTCGATGCGCATAATCGGTTCATTCGCAAAGACAATTTCCCCTTCTCGCATTGAATGAAGTGTACCTGTAAAGGACAATCCGCTTAAATAGTCAATGAAATCGCTTTTATAACCGAGCTCATCTTTTAAATACGCCAGATCGCTTTCGGTGAAGGAAAAGTCCGATAAATATTCAATCGCTTTCTCTAAGCCAGCAAATACAGCGAAGCCATTGTCAAATGGAAGCTTTCTAAAGAAGAGTTCAAAGACTGCCTTCTTCTCATGAATGCCGTCTCTCCAATACGTTTCTGCCATGTTAATTTGATAAAGATCTGTATGTAGTGATAAACTGTCGTCATTAAACCGATGCTCCAACTTCCATTCTCCTTCCCTTACTTAACCACTTTCGCACCAAGCGACTGCTCAAAGTGAGAAAGTGCCCACTCGTGCCCCGCTTCATTAAAACTCGCCACAGCATTTTGGTGAATCACAAGTTCAAAGCCTTTATTGTACGCATCAACAGCTGTATGAAGTACACAAATATCGGTACATACGCCGGCTAAGTGAAGTTCCGTGATGCCGCGCTCGCGCAGTTTCATTTCTAATTGAGTGCCTGCAAAAGCAGAGTATCTTGTTTTTTCCATATAGTAGATATGTTTTAAATGTTTTGACGTGTGAAATAGTGAACTTAGTTGTCCATAAAGTTCAATACCCTCTGTTCCACGAATATTATGGGGCGGAAATAACTTTGTCTCTGGATGAAAAGGGTCCTCTTCTTCATGATGATCGACAGCAAAGACGACAAAGTGGCCTTCATCAATAAATGAAGAAGTGATCTCTGTGATCTTAGACTCAATCGCCTGTCCAGGCTTTCCGCATGTCAGTTTTCCATCGTTTGCAACAAAATCAACTGTATAATCAATACAAATCAACGCTTTGCCCATCCGCATCTCTCCCATATGCTCTTTTGAATCATTATAGCTTATTCATTTCACTAGGGAAACCTATTCAACAGATTCATGAGAAAAAGCTTTTTGAAACAGCTCATCCTCTATATAGATATGCTCCTGATTGACCGCACCAGGCATCTCTATGACAAGACCAAAAGGAGAGTGTGCTTCGTGATGATTCACCACTTTAAAGGAACATCCAGCGGCATTTGCCATTTTCACATATTGAGAATAAGAAGCATAAGACAGTTCACCATTTAAAAGAAGGGAGGCCTGTCGATTGGCCTTCAATACTTGTTCCACCTCTTGATACGGTTTATTTCTTGATACCTGTCCCTTTGTCAGGGCGAGAAGCGCTCGTTCCCTTAATGAACCAAGAAACATCCTTCGTTCATCAGGTTTTGTTTCAGCATGTCCAAATATCCCTTGCTGCAAATAAAAGTCTACGGATTCTTCTTTCATCGCTGTATTCACTCCTGGTTTCTAAATTTACATTTCTGTGACCCAGTGCACAATTTTGAGTGCGAGGTCACGGGCTTCGTCTGTTTCTACTCTTTCCATTAAGGATTGTTCAAGCGTATGGATGAGCTGCTCCTTTTCGTCCTCATACGCAATGGAAATACTCCATTCAATGTCAGGTACGGCTACAAGCGTTTTATATTCTTTTTTATTTTCATGTAAATATACATTGTAGGTCTTTGGTTGTCCGCTTGTGATGTGTGCTTTTCTAATTTTCATTTGACTCAATTCACACCTCTTTTTTCTTCTTACATCCATATCTATTGTACCATAAAAAAAGACAGCTTCTGAAAAGGAATTCCCTTTCAAAGCTGGCTATGCATTAAAGCTCTTTTGCTGGCTGATCAGGTCTATATCCCACATAAACGTAACGTTTGGACTGCTAAAAAATTGGACAAAGTCCCCTGCATTATAGGTACCTGATCCACCGGCGGAGTGATCGACACTTTTTGGCGAAATGGCAAAAACATCACCGAAATGTGCAGAACCATTTCCAATCACACGGTCAATATGAATAGGTCCAACAATCGCTGGCATCTTTCCACCACCTTTTCTCCCCACATCATATGCCCAGCTCAAAAATACGTGTATGAAAAATAAAAAAGACAGCTGATCTGTGAGTATCAGCTGTCTTCCTATGCATTAAATGATTGAGGCTGGCCAAACAAAGTAAAGTCCCAAAGCATCGTGGCATTCGGATCACTTGTAAGTGACATATAATCACCTGAATTAAAGGCTCCCGCACCGCCAGTAGAGTGGTCTACAGCCAAAGGAGCAATGGCCAGGACATCACCGAAAGTAGCTGCACCGTTTCCTCCTAACGACTCGATATGAATAGGTCCAACGATTGCAGGCATCAGAATCTCCCCCTATCTGCTTATCTCAATCATCTTATGCAAGTAGGGAAAAGGTGTGCATCTGTCCTAGACGTTTAAATGCTGTTCTTTGCGAGATCGCTGACGCAGCTGCACCAATCTGACAATATTCAAGGTGATAGCTTTAAGCAGTGCATAGACAGGGACCGCAAAGATCATGCCAAGGATTCCGCCAAAGCTTCCTGCCCCAATTAATAGCAGGATAATGGTCAAAGGATGTGTGTTGAGGCGTTTTCCAATGATCAATGGAGAAATGACATTTCCGTCAATTTGCTGAACGACAAGAATGACAATGACTGTCACCACCGCTTTTCCAGGCGAATCAAGAAACGCAATAAGCACAGCTGGTGCCGCGCCAAGATATGGCCCAAGGTACGGAATCACATTTGTGACCGCAATGATAATGCCGAGAATGAGCGCATATTTCACACCGATTAATAAGTATCCGATAAAACAAGCCACTCCAACAAATAAACAGACAACAATCTGCCCTTGTATGTAAGCCGCAAGTGTATCGTTTAATTCTTTAAAGATTTTCAACCCTTCCTTACGGTAAGGCATTGGCAAAAATTGAACGAGCTTGTCCGGAAACTTATGTCCGTCTTTCAACATATAAAACAAAATGAACGGAACTGTGATCACAGCTAAAGCAATATTGGCAATCACGCCAAACACAGCAGACATGCTTGAAGCAATATTTTCCGGCAAACCTTTTAATGTTGAAACAATTGTCTGTTCAAACTTCGAGACGGAGACATAATCTTGGTTCATCATCCAAGTGAATGTTTTAGAATGCGAGAAGTCGTTGATAAATTTCTGCATATCAGTCACATAACCAGGGAAGCTTTTGACAAGTCCACCGACCTGCGTGACAATAACCGGTCCCGCAGCATTCACAATGAACGTGATGAGTCCGATGAACAAAAGATAAATGATCAGGATAGCAAGTGTCCTAGGAATTTTCTTGGACAAAAATCGAACAATTGGATTAAAGATGAAAAAGAGAATTCCAGCCAGCAAGATGGGAACAAACAAGGTGGATGCAAATAAAATAATCGGCTGAAATAAAAACGAAACCTTTGTTGATACATAAACAATGAGTAAAACAAGTAATATTTGGAATGTCCAAAAATGAACTTTAGATTTTAACAAAGATGCTCCTCCTGTTACGTATTGATCTTATTAAAAAACTACTATTCAACCCACCTTCTGTCAACTGCTTCTTGTTTTAGAACCTTATTTTTTGTAAAAAAAAGAACAATTGGTATATCATGCACTTTTTCCAGATATACATTCTGTAAGCATGAAAAAAGCAGACACCTTTGCGTCTGCTTGTTACACTCTTTCACTGTGATCAGGCATCACCGATACAATTTGCTGGATCCGCACATAAAAAACTGATTTTGCCCCTGCCTCAATGACAATATGATCCGGCATGACTTCTTTCAATTTTCCACGCACCGTATCTTTCACTGTTTGAACAATTAATCTCATACCGATTACTTTCTGCAATGTTTGATAAACATATGGATCAACTAATGAAACAAGCTGTGGACTTCCTTGTTGTGCCATCCTACCTGCCCCTTTACTTGTGTATTTACCCACAGCGTATGCAATGACCCATGTGAATGTCACTCAGGGCAAACCCACAACATAAATACCATATTTTAACATTTTATGTTATTTTACATCTTTTGGAAGTATAATAGATTGGTGCTGCCAACAATTTAAAACATTTGAAGAGGTGAATGATCTTGAAAAAACTCATCTGTCTCGCTGCTGTCATGCTCTTTTTTTCCTTTGCAAGTTATGCGTATGCAGGATCAATTGGGGATGAGCCTGGGACACCAGGGAAGTGGTTTAAAGGAGAAGAGCCGGTTCAAAAAGACGAGTCAAAACCGCCGCTTGTTTTTGTTCACGGCATTAACAGCTCCTCCTCCACATGGTTCGACCGAAACGACATGGCAAAGCAAGCTGTTCTGAACGGATACGAAAGCGCATTCATAGATTTGTATCCAGATCAGGATACGAAAAAGAATGGCAAACTATTAGCAGAAAAGTTAAAAGAAATCTATGATGTGTTCGGTCGAAAACTCATTGTGATTGGTCATAGTAAAGGCGGGGTGGATACACAATCCGCACTCGTGTATCACAATGCCCATCCATATGTAGAGAAGGTCATCACACTCGGCTCCCCTCATTACGGGACGCCGCTGGCAGATTTAGCGTATAGCAAGGGCGGAAGCTGGCTCGCGGAAATTCTTGGACAAAAAAGCGACGCGCTCTATTCTTTGCAAACGGGGCTCATGGCGGCTTTTCGAAGTGAAACCGACAAGCTGGAGAAGTTTCCTCATAAATACATCACGTATTCGGGATCGGAATGGGGAACATTTGGCGGGGTGCTGTACTTAGGAGGCATGTATTTAAAGAGCTTTGGCGCAAACGATGGCGCCGTCACGGTAAGCAGCACAAGACTATCATATGCAAACAATATTTTAACAGGGAAATGGGATCACAACTCAATTAAAAACGGCACAAGCATGTTCCCTGTGTTTCAGCATCAGCTGCTGGCAAATGCCGCAAGCGCTGAAAAAGAAAATATAGAGAGCCCGAACTCTACTGAGCTGAATACAGATATTTATGTGAAAGGCGGTGAAAGTGAAAAGGAGAAAACAGAAGCGTTCTATGTAGAGGAAGGAACGAATGGCTTATCGATTCATTGGTTAAATGAAAGACAGGAGACGCGGCCAGAAATCATCGCCCCAAATGGAGACGTCTTAACAAATCTGAAGACATCGGAAGCATCTTTCCCATATGAAGGCGCATATACGCACCATGTGCAAATCAATAAACCCGTTCCTGGAAAATGGACGATTCGATCAAATTCAGGAAAAAAGGCTCCTTATTTGCTGCTCGTATCCTTTGATTCACCATTAAATGAAGAAATCAAAGCAGAGGCAGCGAAATCAGGGGATGATGCATCGACCCATTCAAGCGGTCTGATTAAACGGTTAAGCAAGAAAGTAGAAACCTTTTACTTTAAGGATGCCCAAAAAGATCATCCTCTCAAGACAACTGCTTCATCAGCTGATCAATTGAAAAAAGAAGGTGCTTATTCTGTCACGGTTCATTACACCGGACTCACTGCATCAGGTACATCTGCATTTAACCGTACCGTTATTCGCACATTGTATGTCGATCAGGATGGAAATATTCATGGAGACGTTCCATACTAAACAGAACGTTTCATGGGCTGAAGTGCCTGCTGCACTTTCTGATCCAATTCCGTGATTTTTTTCATTGCAAGTGATTCGTCTATTTGTCTGTAATGGTGATGTCCGCCAGGCTCTTCATCCATTTCATCTGCTTTCTTGACGATTTGCTGAAGTGTGTCCTTATGAAGGTCGCCCTCTGGCAAATATGAATCTGTATGAAGCAGAATCGCAAGCGCAATATCTTTGGCTGCCTTTGGTTCCTCACCAAGGCGTATGAGCAGTTTGTGAGCCCGCTCTGCGCCTTTAATGGCATGAATATCATTCCGTCTATATGTCTCGTAATCCCATTCTCCGCCAGCTGTATACCATTCATAGTGGCCGATGTCATGCAAGAGAGCTGCTTTCACAGCGAGATCTGGATTAATACCAGCCTGCACCGCCAGTTTGAATGCGTGATAAGCACAAGCAATCGCATGGGCTTTTCCTGAACGATTTAAATATTTTTGAGCGACTGGATGGGTGTAAACATCCATTAATGTAACCTTTCTCATGGAAACCCCTCCTTATCTATATTTTTAGCATCCTAACATATTCTGAAAAGAAACTCAAATGTTCTGTTATATTTTCTATGAGTCTCAAGAATAGCTTATGTCAAATGAGCTGTTTTTGCTTGTACAATACGAAAAAAGCAGTCGCTATGACTGCTTTTTTTCTCCTTTTCAGCGTGATATGAAAACCCTTGAAGTCTAGGAAGGCCGAGTACTGGCGCGGAGCGAATTTGAGATTCGTGAGCACCGGCACGCAGGCCTGACACCGAATGCGAGGGTTTGTCTTCACGCTGCAGCCGTCGTTATGACTGCTATTTCCCATACTCACGTGCATCGTAGACACATCCGCCAGCTGGATCACCCGCTAAAAGATCGAGCAAAATACGTGCGACTTCATCTGGGCTCTTTAACGTGCCTGTTTCATATAATTGCTGAAAACGGTCTATTTGTTCAAAGTCTTGTTTTGATGATTTCCGAATTTCCCCCTGCATATCTGTATCGATCGTGCCGGGTGAAAAGGAAAACGTGTTGATCGGATGCGCCTCGTCCTGTTGTTCCTCATGAAAAGTCCTCATAAACATATCGAGTCCTGCCTTTGAACTGCAATACGCACTCCAGCCTTTGTATGGGTTTTTCGCCGCTCCAGAAGAGAGATGAACGATCGTTTTCTTTCCGTTAAATGATTGAGTCTGCTTGGCAAACACATGGCTGAGCAAAACAGGAATGACAAGATTCAGCTTGTAATGCTGATGAAGTGTATCCTGTCCGCCTTGTCCAACGCGCTTGATAGGTGTGACCATTCCTGCATTGTTGACAAGTAAGATGTCATCAGCATCTGCCAGAGTTTGCGGCGTGAGACTATGTTGAAGCCATTTGGCCGCTGCTTCTTCATCTGTCAGATCAACCTGGGTATGTGTGAGCTTCGGATGGGATATCGGCGATACACTTCTTGCTGCCGTGTACACATGATCCCCGCGTGAAAGCAGCCTGTTCACAAGTGCTAAGCCAAAACCTTTTGATCCGCCTGTAACGATTGAAATTCGAATGACAATCTCCTCCCTTGATATCACTATTTTACGTAGTGAAACGGTATGACAGCAAGCAATCTGCATAAAGAAAAGCCTGCCTCTATTAAAAGAGACAGACTATTTCTTTTCAGCCTTCACATTCACCTTTGGAATCAGAATGATCATCACAACGAGACCAAGGGCTATCAAGAAACCAAAGATCATCGGAAGCAGTGCCGATGTCTGCTTCTCATGTTCATCCTCAGAAGGTGCTGATACAGCCGAATCACTAAAAGAGATATTCATCTCTTTCATCATACGAGCTGGTGTTTTGGGCGGGTTCTCCTTTAGATCACTAAATAACTGCGGAGAAAGAGATCCCCCCCGGGCTTTAGGCGGTTTAGCAAAATGAATGTCTGTTTTGATTGTTGATGTCGTTTTGCTTTGTTCGTATTTCGTTTGATCCCTCAATATACTCGAGTTAATATTGAGTTCCTTTTCCTGATATTCATTCGGCTTGACATTCGTATCCGTATCTTCACCAGCAGCGAAAGCAGCAGGGATGAGGAGAAAAAGGGAAACGGCAGCGAGTGCCGTCCCTTTCACGAATAGATTAAGCTTCATGAGTCACATCACGTTCCTCTGTTTTATCTTTCCATAGCTTTTTCACAAGCGGTACGACCATGAAAAGAACAGTTAAAATCACTAACCCTGTGACGCCCATTCCAAAGGTGTCTCCATTTCCATATTGAATCGACAGGTACACGTCTGTCACTGGATTGGTAAAGTGGAAATTCGGCATCACCAAATCAATTAACGGTGCGACAAAGAAGAAAATCAGCGCTGTTGCTGCCATCCACCCGGCAATAGAACCGAATAGGAAAGCCGTGCGAATAAAGGCAGAGCACGCCACTAATAACAAAATGGTGAAGATCGACCATTGAATGGCTTGATCATCTGCAAGTTTGTAAATGTTCAGTCCAAACAAGCTGATCATGAGTCCGACTAATAGATTCAAGATGCCAAACAGCGCACCTTTGACCAGCATCGGAGCTGACGCATAATACGAGCTGAAAAAGCCAATTAACAAACTGCTGATCATCACAATGACCAAAATGACGACCGGCGGTACGGTCTGCGTTTTTTCTTCCGGCACATCGCCGCTGATTTTCAGCGGATTGGCTAAATGGTTATACACATAGTTACTGTTGCCTTGATCACTTAATGTATTTCCTAAAATACCCTTTAAATCTTGCTGAACAAGCTTTGTAGAGTCGACATTCTTGCTCCAGTTTTCATTCAGCGTATCTGCTTTTTCTTGAACTGTTGTGACACTCTCTTCAATGTTATTCGTATAATCCGCCACCCCTTTTTGGCGGTCGGTTAACGAACTCATATTTTCAGAAAGACGAAGCACTTCCTGACCAATTGAATCCTGTGCACTGACAACAATTGAACTGCCTGCAAGGTCTGCTGTATACACCGCATCTCCTTGATCAGCCATTTGCTCAGCTACATTGTCCGCACTTTCAGAAATTGTCTGTAATTCCTGTTCCATACTTGCCTGCTGAGTCGTAATGTACTCCGCATAACCATCTGAAAACTTCTGCATCTCATCAATAAAAGTAGACACATCATCGTTTGATGTCAGCATCTGGTTTTTGAGCTTATCCCAGTTTTCTGTTTCTTCTTTTTTGATGGAGAGGATGGATTGGATATTCTCTTCTTTTGCGTCATATAGAGAAGAGTTATTAGATGGTTGATAGACATTTGCGATCATCAGCTCTAGCTGAGAGAGTTGATTTGAATAGTCCATTAATTTTTTAGTTCTTGTTGATTTTGTTTCGAACTTTTTCTCAAAAAGATGATCACTAAAGGCATTACTAATCGGTGAGTTCCTGCGCTTCAGCTCTTTTACTTTGCTTACAATGGATGATTCTTGATTTTTGATTTCATTCGGAATGACGTTATATCGATCTTGTAACCGTAGGATAGTCTTTTCAAGCTTTTCTACTTTTTTCGTAAGGGTCTCAAGCTCTTTACTCATCTGACTCACTTTGTCTTTTAATTCGTCGTTATGAGCGTCCGCTTTTTCTTGTATTTTCTTTTTCACTTCATCTAAGCGAGTTGAGAGTGCTTTTAGGTCATCCTGCGATGTATTCGTGCTCCCGGTATCTGGCTGAGCAGGATCATCACCTGTATTATCATCATTGTTATCTCCAGTAGGCGGTGTCTCCTGATCTGCTAATTGATCCGCAAGATCGTTCATTTCTGTTGAAATTTGTGAGAGCTCATTTGTTTCTTCATCTAGGTTAATCCCAATCTCTTCTGGGTTTTCATTATCTTGATCTGATGGTCCGTCTTCATCAGAGTCAGCTGGCGGTTCAGGCTCGTCCATTAACTCTTGCCTTTTTGCCAATAGCTTTGTCTGCAAGTCTGATATTTTATTTCGATAATCTTCTAAGTAACGATCTTCATAGTTTTTAATCAGTTCCTTCTGAGACGCTATTACAAGTTCCGTTAACCCCGTGGATTGCTTAGGAATAACGTCTTCTCTCGCCTTTTGAACAGATTGGATGGCGCTGTCCGTTGTTTTCAGCTGACTTTGTACCCCGTTGATGTCTGTTTTGAGTCCGCCCATTTGATCACTAAAGCTGCGGGCATTTTGGTTTTGAATGTCAGCGAGTTGTTTGAGCCCTTGCTGGATTTGCTTTTGGCTTGCTGATTGCGCTTTGATCAAGAGATCCTTTTGTTTATCTTGATACTGCTGGTATTGATCGACTACTTTCACAAAGTCCTTTAATTGGTTCTTTGCTTCTTCTGTTGTACTCAAGCCGTCTTTATATTGTTTCTGTGAATCGGCCATCGCATTTTTTAATTCTTCTATTTGTTTCTTCTGCTGCTGGACGGCATCTGATAGTTTGTTTGAGTTCGGTTTATAGAAGTTGTACATCGTGTTTTGGAATTCAACTTCTTTGCCGACAATATGCTCAAATTCTTCTCTCACATTGCCAATTTCCTGTGATACAAAACTCCAGTATAGCGTCGACATCTGTTCATTCATTTTCTTTTGCGCATTTTCCAGCTCTCTCTGCACTTTCTCTTTATTGACTGCATTGAGCTGATCTTGAATCGAAAATTGGATGGACGCCTTTTCAGGATGGTCTTTATCATAGCTCAGCACATTTTTAGAGAAATCAGACGGAATATAAAGGACAGCGTCATATTTTCTGTTTTTCAGTCCATTTTCCGCCGCACTGCGATTCACTACAGTCCATGTATAATCAGGACGTTCTGACAATGCTGCCACAACATCCTGTCCGAAACGAGCCGTGTTTTCACTTTCGCTCGCTCCCATATCCTCATTGACCACTGCAATATTTCGCGTGGCATTCTTCTTCTGTTTTGCCGGGTCATCTCCAATCAGGTGGAAAAATAAAACCGGCAGCACAAGAATCAATATCATGGTGGATACGATTTTGATGGAGCTTTTTTGCTGCTCTGTCATTGAACACTCTTCCTTTCTACCGCACATAAAGGAACCTGGATTTTCTTCTCTTTTCCGTTTTCAACCAAATACCCGAAGCCTGGCTGAATCTCTGGTTCTTGTCTTGCATACGGAAGCGGTATGATGTTTTGCTCTGATTTTTTCATGAGTAACATAGCATGACGAACTTGTTTGATTTCGTTTGTGAGTGCATCATAGCCCTTACTAAACTCGGTATGATTCCCTGATGCAATCAGGCTGAAGCCTAAGTGTGCATATGACTTCATGAAATCAGCCAATTGATCTTGAAGACGCGGATCGATCGTCTGCTGAAAACGCGTAATGCCATCAATCACAAGCACAATTTGAGGAAATGACAGCTGATCGGTCTCCCCTTGGCGCACAGCTTCGACATACATTTCTTCCCGCACCTTGAATATGCGGTCCATTTCTTCTGCCCATTCGGTGATATCATCTTTTGTTTCAAGGGAATCAATGTTCTCTTCTTTTGCATAATGGGATAGACCTCGATCAATTGAATCAAAGACAGCCAGCTTTTCAGGCTTTGCCACTAAAAGCTGATCGAGCATCAGTTTTGTCACATTTGTTTTCCCGCGCTGCGTTTGACCGATAATGAGGCAATGTTTATTCTTTTTCAAGTCAAAATAAACAGGTGCCACAGATTCCTCATCTAATCCGACTGGAATGTCATAAGGCGGTTTTTGTTCATCTAAACGACTCTCAAGCTCCCAAACTGTCAGCTTATCAGGAAGCATTGGCACAGGCTTTGGTTTTTCGGATGGTTCAAAGCGGTCATGAAGAATCTGTATCTCTTGTTTCAAATGCTCAAACAATTCGAGATCGTTCTCTCCTTCAACTGGCAGAAACATTTGCGCAAAATAAAGCTCTTCTTTGTTAATAATGACTCGTCCTGGGATCGGCTCTAAGCTGAATTTCGGTCTGCCAATAATCGAGTACGCCTCTCCTTGATCCATTAAGTAATGGACAATCTTTGTTTTCAGATTGTTCATCAGCGATTGACGCACTGCATTTACCCGGGTTGCTGTAATCAAGAAGTATATACCTAGTGATTGTCCGTCACGGCTCAGCTGAATAAATTCAGATTCGAGATCATGCATTTCGTCTTTGACAATGTCAAAGTTGTCAATCACGATAAAAATGAACGGAAGCTTTTTCTCATTTAAGGCGTTGTACATTTTGATATGACTCATTTCTTGCTGTCTGAATAAGCGCTTGCGATATTCAACCTCTTCCCGCAGACGCTTCATTGATTTTTGAATCTTTCTCATCTGATCCATTAAGAAATAATCCGCCGTATGCGGCAGTTTAGCTAACGGAAGCAATGTTCCGTTTCCGAAATCATAAATATATGCGTGCCATTCTTCAGGTGAATACCTCTCCGCAAAGCTCATCAGCAGTGTTGTGGCAGCAAGTGATTTGCCGTAGCCGGAGGAACCGAAGATGCCAATGTTCCCATCTTCCATCATTTGATAAGAAAGTGGATGCTGGCTTTGCTGATCTGGTTCATCGACAAGCGCAAAATGGAAGACATGCTCTTCACTCGACGCATAACGTGTTTTTGGAATACGTTCCTCAAGCGGTGGAAGCCATGGACTTGGCAGCTTCTCAATTCCAAGCTCTTGCTGCATACGTTCAATTTCATCCACAACAGCGGAAATCTCCGTCACTGTCTCTTTTTTCACTGCTGGCTCTGTGCTTACCCCTGATAACGGAATAAGACCAGTATCTGTCACAATGGCAATGTCATCTTCTGAGCCGTAGCCATCTTCCATATATGGTGCACCGCTCCAAGCCGATTGGAACAATTCATAAATTTCATTGTTGCCCACTTGTAAATAACCGCGGCCTGTGACGGTAATGGACGCTGCATCACTATTTTTCAAAATTTCCTTACTGTCTGACGCATCTTGTACTTTTAGTGCGACCTTAAAACGGGAGTTACTCCAAATCTGATCATCAATGACCCCGCCTGGCTTTTGGGTAGCCAAAATGAGATGGACCCCGAGGCTTCGGCCAATACGTGCAGCGCTGACAAGCTCCCTAATAAAGTCTGGCTCTTCACTTTTTAATTCAGCAAACTCATCAGAGATTAAGAACAAGTGAGGCATTGCCTGCTCAGCCTTTTTCTCCTTGTAAAGCTTCGTATAATCATTGATGTGATTCACATGATACTGATCAAACAGCCGCTGTCTTTTCTTCAATTCACTTTTAATTGAGGCAAGCGCTCTTTCACTAAAGTTCTTGCTGCCTTCAATATTGGTGATCGTTCCAAGTAAATGAGGAATATTTCGAAACGGCTGCGCCATTCCGCCGCCTTTATAGTCAATCAACAGAAAAGCAACTTCATGCGGGTGAAAATGTACAGCGAGCGATAAAATATACGTCTGTAAAAATTCACTTTTCCCTGATCCCGTTGTTCCCGCCAACAGTCCGTGCGGGCCATGTGCTTTTTCATGCAGGTTCAGATCGACAATGTCGTTTTTCCCTTTATAACCAATTGGAACTGATAATGATTTGGCCGTTTCTGAAGTCAGCCATTTTTCACGAATGCCAATGTCATCTACCTGTTTGGCATGGAAAAGATCAAGGAATGAGACCGTCTCAGGAATCGAATTGGTCATACCGACTTGATGATCTAATGTTCTCAGTGTTCTGGCAAACAGTTCATTGTCCCCGCGCTGATGTGTATCAAGCTGAAACGGAATTCGTACTGCCTTCTTGTGCTGAATGAGAATATCTCCTTCTTCTTCGTTAATATAACGGACAAGCGTCGAAATATTTTCAGCTAAGCTTTCCTTTGTTTCTGCTGCAAAGATGATGGAGATACCAAGATCTGTCCGGCTGCCTTCTAGGTATTCTAAAATCACATGCTCGGCAATGAGCTCATGATTTGTCACGATGAACACAAAATGAGGCGTAAAATTTTTCTTCTCTTTTTCTTCTTCTAAATCACGCTCGCGTAAAATTTCATAAATAGAGGACAACAGCTGATCGCGTGTTTGTTCGTTGTAAATAAACCCTTTGCCATATGTATGAGGCAGCTGGAAGTGCGGAAGCCATTTCATCCATTCCCAATTCTCATACTCCTGCTCATGAAAGATAAAGACAAATCTCAAATCGTGATAGCTGTGCGAGAAAGCAAGCTGTCCAACTAGCTGATGAAGCTCATTTTTCACAATCGCAGGCTTCCCTATTAATCCTGTTGGACCATCCGCAAGACCGAATGTAATCGGGACATTCTTCACTTCACGATATACTTTTTGCATGTGCTGCGTTTGTTCCATTAAGTCATCAACATCTCGATTGGCCATATCGCCGCCGCTCATCGATAATTCATAGCTTGATGGGACTGCGCCTGTTCCAAGACGCAGGTGCAAGAAGTCGTCACTCACAAGCGTCTTTTCCCAAATGCGTCCGCTGATTTCTGATGTTAAATACTTCATTTGTTCAAATGACGGATAATGATACGTCAAAATATATTGCTGGCGGTCATACAGCTCCTGCAGCTCTTTTCGTTTATTTTCTAAATAAAGAGAATAGACACGCTGCCGCTTCTCTTCTCGTCTTTTGCGCTGTGATTTTTCCTTAAAGTATTGAACGGACGATGTAATTAACGTCATGATAAACATCGCCATTGACACGATAATAAAGATTCCACGCGGCTGGATAAGGGCAACAATCCCCATCACAAGGAGCATCACAAGCGGCGGAAGGACAACAAGCCAAAGCCCTCTGCTATTATTTTCACTCTCCTGCGAAGGAAAGCTAAAGGATACCCGGTCATCTGGCAAATCATAAATCAAACGCGGTGTACGTCTGTATGAAGGGTATTTTTGTTTTGTTTCTGTACTTGGCGGTCTTGTTTTTTCCAAACGTGTATGAAAGGGTTCGTATGCTGTCACCTGTAATAAATCATCATCTTTAAATGTCACCGTCAGAAAGTTCCAGAACAGCTCATCTCCTGCATAAATCTTCTCTGGACCGTGGATTTTCTTTCCGTTCACGTAAATCGTCTCGTCCTGAGGCATGACATACCATGTTCCTTCGATTTTCTCTAAAGTGAACTGGCTGGCATCTTGAAACATGGAATGAGCTTGTTCTTTCCACACATCAATCTCATCTTTCTCTTCACGTGAAAAAGACAGCTCCACTCTATTTCCTAGGTAATAAATATGTTGATCATGATGTGCATCCATTAAAATAAGTGTGAGTGAACCAAGCTGATATGGTTCATGTGGAAGTAATTTGCCTTTCTTCTCATCTCCCTGATAAATAGTAAAACCATCATTCGGTTCATCAGGAGATAAACGAATGACCCCTTCATCAAACGAAAGTGAAGGGATTGTCACTGTATGCTCTATTTCAGGTCCAATCAGAGCTTCTCGATTGAACTGTTCATCTAAACGGACAGTTTGATAATCCTCCTCATAAAAAACCCAAAGAAGACTCAAACGCTCCACCTCCTCATGGGACAGCACCAACTGTCAGTTGTATCGAAAGAATTATTTTTTCTCATCTTTTTTCGTCTGAGAGGTTTTCTTTTTCGCTTCAGATTCTTTCTCTTTTTTCTCTTGATCGGCTTTTGACTGCTCTTTTTGTTCAGCTGTTTCATCTGTTTGGCTTGCGTCTGAGGAGTCACTTGTGCTTGTCTCGGTTGTTTCTTTTTCTTCATATTTCGCCATTTCCTTAATGATCGGATCTAGCTGTTTTTGTTTTTCTTCAGCAGAAAGGCTGTCATCGTTTTGAATTTCATTGCGATAGGCGACGAGTGCCGTAAATATGTACCTGTCGTCTCCAAGCACCCGTGCAATATCAAGTGCTTCCTTGCTATTGCCTTGTCCAATATGAATCCAGAATAGGAAGTATTGCGGATCTGTCTGTAATGTGTACGTTTCTGTGATTTCTTTTTTATGCTGATCAAGCAACAAACTGCCTTGGTTCGTTTGTACATACGAAATGGCCAGTTCATATTGAAGAGAGACTGGCATTTGATTGGCTGGATACTTCTCTAACGTATCCACCACTTGACTGTACTGCTTGTTGAGATAATATTTGTTTGCCTCGACGTATGCTTCTTGTTTTGGCATGGCAAAAAAGAAGGTGTAAATGGTGTACACCAATGCAGGGATTAACAGGACAAGTAGACCTAGTCCAATGTATCGCTCGATCTTCCATTTCTTTTTAGGAATGGTTAAGAGCGTTTTTTCTTTCGCATCGATTGCTTTGATCTTTTGCTCAATCAAAGTTGACAATTCTTCCAGCGACTTCGTTTCACTAATTTCTTTTGCCAGCTCAGATAATTTCAACGTTTCATTGTAAGCCACATATTCTTGAAATTGATATTCATGGTCAACCACTCGAAGAACGACAGCCTTGACCTCTTTTAACAGGCGATGCTCATCGGTTTCATATGGCGGGATGCTTTCTTTGACTCCATAATGCAAAAATGCAGGAGCTAAGCCTTGATGAAAAACAATGTTTTCAGGAGAAACAATAGGATGCAGCCGCTTCACGTCGTGTGTAAGAACTGCATCGACAAGCTGGTATGAAAAAATCCATTTGCTTTTTTCATCCTTTGCATGGATGAAACGAAATTCCTGATAGGCAGGAGGCGGTTGTATAGAAATGATGACCTCATCTTCAGTTAATTGAATCTCTTTCTGAAATGAAGGATTGATGTCTTTGATCGGTGCCGCTTCTAAACCGTCTAAGAGTTTAATCGTCTCTTTTTGAAAAATAAAGGTATAGGTGCCTCCCTCTTTTTTCATGACTGCTTCTAATTGTTCTTCTAAATAGGAACTCTTTTTATCTGCCATTTACAAAAGTCCTTTCATAGTATTTCCAGCCTGTCTCCTGTGGTAATTCCACAGTCTGACAGCTTATATTCGCCTGAAAACACAGCTTTCTTATTGACTACCCGCACCCATCCGCCTTCTCGCTTTGGAAGTGAGATTTGTTTTGCCTGCCAGGCGATATGGATGACTTGTTTAATATGTAAATAATTTGATAGTCTCAAATCAAACACACTGCCATCATAATTTTTTAAGTCGATGGTAATATCGATATACACAAATTTCCACCTCACAAAATAGAAAGAGCGCCGGCATCCATTGACAGACTCGGCGCTGTTTCTGCTTTTCACACTTAGAAAGGAAATCCCTTTGATTAGCCGCGGATTTGGCTTGCGATGTCTTGGTCAGTGCTTTCAAGTGTATTTGCCGTTTGATCAAGCTGATTGCTGACATCTGTTAATAGATCAGACATTTTGATAAATGAAGGCTTAAGCTGTTCGTATTGATCAGCAAATGCTTCACTAGAAGCACCTTCCCACATTCCTTTTAAATCAGAGATCATTCTATTTAGACGATCAACTTGGTTTAACACTTCTTGACTTTCAACACCATATTGCTTAGCGGTCGCTCTTAGTTCTTCTGGGGTTACGCGAATAATTCCTGACATATTCCTCATTACCTCCCGTGCATAGCCGCCATATAATGGGCTAATCCACTTATTTTTTGACGTTATTATTATAAAAACAGAAATGATACACAGTCAAACAAATCTGTTTTTATTTTACAAAATGAGTCTATAGAATTACTGTTTTTTCGCTTTTTATCTAGTATTTAACAGTTTTTTGGTCATATATTCATAATAAGTATCCACCTGCTTCGGTGGATCTTTCCGCCTATTGATTTTTTACTACGTTATTATTGTACTATTTCTTTTTCAACATGCTTCAACATCCATTTGCTTGCTTCTCACACTTTTTGTTTTTTTAAGTTTATGGCAGTTTTTTGTTGATTTACGTACCTCATTCTCTTCATAATGTAAGTACGTGAAATATTCGAAAAAGCAGGGGTTTTTTATGACAAAAAAGACAGATCCGTTTAAGTATAGTCTTGATCGTTTAGAGGATGTGGCAGACCAAATTAGTGATGTGCTCAATTGCCCTATTACTATAGAAGATACTCATCATCGATTATTGGCATATAGCACACACAATGATTTTACTGATCCCGCCAGAACTTCAACCATTATCTCCCGCCGGGTACCGGAAAAAGTCATTAATCGGCTTTGGAAGGACGGCATCATTCCTACACTCCTTAAAACAGACGAACCGCTTCGTGTCCCTCAAATTGCAGAGGTGGGTTTATCTAGCAGGGTCGCCATTTCGATCTGGAAGGACAAAGAAGTGCTCGGATTTATTTGGGCGATTGAATCCGCACAGCCTTTTTCAGAAGAAGAAATGGACCTTCTCAAAATGGCAGCGCATGCCGTGAAAAACAAATTACTCAATTTACAAATTCGAAAAACGAAAACAGAAGAACGTAATCAGGAGCTTTTCTGGAAGATGCTCACAGGTCATATTCATGAAAAGGATGAGATGCTTGACCTATTTTTAAGGCTTGGCATCAGATGTCCAGACACATATGCCATCATCATCTTCCGTCTTCGTGACGAACTCACAGAGGAAACAGAAAAAAAGCTGTCCTATCTGCTTGAAACAACACAGCAAGTACAGGTACTGTTAACGACTGTTGATTTTCACGAATTCATTATTCTTGTCTCACCAAAAACAGAACATCCGCTTCAAGATATTAAGCAATTCACAAGCGGCATGCTGCAGCAGCTTGCGGACCGGTATCATATTCAGCATGTTCAGGCAGCAATTGGAGGAATTTACGATAACATCTCTCAAATTCAGCCTTCCTATAAAGAAGCACTGGCTGTATTAAAGACGAAAGAACGCTTTCCAGTTGAAACAGAACGTTTAAACAGCTTTTCTGAACTAGGCATTTATCAATATCTTGATGTGCTTGCTGAGAAGCGAAAGGGCTCTTCTTACTCCAGTTACTCTTTATCAAAGCTGGAGGATTACGACCTGAGGCATCATTCCAACCTTGTCGAAACCCTTGAGCGGTTTATTGACTGTGACAGCAATGCCAATATTGCCGCAAAGCAATTAAACATCCACATCAATACCTTAAATTATCGATTAAAACGGATTACAGACATCGCAGAAATTGATTTAAAAAACATGAATGAGAAAATGACCATCTACCTTGATATGAAACTAAAAAACGTCCATTTGTGAAATTTCACAAAGAGGCGTTTTTTTATTTTTTATTTCAACCGAAGAATTTTCTAAACTTTCCGGATACACTAGACATACAATATCAATAGATAAGCATAGGAGGAATAAACATGATCATCGGCATTCCGAAAGAAATTAAGAACAATGAAAACCGAGTGGCTTTAACACCAGGAGCAGCTTCTCAATTGCTTTCAGCTGGACATCAGATTTTAATTGAAACAAACGCTGGTTTTGGAAGCGGATTCACTGATGACGATTATGTATCTGTTGGTGCAGAGATTCTTGATCAGGCGAAAGATGTATGGGCATCTTCTGATATGATCATGAAAGTAAAAGAACCATTACCTGAGGAATATCCTTATTTCAGAGAAGGACTCATCTTATTTACGTACCTGCATCTAGCCGCAGAGCCCTCCTTGGCTGAAGCATTAAAACAAAAAGGCGTTACAGCCATTGCTTACGAAACAGTAACGGACGGAAAAACACTCCCTCTTCTCACACCAATGTCTGAAGTAGCAGGCAGAATGGCCGCTCAAATTGGGGCTCAATTTTTAGAAAAGCCAAAAGGCGGAAAGGGTATTTTACTTGCAGGTGTACCAGGGGTATCAAGAGGAAAGGTCACCATTATTGGGGGCGGTGTTGTTGGAACAAACGCAGCGAAAATGGCGATCGGACTTGGCGCAGATGTCACCCTGATTGATGTAAACGCAGAACGCCTGCGTCAGCTGGACGACCAATTTGGCCATCAAATGAAAACGTTAATGTCCAATCCTGTCAACATTGCAGATTCAGTCAGTGAGGCAGACCTTCTTATTTGTGCTGTGCTGATTCCTGGTGCCAAAGCACCAACGCTTGTGACAGAAGAAATGGTGAAACAAATGAAGCCTGGTTCTGTCATTGTGGATGTAGCGATTGATCAAGGCGGCATTGTCGAAACCATTGATCATATCACAACCCATGATCAGCCTACTTATGAAAAACACGGCATTTTACATTATGCTGTCGCCAACATGCCAGGTGCCGTTCCGCGGACATCAACTGTTGCGTTAACGAACGTCACTGTTCCATATGCGCTGCAAATTGCGAATAAAGGTGCTGCAAAAGCTATTAGAGAAAACAATGCCATCGCAGAAGGTGTCAATGTGATGAACGGACATATCACGTACGAAGCGGTCGCTCGTGATCTCGGCTATGATTACGTACCTGTCAGCAAAGCCAGCGATGCCTCTTTTATGACCGAAGCTTAATCAGCTACCCGCCCTATTGATGGGCGGGTTTTATTGTTAACCTAAAATAAAAACAAGTTGACAAAAATCCTTCTTCCCCTTAATCTATTTGTACAGATAAGACAGGGGGAAACATCATGCAAAAGAAGACAAGAACTGCTGACTTTGTGCTAGTGGGAATGTTTGCTGCACTCATGGCTATCGGAGCCAATATCACATCCATTGTGCCATTTTTACAGGTCAGCGGAATTCCACTTACGATGCAGCCGTTTTTTTTGTGTGCTTGCTGGTCTCTTACTCGGCAGACGGCTTGGCGCATTAGCTATGATTGTCTATGCCTTGGTTGGAATTGCTGGTGCACCTGTATTCGCCCAGTTCTCTGCGGGCTTTGGGGTCATTTTAGGGAAAAGCGGCGGCTTTGTACTATCGTACATCCCTGCTGCCTGGCTTGCTGGATTCATTCTAGAGAAAAGAAAAAATCCTGGCTTTGGTCGCTTTTTGCTTGCAGCCATTGCTGGTACGACCGTGATGTATGTGATCGGAACCACCTATACATACCTCGCATTAAATGTATGGCTCAATGCACCGATTTCCTATCAAACCACATGGTTCTTTATGATCTGGTTTATGGTAAAAGACTACGCATTGACTATATTACTTGCGATGCTGGCACCTAAAATTTATCGCTCTGTTTCCAAAGCCACATCCTTTCGAAAACAAGAAGCTGTATCATAGAAAAAAGAGCCTGTCTTCATTCAGGCTCTTTTTTCATCATTACTCAGCGTATTGATCTATGATTTCTTCTAGCATTCCTTCAAGCACTTCTACATCTTCAAGATCTGATGGACTGAAGCGGTAGCGTACAAGCTGTTCTCCATCATTATACATCTCCTCAAGCCAGCCTCTCAGGCCTCTTGCTCTACGGTCGACTTCGAAAACAATGTCTAATCCGCCTTCATCTATCAGAAAAATCAGCTCTAACTCATCAAGCATATAGCGATAGTAGTCTGATGTCGGAATGAACTCGAATTCTTGGACGAATGGCAGGCGCCGCTGAAAGTAAGGTGCTTGCTCACAGTCTGCTTCGTTCAGGTGAAAACCTAGATTTCTAGTGGCTTCCAGCACATTTTTCACCCAAGGATGTGCTTCAACGAAAATACGGTCATAGTCAGATTTATCGATTCCACCTTGGATATCAAGGTCTGTCATTACTGCAATTTCTACTTTTCCGATCGTCATCGGGGTATCGATAGGAAGAATAAATGAAAACGGAAATTCATGCTTTTCTCCAGGCTGGATGGTAAAAGAATCCGTCACCCTTAAAGTATAGATGTTCGCATATTTTCTATGCTCTTCATCATCTTTCACAATCACATACTGTGTTTCAATCTTGACATTGATATAGCGGATGTCCTGAGCGACTTTCCCGCCCTTTACATGAACAGTTCCCGTTACTTCTTGTCCTGGATAATAAGCGTTTTTCTCTAAAATGGTATCTACTTTTGCCGCACCAATTCCTGCACTTGCCGCTAGCTTTTTAAAAAATGACATGTCCCATCTTCCCCTTTTCATTTTTATCAGCATATATACGTAAGATAGAGGAAGAAAGATTCATTTAATTCATACTTTTGTCCTAATTATTTTTTCATCTACGAACAACAAAAAAGCTTATAGAAAAAACATCATGGTTTTCTCTACAAGCTTTTCATTTTACAGAATAATCGCCGCCAGCCAGCCGAACAGAACAAGCGGAATATTATAATAGATAAAAGTCGGGACACAAGTTCCCCAAATGTGGTGATGCTGTCCATCCATATTCAATCCAGATGTTGGTCCAAGCGTACTGTCACTTGCAGGTGAACCTGCATCTCCAACAGCCGCAGCAGAGCCAATAATGGCAATAGTAGCCATTGGACTAAATCCTAAGTGTAAGCAAAGTGGAACAAAAATGGTTGTAATAATTGGAATCGTAGCAAATGATGATCCGATCCCCATTGTCACAACCAGGCCAACGAGCAGCATTAAAATCGCCGCAAGACTCTGGCTGTTTCCGATAAATTGGGAAGATGCTTTGACAAGAGATTCAATGTCTCCTGTTTTTGTTAAAACGTTGGCAAACCCAGCCGCAACAAGCATGACAAAACCGATAAAGGCCATCATATTCATTCCAGATGTAATCAGTTCATCTGCTTCATCGCGTTTCATCATTCCAGTCACAAACAAGACAAGCAGTCCTGAGAGTGCACCGAAGATCATTCCTTCCACACCAAGGCTTTGCGATAAATAAAGCTGGACAATCAACGAAACGAGAATAGCAAGACCGGCAAAGAATAAGCTTTTTTTCGTATAAGCCGATTTTTCTACATCTGTAATTTCACGATCCTCATATACTCTCGGCTTTCGATACACAAAAATGGAAACGATCAATCCAAGAACCATACCCGCAACAGGAATCAGCATGGCATATGGAATATCTGCTAAGTTTACGGTCAGACCCGCTTCCTTCATATTGTCACGAAGCATTCCGTGGAAAATCTGTCCAAAACCGACTGGAAGTAATATATATGGTGCAGTGAGTCCGAAGGTCATGACACACGCTAGCAGTCTGCGGTCAATCTGAAGCTCGTTAAACACCTTTAATAACGGCGGAATTAAGACTGGGATAAAGGCAATATGAACAGGAACGACGTTCTGTGAAAAACAAGACACGATCAAAATGACAAGAACGATGAGCACTTTTGATAGTGTTTTCCGTCTTGAATCGCCTTCTTTTCCTAGAAGCTTCACTGCTCCTTCAACCATAGCATCTGGCAGACCTGTTTTCGTCAGTGCCGCAGCAAATGCTCCTAATAACGCATAACTAATCGCCACTGTTGCATTTCCTCCGAGTCCGTCCGTAAAGGCGTCCACTGTTCCTCCCAAGCCTAATCCACCTGCAAGTCCGCCAGCTAAAGCGCCTATTGCCAGCGCAATCACGACATTGACCCGCAGCAAGCTTAATATCAACATTAAAACAACCGCTAAAACAACTGCATTCATGGTGAAACCCCCGAAATCCTTTAGTTTACTAATGTAGTAGATAATTAAAGTACCAACGTATGTTACCATAGAAAAAAAACTTCGTCAAATGGCGTATGTCCTACATAAAAAAGCTCTGCCACTTGGCAGAGCCCAGCGTGTAGACAAACCCTCGCATTCTTTGTCAGTCCTGCGTGCTGGTGCTCACGAATGTCAAATTCGCTCCGCTCCAGTACTCGTCCTTCCTAGACTTCAAAGGTTTTCTATCACGCTGAAAAGAAAAAGACAAAGAGCTAAAATAAAGTTCATTTTAGCTCTTTGTCAACAATCTGAAGCCCTGCCACTTGGCAGAGCCTTCTCCTTTATTTTGTTCCTTCAAATCGTTCCACAAATGTTGCGAGTGATCTCACCATCACACCTGTTGCCCCTGTTGGTCCAAAGCATGAAGGTTTTTCTGTTGTTGCAGTTCCTGCAATATCTAAGTGAACCCAAGGCGTCTCCTCTGCGAATTCGCCAATGAAAGCACCTGCCATGATCGCATGACCATCACGGCCTGGTGAGTTATTGAGATCCGCCATTTTGCTGTTTCGTACTCGTTTCTTATCTTTTTCCGTGATTGGCAGCTGCCAGATCATTTCACCGCATTCTTCTGATGCTTCTTTAAACTGAGCGTACAGCTCATCGTTATTGGTCATCGCGCCTGTTGTCTCATTTCCAAGCGCCACAATGACACCGCCTGTTAATGTGGCCACATCTACAAGGACAGAGGCACCATGCTGCTTCGCATATGTCACCCCATCTGCTAAAACAAGACGGCCTTCTGCATCCGTATTGAGCACTTCGATTGTTTTACCGCTTAGTGACACAATCACGTCGTCTGGCTTCATAGCGTCTGCCGAGATCATATTATCGGTTGAGGCGATGACCGCAATGACATTTTGCTCTGGGCGAAGTTCGCCGATGATTTCCATTGCGCCTAGAACAGAGGCTGAGCCGCCCATATCTGTTTTCATGCCAACCATACTCGCTCTTGGCTTTAAAGAATAGCCGCCGGTATCATACGTGATGCCTTTACCGACAAGGCCGATGACGTCTGTCCATTCTTCCTTGCCTTGATATTTCAATACGATGAGTTTTGGCGGTTCTGTTGAGCCTCTATTGACGGCTAAAATACCGCCCATTCCGAGCTCTTCCATTTGTTCTTTATCTAAAATTTCAATCTCAAATTCATATTTATATGCAAGCTCTGCCGCATACGAAGCCAGATCAGAGGATGTGAGCATGTTCGGCGGCATATTCACAAGGGTACGGGCCGAATTGACTGACTGTCCGTACACTTCGCCGACTTTCAAACTCGCCTGAATTTCAGCTTGATCATGCTCTGTCGTTGCATAAACAAACTCGATAAAACGATCCGGTTCATTTGTTTTATGTTTAAAATCCTGTAATTCATATGTAGCTAAAAGGCAGCTTTCAGAAAGGGCATGGGCTGCATCTTGAGCAGGCAGATCCTTTCCAATAAACGTATCCAGCAAGACAGAAACCGCTTGCTTTTTATCTTGATGAAGCTTTTTGAATAAATGGGCAAACACTTCTTTTGCCTCTTCAAACGTGTAATCTGATTCCTTCCCAAGCCCGACAAAATAAATGCGTTTGATGCCTGTTTCAGGGGATGGGAAAAATTTCGAAAGCTGATTTCGTTTGGATGAAATGTCGCCTTCTTTTAATAATTCAGT
Source organism: Bacillus sp. PK5-006 (assembly GCF_054161415.1). Lineage (NCBI taxonomy): Bacteria > Bacillati > Bacillota > Bacilli > Caryophanales > Bacillaceae > Bacillus > Bacillus sp. PK5-006. The sequence continues at coordinate 821,605 of NZ_CP096414.1, read as the reverse complement.
GATTCTTCCTTCGAGTAATTCATCCATTTCTTTTGCTTTTCCTGATAATTGACTCTTTTGAAAAAGTCCGATCGCCAGTGTATCTTTATGCTGCAATTCATTTGTCGAGAAAAACATATTTATCACACGCTCCTTAATGAACTCCATTTTTCACATTGGAACTTCTATTATATCAAAATTTGCGTGCCTATACGATCATTGCCAGTCTGTCTTCACTTGATGAACATTTATATTTTCACACGCGGAAGGGCATCATGAAAAAGCGGCGAAAACCTGAGCAGCCTGTCCTTATTCTCCTCGTTCCACATCTACTTTCTTTAATGTTATAATGAACATGGACTTGGCAGCTTTTTTACTGCTATCATTTTTTCATCATACTAGGATTTTTAGTCCACCATTTCGCACGATATTTTTTCTTAAAGAGAGGATGTTTCTTGTTCATGAGCGTACTGACGAATTTTCCGCTGCTTGCCAGCCTTGCAGCCATCTTTTTTGCTCAATTTGTAAAAGTACCGATTCAATTTATCATTTCTAGACGACTAGATTGGTCGCTCATTACAAGCACAGGCGGAATGCCAAGTTCACACTCCGCAGCAGTAACAGCACTCTCAACAGCAGTGGCTTTAGAGCACGGGCTAGATACATCTATCTTTGCCATTTCCGCCATCTTTGCCATTATTACGATGTTTGATGCGACAGGCGTTCGCAGACAGGCAGGAGAACAGGCGACTGTTCTCAACAAGCTTGTAACAGATTTTAACCGATTTGTTTCCGAAGCAAAGAATTTCCCGAATGCGGAAGAAAAAGAAAAGCAAAAGAAATTAAAAGAGCTTCTTGGTCATAAGCCGATTGAAGTCTTCTTCGGCGGCTTAACAGGGATCTTGCTGACACTCATCTTAGATTATTACTTCATGTAGAAGCGAAAAAGCTTTGGACCTTAAACGGCCCAAAGCTTTTTTATTCTTTATTGGCTTGAAACTGCTGACGGAATACCTGCATCGATTCTGCTTCATTAAGCTGATTTAAGTCTTTTTCCGTTAACGTCCCTTCACCCTTTTTGATGATATACACATCGAGCACTTTTTTACCCCATTCTCTATACACATCATCTACGGTTTCATAGTATAAATCAAGCTTATGACCTTTAATGGCTTTCCCGGTATCTGCAACCACACCGTAGCCATAGTTTGGGATAAACAGCACCGTTCCAATCGGAAAAACAGATGGGTCGGCTGCCACTGTTGAGTATAAATCACGTTTCACTTTGACGCCTGAATATGTAATGCCATATGCATGATGTTCCTTCGTTTTGCCTGTTGATTCCACACCTGCTGTATAGCCGGTTGCCACAACTTTCTGCTTCGGGTAATCGTTCCAATTAAAGGCTTCTTCGAGAGAAACAGCCCGCGAATCTTCACTTTTGAGTGCGATCGTTTCCCTTTTTTGCTGCTGAAAAAAAGAAGATACTTGCTTGCCCGCATCGGTTTTTTTCACCCAAACAGCTAAATCACTTGGTTCGACTCCAGATATGCCCGTAAAGCTTGTCAAAAGTGCAAGCATGAATAGGGCGGTCATGAACAATCGTTTCATCCATGTTTTCATCTCTATTTGTCACTCCTCTACCCATCTATTTGTTTCCAAACAAAATGGAAACTATGCAAAGGAGAAACAAAAAAACCCACTTGCGTGTCCACAAGTGAGTTAAAACATTTGATACCCTCTTTTTCGAAGTGCATTAATGACAAAACCTGATGTGATTGCACCGATCAGGCCGCTTAATAAGATGATGATATCTGCCGCAGCGAGTGAGACAATCCGGTCTCCTATTCCTGAAAAAGCAGTGCCAGGCTCTCTTACATAAGCGATCATCTTTTGATTGTTAATAATGAAAAGGCATACAATTGGATATAAAATAGCCATAATCCATGACATTCTCAGCAGCATATTGAGCAAAAAGCCAATGCCGAAGAATAACACGAAAAATAAAATAACTGAAATGATAACGACTGGTAAACTGATCACTTCATCTCCACCCCCAAATATCCCATCATTAGTTTAACTTGGAAATAGAGATGAAGTCAATCAATGGAAAAAGCAGATCGATTAACGCTTCTTTCCTGTCCCTTTACATTCCTCACACGTTTCAGATCCGCCGAGCAATAGCTGAAAATACCCTTTTCCTGAACAATATTGACAGGTTGATGTTTTTTCCTTTGTTTGTGCATTCATATTGCTCACTCCTTAATCTAAATTTTCTGATAATTTATCATAACATATTTTACTGCCGATGACCAAGTGAGAAAATATACCACCACAACTTATAAAAAAACGTGTATCACGAGGATACACGTTTTTGTCTATGATGGTTTAGAAGAACTTGAATTTTCCTTTTTTCAGAACAAGTCCTGGTCCGCCAACCATGAATAAAGAACGGTTGTCGATGATTTTCTTCATTGCAGAAGCTTTTGTTCCTTGAAGTTTTTTACCAAACGCAACACCTACAGCGTCGTGTTCACCAAGAGAAGCAACTGTTCCTTTGATGTCTGGCTTAAAGCTTTCAAGAGAACCGCCTTTTACTAGTGCTGCAAGGTTTTTCGCCACTGTTTCACCTTGCTGCATAGCGATTTGTGCAGTTGGTGGGTATGGACGGTTGATTTCTTCATTGATAATCAATGAACAGTCACCAATGATGAAGACATCATCATTTTCTGGTACACGAAGATCTGGAGAAACTTTTACGCGGCCGCGCATGTTTTCAAAACCAGCTTCTTCAACGATTGGGTTACCGCGTACACCTGCAGCCCAAACAACAGTTGCAGCTTTGATTTCTTCTGTATCATCGTCTTTTCCAACAATGATCCCCTCAGGCGTACATTCTTTGATCGCTGTACCGATTTTGAACTCAACACCTTTACCTTGAAGGTAGTTCATCGCATAGTCGATCAATTCTGGATCGAATCCAGGAAGAGCTGTTGGCGCAGCTTCTACACAGATGATACGCACGTCTTTTTGATCAATGTCATACTCTTTGCAAAGCTCAGGCACACGGTTTCCAAGCTCACCAAGGAACTCAATACCTGTGAAGCCTGCACCGCCGACAACGATCGTCAAACGCTCTGGACGTTTTTCAGCATCCGTATTATACGTCGCAAATTGAAGCTCAATGTGCTCACGAAGCTGACGAGCAGAGTTGATGTTAGAGATTGAGAATGCGTATTCTTTCAGTCCTGCAATACCAAATGTTTCAGGAACAGCACCAAGTGCAACAACAAGGTAGTCATAAGAAAGTTCGCCATCTGATGTCACAACTTTCTTCGCTTCCTTATCAATGCTTTCAACTGTTGCTTGTACAAAGTTGACACGGGAACTGTTAATCACATCTTTGATTTGATAACGACAGCGGTCATGATGAAGAGTACCTGCACTTGCTTCATGAAGCCATGTTGTTTCGTAATGATAATTATGCTTGTTCACAAGAGTAATGTCCGCATCATTTGTGCCAAGCTGTTTTGTTAATCTTGTTACAGTCATTAATCCGCCATAACCTGCACCTAATACAACGATTTTCGGTTTATTCACTGGAATCACATCCACCTTTTTTAAATTTGCTGTAAAACGGATAAAGAATTACATATCGTTATTCTCAACCGCTTTGCGGCATTTTATGAAATTTAAACAAAAAAATAAGTATGTGAAAATCTGAACTTTCACCTACATAAAACGAAAGCATTTGACCGTATCCGACAAAAATTCATAAAAAATTAATATTTAGTTCCCTTAACAATAATAGCGAGTTCTGCTCCAATTTTCAAGGCTTTAAACTGAAAATCCTTATGATAAACGGTCTTTCTCACTTTTTCCTCCTTTTCAAAGCTTCGGCATCAAAAAACGACAAGTTTTTCAAAACAAGTCAAACGACGATATGTGGTATGATATGATATAGTGATAACAATTTTCATTTGGGAGGATTAAAGGAATGCAAGAAGATTCTAAGGTATATGACATTACCGTTATCGGGGGCGGCCCAGTTGGATTGTTTACTGCGTTTTACGGAGGCATGAGACAGGCAAGTGTGAAAATCATTGAAAGCCTTCCTCAGCTCGGCGGTCAACTATCCGCTCTTTACCCTGAAAAATATATTTATGATGTGGCTGGATTTCCAAAAATCCGCGCACAAGAATTAGTTGATAACTTAAAGGAACAAATGGATAAATTTGATCAAACCATTTGCTTAGAGCAGGCAGTTGAAACGGTTGAAAAGCAAGCAGATGGGATCTTTAAACTTGTGACAAATCAAGAGATTCATTATTCTAAAACAATCATCATCACAGCTGGTAACGGTGCATTCCAACCGAGAAAGCTTGAACTTGATTCAGCAGAATCATTTGAAGGAAGCAACTTGCATTACTTCATTAATGACTTGAACCAATTTGCCGGCAGACGTGTTGCCGTTCTTGGGGGCGGAGACTCTGCGGTGGACTGGGCACTTATGCTTGAACCAATCGCAAAAGAAGTATCCATTATTCACCGCCGCGATAAATTCCGCGCACATGAGCACAGTGTAGAAAACCTGCACAACTCGAAAGTCAATGTACTGACACCATTTGTACCAACTGAGCTCATTGGTGAAGACCGCATTGAACAAATCGTGCTCGAAGAAGTCAAAGGCGACAAAAAACAAGTGCTTGATGTGGACGACGTGATCGTCAACTTCGGTTTTGTTTCCTCCCTTGGACCAATCAAACAATGGGGCCTTGAAATCGAAAAGAACTCCATCGTGGTGAAATCTACAATGGAAACAAACATTGAAGGCTTCTATGCGGCAGGAGACATCTGTACGTATGAAGGAAAAGTCAAATTGATTGCAAGCGGATTTGGTGAAGCACCAACTGCTGTCAACAATGCGAAAGCTTACATGGACCCGAAAGCCCGTGTACAGCCTCTCCATTCCACAAGCTTATTTGAAAACAAATAAGATCGGATCAAAAAAGGAGTTCCCACTCGTGGAACTCCTTTTTCGTTTATTTAAAAACCCCAATATAGGCATTTGCCATTCCAAGCACCATTGCAGCAAGCAGCACCACAACAATTCCTGCCACAACCAAAATCACCCGATCCTTCACACGTTCCTTTTTCGGAAGCGGCTTCTCAATCCCGCAAGATGGACACGTTTTGGAACGATACGGAATCAGTTCATGACAGTTCCTGCAATTGATTTGTTCACTCAAACCTCAGCAACCTCTTTTCTGACTACAGTTTATGTTTGGTTCTCATGATACTCTTTTCGAATGGAAATAGCCAGTTGTTCGGGCCAGCTGTAACAAAATTGAGCGATTTGCGAAAAAAACATAACTCCTTGAATTCGCTGCTTCAAACAAGATCAACAATGATATAAATTTTTAAAAAGATGATTGACCCTAACGCAACGTCATATTTTATAGTGGATATCAAGAGAGGTGAATTGAAATGAAAGTGAAAGAAGTAGCTGAATTATTTGGTATTAGCATTCGTACACTTCATCATTACGACAAGATTGGTTTATTGACCCCAAGTGAAGTCACAGATAATCGTTATCGGCTCTATTCAGAAGAAAACCTTGAAACATTGCAGCAAATATTATTTTTCAGGGAACTTGGATTTCCATTGAAGGAAATCCAAAAGATGATGCACAATCCTTCATTTAATAAGAAAGAAGCATTTATGCTACAAAGAAAAATGTTAGTAGAGAAACGAAATAATCTCGATAAAATGATCGGAAATATTGATAAGACGCTACAGCATTTAACGGGAGAAACTCAATACACCTATAAAGAAAGGTTTGAGAATATGAATATGAATTTTAGCCAATATGAAGAAGAAGCTCGTCACCGTTGGGGAAATCAAGCTGTTGATGAAGTCAGCTCAAAACTAAATCATTTGTCTAAAGATGAACAAATTGAATTATCTGATAGCTGGGATAGCATATTGAATAAACTAGCCTCTCTTCGCAGCCATTCCCCTAAATCCAAAGAGGTGCAAATCGTCATCAAACAATGGTACGACTTTTTAAACGAAAACTTTCGTTATTACTCTCTTGATGCTTTTTACGGTTTAGGCCAACTCTATATTCAAGATGAACGTTTCACAAAGAATATAGATCGTTATGGTGAGGGATTGGCATCATTTATGAGCGAAGCGATGAAAGTCTTTACTACTCTTCATAAAAGAGAGAACAGCTTTGAAAATGATGATTAAGAATACAATCGATTAATACGAAACGTTATTCTCAACGAAACACAACAAAGAACATTTTTTCCGACACACCATGATGAAACCTTTTGAAAAGATGTGGAAGATGAACAGAGGAAATACTAAGAAACTGCGAGCTTTTTTCTAATTAAATATCTTTATAAAGAGGACGTGCTGAGTGATTGAAGTCATGTCCTTTTTATGCATCTTCAAAAACAACACAAAAAACCTCCTCAAGAAAATGATTAATATGAGGAGGTCTTCATTATACAAATGGTTTTACAGAATGAATCGTTTTAACCCTTAACACTCTTCCGGCGTACCGGTATTCGTTGCTGTTCTGAACGAAGAACCGCATCCGCATGACGCGATAGCGTTCGGATTGTCAATCGTGAAACCGCCACCCATTAGTGATTGTTTGAAATCAATGATGGTTCCGTTCATGATATCAAGGCTTTCGGAATCGACAAGGACATTGATGCCGTGCTGCTCGAACTGCGTGTCTTTCTCTGAGACTTCATGGTCAAAGCCCATGCCGTATGAGAGACCGCTGCAGCCGCCGCCTTTTACGCCCACTCGAAGGAACGCATTTTCTTCTTCATGTTCTTTCATCATATCTTTAATCTGCAGTGCAGCAGCTTCTGTAATGGTTACTGGTGTACTCATGATCATCCCTCCTTTTGACTGGATGTTTCTTTTCAATTATAAACGTGATGATGCCTTTTCTCAAATAAATGGTTTAGAGATAAAATGTGCCGTCACAAATCGTTTCAGCAGGTCCTGTCATGAGCACGTGGTCATTGTCTTTCCAACGAATGATGAGGTCTCCGCCTGCTAAATGAACGGTCATGTCTGTTTCTTTTTTTGCCTGACCATTCACAATTGTGGATACAGCCGCAGCACAGGCCCCAGTTCCGCAAGCCTGGGTAATTCCTGAACCTCTTTCCCACACGCGAAAATGAAGTTCTGTTTCACTGACAACTTCAACAAATTCTACATTGACGCCTTCAGGGAACATGTCGTGTTTTTCGATGATCGGCCCAAGTGTATGAAGCGGCGCTTTTTCAATGTCCTCTAAATAAAAAACGATGTGCGGGTTTCCCATCGAAACGGCCGTTCCATTTAATTTCGCAGTACCAAAATCAAGCAGCTCATTAACCGTTGTGCTAGCCGGTTCACCAAGCATCGGCATTGCTTCTTTTTCAAAACGTGGTTTTCCCATATCTACTGTGACTAGCTGAACGTGACCATCCTGAGCGTGAACGGTCGCTTCAACGAGTCCTGACAATGTCTCAATCTGGAACGTTGTGTCCGTTACAATTTGATGCTCATACACATACTTTGCAACGCAGCGCAGCCCATTACCACAGTTTTTGCCCTCTGATCCATCATTGTTGAAAATGCGCATCTTCACAGGTGCAACATCTGATGGGCAAATCAGGATCATCCCGTCAGAACCGATTCCTGTATAAACAGAAGAAACGCGAATCGCTATCTCTGATAGCTGCTCTTCTGGAAGCTGTTCCTTCATCTGATTGACGTAAATATAATTATTTCCTAATCCGTGCATTTTCGTGAATTGAAATGATGTCATGAGCTTCCTCCAAAAATGTTGTTTCTTTATAGTATAAAAGGAGTCGATTCAGGAGACAATCTTATCATCCCCCGTTTTTCATACATAGAAGCTCTTTGCTGCCATGGCAAAGGGCTTTTATTATGCATATGCCTCTTTTTCTCTCGTGTGATATTTCATATTGATGATATTTTATTAGCATAACATATTGGATGCGCTTTCTATTGATTCTCCTTAAAAATGGAAGCTGAAAATGTGAAAAAAATGCACCTCATGACCCATGTGGTGCATTTAAAACATGTCGTTTTCCTCTATAAAAGCATAAATACGCTCGACTAGCTGCTCTGCATTTTCTCCTGAAACAAATTCTCCATTCACAAGTGCAAATGGGGAGTCCATACATTTGCCGCAATAGCTTAAACAGCCGTATTCCATTACGTCTAGGTTTGGGTCTTTTTCAAGCTTCTCTTTTGCTTCTTGAGACCCTTGTGCAAGATTACTTACACAAAATTCGATCAGTGGAAACACTGTGCTTCACCTCACATTGCCTTACCATCCTACCGAAATTCCTTGCATTAGTCAAAATATGAGCTTCATCTGTATCGTTACGCCTATTCCTCATAAAATGTTTTACTATTTAGGACTAACTGATGAATATGTAGGTTATTTTGAAACAATTATTGTGGTTTCACAGTAAATTCGATATAATTTTATTTGGTATTTTAACTTAAAGTTTTTTAGTATAAGTGTTTTTCAATGTCTACGGGGAAAAGGAGAATCGTCATGAAAAATTTAGTCTTGATCGGCGGAGGTTACGGGAATATGCGGGTTCTCCACCGCTTATTGCCAAATCAATTACCTGATGATGTCACTATCACATTAATTGATCGAAATCCTTACCACTGTTTAAAAACAGAATATTATGCACTTGCTGCTGGAACGATCTCTGATCATCACATTCGAGTATCTTTTCCAGAGCATCCGAAGCTGGATATTCAATACGGGGAAGTAGAAAAAATTGATATTGAAAACAAACAGATTTTATTCAGCGACCGTGAACCGATTCCGTATGATGATACGGTGATTGGACTCGGCTGTGAGGACAAGTATCATAATGTCCCTGGTGCGAAAGAACATACATACAGCATTCAAACCATTGATCAGTCAAGACATGCGTATAACAAATTAAACAATTTGAGCGCAGGTGCAACGGTTGGCATCGTCGGTGCTGGACTTAGCGGGGTAGAGCTGGCCAGTGAATTAAGAGAAAGCCGTGCTGATTTAAACATTATTCTTTTTGACCGCGGAGAGCTGATTCTATCAAGCTTCCCAAAAAGATTAAGTTTGTATGTGCAAAAGTGGTTTGAAGAAAATGACGTAAAGATCATTAACTGTGCCAATATTACAAAGGTTGAAGAAGGTCTTGTTTATAACCATGATGACGCGATTGAAGCTGATGTCATCGTGTGGACAGCAGGAATACAGCCAAGTAAAGTGGTACGAGAGATGGATGTTGAAAAAGACGCACAAGGCCGTGTCGTATTAACTCCTCATCACAATCTCCCAGGGGATGAGCATGTATATGTCGTAGGTGACTGCGCAAGTCTGCCGCATGCCCCAAGTGCACAGCTTGCTGAGGCGCAGGCAGAACAAATTGTCCAATCTCTGCAAAAACGCTGGAAAAATGAGCCGCTTCCTGAGGCTTATCCACAGTTTAAGCTAAAAGGTGTTTTAGGTTCTTTAGGGAAAAAAGCCGGATTTGGCTTAGTGGCAGATCGTCCGCTTGTTGGCAGGGTGCCAAGACTTCTGAAATCTGGACTGCTTTGGATGTACAAGCATCACAACGGCTAAAATTATGTGAATTTTTTCTCAAAGCTCCTTCGTGACGAGGGAGCTTTTTTCTATGAAACGGCATGTGCCGATGAGTTGGTCCATTTGATCGGAGCAAGGGCAAGAATGCAGTCTTTACGAAAGGTTCTCATCGTTTTCTTCGATAAACAATACGCTTGGATAAACTGATCCGTCTCACGGTAGACAGTGATTTTTCTCTTCGTGCACTCTCCGTTTTTCTTCATATAAATCATCTCAATAGGTATTTGCTGTTGAAGAGATTGTTTCAGTAAATAATTCATGATGCTCACGCTCCTTTCATTTCATTATAAACGAACAAACGTTCCTTTTCAATACAAAAAAGAACGTTTGTTCGTTTTATTTCTCAAAAAAAAGAACAGCTTATTCACTGCTCTCCTTGTACCCGTATTTCTCCATTTCTTGATAAATGTCTTTTAATTTTGGATTGCCTTCCCCAACGATTTGATCCTCTACTAAGACAAGCGGATAAAAGAATTCATCATCAAGAATTCGTTCAGACAATTCCTTTTGTTGTTCGTTTTCTGGCGGGTGCTCAATATCAATATATGTGATGCGAAATGGCTGATTCGGATATTTTCGTTTTAATGCTGCATCTAACCATTCAAACGTATCTTTTGAAGAAGGCAGATTCACGCAGCTAGCGCACAAGACATCTCTTCCATATACATAAAGATCGACGGTTTTGTTCATTTGACAAGCCCCCTATTCTTTCTTCATTTTAGCTGAATTTTCTGGATGAAAAAAGTCAAAATCACTTTTTGTTTCAAGATGAGATTGTGCTATAATGAGAAGGAAACTTTGAAACCAATCAATAGATTTTTATCGTCTAGATGAATATAATGGTGATATGTTGTGAAAGGAGCGATTATATCTAATGACTGAAGTCGAAATGAAAGACCAAGTACAGGAAGTACTGGACAAACTTCGTCCATTTCTATTACGTGATGGTGGAGACTGTGAGCTTGTAGACATTGAAGATGGCATTGTGAAATTACGTCTTCTTGGTGCATGCGGCAGCTGCCCAAGTTCAACCATTACATTGAAAGCCGGTATTGAGCGCGCATTATTAGAAGAAGTGCCTGGCGTTGTAGAAGTTGAACAGGTTTTCTAATTCATATATGACATGAAAACGACCCAATTAGGGTCGTTTTTTTCATGATTGACAGAGGCTTTAGCCCTTTGTCTTCTTTTCAGCGTGATATGAAAACCCTTGAAGTCTAGGAAGGACGAGTACTGGCGCGGAGCGAATTTTCTATTCGTGAGCACCAGCACGCTGAACTGACACCGAATGCGAGGGTTTGTCAGCACGCTGAAGGGTCGTTTTTTATTAGGCTAGCTTTTCTCTAAACCATTCCTTTATAAAAGTCAGTCTTTGAATACGCTGCCCCGGGTGGCCGCTTCTGGATAAATCATGAGATGCCTTCGGGAATTTGACCAATCTTGTGTCTTTCCCAAGCTCCTTCAAGGCCACAAAAAGCTGCTCTGCTTGATCAACTGGGCAGCGATAATCTTCATCACTGTGCAAGATGAGCAGCGGCGTGTTCATCTGCTTCACATATTTTAGCGGCGAACGATCCCATAGCTTATCGACAGAATCATAAATATCCCCATCAATCTGCCACCTTGTAAAGAAATAACCGATATCACTGATGCCATAAAAGCTAATCCAGTTGGAAATGGAACGCTGTGTGACAGCTGCCCGGAAGCGGTCAGTTTGACCAACAATCCAGTTGGTCATAAAACCGCCATAGCTGCCGCCTGTCACGCCAAGCCTTGTTTCATCAAGGAAATCATAGGCTTTGAGCACATGATCAACAGCCTGCATGACATCGTCATAATCAACGTCACCATAGTTTCCTCTCACACGGTCAGTAAACATCTGTCCATACCCATGACTGCCGTGCGGGTTGATATACACGATGGCGTAGCCTTCAGAAGCGAGCATTTGAAATTCATGAAAATACGTATGACCATACATCGCATGCGGTCCGCCATGAACCTCTAGAATGAGCGGATATTTCTTTCCCTCTTCCATCTTGGAAGGCTTCATAAACCAGCCATGCACCTCGTCACCATCTTTTGACTGAAAAGAAAATGGTTCAGGTTCGGATACGACATGCTCCTTTAGAAAATCATGATGCTCGAATGTGATTTGCTTTAGTTCTGTCTCCCCTAATGTCATCTCATACAGCTCACTTGGTGAGACAGGTGAAAGCCGGCTGAGCAGCAGTTTGGATTCATCTGGATGAAGGCTGAAATTGGTGATATGTTCCGCCTCTAGTCGAACAGGATAGGCTAAACCTTCAATAGAGAAATAATAAATCCCTGTACTGCCTTGATCAGAAACAAGCGCATAAAACCCTTGGCTGTCTTTTGTCCACTGCGGAAGCTGATAGACCTCTCCCATCACGCTATCTCCTGCCATACAGTTCCCAACATACATATCGAGCATTTCTGACAGTTGAACCGTCTTTTCTTCCTTCAGATCATACAGCCATAGTGATGGGAAGGTGGCATTTTGAAATTCGCGCTCATGTCCAATATACAAAAGACTCTCTCCATTTGGAGAAAAAGATACGGTGGAATAAGCGCCGTTTGCTTGTGTGATCTTTTTTGTCTGACCATCTTCTAATGACAGAAGACACACGTCACTTATGTAAGGTATCTGTGGATTTAATTGAATAAAGGCAAGCCATTTGCCGCAAGGAGAAATCGTATGATTCATATGATGAACCTGCTCGCTCGTGACAGGCTCTATTTCTCCTGAATCGATATCTACCTTCACGATCTGCGTGACACGCCCATCTAAAAAGCCTCTTCCATCTGCTTTATAGGTCAAATCATCATATACCGCTGGAGCAAAGTCATCTTGCTCTTCCTTTTTTTCATCATGAACAGATTCTGATTGTTTCAATGACACAGCCGCATAAAGAAAAGCACCATCTGGAGAAAAAACAGGATGAGATACTCCGTAAGGAATCGTCGTTAAGGTTCGCACGCCGCCTCCTTCGCTCTTCATGAGCGCCAGCTGAGGGACTTCCTTTGGCTTTTGTAAAATAAAAGCAAGCTGCCTGCCGTCTTTTGACCAAACTGGCTGATGATGCTTTCCATCCTCAAATGTCCATTGTGCCAGCTCCTCTGTCTCTTCATCTCGAACCCATAAGTGGATGTTGTAATCGTCTTTTTTCTCATTCACAGTGACTTTTGTAAAGACTGCCTTTTGTCCATCTGGTGAATAAACCGGATGGGAAACAGAAACAATCTTTGTTAAATCTTCTGCCGTCATCAATTTCTTCATGAACGTATCTCCCCCTTTTATGCTTAAAAAATAGTTCGATCCTCTAAATAATAATCCCTGCTTCTTCCCATAAAAACAAGCATAAAAAAAGAACGTGCAGATTCACAGCACGTTCTTTACTTGATTAACAGGATGATGCTGCACGACAACCCCTTCTACTGGCACCGTCAGCAAATCAACTTCGCAATGCGGGAAATTTTGGGCTAGCTGCTCTTTCAGCGCTTCTCCCTTCCCTTTTTCCACTAAGGTGAGGATCGTCGGTCCAGCACCGCTCAAAGCCGTTCCATAAGCTCCTTTAAGCGAAGCGACATGCTCTACCTTCGACAGCTCTGGCACGAGCATTGTGCGGTAAGGCTGATGAAATAAATCCTTATTCATCATTTCTCCAACAAGCGGCCAGTTCTGCGTCATTAAGGCGGCTACAAGGACGTTGCTCACAGCACTCGCACTGACAGCATGTTTATAGGAGAAATCCTCTGGCAGGACATCACGGGCATCCTTTGTGAGCACTTCATAAAAAGGAATCACCACGACGACATCTACATCCACATGCTGCACTTTAACGGCATGTGTTTTGTCTTCTTCATGGAGACCAATCAGTAAACCACCAAATAAAGAGGCTCCCGCATTATCTGGATGACCTTCTACCTCACTTGCATAAAAGAGCTTCTGATCATCTGTCATGTTTAATTCAAGAAGCTGATTGGCAAGTTCAATGGCGGCCACGATGGCAGCAGCACTGCTGCCAAGCCCCCGTGCCAATGGAATATCACTCCACACTTTGACATAAACAGGCGGGAGTGTTTTTCCAAAGTCATCTGCGACCTTTTTGGCTGTTTGATAAATCAGGTTGTCGGTGCCTGATGGAATCCCAGACACGACATCTGTTTCTGCTTCAAACAGCCAGCTATCATGGTCATAGACCGATAGCTTTAAATAGCGGCTGAGCGCCATTCCAACTGAATCAAAGCCTGGTCCTAAATTGGCAGTGCTTCCCGGTACTGTGATTGAAAAAAGCATGGAGGCTTCACTCATACGCGTGCGGCCTTTTCTAAGTGTTCAAGAATTTGATCTTCATCTGCATCGAGTGTGACCGGCTTGATTTGTGAAATATCGATAGCCGTATTTGGATCTTTCAGTCCGTTGCCTGTTAGTACCGCAACAACTTTACTGCCTGGCTTGATTTCTCCAGATTTCACCTGCTTTAACACGCCCGCAATCGACGCACATGAGCCCGGTTCTGCAAACACGCCTTCTTCACGTGCAATCAATTGATACGCATGAAGAATTTCCTCATCTGTTACTTCATCAATCTTTCCATTTGATTCCTCTGCGGCTGCCACAGCTTGTTTCCAGCTCGCTGGATTTCCGATACGGATAGCCGTTGCCACTGTTTCTGGCTGCTCAATCACTTCATTTCGAACGATTGCCGCTGCACCTTCTGCTTCAAAACCACGCATGACAGGCAGTCCAGTTCCTTTTTTCTCGTGATATTCCTTGAAGCCTTTCCAGTAGGCCGTGATGTTCCCTGCATTACCAACAGGAATCGCCAGTACGTCCGGGGCAGAGCCTAGCTGCTCACAGATTTCAAATGCTGCTGTCTTTTGTCCTTCAATTCGATAAGGATTGACCGAGTTAACAAGGGCAATCGGTGCTTTTTCACAGATGCTGCGGACAATTTTCAGTGCATCATCAAAGTTGCCGTCAATGGCAATGATCTCTGCTCCGTACATGACGGCCTGTGCAAGCTTACCGAAGGCAATTTTCCCGTCTGGAATGATGACAATACATTTCATATCCGCACGGGCTGCATAAGCCGCTGCTGCTGCAGAGGTATTCCCTGTTGAGGCGCACATGATTGTATCGTTGCCTTCTTCTTTAGCCTTTGCAACAGCCATGACCATTCCTCGATCCTTGAAAGAACCTGTTGGATTGACACCTTCTGTTTTCACATGAAGCTCGATTCCCAGCTTTTCTGAAAGCTTGGCGAGATGGATCAGCGGTGTATTCCCTTCATTTAATGTTAGTTTAGGTGTAGATTCGTTTACTGGTAAGAATTCTTGAAATTCTTCAATGAGTCCATTCCATTTCATCAGCTTAAACCGTTCCCTTCTACTCGGTACGTGCTCTTCACTTGAACCACCACGTCGAGGTCGTTTAATTTTTGCAGGATATTTGAGAAATCTTCTTCTGAGGTCTGATGTGTAATAATCACAATTTCAGCCAGCTCATCATGTCCTTTCACAGGAAGCTGAAGGATCTTTTCAAAGCTGATGCCTCTTTCAGAAAAAATAGATGTAATGCGGGAGAATGCCCCGACTTGATCTCTAACATGAATTCTTAAGAATTGCTGAGCAAATATTTCTGATGACGATTTGATCTTCTTCTCAAACTGCGGTGCGATAAATCCGCTTCCGTTCACGCCAAGGCGCATGTTTTTCATCACTGCGACTAAGTCTGATACAACAGCTGTTGCTGTCGGCAGACTTCCTGCTCCAGGTCCGTAAAACATCGTTTCTCCTACAGCACTTCCGTAGACATACACCGCATTAAATTCATTGTTGACAGATGATAATGGATGATGATCAGGAAGTAAAGTTGGCTGGACGCTGACCTCTACTTTCTCTCCGTCCCTCTGAGCAATGCCGATCAGCTTCATTGTATAGCCAAACCGCTTACTGAAATTAATATCCTCATCAGAGATATCAGAAATACCTTTCACCTTGACGTCCTCTAAATCTACATTCATGGAAAAGCCGAGTCTTGCAAGAATCGCCATTTTCCTTGCTGCATCCAGTCCTTCTACATCAGCTGTCGGGTCTGCTTCTGCAAAGCCTAGATCCTGTGCTTCTTTTAAGACATCCTCATATGCGCTTTTATCGACATTCATTTTCGTTAAAATAAAATTCGTTGTACCGTTCACAATCCCCATCATCTTGGTGATTCGGTCAGAGGCGAGCCCTTCCTCCAGTGTGCGCAGAATCGGAATTCCTCCGGCGACACTTGCTTCATAATAAAGATCACAGCCATTTTCTTTCGCTACATGTAAAAGCTCCGTACCGTAAAGCGCCATTAAATCTTTATTGGCTGTAATGACATGCTTCTTCTCATTTAACGCATCTATTAAATATTGTTTTGTCTCTTCAATGCCGCCCATCACTTCAATGATGACATCGACCTCTGGATCTCTAATCACATCGTATACTTCAGTTGTGAAGACCTCTCTTGCGACATCCACATCTCTTTTTTTATCGGGATTGCTCACAAGCACTTTTTGTATTAATACCGGACAGCCGATTTGGTGCATTAATTTATCCTGATGGTCTTGGATAATTTTTACGACACCGCTTCCCACTGTTCCTAATCCTAATAGCCCAACTCGAATTGCCTTCACCTGAAATTCCACCTTTCTCCGTAAATGTCCTCTCTAAAAAGACATTTGTTAACCTTACACAGACATTCAATGTACACACATTATAAAGGGGTATCCTCATTTTGACAAGGTAATAATATAAGAGAATGTCAGAATGAAACCGCTTAACAGCTATTTATATCAAGATTCTATATTTTCAAAATATTTTTGTTAGAAAAGCTCCCGAACACCGGGAAGCCTTATATTATAAACGAACCGGCGTTTTGGCTGGCTCGTCTTGTAAGACAAGTACAACATTTTCAGCACATAAACGCATCATTGTTTTTCTTGTTTCGACACTAGCACTTCCAATATGAGGGAGGACTGTGACGTTAGGTAATGTCGTTAACGGATGAGACGGGCTGACGGGTTCCTGTCTAAATACATCCAGACCAGCGCCGGCAATTTTTCCTGTTGTGACAGCCTCGTATAAAGCATCCTCATTTACAGTCTGTCCTCTTGATACGTTAATGAAATAAGCAGAGTTCTTCATCAGATCAAATGCTTTTTCATTAAACATGTCTTTCGTTTTCGGGGTTAACGGCGTCAGACAGACGATGAAATCAGACTGCTTGAGCAGTTCCTCAAAAGCCGCATAGGTCACGCCAAGCTGCGCTTCTGCCTCGGGTTTTCTTGAACGATTATGATAAAGGACATTCATATTAAAGCCTTTGGCCCGCTTGGCAAGTGCTGTTCCAATGCTGCCCATTCCGACAATCCCGAGTGTTTTGTGATGAACATCAGCACCGGCAAGAAGAAGCGGCCCCCAGCCTGTCCAGTTTCCATCCTTAATCCAATCACTCGCCTCAACAATGCGTCTAGCTGACGCCATCAGAAGAGCAAAGGCTAAATCCGCCGTCGATTCTGTTAAGACGTCTGGTGTATGACATACGGTGATTCCGTGCTTTTTGGCTGCTTCAAGATCAATATTGTCATAGCCAACAGCAAGGTTTGCAACCACCTTGATATTCGGAGCCTTTGATAAAAGCGGCTCATCTATTTGATCTGACAGCATGGTGAGAAGCGCATCCGCTTTAGCAGCTTGTGTTTCTAACTCTTCTCTTGGACACGGCTCATCCTCGCTTGGCCACATCTCAACATGAGCGACTTCTTTTAATGGTGTAAGTGATGCTTCATCCAGTTTTCTTGTGATATAGACGTAAGGTTTCGTCAAGAAGAACACTCCTTTTATCGATTTCTTTAAGCATAACGAAAAACGCCTCAAGAGAAAAGAGACGTTTCGTCTGTTCACTGAAACTTCAAATCAGCTGCAGGCTGAATCCAGCCAACAGCCGGAATGGGGCTCCCGCCGCTTCGCATGGCACTCATTTCTTGAAAAACCTTCAAAAAGTATTCATAACGATTGGCATCATTTAAGACGTAATCTAACCGCTCTTCATAATATGACTTTTCATTTTCTCCCGACATATAGTAGCCTTCTACAATTTCAAAGTAATGAAGCGGGAACAGCAGGCGGCTGTATAACAAACGCTTTGAAAAGGAGGAAAGAGGTGTCACCTGTTCATATTGCTGTAGAAAGGAAAAACCCTCTTCAATTAAATCCTCCTTATGCTGTACAAAGGTCTCTCTTAAGTATTCGGCAATATCACGAGTTGGATGATCAAAGACCCAATCCACAGGTAAACGAAGCGGCTGCTCATGCGGCCATGTCATACGTGAAAAGCGCTGATGACAGACAGTGCCTGAGTCACCTTCTTTCGGTTCATCATCAAGCTCAGTATCGACTAAATATTGAATGGCATTCTCCGTTAATCCAAGATAATACGGAAACGATTCAATAAATTTTTGTTCAAACCGTTGCAGCGGTTTTTGATGCATTTGCTGCATCCAAAAGCCTTCAAGCTGATCTAATCGTTTTGCCCATAATTCCTTCCAAGCACCGACACGTTTTGTTTCGGATACTTCATATGGAAAGCCTCTTCCCCTGACATGAAAGGCTGCCAGCTCTGACGCTTGCTGAAACGAGCGGCTTGAGATCGGAGGCGCTGCTTTTAATAAAGCATACTGCTCCTTCCCATGAGTAAAGGTGGGCTTTTCTTCATTTGTTAATTCAAACACAGCAACGTATGGGTCTCCAGCATTCAGTAAATACTGACTGATATGATACAACTCTGTGAGTTCTTCTTCTCGCAAATGAGACACAGGAACAATGAGGAAGAGAGCCTCCGCCGTTTGAAAGCTCTGATAACTGCCATATGGCGTAAATTGACGAACATCAATACCAAATGTGTGATAGATGGTTTCTTTCATGTTTTCACCTGCGTTCCTATGATCAATCTCTTATCATATCGTAGTCGCAGGTTGAGGGATTTATGAATACTATTTACTATCCGAAGCTTTTTACACGTTGTGGACAAATTACGAGGATTGGGTGAGGAATACATGCCGCATCATCATGAGATGAACGAAGTAGAAAAAACAGCAAGACGCCGTTTACAAGAACGAGGCGTAACCATTCAAAATATAGCAGACCTTGTCTACTTTTTACAGGAAAAATATCATCCTGGCTTAGACATGACAGAGTGCATCCACAATGTGGAGCGTGTCATCGCAAAACGTGAAGTCCAAAATGCGATACTAACGGGCATCGAATTAGACATACTCGCCGAGCAAAAGAAGCTGACTGAGCCGCTTCAATCAATACTTGAAACGGACGAGAGCCTGTATGGCGTTGATGAAATTTTATCCTTTGCTATCGTCAATATTTATGGTTCAATCGGCTTTACGAATTACGGATATATCGATAAAGAAAAACCAGGAATTCTCGGGAAACTCAACGATAAATCCACGGGCGAATGCCACACCTTTTTAGATGACATTGTCGGCGCTATTGCTGCCGCCGCATCAAGCAGGCTGGCACATAGTGCAAGAAATGCGGAATAAAGAAAAAGAGGACGCGCGCGAACGCTTGTCCTCTTTTTCTATGATAATCGCTCAATCCACTCGGATAAGGATTCAATGACATAGGTTGGCTGCTTTTCATACTGCTGAAGCAGCTCTTTTGTTGTCACACCTGTGTGGACGAGTAATGTGTCCATTCCTGCATTCATTCCTGCCATAATATCCGTATCGTAGTTATCCCCCACCATGAGCGTCTCAGACACATCTGTCCCAAGTACACGCATCGCTTGTTCCATAATAATGGATTCTGGCTTTCCGATAAATGTCGGCTGAACCGTTGTCGTCACGGTTAGTACTGATGTTAACGAGCCGTTCCCTGGCAAAAGCCCTCTTTCTGTTGGAATGGCAATATCTCCATTTGTTGAGACAAATTGTGCGCCTTGACGAATGGCAATCGCACCTACTGCTAATTTTTCATATGTAATGCCGCGATCAATTCCAACAACAACGAAATCAGCGTCTTCCTGACCAAATGTCAGCCCTTTTTCTTCAATGGCCTGCTTGATTCCTTCTTCACCAATCACGTAAACTGATGCATCTTTCTTTTGCTCAGCAATATAATTGGCCGTCGCCATACTTGTTGTAAAAACTTGTTCTTCTGTTGCTGGGATATCAAATGAAACGAGTTTTTCCGCTACCTGCTTTGGCGTGCGTGATGAGTTATTCGTGACAAACAAGTAAGGAATGCTCAACTCATTTAACTTTTGAACAAATTGACCTGCTTCCTCGATCTTTTCTGTTCCTTTATACATTGTCCCGTCTAAATCAATTAAATAGCCTTTGTATTTCATGATGCTCACAACTCCAATGGTTTATTTAAACGCTGATACTGGGCCAAGCTCCTGCTCCAAGTAGGTACGGATGCGGCTTGGAAAGACCTCTAGTGCCTGCTCTACTTCGCTGATCACCTGCAATAAGTCATGATGATTTACTTCCTGATATTGCTGCACAAGTGTTTTGCGGGATGAGACAAGCTTTTTCAGCTGACTTCCTTCTCCTTCTGGTACAACCTTTTCATCAACAAGTATATCCATGATGTCATCATAGCTTCCTGGGTCACGCATAATAAAGCCATCAATCATGTCATTTCCGGTATCAAGAATACATTCGACGAGCAAATGAACAATTCGTTCCAGCGCTTTTTTCTCTAGAGGACTTGTCCATGTTTGATGACTCTGCAACAACTCATATTGCTCCTCGAAAAAACGTAATGTCTCTTCAATCTTTTTTCTGTCTACGAAATACATCATGACGCTCCCCTTTGCGTTATTTTCTGATTCGTTTTAAGACAAAATAGGCACAGCCAAAATTACAGTATTCATAAATGTATTCATCGAGTGTGCTGATTTTAGTATCAAATGTGGCCTTTTGGTTTTGGTCATCAAAGAACCCTTTCAGCCTGAGCTGATTATAGCCCCAGTCCCCCACAATATAATCATACTTATTTAAAATATCTGAGTACCTTGCTTTAAACGCTTCTTCATTAAAGCCGTCTTTGATATCTCTTACAAGATCAAAGGTAGCATTCTGAACGACGATCATCTTCTCACCTCTTTTTAAACGATCCATCTTTAATGATAATTCATTGGAAGAACTCCATCAATTGCTAAAGCATGTTTTTTCCGATTTAGCCGAAGCTAAAGGAAAAAGGAGGTCACATTTATGAAGAAACAACTGACTGCCGCGATTCTCCTCAGCATGCTTTTAGGCGGGTGCGGCTTTCAATCAGGTATGAACCGGCAAGTGGAGGAAGATTCTTCAAGTAAAACCATCCGTCTGTCGGATCGTCATGAAGGAAATAATTCCAATATGCCAGAAGCAGATACAAACAAAGCAGGATATGTTCGTTATCAGCGCCAGCAAGTAACGGATCAGAAAGAAAGAACCCCTGCTTTAAATCGTGAGCATCTTGCCCACGTGATTACAAGTCTAACGGTGCAGCTGCCAAACATCAAAGATGCAGCCACACTTGTGACAGATGAGGATGCACTCATCGTGTATCGAACAGGAAACAAAAACCGTGATGAATCTGCCGATCAAGTAAAGAAAACGGCGGTTTCTGTTCTCCCTCGTTATTATCATGTATACGTCTCTGATAATCCAGAGCACTTTCAATCCATTGCCAATTTTTCACGTCTTCAAACCAATTCACGTGATTTTGACCAAATTTTAACCAAAACGATTCAGCAAATGAAGTATTCCCCTCAAGGCGGGAACATATCGAATCAAGAAGATGCAAATGGGATGACGAATTCAGACCGTACAATGAGAAGAAACGCCCCTTACGGCCAAAATTAATACGAGAAAAAACGCCAGAGAGCTCTGGCGTTTTCTTTGTTACGCTTGCGCCTGACGCTTTTTAGACGCTTCGTTTACTTGTTCATCTGCATGGTAGGAAGAGCGCACAAGCGGCCCAGCTTCACAGTGGCTAAAGCCTTTTGACATCGCAATTTCCTTCAGCTCTGCAAACTCATCCGGATGGTAGTATTTTTGAACTTTCAAATGCTTTTTCGAAGGCTGTAAGTACTGGCCAATCGCCATAATATCCACGTTATTGGCAAGAAGATCATCCATGACTTCAATGATTTCTTCCTTCGTTTCACCAAGTCCAATCATAATGCTTGATTTTGTTGGAATATCGGGCTGCATTTCTTTTGCACGACGCAAGAATTCTAATGAACGATCATATGTAGCACGCGCACGAACTCTTGGCGTTAATCTGCGAACTGTTTCAATGTTGTGATTTAAAATGTCAGGACGCGTGTCCATTAACGTCTTCAAGTTATCATAATTGCCGCCCATGTCTGAAGGGAGAACTTCAATGGTCGTGAATGGGCTTTTTCTTCTAATCGCACGAACGGTTTCAGCGAACACACCTGCGCCGCCATCCTTTTGATCATCCCTTGCAACCGCTGTTATAACAGCGTGCTTTAAGTTCATTAAGGCTACTGAATCTGCCACGCGTTCTGGCTCTTGCAGATCAAGCTCAGTTGGAAGTCCAGTTTTCACCGCACAGAAACGGCATGCGCGCGTACAAACAGATCCAAGGATCATAAATGTAGCGGTTCTTCTCACTGCCCAGCATTCATGAATATTCGGACATTTTGCTTCCTCACAAACGGTATGCAGGTTGTTTTCCCGCATCATTTTCTTTAAACCGGTATAGTTTTCATTCGTATTCAGCTTAATTTTAAGCCAGTCCGGTTTTCTTACGTGCTCTTCCTTCTTTGCCAATTCCATCATCTCCATATGAATTCGTTAAAGGTGCATCTACAAAAATCTTCCTGCTATATACGATGGATGCAGCTAAAGCTGCAAAAAATTGAATCTTCGGCCTAAAGCCTTTTCTTTAGACACTTTAACATAGTACAGATTGAACAACAAGGGAATGAGCTGCAAAAATACCCAAAAGCCTCCTAAAAAAACAGAAGAAAATTACTAACATTTTCTTCTTATGAAATAGAGTGATCTAACCACACTAAACGGTAGAAGATGATGCTCGATGAAAGGAGATGGACGTTTGTGAAAGTGGTTTTAGCCATCATGATTGCTCTTTCAATGCTCCCTTTACCTGTTCATGCAAAAGGGACGGGCAAGCAGCCAGATGAATTGAAACAAAGAATGGCCCTATATGAAAAAGTTTCCATCACAACTCAGGTTCCATGGTATGTACTTGCTGCAGTTGATCAGTATGAACACAATATTCGAAAAAGCAGAAGAGATTTACCGAAACAAAAAGGCGTCATTGGCATCTACATTCCCCGGGAAATGTGGATTGGACCAGAAAACCCGAATAAACAGGATACCTCTCCTTTAAGCATTAAAGTGTTTGACGGAATTGGTCTTGATGGGAATGGGGATGGCAAAGCAAGCAGCGATGACGATGAGGATGTATTATTCACTTTTGCCCAATACTTGCTTCACTACGGCAGCAGCATTGATCAATTAAAAATTGGTTTATGGGACTATTATGGACGTGATCAAACCGTTGGAATCATTTCATCTTTTATGAAGCTATATAAGCACTACGGCCATCTTGATCTTGGAAAGCATGCTTTTCCTCTTCCGGTTGGAGCTGACTACAGCTACCGAAGTACATGGGGAGATGCGAGAGGGTTTGGAGGAAGGAGAATTCATGAGGGAACCGATTTATTTGCCCATTATGGACTTCCCGTTCGTGCGACATCGTATGGCGTGATTGAAATGAAAGGTTGGAACCGCTTTGGCGGCTGGCGGATAGGCATTCGAGATATTCATAATCATTATCATTACTTTGCTCACTTAAATGGCTTTGCGAAAGGACTCAAGACAGGTCAAATTGTTGAACCTGGCCAGGTGATTGGATCTGTCGGAAGCTCCGGTTACGGTCCTCCAGGCACCGCAGGAAAGTTTCCGCCGCATCTTCACTATGGCATGTACAAAGATAACGGCAGAACGGAATGGTCATTTGACCCATACCCTCATTTGAGGGCGTGGGAAAGAGCTGAACGGAAACGAAAGTAAATAACAGCCCAATCATTGTTGGGCTGTTATTCCTTTTTCTTCTTTTTTTCTGGAAGAACAATTGATGGAGCACCTGAGTTTGTTCCGCTGCCATTATAATAATCTGGCACGTCTCCTTGAACGGCTTGTATGGAGACAGGAACAGAGTTTTTCACTACGATTGTTTCAGAAGCAAATGGGATAATGACTCTTACCTTGACCTCGATCAGAACACTAATATCAATCAAGGCATTGTTGATGCCATAAGGCTTAATATTTTTTTCAACGTCCGTATGCGGATCACCAATCACACTAAAGCGTACAGGCACTTTGGGTCCGAGGTTGGCAATGAGTGCATTTCCGGATGCTTGCCCAAGCGGAATGTTATATATAATGCCGTCATGTCCATCTGTTTGATCCTTTAATGCTTCTTTTGCCTCTTTTTGAAAGTTCCCCTTTTCAATGTCCTCTAAATTTTTTTGAAGATGACGCGAGAGGTCAGCCATTGCTTTCGATGTTGCTTGCGCATTAAAATCGATGGTCGTCACTTTTCCGTTCTCACTTGTATTCATGACCACCATATCCTTCATATTCTCCTGATCGTCTGCAAAGTCTTGAACTGAATATTGTATGAGGTGATTGGCGATGCGCTCTGTTTCTAGTTCAGCAATGTGAATAAGGGTTGGTTTAATGGATCGGTTGATAAAAAATAAACTAATTACGGTTGAGAGCACAAAGAATAAGATCGCAAGCAGCATAACGTAACGAAATGGCAAAGGGCCCTTCTTGTAGGGGCGATAACGGCGGTTCATTCTCAATAAAAAATCCCCCCTTCTCCATTACATGTGTATGCAGACAGGCGGGGGGATAGGAATCATCTCTCTATTTTATTTCACCATTTTTAATAATGCATCTCTTCCAATTGTTCCAGCTGAGATGCCCAGCGCTTCTGCGGCGTATGTCACAGATTCTAAAGGAGCATCGAGCAATTGCTCAATGGTTCTTACACCCACTGCTCTTCCTGCAATAATTCCTCTATCTGCAAGCTTTTCATTCAAGAGCCCGACATCCAGTGCACCGCACATGATATACCCATGTTCATTTGTTACTGCCATGAAATTTGTCTTCGGCAGCTTGACGGTGACCGCTGTAAAGGAATGGCCATCAATTGTAATAGGTGTTAAATTCACCAAATCCCTTCACTCCTCTCATCACAATCTATGTGAAAAGAGGGCGCGTGTTGTTAGGCTGAAGCGGATTTCATGTTGCTTCCTTCAAGCGCCATGTCAGAACATCACGTAAAAATTCAGGCATAAAATATTCAATGTGTTCGTGATCACGGATATGAGGAAAAAGAGAGCCTAATGTATACATATCGACTGTGCCAACAGTATAGGAGGCGTCTTTTTTGATCAATTGACCATGTACAAAGACATCCTTCACCCGTTTGGCCTCGCCTTCTTCTAATGTATAGCTGAGGCCGCTATATAGCATTTTCCCCATCAGCTCACCTCTAAAGCCGAAGCCTTTGATGCGCAGCTGTTCCATTTTTTCTTCACAGCCCCGCTGAACTGTTTCGATGAGCTGTTGACCGGTAAGCGTCACCCGAATAGGATTAATGGGATGCGGACATATCCGGTGGATTTCTTCTCTTGTGACGATCCCTGCCTCTAATGAATCAAGCACCATACCTGCATTCATCATGCCAATATCTGCTCCGCACCAATCTTTAATGGCATCTGTTAAGAGCTGCGGAAGCGGAGAATCGTCGAACCACTTTGTTTCTAGCTTCGACTCAATCGTTGTCACTTTTTCCTGCATGAGTGCTTTCGCTCTTCTTTCTGCCTGCTGCAAGGTGGTGATGGCTTCATCTGATTCACTAATGAGCTGATCGACTGACTGTACTGTCGCTTTTTTCTCTATCAGCTCTTTGCGCGCTGTATCGATCGTCAGCTCAACGCAGCCAATATAATGCCCGTACTTTTCAGCGCATGCAAGCAGCACACCATTGTCCATTTCACCTTCTTCTAACAGATGATGCGTGTGTGAACCTAGGATGATGTCGATTTCAGGGAAATCACGGGCGACCTCTCGATCATGGATGATACCGAGATGAGATAAAAGCACAATGACATCTGCCTGTCCCTTTACTTCCTGCAGCATGTCCCGTATGCTGTCAAACGGATCAGTAATGTTCCAGCCCAGCTTTTCATATACAGGTGTATACGCAATGGTCACGCCTAAGAGACAGAGCTTCAGTCCGTTTTCCATTGTGATCATATGATAGGGCTTTGCCCATGATGGCCTTTTGCCTTTCTCAAATAAATTAGACAGGACCACTGGAAATTGTGCATTCTCATACAAGTGATCCAGCTGATCATGGGGCAGCGTAATACCTTCATTATTCCCGATCGTGACTCCATCATAGCCAAGCTGATTGAGGAGCTTGACGTTTACCTTTCCATAATCCGCTTCGGATACGAGGTTCACTCGATCCATATGGTCGCCAATATCAAACAAGAGCATCTGATCGTGAACTTGACGCTTTTCTTCAATATAAGCTGCAATTTTTGGCCAGTTCTCAAAGTGGCTGTGCAAGTCGTTTGTATGATATAACCATAGCTTCTGCAGCATGTTGATCTCTCCCTCAAGTTGTCACTGACCGTCTCATTCAGGTTGAAAGCTTCAGTCAGCTCTCGGTTAACTAAATAAATCTAACTGCTTCGGAGACAGGTTTGAATAGGTGATATCCAGCAAATCAATCATCTGCTGGCCATTTGCCGCTGCATCTCCGCCGGAGTTATTATTAAACACGACATAGACATCTTTCGATTGCTGATGCAGGATGTCGAGATTCTTTTTCCACTCTTTTAATTCAGCTTCATTATATAAATATAAGTATCTCACTTCACGCCAATTCTCATGGTCTGCCGGGTGAAGCCAGCCCTGTTTATTCCTTCCATGAAACCGGACCAATGTTTTATCACGGTGTGTAGCTTGTACGACCGGCGGAATGGAGCCTTCTCCGACTTGCGGTTCATCACAGACGGAATGAATCCATCCTTCCTTTTCCATAAAGGACAAAGTCTGCTCATAAAATTCCTCTGAAAACCATGTACGGTTTCGGAATTCGAGGGCACATGGAATATCGCCCATCTTCTCCTTACACCATCTTAAATAGTGGACGTGC
The DNA here is from genome assembly GCF_054161415.1 of Bacillus sp. PK5-006. Taxonomy (NCBI): domain Bacteria; kingdom Bacillati; phylum Bacillota; class Bacilli; order Caryophanales; family Bacillaceae; genus Bacillus; species Bacillus sp. PK5-006. The sequence goes on along the minus strand of NZ_CP096414.1, from coordinate 794,628 downwards.
TCTTTTTTGCAATCAAACCATGGGGGAAATTGAAAGAGCACCATGGCTAGTTTCCCTTCACGAATAAGGGGAGTCAGCGAAAGAATAAATGCATCAAACATGTCTTCCTTTGAAGCAAACGGAATCTCGCCCCTTTGATGTCCAGTCATTCCTTGGTATGCTTTCACAACAAATTGAAAGTCATCTGGCGTATCTTTTATCCACTTTTCATGATTACGCTCAGGCTGAACCGCATAAAAGCTGGCATCCAGTTCCACAATCGGAAACGTTGACGCGTAGTGAAACAGCTTTTGCGCGCTGCCGATTCTCGGCGGATAAAGACTGTCATGATCTCCCCAGCCAGTTAATCCGATATAAATCATGTTTCTCACCTCTTGCCACTCTCATGTATAGACGGCTTCCTCCTTCGAAGCCTTTGTTTCTTGTGATACCCATATTTTCTGAAAGAAATTCTTCTGTCTACAACATATCATATTTGCTCGTAATTCTGAATGAAGATGACTGGCGGCACGTGATTTTGTCCTGACGCTCTGTTTGTTTGTTATATTAATTGACAACTTTCTATCTAAAATGATTTTAGCTGATAACATAAAATGCATATCAGAGATGTAGACAGTGATTGTCCATTTTTTTATTCATCTTCACCAATAAAGGAGATTGAGTGGATATGAACATAGACGATAACCAGTTTGAAATTTTACAAAAAATGGCCAAAAAGATTCACAAGCCCATCTATTTGTTTAACCAGCATGGACGTATTCTCTATACCTCGCACCCCATGATCACAAGCTCAGAATGGATGCACATTCTCCCCTTTTTTCAAAGCAGGACAACTCATTCTTTTTCAATGATACATGCAAAACAAACCTTTTCCATCTTTCCAATTGATCTAAACGAACAAACATGTGATTATCTGGTCATCCTTGCTTTCATTCACCCGCAGAATAAAACTTTGCATGGGATCATTGCAAAAGCAGTAAACGAAATGTCGATTGCACGCATGAGACAATATGCCGCCCTGCAAACGGCCAAGCGTGCTAGAAATGAGGGCTTTCGCAAATGGATAGAGAGGGCATCGTCTTCCCAGCAAGATTCCTTACATTTCGCTCAGGCGTTTGGATTAAACGCCGAATGCCGCTATCTATGTATGATCTGTCAGCTTGACGAGCGCAGTGATACCACATGTTTTATGAAGCAGCAAATGGTTTTGGATCAGGTGGTTGATCTGCTCGAAAGTGCACTTCCAAGCTGCCCATTTCCTGCCTTTCTGTTTTTAAAAGGTGATATGGGGGTTGTATTGATGGAGGAGACTGGCAGTTGGCCGGAGGTTAGCGACAGGCTCAGCTCTTTTTTAAAACAGTTGCAGATGCTTGTTAAACTGCAAGTGAATCATACTATTTCTTTTGGGGTGAGCTTGACGGGCTGCCACATCTCCCATCTGTCTGAAGGCTACAATGAAGCATTAGAGGCTCTTCAAACCGGACATCTCTCATCGCGGACTGAATATATTCAATTTTATCAAGCAAAGGATGTGCCAGATTTACTAAGGCTCATTCCAAGAAAGGATATGATCACGTTTCACCAGCTGCACCTTCACCCGTTATCTGAATCATCACAAGTCGATCAAAGCCTTCTTCACACCTTATCTGTTTATTTAGAAACCCATTGCCACATTTCAGAAACAGCCAAACGCTTGTCCATTCATCGCAACACGGTCATTTATCGCCTCGAGAAGTGTGAAGAATTGCTTCGAATCAGCTTAAAAGATCCTGATGCAACATTGCGGCTGCGCTTAGCCTTCCGTATTCAAAGATTTCTCACATCCCATCCTGATTGAATTTTTTCTTCCGAAGCTTCATATAGTTTGGAAGAGAAAAATGAGTCTCGAGGAGGGATGACAAATGGATGATGAGCTCCGTCACATCCCGCAGCCCATTCGAAAGGATGGCGCGGGTGCTACCGACTTAGGCCCGCGTGATGTCCTTCGAGATATAGAGAACCCAGATATGCTCGTTCCCCCTAAAACCGATGCCGGAACAATCCCTAATTTAAAATTTTCATTTTCTGATACACACATGCATTTGAATCACGGCGGCTGGTCGAGGGAAATTACGAAGCGGGAGCTGCCTGTTTCAACAACGATTGCAGGTGTCAACATGCGGCTCACACGCGGAGGTGTTCGTGAGCTTCATTGGCATAAACAGGCGGAATGGGCGTATATGATTTTAGGCAAAGCCCGCATCACATCTGTAGATGCAGAAGGGCGAAATATGATCGCTGATATAGAAGAAGGCGATTTGTGGTATTTTCCACCTGGTATCCCGCACTCCATCCAAGGACTTGAGGATGGATGTGAGTTCCTTCTTGTATTTGATGATGGCGATTTTTCTGAATTTGATACATTCACGATCACAGACTGGTTTGCCCATACACCGAAAGAGATTCTATCCGCCAATTTTGGTGTTCCTAAGAAATTGTTTGACCGTATTCCGAATAAGCAGCGCTATATGTTTCAAGGCTCACCGCCGGCATCCTTAGAAAGCCAAATGGTATCTGATCCATACGGGAGCATCAAGCCGCCATTTACGCACCAGCTTCTTCGGCAAAAGCCGCTAACGACCTCAGGCGGAACCGTTCGAATTGTCGATTCACAAAATTTCCCGATTTCAAAAACAATTGCGGCTGCACTTGTCGAAGTAAAACCTGGCGGCATGAGAGAAATGCACTGGCATCCTAATAATGATGAGTGGCAATACTATTTAACCGGTACGGCCAAAATGACGGTCTTTGGAGCAGGAGGTACTGCCCGCACCTTTAATTACAGAGCAGGTGATGTTGGATATGTTCCTTTTGGTATGGGGCATTACATCCAAAATATCGGCCAAACGAGCCTTTGGTTTTTAGAAATTTTTAAAAGTGACCGGTTTGCAGATATTTCGTTGAATCAGTGGATGGCCTTAACCCCGCCTCAATTAGTGAAAGAGCATTTACACGTAGATGATGCAATGATTCGTGCGCTTCATAAAGAAAAATCACCTGTCGTGAAATATGAGAGATGATGCCCATCATAAAAAACCGATCAATTCGTTCTGATCGGTTTTTTTATCAGCAAATTTTAAGAAGCTGCCGAAGCATGCTGCACTTTTTTCCCCCACACGATGGATGCAGCGAAGCTTACGCAAAGCACCAGTGTTCCAAACATAAAAGGAAACTCAATATTCACATCAAATAATATACCCGCAAGACTCGGTCCGACGATATTGGCAAGGCTCATAAAGGATGTATTGAGACCGCCTGCTACCCCTTGCTGATTGCCTGCCATCTTGGACAGCAATGTATTGAGGGCTGGTCGGACAAATGACGTAGCCGATAAAAATAAAATCGAACCCGTAAAAATCAACCAAAAGGACGGCGCAAAACGGCAGGCGATCAGCATGAAAGCCGCACCTAACAGCGCATAACGCACGACTCTCATCTCTCCAAATCGTTTCACACAGGCATTCACTAACACCCCTTGAACAAGCACCCCGGCAAGACCCGCAACCGTAATCACAAACGCAATATCCTTCGGGGAAAATCCGTGTTTTTGGTCTACATATAAGCCGAAAATCGATTCAAAATGAATGATTCCGAAATTGAGGACAAAGGCCAATATAAACAAAAAGCCGTACGATGTCCTTAGAGCCTCGATCATTTGTACAAAAGGATTGAAATGAATATCCTTGTTAAGCCGCGCCTCTTCCTGTTTTTCCTTTGTTAATGTTTCAGGTAAGAAGAGGATGGATAACAAATTAGAAAGAGCAGCAAAGGAACCGGCAATCAGAAATGGAAATGCGATCCCGTACTCAACCAAATAGCCGCCTACGCCCGGCCCAATGACAAAACCTAGTGTCATCGCTGCACTGAATAGACCCATTCCTTTCCCTCGGTCCTTTTCACTTGTGATATCAGCGATGTATGCAAACATGGCCGGCATAAGCAAAGCTCCGGCAGCACCGCCTAAAAATCGAGACACGAACAGCATCCAAAGCTGATCAGCAAAAGCAAAAATAAACTGAGCAATCGTAAAACCCGCAATCCCGGCAATGATCAATTTTCTTCTTCCAAATCGATCGGTCAGTGCGCCGGCAATCGGCGATAACGCAAATTGTGTTAAACCTGTTGCAGCGACAAGAAAACCGAGTGTTTTTCCTGTTGCACCAAAGGCTTCGATGTAACTCGGCATAACAGGTACAATGAGGCCAAAGCCCAGCATGGCAATAAAAATATTGAGCATCAAAATGTATAATCTTCCCATCTTCTTCATACAAAAAACCTCTTTCTTCAAATAAATGAAAATGATGACAAAAATGATAAGAACTTCTCCAGTATAGCGATAACCTCATCTATAAGTCTAGTTTTTCAAAAATTAGTGTTCTTTTCCAAATAAAAAATACCCGCCAATGGCGAGTATGTTGGAGCTCGTTATTCAGCTTGTTCATAGATAGAAAGAGCCGCCTGAAGCCCTGCTCCGCAATGGATAGCCGCACCGTGTTTGATGAGAATCGCTTCCAGCCCTGCTAACACAAACAGCACATTTTCCTTTCGGCAGCTGTAGCCCATTGTCCCAATTCTCCATATACGGCCGGCAAGCGGTCCAAAGGAGCTTGCAATCTCAATCCCAAAATGATGGAGCAGATCGGCACGGACCGCTTCTCCGTCAATACCACTTGGAATGACAATACAGGTCACAACCGGCATTTTACAATCTGGATCACCAAATAATTCAAGACCCATTGCTTCAAGACCTTTCATCAAGGCTTTCTCATGATACGTGTGCCTTTGAAAACGTTCAGACAGCCCTTCCTCCAGCACAAGACGAACCCCTTCTCGCAGTGCATAAAGCATCGTTGTCGCTTCTGTATGATGATTTAATCGTCTTGGGCTCCAATAATCCTGAAGCTGGCTTAAATCAAAATAATTGCTTTTGATTGGAGAAATGTCCATTTGTTTTTGTAATTCATCCTGTGTCGCAATGCCTTTTTCTACTTTCTTTCTCGATTCAATGACAGCTGCGACTCGGTCATTATACGTAATAGGTGACATACCTGATGGAACAGATAAACATTTCTGCGTGCCGCCAATCGCCGCATCTATTTTCCATTCGTCCACTTTTACCTCGACACCGCCAATGGTCGCCACAGCGTCTACAATAAACAGCACATCAAGAGCCCGGCATGCTTGCCCGATTTGCTTGAGCGGCTGTAATCGTCCGGTGGATGTTTCACCATGAACCATGGCAACGATTTTAGGCTTGACCTGTTTTATTTCTTGAATGATGTCGGCAGGGTCAAAAACCGTCCCCCATTCACATTCCATTGTATGTACCTCAGCACCGTAGCGCTGCCCTATTTCAATGAGCAGGTGACCGAAGCGGCCAAAGACAGGCACAAGCATTGAATCTCCCGGCTCAATCACACTGGCGAGCACAGCTTCAAGCCCTGAACGGGACGTACCGTCAATTGGATAAGCCCATTTGTTTTCTGTTTGAAAAAGTGACCGCAATAAGGTCATTGTTTCATTCATAATGTGTGTAAATGCTGGATCAAATTGACCAAGAATTGGCGTGCTCATCACACGGAGCACTCTCGGGTCTACTTCAACGGGTCCCGGTGTCATAATCGTTCTTGAAGGTGTTTGCAGTTCTTTCACGTGATCCATCCTCTCCCTTGCTGTCCATCCTTATAAGCCCACTTATACAGGAATACGCCTAAAATAGCAATCTCTTTTCCTATAAACTTATTACATAAAATTTACGAGAAATCCATTTATTTCTTCATGGCAATATGATAGAAATAAAGAGAATACATTCCCTTTCAAGGAGGAAATCGAATGAAAAGAACTTTATTTGGAACTGTGGCCGCCGGAATTATGATATTCGGCACATTCGCCGCCCCGCTGCCTCCAGCTGCAAATGCTCAAGGTTTCAATCTGAGTGAACCTAGTCAAACGATCACCTTTTCCCCGTTACAGCTTCAAAACGAAACATCTGCACAACAAACGCAAACTGCCGCCACAAGTCAAATCGATTCCTATTACCAATCTGCTGATAGCAAATCAGGACCCGCTCTTAAGAAGGCCTTACACGATATTATTGATGATCATACGCAGCTAACCTACAGCCAGGTGTGGGATGCCTTAAAGAAAACAGATGAAGACCCCAATAACCCAAACAATGTGCTGCTACTTTATAGTGGTGTCTCCCGCTCAAAACAAGCGAATGGCGGAAATGTGGGTCAGTGGAACCGGGAGCATGTCTGGGCCAAGTCTCACGGCAATTTTGGGACAAGCCAAGGACCTGGGACAGATCTCCACCACCTTCGTGCGGCAGATGTGCAAACGAACAGCACACGTGGAAACTTAGATTTTGACACGGGTGGTAATGAATACAAAGGTGCACCGGGCAATTTCTACGACAGCGACTCATTCGAACCACACAGCCGGGTCAAAGGAGATGTTGCGAGAATGCTCTTTTATATGGCGGTTCGCTACGAAGGTGATGACCGCTTTCCAGATTTAGAATTGAACGACAAAGTAAATAATGGAAGCTCTCCTCTTCACGGCAAAATGTCTGTACTTCTCAAATGGCACAAGCAGGACCCAGTCGATCAAATCGAACGGAACCGCAATGAGATCATATATCAAACGTATCAGCACAACCGCAACCCTTTTATTGATCACCCTGAATGGGCAAGTGAGATTTGGGAATAAAAAAAGGGCACTGCTACGAGCAAGCAGTGCCTTTCTTTTTTTCAAGCGGACAAACAAGACAATAATCGAGACTCTCCGATTTTTTCTCAAGCTTATAATACATACAGCAGGTCTTCCGGTTGGATGTTTCAAGTAAACTGTCGTCTAGGTTTAGGCTGTGCTGAAATGGATTTTGCTGAGCTCCAAAAACATCTCCAGCCGCCTGCTTCAGATACAAATAATCCTCCCGCACGCGCTGCTTCACCGCAGGCTCTTCCGCTTCCCGCATCATGCTTCGATAAAGAGAGTTGATTCGAACCGCTACATTTTCCCATAAAATACGATAAGAGAGTTTTGATGTGCGGTTCAGCACGTCTAAAAGAGGCGTGACACACTCCGTAAACAGCGCACGCACGACCTTCTCTCTCCACTCCTGCCTGTCTCCTTCTAGTGGAACAAACGAACACGCCGCCTCATCCATTTCAATTTTTCGATCCTCTCTAAATGCACATGCTGCTGGTGGAAACTGATAGATACCGTCATACAGCGTCATCAAGTATAAAGAGGAACTGACGGCTAAGTAGGCATACCGCTTTGAAAACATAGAGGCTGCTACCGCAAGATTCGGTGCATGCATCGCTTCCTTTTCAGCTTCTAATAAACGTATGACGGCTGCTTCTGAAAAAAGCGCAGCAAGTGTGCGATCAGATGTCATTGGTTCATTTGTGATGTGTACCCCGAAATCAAGTAATTCTCTCTCAACCCACTCTGGCCTCATATCAAAACCCCCATCTTCTGTTTATCGATTGCGCTGTTGATATAACAAATAAATAAAGAACGGTGCACCAATAGCTGCCGTAAATACACCTGCTGGAACATCTAACGGTAGAAATGCGGTTCTAGCCACAAGATCAGCCAGCATCACGAGAATACTTCCAACTAGCGCAGATGCTGGAACAAGCGCTATGAATGAACGTCCAATAATCATCCGTGCAACGTGCGGCGCCATGAGTCCAACAAATTCAATGCCGCCTGCAAATGCGACTGCAACACCAGCCAATGTCACACTCATCAGGAGAAAGAATAATCGTTTCGCCTGCACTTTTACCCCGAGACCTGTTGCAAGATCATCGCCAAGTTCTTTTACATTCATCGTTCTTGCTAACACCATGACAATCGGTAAAATGATCATCACCCAAGGAAGCATCGCAGTGACGTCTTTCATCGTAGAACCATATAAGCTCCCCGTCAGCCAGATGTAAGACTTGGTCGTTGTCATCGTATCACTTAGAACAAGCGTAAACGTCACACATGCCTTCATAATGGCAGAAATCCCAATTCCCATTAGAACAAGGGTGATCGGCTTGACCCCTTTTTTCCATGAAAGCAAATAGATCAGACTCGATACCGCAAAAGCACCTGCAATCGCCCATAAGGATTGATAAGCAATAGGCACAGTGCCCATCCAAAAAACGATGAACATAATCGCACCAAACGAAGCACCACTTGTAATTCCAATGATATCAGGTGATGCCAGCGGGTTGCGGATCAACCCTTGCAAAATGAGCCCTGATACCGCAAGTGCGGATCCAACTAAGACAGCCAGCAGCGTTCGTGGAATCCTCAGCGTATTTAACACAAAGGAATTCCCCTCTCCCTGACCGATTAAATGAAGCAGCACATCGACCGGCTGAATGAACCGGCTTCCCATACTGAGACTGAGAATAAATAAGCCAAAGGCAATGGCCGTCAATAAAAGTAAAATCAAAAACGTCCGCTTTGAAAATTGAAATGAAATGCGCCCGCCTTTAGAACGCACTGTATATGTTTTAGCCACCTGTCTTCAACCCCTTGCGCACGAGATAAACAAATAGAGGCGCTCCTGCTACCGCAGTCATGACACCAATCGGCACTTCCTGCGGCATGATCAGAAAACGAGCCGCCAGATCCGCGGCAAGTAAAAGCGACGCCCCCACAACGGCACAATACGGCAGTACCCAGCGGTGGTCAGGCCCGACGAGCTTTTTCACAATATGCGGCACAAGAAAACCAACAAAACCAATTGAACCAGCAACAGCGACGGAACCACCTGCTAAAAAGACTACGAGTACACCCATCGTGATTTTCAGCAGCAGTGTACGCTGGCCAAGTCCTTTGGCAATATCATCTCCCGACAAAAGAACATTAATAGAACGTCCAAGAAGCAGCGCCACTACAGTCGCACCTAAAATATAAGGCAAAACAGGGATTAACATATCAATGCTTCTTCCAGACACTGACCCAGCCATCCAGAACAAAATGCTTTGAATCGACTGTTCATTCACGATTAAAAGACCTTGTGTAAAAGACGCAAACAGTGCAGATATCGCCGCACCTGCAAGGACTATTTTGACCGGTGTCAATCCATCTCTTCCAATAGAACCCAATAGAAAAACGAGCATCCCTGCAATCGCTGCGCCTAGAAAGGCTGTCCACATATAGCTTGTTAACGACTCTGTTGAAAAGAAAACAATCGAAATAACGATAAAAAATAGTCCACCTGCATTAATTCCTAATAAATCAGGCGCCGCAAGCGGATTTCTCGTCAATGCCTGCATGAGTGCACCTGAAATCGCCAGGCTTGAGCCAACGACCGTTGCAATTAAAGCTCTTGATAATCTGGATGTCATGACAATGACACTGTTTGGATCCGATTCATCAAATTGAAGAAAAGCATGGATGGTGGCTTTGAGGGAAATTGAGGTTTGCCCAAGGGAAATACTGAGCATAAAAAAGACCAACATCAACACAATGAATCCAGCAAAAAGCAGTGCCTTGCTTGAATCCTTTTTTATTAAACTTCTCATCTGATTCCCGCTTTCAATCTGTTATGGAAAAAAGGAGAAAATGGTATATTCACATTTTCTCCTCTGTTACGACTTATTTATCAATTCCTAAACGATCGTAAATATCATCAAGCATCATGTTTGCAGCGATAATACCGCCGCCCATGTTCCAAGTAATTTCATCTACTTTATGCACCTGTTTCGCTTTCACTGCGTCAAGCTGCTTCCATAAAGGATGACTCGTCCACTCTTTATATGCTTTTTCAACTGCTTTATCCTTTTCATCCATAAAGTAATAGATCACATCTGCATCCATTTGCGGAATGCTCTCTTTGTCTGTCAGTGTAATGATGTCTTGCTTTTTATCTTTGACATTCTTAGGTCCTTCAAAGCCTAGCTCTGTTAAAATGGATCCTGCGAAACCAGTTTGATAGATTCTAGCATGATCTGCACGGAAGTTCACCACAGATACACTCATCGGCCAGTTTTTGATGTCTTTTTTCGCTTTTTCTTTGAAATCAGCGACGCGGTCATCCCACTTTGTCAGCAATTCTTTTGATTTGTCTTCCTGGTTTAACGCTTCACCCATCAACTTCACTGTATCTTTAAATGTGAACACAGTTTCAGTTGCAACAGTTGGAGCGATTTCTTTCAGCTGATCAAAAATTTGCTCGTGACGGATTTTCGATGCAATGATCAAATCAGGCTTGAGCTTTTCAATTTCCTCTAAGTTTGGCTGTGTTTCCTGCCCAACAATTTTAACATCCTTTAAGTCATTTCTTAAATATTTATACGTAGGTGCTTCAAGCCATGATTCAACAACACCTACTGGTTTAATGCCCATAGCGACTGCTGCATCCGTTGCTCCTTGGTACAGTGTCACCACACGTTTAGGCGATCCTTTAATTTCAGTTGAACCGATAGCGCTTTCAACGGTTCTTGTTTTCTCTTTACTATCTGACTTGCCGTTACTGCTATTGCTGCCGCAAGCTGCAAGTAAAACGATGGAGAGCACAACTAATAGCGACCAAAAAGATTTCTTGAACATGTACCTCACCTATCCATTCTATATGTAGTCATATCGTTTGATAACGATTCTCATTATCACATTATGATTTTATCATAGAAAAGGATGGTGTCAATGTAAATTTTTAATTAAATGGGAGAGTATTGACTAATTGTTCATACTAAATAGAAGGATTCCACATCTGGATGGTCCTGCCAATCTGTTTTCCTGCTTCTAGTAAAACTGACAAATGGGTATGGCCACCCAGCACTTGATAGACTGATTGCTGCTTGATCTCTTCATGCGGCAGCTTGATAGGCAGGGAATTTTTCAATATCAAATAGTTCATCCTCGTTGCCTACTAACATCGCATATGGCTGATCTATCTTTGCAAGTTGTTTTTTAGGTGCAGACGGGGTCAAGGCAAGTAATAAATTGACGGTGATGGCTGTCAATAAAAGTGGATCCTGCTCGACTGCCCATGCTGAATAATGAAAACGTACGGCTTCAGAATACCCCATCAGCTTTCCTTTTGTCATGGCAGACAGAACGAATTTTCCATACTTGAACGGTCGTAAAAGGAATTTAATCTGGCCTTTGCAGTGTCTGATTGATAGCCGAATTCAGGTGCAATAAAAAAGTAGCCATCAACTTCTCTTTTTTTGGACCAAGATAGGTCACTCAATAAAAAAAAACAGTTATTCATGAATAAACAACTGTTTCTTTATTGCTACTCATATACTCCTTTTTAGTTGCACGCCAATCCATTGTCTTTCTGATCCTAAACCATTCATTAATAGACAGATAACGACTGAGTGTTCATCTCGCGAACTGGGCAAGTTCGTCTTCTTGGCAGAGAGCGGTTAAGGCTGCAAGCTTAGGATTTTTTGAATCGTATGCATGACCCCGCTCTCTTCATTTGAGAGCGTAATAAAATGCGCAGCATCTTTTACCTCTTGGACGGCATTTCTTACAGCAAAGCTGTATTGAGCGGATTCCATCAGTTCTAGATCATTACGTCCATCACCAAATACCATCGTTTCCTCTTCTGTTACACCCAAAATGTTCTGCAGCTGCTTCACGGTGGTTCCTTTATGAACACCAATATTGGAAATATCAATCCACGTATCTTCTGAAGCGACAACATATACTTGTTCAAAGAATTCACTTAACATTTCTCTCGTCTGTACGCAATTTGCCTCAGGATCATGAACGGTGATTTTCACAAAGTCATCTTGTATGTCTGCAAAGTTTGAAACCTTGAGGACATTTGTATAAGAGCCCGTCACAAATCTCATTTCACTCTCAGATAAATGCTCATTGACCACTGCACCATCTTTCGTACATGCAATGATCGTCTGCACTTTACTTATCTCCTCCAGCTTATGGATGATCGATAAACCCAGACCATTTTTTATTAAAGATTCATAAACAAATTGTCCATTCTTTTTAATCCGCGTTGCGCTATCCCCTAAAATCCAAAAATCCTTTGCATGCTCACCAAACAATGCCTCCACTCGTTCACACTGCTTTCCCGTACAAGGAGCGAACGCTACATTTTTCTCTTCCATTAATGCTTTTATTTTCTGAAATAAAGCTTGATCAAATGATCCTTGGCGATTTAAAAAAGTGCCGTCTAAATCCGTAATAATTAATTTAATCATGTTCTTCCTCCAATTCCTTTGCTGAACAAACACTATGAAAATTGTATATGTGTACGTGCCAGAAAGTAAATAAGCCAGAAACATGTTGTTTGTCATCACACATAAAGGCACTTGTTACAGGTACGTCACAAGGCGTTTCATGAATCAACATATAAAAAAATAGACGAACGGTCATCGTTCGTCTTTTTCCCTCACTTCACTTCTTCATGCTCCTGAACCGCATGTCGTTTACTAGCGATAAAGAGAGCAACGGTCATGGCTAAAATGGTCAGCGCCCACCAGAAGGTCGATACAGCCTCCTTATGATCGATAATAATCAAACGGATGACGGCTGTGATGCCAATATAAATAAAATAGCGAAGTGGAAAATGAAAGTTTGATTTAAAGTACTTAATAATTAAGGCAATAAACTCAAAGTACATAAAGAAGATCAGCAACTCACCAAGCATTTCATAATAACTGTCTTCTTTGCTGAGCAAATTCTTGTAAACGAATTGGACAATATACCAAGTTTCACTAATTAAGAGGACGCTTAAAGCAATGGCCAGAAAGAATAAACAAATATTCAGTAGACCTTGCAAGAGATCCGGTATCTTTTGGAAGTTGTTGAATCGTTTCATTAGATTGTCTCTCCATTCCATGTTATTCATTTGTCAGCTATATTTTAATATGCCAGAAACGCAGCACGATGTAGTAAACGCCGTTCTTTTCCATCCTTTCAAACTGCCCGTGCATGCGGGACATCATTCGTTTTATGCTTCGTTCACCAAGTCCAGTGCTTTCCTGGGTGTCATTTGTCTCGTTTATCGCATTGCTGATATGGATCTCAAAAATTTCTTGATCGGATAGAAACGTGAGATTGATATCTTTTTTCGGGTCAGCGTATTTCAGTATGTTCGACATCAGATTATCAAACACTCGGCCAAGCTCCTCGACATTCACATTGATATAGCTGTCTGGCAGCTCCCCTAAAAGATGAACCTTAAATGTCTCTTGCTGCAAAATCGCCACCTGATCTGATAAGAGATCGTAAATGACCTCTTTGACTGCAACTGTCTCAAGCTCAGGTTCATGTTCTTTATCAAGTAGAAAATAGGCGAACAGATTATCAGATAGATTTTTCAATTGCAGTGCTTTTTCATAAGCACTTGCTATATATTGATCCTTACGGGTATCCGCTCCAGCCTCCTCTTTTTTCGCAAACTCCAAATTCATCATCAGCGACGTCAGCGGTGTCCTCATATCGTGTGACATTTCAGTAACCAAGCTGCGGCTCTCATCTTGCAGCTCATCAATGGCTTGAAGCTTGTCCAAAAAGGCTTTTCGCAGATCCTCAATACTTTTGGCAATCATCGCTAATTCATCATGCCCTTTTACCGTCATCTCATAGTCCAGCTCACCGCCTTCAAGTATATGAATCTCTTGATGAATCGTTTGCAGGTAGCGCAAACTTTTGCGAATACCGAGAAGAACAATGAGAAGAAATATAAGCGTCGCCCCGAGCAGCTCGAGTGTAAACGCAAGATCGTGGTAACGAGACGAATAGAAACCATCCACCATGACCCGACCTTCACCGTCGCTAAACTGAACAGGAAACGAATGTTGCTCAGCGTACTGAGTCATCCTTTCTTTTCCGTACGCCGATTCATCGGCAGCGGAATAAATAGAGTCATATTGCAACACTTGATCCTTGAAGATAGTCAAATTAATGTAATTCTCTTTTTTCACCCACTCGCCAAACGCTTTTCGATCCGTTGAAGACAGCTCATTCTCAGACACATAGCGGCTGAATTTTTGAATGTACTTGGCTGACTCCTGATCGTAATACTCGTCCGAACTCAAATATCCATCGATCAAATCATTGGTGATCTTTTGCAGCGTCAAAAAGACAATACCACTCACAATTGCAGCCGCCAAAATCAGCAGTGCAAGCTTTTTGGCCAGTGTATATTTACGATGTGGATGTGCCAAATCGATATCCTCTTCCCCATTCAGTTTTGATATATATAGGACGCGCAGGATCATCCTCAATTTTGGCACGCAGCTTTCGAATATGCACCATCACCGTATTGTTGGAACAATAGAAATAAGGCTGTCCCCACACGCTTTCATAAATATTTTGGGCTGAAAAGATTTTGTTTCGCCTGCTCATAAGCAGTTTTAACATCCGATATTCTAGATCAGACAGCTTAATTTGCTGGTTTTCTTTCCATACTTCATTAAATTCTTCACTTACCTTCAGTTTGCCCCCAATAAGAAAGGTCTCTTCCTGTTCCTTCTTTTCCTGATAGACAGTATACCTGCGTAATTGTGCAATCACTCTAGCATGAAGCTCCTCTTGTGAAAAAGGTTTTGTCATATAATCATCCCCGCCGGCAAGTAAGCCTTCGGTTTTATCGAATGTACTTGATTTGGCTGTTAGAAATAGAATCGGGACATTAGAAGAGGCTCTTATCTGCTGGCACGTTTCGATGCCTGAGAGCCCCGGCATCATCACATCCAAAATCACCAAATCGAGCGAATCGTCCACAAATTTCAATGCTTGCTCGCCATTCATCGCTCTTAGCACCTCATATCCTGCACGTGAAAGGGATTCCTGCAGAAGGTCACCAATATCCTGATCATCTTCTACGACTAATATTCGATGGGTCATGTCTCTCTCACCTCATGATACGTGATGTACTTTCTTATGTCTTTACTATATATCATCTAGCTATGTGAAAAGATACAGCATAAATCTTAACAGTTTATGAAATTGACAGTTCTCCATCAATTTGTCACATTTATTTTCAAAAAATTGGATCTTCATAAATTGTTAAGAATTGGGCCGTATATTGATTCATTGTAAGGATCGATGAATTGATCCGAATCACATTATCATAACAAGAAAAGGAGCATGGATATGAATGCAAACAAAGTAGCACACGGACAACCGATGAGTCTGCGGGAACGGGTTCATTTCTTGGACATTGTACGAGGGTTCGCCTTAATGGGGATTATTCTAGTCAATTACTTTTTGATCGTGGATTCGGCCAAGGGATTTGACATGCAGTCAAATGATGTCTTTCACAATGTGGTCAATTGGTTTGCCTCGGGGAAATTCATTACGTTGTTCTCCTTCCTATTCGGGGTTGGTTTTATGATTTTTATGGATCGAGCTGCTCAGAAGGTGGACAGTCCGAACAAGCTGTTTGCCCGCAGATTAACCATTCTCTTAGGATTTGGCCTTCTGCATTTAACTTTTGTTTGGATTGGTGATATTTTGGCCTATTATGCAGTCGCTGGCTTTTTATTGCTTTTCTTTTACAAACGCACAGCCAAAACCATCGGATACTGGTTGATCACACTCTTTGTGATTCAATTGCTCACACCTTTTTTCACGATGCTGCTAAGTACTATCAGTTCAGGATCATCAGGCAAGCCGGACTTTGCTGATTTCGAGCTGACCAGCCACAACAGTCTGACTTATTTAGCATCAATTAGTGATCGGTGGACAGATATGGTCACAATGGCTTCCGGTTCTTTTTCTACTGTCTATTCTATGTTTTTCATGTTTTTACTCGGTGTGTATTTTGTGAAAATGGAGTTTTTCAAAAACATGGAGGCGAAAAAAGCGATTTGGAATCGCATTTGGGTCATTTTTGCCATCGCTTTTCTCATCACCCAAGGCAGTACGATCATAACAGCGGTCAATCCTTTTGAAAATACACTGTGGATGAACATAGCCTCTGCCCTTGAACAAAACGGCGGATTAACAGGCAGTATGTTTTATATGAGTACACTTGCGATGCTGTTTCTTCACGTCCCTCAGCTGCGAGGTGCTTTGATGGTCTTTACCAAAGTCGGACGGATGTCACTGACCTGTTATTTGCTTCACTCCATCATTGGCACAATGCTATTTCTGAAATACGGAGCCGGACTTGCCGATCATCTTCAGCCTGCTGGTACGTTCATAATTGGAATCGGGGTTTATGTCTTCCTCGTGCTTTTTAGTACATTATGGTTAAAGCGGTTTAAATATGGTCCGATGGAGTTTATTTGGCGTCAGCTGACATATGGGAAGGTTGATGATCAACCGAAAACAAATACAATGGATGTGGCGAAGTAACTGAAATAATAGGAGTTAAAAAGAGTGGGAAAAGGCGAACTTTAGTGGTTCGCCTTTTCTGTAGTATATTCATTTTTTTGATTCAATACTTGTTAATCACTTCTCGCAATTGATTCAAATAACTTTCTTTCAATTCATCTGGGTATTCAATTTTCACATGTTTCCCAAATGACATCAAATAGTGAGTCATATACGATAATTCTTCTTGGTTGTATCCACCCATAATATAAGGAATCTGATCAATGATCTCCAATCTCATATTTGGGTAATGATGCTTCAAAAACTTTTCTTTTCCTTGTTCCGTTAATCGACATTTAAATGAGATATCATGATAAGTTTTTTCGTATTCGAGCTGCAGTTCTTTTAATTCTTCCTTTGTAAACGTGTCTCTGATTTCTTCTTCAATCACCATGTCCTTCATAAAGTCACATCTATAGATGCCCCACTTTTTATTTTGAACATCATATGCTTGAGAAAACCAAATGCCATTTCGATAAAACAACTCAAGAAATTGCAGCCTGATCCATTTATTTTCATATTGAGTGTACGTCATCTTCACGATTTGATCTTTCATCATTGCCTGTAAAATCAATTCCAAATGATTTTGTTCACTAACTGGTGCGACATTATAGTAATGAATCACATCTAAAGTCTCCGTAATCATTTGCTTTTTCTCATCAGACATTGTGGCAAACAACTTTTGCCGAATTTGTGAGTAAGATTTTTTAAATGGTGTGGCTGACACTATATCTAGAGCTTTAAGAGCGAAAAAAATAGCTTGGACTTCTTCTATATTGAAATAAATAGGAACCAATGGAGATTGATTCACCAGTCGATATCCTCCATGTCTGCCATTTTCAACGTAAAAAGCTAAGCCCATTGACTCAAGCTCTTCTATATCTCTTAAAGCCGTCCTTTTAGAAATGCCAAATTCGGATTGTAAGTCCTTTAACTGAAAAGAGTGTTTATCGCTTAAAAAAATAAGTTCTTGGTTTAATCGTTCTGATTTTTTCATTTGTTTTCCCTCTTAAAAAGGTGACTTATTTTGTCACCTTTATCATTTATACTCAGCTTATCAAAAGAAAAGGAGCATGTATATGCAAACATTAATCATTAACGCGCACCCAGATTTTACTCAACAAGAAAGCTATTCAAACAAACTGCAAACACTATTTTTAACACAATTTAAAGAAAGGTTTCCTCATGAGGAACCAACCATTTTACATTTATATGGAACTGAAATTCCTCGTATCGAAAAAGAACAGCTGCTAGGAATTTGGGATAAGCAAGCATCCGAACAAGCATTAACGGCTGACGAGGAAAAAATCGCTGCTGCTTCATCTGCTTTATTGGCTCAATTCAAAGCACATCATCGAATTGTGATCGTGTCACCTGTTCATAATTTCAATGTGACTTCACGAATGAAAGATTATATAGATAATATCTTTATTGCGAGAGAAACGTTTAAATATACAGAAGTTGGTTCAGTTGGTCTGATGACAGATGATTATCGTGTACTTTTGCTTCAAGCAAGTGGCTCAATTTTCACAAATAACGATCGATATACACCTCTGGAATTTTCACATCATTACCTAAAAGAAATATTTCAAAACTTGATGGGATTTCATCAATTTCATATTGTCCGAGCACAAGGAACAGCGATTTTAGAACAAGATGCGATCTTACAATCTGCATCTGATGATATGACGAAAACCTTAGAGGAGTTTTATGCACCTAATTAACCTCTATTTAATCAAAAAGACCCAAAACGAAAAATCGTGCTTTTTTTAATAAAAATCACCTTTTTCGTTTTAGGGTGCTATAAAATCTTTCAGTTGGTGTGCATCGGCTGGATCACAAGCACTGCGATTTCATTACAATTACGACATTCTTTATTTATCCCACATTCTCAACTGCTAGTAAGACTATTTTTTATAACCAATGCTGCCGTTTCACTCGGATGGCTAAGAGGAAAATGATGGCCGTATGGAACAACATCAACTTTACCTAGATGCGATGGAGCAGAATAGCCTCTGTCAAACTCCCCCCAAATCATATGAAGATTATGCTTTGTTGCTTCATTGAATTCACCGTGATCGTTTTTCAATAGTAAATGGTTAAGCTGAACTGTTGTATTTAAAATTCTAGGAGAAGTAAAGCTGTTTCTGATTTTTTCAATATAATGTTCAGGGATGCTCTCGGTCCTTTCAAACAAACCATTACTTAATAAATAACGCTCTATCATTTTAGGAGTTGCTAATTTTAAAGACCATTTGTTCATCCATTGTGGAACATTTAGCGATTTAGCATTTTTTTTAACAACAGGCGGCTGAAGTAAAGTGATTGAATACTTCTTATCTATGTACCCTTGTCCCAAAGCTTTCAATAGAATAAACGCACCGAATGAATGGCCAATTAGATGTGCACCATGAGCCGCTTTCTCCAATACCTTTTTCACTACATTCAAATAGATATCTAGAAGATGTTTCTCTCGTTTAAATGGAGAACGCCCCAAACCTGGAAGATCCAAGATCCATACAGGCTTACCCGTTTTTTCATGAAGCTCTTGTGCTAAAGGGAATAAATCCTCTCCATCACTCAATAAACCATGTAATAAAATAAACGGTTTCCCTTCTCCTTGTAATTGGTAAAGGGTGTTGTTATCGCATAATGTTCGCTCAAATGCATGATGATGCTCACCATGTTGATCCATCATGCGATAATCCAGATCAGCTACTACAGCAGGGAAAAAGTTCATGACACTCGTCTTCTTAAACCAATCTTCCCCCATCATTTTTTTCACTGAAGCATTTGAAAATGTTCGTTTTGTCATAAAATTGAGTCCATCAGAAGGAATGTTTGTTATTTTACTTACTCCACTTTTCATCATTGCTTTCATAAACGGCATTGGGACAGAGATTTTTGGTGCCCTCATATTCATACTTTCCGACATCACACTTAATAATTCAGCAATGTTCTGATCATGCTCTTTGTCTTCAACAAGTGTATATGTTTGAATAGCCGGCTGCTCCATCCTGAAAACCTGCACAATAAACTTCGCAAACTCATCGTTTGAAATCAGTGGCAGCCTATATCCTTTACCTCCAGGAATCACTGGCATAAGCCCTCTTCGCATACTTGTCACAAGCAATCCTAATCCTGCTATCTGCTCTGTACTCCCTGTTTTACTACTGCCGACCACAGTTGGCGGATTAATGACAGACAGCGGATAACCTACAGCTGATGCTTGTTGACGGATATAAAGATCTGCTAAAAATTTTGTTCTCTCGTAAGGATTCTTTATTTTCAGGTAATCATTTCCTTCTTTAAACACATCAATTGCAATCTTGCTATTTTCATCATCAAAGGGGCTCATATAACCGACAACATGAATAAAATGCTGCAAGCCCTTCAATTGATGAGTATTTTTAGCCAATTCACCAATATATTTGGCGCCATTTAAAAAGACGGAAGCTGCCTCTTTACTTGTCGCTTGAATATCCATAGGGCCTCCTGCGTGAATCATCACATCCGTTTTCAACACCATCTCCATATCTTTAGCACTTAGACCTAAATCTATTTTCGTCAAATCACCTTCAACAAAGTGCATCACTGACTCTTTTAAAATACCTCTTTCTTGAAAAATGCGTGTCGCTTTACTTTTCGACCTCACTAAAAAAAGAATGTTCACATCCTCTTTGGCTAATTCTTCAACTAATTGCTTTCCAATAAAGCCTGTTCCACCTGTTAAAAATACTGTTTTCATATAAAATCTCCTTTTTAGTACTATCTAGTACTAATTTGATGTAAAAAAATTGCTTCTTTATCGAAGCAAGTTAAATAAATGATCTGCTGTTTTTGTGATGACAGTGGCATCCTTCAATGTTTCTGAAATAAATAACGCTCCTTCAAGATTTGTAATAAAAAGTGATGCCACCTCATCAATCTGAATCGTATCTCTGAATTCCCCGTTCTCTACCCCTTGTTTCAGTAATAGAGAAACTTTCTTTTGTAATCCTGTGAAAAAAAGACCTATTTTTTCTTTTATTTGCGTGGCCTGTGCAGGACTTTGAATATAAAGAGTAATAAATGGACAGCCTCCCTGATACTCTCTCGACTGAACGCCTTGTGATAATTGCTTTAAAAACATTTGGATACGATCTTCAACTGAAAATTGGGTCTGAGACATTACGTCGTCTATTGCAGCTTGATACATATCAATCCAATAATCAACGACCCCTTCTAATAATTCCTCCTTATTAGAAAAGTGATAATACACATTCGACTTTGATACTTTGCTTACACGTACCAATTCATCCATACTTGTATAAGCAAACCCTTTTTCCAAAAATAATGTTGCAGCTACTTCAAGTACACGTTTTTGATTCATCAATTTTGCCTTTGTCATAATTAGAACTATACAGTACTAATTTGAATGTTGCAAGTATTTATGTTCGTCGTTTAGAAAAAGTTTGATTAAAGGATTCTCTCTCAAATGAAAATGAGTCCAAAAAAATAAGATGACTTTCATGATAATTATGATGTTATTGGAGGGATAGATTTTTGTAATTCCTTCATTCATGTGAGTAAGAGGCATTTGTTGGATTCACACTGAATACTTTTCTCCATTCACTAAAAAACAACGCCACAAAGGCATTTAATTAACAAGTGGTATCATAACGATATCACTCGAAATTAAATGCCTTCAAAAAGCGTTGTGTATCAATGTTTTTTATTAACCAATAGAGCCTTCCATCTCAAACTTAATCAAGCGGTTCATTTCAACGGCGTATTCCATTGGCAGTTCTTTTGTGAATGGCTCGATGAAGCCCATGACGATCATTTCTGTTGCTTCTTCTTCAGAAATTCCGCGGCTCATCAAGTAGAATAGCTGTTCTTCTGATACTTTTGATACTTTTGCTTCGTGCTCTAATGAAATGTTGTCGTTTAAGATTTCATTGTAAGGGATTGTATCAGATGTTGATTTGTTATCCATGATGAGTGTGTCACACTCGATGTTTGAGCGTGCACCTTCTGCTTTGCGTCCGAAGTGAACGATTCCGCGGTATGTTACTTTACCGCCTTGTTTGGAAATCGATTTCGATACGATCGTTGAAGATGTGTTTGGTGCAAGGTGAATCATTTTCGCACCTGCATCTTGGTGCTGACCTTTACCTGCTAGGGCAATACTTAATGTCATACCACGAGCGCCTTCACCTTTTAGGATGACCGCTGGATATTTCATTGTCAGCTTAGAACCGATGTTTCCATCAATCCATTCCATTGTTGCATTCTCTTCACATACTGTACGTTTTGTCACAAGGTTGAAGACGTTGTTTGCCCAGTTTTGAATCGTTGTATAACGGCAGTAGCCGCCTTTTTTGACGATGATTTCAACTACCGCACTGTGAAGTGAGTTTGTTGTGTAAACTGGAGCTGTACAGCCTTCTACGTAATGCACATGTGCGCCTTCGTCAACGATGATCAGTGTACGTTCGAACTGACCCATGTTTTCAGAGTTGATACGGAAGTATGCTTGCAGTGGAGTATCTACTTTTACGCCTTTTGGTACGTAGATAAATGAACCACCAGACCATACAGCCGAGTTAAGCGCAGCAAATTTGTTGTCAGTCGGAGGAATGACTTTTGCCCAGTGCTCACGGAAGATGTCTTCGTTCTCTTTTAATGCGCTGTCTGTATCTTTAAACACAATTCCTAGATCTTCAAGGTCTTGCTTCATGTTGTGATACACAACTTCAGATTCATACTGAGCAGATACACCAGCTAAATATTTTTGCTCTGCTTCTGGGATACCAAGTTTATCAAAGGTTTGTTTGATTTCTTCTGGTACTTCATCCCAAGAACGCTCAGAGCGCTCAGATGGCTTTACGTAGTACGTAATTTCATCAAAGTTTAATGCATT
The DNA here is from genome assembly GCF_054161415.1 of Bacillus sp. PK5-006. Classification (NCBI taxonomy): domain Bacteria; kingdom Bacillati; phylum Bacillota; class Bacilli; order Caryophanales; family Bacillaceae; genus Bacillus; species Bacillus sp. PK5-006. Next base: position 772,373 of record NZ_CP096414.1, on the reverse strand, counting down.
TAAATCTCCGCCCCATTGTGGCATCGGCATGTTGTAAAAGTGCTCAAGAGATTTCAAACGGAAGTCGAGCATCCACTGAGGCTCTTCTTTCATACGAGAAATTTCTTCAACGATCTCTTTTGTCAGTCCGCGCTCTGAACGGAAAATGGAAACGTCTTTATCAGAAAAGCCGTATTTATATTCACCAACATCTGGCATTTTTTTAGCCATCCATTTTCACTCCAATCTTATGATTTGCCGTTATCTTCGGCAGATGCGCCTTTTTCAAGCGCCTTCCAGGATAATGTTGCACATTTGATGCGGGCTGGGAATTTTGCAACTCCCTGCAGCGCTTCAATGTCACCAAGATCAATGGAATCGTCGTATTCTTTTCCTTGCATCATATCGGAGAAAATCCGAGACATTTTCAAAGCTGTTTCAATATCTTTCCCTTTAATTGCCTGCGTCATCATGGAGGCAGATGCCATCGAAATCGAGCATCCTTCTCCTTCAAATTTCGCATCCGTGACTTTTTCGTCTTCGATTTTCATCGTAAGACGAATACGGTCACCACACGTTGGGTTGTTCATATCGACGACAATGCTGTCGTTTAGTACACCTTTGTTTCTCGGATTTTTATAATGATCCATAATCACTTGTCTGTACAGTGTATCTAAGTTTACATTAAAAGACATTCGTAAAATACTCCTTTGTCTTACGGAGCGCTGCAATGAGTAGATCAATCTCTTCTTCTGTATTATACAGATAGAAGCTTGCTCTTGCAGTCGCTGATACACCAAGCCATTTCATGAGCGGCTGTGCACAGTGGTGTCCAGCACGAATGGCGACACCTTCCGTATCCAGAACAGTTGACGCATCATGCGGATGGACGTCGTCTAAGTTAAACGTCACAAGCCCAGCTCGGTGCTGTGGTCCATAAACAGTCGCACCGTCAAGCTCTTTAAAGCGCTCAAGCGCGTAAGTCGCAAGCTGATGCTCGTAACGGCTGACTTCCTCCATACCAATGTCATTTAAGAAGTCAATTGCTTTTCCTAGTCCAACTGCTCCAGCAATAATCGGTGTTCCCGCTTCAAATTTCCACGGCAGCTCTTTCCATGTAGAATCATATAGATCCACAAAGTCGATCATTTCACCGCCAAACTCAGCAGGCTCCATATTATTCAAAAGGTCCTTCTTCCCGTAAAGCACACCGATGCCAGTCGGTCCACACATTTTATGCCCAGAGAATGCGAAAAAGTCACAATCTAGATCCTGAACATCAATTTGCATGTGTGGGGTGCTTTGCGCACCGTCGACGACAATGATTGCCCCATGATCGTGGGCAATTTTGGCGATCTCTTTAATCGGGTTGATGGTTCCTAATACGTTTGAGACATGTGTGACTGCGACAATTTTCGTTTGATGTGTGATCGTTTGCTTCACATCTTCAAGCGATAGCGTGCCGTCTTCCTGTAACGGAATGTATTTCAATGTGGCGCCAGTTGCTTTTGCTGCTTGCTGCCAAGGGATGATATTCGCATGATGCTCCATATGCGTAATGACAATCTCATCGCCTTCTTTGAGGTTTGCTCTAGCATAGCTGATCGCCACTGTGTTTAGTGCAGTTGTTGTACCTCTAGTAAAAATAATCTCCTGGACAGATGAAGCACGGATGAATGCACGAACTTTCTCTCTCGCACCCTCGTATGCGTCCGTTGCTTTTGTGCCAAGGGTATGAACACCCCGGTGGACGTTCGAGTTGTAAGACCGGTAATACTCATTCATTGCATCAATGACCACTCTTGGTTTTTGAGAAGTCGCTGCACTGTCCAAATACACCAAATCATGTCCGTTCACTTGCTGATGAAGGATTGGAAATTGCTCACGAACGTCTTTGATATTCATTATTTTACTTTCCTTTCAATCACAGAAATCAGCTGCTTTTTAACTCCTTCAATCGGCAGTTCTTTCACAACTGGATTTAAGAAGCCATAAATCACAAGTCTTTCTGCATCTTCTTTGGAAATCCCGCGGCTCATGAGGTAGTACAATTGAATTGGATCAACACGTCCAACAGAAGCGGCGTGCCCTGCTGTCACATCATCTTCATCAATTAAAAGAATTGGGTTTGCGTCACCGCGTGCTTTCTCACTCAGCATGAGGACACGTGATTCCTGTTCTGCATTTGACTTTGTTGCGCCATGCTCGATTTTACCAATTCCGTTAAAGATAGAAGATGCTTGATCCTTCATCACACCATGCTTCAAGATATACCCTTCAGAGTTTTTACCGAAGTGGATGATGCTTGTTGTGAAGTTTTCTGTTTGGTTTCCTCGGCCGACAACAACTGATTTCGTATCACCGAATGTACCGTCGCCCATCAGTTTTGTGATGTTTTCAGATACGACGTCTCCATCATTCATCAGGCCAAGCGCCCATTCGATTTTACTGTCACGGCCATTTGCCATACCGCGTCTGTTTACATATACTGTGACTCCTTCTGCAAGGTTATCTACAGCACCGTATGTGACGCGGGCGTTAGCGCCTGTGAACACTTCAGAAACGATATTGAAGATCGCTTCTTCCGGTTTTGCTGTACTGATGTAGTTTTCTACATATGTCACAGCACTATGATCGTCTGCTACGACGATGACATGGTTGAACAAAGTCGTTTCGTCATTTTCATGAAGATAAACAGCTTGAATTGGTGCTTCAAGCTCTACGTTTTTCGGTACATAGAGGAAAGCTCCGCCATTCACTAAAGCAGCATGTAAAGCTGTAAGTTTATGCTCATCCACTTTCACTGCATCTGTCATGAAGTATTGTTTCACTAAATCTCCATGCTCACGGATCGCTGTATGAAGATCAGTAAAGATCACACCTTTGTCTTTCGCTTCAGCTGAAAGAGACAAATAGGCCGGCGTTTGATCACGCTGAATGTAGACTGTCTTATCTGTGTCCTCTAAATCAATAAGAGATTTCACTTCTTCTGGAAGCTCTTCTAATGATCCAAATGGCGCACTTTCGACTGTATGCTGTTTGAAATTCGTTAAATTCCATTTTGAAATATTCGTTTTGTCAGGCTTTGGCATTGGGAGGTCTTCTGCTTTTTCAAGAGCCTGTAAGCGAAGGGAGCTCATCCATGCCGGTTCCTGATGCTTCTCGGAGAAGCTTTTGACATAATCTTGATCTACTGATAATTTCGTTTCTAATGTCATCAATAATCCTCCTAACGCTTACGCTTCTTGACCAACAGTTTCGTCTTCAATTCCTAACTCTTTTTTAATCCAATCATAGCCTTCTGCTTCTAGACGCTGCGCGAGTTCTGGTCCGCCAGATTTCACGATACGGCCTTGCATCATGACATGAACGTGATCTGGTGTGATGTAGTTCAGTAGACGCTGATAGTGAGTGATCATTAAGCAGCCGAAGCTTTCGCCGCGCATTTTGTTAATTCCTTTAGAAACAACTTTCAAGGCATCGATATCAAGACCAGAATCGATTTCGTCAAGGATGGCGATCTTTGGTTCAATCATCATTAATTGAAGAATTTCGTTGCGTTTTTTCTCCCCGCCTGAGAAACCTTCGTTTAAGTAGCGCTGTGCCATATCTGGGTCCATTTCAAGGAACTCCATGTTTTCGTCCATTTTGCGGATGAATTTCATAAGAGAGATTTCATCGCCTTCTTCTCTGCGTGCGTTAATTGCAGAACGAAGGAAGTCAGCATTTGTAACACCGCTGATTTCAGATGGGTATTGCATCGCAAGGAAAAGACCAGCTTGAGCGCGCTCATCTACTTCCATTTCAAGGACATCTTCGCCATCAAGCAAGATGCTGCCTTTTGTTACTTCATATTTAGGGTGACCCATAATGGCAGCAGATAAAGTAGATTTACCTGTTCCGTTTGGTCCCATTACTGCGTGGAATTCTCCACCTTTTATCTCGAGGTTTACACCCTTTAAGATTTCTTTCCCTTCAATCTCAACGTGCAAGTCCTTAATTGTTAATGTCGAAGCAGTCATATATCGATACCTCCAAAATAATCATTATTCTCAATTTATTCTCATTCTAATTTTATAACAAATTAAAACTGAATACAACACATTCACGATAAGCGTGAGAGGATGCTCTCAAAATTCTAACAAAAAAAGCAGGTAGATAAAAGGATTTATGTCGAAAAGACTGTTTTCATAAAGAAAGGGCGGGAAACTGTTCTCCCCGCCCCTCAGCTATTATTAGCCTCGTATATTCATTTTTGCGAGCTGTCTTTTCTCATCTCGATAGGACTGCTCTCGTTTATATTCCACTTTCATCCTTAAGTCATGGTCTCTTTCGTACTCTGCATAGCTCATGCCATGAGCTTGATGCATGGCCTTTTCCATCTCGGCGGTATAATCCAATCCTAGTGTACTATGGTCCGAAGAAATAATAAACCATTCCCTTCCTTGAGTGTAGCTTTATTGTAGCAAACGTATGCGGCTTCACTCAAAAGGGATATGACACCTTATGCTGGCATATTTTCTCACACAAACGGATGAGAAGCGCTCAACTCCCTGAGATGGAAAAATACCGTGTTTTGCTTCCCTTAATGCGTCTGTCCTCCAAATTCATCAATACATTGCTGAACGACAGTGATTCCTTGGCTTAGTGCTGCTCCGCCGCCAAAAGCTGCCGCCACGCTGACAACCTCCAGCAAATTCTCTTCTGTCGCCCCTTGATCGAGCGCTCCTTTTGTATGATAAATCATGCAGTATTCATCCTGCGCATGAATACTGATACCGAGGGCAATCATTTGTTTTTCCTTTTGCGTTAATGAATCGCTTTGGAAGCACTGCTCCGTAAATTCATTGAATTTCTTTCCAAACACCGGCATTTTCTTCTGGAATTCACCCATTGCGGTTTTATAATCAGTCAGTGATTGCTGCATGGATCCGCTCATATGCTGTTCATTCATCTTGATTCCATCCCTTCAGGTCTTTTGTACGTTTTTATTATGAGCGAGATTTGAAAAAATACACAAAAAACCTCGCTTTGGTAGAAGCGAGGTTGAAATGTTGTTACTCAGATACAGGCAATACTGCACCGTCATATTTTTTGTCGATGAATTCTTTGATTTTATCAGAGTGAAGAACTTCCATTAATGCCTTGATCTTATCTGATTTTTCGTCACCTTTGCGAACCGCAACGATGTTTGCATATGGGTTGTTCTTTGTTTGCTCAAGTTCGATTGAATCTTTTTTCGGATTCAATTTATTTTGGATCGCATAGTTGACGTTGATAAATACAGCATCGCCTTCACTGTTTTCATAAGCTTTCGCAGTTAATTCAGGCGCGATTTTTTTGAATTTTAGATTCTTTGGGTTTTCTTTAATGTTCTTTACTGTTGCGTTAATTGTATCAACCTTTGGATCAAGCTTGATGACACCAGCATTTTGCAGCAGGGCAAGCATACGGCCTTGCTCAGCTACGTTGTTTGTCATGATGATTGTGCCGCCGTTTGGAATATCTTTTACGGATTTGTATTTCTTAGAGTAGATACCGAAAGGCTCAAGGTGAACCGCACCAGCACTCACTAGGTTATAATCTTTGTTTGATTTATTTTCTTCGTTTAAGTAAGGGATATGTTGGAAAAAGTTCGCATCCACTTCTTTTTCAGCTAACGCTTTGTTGTACATTTTATAATCGCTAAGCACTTTCACTTTTAAATCGTAGCCTTTTTCTTTTAGAAGTGGTTTTGCTTCTTCAAGAATTTCGGCATGCGGCGTTTTTGAAGCGGCAACCGTAATGGTTTTGCTTTCACTTGCGTTATTAGATGAACCGCACGCAGCTAAAATACCTGCAAATGCTAGAAATAGTGCACTTAAAATCAATTTCTTCATCAATAAATCCTCCCTTAACGTTTATCAATTTTATTTGTAATCAAATCACCGATTATTTGAATAATAAAGACGATGATCAGAATAAACACAGTAGCTACAAGTGTGACATCTGTATTACCAGATTGGTATCCTTCCACATAGGCGAGGTCACCAAGTCCGCCTGCTCCAATTGCACCTGCAATCGCAGTAGAGCCAATTAGAGCAATCGCTGTTACGGTAATACCTGAAATAAGGGCTGGCAATGATTCTGGCAGCAATACTTTGAAAATGATTGTTGACGTTTTTGCTCCCATTGATCGTGCTGCTTCAATGACCCCTTTGTCTACCTCACGCAGTGCAATTTCGACAAGACGTGCATAGAATGGAGCTGATCCTATGACAAGGGCAGGGAGTGCTGCATTTGGGCCAAGAATCGTATGCATTAAGAATTTCGTGAACCCTAGTAATAGAATAATTAAAATGATAAAAGGAATCGATCTGAAAATGTTGACGACAGCGCCGATGACAGCATTGATCGGTTTATTTTCCCAAAGACCGCCTTTTCCTGTAAGGAAGAGCAGGAGTCCTAGGATAATCCCGATTGCAAAGGCAAATGCCAATGAAATCAGTGTCATATACACCGTTTCACCTGTTGCACTCCAGATGACGTCTAAATCAACGTTCGGAAACCATTTCTCAAACATGTGTCATCACCTCGATTTCAACCTGTTTGCTTTGGATATAGGCGATGGCTTTTTCTACCTCAGTCTCTTCTCCATTAATGTGGATAAAGAGTGTTCCAAACGCGCCTTCCTGCGTTTGAGAAATCTTCCCTTGAAGGATATTCACATCGACATTAAAGGATCGAATGATTTCAGTGATCAGCGGCTGCTCGGCAGAATCTCCGATAAAGGACAACCGTACGACCTGACCTTCTTTTACTCGTTCTAAGACGTGCTCGATTGTTTCTTTCGCTTCCTCTGGTTCTGCAAGCTGTTTCACAAATCGTTTCGTCATTTCTTCCTTCGGTTGTCTGAAGACGCGTAATACTTCGCCTTCTTCGACAATGCGTCCATTTTCCATGACTGCGACGCGATGACAAATTTTGCGAATGACGTGCATTTCGTGTGTAATGAGCACAATCGTGAGCCCTAACCGTTTATTGATATCCGCCAAAAGCTCAAGGATCGAATCAGTCGTTTGCGGATCTAGCGCAGATGTCGCTTCGTCACATAGAAGAACCTTTGGATCATTCGCTAATGCTCTCGCAATGCCGACACGCTGTTTTTGCCCGCCGCTTAGCTGAGACGGGTATGCATTTTCTTTTCCTTCTAAACCGACCAATTTAATCAGTTCATTCGCACGCTCTCTTCGTTTCGATGTCGGTACACCTGCGATCTCAAGCGGGAACATAATGTTTTGTCTCACCGTTCTTGACCAAAGCAAGTTAAAGTGCTGGAAGATCATGCTGATTTCTTGTCTTGCTTTCCGAAGTTTCGCATTCGATACTTCATTGATCCGGTTGCCGGCCACTTCAACAATTCCTTCTGTTGGCAGCTCCAGACCGTTTAATAGGCGAATAAGCGAGCTTTTCCCTGCACCGCTATACCCGATAATTCCGAATATTTCACCTTTATCAATATCCAAGTTGACGTCTTTCACGGCATCAACATTTCCGCTTTTTGAATGATACGTTTTTGATACATTTTGTAAATGGATCACAGTCTGATCACCTGCTTTCTTGCTGAATCTATAGGTTTCCATCACATACGTTATTTATTCTTCTTTCTGTCATGACTCTAGCCTGGCGCCAGGTCAGTAAAAAAGACCTAACTGCAACGCAAGCAGAAAGGCCTTTTATGTCAATTACGCCTTTCTCTCATCTTTCAAAGCGCTGCGGCTTTGAGTGAATTGGCACCAATTTCAGCTATGCTGACGGTTGCCGGGTTTCATAGGGCACGTCCCTCCACCTCTCTTAATAAGAGAAAATATGTTGTTTTATGTGATGTTCATGTTTTTACTAACGTAGAATATCATGCTACCCGAGATATGTCAACGCTGTAAATCGCTAATTTCCAAGTAAACAACTACGTTATCATTTTTCGAAAAAAACCGTTCGTCAGCCAAAGCACTGCCTCTAGTCTAAGGAGCGCACGGAATGACCCTTTCACTTTGACTTGTCCTCTGCTGATTAACTGCTGTAAGGACATATCTCCATCTAATAATTGAAGAATTTCTTTCCTCTCACCATAAAAGATGAGATCCGATAACTCAATTGCAGGTAGTTTCTTCACTTCACCACGTTCATCCACAATCAATGTACAAGAGTCAGTTTCCGCCTCAAATGTAATCTTCAAGGATGATGATGAGAGCAGCGGCTTTAATAATAAACGCTGCCCTGTGTTACCATGGGCTTTCACATTTTCCACATGTATAACCTCCCTGTCATTTGGTTATACATAACATTTCTCTACAAACATCTTCTTGTCCTTTATAAATAACTCGACAAATTTTCAAATGAATTTCTTGAAATATGACAAAAAACCGCTTTATTTAGCGGTTTCGATCATTTCATGAAGATATGGAACTGAATGAAAGGCATAGCCTTTTTGCACCAATTCACCTTTTTTAAACAGGAGAAAGCAAGGAACACTCTCGATTTCAAATGCTTTCGCAAAGCCTGGTGAATAGTTTAAATTGTTTTCGTAAAATGGTACATCCGGCTGCATGGCGTCTACGACTGCCAGCATTTTCTTAGCCAGCTGGCATGTTCCGCAAAACGGTGTATATAAGTATAAAAGAAATAAATCGTCCTCTATCTCCTTGAATTCGTGTTCTTCAATTTCTTTCATATACGTCCACCCTCATAAATATTTCGAATGAACATCAATGTTTGCAGCTAATAGGATAGATGCAATGTGGGCTGACGGTGAAGCGGCCACTTCGCGGTACGTTCTGTCGACAAAAAGATGAAGTGCTTCAGGGAATTCTTTTCGAAATTGCTTCCGCAGTTTGTCGCCTGCATCGTCACTGTCAGCTAATATGTAAACGTCTTTCCCCACTAAATCGTCCACAAGCTGATCCAGCTTCGATGTACTGATCGTGCCATTGGTGCAAATGATGGTAACAGGTTCACTTATGACTTCTTTTAGCTTTTGTTTGTCTGTTTTACCTTCTACAATGATGACCTTTTCTATCTCGACATTCATCACGATCACCCGGCCCTTTTGACGTTGATTCACTTCTTCCTTAGATTACAATCTTTCATTCAGGTTGTAAAGATTGAGCGCCTCGTCATCAAAAAGACTGCAGCTTCTGTTCACTGCAGTCTCATCTGTGATTAGCACCAGCCATTTTCATCGTCACAGTCAACATATTTTTCTGTCCCATCGGTTAATGTGTCCGTTAAACGATAAAAACGATTTTGATCATAGGAATATCCCGATTTCAGCTCATATTGGTTTTCACTAATCATCGTGCCAATCTCTTCATTTTGATGATAAAGCACCATGCCGCTTTCTTTGAATCGTCCAGTGACATGCTCTGTTATATCCACGTGTTCTTTTTGAAAAGACAAATTGGACACCCCCCATAAAGGTAGAGTGTCCAATTTCTCATGAATTAGTCTTCTTTTGTCATTTCTTCATATTGCTCAGCCGTCATTAAGTTCTCAATTTCAGAAGCATCAGCTGGTTCTACAACGATCATCCATGCTTTTTCGTATGGAGAGTCGTTGACGAATTCCGGGCTGTCATCCAGCTCATCGTTCACTTCAACGATTGTGCCATTGATCGGTGCATAAAGTTCAGAAACGGTTTTCACTGATTCTACACTTCCGAAAGGCTCGTCCGCTGTGATTTTGTCTCCTACTTCAGGAAGCTCAACGAACACGATATCGCCCAGCTCAGATTGAGCAAAATGCGTAATACCGATACGCACCTTATCTCCTTCTACTTTGACCCATTCATGTTCTTCTGAATAACGTAAATCTTTTGGTGTGCTCATTCAATACCCCTCCAGTCTTTTCTTACAATCTATATTGAAGATACCACAATCTGAATGAAAGTTACATCATTTCCAGACGCTTTTAAATGTATCTTCATTAAATCCTACCGTGACTCGTTTTCCGTCTGTTGTAATCGGGCGCTTAATCAGCATTCCGTTAGACGCGAGTAATTCTAGCTGCTCGTCCTCTGACATTGCAGGAAGTTGATCTTTTAGCTGCAGCTCCCGGTATTTTTGTCCGCTTGTATTAAAGAATTTCTTCAGCTCTAAACCGCTTTTTTCGTAAAGGGCTTTTAATGTTTCTTTATCAGGCGTCTCTTCGACGATATGTATGCTGTTGATGTCTTTATTGTGTGCTTCCAGCCACTTTTTTGCTTTTCGGCATGTACCGCAAGATGGGTATTCATAAAAATCTAAAGCCACCATTTTCACCTCCTGCAAATAGTGACAACATTTTATCACAAAATATTTTAAAAACCTAAATGTATGCTTACAAAAAGGTGCGGAGTAGTATCCGCACCTTTTAAGCCATCCTTATACGATATATTTCTCTGCTTCAAAGATTCGTTTTGCCACTTCGCGCTTTTTGGCGATGACATTGATCGGCGTAAATCTTGTCAGCTTGCGAAGGGCTGACAGGCTCATGCGGAGTGAATCTCCTTCCTCCATCGCAATCAAGGATTCTTTTGCATGGGCTTCAATCTTTAAGAAAGCTTCCTGCGTGAAAATTTGTGTGTAAGCAAGCTTTTGTTCATTCTTTTCTGCCCCTGTTGCAGCGATTGCCTTTTCTGTACGCAGAATCGCTGATTCAGCAGCAAAAATTTCATTGACGATATCGGCTATGTTCACAAGAATTTCTTGCTCTTTGTCTAAGGCTTTCCCGTATTTCATGGCTGCCATACCAGCCACCATTAAGGCGATCTTTTTCGCATGGGCGAGCAAATATTTTTCTTGATCGAGCGGCTGATCGCCTGGCTCTTCCGGCATCATCATCATTAGCTCTTCCTGTAAGGTTTGCGCTTTTTGAAGCAGCGGAAGCTCTCCTTTCATCGCTTTCTTCAAGAATGTACCTGGTACAAGCAAACGGTTGATTTCGTTTGTCCCTTCAAAAATCCGGTTAATTCGTGAGTCGCGATAGGCTCTTTCGACCTCGTATTCTTGCATGAATCCATATCCGCCGTGAATCTGCACGCCTTCATCCACAATATAATCTAACGTTTCAGAGCCAAGCACTTTACAGAGAGAACATTCAATCGCATATTCCGCAATGGATTGGGCAATTTGTTTGCCGTCTTTTTGCTCTTCATCACTTAAGAGCCCCATTCGCTGTTCAAATAATCCAACCGTACGGTAAACAGCACTTTCCATCGCATAGAGCTTTGCTGACATATTGGCTGCTTTTTCACCAATTAAGCTGAATCGAGAAATTGGTGTTTTGAACTGCTTACGCTGGTTCGCATATTCTGCCGACAATTGAATGACGCGCTTTGATGCACCGATTGTGCCGACTGCCAGCTTATAGCGCCCAATATTCAAAATGTTAAACGCAATCACATGACCTCTGCCAGCTTCACCGAGCAAATTCTCCTTCGGTACTTGGGCATCTTCAAGAATCAATGTTCTTGTCGATGATCCTTTAATACCCATCTTTTTCTCTTCAGGCCCCGTTTTGACACCTGGAAAATCCTTTTCGACGATAAAAGCAGAGAAGTGTTCACCATCAATCTTGGCATACACAACAAAGACATCGGCAAATGCGGAGTTTGTGATCCACTGCTTTTCTCCATTGAGGACATAATGGGTACCTGCTTCATTCAGAACTGCTGTTGTTTTTGCTCCAAGGGCGTCAGAGCCTGATCCTGGCTCAGTGAGTGCGTACGCCGCAATGGTTTCACCAGAGGCGAGTCCAGGCAGGTACGCTTCCTTTTGCGCTTGATTCCCGAAGAGCACGATCGGCAGAGAACCAATACCGACATGAGCACCATAGGAAAGTGAGAAGCTTCCTGCTCTAGCGAATTTTTCAGTAATGATAGCGGAACTGACTTTATCTAATCCAAGCCCGCCGAATTCCTCAGGCACATCAGCTCCAAGCAGCCCAAGCTCACCAGCCTTTTTGAGAAGCCTGACCGAATGCTCGAACTCATGGTTTTCAATTTGATCAATATGCGGAACCACATCTTGTAAAATATAATCCTCTGTTGTTTTTCCAATCATTTGATGTTCATCAGAGAAATCCTCCGGTGTAAAAATATGCTCATAATTCGTCTCATCAATTAAAAAGCTTCCACCCTTTTTTACATCTTCCAATGCTTTCATCCTGATTTCCCCCTTTAGATCAATTCAAAAATGCCTGCTGCTCCCATGCCCCCGCCGATACACATTGTGACAATGCCAAATTGCTCGTTTCGCCGTTTCATTTCATGAATCAGTGACAGCGTTAGTTTCGTTCCTGTACAGCCGAGCGGATGTCCGAGCGCAATTGCCCCGCCATTGACATTCACCTTTTCCTCATCAATTCCTAAATGACGAATGACTTGAATTGCCTGAGAGGCAAACGCTTCGTTTAATTCAAACAGGCCAATATCCTTCAGCTCAAGTCCAGCGATTTTCAGCGCACGCGGAATGGCTTCGACCGGACCGATCCCCATCACTTCAGGCGGTACACCGCCAACAGCAAATGCTCTGAATTTAGCGAGCGGCTGAAGAGAAAGTGAGGATGCTTTCTCGCGGTCCATCATCATCACACACGCGGCACCGTCACTTGTTTGAGACGAGTTCCCTGCGGTCACCGTGCCTTTTGTTGAGAAGGCTGGACGCAATGTGGAAAGAATCTCCTCCGTTGTGCCTGCTCTCACACCTTCATCCTGTGAGAACGTGAATTGATGCTCTTCTAATTGATATTGCTCACCTACCCGTCGCTCTGTTACATCAACAGGCACAATTTCATCTGAAAATTTCCCTTCTTGAAGTGCCTTTGCTGCCTTTTGATGACTCCTCACCGCAAAGGCGTCCTGATCTTGACGTGTGACCTGATACTTTTGCGCCACTTGCTCTGCCGTGTGCCCCATGCTCATGTAGTATTCAGGTGCTTGCTCTGCCAAGAGAGCATTTGGACGAATGGAATGACCCATCATCGGCACCTGCGACATCGATTCGACTCCTCCGGCTAAAATCGTGTCTGCCTGCCCGAGCATAATACGTTCACCCGCATAAGCGATAGATTGAAGACCAGACGAGCAGTAACGGTTTATGGTGATGGCAGGTACCGTATAAGGCAGTCCCGCTAATGCCCCAATATTCCTCGCCACATTTAACCCCTGCTCTGCTTCTGGCGTTGCACAGCCAATGATCAAATCATCTATTTGACCGTCGTATTCACCGGCACGCTTTAACGTTTCTTTTACACATAATGCGCCCATATCATCAGGCCGGACATGTTTTAACGATCCTTTTTTCGCCTTCCCTACTGGTGTTCTTGCGCCAGCGACAATGACTGCTTCTCTCATTTTGACTCCCCCTTAGTTACGTAAAGGTTTTCCTTTGACGAGCATGTGCTGCATACGTGCCTGTGATTTCACTTCTCCTACAAGACTTAAAAAGGCTTCTCTTTCAAGCTCTAATAAGTATTGCTCCTCTACCTCGGTTCCAAATGGCAGTTTCCCGCCGGAAATGACATGAGCTAATTTTTTTACAATGGTCATGTCATGCTCTGAAATGTATCCTGACAGTCTCATATTTTCAGCAGCCAAAATCATCGCTGCATAGCCTGTTTCTCCCATGACCGGCACCTTTTGCTTGAGCGGCGCACGATAACCGGCTTCATCAAGAGAGAGCACCAGTTGTTTTGCATCATAGATCAGGTGATCCCCGTTCATACTAATCCGGTCACTCACGCGGAGCATGTTCATATCCCGCGCATCCTCAGCTGAAGTCGATACTTTTGCCATTGCAATTGTTTCAAATGTTTTCAGCGTAGCATCCTGTATAGCCGTCTGCGACGGCTTCGCTGATCCTTGCAGGTGACGAAGATATAACTCTTTGTTTCCGCCGCCTCCTGGAATCAGTCCAACTCCCGCTTCCACAAGTCCCATGTATGTTTCGCTGGACGCCTGAATAGCTGCTGCCGGCAGACAAACTTCTGTTCCGCCTCCTAATGTCATCCCAAATGGGGCGGCCACGACTGGGCGATTGCTATATTTCACCTTCATCATTGCCTGCTGGAAGCGTCTGATCACAAAGTCAATTTCAAAGAAATTGTCGTCCTGTGCTTCCATTAAAATCAGGGCAAGGTTTGCGCCAACACAGAAGTTCTTCCCTTGGTTTCCGATGACAAGCCCTTTATAATTCTTTTCCGTCTCATCAACAGCGCGATTGATCATATCAATGACATCTAGTCCAATGGCATTGCTTTTAGAGTGAAATTCGAGCAAGGCGACATCATCACCAATATCGATCAGGCTCGCACCAGAATTTTTGAAGATGACGTCGTGTTTCTTTTTCAATCTAGCTAAAGATATATGTTTGTCGTTCCCTTTTTCCTGTTCATAAGCCCCGTTATGATAAAACGCACGCTCTCCATCAGCATTCTCTTGATAGAATGTCTCGTGTCCTTTTGACAGCATGTCTTTTACCCATGCTGGAATACTGTGGCCTTCTGCTTCCATGCGTTCGGCAGCTTTTTTGACACCTATTGCATCCCACAGCTCAAATGGGCCGTGCTGCCAGCCGAATCCCCATTTCATGGCGTTATCGATAGACTGAATATCATCCGCAATTTCACCTTTTAGATGAGCTGAATAAAGAAGTACGGGCGCTGTCATATTCCAAAGTAGTTGCCCTGCACGGCCATCCTGATAAATAAGCGCTTTCAACTTTGCTTTTGCACCCTTTTGCTGTTTCGCCATTTCAATGCCTGGATCTTTTAGCTTTGTGCGTTCACCATATGTGAGCGTCACTGGGTCAAGCTCTAAAATGACCTTCCCATTTTTTTGATAAAAACCTTGGCCTGCCTTGCTGCCAATCCATCCTTTTTCGAGCATTCTTTCAATAAACTCAGGCAGCTGGAAAATCTCTTTTTCCTTTCCTTCTACCTGCTCATATACGTTTCGTGCCACATGTGAAAATGTGTCGAGTCCCACTACATCCAGTGTACGGAATGTCGCACTTTTCGGTCTTCCAATGAGAGGTCCTGTGACAGAATCCACTTCTCCGATGGTGTATTTGTTCTCAAGCATTTCACGCACTGTGACAAGAAGTCCATAAGTGCCAATGCGGTTTGCAATAAAGTTCGGTGTGTCCTTTGCTTCAACCACACCTTTGCCGAGTACATCCTCGCCAAATGTTTTCATAAATGACAGTACTTCTGGATCGGTTTCTTGAATAGGAATGATTTCTAAGAGCTTTAAATAACGAGCTGGGTTAAAAAAATGTGTGCCTAAAAAATGGCGTTTAAAATCATCTGATCGGCCTTCTGCCATTTTTTCAACTGAAATACCGGATGTATTGCTTGATACGATGCTTCCTTCTTTGCGGTGTTCGTCGATGAGAGAGAATACGTGCTTTTTGATGCTGAGCTTTTCAGTGACGACTTCAATGATCCAGTCAGCATCGTGTAATAAGGAAAGGTGGTCTGTGAGATTTCCCGGTGTGATGTATGATAGGTTTTTTGCTGAAGTAAGAGGTGCTGGCTTTTGCTTTAACAATTTTTTCATCGCTTCTTGACTTAATCGATTCCGAACACTAGGGTGATCAAGCGTCCGCTTTTTCGCCGTTTCTTCCTTTGTCAGTTCATTTGGCACAATATCTAGCAGTGTAACTGGTATCCCAATATTGGCTAAATGTGCAGCAATGCCTGAGCCCATGACACCTGAACCAATGACAGCCGCCTTGCGAATATGTTTGCCCATAAATATCCCCCTAAACATTTTGAATGAACAGTCATTCATTTTTTGTCCAAAAAAAAGCAATGCCTCTTTCTTTATCTTAAAAGATTTTCCGAAACAGTTCAATAGCAGATTTCAAAAATTTACACATTCTCGTGTGCCTTATTTTGCGGCGTATGAATTAAAGATGAGAGGGAATTGTAAGAATGGAGGTGATGTCCACATGTCTCGTTTGAAGAAAAACCCATCGAAAGCAGGCGTTAGTGCTGCAAGTGTAAAAGGAAACGCAGGTCCATCACAGGAAGCAGACCTAGGCGGGAAAAAAACCAGTCAAAATCAGCAATATAAAAAGAAACAGTAAGGAAACAAAGGAGGAACACAAGTTGAACAATCAGCAAATGAATATGCCCCCAGAAGTCATATCAGTGAAGGATTCCTTGTACTTAGAGGATATGCTCAACTGGAACTTGATCGCCATGAAAAAGGCTCATTTTATGGCCGAGCATTGCCAGGACCAAACATTGAAACAAGAATTAAACCAAGTTGGGCAAATGCATCATCAGCATTACACACAAATTCTTCAGCATTTAGGCAGCTCAGGGCAAGGCCAGTCTACTGGCTTTATGCAATAGGAGGAAAAAACATGGAACAGCAAAACCAACAAAAAATCGGGAATCCACAAACTCCGGTTCCCACAACAACCAGCATGAACGATCGTGATTTTGTCACAGATCTCTTGTCGACTGAAAAATATATGACAAGTGGATACAACACAGCGCTCAATGAATTCAGTCATGAATCTCTTTATCAGGATATTCAGCGAATTGCACTGGAAACACAGAAAACACAAAGACATTTATATGATGTCATGTTCCGATATGGCTGGTATTCTGTTGAAGCCGCTGATCAGCAAAAGCTCCAGCAGGCACACCAGAAGTTCCAGCAAACACTGACAGATCAATCCCCGTACGGTTCATCACAAATGTCATAAGAAAAAAACTGCCAGTTGGAGCTGGCAGTCAATTGTTGATAAAGGGCTAAAATGATTTTTATTTTAGCCCTTTATCTTCTTTTCAGCGTGATAGAAAACCTTTGCAGTCTAGGAAGGACGGCTACTTTTGCGGAGCGAATTGAACATTCGTGAGCACCAGCGCACAGGACTGACAAAGAATGCGAGGGTTTGTCTACACGCTGCTGGCAGTTTTTTAACGGTCTTTATTGGCGCGATGAGCTTCGTTCAACTGTTTGATTCGTTGAATCGTGTGTTTGATTTCTTCTTTTGCTTCTGGATACGTTTCATTGAAATGCTTTGCTAGCGGCGGCATGCTTTTTGCGATATGGGAGTAGATCACCCATTGTTTCACATCTTGTTTCAGCTCGTCTGTTGATTCACCGAGCAGCAGCTCTGTATATTTATCAAGCAAGCCTTCCAGCTTTTCATCTAATTCATTTCCCATTGATATTCCGCTCCTTTTTCAGAAAAAAGCCTGACTCTGTGAGACACAGATGTCAGGCTTTTGACATACGATTATCTTGCAGCAAGAAACGTTTCAGCTTGCGCTTGCTGCACAATACAGCGTCCTCTACCGTGCGGAATACATAATGGTGTTCCAAATAAAGGATCTGTTGTCACTTGGCAATTCATATCAAAGACATTTTTCACAAGATCACAATTAATCACTGTTTCTGGTCTGCCTTCTGCATAGATTGACTTGTCTTTAATCGCGACAAGATGATGAGCATATCTGCATGCAAGATTGAGGTCATGAAGAACCATCACAATCGTGCGCTGCTCTTTCTCATTTAAATCAAACAGAAGGTCCAAAATTTCGATTTGATGCGTCATGTCTAAATATGTCGTCGGCTCATCTAACAAAATAATATCGGTCTCTTGAGCCAGCGTCATCGCAATCCATGCACGCTGCCTTTGTCCACCTGATAATGAATCAACGGTCCGATCAGCAAGATCTTCCATCTTTGTTGACTTCAATGCGCGGTTCACAGCTTCTTCATCTTGCTTCGACCACTGCTTCAGCCAATTTTGATAAGGATATCTGCCTTGCTTCACTAACTGATGCACAGTTAATCCTTCTGGCGCTTCTGGTCCTTGTGGAAGAATGGCGAGCTGTTTCGCTACTTCTTTTGTTGGTAATTTTGCAATGGAATGACCTTCAAGCAGGACAGAACCACCCATTGGCTTCATGAGACGGGCCAAAGAGCGCAGTAGCGTGGATTTACCACATCCATTACTGCCAATAAATACTGTGATTTCACCCTTAGGGATTGATACATTTAGTTCATCGATGATCATTGTTTCTCCGTAGCCTAAGCTTAAACCTTCAGTAGAAATGGCACTCATTCCGCTCAAACGCTCCTTTTCTCATCCAAATTTTTATATGAAATATCGTCTATGTACAGACGTAAAAGATCACTTATCTCAATTTAGTGTATCAGATTTAAGTGATCTTGAAAATCATTTTCAATTAAAAAATGAGAAAGTCTCGTTTATTTCTTCCTTTGGAATGTACGTTTGGTCCCATCCTCGAGCTTTAAATCGATCTGAATCCGCTGATAATCATCATCTAAATTAAAAGCAGTTAATAGTTCATTTACATACGCTTCATTGATCTTTGCACTAGGAATCGACATATCATTCAGCTTCATCTTCATCTCGCGCAAAGCTTCTTCTCCTTCATAGCGGGCCCCATTCATATGATCACGAATGATTGCTTCCTCTTTGCCTCTTGCCTGACGGTAGGTCGCTTCGTATAATTCGTTTTTCTGTCCATATTGGACAAGCAGATGCACATGCTGAAATGGCAGTTCCTTCATTTGAACAGCTGATAGACTTTCTGCTTCTGCTTCATGTGTTTGTTGTAACGGTTCAACTGATTGACAGCCGGACAGCATAAAGAGCAGCACTCCTATTCGTCCCGCCTTCTTCCAACACATCATGTGTTTCCTCCTATTTCACAGCATCGCTTTTTATTCTTCTCCAG
This sequence comes from Bacillus sp. PK5-006, assembly GCF_054161415.1. NCBI lineage: Bacteria > Bacillati > Bacillota > Bacilli > Caryophanales > Bacillaceae > Bacillus > Bacillus sp. PK5-006. The sequence continues at coordinate 753,650 of NZ_CP096414.1, read as the reverse complement.
GCTCCTTTTTGTTATTCAATAAAACAGCCCACTATGATAAATTGAAACAAAAAGGAGGACCGGATGATGAAAAGAACAGCCATTGTAACTGGTGCCAATAGCGGCTTTGGCAAGCTCATCACGATGTGTCTCGCAAAGCGGGGCTATACAGTGATTGCCGGCGTCAGACAGGAAACCAATGCCAAAAAGCTCGCTGAAGAAATCGAGGAAGCCTCTTTATCTGGCATGATACATATTGAAGCGTTAGATGTGACCGATACGCAGTCGATTCAAGCATTTCAGAAGAAGCTTCATACCTATGCACCCATTACCCTGCTTGTGAACAATGCGGGAACAGCCTTTGCTGGTTTTGCAGAGGAGGTTCCTGTCGACACATACCGCCAACAATTTGAAGTGAATGTCTTCGGTGTGATGGAAATGACCCAAGCAGTGCTGCCGTTTATGACGAGTGGCGCAAAAATTTTCAATATGAGCAGTATCAGTGGATTAATGGGAATGCCTGCACTTTCTCCATATGTATCGTCTAAGTTTGCGTTGGAAGGCTATACAGAAAGCTTGCGGATTGAACTGGCTTCGTTCGGTATACAGGCGGCCTTGATCGAGCCAGGCTCTTTCCAGACGAATATTTGGAACACCTCCATGAACGAACAAATGATTCAGCCAGCAGAAGGATCGAAATACACAAAACTCTATCAAAAGATGATGGCCCATATTGATGCCCAGAAATCCAACTATGGAGATCCTCGTGAAGTGGCAGAGCTTGTTGTACGATTAGCAGAAAAGAAGCGGCTGAAACGGCTGAGATATCTTGTTGGAAAAGGTGTACGACTTTCATTCACAGCAAAGCAGCTTCTGCCGTGGAACATGTGGGAACACATCATACTACGTACACTCTCTTCAAAAAAATAAGCACAAAAAAACAGGTGGATACGTTGACATCCACCTGTTTTTTTCATTTATTCGCTATCTGACTGTCCAAGGGTAATATCTAGATTTTTGTTCTTTCCTTCACGAATGACAGTCATTGTGGTTTTATCGCCGACTTTTGTTTCTTTGTAAAGAATTTCTTTCAGCTGAGAGCTGTTCACTACGTCTTTCCCTTTGAACTTGATGATGACATCTCCAGATTTCAAGCCTGCTTTTTGTGCAGGTGAACCTTTTGAAACATCCTTTACATAAATGCCTTTGCCGATTTGTTTATCAAATAAGCCGAGCGTATTTTCCTGATACGTCTCAGGCACTTGCTCAAGATCAATCATTTGAACGCCAAGATATGGACGTTCAACTTTTCCATTTTTCAACAGCTCATCTACAATCGGTTTGACATCGTTACTTGGGATCGCGAATCCAAGTGATTCCACACCGCTTTCGCTGATTTTCAAGCTGTTAATGCCAATGACTTGACCATCTGTATTGATCAGTGGCCCCCCGCTGTTTCCTGGGTTAATCGCTGCATCTGTTTGCAGCACATTCATCTCCACCGTACCAGATGACGTATTTGCTTCTACAGTACGATCAAGACCACTAATGATTCCTTCTGTCACAGTACCTGAGAACTGTGCACCGAGCGGATTCCCAATGGCAATGACTTTATCTCCAGCACGAAGCTTAGAAGAATCACCAAAGCTCGCCACTTTATCAATGCCGTCTGCGTTCATTTCAACAACGGCTAAGTCGGTCATGACATCACTGCCGACAAGCTTTGCGTCTTTTGTTTTTCCATCATAAAGGGTGACCTTGATTTTATTGGCCCCTTCGACAACGTGGTTATTTGTAATAATGTACGCTTTTTTGCCATCTTTTTTGAAGATGACACCAGAGCCTGTTCCAGCTTCAGCTTCTGTTCGATCACCGCTCAAGCCAAACGAATTTTGTGTAGATTGATAGTTTGAGACCCCTACAATAGTGGGCTCTAAATCTTCTACCATATCAGCCACATTTGTGGCATTGGTGATTTGTTTTGTCGAGAAATTATCTGAGGCTGCCGGCTCGCTTGATGCGGTCTGCGTTTGCGTGTTGGCAGCTGTATCCTGTGACTGCGGCAAAAGCGGTGTAATGCCAAGTACAAGACCCCCGCCAATAATCCCTCCAAGAATTGGGCTGAGCCATGCCGCCTTCCGCTTTTTCTCTTTTTTCGACGCACGGTCATCCACCATTTGAGGAGAATGATTTGTCACACTCTCCTGCGAGGCAGATGCTTCATTTTCATGCTGGTGAAAAACAAGTTCCTTCTCTTTTTCTGGTGCGTCTATTTGTTTCTCATTCTCTTGATGGGTATCTTTTTGATGATTCATTTCATTGTCTTGATTTTCTGGATGATTCATCTTATTCTCTTCATCTTCTCTTCGGAAATCCATCGCTTGCACTCCTTTACATCATGTTTCATTCATATGTCTAGATAGGACTCAGGTCCTCTTAATGGAAAGATCATTGAAAAATACTTTATGGCAATATGTCAAATTATATAATACTTATTCATAGAAAAAAAGCAAGGTGCGCACATTGATGAAAAGCACCTATTCATCCGCCTTTTGTCTATGCCCTTTTTTCCCTTGACCTTATCATAATCAAACATTATGGGATAATGATGAGAAGAATATGTGAAATTGTGAAAAAAGCGTGTGATTGTTGACATGCCGCCTTCGTATCCCGTTATAATGACGTTGAGAGGATGTGGAAGACTTTGTCGTACACCATTTATTTAGTTGAAGATGAACAAAATTTAAATGAACTGTTAACCAAATATTTAGAGAGTGAGGATTGGAATGTCTCCTCTTTTTTAACCGGAGAAGCGGCACGCGAGGCCATAAACAAGCCGCCGCATCTATGGATTTTAGATATCATGCTGCCTGATACAGACGGCTATACCCTCATAAAAGAAATTAAAGCCGCATCACCTGACGTACCGGTCATTTTCATTTCAGCACGTGATGCAGATATCGACCGTGTCCTCGGTTTAGAGCTGGGAAGCAGTGATTATATTGCGAAGCCGTTTCTTCCTCGTGAGCTGATCATTCGGGTTCAAAAGCTGCTGGAGCTTGTGTATAAAAACAGCGATAGCCCGCAGCAGCAAAGCGTCACTTCAGTTTCTTCTTATGTCATTCATGAGGATGTAAGAGAGGTCTATGAAGAGGGGCAGCTCATTAACTTAACGTCTAAGGAATTTGACTTGCTGCTTTTATTTACACATCACCAGGGACATGCTTTTTCTCGTGAAGATATCCTCGTCAAGATTTGGGGACACGATTACTTCGGGACAGATCGTGTGGTGGATGACCTTGTCAGACGGCTGCGCAAAAAAATGCCCGACTTAAAGGTCGAGACCATCTATGGATTTGGCTATAGGATGCTGAAAGGATGAAGAACAAACCGCTCGCTTTTCAAATTTGGGCTGTGATCTCTGGCATTTTGCTCACCATTTCCATTGTCCTGATTATTCTATTTTCCAATACATTACGTGACTTTTTCACAAATGAAATTTATAAAAATATCGAAAATGAACAGCAAGTGCTGACAGAATATCCATTGAACCGAGACGGCTCGCCAAAATCGACACCGGAAAACCGCTCCGTGCAGCACATTTTGATCCCGTCAGATGAATTAGATCAAATGGCGCAGTTTTTTCCGCATGCTTTTATTGAGAAAATCCAATCGTTTGTGAAAAAACAAAAAAGCGCAACGAAACGGTATTCTGAAGAGGTGAACGGCCAGCATATCTTTTTTGTCATCAAAAAAGTATCATCAGGCAATACACAATATATTCTTCTGTCCTATGCACCAGATTCTTATCGAGATGACCTATCCTTTACGCTGTTTAAACAGCTGATCTTCATCTTAGGCACTGTTATTTTACTAAGCTGGATTCCATCGATTTGGCTTGCCCGCTATCTATCCCGACCAATCGTTGCGTTTGAAAAGCACGTCAAACGGATTGCCCAAGAGGACTGGGACGATCCTGTCATCGTTGACCGGCAAGATGAAATTGGCAAACTTGGTCATACCATTGAAGAAATGAGACAAAAACTCATTCAAAAAGATGAAACAGAACGGACACTTTTGCAGAATATTTCACATGACTTAAAGACACCTGTCATGGTCATCCGCGGCTACACGCAGTCCATTAAAGATGGTATTTTTCCTAAGGGAGATCTTGAACAAACGGTGGAAGTCATTGAAGGTGAAGCGGAAAAGCTTGAGAAGAAAATCAAGGATCTGCTGTACTTAACAAAGCTTGATTATTTATCAAAACAACATCCCGCACATTCTTCCTTCCTACTCAGTAATACGATGCTGGAAGTGGTCGACCGAATACGCTGGTCGAAAAATGAATTGCAGTGGAACGTGGACTTAGATGATGAGGCTGCTCTTGAAGGCGATCCAGAACAATGGAGCAAATTATTTGAGAATGTACTAGAAAATCAACTTCGCTACGCAAAAAGTAAGATTGATATTCAGATGAAACAAGAAGAGGATCAAATCCGCATTGTCATTCGTAATGACGGTCCTCCAATTGAAGAACATATGCTGTCCAACCTATACGAACCTTTTAGTAAGGGAAAAAAGGGCGAATTCGGTATTGGATTAAGCATTGTCAAAAGAATCCTTTCAATGCATCAAGCGTCCATATCTATTGAAAATGATGATCTAGGTGTACGTTATACAATCATGGTTCCAAAGAAGAGACTGTAGGTTTTTGACCGCAGTCTTTTTTAAATGAATGAATACCCATTGAAATCACGGTATGTGGCTTTGATCTTTTTGCCAGCTTGATACATCCATTTCTTTTCAATGGTTGTCTCTTTCGGCATTTTGACTTTTTCTACTTGAATCCCTTTTGTTCGCAAGCGTCTAATCATATCATCGATTTCTCTCATGGAACATCATCCTTTCACATATTTTGACCAGTTGGTCACCTTACTTTATAATATAAAGAATTACACTGTAAAAAACAAGTTACAATCTGATTAATTTTTGAAAACTTTCGTCGTTTATGACCAATAAGTCACATCTCTTTGCGCACGTTTCCTAAGACATTTGTCTCTCGGTAAGAAAGGATGACATTCATATTGAAAAAGAAAGAAAAAATGATCATTGAGGCTGGCATGAAATTATTTGCCAGCAAAGGCTACAACACAACGTCTGTTCAGGAAATTGCGGATGAATGCCACATGTCAAAGGGTGCTTTTTATCTTTATTTTAAATCAAAGGAAGCATTGCTCATTTCGATCCTTCATTACTATTACGATAAGGTATTTACCCGGATTCATGAGGTTCAAACAGAGGGCGGCACACCAAAAGAAGCCTACCGCAAACAGCTCACTGTCTATTACGATAATATTTTGCAGCAAAAGGATTTTATTAAAATGCAGCTGAGCGATCGAGCGCTTCCTATGACTCAAGAAACGCAGCAGCTCGCAAAACAAATTAGGCTTGCGACGATTCAGCTTCATATCGATAATATTAAACAAGTGTATGGAGACGCTGCCATTCCTTATATGGCTGATTTATGTTTGACGATTGAGGGCATGAGCCACGTTTATTTCGAGCTTGCGATTTTATATGATTTTCAGCTGGAAGCAGAAGAGCTTGCCACAACCATGATTCACCGTATCGATGATTTGATGGGCGGTATGATGAAGCGAAATGACCCTCCTCTCATTTCTGTAGATCAAGCGAGCGATTGGTTTGGTCCGATTTATGAACGGTCATTCGATCCGCTCACAGAATCTCTTTTACAGGAATTAAGAGAGATGGCTGAAGCACACTATGAAGTGAAAGACGAGCCTGAATTATTTGAAGCGCTTGGCATTCTGGAAAATGAATTAAACAAACAAAAACCAAGACAAGTCATCGTGAAAGGCATGCTGTACCAATTGAAATTATACGCACCGCTGCAAAGCAACTCTGAGTCACTTTTGCGTATTTTGAAAGAGGATCATTTGTAAACACATATTTTCAATGAAAAAAACCAGGGGCAGCCGCCCCTGGTTTCTTATTTTGCTTTCGGTGTCACCATTTCCTCTGGTTTCACAAATTGCTCGAACTGCTCTTCTGTTAACAGCTCTAATTGAAGTGCTGCTTCTTTTAGTGTTAATCCTTCTTTGTGTGCAAGCTTCGCAATTTTCGCTGCATTTTCATATCCGATGTGCGGGTTCAGTGCCGTCACAAGCATCAATGAATTGTTCAAGTTTTTCTCAATCGTTTCAAGGTTTGGTTCGATTCCAACTGCACACTTGTCATGGAATGAATTCATGCCGTCAGCAAGTAGTTCAACTGATTGCAGGAAGTTATAAATGATGACTGGCTTAAATACGTTCAGCTCAAAGTTTCCTTGGCTTGCCGCAAAACCGATTGTGGCATCATTCCCCATGATTTGTGCTGCAATCATGGTTAAAGCTTCACTTTGGGTTGGATTGACTTTTCCTGGCATAATGGAGCTTCCCGGCTCATTTTCAGGAATGATCAATTCACCAATTCCGCAGCGAGGACCACTTGCAAGCCATCTCACATCATTAGCAATTTTCATTAAATCAGCTGCAAGTGCTTTTAAAGCACCGTGTGCATACGTAATTTCATCATGGCTTGTCAGCGCATGGAATTTGTTTGGTGAAGAATTGAATGTTTGACCTGTCAGCTGGCTGATTTCCTCAGCAACATATTGACCGAACTCAGGATGTGCGTTAATGCCTGTACCAACAGCAGTTCCGCCAATGGCCAATTCTCTCATTTTTTCAGTTGATTCTAGAATCATTTCTTTTGAACGGTCCAGCATGTATACCCAGCCGCTAATCTCTTGGCCAACTGTCAGCGGTGTTGCATCCTGCAAGTGCGTACGGCCGATTTTCACAATCTCTTGATACGCTTTTGCTTTCTCATCAAGAGTTGTTCGTAACTGGTCAATAGCAGGCAATAATTTTTTGTACACAGCTAAAACAGCTGCCACGTGCATAGCCGTTGGGAATGTATCATTTGAGCTTTGGCTGCGGTTAACGTCATCATTCGGATGAATGCTGAACTCGCTATTTTTATCTTTCAAGTAAGCAGTTGCTCTGTTTGCAACGACTTCGTTCATGTTCATGTTACTTTGTGTTCCACTGCCTGTCTGCCAAACAACAAGCGGGAAATGCTCATCATACTTTCCGCTGATGATGTCATCACATACAGCAGCAATTGCTTCTGCTTTTTCGCTTTCAAGGTTGCCAAGACGTTCGTTCGCAATCGCTGTGCTACGTTTCAAAATTGCAAACGCATTCACAACTTCCTTTGGCATTTTCTCAGAACCGATTTTGAAATTTTCTTTGCTTCGTTGTGTTTGTGCACCCCAGAACTTGTCCTTCGGCACTTTGATTTCGCCCATTGTGTCTTTTTCGATTCTAAATTCCGTCATTATGTATCCCTCCATAGCTTCTCATCACTCAACTCTATTCTATACAAAAAACGAAAATCCTTTAAGCGTTTTCAATTAAAATTTTATCTTTATTTTAATTTTAGTTCAATATAAACGCGAACATCCTTCGAATATTTGTATTTTGGGTTCGTTTTTCCGTAATCCTTTGATGTATATGTCACCTCATAATGCTTGTCAAACGACTGTAGAATACGGTCGATCTCCTCTTTTGTTCCTGCTAAACGAATCTGTGCCATCTTGTTTCCTCCAAAACCCTCATTCTTTCTTTTACCACAAAATAATGTAACACAGAATATTGTTTTTTCAAGCAGGTAATGCTAAGAAAAAGATTTGAGGCGGGTGATCCGAATGAATCAGACTCCATTAAAAGAGCACTTATACGATAATCTCTCCGTCATTCTTCCGCAATTAAAGGAAATGGACGATTTGGTCCATGAGAAAAAAACGCTGTCCAATGGACAGGTTGTTTACTATTTATACATAAAAGAAATGAACGAAAAAATGGAGATTCAAACCTTTTTAAAGCTGCTTCTCCAAGATCATACGTCTCTCACAAAAGAGAAGTTAGAATCCAATTTATCGATGATGACCACACGTTCGGTGAAAACCTCTGAGGAATTGGTCGATGCGATTTTTGATGGGCATTGTGTTGTTCTGATTAACGGATTTCAGCATGCGTATATTTTAGAAACGCATGGAACGAAGAAACGCAGTATAGGGGATGCTACCTCTGAAACAGTTGTGAGAGGACCGAAAATTGGCTTTATTGAAGATTTAGATACGAATTTAGCTCTTGTAAGACAGCGCTTGAAAAACCCAGATCTTAAAACCGTCGACATGAAGATTGGTCAAAAAAAGTACACCCAAGTGACTATCATGTACATAGATGGTATGGCTCAATCGTCTGTGTTAAAAGAAGTGAAAAAACGGCTCAAGCAAGTCACCATTGATGATATACAAGATTCCGGTGTTCTTGAGGAACTGATTGAGGACAATGTGTACTCTCCTTTCCCGCAAATACAAAACACAGAACGGCCGGATAAAGTGGCCTCTGCTTTAAATAATGGACGTGTCGCCATTTTTGTTGATCATTCTCCTTTTGTGTTAATTGTACCTGCTTCTCTCGCGACGATTATGCAATCACCTGATGATTATTATGAAAGGTGGATTGCCGCCTCTCTCATTCGGATGCTGCGGTTTACCTCTATCTTTCTGACATTATTTTTATCAGCCATTTATATTGCACTTGTGTCCTTCCACCAAGGACTTTTACCAACAACACTGGCTATTTCGATCTCAAGTACAAGAGAAAATGTCCCCTTTCCGCCTATTGTGGAGGCACTCATCATGGAGATAACGATTGAACTGCTGCGGGAAGCAGGTTTAAGGCTGCCAAATCCGCTCGGTCAAACGATTGGACTTGTAGGCGGAGTTGTCATCGGGCAGGCGGCCGTTCAGGCTCATATTGTGAGCTCGATCATGGTGATTATCGTCAGTGTGATTGCCCTCGCATCATTCACTGTCCCGCAATATGGGATGGGCATGTCGTTCCGCGTGCTCCGGTTTGTGTCCATGTTTACAGCAGCTACCTTTGGTTTATATGGGATTGTGCTGTTCATGCTCGTTCTCCTTACTCATTTAACACGGCAAAAAAGTTTTGGGACGCCTTATTTCTCACCAGATTTTGTGTTCAGCTATAAAAACGAAGACAATTCCATCATTCGATTGCCTTTAAAAAATCAAAAGAAAGGAGAACGATATGGTCAATCATAAAGAGTCGATCACCAGCTATCAGGCAAGTGCCATCATTGCCAATACAACATTAGGTGCAAGTATGATGATTCTGCCAAGAGCAATGGCTCAGGCTGCAGCTACACCTGACGGCTGGATTGCGCTCTTACTCATGAGTGGCATTTACATTGTATTTATTTTTGCGAATGTCCTTATGATGAAAAAAGTCCCCTTCTCCTCTTACTATGATTATACGAACGAGGGGCTTGGCAAGTGGATCGGTGCCCTTGCTAACCTGCTCATTATTATTTATTTTCTCGGCGTTGCCAGCTATGAAGTGCGGGCTATGTCGGAAATGGTGAAGTTCTTTTTGCTTCAAAACACTCCTGTAGCGGTGACAATGATCAGTTTTATTTTGGTCGGTCTTTATCTTGTCGTCGGCGGGATTGGTGATTTTGCCAGACTGTGCCCTTTTTTCCTCATTGTCACCCTGATTATCTTATTTATTGCTTACGGACTCAGTGTTCAAGAGTTTAAGTTAGATAACCTCCGGCCTGTTTTAGGCGAGGGCTTCTCCCCTGTCTTCAAATCCTTTAATGCATCAGCCATTTCGTTTGTTGGTATTGAAATGATGCTGTTTATGCCTGTCTATATGAACACGCAAAAACACACCTTTGCTTATGGCGCAATCGGCTTTTTGATTCCTGCGATCATTTATATATTCACCTATATTCTTGTCGTTGGTGCGTTCACTGTGAAAGAAACTGCGACGTTGACTTGGCCGACGATTGCTTTATTTCAATCGTTCGATATACAGGGGATTTTTATTGAGCGAATTGAATCTTTTTTGCTTATCGTTTGGCTTGTTCAGCTTTATACGAGCTTTGTAGGATATACGTTTTTTGCTGCAATGGGGGTATCCAAACTAACAAAATTACCCAAAAAAGTCGTACTCACGTTGATGGGAATTGTCATCTACTTTGCCGCCGTTTTCCCAAAGGATGTTGATACAGTGCGTGATTATTTAACCTATGTGAACAATTTATTTTTCCTTTTATTCGGCATTCTCCCGTTTCTCTTATTTATCATCGTATTTTTTAAAAGGAGGCGGAAAGCGGCATGAAAAAGAAGGCGGTTTTTGCATTAATGACCCTTGTTCTATTAAGTGGATGCTGGGATAGTACCAATATTGAGGAACTCAACATGGCGATTGGTTATGGCTTAGATAAAGGAGATCACGGTCATAAGCTTAAAATATCAATGCAAGTCCTTGTTCCTCAAAAAATTGAACAAGAATCCAGCGTAAAAGACCCAACAAAGATTATAGAAACGAGTGGTGATTCCGTACATCAAATATTCCGAACAACGACGCTCAAAAGTCACCGGATTTTCGCCCAGCAGCTGAGGGTGTATTTATTTTCTGAGGAACTTATCAATGAGAATAATTTCGACCTCGTCATTAATCAATTTATTCGCGACAATGAAACGCGGAGAGGAAGCCTCGTCTTTATGACCTCAGAAAAGCCTGGGGACTTGCTGAAAATCAATGACGATGGGCAGCCAGCTTCTTCTACATTATATGATATTTCTGGGAATACAAAATCGACCATACGTATGTTCAAGCCCGTTTCATTAGGAGATATTTCTTCTGCTATGCAAAACAACGTATCTTTTGCTGTTCCGAAAGTCGGTGTGGATCAAGGGAAATTAATACTCGATGGAGCCTCTATTATTAAGAACAGACGATTTCTCACCAGCATCTCTCCGTTAGCCGTGCAGTCATACAATCTGTTGACTGGGGACGGAAAAGGCGGAGTGATTGAATTTGAATATGATCACAGCATCTATTCGTTTGAGATTTTTAAACTGAAACACAACATTGAAACGAATAAAACAGCGAGCGGAAAATATCAATTTAATGTGTCAGTGGCGCTTGAAGGAAGGTTGTCTGAGGATTGGAATGAGCGTGAAAACTCATTTAATGAAAAGTATCTTCAAGAGATTGAGGGTGCAGTGGAGCGTCAATTAGAGAAAAACGTAAAAGATTTCATTGGGGAATTACAGCATGAGATCAAAGCAGATATTTGCGGGTTTTCTCAAAAAGCGAGTATTGCGTATCCGAAGGACTTTCGAAAAGAAGCGAAGCATTGGGATGAAATTTTTAGTGAATCAGACATTCGTTACAAGGCAAATGTGAAAATCCGTGACTTCGGGACTAAGGGCGCAACACAATCTTTATAGAGTATGTTAAAATGGTAAGAAAAAAAGGGTGTCAATCATGAAACGAGCTTTACTTTCGGCCGGCATTCTATTTTTGATTCTAGGGATACTTCTGTTAATCGTTGTATTCACGCAATCAAAAGAAGATTTCTTCATTGAAGCCGACAGCTTTTCAAGCACATTTTTGATCGTGGTTTATTATGGACAAACCCCTGCGCTCCTTCTGTTGGGAGGCGGTTTATTCGTCGGACTTTCACAGATCATTGATTTGCAGGAAAAAAAAGCGGCAGCAGCAAAGGAGAGCGTAAAGCTTTTATCCGAAATGAAGAAAACCCTGGAAGAAAAATCGGCCAAGGAGCAGGAGGCTTTTCCAGTTCCTGAGCTCCATCAACTATCCGAACGTCCGATCACAGGACAGAAGGACTAATTTTACGCATGTTCTAGCAGCTTTCACCTGAAAGCTGTTTTTTTATTGAATCAGCTTATGACGGTGCGCATACACAGCCGCTTGCGTTCGATCTTCCACATCAAGTTTGGAAAGAATGTTGGTAATATGGGTCTTCACCGTCTTAATTGTAATAAATAATTCCTCGGCAATGACCTTATTCGATTTCCCATCCGCAATCAGCTTCAAGATCTCCATTTCTCTTGCTGTTAATGAATCGTGAAGGATGGACCCATTTGATGAATGACGGAGTTTATTCATGACCTTTCCAGCCACTTTTGATTCAAGTCTTGGTTCACCGATACTTGCTGATCTGATGGCATCAGCAATTTCTCCTGCCTTGGATGTTTTTAATAAATAGCTTAGAGCACCCGCCTCAATCACCGGATAGACTTTATCATCGTCAATAAAGCTCGTCAGAACGATAATCTTGGCATCTTCAATTTCCTGACAAATTCTTTTCGTTGCTTCGATGCCATCCATCCCTTCCATGACAAGATCCATTAAAATCACATCTGGCTTTAACTCAACGGCTAGCTCTACACCTTTTTGTCCATCTGACGCTTCACCAATGACTTCAATATCAGGCTGCGCCTCTAAAAAGGCCGCAAGACCCATTCTCACCATTTCGTGATCGTCGATTAAAAGCACTCGAATCATCGAACGTTCTCTCCTTTTCCTTCATCAAAAATGGGGACCTTCACATCAATTTGTGTGCCTTTTCCCTCAAATGACATAATCTCTGCGACACCGCCTACTTCACTTGTTCTCTCTCGAATCGATTCAAGTCCGTAGGAGGCTGTCTTCACATGATCTGTTTGAAAGCCGATACCATTATCAATAATCTTTAGCTGCACTTGCCGGTTTCTTATGAGCAGGCGCACAGTTACCTTTGTCGCCTTTGCATGCCTAAATACATTAGACAGGGCTTCTTGCACAATTCGGAAGAGGTGGTCCTCTACTCCTTTAGATAACGGAACATCATCTTCGATTTCCCAATCAATATCAATCGGCTGCTTTGCTTGGAATTCATTTAGCAGCTCAATTAAGCCTTTTTTCAGGTCTTTTCCTTCTAGCGTGATCGGTCTTAGGTGAAGCAGAAGAGCACGCATCTCATTTTGTGCATCGCCAGCCATTCGTTCGACAAGCTGCATTTGCTTTAATATCTTTTCGTCCTTTTCCTTCATGCCTTCAAGAATAGCTGAAGTCATCATTGAAATCGCAAATAACTGCTGACTGACCGCATCATGGAGCTCTCGTGCAAGCCGCTGCCGCTCTTCTGAGACGACCGATTTCTTCATTTGAACCTGCCATTCAGCCCGTTCATTTGAAAGCTTTTGCAAAGAGGCTACTTGCCCTTCGACCCGCTTCGCCATTTCATTTAATTGATCGGCGGCTAAGCCAATTTCATCGTCGCCAAGAGACGGCAGTCTATATGCAAAGTTTCCATTTTCAAATTTCAAAATCGACTCAACAAGCTGATCGAGGCGTTTCTTATGCTGATAGCCAAATACACTCCCGGCAGAAATCCCAATCGCAAGACTAACGATGAGTAAAATACAAAAAAACGGTATGCCAAACCAGCGGGTAGAAAGCAGGATCATCGGATCAAGCTGATAATAAAAAAACATCGGCAGTGTCGTCATCGTCACAACACCGAGCGAGATACCGACGCCAAGACGAACAGATTGCCACTGGAGACCTAAATGCAATTTCCTCATAAGTATCTCACATCCACATCTCCGATCAGCAGAGAGATGGAGATTTTCACTTTTCGTTTGCTCTCATCGTAATCGTTGGTCATCACGTACACTTTACTGCCAAACCCGCTTCTTTTTTCATCTATGATTTTCATATCACCAATCGCGGCGGAAGCACTCACACATACTTCAATATCCTGCGGTACGTAAATATCCACATCTCCGATCAGCCCGCTAATCACGATCGTACTCTCTTCTTCTGCGATGATCGCCTTTGATAAATCGATTTTAACATCGCCAATAAAACCTGAAATCGTCAAATCACTTAATTGAAACGGCTTTTTCATCAGCCTGACTTCACCAATAAAAAAGTCATGCTCTTTGCGCGGCTTTGTCTGGCTTTTTGTTTTCTTCTGATCGCTCTTTTTTTCAAGATTGACTTTCAGTGAAGGCTTCCCGTCTTCTGATGTGTCCTTTTTATCGACATCAAAAACAGGTTTATTTTTCAATAAGCGGTAGCCGGCATAAATCAAAAAGGCCGCAAATAGGTAACCTGTTAAACTAAATGTAATATTGAGCAGAAATTTTAAGAAGAGAAAGCCGGCAAAAATATAGGAAACTGAACCGAGCCAACGTTTGGATCGTGAGTGCAGCCAATAACCCGCCAGCGCAAAAAACACAGGCCAAAACAAATCTGCTCCGATCCCAATAATTTTGAGAAATAAATTAATACCAAATATCACAACAATGATGCCTAAAATTTGATTCCTTGTAAAACGCAGTTGACTCGCCTCCTTCCTTTCTTTCATTCATTACCGCAGCTTGAGGTTACCACTTGTCATTTCAATATCGACTACATGTGTCCCTTTTCCCCGCGTACCTGTAAAGCCTCGACCTTCACTATCCACTTGATCAAAGTCATACGAGTGATCGATGCTTCCACTTGTTTTTTTCACCTGAACGTTGAAATCTCCGTCATCTGGCAAATTAAATTTCGCGCTCCCTGATGTCATATGAAAGGAGACAGGTGACTCAATTGTATCAAAACTTGCTGTCAATCGGCCGCTTGTCATGCCCAATTGCAGCTCGCCTTTGACATCATTAATATCAGCACGCCCTGAAGTTGCCCCAATATCACTATCCTTCGCATCAATGTGCGACACTGCCAGTCTGCCAGAGGTTGCTTTGATTTCTACATTTTTTGCTGAGAAATTCTCAGCTGTAAGGTTTCCGCTCGTTGATTTGAGTATCACATCTTGAAGGGATAGCTTTCCTTCTCCGTCAATCTCACTGACGCCGCTTCCACCCGTAATCTTCACATTTTTATGATAATCTGTTGGAATTTTAACTAAAAGCTCTCCTTTTTCAAATTGAGTAAAAAACAAGAAGCTTTTATTTTCAGCACGAATTTTGAACGTACCGCCTGTTTGCTCCGCATACATTTTCCCTTTTCCATTGACAGCAGTCACCGAGATATCAGAACGATTTTCAGGTTTTACCTTCACGCGAAACCCAGAAAGAGAAATATCTAATTGATCAATCTCCTCTTTTTTCGCTGAAGCTGTTGTCACTGGTTTTTCACGGGAAAAACTTAAATGAAAGAGATTTTCATTTTTGAAAAGCATGCCAATCATTAAAAAGATACCTACAAGTATACAAATTAGACCGATTAATCGCTTCATTTATACCATCCCTTTATCTTCTGACCTTTTCATTATAAGGAAAAGCGAAACAGAAAGAAATCAAATATCGGAAGAAAAAGCCTGCTTTTCTTCCGATTTGACCTCTATACGTTTGCTTGCTGCTGTTCAGGCTTTTTCTCAAGCTTCAGCTTCTGCCATTCTTTTTCAACCTCATCGGCGTAGTCTAAATGAGCATATGCCCCTTGATCTGCAAATTGTGCATAGCTGCCTGCTTTTGTTTCCATTTCTTCAATACGGTTCTCCATTCGAAGAAACTCTTTATATGCACTTTCACTGTCTACTTTATTGATGGAATCATTCATATGCTGCTTTGCCTGTGCGGCATTGGCTCTTGCAATCAGTGCCTGCTTCTTGTCTTTTATATCACGCAGCTTCGTTTCTAAGTGCTGCAATTGCTCCTTCAGCTCTTTCAATTGTTTCACAGATTGCTGGTAGGCTTCCTGATATTCGTTGTGCTTTTCTTCAAAATACTTCATTTCTGTGAGCGCTTTTCGTGCAAGCCCCTCTTCTCCCGCATGATATGCCAGCTCGGCCTGTTTCTTTCGCTTTTCAGCAAATGCTTCCGTCTCTTCTGCTTTTCGCAGGAAGCCTTGCTGAATCGTTTGCTGTTTGATGATGGCATGTTTCGCTTTCGCAACATCATCCTCCATATCACGAACGTATTGATTCAGCATGACACGAGGATTCTCCAATTTATCTAAACCTTCATTGACAGTTGCAACAAACATATCTCTTACTCTTCTTAATACCATTTGATATTCCTCCCTTTATTTTTTCTTTAGAAAGTCTTCCCATTCTTGATCAAAAGACGTATGAATCGGTTCTTCCGTATTAGGTGCCGTGTTTGGCTCCATATAGGCTCTGCTTGATGATTTTTCGGTAGATTCACCATTGATCATCGACCAGCCAAAATAAAGAAGTACCCCTGCAAATGCGATGCCGAGTATAAACGGCAGAAATTGCACGACGATCAGTACACCAATGACTGCTAGAATGACACCTAAGGTTTTACTGCCTTTTTCGTATTTTTTAACACCTACATAGATGAGCCCTGCACCAATCAAAACCGGGATCAGCCCACCTAATGAACCACCAAAGAAGATGGATAAACCGACAAACAATAAAATTGAACCGATAATGGTTTTACTTGTTATTTTCATCTTCATGCCTCCTTTCTTGCTCCTTGCTTTAACTATAGTCAAAAAAGAAAGCCGGCAAAACGTGTCACAGATTGATCTTTGATTGCGACTAGAGTCGTAACAATGCTCAGACTAAGCGGCAGAACCTAATAAAAAAGCACTCTTCTATGAAGAGTGCTTTCCTTATTTAGAACGAAACACATCGGCACTTCGTTCATATTCAACATCAGCTTCACCAAGCCGATAATTCACGATTCGAGCGGCTGCAAATAAATAATCGGATAGACGGTTTACGTATGAGAGCGCAACGGCGGGAATCTCCTCCTGTTTTGCAAGCGTCACAATATGCCTCTCGGCTCTTCTGACGACTGTCCGCGCCACATGTAAGAGAGCAGCGCCTTCCTGACCACCCGGTAAAATAAACTTAGTAAGCGGCGCGGCCTCTTCTACATAGACATCCATTCTTTCCTCAAGGACTGTCACAGAGGCTTCTGTTAATTTGCCTTCTTTACGTGGTTTGACTGCTGCCAAATCACCACCGCAGTCAAACAGCTCATGCTGTATAACGATCAGCTCTGACAAAAGGTCCGGAAACAATTCGCCATGCTGCCGTAATTTTGCATGCGCGAGTCCAATAAAGCTATTCGCCTCATCTAACGTACCATACGCCTCTACTCTCACATCATCTTTATCGGCTCTTCCGCCAATCAAGCCTGTTTGGCCCTGATCCCCGGTTTTCGTATAAAGTTTCAACGGTTTGCCCCCTTTTCTACTGCTTTGTCTCTTTAGTATAACCTGAAGTTGAAAGGAAGTATTTGTTTAATTATGAAACACCTTAACTAAAAGATTCCCCAATCCCCTTATATATGTTGAACGATGAAACATCCCGTTTTATAATGAATGAAAGCGCTTTTAATTATGAGAGATGGGGTGGGATGTACGTGAGTTTACAAAATAAAGTAGCAATCATTACAGGTGCAAGCAGAGGAATTGGCCGCGCCATTGCGGAGGCACTTGCCTGCGAAGGAGCGCGCGTCGTTCTCAATGGAACGAACGACATGCTGCTGCAAGAGGTTTGCTCCTCACTGAATAAAAAAGAGAAACGAGCCGTTTATGTTGCTGGTGATGCTAGTTTACCAGAGACAGCCTCTTCACTCGTGGAGCAAGCGAAAACACATTTTGGACAGATTGATCTGCTGGTCAACAATGCTGGGATCAATTTACGAAAATCAACAGTCGAGACATCCCTTGATGAGTGGAAACGATTGATTGATATTAATTTGACCGGCACGTTCCTCATGTGCCAAGCGGTCATTCCTGACATGATCAAACAACAAGGCGGAAAGATTATTAATATGAGTTCTACAACTGGCAAAACCCCTCATCACAATGCATCACCTGCATACGGTGCATCAAAGGCAGGCATCAATTATTTAACCATGCATCTTGCCAAAGAATTAGCAGAGCACCACATTCATGTGAATGCTGTCTGCCCTGGTCCAATTGAAACAGACATGAGCAAACAGTGGAGCGATGAATACCGGCGTTCGGTTTTAGATAGAATTCCTTTGAAAACGATTGGGACACCAGAACAAGTCGCAAATGTTGTGACATTTTTAGCTTCTGACCAGTCGGATTTTATCACAGGAGAAACCATCAATATGAATGGCGGAACGTATATGAACTAGAAAAAAAGAGCCTCTCTTAAAGGCTCTTTTTCTTTTCATATTGATTTTCTCTCGTACCAGAAAGCATGATGGCCTGTCTAATAGCTTCTTCCATGCTCGCAGAATCAGCTTTTCCTGTTCCTGCGATATCAAATGCCGTCCCATGATCGACACTTGTACGGATAATCGGCAGCCCAACTGTAATGTTTACACCCGACTCTAAACCAAGCACCTTAATCGGTCCGTGCCCTTGATCATGATACATCGCCACAACGATGTCAAAGTCACCTCTTACTGCCCTAAAGAACAAGGTATCAGCAGGCAGCGGCCCAAATACTTGAATCCCTTCTTCCTGCGCTAGTTCAACCGCTGGGATGATCTTCTCCTCTTCTTCTCCGTTCCCAAACAACCCATTCTCTCCAGCATGCGGGTTAATCCCGCATACAGCGATTTTAGGAGCAGAGATCCCAGAACGGACGAGTGTATCATGTGCCAGCTTAATCGTCGTGTATACACGCTCAGGATTAATCTTTAAAATGGCATCCATTAATCCAATATGTGTGGTGACATGAACTACCTTTAAGTTAGGGGCCGCCAGCATCATCGCATAATCTTCTGTACCTGTCAGGTCAGCTAAAATTTCTGTATGTCCTGGATACATATGACCTGCCTTATGAAGTGCTTCTTTGTTTAGCGGCGCTGTGCAAATGCCGTCAATTCTACGGTCATTTGCAAGACTAATGGCTTTTTCAAGATATCGGAAAGCAGCATTTCCTGCTTCTTTTGATATGTCCCCAATTGGAATCTCGTTCGTTAAGAGCTTAAGGTCTAAGCACGGAACTGCTCCGGCTTTCACCTGCTCCGCTTCCTCTGGTTCTTTGATACTTACAATCTCCACATCTGTATTCACAAAGTCTTTTGCCCTATTTAATATACTGGTATCTCCGATCACAAATAGAACGGCTTCTTCATGTAAACGCGTTTGCTGAAAAGCTTTTAAAATAATTTCAGGACCAACACCAGCCGCATCTCCCATCGTTACAGCAATGATTGGTTTTGACATTCGACTTCCCCCTCTATCTTTTTCAGCACTTCTACCGCGTGGAGTACTGAATTTTTTTGACCGTAAGCTCCTGCTTTCGTAACCGCATATAAATTCGTATCAACAAGCTGACCGAGCGGGATGCCAGGTTCAATTTCTTTCAGCAGCCGAATACCTCCTGCTCCAAGCTCCTGGCAAATCGCCCGCGCTGTATCTCCGCCAGTTAGGAAAAGTCGTCTCATTCCTGATAATGTGACAATGTCTTTTGTGATCATTCCAAGAAAGACGGACAAAGCACTTCCAACCTCTTGTCTTGACAGCCCTTTCTTTTCTCCGTAAACCAGCATCTTTTCAACCATCTCTGGCCGTGCATCTGTGTAAAGGAGAATATCTTCGTTCTGACGCTTACGCAGTTGATCGAGAACTGATTTTCGTTCCCATGCTTCACGGCCGTTTAATACATTCAGCGGGTTCACTTTTATCTCAAAACAATCGTGAGTTTCTCTTAAATAAGCAAACTGCTCATTTGTTTTTTGAGAGGCACTTCCAGATACGATGAGGACAGGTCTCTGTTTTTTAAGGCAAGAAGTATTTCTATGTTTAGCGACATATGCCGATAATGCACCAGCTAGTCCCGCTGAACCGACCCATAGTATTCTTTTATCCATCTTCATAAACACTTCCACAATCCGCCCTAAATCATCACTTGTTTCTGCATCACACACAAACCATTGGTGACCATGCTTCAATAAGGATGATACCTCATCATTCATTCCTTTGAGCTCTTCACCGATTGTTTGTTGAGAAAGGTTTTTTGGTCTGACGTTCGTCTGCTCCTCAATTAAATCTGGTATGCTGGATGTCAAAACTGGTGTTTTCGGATCCTTTGCTGCCTCTGACAGATGAACAGGCACTCCTTCCACATAATGTATGCCATTTTTGGTTGCTCTTTGTGCATCTGGGTAGGCAGGTGCGATAACCGCCGCATCAAATGGGCCAATATCCATTAGTGCTTGCAGTTCAATTCCTATATTGCCTCTTAATGTTGAATCTATTTTTTTTAAGAAAAGGTGCGATTCATCTTGGAGAAATGGCTGCACCATTTGGCTGACCTCATGGTAGGCGTTCTCTGAAGACATACTTCGTGAATCGGTATCCACTATCAGCACATCCTCTTTATACCTGTCAATGCCTTCAAATGACGGCTGAAACAGGACAGAGGCTGTGAAGCCCGCTTTGACAAATTGAACACCTGTATCGTTGGCACCTGTCAAATCATCCGCCACAATGATTACCTTTTGCTCTAGTTTCGCTCCTTTTTTTAATAGATCGTTTGTCATTTAGACACCTCGGCCTCATTACATATTATTCCTTTAGCTTTCTCCATAGCGTCGTACGATTGATATTCAACCGCTTTGCCGCCTTTGATTGATTCATATTTTCTTCTTCCAGCACCGTTTTGATAATCCGTCTTTCAATTTCATCAAGCGTTCCATTCAAATAGCTGGACAGCTGTTTTTCTTCATTTTCAAAAGCAAGCTGATCAATTGCTGCCTTTGCCTTATTCAACGTGATATATCCACTTTTTGTCGTCAGCACAAGCTCCTCAATGATCCGCTTGAACTGCCTGACATTTTCTCTGAATTTCTGGTGTTGAAAGGCTTCAATCACATCTGCTGACAGCCCAACCACCTGCGTCCCGTAAAGAGAATTTAGTTCCGCAATAAATAACCTGCTCATGTCCTCAATATCTTCTGGCCGTTCAGATAACGGAGGGACATGAATTGTGAGCTCCTGTAAGCCTGTATATAATTCCTCACAAAACGCTCCAGATTGCATCAATTTGAACAAATCCACTTGAGACGCAGCCATCCAGCGAATATTCTGATGATGATGCATCTGCTCAGCAATGAGCTGCTGTATATCCATTGGAACGCTCTCAATATCCTTTAGAAACATCGTCCCTTTTTGATGCAGAGGGATTGATTTTAAATCTTCCGGTTCTATCAAACGTCTGCAATGTACCGTCGTAAAGCTCTCATCTTTCCTCTCGCTCATTTGATGGATGGCAAATGCAAGGCTTGATTTACCAGTTCCTTGTTCACCATACAGGCAAATCGAGCGCTCCGTTTGGCTAAACGCTTTTGCCCTTTTGATCACATCTTTCATTTTCGGGCTCTGTTCTGTAAAAAGAGCAAATGGATGTTCTGAATGAATAGGCGACGCAAGCGTCCAAATACGATGACCTTCTTGATTCATCACAGCCGAAGGCCTTTCAATCGTGACAAGCAACTCGCCTTTCGATAGCATGCTTCCTTTGACATGCCACACTTGTTGCTGATGAGATATTTGAGAATATCCATTTTGTTTCCCTTCTCGAATCGCCTTTAGTGCCGGTTCAAGTGCTGGACACCATGTAATCACATCGGCATGAGAAGTAGACGGTGCAAATAATCCTTTTTCTGTCCATTGTTTCATTTGTTGATTCATAAAATGAAGTTTGTTGTGTGGATCGACGATCAGCATGCCTTTTGGCTCTTGATCAATCATTTCACGAAAAAGACGCTGTTCAGCTGTCGCCTCTTTATATAAACGATACATTTGTTTTGCTTGATGAAATGCTTCTTTGACCGATTCACGACCTGATGTAATGAGCATACTCTGCATTCCCAGCTCTTTAGCCGCTTTATCTGTAATGACATCTCCAAGCACAACCTGTGTCCCTTGATCTTGTAATTGTTTTAAGAGATCCCATACCTCTTCCTCTTGCTGCACTGTGTAAATATCAATTTTAATTCCGTATAATTCCCCAATGGTGCGGACACCTTGAGTGATATTTTCAAAACCCACGACCGCTTTTTTACCTTGATAATCTTTTATCAGCGTTAAGGCACGAAGCAAGTCGTACCCTGACACAGGGATATCCACTACTGGGATGTTCACATGTTTTTGAATGAGCGCAGCTGTTCCGCCCCGGCTCATAATGATATCCATCCCTTGAGCTTCTGCTTGTTCTGCGAGAGCAACACCAGACCTAAGATCTCCGACTACAAGCTGGAATGTGATATTTTTTTCTTCTTTGGCAAGGTCGATTAACACATCTCCCAACCCTTTATACGGCGCAACACCTAACACTTTGATATTCATGAAAAGGACCCCCATTTTTTATCTCTTCATCATGAGACATACCTTGAGGGAGTCCAGCCGATAGAAAATGGGGACAACCCTCCAAACATCAATTATAAATGAAGCAAATGAGGGTTACAATTCACCAGAAGCAGGGCCCTCTTGCAGTTAAGAAGTGCGATTGACCCATTCTTCTGTCACACACACATATTTGATCGCCTGCCGATAATACGTAAACGCAATATGCAGCTTCCCGTCTTTTCCTTCCGTGATGGATGGATAAGAATACTCTCGATTTAGTTTATCCTTTGAATTGTTTGTCATCGCATATCCATCACCCACTTCAAGGTTACGTCTGATAGGCCATGTATGACCATTATCCTCAGAGAGCGCCAAAGTCATTGGTGCACGCGGTGTTCCCCAAAACGCTGGACGTGCTTCTGTATCAACCGCCGTGCGCGTATCGCCTTCATCCTCAATTTCATCGTATAAAGAAGCTCTTCTTTCTGTTTGCTCATCCGCATTGATATGATTATAGACAAGGGCAAAATGCCCATTTTGGAGCACTGTAAATTGAATGGATGAATTATTATTGGGCAGCTCCGTCGCCTTTGGCTCAGACCATGTCCGTCCATGATCGACGGAACGGCTGATATAAATCGAATCAGCAAACCGGCTTCTAAAGAGGGCTATGAGGGACCCGTCTGCACACTTTCCAATATTCATATGAACACAGCCCGTGCTGTTTGGTACAATGACCTCATCCCATGTCTTTCCTTGGTCGGATGAAATTTTCACAGCACTGACATCCCGGTTCCCTGTCCATTTGACGCCTGGAATGGTCTTACAATAGAAGACGGGCAGCAGCCAATCTTGATTATCCAGTACAACAATCGGCTGCCGTATAAACGTACCCGGCTGTTCAAACAAAGTATCAATCTCACCCCATGTCTCACCTCTATCCTCTGATAGCCGGTATCTCACGATGGCGGTATCTTGATTCCCAGCTAGCTGCGCGGTATACAGCAGCCACAGTCTGCCATTTTCCTCTTGAAACAGAACTGGATTTTGTTCAGAGCGTGCAGGATCGTTAGATAACTTCACTGCCTCTGTCCACTTGTTACTTCCCCGTTTGAGTCTCGACGTATAGATTGAGATATCAGGTATTCCCTCCTGCGTTCCGCCAAACCAAACACATAATACATCTCCATTATCCAGCTCAAGTAAATTGGCCGCATGATTTTGCACACAGTCTGTTGGCAGAAAGGCTTCTTTTCTCTCTGTATCTTGTTCATTTTGTCGCAAAATTCCATCTATTTTCATCACAGTCTCTTCATTTGTCATGACAATTCTCCTTTCAATGATTGATCCTTTTTAGCAGGCGGACTGATAAGTCGATCGATTACCAGCACAAGGAAAGGAATGATAATGGCAATATACATATTATCGATTCCGAACGGATTATCGAGTAAATACCAAACCGTCGTGGTAACACCTGAAGCAGCAAGGCCAATGGTCGCCCCTCTATTTGAATTAAAGTATGGCAAGTAAAAGCCCATTGCTGCTACAACGGCGATCGATGTTCGAAGCGCCCTTGTAAAAAAGGAAAGGGACAGCAGCTCCGGCGCAAGTGCCACTCCGACAAGAGGCACAATTCCAACGAGTACAGCCACATACCTCGTGATTTTCATTCTCTGCTCTGGTGTTGGATTCATTTTCGGTACATAAAAATCATCCATAATTAAGGTTGTCGTCGCAAGCGCGACCGTCGACACACCGACAAAGATGGATGCCACAAGCGATGTTGCCACAATGGCACTCAAAATTGGATTCATATGCTGTAAAAAGACAGGGAAGGCATAAATAGGATCAATGTCTGGATACAAATAATGTGCAGCTACACCGATCACACCAATCGCAACGGCGAGCGGCAAACAAAGCAGAGCTGCATAAAGTGTCGATTTCTTTGCCTCACGCTCACTTTTCGACGAGGTGATTGCTTGAATAATAAACTGCGTAGCAAAGATGGCGCCCATGTTTCCTATAAACCAAGCTCCAATTGTCCCCCAACCAATTGTCCCGTCCCATGTAAAGAAATGATCTGGCATCGTTTGTTTCATCGGTTCAAAGCCTTTTGTTAAATAAAGGGCTACCCCTAGTGTAATTAAAATTCCCGCATACTTCACGATCGAATGAAGGATCGTGACCCATGCTACCCCTTTCATTCCTCCGAATGTAAAATAAAATGTACTCACAACGGCCGTAATGATCGCACAGGTCATTAAAGGAAGCCCTAAAATGGATGCAATAGCAGCTGACCCACTTAAATAGTTTCCTAGATTCACAAGCAGTAATGCAGCAATCATAATAACAGAAACAACTAGCTTCGTTGATTTCCCAAACTTCTGATCGATAATACCTGAAATGGTGTACTGTCCTGTTCGATAAAACTTGCCTACTAAGAAAAAGGAAAAGATAAAAAAGGCGATAGCGACGGTCACAATAGACCATGAAGCAGAAAGCCCATGCGTAAAGGCAGATTCTGCAGTTCCAACAGTGGATTTCGTTCCAATGAATTCACTCATGAGCAAGATACCGACGACAATGGCTGGAAGTGACTTAGCAGCATTGTTAAATTCTGAATTGGATTTACTGCGGAAACGCATCGTCAGCCAAGTCGTAAATAGTATATAGAGAATAATGACGATCAAAATAAATGTGATGACAGAACTGCTTAAGACATTCATTTAAAATCCCCCTTTGTGTGCAAGCCGTGTGAAGCAACTTCTCATGTCCCATCCCAATAAAGCATTAAGCGTCAAGCAGTTTCATGTATACCTGTTCAATTTCGGAAACAGACATTGGCTTTGGATTGTTGTCCATTAATCTCTTCACCTCTGAAGCTGCTTGAGCAAGTGCCGGTACATCCTCCTTCGACACGCCAAAAGCTTTGAGCTGCTGTGGTATGTGTAAATCCGCTGTCCATTCTTCAATTTGATGAATCACACGATCTGCAAGCTCCTGCTTTGTGTGAGCTCCCGCTAGTCCTATTACTCTTGCCACATGTTCAAGCCGATCAATGATATGATCTGCATTAAAAGCAGTGACATGCGGAAGCAGCATGGAATTAGCAACACCATGAGAAATCTTGTATTTCCCCCCTAATGGATAAGCCATGGCGTGAACAGCCGCAGTTCCGGCACTTGTAAGCGCCATTCCCCCATACATAGCACCAACAAGCATATTTTCTCTTGCCTTCATATGATCCCCGTGATGATACGCTTCCTGAATACTTCCTGAAATCAGCCGCATCGATTCCAAGGCAAACATGTCACTGAATGGATTGGCTTTATTTGAAATATAAGATTCAAGCGCATGCGTAAAAGCATCCATACCTGTAGCTGCGGTAATAGATTTCGGCAAGTTGAGAGTAAGTGCAGGATCTAAGATGACAAGGTCTGGCAAAAGATGCGGACTAACCATTCCAATTTTCAGTTCCTTTTCTGGAAAAGTCACAATTGCATTTGGTGTCACCTCAGATCCCGTACCAGAGGTTGTCGGAATTAGAATCGTCGGCACTCCCCTTTTTTCCACAAGGTTTGTGCCAACGAGAGCAGAAATCGGCTGATCGTTTGTCTTAAGAACAGCTAGAATTTTTGCAGCATCAAGGACACTCCCGCCACCAATGCCAATAATGGCGTCATGCTCTCCTTTTAAAAAGGTGTGGAATACGCCCTCGATATTTTCTTCTGTTGGTTCAGGTTTGATTTCTGTACTTATCTCACTTGCTATCCCCTTTTTCGCAAGTTCTCTTTTGATGTGATCTGCATAACCAAGTGATACGATAGATGGCTGTGTTAATATAAAAATGGATGTGAGTCCGCTAAGCCCTAAACTATCTAATTTCTCCCCAAGAAGGTCTAAAGAACCTGCGCCAGATACAATGTGTGATGCCGTCTGAAAGTGATAATGCGTGATCGTCATCTCTTCACTACTCCTTTGCCGCTTTTCCTTGTTTGCGATAGTCTTCAACCATTTGTGCCACAGCTTCCAATGCCTCACCTGACAGCTTTTTTACAGGGCTTCTGGGCGGGCCAACCGGAATTCCATAAAGCTCTGCTGCCTTTTTCAAAGGTGCTGGTAATGTCCCTAAACCGAATGTTGCTCTTAATGGCTGCAGCTGCTTCTGGAAGTGCTCACTTTCGTCAAGCTTTCCATTTTGAAAAGATTCATAGAGTCCAACGACAGTTTCAGGCAGTACATTTGCAGTTGCTGCGACCGCCCCTGCTCCGCCGAGTTTCAAGGTATCTAAAATGAGTGAGTCCGTACCTGCAAGGACAACAAAATCTTCATCTTTTGTGACATCCAGATATGCCTTAATGTTTTCAATGTTTCCACTGCTATCTTTAATGCCTAGCACATTCGGCAGTGCACTGAGCCGCGCAACCGTCTCTGGTGCTAGAGATACGCCTGTTCTCGATGGAATGTTATAAAGCAGAATCGGAATATTCACATTCTCAGATATGTGGCGAAAGTGCTCATACAGCTCTTCTTGGGTTGGTGCAACAAAGTAAGGTGTAATGATAGACAGAACATCTACCCCTCGATCTGCCAGTTTGTTTGACAGTCTGATGGTTGCCTCCGTACTATTCTCACCTGCTCCAATGAATACCGGCACTCGTCTGCCAACAGCCTTCACGACAGTTTCAGCAATTTGAAGCTTTTCTTCCTCTGAAAACAAGTGAAACTCTCCATTTGTGCCTAAAGCAAAGATGCCGTGTACACCTGACTCGATCAAATGATTCACTAATTGCGTTGCCACTTCGGGATGAAAATGTTCTTCCTCAGTAAGCGGTGTCAAAATAGCTGGTATAATCCCTTGAATGTTCAAATGATCCTCCCTTTCTTATATGTTGCATTTTTAAACATATTATAAATTAAGCGCTTTCACATTATTTATTATAAAATTATTTTGATTTATTTAGCAACACTTTTTTGATTTTTCACTATAATCTGTCCATTTCTTATACAGCTGTTGATGTTTTCAACAAAAAAAGTGAACCATTTTGGTTCACTTTTGAATGACATTCAACGTTTGAAGAAGCCCTTGTACCTTTTGTCCTAATCTTTCGTGTAAATGGTCAGCATCTTCCGTTTCTTGCGTATTGGGTGCAGCGATGCACAGATGATGGATCGGATAACTTGTTTCTTGCTTGATGATGTGCATAAGCTGCCCCATGAGCTGAACAGCTGCGCCATCTGCTAAAGATCGTTTTAGGATAAGCCAAATGGTCAACGCTTCCTGCTGAAGCATGCCGTAAAGGATCATATCGTCTTCGGCGTCTTCTGCGGCAAATTGTGCTAATCTGTTAGCTTGCTCAAAAAACAGCATATCTTCAGCTGACTCTAGCTGCTCATGAAGCGTCTTCGTCCCCGTTCCAATAGACCTTTTCCAAAAGAACCCGCCGTTTTTCTTATGTGAGGAAAGGATGCGAAGAGGCTGATTAATGGAAAACGTCATTCCTTCTGAGCCATATGTCCTCCAGCCATCCGCTATGTTTACAATTGATGCTTTAGAAGAGGCTGCAGGCTCAACCATCAGCTGAGGGTTTGCCCTAAATGGATGCTGGAGCGGTGTCACATTTGTTTCATACACACGGTTGATTCGTTCAGTGGTCAAGACGTGATGCGGCATTCCTAACATGTCAG
The DNA here is from genome assembly GCF_054161415.1 of Bacillus sp. PK5-006. NCBI lineage: Bacteria > Bacillati > Bacillota > Bacilli > Caryophanales > Bacillaceae > Bacillus > Bacillus sp. PK5-006. The sequence goes on along the minus strand of NZ_CP096414.1, from coordinate 725,760 downwards.
TCTTTCCTTCATGAAGCAGCAGCAGCCGATCACAATATAAACTGGCGATGTTCACATCATGGAATACGCCAATGACTGTTAACCTAGAGGAAGCAGTTTCTTCTTTAATTAAATCAAGCAAATCTTTTTGATAGGCTAAATCAAGAAAGCTGGTTGGTTCATCCAGCAATAAATATTCAGGCTGCTGCGCCAATGCCTGTGCCAAATACACACGCTGCTGTTCTCCTCCGCTTAACTCATGGATGGATTGATTCTTAAACTGTGCAACACCCGTTTGTTCCATGACTTTGCTGACGACCTGCACATCTTCTTGCGTGACAGATTGCAGCCACCCTTTTTGATATGGATAACGACCGAATTGGACGGTTTCTTCCACAGTAAATGAAAAAGCTTGGTCCGTTTTCTGCGGCAGAACTGCCATCTTTTGCGCAAGCGCCTTTGGCTGATAGGATTGAACAAGGTGACCGTCAAGGCGTACTTCACCGCTCTTAGGTGATAAAATTCCTGCCATCATTTTAAGCAGGGTCGTCTTACCGCTCCCGTTTGGGCCGAGTATACCGAGAAATTCTCCTTGCTTTACTTCAAGATTAATGCCACGAATGACCTCTTTCTCTCCATATCCACCTCTGATTTCCTTCACTTGAATCATATGTGCGTCCCCCCTCTATATTTACGAATGAGGATGATGCCAAATACAGGTGCACCAATTAACGCAGTAATGATGCCAATCGGTAATTCAGTCGGCTCGATGATGGTACGGGATAACACATCTGCTAATACAAGAAAGGAAGCACCGTTCAGCATAGACAAAGGCAGCAGATGCCGGTGATCCGTGATAGTTAAGAGGCGGATAAAATGTGGAATCACAAGTCCTACAAAACCGATCGTCCCTGATACCGCAACTGCACTTCCAGTCAGGATCGATCCCGCCAGCAGCACAATATATTTGCTCCTTTTCACATGTACACCTAATAACTTTGCCTTCTCCTCGCCATACGTCATCACATTCAAATCTCGCCCCATCAACATTAACGCAAAGGTCCCAATAAGAAAGAAAGGAAGAAAAAGCACAATATAACGCCAGCCCCTCATGGACACACTGCCAAGTAGCCAATGAATGATCTCTTTTAGATCATCACCTGTTAAAGCAGTCATCAATGAAATGAGCGCACCCAAAAAAGAGCTGAAAATTACTCCTGTTAAAATTAAAGAAGAGATGCTCATCCCCCGATGAACAAGACGCGCAAAAAAGAGAACGAGACAGAGGGTCACAAGCGCTGTTGTCATACTGAATAATGGCAGTGTGAAACTGCCAAAAAGCGGGAGCTGCAAGCTGAAAAACAGGGTCGCTACGGCTCCAACTGATGCCCCTTGAGATACCCCCAGCGTATAAGGGTCAGCAAGAGGATTTTTTAATAAACCTTGAAAAGCTGAACCAGATAACGCAAGTGCTGCTCCGACTAATGCCGCTAATATGACCCTTGGCAGCCGAATGTTCATCATAATATTGCGATCGATAGAATCAATGGTTCCAAACTGCACGCCGAATAGTTCATGAACAAATATACGAAGAATAGAAGGAATGGGAATCCCTAAGCTTCCAAAGGAGATTCCCATTCCAATGCTCATCACAAGAAGTAAAACACTTAGTGTATATGCGATGGTCAATTTATTTGAACGTATCAGGATAGACGTTTTTCGCAAGAGCCTCGACTCCTTCAACCAATCGCGGTCCCGGTCTTGATGCGAGATCCGTATTCAATTGAAAGACTTGTTTTTCTTTCACTGCTTTCATTGCATTCCAGCCGTCTCTTTTCTTCAAGTCAGCTAAGCTGGAACCATCAATTGTCACGATGACATCAGGATTTCGCTTGATGATCGATTCTTCCGTCATTTGCACCCACCCAGTTTGATCGCCTGCAGCATTTTTGGCATGGATAACAGAAAGCATTTCATCCATAAATGTATTTTTACCAGTTGTATAGATTTCAGGTGCACCTGACACTTCGACAAAGACTGTTTTTTGCTTGTCTTTCGAAATCCCCTCTGCTTGTTTCTTGATGTCATTCAGCTTTGTTTTCATTTCGTCTACAAGCTTTGTTGATGCTTCTTTCACGCCAGCTGCTTCACCGATCATATTGATTGATTTGTACACATCCTTAAAGGACGTTGCATCATTTACAGTCAGCACTTGGATCCCTGCATCTTCAAGCTGTTTAAATCCATCTTTTGATCCCATCTGAGATGCATGTGCTAAGACAAGATCTGGTTTTAAGGAAATGACCTTCTCGACATTGAATTCAAGTCCGCCAATCTTCTCTACCTTTTCGACTTCCTTTGGATAATTGTCAAAGTCTGATCGTCCAACCATTTTATCTCCAAGACCGAGTGCATAAGCAACCTCCGTATTACTTGGAATTAACGAAACAATTCGTTTAGGCTGTTCTTTGATTTCAACTGTTTTGCCAGCTGCATCTTTTATCGATACTGGAAATGCCGCAGTGGCTGTTTCTTTATTTTGTGACCCTTTTGCTTTGTGATCTGTCTCAGCGCCTGCACATCCTGCTAAAACACCCATCACAAGCAATAACGATAGCCAAATAGCTGTTAACTTTTTCATGAGTGAACCCCCTGTTTATGTACTGCTTAACGAAATCTCTTTCGTCAATTCTTTTCTAATTTCGGGAATATTATACTACAGTGCAGATAGGTTGTATATGTGATTTCTAAAAGCATCTTTTCTGTTCCTAAAACAAAAAAACAGCCTCTAAAAAGACTGTTTTTCACTCTTCAATGAATTGATTTGTTCTCCATTGATGACGACTTTCTGAAAAGCAGGAGAAACGGCATGCTCTAAAGATAAGGGATACGCCACATCATCTATGACACAATCTTTCATTTTAAAATGTGTCACAGGAGAATGTGCGTATGCGGCTATTTTCACACCATATCGTCCGCCGCTGCTTTTGAGTCCTTCCACTTCAATATGACGTACAACAGGACGGTGCGGACCAGCATCTCCTTCCTCATACATCATGTCGATACAGACCACTTCATGCTTTAGACTTTTCACTGTATTGTTTTTAAAATAAATATGTTCAATGGTGCCGCCTCGGACAGAGTTGGTTTTAATACGCAGTGCCCTGTCAAGGTTCGGACTGTCCATGACATTATCTTCTGCATAAACATACTTTACCCCGCCAGAGATCTCGCTCCCGATCGTCACACCGCCGTGTCCATCCCGCATCTCATTTCTACGAATGACAATGTTTTCAGATGGAATCCCGATTCTCCGTCCATCCTCGTTTCTGCCCGATTTGATGGCAATACAATCATCTCCGTTATCAAAATAACAATCTTCAATGAGCACATTCCGGCATGATTCCGGATTGACACCATCTGTGTTTGGTCCATGCCCAATGATTTTAACGCCGCGGACGATGACGTTATCACTTAACACAGGATGAATTTGCCACATCGGTGAATCCTTCACTGTCACTCCTTCGATTAGCACATGCTGACATTGGTATGGCTGAATAAAGCTTGACCTTAAATAATGACCTTCTCCAAATACCCTTTCTTCTACCGGTATTCTCTTTTCCGCCATTTCAAACAAAAGCTGGCGATCCCGATCCTGAGAGGGCTGGCCATTTGTCCCATACTTCCAAGGCCACCAATGATGCTCATCCCCTCTGCCATCAAGCGTTCCTGCTCCCGTAATAGCGATATTTTCTGCATGGTGTGCATAAATGAGAGGTGAATAATTATAAAGTTCAACCCCTTCATATCTTGTCAGTACAAGAGGCAAGTAATCCTTTGGGTCTTGGCTGAATGTCACATAGGCTTTCTCATGCAGATGAAGTTCTACATTGCTTTTCAATTCTAAAGCACCTGTCATAAATCTCCCTGCTGGGATCAGCACCCGCCCCCCTTTCAACCGGTGCGCATCATCAATGGCAGACTGAATAGCATTTGTTGAAAGCTCTTGCCCTTCCGCATCTGCTCCATAATGCACCACATTCAATTCACGATCTGGGAACTGCGGTGCTTTTATCTGCTTTAGCACTTGATCAATTCCGTTTACTTTTTTATCTTTCTTCCCTTGCTTTGCTAAACGAGCAATTCCAACTCCAGTTAGTACCGTTCCTGCTGTGATATACATCAAATCCCGTTTTTTAGACACGTACTCATCCCCCAGTCGACTTAAAGTGTGACACCTGTTTTGAAAATAGCCAGCTCTCTAAAATTGTTTTTTTCATGATTTAACAGCTTCCCGCTCGCCACATCAATGACAGTTGAAATGAATTTTTCTAATACAATATCTTCTGGTACATCTTCAAGCAGTTCTCCAGCATTAAAGTCAATCCAGTGCTTTTTTGTTTCATATAAGGCTGTGTTTGTTGAGATCTTCATTGTTGGCACAAACGTACCAAATGGTGTCCCCCGGCCTGTTGTAAACAAGACCATTTGACAACCAGAAGCAGCCAGTGCAGATGAAGCAACCAAATCATTACCAGGTGCACTTAATAGGTTCAATCCCTTTTGTTTCAGCAGTTCCCCATATTTCAATACATCTTTAATATCAGAAGTACCTGCTTTTTGTGTACAGCCAAGAGATTTATCCTCTAATGTCGAAATTCCACCTGCTTTATTTCCCGGGGAAGGATTTTCATATACCGGCTGTCGATGATCCATGAAGTATTGTTTAAAGTCATTGATCATTTGCACAATATTGTCGAAAGTCGCTTCTGATTCCGCTCTCTCCATTAAAATCGTTTCTGCTCCAAACATTTCGGGCACTTCTGTTAACACTGTCGTGCCGCCTTGAGCAACAATAAAATCGGACAGTCTGCCTAAAAGCGGATTTGCGGTAATACCAGAGAATCCATCTGATCCTCCGCACTTCAAGCCAATTTTCAGCTCAGATAACGGAATGTCTTCACGATGATCTTCTTTCGCCGCATCATAAATTTCCTTGAGTAAAGCGACTCCCGTTTCTATCTCATCTCCTACCTCTTGGCTTCTTAAAAATTTCACTCTCGTACGGTCATATTCACCTAATGTGGACTGAAAATCCTCAATGTCATTGTTTTCACAGCCAAGTCCAAGAACGAGTACTCCTCCAGCGTTAGGGTGCTTCACCGCATTTTGTAAAATGGTTTTGGTATTTTCATGATCGTCCCCAAGCTGTGAGCAACCATAATTGTGCTTTAATACAAGGGCTGTTTCAAAAGGATGGATGTTTCCACCCATTTCAGCGGTGAATATTTGGATCATTTGATCGGCGATACCATTTACGCATCCAACGGTAGGAACAATCCAAAGCTCATTGCGAATTCCGCTTCCTCCATTTTTTCGTTTATATCCTTTAAATGTAAGATTCGTTTTTTCATAGGGGTTTTCTGATAATGAAGGCTGGTATTCGTATTCTAGCTTGCCAGATAGATTGGTTTTGATATTATGCGTATGCACCCATTCTCCAGCAGAAATGGCAGTCACTGCATGACCAATGGGATAGCCATATTTGATAATATTCTCTCTTTGCTTGATTTCAGCCAATGCAAACTTATGACCTTTGGCGACGGTCTCTTTTAAGATAATCGTATGTCCTTGATGCTGCAGCTCCTCCCCTTGCTCAAGTCCTTTTAAAGCAATACCGACATTATCTGAAGGGTGGATGATAATAAAGTCTTTCATGCTTTCTCCCCCTGACTTTCATATTGATGAAGCATCATTCGATGAACAGCTGCTCTCATCCCATGCGTCTGTATGAGGCTAAGCTGATCAGCTACAGCTTGACTCAATCCATTTATATCTGTTAAATCTCTGCCCCATAATGACTCGCATGAAAGAATTTTCGCTGCAACTCCTTCATTAGAATGGTTTTCCTCTTCCCATGCTTCCTTCATGAGCGTTAGCACAGTTTCATCATCCTTGACCCTTCCTGCATGTGCTCTGTAGAAATAAATGAGACTGCTAAGTGAAAACACAAGTTTCATTGGCAGCTGTTTCTTTCGTTCAACATAATCAAGCAATGACGGAAGATTACGGGTTCGGAATTTGGATACCCCATTCAGTGCAATATCCAGCAATTGATGCTTTACAAATGGATTGCAAAAACGATCCCAAACGGATTGTGTATAAAGAAGAAGCTCATCTTCAGGGAGTTTAAGCCCTGGAAGTACTTCCTCCTCCAGCATACGCCGGACGAACGGACCAACATGCTCATCATCCACAGCTTCTTTTACAGTTTCTAAACCGCATGAATAGGCAATCGGCACCATCGCTGTATGTGCACCATTTAAAATTCGTACCTTGCTCATACGATAAGGCGCAATATCCTCTACAAAAAGTACATTTAATCCTGCTTCTTGAAAGGGGAGCTCCTTTTGTACAAAGGCAGGCGCTTCAATGACAAAAAGATGATAATATTCTGCCGTGACAAGCAATTCGTCGATATACCCTTCCTCCTTTTGTACAATTTCAGCCGCTTCCTTAGAGAATCCAGGGACAATCCGGTCCACAAGTGTATTACAAAACGTGTTGGCTTTCTTAATCCATGTAATAAACGCAGGCGGCAGTTCCCACTCAGTTGCCATACTGATCACGTATTCCTTCAATCGATCACCATTTTGTTCAACCAATTCACAAGGCAGAATGATCAGTCCTTTCTGCTCATCTCCAGCAAATGCTTTAAACCGGTGATACAAGAACGATGTCAGCTTTCCTGGAAAACTGGCTTGCGGCCGATCCTCCAAACGATCCTCTTTTCTAAACACAAGTCCTGCCTCTGTCGTGTTTGAGAAGACAAAGCGAAGATTCGGGTTTTCCGCTACGTGTAAAAACTCCTCGTAATCCGTATACGTACTAATTCCTCTGCTAATCGATTGGATGATCATACGTTCATTCATTTCTTGCTGGTCATGATATCCCTGAATACATAATGTGTACAAGCCATCTTGTTCATTTAAGGCTGCTACCGATCCTTTTCGTGGAGGGACAACAACCGCTCTTCCTTTAAAATCTGTGCAGTCGTTCAGCTTCTGGATGTGCCAATTGATAAATCCTCGCATAAAATTTCCTTCGCCAATCTGCAAAATCGTTTCCGGATACTCAGCCGCCGGGTATATGGCTTTTGATAATCGTTTCAAATGGATTCCCCTCTCCAAAGAAATATGCACACGTGAACATTTTTCTAAGAAGGTGCTGATTACTGCACCTTTTTGACTGAATCTCTAATCATCAGCTCTGTGTGGACATACACTTTTTCCATATGATCCTCTTCTTGCTCTTCACCGTTTATTACTGAAAGGATAGCTTCTGCTCCAAGTGCACACATTTTTTCAATCGGTTTTTTCACCGTTGTCAATGCAGGTGTGGTATAGGACGAAAAAGCAATATCATCAAATCCAATAATAGAAATATCACCTGGACACGTTTTGCCTTTTGCAAATAATGCATTCATTGCACCAATCGCCATGTCATCGTTTGAGCAAAAGAGCGCTGTTGGCGGTTCATCAAGGGCCAGCAGCGATTCCATTGATTCATAGCCGCTTTTCATATGATAATCGCCTTTCATCATATATTCTTTCTTCATAGGTATTTGGTGATCAATTAGCGCTTGCAGGAAACCAGCTTTTCTTTCTTGAGTTGATTTAAAGCCTTCTTTCCCTTCAATGATGGCGATTTGTTCATGACCTTGCTGAATGAAATGGTGTGCAGCCTGGTAAGCTCCTTGACTATCATCTGCTAATATATTCATAACCTCATGACTTTCTACACGGCGATTCAGCACAATGATGGGTATGCCCTGTTTTTTCACATGATGAATAAATGCTTCATCGTGTTCGCTTTGACTCATGAGCAAAATGCCATCGTAGCGTTGTTTATGAATGGTTGTGTAATCGTGAAAGTCGTCAATTCCTCTTACAAAGAGATTATAATGCTCTGTCATGACGCTATTGACACCTTTTAACGCATCCACAAAGAAGCTTGAAGATGTGCCTTCTGTTAAACTCGTAAAAAACAGACCAATTGTGAATGATTTTTGTGATACTAGGCCTCTCGCATGGACATTCGGTGAATAATTCAGCTGTTTTGCAATCGACAAAATCTTTTGTTTTGTCTTCTCTTTAATAAAAGGACTGTTATTCAAAGCCCTTGATACCGTGGTATGAGAGACGTTTGCCAATTTTGCTATGTCTTTAATTGTGACTGTCATGCTATTCCGCCTTTTATGATTTTTTACCATCTTATCATAAAACCGCTTTCATTTTCTTCATGTCATTCAGTTTGGATGCTGGAGCTGCTTTGCCCGGTCAAATTGAAAATACTGCCTGGCATTTTTATAGCTGATTCCTTTCACGATTCCCCCTAACAGTTCAAGATCATAAGGGGCTTCTCCTTTTTCTACCCAATCTCCGATGATATCGCATAGCAGTCTTCGAAAATATTCATGCCTTGTATACGACAAAAAGCTTCGTGAATCTGTCAGCATCCCAATGAAACGGCTGATCAGTCCAATACTGGATAGAGCCATCATCTGCTCTGTCATCCCTTGTTTCGTATCATTAAACCACCAAGCTGTGCCGTGCTGGATCTTCCCAGGTGTCGTCCCGTCTTGAAAACTTCCAGCCAATGTGGAAATCACAACATTGTCCCGAGGATTCAAGGAATAGAGAATGGTTTTTGGCAGTGCCTGTTCTTGATCTAAACGGTCTAATATTCGGCAAAGCGGCTTGGCAATGTCTTCATCATTCATCGCATCATACCCTGTATCTGGCCCAAGCCGCTCAAACATTTTCGTATTGTTGTTCCTAAGCGCATTGATATGCAGCTGCATTGCCCAGCCCCGCTCATAGTAAGCCTGACCTAGCTGAATGAATGTTTGTGTTTTAAATTTGATCTTCTCTTTTTCTGTCAATGAATGACCAGACATTCTTTTATGAAAGATGGCTTCCACTTCTTCTTCCGTCGTTTCTTCAAACGTCATTTCGTTAATAGCATGATCTGAGATCAAGCAGCCTTGTTCATGGAAAAAATCAATTCTTGCGAGGAGAGCTGTCAAAAAGTCTTGATAGGATTGTATTGAAGTAGATGAAGCCTCTGCCAGTTCGTGAACATACACTGTAAATAGGTGATTCGTTATATCTAGAGCCTTGTCAGGCCGAAATCCGGGCAGTACTTGCACAGTGAATCCTTCTTCCCGCAGTTTTTGATGATAACAAAGCGAATCGACTGGATCATCTGTTGTCACGACTGTTTCAACGTTCGATTTCAGAATGAAGTCTCTTGCACCAAAACCCTCTCCCTGCAGCTTTTCATTTACTTTTTGCCAGATGATGTGTGCGGTTTTTTCGTTTAAAAGTTCTTCAACTCCAAAATATCGTCTCAGCTCTAAATGAGTCCAGTGATAGAGCGGGTTTCCAATGGTCATGGGAACAGTCTTCGCCCACGCCAGAAATTTCTCATAGTCTGAGGCATCCCCTGTGACGTGCGATTCGGGTATGCCATTTGCTCTCATGGCACGCCATTTATAATGATCTCCGTAAAGCCATGCTTCGGTGATATTATGGAAGGTTTTATTCTCATAGATTTCTTTGGGGCTTAAATGACAATGGTAATCTATAATTGGAAGGTCCTTTGCAAACTCATGGTATAGCTTTTCCGCCGTTTGACTGTTGAGTAAAAACTGATCATCTAAAAAGGCTTTCATCAAACTCCCCCATCTCTCTTATAGATAAAAATAATTTGTTCACGTTAACAATTTTATTGTAATCGTTTACAAAATTGATTTCAATCCTAAAACAGGAAAAAACGATCTCCTTTAGAAAAGAAAATCGTTTTTTGGCTATTTTACAGGTGATGATTTTTTTAGGATAATCGCAATAGTTGTTCCAATGCCTAGTTCACTTTCAACTTGAATGTCACCGTCATGCAGCAAGACGAGCTCTTTTGCTATCGCAAGCCCGAGACCTGTTCCGTTCGTTGGATCGTTTGTATTTGTCCCTCTGTAATAGCGGTTAAATAGGTGATCCACCGTTTCCTGTGCCATTCCGCGGCCATTGTCTTTCATTTCGATTCGAACTTCTTCATTTGTTTCAGATAAAACAGCTGTAATATGTGTGCCTTTTTCGTTATGCTTCACTGCATTCGCCAGCAGGTTCTCAATCACTCGTCTGAACCATGCTTTATCGATCTCAAATATGACACCATCTGTTTGATCTTCAAAGGAGGATGGATAATCCTCAGAAGAAGAGCTTCTTGAAAACTCGTCCATAATGGAAGCTAAAAATTCACTGAGTTCAACCGGTTTCCGATTAATAGGCAGGGCACCATTCTTCAATCGGTACGTGAGGTTTAAATCCTCAATCAGTGTTGACATGTATTCTGATTTCTCACGAATCACCTGTCCCATTTCCATGACTTCTTCCTTGGACCATTGATATTGATCGGATTCAAGCATGAGTCCATAGCCGTAAATCGTACTTAGAGGCGTTTTCAAATCATGAGACAATCCTGCAATCCATTCTTCCCTTGTGGTTTGAATTTTTCTTCGGTTTGCTTCATTCTCTTTTAATGTAAGTGTAAGCTGCTCCATTGTTTTTAGGATATCCTCAAATAATCGGTATTCCCGCTTAATACGGCCTTTTTTATTTTTGCTGACTGGAATTCCCTTTCTATTTGTTGGTTCCTGCAATTTATTTTTTGATAAGAAAATCAGCCAGCGAATAATGTGATAAATTGGCAGCCCATAACGATACGAATACCATAATGTCATGACAATAATAATAGTGAGTGCAAGACCTGCAATTAAGATGGTTGTATATTGATTTAAAGCGTCTCTCTCTTTATCGTAAAGCTCGTCCGGGCTGTATACTTTATTTGGTACTGAAACGATGATATATAGTTTTTTATTCACTTTTATATAAGTGAGGTCACTTCTAAACTCCCAAGGCTTCGATTGATACTTGAGCAGTTCAACATCTGTTACGTTATGTTTCAAATCGGTGTTGGCTCGAATGCCTTTTAAATATTTTCCTTCGTCATTGAACAAATGAACTGATCCGTTCATTCTCTTCAAGAATTCTTTCGTTTCAACCGAATATTGAGATAATGCAGCCAAATTTTTCTCGTGCTGTTTCAGATAATTGGCTACCTTTGTGCTGTTCGTTTTGAACCCATATAACACAATAAAGCTTTCTTGATCAATCTCAATGGGCCAGAAGTACATCTTGTAATCTTTAAATTCTTTTTTTTCAAAGATCTTGATCATTTCATCCTTTTGATAGGATGTTGGAATGGATTTAGGGCGGTGATAGCTATAAACAGTATTCTTTTTTGAATCAATCACTTGCAGCCAGCCGTCTCGTTTTTTCACTGCTTGCTTGAGCTGATCGTCGGCTTCCATTTTTCCATCCTCGTTAAAATAAAGCCAGCTCATGAGTGTATCTCCATCAGCTTTTGTTAAACCAGTTTCAGCCATGTTCTCGTATTGTTTTGTTATATATAAATTTTCAGAGAACGTCTGCCCGATCGTCAGAATGGCAATCACAATAAACATTTGTCCGACAAAGTGAAAGAAAAGTTTTGATCGTAAATTCATAAATTATTGAAGGACCTTTGCAGGGTGGGGTATAAATTTATATCCCATACCACGGATCGTCACAATATATTCTGGCTGACTCGGATCTAATTCAATCTTTTCTCTCAGCTTTCGAATATGAACCATGACAGTGTTGTTATCACCATATGATGGGACGCCCCATACTTTCTCATAGATTTGATCTTTTGAGAGTACCACATTCGGATGGTCACAAAAGTACTTCAGCAAAGAAAGAAGCTGAGCAGAACATGCCGTCACCTCTCCTCTTACTTTCAATTCGGCTGCATGAGGATGATAGGAGAAATGGGCATAATGATATTGGCTTTGAGTGTCTTCTTGCTCCTCCTGTAAGGAGATATATGTTCGATTTAGGTGAGCCTTAATTCTAGCCACTAGCTCAAGCGGGTTAAATGGCTTCGTGATGTAATCATCTGCCCCCTGTGCAAAGCCCGTCAGTTTATCGACATCAGACGTTCTTGCAGTTAAATAGAAAATAGGCACTTTCGTTAACTTTCTGATTTCAGGCAGAACGTCAAAACCAGACTTACCGGGCATCATTACATCTAGAAGTAAGAGGTGGATGTCCTCGTTTTTGACAATATCTAATGCTTCATCTGCATGGTAGGCTTTATAAATATGCTTGAATCCTTCTTTTTTTAATACGCGTTCAACCATTTTCACAATTGCTTCTTCGTCATCTGCAATCAATATTTTTGCTGTTTCCACGCATCTCTTTCCTTTCTAGCATGATCTCTAACCGTATATTACCATTGTCTAAAGTAAAAAAGTACCTCTTTTCTGCATAAAAGCGAAAAAATATCAACTGGAGAAAATGGAAGGACTAGGAAGTTTCAAACATGCAAAAAAACCCGGTAGCTGCACCGGGTTCCTTTACATCTATTATCCATTCACAGCTTCTAACTTTCGTTCATGATTCATTAAGTCATATGTTAAACAGATCGGCTTATTCGTTCTAGGATCAAGCACAATTTCTGCATCAATATGGAATACCCGACTGAGTACATCTTTGGTCATGACCTCATGAGGCGTACCATCTTTTATGACTTTCCCTTGATTGAGGGCAATCATGTAATGTGAAAAACGCGCCGCATGATTCAAATCATGGATGACCATCAACACAGTTCGGCCCTGCTCCCTATTTAAGCGTTCTAACAGCTGAAGAATCTCGAGCTGATGTGCAAGATCCAAATACGTCGTAGGTTCATCTAATAGGAGCAGCTCTGTTTCTTGGGCAAGTGCCATCGCAATCCATACACGCTGACGCTGTCCGCCGGAAAGTGCTTCAATTGGCCGATCATGAAAAGCAATCATTCCCGTTTCCTCAAGTGCCCACCTAATGATTCGTTTATCTTCATTTGATAAGCGGCCAAACCCATTTTGATGCGGGAAACGTCCATATGACACGAGCTCATACACTGTCAATCCACTTGGTGCTTCGGGCGTTTGCGGTAAGATCGCCATTTGTTTTGAAATTTCTTTTGTCGGCGTCTCATGGATAGCCTTGCCATTTAAGTAAACAGCTCCTCGATTGGATTTCATAATACGAGACATCGTTTTTAAAATGGTTGATTTCCCGCAGCCATTCGGTCCAATCAGTGTTGTCACCTTGCCTTTTGGGATACTGACATTCAAATCTTCTACAATCAAACGGTCTTGATAACCGATACAAAGCTTTTCTGTTTCGAGTGATTTCATATGTTGTCTCTCCTTCCTCATTAGTTCGATTTCATCAATAAGTAAATGAAGTAAGGTGCGCCTAAAGCAGAAACGACAAGGCCAACTGGCACTTCTGATGGTGCAAGGATGACGCGGCCAATTGTATCTGCCAGTAATAATAACAGCGCGCCAATCAGCGCGGAGGCCGGTATCATTCCTTGATGCTTTGGCCCAACAAGCTTTCTAGCTAAGTGCGGTGCGGCTAATCCTAGGAAAGAGATACTTCCTGCAACAGCAACACTCGCACCTGCTAATGCAACGGCAATCAGCATGAGAAGGCTTCTTTCTTTATGAACAGAAATGCCCAATCCATAGGACAGCTGATCACCTAAATTCATAATGTTTAAGTAGCGTGATCTGACAAGCGCTAATATAAGGAAAATCAGCATCCATGGCAGAACAGATAAGACGTACGTCCAGCTCGAGCCATAAATGCTTCCAGATAACCACACGATGGCTTGGTTAAAATCATTTGGGCTCATTTTCAACTGGATGACCACAATTGCTGCTGAAAACGCAGCATTCACACCAATACCAGTTAAAATCAATCGAACAGGTGTGATGCCTTTTTTCCACGCTAACACATAGATGAGAAATGCAGCAAAGCCTGCACCTACGAACGCGAAAAGCGGCAGTACAAAAATCGTAAAATCACCTAAATTTGTCATCGTGCCTTGAAATGCAAAGATAAATAGCACAACGGCAAAACCAGCACCGGCATTGACACCGAGAATACCCGGGTCAGCTAAACCATTTTGAGAAACACCTTGCCAAATCGCTCCTGATACAGCGATAGAAGCGCCGACAAGTAAAGCGATGACCATTCTTGGAAGCCTGAACTCGAATAATACGAGTTCATCCATTTCACTTCCGAATCCAAAAAGTGTTTTTAATGTATCCATCGGAGAGATTCGAATTTCTCCGGTATTTAAACTAATGAGAAACACAGCTACGATCGCGAAAAAGATCATGAGCATCGTTCGTTGATACTTCTTTTTCTTTGCTTGCTGCACCATTTCCATTTAAATCCCGCTCCTTTCACGTCTAGCTAAGTATAAGAAGAAAGGAACGCCTATAATCGCAGTAATGGCACCGACTGGCGTTTCAAACGGAGCGTTGACCAGCCTTGCAGCAATGTCTGCATAAATTAACAAAGTGGCTCCTAAAATAGCAGAGCATGGGATAATCCAGCGGTAGTCCACTCCAACCAAGAATCGAGTGACATGAGGGATCACAAGCCCAATAAAACCAATAGAGCCTGCTACCGACACGGCAGCACCCGTTAAAAGAATAACAACCAATATACCAAGCACCTTGACCGTTTTTGTATATTGTCCAAGTCCTTTCGCCAGTTCTTCACCTAAGCTCAAAACCGTGATCGAACGGGCAAGGATCATTGCAATGATTAGTCCTGCAATGGCAACTGGAATGATGATATGAATGTTACTCCAATTCACACCTGCCACTCCGCCAGCATACCAAAAGCTCATATCTTGAGCGACGTCAAAACGGATGGCAATGGCTGAGGAGATGGAGCTCAAAAGTGCTCCAACCGCTGTACCAGCTAGTGCGAGCTTTACAGGAGTCAGCCCCCCTTTTGACATAGTACCGACACCAAATACAATAGAGGCACCGAGTGCGGCTCCAACAAATGACCAAAGAATTAATGTAAAAGAAGATTGGCCAGGGAAAAATGCTAATGCAATGGCAATCGCAAATGCGGAGCCATTTGTCACGCCCATAATCTCAGGTGACGCAAGCGCGTTTCTTGTCATTCCTTGCATAATGGCACCTGATACGGCTAAAAAGGCACCGACGAGGGCAGCTCCAACTGTACGCGGCAGCCTCAATTCCCGAATGATTTGATGTGAAGTTTGATGTGGATCAAAATGAAAAACGGCTTCCCATACAGTCTGTAGATGAATGTTTGCCGCTCCTAATGATACTGATAAAAAAAGACCAAATGCTAAAGCGATCATTCCTATGATGATAACAGCTGCTGTTCCAAAAGGCTTCGTGACAATATCGATCGTATCATCGCTGGCTGGCAGCTGTTTATTCGATTGTGAGCCCAAAACCAGTCTCTTCCTTTCCGTTCATGTCTATTCTGTATTAGTGATAATGATTATCAATCTCGAAGTCTAGTATATCACTTTCTTTTCTTTTTGAAATCACTGTTCTGATAAATTTCTTTATTTTCGGCAAAAAACTGTGAGAATTTCATCATTTTTCTTTTGGTTCTAAATTAGCCGATGCATTTTTGTTCCTATCATGTTACGATAAAACTGAAAATGAGAATCATTATCAAAGGAAAGTGAATAGGAGAGAACTTTTGTGAAAAAACGAACTGGATTTCTTTTGATTTCTTTATCCATCCTTATGATCTTTACAGCCGCCTGCGGCAGCACTTCAAATAAACAATCTGCAGAGAAAAAGAATGACATGATCACCTATCAGGATGCCAAAGGTGAAGTGAAGCTACCGAAAAATCCGAAACGAATAGTGCTTCTTGCAGAAAGCTATTACGGGGACCTCGTCACACTCGGCAAGACGCCGGTTGCTACAACATCACCCATCTTTAAAAACCCTTTTTATAAAGGGAAAACAGATGGAGTGGAAAATCTCGGAAGGACCCCATCAGTCGAAAAGGTAGCCGCTTTGAAGCCAGATATGATCATTGCATGGGGAGAAGACGAGAAGTTTGATCAATACAAAAAAATCGCCCCAACTGTAGCGGTTAAATACAACCAATATTCCTTCAAAGACCAGCTAAAAGAATTCGGTAAAATGACAGGTACACCAAAAAAAGCAACAGAATGGATCACGAAATGGGATACCAAAATTGCTGAGGTGAAACCAAAGGTAACAAAAGCGGTCGGCAGCAAAACGGTTTCGATCGTATCGCCATTTGATAAAGGTATTTATATTTTTGGAAACACCTTTGGCCGCGGGGGCGAAATCATTTATGACGAGCTGAAATTAAAAGCACCGAAGGCCGTCAAAAAAGAAGCAATCGACAGCGGTGTCGGCTATGCAAACATTTCTCTTGAGAAGCTGCCAGAATTCGCAGGCGACTATATTTTCACAGGTCCATGGAGCGGCTCAAAAAGTAATGGTGACCAAGTGTATCAAAGCAGCATTTGGACATCACTTCCTGCCGTCAAAAATAAACGTGTATTTGAAATAGATCCCGTCGGTTACTTCTTTAATGACCCAGTGTCACTAGAAGGTCAGCTAGAGTTCATTGTGGACCGATTGACATCTGCATCATAAAAAAATGTTTCTCCAGAGATGGAGAAACGTCCAAATTATTGACAAAGGGATAAAATGAGCTTTATTTTAGCCCTTTGTCTTCTTTTCAGCGTGATAGAAAACCTTTGCAGTCTAGGAAGGACGAGTACCGGAGCGGAGCGAATTGAACATTCGTGAGCACCGAAGCGCAGACCTGACAACGAATGCGAGGGTTTGTCTACACGCTGAACGTTTCTCCAGAGATGGAGAAACGTCTTCCTTATCTTATACCGTTTCTTTGGCAAATCCTTTTGACATAAGTGGATAAAGCAAAATACCCACTAAGAATAGACCGATTCCAAGACCAAAAGTTTTCAAGTCGGCTGTTCCTGAAATAATGACCCAAGCTGAATATCCCATCGCAACAAGTGCAATGATACCGTCTCTTGTTCGATTCCCTTTTTGAAGCTCATATGTGTCACCTTGCATGATGACCTTAAAGCTGTAGATGGAAGACACAATATACGGAATAAGATACGCAAGTGTCGCTGATGTGGTTAAAAAGGTAAAAGCTTCATTAATCGTACGTGACATCACAGAGAAGATAAACAGCTGTGACATAATATTTGTAACAGTCAAAGCGAAAGCAGGGCTTCCTTTTTTGTTTGTTTTTGCAAATACTGCTGGAAAATCACCAGCCTTTGCTGCTTGATACGGTACTTCTGAACCAAGTAAAATCCAGCCAAGCATCGAACCAAACAAACAAATAATCGCCAGCAGCGCCATGACAATTCCGCCAGCTGGCCCAATAATAAGCTGAAGCACATCCACGAATGGTTTGTCAGAGCCTTGCAATTGATCATGCGGCAGAACGCCCATTGTAATCAATGTGATAATCATGTAGATCGAAAGTGCGATTAAAAGACCTGTAATCGTCGCACGTTTCACATCACGCTGTGAGGATGCTCTTCCTGATAAAATGACAGCTGATTCAATCCCAATAAATGCCCATAGTGTGGAAATAGCCGCATGATGAATTTGGCCACCAAGTCCGAGCACTCCTTCTCCGCCTGTTTCAACTGGGAAGTAATAATGTTCAAATAATGCCGTTTGAAATGCAAATAATCCAGCTACAATAAAAAGGACGAATCCAAGCACCTTCGAAAAGGTCGTAATAAAATTCAATTTACTTGCAGCACTTAAGCTAGTGATTAAAATGGTATGTGTTCCCCATAGAAGAAGGGTACATACGATAAACGTCATGAGCTGGCCAAGTGTGACCGCTTCTTTTCCAAAGGTAAAAACTTCAGTCTTCACGGTGAGAATAGGGAAAAAAGTCGTCAAATAACCAGCAAGGCTTGTAATAATTGCGACATTACTAATCCAGCTTGCCACCCAATATCCCCAAACCATTGTAAAACCGGCCGCTTTCCCTTTTTTCGGATCTTTAAAAAGCGCCCTTGCATAACTTTGTGGTCCAGCCGTCAGCTGCGGCTTATGAATGGACAAATGCCCAAATACAAGCGCAATCATCAGCACACCGCCGCCTGTGACAAGCCATGCCATCGTCACACCTAAAGGACTGGCGTGCTGGGCAAGCGTACTTGGCAGCATAAAGATGCCTGAACCTACCATATTTCCGACGACAAAAGCCGTCAATAACCAAAAACCCCATTTTTTTGTCTGTTCCATTTCCGTACCTCCGTTTTATTCACTTTGGACCAGACCCGGCAGTATCTTCATTGATATATTTGTGAAGCAATGACTTGCATTCTTTATGTTCATCATGGATTACTTATTCACAGCATACCCTTATTTTTGTTACTCAGAACATAAAAAAAAGCCTGAACAAAAGTCCATGCTTTTCAAAACATACACCTTGATCTCCGGATAGCCCTCCACGCTTCAAAGACGTGGCAGTCCTGCATTTATTCAATGCAGACCCAGCATAAAGAAAGTTGGAGCTCTCTTTACACTTCGGCGCTGATGCCTTTTTTCTCATGATCTACGATTCCATCTCTCCTATGAGTGACTCATCATCCGCGCAACCTCTACCTCACTGAGACATAGCGTGAGGATTTCTATTCATTTTTACTACACGAAGGTTATCAAACATTCTCACATCTGTCAAAGGGAAAAACATAGAAAAAAGGCAGAGAACGGTTTCTCTGCCCTTTACATGCTTATTGTTGGTTGTTTTTCTTCTTTTGTACAGCTTCCTGAAGCGGATCGCCTGCTAGCTCTTTACTTGCTTCCTCTAACAGCTGATCTACCTGCTGATGGTTTTTCTCACTTTTCGCCTTTTTATCCTTTTGGAAAAATGACATCGCTGTTTCCTCCCTTTTCATAAAATGCGGTTGCCTGTTTAATTTGCGCTACAGCGCTCAGCATTATACAAGGGAAGAGGCTCAATCATCATGAAAGGTCTGTCTCATTTTTTGCAAGTACGACAGAAAGGTTTTTAAATCATCCTTTGTGAAGTCTGACATCATATGCTGAATCACTTTTCCGAAAAGACGTGTATGCTTTTCATAAATCGCCATCCCTTTTTCCGTGACTTCTAAACGAACAAGTGATGAATCGTCCTTGTCCCGTTCTCTTTGAATATAACCCTGCTCACATAATTTATTGAGTGCAATAGAGGCTGCACCAGGGTTTAAAGAGAGTCTTTGCTTCAGCTCTTCGGCATGTGATACTTTGCCTTGTATCAAAATAGAAAGAGCATATATCTGCGGGGGTGTGATGTCTTTCTCTAACTCAAGTAACTTGCGGTTTAATTTACGGCTGACTTCATAATGTACAAGAACAATTTCTTTTAAAATGTCTGCATTACCCATCCGAATCGCATCCTTATCGTTAGTATCAACATGACTTCTCCCTTATTATAGAATGTTTTTCCATTCAGCCAACCATTTTGGCCTCTTTTTCTTTAGAAATAAGCCTTGCTGAATGAATCCACCCTTGATATAGTGAGTACTTGAACTAAAGATAGAACAGGAGTACGCATCATGACAGGAAAAACACACATCATGGGCGGAGTTGCCGCCTCTACAGCCGTTGCCTACTATTATGGATTTGACCCAGTGACGATGGCTGCTGCTGGATCAGTTGGTGCCCTGATCCCTGACCTTTGCCATACAAAAAGTAAAATCGGCAGAAAATTCCCGCTGCTCTCGACACTGATCAGCAGTGTGTTCGGTCATCGCACGTTTACACATAGTTTATTATTTTTGCTGATCATTTATTTTCTAGCGACAACATACATTCCAAATGACAGCCTAAGTATCGGTTTACTAGTCGGGATGGCAAGCCATCTCATCCTGGATGCAGGAACAGTGAACGGGATTAAATTTTTATTTCCAGCTTCCATTAAAGTGCGTCTTCCCTTCTATGTCAAAACAGGCAGCACAGGAGAACAAGTCGTACTAGCTGCTCTTACCGTCGTTACCTGCTATTACATCGCCGTCATCTGCGGCATATCCATCCCATTCTAATGAATCAAAAAGAGTTTTTCCGAAAAAACAGGATATGAATTGATCATTCCTCATTTTTTTAGTAGGTTTAAGATAAGTGTTTTTGCCTTGCAGCTGAATACAGAATGGTGAGGAGCTACATAAATGAAAGCGTTCTTCAAAAATCACTGGTTTTTAGTGTATTCCATCCTCTTCATGTGGATGAAAACATACATCATATATCAATTCGGGTTTCACATAAGAACGGCCAATCTGTTTCATGAATGGCTGCTTTTGATCAATCCACTTAGCTTTTTGCTCCCTTTGTTTGGGATTGCTCTTTTTTTAAATGAAAAGAAGCAAAAGATTTTTTTATTGACCGCAAATTTTATTTTGACGGCGATTCTCATAGCGAATACGATCTTTTATGGATTTTATATTGATTTCATTACGATCCCTGTATTATTCCAAGCGAAAAACATGGGGGATATGGGCAGCAGTATGACAGAATTGTTCCAACCGCTGTTTTTGCTGATGCTCATTGATTTCGTGGTACTGGCATGGCTGTTAAAGCGTAAACCTTTAGCACCAAAAGCCTCCTTTAAGACGATCAAAACATATTATGCCGTGTGCTGCAGCTTTCTATTGTTTCATGTCAGTTCAGCCATGATGGATCACCCTCGTTTTCTGACAAGCTCTTATGATCGAGAAGTGATTGTACGAAACCTTGGGCTGTTCCAGTTCCACCTGTATGACGGCGCTGCTCAAACAGCGCGAATTGGACAAAAAGCCTTTGCAGATGAAGATACACTTTCAACCGTAGCAAACTACACAAAGGCTGATTACAGTGCACCAAACGAAGAGTACTTTGGACTTGCTAAAGGCAAGAACGTGGTGTTCATTTCACTCGAATCAACCCAGCAATTTGTCGTTGATCAAAAGGTGAATGGACAATACATCACCCCCTTTTTAAATCAACTCGCTAAAAAGAGTTTTTATTTTGATGAATTTTATCAGCAGACTGAGCAAGGAAAGACGTCGGATTCAGAGTTTATTGTCGCAAATTCCCTCTATCCATCTAGCAGCGGCGCTGTCTTTTTCACAGCGAGTGACAACGAATACGACACGTTATACAAGCAGTTGAAAAAAAAGAACTATCAATCCGTCCAATTTCATGCGAATAATAAAACGTTTTGGAATCGTGATGTGATGTATGAATCGTTTGGGATTGACCGCTTTTATGATGTCGATTCGTATCAAGTCAATGAACAGAATTCAACTGGCTGGGGCTTAAAGGATATCGACTTCTTTGACCAATCCATTGATTATTTAAAAAAGTTGAAGGCACCTTATTACAGCACGTTCATTACCTTGACCAATCACTTTCCATTTGAAATCGATCCAAACGATCAATTGATTGATGAATATGATTCGTCCAGCGCCATTTTAAACCGCTATGTGACGACCGTCCGCTATCAGGATGAAGCCATTAAGACATTTTTTGAACGTATGAAAGAAGAAGGACTGTATGACAATACAATGTTTGTTCTCATGGGGGATCACTATGGCATCTCCGAGGCACATCATCAGGCAATGGCAGAGCTGCTCAATAAAGATGAAATCACACCGTTTGATGCTGTGAAATTGCAGCGGGTTCCCTTTTTGATTTACATTCCGGGAGTCACAGACCAAGCACCGCAGACAATTTCTGAAACAGCTGGGCAAATCGACGTGAAGCCGACACTCCTGCACTTACTCGGTATTGAAACGAAGGATGCCATTCAATTTGGCAATGACTTATTTTCAAACGAACGGACGCCTTTTGCTGTTTTGAGAAACGGAAACTTTATTACAAATGATTATCTCTATACAAAGAACACCTGCTATGATCAAAAAACAAAAGAGCCTGTTGAACAGGATGAGGTGTGTCAGCCTTATATCGAAAAAGCCAATAAAGAGCTTTCCTTATCAGACAAAGTGATCAATGGGAATTTGCTCCGTTTTTATCAGCATTAAAAGTCGCCTTCTGGCGGCTTTTCTTTTCTCTTTTTACTGAAAGCCTATGAATGGTCAAATAAGTTTGCTTATAATAAAGGATACAGATGATATTGAATAATAAGAGGTGTGAACATGAAGTATGCGTTCTTCGCCTTCATCGCCATCTGTTTGCTCCTGAGCGGGTGTCAAACAGAGATGAAGTCATCGGATACAACCAAAAAAACTGAGCTTGTCATTTCAGCTGCGGCAAGTCTTCAGGATGCACTAAAGGAAATTGAATCCACTTATAATGATGAGCATCCGAATGTGACATTAACAAATAATTTCGGGTCATCCGGCGCATTGAAGCAGCAAATTGCGCAAGGGGCAAAGGCCGATCTCTTTTTCTCAGCAGCTGAAGCGCCCTTTGATGAGCTTGTGAAATCTGGAGACATCGATCAACATTTTATCAAGGATGCTATCCAAAATGAGCTTGTACTCATTGTGCCAAAAGATCAATCTTCCTCTATTAAAAGCTTTCAAGACGTCCAGCATATAAAAGGAAAGGTTGCTCTTGGCACACCTGAATCCGTTCCTGCTGGTACATACGGCAAAGAGATTTTCACAAAGCTGAACATCTGGGATCAAGTGAAAAAGAACGCTGTGTACGGCAAGGATGTGCGGCAGGTTTTAAGCTACGTAGAAACAGGAAATGTGGAAGCAGGTGTTGTGTATAAGACAGATGCCCTCGTTTCCAAAAAAGTAAAGATTGCAGCTGAAGCCAATCAGGACATGCATTCCCCGATCATTTACCCAGTAGGGATCGTAAAAGGGACAGAACATTTAGAGGAAGCCAAGTCCTTTTTTCAATTTCTACAATCAAAAGCAGCCAAATCCATTTTTAAAAAGTACGGCTTTCAAGTGACATAATGCCCATGCTCACTGAAGAATTCCTTTCTCCCATCTGGCTGTCCGTGCAAGTTGCCGTTGTGAGCGGGCTGCTGGCAACAGTTTTTGGTACAATGATTGGCTATTGGATGGCGCGAACTTCATTTAAGGGGAAAATGATCGTAGAAACGCTTTTGATGATGCCGCTTGTCCTTCCGCCAACAGTTGTAGGGTTTTTATTGCTCGTCATATTCGGAAGGCATAGCTTGATCGGAGGCGTGATTGAATGGATCTTCCACCAACCTGTCATTTTTACATGGTGGGCGGCGGTAATTGCATCAACGGTTGTGGCATTCCCGCTTATGTATCAATCAGCAAAAGCCGGATTTTCAACCATTGAGTCAGATATTGAAGGGGCTGCAAAAGTAGATGGTGCTCATTCATTCCAAGTCTTTGCCTATATAACAGTACCACTTGCCCTGCCTTCCCTCTTGTCAGGCAGCATCCTCAGCTTTGCCAGAGCCCTTGGAGAATTCGGGGCGACCTTAATGTTTGCCGGCAACATCCCAGGAAAAACGCAAACACTCCCAACCGCTATCTATGTGGCAATTGATTCTGGACGAATGGAGCTTGCTTGGGCTTGGACGATTTGTATTGTGATCCTATCTTTTATCATGCTCTTGGCTGTGCGCCGAAGCAGTACGTAAAAAATCCTCTTTCTCATATAAGAAAGAGGATTTTATTATTTATTCAAACCCAACCGTCATCGTCTCTGGATTTGAGCCGACGCGTTCGTTATTGTTTAATGCATCGATTTTTTCCATGTCTTCTTTGGAAAGCTCGAAGTCAAAGATGTCTGCATTTTGTTTAATGCGTTCTTCATTGATTGATTTTGGAATTGTCACGACACCGCTTTGCAGATCCCAGCGCAAGATGATTTGAGCAACAGATTTGTTGTAGCGTGCAGCAATGTCTTTCAATACGTCATGATCTAATAGCTTCCCTTGCATCAGCGGAGACCATGCCTCAATTTGAATGCCTTTTTCCTTTGCATATTGACGCAGTTCAACAAGTGTCAGTTTCGGATGAAATTCAACTTGGTTCACAGCTGGAACAACCTCAGCATCTTTTAACAGCTCTTCTAAATGCTGAATGTAGAAATTGCTGACTCCAATGGCTCTGACTTTCCCATCTTTATAAAGCTTCTCAAGTGCGCGCCATGTGTCTTTAAATGTATCTGCATTTGGTCCAGGCCAATGAATCAAATAGAGGTCTAAGTAATCAAGACCTAATCGGTTTAAGCTTGCGTCAAACGCTTCAAGCGCTTTTTCATAGCCTTGATCTGTGTTCCATACTTTAGATGTGATAAATAAGTCTTCTCGTTTCACGCCAGATTCTTTAATCGCTTTTCCTACGCCTGTCTCATTTTTATAAACAGCTGCCGTATCAATGCTGCGATATCCGTTTCGTATGGCTGCTTTTACGGCATCTACCACTTGATTGCCGTCCTCCACTTTGAATACACCTAAACCAAACCAAGGCATTTCGACTCCGTTATTCAATGTTACGGTATCATTCAAGCTTTTGACCATTTTAACAACCACCTTTTTTATAGATTCCATCTCTTTCATTATCTCATGTTGTGTTTCAAAACTCTATTATCAGGCGTTTCTCTTCGCTTCGACGGCTAAGAGCAGTGCACCTGTCATGCCAGCCTTGTCCTCAAGCCCGGGGGAGACAATGTATGTATCAAGCGGCGGCATATCCACATAATCATTGACATAAGCAGCCAGCTTCTCTCGAATGAGTGGGAATAGCTGCTTTTGCTTCATGACGCCTCCGCCCATGATGATGCGCTCTGGGCTTAAAATGAGTGAGTACTGCATAAGCGCCTGCGCTAAATAATCCGCTTCAAGTGCCCAAACTGCTTCTTCCTGCGTAAGCTCTTTGGCGGGTTTTCCCCACCTTTTCTCAATCGCTGGTCCAGCTGCCAGCCCTTCTAAGCAATTTCCATGTGCCGGACAGACACCTGCAAACGGATCTGATTCATCCTGTCTGATAAGGATATGTCCCATCTCAGGATGTGAATGGCCGTGTAGAAGCTCATTTTTCACAACAGCTCCCGCACCAATGCCTGTACCGACCGTGATATACAAACAGCTGCTTAGCCCTTTGGCTGCCCCTTTTGTTAATTCACCTAGTGCTGCGGCATTGACATCTGTTGTAAAGGATACTGGGACACCTAATTGCTTCTCAAGCTCAGGAATGAACGGATAATGCTTCCACTCCACTTTCGGCGTGTTCATAATATAACCGTATGAAGGATCATCCTTTTGAACACAAATGGGTCCAAAGGAGCCAACCCCTAATGCTGCAATGTCATGCTGCTTAAAAAATGGAATAAGCTGCTGTATTGTTTTCTCTGGGTGCTCTGTCGGAATCGTCATTTCCTCCAAGATGTCTCCATGCTCATTGCCGATTGCACAACAAAATTTTGTACCCCCAGCTTCAATCGCTCCATAATACGCCATCATTGATCTCCCCTCTGCTCGTTCTCTTTCTTCATCATAAAACACGAGGGAGAAGATGACAACATCACGTATTGGTTAGCAGAACAGCCTCCATGTCATTGATATACTCCCTTAAATGATGGGCAATATCACGATTGATCTCACCATCTTCATATAAGGTTTGAATTTCATTTCGAATCGACTGTACAGCTTGGAAGTTAAGCTCTTTTTTCTTCCGGTCAAATGAACGGTCTTTTTGCTGGAAGAAGCTTGGACCGTGTTCACAGCGGTAAATCACTTGGTTGTAAAAACCAATCACTTGGTGGCACGTTTGCTGGTTTTCATCTGTCATATGCTGTTTGATCGAGTCTACCGCAGCCTCAGCCGTTTTCTTACGGATTTGTTTGTACGCGTCCTCTTTTTCTAAAATACCGCTTGAAATGTGCTGATTCGGCCGCCATAATTGCAGCCATTGAAGCAAGCGGAGAAACTTCACCTTTGAAAAACGGATTTTGAAGGAGTTTGAATACAGCATTTCCAGCTCATGAAATCTCTCTTGCAGCTCATAGGCTTCTTCCTTGTCAATTTTCTCTTCATCAATTAATTGTTGAAGTTTCATCTGTTCTGCTTTGATGCCGTGCAGTCTGATTTTCCGCTCTTGTTTTCTCATCCCGAATTGGTATGGTTCACGCTGGATATTTCTCAGCTTCATTCGGTAATCATTGATGAGTGCAAGGGATACTTCCCTGTTGTCCTCATTCATCCCTTCTTTTAACGTTTTAATCGCGCTTCTCAGCAGCTTCCGTTTCGCATGCTGAATCTTTGTATCCAAGTCCACGTCGACTTGTTTGTCTTTTTTCTCAGATAAAAGAGGCAGTAACACACTGGCTAAAATGAGTGTACATAAGATGACGCCTGCTGCGAGGAAGATAATCAAATGCCGCTCTGGAAATGGTGATCCGTCCGCAAGCGTAAATGGGATAGAGAAGGCACCGGCTAATGTCACAGCCCCGCGGACACCAGAGAATGTCATGAGCATCGAGGCGCGAAACTTCGGCTTTTTCACATTTTGCTTTTTTGTTGCACTCCATTTTCCTGCCCAGAACAGCCATACCCATAAGAACCGCAGCACCATGAGACATAGCGTAATAATTAAGATGTAGCCAATCACCTGCATGTTGTTAAAGGATTCATCTTGGAAAATGACTGTAGAAACATCCGGAATCTGCAATCCAAGTAAAACGAAAACAAGTCCGTTTAAAATAAATAAAATAATATTCCATGTGTTTGATGAAGCAATTTGCAGTTTGGCTAAATTCGCTTCCATTCGGTCTTGTTCAATGGCATGTGTCACACCGCCAGCCACAACGGCTAAAATTCCAGATACACCGATTTCTTCCGCTGCTAAATAAATCACAAATGGTGTAAGGATTTGCAGGATGATATGCATTGTGACATCGTCCATTCCTAAACGGCGGAGAAAATAGCGAAAACGAATGATAAAAAAGGATAGAATAAATCCAGTCAATAACCCGCCTGCTGCAATCAGTACAAAACTAAAGGATGCCTGAGCAATTGAAAATGCTCCCGTCACCGTTGCAGCAATGGCAAATTTAAAGGCGACAAGTCCTGATGCATCGTTCATCAACCCTTCGCCTTCCAGCAGTCTCATGATGCCCTTTGGCATATTCACACGGCTGGATAAAGCACTTACTGCCACCACATCTGTCGGTGATAAAATTGCTGCAAGCGCAAATGCGGCTGGAAGCGGTATGCTTGGAATCATCCAATGAATGGTATATCCCGCTACAATGACGGTCGCAAACACTAACCCAAGCGCTAAAAGAAGAATCGGTGCTCTTAATTTCCATAGCTCATCCCTTGGGGTACGCTTCCCGTCATTAAATAACAGCGGCGCAATAAATAGAACGAAGAAAAGTTCAGGATTTAAAGAAATATGTAAACCTGAAGGAAAAGCTGCCACCAATATTCCTAAGCCCACTTGAATTAACGGAACGGGAATAAAGGGGACAAAACGATTGATAATATTAGATACTGCAATGAGTGCCAGTAGTACGAGCACTGCCAAAAAAATCTCCACTAGTACATGTCCCTCCTATGTATATTTTTCGTCAAGTTTTGCTTACATGCAAAGATGTGTTCATTTCATCCATCCGTCCGCTCAGAAGTGCTTCTTTAGTATTCCGCAAAAAGTGAAACCAACACATAACAATCCATCTAGGCAAAAAAAGGCTGAATCTAGATATTCAGCCAGCTGACAAAATTTTCATCATATGTATTGTTCAAATGATGAACAAAAGACCCTGCTTTTATTTTACACGAAAACTCCATCATCTGCTGATATTCAGCTCTTATTAAACACAAAAAAAGAGCGGAATCGCCCTTTTTTCGTTTTACCCTTTATTTAAAAAATAAGATCTGGCGGGAAGACGCCATTTGAATAAGTAGGAACAAACCCTGCATACGACGAGGATGACAAACAGCAGATATAAAGCAAGCTCTCCTTGCGCTAAGCCGAGTCCGACGAATAAGCCGCCAAGGGCTGCCCATACGGCGTAAATCTCTGCTTTTAGCACAAGCGGCTTCCGCCCTGCTAATAAATCACGCACAATTCCGCCGCCGCTTCCAGTCAAAATGGCTGCCACAATAACTGCACTGAGCGGGAGTTCTCTTTGCACAGCAAATAATGCGCCTTGAATCGCAAACGCTGCTAAACCGATCGCATCCGAGAAATTCCCCCATGTGCTCCAATGCTTGAGCAAAAGCTTTGGAAAAAGAAACACAATCGTAATGGATACAAGGGCAATCGTAAACATTTTGCCCTGTGACCATAAAGCAGACACCGGCAGACCAATTAATAGATTCCGAATCGCTCCACCGCCAAATGCTGTCACAATCCCTAAAATGTACACACCAAGAATATCGTACTCTTCCTCCATTGCCACAATCGCGCCACTAATAGCGAATGCGACAATGCCAATGATACTTAAGACTTCCCATGCCATTTTCCGCTTATCTCCTTACCTTTATCTGATCATCTAACACTACTCCCTTAATGTATATCTGACACAGGTGAAAAGCAATACAAATTTTCTTTAAATTTTATCTTTTTGCAAAAATAAAAAATAACCCGCTTATAAGCAGGCTATCTCTTTCAATCTTCTTTTGCATTTAACAGCAGCATACTAATGATGATGAGAATAAATGCAATAAGGGCTAGCAGTGGAATGGTGATAAAACCAAACCAGTTCAAATAATCAACGGAACAAGGAATACCGCTCAGGCAAGGGCGAATCGATGCAAAGCCAGGTATCTTTTGTTCCATATAATGATAGATAGAAAAACAAGCGCCAATCACAGCCAAAGGCAGAACGTAATATTTCACTTTCACATCGCCTCTGAATGTCGCAATTCCAAGTAAAAGCACGAGCGGGTACATGAAAATGCGCTGAAACCAGCACATATCGCATGGGATAAACTTCTTTACTTCACTTAAATACAGGCTGCTCATCGTCGCAACGATAGAAACGATCCAAGCACTGTATAAGTAAACAAGCTTATTCTTCATGATTTTTTCCCTTTGAGCTCTTGATCAATTAATTCTTTGATTTCATCATAGTCATAAAAGTTTTCAACTTGTTTATTGTTAATGAAAAGAGTTGGTGTTGCATTCACTTTATATTGGTTCACAAGCTGATCGTCTGTGTTCAGCTGCGGCTGATATGTTTTCTTTGATAGGTTATCTTTAAGCTTGTCCGTATCTATTTTTGTTGTCTTTTTCGCTAGCTCTGTCAGCTTAGCAGGCGTGACCCATTCTGCTTCACTATCTGGCTGTGCTTGATAGACAGCTTCATGAAATGCCCAAAAGTTTTTCGGATCTTCTTTCCACACTTCTTCAGAAGCTAGTGCTGCCAGCACTGCGCCATCTCCATGAACAGGAAGTGGCAAGTTAATAAACGAAAATGATACATCGCCTTTATCTATGTAGTCCGCTTTCAGCTTTGGGAAAATGTCTGTTTCAAATGATTTACATGATGGACATTTATAATCCCCAAACTCGACAATTTGTACGGCTGCGTTTTTATCTCCCATGACAGGCTGTCCTTTAATAGAAGGCTTACTGTCAACCGTTTGTGCTTCTTTGCTGTTGTTATTTCCAATGACGACGAATATTCCGATGAGAAGAGCTGCGATAATGGTTAAAATGACAGCAAATTTAATGGATGATGATTGATTATTTTTTTTACTCACATAAGCACCTACCTTATCTTTTTCATTCCTTCAAAAGAAAAAGGATAATAGCTTAGAATAATGCCATTATCCAACTTCTTCTATTTTAACAAGAGGGGATTCATTATGAAAGATGGTATTCATGAATTTTTCCTAACAATTTTATTTCATTACCCTCATGGCATTTAAAACAGCGAGTACAGTCACACCGACATCCGAGAAGACGGCTTCCCACATGGTCGCAATTCCAAATGCTCCGAGTAATAGGAAAACCCCTTTAACCCCAAGAGCAAAAGCAATATTCTGCCATACAATTCTTCTTGTTCGTTTAGCGACAGCGATGGCTTCTGCTACTTTTGACGGCTGGTCTGTCATAATGACGATATCAGCCGCTTCTACCGCTGCATCTGAACCAAGTCCGCCCATCGCAATTCCTATGTCTGCTCTTGCTAATACCGGTGTATCATTAATGCCGTCCCCAACAAATAATAATTTTTCTTGAGGCGCTTTTTTCTGATCAATTTCTTCTAATTTCGTTACTTTATCCTGCGGTAATAATTCGGCATGTACTTCATCAATGCCAATTTGCTGGGCGACCGCTGTTCCAACTTGCTTGGCATCACCAGTCAGCATGACTGTTTGAATGCCAGATGCTTTTAGAGCTGAGACGGCTTCAATTGCATCATCCTTTAATTCATCTGCAATCAAGATCGATCCGGCAAACTCACCGTTAATGGCCATGTACACAACCGTTCCGCTTCGTTTTTCTTTTTCATATGAAATGCCTTCTCGTTCCATCAAGCGATGATTACCCGCTAACACTTGGGAACCACTGATGGTTGCTTTAATTCCATGTCCCGCAATATCTTCATATGCTTCGATCTTGCTTTCATCAAGCGGCGAACCATATGCCGCTTTAATTGATTCAGCAATCGGATGTGAGGAGTGGGCTTCTGCTAAAGCTGCAAAAGAAAGCAGCTCTTCTTCTGACCACTTGTCGCTCGTTGTCACGATATTGGTCACTGTAAAGTTTCCTTTTGTGAGTGTGCCCGTCTTATCAAATACAGCATAGCTCACAGAGTTTAGTGCTTCTAGATAGTTACTGCCTTTTACAAGGATACCTCGTTTAGAAGCTGCCCCAATTCCTCCGAAGAACCCTAATGGGATGGACACGACAAGGGCACAAGGACAAGAAATCACTAGGAAAACGAGTGCCCGGTAAACCCAGTCAGACAATTGAGCTGATGGAATGAGAAGCGGCGGCACAAAGGCAAGCAGCAATGCCAATACAACGACAGCCGGTGTATAGTATTTTGCAAACTTTGTGATAAAGTTTTCTGTCTGTGCTTTTCGGCTGCTCGCATTTTCAACCAAATCTAAAATTTTCGTCACTGCCGATTCGCTTAGCCCTTTTTGCACTTCAATTTCAAGAATACCGTTTTGATTCACAAATCCTGCAAGAACTTCTTTCCCTGCTTCTACATCCCGCGGCACAGACTCACCTGTTAATGCAGAGGTATCCACGAGTGAAAAGCCTTCAATGACGAGACCATCAAGTGGAATTTTTTCGCCCGGTTTTACGACGATACGGTCACCGACTTTTACTTCTTCCGGCTTCACTTTTTTCGTTTCATTTCCTACTTTGAGATTCGCATATTCAGGGCGAATATTCATTAGTTCACTAATGGATCGTCTTGAACGATTCACTGCTGCTCCTTGGAACAGCTCTCCAATTTGGTAAAACAGCATCACTGCCAGTGCCTCTGGATATTGCTGAATCACAAAAGCGCCAGCTGTTGCAATGGTCATTAAGAAGTTTTCATCAAATACTTGGCCGCGCACGATATTTTTCAGCGCTTTAAAAACCACATCGCCCCCGACTAGTAAATACGCTGCGAAAAACGTAATAAATTTCAGTAAGCCATCTTCTGGTATAAAATAAGCTGCTGTTCCAATGACTGCACCG
The DNA here is from genome assembly GCF_054161415.1 of Bacillus sp. PK5-006. Taxonomy (NCBI): domain Bacteria; kingdom Bacillati; phylum Bacillota; class Bacilli; order Caryophanales; family Bacillaceae; genus Bacillus; species Bacillus sp. PK5-006. The sequence goes on along the minus strand of NZ_CP096414.1, from coordinate 694,143 downwards.
CCAATTAATTTCAGCACAATCGCTTTTAAATTTTTTGTCCCATGATCATGATCGTGGTGATGTCCTTCTTCTTTTGGTGATACACTCACATGAGGTTCGATGGACTGAACCGTTTTTTCAATACGTTTTGACATCGTTTCTTGCTTATCTGCATGTGTGACAGTCAATGTCCCTGTCGCAAAATTAACGGAACAAGCTTCAACGCCATCCATTTTGCTGACACCTGTTTCAATTTTACGTGCACAGTTTCCACAATCAAGACCGCTTAATACGTATTCATCCTTCATTTTTTTCATGTTCTCACCTTTTTTCTATATGATAAGTAACGTTCCCTGGATCGATGAAACCTATTAAAAATCAAAAACTTTATATATGAGCATATATTCATATATTGGATTACCTTTATTATATGAGGAGTTCTCGTCTTCTGTCAATCATTTCTGAAGAAATAATTGGTTTTTTGTGTCCAATTCTGTCACACGGATTTTCAATAAACCAAGCTCATGTCCCCCGCCCCCCGCATAACATAAAAACGATCGTTTGCAGTTTTTCTCTTTACAAAAGAAGGACAGACGCTTAGAATAAAATAAAAGTTTCCCTAAGGAAACAAATTAGCATTAGAGAATCATTTCATCCTTTAGTCAAAATTATTTAATGTATGCATATATCTTTAGGAAGTGCAATGATGATTGAAAGGGGCCGCAAGAGATGTCAAATGCTTTAACAATCGACCGTCTTCATGTCTCATATCACGGACAGGATGCATTAGAGAATGTCTCTCTTTCCATACAGGAAGGGACAATGACAGGAATCATCGGTCCAAATGGTGCTGGTAAATCGACGTTACTCAAGGCATGTTTGGATCTCATTGAAAAAGACCAAGGGGATATTCGTTTTTTTGAACAGCCCTTTAAACACGTCAGAAAACAGATCGCCTATGTACCGCAGAGAAATGATTTAGATTGGACGTTTCCGATTCATGTACTGGATACCGTACTACTTGGAACATATCCGAAGCTCGGACTAATCAAACGTCCAAAAAAAGAAGACCGGGCATATGCGTATCACTGTTTAGAAAAAGTCGGGATGCAGGACTTTGCCAAAAGACAAATCGGTGAGTTATCCGGCGGACAGCAGCAGCGTGTCTTCCTTGCAAGGGCACTTGCTCAAAATGCACAGCTCTTCTGTTTGGATGAACCATTTGTCGGGATTGATATGGCAAGTGAAGAAACGATGGTGCGCATTTTGAAGGAATTACGAGATGAAGGGAAAACCATTTTGGTTGTCCATCATGATTTGAGTAAGGCAGATGATTATTTCAGCCATCTTGTTCTGTTAAATAAAAAGCTCATCAAAGCAGGACCTGTACATGACATCCTTCGCCCAGAGATCATGCTGGAAGCATATGAAACACAGCTGCCATTCTTAAAATCAGCAGGAGGAGACGTGTAATGGAATTTTTAACCGGACTCTTTGAATATGCTTTTTTACAAAAAGCGCTATTTACATCCGTCATGGTAGGCATCATTTGCGGCGTTATCGGCTGCTTTATCATTTTACGCGGCATGGCTCTGATGGGAGACGCCATTTCTCATGCCGTACTGCCAGGGGTCGCCATCTCTTATATGCTTGGAATTAACTTTTTCTTCGGGGCCGTTTTAACTGGCGTGTTAACAGCGATTGGGATCGGTTATGTGAGTCAAAACAGCCGCATAAAAAATGATTCTGCCATCGGCATTGTCTTTACAGCCTTTTTCTCAATCGGAATTATTTTGATCACATTTTTGAAAAGTTCAAGTGATCTATATCATATTCTATTTGGAAACGTTCTAGCTGTTCGATCATCTGATATGTGGATTACACTGGGAATCGGTATTTTTATTTTGCTAGCCGTCATTGTTTTCTACAAGGAACTGCTCATTAGTTCATTTGATCCGGTGATTTCTTCGGTTTACGGTTTGCCGAATCGTATGATTCATTATTTTCTCATGACCTTATTGACCCTTGTGACCGTTGCATCACTGCAAACCGTTGGAATTATTCTTGTCGTTGCCATGCTGATCACACCGGCAGCCACCGCTTATCTCTTAACGGACCGGCTCTGGATCATGATTTATTTATCTGCTTTTTTCGGTGCTGTTTCTGCTGTCGTAGGTCTTGGGCTTAGTTTTACGTATAACTTGTCATCTGGCGCTTCCATCGTGCTGGTCGCGACTATTTTATTCGGCAGTGCCTTTATCTTTTCACCAAAGCAAGGCATTCTATGGAGATCATTAAAATCTAAACGAAAACGAACGCACTTAAAAAAGGAAGCGTCTATGTAAAAGGAGGACATATATGAAGAAGGTATTTGCTATCCGTTTGACCGCAGTATTCATTGCCCTTATGATCATCGCAGGCTGTTCGACCAAGCAAAGTAATTCCGGTAAAGATGACGGCACATTAAAAGTTGTCACGACCTACTCTATTCTTTATGACATTGTGAAGGAAGTAGGCGGGCAGCATGTCTCTATTCACAGCATTGTTCCCATTGGTACAGATCCGCACGAATTTGACCCACTGCCAAAGGATGTTCAGTATACGACGGATGCAGACCTTGTTCTATATAATGGCTTGAACCTTGAAACAGGGAACGGCTGGTTTCAAAAGCTGCTTGAATCGAGCGGCAAGGACGGGGATGATGCACCTGTAGCCGAGCTGAGTAAAGGCGTCAAAGTGAAGCATTTGTCCTCAAAAGGCCTTGAAAGCCAGCAGGACCCTCACGCATGGCTGAATGTTGAGAATGGGATCCTTTATGCCCAAAATGCCCGAGATGCGCTTATTCAAGCGGACCCTGAACATAAAGAGGATTACGAAAAAAATGCAGAAGCCTATATCAAAAAGCTTCAAGCTCTTCACGATGAAGCAAAAGACAAGTTTGATCAGCTGCCAAAAGATAAAAAGCTCCTTGTCACAAGTGAAGGGGCATTCAAATATTTTGCAGAGGCGTATGGATTGAAAGCCGGCTATATTTGGGAGATCAACACAGAAAGTGAAGGAACACCAGGACAAATGAAGCGCATTATTCATTTTGTCAAAGATCATCAAGTTCCTGCGCTCTTTCTTGAAACAAGTGTTGATAAACGCAGCCTTGAAAGCCTCTCTGAGGAAACCGGGGTTCCAATCAAAGGAAAAGTCTTCACTGACTCTATTGGAAAAGAAGGGGAAGATGGAGACAGCTACTATAAGATGATGAAATGGAATATCGACACCATTTACAAAGGGCTGTCATCATAAGAAAAGACAGGTGGAGTGAATCCGCCTGTCTTTTTTGTCAGCCTGTTATATTTTCTGGATGTTTTTTCGGCCAAATGACGTAGCTGATGCTAATGATGAAATCAATCGTTAAGATCATCCCCCATGTATTGACAAGCTGCATCAGCGCTTCCGTCCGCTCTGGTGCTTGGATGAGATAGGTTAATCCATATAACAGCCCCGCTCCAATAACATAAGAAATGAAATGCCGCGCCCAGCCGACCATTTCATACACAGACCGCTCTTTCCCGTACTTTGGTTTTCCCTTTGGCTTAGGGCCTCCTGCAAATCGATAGGCAAACCTAGCATCTGCCCATTTCACCATTTGATGTCCGAAGGCAAGGCTCACACCAATATAAACAGCCGCAAGCCCGTGGATGACACTCGCCACAGCCCCTTGCCTTAAATCTATATAAGTAGCCGCAAGAAGGATGAGATCTAAAACTGGCGTACAGACAAGAAAAAAAGCACCCCACTTTTTCTGTTTAAACACATAACGAAGCGTTAAGCCCATTAGAATAAACAGCCAAAAACCAATTTCGCATGCCACAATCAATAACCCGACCAATTTCTCCACATCCTTTTTAATACAATTGTATTAAATAAAAAATAACACATCTGTGTTAAAAAAACAACAGCTATGCTAAAATCAATGTATGCCAAAAATCGTCGATCACCATAAACAAAAACAAAAGGTCGCTCAAGCTGCAATGAGAGTGATTAAACAAGAGGGATTGGAAAACGCTTCTGTACGAAAAATAGCAGTCGAAGCTGGAATTTCAGCCGGCTCTATGCGTCATTATTTTTCCACACAGCAAGAGTTATTTCTCTTCTCTATGAGTTTAATTCAGGAAAGAGTCAAGGAGCGGATTACAGGGCTTTCATTAAACGGTTCAACGGAGGAAAATGTTCTCACTTTATTGGAGCAGCTTCTTCCACTTGATGAAGAACGAAAATTTGAAATGGAGGTGTGGCAGGCTTTTACAGTCAAGGCGCTGACTGAACCAGATCTACAGCCGCTCAATGCAAAGATGTATGAAGAGCTTTTCCAAACGGTCCAATATTGTTTAATGAAATTGAAAGAGGATGGGCTGCTGCTAACTGATATCGATCTTTTATTAGAAACTGAGCGGCTTTATGCGGTCATCAATGGGCTTGCATTGAATGGAATCTTGCAGCCCGAACGTATACCGCCTCAGCTCATACGCTCCGTACTGCAGATGCACCTGCAATCCATCACAAAAAAAGACATGTCTCCTTAATTGGAGAGCATGTCTTTTTTTAATCTTCCATAAAAATACGTTTCGCTTCGTAGTAAAGCACCTGCACAAATTTCTTCACATTGATACGGGTGTGTTCTTCTCTTCCGCTCATCTCTTTCGTCAATTCACTCATTTTCTTTCGTACGATGGTGAAATCGAAAAATTTAGATGCGTAATTTTCAAACGTTGGATGAGAAAAATCGGTTAGCCCAAGTGATGCGATGTGCTTTAATGATTGATTGATCGCACGTCTTACTCGCTGTTCGGCTGCCTTTGCTTCTCTTGCGATGTCTGCCGATGTGTAGGGCTCACTTAACTTATCCTCTGTAATCCCAGTGAAAATGATCTTTAACGAAGGAAAGGAATCATGATGATCAGCATGCAGTGCTAAATACTGGTCTGTAAACAGAATCATATCTAATAAATCTTTAGACCCCTTCTCCCCAACAATGCCAAGCTCCGCCAGCAAAAACTGCCCCGCCTCTGCAAGACTTTTCCCCCGCTGCTTCGTTTTCGTCTGACCGCGCTGCTGAAATTGCATGACCGATTTGAGTGAGTGCTGAATATTTTCAATTGAATGCTCTAAATGAAGACGTTCAATCATGAGATGGAGGACACTTAAGACCTCTACACGATTGATCGGCTTTGTCACATAATATTCGACGCCAAGCGTATACGCCTGTCCGATTAATTCCTTTGTTTCAACCTGTGACAGCATTAAGTATTTCCCATGAAACTCATCCTTGATCGCTCGAATCGTTTCAAGCCCGTCCCTTTCCGGCATCAATAGATCAATACATAAGATATCAATGTGCAAATCATTTAAGTAGCTGGCTGTTAACTCTGCGCCATCCTCTGCTTCCCCGGCCACAATGCCAAGCTCTTCATCTTCAATGAGCTGAGCCAGTGAAGAACGAACGGCTTCATCATCATCAACAATAAAAAATCTCATCTCCCAATCCCCTCTTTTCTACTGACTTGATCTACTGGTATCGTTAATGTAAAAATCGTTTGTTCATTTGGGATACTCTTCATCTCAACACTTCCGCCAAGCTTCTCCGCTGTATCCTTTACATAGGCAAGCCCGATACCGCTCGATGGATTCCCAGCCTGATCGTATTTTAAAGTGAAGCCCGGTTTAAAAATCACATGATAATTACGTTCTTTTATGCCAGGCCCGTTGTCGCTGATTTGAAAAATCACGTGGTTTTCTTTCTGTGAAATAGAAAGTGACACCTCTCCTTCTACAGGAATGGCTTCAACAGCGTTGGATACGATGTTATTTAACAAAGATAGAATGGTATACACGTGATAGGCGGGATGCTTTCCATCTTCATCATAATGAAAGACGATGTTTTTTTTAAGAGATTCTGCATAATTTTCATGAATGCGAATAACAAGCCCAGCGATATGAGAAGGACTCTCATAAGCCTGGAAGTTTTCCTCATGAATCAGCTTTGATAAGGCAGAAAAAATCCGCTGGTTATCCTTTTTGATTTCATGCACCTCTCCTGCAATCTGCAAGGCGGTTTTACCGAGCTTTTTCAAATCCAATGATTCCGCATCCTTTGCGTGGTGAAGGGATTGATACAATTGATAGGATGTAGCCGTAATATGCTCAGCATGTGCGAGTGTTTTATGAAAATATGTAGATTCTGTGTAAAGATTAGACAGAAGCATCAGCAGATGTTCCTTTTCCTTTTTCATCTGACGCTCTCTCGCCTGCTCTTCATATAAGCGAATCATTGTATAACAAGCCAACACGAAAAAGCTTCTGAATATCGCCAAAACAAATAATTGAAACAGCGTCCTCACCGTTAAAATTTCATCCATCGTGCCTCGAAGTGCGATGATTTCAACAACGCTTGCGCACAGCTCCATGACGATGCCTGTTGCTCCAATCAGCCATGGCTGATCGCGGAAACGTCTGACCTTCAATAAATAAAAGAGTGTGCCATAGACAACATAATAAAGCAGGGAAGGAAATCTTAATGAAACTGCCTCTTCCAGCGGAAGATGCCCTGTTACGGCTGTATCAAGCAGCACGCGAAACGCAAAAACAGATATCCCAGCGATGATGCCGCTTGCCCATGCCGGAAATCTTTTCATTTGAAGCAGGATAAAGAAAAAGACAACGGTTCCAAAGCTGACCCGAAAGCTGTCCTCAAACGGATAAAATTTAAACTCTCCGCCAATCGGCGTCAGTACAATGAGCAGCACAATTAAATAAGGCTCTGTATTCAGCCATTTTTTCAGTAGATTCAAACGCAGTCACATCCCTAATAATTGACGATAGTATACTATGTGAGCTAAAGAAAAACAAACCTCCAAGAAAAAGCGCACACCGGAACTTTGCCGGTGTGCGCTTCTCATGATGCCGCTTAATCTTCTAAACGATCCTTTTCTAAAAGTGATGCACCAGCAATACCTGGTTTTGTCATTTCAAAAGGATTTAAGATGACATCAAGCTCTTCCTCTGTTAACACATCATTTTGCAGACAAAGCTCACGTACAGATGCACCTGTAAGGATGGCTTCTCTTGCAATTCGTGCAGCCGCTTCATAACCAATGTGCGGGTTTACCGCCGTCATGACACCGGCACTCTTTTCTACATATTCTTTTAATCTAGATTCATCTGCTTTTAGGTCACGCAAGCAGTTGTCCACGAAGGACTCGAATACATTTTTCATCATGCTGAGAGATTGAAGCAGGTTGAACACTAACACTGGTTCCATAACGTTTAGTTCAAGCTGGCCAGCCTCTGATGCAAGACAGATTGTGTGATCATTCCCAATGACTTGGAATGCCACTTGGTTCATGACCTCAGGCATAACTGGGTTAACTTTCCCTGGCATGATAGATGAACCTGGCTGTCTCGGCGGCAGGTGCAGCTCACCAAAGCCTGCTCTTGGACCTGAAGCCATCAGACGAATATCGTTCGCCATTTTGGACATGTTCATCATACATACTTTAAGTGCAGCCGATACTTCTGTATAAGCATCCGTATTTTGCGTTGCATCGACTAAGTCTTCAGCGCCAACTAACGGTAATCCGCTAATGTCAGATAGGTAGCCAACCACTTGGCGAATATATTTAGGATCTGCATTCAATCCAGTTCCGACTGCTGTTGCACCCATATTGACTTCATATAAATGCTGTCTAGACTGCTTGATACGTTTAATATCACGAGCAAGAACTTTTGCATACGCACTAAACTCTTGTCCAAGTCTGATTGGAACAGCGTCCTGAAGATGCGTGCGTCCCATTTTGATGACATGATCGAATTCCTGCGCTTTTTCGGTCATGACTTGATGCATGTTTTCCATCGTATAAAGTAGTTTTTCAATCATATTCAATGTTGAAATATGAATCGCTGTTGGGAAAACGTCGTTTGTTGACTGCGACATGTTCACATGCGTGTTTGGACTTAGCTCAGTATAAGCGCCTTTTTCCTTTCCTAGTAGTTCAAGCGCTCTGTTTGCAATGACTTCATTGGCATTCATATTCATTGAAGTGCCAGCCCCGCCTTGAATTGGATCGACAATAAATTGATTGTTCCATTTTCCTTCGATGACCTCATCTGCGGCTTGAACAATTTTTTCTCCAAGACCAGAATATAGTCGCTGTGTATCCATATTTGCAAGTGCGGCTGCCTTTTTGACAATCCCTAATGCTTTGATGAGTTCCTCATGAATACGGTAGCCTGTAATTGGAAAGTTCTCCACTGCACGTAATGTTTGAATTCCATAATATGCTTGAGTGTCTACTTCCTTTTCACCTAGAAAGTCACGTTCGATTCGAACTTGCTTGTCCTGTAGCTTCGTCATTTGAAAAGATCTCCTTTTTTACGCTGCTTTTGTTTGTTGTTTTAATTCCTCAATATACTTCTTCGATTTCTCTTGATCAAATACTTTTTCCCACTTAGACATGACAATGGCTGCAAGTGAGTTACCAAATACGTTCACTGTTGTACGAACCATGTCAAGAAGTCGGTCGATCCCAACGATGAAGGCAAGTCCTTCAAGCGGCAGTCCCATAGCACCAAGAGTTGTGATGACAACAACGATTGATGCACCTGGTACACCAGCCATTCCTTTAGATGTCAGCATTAAAATTAATAGTAACGTAATTTGCTCATAGATGGAAAGCGGCATGCCGTACATTTGTGCAACAAATATCGCAGCAATGGATTGATAGATGGCACTTCCATCTAAGTTAAAGGTGTAGCCTGTTGGAATAACGAACGACGTGATCGCTTTCGGGCAGCCGAACTTCTCCATTTTGTCCATTAATCTAGGCAGTACAGCTTCTGAACTTGCTGTTGAGAATGCAAGAATGATTTCTTCTTTTAATACTTTAAATAGTGTAAAGACGCTTGTTCCAGCCATTTTCGCAATAATGCCAAGTACAACAATGACGAAGAATGCCATTGTACCGTAAACAACAAGTACCAGTTTACCTAGCGGGAGAAGCGCTCCGACCCCGAATTTGATCACCGTCACACTGATGAGCGCGAATACACCAAATGGTGCAAACTTCATCACTTTATTGGTCACCCAGAACATCGCTTCGAGTATCCCCTCAAAGAATCCTAATACTGGTTTTCCTTTGTCTCCTACTGCGGCAATTCCTAATCCGAATAAGACTGTAAAGAAGATGGTTGGTAATAGATCACCTTCTGCAATAGATTGGAAAACGTTTGTTGGTACAAGATGCACCAACGTTTCAGAGAAAGTCGCTTTTTCAGAAGAAGCCTTAGATGTCTCTTCATATTTAGAGATATCGCCTTTCTCCATGTTGCTCATATCAATTCCTGTACCAGGATGGAAGACGTTTGCTGCAAGCAGTCCAACTGCTAATGCAATCGTTGTCACAATCTCGAAGTAAAGAATGGTTTTTCCGCCGAGTCTTCCGATTGTTTTCATATCTCCTACACCTGCAACTGCTACAATCAATGCAGCAATAACAATTGGAAGAACGATCATTTTAATTAAATGGATAAATATATCGCCAATCGGCGTTAACACATTAATAACGGTTTCATTTTGATAAAACAGCGCTCCCACGACAACACCCAGAACAAGTGCAATGAGTATTTGAGAAGCTAACCCTAACTTTTTCATACGTGAACCCCCTTTTTTTGATAACGCTTTCTTTGTTGCTTAATCGCATCTTAACGACGAACCTACAAAAAACGACAAAAAGGAACAAAAAGAAGTGAATTTTTTATGAAAAATCTTTAAAAAGGTGGGTTTTTCCACAATATTGTAAAAAAAAGACTTCGCTTTTGGCGAAGTCTTAGAATATAGACAACGTGCTAAAATGATTTTGTTTTAGCACGTTGTCTTCTTTTCAGCGTAATAGAAAACCTTTGAAGTCTAGGAAGGGCGAGCACCAGCGCGGAGCGAATAGACATTCGTGAGCACTGGCGCACAGACCTGACAAAGAATGCGAGGGTTTGTCTACACGCTGGGACTTCGCTTTTGGCGAAGTCTTAATGATTTTGCATCTGTTCACTTGGTGTATGTTGATTTGGAAAAAATTCATTATAAATCGTATATCCAATGAGCACAAGAGCAACGTAGAACAATGCACTAACGGTCCAAATCCATTTGACATTCAGCTTCATTCTGCCACTCCCTCTCTAACTGGCTTCAATCGCTGCAATCTGAGCGCATTCAGCACAACGGACACGGAGCTAAAGGCCATTGCTGCTCCTGCAAGCCATGGCGCAAGAAAACCAAATGCAGCAATCGGTATCCCAATACAGTTATAGGCAAGCGCCCAAAATAGGTTTTGTTTAATGTTTCTCATTGTTTTTTGACTAAATTCCAGCGCATCTGCAATGGCATGGAGATCTCCCGTCATGAGCGTAATATCTGCTGCTTCCATGGCAACGTCTGTCCCTGTTCCCACAGCCATCCCAATATTCGCTGTTGCAAGAGCTGGGGCATCATTGATACCGTCTCCGACCATGGCGACTTTCTTTCCCTGTTCCTGAAGCGCTGCAATGTGAGCCGCTTTTTCTTCAGGCAGCACTTCAGCAATGACATGATCAATGCCCGCCTGTTTCGCAATCGCCTCAGCTGTTAGTTTATTATCACCTGTCATCATCACAACGTGAATCCCCTGCTCTTTTAGACGAGCGATGGCTTGTCGAGAGGATGATTTGATTGTATCTGCGACCGCGACAATGCCGGCGACTTCGCCGTCAATTGCAACAAGCATAGCGGTTTTCCCTTGCTCCTCCAGCGTTGTGACGGATGCTTCGACTTGATCATATGGGATATGATGTTTCTGTAATAGCTTACGCGTTCCAATCAAAAGCTTGTATCCTGCTGCCTTTGCTTCAATTCCATGACCTGGATCTGCTTGGAACGCTTCAACCTCGACCGCTTCAAGACCTTGTTCCTTCATTCCATCTGTGATGGCTCTAGCAAGCGGGTGTTCCGACTGCTGTTCTGCCGAGCCTGCTAACTGAAGCAGCGCATCTTCTGTCCAATTAGTATATGCCTGCACATCTGTCAGACTCGGTTCCCCTTTTGTCACAGTTCCCGTTTTATCTAACACCACCGTGTCGAGTGATTGAGTCACTTCTAAATGCTCTCCGCCTTTAAACAGAATGCCTGATTCAGCCGCACGGCCGCTGCCAGCCATAATAGAGGTTGGTGTCGCAAGGCCGAGCGCACACGGACATGCGATGACAATGACGGCTATAAAGGTTTCAAGTGCTGACGTCACATTTCCTGGGTCCACAAAGAAAAACCATATGAGGAATGTGAGCACAGCAATTCCTACAACAATAGGAACAAATATCCCTGATATTTGATCGGCCATCCTTTGAATCGGTGCTTTTGAGCCCTGTGCTTGTTCTACGACTCGGATAATCTGTGAAAGGGCGGTCTCTTTCCCAACCTTTGTCGCTTTCACTTTTACAAATCCATTTTTATTGATGGTTGCCCCAATGACCGAATCACCAGTCGTTTTATCAACAGGCAAACTTTCGCCCGTAATCATGGACTCATCGATTGCGGTTGTGCCCTCCATGATCTCTCCATCGACCGGTACTTTCTCTCCCGGTTTGACAAACACAAGGTCATTTACTTTCACTTCAGAAATAGGGACGGTCATCTCTTTCCCATCGCGCTCGATGACCGCTTCTTTCGCTTGTAGGCTCATCAGCTTTTGAATCGCTTCTGATGTTCTCCCTTTTGCTCTTGCTTCCATTAATTTACCGAGTACGATCAACGTAATGAGGACAGCACTTGTTTCATAATAGAGGGCTGCCTCATGTGTGCCTTGAACCGCTGACTGAATGCTTTCATATAAACTATAGAAAAACGCAGCTGATGTCCCAAGTGCGACAAGAACATCCATATTGGCACTTTTATTACGTAACGCTTTATACGCACCTACATAAAAGGGCCAGCCGACAATGAACTGCACCGGCGCTGCTAACGCCAGCTGTACCCATGGATTCATAAACGCTTCTGGCAGCCAAATAAAGGACGTAAAAGAAAAATGGCTGACCATTGCCCAAAGAAGCGGCAGTGATAAAATCATCGAGAATAAAAAGCGTGCCGTTTGCTTTTCTATTGCAGCTTGCCGGTGGTCTTTTTTTCCTTCCTCCGCTTGATCTGCATCTGGTTCTATTAAAGAATACCCAATAGACTGCACCGCATCTTTTATGTCATTTGCAGACGTTTGGCCCGGATGATATGTGACCTGAAGTGTCTCAAGGGCAAAGTTTACAGACCCGTGATCGACACCGTCCATTCGGTTAATTTTTTTCTCGATTCGGTTTGCACAAGCTGCACAGGTCATTCCCTCTATATCAAATTCTGCTTGCTCCATCACCACATCATAGCCAAGAGATTGAACTTTTCGCTTCAAATCATCTGGTGTTAGCTGCTCTGTTTCATAAATGATATGAGAAGTTTCAAGCGCCAAATTCACACTGGCATCCTCCACACCTTCCAGCCTGTTCAATCCCTTTTCGATGCGGCCTGCACAGGCAGCACAGGTCATCCCCGTAATTTGAAAATCAATTTCCTTTTTCATTGATCTCACCTCTCCACATACTCCATGGGGGTATAATATTTTGAAAAAAATACGTGCTGTCATGCAGCACGTCTACTTATTTATACAACATCATATCCCTGTTCTTCTATCACATCAGAGATACGGTGTAACGTGACTTGATCTGGGTGAAATGAAACCTCCACCTGTCCTTTGTCTAAATGGACTTTCACAGATTCAACACCTGCTAATTCTCCTACATTTCCTTCGACTGCTTTCACGCAATGTCCGCAAGACATGCCCTGCACTTGAAGTGTTGCTTGTTCCACTTCTCATCGCCTCCATCAATCATTTTCTACAATTTACTATACCCTAGTAGGGTATCAATGTAAACATAAATGCTACGATTTTGTCAGTTTCGTAAAGACCGTCATTAACTCTTCAATGGCTTCATCCCCATTGCCGCTCTTGATAGCATCTGCAACACAATGGTGTGTATGCTTTTCCATCAAATGAAGACTGACTTTTTTCAAAGCCGCATTGACTGCGGAAATTTGATTCACAACATCTATACAGTAACGATCGTTTTCAATCATTTGCTGAATCCCGCGCACTTGTCCTTCCACTCGTTTTAAGCGATTGATCAATTGGTCCTTTTCCTTTTCGGCTCTAGGCGAAGCCATATGTCTTTCTTCATGTTCTGTCATGTGATCACCTTTTTTCCATTATGACTTGTCTGTACCTAAATTAAAGCATATCTCCACCGGAAAAGGCAAAGATATGCTGAGCACCGCATATAAAGCTGTGTTTGTCCTAATTTGTTAATTGTTCGATATCCTGCAAAAGATTGACGGATTGCTGAAGCTGTTTCATCAATCCCTGCTGATCCTCCAGTATGGCGGCAGCATCGATATCGCCTGCTTTCAATTGCTGTAAATACGTTTGGATTTCCTCTGACAGCACTTTATTTTTTTCAATGATTTGCGCATGCAGGTCTTCTGCCATTTTTGGCGCTGTGACTTCATTAAAATCTTGAATGTCTTTCTTCAATGATTCAAGCTGCTGCGTTAATTCTGCTTTTTTGGCGGTATTTTGCACAGCTTCTTCAGCGAGTTTTGGAAAATCCTCTGTAAATTGCTGAATGTCTGTCACATAGTCATTTGCCTCAGTGACATATGTCGTTGTATCGTTGACCTGATCAAGCAAGCCGGAGCACCCGCTTAATACAAGCGTTCCGGAGAATAGGAAAGCCATCACATATTTTTTCAAGATCGATCATCCTTTCATCTGTAGGATTAAAAGCATCATTTGTTCCGCTTCTCTATCACACAGATGCAAAAAGACCTTAAAAATAGCCAGACCTTTGCCCCATGTGTGATAGGCAAAGGTCTGGCTAACATTGTTCATGCCGGAATAGCCGAGAAACAACGAATGTTTCTGTAGTGACGACCAAACCGTAAAAGCTACTCCCCTTTAGGAAACCGTTCAAATGTTATGTTTATCATATCGAATGTCAGGACAACAGTCAATTCGGAAGATCCTGCTCTTGATACAGCACATGGCCCTTACCAGTGGATGCATAAATCCGGTTCCGTCCTTGGCGTTTTGACATATACAAGGCCTGATCCGCTTCAAATAGAAGTGTCTCTAATACACAAGGATCATTGGCTGTGTGAGCAATTCCAAAGCTCGCTGTCACTCGCACTTTTTCTTCATCATTTGTAAAGAAACTTGCTTCAAACGAATGTCTTATTTTTTCCGCGATATGACATGCCTCTTTAAATGACTGATGAGGCAGACAAATGGCAAACTCTTCTCCCCCATATCGTCCAAATAAATCATCCATTTGTAAATGCTCCTGACAAATAGAGACAACATGACGCAGCGCTTCATCCCCGATATGATGTCCGTGTGTGTCATTGATTTGTTTAAAAAAATCAATATCAAACAGCATAACAGCCGTATCCTGTGCATCCTCTTCCAAGATCATCTGCGTTCGTTCGATGAAAGAAGAACGATTGTAAATATTTGTCAAACCATCGATATACGCACGACGCTCCAGCTCTTCCTGCAGCAAACGCTGCTCTGTTACATCACTGATCACTATTTGCCTGCCCTCGATCTCTCCTCTTCTATTAAATAGAGACGAAGCGGTCAGATGATAATAGCAGGACTGGTCTTTTTCCTTTTTCCACATTAAATCATATTGCGAATGATCCTGTGGAGAGCGCAGCCATTGAATGAACGCTGAATCTTTGATGATTGCTGAGAAAATATCGTCGATTTTATAGCCAATTCCCTTTTTATTCGCAAGTGCTGGAATGATCGATGCAGCAGCGGGATTGTAGTCAATGAGTGTCCGATATCGATCTAAAATTAGAACCCCTTCAGACATATGCTCAAACACACGCTCCATTGCAATGGGAGAGATTTTAAAGAGCTGGAACGACATAATCGCCCATAAATAGAGTGCGTTGGTTAAAAACATCACCACTGGGACTGGATCAATATGTAGGGGTGTAACACCTAATAAATAAATAAAAGAAGTCAAAATTGGTAATGACATTCCCACTAACAGTATGAGAATCTGCTTTAAATATTCTTTTTTTGTGACACGTAAAAACCAAAGCAGCATAAAGATAGCAAGCATCGAACAGCCAAACGTATAAACGCCATGAATGACATACCAATAGCCAATCGTAAAATCAGCCAATAAAAACCCATCTACTGGATTCATCGTGATGCTTCGATAAAAGAGTGAATGTAAAGAGTTGGTGAACACCATAATGGTTGTGAGAGTTGGAATCAATAAGATGAGAAGCACGCGGCGCTTTGTGAAATATTGATGGAACCCCGTAAATTGCAGCACAATCAGCAGACTGAGCGGTGCGATAAACGGAAGACCTATGTATTGAAAACAAACCCAGAACATGATTTCTCCAGGAGTACGAGCCAATAATTCAAACGTATGCCCAAAGATATAAATCGCAGTTGCTCCAGACATGTACATAAACAATTGACAGCCAATATATCGATGGCGGTTTGCATGAGCAATGATTGATAATATCACGGACAGAATGCCAGAAACACTCATGATCACAATAAAATGTAAAACAATCGAATCCATGTAAACGCCCCAATTTCAGTTATTTAGAACTAGTCTAATCTTACTATATATGAGGACGTCTCAAATGGGAAGATGTGATTTTGAATTGGTTGGAGATTTTTTGTAAAATTTCAGGCGTTATCGGTTCGAGATTCCTTATATTTTCACTACTTTTTGCTTAATTTGAGGGAGAAGTATGTTGCGTCTGGAGAAATATATGTACAATGTGGAGATCAATGGAGAGGAGACTCGAAAGGAATATGACTTTTTGGATGATTATGACGGGGCTGTTTATGCTGATTCTTTTAGAAAAACCGTTTAAAAAGAGAAGTTCTGGATTGTTATTTTT
Organism: Bacillus sp. PK5-006; assembly: GCF_054161415.1. Taxonomy (NCBI): domain Bacteria; kingdom Bacillati; phylum Bacillota; class Bacilli; order Caryophanales; family Bacillaceae; genus Bacillus; species Bacillus sp. PK5-006. The sequence goes on along the minus strand of NZ_CP096414.1, from coordinate 678,113 downwards.
GATCAGTTACTTGCTGCTGATTGCGGTTTATGTGATTCAGACAACGTTTGTAAAACTTATGCCGGATGGATTTTTGATGATGATTGCGGTGGTTGTCGTTTTTCCTTTGTTTGTTCGGTTGGTGCAGTCTTCTTAGATGAAATTGATAATGGGAGATAAAAAAGATGCCGGTGCTGGCATCTTATCTTTATGTATTGAAAATATCCAATCCCATCAGGAATTATAAAAATATTATAATACTTTCTTTATCCTATTAAAATTGCACTTGTAAATTTTTTAACATTTCGAAGGTGTTTACATAATTAACTCCGAAGTTTTCACAAACAACTGGAATTAATATTCTTTTTTTCATTTGTGGATTGTAAACTTCATGTGTAACTAAAGTGTATCCTTTAGCTTTAGCATATGCAATTAACCAAGCATCAGCATTTCTAGCAAATTCATCTTTTGCGGCATCTGTAAATTGTGGATTGTTAAAGGACCATTGCTGAATTAACGCATAATTTTCTAAAACATCTACTGCATCAGTTCCTTCAAAATAATCTTTAAAATTATCTGTTGTCCATTCATGTAATTTATCCGGATCTTTATCTTTTGGATTAATTATCTCATTCTGAATTCTATCAATACTACAAATTTTTGAATTACTTGCTAAGTTAACTAAAGCATTCCAAAAACTTGGAGCAACCTCAAATGCATAGTATCCTCTATATGCTCCTATAAAAACATTTGCATCTAATACGTACAAGTTACATCCTCCTCTCATTCAAAAACCTAATATATTTTTGAAAACTTGAGCTTTTAAGACCTGTCAGTCTTTGCGCAGTTGTATGTTGGATATCTCCTGATTGGGTCTGATATATAACTACTCGAGAAAATAAGTCTCCTAACCTGACCCTTGTTGTATTAAAAAAGTCACCACCAGAAGATGATATTTTCTGTTCCATTTTCAGTTCTTCTATATATTTATTGTAGAATTCAAAGAACTCTGCTTTAGTTATAAGACTAAGCTCCAAAGCTCTTCTTCCAATTACCAAAGGACTGACTTTAAAAACGCCACCTAATGTTTTATAAAGGTGTTTATCACCATAATGAGTATGCCAATCTCTTATAAAACTATCTTTAGGGCACAAAAGCTCTGCCGCTGCTTGATTACAGAATTTCTCCAAAAGGTCGTTAACTTTATTCAACGGTGATGCTTCAACAATTGCACTTGAACCAATTATAATATGTGCAATTTCATGAATAAGAGTAAATATTTGAGCGGACTTAGCATCCGCCCCATTTATAAAAATTAGTGGAGCAAAATCATCAACTAACACAAATCCTCTGAACTCTTCCACATTTAAACGTCTATGAGTATTACTACCGACTACACCATTTATCATTATCATAATTCGGTTTTCTTCACATCTATTTACCAAAAATCTAATAGCATCATGGAAATTTTTGTTTTTTCGAGCCCAATCAAATTCTAAATCTAATAATTGTCTTATTTTATTCACCAGTTCAACGACAGATTGACCTCTATAAGAACCAACAAATGATAATGGGTCTCCTATATATTTTTCATAATAATCTCTCATAAAGTCCTGTCTTCTTTGCATTGTATATAAAGTCTCAATTAAATCTGGACTAGCAGTATCGCTAATGCTATCTTCTAAAGTGCGATAATGTGGTATAGGCAATCGTTCAATGGGGGGGTGTTGTAAAAAAAAGTAGCCCAATGGTGTTGCAGTGGATTTAGAAAACTCTTCTAATTGTTTAAAAGTAGGGCGAAGCTTACCTTCTAACCACTTATCTAAATTTTTAAATTTTTTATGTAATTTCTCTTTATTAGAAGCACGATTATATGCCCATTCTAAAAGTTCAACTTTCACGAAAACCCTCGTTGCCATATTCGATAAACACCTCCCAAAGAACAATATTCTATTACCATTTTTTTATAAATATAACAAAATTATTATCTTGTGTGAAGCTTATTCTTAAAATTATATATAAAGTGTAAGATATTTTAATGATGATCTAAGCTAAAATAGTATTAGAACAAAATAAAAAACCCTTGTTTACCAAGGGTTTTAACTATATGGAGACGGTGGGAGTCGAACCCACGTCCAGAGACATCGATTACTTAAGCGTCTACGAGCGTAGTCAACATATTTTGTGTTCACTCATCCTCATGCCTGCTGACGGGCGCTTGGAGAGCTAGTCTGATGGATCTCTTCTTACGTCCTCAGACGGAAACGTAAGCGTAGCCTACTTCATTGGGCTCCTCACAGACACATAGGCGATGTCAGGAAGAGCTCGCTGCGCTTATTAGGCAGCTAGTGCTAAGTTTTGGTTAAAACTTTTAGTTTTGCCAGTTACATTTAAGTGCGTGTTAACGAGATCGCCTCTCGGCTCGCAGCCTAAGCTCGAACCATCCCTGTCGAATCCGTAACGTCCCCTTGTAAAAGGGATATACGGGATGGAAGTTCAGCTTCACTGCTTCCGTATATAACTATTATAACAATCTCACTGCTCGAAACAACTGGTGGTTTCTGTCAAAACAGCGCTGATTGTTTACTGCATAACATATTGTAGCATAATGCTTCCGCTCTCAGCAAGCCATCAGCATCAGGCTAGAATTGCTTTTGACGATCGCGGAAGGCACGTTCGATTTCACGTTTTGCATCTTTTTTCTTCAGATCTTCACGCTTATCGTATTTCTTCTTCCCTTTTCCGATTCCGATCAGCACTTTGGCAAAGCCATTTTTCAAATAGAGTTTCAGAGGCACAAGTGAATAGCCTTCTTCCTTCGTCGCACCAATCAATTTGCTGATTTGCTTGCGATGAAGAAGCAGCTTTCTCGTTCTCAGCGGATCATGGTTATAACGGTTCCCCTGCTCGTATGGGCTCACATGCATGTTATGAAGGAACACTTCTCCTCGTTCGATTTTGGCAAAGGAATCTTTTAAATTCACTTTTCCAGCACGAATCGATTTGATTTCAGTTCCTTGCAACACAAGACCAGCTTCATACGTTTCTTCTATAAAGTAATCATGATTTGCTTTTTTGTTTTGGGAAACAACCTTTCCCTCTCCCTTTGGCATTGGCGTACACCCTCCTTTTGACACAAACACGGTCCAAATCGTACGGATTATTTTATCAAACAATCCAGCTTTCGACAATGCTGACGCCATGTGGTCAAAAAGCAAATAGAGCGTGATGCCCTATTTGCTTTTTGGCACGTTACTTTTTCTTTTTGCGTTTTTGTTTCGGTGCGTTTTCAAATACGCGTTTTTTCTTTTTCTTCTTTTTACGGCTTGTGAACCAGTCACTTCCGCTTTTATCCTCTTTGCCTTTTTCCCCAGAGGCTTTTTGACCTCCACGGCCTTTTTTCGCTGGTGGATCTGTTCGTTTTTTGAACTTGAAATCTTTTGGTGATTTACGGCGAGTGCCCTTCATACCGACGATTTCAAAATCAATTGAGTGCTCATCTTTATTGACATTCACGACTTTGACAGTGATTTCGTCACCGATACGGTAGACATTCCCTGTACGTTCACCGATCATAGCAAAGTGCTGTTCATCAAAGCGATAGTAGTCGTCAGTCATATAGCTGACATGGACAAGACCTTCTATCGTATTCGGCAGTTCAACGAATAGTCCGAAGTTCGTCACGGAACTAATCATACCATCAAACTCTTCACCGATTTTATCTAGCATAAACTCTGCCTTTTTCAGGTCATCTGTTTCACGCTCTGCATCGACTGAGCGGCGCTCCATTGTAGATGCATGATCTGCGATTTCAGGCAGCAGCTGGCCCCACTTTTCTAAGGTCGCTTCATCTGTCTTTTTCTGAATCAAGTAGGTTCTAATCAATCTATGCACGATTAAATCCGGGTAACGGCGGATCGGTGATGTGAAGTGTGTATAGAATTCCGTTGATAATCCAAAATGGCCAATGCTTTCTGGATCATACTTCGCCTGTTTCATAGAGCGAAGCATCACAGTTTGAATGACGACTTCTTCTGGTTGATCCCTGACAGCATCGAGGACACTTTGAAGTGCGCGCGGGTGAATGTTCGTTGACGTCCCTTTCACAATGTAACCAAACGTCGTCACGAACTCTAAAAAGCGCTGAAGTTTCTCAGGATTTGGTTCTTCGTGAATTCGGTAAATGAACGGAACATTCATCCAGTGGAAATGCTCTGCAACCGTTTCGTTTGCAACAAGCATGAATTCTTCAATTAATTTCTCTGCAACGGAACGCTCACGAATGACAACATCTTTCGCAGCGCCTTCATCATCTACAAGTACTTTTGCTTCCTTGAAGTCAAAGTCTACAGCTCCGCGCTCCATTCGTTTGTCACGAAGAATCTCTGCAAGCTTCTCCATCTCTTGGAACATCGGCACTAGCGGCTCATATTTGTTTAGAAGCTCTTCATCTTGGTCGACTAAAATCTTATTCACATCGGAATAGGTCATTCTCTCTGTCGTTTTGATCACACTTTGGAAAATCTCATGTTTGACGACTTTCCCGTTACGATCAATAACCATTTCACAAGACAGGGTGAGACGATCGACCTTTGGATTTAATGAACAAATACCGTTTGACAAACGATGCGGAATCATCGGAATGACGCGGTCGACGAGATAGACACTCGTTCCACGTTCATAAGCTTCCTGATCAATCGGAGAATTCTCTGTGACATAATGAGAAACGTCTGCAATGTGCACGCCAAGCTTATATTTGCCATCATCCAGCTTTTGCACGGTTACGGCATCATCTAAGTCCTTTGCATCTGCACCGTCAATCGTCACAATCGTTTCATTGCGCAAGTCGCGTCTGCCTTCAAGGTCTTTTTCATCAATCGTTTCCGGTGTGTCTACTGCCTGCTGAAGTGCTTCTTCCGGGAACTCACCTGGCAGACCGTGTTTATGAATGATCGACAAAATATCAATGCCAGGGTCATTTTTATGACCGAGGATTTCAGTCACTTCACCCTCTGCACTCATTCTTCCTTCAGGGTAGCTTGTCAGCGTCACAACGACTTTATGACCTTCGACCGCACCGTTTTTAGCGGATTTCGGAATGAAGATATCGTTTGTGATTTTTTTATCATCAGGAATGACAAAGCCAAAGCTTTTCGTTTCTGTATAGGTACCGACAACCGTCTGAGTATTACGCTCGAGAATGCGGATGACAGTTCCTTCTTTTTTCGTGCCGTTTGATTTGTGGCTGACACGAACCATGACGGTATCGCCATTCATCGCTGTGCCTAACTCATTTGGCGGAATGAAAATATCATCCTGTCCAAACTCTTCAGGCGTTACAAATGCAAATCCTTTTGCATGGGCAGACAGCTTTCCTTTTACCAAATTCATTTTTTCTGGTACACCGTAACGGTCGCTGCGCGTGCGAACGATGAGTCCTTGATCCTCCAGCGTCACAAGTGCTTTGACGAGCTCTTTATAATCATCAGGATTGGTAATCTCCATCATGACTTCCAGCTCTTGAACAGTTAACGGTTTATATGCTTCTTCTTTCATAAAAGCGAGTAATTCATCCATAAATTCTTCTTTTTGCACACTCTAACCCCCTATATATTTAAATTGACCAATCAAGTGATTCTAAGAATGCATAGACATCCTGATGAACCTTCTCCCGCTCTTTATCAAGCGTGATGACATGGCCTGATTCTTCATACCATTTCAAATGCTTATCATCTGTCTCTACTTCGTTATAAATGATATTTGCACTGTCTGTATTAATCATATGATCGTGACGTGCCTGCACAACAAAAGTAGGTGAATAGATCATGTCGACATTGTTTCTGACATCTGCAATCAGTTCTTGCAGGCTCTTCAGTGTATCCATTGGTGTTTTCTTGAACGCTTCCATTTCTTGTTCAATTTGGTCCTCTGACTTACCCTCAAATTTCTTATAGTTACGGGCATAATCTAGTACACCCTGGTACATGACTTCTTCACTTTTTATGTACATAGGTGCACACATAGGTACAATTCCCTTTACAGGTACAGTGTAACCTAATTTCAATGAAAAAACTCCTCCGAGGGATAGTCCGCAAACTGCAATCTCCTCATAGCCCTCATCTTTTAAGAATTGATAGCCTTCTTCTACATCTTTCCACCAGTCAGCCGGGCCTGTATGGACAAGCTCTTCTGGCGGCACACCGTGTCCTTTATATTGAGGTGCATGGCATGTATATCCTCTTTCGTTCAAATAACGGCCAAGCATTCGAACATCGGCTGTATTTCCAGTAAAACCGTGAAGAAGAAGCACCGCCTTTTCTCCACCTTTAAACGTAAATGGTTTTGGTGTAACAACTTTCATGATGTGACTTCCTTTCCTTCTGATATGGTTTATATTTTCCACTTGTATGTATGAAACAAACACAAAAGAGTGCTGATAATAAAAAAAGGTCTGAAAAAAGATCAGACCTTCTGTTACTCGCGCTTTACACGCCTAAATATGCCAATGCAAGTGTTAAGATGAAGAAAAGCACTGACAAAATAACCGTTAATCGGTGAAGAATCAAGTCAAGGCCTCTCGCTTTTTGCTTACCGAAAAGCTGCTCGGCTCCACCTGAAATAGCGCCTGACAGTCCAGCACTTTTACTTGATTGTAGTAATACAACGATGATAAGTGCGATACTGACAATTACGAGTAATGTGATAACAAATGCGTGCATGAAAACACCTCCAGACAAACTGGTACACATAACTTTATTTTACATGAAAACAAGGTGCATGTCACGAAACATCAAAATAAAGATTTCCTATATATTGTCGACTTGATTCGTTATTTTGATACAATTTCGTTCCAAAGTGCTGATTGCAGCATTTTTATATGAATTTTTTCGGTTAAAAACACATTTTAATGAGTTGCTTCTTCCTTCAATAGCTGTTTTAATTCTACTAACAAACGTTCAGCTCCTTCAGGACTCAGCATCACGTTCCCATTTCCATAGCTTTTGTTGTACTTCGTCACTTGTCCCGTTAACAGGCAGCTCTTATCTGCATCATATTTTTTCAGCATAATGGTTTGATCTTCAATGAAAATTTCTAACAGCTGCTCTTCTTTAATATTGAGTACCTTGCGCATTTCTGAGGGCAGAACAATTCTGCCGAGAGAATCAATGTGTCTGACCATCCCAGTCCTTTTCAATGACATTTCCTCCTTGATGATGATATCATTTATTGACTTTTGTCAATATCCTCATAGTAAAATAGATCTTCAAATTTTTTATCAAAGTAATGAATCATTTTGCCAATGACAAGCTGTCCTGGTTTTCGGTGACCATTTAATACCCTGCTAAGTGTGGCAGGAGAGATGCCAATTTCATCAGCGAGCTGATTTAACGACATATCGTTCTCGATCATATACTGCATGACAAAAGCCCGCCTGATCTGAATCTTTTCGACCATCATTACAACCTCCTATGGAATCATTATGTACAACATGTAAGACTCTCACATCAAGCAGATTCATTAACTTATGTCAACACTTTTACCCCTCTGCTATTTCCTTTGGTCAATGATCATACTAAAATAAGTCATATACTGAAATGTGAGGTTCGATGTCATGAATCACTTTGGTGAACAATTACGCATTTTAAGAGAAAATAGAAAAATGTCGGTCAATCAGCTTGCCATGTATTCAGGTGTAAGCGCTGCTGGAATTTCTCGTATTGAAAATGGAAAGCGCGGTGTGCCAAAGCCTTTAACCATAAAAAAATTAGCACACGCCTTGAAGGTGCCTTATGAGGATTTAATGCTACTTGCCGGTCATATTGAACAGGAACAAGTTCATGAAATGAAACCGAAATATGAGTCCATGTTAAAAATCTATCAAACGGCGCTTCAAAAGGATGTAGAACATCTCCCCATTTTTGACGGAGACAAATGGGAAAGGCTCTCCGCACAAGACATCAGCCAGCTGAATGAATACTTTCTCACGCTCATCGACCAAAAAAAGGCGAACAAATAGCGGGGCATAAACCTAATGTACATCCACCATTAACTAATGTCAATATTTTCATGGTGTGCTTATTGCCAATAGTCAACAAATCAAGTAAAATAGACATATCGAATCTATAACCATGTGAGGTTTTGCGTTGATGAACTTTGGTGCATATTTAAGAGCATTACGTGAAGAAAAGAAGCTGTCGGTGAACCAATTAGCGATGTATTCTGAGGTCAGCGCTGCCGGTATATCTCGTATTGAAAACGGGAAACGCGGCATTCCGAAACCTCCTACGATTAAAAAGCTAGCTGGTGCGTTAAAGGTACCTTATGAAGACATGATGCAGGCTGCGGGCTATATTGAGGAGGTCTCTTCTGTCCATCAGCACGAGGAAGATGATCTTTCTTTTTCCAAAATAAAGGAAGCCGCAGCGCAATATGAACTTGATGATCTCGAAATATTTGATGGTGACATATGGTCAACCCTTTCGAAAAAAGAAATAGAGGACCTCAACCGCTATTTGTTATTTATGTTAAACAGCCGTTCGTCCTCGTAAATGTTTAAGCTTTTTGCGCCGATTTATGACAGATTTACGGTATAATGAGTTCAGATTGGAGTGAAGAAAGATGAATCAATCTGACATGTGCCCGCGGTTTGAAAAAGCAGTTGAGTTATTGAGTAAACGCTGGGTGGCACTGATTGTTTTTCAGCTTCTCTCAGGTCAGCAGCGCTTTAGTGAAATTGAGGCGGCTCTGACAAATTTAAGTGGAAGAGTTTTATCTGAGAGATTAAAAGAGCTGGAGGCAGCAGGTATTGTAAAACGGGAGGTTTTTGCTGAAACACCCGTGCGCATTGAGTATTCTTTAACAGATATGGGGCGTTCACTTGCACCCGTTTTTGAGGAAATTGCGAAGTGGTCCTCTGACTGGATCACGCTTGAATCATAAAATACCAGCATGCGAACCGCCTGATCATCATAAAACAACCTCCCTTACAGATGTAAGGGAGGTTTTGTCTTTTCAACCGCTTAAGCAGATGTGATGTTTTTTTCAGCTAACGCTTTTCTTTCCTTTTTCTTGTTTGTCGGGCTTAAATAGCGTTCGAGCCAGCCCATGACAAGGTCAGCCATAATAGCCATGAGTGCAGTTGGAATCGCACCTGCTAAAATGATAGCTGTTCCGTTTGTGGCGTTTGATCCTCTGATGATGATATCACCAAGTCCTCCCGCGCCCACAAATGTTCCAATCGCTGTAATACCGATGGCAATGACCAGTGCGGTTCTTAAACCAGCCATAATGACTGATAAAGCAAGCGGTAATTCAACCATTCTCAGCACTTGCCATTTCGTCATGCCCATCGCTTTACCTGATTCTAAATAAGCATGTTCAATGCTGACAATGCCCGTATACGTGTTTCTGATGATCGGCAGAAGCGAATACAGAAAGAGTGATAGGATGACTGTATTTGCGCCAAGTCCTAATACAAGCATCAATACGGAAAGCATCGCTAATGCCGGTATCGTTTGAATGACGTTGGTAACGGCGAAGATCCAATTGCTCAGCTTGCGGTAATGCGCGACAAAGATGCCTACTGGAATCCCGACAATCGCCGCAAATAACACCCCATACGCCGACATGAGAAAATGGCGATAAAATTCTTCTAACACATATGACCCGTTCTGCTGATAATACGTCCATAATTGCTGCAGTGTGTCCATCAGCCGTGACACCTCCCCATCTTACTCAAAGTAATTGTGTTTTTTCAGGAAATTCTTCGCAACGGTTGCTGGTTCTTGAAGCTCCCCGTCGACTTGATAGTTCAGCTCTTGCATTTGTTCTGTATCAATTTTTCCGATCAGCCTGTTGATCACCTTATCAAGCCCTGGATTTTCTTTTAAGACTTTCTCCGGGACTACTGGTGATGCATCATACGGCGGGAAGAACCGTTTATCATCTTTTAAGATTTTAAGGTTATAGGCCTTGATTCGTCCATCTGTTGAATAGGCAAGCACAATATCCATTTTTTCATTCTTTAGAGCATCATAGACTAAACCAATCTGCATCGGATACGTGCTGCCAAATTTGATTCCGTATGTTTTCACGAACCCGTCATAGCCGTCGCCTTTCTTTTTGAGCCAAATATTATCGACACCAAATCGGTAATTGTTCGCATTCTTTTTTAAATCAGATACCGTTTCTAACTTGTTTTCCTTCGCCATCTTCTGCGTCACAGCAAAGGCATACGTATTATCAAATCCATAAGAATCAAACCATTTGTAATCATAGCGTTTTTTAAATTCTTTTTGGACGATCTCCATCGCACGCTCTGGGTCTTTTTCCGCATCCATTCCAAGCGTACTTGTTAAATCCGTGCCTGAATATCTTGTCGCAGAAATGTCGACATCTCCGTTTTCCATTGCTTTCTGCTGCACAGTATTGGAGCCTAGGTTTTTCACAATGGTCGTCTTTTTATCTGTGTAATGTTCGATCATATCGCCAACCATATAGGCCATAATTTCTGATTCGGTAAAGTTTTGTGCTCCAATTCGCAGCGTGCCCCCTGAGGAGCCGGCTAGTCCAGGAAGTGAACAGCCGCTTATCAATAGCAAGCATCCGGCAAGCAGTGCACTGATCCATGTTGTTTTTCGATTCTTCACATAAGCCAACTCCTTATGAAACTTCCTTCAATCCTTTTAAGCCTTCTGGTGTTACTTTTTTCTCCAGCTTCATTAATGATAGGTCGATGATGACTGCTAAAATTGTGACTGGTATCGCACCCGCAATAATAAATTCCGGCTGATACAGCTGAAGTCCAATCAAAATGTAGTCACCTAGACCGCCTCCACCGATAAAGGCTGCAAGTGTTGTCCAGCCAATCAAATATATCGTTGACGTTCTGACACCTGCCATAATGACCGGTACAGCAAGCGGGAGTTCAACAAGACGAATTTGTTCCCATGTTGTCATCCCGATTCCTTTACCGGATTCAAGCAAGTTTTTGTTCACACCTTGGACCCCGGCATACGTATTTCTTAAAATAGGTAAAACCGAATAGAAAAAGAGAGCAACGATTGCAGGTATTTTCCCAACCCCCAAAATAGGAATAAAAAAGGCAAGAATCGCTAAACTAGGGAGTGTTTGAAAGATATTCACAACACCGATGATAAAACCTGCGCCTCGCTTCATTCGTGTGAGTACCACACCTAAAGGAACGGCAACAAGAATACCGAGTACGACAGCAATTAAGGAAATATATAAATGCTCCCACATTTTTGTGAGGAGTTCCCCACCATTTTTCTCTAGAAAGTCGATGATTTGATCCATGTGTACACCTCCCTTAATTCATTTCAGTGACAGCCGCCGGCGTATCGTCTCCCCAAATGGAGTCGTATACAACATCTACAAGACTTGCACGTGTCACAATGCCTTTTAAGTGCCCTTCTGCATCCACAACCGGTACATATTTAATGCCGCGTATTAAGATTTTCCGGACAGTGTCTCTTAGAAGTGCGCCTTCTTGTACGGTATAGAACTCTGTATTTAAAATATCACCAACGAAAGCTGCTTTTCTGCGGTTCGCATCGATTGTTTCAATATCGATATAGCCTTTTAGCACATGATGTTCATCTACTACAAGCAAGGAATCGACCCGCTTTTCTCTCATGATGTAGATGGCATCTGTTAATGTTTTTTCAACTGTAACGGTGACTGGTGACGTGTTCATCATTTGTTCTACACGTTCCATATTCGGATTTGATTGAAGCAGACGTTCTTTGCCGATGAATTCTTCTACGAATTCATTGGCTGGGTTCCGCAGAATATCGTCAGGCGTACCTACTTGAACAATCTCTCCATCTTTTAAAATCACAATTCGATCAGCTAGTTTAATAGCTTCGTCCATGTCATGTGTGACGAATACGATGGTTTTATTTAACGTTTTTTGCAGTTTCTTAAATTCTTCCTGCAATGAATCTCGTGTGATTGGATCAAGTGCGCCAAACGGTTCATCCATGAGGATCAGAGGGGGTTCCGCTGCTAGTGCGCGAAGAACACCGATGCGCTGCTGCTGTCCTCCGCTGAGTTCATGAGGGTAGCGCTCTAAATATTCCGGTCCCATGTCGACGAGCTTCAGCAGTTCACGCGCCCGTTCTTTTCGTTTTTCTTCCGGCCATTTTAACAGCTTCGGAACAAGTGAAATGTTTTGTGCGATGGTCATATGGGGGAACAGTCCAATTTGCTGAATCACATAGCCAATTTCTCTTCTTAATTGAACTGGATCTTTTTTCATAATGTTTTCTCCCTCGATGAAGATTTTTCCTGAGGAAGGTTCGATAAGTCGGTTGATCATCTTCATGGTTGTTGTCTTACCACAGCCACTCGGTCCAATAAAACAAATAAATTCTCCTTTTGCTATTTCTAAATTAATATTTTTGACAGCTTTTTTTCCGCCTTTATACGTCTTAGATACATTCTCTAGTTTCAGCAAATGAGACACCTCCAATTAGTCGGATCAATATTTTCAGAAAATTTACACCTTATTTATTATAGTGCAAACTTTATAAAATAAAAAGTTTATGATGTGTTTGTATTGCATAACATTTATTTAAAATTTTCAGTTAACGGCCTGATAGATAGAGATCTCTCCTTTTTCCTCCAAATTACGAGCAAATACTCAATATTTATTGTTTTCATCAACAAACAGGTATATGATATATTGTGTTACAAATTGTCAGTCGTGAAGGGATGAATCGGGGAGTGGACAAGCAAGCGTTAGGCGCCATTCAAAAAGCACAGGATCATTATATTGAAAAAGCTGCCGAGAACATGAATGCCTTTGGTCTTTCTTCTACAGTGGGTAGAGTGCTTGGTATCATTCACATGAACCGTAAACCAATGACGCTTGGAGAGCTATCAGAGGCGACAGGCATGAGCAAAACGAGAATGAGTCAAGTCGTTCGAGAAATGCTTGATTTGAATATTGCGGAAAAGGTTTATGAAAAAGGAATACGTAAAGATCTATATGACGTTGAGCAAGATCAATACCAAACGTTTATTTCCTTGTTTGCAGCCAATTGGTCCCGAGTTGTCAGCAAAAATCGCAAGGCACATAAGAAAACGTGCAAGGAATTGCTGGAGCTGCTTGAACAGGACGACCTGCCAGAAGAGACAGAGAATAAAATCAATCTGCTTCTTTCAGAAATCAAGGAAAGTCTTGATTACTATGATTGGATTAGCCGCTTAATTGAATTCTTTGAAAGTGAAGAAGTGTTTAAGCATGTGCCGAAACCTTAAAAAAAGCTGTTTTATTTTACATCATTGTAGAAAAAAACAGCTTTTTTATATACACTTATTGCATAAACATTGGAAACATCCCTTTTAAGCCTGCGCCGATCATCTCAACTGCCACTACAGCAAGAATTAATCCCATTAACCGCGTCACGACATTCATCTCTGTTTTCCCCATTTTCCGCATAATGAAACTTGAATAATGAAAGGCATAAAAGGTCATTGCCAGAACGATGACAATGCCGATTAAAATCGCAAACATGTGAAGCATCCCTTGACTTCCCGGGGTTAAACTCATCACTGTAGCGATTGTACCGGGACCAGCGATGATCGGAATCGCCAGCGGCGTAACGGAGACATCCGCCTTTTCTTTGCTTTCTGCCTTTTCCTCAGAATGAGGATTTTGGACATGTGACTCCTTTGCATTCAGTAAATTGTAAGCGATACCAAAAATAAAAATACCTCCGGCGATACGGAGTGCATGAATATCGATCCCAAACAATTTGAAAATGAGCCTCCCTGCCAATAGAAAGGCAACCAGAATAATGAAAGAGACCACAATGGCTTTTTTGGCTGTCTGGGAGCGTTCTTTTTCTGTATATCCCTCTGTTAAAGTGATGAAAAGAGGCACGTTTCCAATAGGGTTTGATACAGCAAATAATGAGACCACAACATGAATCATAAAGGAAATCAACAGACACCCTCCTTTTTTCATAGTGTCTGCCAATCTGATGTGAATATTCCCTTGTGATGTTAAAACCTGTATATATTTAACCGATGATAATAAAGGTTTAAAGAAAGGGGAATGACACATGAAGAAAACGATCACCATCATCCTTCTATCTGTTGCGGTTTTAGGAGCAGCCGGCTGGATGGTTTGGCAGCAGCAGACCATCAAAGCAGCTGAGGAAAAACATCAGCAAGAAAGCAAAACGAACGACGAGAAGCTTTCGAAGTTAAAATCAGATCAAGCGGATATGAAGCATGAAAACGAAAAACAAAAAAAGAAACTGTCTACCATCACCAAAAAGCTCAAAAACGAAAAGAAAGCCTATCAAAAAGAAGTCAAGCAGCGTAAAATACTTGAGTCAAAAATTGACCAGCTTCAAAAAGAGCTGACAGCAGCGAAAGCCACTGCTCAAGCGAATAAACAGAGCGCACAGGCTGCAAGGCAACCAACTGTTAAAAAAGACCCAAATGTCACTCACAATCCGCCCTCACAATGGGTACAGGATCAATATGATTGGGGTGTGAAACAAGGATATATTAAAGAATAGAAAGGATGAAAAAATATGATACACATTCGGCCATTGTCAGGTGATCAATCCGTCCCTATAGATCTTTTACTCTTAGCTGATCCTTCAAAGGAAAAGGTTCTTACTTATGTGCAATCCGGCTCTTGTTATGCCGCGTATCATGATCAGGACGTGATTGGTGTCTATGTGCTTTTATCTCTGTCTCAGCAGACAGTCGAAATCATCAATGTCGCCGTGAAGGAATCATGGCAAGGGAAAGGAATTGGGAAGCAGCTGATCCGCCATGCCATTGCTGAAGCGAAAGCCGCAGGTTTTCAGACGGTTGAAATCGGCACAGGCAACTCGAGCATTCAGCAGCTCGCACTTTATCAGAAATGCGGCTTCCGCATGACATCTATTGACCACGATTTCTTTCTTAAGCATTATGATGAACCGATTTTTGAAAATGGCATTCAGTGTATGGATATGGTACGGCTGTCACTCACTTTGCAAGCAGACTGATGTTTTGTTCCGTCCGTCTGCTTTTTTATGTTCTGCGTTTTTTTACCACATGCTTCACATATTGAATGAAGAAATAAAGCACGGCGCCAGCTAAAAAGCAGACCACACACCCAAAGAGCGTCGCCTCTGAGCTGAATTGATACTCTTCAATTTTCATGATATAAAATGGCATGCCAAACAATGTTGGGCTTGATTCAACATGATTGACCTCTAGCAGCAGTAAAAAAACAGGGGTCATAAACACAGCAAATACATACAGCATCGCAAGTGTTATACCGCTGGAAAACGAATGAAATACTTTGATCATCTCTTTCTCTCCTTCATTTCTTTTAAACTGGCTGTGATATTTTTTCCGTCAGGGCAAGCTGGATGCAGCATCACCGTATTCAGTAAAGAAAAAAACAGCAGCTGATGACTGACCGGATACTTCCATATCATAAAAAGCACAAGCGAACAAAGCACCGGAAAGAGCGGGCCTGCAAGTGCCACCATCATATTGAAGCTCGGCCGGACAAATTTCTCATGGACGACCGCCACATGCTTCCAATCAATCGTTATCACAAAATCAAAGAGCGGCCTTTTTTCGATTTTGTTACACAACATGATCATCAGCATATGACCGAGTTCATGTATCACCACAACCGCTAGGAAACTACACACAAGCTCTATCATCGCAAGACAGGCCTCTTTAACATGACCGTATATATGCAGCTATAAAATGCAAGTGAACCTAGCAGATAAGCAGTGGCGAGAAGATACACATCTGATGAAAGCCACTTCAATAAAAGCATATCGATGAAGCTAAATACAGCAATCATCATCACGATGACAAACAGTTTATTAAACTCACTGATCTTTACGATAAACCCTATACAGGCCGCCATGACAGTGATCAACAAAATGGACAAACTTGCGAGGCCATGACCTTCACTTTCAATACCTATCACCATAGATGCAAGCCCAATAAACACAAAATATATCAACAAATTAATAGCGTAATAAAATAAAATTCTCGACAATAAGTAAGCACTCTTTGATGTATTTAACATAAAGATGGCCCTTTGATTCATATGATATTCTCTGCCAATCATCAGCGGAAGCATGATCAATATTTCCTTTAACGCATACTGCACAATAAAGGCATACATCCAGCCGGTTTCTACCGGTGTAAAAACAAATGGCAGCCCCGCCGTCAAACAAATGAGAAATAGAAACAAAATGCCCTGTTCTTTAAAAACAGCTGACCGGCTGAAATAGACCAATTCCTGCCGCAGGTGCGACAGAAAGGAAGATTGCGTTCTAATTTTCTTGTAAGAAAACGACTTTACCTCTGTTTTCAGCTGCAAAAACATCTGATGGACATAAGAAGCCGCTAACCCCTTCAGCCAGAGCCAGCCAGCGCTTAGAAGGATCACGAGAAATATGAGATAGACTGATGGCCATACTCGGATCATCTCCATTGCTTTTTTCAAAAGGAGAAACACCAATAGATTCAGCACCGCAAAGCCGAGCGTTTGCAGCAGCAAATGCTCTTTTGTTTTTGATACGAAATGGCTCACAGCAATCCGCATCACCATCCAAGAAGCAAGTGCAAGCAGCGCCAGTACACAGCAAGTCATGCATACAGCCGTTATCCAATACAAAGATGGCGTAACACCGCTGATCAAAAGGCCTAATACAATCGGTAAAAAAAGCAGTCCAACCATAAGGAAACAAAAGAGCACTGGAAAGAAATACACACAAAGGACAAATGGCACACTTTGTATCGCACTATTCAAAAAGTAAAATTGATATTCCTGACGCTTTAATTTATTGCGGGATAACACAATACCTGCACCTAGAAGTAAAAGCGTCATTTTCATCAATTGGAGATATAAAGCAGCCGGCTCACTTTCTCCTGCCTGCATGAAAAAGCGAAGGCTGATGACGACATATATCGCATACATGAGCAAGAAAAAAACCACGGCTGCGAGAAGCTGTATAGGGTACTTTTTTGCGAGCTGCTTTCCTTTCGTTGTCAGCATTCCCCATTCTATTTTATGAAGAACGTGTCGTGTCCAGATCATTGAGCAACCTCTCCACCTGCATATAGTAATCTCGATTCACTTCTTTATAAATTTCTTCAAGTGCCTGATGAGGAAATGTCTGAGTCGTTTCTTGGCGGGACATATCCAGCTTGACGTCCCCATTTCTTAAGATCATGAGATGGTCATAAAGCGTATCACCAAAGCTCAAATGATGGGTTGAAATGAGAATGCCAGCGCCTTGATCTCTCAGCTTCATGAGCACCTTTTTTAAGATGATCATCATATCTGGATCAAGACCGTTCGTTGGCTCATCAAACACATAATAATCACATGGCCTGAGGAGCTGTGAAATGATCTGCGTTTTCTTTTGATTGCCATGAGACAGCTGAGCGATAGGCTGATCCATATACGAACCCAGCTCAAACAGATCGATGAACGTCTCTTCCCGTGTGACATCTTGCTCATTTGGCAGTTGAAGTAATTGAAAGTATTCCCTCGGTGATAAATAATCGAACAACGAATGCTCGTCAGGAATATAGGACACATGTTTTTTCAACAAGGAGATATGTTCTGAGGATTGAAGATTCAGCTGTTTACCATGTAAAGTGACGCATCCTTTAAATGGCGTCAGCCCAAACATGGATTGGATTATCGTCGTCTTTCCCGCACCATTATGCCCCAAAAGCAACAGCATCTGCCCTTTCTCGACATTCATTTGAATATTTCGGAGAGAGAAGGTGCGGCTATATGTTTTTTCTTTTAATCGTAATGTCAGCATCATATCCCTCCGTTTGTTTCAGATAGAACAGATGCCCTTGCATCTGTTCTCATCCCTGTTAAAAACCGCACTGGATTTTAACGTACATGCCTAATAATTTGAACTCTCCTAAAAATTTGGAGCCTCGTCCGAAGGTCTTGCATGCCCAAATCAATGCTCCAAGTGAAATAATGCCCAATATAGCGGCAAGGACATAAATCCAAAATGCGTTTTTCTGTACATTCTTAGAAGTTAGAATTCGTTGCTTCCTTTCATCATATGCCGCCAATAGGTGAAGAACATACATATATACACCTACTGGAAAACGAAGGCTAAAAGGATTCAGCATCTCATCACCCCCTAATATATGTAAAATGATACCACCCCCTTACAGAAAGCATAAGTTCATTTCAGATCATATTTTTAGTCGATTTTTCATGATTTAGTGCTTATAAATGGAGGGGATTTTGCTTTTTTCTCTAACTGAAGGAGGATTTTTTACAAAAATAGGATAAGTCAAATGAATTAGCCAGCGGATTTCGCTTAACACAAAAAAACGCTGCGCCCCGCTCTCATGAAAGAGCGGAACGCAGCGCATAGCTGACATTATTTATTCAAGTTATAGAATGTTGCAATGCCGTGATATTGTGCTGTTTCAGCCAATTGATCTTCGATGCGAAGTAATTGGTTGTATTTCGCCACACGGTCCGTACGAGACGGAGCACCTGTTTTGATTTGTCCAGCATTTGTTGCAACAGCGATGTCTGCAATCGTGCTGTCTTCAGTTTCACCAGAACGGTGAGAGATAACAGCTGTGTATCCTGCGCGTTTTGCCATTTCGATTGCATCAAATGTTTCAGTTAATGTACCGATTTGGTTTACTTTGATCAGGATTGAGTTACCAACGCCGTTTTTGATTCCTTCAGATAGCTTCTTCGTATTTGTAACGAATAAGTCATCTCCTACTAGCTGAACCTTGCTGCCAAGGCGCTCAGTTAATAGTTTGTGACCTTCCCAGTCGTTTTCATCAAGGCCGTCTTCGATAGAGATGATTGGGTATTTCGATACCATATCTTCATACCAATCAACCATTTCAGCAGATGTTTTCACAACACCTTCGCCTGATAAATGATATTTACCGTCTTCTTTGTTGTAGAACTCAGAAGATGCAGCATCCATTGCAAGTTTCACTTCTTCACCTGGTTTGAAGCCAGCTTTTTCGATCGCTTCAACGATTGTTTGAAGTGCTTCTTCGTTAGAACCAAGGTTTGGAGCGAATCCACCTTCGTCACCTACAGCTGTGTTTAAGCCTTTTGCGCTTAATACAGATTTCAGACTATGGAAGATTTGAGCGCCCATGCGAAGTGCTTCACGGAAGTTCGGTGCACCTACAGGCATAATCATGAATTCTTGAATGTCTACGTTGTTATCCGCATGCTCTCCACCGTTGACGATGTTCATCATTGGTACTGGAAGCGTTTTGGAGTTGAATCCACCAAGGTATTGATAAAGTGGAATTTGTAAGAAATCAGCAGCCGCACGTGCTACAGCGATAGATACGCCAAGGATTGCGTTTGCGCCTAATTTCCCTTTGTTTTCTGTTCCGTCAAGTTCGATTAACATTTTGTCAATCGCTACTTGTTCTGTTACATCAAAGCCTAAAAGCTCTGGTGCAATGATTTCGTTTACGTTGTTTACAGCTGTCAGAACACCTTTTCCAAGGTAACGGTCTTTGTCTCCGTCACGTAGTTCTACTGCTTCATATTCACCAGTAGAAGCACCACTTGGAACAAGCGCACGGCCAAAGCCGCCAGATTCTGTGTAAACTTCTACTTCAACTGTTGGGTTACCGCGAGAGTCTAATACTTCGCGTGCATATACGTCAACAATGTATGGCATCGTTATTTCTCTCCTTTTGAATCAATTTTTTTATTTCTGAATTAATGATGTTCCTGTCATCTCTTTTGGTTTTTCAAGACCAAGTAAGTCTAAAAGCGTTGGAGATAGATCAGCTAAAATGCCGCCTTCTCTAAGCGTCGCACCTTTTTTCGTCACGATGACTGGTACAGGATTCGTTGTATGTGCAGTATGCGGCTTTCCTTCTTCGGTAATCAGCACGTCTGCGTTACCGTGGTCTGCCGTGATGATGGCATGTCCGCCTTTTGCCAGGATTGCGTCGACTACAGCTCCTAAGCACTCATCTACTGCTTCAATGGCTTTGATTGTTGGCTCAAGCATACCTGAATGACCAACCATATCCGGGTTAGCAAAGTTCAGAATGATCGCATCATGCTTGTCAGCATTGATGTCTGCAACAAGTGCATCCTTTACCTCATAAGCACTCATTTCTGGCTTGAGGTCATAGGTTGCTACATCTGGTGAATTGATTAAGATGCGGTCTTCACCAGGAAATTCTTCTTCACGTCCACCGCTCATAAAGAACGTGACATGAGGATATTTCTCTGTTTCAGCAATCCGCAGCTGTTTCAATCCGTTTTGAGAAAGCACTTCTCCTACTGTGTTATCCAAATTCACTGGTTTGAAGGCAACATAGCCATCTACCGTTTCACTGAAGTGTGTGAAGCAGACGAAGTGTAAATTCTTCGGATGAGCTTCTCCGCGGTCAAACGAGCGGAAATCTGCATTTGTGAAAGTGTTTGAGATTTGGATGGCACGGTCTGGACGGAAGTTATAGAAAATCACAGAGTCGCCGTCGTTTACTTTGGCAACCGGCTCACCATTTTCTCTCGTAATGACAGATGGAATAACGAATTCATCGTAGATTCCATTTTCATAGGAGTCATCAACGACATCATAGATGTTTTGATAGCTTGGCCCTTCACCATATGCCATCGCGCGGTACGCTTTCTCCACACGATCCCAGCGTTTGTCACGGTCCATTGAGTAATAGCGTCCTGAAAGTGTTGCCACTTCACCGACACCGATTTCTTTGATTTGTTCTTCCAGCTGTTTTAAGTACACTTTGGCTGTCTTCTGACCAACATCACGTCCGTCCAAGAAACCATGAATGTATACCTTTGTTAAGCCTTCTTTTTTCGCCAGCTTCAGCAGGGCAAAAAGATGCTGGATGTGACTGTGCACACCGCCGTCTGACAAGAGTCCAAATAAATGAAGCGCCTTGTCATTCTCTTTTGCATACGTCATTGCATCTAGGAACGTTTCGTTTTTCTCAAATTCCCCTTCACGAATGGCAACATTCACCCTTGTTAAGCTTTGATACACAATGCGTCCTGCACCGATGTTCAAATGCCCAACTTCAGAGTTACCCATTTGACCTTCCGGTAGACCTACTGCCTCACCTGAAGCCGTTAAGGTTTGATGCGGAAATTCGTTCCAGTAGCGGTCAAAGTTCGGCTTTTTTGCTTGTGCGACAGCGTTACCGACTGTTTCGCCTCTTAAACCGAACCCGTCTAAGATGATTAATGCAGCTGGTTTCTTACTCATATTGACCTTCCTCCAATAATTGAACGAAAGACTGAGGTTCTAAGCTTGCGCCGCCTACCAAAGCACCGTCAATATCGGATTCTGCCATATATTCTTTAATATTTGCCGGCTTCACGCTTCCGCCATATTGAATGCGAAGGCTGTCTGCCGCTTCTTGACCAAATTCGCTTGCAACGGTTTGGCGGATGTGTGCGCAAACGTCGTTTGCATCTTTCGCTGTAGAAGATTTTCCTGTACCGATCGCCCAGATTGGCTCATATGCAATCACAGATTCAGCAACTTGCTGCTTCGTTAAACCAGCTAGTGCTTTCTTCACTTGATCAGCGACAAGTTCATTTGTTTTGCCAGCTTCACGCTCTTCAAGCGTTTCACCTACACAAATGATTGGAACGATGCCATGCTTGAATGCAGCATGTGCTTTTTTGTTCACTGTTTCATCTGTTTCAGCAAAGAATTCACGGCGCTCTGAATGCCCAATCACTGAATAGCCGATGCCTAAATCTTTTAGAGCAGCAGGGCTGATTTCACCAGTGAATGCACCATTTTCTTCAAAGTGCATGTTTTGTGCACCAATTTTAAGGTCTGTTCCATTTGATAGGCTGTTTAGCTTTTCAAGGAAAAGAGCTGGCGCACAGACAATGGATTCCACTTTGTCAGGAGATGGAATAGATGACTTGACTTCTTCAACGAAGCTGACTGCTTCGCCAAGTGTTTTGTTCATTTTCCAGTTCCCAGCTATAATTGGTTTTCTCATGATTGACACTTCCTTATAGCAGTTTTGGTCTTATTTATCGTTTAATGCAGTAACACCAGGAAGTTCTTTGCCTTCCATAAATTCAAGTGAAGCGCCGCCGCCTGTAGAAATATGGCTCATCTGATCGGCAAGACCAAATTTCTCAACAGCTGCTGCTGAATCTCCACCACCAATGACAGAATATGTATCTTTTGCTTCTGCCAGTGCTTCTGCGATAGCTTTTGTTCCTTTAGCGAATGCATCGATTTCAAATACACCCATTGGTCCGTTCCAGACAACAAGTTTGCTGTTTTTAATAACGTCAGCATACTTTTCTCTTGTCTCTGTTCCAATATCAAGTGCTTCTAGATCACTTGGAATTTCAGAGATTGGCACAATGCTTGTATTCGCATCATTTGAAAAGTCGTCGGCTACCAGAACATCTGTTGGAATCAGGAAGTTCACGCCTTTTTCTTTTGCACGGTCCATAAAGGATTTCGCTAAATCGACTTTGTCTTCTTCTAATAGAGATTTCCCTACCTCGTGGCCAAGTGCTTTCACAAATGTGTAAGCAAGTCCGCCGCCGATGATGAGGTTGTCCACTTTATCAAGAAGACTTTCAATTACACCGATTTTATCCTTTACCTTTGCGCCGCCGATAATCGCTGTAAATGGGCGATCAGGATTTGAAATGGCTTTCCCTAGAACCTCAAGCTCTTTTTGCATGAGGAAGCCTGAAACAGCCGGAAGATAAGCTGCAATACCAGCTGTCGATGCATGTGCACGGTGTGCAGCACCGAACGCATCATTGACATACACATCGGCTAAATCAGCAAATGCTTTTGATAATTCAGGATCGTTCTTTTCTTCACCAGGATAGAAACGAACGTTTTCAAGCACTAGCACATCTCCATCTTTTAAGTCAGAGATTTGCTTTTTCACGTTGTCGCCGTAAGCTTCATCTGCCTTTTTCACTTCTTTTCCAAGAAGCTCTTGCAGACGTTTTGCCACAGGTGTCAGACGCAGTTCTTCAGTAACTTGACCCTTCGGACGACCCAAATGACTAGCTAGCAGTACCTTTGCGCCTTGTCCTGTTAAATACTCAATTGTTGGTAATGCTGCGCGGATACGAGTATCATCCGTCACTTCTCCGTCCTTCATCGGAACGTTAAAATCTACGCGGCAGAACACAACTTTACCTTTTACGTCAATGTCTTTTACTGATTTCTTATTCATGCTCGTCAGGAGATCCTCCTTTATTCTGGTTTCCTTACGCATTGGACAAGACTCTCTTTATCCTTTTCCCATTTTGCCCTCATCAAAACGAGAAATCGTGCAGAACGGATAAAAACAGAGAAAAAGGGAAAGGGATGCTTCCCCTTCCCTTGTCCGTCTTCATTATATCGTGTCTCTAGGAAAGAACCAAGTGAGTTCCTTCAGTGTGAGAAATTAAAGACCTTGTTTTGCAATGTAAGCTGCAAGGTCAACAACGCGGTGAGAATATCCGCTCTCGTTATCGTACCAAGAGATTACTTTCACCATGCTGCCTTCCATTACCATTGTAGAAAGAGCATCGATTGTTGAAGAGTTTGCATTACCATTGTAGTCACCAGATACTAATGGCTCTTCGCTGTAGCCAAGGATTCCTTTAAGTTCTCCTTCAGCTGCTTCTTTAAGTGCTGCATTTACGTCTTCAGCTGTTACATCTTGGTTTAATTCAGCAACAAGGTCAACTAAAGAAACGTTAGGTGTTGGAACACGCATAGCGCCACCGTTTAATTTACCTTTAAGTTCAGGCAATACAAGTGAAACAGCTTTCGCAGCACCTGTAGAAGTTGGGATGATGTTTTCCGCAGCTGCACGAGCACGACGGTAGTCTTTGTGCGGAAGATCAAGAATTTGCTGGTCATTTGTGTATGAGTGAACAGTTGTCATCATACCGCGTTTGATACCAAATTTATCGTTAAGTACTTTTGCAAATGGTGCTAAGCAGTTTGTCGTACAAGATGCATTAGAGATGACATCGTGGCTAGCTGCATCGTATTTGTCTTCGTTTACACCCATAACGATTGTGATATCTTCTTCGTTAGCAGGTGCAGAGATGATGACTTTTTTAGCGCCAGCTTCTAAGTGTTTCGCAGCGTCTGCACGTTTTGTGAAGAATCCAGTAGATTCAACAACGATTTCTACGCCTTGTTTACCCCAGCTTAATTTCGCAGGGTCACGCTCAGCTGATACTTCGATTGTTTTACCGTTCACTACTAAGTTTGTACCGTCTACAGAAACCTCTGCATCTAGTTTTCCGTGAACAGAGTCATATTGTAAAAGGTGTGCAAGCATGTTAGCATCTGTTAGATCGTTAACCGCTACTACCTCAACTTCAGGATTATTTAATGCTGCACGAAATACGTTACGTCCAATACGTCCAAATCCGTTAATACCGACTTTTACTGCCATGATGTTTCCTCCTTTTATAGGTCACAATGTTTTATATTGAGGGATCAATTGACTCCCTTAATAACTCTTTTGCGGCTCCTTCGTCTGTGACGAGAACCGTTCGGCGCGGTTTTTTGAAATAAGCTTCAATCGCCCCCGCCTTTGATGATCCACCTGCAACAGCAATGATATGTGGAATGCTTTCTAGATCATCTAGCTGCATGCCGACGGAGTGCACTTTGTGTACGACCTCACCATCACGATTAAAGTAATAGCCAAAGGCCTCTGTCACTGCGTCATGCTCATCAATCTTTTTTAAATCTTCAGCTGGTGTATTTCGTCTCATCGCCATTGTTTTTGCTTCACCAATACCATGAATGAGCATCGTGGACGATTTAATCGTTTGAAGCACTTCTTTGACGGACGGCTCTTCAATAATGGAAGAGTAAGCACCTTCTGACAGCTGCCCTGGAACAAACAGCAGTTTGTAAGTACCGGAAGCTTTTTCAGCCATGTGGGCACAAATGGTGTTTGCCTGATTTTTTACATTCTCCCCAAGACCGCCTCTCGCAGGGACAAACATCGTATCGCGGTTTTTGGCATCAGGGGTCATCATTTCGGCAACGGCTTCCATCGTCGTTCCGCCAGTGACGGCGACGATATTATTTCCAGTAAACCTTTTTTTCATGCATTGGACAGCAGCTCTTCCCATTTCTTGCTTCACCCACGGGGATTCGTCACTGTCTCCAGAAACGATCATGACTTCTTCCAGGCCTAACTTTCTCTTTAATGTATTTTCCAAAAAGGTTAAACCTAAAACGTCCTTCATCATTCCTTCAAGCATTTCAAGCAAAGCGTGACCCTCACTCGTCAGCATCATACCGCTCGTTTTCACATCCAGCAGATTTTGTTCTTTTAAAAACTGAACTTCAGCACGTAAGATGCGCTCACTGAGACCAAGACTTGTCGCAAGACTTCTGCGGCCAATCGGTTCAGCTAATCTGATGTACTGCAAAATGTCGTAGCGTTTTTGCATAACAATGAGAAGATCTGGCAATAATTTTTTTTGAGCTTCCAATAAACGATTCATGGCTAACGACCCTTCCTTTTCACGTTGGACTAAAAACGTCCCACTGTGACAAAAAACGTCCCGCCACAGCCAAAAAAAATCAATCCCTGCTTTCTTTAATTATTTTAACAGGATAATCTTGCATTTTCAACTCTTACAAACACATTTAGACAAAAAATAGACACATTTTCACCGATAGCCTGCTTGTCATCAAGGTTCTTGCGATGATATTTCTTTTCAAAATATTTATTTTCTTTTATATAGAATGTATTCACGATGGAAAATGTGCATGCTGGTGATATGAGCATGCACATTTTTTCCAGGACCTGCTTATGTTTTTGTGATGGTTCCAAATTGTTTTGCCTCTTCCTTCGGTTTGATTTTGAGATAATAAATAATGTAGCAGGCAGCCATGAACGGGATTCCGCAATAAAGGCCGATCCGCTGATCCTCGATAAAAAATAAGCTGATGAGGACAATACCAAATGCGATAAAGCCTGCTATTGGAACAAATGGATAGAGCGGTGTTCGGAAGACGAGATCCTTTACATCTCCGCCCGCCTTTATAAATTGTTTTCTAAAGAAATACTGAGACAAGCAAATAGACATCCACACCACAACAAGAACCATACCAGAAATAGAAATGAGCCACACATACACCGTTTTTGGTGCCACAACACTTGTCAGCAGAGATAGTGCAGATACGCCCATTGTCACCAATAGTGCATTGATCGGAATTTTACGCTTGGACAGCTTTTTCGTAAAGTCAGGTCCTTTCCCGTCTTTCGACAGCGCCCAAAGCATACGTGATGATGCATATAATCCAGAGTTTGCTACAGATAAGACGGCTGTGATGATGATAAAATTCATGATATCTGCTGCATAAGGTATACCGACCTTGTCCAGCACGACGACAAACGGGCTATCGACAGTGCCTGCTGTCTGCCACGGAAGAAGCGCGGCCAGAACCGCAATGGATAAAACGAAAAAGACCATCGTTCTCCAAATAATATTTCGTATAGAACGAGGCAATGTTTTTTCAGGGCTTTCACTCTCTCCTGCTGCAATCCCTACAAGTTCTGTTCCTTGAAAGGAAAAATTGACCGTGACCATGGTTAATAAAATAGCAAAAACGCCGTTAGGAAATAGTCCGCCATGATCCGTTAAATGACGAAATAAAGGGGCTGGTTCTCCACCTTTCAGATGAATCATTCCGAAAATTGCGCCAATTCCAATGATAATAAATAATAGGATGGCAGCGACCTTAATGGCTGAAAACCAAAACTCGGTTTCAGCAAAGCTGCGAGCTGAGATGGCATTCACGGCAAATAAAATCACGCTAAATGCAAGACACCACAGCCAAACAGGGATATCTGGGAACCACCTTTGGAGCAAAATGCCTGCTGACGTAAACTCCAGTCCTATTGTACATGCCCAGCTAAACCAATAAAGCCAGCCGATCATAAAGCCTGTGGACGGACCTATATATTTGGTTGCATACTCCTGAAAGGAACCCGCTGTAGGCATCGCCACCGCTAATTCTCCAAGACAGAGCATCACCAAATACATTAACAATCCGCCAATGATAAAGGATAGAATGGCTCCCCCGGGTCCAGCCTGATGGATAATGAGTCCTGACCCAAGGAAAAGACCAGTACCAATGACGCCGCCTAAGGCAATCATAAAGAGATGCCTGCTTTTCATGGAACGTTCTAGTTCATTATGCTGTTCTTGGTTCAAATCCGCTTCCCCACTTTCACTCTTCTATTCATCATCCTTTGACAAAATTCGCTGTTCGTTGAAAGAGAAAGGGAGAAAGTGAAGGTTTCTCCCCCTTTGACATTTATGCTTGA
The DNA here is from genome assembly GCF_054161415.1 of Bacillus sp. PK5-006. Taxonomy (NCBI): domain Bacteria; kingdom Bacillati; phylum Bacillota; class Bacilli; order Caryophanales; family Bacillaceae; genus Bacillus; species Bacillus sp. PK5-006. Next base: position 650,759 of record NZ_CP096414.1, on the reverse strand, counting down.
AATAATGCTTCAATATGACCAATCGCCCAGTCTAAATCTTCTTTAGATATCGTGAGAGGCGGTGCAAAGCGGATGACGGTCTCATGGGTTTCCTTACATAACAGTCCTGCTTGTTTCAGCTTCTCACAATAAGGTCTCGCTGCCTCTGTCAGCTCCATGCCGATAAATAATCCGCGACCGCGCACTTCCTTGATGACAGGACTTTGAATGCGCGTGAGTTTGTCTTTTAAGTATTCGCCAAGCTCCATAGAACGCGCTGCAAGGTTTTCGTCGATTAAGACATCCAGTGCAGCCAGCGACACCGCACACGCAAGAGGATTTCCACCGAAGGTAGAGCCGTGAGATCCAGGGTTAAACACACCTAATATATCGCGGTTTGCGACCACACACGAGATTGGGAATACACCGCCGCCTAAAGCTTTCCCAAGAATCAGCATATCTGGCTCAATGTCTTCCCAGTCACATGCAAACATCTTACCTGTTCGCGCTAATCCGACCTGAATTTCATCCGCAATGAACAGCACATGTTCTTTTTCACAAAGCGCTTTCGCTTCCTTCAAGAAGCCTTCTGGCGGCATGACAATTCCCGCTTCTCCTTGAATAGGTTCGATCAGAAAAGCCGCTGTTTGTGGTGTGATGGCTTCACGTAACGCTTCAATATCTCCGTAAGGAATCAGTTTAATGCCTGGAAGCATTGGACCGAAACCTCTTTGATATTCTGCTTCAGAAGAAAGGGAAACAGCCGTCATCGTTCTGCCATGGAAGTTACCGACGCACGCAATGATTTCTGCGCGATTGTCTTCGATTCCCTTGACGTCATAGCCCCAGCGTCTTGCTGCTTTTACAGCTGTTTCTACAGCCTCAGCGCCAGTATTCATCGGGAGTGCCATCTCTTTATTCGTCAGTTTACAAATTTTCTCATACCAAGGGCCAAGCTGATCATTGTGAAAAGCTCTTGAAGTCAGTGTCACACGGTCTGCCTGTTTTTTGAGCGCCTCAATAATGCGGGGATGGCGATGGCCTTGGTTCACCGCGGAATATGCACTCAGCATATCCATATATCGATTGCCTTCAGGGTCTGTCACCCAAACTCCTTCAGCCTCTGAAATCACAATTGGCAGCGGATGATAGTTTGCCGCACCGTATTGTTCGGTTTGTTGAATCAATTCATTTGTCTGTGTCATCGTCTATTCCTCCTTCTATAAGCTAGCCTCTTTTATCTACACCCATATGATATGCAAGGATCGTGCCAACTTTCTGCCCGCATTGTGGCGGTGATTGATCTGATTCTTCATGCAAAATATCTTTGCATATGCCAAATTATTTAGAGGAAACCGCAAAATTTTTCATGTAAAATAGAGGTAACGTCTGGAGGTGCAACAATGAAAGAAGATCAGTATACTGCAAAGCTGGAAAATGAGATTGATCTGTATAAACAAATGCTTGATTTAATAGATGTCGGGGTTCATGCAATTGACGAGAATGGCAATACTGTTATTTATAATAAAAAAATGATGGAGATTGAGTCTTTGAAACGCTCTGATGTTCTCCATAAAAATGTATTAGATCTCTTCGTCTTCCAAGACGAAATGCACAGTACGCTTGTCCAAGCGCTGCGTACTGGGAAACAAACCGTTCATGCAAAGCAGACGTATCATAATTACAATGGAAAGGAAATCACAACGATTAATCATACATACCCGCTCGTTCGAGACGGCCTCATCCAAGGAGCGGTTGAAATTTCGAATGATGTGACCAAGCTGGAACGGCTGATTCATCACAATATGAAGAAAAAAGGAAGCACACGATTTACCTTTGATTCCATTATTGGACAGAGTCCTGCGTTTTTAGAGGTGATTGAGCATGCAAAACGAGCGACACGCACCTCTTCCTATGTGCTCATTGTTGGAGAAACAGGGACAGGAAAAGAACTATTTGCGCAAAGTATTCATAACGGCAGCAGCCGGTCATCTGGACCATTTATTACCCAAAATTGCGCGGCACTGCCTGATAATCTCATTGAAAGTCTGCTCTTTGGTACACAAAAAGGGGCTTTTACAGGCGCAACTGATCAGCCCGGCTTATTTGAACAAGCGCAGGGAGGTACACTGCTGCTTGATGAGATCAACTCATTAAATCCTGGTCTTCAAGCAAAACTGCTGCGTGTATTACAGGAGAAACGTGTGAGAAGGCTTGGCAGCACAAAAGAAATCGCTGTTGATGTAAGAGTCATTGCCAATATGAATGAGGATCCTGTAGATGCAATCGCAGGCGGACGCATGCGCAAGGATTTATTTTATCGGCTGGGTATTGTCACCTTATTTATTCCGCCGCTTTCTGAGCGAAAAGAAGACATTCCTACATTTGTCAGTCATTTTATTCAAAAATATAATGAACTGTTTCAAATGAAGGTGAAGGCGGCTGACGAAGAGGTGCTAGCCCTTTTTCAAGCGTATGATTGGCCGGGTAATGTACGAGAACTGGAGCATGTGATTGAAGCGGGGATGAATATGATGATGGATGAGGATTACTTATGCATGCATCACCTTCCATATCATTTTAGATTTAAACATAGGGAAGGCCGTCCTGCAGCGCAATTACAGACGAACCCTTTGCAGCATACCGCAGCTGACACGTTTATTTATACAAGCCCAGAACATACGACTGATTTTCAAATCCAAATGGAACGATTCGAAAAACAATACATCGTCCATTACTTAGAAAAAATGGACGATAATATTTCACAGACTGCAAAGTTATTGGGCATGAGCAGGCAAAGTCTGCAATATCGCATGAAAAAACTGCATATTTCTCGTTCATAATAGAGCTGTGCCCTCATTCGGCACAGCTTACTGTGGTTCTGACTGTCCTGCCGGTTCTTGACTCACATCACTCAGCAGTTTTTCTACATTTTTTAAATGCGTGAGCATCGCTCTTTCTGCTTCTTCTGGCTGTCTTGCCATGACGGCTTTGTAAATGTGTTCATGTTCTTTGTAAAGCTGCCGAATGGAGGCTTTCCTTGAAAATAAGACGACTTTTCTCGTTTCCCGCATTGTTTCTACCAGCAAGGTGGAGACCTGATTCATTAACGCCTTTAATAAATCATTCTTTGAGGCTTTGGCTAAGGCGAGATGGAAGGAGAAGTCTGCTTCTTCACCAGTTTCTTTATGTGCTTCTGCGAGTTTCATTTGTTCGAGTGCCTCACGCAGCTGATGAAGGTCATCGTCCGTTCGCAAGAGCGCTGCCTTTTTGACAGCACCCGTCTCAATTAAGGTTCTTAATTCAAGGAGCTGTGTAACATCATGCTGCTTCATCAAAAATGCAGGAGACAGACTAAATGTGAGCTGCTCAGGATCAAACTGCTTCACATACGTGCCTTCCCCTTGCTTCATCTCTATTAATCCGATCGCTTTGAGAGCAGACAGTGCCTCTCTTACAGCGGAACGGCTGACTTGAAAGCTTTCTGAAAGCGCTTGAACCGAATCTAATTTTTCCCCTGGAAGAAGCTCACCTGTACGAATGGATTCAATTAATGCATCCGCAATTTCTTCATATATTTTTTTCGTTTTGATTTGTTTATATTTCAATTGGTCTCACCTCATCACTGTTGTCTATCCCTATCGGCTCATGCCCTATCTTATACTTTACCCCAAAATTTCCGATCACACGTCTCCCCTCTTTAATTTTCAAGAAATCTTCGAGCAGCCTTGCTTTCAACAAAAAAGAAGCACGTGCCATGTTCTGGCAAGTACTTCTTTTTAATCGTATCGCTTCCGAAGCGTAGAGGACGGAAGATTCATTTGTTCGCGATATTTTGCAATGGTTCTGCGCGACGCGCGGATACCAAAGGTTTGCTGAAGCAGTGTCATGATTTGCTGATCTGAATACGGTTTTTTCTTATTTTCCGTTTGGATGAGCTCTGCAATGTGCGTTTTGACTGTGTAGCTGGACGCCTCTTCTAGCGAATGCCCTTCTAATTTGGCTTGGAAAAATTGTTTCATTTCCATAAGACCATAAGGGGTTTGCACCATTTTCCCTTTTACAGTCCGGCTGACTGTTGACTCATGGACTTGCAGTATATCTGCAATCCGCTTCATCGTAAGCGGTTTCATTTTATGTTTCCCTGTTAGAAAAAAATCGGTCTGATGTGAGATAATCTCACGAACGACATGAGTCATCGTTTGCTTTCTTTGCTTCAGCGCTTGGACAAGCCAATTGTACTGCTGCTCTTTTTCCTTTAAATACGCATATGCTTCATGCCGCTTTTGGTCTTGAATCATGGCGAAGTAGCCTTCATTCATTTCTACGTCTGGAAAAGCGCGCTGATTCAGCTCAAATGTGATGTGATCCTGCACCACAGTAATTGTCACATCAGGCTCTATATACATATGCTCTTCATCATATGAGAAATGAAGGCCTGGTCTTGGTTCAAGCTGAGACACTTCATCTTGTACCGCCTGGAGTGTTTTCATTGAAACACCTGTTTTGGCCGCAATTTCCTTCCAAGCCTTCCTCGCAAAAAGAAAGAAATGCTCTTCGATGATCAGCTCGGCTTCATACCAACGCTTCTTTTTCCTTCTCAGCTGAAGGAGGATGCATTCCTGCAATGATCTTGCGCCAATCCCGGCAGGCTCCAGCGATTGCAGCTGATGAAGGACAGCTTCTACTTCTTCAGCTGGCACCTCTAAGACAGCTGCCATTGCGTCAATCGGTTCATTTAGATAGCCATTGGAATCAATGGACTCAATCATAAAGTGAAAGATTCTTTGATTCTTTTCACTTAAATTCAAATCAATCGCCTGTCTTTTTAAAAACATTTGCAGGCTTTCTTTTTGATACGTTCGATACGGCTCTGTCATTCGATCTTGTGATTTTTTATGATAAACTGGTTGATAGCTGTCCGTGTCTTTCCGCTCAATCAGAGGGTTCTCAAGCGCTAATTGGTCAAGATACTCGCCGAGCTCTGCGCAATTCAGCTGCAGCAGCGTAATGGCCTGCCTAAGTTCTTGTGTGAGCACCTGCTTTAATACCTGTTCTTGTTGCAGTTTAAGGCTCATTGTCTCCCCTCCCTCTCATCATTTTACATGAAGATTGACGGACCGTATATACGAAATAGGAGTGATTTCTATGTCTGAACTTTTTTCCGTTCCATACTTTGTCGACAACTTGAAGCAGCACATCGCCATGAACCAAAATGAAGACAAGGTTCATGCCATGAATGCCTATTACCGCTCAGTAGTGTCAACGCTTGTTCAAGACCAGCTGACCAAAAATGCGGTTGTATTGAAGCGAATTCAGCATCTTGATGAAGCCTATCAAAAGGTGAAAAAAGAAAGCGAATGAACGAAAAAGAACACCCTTTGTCAAGATGGCAAAGGGTGTTGATCATTTGCGAACAGCTTCTGATCCAGCCTCGATTTGTACATCATTAAAAAGCCAGACCGTCCTACAGTATAGATGATAAAGGCAAACCATAGGCCATGATTGTGCCAAATAGGCGTGACCGCGGTTTGAACGATGATAAACAAAATCATCGCAAACAGCATCGAGTTTCTAACAGGGGCAATTTCTGTTGCACCTGTAAATACGCCGTAAATGACCAAACCGAAACAAGCCGCAAACGGATAAAGAACAAGCCAGTCTGCATAGCGTAATGTCACATCTAGCAGCTGAGGGAGATTTGTAAACAAGCTCAATATCGGCTCTTTTAATAGAAAATAAACCGCCGCAATGACACATGCCATGACAAGTGCCCACTGCCTCGAAAGGGTTAAGGTTCTTTCATAGAGGGTGCGGTCATTTGCACCAACTGACCGGCCAACAAGGATGCTGGACGCATTGGCAAAACCATCGAACAAATAAGCCATGATGTAGTGAATTTGAAATAAGATGGCATTGGCTGCCAGCAGCTCTGTACCAAAAGAAGCACCTTTTGCCGTAAACATATTGATGACCACTAGCAGACAGATCGTCCTGATAAACAAATCTTTATTCACATGAAACATTTTCTTCACTGCCTGAGTATCCATGATTTTCTTGATGGAAGGCATCTGGAATCCGTTTGACGAATGCTTCAGAATAATCCATGCCCCCAACACAAAAGCGGTTAGTTCAGATATCAATGTCGCCGCCGCAACTCCTTTGACCGCAAACGAAAACACATGAACAATCAGAACTGCGAGCGCCATATTCATAACATTGATCAAGATTTGTAATGAAAGAGCTTCTTTCATTTTAGCCATCCCCATCAGCCAGCCCAATATGACATAATTCATTAAGGTAAATGGCGCTCCCCAAATGCGAATATGAAAATAGTCTGCGGCAAATTGACGGACATCAGCATCAGGAGAGATCACTAGAAAAGCAGATTGAATGATCGGCCATTGCAGGGCAATAAAACAAAGTCCGACAATGATGGCGACGAAAAAAGGTCTTAGAAAAGCAAGAACGCCCTGTTCCTCATTCTGCGCACCGTTTGCCTGGGCGGCAAAAGCAGATGTACTGACCCGCAAAAAACCAAACAGCCAATATAATGTACTGAAAATGAGACTGCCAACCGCAACGCCTCCAATATAAGCGGGATTTGCGAGCTGACCGACAACCGCTGTATCAACAGCTCCCAGTAATGGAGTGGTCATCGTTGAAATTGTTAAAGGAATGGCCAAAGCTAAATACGCTCGATGGTTCACGATGCCACCTGCCTTTCATGAAAAATAGCCTCTTTCCTAAAAGAGGCGCAGATTGCCTGCAAAGAGGCTTTCGCTCTTTGCTTTTTACCGAATGCGACGCTTTGGTTGCACGCTGAGGCATTGATAAAATGAAGTTTTACCGAACCGGTCTGCCAATCGTTCGTGACAAAGGATGGTCTGCGAGCATTGCATCTCTCATTTTCCGCACCGCTTCCTCTTCTGATGAAAAGAAGTCAGCCTTTGATTGAAATTGAGCAGCAAGCTCTCCTTGATCAAGAATCGCCAATTGATCACATAAGTGATAGGCTGCTGTTATATCATGTGTAATAAATAAGTAAGCCACACCCAGCTCCTTCTTTAATTCTACTAATAAATCTAAAATGACAGCCTGCGTCACCATGTCTAAGCTGCTGACAGATTCATCAAGCACAATGAGCTTTGGCTGGAGCAATAAAGCTCTAGCGATGTTGATCCTTTGCAGCTGGCCGCCGCTGAATTGGTGTGGATATTTACACAAATCCTTTTCACCGAGCCCGACTCTTTCCAGCCAGTGAATCAATACATTTTTACGTTCCTTCCGGCTCATGGATTCGTAGTTTTCAAGCGGCTCAGATAAAATTTGTTCGACTGTCCACCTTGGATTTACCGCCGAATAGGAATCCTGAAACACCGCTTGCACATGCCGGCGAAAATGCTTACGTGTTTGCTGATCTGCACGATAGACATCCTGACCTTCGAAAAGAACCTGTCCAGCTCTTGGCTTCTCTAGACCAAGTATGATGCGGCCAAGTGTACTTTTCCCTGCGCCGCTTTGCCCTAGCAGCCCAAGGCAGGTGCCTTCTTCAATAGTTAAATCGATGCTTTTCAGGACAGGGGCTGCTCCTTTTTTTCTCATTAGAAACGACCGGTTCGTGTATGCATGACTGACTGCTTTCACTTCTAATAAATGCAAGGGCCTTCTCACCTCAAATCGGGCAAACAGCTGGAATCGATGGACGAGCTGCTAATAGTTTTTTTGTATAATCATGTTTTGGTTGTTCAAAAATCTCAAGAACTCCTGCCTTTTCAACAATTTCTCCTTGTTTCATGACGACAACTTGATCTGCCATTTCAGCAATGACACCAAGATCGTGGGTAATGAGTAAAATGGCCGTTCCATAGTCATGACGAATTTGGTTCAAATGCTGAAGCACCCGTTTCTGATTGTGTACATCTAATGCGGTTGTCGGCTCATCTGCAATGATGAGGGGCGGGTGCATACAGGCAGCCATGGCGATCATGACACGCTGCAGCATCCCTCCGCTTAATTCAAAAGGATACTTATTGAACAGCTGGTCTGGCTGCGGCAGATTCATTTGCGCTAACGCATCTATTGCCTGTGATCGTGCCTGACTTTTACTGACAGCAGTATGCCGGCGGATCGTTTCAACCAGCTGATGGCCGATTGTCCATACCGGCGTAAAGCTGTTCATTGGATTTTGCATAATATACGAGATGTCTTTGCCCCGAATGGAACGCATATCCTTTTCACTTATACCGATCAATTCTCGTCCCTGTAATGTGATACTGCCAGTGACTTCCGTTGTTTTTCGATCAAGCATATGCAAGATCGACATACTTGTCACTGTTTTTCCGCAGCCGCTCTCACCAATTAATCCAAGGATTTGACCGTGCCCTACTTCAAACGAGACTTCTTGAATAAGAGGGGTTGTCCCTTGAGGAGTTATCGTCTGCACATGCAGGTTCTCTACTTGTAAAATGGACTCTTGCACATTGATCATTCCTTTACACACGGCGTTTGATGCCATATTTCTCTGAAAGGGCTTCTCCTAGTAAATTAAACAGAACCACCACAGCCATGATCACAAGACCTGGGTACAGCATTAACTGAGGATTCGTTTGAATGTAAGATTTCCCTTCATGAATCATCGCTCCCCATTCAGGCATAGGAGGCTGAACCCCTAATCCGAGGAAAGACATCGCAGAAATGTCCATAATCGCCCATCCCATTTCAAGTGTTCCAATGACTGCTAATGGCGGCAGGACATTGGGAATCATATGCTTTCTCATGATGTTCCAGTGCGAGGTTCCACTGATTTTTGCAGCTGCTATAAAGTTCTGTTCTTTTAAACTGAGCACCATTCCTCGGAAGACGCGGGCATAATATACCCATTGCACAAGCATCAAGGCAAGTACGACTTGAGGAAGTCCCGGACCGAAGATGCCGACTAATCCAAGAATCAGCACCAGGTTGGGAAATGCCATGACGCCGTCACAGATTCTCATCAAAACATGATCGATCCAGCCGCCTTTGTATCCTGAAAAGAGGCCGACAATTAATCCAATGAATAACGAAGAAAGAAAGATTAATAACGCACAGCCGAGCGAAACACGCGCACCATATAAAATACGAGATAAATTGCATCGTCCTAATTGATCTGTTCCAAGAGGATACTCCCACGAAGATCCCTTTAGCTTCATTGCTAGATTGACAGCAGCCGGATCATGTGGAGCGATCCATGGTGCACATATTGTGACAATGAGCAGGAGACCGAGCAGCAAAGCGCAGATCGAGATCATCTTTTGATGAACGAAGAGATGTTTTACTTTTGTCATCATTGCTGGCGGCCTTCCTTTCTAGAAATACGGGGGTCTATGATCAGCTGAACTAAGTCAACGATCAAGCTGCTCAAGATAAAAATACATGCCGACATGAGGACATAAAATTGAATGACAGGCAGATCTCTGTTAAAGATCGCTTCAATAAAAAAGCGGCCAAACCCTGGCCATGAGAAAACGGCCTCTACAATAATGGTTCCGGTTAACAGCTTGCCAAGGTTCACCCCTAGTCCGGTCAGCATCGGCGATATCGCAATTCTGAACACATGCTTGAACATGATCGATTGTTCCTTCAAACCTCTGATTCTCGCATATTGAACGAAAGGCTCTTGAAGCGCCTCACTCACACTTGACCGTAACAGCCTTGTATACGTAGCAATTAAAGGGACTGCAAGTGTGATCGAGGGCAGAATGAGATGCTCCCATGTTCCAATCCCTTCAACTGGTAAGAGGTCAAGTTTCACTGAAAAAAAGAAGATGAGCAAATACCCCAAGACAAACGTCGGGATAGATGCTCCTAAGAAAGAAATGAGCCGGCTCACATGATCAACGGCACCATTTTTCCTCATGCCGCTGAAAAAGCCGAGAGGAATGCTGACACAAATAGCGATCAGCAGACTGGTAAGCGCCAATTGAATTGTCGCCGGTATTCGATAAACCACCTCATCAACGACAGGCTGATTGGACATATACGACCGGCCGAAATCAAGATGAATGACTTTTTCAATGGTATGAAGATACTGCATATAAAACGGCTCATCTAAGCCGAATTCACTTCGTTTTTGCGCTAATATTTCATCCGTAGGCTGGATATGAGCCGCTGCTAAATATGCCTCTGCCGGGTCAACTGGCGAGAGGTGAATCATACCAGTTGTGAGCAGTGTGGCTAATAAAAATACAGGAATAATTGATAGCACTCGTTTGACGATATAGCGGCCCATTTCCTTACCTTCCTTCTGTTACTTCAGCTTAATGCCTGTGAAAGGATGTTCATCACGATTTGCAGGGAATTCAAAGTCCTTCACAGCTTTTTGATAAACGGCTGTCTTTTTAAAATAAGAGATTGGCACAATTGCCCCTTGATCCTGTAAAGAGGATAAGACAGACGAATACAGTGCTTTGCGTTTCTTTTCATTTGTTGTGGATGGAATTTCCGTCATTTCTTTGATCAGTTTTTCCTTATTTGGATAGGCTGAAATGGCTTCTTTGAATCCAAAACCATCTGATGAAAGAACGTTCATAAATGTATGCGGATCATACGGCGCTCCGTAGTTGCTAAAGAAGTTCATATCAAACTTATTGGCTTTAAAGCGTTGAACCTGTGTGGCCAAATCCACACCCTCAAGCTTGACGCCGACACCAACGGCTGCCCATTCTGCTTGCAGCGTTTCCGCCATCGCTTTTTGAATTGATTCCGCTGAGTCATACATCATACTAAACTCAAGCTTTTTCCCATCTTTTTCACGAACGGATTTTCCTTTTGGAAGTGTCCAGCCCGCTTCATCCAGCAATGCTTTGGCTTTGTCCACATCATATTTGAAAGACTTCACTTGAATGTGTGACGTATACGGCATATTAGTCGGCAGGATGTGATCTGCTTCATCCTCTAAACCTGAGGTGACCCCTTCTACCATTGATTTTTTATTGAAGGCATATTGAAGGGCATGACGCACTTTCTCATCTGACAGCTGATCCACTTTTGTGTTCATAACAAGCTGTCTCGTTGCAACAGGCTCTGACATTTTCGTTTCATACTTACCGCTTGCTTCCAGCTGTTTGTAGGAATCAAGGCTAATGGTTCCTTCTCCGTAAAGTAAATCCACATCACCTTTTTCAAATGCCATGACTCTCGTTTCCGCATCTGGGATGACCTTTACCTTGATTTCTTTTACCTTTGGTTTTTCTCCCCAATAATGATCGTTTCGTTCGAAAATGGCATAATCATCTTTCTTATATGTTTTTAAAACCCAAGGGCCTGTCCCCACTGGTTTTTCAATTCCTTTTGACGTATCTCCGTTTTTAGGGAAACCTGCTTCACCTAAGAAACGAACTGGACGAACAACGGCTAATTCTTGCACAGTTGGATAGTATGGTGCTGTTAAAGTGAGTTTAAATGTCTTTTTATCAACGGCTTCTGTCTTTTTGATTTTCTTAATGACACCTAACCAGCTATGTAAATCTTTATTTTTTAAAATTGTATCGAAGTTCTTTTTGACAATGTCCGCATTAAATTCAGAGCCGTCTGAGAAAGTCACTCCGTCTCTTAAATGGAACGTATACACCTTGCCATCCTTTGAAACATCCCATGATTTCGCTAATTCAGGTTTCAGCTTACCATTCTTTTGATAGCTGACCAATGGCTCATAAATCATTGATTGCGCAAATAATTGTGATGGGTTGTATACGTGTGGATTCATTTCACCAATATCTCTTGGCCACGCCATTGTGATCATATCAGGATGATCATTATTGCCTTCTGCTCCATTGTTTGTTTGAGAGCATCCTACTAGTAAAAAGAAAATAAGCAGGAATGGTAATACTGAATTTATTTTAATTTTCGGAAAATTTCTCCAAATAGACATAAGTTGCTCCTCCTAATTGATGCTGATAATCATTTTCATTTTAAGGAGGAAGGAAGCCGTTGTCAATATCATATTTGAAACGAAATGACAATACTTATTCCGATTTATTCCATAAATTGAGGAATTTGATAGAAAGAGAGGCAGGCTGCTTATGAATGAGCAGCCTGTGAAGAGGTAAATGTTTTTTCTCGCAGCATGTCATGGAGTATATGGATGATACGTTCCTGATCTGCATCTGTCATGCTCGTTCCAGACGGAAGACAAAGCCCCCGCTCAAATAACAGCTCAGATACAGGAGTGCCTTTTTCCGCGGTATAAAAAGGGCAATGGCGAAAGAGCGGCTGCTGGTGCAGCGGCTTCCATACATGCCTTGCTTCGATTTGTTCTTTTTCTAAAGCACCAATGATATCTGCTGGAGACAATTGTGTGTCACGATCGATGGTCAATGCCGTCAGCCAGCGGTTGGATTTCGTTTCTTGATATTCTGGCATCAAATGAAGTCCCTCTGCTTCTGATAAAGCGTCCTGATAACGCTGGAAAATGCGGCGCTTTTGTTCAACACGCTCGTCCAGCACTTCCATTTGAGCAATCCCGACTCCTGCTAAGAGGTTGCTCATGCGATAGTTGTATCCCATCTCTTGATGCTCATAGTGCATCGCTTGTTCTCTGGCCTGTGAAGCAAGAAAGCGGCATCGTTCAATCGCAGCTTCATCATCACTCACAAGCATTCCGCCCCCTGATGTTGTAATGATTTTATTTCCATTAAAAGAATAGATACCGAACCTGCCCATTGAGCCGCTTTTTCTTCCTTTATAAAGCGCACCTAACGATTCAGCCGCATCCTCAATGACTGGTACATCATATGCTTCACACAGAGCCATGATTTCGTCCATTTTTGCGCTTTGCCCATATAAATGGACAACGATGACCGCACGAGGTTTTTTCCCAAGACGTTTTGATTCAACAAAGGCTTTCTCTAAAGCAAGCGGGCACATATTCCATGTCTCCCTTTCAGAATCAATAAAAACAGGCTCCGCTTGTTCATATAAAATCGGATTTGCCGTTGCAACAAACGTGAGGGTGGAACAAAAAACAATGTCTCCTTTTTGCACACCTATCAGCTTTAAAGCAAGGTGAATCGCTGCTGTTCCTGAAGATAAAGCCGCTCCTGTCTTCACTCCTGCATAGTCCGCCACCGCCTGTTCAAATTCATTCACAAGCGGTCCAAGCGGCGCAATCCAGTTGCTCTTGAAGGCTTCCTCTATTTTGAAAGACTCTTTTCCGCTCATATGCGGAGGAGATAAGTAAATTCGCTTCCTTTCTTTCATCACTTCCCACCTTCTCTCCGATCTTTGATTTCTATTGCAGGAATTCCTACAGCGACCTTCTGATCATGTATATCTCTTGTCACTGCTGCTCCAGCGCCAATGACGGACCAGCTTCCGATCGTTGTACCCGGTGTCACCACAGCACCAGCCCCAATATGGGCACCCTCCCGCACGGATACACCGCCAGTCAGCACAGCGCCTGGTGACAGGTGCACAAACGATTCGAGTATGCAGTCATGCTCGGCGATAGACCCTGTATTTATAATCGTATGCTCACCGATGGCTGCATCTGCTTGAACCACTGCCCTTGCCATCACAACAGTCCCCCCTCCAATGACAGATGACGGACTCATGACCGCCTCTGGGTGAATGAGTGTGGCATATGCTGTGTCTTCAAATGAGAGGCGTTCCTTGATGAGCTGTCTGATCTCATTTTGTCCGATCGCAATCAGCCATTTCATATGAGGCATTGTCTCTCTCAGCTGCTCACTCATGGAGATCGGTCCATACAAAATCCCGCTTTGAGTGACCGTCTCTTCAAATTGATCATCTAATACTGCACATAATGAGTAATCGGCATGTGCAAAAATGAGATCTTGGATGACTTTGCTATGTCCTCCGGCCCCAATTAAACCAATGGTTTGCTTCTTACATATTGGTTCCTTTAAATTTTTCAGCTGTGGCATGATCCGGCTGCTGCACCCCCTCTGTTTTCATGACTTTCAGCAAGGTCATCCATAAAATTTTCATATCGAGCCAAAACGATTGATGCTCGACATACCAAAGGTCATAGGTGAATTTCTCCTCCCAAGAAAGCGTGTTCCGGCCGTTCACCTGTGCCCATCCTGTTATGCCGGGCTTCACAAGATGACGCCTTGCTTGTTCTTCTGTATACATAGGCAAATACTCCATTAAAAGCGGTCTTGGCCCGACAAGACTAAGCTCTCCTTTGAGTACATTGACTAGCTGCGGCAATTCATCAAGACTAAGCTTTCGAATCAAGGCACCGGTTTTTGTTAATCGCAGATGATCTGGCAGCAGCACCCCATGTTCATCGCGTTCATCGGTCATCGTCCGAAATTTATATAGCATAAAAGGCCGGCCATACAGACCAGGCCGCTTCTGCCGAAACACCACAGGCGTTCCAATTTTCCATCTAATCAGTCCATAGATGAGAAGAAAAAGAAGACTGCCTGCGATGAGCAGCGTCAATGCCACCATCACATCTATCATTCTTTTCATCATTGCATCTCCTTTTCATATTAGCGGGAGACCGCATGTTTTACCTTACGCATCAGCTGAATCCGCTCTCGTTTCGTTCCTGCAAACAGATACAAGTAGCCCATATAGAGAATGAAACAAAGCCCTCCAATACAAAACAGCTCCCACCATGAAGTCACGTTATATACCGCCTGAATCCCCGCACAGATGCCCCAAATAAATAGCCCTCCAGCAAGTGGAACCAGTGTATGTTTATAAAAGATAGTGCGTTTCTGATTCGTGATCCTGGCCGTATAAAATGGCAGAAACACAATATTTTTAATCAATAAAACCATTGCCCCCGCTGATGCAATGCCATATAAACCAAGCTGCAGCATATGAGTCAATCCATAGGCAAAAAGCACATTAGACACACCTAATATAAGGGTGACAACTGCAGGAACTTTCAATCGATTAAACACGGTTGGCACATATGTGAGCGGTAAAAACATCAAGGTCAAACATAAATAAGCCGCATGAATCATAAGAAGCCATTTCAGCTCCTCAAAGGCTGGCCCAAGCCATAAAAGCATGAGCGGACCAGCGAGACCTCCTAGAAGTGCGGCTGGGAACGCAACAAATAAGCCGCTCCACTTAATGGCGTTTGCAGCATATTGAATGAGTCCCTCTTTGTCCTGATTCGAATAAAATTTCGTGATTGTTGGTGCAAACACAACGGCCAGTGTCCCTGCCAGTGTGCGTAATAATAATGGAAACTGTAAAATTGCCGCATATTGGCCCGTCGCTTCCGCTCCAATGAGTAAGTTGGTCATCAATAAATCAATTTGTAAAAACAGCAATATCCCCATTTGCTCAAATGAATGCCAGACCCCTGATCGAACAAGTGTGAGACTAGACGATAATGAGAAGTGCCGCCACTTAAACGAAAACCAAGGGATGAGTTTCTTAAAATAATAGATACCGATTCCCATAGCTGCTAAGCTTCCAATGACGGCCGCAAGCGGGATATGCCAAATGGCTGGTGTCGTCCATGTAAACAGGATGACAATCATCAGCGCCCTCAAAAACATTTGAATCGCCTGTCCAATACTTGATACATAGAGCTTATTCGCATAAAACGGTGCAGCCCCAATGCCAGACATGACGAAATTGAGCATAAATAAAAGACCCCCTAAAATAAAGGCGGTCTGTGTGTCTTTTGCGAGATGAACAGGTACATGAAGCCATTCAACCAGCTGATGAGACACGAAAAGACAAAGCAAAAAGAGACTAATAGATAGTAAAAACGAACTGACAAAATAGGAAGCGAGATAGCGCTGCGCCTTCTCCATCTCTCCTTTATGAGCCGCCACAGAAAAAAATCGCACAACAACCGCACTTAACGAAGCCGTAATGACCGATAAATAGTTGATCATATTTTGCGTCAGATGGATTAAGCCGAATGCTTCCACTCCAAGCGTATGAACAATATAAGGTGTTAAACAAACAGACATAAGCATCATCAGGACAAACGTGATTAAGTTCGCACTGGCATTATAAAGAAACGCTCGATTCATTGTGCTTTCACGCAGCGTTTAAGAGCCCTCATCCAGCTTCCTCTCCCTTTTGACCGCTTGTTTTCATCAGCTGATGAACGGCCTCTTTCACAGCGGCCTCATTTGGTTCTTTTAAAAGGGTCATAAACGGAAGATGAGCCACCCACTCAAATCCCTCCATCACCTTATGATCAAACGATCTAAGGACAACACACGGTGTATGAGTGATCGCACAAAAGATCATGCCATGCAGACGATCTGTCACGACGACCTGTGCTTGTTTTAACTCCGTCCATAAAGCCGTTAATTCATCTAAGCGAGTTGTTCGATCGACCCGTCTGCCAATTGTCGTTGTGATTAAACCGACTTGATCATATGTCTCTTGAATATATTGCTGCAGCTGTTGGCGCTCCTTCTTTGTAAGATATGCTTCTTGATCCTCACGCAGACAAAGCAGAACCCCTTCACGTGTTTCATCCTTTGATGATTCGTCTAATGACAGCACCATATCAGGCTGTTTCCACACATCTTGATCAGGAAAATGAAGCTTCATCCATTCATAGGTTGTTTGATCTCTTGCCATGAGGAGCAGTCTTGGATGCTGACTATACGTGTGAATGGCGCGGTGTTCCTCTCGTTTCCCTCTCTTTGTTTCTGTAAAATGTACAGTAGCAGGCAGCTGGATCATGGGATAGGACTTGAAGGTCTTGATGATAAATTGTCTCGTCCATTCTTCGTACCGGTATAAATCCCCCATATTGCCCCCACCGATCATACAGACGATGTCTTCTGGATGCCGGCTGCGCTTTAGCGGACGGGCAAGGCGATAGATCTCTTTCATGTCCACTTCTATGATGTCATAGGCTGGAAAGTGTTTCTTTAAAAAACAATAACTCGCATAGGCAATCGCATGATCCCCTAAATTATCATGGCCCGGCAGCAGCGTGAGAATGATTTTCTTCTGATGACTCAGCTCTGGCAGCCTTTGGCGGCTCAGTCTATACTCAAGCGGATATTTGACCTTTAAGAGCAGCCACTCTGCGGTTTTTGCCTTCAATTGCTGCACTGTCAATCCCATCACCCCTATTTCCTTGTCTGATATTCGATCCATTTTTGATAGCTAGAAGCCGCGGCAGAAAGCGGATAAACCAATCGGCACTTAGCAAGAAATAAAATCATTCGCTTTCGTACTGTGAGCTTCGATGGTTCCACTTGTTTGACGGCATGCTGAAAAGCATCATGTGTGACCATTTCACGCATGTGATCAAGCTTTTCCTGAATAGAGAGATCATTTTGGCTCTTCCATTCGTTGAGCATACAATGAAGCGTATGATTGACGATAAAAAAGTCTAATGCTTTCTCATACAGAGAGATGTCATCATGCTCTTTTAAAAAAGAGCGCTGTGCATGATAAAAGGTCAGTCCATGATGAAAATACTGCTTCTGATATCGCTGTACAATAGATGACAGATGAACCCTGTAATAATAAAGAGGCTCATGAACAAAAGCGATACTGCGTGCTAAAGAAAAACAGCGCAGCGTCACATATTGATCTTCAATGTTTTCAAGCTCACCCCGCAGCGGAAATCGAATGTGGTGTTTTTCCATAAAGGCACGCCGATACAGCTTATTCCATGAGAATCCAGTCAAGTCTCCGTGTAATAACGCTTTGATTACATCCGTTTTTTCGGCTGAGCGCTTGTCTAACAGCGTCGTTGCTATCGTTCGCTTTGACTGTTCAAATTGAATCCAATACTCGCTCACAACAAGATCTGCCCCGGTCATTTCGGCTTTTTCATACATAGCTTCACAGTAATGAGGAGCGAGAATATCATCTGAATCCACAAAGGCGAGATACGTCCCTTTCGCTTCCTCGATCCCCCGGTTTCTCACAGCGCCTAACCCTTGATTGGATTGATGGATTACCCGGAAACGCTCATCACGCTCAGCAAATGCTTCAAGCCATTCACCGCTGCGGTCGGTCGATCCATCATTGATAAGAATGACTTCTATATCGGAAAAACTTTGATCTGCAATTGATTGAAGACATTGCTCCACATATTGACTAGTATTGTAAACTGCGACCAATAGACTGATAGCTGGCATTACAGCATGCCCCACCTTTCTTCAAATCTACTTATTAAATATCGTTCTATACGGCAAAACCGAAGAATCGAACGGCATCAGCATGATGCTGTACAGAATATAGCAAACAGCAATCCCTACATACATAAACACATTAGACCGCTGATCAAAAATGCGTGTGAAATATGGCAGTAAAATGAGCTGATACAAGCCAAAATAAATATGAAATCTTGCATAAATGACATCCTTCGTTGCAAGGATGCCAAACAAGAAACCAAGCAAACAAAAATTCACAATGTAATCACTCTCAGGCGTCAGCTCACGAAGTCGTTTTCGATAAAAGAAAGCAAGCAGAAGCGGCAAAATCAAGACACCGATTTTTGTCACATTCATTCCATTCGTATTCGTTGTGAGCCATTCCTCGTAATGACCATATGAACTGCCTTGCAGCATCACGACAAACACCGAGACAAAACGGTCATAAAGAGCGGTTAAGCCTAAGAACACCAGGCATAAGACCAGCATCATCCAAGACCAAGCCTTTGTTCTCACAATAAAATACACAGGAATCATGATGAGAGCGGATGAATGAAACAATGAACATACAAGGACGAGCGGAAAATACAATTTCCACTGACCATTGATCACCAACCGGATGGCATAAAAAAGAATCGCTGCCACCATATACTGGCGCATGCCATTAAATGACGCATAATAATGAAAGGTTCCAAGAAAAAGCAGCATACTCAGCTCAAATGGACGGCCATATTGAATAAGCGTCTTGATGATAAAAAAATAAGTAATGGCTCCGACTGAGATATACATGATTTGCGGATCATGAGACAGTTGATTAAGCATCCATAAAATAAACGTAAACCCTGGATCCGTTGCGGCCTTCTCCACACCGAAGCCGAATATATGCCAAGGCTTTTCGTAGTTGATGGAGAACTCATACATCTGGCCATATGTGACAAAATCGGTTCCTACTTTATACCGAATACCAGCTACGATACAAAGAAACAGAAACGGAAAAAACACCAGAAGCTTATTAGGCCGCCATCCGCTTTGAATGGTATCATCACGCCTGCCGTAAAATGCGGCAAAGCTCGACCATAAATAGACCATGATCATGTTCACCAAATAAACCGCCATCTGCCCTTCCTTCCTTACAGTCCATATAGATTCATCACACGTGTAATATTCTGTTTCACATCAAATCCCCTTTGTTCAAGCTGAGAGGTAATGATCTCTTGAAGAGGAGGTTCTGCATGATATGCTTCAAGCACCGCCTTCATCCATTCATGCGCGGACTCTCGCAGGGACATCCTTTTCACAAGCCCGCAGCCTAAATCTACTTCCTCTGTAATATGATCTGAAATCACACAAGGAAGACCAGACGCCTGTGCTTCCACTAATACAAGTGGAAGACCTTCAAACAAGGAAGGCATCACAAATACATCAAATGCTTTCATATACTGTGGAACGTCTGATACGACGCCTGTAAAGACAATGTCCTCCATCAAGCCTGCCTTCTCTGCATACGATTCGACTACTTGCTTCAGCGGTCCATCTCCTACGAGGACAAGCTGAAATGAAACCCCTTGCTTCTTTAAGGTCTGTGCCAGCTCTATAAAAAAAACATGATTTTTTTGCTCATGGAACCGCCCAATATGACCAATGACCATGTTTTTTCCGCAAAGATGAAACTGCTTTTTCATCTCTGCCTTTTCGTCTGGATCAGGCTGAAAAAAAAGGGATAAATCAATCCCATTTGGCAGCACCTCAACTTGCCCGTTCTGCATTTTTTTCTGTCCAAATAAAAAGACACCGGCATCCTCGCCGCATGCAACAAGCTGTGTAGAGAATGCAAAGATCAGCTGGCGAAATCCTTTGAGCATCATATGATCCAGCCAGTTTGGCGACTGCTTCCACGCTGTATTATGTGAATGGCAAATGCGCACCTTTACACCCGCTAGTTTGGCAGCAAGTGCGGAAAAACCCGTCTGAAAATCCGTATGTGCATGCACTGCCTGATAGGGCCCTGTTTGCCTAATTGTCTTGGTCAATGTTTTCACAAAAGCAACCGGAGAGGACGCCCCAATACTTGGGACGTAAAAGATTCGTCCCCCAAGCCGGCGAATTTCCTCATCATAATCACAGACGTCCTGCCGGTGAGTAATGAAATCAAATTGAAGGACATTTCTGTTGAGTGCACGATAGATGTTCATAATCATCGTTTCAGCTCCGCCGCGGTTCATTCCGCCCACAATATGAAGCACGCGCTTCGGCTCACTCATCTTGAACCGCCCTCCCCTTCAGCATAGACGCCGCCAGCTTCCGGCGATGATAAAGCTTCATGATCTTCGGTGACAAGCAGGCACGGACCACCGGCTTTAGAGCAAATAAATAGTCAAGCGGCGACAGCTTTAATAGCCAGCATGCTTTCAAAACGAGCCAGGCATTATCCATCGAATATCGAAACTTTCGCCGCTGAAAGGCCGCTTCATCCTCTCTCACCAGATATAACGGCTCTTGTAAATTAAAACCTTTCCTCCCAGTAGCAAAAAAGCGGATCCAAAGATCGATATCTTCCATCCGCCTTGTTGTTTTTACAGAACGATAGCCTTGTAAAGCCTTGTAAGCAGAAGCCCTCATCATAATGGTCCCATGACAAAAAGGAGTCCCTCTTGCCAACACCTTCCGATCAGGCTCTGAAACAAGTGCCCGCACACCCTTTGTTCCCGTTTCATCAAAAACCGTCATTGCCGTACCGACCACATCATATTCAGGATATGTATCGAGGAAATGAACCTGTTTTTCTAAACGAACAGGCACTGATAGATCGTCGCCATCCTGCCTTGCAATCAACTCTCCCCTCGCTTCAGCCAGGCAGCGATTGAGACTGGCAGCGAGTCTTTGATTTTGTTGATTACGGATCAGGCGAATTCTTTCAGGATGTCGTTTTGTATAAGACAGCACTTTCTCATAAGTGCCATCTGTTGATGCGTCATCACATATGATGAGCTCCCAGTTTTCATATGTTTGATGAAGAATAGATTCAATGCTTTCTTCTACTGTCTCTTGGCAATTGTAGACGCCCATGATCATAGACACCTTTGGTTTATGCATGCTGTATCACCTTCTCTGCTTGATCCATATAGATTGTATAAATTTCTTCCATTGCACTGACCGTCTGCTCCTGTGCAAATGCATGAGCCATAGAGCGTCCCGCTTTTCCCATGAGGGGCAGCTGATCTTTTTTGTCGTAGAGCTGCTGCAAGTAATCAGCTAAACTATTCACATCTTGCGGTTTAACTAAAAAACCATTGACGCCATGTTTGACAAGCTCACAATGTCCTCTATTCTCCGTTGCAACCACAGGTTTTTCTGCCGACATCGCTTCAAGCAGGTTCATGCCGAGCCCTTCTCTCAAGCTGGTGGAAACACATACATCGCTCATATGCATCCATTCCTCCATTTGTTTGCAAAATCCAGCAAAGTGGACATGATTTTCAAGATGGAGCTGGCGTGTAAGCTTTTCATAGTTCGGCCTCATTGTCCCTTCCCCAGCAAACACGATCTTTATATTTGGTATTTTCCTAGACAGCTGTGCACATGCTTTGATGAGCATCCCTTGATTTTTATTCGTATTTAATTCACCAGCACACAGCACGATAAAATCTTCCGAGGAAAAGCCATAGGCTGCGCGAAGGCTCTGCTTCTCTTTTTCATCGACAGGTGCGAACCGCTTCATATCCACACCCATACCGGGCACATAATAAACAGATGTCCGCTCTTTTGATAGACGGTCGGCTCTTTTAAAATCTTCTCCATTAATGGTGATCAGAGCGTCTGTATAGCGGGCGAGAAATCTCTCTATTGGATAATAGAGCAGCCAGTTTTGAAGCGGCGCCCCCTGCCAAAAGTGAAAGCCATGTGCCGTGTAAAGAACCTTCGTTCCTTTTTTGCGCGTACCTTTGGCTGCGAGCCTGCCAATGACACTTCCCATTGGTGTGTGGCAATGGATGAAATCATAGTGCTCTTTCGCTAACAGCTTCTTCAGTTCTACATACGCAAGCCGGTTGCGTACATGAAAAGGAGAGCGCTGAATCGGAATTGAGTGAGCTTGATTCACATAGGGCAGCTTCAGCTGGCCGTTTGCCGCTGTATGCACTTCCCATCCTTGTTCCTGAAACCACCGGAAATACGGAAGATGAAAGGCCTTAAAGTGATAATCAACCGTTGCGCAAAACAAGACTTTTTTCTTCATTGGCAAGCGCTTCCTCCTCTCGTGTCATCTGATCGGACAACATATCATGCGACTCAATGGCAGCAAATAATGCTTGTCTCATCTGCTCTTCACTCATCATGTCAAATTCATGGATAAAACGGTTCAGCACATATGGGTCACCATCCAGCGCATGGCCGATGTGAATTTTCGGGAAGATTTGCTCCTGTGCTTTTTCATGCTGGTTGAGTAATTCCTCGTACATTTTCTCTCCAGGACGAATGCCTGTGAAAGTGATTGGAATCTGGTCTGTGGTGTAGCCTGAGAGGTGAATGAGGTTTTCTGCGAGGTCCACGATTTTCACTGGCTCCCCCATATCTAAAACAAAAATCTGTCTTCCTTCTGCCAGTGCACCTGCCTGAATCACAAGCCTTGATGCTTCTGGGATGGTCATAAAATATCTTGTCATGGCTGGGTGTGTGACCGTCACCGGCCCGCCTTGCTCGATTTGTTTCTTAAAAATAGGGATGACGCTCCCTCTGCTTCCGAGCACATTTCCAAATCGTACAGCGACAAATTTTGTTTCGCTGCTTGCCCCCATTTGCATGATCAGCATTTCAGCAAACCGCTTTGTGGCTCCCATCACATTGGCAGGGTTGACCGCTTTGTCAGATGAGATGAGGACGAATGTTTCAATGCCGTGCTCGTGTGCGGCTTCTGCGACATTTTTTGTCCCGATAATATTGTTTTTCACAGCTTCTTTCGGACTGATCTCCATGAGCGGGACATGCTTATGTGCCGCAGCATGATAAATCATATCCGGCTGAAATTGACCAACGATTTCACTCATTTTCTGTTTATCTTGAATATCCGCAATTTGTGGATAGAGTCTGATGCTGCCTCCATATAATTCTTTCAGCTCTAGTAAAATAGAATGAATGCTAAATTCTCCATGTCCCACAAGTACAATCGCTTGAGGAGCAAACACACAAATTTGACGGCAGATTTCTGATCCAATTGATCCGCCTGCCCCTGTGACCATGATTGTTTTTCCCTTTAAATGAGCAGATAGACGGCTCGTATCTAATTGAATTGGTTCTCTCCCTAGTAAATCCTCTGGCTGTACATCCCGTAATTGATTCAGTGCATGGGTTCCTTTTAAAATCTGCTCCATTTCCGGCATGATCTGTGTTTTGACTCCGGTCGCGAC
Organism: Bacillus sp. PK5-006; assembly: GCF_054161415.1. NCBI lineage: Bacteria > Bacillati > Bacillota > Bacilli > Caryophanales > Bacillaceae > Bacillus > Bacillus sp. PK5-006. The sequence goes on along the minus strand of NZ_CP096414.1, from coordinate 627,262 downwards.
ACATTCCTTATACAGCCCTTTTAAGGTGTGGCTGCTTTTGGACGGAATGGCGATGATGATCTTCTGAATATCCATCATCACGACAGCTGTTTGAATTTGTTCTTTTCCTCCTATAACAGGCAGACCCATAATTTCAAGCCGATGTTTCGTCTTGTCATCATCGATGAAGGCGACTGGCTCAATATGTACATCACTCGATTGCTGAAGCTGACGAACGAGCATGGTTCCCGCTGATCCGGCACCAATAATTAATGCCCGCTCTTTTTCTGCCTGAAGCCGTTTGGCCCCGTCATGAAATAACCTGGAAGCCATACGAGAGGCACCGATGAATAAGATATGAAAAAGCCACACGATGAATAAAAACCGAAATGGCCATGTCTGCACGAAAAGGTACAGCATCGTCATCGAAAATAAAAAAGAACACACAAAGGTCTTCATTAAAGAAAATAACTCTCTTACTCCTGTATAAGCCCATACTTGCTTGTACACATGAAACATGCAGGCAAATATATGGTGCCCAATGAGCAGACTGAGTGAAGAAATGGCGAGCATTTCAAATGTATAAACGGTTAAAGCCGCCTCTTGGACAAATTGAAAACCAAAAAAGACGGAAACTAAGATGAGATATGAATCTAGTGCTACGATGATTGATAATCTTTGGGCGTAAGTCAACGCTCCTCCCCCTTTTTAAAGCATCACTATTCTTACGTAACATGGGCATCAAACCCGTCCTCACATCCCACTACTGATGACGAGCATCTAAGGCACGGTTATGCCCACAGCAGGATCGAGTGCCTCCATTGTTAAAGATTAGGAGACATCACCTATCAATCTTTTTAATACATATACAGCCTTCCCTTTTTCTCTTTCTTGCCATTTAGCATAGCTCCAAGCAGTTTACTTGTTGTTCCTTCTAATACTTCTTTTGATTTCTTCACAGCAGCAATCTTTGTTTTGCCGCTTAAGACAACGAGAATGCTCCCATCCGTCCGGTTCGCCAAGATCTTTGCATCTGCAACTGGCAGAAGCGGCGTGGAATCAACAATCACCATGTCATATTGCTGTTCAATCTCATAAAATAACTGCTTCATTACAGAAGAGGAGAGCAGCTCAGCTGGATTCGGCGGAATGGTTCCGCTCGGAAGCAGCTCTAAATGCTCAATCGGTGTCGGTAAAATGGCTTCTTCCAAGCTGCAATTATTTAATAGCACATTCGTCAAACCGGTATGATGACTCAAGTCAAAATATTCATGGACGGCCGGCTTTCGCAAATCAGCATCCATGAGCAGCACCCGCTTGTTCTGCTGTGCAAAAACAGCTGCTAAGTTTGCAGCCGTAAATGATTTCCCTTCCTTCGGTAAGGAGGAGGTCACTAATATCGATTTCAGCCTTGTTTGGATCGATGTGAATTCGATGTTTGTTCGGATCGTACGGAATTGTTCCGCAATGACAGAGTGAGGATTTAATACAGAAATACAGGATAAATCTCTCTTTTCTCTTTTCTTCCTCTTAAAGATCAATGTTCTGTCCTCCCGTTATGACGGACTGCTTGTCTTTTTTGGCCCTCCTGTCTGCCTGCATCTGATAGACACTGCCAAGCGACGGCAATCCGATCTCTTCTCTTATTTGATGTGTTCGTTTTACAGTATCATCGAGTAAATTCATTAAGAAAATGAGTGTCATGCCCCCTAATAAAGAGGCGCCTAGTGCCAGAACGATATGAACGAACTTCCTTGAATTCATCAGAATCGTGTTGGACAGCTTGGCTTCAGACAAAACATTAATGCGATCCATATTCATTGTTTTTTTGATTTCTTCTTGCAGCACCTCTGTTGCGGTATTCGCAATGGCGACTGCCTTCGCGCGATCCTCATCTTGTACAGAAATATTGATGACCTCAGACTCATTTTCTGTACTTGTGGCAATTTTGTGTTTTAGTCCTTCTGCTGATTCTGTGAGATGGAGTGTTTCTTTTACTTTTTCAATGACGATTGGGCTTTTTAATAAAACTTGAAAGGTACGTGTATATTGAAGGTTCATCTGAATATCGTTTAAATCTGCTTGTGCGTCATTGCTGCGTTTATGAACAAGAATTTGAGTGGTTGCCTGATATACAGGAGTCGAGACATAGAACTGATAATAGGCTGAAATGCCCGTTACGATCAGGACAATCAGGATCAGAAGGGCCATTTTCTCTTTAATGACAGAAAACAGCTGCTTAAAACCTATATTCTCATTCATAGATACCTCCCGATTTCATCATAAAAAGGTTATATATGGTTTCTTTTTGTTAATGATTGGATTATAAAAGATAATACCCGCAAAGAAAAATGTCATAATAGGTCTTATAGTTCTTTTTAAAGAACGAAATCGTTCGTTTTCTTTTGTTTACTTCCTGATTCTTACGTTTTTGAATTTTATAAAGAACAATTTATTTCTTATAATGAACGAAAAGGTCGCAGAACTATTCGCCGGTGAGAAGGGAGATCATTGATCGAATGATAGGCAAGGTGATACGCATTTACCGAAAGAGAAAAGGATACTCGATTCAGCAACTGGCTGAGGATGCTCATGTCTCTAAGTCATATTTGAGCAAAATTGAGCGTGGTGTCCACAGAAATCCATCTGTCCAGTTCTTAAAAAAGGTATCTTCTTCACTAGAGATTGATTTACAAGAGCTGTTTGATGCAGAGACGATGATGTTTCATTACGCTGAGGGTGGTGAACACGAATGGCGGGAGCATATCGTAAGTGCCGTCCAATCAGGCATGCCTAAAGAAGAGCTCTATCAGCTGCTCCAAACGTACCGAAAGGAGCAGGAAGAAAAGTCGTTACATGTCACCCATAGAAAGCTGACCGATTCAAATATCACAGAGTGGAAGCGTCTAATGAGTGAAGCAAAGGCAATTGGCTTAAGCATTGAGGAAGTAAAAGCTTTCCTCAACAACATGGGAGAACGCCGGGCGTAAGCCTTTCAGGAAGAATGATTGCGGGGAGAGGCGTTTGACGCTTCGATGAAAAAGAGCCTTTGATTCATGAAAGGCTCTTTCAGACTGTTGACAAAGGGCTAAAATAATTTTTATTTTAGCCCTTTGTCTTCTTTTCAGCGTGATAGAAAACCTTTGCAGCCCTAGGAAGGGCGAGTACCGGAGCGGAGCGAATTGAAACATTCGTGAGCACCGGAGCGCAGACCTGCGGGCGAATGCGAGGGTTTGTCTACACGCTGAAAGAGCCTTTGATTCATGAAAGGCTCTTTTTTCTGTTATTCTTCTTTTTTTGTTCGTGCTTTTTTCGTTATATCATTGTTTTTCCAATAGGCCCATAGTGATGTAATTCCCAGAAAGGCCAGTGTGATGAATTGTTGAACGCCTTCTTCATCAATAGGAATTGGGCTTTTTCCCGCAGCAGTTAGCGCACTATTAACAAGCGCCAGTAAAAGCAGCACAAGCCTTGCAATCGTACCTGCACTAATTTTTTGAACCTCCAACTGTAACCCCTCCCTTTCCTCTTCTCACGGGCGGTATTGCTCGTTCTCTCTCATATGTATGCATCAGCCGAATGAATAGAAGAACGAATCAAAAAAAGAGACATCATTCCTATATGCGGAATGATGCCTGATTTCATTTGCTATTTATTTAGAAAACATCTCTTTTGCTTCATCCAATGCCATTTTATTGCCTAGAGCTGAGTAATCGAGCCACGGCTGATCGGCAATCGGATAGACTTGGTTTTTCTTCACTGCTTTTAGACCTTTCCAAATCGGAGTCTTTTCTAATTGCTTGAATGCCTGCTGCGCTTTATCATCACGGTTGACAACGACAAAGATCGCATCAGCATCATAATCAGGAAGAACCTCTTGAGAAATCACTTCAAACGGGCGCTTGCTGTCCAGCTTTTTCACACCATCGACAGGTGTCAGGCCTAAATCCTCGTATAAAATAGGACCCATTGGGCGCTTCATGCTAAATACGCGAAGCTCCTTTGCTGTCACACGGATCGCCATGACTTTTCCGTTTCCAATCTTTTTCTTGATGAGCGATTTGACCTCTTTTGCTTCTTGATTGTAATTCTTAATATATTGATCCGCTTCTTTTTCTTTATTGACGTGTTTGGCGATTTTTTTCAAATGATCCCGCCATGTGCCATCATTTAAATTAAACACTTCTGTTTTGGCGATCTTCTTATATTTCGATAAGTCTTGTCCGGCTAATTCTTCATCAACATAAATGACATCTGGCTTTAACGCAAGCAGTGATTCCATATCTGGATCAGCTGCAATGCCGAGCTTTTTCGTCTGACTCAGCTGCTTTTTCGCATGTGGAAGGAAATCTTTTAAGTCTCCTCCTACAACAGAGCCCGCCGGTTTGATCCCGAGTGCTAACAAGTCATTTGTTAAATGAATAGACAAGGAAGCAATCTTTGGTGTGCCATTGGTCTTTTCATTTGTTGTATTCTTTGTTTCCTGTTGTCCACAAGCGGCAAGCAGCAAGAAACAGAGCGTTAATCCAAATACTAGTAGTTTTTTCATGATGAGTTCCTCTTTCATATTTATTTCGTTTTAGTTAATAAATAGAGAAAATACGGGGCACCGATAAAGGCCACGACCACACCCGCCGGTATGGCATTTGGAGCAAAGATGGAACGTCCGATTGTATCGGCACTGACTAAAATCAACAAGCCAAGCAGCGCACTAACTGGTAAAAAATACTGATGCAGTGAACCGACAAGCCTCCTGGCCAAATGCGGGGCGACGAGGCCAATAAAGCCAATACCGCCTGTCATTGAAACACTTGCACTAGCGAGGCCTACCGCTAAGGTCAAGAGGAGAAGACGTTTACGCTGGACACGTACACCTACACTTGAGGCGACAGCATCTCCTAATGTCAATGCATTGAGCGTGTTTGTCTGCATCAGCGTAAGCGGCACAAGGCATACAATCCAAGGCAGAAGCGCCAGCACATGAATCCAGTCTCTCCCCCATACATTGCCCACAAGCCACCTTGAAGCAAACGTGTATGTATCTTCATCCAGCTTCAATGACAAATATAAGGTGAGTGCACTAAATCCCGCAGCAACCGCAATGCCAACTAAGATCAGCCGGATAGGAACAAGCCCTTCATGCCGGTCATATGCAAGAAGCACGATGACAGCTGCCGCAAGCAGTCCGCCGCCAAACGTAAAGAGCGGAATAAGAAGAGACGGATTGCCTTCAAGTGCGTGAAAATATGTCACAAACACAATTAAGCCAAAGGCTGCCCCTGCATTCAATCCAATAATCCCAGGATCGGCCAGCGGGTTACGGGATAAGCTCTGCAAAATGCCGCCAGCAATGCCAAGACCAATACCAGCTAACATCGTCACCACAATTCGAGGCAGACGATAGTCAAACAGCACCGTTTCACTTTGGAAATCTCCAAAGCCAAATAACGTCTTGATGACCATGACAGGGCTTAGTTTCAGCGTACCGGTATTTAAACTATACAGCACAACAGCCGCACTCAGGCAAAGCAAAACGAGTGTCACGACAAGAGCACGCTGTTTCTCTCTCATGACAGGTTCCTCCCTTCTTTTCTGGCAATGTATAAGAAGAAAGGAACACCAACAAGTGCCACCATCACGCCAATGGCAAGTTCTCTTGGCGGATTGACTGTACGGCTGGCAAGGTCTGCAAAGACAAGCAGCATTGCGCCTAGTATCGCTGACATCGGAATGACGAAACGATAGTCTACACCAACAAGCTTTCGTGCAATATGAGGAATGACAAGACCGACAAACCCAATCGATCCGACTGCTGAAACAGAAACCCCTGCTAATAACACAGCAGCAGTCATTCCTAGTATTCGCACTTGCCGTGTTTTCACCCCTAAATTTGCCGCTGTATCTTCACCGAGCGATAGTAAGGAAAGTGACCGACCTAATAGCATTGCCCATACGATCACAATTAGAATAACCGGAGCGAGAATCGTCAGCTGCGGCCATTTCACACCAGCTACCCCGCCTGCATACCAAAAAGCCAGATCCTGACTCAGGTCAAAATAAATCGCAATCCCAGAGCTGAGCGCATGAAGCAATGCGGCTACAACCGCTCCTGCTACAGTGAGGCGCAGCGGTGTCAATACGCCGCCAGCCGCCCCAATCGCAAAGATCAGCAGCGTACTGAGCACAGCACCAATAAAGGAAAAAAACATCAATGCCGAATAAGGTATTCCTGGAAAAAAAGCAAAACAGAGAGCGACCACAAACATCGCACCTCCATTAATGCCCAAAATCCCCGCATCTGCCAGTGGATTTCTTGTGATGCCCTGCATAAGAGCACCCGCTACGGCAAACGCCGCTCCCACTAGAGCTGCCCCTAAAACACGAGGGAGTCTTAATTCATGGATGATCTGCTGCTCTGTAACATTTGACTGGTAGTCAAATACAGCTGTCCACACCGTTTGCAGAGACAATGTTTTTGCACCGTATGACACAGCAAAAAACATGGCAGCCGCTAAACCAATAACGGCGAGAAAAAATATCAAAAAGAACAGAATATGTGATGATCGTTTTTGTTGAGGTGTTCGCTTATCCTGCAAAATCGGTGTCATCCTTTTCTTCATTAAAAGTCAGTTTGAAAATGAGAATCATAATCAACAAAATTATAGCCGCCAGCCTCTAAAAAATCAATGTACACCCTATTTTTTAATTAATGAAGGTATGTGCAGGGCAGAGAGGGGAGATTTCTTTTTGCCGCTCAGAACGGCCTATCATTTTTTCTCATAGTTTAATAGGAAAATAGTTGACATTTCGCATGAATATCCCCTAAAATTACAAAAGTAAGTCAAATGTTATAAAAATATTACAAACAGATGTCAAACTAATAAAGAATGACCCGTCATGAGAGGAGATTTGAAAGTTGTGTCAGTAAAGGGAAAATGGAGTATCGTCCTATTTGCGCTTGCAGTCGTCATTGGAGCAGTTGCTTTCTTTCAAAATCAACAAGCAAGCGGTACAGAGAAGAAAAATGTAAAGCAGGATACGAACTATAAAAACGTAGAAATTGTCACTCTCGTAAATGACGGGAAATTTATGAGATATGCAGTCAACTATCCTCTTTTTCATCAAAAAGAGCTAGATGACAAGATTCAAAGCTATGCCAATTCGGCATTAGAGCATTTCAAAAAAACATTCAGTGAAGCAAAGGATATCGATGAACATAAACGCTATGAACTGAATATTGATTATGAAATGGTGCATTATGCAAAGCAGTCTGCTGCCATTCGTTTTACGACCTATACGTATACTGGCCAGCAAAATGGAACCACCAATCATCTCACGATTAACTTTGATTTTCAGAAAAAAACCTTTCTTGACACAAAAGATCTATTTCTGCCTAAAACCAATTATTTAAAGAAATTATCCTATATTACATATACGGAACTTCGAAAGGATAAAACCTTATCTAAGGATCAGCCTCTCCTTCAGAAAGGAACAGCCCCTGATGCTCAAAACTTCAGTCAATTTGCCTTGAAAGACAAATATGTAGAATTTTATTTCCCTGCATCTCAAGTAGCCGCAGAGGATCTTGGTCCGCAAACACTCGCGATCAAAAAGACATTGCTGAAGGACATATTAAAGCCAGAATATATGGATAAACTGAAAAATAAAAATGAAATGAAAGAACCGAATCCAAAAAGAAAAGCCGTCAAGCTGCCGCAAAAATCAAAGCTTGACCCGAATAAAAAAGCCATCGCACTCACATTTGATGATGGACCGAATCCAGCGACAACCTCAAAAATTTTAGATGCGCTGAAGGCAAATAAAGGACATGCTACCTTTTTCGTATTAGGCAGCAGGGTGCAATATTACCCTGGAATGCTTGCCGATATTTTAAAAGGCGGGAATGAGATCGGAAACCATTCCTACAATCACCCTTTATTAACAAGACTGCCTTTAGATGAAGCGGTGAAACAAGTGAAAGACACCCAGCAGCTGATTGAGAAAGCTAGCGGATATACACCTACGCACTTTAGACCGCCATATGGCGGTACAAATCAAGATATCAATCATGCAATTGGGATGAAGGTCACTTTGTGGGATGTTGATCCTGAGGATTGGAAAATCCGCAACAGCCAGCAAATCACAAACCGCGTTCTCTCACATGCAGCCGATGGCAGAACAGTGTTAATGCACGATATTTATGAAAGCTCAGCCCAAGCTGCCGTAAAGATCATCCATGAACTCACCAAACAAGGCTACCAGCTCGTCACAGTGAGTGAACTTGAACAATTAAAAAAAGAACGACATGAACAAACCCCTGTAGAGTAAACAGGGGTTTTAGATTGTTGACAAAGGGCTAAAATGATCTTTATTTTAGCTCTTTGTCTTCTTTTCAGCGTGATAGAAAACCTTTGAAGTCTAGGAAGGACGAGTACCGGAGCGGAGCGAATTGAGCATTCGTGAGCACCGGCACGCAGGACTGACACCGAATGCGAGGGTTTGTCTACACGCTGAAACCCCTGTAGAGTAAACAGGGGTTTTCTTTTATGACTCCAAAGACTTTTTTTGTTTCAATAATGCTTGAAATGTCTCTTCAAGCTCTTGCGACGGCTCAATACTTAAACGGCTGAGCACTTCAGACAGCTGCATATCAATTAACAGAAGCTCCTCTTCTCTATTTGTCACAGCTGGTTTTTCTTCCTTTTGTTTATAGGCTTCATATGTGCCTTCAAAAGCTTCAATACGTTCCTCGTGAATATGGAAAATACGAGTGGCAACCTCTTCAATCAGCCTGCGATCGTGGGAAACAAACACAACGGTACCTGGGTAATCCTTCAATAGACCTTCAAGTGCTTCAACTGCCGCTAGATCTAAAAAGTTCGTCGGTTCATCCAGCATGAGAACATTGGCATCACTGACGAGCAAGGACGCAAGCATCGTCTTCACCCGTTCTCCCCCGCTTAATACCTCAACAGGCTTGTGCACATCATCCCCTCTAAATCCTAGTCTCGCCAAAACCGTTCGAACCACTGTTTCATCTTGAACTGCCTCTTTCAGCGCATTTTGTAAAATCGATTCATCTACCTTCAATCCTGACAGATCCTGACGAAAATAGGCTAGCTTGACAGCCTCTGAACGAGTAACTCCGGGATGTCCATTCACTAACATACGGAGAAATGTCGTTTTTCCGCTCCCGTTCTTTCCGATAATGGCAACCTTGTCTCCGCCCCTCACTTCCACATTCGCCTGCCTCCAAAGCACTTTATCGCCCGCCTTGCCATCTACATTTTCCACTCTCAAAATGGTACGGCTTGCAGTTTCCTTCATCGTATGCTGAGTCATGTGAATGGGCTGAATGTCCTTTACCTTCTCAACCTTTTCTAATTTCTCCATCCTTGTTTCAATGGATTTGGCTGTTTTTTGCAGTTTTTTTTGCTTATTTGCATAGTAGGGCTTTGCAATTTTAGGTCCTGAGGATTTCACCTTTTGGGAGGGCTTTGTCGCTTTGTCCGCCTTTTTCTTTTTCTTTTCCAGTGCATGCTCTAACTGTTTTTTCTTTTGTGTATAGGCTTCATACGCTTCCACCTGCTGACGATGTGCCAGCTCTTTTTGCTGTGCAAAATGTGTGTAGTTGCCTTTGTAATGATGAAGCTTCCCATGATCCAGCTCCCAAATCTCCGTACATATTGCATCTAAAAAAGCACGATCATGTGAAACAACAATGAGAGCTCCTTGATAATGACGCAGCTTATCTTCCAGCCACTCAATATGCTCCGTATCCAAATGAGTGGTCGGTTCATCTGCTAATAAAAGGGCAGACGGCCGGCTTAATGCTCTTTCAATATAAGCCTGGGTCATTTCACCGCCACTCTGTCTGCCGTCTCCTTGTTTCAATTGAGGAAGCAGCGTACAGACCGCTGTGGCGGCAACCGTGCCGCTGTCTGGTGTTTCCTGTCCTGCCAGCACATGCAATAAAGTCGTTTTTCCGCTGCCATTTGTCCCTACAAGACCAATGCGATCACCTTGATGGATGGCGAGTTCCTCAATATCAAATAACAAGCGATCTTTTCGAAATACCTTTAACTGATTGGCTTTTAATAACATCCAATCCTCTCCTTTCATATCAGGAGACATGAAAAAGCCTCCCATTCTCAGAATAGGGGGCAAAATGGTGTACAAAAATAAGCGGATTGATCCAGTATGGTGTGCCGTTCATATTTGAACACACACATTCCACGTATCAATCACTTCATTTTTTGATTCCCAAGCTGTACCATCCTATTCCGAAGCTAAAAAATGAAAACGCAGCAAACATGGCAAACTGATCGTTTGCTCACTGCCTTCGTTCGTTCATTTTGCTTACAGGTCATAGGATTAGTACTTCATTGCATTGGGTCACCCTTCCGTCGTTTGTTACGTATACGATAAAAGATTGGTTATTTTTTGTCAAGCTGAAATGGCATAAGTGAGTCGATTAATTGGAGTGTAAATGGATGGGACACTTCAAACAGTTCGTCCTTTTTGCATTCTTCCACTAGGCTTCCTTCATGTAAAAATAGAAGGCGGTCACATAGATACACCGCTGCTTCTACATCATGAGTAATGAGAAGCATGGTCATGTCTAGCTCTTGTTTTAATGTCTCAAGCAGCTCCAATATTTGTACTTGAACAGAGACATCCAGTGAGCTCAAGACTTCATCTAGTATAAGAATGGCTGGATGCGTTGATATAGCTCGTGCGATGCACACTCGCTGGAGCTGACCACCGCTTAGCTGATGAGCATATTGATTCAGCACAGACGAGGGCAGCCTGACTTGCTCAAGTAATGACAAAACCTTCTGATCCATATTCTGATTCTGCTTTAACAAACGCATCGGTTCTGCTATGATCTCTTTCACCGTAAAGGAGGGATGAACAGAAGATAGATAATCTTGAAAGACAACACTCATTTTCCCCCGATTCACCCTCCGCCATTTGTCAGCTGTCATACCATCAATCTGTACCTCGCCTCCATCTATTTTTTCTAAACCGAGCAGGATACGTGCCAATGTACTTTTGCCACTGCCGCTCTCACCGACTAATCCGGCACATTGTCCTTTTTCGATTTGAAACGAAACATTTGATATGCGGTCTTTTGGTTTCTTTTGTTTTGAAAAAAGACCTTTCTTCTCACCGTGTTTGACTAGATCGATAGCTGTGATCAACATAGAAACGCCTCCACTCTCTTCTGCTGCCGCAGTGCTTCAGTAGGGGCAGATAATCGAAGCCTCGTCTCAAGTAAATGCTTTGTTTGGGGATGCCCCGGTGATGTGAACACTTCCTTGGCTGACCCATGCTCAAGCATTACTCCTTGGTGCATAACCATCAATTCATCAGCAATTTCCTGAACGATGCCTAGATCATGCGTTATGACGATTAAGGTAACACCCGTTTCTTCCTTTAGACTGTGTAATTGTCTGATGACTTCACGCCGATTAAAGGCATCAAGTGATGCAGTTGGCTCGTCTGCAATGATCATGTCTGGAGAAAGCATCATCGTGATGCCAATCATCACACGCTGAAGCATTCCTCCAGACAGTTCATACGGATATTTTTTCATCAAATCATATGGATTTTTTAAATGGACACATGTAAGCCCAGCCATAGCATGTGCTTTCCCTTCTTTCCCTCGTAAGCCCAAATGCTGCTGAAATGTTTCCACCATTTGATGACCTATCGTTTCGATAGGGTTGAATGCATTCATGACATCCTGTGAGATGAAACCTATTCGTTTACCCCGCCATTGATGCGCTTCTTGATTTGTTAATGTTTTGCCGTCAAAAATGATCGTTCCTTCCACTTCTAGCGAAGGGGCGACAAGATCAATTAACGCTTTGGCGACAGTTGATTTTCCACTGCCACTTTCTCCAATGACGGCTAAACAGCGTTGTCGATGTAAAGAAAATGTGATATTCGTCACTATATTCTTTTGCTGCTGTGGATCATGTACGGACAGATTTTTTACGTCGATTAAAGGCAAATGGTCTCACCCCTTTCTTTCTGGTATGATGCATGGCAGGATTCGCGGCATGCTGAAGGCTGTCTCCTAAAAAGCTCAATGCCATGACCACAAACAAGATGGCAAGTCCAGGCGCAAGCATATGGGCTGGATGTGTCACCATGACATTCTTCGCCTCATTGAGCATCATGCCCCATTCTGGTGTAGGTGCACTCACACCTAATCCAAGAAAAGACAGTGCTGATATATTTAAGATTACCCAGCCCGCATCAAGTGTCGCAAAAACAGCAATTTCTCCTGAGATGCGAGGAAATAGATGTCTCCTCAATATGTAAAAGGGTTTGCCGCCAGTCACCTTTGCAAATTGAACAGAAGGTTCATTCGCATATTGAAGGACAGACGAACGAATCATTCTTGTATACCAGGCCCATTTCGCTAGGACATTGGCCAAAATAATATTGAATAGTCCAGGTCCGAGTATTCCCACAACCGCAAGAATCATCACCTCTGCTGGAAAGGACAGCATGACATCACACAGCCTCATCAAAACCCCATCCACCTTTCCTCGAAAGAAGCCTGCCATGAGTCCAAGTGCGCTGCCAATGAGCATCGTGATACACATCGTCAGCATAGCTGCAAGCATTGTTGTCCGAATGCCATATAAAAGCCTCGATAATACACATCTCCCTAGATGATCCGTTCCGAGTGGGTAAGTAAGACTGATACCGGCATATTTTTGAAGAATGTTCGTATTTGTTGGGTCATGTGGTGCTAACATTGGAGCAAACAGTCCAGCTAATGCGACAAGCGCTAACAGCCAGATTAAAAGAATCGCCATACGGTCTTTTCTTAATTGATGCCACCCTATCATTGTTGTCATACCTCCTTTCGCAATTGCGGATTCATGGTCATTTGCATCATATCAGCGATGAGATTGCACATAACAAACAGGAACCCCATCACAAACAAATAGGCTTGAATAATAGGGAAGTCAGCATGGAAAATAGCAGTTACACACAACCGGCCAACCCCTGGCCAAGCAAAAAGGTTCTCAATAATGACAGTTCCCGCAATGAGCTTTGGAATAGACATGCCAAGTGCTGTTACCGCTAATTGCAGGGCATGCCTCATGATTTTCAGTTGAACGGTTCGTTCTTTTAAACCACGTGCTCTTGCATAAAAAACAAAGGGCTCGTGCTGAAATTTTAGAATTTGATTACGTATGAGTCTCACATAAGTCGATAAGTAGCCAAATGATAATGTGACAGCTGGAAGAAGAATCGATTTGAACCCTTCCATTCCACTCGTATTAACCCAATTGAATTTGACAGAAAAAAGCCAAATCAACAAAATCCCCAGCCAAAAACTAGGCATTGAAGCGGCGATAAACACAAAGGCTCTCAATAAACGGTCCACCCAAGTGTGAGCAGCATATGCACAGATCACCCCGAACAATAAACTGAGCACTATGATAAAAAAGAGCGCTGCTCCTGCAAGCTGCAATGTCGCAGGCAGCGCCTCCATGATAAGATCAAAAACGGGCTCCTGAGTGACATAGCTCCTGCCAAAATCACCTGTTAATCCATTTTTAAGCCATGTGGCATAGCGGATGAAAAATGGCTGGTCTAAGCCTAACTCCTGCCGCATCGATTCAATCATTTCTTCTGTTGGAGTGACTTGATTCACCCGCAAAGCGACCTCTGCTGGATCACTTGCCCGCATCGTCAGCAGTACAAAAGCAAAGAAGGTGATAAAGATCATAAGCGGAAAAAGCATCAGTATTCGTTTTAAGAGATAGCGAGTCATGTCTCTGCCTCCGTTTTATGACGCAAAATACATACGGTCAAATGGGATTTCATACTGAGACACATGAAAACCTACGCCTTTCAGGCGCTTATTATAAACAGCCTTTGTCACAGAATAAGAGATTGGGAGGTAAACATTTTCATCATGGATATACGTCAATATTTCTTGATACATTTGTTTCCGCTTTTGCTCATCTGGTTCTACTAATACTTCCGTAATCGTCTCGTCCAGCCACTTTTTCTTTTTCAATCCTAATTGAGCTTGATAATCAGCATGGGATGCTACACGGAATGAAGAGACATAAGTTTGTGGATCATAAGGAAGCCCCCAAGACAGCGAGTACATCAGATCGAACTTTCCTGTTTTTTGGCGATCTAAGAATGCCTGTTTTTCTTCTCCTCTAATATCCAGCTTGATCCCCACCTGCTTGAAATCTTGTTGAATCGATTCACTGATCGTTCTTTCCCCTGCATTATCGGAATTATAGTAAATAGCCACACTCAGCAGTTTGCCATTTTGATAGCGATACCCGTCTTCTTTCATCCTCCAGCCTGCCTCATCCAATATTGCCTCTGCTTTCTTCTTTTGATAAGTTTTCTTTTTCAGTGGAATATCTGCGTAAGGGACAGAAGGAGCAAGCAATGTGTGTGCCACCTTTTCCGTTCCATTTAAAATGCCTTCAGTGATCATGTCCTTTTGAATGGCGTATTGAAAAGCTTCTCTTATTTTCGGATCTTTTGTGATTGGCTGGTTTGAATTAATCACAATCGATCTTGAACCAACAGGAGGGCTAACGGTGACACCATATTGCCCTGCTTCTTTTAAAGCCTGGAATGAGTCTCCATCAATCATGTCACCATCTGCTCCAAATAAAAGATCAATCTCTCCTTTTTGAAGCGCAAGTAAGATGGTTTGGTGATCCGGCATGACTTTCCATTTCACAGTTGAAATTTTCGGCTTTTGCCCCCAATAGTGGTCATTCATTTCAAAAATGGCATATTGATTTTTCTTATGTTCCTTTAGCACATAAGGACCTGTACCTGCATAGCTTTTAACTCCTTTTGCAGTCGTTCCATCAATGAAGCTTTTTGGAGAAATAAAACGGAAGGGGCGTGTTAAGCCCAGCTCTTCTAACGTAGGATAATAAGGCTCTTTCAACGTGAGAACAAATGTATCGTCATCTACCGCCTTTGTGGATTTGATTTCAGATACGAGATTAAGCCAAGCGTTCTTTTCAATATTTTTGACGACAGCATCAATATTCAATTTCACTGCCTTTGCATTAAAAGGCTCACCATCTGAAAAAGTCACACCTTTTCGAAGATGAAAGGTATAGGTCCTTCCATCCTTTGATATGTCCCAGCTTTTCGCTAAGGCAGGCTGAACGCCCTTCTCTGTATTGACGACAAGCGATTCAAACACCATATTTTGAGCAGCCATCTCTCCGCCGTATAGATGGGGATTAATGTCCCTGATATCTTTTGTACTTGCATACACGAGCTCATCTTCTTCTCTATCATTCATGCTGGAAGATGCTTTGTTTCCAGAGCATGAGGCCAATAAAAAACAAGCCATCACTGAAAACAGCATCAAAGTGTATGTCACATAGGGATGCTTTTTCTCATATTTCTTCTTTATGTAAACAGGTTGATCACTCATATGTACTTCCTCCAATTCAACATTATCGTAATCATTACGATTTTTAATCGAAATGATTACGAATTGAATATTAGCATACAGAAATGGGAAATACAACGTCTTTTCATAAAAAAACAGACTCATGATTGAGTCTGTTTCGCTTGTATAAATTGGTCAATCACCTTTAATGCTTTTTCTGTTCCACCTGCTGCTTGGAAGCTTTCTTCAATTTTCTCAATCCCCGCACGGTACGTGTCACTGCCTAAAACCTTCTCAACAGTTTCTCTTAGCTGCTTTGGTGTCAGCTGATCTTTATCAAGTGTACAGGCAGCAGATAATTCGGTCAGTCTTTGTGCCACCATCGGCTGATCTTTGTCGACTGGAATGACGACCATCGGAACGTGGTAATGAATTCCTTCATTGACACTATTCATCCCGCCGTGCGTTATAAACACATCTGTCAGTTCGAGCACTTCAAGCTGCGGCACATAAGGCTCGATCAGAAAATGAGCAGGCGCCTCTTTTAAGAGAGAACGATCTACTTTTTCACCTGTTGCGATAATCACTTTTCCGTCAAAGTCTTCGAAAGCATCTATACACATATTAAAAAATGCTTCTGTATCCCCAAGAACGGTGCCCATGGAAATAAAAACGACTTTTTCTTGCTCAAGTGCTTCCAGCGGGAAATCATGCTGGTCGGCTCTTTTTAGAAAGCTCGGTCCAATGAAAACAAACGAATCGTTTAATGAATCAACAGACGGCTGGAAATATTCACTTGTATAGACGATATTCAGTTCTCCACGATTTTTCATAAATTGCATCAAACGCGTTGGCTGAACGCCAAAACGCTCTTGTATTTTTTCTAACAGATGATCGGCTTTCTCATCCTTTCTGTATAGCGGTGTATCAAAATGCGCCTCTTGCAGCACAAAAGATGGGTTGGACCCAATGCTCGGAATGTGCAAGTAATCTCGAACAAGCTCCCCTGCCCCAAACATATCAAAGTAAACCAAATCAAATGAATGCTTCTCGGAAAGTGTTTCCACCACCTCTAAAATATCATAGGATGTTTGCAGCATGGCATGAAAGAACGGCTGCATAGAATCTAAATCTCCTTCTTCCACATGTAATGTCCGAATATAGTCTGGATGTATATGTACGTGAGCGCCTAAGCGTTTGATCCGTTCCTCATAATGTACAGTTGTGACCGCATGCACTTCATCGCCTCGATCCGCCCATGCTTTGATCATTCCTAACATAGGGTTCACATGTCCTTCAGCTGGAAACGTAATCAATAAAATCTTCGCCACAAGAAATCCCTCCTCATTGTCAATTCCCTTCCATGTTAATCATATACAGCAAGCCGGCTCAACAAATACGCCTGAGAAGGGAAGAAATGAGTCTTACGTCCAGTATTTCATGATGAAGCGGCATGAAAAAAGACAAAGTCTCCTAATGAGCACTTTGTCTTTTTCACATTATGATTTGAGCAGCATTTTTTTAAATGCAGCAGATTGTTTTTCAATGGAGATTGGATCTGCATAGATAAATTCCTTGATTGAGTAGTACAGGACATGTCCTTGCTTCACCGCTTGATTTTTCTTCCATACACCGCTTTTCGTAATATCAAGATTTGGCTCTTTTCCATCCTTTGTTGGTACAAGTAAATAGTCCCCTGTATACTCATTCATCTCTTCTAGTGAAATCCCGAGATAACCTTCCTTTGGAAGTGCCTTTTCTGCCTTTTCAGGCAAGCTGAATCCATAGCCTTGATAGATGACTTCCCCGCCGCGGCCAAAGTCTGTACCAAATAAGTACACTTGCTTTGGCTGGACATCCATAATGGAGAATGTCTTGTCATCACCAATTTTCGCTTTCACTTCTTCCCCGTCTTTCTTCAGCTTCTCATCCATTTCTCGTATTTGTTTTTTCGCTAACGCTTCTTTTCCAAGAATCTTTCCAATTTCAATATGCATTTCTTTGAAGCTGTGTTTACTTGTCGTAAACGTGATCGTTTTGGCAATCTTTTTATATTTTTCAATCTGTTCGGTTTGTGAATAAGCAATGATCAAATCAGGCTTCAGCTTTGCAATCGCCTCCACATTTTCGATCGGTACCCGCTTCACACCTGTTTCATCTAAAAATGATGATTTAGGATAAACATCCGTCATGCCAACAGGTGTCACACCTAACTTTTTAAAGTTCCCAAGCTGCGCTGTTAACACAACAATCCGCTTCGGTTTGGCAGGAATGGTGATCTTTTCACCCGTTTCCGTTGTATATGTACGCGTACTTGCTGCTTGCTCTTTATTCTCTTTCTGCCCGCATGCCACTAACAGCAGTGCCAGCAGACTGACCAGCCAGATCATTTTTTTCACTTACGAAACCACCTTTAATTGAGAATGATTATTAATTATAGCATAAATAACCATTCATAGATGAAAAGTTTTAAAAGTGAATCATACATATAGCGGAACGAAAAAACCCTCTCCAAAGGAGAGGGTTTCGTGAGACCATTGTCTATCGTAAGCAAGGTCAGATACGCGCTCGGAGGGATTCGAACCCCCGGCAGACGTGGTACCGGAAACCACCGCTCTATCCAACTGAGCTACGAGCGCACGATATGTTTTTTGAACGTCAGCATATCAAATTATAAGGGAAATGCTGCAAGAAAGCAATGATTAATCATTCGCCTTAATGATGTATTTTCTTACTTTGTATTCATACACTAATATGATGGTTTGAAGTAGAATGATTTTGGGGAAAATGGATAGGGGTATTTGAATTTAGGTCAGCGTTTTGTTTGACCTTTATTGACCAAAAATGTATCATTGAATTACATACTTACCTAAAAGGTGAAGGAGGAACATTATGAATTTAATACCTACAGTCATTGAGCAAACAAATCGTGGGGAAAGAGCTTACGACATTTATTCTCGTCTTTTAAAAGACCGTATTATCATGCTTGGTTCTGCGATCGATGACAATGTTGCCAACTCCATCGTGTCACAGCTGCTTTTCTTGGAAGCTGAAGATCCAGAAAAAGATATTTCTATCTACATTAACAGCCCTGGCGGTTCAATCACAGCTGGTATGGCCATTTACGATACGATGCAATTTATTAAACCAAAGGTATCAACTATTTGTATTGGTATGGCTGCATCTATGGGTGCGTTCCTGCTTGCTGCTGGAGAAAAAGGTAAGCGTTATGCTCTTCCAAACAGTGAAGTCATGATTCACCAACCACTCGGCGGTGCCCAAGGTCAAGCAACAGAAATTGAAATTGCGGCAAAACGAATCCTTTCTTTACGCGATAAACTGAACCAAGTACTTGCTGAACGTACTGGTCAGCCAATTGAAGTCATTGAGCGCGATACAGATCGTGACAACTTCAAAACAGCGGAAGAAGCACTTCAATACGGACTCATTGACAAAGTCTTGACCCGTAATACAGAAGACCAAAAATAATGACCACAACACAAACCGTCTGTTCCTTGAACAGACGGTTTTTTGTGATTGACATATACTTTAAGACAGCTCCGTCCATTTCTGCTGAAGAGACGGTGTTTGATAAGAAGCCATCTGCGTGATTAATTCCTCCGGTTCACTCGAAGCATGTAACAATTGAAGGTGTGATTCATTCGAAAAACCTTCCTGTACACTGAATTTCACCATGTCTATGAGTGGATTGAAGTAGTCATTTACTTGATACAATCCAATTGGCTTTTGATGGATGCCGATTTGTGCCCAGCACAGCACCTCAAATAATTCTTCATATGTACCAAAGCCGCCTGGCATCGCAATAAACCCATCGGCCAGCTCGCTCATTTTTGCTTTTCGTTCATGCATGCCTGTTACCTCAATTAGCTCTGTCAGCTCTTGATGCACGACTTCTCCTCTAAAAAGCCCCTTAGGCATGACCCCGATCACTTGCCCGCCATGTCTCATGACCTCATCGGCAATCGCGCCCATTAACCCAATACGCGATCCGCCGTAAACAAGACGAATGCCCTGCTTCGCCATATAAGCACCCAGCTCTACAGCCTTTTGTTTATAGACATCATTTACACCTGGATTCGAACCAGCAAACACACAAATCGTTTTCATCAAAACAGCTCCATCTCTCTCTATGATTTCTTCACCCACTCATTCTACTATAATGATTTGTAAAGAAACAGCCGTTTCTTCTATATATAGTGTAAAATCAAAAGAGTGAACACCATATAAGGAGCTGTATAGAGAGAATGCAAACAACTGAGATGGAGAAGTGGATCAAGTATTTTTATCAAACGAGAAATTGGACAGAATACGGACCGTTTATCCGGTTAGGCTTCTTAATGGAAGAAACGGGAGAACTCGCTCGCGCTGTTAGAGCAATAGAAATCGGACGAGACCGGCCTGATGAGCAGAGACAGGAATCATCTGAGCTGAAGAAAGAACTCATCGAAGAAATGGGAGATGTTTTAGCAAATCTCCTCATTTTAGCGGATCAATATGATGTCACAGTAGAAGAGATCTTCAGCGCTCATCAACAAAAACTCACAAAGCGTTTTTCTGGAGAAAAAGAGCCAGTAAAAAACACGTGACCAAGCTGTCACGTGTTTTTTACGCCTTAAAGATGCTGTGGTGAAATGTCATCCGTTCGTTCAAAGAAATGCTGTTTTCCGATATGATGGAATAGACCTGTTCGATGCAAAAGCTCCTTAGGCTGTGATTGAAGTCCAACGATCATCAGCTTTCCATTATGATGCTTTAACCGATTGGAGATATTCATGAGAACCGCTTCTGCCGATGTGTCCATATAATTGACTTTATTCATAAGCAGAATGAGCGTTTTCGGTTTTGTTTGAACATGATCCAATATCGAATTTTCTAATGAATCTGTTGTTCCGAAAAAGAGCGGCCCTTCAATGGAATACATACTGATCCCTTTCTCCTCTGTCTGTTTTTCTAAAGCAGCTGCTGTTTCCATTTGAGGAACGGCGACATTTGTATGGATATTGGTCGTCTGGCTCATTTTTTTGATAAAGGCGATAAATGCTAAAATGAGACCAGCAGTGACGCCAATAATCAAATCACCGATCACTGTGAGCAGGAAGGTCACGACCAGTACAAGCGAATCAGCATTTTTCACTTTCAAAATATTGATAAACTCTTTTCTCTCACTCATATTCCAAGCAACAAACATTAAAATCGGTGCCATTGCAGCAAGTGGAATCATCGACGCATACGGCGCAAATACCATTAAGATCAGCAAGACGACAACGCCATGCACCACACCAGAAATCGGACTTGCCCCGCCATTTTTTATGTTCGTTGCCGTTCGGGCAATAGCTCCCGTCGCTGGAATTCCTCCGAAAAGCGGTGCCGCCATATTGGCAATTCCTTGCCCCACAAGCTCTTTATTGCTGTCATGCTTAGAGCCTTTCATATTATCAGCGACCATTGCGGACAAAATCGATTCCACGCCGCCTAAAAGCGCAATGACAATTGCTGGAGGCAGGAGGTATATCATTTTTTCAATCGTCAATTCAGGAAAAGCGAAGGTTGGCAGCTGACGAGGGATTTCACCATATGCAGAGCCAATCGTTTCAACTTGTCCTTGAAAAAAGAGAACGGCTAGAAACGTAGAAGCCAATAAACCTAATAGAGCACCAGGTATTTTGGGAATGTATTTTTGTGCCGCCAAAATCACGATGAGCCCGATGACGGCTGTGACAATGGCGAGACTGTTTGTGGTACCAAGATGGACCACGATTTCTCTCATATTGAGGAAAAAGCTTTCATGTTTTTCAACACCCTTTAATCCGAGGAAGTTGGCAATCTGTCCTGAAAAAATAATGACAGCAATGCCAGCAGTAAAACCGATGATAACCGGACGAGGAATAAATTTCATGAGCTTTCCTAGTTTGAATATTCCGAATAATACAAGCATACAGCCTGCCATAAAACCGGCAATGAGCAAGTTTTCAATACCGTACTGGCTGACGATCCCGAATAAAATTGGAACAAACGCCCCGGTCGGCCCGCCGATCTGATACTTTGAACCACCAAACAATGAAATCAAAATGCCGGCAACGATGACTGTGTATAATCCATATTCTGGTCCGACACCAGATGCAATGGCAAATGCCATGCCTAAAGGAATTGCCACAACGCCCACGACAAGCCCAGCGATTAAATCGCGTCTAAACTTTGATGAATTGTACCCTTCAAATCTTCCATAAAAACGCATGGTATGTGTTGGCCTCCTTCAAGTATGTGTAGATGATTTAGGTATACTGTGGGTCAATTTGTTTGTCTTTCACTACGACATCCAGCTTTCCTGTCGCTGGGTGAATCACCAGTCCATGAACTGCCACATCACTTGGCATCAGTGGATGCTCTTTCACTAATTTCACACTTTGGGCCACGCTTTCTTCAACTGACTCAAAGCCTGTCAGCCAGCCCTTTAAATCAACTCCTGAGTTTTTCACAATGCTTAAGCATTTCTCTTCAATTCCGCGTGCTTTCGCCTTTTCAAGTAAAGGGTCCGCCGCAAGACCTGCCATTCCGCATTCATGATGCCCTACAATGCATACTTCCTCTGCCTTTAGTTCATAGATAGCTAGCAGGATACTCCGCATCACACTGCCGAACGGATGTGTCACGATGGCACCTGCATTCTTAATGATTTTTGCATCCCCGTTGCGCAGACCCATAGATTG
The DNA here is from genome assembly GCF_054161415.1 of Bacillus sp. PK5-006. Taxonomy (NCBI): domain Bacteria; kingdom Bacillati; phylum Bacillota; class Bacilli; order Caryophanales; family Bacillaceae; genus Bacillus; species Bacillus sp. PK5-006. Next base: position 605,134 of record NZ_CP096414.1, on the reverse strand, counting down.
CGGCAATAATTCCAAAAGACGGGTATCCATGCACGTTAAAATAACCAGTTTTTTCTCAGGAAATTTCCCCGCTTTGTAAGGCTCATAATGTCTCTCATTCACAAACTCTGAATTGTGCTGAAGAATCTGTTCTAATTTTGACTCCATTTTGCCATCTCCCATCTTTTTTTAAGTAACGTAAGCTCTGCCTGTCCTCCTTTTCTTTCTTGTGTTCTCAAGAATAGAGAAGAAAAATGATAGAAAAAAAAGAAAAAAATGAGAAAACGATGAGAAGAAATATCATCATTTTCTCTATTTTACGCTGCATCCCAACGGCTTCGCGGGTTTGTTTTCAATCTATTGTTCTCATCACACCAAAAGACAATAAAATGGTTTAGTAGAAAATGATCATCCCGTTTAATACATTTCAAATATAATAAATTTTCTATCAAAAAGTCTCGATCTATTTTCCAGTTTGTCAGATAATCTCTCGTAAATTTTTGCAATTTCACATGTCTCATCTACTATCAGCTTATTTTTATATAGATAAAAAATGCATCAGATGGCATAAGAATCTACTTTTTCACTAAGAAAATGTCTTTCTTTACCGTTATTTCAGTATATTAAATATTGAGCTGCTAACATTCAAACGTGTTCTGCCGAAATCGTTGCTTTATAATAAAAGGAGTAAGATGACCATGTGAAAGGAGCGAATTGACTGTGACACCACACATTTTTGTCGCCAAACCCTTGCCTGCCTCTTTTGAGGAAATGCTAAAGGAACATTGTACATACGAGGTTTGGCAATCCAAAGACCCTATTCCAAGAGACATTTTGTTTGAGAAGCTGCAGCACGCTGATGGTCTTTTAACGTCTGGAACAAAAATCGATCAAGAGCTGTTAGATCACGCACCAAAACTCAAGGTGGTGAGCAATAACTCTGTCGGCTATGACAATTTTGATATAGAAGCGATGAGGCAAAGAGGCGTGATTGGTACGCATACTCCTTATACGCTCGATCATACCGTGGCTGACCTTGCCTTTTCGCTCATTCTCTCGTCTGCGCGAAGAATCGCCGAGCTTGACCGTTTTATCCGTGAAGGAAAATGGACGAAATTCGTACAGGAAGAAGAGATCTTTGGCATCGACGTACATCACCAAACGCTCGGTATTATTGGCATGGGACGTATCGGAGAACAAGTGGCCAAACGGGCAGCACATGGTTTTGATATGAACGTTCTTTATCATAACCGAAGCCGGAATGAAAAGGCTGAATCGGCGTATGGCGCTGTCTATTGTGCACTTGATGATCTTTTAAAACAAGCTGATATCATCGTGTTGATTACACCGCTGACCGAGGAAACATATCATATGATTGGGGAACGAGAATTGAAGTTAATGAAGCAAACGGCTTTATTTGTAAACATTTCCCGCGGGAAAACAGTGGATGAAAAAAGCCTCATTCAAGCACTTCAGGAGGGATGGATCAAAGGCGCTGGTCTTGATGTGTATGAGCAGGAACCGATTCAAGAGGATCATCCTTTCAAAGAGATGAACAATGTCACCCTAGCTCCTCACATCGGTTCCGCTACTGAAACAACAAGGGATCTCATGCTGAAACGAGCCATTCATAATGTGATTCATGGAATAGACGGGAAAGCGCCTGTTGATGTTGTGAAGGAGCTTGCTTCATCTTGAACTGAAAAGACGCAGAAACAGCGTCTTTTTATTTATTTCTTCAGTAGACATCAGGAGAAAAGACTCATTTTAGCAAAAATCCTGATTCTTTACATTTCCTTCATGTTCGGGTGCTATAATATGAGCTAGACAAGCATCAAGAGGACGGCATCCGATTTCCTTAATAGGAGGATGAAGATGAAAAGATTGAGTTCGGTTTTTACTATGTTCGCTCTGATCGCTGCTATTCTGTTTTCTGGATTTGTCCCGCAGCAAGCTCATGCAGAAACACCTCTTACACCAACAGCCACAACTGAAACTGCTTCTATTCAGCTCACGCCAGATGTGCGTACCCTTGCCGTCATTAATACGTTTGATGGTGTAGCAGATTATTTAATTCGCTACAAACGACTGCCTGATAACTACATTACGAAATCACAAGCAAGTGCTCTCGGATGGGTGGCATCTAAGGGAAATCTAGCCGAGGTGGCGCCAGGTAAAAGCATTGGTGGAGATATTTTCTCAAACCGGGAGGGACGTCTTCCTTCAGCAAGCGGCCGAACATGGCGTGAGGCAGACATCAACTACGTTTCAGGCTTCCGCAATGCAGACCGTCTTGTGTATTCAAGCGACTGGCTCATTTACAAAACAACAGACCATTATGCGACTTTCACACGTATTCGATAATCAATAAAAAAGACAGCCCTATTTGATTTGGGGCTGTCTTTTCGTATGGTGGTTTACGGTATAAGCTTTTTTACGTAATCCTCAAAAGGAATCGGCAGCGGCTTTTTCGACACTTCTTCGTGTTCATGTGTGGTGACATGATCCTCAGTAACGATCACACGTCCTGTTGGCGTGAGCTTTGACGCAAGCGGTCTTTTGTTAAATGGAGAGGATTCATTTTCATAAATCTCGTGTCTCATTTGGGTCAATACAGACTCGTCCACCTCGTTCAATGTGAAAGCATAGCCTGTTTCAGCGCCATCTCCCTTATCTAATTGGAGCAGATGTGTCCCTTTTTCGGTTTCCTCAGCTTTGACGCGAAACCTCATTGACGCTCCTTCCACCCAATCTCCTGTAAAAGGCACAGGCTGAAGAGGTAAATTCACACCAAATCCCGCATCAATGAGGAAGCGTTCGTTGTGATGCTTCAACATGATGGCTACGTGCGTGCCATCAATTGCCCACGTATCCGCTTCTTTGTTATACACTGTGCCTTGAAGAAGCTGTACAGAGAGCCCTGCCTCTTTTAACACATAGTATAAGAGAGGATTGAGATCATAACAAAGACCTCCTCTGTTTTCTTCAAGAAGATGCTGCTTCAATCCTTCTTGATTCAAAGCGTAGGATTGTTTGTTCAAAACAGATCTATTTTCGAATGGAAAGGTATAGGCCATTTTTTTTAATAATACAGGCAAGTCTTTAAAGGTGATGGACTGGCCTTCATATCCGACCTTCTGTAAAAAAGCTGATTGAATCATGACATTCCCTCCTAAAAAAAACTGAGCCTTTGAAGAGACTCAGTTTTCTTGATTGATAAAATCTGTTAACGCCTCAATGGCTTCTTGTTCATCTGCACCATCTGCAATCAGTGTGACAGTAACCCCAGAGCTGATCGCAAGACTCATGAGACCCATAATGCTTTTCGCATTGACTTTTTTCCCATCTTTCTCTAGAAAAATATCAGCACCAAAGCGATTGGCTTCTTGTACGAACAAAGCAGCTGGACGTGCCTGCAAGCCTGTTTTCAGCTGGATGGTGACCGTTTTTTCCACCATATGATCTGCCTCCCTTTTTCATTCTCCTATTTGAGTGTAACAGCTTGTCCGTTTCGTAATTGTTCTGCGATTTGATCTAGCTTTCTTAAACGGTGGTTAATCCCTGACTTGCTGATCTTGCCGCTTTCCACCATTTCTCCAAGTTCCTTCAGCGTGACCTCTTGATAGTCGACTCGCAGTTTGGCAATTTCACGAAGCTTTTCCGGCAGGGCATCAAGCCCAATTTTTTCATCAATGAATTGAATGTTCTCGACCTGACGCAGTGATGCACCAATCGTTTTATTCAAGTTTGCTGTTTCACAATTGACGAGCCGGTTGACGGAGTTCCTCATATCTCGGACGATCCGCACATCTTCAAAGCGGAGCAGTGAGTTATGAGCACCCACAACGCTTAAGAATTCCGTGATTTTTTCTGCTTCCTTCATGTACGTAATGTACCCTTTTTTGCGCTCAAGTGTTTTACTATTGAGATGAAATTGATTCATCAGCTCACAAAGGGCATCATTATGTTCTTTATATAGTGAAAAAATTTCAAGGTGATAGGAGGACGTTTCTGGGTTATTCACAGAACCGCCTGCTAAAAAAGCACCTCTCATATAGGAGCGCTTGCAGCATCTTTTCTTCACAAGTTCTTCTGAAATATTGCGCTCAAATACAAATTGCTCACCTAATATTTTTAAATCCTCTAAAATGGTTTTCGCTCGTTCTACCAGTCTGACAATATACACGTTATTCTTTTTCAATCTCATTTTTTTACGGACGAGCAGTTCGACTGTCACATCGTATTTCTTTTTGAGCAGCGTATAAATCCGTCTTGCAATGGCTGCGTTCTCTGTCTGTATATCTAAAATCAATTTTCGATTAGAGAAAGATAATGAACCGTTCATACGGATGAGGGCAGAAAGCTCTGCTTTTGTGCAGCAGTCCTTCACGTCCAGATTAGTCAGCTCTTTTTTTGTTTCGGATGCAAATGACATCCTTGCCACCCCCATTCCTATTTTTTCTGTTGCAGCAGATCGACAAGCAGCGAGGCTACTTTCAGCGTGTCATGACGAATGACATGCTGGTCATATGTAATGATTTCTCCTGGAATCACTTCTAGTCCCATTGCTTTCAGTGCATCTGTGTCGAATTGGACAGGCTGTGCCTGTTCTTCTGCATATTTTGCTTTGATTTCTTCTGGAATTTCTTTATTGTTCACAAAAATCGTATCGATAAATGGACGATCCATATGATCATTTAATGCCTGAACATGATCAGCTGCACTGTAGGAAAGCGTTTCCCCCGGCTGCGTCATGACATTGCATATATACACTTTTTTCGCCTTAGAGCGAATCACTTCTTCTCCAATATGCGGGACAAGCAAGTTTGGCAAAATACTCGTATACAGGCTGCCAGGCCCAATCACGATTAAATCCGCCTCACGAATGACTTGAATGGATTCTGGCAGCGGTTCAATCGTATCGGGTGTGAGGAACACTCGTTTAATTCGCTCACCATAGGTAGGAATTTTCGATTCTCCTGTCACCATTTGCCCATTTTCTAATTCCGCATGAAGAACAACACTTGAATTTGCTGCTGGCAATACTTTTCCTCTCACATTTAAAACCTTGCTCATTTCAGTGACGGCATGAAAAAAATCACCGGTTATATTTGTCATGGCCGCAAGAATGAGGTTGCCAAGTGAGTGGCCTGTTAAGTCATTCCCTTTGTTAAAACGGTGCTGAAATAAATCTTCTACAAGCGGTTCAACATCAGAGAGAGCCGCAAGGACATTTCGAATATCACCTGGAGGGGGAATATTCAAATCATGCCGCAGTCTGCCTGAGCTGCCTCCGTCGTCAGCAACCGTTACTATAGCGGTAATGTCCACCGGCTTCGTTTTAAGCCCTCTGAGCAAAACAGATAAGCCAGTGCCGCCGCCAAGAATGACCACCTTTGGTAATGTCGTCATCTATTTTCTGCTTCTCTTTTCAATGTCCCGGTGAGTGACATGTGTATAGTAATCGTTTTTAAAATACTCCGATAAATAGTTGGCCAGTGTCACAGATCGATGCTGTCCGCCTGTACAGCCGATGGCAATCACAAGCTGGCTTTTTCCTTCTCGTTTATAGGACGGAAGCATAAAGCTGAGGAGATCGATTAATTTCTCTGTGAATTTTTGTGTTTCAGTCCATTTCATCACATAGGAGCGCACTTCTTCATCGTTTCCAGTCTGTGGACGCATGCTCTCAATATAGTAAGGATTCGGCAGGAATCTCACGTCAAAGACAAGATCAGCATCAATCGGCAGACCGTATTTAAAGCCAAAGGACATCACGTTTACTGTAAACACCTGCCCCTGATTCGTGGCAAAGTGCGTGACAATTTTTTCTCGCAGCTGTTTTGGTTTTAAATCCGATGTATCAAAAATCATTTGAGACCGGCCTTTTAACTCCTCTAACAGCTCGCGCTCCATTGCAATTCCTTCAAGCGGCAAACCTGTTGTCGCAAGGGGATGCGAACGTCTCGTTTCTTTGTATCTTGAGACAAGTACCTTATCATTTGCATCTAAAAATAGAATCCTTGGCGTGATCCAGTCAAGATCACTCATTTCATCTAACGCGGCAATTAAACTGTCAAAAAATTCGCGTCCGCGCAAATCCATCACAAGAGCGACCTTGCTCATCTTGGAATTCGATTCCTTCATGAGCTCTAAGAACTTCGGTAAAAGTGATGGCGGCAGGTTATCAACACAAAAGTAGCCTAAATCTTCAAAGCTTTGAATGGCGACGGTTTTCCCCGCACCTGACATTCCTGTAATAATCACAAGCTGAATATCTTCTTGTTTGTGTGTATTCATGCCTGCTTCCTCTCCTTCTTTATGAAAACGGTTCATGTATTATTCTCCCTGAGGATCTAACCGATAAGCAATCAGCTCAAAATCGGGTGTATACGTAAAAGTGCCGTGCAGAAGTCCTTTTCCTTTAAGCATGAAATCAAGAATATGGGAATCTCCTGGGGCCATCGGCAAATGAGGCACATCCTTTACGTCATGCCATTTTAAAATGCCTTCCTCTGACTCTGTTACGTTTTTTCCAGTAAATGAATCTGCCATAAAGGTGAACATCATCCACTCTTGAACGATTTGATCGCCTTCTTTTATGATAAAGGTAAAAACACCTTTTAGCTGCGGATTTAAAATATAAATACCTGTTTCTTCTCTATATTCTCGAACGACTGAATCCTTGACCGATTCTCCGCTTTCCATCTTGCCGCCCGGCGCTACCCACCAGCCCCGTCTTGGCTTTTGCAGCAAGAGAACTTGATCTTCGTGATGCAGCACACAATTCGTTACTCGTTGCATCAGCTGTCACCTACTCTTTTATGTCTTTAACTTATTATACAGGTTCAACCTGACTCCCACAATGAACATGCCCGTTCTTCCCCGAAAACAGACAGGTTTTCGTTTGAATAGTGTAACGGGCCATTTCTCTACTCTTTATTTTACAGCATCTAATGGTTCTCCATGCGTCATTTGTGAACATCTCGTGAATTTCTGATTTTAGGCAAAAAAAAGGACACGGATTCACATCCGTGCCAAACATGTATTCCTTATAAAAGGGGGTCAATTACTAGCTTTATCATAACGGAAAATTATTTCACCCGTGTTACATTCCAGTTAAAAGCCCATGACGCTATATTAAGGATTTACGACAGCCTTTTATTTCGTTGCTTTGAGTTTTTCAGCAAGCTCTTCTACATAATGCTGTGCGCTTTGTGCTGCAATACTTCCGTCACCTGTTGCTGTCACAATTTGACGAAGTGTTTTTTCTCGAATGTCACCAGCGGCGAAAATACCTTCCACTCTTGTTTCCATTCTTTCGTTTGTCTCGATGTAGCCTTCTTTATTTGTAATGCCGAGATTTTCAAATGGTTTAGACAGTGGCAGCATGCCGATATAGATAAAGGCGCCGTCTGTTTTAAAGTCTTCTTCTTCACCAGTCACCGTATCAACCAATGTCACACTGCCGACTTTCCCGTTTTCTTCATTGATCTGTTTAACGGTTTTGTTCCACTTGAAGTCAATTTTTTCATTATCAAAGGCGCGTGCTTGTAAAATGCTTTGTGCACGAAGTTTATCGCGTCTATGGATAATCGTTACTTTAGAAGCGAAGCGTGTGAGATACACACCCTCTTCTACCGCAGAATCACCGCCGCCGATGACGACAAGCTCTTTGTTTTTAAAGAAAGCCCCGTCACATACTGCACAATATGATACGCCGCGGCCGCCAAGTTCTTTTTCACCTGGTGCACCGATTTTTTTATATTCAGCCCCTGCCGCGATAATGACAGAGCGTCCTTTGTATTCTTTTGAGCCGGCTTTGACGATTTTATATTCTTCACCGTTCACGATTTCTTTAATATCGCCATATGCATACTCTGCACCGAATTTCTTCGCATGCTCAAACATTTTATTTGAAAGTTCCGGCCCTAAAATACTTTCAAAGCCAGGATAGTTCTCGACATCTTCCGTATTTGCCATTTGTCCGCCTGGAATTCCTCTTTCAATCATTAATGTTGAAAGATTTCCCCGTGATGTATAAACAGCGGCTGTCATTCCGGCAGGACCCGCTCCAATGATGATCGTATCGTAGATTTTTTCTTCTGACACAACTGTCACTCCCTCTTCAATTGCTGCTCGCATTTCTTATTAGAATGCCCTTGGGTGATGCTTCCATTCATGACAGATAGCATCATTTCCACTCTTAGCTTTTATTCCTTACCCATATCCTATTAAATCTGCGGGGAATAAGCGAATCATTTGCTCATATCTTCAAAAAAAGAAAAAGCTTCCTTAAACTGCTGTTTAAGGAAGCCTGTTTACGGTTATATAAAAAGTAATGATTTATTCAACGACTCTTCTTACAACGCCATTGAAAGCTTTTTTCCAGTATACGTTGTTCATTGAGTCAACTGAAACACCGCGAGAGCTGTTATCGTTCAAGAATGAACCGTTTCCTAAGTAAATACCAACGTGTCCATTTACTTTATACGTATCAAAGAACACAAGGTCTCCGCGTTTCATGTCAGATGCACTTACAGCTCTTCCTTTACCTACAAGCGTATCTGTTGTTGTACCGCCAACTGGTCCAAGGTTGATGCCTGCTGATGCAAATGCCCAGCGAACGAATGAAGAACAGTCAAAACGACGTGCGTCAATATCGGCTTGTGATCTGCCGCCGCCCCATTTATATGGAGATTGTCCAACAATCGTAGAACCTGTGCTGATCGCACCTTCAATTCCGCCTACGTTACTGCTGACAGGTGATCCACCGCCAGAAGATGGCTTCTTGCTTGGTGCACTGCTGTTGCTGTTATTGTTGTCATTAGAAGATGATCCACTGTTACTTGAAGACGGGCTGCTATCGTTTGAGCTGTTGTCTTCCGCTTGGACACTAGCTTGACGCTGCTGCTGTTGTCTTTGCGCTTTTTCTTCTTTTGCTTTTTGAGCTGCTTCCCTTGCTTCTTTTTCAGCTTGTTTTTGTGCAGCGATTGTTGCGTCTTTTTCAGATGCAATGCTGTTAGCCTCACTGTTTAACTCGCTGATTTCAGAAAAAGCACTTCCTTTTTGCTTTTTCACTTGCTTGAATAGCTTGTCTTTTTCATCAAGCTGTTTATTCAAGTCTGATTGAAGCGTTTCAAGCTTTGCAAGTGTGTTTTGCACATTTTCAAGCTTTGTGTTTAATTCGTTTTCAGACTTTTGAAGTTCTGCTTTGTCTTTTTCCTGCTCTTTAATGATTTCACTGTCTGCGTTGATCAGTGTCGATACTGCACCTGCACGGCTGATGAAATCGCTAAAGCTTTTTGCTCCTAGTAATACATCTATGTATTTCGTAGAACCGCCGCTCTCTTGAAGGGCACGTACACGCTTTTTCAAGAACTCGTTTCTTTCTTCAATACGTTTTTCTGTATCAGCAATTTCTTTTTTCAGTGCTTTGATTTCTTTTTTTGTTTTTTCATTTTCTTTTTGTTTTTCTTCGATTTGATCACTTGTTTTTAAAGCTTTCTCATCAATATCTTTAAGCTTTTGGGCAAGTGCCTCTTGTTTTGCTTCAAGCTTTGAAAGCTCTTCTTTTTTCTTTTGAAGATTCTTGTTTACCTCAGATTGCTTGCTGTCTAGTTCTTGTTTCTTTTGTTCAAAGTTCTGTGCGTTTGCTTCATGCGTAAATGGAATAAATAAACCGCTCGCTCCGATCACCGAAGCTAAACCAAAAGTAATAAACTTTTTCACGAATAGTTCCTCCTTTGACAATTTCCCAAGCGACATTAGAAAGCAGCAAATTCTCTGCGATCAATCTGTGCTCTCTATGTCTTTTTTCCTGATTGTTCAGTCAGATGTTGACCAGATTGTTTCTATCACTAGGTGTTTCATTATGTATAGTAAAATATTTAAATATCTATCTTTGTTTTAATCCACGAGTTTCATTATACATGAGACATCGACAAAATGAGCTAATATTTTTATTACATTTATGTTTCAAAAACATGTCGTGATTGTCATACTTCGCCAATTCCTTGCAAATCCCACCTTTTTATCCAAGAAAAAAGCATGACCTTTTCGGCCATGCTGGGATGTTCTGAATCTATTTACCTATTTAATCGATTAACGTACAGATCTCTCGTTCGTATTTAGACAGTGTTTGAACACTGATCTGAAAAGCGGACGCAACATCTTTTTTGCTGACAGCTGCTTCTTGTTCATTCATCCATAGATAATAAGATGCTGCTGCCCAGGCAGGTGCATTTTTCTTATCAATACCAGAAGCACGTGCCTGCTGAATAATATGGAATAACCAAAAATAAGGCATATGGCTGTCAGGCTGAACCGCTTCCTCCAGACTGGATGCCGCCTGTTTTGCAAAAATTGCATCTTCTGAAAAAGACTTTTCTTTCATTTCATCTTCATATAAAAGCAGTTCTATGAATTGCTGTTCAAAGGCCGTTTTCGCTGCGCGTGCATCAAGGACAGACTGCAGAACGTCACGTTCCCCTTTTTGTTTACTGACGTAGTACGCAGTCAGCCGTTCCTCAATCGAGACCATTGGCTCAGTCACCTCAGGTTTATCCTGCCACGGCTTGATTTCATCTGCATCGATATCCTCTTCGACCATCTTATCCCAAACCGTTTGGGCGAGCGTCTTGTGGCCTGTATGATAGGCTGCGCTTGCAAGCCAGTATAAAAATGTACTATCTCCTTGAAAACCTGTTTTGTACAAAGAATAAAGCCATTTAAAGGCCCATTCAAATTCTCCCACAAGGGCAAATGTTGCACCAAGCTTATAACGCTGTTCACTTAGTATTGGATACACGTGCGTTAATTGCTTTGCTAACACATTGACCTTTTCTTCTTCTTTTTCATAATGGTAGAAGACTAGCTGGTTGCAAAGGGCATGCAGATTACCGGGATTTTCATGAAGGACCCGGTTCAACATTTCTTTCGCCTGATGGATTCGGCCAGAATAAAAATAGGCCAAAGCGAGATTATTATACGCCGACCAAAATTCTGGATACTCAACAATCATCTGTTCCAGCATCTCAATGGCTTCATCGAGTCTGCCGCTTTCTAGCAAATGGTTTGCTTGATCCTGCTTCACAATCAGGTCATCCTGATCATAAGGAAAATCTTCGTCCTCTTCGTCGCTCATATCGAGCAGGTCAAGAAGGTCGTCATTTTCATCCGCAAATTCCCCGTTCTCTTCCAGCGCGGCATAAGCAGTAGCTGATTTATATGCCTCTTGAAACAGTCCGAGATTCGCATAATTATTGGCTTTAAAATAGTGGCACTCAGACATGTTTTCATCGATGTGTTCAAGAATAAAATCAAGCAGTTCGTTTGATTGCTGGTAATGACCCATTTCAGTATAAATAATGGCAAGCTGTGACAGCATTTCTACATTTTCAGGCTCAAGTACAATGGCCCGCTGTATCAGCTTACTTGCCCTAGACAGATTTCTTTCTCTATATGCTTTAAGACCTTTATGAAAAAAGTAATGCCCATCTTGAAATAGCTGGACGACTTGTGTGTGATTATTTTGAGAAGTGTATTTACTCACCGATACCCTCCATTTCGAACAGTGTACCGTGTGTAGTATAACATACTTCACCAGTCGTCACATAGAACAAAAGGAAAGGAAGGATTTGTTTTTCATTTAAAAATAAAAAGCCTGGGATATCCCCCGGCTTTTCATTCACCTTGATGACGTTTTTTTAATACCTTTAATACATCATCAAGCGGCAATTGCTGTTCACGTAATAATACAAGAAGATGATAGAGAAGGTCAGCAGTTTCCCATTTCAATTCTTCTTGATCCCGATTTTTCGCTGCAATGATCACCTCGGACGCCTCTTCCCCTACCTTTTTCAGGATTTTATCGACCCCTTTTTCAAATAGATAGGTTGTATAAGCCCCTTCTGGCATTTCCGCCTGACGCTTTGCAATGACCTGTTCAAGTTCATTTAATATCGCAAAACGTTCCTGCTCTTCGCTCAGGCGTTTTACGCCTTCTTCCGAAAAACAGCTATAGCTGCCAGTATGGCAGGCTGGGCCGCTTGGCGCGACAAGGACAAGCAGAGCGTCCTTGTCACAGTCATATCGAATAGAAATCACTTGCTGGGTATGTCCAGAGGTGGCGCCTTTATGCCAAAGCTCGTTTCTCGACCGGCTATAAAACCATGTTTCACCTGTCTCCAGCGTTTTTTCATAGGATTCTTGATTCATATATGCAAGCGTCAATACTTCCTTACTTTGAGCATCCTGTACAATCGCAGGAATCAGGCCTGCTTCATTAAAGGTTAATTCATTTGCCTGTTTCATCTGACCTTCACCCCGTGTTCTCTCAAATATGTCTTCACCTCATGAATGGAGGTTTCTTTATAATGGAAAATGGAGGCTGCTAATGCTGCATCAGCTTCTCCTTTTGTAAAGGCCTCGAGCATATGCTGAGCATTGCCAGCGCCGCCAGAAGCGATCACTGGCACATTGACCGCCTCTGATACAAGCTTTGTCAATCGATGATCAAAGCCTGTCTTTTCACCATCAGCATCCATACTTGTCAGCAAAATCTCTCCTGCCCCTCTCTGCACAGCTTCCTTCGCCCAGTCGCTGACCTCTAAATCAGTTTGACGGCGTCCTCCGTGTGTATAGACCATGTATGCTTTTTTCTCTTCATCGTATTTTGCATCAATTGCGACAACGATACACTGTGAGCCAAAAAAGTCAGCACCTTCTGAAATCAGTTCCGGTCTTAACACAGCTGCTGTGTTAACAGATACTTTGTCTGCACCCGCTCTTAATATACGCTTCATGTCATCAAGGTGGTTAACCCCGCCTCCCACCGTAAATGGTATCGCAAGCGTAGACGCGACTTGTTTGACCACATCCACCATCGTTTTCCGGCCTTCATGAGAAGCAGAAATATCAAGAAAGACGAGTTCATCCGCCCCTTCCTCATCATAGATCTGCGCCAATTCAACCGGATCACCAGCATCTTTTAAGCCAAGGAATTGCACCCCTTTGACAACACGCCCTTCCTTCACATCAAGACATGGGATAATTCGTTTTGTCATCATATGCGGTCAAGCCCTTCAAATGCTTCTGCTAAAGTAAACTGCTTTGTGTAAAGTGCCTTTCCAACGATCGCACCAGACACACCAGACTGTTTTTGCGCTGACAGCTTTTGAAGATCAGCTACTGCGCTGACACCACCTGAAGCAATCACTTGTTTGCCGGTTGCTTTCGCTAAGCGAACCGTGCTTTCTACATTGGGACCAGACAGCATGCCATCCATTTGAATATCGGTGAAAATAAAGACCTCAGCGCCTTCCTTTGCCAATTCCTTGCCGAGTTCCTCTGCCTTTACTTTAGATGTTTCAAGCCATCCTTCAGTCGATACAAAGCCATTTCGCGCATCAATCCCAATTGCGATTTTCTCTCCATATTGCGCCAGCATTTTTTTCACAAAGGCTGGGTTCGAAACAGCTGAGCTGCCGAGAATCACTCTATCTACGCCGCTCTTTAAATAAAAGGCAACGTCTTCTTCCGTCCGAATACCACCGCCGATTTGTACCTTCACATCTAAGGAAGAAGCAATCGCCAGCACATGCTCATGATTGACACGTTTCCCTGCTTTTGCACCATCTAAATCCACAAGATGAATCCATGCTGCTCCATCCTTCGCAAATTGCGCAGCCATGTCGAGCGGTGAATCTCCATAAATGGTTTCTTGATCATAATCTCCTTGCACAAGACGTACACATTTGCCATTTCTCATATCAATCGCCGGATATAATGTAAACTCACTCATTTGCTCACCCTCTGTTCGTTTGCTAATTGAATAAATTGTTTGAGCAGCGCCATTCCCGTTGTACTGCTTTTTTCAGGGTGAAACTGTGCTCCAAGCACATTTCCCTTGCCAACAACAGCTGGTACTTGAACACCATAGTCCGCGCTTGCTAATTGCTCATCTGGATTCATATCGCTCACATAATACGAGTGAACAAAGTACGCAAATCCTTCTGGTACACCGTCAAACAATGGGGAGGGCTGATGAAATGTGAGCTCATTCCACCCCATATGAGGTACCTTCAATCTTTGCCCGTCCTGATCATGACCCTTTAAAAGAACGACACGCCCTTTTAACAGCCCCAATCCTTTTGTGAGGCCTGCCTCTTCGCTTTCTTCAAATAACAGCTGCATGCCAAGGCAAATGCCGAATAACAGCTTTCCTTCCTGCACAACTTGGTGAATAAACGCCTCAAGTCCAGTCTCTTTTAACAGCTGCATTGCATCACGAAACGAACCTACTCCGGGCAATATATAAGCATCTGCTTTTTTCAGCTCCTCCACATCAGAGGAGACGATATAGCGGGCACCTGCTCGTTCCAGTGCTTTTGATACGCTGAACAAATTTCCCATTCCGTAATCAATAACTCCGATCATTAGAGCATCCCCTTTGTTGAAGGAATTCCTTTCACACGTGGATCAATGGTTGTTGCTTCATCTAAGGCACGTGCCATCGCTTTAAAAATGGCTTCAATCATATGGTGTGTATTGGTTCCGTAGTGAACAATGACATGAAGGTTGATCCGGGCTTCAAGTGCAAATTTCCACAGAAACTCATGTACTAGCTCTGTATCAAAGGTACCAACCTTTTGACTCGGAAAAGCCGCTCTCATTTCCAAATGAGGACGGTTGCTTAAGTCGACCACGACCTGGGCAAGTGTTTCATCCATCGGAACAAAGCTGGAGCCATACCGCTTAATCCCTTTTTTATCGCCTAACGCTTCCTTAAACATTTGCCCAAGTACAATGCCGATATCTTCTGTTGTGTGGTGATCATCAACATCCGTATCTCCTTTCGCATCGACGGTCAAATTAAAGTGTCCATGCTTCGTAAATAAATCAAGCATGTGCGTCATGAAAGGGACATCTGTTTGAATATCCGCTTTTCCTTCTCCATCAATTTCTAGCGCTAATGAAATGTTCGTTTCATTTGTTTTTCTCGCTGTTTCCGCCTGTCTCATTACGATTCCTCCCGCTTTCTCGCTTCAATTGACCTTGCATGTGCTTCAAGCCCTTCTAATCTGGCAAATGCCGCAATGCTTTCCCGGTGTGTTTCAAAGGCTTCTTGACTATATGAAATAATGCTCGTTTTCTTTTGAAAATCAGTCACACCAAGCGGGCTGGAGAATCGAGCTGTTCCGTTTGTTGGCAGCACGTGATTCGGCCCTGCAAAATAATCGCCCACCGGCTCTGGACTATAGCGTCCCAAGAAAATTGCGCCAGCATGCTTGATTTGACCAAGAAGTGATTCTGGGTATGCTGTCAGCACCTCTAAGTGCTCTGGTGCTAATTGATTGATGACGTCTACTGCACGATCGATTGATTCTGTCACGTAAATACGGCCATGATCTTGTATAGATTGTGCTGCGATTGATTTTCTCGGCAAAGTATCCAGCTGCTTTCGAACTTCAGCCTGCACACTTTCAGCAAGTGTCTTAGACGGTGTTACCAAAATACTAGATGCCAGCGCATCATGCTCTGCCTGTGAAAGTAAATCCGCCGCTACCTCATGCGCGACTGCTGTTTCGTCTGCTAGAACTGCAATTTCACTTGGACCTGCAATCATATCAATATCTACCTGACCAAATACTTCCCGCTTTGCCAGCGCGACATAAATGTTGCCTGGACCTGTGATTTTATCAACAGGCTTGATGCTTTCCGTCCCATAGGCAAGTGCAGCAACCGCCTGTGCTCCGCCCATTTTATACATTTCTGAAATACCAAGCTCCTTCGCCGCTGCCAAGACTGCGTCAGAGAGACGGCCATCTTTCCCAGGGGGTGTCACAAGTACAATTCGTTCAACGCCAGCGACTAGCGCAGGGATCACATTCATTAATACAGATGATGGATAGGCAGCTGTTCCACCGGGGACATACACACCTACTGCATCAAGCGGTGTTACCTTTTGTCCAAGCATTGAGCCGTCCTTTTGGTGATAAAACCAAGAGGACGTCAGCTGGCGCTCGTGGTATGTGCGAATATGCTTGATAGCCGTTTGAATAATTTGAACCATCTCTTTGTCCAAGCGGTCGCAGGCTTTTGCCATTTCATCCTCTGTGACAAGTGAATCTTCAATCAACACCCCGTCAAATTGCTTTGTAAAAGACCGTACAGCATCATCACCATTTGTTCTTACTTCTTGTATAATGCGCTGAATAGCCTGACGCTGCTCCTCTGTTCCTGTATCTAAGGACCGTTTGAGTGAGAGAGTATCTGTCTCACCTTCTTGTAGATAGGTGATGTTCATGATGATTCCTCCCCTTCTCCAATGATTTTTGCAAGACGCTGCGCCATTTCATCGATCACCGTATCCTTCATCCTATAGCTCACAGGATTAACAATAAAGCGTGACGTGATATCACAAATATGCTCCGTTTCCACAAGTCCATTTTCTTTTAATGTTTGACCTGTAGAGACAATGTCTACAATGCGATCGGCAAGCCCAATAAGCGGTGCTAATTCTATGGAACCATTCAGCTTAATGATCTCCACCTGCTCCCCTTGCTCTCTAAAATAGGATGATGCGACATTGGGGTACTTTGTTGCCACACGCGGTGCGACACCACCCCAGCTCGCTCCTGGCAAGCCAGCAACAGCTAAATGACATTTACTGATGTTTAAATCGAGCACTTCGTACACATCACGAGCTTCTTCGAGCATGACGTCCTTCCCTGCAATGCCAACATCCGCCACGCCGTGCTCTACGTAGGTGGTCACATCCATTGGCTTGGCTAAAATAAAGCGGAGGTTTTCTTCTGGTACATCAATGATTAATTTTCTTGAATCCTCGAATTCCTCTGGCAGCTGGTACCCCGCCTGTCTTAACAGCCCTGCTGCTTCTTCAAATATCCGGCCCTTTGGCATCGCCATCGTCAACACTTTACCCATTCCGCTCTTCCTTTCTAGCGCCGATAAAATAAGTCACCTGTTGAAATGCCTTGGTCATCGCGTCAATATTTTCAATCCCCGCTAAGTCTTGCAGGACGATCTTTTTCCCTTTTGACCGCTCCTTTTCTGCAAAAGCAAAGGCTTCCAGTCTTTGTTCTTTACTAAAAATCACAGCCTCCTGCGGCTCAATGATTTCTTTTGCATCGAGCGCTTCAAGAAGACGGTCTAGTCGAAGTCCGAACCCTGTAGCTGGTGCAGGTGCATCAAAGTGAGCAAGCAATTGATCATATCTCCCGCCGCTTCCGATGACCGACCCAACATGATCTGCAAATACTTCAAACAAAATACCCGTATAATAGCTCATATGACTCACCATGCTTAAATCTAAACGGATATATTCTGTACAACCGTAATCTTCAAGTGTCTCCCAAAGCGACTTTAACTGTGCGAGCACCTCTTTTCCTTCTTGTGAAACGACGATTTCCTCTGCCCGCTCTATAACCTCTTGGCCGCCTCTTAACTCTAAAAGCTGTAACAGCCTCGTTTTATCGATGGAGGAAAGCGGTAATTGTTTCACATGCTGACGGTATCCCACATAATTCTTTTCATATAAGAAGCGGCGAAGGACGTTTGCACGCTCTGTATTTCCGAGTACATCGACAAATAACGTCTCTGCTAAAGCGACATGCCCGATCGCGATTTTGAAGAACCTTAGCCCGGCATTTTTTAATGCAAATACGGCAAGCGCGATGACTTCAGCATCTGCGCTAATCGAGCCATCACCAATCAATTCAATTCCGACCTGCTCAAACTCTGACGGCCTTCCACCTTCTCTTTCCTGGGCACGGAACACATTGGCTGCATACCCAACACGAAGCGGATACGCCTGTTCATGAAGCTTGGAAGCCGCCACTCTTGCAATCGGACCTGTCATATCAGGTCTCAGCACTAGAGTTTGCCCGTTTTGATCAAGAAGCTTAAAAAGCTGTGTATCAGTAATCGCCGATTGAACACCGACTGTATCGTAAAATTCAAGCGTTGGTGTCTCCATCAAACGGAAACCCCAACCAGTCATGACCTCTGTTAAGGAATGCCTCACTTTTTTTTTCGTCTCATACAATCCAGGTAATGAATCCCGCATACCATATGGTTTCTCAAACATAAACATGTTTCTTCCGCACCTCCAACACATTAAAACAAAAAATTCCGAATCCTTTAGTTCGCTAATATGATAATATGCTAACAAAATAAAGTGATTAAATCAATCATTTTTATTTCTACCTATTTTCATCAACATATTCTGGAATTATTACATTCAAGTGACACCTGTGCCTTTTCTGTATGTTCGATGAAGGAACATGCTATAATACTTAAAAATATTGAATAACACAGGAGATTAACAGTGAAGTTCATCCAGACATTCATCTTAACTTTGTTGTGCGCATGTCTTGTTTATTTCGGCTTTATATACGTTTCACAAATCGATCAAGTCAAGAAAACAGCTTCGCCGCAAAAAGCAGCAAAAGAAAACGATACAGCACTTGCGGCTGAAGAAACTCGTTCAACGAAAAAAGCAGAAACCACACATCATTCATTAAAAGGAAGCAAAAAAGCCATGGACGTCATCCTCTACAATCAAATGGATGCGCCAAGGCTTTATAACGGATGTGAAGTCACGAGCTTAGCGATGCTGCTTCATTACAGCGGCTATGAG
This sequence comes from Bacillus sp. PK5-006, assembly GCF_054161415.1. Taxonomy (NCBI): domain Bacteria; kingdom Bacillati; phylum Bacillota; class Bacilli; order Caryophanales; family Bacillaceae; genus Bacillus; species Bacillus sp. PK5-006. The sequence goes on along the minus strand of NZ_CP096414.1, from coordinate 586,491 downwards.
CAAGTAACGAAAAACACATTGGCAAATGAAATCAAACGCGTTCCGCTCAATTATGAAAATGGTTTAAAAGGAAACCCTCATGACGGGTTTGTAGGCGATATGGAGAATGGACCGGGTCTTGGGGTTTACCATGAACCGATTTATCAGCTTGCGAAAAAATACGCGGGCGATCAAGTTGTCGATTTAACCGGAAAGCCTGTAAAAAAAGCCATCTATCAGTCACTTGAAAAGGGCTATCCTGTCTGGGTGATTACGACATCCACCTTCGACAAAACCGATAACATCGAAACTTGGAATACACCAAATGGCAAAATAGATGTAAGCTTTAATGTGCATAGCGTAGTCATCACAGGCTATGACAAGGAGCATGTCTACTTGAATAACCCCTATGGAGAAAAGAATCAAAAAGTCGACCGTGATCAATTTGAAGATTCTTGGGAACAGATGGGCAGTCAGGCGATTATCATTAAAGCGTAAAAAAACAACCTCTATTCACGTAGAGGTTGTTTTTATTGCTTCATTTTCCTAGTAATTCCTTCAGGCGGTCTTCAAGCTTTTCAGCTGTCATCGCACCTCCGCCCAGGCTGAAGGATTCATCCCCTCTTTTTAATAAAAGTGTAGGATAGCCGTTCACATGAAGTTGATGAACCTTCGCAAAGTCGGCATACGCATCATTCATCGCTTCTTTTGTTTTCATGCGTTCTATGACTGCGTCAGGATCAAGATGATGCGCCAAAGCGATCTCCCGATACGTTTGTTCATCACTCAGGCTTTTTCCGTCTTGATAAAAAGCCTTTTGCATTGATGAAGCCAAGTACAATGCGTGCTCAGGTTCGATGGATCTTAATGCAGAAAAACCAATGGCCGCAGCCTCAGAGTCTAAAAGAAACGTTCCATTTGCTAACAGCTCCTGATAACGTTCTCCAAACTCGACACCAGTCAGCTGACTAATACGCTGATTTGCTTCTGGAATGTGTGGATAATCCTTTATTGGAAGACTTCTTTCCCCTACAAATAAACCGCCCGACACAAGTGTTAGTGATATCTCCGGATGATTTTCATGCAAAGAACGCATACTGTTTGAAAATCCATAACACCAGCCACAATACGCATCCCATACATAGATGAAAGACAATTCTTGCTCATTCATACGTTAGACTCCCTATTTACCATTTTTAGGCGGCCATGAAACTGCTTATTCAGCTTCAGATACAACGGTAAAACGTTCTCCAACATGGGCTGCCTGCTCCACCTCATCAACCAGCGCAATGGCGTAGTCAGCATAGCTCACATAGCTGTCACCTTTAGAATTGACAATCAGATGGTCTTTCCCTTTCACATAAGAACCTGTACGTTTGCCAGCTGGATTAAAGAATGCAGCTGGGCTGAGGAAGGTCCATTTTAATCCCTCTGTCTGTTGAAGATCTTTTAGGTTTTCTCCTTGCTGTGAAGCCGTAGCAACAAATTCTTTAGGAAACTCTGGTGTGTCCACTAGTCTTGTTGTTTTCGCCTCATCTACAAATAGACTTCCTGCTCCGCCCACAACGATCAAACGAGTCTCAGGAGCCTCTTTTAAAATATCGATCAGCTTTTTCCCAGCTTCTACGTGAAGATGCTCTTTTCCAGCAGGTGCGCCAAATGCATTTACAATCACATCAAAGCCTTTGATGTCTTCTGCTTGCAAGTGAAACACATCCTTCTCAAGAACAGCTAGAGATGAATCTGTCACCTTTTGTGCATCACGGACGATTGCCGTTACTTCATGTCCTCTTGATTGGGCCTCTTTCACAATTTCTTGTCCTGCTTTACCTGTTGCACCAATAATTCCAATTTTCATGTTAACTCCTCCTGCAATATGATTTTATGTTGATAAAGATAGGTGTAACTAATACGGTTACAACAGAGGTAAAAAAAATTGAATAGATCATCCAATTTTTTTGATTAGCACATGCGTTAGTTCACTTAATTTGATCTCAGCAAGCACTTGCTCCATCGCACTTTGAGCGCGGCATAAAATTAATTCTAGCACCGCTTGAATATTTGCACCGATCGGACAGTCAGGATTTGGGCTTTCATGAATTTGAAACAATTCTCCCTCATCTACGACTTCAACCGCTTTATACACATCGAGCAGTGTGATGTCGTCTTCACTGCGGTTCAGCTGAGAACCACCTTTGCCAAGACTCGTTGAGATTAGACCTGCTTTTTTTAATTTACTCATAATGCGGCGGATGACCACTGGGTTTGTATTCACACTTCCCGCGATATCCTCCGAAGTCTGTAATGATCCTTTTTCAAGTGATAGCAAGGCCAGAATATGGACAGCGACAGTAAATCTGCTGCTGATTTTCATGTTTTCTCACCTCTGTTGTAATCATTATAGTTACACCATGTCACATTGTCAACAAAAAAGTCTGCCGAGCTACTCAGCAGACGTAGATTGACGTGCTTCCATTTCTTCTTTCGTATAAATCATGCGCATTGGATTTCCTCCAACAAATGAGCCTGCTGGCACATCCTTATGAACAAGTGTACCAGCCGATACGATCGCTCCATCCCCAATGGTCACACCAGGTAAAATAGTTGAATTAGCTCCAATTAAGACTTCATCACCAATATAGACTTCCCCAAGTCTGTACTCTTTAATCAAATATTCATGGGACAAGATGGTTGTGTTATAGCCGATCACACTATTTCGACCGACAGTGATTTTCTCAGGAAACATCAGATCAACCATCACCATTAAGGCGAACGCCGTATCCTCGCCGACCTTCATACGAAGAAAGGTTCGGTAAATCCAATTTTTCATTCCCATAAAAGGCGTGTACCTTGCCATTTGAATAAAAATGAAATTTTTCACCACTTTGAAAAAGGGAACTGTCCGATAGACTTGCCGGAGCGAATTGACCCCTTTTACAGGATAACGATCTGTTTTTCTCAACTTAATCAGCTCCAACAATCGCCAGGAGATCACTCATTTTCTTCAGCATGAAATCAGGGCGATGCTTTAAAAGGGCCTCTTCTCCCTTAATCGACCAAGCAACACCTGCCGTCTTTGTCCCTGCCGCTTGACCAGACAAAATGTCGTGATAATTATCACCGACCATCACCGCTTCATGCGGATCACTGCCAAGCTTTGATAATGCCAGCTGAACAGGCTCCGGATGCGGCTTCTCATTTTGTACATCATCGAGCGTCACAATGACCTCAAAGAACGGCTCTAAACCGGTCAGCTTCAATCCCATTAAAACCGTATCCCGTATCTTCGTTGTGACAATACCGAGCTTAAATCCTCGATCCTGCAGGACTTTCAATGTGTCGATAACGGTCTCATATTCAGTCACAAGCAGATCATGCTGCTTATGATTAAACGTGCGGTACATCTGAATCATGTCATCTGTCAAATCAGGGTCCATCGCAGAAAATGTATCAAACAAGGACGGACCAATGAAATGAAGAATATCCTCACGGCTGTACTGACCAGGGTAATAGTGATCCAGCGTATGCTGAAATGAAGCAATAATTAATTCATTTGTATTGATTAATGTGCCATCTAAATCAAATAGCACTGTGTTGATCGTTGATTCGTTCATATGGCTTCCTTTCTAACAGCTGCATGTTCCCGCTTCCGCCAAATATAGCTAATGGCAGCTGTCAATAAAATTGCAGAAATCAGGCGGATCACAAGAAGCGGCCATACTGGAATACCAAGTGGAATAAAAACCAGCGTATCTTCGACCACCGCATGGCAGGCAACAAGGAAAATAAAGGCAAGGGTTAAGTCCTTTTTACTCACACCGTCCTCTTCCACTGCCTTCATCATCACACCGGCTCCATAAGCGAGACCAATCGTTAATCCAGCCACCATCGTCATAGACGTATTTTCTTTCATTCCAAGCATTCTAGTAAAAGGTGACAGCCACTTAGACAGTGTATGGAGCCACCCTAAATCTCTCATGAATTGAATGATGATCATGAGCGGGATAACGATACAGGCAAGCTGCAGCACACCGAGTACTGCTTTTTGTAAAGCAAGAAGGACGATCATGTACCAGCTGGAAGGCACATCAGCCGCCTGAGCTGCACTAAGCAGTCCATATTGTGCCGGCTCCTCGCCTCCCTGCCAAACGAGATGAATGACAATCGCAGAAATAACAGCAAGACTGATTCTAACCAGCAAAATCACAGATACTCTCAGTCCAACCTTTGCTGCCACTGTTGATTCGATGATCAAGTTATGGCAAAAGGACAGCATCACTGCCAAAATAAACACTTCCTTCACAGGAAGCTCTAATGTCAAAATGGCAGCAATCCCCGCATATAAATTCAGCATATTTCCTAATACAAGCGGAATAGCCGCTTCCCCCGAAAGACCAAACAGCCCCATAAATGGCTGAATGAATCGGATGATCCAATCCATGACAGGCGTATGCTGCAAGATACTGACGAGAATGGTCACTGGAAAGATGACTTTACCAAGTGTCCAAGTTGTCGACAGCCCTGCTTTCAAGCCGTTTTTCCATGTCTCTCCCATCTTCTTCTGATCCCCCCTGCTTAATTCGATGAGTTGTTCTCTTTATACGGAATCGATGCGTATCCTTTCATTCTTCTAAAGAAAATCAGTAGAACAGCCACTGCGAATATCGCAATCGAAATCATCTGTGCGACTCGAAGATGCTCTGTCAGCATTAAGCTGTCTGTTCTCATCCCTTCAATGAAGAAACGGCCGATTGAATACCAAATTAAATAAGACAAGAAAATTTCGCCTCTGCGCAGCGAAGTTCTGCGTAATAAAATCAAGATGACAACACCAACAAGATTCCATAATGATTCGTATAAGAACGTCGGGTGATAATAGGTACCATCAATATACATTTGATTAATGATAAACTCAGGCAGATGCAAATTTTCTAAAAAGGTTCTTGAAACCGCCTCACCATGCGCTTCTTGGTTAATAAAGTTCCCCCAGCGTCCAATTGCCTGCCCTAGTAAAATACTAGGTGCTGCGACGTCAGCTATTTTCCAAAAGGATACCTTTCTCACTTTTGTAAAAATGATGGCTGTCAGCACGGCACCGATCAGCCCGCCGTGAATCGCAATTCCACCATTCCAAATCTTAATGATTTCGTTTGGGTGCTGCTGATAGTAATCCCATTCGAAGGATACATAATAAATTCGGGCACAAATAATCGCTATTGGAATGGCAAATAAGATTAAGTCAATAAACAGATCTTTATTGATTCCTCTTTTTTCACATTCTCTCAAGGCGAGCCAAAGTCCAAGCAAGGCCCCGATCCCAATAATCACACCATACCAATGAACCGAAATAGGTCCGAGGTGAAAAGCAATCGGATCAATTGGCTGAATTGCTTCGTTCATATAGTCAACTCCTATTCATCCTGGCCATTGTCTTCAATGACATCAGCAAGTTTACTTGTAAATTGTTCCGCTGCATTATGTCCCATACGTTTCAGCCTGAAGTTCATCGCAGCCACCTCAATGATGACCGCTAAGTTTCGACCTGGCCGCACAGGGATCGTCAGCTTCGGCACATCTGTATCGATGATGCGCATTTTCTCTTCTTCAAGTCCTAAACGATCATACTGTTTGCCTTGTTCCCAAAGCTCAAGGTTCATTACAATCGTAATTCTCTTATAGCTTCTGACAGCGCCTGCTCCAAATAAGGTCATCACATTAATAATGCCTAACCCGCGGATTTCTAAAAGATGTTCAATCAGCTCAGGTGCACTTCCGACTAACGTATCCTGATCCTCTTGACGGATTTCCACGCAATCGTCTGCAACCAGCCGATGTCCCCTCTTCACTAATTCTAATGCTGTTTCACTTTTCCCTACTCCGCTTTTCCCAATTAATAATACACCTACACCATATACATCTACGAGCACACCATGAATAGCAGTCGTTGGTGCAAGTTTACTTTCTAAAAAGTTGGTCAATCGACTCGAAAGTCTTGTCGTTTTTAGGCTAGATCGTAAAACGGGCACGCCATTTTCATTTGATGCTTCGATTAATTCCTTCGGGACATCACGATCTCGTGACAAAATAATGGCAGGGGTAATATCTGTACAAAGAGACATCATTCTCTGCTTTCGTTCGCGTTCTGGGAGCTGTTCAAAAAAAGAAAGCTCTGTTTTCCCTAAAAGTTGAACTCTTTCTTTTGGGTAATATGTAAAATAACCAGCCATTTCAATACCTGGTCTGGAAAGATCACTGATTGTAATGGGACGATTAATCCCTTCTTCCCCACTTACCAGTTCAAGATGAAATTGTTCCATTATGTCCTTCGTACGAACTTTCGGCACGCTTCTTCCTCCTTTTATCACAGGCGATTCAGAAATACAGCTCTATTTTATCACTTTCAATGATGAACCCAAAACAGTATTTTATCCTGTTCCTGTTTCACCGCCCTAACTGGTATAGACAACTATACTTAAAAAGAGTAAACTTAAATGAAAGATAACGAATAAGGGGGCTTAAACATGAGCGGTTCTTTATTGCTCTCCAACATTCATATTGTGACAAAGACAAAGGTCATTGAAAACGGTTTTGTCGGTTTACGCGATGGCAAGATTGACTATATTTCAACATCACCACCGACAGGAAATTATGAAAAAGTATATATTTCCCGGGAAAACTTTTATTTACTCCCTGGAATGATTGATATTCACATCCATGGCGGATATGGTGCAGACATGATGGATGCGACAGCAGAAGCAATGAATACGCTCGCTGACAACCTTCCGTCAGAAGGAACGACAAGTTTTTTAGCGACAACCATCACACAAAACCATCATGAGATTGAGCATGCACTTAAAAATGTCGCTCAGTGGAAACAAAGTAATGAAGCACAAGCAGGAAATCAGGCACAATGTATAGGAATCCACCTCGAAGGTCCATTTATTTCTAAAGATAAGGCAGGGGCACAGCCTGTTCAATGGATTAAACAGCCTGATATTCCGCTTTTTAAAAAATGGCTGGATGCTTCTGATCAGCTCATTCGAATTGTCACGTTTGCACCTGAGGAAGACACAGATTTTGCATTTCTTTCTCTATTACAGGAAAAGAACATTATCCCTTCTATTGGACATACGAATGCCCATCATGACATGATCAATTTAGCAGCTAAGCATGGTGCACGCCATGTAACGCACCTTTATAACGCAATAAGTTCGTTTCAGCACCGTGAACCGAACGCTGTAGGTGCTGCTCTTACGAACGAGAATCTTCATACTGAGCTGATCACAGATGGAATTCACTCCCATCCTCTTTCCATCAAGCTTGCGTATTTGGCAAAAGGAAGTGATCGTTTAATCATGATCACAGACTCGATGCGTGCAAAAGGGCTTGGGAATGGAACGTATGAATTTGGCGGTCAGACGGTCACAGTCAGCGGCGAAAAAGCATTGCTGAACGATGGTACACTTGCAGGATCGATTTTGCGAATGAAAGACGGCGTCAAAAGGATAAAACAGCTCACAAATTGTGATTGGACAGAGATTGCGAAGATGACCTCAACCAATGCGGCTGCTCAGCTGGGACTTGATCAACTGCTCGGTTCCATCGAAGTTGGAAAACTAGCAGATCTGGTGATTTGGGATGAATCTGGTGAACTGATGATGACGATCTGCCGTGGACAAATCGTCTTTGAAAAAAAGGAGGCCGACCACTAATGAACATCATCGAATTTGAAAGCAAAGAGCAATTAGGAAAAGAAGCAGCTGCCATTATTGCAAGGACAATAGCTGCTAAACCCGATGCCGTACTCGGCCTAGCAACAGGCGGTACACCTATTGAAACTTACAAAGAGTTAATTCAACTTCATCAAGCGCGTCAATTGTCTTTCAAGCAAACAAAAACAATCAATTTAGATGAATATGCAGGACTCAATCCAGAACACGAAAATAGTTATATGACCTACATGAAACGTCATTTATTTGACCATATTGATCTCCCTCAGGATCAGTATTTTCTTCCAAATGGCAATGCAGCTCATTTAGAAAAGGAATGCTTAAGATATGACCAGCTCATTGAGGCTGTAGGCGGCATCGATCTTCAGCTCCTTGGAATCGGTCAAAATGGGCATATCGGTTTTAATGAACCAGGTACCCCTTTCAACTCAAAAACTCATGTTGTGCAGTTAGATGAAAACACGAGACAGGCTAACGCAAGATACTTTTCTTCTATTGATGAGGTACCTACACATGCCATCACAATGGGAATTGCGAGCATTCTTTCAAGTAAAAAGATTCTCCTTCTTGCTTCGGGAAAATCAAAAGCGAAAGTGATACAATATTTAGAACAGGCAGAGATTCATCCGGACTTCCCAGCGTCTGCACTGAAACTTCATGAAGATGTAACGGTCTTGATTGATCGAGATGCTGGATCACTACGCTAAAAACGAGAGGATTTTCACATGTTTATTGATAAGCAGTCACCTATTCCGATGTACCATCAGATTATGGAGAACCTGAAAAAACAGATTGAGGATGGAACATTAGCACCTGATACACTCATTCCTTCTGAAAGAGAATATGCCGAACGCTTTGGTATTAGTCGAATGACTGTCAGACAAGCCTTATCGAATCTTGTGAACGAAGGATATTTGTATCGACAAAAAGGAAAAGGCACCTTTGTTAGCCGGAAAAAATTTGAACAGCCGCTTCAAGGCTTAACAAGCTTTTCAGAGGATATGCGCCAGCGTGGACTCAAAGCATCAAGCCAGCTGATTGACTTCAAAAAAATTACATGTCCAGAGCACTTGCTGCCAGTCTTACAGCTGTCTAATAGTGATGCTGTATTTGAGCTCAAACGGATACGCCTTGCAAATGATGAACCGATGGCGATTGAAACGAGCTATATACCTGAAAGATTCGCCGGAGATTTAACAAAGAAACATTTAACTGGCTCTTTATATGAATATATAGAAACTCACACTGGACATGTCATTGCTCATGCCAAACAGGAGCTTGAAGCCAATGTTGCCTCAAAGGAAGAAGCACACTTGCTGTCTATTTCAGCAGGAGACCCTGTGCTGTCCATAACAAGAACGACTTTTTTTCAACAAGACATTCCATTTGAGTATGTTGTTTCCGTTTATAGAGGGGATCGTTATAAGCTCATTCATACAATGGAAAGATAAACAGTGCCCCTGACACGGAGCACTGTTTTTTTATTTCCTAAGAAATTTTGTTTCGTCATCATCTTTTGTATGAATTTTCCATATTGGTGAAATGGCTTTTCCTTGAAAACGATCTTTTGCTACAGTGTACCAATAATAATCTTCATTTGGCTTTAAGCCCTTCCACTCAAAGCTTGCTTTTTTGCCGCTTTTTACGCCGCGCGCTTCTCCTAGAAGAACATTCGTATACACATTGAGTTCAAAATAATTGGTTTTGACAGATTTCATTTTCGGTTTCAAATCTACATCGATTGAAAATTCATCCTGATCTCCATACGTTTTAGGATCATAAAAATGCTCTTGATTCAAGTAAGGAGAGTATGTCGTAAAATGAAGTTGATTTTTTTCTTGATCGGCTGTTATGACCCTCATAAACCCTTGACCACCTTCAGGTCCTGACTGATAATCGGCGAGTATTTGATATACTTTCCTGTCGACTTTTCCATCATGGTCATCATCAAGCTCATCTACTTTCCTGCTTGCTCCATGGTAATGGCCGCTAAATACGGCCACAATATTAGGATGGCGTTTCACCACTTGGTGGAAGATGAGGTCGCCAATCGGGCTTCGGTTGCCGCTCACTAACAAATATTCATGGAAATTTAAAATGACGATACGATCTGGATGCTCAGAAATTACACGGTTTAACCAATCAATTTCATCTTGCTTAATCCCCCAGCCCATGTACACCATCATATAATCATTGCCGCCGGCAGAGATGAGATCATAATGACCTTTATTGTTTCGATAGGATTCACCATAATAAGGCTTATCGGCAAAGCGCTTTTCCCCGAAATATTTCCCGTATTCCGCATATAAACCGTCCTTGTGTCTAACATCATGATTTCCTGCTAAAACCCCATAGGGAATGTGATTCTGATCCAATACACGCATAAATGTATCAGCACGGTGCCATTGCTTATCCTTTGAATCATCCACAATATCGCCTGTGTGGAACACATATTGAATGTTTAATTTTTCTCTTTGATCTCTGATCCATTCAACCATTTGTTTAAAGATATGAGGATAGCTCTTTGCATAATATTGAGTGTCAGACATCCATACCATCTTATATGGCTTTTGCGATTTGTTGATTTCATCCTGTACTAGCAAATCAAACGTTTGATTCTTCATGTACTGTCTCACTGACAGCAGCCCTTTCAGATAAAATTCCTTTTGATCCTTGGCAAAGTGATGAGTGATTTTATCCCACTTTTCCTGCTGGTGATTCCACGCGTACATTGTCACCTTTCTCCCTGACAATGAACTCCCTTTCCATACAGCTTCGACGACATCCTTTTCACGTACACTATGATGAACCTTAATTTGAAAACGATGATAAGGAAAACGCTGTAAATCCTTCGTTTCAACTGACTTTCCATCAACAAATGCAATGCGGTTCCTTTCTTGATCAGAAAAAATCATTTCTCCTTTTTGCAGATAACTCTTAGGCGGTTCTGTCTCTGCTGCATACTTAAAAATCTTCATTGAAGGATGCAGCGATGTATATTGATAGGCACGATAAAAAGAGTAATCTAACTTATCATTCGTTGGATCCTTGGTTAGCACAGTTTGTTTTGATGATTTCATATTCGTCTTATCTGCCACCCGCTCTGGTGTTTCTGGATGCTCATGTACCGTCTTGAACTCTTTTTTTAACGTCGACATGTTCCCGGCAGCGTCTTTTGCTTTGATCGTAAACGTGTGCTTCCCAGGCTTTAATTCACTAGAGGACGTCTGATATGGCAAAGAAACTGGTTTGCCATCCACATATGCCTTCAACTCCTCTATGTCACTCCAGCGATCCGTAACTTTTGCTTTTAATGTAAAGGCGCCTTTATATTGATCCTTTGCTTGTACGTTGGTCTTAATTCTCGGCCCAGTGTTATCAACTTTCACACGTACTGAAGCGTGCTCGTCTGAGGTTTTGGCCTCAATCAGGTGCGGCCCTTCTTTCAGCCTTTTTGTGTCCCACTTTATATAGGTTGAAACATACGCCTCTTTTGGAATCTCAAATTGAAACGTTCTCACCTTTTTTGCGTTCCCGCTGTCTCCCATTCTCCATTCTTTTAGCGGCTTCGCATTGATTGGCGGAATTTGTGTTCCATTTGATAAGATCATCCTGACGTTTTTCAATTCAAAATCATCATGATTCTCTCCAGGCAGGCGGTCTACCGGAGAAGACTTTGTGCCAGCGTGAAAAGAGATCGTTTGGAGACCTGCCTTTTTTATCTCTTCTTCGGGTATTGGCATTGTATAGGTACGGTACACTTTTGTCGAATCATCAAAAATAGAAAGTAAACGCCTACCTATAGACACACCATTTTTAAAATATAAATTTGTTCCTTTGACATCAAATGCGATATATGGATCTGCTTCAAGGGCAGAGGATACTTGCTGATTCCGTTTTCCATCTATCCGCAATTCGATGCTTTTTTTCTGATCAGACGTTGCCTTTAATGAAAATAAACCTGATACCGTATCTCCCTCTTCCACATTGAATCGTAGACCGTGGGCTTTGCTGACCTGCTCCACATCAATCGTTTTTTTCAACGTCTTGGCTTCATTTTCGCCGTCTGACGCTTCAAGCTGATATTCCAATTGTTCTTTCCCAATCAACTCAGGTGAATAAATAATATGATGAAATAACCGGTCATTATGGTCTTTTTGCAGCAGTATTTCCTTAAACGGATCTTTTCGATTCGTTCGATAGCGCAGCTTGACGGTTTTCACGGCCTGATCATCTTGGACATCTGCTTTAATCTCTACACTTTCAGTTGGTTTCACCGGCTTCCTTACCGTCATATCTTCAATCACAGGTTTATGGATATCTTGAGAAATTTCCTTTTTTTCAGATGGAATTTGTGCTTTTAGCACTTTACCTGGAGTGGGTTCTTCCTCAATTTTCGAAATCAGCTTCGTCTGCGTCGTACCATCCATTGGATACTTAAACAGCAAGGATTTATGCTCGCTAAACCATGATGGCTTCAAACGAAAAGCGGCAGAAGAAATTTCTTCACCTATATTTGTTGTGATCGAAACAAGACGAGATTTAGAGTTGGACAGCCCTTTGCTCTCGATAATAGATAGATGCTCGCCCTCTTTTAATTGGCTTTTGTACATGGCATTAAAGTCCGCTGTCGTTAAATGCTCCTGCCCTTTTTTTCTCAGCCAGAATACATAAGGTTTTCCAGGTGAAATGGTGACTGGATTTGTGTGAAAGGAATATACATCATCCATTTCAATGCCCTGTGCAGGATTGCGGTAGCGGAGCTGATAATGTTTAAGAGAGATAGGCGCATGTGTCGTGTTATACACTTCGATAAACTCAAAAGCATCTTTGCCTTTTCGGTTTTTTGAATTGACGACAATTTCTGTGATGAATAAATCCGGAATATGTGAAAGATCTTCTTCAAATCCATTTAAATGAACCGATTTCTCTGCCGTTTTGATTACTGATTTTTGCGTAAGGAACTCTGTATAGTAACGAACGGTTGGATTCCATAATTGATCTGGCGGAATTTTCGCTGTGAATTCTGGCTTCATCCCTGGCAGCCGTTCCATTGGAATCAAGCGGTACCCCAGTTCATCACTTTGTTTATAATACAAGTTCGCAGACAAAATCTGTTCTTGGTCACTAATGGACGCACGAAACTGTAGATCATGGCTTTTTCCTAGAACCGGGCGGACGTCCACATGAAATTGGTCAAAGATAAAAGGCGAAAAAGGCTTGTCCGGTACATTCACTTCTGTTTGAAGAAAAGGGCCTGCTGAAGCAGGCTGACTGAAACAAAAAAGAATGATAAAAAAACATAAAAGCATGATTTGTCTGCTCACGTTCACCATCTTGCACCGCCTCCCTTCGGATATTGTGTCTCCTGAAGGTCGTTTTTATGTCAGATGGAACGGAGAAACGATGCAAATTTGCACAAAAAAACCGTTAGCTTTTTTTCGCTAACGGCTCTACAATTCCTTTTTGTATCAACAGATGGAAAATGGATAAAATGACAGCCATCCAAATGGCCGTTCCGAATCCATCAATGTTAAAGCTATCTCCCATAAAGCTCGATGTCATCATGAGTGTAATCGCATTGATGACAAATAAGAACAATCCTAGTGAAAGAACGGTCACTGGAAGCGTTAAAATGATCAAAAACGGCTTCACTAAAATATTGAGCAAGGACAAAATGATACTTGCCACAATGGCTGCGCCAAAACCTTCAATATACACGCTCCCGAGCCCAGGCAGAATGCCCGAATCAAAATATCCAGCAATGACGATTAAAAGTAATGCATTTACTAAAATACTGACGATCCATCTAAGCATTTATTTAGTGCCTTCTTCCGGAACAACAAAATACCAGATGAAGTAGATCAGGAAGATCGGCATAAATGCTGTCAAAAATCCGATTATGACGGTTAAAATGCGAAGCAGGGATGCATCCACACTTAAATATTCCGCAAGTCCACCAACAACACCCGCTATTTTTTTATCCGTTGCTGAACGATAAAGCTTCTTCATGTAGAATCACTCCTTGTCTGATTGGTGCTTTACTTGTATTGAGCCTGTTTTTGTTTCTGCAAAAATGGATATACTGTGCACCGCTTGTTGATTTGCTTTGATCATTTTCTCTTTTTGTAATGTTTCATTTTTTTCTTTAATCATCTCTGCATCAAGTAAATCGTGAGAGATAGACCCAAGATTGCTTTTCAGCTCAGCGGTCACTGCACATGCACGCGGAATCTGAACGTCCACACTGCCTGTTGTCGTTTTCGCATAGATGGAACGGCACTTTTCATCTGACAGCTGAACAGCAATATTTCCATTAAAGCTTTGAGCATCAATTGATTCACTTTTCCCGCGCAGGTCTATGAGCCCATTGATGGTTTCTACTTCAATCATACCACACTCGTGATCTGCCAGTTTGATTTGTCCGTTTGCTGTTTCTATTCCGACTTTTTCTGCTTGTAACGAAGCAAACGAGACAACACCATTTGTCGTTTTCGCGGCAAGTTCTTTTGTCTTTAGCTTTTCCCCGCGAATCGGTCCATTAAACAGCTTGACCTTGATCTTATCGTATTGGATACGCGGTACGTATAATGTAACATTGACTTTCATCGTCTTCTTTTCGGTTCGAATAAAAAATTTATCTCCTTCAAGCCCGCAGTCCAATTGATTGAGAAATTGCTGTCTTGCCTGCTCTCCATCCTCTGCACGGTAAATTTTTGCATGACACTCTGCTCGAATATCTCGATCGTCCCAAGGCATCACGTTGAGGCTGCCGTTCGCCAATTGAATATCTAAATGGGAAAGCGATGCGTCCTTGAACTGAAAAATGTGCTCAACATCAACGGACTGTCCAAAGTTCAAATCAAGATCCACGTCTTTTACCTTTTTCACCGCAGAGTCTAACCAGCCAAACAGCTTTGCCCCAAGATTTTCGGTGCCGTTTCCTTTGCTCTCTGCTCCAGCTTTTTCTTCATGAAAGGTGTGATCAGCCGTAGACTTTTCTAATGAGACTGACTGACCTTCTTCTAGTTTTTCCAGCAGCGTAATTGCTTCTTTTGCTGATAATACTCCGTCTTCTACTAATTTTAAAATTCGTTCTTTTTCATTCATACAAAGCCCTCCTAAGATTTGATGGATTGAAGTACTTTAATACCTTGAATGATATTCCAAATGACAGAGATCAAAAAGCCAATGACTACTAAAAAAGACAAGATGAACACCATCATGACTGGAATGAGCGAGTCACCTGCCTGTGTCGTCAATAAAAATGGGATAGACCCAAAAATCAACAGAATGCACGCTGCGACCGGCAAAAGATGTGACCATAATGCCCGCAATGCGTGCCGCTTCGTTTCCTTTTGATCTACTACAAAAAACGCCACGATCGGTACGATAAACGGCATAAATAATACACTAAAATAACAAATAGAAGCAATAATCGACTGATCTCTATTCATATATATTCGCTCCTTCATAACGAAAATTCCTTTCTAACTCATACGTTTATTGCGTATAAAAAGTTTCAAAATCATTCGATTTACATATGACCTTAGACACAAATTATTTCTTTTTGCACCTAAGAGTAGATTCTTCACAGATTACCCTTTAAAATATGTTGAAAAGATGGTGATTATCAATATAGGGGGTAATTATTTTGACAGATCATCATAATACAAAACAAACGGCTCAAACGCTTTTAGACCTTATACAAAAACAGAAAAGCATGAACAGCGATATGATCAAGGAGCTTGAGACCATTCATCCGTCTCATCCAAAGTATGGTGATATCCGTTATTTAAAGGTACTGCTCGACAGCAGCAGCACCCATATTTTAAAGGATTTAACGCACCTCAGTAATTTAATGCCGAAGGAAGATGTGCAATAAAAGAAAAACCCCTCTTATCGAGGGGTTTTCTTTATGAAGAAGTCACACTTTCCGTTTCTTTAACTAACTGTTTCATGCGCTCACGGTCACGCTCTAAAATAGGCTTCAGGTATTTGCCTGTGTAAGATGCTTCTTCTTTTGCAATGTGCTCAGGAGTGCCAGAGGCAATGATCGTTCCGCCGCCTGCACCACCTTCTGGTCCGAGATCAACGAGATAATCAGCAGCCTTGATAATATCAAGGTTGTGCTCAATGACCAACACCGTATCTCCGTTTTCAACCAAACGCTGAAGCACCTTTAATAAACGGGCAATATCATCCACATGCAGTCCTGTTGTCGGCTCGTCCAAAATATAAAGGGACCTTCCGTTTGAACGGCGGTGAAGCTCAGATGCCAATTTCACGCGCTGCGCCTCTCCTCCGGACAATGTCGTTGCAGGCTGTCCAAGTGTAATGTATCCAAGCCCCACATCATAAATCGTTTGAAGCTTCCGCTTAATTTTCGGGATATTCTCGAAAAATTGGAGTGCGTCCTCCACAGTCATTTCAAGCACATCAGCAATGTTTTTCCCTTTATATGTGACCTCGAGTGTTTCGCGGTTATAACGTTTCCCGTGACACACTTCACAAGGCACATACACATCTGGCAAAAAGTGCATTTCAATTTTAATGATGCCATCCCCGCGGCACGCCTCACAGCGGCCGCCTTTGACGTTAAAGCTGAATCTGCCTTTTTTATAGCCTCGTACCTTTGCTTCGTTGGTTTGTGCAAACACATCCCGCACATCATCAAAGACACCTGTATACGTGGCAGGGTTGGATCTTGGTGTACGGCCAATTGGAGATTGATCAATATCAATGACCTTATCCAAATGATCCATTCCTTTGATTTCTTTGTGCTGCCCTGGCTTCGCCTTCGCTCTGTGCAATTTTTGTGAAAGTGATTTTAATAGAATTTCATTCACAAGCGTACTTTTTCCTGAGCCGGATACTCCGGTCACAGCTGTAAAGACGCCAAGAGGGAACTTCGCATTCACGTTTTTCAGGTTGTTTTCTTTTGCACCTTTTATCTCAATATAGCGGCCGTCAGGCTTTCTTCTCTCAATTGGCAGCGGAATAAATTTCTCGCCAGATAAATATTGTCCTGTTAAGGATTTCGGGTCCTTCATGACTTCTTCTGGCGTTCCAGCTGAAATCACTTCTCCTCCATGAACTCCTGCTCCAGGTCCAATATCTATTAAATAATCAGCGGCTAGCATGGTATCTTCATCATGCTCCACGACAATCAGTGTGTTCCCGATGTCACGCATATTTTTTAACGTCCCGATCAACCGGTCATTATCGCGCTGATG
The DNA here is from genome assembly GCF_054161415.1 of Bacillus sp. PK5-006. Taxonomy (NCBI): domain Bacteria; kingdom Bacillati; phylum Bacillota; class Bacilli; order Caryophanales; family Bacillaceae; genus Bacillus; species Bacillus sp. PK5-006. The sequence continues at coordinate 569,546 of NZ_CP096414.1, read as the reverse complement.
CAGACCAATGGATGGTTCATCTAATATATAAAGAACACCTGTCAGCCTTGAGCCGATTTGAGTTGCCAGGCGAATCCGCTGCGCCTCTCCGCCTGATAGTGTGCCAGCGGAACGGCTCAAATTCAGATAATCTAATCCCACATTATTTAAGAAGGACAAACGCTCTTTGATTTCACGTAAAATGAGCTGGGCAATCTGCAAATCTTTCTCAGACAACTCAATTTTTTCATAGAAATCAAGGGCATCAGAGACAGACAAATCGGTGATTTCTCCGATATGCTTGCCATTGATGAGAACCGCCAGCGTTTCTTTTTTCAGACGATATCCTTTACATGTCGGACATGGCTGATTGGCCATATATTTTTCCATTTGTTCTCGAATATAATCAGAGCTGGTTTCCTTATAACGCCGTTCAATATTACGAAGAACGCCTTCAAACTCAATTTCATTTTCACGTACCTGACCAAAATCATTTTCATATTTAAAATAAATCCGTTCAGATCCGCTTCCATATAAAATTTTATCAAATAAATGCGATGGGATATCTTTCACTGGAATGTCCATGTCGATGCCATAATGTGTACAAACAGCCTCAAGAAGCTGTGGATAGTATTGCGAGCTTTGCGGCTCCCATGGTGCAATGGCATGCTGCCGTAAAGTCAGATCCTTATTAGGAATGACAAGCTCAGGGTCGACTTCCAGTTTTGAACCGAGCCCATCACAGCTCGGGCAGGCACCAAAAGGACTATTAAATGAAAACATTCTCGGCTCAAGTTCACCAATAGAGAACCCGCAATGCGGACAAGCATGATGTTCGCTGAATAACAGCTCTTCTTGTCCAATCACATCAATCATCACTCGGCCTTCGCCCAGCCGCAGCGCCGTTTCAAGGGAGTCAGACAGCCGAGCAGCAACGCCTTCCTTCACGACAATTCGATCAATGACTACTTCAATGGAATGCTTCTTGTTCTTTTCAAGCTCGATATCTTCTGAAAGATCCTCCATCTCGCCATCGACTCTCACTCGTACATAGCCCTGCTTCCGAATTTGATCAAGCACTTTCACATGTGTTCCTTTGCGGCCGGATACAACTGGCGCAAGCACTTGTAATTTCGTTCTTTCAGGATACTCTAAAATACGATCTGTCATCTGCTCAATCGTTTGTGACGTAATTTCAATTCCATGTATAGGACAAATAGGTTTTCCGACTCGAGCATACAAGAGACGCAAGTAATCATAAATTTCAGTGACAGTACCAACTGTTGATCTAGGGTTTCGGCTCGTCGTTTTCTGGTCAATACTAATCGCCGGAGAAAGACCTTCAATGGCATCTACATCCGGTTTATCCATCTGCCCAAGAAATTGGCGTGCATACGCTGAAAGAGATTCAACGTACCTGCGCTGACCTTCTGCATAAATCGTATCAAAGGCAAGCGACGATTTTCCTGAACCAGATAATCCCGTAATGACCACTAGCTGGTCACGCGGGATATTGACATCAATATTTTTAAGGTTGTGGGCTCTAGCACCTTTCACCTCTATTCGTTCCATAGCCATCAGGCAATCATCCTTCCGCTTTTAGCTCTAGCAATAGATCTCTTAATTCTGCTGCTTTTTCAAAATCAAGCGCTTTTGCTGCATCTTTCATTTCCATCTCGACTTTTTCGATCACTTTTTCTCGTTCTTTTTTGCTCATTTTCGAAAGCTTTGGTGCTGCTTTTGTTTCGTATTCTTCTGAATCCTCATGTATCTTTGTTGCCTTAATGACATCTCGAATTTTCTTATGGATCGTTTGCGGTGTAATCCCGAATTTCTCGTTATATGCTTCTTGCTGTTCTCGTCTTCGCTTCGTTTCTTGAATCGCAATGTCCATCGATTTCGTCATATTGTCTGCATACATAATGACCCGGCCTTCTGCATTTCTCGCTGCACGGCCAATCGTCTGGATGAGGGATCTTTCAGAGCGCAAAAAGCCTTCTTTATCCGCATCTAAAATGGCCACGAGCGACACCTCTGGAATATCCAGTCCTTCACGAAGAAGGTTGATTCCAACAAGCACATCATATTTACCGAGACGCAGATCACGGATAATCTCAATCCGCTCAAGGGTCTTAATCTCTGAATGCAGGTAATTCACCTTGATTCCGATTTCTTTTAAGTAATCTGTGAGATCCTCAGACATTTTCTTCGTCAGTGTGGTCACGAGCACACGCTCATTTTTCTCAACTCGTGCATGAATTTCTCCAATTAAGTCATCAATTTGTCCTTCAATCGGACGGACTTCAATGATTGGATCAAGTAATCCTGTTGGACGGATAATTTGTTCCACAACCTCTGGTGTTTTCTCAAGCTCATACGGACCAGGCGTTGCTGATACATGCACAATATGATTGATATGCTTTTCAAACTCATCAAAGGTGAGCGGTCTGTTATCAAGTGCTGATGGCAGGCGGAATCCGTGATCAACCAACACTTGCTTTCTAGCTTGGTCCCCGTTGTACATGGCGCGGATTTGCGGAATCGTCACATGCGACTCATCGACCACAATCATAAAATCATCTGGGAAATAATCAAGCAGTGTGTAAGGTGTTGAACCAGGCGGACGCAAGGTTAGATGTCTTGAATAGTTCTCAATTCCTGAACAAAAGCCCATCTCTCTCATCATCTCAAGGTCATATCTTGTCCGCTGCTCAAGTCGCTGCGCTTCAAGCAATTTTCCATTTTCGCGAAGCTTTTCAAGCTGTTCTTCTAGCTCTTGTTCAATATTGATAATGGCTTTTTCCATTTTTTCTTCTCTTGTGACGAAGTGAGATGCTGGGAAAATCGCCACATGATCTCGATCACCAAGTATTTCTCCAGTCAACGCATCCACTTCACGAATACGTTCAATTTCATCACCGAAAAACTCCACTCTGATACAATGCTCATCTCGTGAAGCGGGAAAAATCTCAACAACGTCTCCTCTGACTCGGAAGGTTCCGCGCTGAAAATCTATATCATTACGAGAATACTGAATATCCACCAGCTTACGAAGCAGCTGATTGCGTTCAATCTCCATTTCAGTACGCAAAGACAGCACAAGCTCTCTATATTCCTCTGGCGAACCTAAGCCATAAATACAGGACACACTGGCAATGATGATGACATCTCTTCTCTCAAATAACGAGGACGTAGCCGAGTGTCTCAGCTTATCAATCTCATCATTGATGCTGGCATCCTTCTCAATAAATGTATCGGTCTGAGGTACATATGCCTCTGGCTGATAATAATCATAGTAACTCACAAAATATTCAACAGCGTTATTCGGAAAAAATTCCTTAAATTCGCTGTATAACTGACCGGCAAGTGTCTTATTATGCGCAATGACAAGTGTCGGTTTGTTCACTTTTTTGATCAGGTTGGAGACAGTAAAGGTCTTTCCCGTACCTGTAGCACCTAACAGCGTTTGATGCTGTTTCCCCTGATGGATCCCCTCAACAAGCTTTTCAATCGCCTTTGGCTGATCTCCTTGGGGCTGATAGTTAGAAACTAATTCAAAGCGGTCACTCACATCAAAGCCTCCGTTTCGTATACGAAATCTATCTAATGAATATATTATCATAAAAGAACACAAAAATACGAACTAAAGTTCGGCTTTTACTTGATTTTTATTTCCAATACAGTCATACCCTCTCTCCCATGGCAAATAACCCTCTTAAGAAAACCTTCCTTTCAGTATGGAACATTTTGGAGTGAGATATTCGATGAGCAGAAAAAGAAAGCTGCGCTTACTAGAAATCGTAAGCACAGCTCTTGTTTAAAACATGTCAATTTTCAGCCATCATGCTCTTGATGGCGATGACATCATTGATTTTCTTCAGCTTTCTCTCTTTTTTCGATTTCTTTCTTAGCCATAAACAAAGCCCCAGCTACTAAAGAAATAATATCTAATCCCACAATAAAGTAGGTTTCTGTATAGCCTTTCATGTACGAAGCAAATAAAAGCGCTGCTGTTAACGCAATGCCCACATAATGATTATAAGTAACCTTTGAAAATAAAATAACGAGCAAGAAAGGAAAAACTAGTGCAAATATGGCTTTTGTAATCACAAAAACCCTCCCTCTTCATGGTCTACTTCCTTGATTATAGTAAAGATTGGCATATTGAACAATTCACAGTTTTCAATTTCGCCTTTTTTCTCCATGTTCGGAGACTTTTGTTTTAGAAATAGCAGGAAATTAGTGAGATTGTCCCCTTTGTAAAGATAGGTCTTTCCGTCTTTGACAATAACATCCAATCAATCCTATGATTAAAATGATAGTGCGCACTATCATTTTAAAAATAGAGACATACAAACCATTGGCTATTTGGATAAGGGGGCATTCCCATGTATTCAGTTTTATTTCATGCGGCTGAAGAATCCGCATCACTCGCAGGGGCAAAAGGCCTGAATTTAATCAAATTAAACAATCACGGCCTGCCAGTCCCAGATGGATTTATTATCAAAACCAACAGCTTTGCAAGCTTTCTTTCATATCACAATCTGCAGCCAGCAGAACAAAACCTTTCTCAAAAAATCAAAGAAGCATCGTTTCCTTTACAAATGGAAGCAGAGCTGCTTTCGTCCTTTCAATCCTTGCGGAAGACTTACCCCTCAGTTGCAGTCAGGTCCTCTTCTGTTGCTGAAGATCTCGAAGGCGCCTCATTTGCAGGACAGTACGAGACTTATTTAAATATCAAAACAAATGAAGAGTTTTTACAGGCAGTCAAAGAATGCTGGTCTTCTTATTTTGCAGCGAGAGTCACAGAATATAAGGAAGAGATGAATGAAAATGAGGAAGAGATGCCGCTCATGGCCGTTGTCGTTCAAGGATTGATCCATTCTGACGTCTCCGGTGTCATCTTTAGTGAGAATCCCGTATCGGGGAAAACAAATGAAATGATGCTGACCGCAAGCTACGGATTGGGAGAAGCAATTGTCTCCGGTCTTGTGACACCAGACACGTTTATTGTAGATAAAGAGAACTTTTCGATTGAAAAAACACTTGGGGCGAAAGAGCTACAAATTGTTCCTTTCCAAGAGGGTGTCATCGAGGAGCCAGTATCGGAGGAAATGGCTGGTCAGTTTTGCCTGAACGATGATCAATTGAAGGAAATCACACAAATCACGAAACAAGTAGAAGAACTTTACGGACATGGAGTCGATATCGAATTTGGAATTGCAGATGGGTCGTTTTATCTACTTCAAGCAAGGCCGATTACTACAGCTCTTCCAAAAGCAGTAAATGAAACAGCAGGTGCTTCTTTTCAAATGAAGCCAGAAGAGCTGCAGGATTTCTGGATTTCAATGGATGATCATATGCCTGGTCCAACGAGCCCTCTTTTCTCAAGCCTGATCATACCAGCCTTAAAAAGCGGGATGAAGAAAAATGGAGAAAAGTATCAAGTACCTGATATGAACATCAAAGATATTAAGCTTTACAGAGGCCACCTATACTCAGCACCGGATCTGCCAGAAGCGCAAGAAGGAGCTGCACCCGTTTTTGATGAAAGCATATTTGAGTTATTTCCTCATTTAAGTGAACGGATGTATGAGATTCTAGAGAAAAATTTCTTTCCATTTTACGAAAAACTCGATCGCCAAATGAATGAACCTATGACCATTGAAAAAGCCATCATTGGCTTTGAAGAATTAAAGGATTTTTATATCCAAGCATATGATGATCATTTTGATATCGTCATACCACAAGTCATTCTATCAGCCATCATTGAAGACATGCTTGTAACGTATACTGGTGATCAAACCCAAGTCGTCTTGCTGCACGAAATGATGATAGGCGTGATGAACAAATCTCTTGAAACAGACAAGGTGCTATCTGATATCGCAAAGGATGTCCTTCAAGATCCAGAACTTCATCAAGCATTTATTCAACATGAAAAGAACTCGGAGCTGTTACATGCACTCAATCACTCGGAAAAAGGAAGGCATTTCATTTCGAAATTGGAAGATTTTCTCCAAGTTTACGGCTGGCGATCTGTTAAAAGTCATGACCTTACAGATGAGACTTGGGCAGAAAACCCGGAGTTTATATTAGATATCATCAGAAATAACATCCATTGCCATTGTGATTTTGATGAAGAATTTGCAAAAGCAGTGATCAAAAGACAAGAGACATATAAACATTTTGTGAGTCAAGTGAAGGATGAATCGTTTAAAACAAAATTTGAGACGCTGTATCAATTTGCCCTTCGAGCAGCGAATATCCGAGATGACCACCACTTCTATATTGATGCCATGTTAGATGCAAAGGCCCGGGTATATCTATTAAAAATAGGTGAACTTCTTGTACAAAAAGGAGCCATTCCTCATCAAGAAGATCTTTGGTATCTCTACGATGAAGAGGTACAAAAAGCGCTCACAACGTCTATCTCATTTGATTCGGTTATCCAGCAAAGAAAGATAGAAATGAAGGAAAATGAAGATATTCAACCACCGGCTTACATTGGTACACCAACTGAAGCGGAACTGCAGCAAGTAGAAAGAATGCTTGGTTCATTAAGAGAAAATGAAAACAACACACACGATGTGATCCATGGAATTGGCGCATCCAGCGGTATTGTTTCTGGAAGAGTAAAAGTCATTACATGTGCTGACGAATTCTCACAATTTCAAAAGGATGATATTTTAGTTTGTAAAACGACCACACCTTTATGGACAAGCTTATTTAGAGATGCGAAAGCAGTCATCACCGATGCTGGAGGCATTTTATCTCATTCAGCTATTATCGCAAGAGAGTATATGATGCCAGCTGTCTTAGGTACTAGAATAGCAACTGAAACACTTCAATCCGGTGACCTTGTGACAGTAGATGGCAGCAATGGACGCATTCAGATATTAAAACAGCATTCGCGTGCATAAATTTATCATTTTGGATGATATTGGCGGTCATAGGTTTTATCGGTATACTTACTTTGTTGCAAACACATTCATAACCTGAGGTGAGTATGCTTGTTAAAATCTACAAATCAACGAATCATTCGCGCAACAATGGATTTATTAACTGAAAAAGGCTATCAAAAAACAACAACCAAAGAAATAGCGACAAAAGCGAATGTGAGTGAAGCAACTATTTTTCGCAACTTTAAAAACAAACGCGGCGTGATTGCTGCCATTATGAAAATGAAATCAACACCGACAAAAACCCTAGAAGCAGAATTCAAAGGCGATTTATACACCGATTTGAAGTTTCTCGGTACCTATTTCCTTGAAGATTTGACTTCCAAAAAAGAATTTATTTATATCAGCATGCGAGATCCGGTTATGTATAAGGATTTAACCAGTCACGAAAAGATTTATCCTCAAGAATTGAGAGAAATGCTCATACAATATTTCAAAAAAATGGGTGCCCAGCATCATGTATTAAAAGGAAATGAAGACATTTATGCAGACATTTTCATTAGTACGTATTTCGGATTTTTCATTCAGCAGCTAGAGCAAGATTTTCAACTCGTTCTCACACAAAAAGAAGATTTTATTGAAACATGCACACACATTTTCATGAGAGGAATTTCTCCCGCTTAAAGGGTGGAATTCTTCTTTTTTACAAAAGGTGGTATACACATTGAGGTTAAAAAAAGAGAGTTTCGTCATCTATTCTTTGTTGCTTGGAGCTATACTAGTTCCAGTCAATTCAACGATGATCGCTGTCGCTCTATCATCCATATCAACTTATTATGATCAATCCCTTGCAAACATCACTTGGGTTGTCACAATTTATCTAATTGTCATGGCAGTCACTCAGCCTATCGCTGGTAAGTTAGGAGATATATACGGACACAGGCGAATGTATTTAATTGGGGTCATGCTCTTTTTAATTGGATCAATTGGATGTGCTTTAGCTCCTAATCTAGCTTTTCTCATCACTTTTCGTTCCATTCAAGCAGCTGGCGGTGCTATTTTAACACCTAATAGCATTGCATTAATTCGTGCAACAGTATCCCCCAAAAAACTGTCTAAAACAATGGGGTATTTTGGGTTTGGAGCCGGTATTGGTGCCGCACTTGGACCTTTTATTGGTTCGATTCTTATTCAGAGTTTTGATTGGCATTCTATATTCTTTGTCAATATCCCATTCTTGTTCCTTACACTTGTTACCGGCGTATTACTCATTCCAAAAACAAAGCATACACGCTTACAAGCAAATGTAGACATCACTGGTTCACTATACTTAACCATCGGGATTGCCACACTCATTCTATGCACTAAAAGCCAATTGCTAAATGAATACTTGATCTATGGAATTCTAGCATTGATCGTCATTCCTTTATTCTTTAAACATGTACGAAAAGTAAAGAATCCGATTATCGATTTGTCGCTTTTTAAAAACAGTTCATTTACAAACGCAAACCTGTCGATCATGCTAAGTAATTTTGTGATGTATGCCATTCTTCTAATTATGCCGCTGTTTATGGAACAACAACTTGCACTTTCTCATACACAAAGCGGTATTATTCTATCAGTATTTTCTCTTTGCATGTCTATTAGCGGCTTGTTAGGGGCAAGACTCCATCCGAAAAAAGGCGCGAAAAAAATGATTGGCTTTTCATTTCTCTGTCTCACTTTATCAGGCATCATGTTAATCACACTCAGTCAGTTCCCTACCTTACCACTGCTTATCGTGACACTTGTCGCAGGCGGAATTTCATCAGGTATTGGAATGACCAGTATGCAGATGGCTTCTTTAACGTCTGTTGATCAAAGCTTATCTGGTTCAGCATCTGGTATTTTCTCTACCTTTCGATATTTTGGCAGTATCATTTCGTCTACATTGATTGGGATCATGAGTGGTTTTCAATCTTTATTTATTGTATTAATGGGTGCAGGCATTCTTGGTTTCCTTTTATCTCAACGTGTAAAAACCAAATCAACCTCCCCATCATCTGAACATTCCGCCTAATGACTCCCTTGCTCTATGTTTAGTTAGAGCGGGGAGTTTTCATCATTTGTATCACTGTAAACTATAGCGAGTGCATCCATCAAATCCTGAAAATCATCTTTTAAAGAAGAAAAAATGGCATATGTCCAGACAAAAAAGGAACTTCAGGTACAAATGGTCTCCCTCACTTACCTAAAAGCTTCTTTCCATTCTTTCAGCATGGATAACTTCAATTTTTTTTCACAATTTTTGTGGTATGATTTTGAAAATAGAGAACGCAAAGGAGCGGAAGAATGGAACGTGTGAAATATGTTTTGATCTGTTTATCAGCTCTACTTTTATTCCTGACAGGCTGTGGAAAAGAACAGCAATTTACGCCGCCAGGCAGCTCTCAATCCATCGCTGTCATCTCTCAATTAAAAAAAGCCTCCTTTTCAATAGTTGATATACAAAAAAATAAAATGCTCTCTTCTGTGGATTTAAAACACCCACTCACTGATCTTATTCAAATCAATAAAGACGTCATCATCGCTACAAGTAAAGAGGGAGAATCCCTTATCGAAATTAATCTAAAACACGGTACAGCAACAGATTATATGAATGTGGATAAAGGACTGACTTCCCTTACATATGATGCAGCTTCTCATACATTAATCGCTGCCAACTCACAGAAAAATGTCGTTTATTTTATTGATACGGAGCGCAAAAAAATAAAATCGACTGTGAAAACTGGAACATTACCTTCTTCTATGACTCTTTCTTCATCAGGTATTTTATTTGTTTTAAATGCAGAAAGTCATACTGTCTCCGTCATAGATATTGAAAAGGAGAAAAATATACGTACGTTTTCTGTACTTGAACGGCCTTCTGGAATTCATTTTGATGGACAGTTCATTTGGATCGGCGGCCACGGTAAACAAGGCACCTTAAATAAGAGTATTTATGCTTATGACCCTAAAACTGGAAAAAAACAGCGAGAAATAAAACTAGGCGTTATGCCTGTTGCATTTTTTCCAGAGAAAAATTCTTCTACTTTATATGTACTATGTCATGGAGATCATACGCTATACAAAGTAGATACCAAAACTAATAAACAGCTTGCTTCTGTTGAAACTGGTCAAAATCCGAATTATATCACCGCTGATACGACATCAATTTATGTGAGTAACTTGGATGACAACTCAGTATCCATCATCGATAAACACTCACTTATCATGAAAAATCAACTGAATGTCCCATCAGGACCTTATGCTATCGTGTTGGAGGAAAAGAAATGAAGGAACAAATGCGTATTTTAATCATAGATGATGAGCTTGATATGCTTGAGTTAATCGGGTCTTTTTTAAAGAGACATGGCTTTCACATTATCACTGCGAATAATGGAAAAGATGCCTTGCATCAGCTTGAAAAGGAATCTGTTGATCTTGTTGTATTAGATATCATGATGCCTGACATGGATGGATTTGAAGTCTGTCAGCGTATTCGACAAACATCTCAAATACCGATTTTATTTTTAACAGCGAGGAGTTATGAAGAGGACCGAATTAGAGGACTTGAAATTGGAGCGGATGACTACATCATGAAGCCTTTCAGTCTGCGTGAGCTTGCAGCAAGAATCGAAACCACTCTGAGACGAATTAGAGGTCTTTCGCTAAAGCGCAGCCGAATACAGATTGGTGACATGGAGATTGATCAAGATGGCAGACAAGTTTACCTCCATCAACAGCCCGTTAATTTAACAAGAAGAGAATTTGATTTACTCATATTTCTTTTGCTCAACCAAGGACAAGTGTTTTCACGAGAACACCTTTATCAAAAATTGTGGGAATCATATTCAACGAGCGGCTCTTTAAGAACTGTCGATACACATATTAAAACGCTGCGACTGAAATTAAAGGAAGCAGAACGATATATTAAAACCGTTTGGGGTGTCGGCTATAAGTTTGAGGAGGAAGAATGAAGCCATTATCGATTAAAAAGAAAGTACTCTTCTTAATCCTTGCAGTGATCGGAATCGTTGCAGCCTCAGCGCTTGCCCTTACCTTTTACTTATACCAGCATTTATATATTGATAAACAGATCGATTCCTTAAGTTTGCAAGGTAAGAAGCTGGCAGAAATCTATCACACACATGGGAAAGACAAGTATTTTACCGACAGAATGAAATGGGCAAATGACTCAAGTCAGGCAAACATTATTTTTACAGATGATCCAATGGAGCTTTCAAGTGGACTTCCTTTTGATACGGACACAAATAATAATCTCATTACGTTCAAGGAACGCCAAAAGCTCCTTCAAGGTGAAACCGTCGTGTTAATTAGAGAACACCCAAAGTTTCACCAAGATATTCTTGGCATCGCCATCCCTGTTTTCTCAAGCAATGATGATCTATCGGGAACTATTTTCCTCTCCATGCCCTTATCAGATGTATATGAACCCTTTGTCCAAATTAGATTGACGCTTGGCATATCCATCTTAATGATTCTGCTCCTGATATTCGTGATCGGATATAAGAGCTCCAATAAAGTAGTGCAGACAATTAATAAAATGAAAGAAATTGCAATGGAAATGGAATCTGGTGATTTCTCAAAACGAATGGCCGTAACCAAAAAAGGAGATGAGTTAAACCAGCTTAGCCGCTCCTTTAATAAACTGTCTTCAACCCTCGAAAAAGTTGAACAGCACCGCAAGGAATTTCTTGCGAATGTCTCTCACGAACTTAGAACGCCTTTAAGTTATATGAAAGGCTATGCAGAAGGAATTGAAGAAGGGATCATTGATCAAAAAAAAGGAATGCAAATCATTCAAGATGAGGCCACACGTTTAAGCCGGCTAGTGCACGATCTTTTAGATCTTGCACAGTTAGAAGGTGACTCTTATCCACTTACGATGGAGCCAATCGTTTTTGCACAGCTGATCCACGATGTTCTTGATCAAATGGCATTCATCGCTGACAAAAAAAGCATTACTTTCAAACGAACGCTTGAAGAGGATTGTATTGTTTATGGTGATAGCGACCGTCTCCAACAAGTGATACGTAATTTACTGGACAATGCCATTCATTACACACCATCTGGAAAATCAATATCGATTGAATTACAAGTTCACCAAGGTGTTGCTGAATTGAAAGTGACCGACGAAGGCAGCGGTATTCCAAAAGAAGATCTCCCACATGTTTCTGAGCGATTTTATCGTGTAAATAAAGCACGAACAAGAAAGGATGGCGGCTCTGGCCTTGGACTAGCCATTGTCTATCAAATCATTAAAAAACATCATGGAACATTCGACATTCAATCTGAACCTGGCTTTGGTACGACAGCCATCATTCAACTTCCCAATGCTCCATTCAATGAGAGCTCACCTACACTATAGCTACTCACATATTTTAAAATATCATTTGGAATTACTATTTTATCAATAAATTCTGCAACCATATGATTTTCTACAACTTGAACAGCTCTTTTCACCAAGAGCTGTTTTTATTTCTAAAAAATAAAAAAATGGTCTTTTTTTATTAACATTTTATTCATATTTGCTTGTTACACTTTTTTCAAGTGAAAAAAAGGAGTGACTTGCTTTTGATCAGACGTTTTCAGAAATTTGATATTTATTTATTTTTCATATTGATCTTATCTGCCATCTTAAACATTTATAACATTTGGGAAGATGACACGGTGAATGCGTATTATACTGCGGCGGTCACAAGTATGATGCAAAGCTGGCATAATTTCTTCTTTGCTTCATTTGATCCAGCAGGATATGTCACGGTGGATAAACCCCCGCTCACCTTCTGGCTGCAAACGATCAGTGCCAAAATTTTTGGTCTGCATGGATGGAGCGTCATCTTGCCTCAAGCTTTAGCAGGCATTGGATCTGTTTATCTAATCTACCGTCTTGTCAAACCAACTTTTGGTCAAGCAGCGGCGAGATTAGCGGCACTTATCATGGCGTGTACACCTATTGCGGTTGCTGTATCTCGCACAAATAATATTGACAGCTTACTTGTCTTTATACTTTTACTAGCAACAGGAATGATGTTCAAGGCTGTAAAACAGCAAAAGGTGCTTTGGGCGATTGCTTCGTTTGCGATGATTGGCGTCGGCTTTAATACAAAAATGCTGCAAGCCTATATGATCGTACCAGCACTCATTCTTTTTTACATCATTGCCTACCGAACGACATGGAAGAAAAAATTGTTATCACTGATGATTTCAATGATTGTTCTTTTAGGTGTATCTGTTTCTTGGTCTATAGCGGTTGATCTCACTTCCAAAGACAATCGTCCTTATATGGGATCTAGTCAATCGAACTCAGCACTAGAATTAGCCTTTGGTTACAACGGTCTTCAGCGGTTGACTGGTCAACAGTCTGGCGGGGGAGGCGGCACAAATCAGGGTGAGGGACAGCCGCCTTCACAGCAGGGTGATCAGCAAAATGACAATGATTCATCCACCATGCCTCAGCCGCCATCTCATGGAAATCAAAACAACTCAGACAATTCAAACCAATCATCCAGTCAGGAACAGCCTTCAATGCAAGGACCACCAAGCAATGCAAACGGCACAACACCACCTGATATGCCTTCAGGCGGTAATGGTGATGGACCGCCAAATGGCGGGGGCGGAAAAATGGGAAATGGCTCCGGCATGTTTGGTACAGGAACCAAAGGACCGTTACGTCTGTTCCAATCTGAACTGTCCGATCAAATCAGCTGGCTGCTTCCATTTGCGATATTCGGTGCGATTGGTATCTTCTTCTCAACAGCCTTTGAAAGAAGACGTCTCAATACAAAACAAAAAGAAACACTATTTTGGTTAGCTTGGCTTATACCTGTTGCTGCATTTTTCAGTGTAGCAGGATTTTTCCATCACTATTATTTGATCATGCTGGCACCGCCAATTGCTGTATTAGCAGGAGCCGGATGGGTTTCTATGACACAATTATTTCAAACAGGAACTGGCTTTAAAAAATGGCTGCTTCCATTTGCGATATTCGTCACAACCGCATTTGAAATCTTTATTCTATCCACTTTTACAAGCACGATCGGTCTTGGACTAAGCATTGCAGTCGGTATCATTGGTGTTGGAACAATCCTTTCTCTGCTTTTGGTAAAAAGAAAAGAAAAACTAAAACAATTCGTGTCTCTCATCGCCATCCTTGGCATGCTGATTGCACCACTATACTGGGCAAGCACACCTCTTCTTTATGGGGGAAACAGTATGCTTCCAGAGGCTGGTCCTCAGCTTGCAACTTCAAGTGGCAGCATGAGTTCACAAGTCAATGAAAAGCTGATCAGCTATCTTGAGAAAAACAATACGGGAGAAGAATTCCTATTCGGGACAACAGATGCAACCACTGCTTCACCTTACATTATTAAAACAGGAAAAGCTGTTATGGCATTAGGTGGATTTAGTGGATCTGATAACATTCTCACGCTTAGTGAATTCAAACAGCTCGTCAAAGACGGCAAAATCAAGTACTTCTATCTTTCTGGTATGAGAGGCGGCAGCTCTGACATTCTCACTTGGATTCAAAAAAATGGCAAAGAAGTATCTGCTTCTAAATGGCAGAACAGCTCTACATCCAAAACGAACCAGCAAACAGACAGCCAACAATCAGAACAAAATGATCGGTCAAATGGAAGAATGGGCGGAATGGAGAGCGGCACTCTTTATGAACTATCCGTTGATTAATTCATCTATTAAAAGGGAGGAAGGATGACTGATGGAAAACAACATACGATATTCTATTGTAGTCCCAGTCTATAATGAAGAGCTTGTGATCCATGAATCCTATCAGCGACTGAAAACAGTCATGGATTCGACGGGAGAAGCATACGAGCTTCTCTTCGTCAATGACGGTAGTATGGATCGAACAGCTGAACTAATTAAAGGGTATTCCCAAAACGATCCGAATGTAAGACTCATTGATTTCTCACGTAACTTCGGACACCAAATTGCCATTACAGCTGGGATGGATTATGCAAAGGGAGAAGCGGTCATCGTGATAGATGCAGACCTACAAGATCCGCCTGAATTGATATTAGAGATGATCGCAAAATGGAAAGAAGGCTATGAAGTCGTATACGCCGTGCGCACCAAACGAAAAGGCGAAACTTTTTTCAAAAAGCAAACCGCTTCCCTTTTCTATCGCGTTTTACGTCAAATCACCGAAGTAGATATCCCAATCGACACCGGTGACTTCAGGTTAATGGATCGTAGAGTGTGCCATGAAATGAGAAAAATACGAGAAAAAAATCCATTTGTTCGCGGCCTAGTCAGCTGGGTAGGTTTCAAACAAATTGCAGTAGAGTACGTTCGAGATGAACGTCTAGCAGGAGAAACAAAATACCCGCTCAAAAAGATGCTCAAGCTCTCGATGGATGGAATCACTTCCTTTTCCTATAAACCTTTGAAGCTAGCGAGTATAGCAGGAATTGCCCTTTCCGCTATCGGATTCATTTCAATGTTTCTTGTACTTTACTTAAAGCTTTTTACAAACAGCACCATTACAGGATGGAGTTCATTAATTGTCATACAGCTGTTCTTTAGCGGCATCATCCTCTTTATGCTGGGAATGATTGGGGAATACATCGGCCGAATCTACGACGAGGCAAAAGATCGACCACTTTACATCGTAAGAGAGAGTTACGGGCTTCAGTCAAAGCCACATCCTGTTCAACCCCCTGTTCATTTCAAGCAATACAAACAGCATTAAAAAAAGCGTGTGAGACCTCTTTAAAGGTCCCGCACGCTTTTTGTATTAAGCGGCTGTGTCAAACCGCTTTTTGTTGATGAAGAAAGAAAGAGTAATTATCAAATAAATGCCCATCGTGACCATCGTTTGGACAATTGGAGTTGTTGACACAACGCCGATGAAAATGGCAATGATCGCAATCACAGAAAACCATGTTGTGAAAGGATACAGCTTCACGCGATATCCTCCTGGTTCTGTTACACTTCGAGATTTTAAATGCCCGACAGCAATAATAAACCAGATGAATAAGACCGTATAGCTTAAAGATCCCATTAAATAATTAAAGGTTTGACTTCCTACAAAAAGAGAAATCAATACAGCGGCATACAATGTAGATGTACACACTAGGATCGCTCTAACAGGCACCTGCTGTTTTGATAGCTTTGAGAAGCCCTTCCATACACGCCCATCCATCGCTTGCGTATAAAGTACCCTTGAGGATGCGTACAGCCCAGAGTTCATAGAAGACAAGATCGCTAGTAAAATGATACCGTTCATTATGTCACTTGCATATGGCACGCCAATCGTTGCAAACACGGTGACGAATGGACTCACTTGCTCATTGTTTACTTGATTCCAAGGAATCAAGCTGACGATGATGAAGAACGGCAGTACATAGAAGCCGATGATTCGTACAAATGTACTTTGGATGGCCTTTGGGATGACTTTTTCAGGGTTTTTTGTTTCTGCTAATGTGACCCCGATCATTTCAGTCCCGCCATATGAATACACCACAACAAGCATGGCCGCAATTAAGCCGCCTGTTCCATTCGGGAAAAATCCTCCGTGGTCGGTTAAGTTGGATAATCCCGGTGCTGCATGCTGACCAAATGAGACAAACAACATGGTTAACCCAATGATAATAAATAAAAGAATGACAGCAATTTTAATAGAAGCTAACCAGTACTCCGTCTCAGCAAACATTTTAACAGAACAAACATTGATCAATGTCACAACAAGTGAAATGATTAACACAAGTATCCAAATCGGCACTTGTGGGAACCAGTACTGAATAAAGATTGCAGATACGATTGCTTCTGCTGCAATGTTCAGCACCCACATTTTCCAGTATATCCAGTCTAAGAAATAAGCCGGATATTTGCCTAACACCGGTTCAATTAAATCACGGAATGTTCTTGCGCCAGGTCGTGCAACCGTCATTTCGGCAAGTCCTTGCATAATAAATAATAAAATAAGACCACCAATCATATATGCCAAAATGACAGCAGGACCTGCGATATCAATAGCAGAGCTGCTTCCTTTAAACAGACCAGCACCAATTGCTCCGCCAAGTGCGAGCATCATAATATGCCTTGACGTCATTGTTCGTTTTAACTGCACATGTTCCTTTTCCATTTTCTATAGCTCCTTTAAATTTGAATCTTCAGACAAATATAGGATAAAAGCATATAAAAAGGCCAGTCATCTCCTTGAAGAGACGACTGACCTTGCAACCGCGTTACCACTCTAATTGATTCAGCCATAGCTAAATCCAACTTAAAACCCGTTAACGGAGGTCACACGTAAAGACTTACTATTCATTCAGTCTTACCGCTCTTTGAGCGAGTTCAATGATTCGTTTTACTGCGTTGCACCACCCCGCAGCTCTCTAAAAAAACGGATGTTCATCTACTATTCTCAAGTCAAAGCGTTTATAGTCAATTTGTATATTCATCAAAGATTTTATTTTTTAAATATACTGACTAACCACGCAATTGTCAACATCCTTTTTCAGACATTCTCTTTTAACGAATCCAAACAGCGACTTCATCCATCGGACGGCGCGTTTTGCCGCGCTTCGGCTCAGTCACACGATAACCAAAGGCTGCCATGACAGAAATATCATACTGACCATCCTCAAGCAGCCCTTCTTCATCTAGAATGCGATGAATCTCATCGTAGCTGAATCCCTCGACCGAGCATGAATCAATGCCAATTTGTGCAGCGGCTGTCATCATGTTTCCAAGAGCAATATACGTTTGTTTTGAAGCCCAATCAAAGAGCGTGCGTTCATTTTCTAACAAATGAAGATCATTCTCTTGGAATTCTTGGTAGCGTCCCTTCACCATCTCGAACGTTTCGTCTGACATTCCTTTGATTTGCTTGTTGATATATTCTGCATATGCTGAATCATAACGGGCGTCTGTTCTTGCCAAGATGATCACAAAATGGCTGGCAGTAGGAAGCTGCTTTTGCGCTCCCCATGTATACTCTTTTAATTTTTCTCTAAATGCTTCATTTTGAACAACGAGGAACTTCCAAGGCTCAAACCCTACAGAGCTTGGGGAAAGTCTTCCTGTTTCTAAAATAAATGCAAAATCATCCTCTGGTATTTTTTTCGTTGGATCAAACTCTTTTGTCGCATGGCGGAACTCATACGCCTCAATGATTTCTTTTTTTAATTGCTCTTTGTCTCGCATTGTATTCATCCTTTCTATTAACCAATTAGGGCGTTAGTTTCATCAATCCAATTTCTTTCCATTTCCATATAGAAATTGTTATGATAAAAAAACAACAGCCCGAATGTGTGATGTGATATCTCTATGGTATAAGAAAAGCTTCGAGTGATTCAAGTACGCACATTTTTGTTCGTTAGTTACCATCTTGTTCGTATATCACCAAATTTGTCTAAGAAAGGCGTGTTAAGATGAGTGCACCATCCAACCCAGTCAGTATTGTCAATCATGGCTGTCCCGTTTCAGTGACGACAAGTGTCATAGGAGGGAAATGGAAAGGAGTGATCCTTTATCATTTGACTTGCGGACCAAAACGCTACAATGAATTGCGCCGGCTGCTGCCAAGAATTTCTCAGCGTGTCCTCACACTGCAATTGCGTGAGCTTGAACAAGACGGCGTTGTCCATAGAGAAGTCTATGAGGAGGTCCCCCCTCGTGTCGAATATTCCCTCACTTCTCTCGGAAATACATTAAAGCCTATCATCTTCGCCATGCGTGAATGGGGCGAATCCTACGGGAAAGAAGCGCGCCCAAAAGAAAAAAGCTGCCATCTCTAGCAGCTTTTTTTTAAGATGAAATTGCCGTTGGTTTTTGCTGTGGATCATCCTTCACAAACAGGATGCCAAGCTGATGATGCTCCCCTTCGTAAGAAGCACGTTTCTCAAATCTTGTCTGACCATTTAAGCCAATGATCTCGAGCTTTGTTAGAGCACGATTGGTTTGAAGGGCTTCATAAAATTCCGAAACGGTTTTGACTTCAATTCCATTCACTTTTGTGATGACTTCTCCGATCTCAAGCTTTAAATCAGCCGCTGGTGTATTTGGAATAATCCCCAGCACCATCAGCCCTTGATTACGCTTAGAGAAGTAGAACGGGGCAGCATTGTCATTGACCCTCTGCTTCCATGAGAGAAAGGCTCTTCCTATCACCGCAATCAATACAGCTCCCCAAGCAATCGGTTCAAACCAAATACTTGCAGCACCTAATAAGGCGACAGCGAGTCCGAGCATGAGAATACGCCGCGCTGTAATTTGAATACTAACAATTGGCAGTGAGCCTTGAATTCTCTGACCGAATCCGATGATATATGGAATCAAAATAAATGAAAAGCTTTGATCATGCACTTGAAGCACCGGCCACCATGGCAGAGAAGAAGTGAATTCACCTGCCGGCATTAGCAAAACAAGCGGTAAAAGCCACAGACGGTTTGCCCGCTGCTGACCAATTAAAAGTCCTCTCGCACTCATCACCATAGCAGGCGATGTACGTAAATGCGCCGTTCGATAGGCTAGAATTCCCTCGGTCATTAATAGAAGTCCTAGCAGAATGACAACGGCTGATGCATTCATCATTGAGAGCTGCGGCAGCCAAGAATGACTCACTTGGAAATGCATCAGTCCAAGTGCCGCAATAAAACTGAAACCGAGTGTGTATGCAGACGAAAGCGCACTCGCCTTAAAGAATAAAGAGAAAACGATGGTCATCGCTGCAATCAGCACGATGAATCCAGGGGGGAGGGCAATCCCTAAGCCTACTGAAATAACGGATAGGCAAATCCCTAGAATCCATCCCTTTGAATATGTAAATTTAAGTTCATCGTATACATCTTCTATTCTTGTTTGAAACGCTTTTCTCTCCCGCTTTACGCGGATGTAGCCATGCAATAGGCTGATTAATATCATGAAATAAAAAAGAGGATGGATTAAAAACAGACCGACCGCTTTTAATCCGGCTCCCATCCACTCCGAGCTCATTATCGTTCACCGCCCAAGTCAAGCATTTTCTCTTATTCTATCAAATAAATCGATGCTTGACATCAGGTTTATTTCTCCTGATTCATCCAAAGTGTGACATTCGACAGTGAAAAATCTTTTAAGTAGTGATTGACATCTACATCTAGTATGCCGCCGAGCAGCTGCATCGACCTCTTGATGTCGGTTAAGTTTATACCAAGTCTCTTATGATTATCCATTAAATAATTGAAGTATATCTCAGCACAGTCTTCATCGATTTCATCGACTGATTCTACCGTTGTGTAATTGACCAAGTACCTGCTTAACAGCATGAGCAGACTTAATGCCTTTGTAGCGGAAAACGTCACATCTTTCGTACGACTCTTAAGTTCCTCTACCAACTCGTAATATTTTTTCTCTCTCACAATACTTGCCCTTTTCAATTGTGTACCCCCATTTACTAGTTCTTTTAAGAAAAGCGCAAACCTCGGTACAGCTTAATGCTCAAGCTGAATATCCGCAAAAAATAAAATATTTAAAATGAGTGCTACTTTTTATTGTAAGAATTATTTATGTAACATACAACTTTCAAAAGTTTCATTTTCATGACATGTTTAAATCAACAGAAAGTCTCTTATATACATATGTTATCGGGTAAAATTGAAGGAATGTTATGTTTTTTGTAAAATAAATGAATATATTTCTCGATATAATTTATTTTTAATCATAAATTATTACATGTTCATGACACTTATGAACCAAAAAAAAGAGGCTATTATTCGCCTCTTTATTTTTTAAGATATAGTGCTTTTAGTGCAGTCTGTAATTGAAGGTCATTTTTTTCGTATGATTTCACTTCATCCACCATTTTGTTCATCATTTCTGCTGTTTTTAAATCAATGACACCTGATTTATCGAGATTGTATGTGCTTTGGAAGGCAAGTACGGCCTTTTTCGTTTCTTCATCAAAGTATCCATCTACTCTGCCAGGGTCAAATGACAATCCCTTTAACAGCGTCTGCGCTTGTCTCACTTCTTCATTGTTCATATCAAGCTGAAGGGGTTCTTTCAGCTGAAGCGGACCTGCGGTAAAGTAATCCGGCTGATGAATCGCAATTGTCGGTACGACGCCTTTTTTGTGAATCCAATTGCCTTTTGGCGTGAGCCATTTATACAGCGTTAATTTAATATTACTTCCATCTCCCATCGGAACCGCCTGCTGCACAGTTCCTTTTCCAAAGGAGACATCACCGACAACTTCATACTTTCCAGCTTCTTTCATGGCTCCAGCAAGTATTTCCGAAGCGGAAGCACTGCCTTTATCAATTAAGACGTTGACTGGGTAAGGCTTTTGTTCTTTTAGTTTTGAAAAATATCGTTTCCGGTCGCCATTCCGTTCTGCGATTTGAATATAGGGCTGATCCTTCGTAATAAAATGCTTCAAAATATCTTCCACACTTTGCAGATAGCCGCCAGGGTTTCCTCTCACATCCAGTACAAGACCTTCTATGCCCTTTTTCTCGAGCTGTTTCAGGCTTGACGTGAAATCCTTCGCCGTATCTTCAGAGAAGCTGGAAATCGCAATATAGCCTGTTTTATGACCATTGACCTCTTTTACAGAGGAAGTCACTGTTTCAAGCGGGATTTCTTCTCGTTTGATATGGAACGTCAGCTCTTTTTCAATCCCGTTTCGTTTGATTGTTAAGGCGACAGACGTACCTTTTTTTCCTCTTATTTTCAGTACAGCATCGTTTAAGCTTTTTTCTTTCATCGGCTCACCGTCAATGCTGATGACCTCATCTTTTGGCTTTAGACCTGCTTTTGCCGCAGGGGATTTTTTAAAGGCGGAGACGATAATGATCTTTCCTTCATCCATCCCCACTTCTGCCCCAATTCCCTCAAAGGAAGAATCAAGCGAATCAGAAAATTGCTTTGCGGTCTGCTTGTCCATGTATACTGAATACGGATCGTTTAACGTCGAAAGCATTCCTTGGATCGCGCCTTCAAGCAGCTTTTGCCGATCCACTTCCTCTACATATTCATTTAAAATAAGGTCATAGGCTTTCTCGATCTTTTCCATCCCATTCTCTTTCGCCTTATCACTTGATTGAGCTTGTCCAGCCATTGCAGCGGCTGCTTGCGGTGACTCCGCATGAGTTCCCTCTTTATGCGTCATCACACCTGCACTTATTAAGAGAACGACACTTGCCATAATAGATGCGATTTGTTTTTTCATATTTGGCCTCCTTCTTCAACTCTTCCTGATGACCTGAGTTATTATATGCCAGAAGAAGGGATTTCATGTAAAGACATTCTCCCGTGAAGGCTTGACGAATCATTTTATTAGGTGTAATTTTTATTTTGTTATGATTGAGAAGGAGTCTTCGCTATGTATATTATCTTGACGATGCTTTTATTAGGAATTTTATTAGGTTTTGTAGGAGCAGGCGGGGCGGGATTTGTCATCGCATTGCTTACATTAATTTTTGATATCCCTATCCATACCGCACTTGGGACGTCATTAGCCGCTATGGCATTTACGACACTATCAGGTGCATACAGCCACTACCGAGAAGGGAACATTCAGCTGAAATCTGGTTTGATTGTCGGGGCTCTTGCTTGTATCGCTTCTTTTGCTGGGGCTAAGGTTGCTCCTTTTATTCCAGAAGAAAGTCTGCACTATTTAACAGCAGGAATGCTTTTTTTATCCGCTGTTTTTATGATGATCAAACTATTTGTTCTTAATGAAGAGGCTGAACAGCAGCCGCTTTCTTCACGTCAGCTGATGACAAGAGGCATTATTTTAGGCCTTGTATCTGGGATGCTGTCAGGCATGTTTGGTATCGGGTCTGCACCATTCATTCAAGTAGGGCTTTTGATTTTACTTAAGCTGTCGATTAGGCAAGCCGTTGGCACGACCATGCTTGTCATTATTCCGATTTCCATCGGCGGTGGAATTGGATATATTTCAGAGGGTTATGTTGATTTTATCTTGCTGATTCAAATATTAATTGGAACCGTATTAGGCGCATTTATCGGCGCGAAATTTACACGCCTTGCACCGAAGCTCTTATTGAAATCAGCTGTTCTGTTAACACCTATTATTGCCGGATTACTGCTGCTGTTTTAATTCTATCTAGACCAAAAAAGCCGATAACATCATGTTATCGGCTTTTTGATTAGCGGATATATTGCGCTGGATTGACTGCATTTGATTTTGCGCCATTCCATAATCCTTTATGAATTTCAAAATGAAGATGCTGACCATGCGATTGGCCAGTATTTCCCATATAGCCAAGGAATTGTCCTTGTTCAACTCTCTGTCCTGTTGACACACTTCTTGTAGACAGGTGGGCGTATACAGTTTGATATGTCTGTCCATTGATATTGTGCGTAATGAACACAACATTTCCATAGCTCGATGAGTAGCTTGAGTTTGTGACGGTTCCAGATGCTGCTGCATAGACAGGAACTGTGCCCTTTGCTGCAATATCTAATCCGAAGTGGTTTCCGCCAGAACGCCCGCCAAAACCAGATGAGAATCGGCCAGCAGCTGGTTTAATAAAGCCTGAGCTGCTTGCTGGTGTATCAGATACTTGATCTGAGCCGCCGCTGTGAGGTGCAGGTGCATTTTTTTCAGCTGCTTGTTTTGCTTTCTTCGCTTCTTCCTTTTGTCGGTGTGCTTCCTCAGATTTCACTGCCGCTTTTTGATTCGCTAGGATTTCTTGTTCATTCTCAAGCTTGCCTAGTTCATCATGTGCATGATTTTTTTTATCTGTCACATCACCTAAAATGTGTTCTTTTTCTTTGTGCTTCTTAGATAAATCTTTTTTCAGTGCTTCTAGCTCTTTCAAAGATGTTTCAAGTCCGCTTAGCTGATTATTTAGCTCTGCTTCTTTTTGCTCCACCAGCTTTAAATCATTTTCATGTTCTGTAATCATGTCTTTGTCTGCTTCGACAATCGTTGTGACAGCCCCAACACGACCGACAAAATCACTAAAGCTGCGAGCACCTAGCAGCACATCTAAATAGTTGATCGTACCGCCGCTTTTTTGCATTGAACGAATTCGGTCTTTGAAAATGGCTTTTCTTTTTTCAATTCGCTCATTGATGACTTGAATGTCTTTTTTTAGCTTCTTGATCTCTTGCTTCGTTTTTTTAACTTCTTTCTCTTTTTCAGCGACTTTTTCAGTTGCAGTACTTACCTTTTGGTCAATTTGTTCAATTTCTTTCTTGAGCTTTGATTCTTTCTTTTCAAGCTTTGCCAGCTCTGATTTCTTCTTCTTCAAGCTTGATTCAGTCTTCGATGTTTTCTCTTCGATTTGTTGACGTTTTTGATCTAGGTCTTCGTATGCGAATGCACGATTCTCGTTCCCTGGAATGTATAGCCACGTTGTTCCAATAAACGCTGCCATTCCAGCCATCATCAGCTTTCTTTTCAAAACGATATTCCCCTCCCATGACAACTGTCGACATGAAGAGCCGACCGGATGAATCGGATCAACCGGTCACATCTTCTATAGAAATCTCGAATGCTGCCATCAAAATATATTTATACTTTTAAGAATTTACGGATAGACGTTAAGCTTCCCCATACCCCAATGATTGCACCGATCACTAGCAGGATCAGTGATACTTGATAGACAAACGGGTTGTATGGAAGCATTGAAATAAATGAGCCTTGTACTCTCGGTGCGACCCAGCCCACTGCATATTGATACGTGCCAAGCAATAGAGCAATAGGTATAATGGAGCCAAATACACCAAGCAATAATCCTTCAATGAAGAATGGCCAGCGGATAAACCAGTTCGTTGCACCTACCAGCTTCATAATCTCAATTTCTTTACGTCTAGCAAAAATCGTAATTTTGATCGTATTGGAGATTAAGAACATAGCTGTAAATAACAGCCCAATAATGAGCACAATACCGACATTACGCGCTACTCCGACTACATTAAAGAGTCGGCTGACCTCTTCTTTTCCATAGGTTACTTTATATGTACCCTTTAGTTTTTCTAATTTCTTCGCTACTTTTGGTGTATCGTGAGGATCTGTTGTTTTCACAATAAACGCATCGTTTAATGGATTTTCTTGATCAACAAGTCCCATGGATTGTCCATTTTCTCCAAAGCTTTTAATCAGTGCTTTCAGTTCGTCATCCTTAGATGAGTACTTCACATCACTGATTTCAGGAATCTTTTCAATTTCTGCTTTTAATTCATCCTGCTGCTTTTGATTCGCCGTTAATTCGATTAATACTTTTACTTCTACTTCTTTTTCAGCGTTCGATGCCATGTTATTCAAGTTGAGCATAATCACAAGGAAAACCCCAACTAAAATCAATGTGACAGTAACCGCACTAATTGATGCAAATGTCATCCACGTGTTTCTTCCAAGTGAACGGAAGCTCTCACGTAAATGCCGCGAGAGAGTTTTAATCATAAATTCCGTACTCCCCTCTTGCTTCGTCACGCACAATCATTCCATCTTCGATTGCGATGACGCGTTTCTTCATGGTGTTTACAATTTCTTTGTTGTGTGTCGCCATAACCACTGTTGTTCCGCGGTTATTAATCTCTTCGAGCGTCTTCATGATTTCCCAGGAAGTGTCTGGATCAAGGTTTCCTGTCGGCTCATCTGCAATGACGACCTCAGGGCTATTGACAATCGAGCGGGCAATAGACACACGCTGCTGTTCACCGCCGGACAGCTGGTCAGGAAATTGACGCGCTCTGTGCTTTAGCTGAACCAGATCGAGAACATCAAGCACTTTTTTCTTAATGATATGAGGCTGTTCACCAATCACTTCAAGAGCAAATGCTACGTTCTCAAACACAGTAAGAGTTGGAAGTAGCTTGAAATCTTGGAATACTACGCCAATTTCTCTTCTTACGTAAGGAATTTCTTTTTCCTTCATTGATCCTAAATCTTTGTTATTAATTAAGATTTGCCCTTTGGTTGGCTTCTCTTCACGATACATCATTTTGATGAAAGTGGATTTACCAGCACCACTTGGACCAACAACATACACAAACTCTCCTGGATGGATAGAGACATTGATTCCATTGATCGCCTTTACGCCATTAGGATAGATCTTGTAGACTTCCTTCATTTGAATCATGTAATCACCTAATCTTTTCTTATTCGCTGACTAACAGCTTATCATGATGTTTTGACACTTCTCGTCAAAAAACGTTATGTATGGTCACGCACATACCCTTCGATACTTACTAACAATTTATGTCCTTTTCATCCAAAAAGATGAAAAAATTGAATCGTCTAAATTTCAACAACTCCAATTATACGTCATGAATCGACGCAATGGTATTACATTTATATTTCAAAACTTATAAATAAAAGGTAAATAGAACAATCAAAACCGAAAAACATGCCTTTATACCCTTATTTTTTAAATAAAATTTAATATAATGCGTTTTCATACTATCCAAAAGTCTTTTTCTACATATAAAAAAACAAAAAAACCTTGTCGATTAGACAAAGGTTTTATTTTTTCTCTGCAAGCCATTTTGCTACTTCTTTTGCTTGCTTCTCATCTACCATACCGCTTGGCATAGAGCCTTTACCATTTTGCGCAATATCTGCGATCTGGCTTTCATTATATTTCTTCCCTACTTCTTTCAGGCTTGGTCCGCCTCCGCCAGATAGGTCTTTCCCATGACAGCCAATACAGTTTTGCTGATAGATCTCCTCACCACTGCTCACAGATGATGCACTTTTGCTGCCTTCTTTGTCACTGCTGCTTGAATTTCCTCCACAAGCCGCGAGAACAAGAAGCATCGCTGCAAACAGCATCGTTAATCCGCTTTTTTTCATCTATTTCCCTCCCTTACAATCATTTGGTCAACGCTATTATATCCTTGTTTATGCCCTTTTAAAACCCTCACCAAGCACCTCTTTTGCATCCATCACGATGACAAATGCTGATGCATCGATTGCTTTCACCACTTGTTTCAACTTTGTGAATTGTGACTGCCCAACGACACACATCAAAATTGGGCGGTCATGATCGGTATATCCTCCGACTGCTGAGATCTTCGTCACACCACGGTCAATTTGATCAAAAACCGCCTGTCTGACCTCATCTTCATGCCCTGTAATGATCATTGCCATTTTTGAATGACTGAAGCCAGCCTGTACCACATCAATCGTTTTACTAGAAATAAACACACCAATGACCGCGTATAGCCCCTCTTCAATTCCAAAGACCGTCATCGCAGCCAGAACAATCAAGCCATCCATCATCGCTAAACAGGTGCCTAGCGTGAGTCCTGTGTACTTATTGATGATTTTGGCAGCGAGTGCCGTTCCACCAGTTGATCCATTTCCAAGGAACACGAGCCCTATTCCGATCCCAATGACCACACCGCCAAAAATAGCCGCCAGCAGTGCTTCATGTGTGACAGGTGCAATATGTCTTGTGACAAACACCATGAAAGGTAAAAAAATCGAGCCGACGAGTGTTTTCACTCCAAATGTACCGCCTAATAAATAAAAGCCAGCGATAAACAGGGGAATATTGAGCCCCCATTGCACATAAGCCGCTTCAAAGCCGAATGACTGCATAATGGTACTAATGCCGCTCACACCGCCTGCTGCAATCTGATTCGGTAATAATAACGTATTAAATCCAATCGCCACGATGGCTGATCCGATTAAAATGAACAAATAATTTTTCACTTCGATCCAAAATTGTGAATGTTCCTGCTTCATGTCTTTCTTCCTCCGTTACTTCTGAATGCACACCTATTTTAAGCCCTCTTAAAACGATTGTAAATAACAGCCAAATGCAGTGCTAATGGATTAATACTTTATCACACAGACGGATCAGCGCACTTGCCGGTTGGCATAGGAGTAAATGATGGTATATTTAATATGTACTTGAGAAAGAAGGGGCATGCGATGAAGAAAATACTGAAGATAACAGGTTTGACATTACTTGCACTGATCATCTTAGCTTTTGGTGCTTTCTATACATGGAGCCGCTTTACATATGGACCATCAGAAGCATTAAAAAAACAGGTGAACATTGAGCAAGTGGAACATAAAAACAATGTTTATACATTTAAAGCACCAAAAAGTGATACTGGCATCATTCTCTATCCTGGGGCAAAGGTGGAACCACTTGCGTATGCCTATATCGGGGATACGCTGATGAAAAAAGGCTACTCTGTCTTTATCCCTGACATGCCATTTTCCTTTGCGATTTTCAATCCAAACAAAGCGCAGGACATCATCAAAGATCACCAAACAATCAAACACTGGTATATTGGCGGACATTCACTTGGCGGGGCAGCTGCCGCTATGTTTGCAGAAAAAAATCAGAGCAAGCTCGATGGACTCTTTTTCCTAGCATCTTATCCAGCATCAGATGATCTGAAACAATCTTCATTGAAAGTCCTTTCTATTTCAGGTGAAAAGGATGGGCTGGCAACACAAGAGAAAATCAAGAAATCGAAAGCAAATCTGCCGTCTCAAACCGTTTATCATGAAATAAAAGGCGGGAATCATGCGCAATTTGGCATGTATGGCAAACAAAAAGGGGATCACCCTGCGGACATTCCAGCCCTGTCGCAGCAAAATGATCTCATTCAGACAATGCTTGACTGGCTTAAGCCAGCAAAAAAGCTCCCGTAATGGGAGCTTCAGCGTGTAGACAAACCCTCGCATTCTTTGTCAGTCCTGCGCGTTGGTGCTCACGAATGTTCGATTCGCTCCGCGCCAATGCTCGTCCTTCCTAGACTTCAAAGGTTTTCTATCACGCTGAAAAAAAGAAGACAAAGAGCTAAAATAAAGATCATTTTAGCCCTTTGTCAACAGTCTGAAAGCTCCCGTAATGGGAGCTTTTCATTATTATTTTTTTGTCACTTCTAAAAATTCTTCAGCATCTGCTACAGCCAAACGAATGGCTTCTTCCCAAAATGCTTTTTGGGTAAGGTCAACGCCTAGATGCTTTTTGGCTAAATCTTCTACTGTCATTGAAGCAGTATCTTTTAATAATGCAATGTATTTCTCCTCAAACGATGTACCAGCCTGCAATGCTTTTGCATAAATTCCTAACGAGAACATGTATCCAAAGGTGTATGGGAAATTATAAAATGGAACATTCGTGATATGAAAATGCAGCTTAGACGCCCAGAAATGCGGATGGTATTCATCTAATGAGTCACCGAACGCTTCCTTCTGTGCTTCGACCATCAATTCATTCAACCGATCAGCCGGCACTTCTCCTTTTTTACGCTCTTCATAAAAGCGCTGTTCAAATAAGAAACGAGATTGAATGTTCATGAAGAAAGCTACACTGCGCTGCAGCTTATCCTCTAACAGGCTGAGCCGCTCCTCTTCATTTGCCGCTTCTTTTAAAGAGGCATCAGCTACAATCATTTCTGCAAAGGTCGACGCTGTTTCAGCTACATTCATTGCGTATTTGCGATTCAGAATGCGAACATCCTGCATCACTTCCTGATGGAACGAATGACCAAGTTCATGCGCTAGTGTCGCCACATTGGATGGACTTCCTGAGAAAGTCATAAAAATACGTGATTCTCCGCTGTCAGGGAAATTTGTACAAAAGCCGCCTACCCGTTTGTTTGGACGGTCCTCAGCTTCTACCCAGCGTTCATTAAAGGCTTTTTCTGTAAAAGCAGCGAGCTCTTCTCCAAATCCAGCGAAATGTTTCACAATAAAAGCAGCTGCTTCTTGATAAGGATAGATTTTGGTCTCACTGCCGATAGGAGCCCCAACATCGAACCAGCTCAGCTTATCCACTCCAAGCATGTCAGCTTTTCGGTGTAAATAATCAATGAATGGCTGCTTATGTTCATCAATCACAGACCACATCGCATCAAGGGTTTCTTGTTTCATACGGCAAATTTCAAGCGGCTCTTTTAAAATGTGCTCCCAGCCTCTTGCTTCATACACTTGCAAACGAAAACCAGCAAGGTGATTGAGCGTACTAGCAAATAAATGTTCATCCTGCGTCCACGCATGCTCTAGGTTGTGGTAAACGGCCTTTCTGACTTCACGATCTGAATCATCCATCGCATTTTCTGCTTGGCCTACAGAGATCATCTGTGTTTCTCCATGCTGTTCAAACGGAATGGTAATTTTATTCACTAAGCTGGAATAAAGCTCATCCCACGCATGGTACCCATCTACAGCCAGCTTTTGAATCAGCGTTTCTTGTTCAACAGGTAATTGATCCTTCACACGGTCTCTCCGCTCATTTAATATGTAGCGGACATCTGAAAAGGCTGTTGAATTCATCAGTTCTTCCCACTTGTTTGCTGGGATAGCAGCAAGCGCTTGATCAAACAGTGCAAGGATTGTTCCTAAATCAGCTTCCAGCTTGGCAATCGTACCTCGAAGGCTGCCTGCTTTCATATCCTTCGTATTTTGGGCTTGGAGGCAGGTTACAAATGAACCTGCTTGAGATAATTTTTTATATGTAGTTTCATACGTGTCAAGGACAGACGTTAATTTGCTTTCAATGTGTGTATCTTCTTTTGAAAAGGCATTCACCTTTTGTCGTAATTCATCTAATAGCTGCTGAATATGTTGCAGGTATGTCTTAAATTCTGGTGAAGAACTGCCTCCTTTAAAAAAGGCATCTAAATCCCACGTTTCTTGCAATGGTGTTAATCCCAAAATATTTCCCCCTTTATTTGCTAATTTCATCATACAAAGGATATAGAATCAGTATGTCGTATGTATTCCTTTATATTCATTATATTTTCTCACAATTAAAAAAACCCGGCAAGAAGCCGAGTTTTTATGATAATTTCGAACGCAGGTACGCATCGATAAATGAATCTAAATCTCCATCCATCACCGCTTGAACATTTCCCATTTCCGTATTGGTTCGATGGTCTTTCACAAGAGAATAAGGGTGGAATACATAAGAGCGGATTTGGCTTCCCCAGCCAATTTCTTTCTGCTCTCCTCTGATTTCGTCCAATTCTGCCTGCTGTTCTTCGATCCGTTTTTGATAAAGTTTCGATTTCAGCATTTTCATCGCACGTTCTCTGTTTTTAATTTGTGATCTTTCTGTTTGGCATGTCACGACGACATTCGTTGGAATATGTGTGATACGAACGGCAGAGTCCGTCGTATTCACGTGCTGGCCACCTGCTCCGCTTGCACGATACGTATCTACCTTGATATCCTCTGTCCGAATATCAATATCAATTTCTTCATTGAATTCCGGCATGACATCACAGGAAACGAAGGATGTATGTCGGCGGCCAGAAGAATCAAAAGGAGAAATACGAACTAAACGATGGACACCTTTTTCAGCTTTTAAGTAACCGTACGCGTTATGCCCTTTGATGAGCAAAGTCACAGACTTAATTCCTGCCTCATCACCTGGAAGGTAATCAAGCGTTTCGACCTTAAAGCCTCTGCGCTCTGCCCAGCGAGTGTACATTCGCAGAAGCATAGAACCCCAGTCCTGTGATTCAGTTCCGCCTGCACCTGGGTGAAGCTCCAGAATGGCATTGTTTTTATCATAAGGTTCGCTTAAGAGAAGCTGCAGCTCAAATTCGTTAAACTGCTTCGTTAAGTTCTTCAGCTCTTTTTCAAGCTCTGCATGAAGCTCCTCGTCATAATCTTCCTTTAATAAGTCATGCGTCATTTGCAGCTCTTCATGCGATTCACTGAGCTCATGGTAGGAATTCACAGAATCCTTCAGTGCATTGGCTTCATTGATAACGCCTTGAGCTTTTTGCTGATCATTCCAAAAATCAGCCTCTGACATCGTCGCTTCAAGCTCTGCGATTTTGGCCTCTTTTGTTTCTAAGTCAAAGAGACCCCCTAAAATCAGCTAGCCTGCTAGCCATATTTTCAAGCTCTTGTCTAATTTCTACTAATTCCATATCCTTCACCTCATAGATGTATGGGGGCTGACATGAATAGAAAGAGGTTTTCACCTCTTTCCATTACTTATTCTGTCTTCCCATGACAATTTTTATATTTCTTGCCGCTTCCGCAGTGACATGGGGAGTTTCGTCCAATGTCTACGACTTTACGTACCGGCTTCTTCTTCACTGTCTTCTCCTCATCGCCCTCTTGCGGCTGATGAGCCGTTGTTTGACCTTGAACCACTTCTTCACGTTCTAGGTTGTTTTGGATTTCTGATTTCAAGACATACTTGGCCACGTCATCTTCAATTGAAGCAACCATATGCTCAAACATCGCAAATCCTTCCATTTGGTATTCACGAAGCGGATTCGTTTGTGCGTACGCACGTAAATGAATACCTTGGCGCAGCTGATCCATTGCATCGATATGGTCCATCCACTTCGAATCCACCGCACGAAGAACGATGACTTTTTCAAATTCACGCATTTGTTCTTCGCCAAATGTTTCTTCTTTTGCATCGTATTTTTCTTTAATACGATCCATGATGAAGCTTGTGATTTCATCTGCTTCTTTACCGAAGATATCTTTGACCGTAATGGCACCTTCGTCTAAATAGTTCGTGTTGATTAATTCAACAAGACCATCTAGTTTCCATTCTTCAGGCAGCTCTTCTTTTGGCGTATAAGATCCCACAGCACGCTCAATTGAAGATTGGATCATATTGATGACAATTGATTTTAAGTTGTCAGAATCGATGACTTCAAAACGCTGTTTGTAGATTACTTCACGCTGTTGACGAAGCACATCGTCATATTGCAGAAGCTGCTTACGGGAATCAAAGTTGTTCCCCTCTACACGTTTTTGAGATGATTCAACGGCTTTAGACACCATTTTACTTTGGATTGGTGTAGAGTCATCCATGCCAAAGCGGTCAAGCATCGCCATCGTCCGCTCTGCACCAAATCGGCGCATCAATTCATCTTCCATGGAGAGATAGAATTGGGTAATCCCTGGGTCTCCTTGACGTCCAGAACGTCCGCGAAGCTGGTTATCAATACGACGGGATTCATGACGCTCTGTCCCGATAACAGCCAGACCTCCAAGTTCTTTTACACCTTCGCCAAGCTTGATGTCTGTACCACGTCCTGCCATGTTTGTTGCAATGGTCACAGCACCTTTTTGACCAGCCTCTTCAATAATTTGTGCTTCACGCTCATGGTTTTTTGCGTTTAACACTTGATGAGGAATGCCTTTATTTTTAAGCAGCTTAGAAATAAGCTCAGATGTCTCAACTGCTACTGTTCCGACAAGAACTGGCTGCCCTGTCATATAGCGCTGCGCAACATCCTCAGCCACTGCTTTAAATTTACCATCCATTGTGCGGTAAATTAAATCAGGTCTGTCATCACGAACCACTGGTTGGTTGGTCGGGATTGACACAACCTGCATGTTATAAATGTTACGGAATTCTTCTTCTTCCGTTTTTGCTGTACCAGTCATACCAGATAATTTTTCATACATACGGAAGTAGTTCTGGAACGTAATTGTTGCCAGTGTCATGCTTTCGTTCTGCACTTCAAGACCTTCTTTTGCCTCGATGGCTTGATGCAGACCTTCACTATAACGGCGTCCTTTCATTAAACGTCCTGTGAAGGAGTCAACGATGACTACTTGGCCTTCTTCTACCACATAATCCACGTCTTTTTGCATCGCAACATGTGCCTTCAGTGCCTGAGCGATGTGATGGTTCAGCGCAACATGTTTGACATCAAACAGGTTCTCAATGCCGAATGCTTTTTCCGCCTTCGTCATTCCGCTTTCAGTCAGCTGCACACTTTTTGTTTTAATATCATACGTGAAATCATCTTCGATTTTTAATGTGCGGACAAATGCATTGGCTTGTACATAAAGCTTTGTTGATTTCGCAGCTTGTCCTGAAATAATAAGAGGTGTTCTCGCTTCATCAATTAAAATGGAGTCAACCTCATCGATCACGGCATAATGAAGCGGTCTCTGAACCATTTGCTCTTTGTAAAGCACCATGTTATCTCGTAAATAGTCAAAGCCGAGTTCATTGTTTGTTGAATACGTGATATCAGCGGCGTACGCTTCTCTTTTTTCATCTTTGTCTAAGCTGTTTAAGTTTAAGCCGACTGTTAAACCAAGAAACTCAAAAATTTTGCCCATTTCCTGCGCATCACGGCTTGCCAAATATTCGTTGACTGTCACGATGTGGACGCCTTTTCCAGAAAGAGCATTTAAATAAACAGGCATTGTTGATGTCAATGTTTTACCTTCACCTGTTTTCATTTCAGCGATGTTACCTTCGTGAAGCGCGATGCCCCCCATGAGCTGCACCTTAAACGGGAACATTCCTGTTACGCGGCGGGATGCCTCGCGAACCGTTGCAAATGCTTCAACCAGCAGGTCATCCACGGATTGTCCTTTTTCAAGTTTTTCTTTAAATTCAATCGTTTTATTTCGTAAAGCCTCGTCAGATAATTTTTCAAAATCTTGAGCGAGAGCTTCGATTTCATTTGCCTTTTTTTCATATCGGCTGATCGTACGTTTCGTAGGATCAAACACTTTGTTTAAGATTCCAAGCATATAATAACGCTCCTCTATTTCATGCAATTTTTCGGCATGTCCAAAAGTTTGACAGGTCCATATTTACCTGCATTTATCATACCATACCTTCTTTCATTTCCAAAGAATTTGCCATAATTTCGCACAAAAAACCCGCCCCTAATGAAGGGAACGGGTTTACTTTATTTAGGTTGTTTTTAAATCAGCATCAACTGATATTTAAGCGTTTGGCTCAATGAGTCCATATTTACCGTCATTTCGGCGATAAACCACATTGGTCAAATTTGTCTCAGCATTTGTGAAAACGAAGAAACTATGACCTAACATGTTCATTTGGAGAATGGCCTCTTCACTATCCATCGGCTTTAAGTTGAAACGTTTTTGTCTGACGATTTCTGTTTCATCAATCTCTTCGTCATCTTGAACTGCTACTTCAGCCGTACCATTTCCTCCAGCAAATAAGTGCTTTTTGGCACCTTGCTCGCGGAATTTACGGTTTACTTTTGTTTTGTGCTTTCTAATTTGACGTTCTAATTTACTGGCTGCTAGGTCTACTGCATTGTACATATCCTCATTATGCACCTCAGCTCGAAGTGCTAGATCAGTCATTGGAATGGTAACCTCAACTTTAGATTCTTGATCGTTGTAAAACTTCAAGTTCACGTTGACTGAAGCATCTACATCTGTCTCAAAATAACGCTCCAGCTTTCCAATTTTTTTCTCGACATGATCTCTTAGTGCAGGTGTTACGTCGATGTTTTCTCCTCTGACATTGTAATTCATGTAAAGAACGCCTCCTTTAAAATTAAGGATATGTAAACCTATTTCTACTTTTCCCTCCTTTTCTCCTGCTCAAACGTAAAAAAAATGTGAATATTTATTGAAATTTGTCGAATTTTGCGGTGCTTCAACTGTTGCTTGATAGGTGATGAATATATATTCGGCTGATTCTTGAAAAAGACCAGCGCACATTAAATGGTAAAAGATGAAATCGATGTTTTCAGCGATTGAGATAAGGATTTTAAATCCTCCGCAGCGGCTTTCATCTCTTCATTGGCGGCTAATGATTCTTCAACAGCAGCAGACATGTACTCTGTTTCTTCTGAGTTTCGTTTCGCACCTTCTTCAATGACACCAACTGTTTGAGAAATTTCCTCTGTACTAGCAGAAATTTGTTCTGCAGTGGCTGACAGCTCTTCTGCTTTCATTGAAATATCACGAATAGATTCCAAGATTTCATGGAAGCTCTGTTCAGATAATTGTGATACTTTTACACCCTTTGCTACATCCCGCTCGACCTTCGTCATCGATTGTGATGACTTTTCTGTATCTTTGTTCACGTTTTCGAGTAATTGACTAATTTGATCTGTCAGCTGACTAGATTCTTCTGCCAGTTTTCTCACTTCATCTGCTACAACTGCAAAGCCTCTTCCATGCTCTCCTGCCCTTGCTGCTTCTATAGCTGCGTTTAAAGCAAGCAAATTCGTCTGGTCAGCAATGGCATGGATATGACCTAACAGATCTTGAATGCCTGTAAACTGCGCTTGCACATGGGTCATTGTAGAATGGTGTTCATTCACAGACTCTTTTATAGAACTCATTTGTTTCACAAACTGTTGAATAAGGGCCGCGCCCTCTTCAGCCTTTTCAGTCACTGAAATTGAGTGACCCGAAACATCGGATGTGTGTACAGATGCATTTTGCATGCCAGTCGACACTTCCTGAATGGCGGATGCTACTTTTCCGACCGCATCTGATTGTTCACGTGAAGCTTCACTGACCTGTTCAATCGAGCTAGATGTCTGCTCACTAGCCGATAACGTTTGACTGATGGTTTCCTCAAATTGAGCAGCAGAATCAGCAAGCTGCCT
The DNA here is from genome assembly GCF_054161415.1 of Bacillus sp. PK5-006. Lineage (NCBI taxonomy): Bacteria > Bacillati > Bacillota > Bacilli > Caryophanales > Bacillaceae > Bacillus > Bacillus sp. PK5-006. Next base: position 533,349 of record NZ_CP096414.1, on the reverse strand, counting down.
TGATCCGCTTTGCACCTGCAAAATAAGCTGACGCAAATGAGCCGTCATTTGATTAAAGGCTGTGCCGAGTTGACCAATCTCATTTTTAGAGGTCACTTCAATCTCTTCAAGGGTTAGATCACCATCTGCCATCCTTTTTGCGGCATTTGTGACAGAAACAATTGGTTTTGTCATGCGATGAACAAATCTGATCCCAATCACCAAAAGGCCAACAATAATCGCTGCACTGACCAAAATGAGTGTAAGCAATAATTGATTACTATCTTGATTGAGCTGATTGATTTTTTGATCACGTTGTTTTAGCTGATGTTGAGCGAACTCTTTTGTAAAGGTATGTATTTCTTGTTCGATAGGTTGTAATTCTTGACTGAGGCGGGTGTTGAATTCTTTTTGATTTTGCATATTTAATGAATTAAATAATCGATTTGTTGAGGTGTAGTAGAGATAATTTTTTTCTGAGATTTGATCTAATAGATTTTTTGCTTGTTTGACCGTACTCATTTTCGAAGCTTCTGCTGTTTTCTTATTAATATCTTCATATGTTTGCTCAATTTTCTGCAAATTTTCAGCATCTTGTACGACGACATATGTTTTAATCTGTGCTTCCTGCTTTTGAAGAAGCGCTTCTAATTCAAGCGAGGTCTGATAAAGCTTCACTTCCTTGCTTAATAACGCTTTATAGGATTGATCTGTTTTGTAATAGAGAAAGCTTGAGAAGCCTAACATACTGACAAACAATACACATATGACAATAAGCCCAAATAAAAATTGATTTTTTAGTCTCATAAATTCCTCCGAATGGTCTGAATTGGACAAAAATTAATGAATGACATACGGCCTCATACAGGCATGTATTTCATCCATCCACTTTCTATATTCAGGTATAAAGTATGTTTTCAGGAATGATTGGAAGTGATTTGAAGGGAATGTATAGAAAGCTAGTATATCAAAACTTAAAAATATTTGATCAAACGAACGAATCGTTTTGGCAAAGTGTTCATTTTCAATAATTGAAAGCAGAAGAGGATGTGTTGTGTCTAAATGAAAGAAGGCATGGATCAGATCATTAAAGATCCGATCCCCTTCTGTTTTGTCAAAATCCTTCTCAATTTCATCTAAATAGTTTAGACTCTCTTCTATCGTGTATAGAAGTTCATAATATGTGGTTAATAAAATATAGTCATTTGAACGATACGCCACAGGTCTCACCTATTTATTTCCGTTTATCGTAGTATACGCCGTCACTCGTTATGGGCTGGTATGGATTTTGATAATTCAGCTGTTTTGTTTTCTTTTTTTGAATGGCTTGAATATCTGCTTTTATCCCATTTTGGATAACCGTTAATTGTTGCGCCATCTGTTGATCTGTTTGGATGATTTCTCGAATTTTCTCTTTTTCTTGATCCGTCAATACATGCTGTATATCTCTCATTAATTCGTCTCTCTCAATTAAAAAGGCATCAAAGTCTTCAACAAGTGTCTCACTTTGCGGATTTTCCGCTATTTCGGCTGCCATTTTTAATGTTTGATCATGCAGCTGGTCCACAATACTCATAGAGAACCCCCGATAGAGTGGTGACGGCCTTTTCGATCGGTTTGAATGACTTCCTTCCACGCATCACGGAAATCAGTTACATACTCTTCTACTTCATTCAATATCTCTTCGTCATTTTGAAGATTGGCTTCTATCAGTCTGCGATAAATGTAATCATACATACTTGCCATACTCTTTGATACGTCATAGGAACGATTTAAGGTGACATTTAATTCTTGAATGATGTTTTGAGCCTTTTTTAGGTTCAAGTTTCTCGTTTCTGCATCCTCTTTTTGAATGGCATGCTTCGCTATTCTGATGAACTTTAAGCAGCCTTCATAAAGCATAAGCGTCAACTCGGCAGGTGTTGCGGTCTCAATAGAATTTTTCTGATAGGCGGCATAAGGGTTCTGTATTGCCATATGTTATAAACCTCCAATTATTGTCCAAGCAGTTGAGAAAGGTAGCCAGATTGGTTGTTTAGCTTTTGAATTGCACTATCCATGGCGTTAAACTTCGTATAGTAACGGGCTTCAACCATCTTCAAACGGTCTTGGAACGTACTCATTCGTTTGGTCAAAGAGTCAAGGTCCTTACCAAGTCCGTATTCCTTTAATTCCATAGTTGTGCTGCCAGCCTTTTTTTGAATGCTCTTCGAAAAGTCTGATAAGGAATTTTTGACACGATAGATAATTCCTTGTTCTTGATATTGCTGCTGCGCTTTGTCTTTATCCTTTGAATCCACATTTAAACTACCCGATATAAACATTTGTCTGACCTTCTCCGGGTCTTCTTCAATAGCTTTCTTTAATTTCTCTACTCCATTACTATCCTTACTAAATTCAAGCTTTCCGCCATCTTTATAGCTGGATGATGTCGAAATACCGATTTGTGTGAGTTGAATTTTATTCCCATCACTTGTCGTAATATTAGCATACAAATCACTTCTTATTTTAGAGGCACCAGATCGTAAAATGGAATCACTTCTCAGCAAGCCAGACTTCGCGGTCGTTTCCCATAGCTCTATTTCTTTTTCAGACATCGCTTTTTTCTCTTCAGCCGTTAATGGATGATAGTCCCTGTTTTTCTTTTCATTGACTTTACCATTAATCTGTTCAACAAGCTCATTGTATTTATCAACAAATTGCTTAATTTTATCATAGATTGCATCCACATCTGTTGAAACGTTTAAGCTGACGGGCTGATCTGTGGTTGCTTTAAGCTCGTACGTAATATCAGCCTGTGTGAATGTATTGTTGTTATTTTCCATTTTCAGACCATTAATCTCGTATTGTGCCTTCTGTCCTTGAGTAGTCGCAACTAATTTGTTATCTCCATCTACTTGGAAGCCTAATTGCGTTAAAAATGAAGCCGAATTGCCATCAGCTGCTTTAATACTGACGCCTTCACCCGTTGTCCGAGAAGTAAGAGCAATTGTATCCACGTAGTTAGTGCCATCAGAGATTTGGCCTTTGTAAGCCGTCACACCTAATTGAGCGTTGTTTAGCTTTTTCACGATGTCATCGATTGTATCGGAATCAGAAGTATTGATCGTCACCATTTTCGGTTTTGTTGAATCTGGTGTCGTCACTTCAAACGTAAACGTGCCATTTGCTGGTGTAAATCCAGATGTACCAGAGGATTTGAAGACAGAAGCTGTCGCTAGTTGAGTGACATGAATAGAGCCAGAGGTCGCATTTGTTGATCCAGTTGCTGTGACAGCAGATTCATTAGAGCTTGTCACCTTTTTGGCGCCATATGTACTTGGACGCGTTAAGTTTAAACTGTTGATCAAATCATCTAATTCTTTAATTTTCGAGTTAACCTCGCGATAGCTGTCTCTTTGCCATTCAAGTGTTTGTTTCTGACGCGTCATTGTATCAAGTGGTGCTTGCTCCGTTTTCATCAGCTTTGATACGATTTCATCAATATCGAACACATTTGAAAATCCAGTAATACGATTGACCATTATTTATGTTCTCCCTTCATTTACATTCTTTTATCTACAAATAGACCGACAATTTCTGTCATTGCTGCATAGAAATCAAGCCATTCCTTAGACGGAATTTCTCTTATGACTTCTTCTGTTTGGTTATCTACGACTTTGACATAATATTCATTGAGTTTTTCATGTAATTCGAATTGAAGATGAAATTGAGTAGGTTCAATCAGCTTGTTTGCGCCTTGAAGCGTTTTTTCAATTTCTTCTTTTGAAACAGCTCTGCCATTTGCTTGTGAGTCAGAGTTTACATTGTCATTCTGGTTATTAGAAACACGGGTTTGAAATGCATCGATAATTGGCTCTAGCGATGTCAACTTACCAACAGACATAGTTATTCAGCTCCTGTGCTTTAATCTATCTTTTATATCGGCTTTGAATTTGCAAATTAAATATAGATGGACCGATTTGTTAAAGTTTCCTATAGATCATGAACATCTGTATCGAAACGCTTTCACACGGAGAAGGACAGCTGAATGCGATAAAAAAATCCTCACTTTTTTTGTGAGGATAATTGAGAGAGGAGATCTAATGTTAAACTCGCAGCACGATTGTTCTCTTCTTGAATAGACAGGTACACTTCTTTCCTGTGAATATCGATGTGCTTAGGAGCCTCAATCCCGACTTTCACTTGATCGCCTTCGATTGAAATAATCTTGACTTCAATATCATCGCCTATTTGAATCGACTGGTTTAATTTACGAGACAGCACTAACATGAGGATGCCACCTCTAACAAATGTTTTGTATGATAGGCTGAATCATGCAAAATCACCTGCTTGGCTTTCATGTTTTTCCGGTTCACAATAATAGGCGCTCTTAAATTGGCTGTCGTTTTTTCAATAGATGATTCCATTGTTAAAATAACCATTACTTCCACATCATTGGCATCTTCTACTTCCAGAATGTCTACAACCGTTTCGTCTAAATCAAATTCGTATTGATTGAAGAATAAAAACGGGCTGCTGACGATAAAACCTAATGCCGAGTTATTTAATGATTGAAGAACTAAAAATGGAGACTCTTCTGATAAAGGCAAAATGACAAACTGTTTTTGATCCAGAAATCCTGGTATCCCGTTAGAGAAGTGAATGATTTGCTCCTCTTTGATTGTCACTTCACCATGGTATTTTGTTTGAATGATCATAATTCACGACCTTTTTCGTTTTTCTTAACTATACCTTATCACCATTTTGGCCCGTTTCGTCAACTTCTATTTTTAATTCTGGATATTGTAACATATCAATATTGACCTTACCTGGCTGGTAGTTAACGATTGGTTTATGAGGTGTGGCCTCTATGATAGCTTTTTGCGGCTCCACATCAATTTGAAGCTCAGAAGGCTGATAGTGAATTTTCACACTAAAGAATGAAGGTATCACACCAATGGTGAATTGTTTTGCTGGGGGACTGCCATTGATTTTGGCAAACTCAGCAATCGCATTCCCACCATTCTCGATCTTGATGAGTTCACTTCCTTCTTCCGCTCTGCGACCCATTCCTTCTCCAACAGCACGCTTCCCCTCAGCTGCCCATTCCTCAGAACGTCTAAAAATTGACTTGATGTCCATATCGGCAAACGCCTCGGTTTGATCAATGGTTAATTTCGACGGTGTCCTTTTGATATTCATGACAGCTCGTGGTTGCTGAATCTCAAGATCAGCTTGTGGCTGCTCTACTTCTTGCCGAGAAGGAGTTGTCGACATTTGAAGTTTTGCATAGGTTTGCTGCATTAACAATCTAGGGATTTGCATATGTTCACCTCCATGATGCAAAAAAGCACCCATCGGATGCTTTTTATTATCTTAAGAAATCTACAAGAGATGGCTGAATGACTTTAGCTGTTGTCGCTAAAGCAGCTCTATTCACTGTCTCTTGTTGAAGAAGATCAAGAATTGCCTTTTCACTTTCAACATCTTCATTATCTGATTTAGCATTTTTCAGTACTTGGTATTGTGAAGTCAAACGACTTCCTACTAAGTCAACACGATTCGAACGCGCTCCTAGGTCGGATCGCTCAGCACTCATCACTTCTTTGAACTGATCGATACTTCCTAGTGCATCATCAGAATTCGCAAACGTTCCATTTTTCAATGAGTTTTCTAAATCAGTCAGCATTTCAATGACATTTTGACCGTTAGCCTGTCCGCCAAACGCTGAGATTGGATTTGAGTTTACATTTAAAGTGATACCATCAGAAATATTCGCTTGAACAGCATTCGCATCTGTATAATTTTCGAAGTTAAATGTATACGTTCCGTCTGCATTCTCAACAACTGGTTTAACATTTGTATTTGTCCCATTAAATACGAACTTACCTAGCATTTGAGTGTTCATTGCATCAATGATTTGATTCTTCATCTGGCCAATTTCCACTCCGATAGCTGCTAAATCTTCGGGCTGCTTTGTTCCATTTGCCGCATCAAGCACTTTATCTCGTATATTTGACATAATATCAATGATTTCAGTGACACTTGTTTCAGATGTATCAATCCAGTTTTGTGCTTCATTTAAGTTATTTTTATATTGTTCATTTCGAAACAAGGCAGTACTATATTGAAGGCTTTTTACGGCTGCAACAGGATCATCAGACGTTTTCGTAAAGCGTTTGCCTGTTTGTGCCTGTTCATTAATTTTAGAAAGTTTTTCATAACTTTTACTAATATTTCGAAGTGAGTTTTGAGAAATCATACCTTGTGTGACTCGCATCCGTTATCCCTACCTTCCTACGACACCCATGCCGTTTATGACCTTATCCAATACTTCATCTTGTAATGTCATAATTCTCGCAGCCGCATTATATGCATGCTGGAATTGGATCATATTCGTCATTTCTTCATCAATGGAGACAGCGCTAGTCGACATTCTACGTTCATTAGCTGAATTGACAAGAGCAGCTGAACTGCTTTCAAGCGTCATGTTCTTTTTCCCTTGTACCCCCATCTCAGCAATAACATTTTGGTAATAATCCTGAATTGTCGTTGTATTGCCGCCGATTGGTAACTTTAAGTCTTGTATATTAGCTAATTTCGTAGCATTCGAACCGTCACCTTGTGTTTGATTGAGAGATGCAGCAATATTATCTGTTGATGCTAAAATGACATCGCTCACTTTAATACGAGCTGCCAAACCTTTATTCAACTCATTGTTATTTTCGATATCAAAAAAGTCTTGTCCACTTGCACCATTTAACGTATACCCCTGCTTATGTACATCGTTAAATGTATCCATGAATACTTTTGCTACTTCATCCAGCTCTGCAAGCATATCTGGATACATGCCTTTTTCAGCACCGTTTGACATGTAGCCATAAGCCTCAACAAGTGCTTTTACTTTACCGTTCACTTGTAATTGATCCGCTGTAATTGTTGTTGTTCCGAATTGTAGTGAGTTAACAAGTCCCGTTGTATTATCATAAGAGATTTGCAGTTCAGACTTTTCGTTCGTAATACCATTCAAAATGTTTCCAGCTGATTGTCCATTTGCACCGATAATGTCGATGTTGACAGTTCCTTCAGCAATTTTGAGCGCATTACCGCCAGGTGGATTGTAACTGACCTTAATATCAACAAGTGAGGATAATTGATCGACCAAAGTATCACGTGTATCATAAAGATCATTTGGAAGATATCCATTTGGCTCAACTGCTGCAATCTGTTTGTTCACTTCATCTATTTGAGATAAAAGAGTGTTTACATCTTTGGCCGTTGAATCGAGTTCGGTTTTCAAATTCTTTTGTATCGTTGTTAAAGAAGAATTGAGCAGACGGAATTGATCAACTAAAGCCTGTGCACTTGTTTTAACAACTGTACGTGCAGAAGCCGTATCAGCATTCTTTGATTCCGATAAGACCTGTAATGATTTCCAAAGGTTATCAAAGGCTCTGTTCAAGCCTTCATCCGTCAAATCATTCATAACCCCTTCCATCTGTGAAAGGGCATCTGACTTCGTTGAGTAGTAAGATAAGTTATTATTATGATCTCTGTATTGTAGATCTAAAAAGCTGTCTCGAATTCTTTCAACCGTTCCAACTTGTACGCCTGTCCCCATTTGGCCATACGTCTTGCCGTCATAAACAGAAATGACTGGATAAGGATTTTCTGCTTTAAAGGTCACTCTTTGTCTTGAGTAGCCCTCCGTATTTGCATTGGAGACGTTGTTTGATGTGACATAAAGCCCTGCACGCTGGGCTGTGATTCCTCTTTTTGCCGTTTCTAGTCCCATGAATGTAGAACCCATTGGTATCCTCCTTGTTTACGCCTTTGAATCAAACAAAGCCCTTTGCTGTTTAGGCTTTGAACTCTCAAGGCCATTTTGTCCGTAATTCATATTTTCTTTATTAGGGTTAACGAGATCGAATGTCAGTGAAATAAATTGAAGTGACTGCTGAATAAGCTGCTTGTTCAGTTCATTTACATCTTTTAGTTCCACCATGATGTCATTTAGTTTCTCATATAATGAAATGAGCTCTTCTTGATCTGTACCTTCAGCCTTTTCGATACATGCAGTGATGGTTGGTGATTGATCACTTTGTAAAAATTGAACGGTCGCTTCAATTCGTTTTTCTTCTAATTGAGAAATGGCCTGAATATACTTTTGCTCTAAATTCAGGACCTCTGAAAGAGCATCAATCTCATTGCTTTTCAGCATTTCTGTTTTATCCTTAGACAACTTTAAAAGCTGTTCATGCAATCCATAGAGACGATGCAGTTCTTCAATAATTATTTTAACTGACATTCACGCTGCTCCCTTTTGTTATTGTTGTTTATAAAAATTCAGCATTTTATCTGCAATGCCTTTTGTATCTACTTGATATGTTCCGGCTTCAATGCTTTTTTTAATTTGGTCAATTTTATCTTGGCGTTCTCTCATAATATTCGGCACCTTTTGCATTTCGATTGCCTTTTTAGAAATTTCGACTTTATCAGTTGATTTAGCTTGATTCGATTGCAACGTTTGTTTCTCATATGTTTTCTTGTAAGGATTTACTGGTTGTGTTCCATATCGATTAATTTTCACGGGATTCCTCTCGCTTTCCGTTACAGTCTGTCTTGATTCTATCCATTTTATCGACCAAACTGCAACTTAGTTTAGGGAATCAGTCGTTTTTAGGATTAATGGCATAATAGGTGTCTTTTTTCCTAGATTCAATCTCCCTTTTACGCTCCTCTTCTTGGTTCATTTGGCTGATTTGCGAATGAATATCCTGTTCACATTGGCTGCATAGCTTGTTTTTCCTGATCGCTTTGCCACATCTTTCACAAGGATAATTAATATTTGGAAATTGACTAATTTGCAGTCTTTTCAAACGAATAAATTTCAAGATTAATTCTTCATCAACTTCTGTTGCTTCTACTATTTCAGCGATGGTTGATTGTCTATTACTTTGTTTTCTCAAGAATTTATATACGATATCAAAAGAACGTTCTTCTTCTTCAAAGCATTTGTTACAAACCGTTTGGATGGTGGTTTTTAAAAATAGCTGATTACATTGTGGACAGTTTGCCAATTGATTCATAACCAAAACCCCTTACGTTATTTTCTTTTCTTATTATCGGTTAATTATCATGATTTTTAACTACGTATCAACGTAAAAGAAGAAACACTTTTAGCACCTGCGTCTTTCAAAATTCTTGCCGCATCATAGATGGTTGCTCCCGTTGTATAGATATCATCAACTAATATAATATCCCTTTGAACAATCGCATCTGTTTGCTTTATTTGAAACAATCCTTTTTGATCTAGGCGTTCATTTTTCTTTTTTTTAGACTGCTTACTTTGATGTATTTTCACGAGTGGCTGCAATATTGGCTTATCTAGCAAAGAAGCGATTATCACGGACTGATTAAATCCTCTTTCTTTTAGTCTTTCATGACTTAAAGGAATCGGTATCAGCAATGGGTCTTTTATGCAGAAGGAATGTTTAAATGCTGCTTGTACATCTTTTTGAAACAGCTCAGCTAAAGCCGTATCACCCCGAAATTTAAAGCGGGCAAGGACATCTTTCATCAACTCGTTGTAAGTATAAACTGACCTATTTTTTACAAGGATTTTAATAGAATCAGAGCGTTCATTCCATCTGTTACAGTCCTGGCACAATTGGTCATTTGACTGCGCCCTTCCGCATGTTGGGCAAATAGGATGCTCAATCTTCACTAAGTGATTCTTACATGCTACACAAAGGCGATCATCATTTAATAGTAGGAATGATTTCCATGTAAAAGCAGGCACAAAATGTCCCTCGCAAATTTGGCAAATCAATTGGTTTCCTTGTTCAGCAGCAGACGATTTTCACACCTTGGAAATGCAGAGACCTTGGAAGCTGCTTCTGTCAGAATGACCAGCATCGCAGTATTCTTCTGTTTATCCACCATCTCAGATTTACTGTAAGATATTTTATCGATATCTGTTATATATTGTGGTTTCACTTGATTCAGTGAAATCGCTAATACATCTTCCATACACTTTTCACAATGACAAATCATGTTTAATTGGTTGAGATATTGATTAAGAATTTCCTTGAGTAGTATTTCTTTTGCATTGAGTAGCATATTTGTCTCTCCTGCCATTTGTGTATTGTGAATATAATGTACCATGATTTAGTTGAACCCACACTGTTTTTCAGAAAACTCTTTTGCAGCCGTATCATTCATTTTTGCGATATGCTTCTTTGCTTGTTTCATACTTCTCGTTAAACCAAAATGAAAAAGGAAAACATCTCCTGTACAATAATCCGGGTGTCTGCCTACCCGTCCAGATATCTGAACAAGTGCACTCTCTGTAAAAATAGTAGATTCCGAACCTAGTACTCCCACTTGAACATTTGGAATCGTTACGCCTCTTTCTAGAATAGTGGTTGTAACTAGTACATCGTATACGTAATCTCTAAAGTGCTGAACCTTTTGTTTCCTATCCGGATCATCGGCAGATACTCCCTCCACGTTTAAGGATTGTTCTCGAAGAATCTTCGTTACCTTCTTCATGGTAGCAATTGAAGGAACAAAAAGTAATATTCTTCTCCTATTTGCAATATGTCTCTGTATCCAATTCATCACTTTAGGGGGCAGCTGGTTCTTTTTTAATTTCTTTTTCCAATGACCGATCCAATGAAAGGTCGGTACGGGTAATGGTTGCTCGTGAAAACGCAAAGGAATTTTTATCGCTTCCAGTTTTCCACGAGAAACCTCTCTCGTCATTTTTTTAGAGGGTGTCGCACTTAAATAAATCCTAACCCCTCTGTTCTTTCTCATCGCCTTTAGAACAGCAAATTGGAGACGCTCATCCATTGAATAAGGGAAGGCATCGACTTCATCTATAATGAGCACATCAAAAGCATTTTTGTATCTCATCAGCTGGTGGGTTGTGGTGATCACAAGCGGTGTTATTTGAAACCTTTGAGAACTGCCTCCGTAAAGTACGGTAATTGTCACCCCTTGAAATGCTTTTCTAAGCCGTGGTTCGAGTTCAAGTACAACATCTGTTCTAGGTGTCGCAATACAGACACTCATTCCTTGATTTAACGCATATTCGATTCCGTGAAAAAGCACTTCCGTTTTCCCTGCTCCGCAAACCGCCCAAACAAGTAGATCAAATTTGTTTTTAATAGCTTCAATCATTCTTTCTGACGCTCTTTTTTGTCCTTTAGACAGCTCTCCCTGCCATGTTAATTCGGCTCGACATGTTTCTACCATTTGTGGACCTGTCCATTCATAAAGAAACCCACATTCAGTTGCTTTTCCCATCATGATGCATGATCTACAGTACACACAATCCTTTTGACACACCTCACATGGAGAATGAGCGAAATACCGCTTGTGTGATACACCGCACCGGCAGCATGTAAAACCATTTGCTTTCCTCTCAATGGCAGGAGACCGATTGACTAATCCTTTCTCCTCCAGCCAATCTAAATTGGACTGTGGGCACTTTGTTTCAACGGTGAGCAGATGGCGTGAATGCAGCTGCCGCATTAGTTCCATTGCTTTGTCCAAATTCAACATTACCAAACACCTTTCAATTGATGTTTGGCTATTATGCACAAAGACATGACATTTCGTCCAACAGGTAAAATAGAAAAACAAAACCCCTTTCCCATAAGAAAAGAGGTTTTTTAGGAATTATCTAATCACCCAGCCAAGGGCTAAAGAACCTTCACCTAGATGGGTGCCGATTACGGCACCAAAGTAGCTTTTATAAAATTCAACATGAGGATATTTTTCTGATAAGTGCGCAATTAATTCTTCTGCTTCTTCTTCTCTATTACCATGTATCAGTGTTGCTCTCATCGGAACACCACGTGATGCATCTTCATCAAATAATTCAAAAATACGTGAAATGGCTTTTTTACGTGTGCGAATCTTCTCAAAAGGAACAATTAGCTTGTTGTCAAAATGCAAAATAGGCTTTACCTTTAAGAGGCTTCCAATAAAAGCCTGAGCACCATTTAATCTGCCGCCTCTTTGCAAATGAGTTAAATCGTCTACCATAAAATACGCCCGCTGACTTTCTTTTAGGTAATTTAGATGTGCTAACACTTCTTCTAAAGAAGCACCTTCTTGGATTTTTTCAGCAGCTTCTAACACATAAAAACCTTGTGCCATACAGCTTGTTTCTGTATCAAACGGGTAAATATCAATCCCGTCAACTAGATCATTCGCTGAGACCGCACTATTATACGTTCCACTAATTCCACTTGAAAGGTGGATACTAATCACGGCGTCGTATGTTTCACTTAGTTTTTCATATAAGGCTATTAATTCACCGAAAGCAGGCTGAGAGGTTGTTGGAAGATCTTTGTGTTTTTTGATTTCTTCATAATATGTCTTCCAGTCCATTTCTATTTCTTCACGGTATGATTCACTGCCAAAGATGACGTTAAGGGGGATCATATGAATATTATGTTTATCACGCAGCTCTTGTGGTAGATAAGCAGTACTGTCTGTTACAACGGCTATTTTCATTCTTAAATACCTTCCTTATTCGTTAAGTTACTCTTTTTTATTTTAAAAGAATGATCATTTTTTCATTAGATTTATAATAGTAATCAAAAAAGCCTGCCTAATCAATAGGCAAGCCCGCTATATCCGAAAAAGACTCCTTACCCTGTCTATCATTTCTCTCCACCTAAAATGTGAGAGAATAAAAACAGGCGAAAAAGGAGTACTTGTCCGGAACATTATCTCATTTCTACCCAGCCGTTTTTAATAGCTACAACAACAGCTTGTGTACGGTCGTTTACATTCATTTTTTGCAAAATGTTACTCACGTGGTTTTTAACTGTTTTCTCACTAATAAAGAGCGATTCACCGATTCCTCTGTTGCTCTTTCCGTCAGCTAACATTTGAAGAACTTCACATTCACGTCTAGTTAAGATATGAAGTGGTCTGCGAATTTCAGGATATACCTCATGCTGTGGATGTGCTGAAACGCCGCTAGTTGCCAAGCGTCGGAATTCATTTACTAAATTATGAGTGACTTTCGGATGTAAATAAGAGCCTCCGTCAGCTACAACTTTCACTGCTTCGATAAGTGTGTCTGCATCCATTTCTTTTAGCAGGTAGCCTCTCGCCCCTGTTTTCAATGCATGTGTTACATAGTTTTCATCGTCATGAATAGATAGAATAATGACTTTTGATTCGGGATAAAGCTCAACAAGCTGCTTTGTAGCCTCAACACCATTTACATTCGGCATATTAATGTCCATAATGACAACATCCGGATGATAGTGTTCTACGATACGTGCAGCTTCGTCACCGTCGTCTCCTTCTGCAACTACTTCAAAAGTAGGTTCAAAATCTAAAATCCGTTTGACACCTTCACGGAATAATTGGTGGTCATCAATAATTACAATATTTACTTTAGTCACAAGCTACGCCTCCCCATGTTTATTGTTCTACACCTGAACTTTATGGTCAATATGTCTTTTGACTCTATTTTACAATTTTATTTTGCAATGTTAGTGGCACGCGAATCATGATGAATGTCCCTAGACCTATTTTTGAGTCTATGGTCATTTTACCTTCCAGTAAGTCTACGCGTTCTTTCATACCAAGTAAACCGAAGGATTTGTTTTTGTTTGTTTTCACATCTTTCATATCAAAGCCTTTTCCATCGTCTTTAATAATTAAGGTCACAAAGTCTTTCGTTACTTCTACTTTGACAGAGATTTCTTCAGCTTCAGAATGTTTTAATGAATTTGTGACAGCTTCTTGGGCTAGTCTAAACAGTGCTACTTCAAATTGTGAAGCAATTCTTTCGCTTTCTGTATCACCTAGGCATTGGAACGTAATTTTGGTTTTCCCATCATATTCTTCAATTGTGTTTAAGTATTTTCTCAGTGTCGGAATCAGACCCAAATCATCTAAAGCCATCGGTCTTAAATCATAAATGATTCTTCTCACTTCGTACAGTGCATTTCGCACATTCTGTCTGAGACTTCTAATTTCTTTAAAACCTTCTTCTGTACCGCGGTCTCTAAAAATCCGTTCAATTAATTCGGAACGCATCATCACGTTTGCCAGCATTTGAGCAGGGCCGTCATGAATTTCCCGAGACACTCTTTTGCGTTCTTCTTCTTGGGCTTCAATAATTCTCAGCCCAAAATCTTGTTTTGCCTGAGCATCTTCAAGTAAAACACCAACCTGGCGTAAATCCTGGTTGAGATAGTTGAGAACAACTGTAATCTGACTCACAAGCGTTTCAGAACGTTCAATGACGTCTTGTAAGCTTAATAATCTTCTTTCCAGATCGTCTCTTCTTTCTCTCAGCTGCTTCTCGCGCTGCTGAATCATGGTGAGTTCCACTTGCAAGTTATGTGCTTTTTCGTAGGCCTCACGTATTTCTTCTTCGCTGAATTTGTTGAAGTTTCTGCTGACCTCAGATAAGCGGTTTCTAGCATGTCTTGTATGGACTTCCAGCTTATCCCCAAAATCAATTACTTCGTTTACTTGCTGTTTGATTTGCTTCAGCTCTTCTACTAGGCTTTCATATTGTTGACGGGACTGTTCGCCTATTCTAAATACTTCGTCCTTGCTGCCATCAACTGTACTTAGCATTTTCATGATGATTGAATCCAATAATTTCGGATCCATTTTGGGTGTTGTCATGGCTTTTCCCTCCCGTAACAGTGATGTCATCTTTTTTTATTATAAATGTCATTGATCTGCATTTTATGTCGAATTATAATGAAAGAATGCGTATAATCATGAAGTTTTTATGACGACCCTTTTTCCGCTCCTATCATCATAACAAAATACGCTGTAAAATTCTAAAACCAATGCAAATTTTCACTAGTCTTACAATTTGCTTGTCAGGAGGGTATGTCTTTTGCTGAATCGCTATCTTACAGTAAAAAGTCGTGGCGAGCATGAGATCGTCATTGAAAAATCACGTTTTATTTGTCATATACAGCGTGCTGTCTCAGAAGAAGAAGCACAAGCATTTATACAATCCATTAAAAAACAACATTGGAATGCCACACATAATTGTTCAGCCTATCTCATTGGTGAACATGACCTGATTCAAAAAGCGAATGATGATGGTGAACCAAGCGGTACAGCAGGTGTGCCAATGCTTGAAGTGCTAAAAAAACGGAAGCTGAAAGATACAGTCGTTGTGGTCACTCGTTATTTCGGCGGTATCAAGCTAGGTGCCGGTGGATTGATTCGTGCCTACGGAAAATCTGTATCAGAAGCTATCAACCATGTTGGAATGGTAGAGCGCTGTTTAATGCGTACAATGCACACAACAATAGATTATACATGGCTTGGAAAGGTAGAGAATGAGCTTAGAGCCTCATCTTTTCAGCTAAAAGAAATCCATTATGCAGAAGATGTTATTTTTGAGACATATGTCGAAGAAACACAAACAGAGCAGTTCATTGAGTGGATGACTGAGCTGACAAATGGAAAGAGTGTTACAAAAGAAGGCGAACTGATTTATTTAGAAAAGGACATTGGTCCGATAAAGGAGACAGATGAATGGCACAACGAGTAAAAGTGCGTGTACGAAAGAAAAAGAGTAAGAAGAAGAGAATTATCAAACGTATTCTGGTCTTATTTTTGCTTCTTATCATCTGCATGGGCGGATTTGCAGTATATAAAATCGTCAATACTCTTCAAGCTGCTGACAAAACATATGATGAACTAAACCGTGGAGAGAAATCGAATCTTCGTGATGCTGTCATTGATATTAAGAAAAAACCTTTCTCTGTATTATTTGTCGGAATTGAGGATTATGCCACAAAGGGTGATCATGGCCGTTCAGATTCACTCATTGTCGCAACGATTAACCCTCAAGACAAAACGATGAAAATGGTTAGTATTCCTCGTGACACACGCGTACAGCTTGCAAGTGATACAACAGGAAGTAAAGAAAAGATCAATGCAGCATTTGCTAAAGGCGGTAAAGATGAAACGATTGAAACTGTCGAACAATTCTTGCATATTCCGATTGATAAGTATGCAACCGTTGATTTTGACGGATTCAAGGATGTCATTGATGAAGTCGGCGGAATTGATATCGATGTTCCATTTGACTTCAATGAAAAAAGTGATGTTAAAAAATCGAAAAAGATTTACTTTAAAAAAGGCAATATGCATTTAAACGGGGAAGAAGCACTTGCTTACGCACGGATGAGAAAACAAGATCCACGCGGTGATTTCGGACGTAACGATCGTCAGAAACAAATTTTACGTGCAATGATTGATCAAATGGCGAAGCCAAATAACATTGCGAACGTCGATAACATTGCTAAAGAAGTCAGTGATCACATTACGACCAATTTCCGTATCACAGAAGGTCTTGCGCTTCAGCAAATCTACAGCGGATTTAAAGGAGACGACACAGAAACTCTTTCTATTAAGGGATCAGACCTTTATTTAGGGCCAAATCGCACGTATTACTTTGAGCCAGATCCGACCAATTTAGCTAACGTACAAAATGAATTACGGACGCATTTAAAGCTTCCTACTGAATCTTCAACTGAAACAGATTCACAAACCAATCCGTCTTCTGGTGAAACAGGGTCAACTGATACAACTAACTCATCGACCAGCACACCTGGACAATAATAAAAACAGCCCAGTTCCTAGGAACGGGCTGTTTTTTATTGTCTTTTGACCATTCGTTTATAAAATTTCGTAAATGGTTTAAACTCTTCATTCACCAAGCCTGTGACTTCTGCAATCACCTGCATGAACATGACCAGTAAAAAGATAATAATCAGTGATAACCAAATGGTGGCGCTCGTCAGCAAAATCGCACTTAAGCTAAAGACTAAGCCAATCATATAAATCACGATGACAGCCATGCGATGTGACAAGCCAAAGGCCATCAGTCTATGATGAATATGAGACTTGTCAGGTGCTGAGATCGGCTGTTTGTTTAATATTCGTCTAATGATGGCAAAGGTGGTATCGAAAATTGGGACACCTAAGATGATCACTGGGACAACAACACTAAACAAAGTGACACTTTTGTACAGCCCTAATAGTGACAACACCGAAATCATATAGCCTAAAAAAAGCGAACCGGTGTCACCCATAAAAATCTTCGCTGGATGAAAATTGTAAAAGAGAAAGCCGATGGTACTGCCAATGACAACAAGTGATAATGAAAGAATCAAAATTTTATCAGCTGAAAATGCCATCACGGCAATGGTTGATAAACCGATGACAGAAATACCGGCAGCCAGTCCATCAAGGCCGTCAATTAAATTAATGGCATTTGTGATTCCGACAATCCATAACACGGTTAGGGGATATGCCATCCAGCCTAACTCAATTCGATCTGTTAAGAAAGGAACAGAGAAAAAGTCCATTTTTAAGCCCGTGCTTACAATCAGGCAAGCAACAAGAACTTGGACGAGAAATTTAAATCTTGCACTTAAATTATATTTATCATCAAATATACCTAGAATGACGATAAGTACGGCACCAACTGAAATTGCTGTAATTTTATTATGTAGAAACAGCCCGCCTGCTAATGCTCCAGCCGCTACCCCAATAAAAATTGCCAAACCGCCCATTCGAGGCATTACTTTATCATGAACTTTTCGTTTATTCGGCTGGTCCACTGCACCAATCTTAATTGCAAACTTTTTGACGATTGGTGTCACAATTAAAACTGTAGCCAGAGAGACAAAAAACGCTAATAAGGCGCGTTCGTAATCCATAGGTCAGTCTCCTTCTAAATTGAAATCTGTATTTTGTATATTGGCCGCTCTTTCCATTATACAATTGAATAGAGGATGATCACAAGCTCCCCCTGTGAAGAAGAAACAAATAAAAACGCACAATCCCTGATGAATTATGCGTTTTCTTTAATATTCGTTAGTTCCACCATATTTGTGAACAGCGCGTGCCAATCTTTTTTCTTCGCTCGGCTTTGTCTTAGATGTCTATAGGTCATGTCGTCTTTTTTGCTGATCACTTTTTGGCAGGCTTCTACGAAGAGCGAAGGATCCTCGCCTTCTAAATATTCATACACATCATTCTCTTTTAGCCTTTCCGTTGACGGAAGATTTAAACCAACAACCGGTATTCCTGCGGCTAAAAATTCATATAGCTTGAGCGGAAACACGGCTTGATTGTAAGGAGATTGTTTGTATGGCATCATGCCTACATCAATCAGCTTCATATACGCAGGCACTTCTTCTGGTGCAACAGCACCTGTCCAAATCACATTCGGCAGTTTAAGTGCATGCTGAAAAGATGGATCACCATTTGTTCCATCCGGACCGACAAATAAAAATGTCCAATCAGGCTGCATACGGGCAGCTTCTGCTATCATGTCAAAATCGAGCTTCGGCTTGATGCCTCCAATAAAACCAAGAACAGTTCCTTCTCTACCTTGCAGCACATCCTCCTTACATGGAAGATTGCTTTTTGCAAACACATCGTACTCAACGCCATTTTCCACTGTAAACACATCTTTTGGTTCGCCCATAAGACGCTTTTTGATTTGATCGTGTAAGTATTGAGAAGAGCATGTAATGCTGTGTGCGTATTTGATGATTCGATTTTCTGCTTTCACAATGACACGCTGCCTCATATAAGAAAGCAAATTATTTTTGCCGCTTATCGGCTCTCCCCACAGGTCACTGCAGTCATAGACAATATGTTTCCATTCAAATAAAGAAGATAAGAGCGGAAAGCCCGGAAACGTATACCATAAGCAAACAGCGATTCCCTTCTTTTCTTCCTGCCGCAAATGCTCAAGAAGAGGGGACAATTTATGAATATAGAACATATCTTGATATCGGCCAAAGCGGAAAAATTTGCTCTTGAGCACATCAGGAATGGTCAATTGCTTCATTCGATCGGTTATGGGCTGAAAGGGAGCTGTATGACGGGATGCAGATGGGCATACCCAGATGACCTCTTTCGTTTCTGGATCAGATGCTAGAAATTCCGCCAGTCGATGCCGTCTGTACCTCAAGCCGTCCTGTCCCCATTCTCCCGTCGCTACGATAACATGTATGATCGAGTCTGCTTTCACCTTTATCACCTTTTTTCCCTTCTGTTTATAAGCGCTTCTTCACAGCATTTGTCGCATAGTGCATAAAACACCAAGATGCTTTGACAAAATGAAGCTGCTCAATTTCTCTGTAGACGAACCACGTTTTTTTCGCTGCTTTCCACTTGTTACTAGAGATCGAGTTTCCAACGATGCGGTATTCACTGAGCGGTTCACTCATTCCATAGGCTGTAAATCCTCTTTTTAATATGGACAGCCACGTAGCTAAATCCTGTCTTGTGCGGATGTTCGGCATTTCTACATGTCCTATCTTCTCTACATCAAGCATCACCGTTAAACAGCCGATAATGGTATTTTTCAAAGCTTCATCATAGGTTAATCTTGCTGGTGCAGTGACAGTTTTTTCTAAAGGCTCTCCATTTTCTGCAATGATGTCATATGCCGTAAATGTAAAGGCATAATCGTTTGTCAGCATAAAGTCTACCTGCTGTTCAAGCTTCGTCTCTTTCCACTTATCATCGCTATCTAAAAAAGCAATAAAGCGGCCTTTTGCCTGTTTGATGGCTGCGTTTCTAGCGATGGCGGCTCCCCCATTTTGCTCTAAATAAATGACGTGGATTCTGTCGTCTGCTTCACTTAAGTCCCCAAGCAGCTTCCTTGTTCCATCTGTTGAACAATCATCTGCGATGATCAGTTCCCAATTAGAATAGGTTTGGGCAAGGACGGAATGAACTGTATCCGTTAAATAGCGTTCCGCATTATAGGCCGGTGTAATGATTGATACTAACGGTTGATTGTTCACCTAAGACTCATCTCCAGTTCATCATTAAGATTCTTTGAACACTTCGGGTAAGACCACAAACATGAGCGAGATACTAAAGCCAATGACAAGTCCAAGCAGTGCCCGCTTTTTCGCTGACATGCCTTTATTGCCTTCATCAAGAACTTGAGCAGGATCAACAATCTTCGCCTGCTTCATTCCAAGCTTTGTAGACTCCAATTCATATAAAAATCGCTCTTTATCTACTTTGGAATCGTTGCTGACAGATTCGTCTTCTAGAGCAGATAATCTACTTTCAATCACCTGCTGTCTTTTTGTAAATAATGCTTTGTCTTGCTTTAGAAATGTATCCGACACCTGCTTCACGACAGCTAAAGCATGATCCTTATCAGCATCTGTGAAGGACAGCTGTAATTGTGTATCTGATTGATTGGTGAGGATGAGGCGGCTTTTCACATCCTGCCTTTCTTCTTCTTTCACATCACTGAGTGCTTCATTTAAAAATGCATCGCTTTTTAATAGAGATGTCACTTCTGCGATATTGTTATACACTCCGTCATCATATTTACCAAGTGTAAGCGTAACGGCAGCTGTGTAACTAGACTGCTGCATAGTTCCTTTGGCAAAAAAGAATCCAAAAGCGCCTAATACGACAGGCAGCAGCACAAGCCATACAATATACTTTTTGATTCGCTTCCCTATTCTAGATATGAAACCAGACATGTTCATTCTCCCAACATTGACGTATTTGCTTTTTCATTAGTGTAGCCATACCAGCGCAGCATCACACCCGGTTTACCAAGCGCTGTTTGTTTTTCAACATATTCACCGCTGCGATCACGAGTCCTAAAAAGACCCAGTGGAAATATAAATTCGAGACAGAACTAGGACTGATACTTGAAACGAGAAAGCTCAGCATGGCAGCAAACAAACCTTCAATGATCATTTTTGCTGATCTTGTGTCAGCCCATTGGTATTGTTTATACAGCGTGAACATGAGATAAGCGTAGACGGAGATATAGCCCAGCATGACCGCAAACCCAAAGTTCGTCATCACTTCCAGCAGCCAATTGTGTACTTCAACGACTTGATCTGTATCAAAGATCGAAAAGTGGGCTAAGTAGTAAGACACATTCCCCGCTCCGACACCAAACCCGTATGAATCCGTAAAGAAATGCCATGCATTTTTGATCAAATTCGCTCTCGCAATGTTGGATGGGAGTGGTTCACTAAAAGAATGCGCGACCTGAGAAGCGAGAAACAAGTCATAAAAGACTGAATAAATCTTGGCTGAAAAAACAGCGATACAGATGACACCAAGTCCGCCTGCTGTGATGAGTGACCACTTTTTGAGAAAGCGCGGCATGAGAAGCCACACATAAATGGCCGCTCCTGCAAATATGCCAAGCAGGCTCGCGCGGGATTCTGTTAACAAAATGAGATACAGTGCTGCAATGGCGCCAAATAATCCAAATGCTTTGATATAACCATTTTTCATTTGCCGCATACACGCTAAATACAAGAAAAAGCTAATCGATAAAAACGTTGCAAAGTCATTTTGATTAAAAAAGACAGCTGTAGGATAGTGCTGTTTATACGCCGGCCCAAGATACAATGAAGTATTTGGTAAATGGTTCAAAGTAAAGTGATTATAAAACCCTATCCCCATGACAAATACAGTCATGACAAGCCAAATGCTATAAAAGGTGACAACTTGATCGATTCGCTGAATGTACATGACCACAAGAAAGACAAATCCCATCCCCATAGCAAGCAGGGACATATATTTAAGACCATCTGTCACCGAATGAGCCCACAGCAGTGAGATGAGCCCGTAAAGAAACCATGCAGCGAAAAAACCAAGAATGCCTTTTACACGAATCTGCTGCCACTGCGATATGTACGTCCCCTTATGTCTCATCCGCCATATGAATAAAGCAAAGGCGGCAATGAGCATGATACGGTAGAGAAAAAGACTAAAGAACCCGGCACTAATTGAAAAGAAAGCGTTGTTGAGAAAGGTCAATGCAATTAAAAGATATATGGCTGACATGAACACTTGCTCACCGTTCATGTATAGCTTCATTAACACGAGAAAAGCCGTCAGGACTAAAAGCAGGACCGGAATGGCGACGATCTTTTTTAACCCGGCGGGCTGCGCAGACGCCAATTGTACAAGTCCTAGCCCTGCTGCAAATAATATACAACCGATCATGATTTGCCATGCTGTTTGTTTCACACTCATACCCATTTTCCTCCTAAGCAACCCATCCGATTTGAGGGATTAAGCCTTGACTTCCTGTTTATAGTAGGAAATGGTACGAGCCAAACCTTCCTGTAAACTCACAACAGGCTCCCATGCTAAGACTTGTTTCGTTTCCTCATTTGCCAATGTACTATGCACGATATCTCCTGCACGCTGCGGCTTGTAAATCGGTTCAAGCTGTGATCTCGTTACCCGTTTCATCGTTTGAAACAGTTCATTCACAGTGATGGAATCACCACACGAAATATTTAAACAAACGTTTGATTGGGCTGTTAAAGCCGCAACATTTGCTGCCGCTAGATCACCCACATAGATAAAGTCTCTTGTTTGTTCCCCATCTCCAAAGATAAAAGGAGCCTCATCCTTTGCAAACTTATCAGAGAAAATAGAGACAACACCGCCTTCGCCAAGTGCATCTTGGCGCGGACCATATACATTGCTGTACCTGAGAATACAATAGTCCACATCATAGAGTGATTTTGCCATTTCTAAATACCGCTCTACTGTCAGTTTTGCTAAGCCATAAGGTGAACCAGGCTTCAGCCGGTGAGCGGTGTCTACTGGCAGATACACCGGGTCTCCATAGACAGCTGCCGATGAGGCAAAGATGACTTTTTCCACTCCTGCTTCAGCCGCAGCTTTCATGACGTGCAGAGATCCTTTTATATTGACCTCTTCGTCATATACGAAATCCTGAACGGAAACCGCTACACTTACTTGTGCTGCAAGATGAATGATATAATCCGGTGCGATTTGTTTGATCAAATCAATCGTCGCTGGCTTTGTGACATCTGCCTCCATGCATTGCACGGAAAGATGAGCAATATTTTCTCGTGATCCAGTTGAAAAGTTATCAAGAACGATGGGCTCATAGCCTTTTTCTAGTAAAGCCTCTACCGTATGTGATCCAATAAATCCGCTTCCCCCAGTAACCAATACTTTCTTCATCCAAGCTCCCCCTGTTATTGTGCCTTCGATACCAATTCTGCTTCCCATACACTTGGGCGGCCGATCGACTGGTAAATAAATCCTCTCTCTTTCATTTCTGCTGGATCAAACAAATTCCTTCCATCAATTACAATCGGCGAGCGAAGTAGCTGCTTGAGCTGGTCTTTATCCATCTTCTGTACGTCTTCCCATTCTGTTAGGATGAGACAGGCATCTGTATCTTTTACTGTTTCGTACAGGTCGTTGCTGAAAACCGCCTGCGGGCCAAGCTCACGTTCAGCTTCTACATAAGCAATCGGATCATAGGCTTTCACAAAAGCCCCCAGCTCTCTCAGCATTGGGATAATATCTAGTGCAGGCGCTGAACGCATATCATTCGTATTCGGTTTAAAGGCGAGGCCTAAGACAGAAATGGTTTTTCCTTTAATATCACCGAACACACTCATCAATTTGCTGACCAGGTGGGCTCTTTGGTTGTTGTTCGTTTCAATGACAGATTCGATCAGCTTGAACCGGTACCCAGATGTTTCGGCAATTTTGAGAAGAGCCATCGTGTCTTTCGGGAAACAAGAACCTCCAAATCCAATGCCTGCTTTTAAAAATTTATGCCCGATTCGGCTGTCTAATCCAACTCCTTCACTGACTTTTTCAACGTCAGCGCCTACCCTTTCGCAAATATTTGCAATGTCATTAATAAATGAGATTTTTGTGGCAAGCATGGCATTTGCAGCATACTTAATCATTTCAGCACTTTCTAAGTTGGTCTCCACAACCTCTGTTTGAAACGGATCATGCAGTCTTTTGATGATGCTAGAGGCATGAGTGCTAGTCGAACCAATGACCGCCCGCTCCATATTCATCGTATCTTGAATCGCTGAGCCTTCTCGGAGAAACTCTGGATTGGATACGACATCAAAAGGATATTTACTGCGCGATGCCTTTTCCACAATGGCTTGAACGAGACGGCCTGTTCCAACGGGCACTGTGCTTTTATTGACGATGATTTTATAGCCATTCATGTGTTCACCGATCGTTTGAGCGACAGCCTTCACATACGTTAAATCTGCTTCCCCCTGTGGTGTCATCGGTGTCCCTACGGCAATATAGATAATCTCTGATTCCCTAATAGCGGCAGGAATATTCGTTGTAAAAAACAGTCTTCCTTCTTCTGTATTCTTTTCAATCAATTCTTTTAAACCTGGTTCATAAATGGGAACGACACCACTTTTTAAGCTGTTGATTTTTGATTCATCGATGTCACAGCAGATGACACGATTTCCGATATCAGCAAAACAAGTACCCGATACTAACCCGACATAACCTGTTCCAATCACAGCAATTTTCTTCAACATTTTTCATCCTCTCAGTAAAAGCATATTGTCCGTTCCAAGCTGTTTATCTATCTATCATTCTTTGCACATTTCATCTTGTTTAAACGATGGATGTTGATTGAGCACCTTCTCATATTGCTGAATGAGATGTTTCGCATTATGTTCTGATGAATATTCTGTATGAACCATTTCATAAAGATCGTTCTTCACTTCTTCATTCCATCTGTTTTCATAAAGGCAGGCGTGAATCGCCTCTTTCAGCTGACGCGTCGAACGCGGTTCAACGAGCAGGTGTTGATAGGTTGAAAATAAGGATGGGAGACCACCAACCCGTGTTGCAATGACAGGTACTTTTAAAGCGAGCGCTTCTAGAACGACGGTTGGCATTCCTTCACTGTAGGAAGGGAGTGCAAACAGATCAGCTGCCATTAAGTAGTCTCTCACTTGCTCATTCGGCACCTGCCCTGGGAGTATAATAGATGCCCCCGCCCGTTCCTTGAGTTCGTTTGCAAGGGGGCCTTTTCCAACAAAGACTGCTTTCACTCCATCCATGCTGCTGACAGCTTCAGCTAATTCAAGCAAGCCCTTCTCTTTCACTAAACGCCCGACGAAAACAACGAGCTTATCTTGAAGCGGTAAACGTAAGTGCTTTCTGATGCCTTCTTGACCTTCTTCCGTTCTGGAAAATGATCGGAGCGGAATACCAAGCGGAAGACATTTTGCTTCTACCTTCGTCATCTCATTTGTCTTTTTAGCCAGCTCCTCACTCACTGTCAGAACAGCAGATGCCTGCCTCACCGCCGTTTCAAAGGCTGCCTTCGCCCCTTTGCTATAGTTCGGATATACGTTCACATCACTGCCGTGCAAGGTCAGAAGATAAGGGATTTTCGTTTCTTTCTGAATAACAGCCGCCGCTCCGCCAGACGGCATGGCAAAGTGCGCATGGATAAAATCTGGTGACAGCTGATGACGCTGCATTGCTCTGAGAACGGAAGCCGCTATTCGTTTACTCGGCTGCGCCCATTTCAGCTGTCCAGGGAGCGCTGGATAAGGCGGTCTGTAAACCTTCACTCCGTTCCTCACTTCCTGTTCAGGCAGATCCCTTTTCTGCCGATAGGATGCCTTGAGCATCCGTAAAACCGGTGGATTCACTGGATTAGGACAAATGACAGTCACTTTTATTCCTTGTTTGAGCAGCTCCTGTACTTGCGTTTCATGAAATACACCCTCACTCGGATGTTTTTCACTGGGATATACACTTGTCAGCCATAGTACCTTCATGACGAACGACCTCTTCTCAATAATTTGCCTGCAGCCTGCGGATACATTTTGATGAGCAGCAAGCCATACAATGCAGCACTGACACAAACAGTCAGTAGTAATTGAAGTGAAATATCTGCTGATGTCAGCTTCATCCCTTGATGTAAAGCTATCGCACAGACCGCCATGAGCAGCGTCATGACAGCGGGCTTTCCAAGTGATTTTAAATACACCTTCATATCAAGCTGAATGACATATGCCATGAGCCATCTGCCGATAATAAAGTTGAGCAGACTGACACCTGAGTAGATCCAAGCTACTGTGAGCAGACTGCCTGTCGTGACACCTGCATATAATGCGCAGCCATACACGATAAGCATCCCCGTATCCCAATAAAAGGCTAAGTCCGCTCTCCCTTTTGCAAGAAGGATTGAACCGTTTGGATTCATCAGCACACGCAGAAGGCCAACAATGCACAATATATTTAAAACCGGAACCGCTACTAGCCATTTCTCTCCAAACACGACCTCTATAAAGCTATCTGATACGGCAGCAAGGCCGATTAATAATGGAAAACTAACCAATGCGAGCATATTCGTCATACTCAGGAAGCCCTCTCGCAGCATGGAGTGATCCCGTTGACTTTTTGCGAAAACCGGGAAAGCCACTCTCGTCACAATCGGATTTATCTTCAGCACGGGTATTGTTACAATTTGATACGCCAAGCTGTAAATACCTAACGCTTCCGCTCCAAGAAACCGGCCGATTAAAATCATGTCGATGTTTGATCCTGCTCGGTTAACCAGTCTGGATGCGAGCTGGAATGCACCGAATGAGAAAAATTCCTTCACTTCTCCTAATGCAAATACAGGTGCTGGACGCCACTTCTTCCAATAAGCCGCTGCATACATGAGACCTTTTCCTGATTGCAGCAGCACTTGAGAAATGACATAGGCGACAATCGGATTCATGAAGAAGGCGAAAACGAGTAAAACGAGCAGCGATATGATGGTCGCAATGGCTTCAATGGTGCTTAATGTTTTAAAGGCTAAGTCTTTTTGCATCATATACTGGTACTGCTGGCCAATCGGTGCGATCAGAAACATAATCGATAATAGCTTGAGCAGACCCTCTAGCTCTGGCCGGTTATAAAAAGCGGCTATCATTGGGCTTAGCAGGATGAGCAGACAAAACAAGAGAATCCCTGTGAGCAGGTTGATCCAATATAATGTAGATAATTGACGTTCTGTCGTTTGTTCCTTTTGAATGATTGCTGCCCCAATTCCTAGATCAAGTAAAATCTGCGTAAATATTGTGACAGTTGTGATCATGCCAACGAGTCCAAACTCCTTGAGTGACATCACGTTCCCTAAAAAAGCGAACTGTGCAATTTGGATGATGGTGATGATCAATGCGGACAAGCTTGTCCATTTTGCCCCGCCTAGCATGCTTTTTTTCATACTTGCCATTTCTCTTCCCTACTTTACTTATCTGGCTCCGTCACCAGTCATGATGACTTTTAACGTTTTTACCATAATCTTCGTGTCGAGAGAAAATGTCAAGTTTTGAATATACTGTAAGTCATGTGTTAATTTTTCACTTGGACTCATTTCATATCCGCCATTTACTTGAGCAAGACCTGTCAGCCCCGGCTTTACCGCCAACCTTTTTGTGAAGCCTGGAATCGTCCGATTAAATTCTGCGGTAAACATCGGTCTTTCTGGACGAGGACCTACGATACTCATTTCTCCTTTTAACACGTTGATAAATTGCGGAAGTTCATCAATTCTTGTTTTACGGATGAATGCCCCCACTTTGGTGATACGCGGGTCATTTTTTTGCGCCCATTTCGCTCCTCCGCTTTCTGCGTCAATTCTCATCGATCTGAGCTTCCATAATTTAAAGTAAACACCGTCTTTCCCGACCCTTTCCTGCATATAAAAGGCTGGCCCTGGTGTTTCCAGCTTAATCAAAAGAGCAAACAGCAAAATGATTGGCGTACTCAACATCAATCCGATGAACGAGAACATTAAATCTATGAAACGTTTTGCAAATAAATAACGAACCATATGTTCTGTTAAGGCAAAAGAGTGATTTCGTCTCACTTCATATTCTCTGTAAAGATTCATCGCTTTCTCTGCACTCACTGACCTGCACCTCACCATTCAAAGTAGTTGTTGTGTAAAGAGATGTTCTATGAAAGTCAGTTTAGCAGAGCAACATTAAGCAAATGTAAATGCGCTGTTAAGTCTTGTAAAACTGTGTTAAGAATGTGCACTTATATCAAGTTATGCCCTTTTGAACGTAAAAAAGACCCGCAATTCTGCGGGTCTCCGGGTCTTTTCTTTATTTTGCTTTTACAGATTCGATCGTTTTTAATCGAAGTGTTCCGTTTGCATCTTTTGTATAGGTTACTTTTACTTTTGATTCTTCTTTTAAGCTGTTCACTTGTTTAGAAAATGTATTTCCGAATTGAATAGCTACTTCTTTTCCATCAATGTTGACAGCAATTGTATGTCCATCAGCCAAACCGACATATGTGCCTTCTTTGGTGACTTCATTTTTCTTACTAGTCGTTGATTCTTTCTTTGTTTTAGAGTCACCTTTTGAGTCAGCTTTTGATTGGTCTTTAGCAGGTTCTTCTTTTGTAATTTCTTTGCTTGAGCTGTCTTTTGCCTCTTCATCAGATTGACTTGCTGGCTCTTCTGTTTGAGCAGCTGTTTCTTTACTTTGATCATCTGATTTTTCATTTTTTGATGATTGATCTTCTGATTTTTTGTCCGCAGCCTTATCTTTGTTTTGATCGGCTGCTTCGGTTGTTTCTTTTTTGCTGTCATCCTTTTTGTTATCGCTTGATTGATTTGTTGTGCCGCACGCTGTGAGCAATACACCTAGAAGCAATACTAGAAACGGCATTGTGATTAATTTTTTCAAAATCGTCACCTCTTCATGATTTGTCGGTTTGCTGTCATTTGAAGATTTATGTGTAAACCATTCACCTTCTATGTTTCAATTATAACAAACATAACCAAAAATGAAATGTATTTTTAACTTGACACATCATTCGTGATTCATTTTACGTCAAAGTAGTTGGACACACCAGTTGCAATTCCAGAAGCCAGCCGGTCCTTTGCAGCGGTAGATTTTAAAATACTCGCATCGATTGGACTTGTTACAAAGCCCGTTTCTAGCAAAATACTCGGCATTCTAGAATATTTGATGACGTAGAACCCTGCTGTTTTCACTCCGCGATCTTTTGTTCCAAGGGCACTGACCATTCGAGGCTGAACCTGTTGTGCCAGCTTGACACTATGAGCAGCTGCATATGTCGTATCATAATACGTCTCTGTTCCATTCGCACCGTTGTTATCATTTGCGTTGGCGTGGATACTGATGAATATATCAGCACTTGCCTGGGCTCCTTTACTGACACGTGTCTGCAAGGAGTCAAATGTATCAGAAGTTCTCGACATGACAATAAGTGCACCCGCTTGGTGAAGCCTTGACCGCAGCTTTAATGCTACTTCTAAATTGATGTTCTTTTCAAGCAGCCCATTCCCTATCGCTCCCGCATCCTGCGCACCATGACCTGGATCAATAAAAATTGTTTCGCCTAACACCGCATTTTTCAACTGCGTGATGACATTCGTTTGAACGGTTGATGTTCCGCCTACCACAGAAAAAGCTGACATCTGTTTGGCTCCGATGACTTTTCTGATAGCATCCGGCACCGTTTGAGCGTCTGTAAGAAGAAGGGTTTGGCCCTGTTTCGCTGCTATACTTGCCGCAGCGGCTGCATCTGCATAGGCATACCCATAACTCATAAATGTTTGGCTTGTCTTCATTGGATACGTTTTAGCAATTTGGGCAGCCACCTCATACCGATTGGCTCCGCTTATTCTGACTGGTGATGGAAGCTTTTGAAAAGCCGTTTTATTGACACTTGCTTCTCCGCCGATCACAATGGTCCGCTTGACTGCTTTGTTTTTTAATAGATTGGCTGTTTCCTCGCGCAGTCCTTTCGCATCTGTTAATAAAATAGGATAGCCTTGTTTAGCAGCGTATGGAGCAATCGCGACAGCATCAGCATAAGCAGAACCATTGACGACGACTGCCGCACTAGCACTCTTCATGTGCTTCGCCACATTTGCCGCCAATTCATAGCGGTTCTTTCCTTGAATACGGGAAACGGATAGATTCATCGCTTTTAACTGCTTCACGACTTTTTCAGAAATACTCGCAGTCCCGCCAAGAATTGTTACACGCTTCGTTTTCAGCTGCTGCAACCCTGTCTTTGCAGCATCCGAAAGACTGCTAGCATTCGTTAAGAGGACTGGGGCCCCTTGCTGGTATGCATAAGGCACAGCACTCAGGGCATCTGCATAAGCATCACCGCCCACAAGAACAACGGCAGGCGCTTCCTGCCAGCCCCTTTTCGCGGCATTTACCGCCACCTCATACCGATTGCTTCCTTCTATCCTCGATACAGTGTGCTGGGCAAAAACGGATGGTGTATATAAACATAGTGAAATAGCAATCAGTAACATACATTTGATATCAACACGCATGAAGTCAACCTCCTTGGTTTGAACCCTTCACCCAGGAACTTCATGAACTTTTGAAAAAAGGCTGCCGAGTACGTTCTCGAGCAGCCTAAGAGGAGTATCTGAGGCACCCCTCAGGTTTGTGTTTTCTTATCTAAAATAACCTGACACACCGCTTGAAATACCTGACGCTAATCGATCTTTATACGTAGCAGATTTCAAGATGTTTGAATCAACTGGACTGGAAACAAAACCAGTTTCCAAAAGAACGCTCGGCATCTTAGAATATTTAATGACGTAGAAGCCAGCTGTTTTCACACCACGGTCTCTTGTACCTAGTGCGCTGACCATTTTAGGCTGGATGTTTTGCGCCAGCTTCAGGCTGTTTGCAGCCGCATAGGTTTTGTCATAATACGTTTCTGTTCCGTTTGCACTGCTGTTATCGTTTGAGTTCGCATGGACACTGATAAAGATATCTGCATTTGCTGACGCACCTTTGCTCACTCGTGTTTGAAGACTATCAAATGTGTCTGATGTTCTTGACATGGTCACAAGTGCACCAGCGTTGTTTAATTTCGTATTTAAACGCTTTGCTACATCTAAATTCAAATTCTTTTCATATAATCCGTATCCTACAGCTCCTGAATCATGCGCACCATGACCTGGATCAATGAATACTTTTTTCCCAACAGCCGGGTTTTTCAGCTGGTTCACAACAGTTGGTGTCACTGTATTTGTACTGCCTACGACAGTAAATTTGGTGATTTTCTTACTGCTCACTGTTGCTCTTGTTACTTTTGGCAGTGTCTTTTCATTCGTTAGAAGCAATGCTTTGTTTTGCTTCGCTGCAATGCCTGCAGCAGAAGATGAAGTGGCATAACCAAATCCTCTTCCTACATAGGTATTATTGACACTCATATTGTACTTTTTCACAATATTTGCCGCGACATCATAACGAGTCGAGCCTTTGATCCGTGTTGGTGATTTCAATTGGTTATAAGCTGCTTTTGTGACGTAATTCTCTCCGCCGACTACAATGGTTTGTTTCACATTGCTTGCTTTTGCAACAGAAGCGATTTCAGAACGAAGTCCCTTTTTATCTGTATATAGAATTGGGAATCCTTTTTGAGCTGCTACAGGTGCAATCGCAATCCCATGTGCATAGAAAGAACCCTCAACGACAACGACGCCTGCTGGCTTTTTCATTTTTTTCGCGATATTGGCAGATAGCTCATATCGGTTTTTTCCTGAAATACGCTGTGTGGAGATGCCCATTTTCTTCACTTGGTTGACCACGTTATTTGACACACTTGATGTGCTGCCTAAAACGATCACCGTCTTTGTTTTTAATGAAGTTAAGGCTTTCTTTGTATCACCCGAAAGACTTTTACTGTTTGTGTAAAGAACTGGTCCATTTTTTTGATATGCAAGTGGAATTCCTGCTGTTGCATCTGCATACGCAGTTTTCCCTACTAAAACGACTGTACTTGCAGTTCCCCATCCTTTTTTCGCTACGTTTGCCGCTACAGCATATCTGCTCCCGCCATCAATTCTTGAGACTGAATTGTCTGCCAAT
The DNA here is from genome assembly GCF_054161415.1 of Bacillus sp. PK5-006. Lineage (NCBI taxonomy): Bacteria > Bacillati > Bacillota > Bacilli > Caryophanales > Bacillaceae > Bacillus > Bacillus sp. PK5-006. The sequence goes on along the minus strand of NZ_CP096414.1, from coordinate 501,634 downwards.
GCTGTTGGAACGATAACGAAAATGGCGATGAGGCTGAGGATGGCTGTTTTCATCATTGAGCGCATCTTCTATGTCCTCCTTTTACCCTTTAATAGTTTGTTAGTTTTGTACCTGGATAGTAGAACGAGAGTATGGAAGAATATGAGTTTCCAGATTCAGCTCTCGCTTTGGCTCCGTATTGGCTCATACCAATGCCGTGGCCATATCCTTTTCCTGAAATCGTGAAGTCATTTGTGTTGTTTTTGACTGACGCAAACGTGCTTTTCACCTTTGTTGCGCCCATGACTGATCGAAACTCGGTCATCTTCATACTTGCCGTTGTGCTTTTGTTTACCGAATATGTGCCTGTTTTGTTTTTCAGATGGTATGTCAGTTTGATCGATACCGTCTTCGCACGCTGGCCTTTTGTTTTCCCTGAGAACGTCAGGCTTGAGATCGATGCGATTTTCATATCAGATGCAGCAGTTTCTTTGTTTTTGAGCAACCATGATTTCAGGCCGGCAAGGTCAGCTGCATTTGTCTCTTTTGTTTTAGACCATTGAGAAGCTGCTGTGCTAGCAGTCCATGTCGTGCCTAGTTGTTTTTTAGAGAGTTTCAGTGTCCATGGATTGACTGGATCTTTTGGATCCTTTTTGGCCACTAAGTATGGCAGTGCATTTCCCCATACTTCTTCACTTGCCTCTGTATAACCGCCATTGCTAGAGTAATAGGTTGCTGAAATGAGCTGATTGTTATATTTCAGAACCTTTCCTTTTGTGGCATCGACAGCTTTTGTCGAATTTGTATACCAGTTATATCCTCCATATACTTGGAAGGCTGTTGTATCAGGGACGACTTTTCCAATACTTTTCACCGAATACGTTCTAGCAGCAACCGCCTGTGCTTTTAACGCTTCAACATTCCAGCTTGCAGGCATTTCATTTGGCACTACACCTTTTAAATAGTCTTCAAATGGAATATTTTCGAGAGTCGGCCTGATATACCCTGATTCAATTGCAAAGTTTACGCTGCCTAAATACGGCTTTCCTGCAATTTGAAGGACATTTTTTGTTGAATATTTCTCAGGAACAACTCTTACTGTGTTATACGTCTTTATGCCTTTTAATGAAATTTTTCCGTTAGAAATATTCAATTGGTAGTTTTGATTTTTTTTCAGATAGACTTGTTTGGCTAATGAGTTTTTCAAGCTATCTTTAATTGCACTTGTGCTGCCAGCAAGATGATAAGCATATGTACCTTTTTCCTTCAGCAGTGCTTTTAAAGACGCTGTGACAGAATCGGGCTTTACATACACAACCGTACTGTTAGATTTTGCAGCCAATTGAGACAGCGGCATCGCATAAATATAGCTAGAGGCTTTTGCCAAATAAACTTTATCTGCATTAATATTTAATTTCTTTATAATATTCACAGATAATTCATAGCGATTGGCACCGCTGATTCTTGTCACCTGTGAGGTTTTTTTGATTTGATTTTCAACTTTTTGTCCAGTACTTTTCGTACTACCGATGATGATCACTTTACTTGGCATTCTATAAGACGGAATGGAATCTTTTTTTGTTAACAGGATAGGGTATCCCTTTCTCGATGCGTAGGATGCAATGGCAATCCCATTCATAAATGAGTTCCCGCCGACAACGACAGCTTGCTTATAGTTACCCATTTCTTTAGCGATTTTTTGGGAGATTTCAAACTTATCTTTTCCACTAATACGTCTGACTTTGCCATACTTTTTAATAGACTTCTCAGCAGCTGTTGAAATGCTTTTCGTATTTCCGACAATCAGAATATTATCCGGCTTCATTTTCTTGAGCTGGTTTTCTGTTGTTTTCGTCAGTTTTTCAATATTCGTATACAAAATAGGTGCGCCCAGTTTGTATGCTAACGGTGATACAGAAATTGCATGATCAAATGCATCACGACTGACAATGACAACAGTTGATGGATTTTTCCAGCCAGCAGATGCGATGCTGTTGGCTACTTCGTATCTATTTTTGCCGTCATATCTTTTCGTCACAGCAACATTTGATCCTGATAGCTTGTATTCCCCAGTTGTTGAGATATCCATGCTTGTTTTGTTTCCGATATAATTAGACAATTTCACTGAAATTGCCGAGCTTGCCATGGCAGACTGAAAGGGTGCAACTAGTAGAGTCAGTATCATGAGAACGATTAGTGTAACGCCTGTTTTCTTCAATTTTGTTCATCCCGCCCATCTTTTTTACTTCTGTTTTTCAATCTTCTGGATTTCCTTTTGACCACTGTCATTAATAAAGTAAGAGATTTCTACTGTGTCTCCTGGTTTAAATTCATTTAACACATCTTTAAAATTATCCGTAAATTCATAGCTTAGGGTCGTATTCACTTTTTTCACTTCGACTGTATGTGCATCAGCCATTCCAATAAATTCAGCTTTCTCTTCCAGTACCTGAGGAGTTGAACTGCTTGTCTTGTTTTCTCCTGAGGACTGCTCAGCCGTTCCACATGCTGTGAGCACGATACCTAGTAGCAGTATTAAGAACGGTAAAACGACGATTTTCTTCATTTTTTTCACCTCATGTCTTTGTATCGTCTTATAAGTTATTATTTTAAGGTAAATTTAAGGTTTTTTGAAACCTTTTTTTTGTTACAACGTCTATATCTAGGTTCAGAGTAAAAAAATAACTTGTTTATCAAGATTCGTAAACCTATAATCATGGAAGAATCATAGAAAAGGTGAGGGACATTATGAGAGCTGAAAGAAAAAGAAAGAAGAAAAAGGTTCTTTGGATTGTTTTATCGATTATTGGCTTATTCGTATTAGCAACTGGCGGATACGCATATCATCTTTGGAACACAGCAGCATCGACCGTCGCAGGCATTCAGGAGAATTTAAAGAAGTCAGATAAGCGTGACAAAGATGTCGATTTAAGTAAGAAAGACCCGATTTCTATTTTAGTCATGGGTGTCGATGAACGAAAAAATGACCGAGGCCGTGCAGATACATTAATATACATGACAGTAAATCCAAAAACGAAAACCACCGAGATGGTGAGCATCCCGCGTGATACGTATACGAAGATTGTCGGAAAAGGCACAATGGATAAAATCAACCACTCCTATGCATTCGGCGGTACACAAATGGCAGCAGATACTGTAGAGGAACTGCTTGATGTACCTGTTGATTACTTTGTCAAAGTGAACATGGAAAGCTTCAAAGATATTGTTGATACACTTGGCGGTATTACAGTAAATAGCACGTTTGCATTTAGTTATGACGGCCATTCATTTGGTACAGGAGAAATTAACCTGAATGGGGATCAAGCCCTTGCCTATACGAGAATGAGAAAGCAAGATCCAAAAGGTGACTTCGGACGTCAGCAAAGACAGCGTCAGGTCATTGAAGGCATCATTGCAAAAGGTGCCAACATTTCATCTATTACGAAATTCGGCGATATGTTCAAAGTCGTAGAAAATAATATGAAGACAAACATGTCATTTGATGATATGTGGACGATGATGAATGATTATCGTGATGCAAGACAGCATGTGAAGCAGCACGAGTTGAAAGGATCAGGCACACGTATCAATAACATTTATTACTACCAGCTTGATGACAGCAGCCTTGCGAATGTGAAGAAGGAATTGAAGGAAAGTTTGGAGCAGTAAAAAAGAAGACTACAGAAATGTAGTCTTCTTTTTTTATGATTGAAATGGAACTGGTTTTTCTTCACTTAATCCAAAACGATGGAGAAGCTCTTCGACAATTCGTTTTGACGCTTGTCCATCACCATATGGATTAGACGCCTTCGACATGTTGTCGTACTCTTTCTGATCGACTAACAGCTGTTTTGCCATGTTGTAAATGGTCTCTTCATCTGTACCCGCGAGCTTAAGCGTGCCAGCTTTCACACCTTCAGGGCGTTCCGTTGTATCTCGCAGCACTAATACTGGCTTCCCTAGAGAAGGCGCCTCCTCTTGTACACCGCCAGAATCCGTTAATATAAAGTGTGAGGCAGCAGCGAAGTTATGGAAATCAACGACTTCAAGCGGCTCAATTAAGTGCACACGATCAAGATCACTGAATTCTGTTTGAGCCGCATCACGAACAGCAGGGTTTAAATGTACAGGATATACAACCTGAACATCTTCAAACTCTTCTACAATACGTCTAATCGCTCTAAACATGTTTTTCATCGGCTGGCCGAGATTCTCCCTGCGATGAGCCGTTAACAAGATCATTTTATCTGTGCCTATTTTCTCTAAAATAGGGTGTTGATACTGCTCTGTAACCGTTGTTTGCAACGCATCAATCGCAGTATTCCCCGTCACACAAATCGTCTCTTCTTTTTTATTTTCAATTAAAAGATTCTGCTTTGCCTCATTTGTAGGAGCAAAATGAATATCAGCAATAGTGCCTGTCATTTGTCGGTTCAATTCTTCAGGGAACGGCGAGTATTTATTGTGTGTTCTTAAACCCGCTTCAACGTGACCAACCGAAATTTGGTGGTAGAATGCGGCCAAGCTTCCTGCAAAGGTTGTAGTGGTGTCTCCATGAACAAGGACAATATCAGGTTTTTCCTCTTGGAATAGTTGATCTAGTTTCAAGAGTGCATTTGATGTGATTTCGGATAATGTCTGGCGTTCTTTCATAATATTTAAATCATGATCCGGACGAATGTTAAAGGCTTTCAACACTTGATCAAGCATTTGCCGATGCTGTGCAGTCACAGTGACTGAGGATTTGATTTGCGGATGTTTTTTCAGTTCAAGGACAAGGGGTGCCATTTTAATCGCTTCAGGCCTCGTCCCGAATACAGTCATTACATGTAATGTTTTCAATAGTCGATGCCTCTTTCCTTCTCATTTATCATAAGTGTATTATACAAAAGAATAGGAACGAATCCTAATCATTCTATTTTCAATTTTTACATCTCCTTTACTCTTTTCAACATAAAAATTTACACAAACTCTTTACAATAGATAATGAATCAGATCATGCATTTATCGTAAATCATTTGTCATTTCTATCATTTGTAAGTTACACTTTATGAAAGATGAAAAATGAAGCCAAATCATTTTTTTTATATGTAAGGAAGGTGCAAAGTTCATTGAAAAAAGTACGTAAAGCCATTATACCAGCTGCAGGTCTTGGGACACGTTTCCTCCCTGCAACAAAAGCAATGCCTAAAGAAATGCTCCCAATCGTTGATAAACCAACCATTCAATATATTATTGAAGAAGCTGTAGAATCAGGAATCGAAGACATTATTATCGTCACTGGAAAAGGAAAAAGAGCCATTGAGGATCATTTTGATTTTGCACCAGAGCTGGAGCGCAATCTTGAGGAAAAGGGAAAGAGCGAGCTTTTAGAAAAAGTGAGAAAGTCCTCTAACATTGCTGACATTCATTACATACGTCAAAAAGAGCCGAAAGGACTTGGACACGCCGTTTGGTGCGCACGCAACTTTATCGGTGATGAGCCTTTTGCTGTTTTATTAGGTGATGACATTGTTCAAGCCGAAACGCCTGGGCTTCGCCAGCTGATGGATGAATACGAAAAAACCCTTTCATCTGTCATCGGGGTTCAGCAAGTAGCGGACAGCGATACGCATCGCTACGGGATTATCGACCCTCTTACACAAGAAGGACGCCGCTATCAAGTCAAAAACTTTGTTGAAAAGCCGCCGCAAGGAACAGCACCATCGAACCTAGCCATCTTAGGGCGCTACATTTTCACGCCAGAGATCTTTATGTACCTCGATCAGCAAGAAATTGGTGCAGGCGGAGAAATTCAGCTAACAGATGCCATTCAAAAGCTGAATGACATTCAGCGCGTATTTGCCTATGATTTCGAAGGGAAACGATACGATGTCGGCGAGAAGCAAGGCTTCATCGAAACGACGCTTGAGTTTGCTCTTCAGGATGAAGAATTGAAAAAGAAACTCATTCCATTTATGAAACAGCTTCTCGAAAAAGAAGAAGTGAATTAAAAAAAGCTGCCATCATCGGCAGCTTTTTTATTTAATGACTGAAATAGTCAGTGTATGCTGTTCATTATCAATGACAAACAGGTTGTTTTCGCCCTTCACTGCGAACTTTGTTCGTTTCTCATTCATCCAGACATTTTGTTCTGTCAGCCCAAGTGTAGAAGGAGAAATTGGCATAATGTCGCGAAACATAATCGTGTTTGCCTGACCATTTTGAATGACATAGTCGGTTTTCTCTGTGGTCAATCGCTCAATCGTATCTCCTTGATCATTTTTCACTGAACTCAGCGTTTGCATTCTCTGTTTCAGCACAGATTCTTCTTTTCCAAGGAAAGAAAGTAAATACTCATACGAACCTGCCGATGCAGGCGATACATAGGAATTAAACTGTCCTGGTCCAATGGATAATGACTTTAAATTCTCTGCATTTTGAAGCGCAGCAGGTTTAACAAAATACGTTTCTGACGCAGTTTTAATTTGAACGGTTTGTTTATTTTCAGCCACAGCCTGTACTTCTTGTCCAAATGTCAAAGTGACATCGGCCTTTTTTTTCATGGCTTGGTCTTTGTAAACCTTGAGGGGATCAGCCGTGACAATCGCCTGTTGATCCACCTTTTTCATATCAGGCGCTCCTTTGGTCTGCGGGCTTTTCGACTGAGGCGCTTCTGTCTTATCTGATGGGATTGCACCAAATGTCGCCAATGTACGAAGCGGGCGATCTGAAAACATCGATAAGGCTAGCAATATCGTTAAGACCGCTATAACTGTCACTTGAAATGCAGGTCCGAACAATGAGCGGCGTTTTTCGTTCTCTTGATAACGAGACACCTTTTCCGTCTTTTGTACGCCTTTTCTACCTTCTTTATGTTCCATTTGGTATTTTTGTTTTTCTTTCTTGGAAAGCTTGTTAAACCACTCAACAAACTCCTTATATTCCTTCACGACCTTTTTCGTATCATCAAACATACGAAGCTCACCATAATGCATCCAAGCCACCCGATCACAGATTTTTTGGATTTGGCTAATAGAGTGACTGACAAAAAAGATCGTCTTTCCTTGTTCCTTGAATTCTGTAATGCGGTCCACACATTTTTGATAGAAGGTTTGGTCTCCAACAGACAGTGCTTCATCAATAATCAGGATATCTGGATCGATATGCGCTGAAATGGCAAAGCCAAGACGTGATTTCATTCCACTTGAATAGCTCTTAACCGGCTGGTCAATAAAGTCGCCAATATCCGCAAACTCTACGATTTTTTCATAAAGCTCGTCTATCTCTTTATTCGTTAGTCCCATCATTAAGCACTTTAAACGAATGTTGTCTTTTCCGCTTAACTGGTTGTTCAGCCCTGCTGCAATGGCAATTAACGAAGGCTGGCCGTCCATATCAATTTCACCACTTGTCGGTGGAATGATTTTCGCTAGAAGGTTCGACATTGTCGATTTCCCCGATCCGTTAATTCCTACAAAACCAATTGTCTCGCCTTCATATACATCAAAGGACACATCACGAACAGCAAAAAAACCTTTTTCATTTTTATTAGGAAAAAACAGCCCTTTAATCTTATCTGACTGCTTTTTATATAGGACGTATTGCTTGGATACGTTTCGAAACGAAACCTTTAGTTTCATCGTATAATCTCCTTACTTTTTAAAGAAAATCGACAAATTTATCCCTAAATTTCATATGAAGCAATGAACCGACTGTTAAAAGAAGAAGCGTGATCAGCCAAAAATAAAGTGTGTATTTGACATCATGGAAGAACCATTCTCCCTTTAACAAACTATTTCTAAAACCATCAATAATGTAGAAAAGAGGATTCAATTTTAATATGTCCCCAATCCACGCTTTGTCTCCAGTGAGCTTCTCTGAGATATTCCAAAAAATCGGCAGCAAAAAGAAAAGTAATCGTGTCACGGATTGTAAAAGAAATTGATAGTCTCTCACGAGTACGCTAATCGTGGAATTAAACAAACTAAACGAAAACATAAACGCGATCATACAAATAAGATAGTATATATATTGCAGCCAATGTGCGTCAGGATAGATGCCATAGGAAATCAGCACAATCAGATAGACACCCATCATGACAAAGTAGCTGAACAAGTTGGACATAATCACCACAGACGGCAGCGCACTAATCGGAAAATTCATCTTCGATACCATATTAATGCGTTTAAACACACTGTTTGATCCATCAAGAATGGTCGGACTAATGAAAAACCACGGGATTAATCCGGCAAGCATCCAGATGATAAATGGAATCTCCACACCGCCAATGACAATTGGCTGTCCTCCGCGAATGCCCATACCAAAAACAAACCAGTAAGCCAGCATTTGAATCAATGGATTTAAAAACTGCCATAAAACACCTAAATAATTCATCTGATATTTTGATTTTGTTTCATAAACAGCAAGTCGCATAATCAGCGGAAATGAGCTGATTTGCTCCTTTAGTATCGTCAACATTGCGTTCATTGTTATCTTCCTTAACAAAAGTTTTGAGCACCAAAATTAAAAGCACCGCTCATAATTGTAACAGATGTTGTTTATTTTTTCACTTTAAAGACAAAACAAAGATGCTATCCTTCATAAGTATAGGAATTATTTGCTTGATCATAGGTTATAAGCAAATTTGGGATGATATTTACATTTCAGAATAATGTATGTTAAACTATCTTGACTATATAATCAGAGCATATTAATTGAATATCCATATTATAGTTATTCAGCATTATTTTTACTAATTAAAAGTAGATTATTAACTAGATTTTAAGGAGAGAGACTATGGTTTCTTTAGAAAGTATTTTAACTAGTAACTCTATCTTATCTTTGTTCATACATTCATATGATAAAAAAGACCTAAAAACAATAAATTTCATTCGTGATAATCAATCATTTGATTTTCCTCTACAGCAGAATAAAGATGGTTTTTACGTAGCAGAAATACGTGCTAAAGACATTCTCCCTCTAAAAGGTTCTTCTTTCAGTATCTTCGTAGCAGATCAAGGTGGAATACTCACTCCGCTGCAATATGCCGTTCATCACAAATGGCAAAGAAAGATTCTGCATAGAGAATTGGCTGTATTAATTAAAAGAACAAGCAATGAAAACTTACAAACAAAAATAACATTCGAAATTTTAAATGCTAAAAAAAGAACAAACTTATACAAAACCAATATGATTGATTTCATGCTTGAAAATTATACTCTCACAATAAATGGTGTTTCAAACATTTTAGACATTGATGCTCCATTAGATCAAAGGAAATTCTTTATTTCACTTCATAGAGTACCTTCAAAGGATAAAATATTATTTCCTGTTGATTCAATTTCAGAAGATGGAATTTGGTCTGCACACGCAGATTTAAGTTCACTTGGCCTTCATAATTTATATGAGGGTATCTGGCAAATGCATTTTTATGAAGAAGTAGAGGGTAAGTTACTAGGATCGTTTATAAAAGACAGAAAAAAATTGGTTTCTACAAATTCATTTAAGACTGCTGATCATCTCTTTCAATGTCAATTTAAAAAGAAAAATAGTGGCTTGATATTAGATGTCAAACAAGAGAGTCTACTCGTTTCTTTTAAAGAGAGCTATATTCAAAATCAAACGATGACTGCAAAAATATCTATAGCAAGTGAACAATTAGCATTAATAGATCATCATGTTTCTGAAATTCATATGATAAATAACAAAGACACAGAGAGTACTGTGTTAACTAGAATTAAACGTATAAATGATGAAGATTTTATTTTAAAGATACCTTTTAAACGCATCATCGAAGCCTTACAAGAAGGAAGTCAGAAACAATCTGACTGGCTCTTTTTGTTAACAAATAAGAAAAGCGAGAAGACTATTTTCGCCAAGGTCACAAATACCCCTTTGACTTTTGATGAGAATAACGTTCTGAATATATTTGAGAAAGTGCCTTTTGAAGTAGGACTACACCGAACTGCAAGTCAAAACTTGAGTTTTACAGTTAGGAAAGCTAGAACCGTAAGAAATCTCTATCAAGTCAAAAAAATACGCGGCCACTACTTAAAAGTTGAAGGCGCTGCTATCTTAAGAGGCTTAGAAATGCCTCATTCAGATTCTGTTAAGCGTTCATTAGTCCTAAAAGAACGCGCATCTTTAAAAGAAATAACCATTCCCGTACAAAATAAAAGAGACTTAACTTTTGCTTATCATTATAAACGGGACAAGAAAGACTATACGTACTGTGGGTTCAAAGTGTTATTTGATACATCCACACTTCCTGAAGAAAAAGGAGTTTGGGATTTCTTTATAAGATTCGATACAGAAAAATTTTCATTTAATAGACGTCTAGGGTTTGTTAAATATACTTATAAGAAAGACAAGTACCTTTCTATTATCAAATATAAAGGCAACGATAATAATAAGATTTTTAATTTTTCGTCAACGACACCTAAGGGAAATTTGAAACTAGAAGTGCTTCCCTTTAAATCTTCTATTTCAGAGGATCAAATTAGTGAAAGCAGAGAAGAAGTTTGGATTATAGGAGAAAGACCAGATACTGCTCAAGATACTGGTTATCACTTTTTCAAATATTGCAGAGAAAAGCATCCTGATAAGAAAGTTTATTATGCTATCGAAGAAGGAAGTAAAGATATTCGAAATATCGAACATCTTGGAAACGTTCTGATCATTGGCTCAGCTGAACATATTGAAAAAACACTGCAAGCTACACACTTTATCGGTTCTCATGATCTAGAATATTTCCTTCCATTTAAAATACCACAATATCAACATACGAAGAAAGCAAAAAGAATCTTTCTTCAACACGGTGTAATGGGAAGAAAATCAGCCGAATATCATCGATTTTTCTATCAATATCCTTTTCATATAGTTTGTGTCAGCTCGGTTTATGAAAGGAAAATGATGATGGATCATTTTGGTTACAAAGAATCAGAGGTTAAGGTGACTGGCTTATCAAGATTTGATCATTTAGCTAATTCTAAGACAACAGATCATAATGGTGATAGAGAGATTTTAATCATGCCAACATGGAGAGAATGGCTCAATACAGAAGAAACTTTCTTAAAATCGGATTATTACGAGAAGTATATTTCGATTCTAAAAGATGAAAAACTGCTTCAAGAATTAAAAAAACATAGAGTGAAACTCTTATTTTATCCACATTATCGAATGCAGCCATATATTTCTTATTTCAACAAATATAAGAGTGATGTAGTGTCTATTTTAGAATTGGGTGAAGTAAACGTTCAAGAGTTATTAATGAGAGCCGCTCTCCTTATTACCGATTATTCTAGTGTGTCATTTGATGTCAGTTTTATGAAAAAACCAGTTATATATTATCATTTTGATTTTGAAGAATTTTTCAATAAGGGTATTTTAAGAAGTAAGGAAGAAACTTTCCTAGGTGAAATTGTAGAAGATCAAACAAGCTTAGTTAATGAGATTATTCATACGATTCATAATGGTTTCCGGGAAAAATTATTTGTTGAAGAAAGAAGAGATTTAATTCTAACGTATACTGATAACAAAAACTGCGAAAGAATTTTCAATGAAATATCTTCTTTAAAAGATGATGATTTCTCAATCATTGCTTCCTTAACAAGAGTTTCTAAAGAAACTCTTCAAAATATAAAAATAGCGACCATTCAAACACTAGTCCGTAACTATATTTTCACAATCAGTGTTAAAAAAGTAAAAGTGTTAAAAAGTAAATCTCGAAAAACGCTCAAAGCTCTTAAGACAATTAAAAGACATCTAAAAAGAAACATACACAAAAGAAACTTTTCTAATTAAATATTTATTTTTTGAAGATGCCAGTCCGAGACAATCGACTGGCTTTTTTTGTTTACTAATCGAGATAAAAAACACCTTTAAGTGAAATCAACTTAAAGGTGTTTGTCTCTTGATCAAAATCTTGTTCATACAATAATGCAAGAATTTTAAGCATTATGTTTTTTATCAAACACTACTTCAACGACCCGCTTCGAAGATTCTCCAGTCTCTAAGTAACAGAATTTCTCATAAAACGGTGCAAATGAAGCTGGTAGTGTAAAGTCTGGCTGTTCTGTTTCTCTCACCCAGTCAATGACACTTGCTGTCTCTTTCACAAGTGGTCCAGGTGCTTCTTGTTCAAAGTCGAAGTAGAAGCCTCTGAGCTTGTCACGATATGTTTCAATGTCTGGCACATAGAACAGCATCGGACGTTTGAGGTTTGCATAATCAAAGAACACCGATGAGTAATCTGTGATGAGCAGATCTGAAATCATATAAAGGTCTCTAATGTCTTCGTAATGAGAGAAGTCATAGGCAAAGCCTTCATACGGCCCTAAATCAAAGTTTTCAGCAACTAGATAGTGCATACGCAGAATGATGATATATTCATCTCCGATTGCAGCTCTGAGTTCATGCAGATCAAGGTCTAAATCAAATTTGTACTGCCCTTTTTTATAAAATTGGTCGTCTCTCCATGTCGGTGCGTATAAGATCAATTTTTTATCGAGCGGCAGGTTCATTTTTTGTTTCAGTGCTCTCATCGTTTCTTCATTGTTTTGATTGTGAAGGAAGTCATTTCTCGGATATCCTGACTCAATCATGGTCTTTTGGAATTGGAACGCACGTGTAAAGATTTCAGTCGAGTAGGCATTTGGAGAAATGAGATAATCCCAATTCGATGCTTCTTTTGTGAAATTCTTTTTGTATTTCTTCGTGTTTGTTCCAGGCATATGCACCTCGTCCATGTCCATTGCCAGCCGTTTTAACGGCGTACCGTGCCAAGTCTGCAAGTATGTTGTGTGATCTGGCTTTGGAACCCATAGCGGCAAACGGCTGTTTACGACCCAATACTCGGCTCTTGCCATCGCAAAGATCCATTTTAATGACAGACGATTGATATAGTAGATGCCTTTTTCCTTAAACGGTGCTTCATGACCCTTTTTAACGCTCCAGATCAGCGTATATTCAGGGTGATGTTCTTTCATATACTCATAAATCCCACGCGGGTTACAACTGAATTGTTTTCCGTTAAAACTTTCAAAAACAACCGTTTTCTTTTTCACAGACAGCTTACTCGCCAGTTTAAAGGTCGTTTTAAACGTTCTTGTCACAAGACGGTTACGGACTTTTTTGATTTTACTGATCTTCTTTTTGAATTTCTTCCACTTGCTTTTGACGTAATACTTGGCACGTGTTTTCATTGTGTAATCATTAATACGGATGCCAAGCGTTTGTCTTTTTTTCTTTCGGTACACTTCATATCGAATCGGTACATCGTTTCGTTTATGAATTTGAACAAGTCCTTTGAGTTTGTTCGAGCGGTCTCCAAGCACTAAAGAAGTGGTTGTTAATGTTTCCTCTACTCCGTTTACATCGCAGATAAATTCAAGATAGAAGCGATATACAAAGCGTTTGTTTAATGAATAGGTCAATTCCTCTAAAGGGACTTCTGCTAAAAATTGATAAAGCTGTGGTACATGTTGATCATCACGGTATTCGATCACTTCGTCTTTTATATGGGTGATATTAACCGGAAAGCGATGTTCAATTGGTTCTTCACCATTTTTCTTCAATAGAAGCTTTGCTTCTTTGATCTCATACGGATGTTCTGCACTTAGAACGCCTGCATAACCAGACAAAGCTAACATACATCCTTTGTTGAGCTCGATATGATTGAATTTCACAACCTTTAGCTCACGCTTGATTTTCAAAGAAGCATTCCCTTTGTCTGTACGGTATGGAATGATACACAGCATGGCGTCTTTATTTTCTAAAAAGGTCAGCTCAGGCTTTTCTATTTCCATTTTTAAACGGCGTTTATAGTTTGACGTTTTCTCTTCAGATTCAATATCTGTATTGATATCCGCTTCTTTTACTTCTTCTTCCTCTTCTTCGGAATCAGAATCATAAGCTGAGTCCTCAAGCTCGTCCTCATCCTCTTCTTTGTTTGTGCTCAAATAGTCCGTGACATACAAGTTATATGTCTGGCCTTGCTCTAACGCAAGCGGCAGCGATGCTTCATTCAATACCAATTTGAATAGATTCTCTTCTTGATGAACAAGCGGAAGGAAAAGTTCTTGTTTCGAAACTCTCTCCCTCATAAACAAATAAAATTCTCTATCTGTTAATGGCATGTCATCGTTGATGCGAATCAGCATTTCTAGTTTCTCATGATGATTTTTTAACCCTTCAACGACACTCTTCTTATGAATTCCCTCTTCAATCATTAATCGTTAATCTCCTCTGTTCAGAAATCTTACCGTTATGTTATATCACTATTTCACTTTCCAAGAATAGTTGCCTTGTTTCGTTTGATATGACCATCCATCGATGGACGATGGTTTATTCGTAAGCAGCTCACCTTCTATTTCTAGACGCTGCAAAACCTCTTGAAGTTCTTCTGTTTTAAAACGAATGTAAAAATCCACAAATTTCGTTTGGTTGATTTCAATGTTTTTCTTTGTTTGAAAATGGCCGATTGGGAAGCTGACTTGATGGTTCTCATCGATTGTTTGAGAGATGATTTCAGCTCCATTCACTCGATCATATCCTGCGAAATCAATTTGCACATGATCCGCATGACTCATTTCACCTTTTAACTCGAGTTGAAGGTGAAGAACATGATGCTCAGAGCTTAGATCACGCAAGACCCATTTCATGCTGTCAACGATCCCTCTCAGTTCATCTTTATGCTCACGATTTTCGAGCATATGATGAATCGCCGTATTCCAAACAGTCTCTTCGTCAGAAGGAACAAGATAAAAATAGGCTTGTTCCCCCAATAGTTTTTCGACATCTTCTTTATGTTTAGTATCCCCAAAAAAGACAGCATCCACTTGCTGTTTTCTTATTTGTTTAAATAATTCTCCATATTGAGAATTGACTTGATGCAGGTCTTCTTCATAATGTGCGTGATGCACAAATGCAGCGTAATAGGTTGTTTCAGGCTGATCGATTTTAAACAGGTGGCGGTCCTGATCACGATCCTCTGTGATCATCAGTTTCAAACGGTCATTTTGTGATTGAATGCTGGATAGCCATAATTGTTTAATATCCGTCTTCTTTGTAAATGTTTGAATTCCTGTTTTTTTATACCAATTAATATGCCGAACTGGATTC
The DNA here is from genome assembly GCF_054161415.1 of Bacillus sp. PK5-006. Classification (NCBI taxonomy): domain Bacteria; kingdom Bacillati; phylum Bacillota; class Bacilli; order Caryophanales; family Bacillaceae; genus Bacillus; species Bacillus sp. PK5-006. Next base: position 486,553 of record NZ_CP096414.1, on the reverse strand, counting down.
TTTTTTGCATCACCAGGATAAATGATCTCCATATAGATGCTGCCTTCGTCATTGATTAATTCCTCTAAGTATAGAGCACCTGTATGTGGAACAAAGCTTTGTACTCTGCACAAAATGCCCTGCCAATTGTATTCTTCCCTCTTCACTAATTGCTGGTTTTCATTATATTGATCAATATAACAAATGGGAGAAGAAGGCAATTCATATCTCGTCACTTGAATCGCGGACGTATCTTCTGGAAAAATAGCTTCATTGATCTGATGTGACGATTCACCAGCAATAAATTCTGAGTAACGTCTTTTACTTCCGCTTTCCGGTAAGATGTAGTGTTCAAATACATTCAAGATGTCCACTTGGCTAGGAAATGTCTCCTCCAAGCTGTGAATACGTTCCTTCACATTTGCATCGTAATTTAAAGTTAAAATTGCAGTACGTTTATGTTGATCAGCCAAAGGCTTAATCCTTGTCTTTAAAGACTTCGTTAAGCTCTCATCCTGTTTTGGCACATCACCCACAATAAAGTAATAGTCCATATCAGGCACGTCCATTGATGCCATCGTTTCATGTTGTTCAGATTGATCCAATGTGTCTTCAACTTTTTTCTTCATCCAATTTTGAAACAAAGGAAGCTCTCCTTAAAAATAATGATGACTTGCTCATTGTATTTTACATGAAAAAGTACTTCTCACCAAAAGATAAGAAGTACTTTTTTTCGATCTATTAAAGTCCCGCAATTTCTTCCTTAATTTGTGTTGTCGAGATGCCTTCTGTTCTCTTCAAGTATACGACTTCGCAATGTTCTTTTAAGAAATCGAATTTACCTTCCCAGTCATCTCCCATGACAAACACATCGATATCATGCTCTTGCACGTCACGGACTTTTTGATCCCAGCTGTTTTCTGGAATGACTTCGTCTACATAACGAATGGTTTCAAGAATCAGCTTTCTATGCTCGTAGCTGTGATAAGCTTTTTTTGATTTTTGTAAATTAAACTCGTCTGTAGAGATGGCCACCACTAAGTAATCTCCGAGCTGCTTTGCACGTTCTAGCAGCTTAATGTGCCCCCAGTGTAATAAATCAAATGTACCGTAAGTAATAACTTTCTTCATTGCAAACATAAACTCCTTTCTTCAATCCTTATTCGACTGCATTCGTGCAGTAATTTATCCGTAATTCTGTGATATTCGATTCGCTCTTCGGAACTTCATTATATCACAGCGCCCACCAAACGTTAAGCGGATGTAAAGACAAACTATTTCCAATTTATTGGGCGCAGGAGGAAAAGTCCGAAGAATCAATGTTTCACAAAGGATCGTCCAGATGAAATGATGAAAATGTCATGAAATTTAAAGGTTTGTAAAGTTATTGTTAATATTTCATGAAGCATCTGTGATAAAATGATGAGTAGGCGAAGAATGAATTTACAATGAACGTTCATAGATAACAAGTTAAAAAGGAGGTCTAAACAATGCAAACAGAAGTGGTCTCTAACCTTTCTTATGTAAACGGCGACTTAAATGAATTTATCAGCTATATGAACCAGCATCATATTTCTCAAAGAAGAGGCGCCATGATTGCGACTGTCAATCCAGAGATAGGCTATGCCGTCATGAAGGATCATGCGTACCATCAAGTCGTCTCATCTGCGGATTATGTACTGCCGGATGGCGTAGGCGTCGTATTGATGTCCCGCATGACCCAAAGTCCGCTTAAGTCTAGAATTGCCGGCTTTGATGTCTTCATGTCTATGCTTGATCTAGCAAACAAGCAGTCTAAAAGAATCTTTTTATATGGTGCCAAAAAAGAAGTGCTTGAGGCTGTGAAACAGCGAATTGATACGGAATATCCAAATGTGGTCCTCGCAGGAAGCTGTGACGGCTATCAAGCCGATAAACGTTTCGTAGCGAAGCAAATCGCGCGCTCGAAACCTGATATGGTGTTCGTTGCATTAGGTTATCCAAACCAAGAGAACTTTATTTACGAATACCGCCATTTATTCCCGCAGGCTGTTTGCATCGGTTTAGGCGGAAGCTTTGATGTATTTAGCGGAACGGTGAAGCGTGCACCACGCTGGATGATTAAGACAAATACAGAATGGCTGTACAGATTGATTGTGAATCCATGGAGATGGAAACGAATGCTCAATATTCCTAAGTACGCTTTTGCCGTATTGAAGGAAAGCAAAGGAAAAAAACGTTACTATCCTGAGCAGGTAAAGGATCAGACGAAGCAGCTGTGAGAGACTGATAAATGATGAATATACGCTCAATGATGATTTCATGTTACGCAGCTTTTATTTCTTTCATTGGATGGCTGATGAGCGGCGTGAAGCCTCGTGAAAACCAGGTGACGCTGCTTGTTTCATTCCAAGAGAATGCGGCTGCTCTCATTCATACTTATCAACAACAGGCGAACATGACAATGAAGCTCACTATCCTCTATACGAAGCATGCTTCTGCGATAGAAAAGGACGGGCCTCATCTGTCATTTCGCTATTTTCATGAAAAAAATCCTCTCCATCTCATTCAATGTATATATACGATGTTTAAAAGCAAGGTTGTCTTGACGGATAATTACTTTCTCATGACGAGTGTGCTAAGAAAACGGCCTTCTACCACCTGTATTCAAGTATGGCATGCCAATGGGGCTTTGAAAAAGTTCGGGCTTGAAGATGCTTCAAATTCTGAACGAAGTCCCCGTGACATCGAACGCTTCAAACGTGTTTATGCGTCTTTCGATTACATTGTGACAGGCTCAGATCACATGCGTGAGATTTTCAAGACCTCGTTTGGGGTCAACGATGAACGCTTTTTACCAACTGGTGTACCACTGACGGATGTGTACTACGAACAGCACCAGCCTTCCTTGAAGCTGAATGATATCCCAAAAGGGAAAAAGATCCTGCTTTATACACCGACCTATCGAGACTTTGCAATGGACGGTCTTGTGCTGCCTTTTTCAAAAGAGCAGTTGCAAACTGATCTGAACGGCGATTACATTCTGCTCGTCAAGCTTCATCCTGCGGTCAAACATTTAGCGAAAGCAGAAACAGACGGTGAATGGATATTTGATGTGTCCGATCAGCCGCTCTATCCATTGCTTTGTGCTTGTGATGTCCTGGTGACAGATTATTCGTCCATTGTGTTTGAATATGCACTGCTCGAAAAGCCTGTGTTGTTCTTCACTTATGACTTAGACACTTATCGAGAGAAACGCGGCTTAGTCGATCGGTATGAAGATATCATTCCTGGTAAGGCTTGCGTCACTCAAGACATGCTCTTGCAGGAGCTTTTACACCTAAACGGATCAACCAATAAAGAACGAATCAAAACCTTTGCTGAGGAATGGAACCAATATTCAAAGGGACAATCCAGTCAGCAGCTCCTCTCATTTATTGAACAGCAGCTGCTCCTACACAAAAAACGTCCGGCTTCTCATTAGGAAGCACGGACGTTTTTTTATTTGTTATACACCGGGATATCATAATACAGCGTATAGTCATCAAGCAGGTTATACAAACTATACATGCGAGTGACTTGCTTAGAAGCCCAGCCAATATCTGTTGCATATTGATGAGTCGCTGCAGCCGACCAGCGCATTTTATAAATTGTATCTTGCTTGTATGTGGCATTATTGATATAGCTGTTGCCAATGAATTTTGCTCCGCCAATAATGGCCGCCTCTGGCGTGAACCATTGTTGTTCATACGCATACTTTGCACCAAGATAATTTGGATTGCTGTCATATGCGCCAATGCCATACATGTTATAAACTTTCTTTCCATTATACAATGTACCATTCGCTAAAATGGAACTTCCGTTACCCGTTTCAAGCAACGCATGAGAAATAAGATAAATTTCGTTGATATGATACGTTTTTGCTGCTGTAATAAAGGCTTGTCCTTTACCCGCAAGAATCCCTTTTCCTGCTAAAATCTTTGAATTGACCTCTGCTGGATTGAGATTCGCAGCTTCAGAGAGTTTCAGAAATTGAAAATAAGATTGCGTGCCTTCGGCAATATTAGCTGGATCTACATATTTTTGCACCTCTGCTGCACTTGCATTTCTCCAGCCGAGGTTGATCCTGATCCAGTTCCCTTCTTTCCCAAGCTGTTTCACTTTTGCTCCTTTATTGAGCTGTGCCACAATGTTGCTTGCAGAGCTCGAATCAGGTGTAGAACGGACATTTAAACCATCCGTATTCACTGTCGATGTGGCCTGGTCTACATATGCTGCATAAACATAGGCCGCACCATCTGTCTGTGGTGATACCTTCATTTGTTTGTTGACCATCTCATTGACAGTAAGGTTGTAGTTCGTTTGCATGACCATTGGGCCATTTTTAATTTTTACGGCTGTGGCGGTCCAGCCATATTGGCTTTTCACAAAAGCAATGGCTTCATTTACAGTTGGTAACCCTGTAAATTGCTGCGTAATGTTGATTTTGTAAGTTGATTTCGTTGTTGTTGTATACGCAGCGGTTTCATTCCGTTTTTTGAAAAATGCCAAGCCTTGGTCACGCAGTGCAGCGGTTGAGATGACACCTGTTTTGATCTGATATTGAGCATAATCGGCTGTGCCTGTTTTTTGAGCAGCGGCCTTCATTTTTTGTTTCGTCAAATAGCTGAGTGCTTGATTCAGTTTTGTCTGATTCACTGTCGGCTCTGTCGTGATACGGTATTGCTTGACCGCTTCTGTCAGCGTTTTTGTACTGCTGGCAACGCCATTTTTCTTGATAATCTCTTGAGCCTGCTTCACTTTACTTTGTTCATATACAGGTGTTGTCTTGAGACTATACGTTTTGCTGACAGCCTGTCCGTTACTTGCCTTGATGCTGCTTGTCAGCTTCTGCGTTTTTAAGTAGGCGGCACCTTTATTCACTTTCGCTTGGTCCACTGCTTGATTGACGACGAGTCGATACGTGCTGTCTGATACCTTGCCTGTTTTTTTCGTTGTCGCAGATACTTTTTTCTTTTGGAAGAAAGCCGCTGCTTTTTTCGCCTCTTCATCTCCTAAAAGGTTTCCCGTCACGACTTGATATGGCTGTGTGGAAGAAATCTTTTTGGACGTGTAGCGCCATTTCTTTTTCTTGAAAAAGGCTACCGTTTTGCCGTAAGCTGTATCGTTCAATTGATTGAGCTTCACGATATAATTTTTTGTTTTTCCCACTCGCTGGACAGCACCTGCAGCACCGGTTTGTTTCTTAATCTGAGCTGCAGCTGAAGCTGCTTGTTTGTTGTCTTTAAAATAGCCTGATTCCAAGCTGTAGACATTTTTTAAGGCACCAGTCTTTTGAATCTTCCCGCTGATCTTTGCTTCTTTTTGCAGCTGGGTAAGGAGCGTCTGTGCTTTCGACTGGTTCGCTTGTGCAGCGGATGTGACGATGTAATAAGGCTTACCCGCTGTCACCGTTTGAAGCACTGCTGTTAAGCCAGATGCCTTTTGAAAGCCTTGTAGAATGGTATTCGCCTTACTTTGTCCAACAATACCGCTTGAAATCAGCTGATACACAGTGCCAGCTTTCGTTTCGGTTTGGTATGTACTGGTAACACCTGCCTGCTTTTGCAGCTCAGTTTGAATATTTTTCACTTTCGTTTCAGAATCAATGGTTCCTGATATGACCTGATAAGAAGGTTTGCTTTGATTGATGACTTCATAGGAGCTATTGAGCCCTGATGTTTTCGTTAGTTCAAGTGAGAGCTTTTTCGCCTGACTTTCATCATTGACTGGGTCAGATACGACCTTTTGTAAAGGAAGGCGGTCACCTACTGGAGACACCGTACCGCTCATGCCCACTTCTTTTTTTAATGCAGCTGCACTTGCATTCGCTGCTGCTTGTGACTCATATCCTGAAGCAGTGAGCTGATAGGTCGACGTATTTCCTGAGGTTTGATAAGTGGCTGTCCACTTTTTGTCTTTCTTTAGTGTTTCCACTGCTTTTTTCACTTCTGCTTCTGTTGTAAATACCTTTGAGGTGTTCATCGTATAAATGGATTGGTCGACATAGGAGGCTGCTTGCGCTTCTTTACCCGTGTGTAATGTCATACCAAAGGCAGCTGCGAGTAACATAATCTTGATGGTTTTTTTCACGTTCCCTGTCCCTCTCTTAACTTTGCATAATAGTCTACTAATCTCTTTATCGACAAAAACAAGTACTCTTTCAAGTCATTTATGCAATAGAAAAATAGAGGACCCCCTCGAAGTCCTCTTTGCCTTATATATGCGACACAATCAGTTCACAAGATCCTTCAATTGAGAAGCTTCCTGTTTCAGCCGGCAGAATAAAATGAGCGCCCTTTGGCAGTGGATATGTGTGTCCGTCATGCTCTAAAGACCCTTCTCCATGAATCACACTGCATAGCAAAAACGGATAATCCTGCGTAAGCTCTACTTTTTGATCAATTTCCCATTTATACACAGAGAAATATTCTGCTTCGACAAATGTACGAATGGTCACTCCCCGCCGTGTTTCAACTGATTCATCTGCATACCCGTCTACATGAGGAACTGTTGTGACATCAATCGCTTGCGCAAAATGAAGTTCACGTTCGTTGCCATCCTGGTCTTTTCGTTCATAATCATATACGCGATAGGTTGTATCTGAGCTTTGCTGCGTTTCAAGGACAAGCGTTCCTTCGCAAAGCGCATGGATGGTACCGCTTGGCACATAATAAAAATCACCAGGCTTAATCTTCACCCGCCGCAAAAGACCTTCCCAATCTCCACTATTCATCATGGTGACTAGCTCAGTTCTTGTTCTTGCATTGTGCCCATAGATCATTTCTGCTCCTTCTTTGCAGTCAATGATGTACCAGCACTCTGTTTTTCCAAGCTCGCCATTTTCATGTCTTTCCGCATAATCATCATCTGGATGAACTTGAACGGACAAGTCTTGGTTTGCATCTAATATTTTAGTTAACAGCGGGAAGCGGTCGCCTTCTATCCCCCCGAACAATTCTCTATGATTGTCCCAAAGTTCGATCAGCGTTTTCCCTTTATATGGACCGTCTTGCACGACACTTGGTCCGTTTGGATGAGCAGAAATTGCCCAGCATTCTCCCGTTTGATCAGAAGGAATATCATAGCCAAATTGATCCCTTAAGGCTGTACCTCCCCATATTCTCTCCTTCAATTCAGGCAGTAAAAAAATTGGTGACTGCTTCATTCAGGATGACTCCTCCCTTTGCTACCCTTTGATAATCCTTACCTAGCTTGATGAAAACTAGTAAGTCTCAACTTTTATTATGACGCTATCTAAAGAGAAGTCAATCCTTTCAGTACACCGAATGAAAACGATAACACAAAAAATATTTTACCCTTTGACAGAGCCAGCGAGAAGCCCTTTGACAAAGTATTTTCCAAGAAGAATATAGACGAGTAGTGTCGGCAGCGCAGCCAATATCGCTCCTGCCATTTGGACGTTCCATTGCACAATTTGACTGCCTGATAGATTTTGCAAGGCAACCATCACCGGCTGATGCTCCGCAGTGGTCATTGTGACCGCAAATAAGAATTCATTCCACACATTTGTGAACTGCCAAATGGCCACCACAACAAATCCTGTGATCGAAAGCGGAAGAATCATATGTCTGAAAATCCCGATAAACCCTGCACCATCCATTTTCGCCGATTCAATCATTTCATCTGGGATGCTCACATAGAAATTTCGGAACATGAGTGTTGTGATCGGAAGTCCGTATACGACATGGACAAGCACAAGCCCTGGAATTGAATTATACAATCCGACTTCACGCAAAAATTGAATGAGTGGGATCAGGATACTTTGATATGGAATAAACATCCCAAACAGCATCAGCGTAAAGACGACTTCTGATCCTTTGAAACGCCATTTTGATAGGACATAGCCATTCATTGCACCTAATACAGCTGACAGTAAAGTAGCAGGAATGACAAGATAAAGAGAATTCATTAAATTGGGCGCCAGCTTTTCAAACGCGATTTGATAGCTTGAAAAATCGATAGTAGATGGCAGTGACCACATTCGCTCAAGGGTGACTTCACCTAATGGCTTCAAGCTTGTGACGAGCATGACATAAACAGGCATCAGAAAAAAGAGACTGCACAAAATCAATAAAGCATAAAGAACTGGACGGACAAACCATCTGGCTGTCATGATGAAGCCCCCTTCCGGCTCGACAGGAGATATGGCACGATAAAGACCGCAACAGAGATCAGCATGACAACCGCAATGGCGGCACCGCCTGCATAATGGTTTCCTCTAAAGGTCATTTCAAACATATACACGCCCGGAACATCTGTGACAAAGTTCGCACCCGGCCCTGTCATCGAGTAAATCAAATCGAAGATCTTTAAAGAAATGTGAGCCATGATGATAACAACACTTGCAGTAATCGGTTTTAAAAGAGGAAAAATGATTTTCCAGTAAATCTGCCACTCCGTTGCGCCATCCATTCTAGCAGCCTCTCTTACTTCCTCTGGAATTCCTCGCAGACCCGCCAAATACATCGCCAGAGAGAAGCCTGTCATTTGCCAAACAGCTGCAATCACAACAGCAATCATGGCCGCAGGTACACCAAACTCAATTTTCCCCCAGACAAATCCGGCCAATATGTTCGTATCCGTATACCACTTAGGCTGGATACCAAGCGTTTTCAAAAATAAATTCACCCCAGTTGACGGGTTTAAAATCCATTGCCATACGACTCCTGTGACAACGAAGGAAAGGGCCATCGGAAAGAAGAATAAATTCCGAAAAAGAGATTCCCCCTTGATCTTCTGATCTAGTAAAATCGCAAGTGCGAGACCAGAGACAATGACCGCTCCAATAAAAAATAAAGTGAAAAAGACCGTGTTTCGAAGATCTGATTGAAAGCGGAAATCTTGAAACAGCATGACATAATTGCGAAGACCTGCGAAAGAGAAATCAGGAACAAGCGTGGTCCAGTTTGATAATGACACATATCCTGTCCAGCCAATAAAACCGTAAACAAAGATGAATAATAAAACCGCTGACGGGGCTAAAAAGAGCAGCGCCAGCAGCTGGTCTCCATTCCATTTTTTCCGCATACGTTTAACTTTGGGCACAGGTGTTTTTGTCATCGGCGATGTGTCCATGCGCATGAAGCTACACTCCTTTTTAAAAAAAGAGGCGGTGCCTAGCCGCCGCCTCCTTCGTCTTTATTTCATTGCATCTTTTAATGATGAAACAAACTGACTGCTGTCTTTTTGTGTCACGAAGATATTGACGGCTTGATTTGCTTTTGTCACAAACCCTTCTTCAGCAGCTGAGCCATGAGCAAGAGACGGCGCCAGTTTTGACTCTTTAAATGCCTTCATCGCCGATTTTCCGTATTCATCATATTTTGATACATCTGCATCCACACGTGCTGGAATCGATCCTTTTAGCGGATTAAACGCATCCTGTCCTTCCACAGATCCTAAAACGGATAAGAATTTCTTCACGTTTTCTGGCTGTTTCACACCCTTTGGCAGTCCAAATGTATCGGTGATCACCATAAAGCTTCCTTCCGTTCCAGGAGTCGCCGTGTATCCAAAGTCTTGATTAACCTTCAAATCAAGATCATTCACAAAGTACCCCTTCGCCCAGTCGCCCATGACATTCATTGCCGCTTCTCCTTTTGCCACGAGCTGTGAGGCATCCTGCCAGTTACGTGAACTGTGATCGTCATTGACGTATTCGAGCATACGTCCAAAGATGTCTGCCGCTTCCTTCACTTTCGGGTCATCCATTTTCATGTCGCCAGCCCAAAGTTTTTGATAACCATCTGCACCTAATACACCCAGCAAAACACTTTCAAACAAATGAGTCGCTGCCCAAGGCTCCTTATCTCCAAGTGCAAGTGGTGTGATTCCTTTTTTCTTTAATGCATCTGCTGTTTTGAAAAATTCATCAAATGTCGTTGGCGGCTCTAAGCCTGCATCATCAAATACCTTCTTGTTATACCAAAGCACATTGCCCCTGTGAATGTTCACTGGCACGGAATAGATTTTCCCATCTTTGCTGACAAGGTCAATCAGTGATTCTGGAAATTTGTCTTTCCAGCCTTCTTTTTCATATAAATCATCCAGAGGCTCCATTTTGCCTGCCGCGACCCAGCTCTCATTCAGCTCCGCCCCGCCATGCACTTGAAACGTAGCAGGCGGATCATTTCCCTGCATACGGCTAGTCAGGACAGCCTTTGCATTCGTACCAGCACCACCTGCGACGGCTGCATTTTCAATTGGAATGTCTTTATTCTTCTCTTCAAACAATTGGATGAGTGCCTTCAGCCCGTCTTCCTCACCTGCTCCTGTCCACCAAGAGAAAATTTCGAGTTTTTCCGCTCCGCCTTCTTTTTTTGCCTCTGAGTTCGTCGATGAGCTGCAGGCAGTGACGATAAGCATACAGAGTGCCAGCAGCGTAAAGCCTAATTTAAGCTTCATAATTGATCCCCCTATCCCCATTTTGTAAGCGTTATCAAAATAAGTATAATGGCAGATCCTTGCTTTTTTTCAGGCAAACTTCTTCACTTTTTTATGAAATTCTTCATTTTTTTACGGCCTGTTTTCGATATTCCTTCGGTGAACAGCCGACCATTTTCTTAAACACACGGCTGACGTAATTAGGATCTGTATATCCTGCCTGAAAGGTAATTTCTTTTAAGCTAAGCGTGCTGTCTTTGAGGAGCTTTTTGATTTTATCCAGCCGGCAGGCTGTCACATACTCTTTAAATGTCAGACCCGTCTCGTCTTTAAATCGTTTTGTGAAATAGGTGGGACTTAAATCAACATAAGCGGCCGTTTGCTCAAGCGTGATCTGTTCACAATAATATGTTTTGATGTAACGTTTTGCCCGCTCGATGTCATTGATGGTCTGGGTTCTCGCTTCATACACATCAAATAGGTGTTCACAGCACTGGCGGCATTCAGCTGCGGTGCTGATTGTCAATATCGATAGGTCTGTACGGAGGCGTGATTTGAAGAGAATCAGCAGTTCTTTTACCTGCGAAATCGTCGCCCCCTCTAATTGAAAGGCATCAAATAAAGCCAGCGCATCCTCTCTTCTCCCTTCCTCGAGCGCCTGCATCATGCTGTCTGCAAGCTCCGGCAGATGAATCAATGGACCGGGCTTCACCTCTGTTTGGTAAAAGCCATAACGAACAACGCCGCCACTCTTTTTTCGCTGATAATAGGAAAGCTTCGCCTCTGCTGCACTTTTCTGAAGATGAAGCGGGTTTGAGACTGGGTGCCCTATGCCAACGACAGGTGAAGGCTGACCGTTTGTCATGGCAGCTCGAATGGCTTGCAGCACCTCTGCCTTTAGCGGACCTGGTCCCTGCTGACTATAAATGAGGCATGTAAACAGTTCTCCCCCCATCTGAATAGGCACCGTATGAAATCGTGCAGATTTCTGTAAATCGATCAACAGCTGGTCTCCTTCTGTTCGCTGCACAGCGATGATAAGACCTGCTTCATATTCGGAGAATAGTTGTTGAAACTCCATGGATGTATAGGATTGACCGTTCATGACATGCGCTTCAAGCCACTTTGACTGCTGATCGGCCGCTGCCGCCTGCCGCAGAGACGCCTCCTGCTGTATCTCTGCTGCTACAAATTGAATGGCTGCGATGGTTTCATCTTTGTCAGCTGGTTTGACGAGGTATTGTTTCACCCCCTCCTGCATCGCTTGCTTGGCATAATCGAATGTATAGTAGGCTGTCAGCATAATGAATTTTGTATGAGGACTGATTGCTTTGATCTGTTTGATCGCTGTCAGTCCATCCATGCCAGGCATCTGAATATCCATGAGCACAAGATGAATGGACTCAGATCGCACGAATTCAACCGCCTTCTTTCCATTTTCCGCTTCTCCTGCTATATGACACTCTGGAACCCATTCGGTTAAGAATTTCCGCATCGCTAGCCGTTCTATTTTTTCATCATCGACAATCAGCACGTTCAGCATGCCGGTCCCTCCTTCATCGGAATAGCCAATTGTATGGTGGTGCCTTCGTTTGGCTTTGAATCAATTTGAAGGGCATCTTGCACCCCGTAAAACAAGCGCAGTCTTGACATTACATTCCGAAGACCGATTCCTGTCGAGTGGCCTTTACTCAGTATGTTCGGATCTTCCTCTTCTTTTTCTGACAGCAATCTTCTTTTCTCCTGTTCATTGATGCCCATCCCATTGTCCCGAATCCGAATCATCACATAGCCGCCTTCTTCATAGATCGAGAGCTCGACAAATCCCTTTTCCTCCTTTGGCTCGACGCCATGAATAAAGGCATTTTCAACAAGCGGCTGTAAGGTAAGACTTGGGATATGCACAGATAAACATGATTCATCGATGGACGTTTTGCACGTAATACGATCGGCAAATCTCGTTTCTTGTATATGAAAATATTCTTTCACCACTTTCACTTCTTGTTCCAATGTAACGGATGTACTAAGAGCAGACAGCGAATACCGCATCAGCGTGGAAACGGATTGAATCAGCCTCGATGTGGCTTCTGCTGATTCTAAGTAAGCCATACGTGAAACGATGTTTAATGTGTTAAATAAAAAATGCGGGTTCATTTGGTTTTGCAGCGTTTTTAGCTTCATATCTTTGATTTTTTGATCCAATGCTGCCTTTTGTTTGATCTCTTCAATCATCATTTTCATCTCTTGCCGCATTCGCTGAAAGGCTTCATTTAAAACAGAGATTTCATCCTTTGAGGTAACATGCAAATTCGCTCCATCAAAATGTCCTTCTGATACTTCTTTTACGCTTCGGGACAGATGAACGATGGGTCTTGAGATCCCGCCAGCAATCATATACGCCATCCATAAGGCGACCCCGATTGATAACGTAAACAGGCATAAGGTAAAGAGCGCATAGGTTTGATGCCTTTTTTGAAGAGTTTGATAGAGTATCTGATACTCAGATAATTCATCATCAAGCAGGGTCATCGTCTGCTCTTGTATATAGGAGGAGACGGTTCTCACTTCCTTCACACTTGCAGCATATTCTTCGATTTTCCCTTCTTTTACATGTGTCATGGTCGCATCACTTTCATTGATGAGCGTCCGCATCATATATTGATATTTTTCAATAGAAGGAATCGCCGCATGAAGCCCGGCATCCTTTCGCAGCGCTTGATCGTATGATTTCATTTTCTGCTTTGACGTAAGATATTCTTTGGCAAACTTCCGATCCTTTTCAATGGCATAGGCATTGACCTTTTCATACATCGTTTTCGCCTCTGTCGAGATATCATTGAGCAGGAGAAAAGAACGAAAGCTCCGGCTATATTCTGATGTGATTTTTGAACTGCTCCAGTAGACAAAAAAAGCGGCTACGTTGCCAAGAAGCACAAGGATTAAAAATGCCAATAACAGCTTACTTCGAATCCTTCTCATGGCTGCATCCCCTGCTTTCTGTCTGTTTGCTGAAGAGGCAGATCCCCGCGCCGGATCACACTCGTTCCCGTGTACTGAAGCGGTTCTTCTTTTTCACCTTTCTGCAAACGAACAAGCGATTCAACCGCTTGATAGCCCATTTCATAAGGATGCTGCACGACCACAGCATCAATTGTCCCATCATCAAGCGCCTGAATCGTATCAGGCAATGTGTCAAATGCAAGCACATAAAAATCAGTGGATGATCGATACTGTGCGATTGCTTGAATGATGCCTGCACCATCTAACGCACTTGTACCATAAAATGCGGTGAGCTTCGCATGATCGTTTAATAGTTTATAAGCCGCACCTGAGGCGCCTGACTTCGTAATGGCTGATTCTTCTATTCCAGCAATATGAATGCGTTTTTCAGCAGAGACTGCATCTCGAAAGCCTTTGACACGCAGCTTTTGATGAATGGCATCCAGCCTGCCTGTGACAATTCCTACATACTGTTCACCTTTTGTATCTGCGATGAGTGCCTGTCCTGCGATAAAGCCTGAATAGTAATTGTCCGTCCCTACATACACTTGTCGCTTGCTCCCCTCTGCATCTGTATCGACGGTGACAACATCAATTCCTTTTTCCCTCGCCTTCTGAAAAAGCGGTTTGTATTTTTTCGCATCAAGTCCCTGTGTCATAATGCCGTCAACATGTCCAGCGATTGCCATATCAATAGTTTTCAGATGATCGTCTACATCCGCTTGCTTTGGGCCCAAATATTCTAGATACACGTGATGAACGTCTGCCGCATCCGCAGCTCCCTTTTGTACAAGCTGCCAATATTCATTATCAAGTTCCTCCGGTACAAGGACAAAATGATATTGATACGTTGACTCCGCTTTATCGGAAGCGCTTTCAATTTTAAATAAATCTTGACCTAATAACGTTAAGAAGATGACAGATACCACACAAAATGTGAGAAATGCGCTCATTCCAATCCACTTAGATAATTTCACCGAGTCCTCCTCCTTTCCACTATTTCCGCATAAAAAAAAGAGCTGCTTATAAGCATACTCTCTCGACCTCTATAATTCCTTTGTCATAAATAAACTGTTTGGATCTTCTTGATATGTACCAAAAGGCGGACAATACTGAAACCCAGCGCTCTCATATAGTTTTCTTGCTGGTTCAAAGAAAGCCATTGCGCCTGTCTCTAAGCTGACACGTGTGTAGCCGCGCCGTTTTGCCTCTTGGAGAAGATGATTCAGCATATATCTCGCTACACCTTTTCGCATATGGAGGGCTGCGGTTCTCATCGATTTGATTTCCCCATGTTCACTTGACAGTTGCCTTAACGCTCCGCAGCCAAGAAGCTCCTCTCCATCTCGCACACTCCACACGGTGACATCTTGCTTTTTTAAATCAGTTAATGGAAGGGCATGAATGCTTTCTGGCGGCGAATGCTCCTTCATCTCTTCTATATGTGCGGTAATCAGCTGGTCAATTCGTCCATCCGTGAGTTCATCTTGTAGAATGTACATTCAATCACTCCTTCATGATCATTGTACGTGAAGAGTTAAATGTTTACCTGCTGTTATGTCAGATAAACGAACAAACAACCGGCATCAACGAGCCAGTTGTTTGTTCGTTTGACAAGTATTTATGAAGAAAGAACGGCTTGTAATTCCTCTGCTGTACTGCTTTCAAGCTGACTTCCGACACCAACAGCCACCGCGCCTGCTTTGAGCCACTTTGGAACATCAGCTGGATGAATGCCGCCCGTAGGGATAAATTCAATTTCTGGAAATGGACCTTGTAAGTTTTTCATATAGGATAAACCGAAAGAGCCGCTCGGAAAAAGCTTGAGCAAGCAATAGCCATCTGCTTTTGCCTGCATGATTTCACTCGGGGTGAGAACCCCTGGTACATAGAGTGTGTCGTAAAATGAAAGATGTTCTCCAATCATAGGAAGGTATCCTGGACTAACGATAAACTGCGAACCTGCCTCAATGGCTGATTGCGCCTGCTCCAGCGTCGTAATTGTTCCCGCTCCTACTATGAGGTCCTGCTCCTCCTGAAAGGATGCGATGATGCGTTCAGCATTTGGCGTGGTATACGTCACTTCAATGGCACGAACTCCTTTTTTCTTTAAACGCTCAATCATTTCAATACCTTCTGCTTCACTACCCGCTCTCACAACTGCGATCAATTTACAAGACGCGAGCTGCTTTTTAACGCTCAAACTTGCTGACTTTCCCATATCTCTCATCCCCTTTCATGTACTCCCGCCTTTGATATCGCTTGGCTTCTTTCATAAAAGCCTGAAGCTCCTTCCGGGTTGGCAGTCCGTCCTTATCGCCAGGTGACATCACTGCAAGTGCCCCGACCGCATTGCCTCTTGTCACGGATTTTTCATGTGATAAGCCGTCAAGCAAGCCGCTGATGACCCCCACTGCAAATCCATCACCAGCTCCAACTGTGTCTACGACATCCTGCACATAAAACCCATTCACAATTCCCTGACCGGCTGCACTTTTATAAAAGGCACCTTCTGCCCCTAGCTTAATGACCACTAGCTTGACACCTTTTTGCAAATAAACATCTGCAATCTCTTCTGGCTCGTGATAACCTGTGAGCCTTTGCCCTTCTGCAAGCCCTGGAAAAAACCAATCCGATTGTGAGGCGATATGATTCACCGTCTGAATCATATCTTTCTCCTCTTTCCATAGCTGAAGCCTTAGGTTTGGATCAAATGAAATGGTTTTGCCCGCTTCCTTCATTTCTTGAAGGGCATGAAAAGAAAACGCTCTCATTTCACTAGATAAGGCAGGCGGAATACCAGTCATATGAAGGTGGCCTGCCTGTTTGAAATAAGCGGCGGGAAAGTCGCTTGGACTCATTGTGCTCGCAGCAGAGCCTTTCCGATAATACGTGACGTCAGGGTCTCCTTCCGTCACTTTAGATTTAAGTAAGATTCCCGTTTGAGACCCATCATTTGAACGGAGCACTGCACTTGTATCGACACCCTCTTTTTGAAGCTCTTCTAAAATAAATGTGCCAAGTGAATCTGCTCCGACTTTGCTCACCCAGCCCACATGAAAGCCCAGCCTCGCCAAGCCGACAGCCACGTTACTCTCTGCACCAGCAAGTGCCTTTTGGAATGTATGCACTTGATGAAGCTCTCCAACTTCTTTTGC
Source organism: Bacillus sp. PK5-006 (assembly GCF_054161415.1). Lineage (NCBI taxonomy): Bacteria > Bacillati > Bacillota > Bacilli > Caryophanales > Bacillaceae > Bacillus > Bacillus sp. PK5-006. Next base: position 469,991 of record NZ_CP096414.1, on the reverse strand, counting down.
ATAAAACATCGCCATTGATTCCCCAAATGTGACCGCATCCAACGCTTTCACTCATTTCTCCCCTTTCTTGGTACCGGTTTCAAATTGGTTGAAAAAGAGAGAGCATGCACGTATGTATACTCTTCTCTGCCTATCATTTATAAAGATTTCCTCATAATGATTTCTCCATCAAGCTGAATCGTTTGGGGCGCACTTTCATCCCCTTCTAGCCGCGTCTTGATTTTTTGCATGGCTGCTTTCCCCATTTCATGAGATGGCTGGGCAACCGTTGTGATTCCAGGTCCAATCAGCTTATACCATTCTGTATCATCAAACCCTGCAATGCCTATCTCTTTAGGTATCTTCACCCCAAGCTCTACAAGTTCACTAATCAGCTTCAGCATGAGTAATCCATTACCGGCTAAAATCGCTTTTTTCTGTTCGTTTGATTGTAAAAAACGGACAATCTCTTCACGCATTTGTTCCTTTTGCTTTAAATCAATTTCTGCAATGATCGGCTTCTTATGTTTACTCAAAGCTGTCTGTTCATATGCTTCCTTTCGTTCTTCACGAGGGCTGATTCCATCGACAGGCTCAGTAAAGAAAGCGATGTGATCATAGCCTTTCTCATACATTTGTTGAAGCAGCCGGATGGTGATATCACGGTTGTTCGTGGTCACTGTGTCTACTTTCAGTTCAGGCAGCTTCCGGTCCACAAGAACAATCGGTACACCGTTTTTCTTAAAATCCTCCAGAATGTCATTGTTCTGTCCTGTCGTATTGATGATGAGCCCTTCAATATAATGTGCATTCAGCTTTAGGAGCATTTCCCGTTCTTTTTCTGGACGATTATCTGTGTTGCACACCATGATGCTGTATCCATTTTCATCACAAATCTCTTCGACCCCGCGAAGTGTTGCCACAGAGAATGGATTCGTAATGTCGGCTACAATAAACCCAATGACCTTGCTTTTTCTGACCTTCAATCCTTGAGCAAGCTGACTCGGACGATAATGGAGTTCTTCAATGGCTTTCTTGATTTTTTTTACCTTTTCTGAAGAAATTTCATTTGTTCTGCCATTGATATATCTGGATACAGTTGATTTTGAGACCCCTGCATATGCTGCAACTTCATTTATGGTGACTTTCGTTTGCTTTTTCTCTTTCATTCAAAAAAACTCCCACAATTGATCTTCTCATTTGGTTCGAAACCGATTTCAAATAAACTTAAAAAGAGCATATCATAATTGAACGCATTTCAGAAGGTTTTTTTGCATGATGATAGAAAGAATTTGTCTAATCAGAGTAAAAGAAAGCGATTTCAAAATAACAGTTGACGGCGCTCTCTTTTTCCTCTAAAATTTTCCTTGAAACCGATACCAAATAAAATATCAATATTTGTTTCAGATGGAAAGGGAGGCTTATCCAAATGGAAAATCGTTATGCTGTACATCCTGAGCAGGTCAAACGTTTTACTACAGAGGAACTTCGTCGTCATTTTCATATTCCTACGCTGTTTGTCAGTGGTGAATTAAAGCTCTATTACTCGCATGAGGACCGCGTGGTGATTGGCGGAGCGATGCCGGCAGCTGAGCCAATCACACTAGATGCCGGAGACTTTTTACGGACGGAGTATTTTCTTGAAAGACGAGAAATCGGGATTGTGAATGTCGGCGGACAAGGAACGGTCACTGTTGATGGTGAGGCCTTTGTGCTGGAGCATAAAGATTTCTTATATATTGGCCTTGGTCACGAAGATGTACAGTTTACTAGTTCATCAGGCGAGCAGGCCAAGTTCTATTTAGTATCAGCCACGGCTCACAGGGCGTACCCTACGCAAAAAGCAGCCATCGCTGAATTAACACCAAACCACTTAGGGGAAGCAGCTGCTTCCAACGTACGAAACCTGTATCAAGTCATCCATGCAAGTGGCATCCAAAGCTGTCAGCTCATGATGGGCATCACTCAGCTTGAAACCAATAACACATGGAACACGATGCCCGCTCATATTCATGATCGCCGGATGGAAGTGTACTTATATCTTGATATCGAAGAGGATGCACGGGTCTTTCATTTTATGGGGGAGCCATCTGAAACGAGACATCTTGTGGTGGCAAATGAGGAAGCAGTCATTTCACCTGCCTGGTCCATTCATTCAGGCTCAGGAACAGCGAATTATTCATTTATTTGGGCAATGGCGGGCGAAAACTATACGTTCAAAGATATGGACTTTGTCCCAATGGATCAGCTGAGGTAACGAGGATGATGACAACTTCATATGCAGCGTCCCTCTTTTCCCTTGAAGGAAAAACAGCCCTTGTGACAGGTCCTGGAACCGGTATTGGGCAAGGCATTGCCGTCGCGCTTGCCAAATCAGGTGCAGATATCATCGGTACGTACCATCACACACCGCTTGAAGAAACAAAGACACTTGTCGAACAGGCAGGCCGATCATTTCATGCGGTTCAGGTTGATTTTTCTAATCCTCAGTCTGCAAAGCAAGCTGTCGATGCCATATTAAAGAAGCATACGATTGATATTTTAATCAATAATGCTGGAACCATTAAAAGAGAGCAGGCGGCTCACTATTCAGAGGAAGATTGGCATACGGTCATGGATGTGAATATCAACAGTCTCTTTTTCCTCACGCAAAAGGTTGGACAGCAGATGCTGAAAAATGGGCAAGGGAAAATCGTTAATATCGCCTCCCTTCTATCGTTTCAAGGCGGCGTCTTTGTCCCTGCTTATACAGCAAGTAAGCATGCTGTCGCTGGGCTGACGAAAGCTTTTGCCAACGAATGGGCAAGCCAGCATATTCAAGTGAATGCGATTGCGCCTGGGTATATTGCGACTAATAACACACAAGCCATTCGTGACGATGAAAATCGAAATGAAGAGATTCTGAAACGAATTCCCGCCGGGCGCTGGGGAAAGCCTGAGGATCTAGCCGGTGCTGCTGTTTTCCTTAGCTCACCAGCTTCTGATTATATGAACGGCCACATTTTAGCTGTTGATGGCGGATGGCTTGCAAGATAAACAAACGAGAGAATTCCTATCCAGGATTCTCTTTTTTCTATTTGTATAATTCTCCACCTTCCGAGTCACTCTATAAAAAACATGTGATGAGGGTGAGGTATTATGAAAAGTCGTATTGAACAAGATATAGCGTCCGTCATTAAGCGTGTCAAAAGCTTTGCCGGAAGAAGTGATGATATCGTGTTCCACTCTTTTTCATTTGGTCCTTCCACTATTTCTGCATGTCTCGTGTACGTTGAAGGACTCACAGAATTTGAGATGCTTTCTAAGCAAATCATTTCACCAATGCAAAAGGAACTCGACATCACTGAGGTTGGTTCTACTACACTTTCCTCCCTTTCAAAAACGTTCTTTGGCATTCAAAATGATGTGCTGGATGATATGAACCTTGCCATCGAGCAGTTATATAGCGGCAAGGCTATTTTATTTGTAGATGGAGCGGCTCAAGCGCTTGCGCTCCATACAAATCTTTTTCAATTTAGGGAAGTAGAAGAGCCGCAATCTGAAGTTCTAGTGAGAGGACCACGGATCGGATTTATTGAGAATCTTGAAAAAAACACGGCTTTACTCCGTGAACGGGCAAACGACCCAAATCTTGTGATTCAAAAGGTGAGTATCGGTACTCGCAATAAAAAATCCGCTGCTCTTGTGTATGTTCGCGATATTGCTGATCCTAAACTAGTAGAAGATGTTCTATCACGCATGACCGAAATCAAAATGGATGACATCCCTGAAACCGGCTATATTGAACAGTTGATTGAGGACAGTCACATCTCCATTTTTCCACAAATTCAAAACACAGAACGTCCTGACCGGGTGATTGCATCTGTGCTTGAAGGAAAAGTCTCCATTTTGCTCGATGGGACTCCTTTTGCCCTTATTTTACCTATGACACTTACAGCTTTAATGCAATCTCCGGAAGATTATTATCAGAGGTGGACAAGCGCGACTCTTTTGCGTTTACTTCGTTATATTGCCGTGCTCCTCACGATTTTTTTACCCGGGCTTTACATTGCACTTGTCTCTTATCATCCCGGTTTATTACCGACAAGAATGGCACTCACCATCGCAGGCAGCAGGCAGAATGTTCCCTTCCCTCCTGTTGTCGAAGCCATTCTCATGTCTTTTACGATAGAGCTGCTGCGTGAAGCTGGACTACGGCTTCCAAGAGCCATCGGACAGACAATTGGGCTCATTGGCGGCGTAATTATTGGTCAGGCAGCTGTCCAAGCTAATATCGTCAGTGCCTTAATGGTGATTATTGTGTCACTGACTGCATTGGCTGACTTCACGGCACCGTCATATGACTTTAGTTTCCCACTGCGTATTTTGCGGTTTATGGCGATTTTTAGTTCAGCATTGTTTGGATTATACGGCTTAATCATGTGTTATTTATTTGTGCTTTGTCACTTGATGCAATTAAAGACCTTTGGTTTTGACTATTTCACACCAGTGTTGTCTTCACCGTTTTCAGATCTAAAGGATACGTACGTTCGTTTACCAATCGGGCTATTTAAATCCAGACCAAAAACAGCAAAAATAAAAAATCTCAAAAGACAAGGAGATTAAACGATGTACAGACCTGAAAGGCTATCATTGTTACAAGTCACCATCCTCTGCAGCTCTACAATGATAGGCGCTGGAATTTTAACCATTCCACGCAGTTCTGCCAATTCAGGATACCCTGATGGCTGGATCATTGTATTAATACAGGGCGTCATCTTTGCTTTCGTTGCTTTTTTGTTGGGGTGGATTGCCGAAAAAAATGCACCAGACACCATTTTTGAGTCAAATACAAAAGGAGCAGGGGCATTCTTCGGGACGATCTTTAATTTAATGCTGGTCGCCTATTTACTAGGCATTGTCGGCTTTGAGGCACGTGTTCTTGGCGAAGTGGTCCAGTTTTTCCTGCTGCAATCGACTCCCATGGCAGTGATTGTAATGATTTTTCTACTTGTGGCGATCTATCATTTGAAAAGCGGTATCTTTCCAGTTGTCAAAATGGTGACCTATATTTATCCAATCACCATGGTCATTTACATAGCGCTCATGCTGTTTTGTTTGAAAATATTTGATTTTGATTATTTGCGTCCTGTGATGGCGCATGGTTTTAAAGATTTTAGTAAGCTGTTCTCTCAAACCTTTATTCAATTTACAGGCTTTGAAGTGATTTTGTTTATCGTGCCACTCATTTATAAAGACAAATGGTCGAAGGCAAAATGGGCAGCTGCCATCGGCGTTGGCATTACGTCTCTCGTGTACTCCCTCACACTCTTTATAGTGATTGGCTCCATGACCGTGGGTGAAACGAAATCTCTCACCTGGCCAACCGTGTCCCTCATTCAAGCGCTTGAAATTGAAGGGGTGTTTATCGAACGATTTGATATTTTCTTACTGACGATCTGGACGTGTCAGCAGTTCATTTGTATGCTGGGCTTTTTCCAGTTTGCGATTAAAGGCTGTTTCACCGTTTTTAAAACAACCAATTTAACGAGACTGTTATGGCTGCTATTTTTGATTACATCAGCCCTCTCACTTTTCCCTAAAAATATTAATGAAGTCTTTTACTATTCTACTTTACTCGGCTACGCATTGTTCGCGGTTTTAGCCATTCCTTTTATTACTGCTATCCTGCTGATGATACGCAAAAAATGGGGAGGTCGTTCTGCATGAAAAGAAGGCGTATACTGTTATTCTTTTTTTCCTGCTGCCTTATCCTTTTATCAGCAGGCTGCTGGGACTTAAAGGATATTGAAAAACTATCGTTTGTACGCGGTGTTGGCATAGATGAGGAAGAAGAGAATGGGGTTAAGCTGACCTACCAAAACCTTGTACCGAAAACGGGTGGAACACAAGAAGCCGATTCTCCCGGCTATGTGAATGTCGTCTCGAAGGGAAAAAATGTGTTAGAGGCTGTCAGTAATGTCGCCTTGAAGGACCCGCCGATCTATAGTGATCACCTGAAAATCTTCTTGTTTGGCAGAAATCAAGCGGAGCATCACGATATTCAAGGAACACTTAATCATTTTATTCGAGATGATGAGGTTCGGCGCAGCAGCTATCTCCTCGTGTCACGAGGAGATGCGTCAAAAGTCATCAACCAAAAATTGAAATCACAGCAAAAGGTTCCGGTTGAACATATCTTCGAAACATCCAAAAACCGAAGCTTTAACGGAAAAATCGCACTGCCAACACGTATTGGCCGGGCGTCTGATTACTTTCAGATGGGCGTTAGCTTCCTTGTGCAAAGTGTAGATGTGATCGACAGTGAAATTATTTATGATGGGGCAGGAATTATTCATGGGAAAACACGAAAGCTAATCGGTTTTATCCCGGCAAAAGATGTCCAATCTTTAAACTGGGTGATGGGCCGTATCACTGGCGGCGTTGTACCTGCCACCTACAAAGGTTATCCGATAACGTATGAAATAAAAAAAGCTAAAACGAAGGTCGAGCCCTATCTGAAAGATGGAAAGGTTTCCTTTAAAATTAACGTACAAACAAATGGAAAATTATCAGAGGATCAATATCCTCCAGAAAACTCATATGATGAGCAGTACATCAAACGATTTGAGCGGCTCTTTGCTCATAAAATTAAAGAACGCATTCAAAAAGCAGTAAATCATGTGCAAAAAGAAGTCGGCGTTGATCCCATATTTTTAAACCAGCAGTTCCGTATGAAATATCCCGACTATTGGGATCAGCATGGTACCGAGTGGGATAGGCTATTCCAAGAAGCAGACATCGATTACGATATCAAAGTGAGCATCTTGAACTTTGGCGCAGAAGGCGCAACAAAAAGCTTCAAATGGTAATACCAAAAGGCGGTTATCCCGATGAGGAACCGCCTTTTTTACGTACAACGATTAGAAGCTGGTATAGCGTCACTTGATCAGACAACTCTTTTGTTTGAAAGCCAAGTGATGCTCCTATCCTCGCCACCTCGTCAAAAAACAATTGGACGTTTTGATCAATCTGTACATTGATCGGCTGCTCGATCACGCGTTCAAACAATGGGTCTGGAAAAAGCGCACGCATCGTGTTTGGTGTGAAGAACCGCATATGGGTTCGGTCTAAAATTCCTACATCTTGATACGTAAAATCCCCTGTCATCAAAGGAAGAAGCACCTCTGCATGCATCATGTTAGGCAAACAGCAAATGATAACACCGCCTGGCTTTAAAGATGCGTGGGCTTGCTCAATGATGTGCCAAGGATCTGACACATGCTCTAAAACATCTGAAAAAATGACCGCATCAAAAAAGGCCTCTTTCTCTGACCATGGGTATTCATCTGCATTTGCCTCGATGATTTCTTCATAATACGCCTTTGCGACCGCTGCTTTTAACGTATCCGCCTCTACCCCGTACATGTGTACTGACTGACGATTCATTAGTTCAAGCCCGGTAGCCCCTGCGCCGCACCCAACATCCAGCACGCGAGCAGCGTCCTCAGGGAGTAATTCCGCAAAATACGGATGAGGGGTGATCAAATTTAGATCTATGCCCCACTTATCTAAAAATCGAAGTCTATTCTCAGTAAACAGTGTAGAGATGTTCGTTTCTTGATTGGCATTGAAGGTAGCATGACCATGATGATGCACAAAGGAATCATGCACAATTTGCAGCTGATATCCTTTTAGTAATGACCGCAAACATAGATCGTCATCCTCAAATGATCCATATACAAACCGCTCATCAAATAATCCCACATCCTCGATCAGCTTTCTTTTCACGAGCAAGCAAAACCCTACAAGCCGGTGCACATAAGTTCTCTGACCTTTTCTCTTAGACGTATACTCCTTAGCAAAGGCTGGGAGCTCCTTCACATCTGTATACGACGGCTGGACCATCTGAGGGCCGCTCACATAATTAGAGACGGGCCCCACCATCCCAATCCGCTCTGATGCAAATAACGCCTCTTTTAATGGAGGCAGCCAATTTTCCGTCACGATCGTGTCATTATTTAAAAAGAGAATGCTGTCTCCTGAAGCTTTTTTTGCTCCTTGATTACACCCCTTTGCAAAACCTTCATTCTCTTCATTATCAATGAAAATCACATCATCCAGCTCTCTTACATATTCCTTCGTGCCGTCAGTTGACGCATTATCGACAATGATGAGTTCATATTGGTCGCTATCCGTATGCTGTTTAATGCTATCGATACATTTTTTCGTCAAATGCAGTTCATTGTACGTCAGCATGACAATGCTTGTTTTCCCTTTCATCTCATTTCCACCTTTCTCCCGCCTGTTCCATATGTATGTGATAGGCAGCACGTTCAGAAGATGAGGGAATGACCTTTCTTGATTAAACGTTTGTTTAACATAGAAAAACCAGCTGCACACGGCAGCTGGCCATTGTTCATACCGTTTTTCCTTCGCCACTTGCGACGGCACGATTTCTCTTTTTTAAATCCTCTTCGATTTCTTCAAGACTTTTCCCCTTCGTTTCGGTCACCAAGTATTTCACAAATAAGAAGGCGCCTACGCCAATGACCGCATAGATGAGGAAAAGATTACTGATACCAATCGCGCTTAATAAAGCTGGGAATGTCAGCGAGATGATTAAATTTCCTGTATGAAGAAGGAAGGTCGAGACACCTGTACCGATTCCCCTGACATGTACTGGGAACAGCTCTGGGAGCATCACCCAAACGACTGGCCCCCAGCTGACAGCAAAGATGACGATAAAGAGACCTAAACAAATAACGGTTGTCCATCCTGCAGCTGTTGAACCTTCAAAAAATCGGTTGACCACTGACAGGACAATTAAACTAAGGACCATTCCTGCATTCCCAAATAGGAGCAGCGCTTTACGCCCTACACGGTCAATGATTTTAATGGCAACAAACGTCATAATGACATTCACTGCACCAATTCCAACAGTTCCTAAAATCGCTGCTGAATTCCCAAAACCAACACTTGTGAATGTTTTTGGTGCATAGTAAATGATCGTATTTGTACCGATAAACTGCTGCAGAAAGGCTAGGCCGACACCGGCAATCAATGCTGGGCGTACCCACGGCTCAAATAATTCCTTAAAACCGCCTTTCTCTTCACTTTCCGCCTTTTGAATATCTGAAATTTCTTCTTCCACTTCTTGCTGACTTTTTCTGAGTTGAGATAATATCTTCTTCGCACGGTCAGCCTGTCCGTGAACAAACAGCCAGCGGGGACTTTCCGGCATAAACAAAATCCCGAATAATAATAGAACAGAAGGAACAACCGCAATTCCAAGCATCAAGCGCCATGCCTCTGCATCCGCTAAAGCGTAGTTCACAATATAGGCAAGAAGAATACCAAATGTGATCATGAGCTGGTTTAAAGAGGACAGTGCCCCTCGTGATTCCTTTGGCGCAAGTTCAGATAAATATAATGGAACAATCGTTGTCGAACACCCGACAGCGAGCCCTAGCACAATTCGAAATAAGACCATCACTTCTGTATTCGGTGCAAGAGCTGTACCAAATCCGCCGATAATAAACAAAATAGCTGCGGCGATGATGGCTTTTTTCCGCCCAAATTGGTCTGTCAGTTTTCCAGAAAGAGAGGAACCGAGCATCGCCCCGATTAAAATCGAGCTGACGACAAGCCCCTCTGTAAACGCATTTAAACCTAAATCCTCTTTCATAAATAAGATGGCGCCAGAGATGACACCTGTATCATAGCCATATAAAGCACCGCCAAGGGCGCCGAAGAAATAAAGCCATCCATTCCGATTTTTCATATACATAACCCCACTTTTGTCTCTGTACTCTTATGAAAAGTCATTTTCCTCACTTCCTGTCATTTCAAACATTTCGATGTTTTATGACAAATATATTTCATTTGTGTATCTTTGAAACTTTTTATGAGAAGGAAACGTCAATTAAGCGTTAGTGAAAAAAATGTCGCACTATATCCCGTTTTAAGGTATATTTGTTTTAGTTTGTAAGCAGAAAGAAGGACATCTTTACTATAAAATCATAGCGAGGGTTTAAAATATATGGATCAATCACGAAGTAAACGCAAAGGGAAAAAGCGTTTAAAACCATGGGTGAAAGTCACTCTTTTTATTATTAGTATTCTTTTACTGACAACTGCTTCAGTCACAGGCTATGCCTACTATAAAATAACAAATGCTGCCAAAAAGGCTCAAGTATCTCTTGATCGCGGCGCACAATCTGTGAAACGGATTGAAGCATTCGATCCAGGAAAAGACAGCTTTTCTGTCTTGCTGCTTGGAATTGACAGCAGACCGGGCGAAACAGTGAAACAAGCACGAAGTGACGCAATGGTTTTGGCAACCATTAACCGCACAAATAAAACCGTTAAATTATTAAGCATTCCTAGGGACTCATACGTTAATATTCCAGGCCACGGTTTTGATAAAATTACTCACGCACACGCATTTGGCGGTGCAGATTTAACAGTGAGCACAGTTGAAGATTTACTAGATATTCCGGTCGATTTTGTCATCCAAAGTAATTTCGTAGCGTTTAAAGAAATCGTCAACGAATTAAACGGTGTTCCTATTAACATCAAGGATGAGTATCTTGTGAAACAGATTAAAAAGGATACAAAAGGCAAGGTTGTGCTTCAAACTGGAACTCATACACTAGATGGTGATCAAGCGCTCGCATATGTGAGAACGAGAAAAGCAGATAGTGACTTAATGCGTGGGCAGCGACAAATGGAAGTGTTAAAAGCCATTTTTGATAAATCAAAATCATTAACGTCTATTCCGTCATACGACAATATCATTGATACACTCGGTGATAATGTGTCAACCACCCTTTCTATGAAGGAGTTAGTCGGTCTTTTCCCGCTTCTGACTTCATTGAAATCGGTTGATACCATTCAGCTTAAAGGATCCGATTACCAGCCAAACGGCGTTTATTATTTCCAATTGGATCAAAACCAGCTGAACGAAGTAAAAACAGAATTGAAGAAGCAGCTTGAATTATCATAAATAAAAGCGTCCCTATGGGGCGCTTTTTCTTATTTCCTTGATCATTCACTGATTTTTGTTTAGCCTTGATAGAGAGGAATCAACCTTCCTTTTTTATGAGAATGAAGAAAATCGTACATACTTTGAAGAGGCTATTGCATGAATGAAGGAGGATTTGACAGCGATGAAAAAAATGATTGCGATTGATTTAGACGGTACACTCTTAAATACAAAAAGTGAAATATCCGCTCAAAACCGAGAGGCATTGATTCGTGCGAAGGAAGCTGGATATATTGTGACGATCTGTACAGGGCGGGCAACTTTTGATGTCAAGGAGCTGCTTGGCGATTTGGACATCCCCATTATTGCGGCAAACGGCGGGACTGTCCATACAGAAGGATACGAGCTCTTCAGCCGAATCACATTGGACCAAGAAGCGGGCAAGCGGGCTGCAAAGGCATTAGTGGAACGAAACATTTACTTTGAAGTCTATACAGATGATGCTCTCCTCTCTCCTTTTGATGGAAAAGAGAAGCTGAAAGCAGAATTTGATCTGATCAAAAGTGCAAACCCAAATGAGGATCTCGCTGATCTATGGGAAGGAGCCATGACGCAATTTAAACAATTTGGCATCAAACCAGTGGATGATATCCGTGAGATTTTTGAGTCGAACGAACCGACCTATAAATTACTCTGCTTCTCTTTTGATATGAACAAACTGAACGAAGCACGAAATCTTCTGGCAGACATGCCTGGGCTTTCATTGACCTCGTCTGGAAAGCATATTATTGAGGTGCTGCCAAAAGAGTCTGGAAAAGGACATGCCCTGAAAAAGCTCGCAGCCCATTATGGTGTAGACCGCTCACATATTTATGCAATTGGTGACAGCCCAAACGACCTTTCTATGTTTGAAGAAGCAGGCCACCGCATTGCAATGGGGAATGCTGTTGATGTCATTAAAGAAAAGAGCACCTTCATCACAAAAGGAAATCATGAAGACGGTGTCGCTTATTTTATTGATCTTCTTTTACAAAATCAATTCCATGAAAAAAAGACGCTTGTCTGATCAGCGCCTAGAGAGAAGTCCAGAAGTCCGATACAAGTATTGATCGGGCTTTTTCTTTATTTTTTGATTCTAACAGCCGTTTCATATTTGTCCTTCCAGTACGTACTTGTTTTCATATTGGTTAAGACAACACCGTTTGAGACAGTCACATGAATGACTTGATTGGATCCTGCATATATCGCCGGCATCAATGATGTTCCGCTGAAGAAGACAAGATCTCCCGGCTGAAGTTCAGAACGTTTCACAGGTGTACCTGCTTTAACTTGACCTGATGCATAGCGGGGTAGCTCAATGCCAAGCACTTTTTGATACACGTACTGCGTGAACCCTGCTGTATCAAATCCTTCCTTTGGGTTCGTACCGCCTTTGACATAAGGGACTTCACCAATATACGTAGCGGCTTTTGATACGATAGGGTCCTCTTTCGCAAGCTCCAGATCTGTTAACCGTTTCGCACCTGTCCATTTTTCGCGCCAATACGATTCAGACAAATAAGAAATTGTCACACTTTCAGAACGGCTCGCATGAATAAAGCGGTCGCCTCCAATATACATACCTACATGAGAAATTCCGGGCTTATATGTGTTGCTAAAAAAGACAAAATCCCCAGGGCGGATATTGTCTAATGATACTTTTTCTCCAACGATCCACTGCTGTTCAGCACTTCGAGGTAAATAAATCCCAAGCGATTTTTCAAATAAATACTGTAAAAATCCTGAGCAGTCGAATCCAGTCTTTGGATCTGCTCCTCCAAATTCATAAGGAATTCCTAAATAGGTCAGCGCATCTTTCACAAGAGGGTCATCAGAAATTTCTTGCGTGCCGGGCAGGCGTTTGACAGCATAAAATCGGTCTGTCCAATATTTGCTTTTGCTGACATCCGTTTTCACCACACCTTGACTAAGCGTGATGTGGATGACCTGATTGTTCCCAGCGTACAACGCCACATGTGTTGGGATATCCTTTGTTTCTTCAAGGCTTCGGAAATACACAAGGTCACCGGGCTGCGCTTTATCCCATGATACCTTTTTTCCAATCTGATATTGGTCGATTACCTTCCGCGGCAAATCAAATGTTTCGGATGTCTTGTACACATATTGAATAAACCCAGATGCATCAAAGCCCGTTTTTGGATCGGTTCCTCCTTTATGATAAGGTGTTCCAATCAGCTTTTCCGCTTGCTCCAAAAGAGATGGTGTTTGAGCAGATACCGCTGATTGAGACATGAACATCAGCCCAACAAGCGCACACCCTCCTATCAATATTCCTTTCCATTTCATGATCTTTTCCCTCCAATCTTCTATAGTTTCGGCATGACACCTTTCATTTTACACCCTTTTTCGACAAAAAAAGAGCACGCGATGTGCGTGCCCTTTATCCTTTTTAGGTTATTTACCTGCTTCCGCTTTTGACTGCTTTTGCTGTTCAATTTTCTGCATTTCAACCGAAATCTTTTGTTTTTCGTGATCTGTCAGACTGTCACTAAATTTAAAAGCAGACATAAAGACAAAGACTAAAATTAACGCAACAAACGGCCAGCTTGCTTTTAGGAATTTCATTTCTTCTCTTTCCCTCCGTTTTCTTTTAAGTTTTTAACTTTATCAGCGTGATCTACTTCAAAGAAAATGTGTCCGTCTTTTTCTTTCCAATCTGCATTCGTTCCATTGGTCAGCATACGGATAATGGCTTTTGATTCTAGAGATCCTGCTTTTACTGGAGCAGGTGTTGCTTCTTTGATGTACATTGGGACAACTTCAAATGTCGCTTTTCCATCTTCATTCAGATGATACTGAACAAGTGCAGAATCACGTGTTCTTGACCAGCCTTGGTCAAAAATAAAGTTGCCTAGGCTATAGAAAATCGCTGTTCCGTTATAGACTTCCATTGGTTCAAGGACGTGCGGATGAGCACCGATAATGATATCAGCTCCGGCCTTAGACATCGCTCTTGCCAATTCTCTTTGTCTGTCGTTTACTTCATTGTTGTACTCCTGTCCCCAGTGAGCATGAACAACGACGAGATCTGCCTTTTCAGCAGCCTGCGAAATCATCGGAATAAAGATAGATGGATCGGCTGGCAGAATACCCGCCTGGCGATTCGTTGCTTTGAAATCTTTCCCATACACATCTGTAAAACCAAGTGTAGCAATTTTGACACCATTTACTTCTTTATACGAAATGTTCTGCTTCGCATCTTGGAGGTTACGGCCTGCACCTGTATAATCCATACCATTTTGTTCAAAGGCATTGATCGTGTTGTTCAGCCCTTTTTCACCATAGTCTGCCGCATGGTTATTCGCAAAGTTTAAGACAGAGAAATTTAAATCCTTCAACGCTTGGACAGAATCTTCATCTGTTTTTAAATGAATATTCTTTTGGGCTGCCTGTTCCTTATCTGATGCGACGGGATGCTCAAAGTTACCTGTCACATAATCTGACACATCAAAATATGGCTTGGCATAACGAAAGAGATGCTCTTTTCCATAGCGGTCTGTTACTTTCTCTACGTTTCTTCCAAACATAATGTCACCGACAAACGAAGCGGTCAGGATGTTTTCTGGATTCTTTTGTACAGTTGGCACTTGTGCTTTCCCGATAAACGTAAATAGAAATGTACAAGCAATGACGATCGGTAAAGCAATTAATACGTGTTTATTCGTCTTTTTCTTTTGATTCTTTGTGATTTTCAGCAGCTTTTCCTGAAAGCTCAATTTTTTATTCATCATTGGACACACCTTATCTTAAAATAGATAGTAAACATACATGATGGCAAATGTTGCACCACTTAGAAGTAACGTGCTTCCAAGGGTAATTGTAAGACCTTGCTTTTGAATCGTATTTGCAATCAATCCAGGGACGATGATTCCGATTCCGCGGAATTCTGCTATTTCAAATGGGACCACTGGATAGAAGAAATCAAATATCAGCTTTAAGGCAATCCCTGTAATCAGCATCGCTGCAAACTTTCTGCGTCCGTATAAAATCATGAATTTTGATAAGCCAAAGCGAACGATCACATACGTAAGCAAGCTGACAGATAAGACGACTAAAATGAAGACTGGCTGGTTAAATACGAGCGCCAGATAACCCGGGACAACAAGTCCAGCTGGTACGATTCCTGTTTTTTCTGCAAAGATTAAACTAAGTAGAACACCTAAAATTAACGAGATATAAAGATCTGATCCGAACATTTTCTATATTTCCTCCTAGCTGACAAGCTGCTTAATTTTGTATTCTTGAATTTTTTCGATTAACGGTTCAGCGGCACCATGGATATTGCCGACTCCATAAACCACTCGATTATGAAGCTTTTTCTCAAGCATATTCATAATTTCTTCTGTAGATTGATATTCAAGGTTGTGTAAGTGGTCAGCCGGAATTTTCCCTTCCTCATATGCCTTCACAATTGGATCAGTTGTTTCACCAATTAAGACAAGATCACTTGCTTCAATATATGGAAGTACATCCTCCGCAAACTGGATCGTTCTATCTACCCGATCCGCACGGCAGTTCATAATAATAATCGGTTCATCTGTTGGATATCCAATTTCTTTCACACGCTTCCAAATGTTCAATGTAGATGCTGCGTCATTTGCCGCAAATCCATTTACAAAGTGTCCAGGTGTTTTCGCGTCCATTAATGGGAGAATTCTCATCGCTCCTGGATCAGGCGGCGCATTTAACATTCCTCTGAATGCCGTATCTTCATCAATCCCTAATGCTTGGGCAACACCAAGTGCCAGTGAAGCATTATCTGGGAAAACCATGTACTCAAATTTCCGCAAAAACTCATCGGAAATCTTGGAATTATCCGCAACAATGACTTCTGTGTTGCGTTTTTTCGCAATCTCTTTAAAGAAATCTGTATATTCACTATCCGTAATAACCAAGTGTCCATTGTAAGGAATTGTCGCTGTAAAGGCTTCTGCTATTTCATCAAGTGTCGGCCCCATAACGTCCATATGGTCTTCAAGAACGTTTACGATCACGCCAATATTTGCTTGAAGCAGCTCTTCCTGAAAGATAATTTGGTAATCTGGATTTACTGCCATACATTCACTGACGATGGCATTTGCTCCTCTTTCAACTGTTTCTCTCATAACTTCCTTCTGCTCTCCGATATTCGGTCCTTGCGGTTTCCTTTTAATCGGTTTCTCCTCTGGCGTATCCCAATAAATCATTCTTGCATCCGTTCCCGTTGTTTTACCGACAGTTTTATAACCTGCCTCCATTAAGATACCGGTTGTCAATCTTGTGACGGTAGACTTTCCGCGAATACCATTAATATTGACGCGCACCGGCAGGGCATCGATATTTTTCTGATGACGCTTCTTTTCAATAAAGCCAATCCCTAACATGATGACACAGGCTATAACGATTAACCACATCGCTATCTACATCTCCTTTTTTTATGAGTGTGATATGTAAATTCAATCAACAGTATATCTGTTCAGCATAAAATCACAATCGGTATTATGTAACATAATCTTTCACTTCCTCGTATGCCAAATTCCTCTAATCAGAAGGCTTTTTTGCCTACCCATCCTTTAAATGAAAAGGCCAAAAGGCGGACAAAAATCAATCTGAATTTCTGCTGAATTCATGAGAAAGCGTTACCATCAATGATCCGAAAATCTTTTGTCCTTTTCTCCCTAAATTTTTTGACAATTATTAAGATGTATTTTGAATCAATGTTTTAAAGCCCGCTCTTCTCTATAACATCAGTCATATCAGCGCTTTAAATGAATAGTGCGTGTTTTGGAATGTTTTATATTTTTGAACGAACAGGTTAGAAAGTCATCCTCATTGGTCAGATTGCTATGTGTTGACCTATGACAAAGGTCACCTCTAAAAAAATCAAGTCATATGCTTATTTTTAGGTCACGAAAAATTGGGATAAGATGTAAATATTTGATCATTTCGGTGTACCTTCTCTTTACGATATTCACACCTTATGACCTAAACAATGAAACATTATTCATTTGTTTTTATCAAGATTCATCATTTCTTAACATTTTTAATGTGAATTTAGTTGAAAGTTGTCAGCTTATTTCATGCTTTCCCCAAAGAAGACGAATAAAATCCGCTTCTCCGCTTACACTATGGGTAAAAAATCTGTGAGAGGAGGCTAAAGATGCCAAACACCAATGAGCAGACACGCCTGCATTTTTTATCAGGCAGCTTCGAGGAAAAAATCCGTATCCTAAAAAAAACATTTCAGCAAAGCGGCGATTTTGAATACCGAGAGTTAATGGTGAATGAAACAAAATCTGTGCTGTTCTTTATTAAAACAAGAATAGATGAAGGCAAATTAAATGATTTCATTATCGGTAACTTGTTAGGCTCTCCTGGAAAGCAGAATTATATAAAGTCTCTTAGCACACTTGAAACAGGCGACTTGACGCTGATCACAGACAGTATTATTGCGGGAAGTATTGCCTTTCTTGATGAAAACTCCTCGCAAATCAAGCTGTTTGCTGTCGGACAGCCGCCGCTGCGCTCTATTACTGAACCGTCTTCTGAAAGTATTATCGCGGGTGCACATGACGGGTTTGTTGAAAGTCTTGATACCAATATTTACTTACTGCGTTCGCATTTAAATGATCGGAAGCTCGCCATTCAATATCATAAGGTCGGTACAAAATCGGAAACAAGGCTTGCAACGGTTTATATATCTGATATTGCCAATCAAGAAAAGGTCGAAGAAGTCAACAGACGGATTTCTTCTATTAAAGTAGACACACTGATAAGTCCTGGCTCTATCGTTGAGGCAATTGAGGAAGATTCATATTCTATTTTCCCGCAGCTGATTGATACAGAACGTCCGGACAAGGTAAGATCTGCGATTCTTGAAGGCAGAATAGTCGTACTCATGGATGGCAGTCCAATGGCCATCATTCTGCCTATCACGTTCTTTAGTTTTTTTCAGTCGCCGGATGATTATAACAGCCGCTGGATTCCTGCTACGTTTATTCGTATTCTTCGTTATCTTGCCTGCATCATCGCAGTCATATTGCCATCTTTTTATATTGCGGTTATTGCGTTTCATTATGAGGTTGTCCCAGATGAACTAGCTATTACGATGAAGAACTCTATTATTGGCATCCCTTTTCCTCCATTGATTGAGGCTATGCTGATGGAGATCACAATTGAACTTATACGTGAGGCTGGGGTGCGTCTGCCTAAACCCATCGGGCAGACCATTGGCATCGTAGGAGGTTTGGTTATTGGGGATGCGGTTGTACAAGCAGGACTTATTTCGAATGTCCAAGTGATAGTAGTCGCTGTGACGGCTGTCGCTTCATTTGTACTTCCGTCGTTTGAAATGACGTCCACCATCAGGATGCTTCGTTTCCCGCTCATGTTTATGGCATCGATGTTTGGATTTATTGGCATTTCATTTGGGCTTGCCATTATTCTCATGAATTTATGCCGCCTAGAATCACTAGGGGTGCCATATTTATCACCTGTTGCTCCCTTTAACTGGCAGGACTTAAAAGATACTGTGGTTCGACTCCCAATGTGGATGTACAAAAACCGCCCTGTTTATTTAAATCCGCAAAAGAACAAACAAATTGAACAACTGAGAGGGTGGAAAAAGAAAAATGAAAAATAAAATATCTCCACCTCAAGCTGTTTTTTTTATCATCCAATCTCAAATTGGTGTTGGTATTTTAGCGCTCCCCCATTTGCTAATGAAAGACATGGGACACGATGGCTGGATGGCAATAATTGTCGCGTGTTTTTTTATCCAAATCATCAATACCATTTTTCTTTATATCATCTACAAGTATCCAGAAACGTCATTTTTCCAAGCGCTGATTGAGGTCTTTGGAAAATGGATTGGACGCACCTTGGTCGTGCTCTATACGGTATACTTTGCTTCGGTTTGCATTGTTGTACTTTCTATATTCACAAGGATTCTTGGCATATGGGTGCTCCCGCTCACACCAAACTGGGTGATTAACCTATTACTGATGATATGCATTGTCTATATCGCAAAGGAGCAAATTACAGCCATTGTCAGGTTTAACTTTATCTTAACTCCCTTTTTGCTCATGCTCTCTCTATTGATGTTCTATTCATTGAAAGGAACCAATATTGATTACCTTCTGCCCTTTTTCCAAACAGATATTTCTCAATTTCAGCTTGGATTGAAGGACGTGGTGCTGTCAATGAATGGATTTGAGATGATTTTAATCATCTCTCCACTGATGAAGGGCACCATTAAGGAACGATATAAAGTGATGACCATTTCAAATATATGCACGACGCTTTACTACCTATTTATTACATTAATTTGTTTTATGTTTTTCAGCCCAGCTGAGCTTGATGTTATCCCGAATCCTGTTTTGTATCTATTAAAAACCATTACATTCGGTGTCATTGAGCGCACGGATTTAATTTTTCTAAGCTTTTGGGTCTTTGTCATTTTAGCCACACTGAGTAATTATCTGTACTTTTGTGCAAATGGTGTGTCCAGTATGCTGAAGAAAAAAAATCACAAAAAATATGTCTACTATTTTGCCATTTTGATTTATGCTGCAAGCTGTTTTCTTTCAACTGATAACTTTAGAATTCAGCGCTTCAATGACTTTACTACCGCTGCACAATATTCATTTATATACACACTTCCGATCATGATGGCCGTTATCATCTTTATCAAACACCGCAAAAAGAAGGTGAAATCACATGCATCATAGGTACATATTGACACTGCTTATGTGTGTTTCCCTCATTTTCATGCCTGGCTGCTGGGATCAAAACCTATTAAAAGACATCTCTCTCGTATTAACTTCAGCTGTTGATCAAGGAGAGGATGACAATGCGAGATATTCGATTACCTATCGAAAGGTGCAGCAGTCTCAAAGTATGCAGCAAGGGAATTCAGGCAGCTATTTAACCACTGTTCTCACAACCGATGCGCCTACTTTAAGAAAAGCAAGAAGCAACTTTAGCCGGAGTGTAGACCAAAAAATTGATATGTCTAAAATGAGGGTGCTGCTGATCGGTGATGAATTTGCCCAAAACCGGCTGCTCCCTTACTTAGATATGTTTTATCGCGATCCCAAAAGCCCTTTGCTCGCAAACTTGGCAGTGGTGCAAGGCGGGAGTTGTGTGGACTTAATCAATTCTCTGCTCAAGGAAAAACTCATTGTGAGCGACTATTTAAACAACCTGATCACTTCTGCATCACGCTCCTCACAAGTTGCACCTAAGAACATTCAAAATATCCGGTCCAAAATGCTGCAAACCGGCGAGGATTTCACACTGCCATTACTCTACTACGATAAATCAAAAAAGTTAACGAGTGTAAGGGGGGTCGCCTTATTTGATAATGAGAAAATGAAAGGAGAACTTTATGCGCAAGATGCCATTCTGCTCACCATCATGGATGGAAAAATGGGCAGTTATGCAAACTTCACAAAAAAAGTAAGAAGTGATATGAAATCAAAAGAGAACAATTACATCAGCATTCAAGTTACCGATACAAAAAGAGACATTAAAATCGTCAATCCTGATCATCGAAACGTAACCTTCTCTCTTGAGTTTGAATTCAATACCTCTGTTATTGAATATCCGAAAGATAATTTAGATACAGACAAGAAAATTAAAATGCTAAATAAAAGGCTGTCAGCTATTTTGACTAAAGATGCCGAAAGAGTCATTGCGGCCCTGCAAGAAGCAAATTCTGACGTCCTAAGCCTTGGCAGAAAATATAGGGTAAAACACTATGATGAATATATGAAAATGAACTGGGTCACCGATTATCCGAAGGTGAAAATCATTCCAAAAGTGAAAGTGAACATTACACAAACAGGTATTATTAGTTAAGAAAAGGAAGAAGCCTTCTTTCTTTTCTTTTTTTATTTTTTTTAGATTGTCATTTCGATGCTTTCGTGATAATCTATGTGTGTAAACGGTTACACATTCATGAAGGGAGGCTCTCCATTGGCTACAATTAAAGATGTCGCAAAAGCTGCACAAGTGTCTGTTGCCACTGTTTCACGCGTGCTCAATGATACTGGATATGTTCATTCAGATACGAAAACCCGCGTGACGCAAGCGATGCAGGAGTTGAACTACTTTCCCAATGAAGTGGCTAGATCCCTTTTCAAAAGAGAATCACGCTTAATCGGCTTAATCTTGCCTGATATCACAAACCCCTTCTTTCCTCAGCTTGCTAGAGGCGTTGAGGATGAGATTCATGCGCACGGTTTTCGGTTATTATTCGGAAACAGTGATGAAGATCGAGAGAAAGAAATGGCATACTTGCAAACCTTTAAACAAAATCAAGTTGTCGGTGTCATCGCGGTCACAAATGAACCTGAGTCAGATATATACAATGATGATGATCTGCCTGTTGTGTTTTTAGATCGAACAGTTCCACATGCACCTTCTGTTTTTGCAGATGCTGCAGCTGGCGGGAAAATGGCGGCAATGGAATTAATCAGACGCGGTAGCCGGCAGATCACACTGTTAAAAGGACCTGCCCATCTGCAAACAGCGCGGCAGCGATTCAAAGGCGCACTCGATGTTCTCACGGAAACAGGTGTCGACTTTCATGTGATGTCTAATGCTTCCTTTTCCTTTCAAGAAGCCCGAAAAAGTGCCAAGGCCCTTTTCCAGCTGTACCCTGAAACAGATGGGATCATTGCCAGCAATGATATCGTCGCAACAGCGGTCATCCATGAAGCGCTTCGAATCGGAAAAGCGATTCCAGGAGACGTTCAAATCATTGGATTTGATGATATTCCGCAAAGTGAGCTGCTCTTCCCTTCCTTATCGACCATAAGGCAGCCCGCCTATGAGATGGGAAAAGAAGCGGCACAGCTGTTAATCAAAGCGATTCAGAAACAACCGATAGATCAACCAGTTATTCAAATGCCCGTCTCTTTTATTGAACGAGAGACCACAAGAAAGGTGGATTCACAATGAGTCATATTGTTGTAGTAGGAAGCTGTTCAATGGATTTAGTCGTCACTTCAGATAAACGGCCAAATGCCGGTGAAACGGTTTTAGGCGAATCGTTTAAAACGGTCCCAGGCGGGAAAGGTGCCAATCAGGCAGTCGCAAGCGCCAGACTCGGTGCAGATGTATATATGGTCGGCCGAGTTGGTGATGACGCTTATGGCCATGATATTCTCAGCAATTTACAAGCACAAGGTGTCCGTACCTCATATATGAAACCGGTTACCGAAATGGAGAGCGGCACAGCTCATATCATTTTAGCAGAAGGTGATAACAGCATTGTAGTGGTCAAAGGGGCAAATAACGAGGTTACTCCTGACTATGTAAGTACTGCTCTTTCTACAATTGATGATATTGGGATGGTTCTCATCCAGCAGGAAATACCTGAAGAAACGGTCGAAGCGGTCTGCGCCATTTGCAGTGAAAAAGAAATCCCTGTCATATTAAACCCTGCACCAGCCCGTAAAGTATCGAAGCAGGTTTTAGATCAGGCTGCTTACATTACACCGAATGAACATGAAGCTGTTCTGATGTTTGATGGTCTGCCAATTGAAGATGCCTTGCGTCAATACCCTAACAAATTATTGATCACAGAAGGAAAAAATGGGGTTCGATATTTTGATGGAACGAAAGACGTGTGGGTTCCAGGCGTTCCTGTCGAAGCAGTCGATACAACAGGAGCTGGTGATACCTTTAACGGAGCCTTGGCTGTCGCTCTAACAGAAGGCAAATCCCTCTATGACGCACTTGCCTTTGCCAACCTTGCAGCATCAATGTCCGTCACAAAGTTTGGCGCACAAGGCGGCATGCCAACAAGAGAAGAATTGGAGAAAAAGAAATGAAAAAAAACGGCATCCTAAACAGCCATATCACCAAGGTGCTTGCTGACCTTGGCCACACAGATACAATCGTCATCGCAGACTGTGGTCTTCCTATCCCAGAAGGTCCAGTCAAAATTGACCTAGCATTATCAATCGGCACACCATCCTTTCAGGAGGTCACCTCCCTCCTTCTTCAGGAAATGGCCGTTGAAAACATCACTGTAGCTAGTGAAATCAAAGAAGCCAATGAACGAGATCATTTATTTCTTAAGAAAGCGCTCTCAAAACCGTTACATGAAGTAGACCACGAGACGTTCAAAGACATGACCAAACAGGCAAAAGCAGTCATTCGAACGGGTGAAGCCACCCCATACGCAAACTGCATTCTTCATGCCGGTGTCATCTTTTAAAAGGAGGAGCCAGATATGAACATAGAGATGCATAACATCCATAAGGCTTTTGGAAAAAACACCGTTCTCTCCGGGGTCTCCTTTGACCTCGTCACAGGTGAAGTCCACGCACTCATGGGTGAAAATGGTGCGGGAAAATCAACTTTAATGAATTTGCTTACAGGTCTTTATTCTTTAGATCAAGGAACGATACAAATCGACGAAAAAGAAACCGCTTTCAAAAATCCGAAGGAAGCGGAGCAGCACGGCATCGCCTTCATTCATCAGGAGCTCAACATATGGCCGGATATGACCGTCTTGGAGAATCTATTCATCGGGAAAGAAATCTATACGAAACTCGGACTGCTAGATACTAAGAAAATGAAGACCCTCGCCCAAACGCAGCTGGACCGTTTGTCTGTGAATCTCTCACTTGAACAAGAGGCAGGCAGCTGTTCTGTTGGACAAAAACAGATGATTGAGATTGCAAAAGCATTAATGACCGATGCAAAGGTCATCATCATGGATGAGCCGACAGCAGCTCTTACGGAACGGGAAATCGAGAAGCTCTTCCAGGTCATTGAATCTCTCAAAAAAGAAGGCGTTTCCATTGTCTATATTTCTCACCGTATGGAGGAAATCTTCGCCATCTGTGACCGGATTACGATCATGCGTGATGGGAAAACGGTCGATACGAAAGCCATACCTGAAACGAATTTCCATGAAGTCGTCAAAAAAATGGTCGGCCGTGAATTGACAGATCGATATCCTGAGCGAACGCCCTCTACAGGAGACATTGTCCTTGAGGTGAAACAAGCAACGAGAAAAGGACAATTTCAAGATATCAGCTTCTCAGTTAAAGCTGGAGAAATCGTTGGTGTTGCAGGCTTAATGGGTGCTGGCCGGACCGAAATGATGCGGTCGCTGTTTGGTCTTGATCCTCTTGATCAAGGAGAAATATGGGTTCATGGAAAAAAGGCTGTTATTAAAAAACCAAGTGATGCCGTCAAGCTCGGCATCGGCTTTATCACAGAGGATCGCAAGGATGAAGGATTGATGCTTGATGCATCCATCCGTGAAAACATCGGTCTGCCAAACTTAAAAAGCTTCTCTCCAAAGGGATTGATTGATAAGAAAACAGAACAGGATTTTGTCGACCTTCTCATCAAACGACTGACGATTAAAACGGCTTCCTCTGACATCTCTGCCCGAAGCCTGTCTGGGGGAAATCAGCAAAAAGTCGTCATTGCCAAATGGATCGGCATACAGCCGAAGGTCTTGATTTTAGATGAACCGACACGAGGTGTTGACGTCGGAGCGAAACGAGAAATCTATCAGTTAATGAATGAACTGACTGATCGAGGCGTTGCCATTTTAATGGTCTCCTCTGAACTCCCAGAGATACTCGGGATGAGCGATCGGGTGCTCGTCATTCATGAAGGAACCATCAGCGGGGAATTAGACAAAACAGAAGCTACACAGGAACGAATTATGACACTAGCTACAGGAGGGAAGTAACATGAAACCACTTACTTCAAATGGACGATTTGATCACATCATGCAAAAGCTTGGGCCATTCTTAGGACTCATCATCCTTGTCGCCATTGTTTCTATTTTAAATCCGGCCTTTTTAGAGCCATTAAACATCTTAAACTTACTGAGACAAATCTCCATTAATGCCCTCATTGCCTTTGGCATGACGTTTGTTATTTTAACTGGAGGTATTGATTTATCAGTCGGTGCCATTCTTGCACTGTCCAGTGCCCTGACTGCCGGCTTTATCGTTTCTGGCATGGATCCGATTTTAGCCATTATCGTCGGCTGTATCATCGGTGCCGTTCTTGGGATGATCAACGGTCTTTTAATCACAAAAGGCAAGATGGCTCCATTTATCGCAACGCTTGCCACGATGACAATTTTCAGAGGTTTGACACTCGTTTATACAGACGGAAACCCGATTACTGGGCTTGGCTCTAACTATGCCTTTCAGTTATTCGGCCGCGGATATTTCTTAGGCATTCCTGTTCCAGCGATTACGATGCTTCTCACCTTTATCGTACTTTGGGTACTGCTTCATAAAACACCTTTCGGCAGAAGAACATATGCCATCGGCGGGAATGAAAAAGCGGCTCTCATCTCAGGAATCAAAGTACCACGCGTGAAAATTATGATCTATTCATTAGCAGGCTTCATGTCTGCCTTAGCAGGTGCGATCTTAACATCTCGCCTAAATTCAGCGCAGCCAACAGCTGGTACGTCCTATGAGCTTGATGCCATTGCTGCCGTCGTACTTGGCGGGACAAGCCTGTCCGGCGGAAGAGGAAGAATTGTCGGCACACTCATCGGGGTGCTCATTATCGGTGTCCTGAACAATGGTATGAACTTACTTGGCGTTTCATCATTCTATCAATCTGTTGTGAAAGGGATTGTCATCTTGATTGCAGTCCTATTAGACAGAAAGAAATCTGCTTAAGGAGGCAGCCGCTATGAAAAAATATCTTATTCTCATCCTGACTCTCTCATTGTTCATGCTTTCTGCCTGCTCACTTGAACCGCCGGAGTGGGCCAAGTCATCAAAGGATGGCAAGAAAAAGGACATCAAAATTGGGCTGTCGATCTCGACGTTAAATAACCCATTCTTCGTTTCTCTGAAAAACGGTGTGACAAAAGAAGCGAAAAAGCTAGGCATTGAAGTCGTGATTGCAGATGCACAAAATGATTCAGCTAAACAAACAAGTGATGTAGAAGACCTTATTCAGCAAGGCGTCGACGCATTGCTCATCAACCCAGCGGATTCATCTGCCATATCAACCGCTGTCGAATCAGCAAACGCTTCTGATATACCTGTCATCACATTAGACCGCTCAGCCGAAAGTGGAAAGGTAGAAGCACTTGTCGCCTCAGATAACGTCAAAGGCGGAGAAATGGCAGCTAAATTTATCATTGACAAGGTTGGCAAAGGAGCAAAAGTCGCTGAATTAGAAGGCGTACCAGGCGCTTCCGCTACACGTGAGCGTGGAAAAGGATTCCATCAAATAGCGGATAAAGATCTAAAAGTGACAGCAAAACAAGCTGCTGACTTCGACCGGACAAAAGGACTGAATGTCATGGAAAACCTCCTTCAAGGAAACCCTGACATCAAAGCCGTTTTTGCCCACAATGATGAAATGGCACTTGGCGCACTAGAAGCGATTCAAAGCTCTGGGAAAGACATTCTTGTCGTTGGCTTTGACGGCAACGAAGATGCACTCAGCTCAATCAAAGCAGGAAAGCTCTCTGCAACGGTTGCGCAGCAGCCAGAGCTGATCGGTCAACTGGCAGTCGGTGCTGCAAACGACGTATTAAAAGGGAAAAAGGTACAAAAGAACATCGCAGCTCCACTCAAACTAGAACAGAAGAAATAAACAGAAAACCCCCGATTTCCCTCGGGGGTTTTCCTATTACTGTGGTCTTTTCAGCACAAATGACATGCCTAAATGGGCATAATCATTACCTGCTAGGCGAGCGACTGGTTTCAGTTCATTAGTAGAAACATAGCCTTTTTCTGCATCATAAACACCCTCATCTAAATGTGCACATACAACCCGGCCAATGATATGATCAACTGTGATCTCCCCTTCATCATTTTGAAAGGTCAGATGTTTTTCCAGCTGACATTCAAAACGAATGCGCGCTTCCTTGATTCCCGGCACTGAAATGACATGACTCTCTACTTGGTGAAGTCCGGTGCGATCCAGCTCACTCTCTTCCCGAGGCAATGTAGCAGCTGTTTCATTAATATCTTCTATCATGTCTTCATCACTCACATGGACGACAAACTCTTCCCTGTCAATGATATGCTGCGCAGTATCTTTCATCTGACCATCACGTCGTCCGATAGAAACCGCAATGAGCGGCGGGTGTCCGCTGATGACATTAAAGAAACTAAATGGTGCGGCATTGACAACATCTTCTTTAGACAGACTTGTAATAAACGCTATCGGTCTTGGAACGATAGAACCAGATAATAATTTATATGCCTCTTTTCGTGACAGCTGATCCATTTGCAATGTAATCAATTCAGGTACGCCTCCTTTTAATGTAACGACATCATACCATAACCCGTTCCCTATACCTCTTATTCCAGCTCGGTGCGATGCAGGATATGGTGAACAAGATGAAATAAAGCAGGATTATGATTTTCCCGTCTATAGGAAATCGTCCATTCCGCCAGAAGCTTTTCATCCTCAATGGCCCGATAGACAACATCCAGATTAAATAAACGCCGGGCTGATTTTGGAATCACTGCAATACCGATCCCTGCTGTGACGAGGCCAATGATCATTTGATATTCCGCCGCTTCCTGCACGATATTTGGAGAAAACCCGTACTTTTCACATAGCAGGACAAAGTGCTGATAAAGAGACGGCCATGATTCCTGTGATAAAGAAATAATCGGTTCATGACGGATATCTTCAATCGCGACCGTCTCTTTATTAGCCAATCGATGATTTTTTGGAATCGCAAAAATACATTCACTTTGCTTCATCAAACGACTCACTAATTCTTCATGCGGCGGTGTAGGATGTAAAAAACCGATATCAATCTCACCATTTAAAAGTGCCTCTAGCTGCTGCGGAACAGAAAGCTGCTGCAGCTCAATACTGACAGAGGGATACAGCTCCCTGAATTCACGTACAACGGGCGGCAGAATATCATACGTCGCCGTTCCAACAAAACCTATGATGATTTTCCCCAGCTCTCCTCTTGCTGTATGACGGGCATGATCAACGGCTTTATCAAGCTGCTGCAGCACTCCCCGAATCTCATGTAAAAAGACCTTTCCAGCTGCTGTTAGCTCCACTACCCGCTTCGACCGGTGAAATAAAGGAAAACCCAATTCTTCCTCAAACTGCTTAATTTGCTGACTAAGTGGAGGCTGTGTCATATTCAACCGCGCGGCTGCTCTGCCAAAATGCAGCTCCTCCGCTACTGTGACAAAATACTGCAAATGTCTCAGTTCCATCCTTTCACTCCTCACACACTTATTCGTGAAACATATCAAAACCACGTTAAACATATATTGGAAAATTTATTTTATGAAATGTATAGTAAATCATATCATGAAAATATATTTTCATAAAAAATTTTACTTGCCGAAAGGAGTGCGGGGTAAATGAAATCTCAAGCACAACCCCTAACAAGACGAGGAGCAGAGTTGATTGTTGATACGCTGATTGCTCAAGGTGTGACCCATGTTTTTGCGATTCCAGGTGCAAAAATTGACGCTGTATTTGATGTATTAAAAGACAGAGGTCCAGAGCTTGTCCTATGCAGACACGAACAAAATGCAGCCTTTATGGCAGCTGCTGTTGGACGTTTAACCGGCAAACCAGGTGTTTGTCTTGTCACATCAGGTCCTGGTGCATCTAATTTAGCAACAGGTCTATTAACAGCCAATACAGAAGGTGATCCTGTTGTCGCAATCGCCGGAAACGTCATTCGTGCAGATCGTCTGAAACGAACACATCAATCACTCGACAATGCGGCATTATTCAAACCAGTCACAAAATATAGCGTTGAAGTACAAGACGTTCATAATATACCAGAAGCATTAACGAATGCTTTTCGCGCGGCACAAAAAGGGCAGGCTGGAGCAGCATTTATCAGCTTTCCACAAGATGTCGTGACAGAACACACCACACAAACACCAGTGTCTGCTCACCCTTCTCCAGAATTAGGTCCTGCACCAGATGCTCTCATCAGTTCGGCTATCGCCAAAATTCAAAATGCACACTTACCTATTGCGATTGTGGGAATGAAAGCTAGTCGTCCAGCTGCTGCAAATGCCACAAGAGCATTATTAAAAACACTTGGTATCCCATTTGTTGAAACGTACCAAGGAGCCGGCGTTCTCTCAAGAGAGCTCGAGTCTCAATATGTAGGCAGAATCGGCTTATTCCGTAATCAGCCGGGTGATCTTCTCATTGAACATGCAGATGTCCTTTTGACCATTGGCTTTGATCCAATTGAATATGATCCGAAGCATTGGAATCTTCAGCCGCAGCAGCGTCAGATCATCCATGTTGATGACATGCAGGCAGATATTGACCATTTTTATGAGCCAGCTCTTGAGCTTGTAGGCAATATTTCTGAAACCGTCAAACATCTAGCGCATGACAGTGTTCCCCTTTCTCTAAGCAAAGAGAACATAGAATTCGTCACTGAATTACAGGAACTATTAAGCGACATCGAAAAGACACCAGAAAGAGAAAGTCATCGATCTCACCCTCTGGATGTCATTCATACATTGAGACGTCTGATTCCTGATGACACGAAGGTCACGTGTGATATCGGATCTCACGCGATTTGGATGTCCCGTCACTTCCGCGTCTATGAACCGAACTCATTCCTGGTGAGTAACGGCATGCAAACATTAGGCGTCGCATTACCATGGGCAATTGCGGCTTCTATCATGAATCCAGATGAAAAGATTATCTCGGTCTCAGGTGATGGCGGTTTTCTCTTCTCCGCAATGGAGCTAGAAACAGCTGTCCGGAAGAAAACAAACCTCGTTCACCTTGTTTGGAACGACAGCACATACGACATGGTCGCGTTCCAGCAGGAAATGAAATATGACCGTACATCCTGCGTTGAATTCGGGCAGATCGATTTAGTGAAATATGCGGAAAGCTTTGGAGCGACTGGACTAAGGGTCAACTCACCTGAGGAGCTTTCAACCGTCCTTCAAAAGGGTATAAACATAGAAGGACCCGTGATTATTGATATTCCGATTGACTATCAAGACAACCCTGACCTCGCCAGTCAAAAATGGCCAGAAGTCTTTCGCAAAAAACATGCAATGAACGTCAGATAAGACTTCGATACATTACATTAAAGGAGTGAGCGGTTATGGGTATGATGCACCCAATGAATCAACAGAATGACACAAGACAGCATGACAAACAACAAGAGGTCTATCAAGTATCGACAATGACCTCCCTGCTGGAAGCCGTATATGATGGAGATTTCTCCCTCGCACATATTCCTGAACACGGTGATTTTGGCATCGGTACATTCAATCAATTAGATGGAGAGCTGATCGGCTTTGACGGCGCATTCTACCGGCTGCGCTCGGATGGAACAGCGACACCGGTCACCAATCAAGATTATTCACCTTTCTGCTCTCTAGCATTCTTTGAAACAGATATCGTTCATCGAATTGATGCACCTATGACGTCCAAAGAACTTGAAGAAGAAATCGACCGCATTTTACCAAGTAAAAATATCTTTTATGCGGTCCGCATTGATGGATCATTCAAAAAGGTTCAAACACGTACGGTTGAAAAACAGGAAAAACCTTACGTTCCGATGGTAGAAGCAGTCAAGTCTCAGCCTATTTTCGACTTTGAGGATATTCAAGGTACGATCGCAGGCTTCCGTACACCGCAGTACGCACACGGCATTGCGGTGAGTGGATATCATCTTCATTTTATTGATGAAGATCGAAGTGTTGGTGGACACGTATTTGATTACACCGTTGATCAAGTCACCATCCGCATTTCTCAAAAACGCCATATGAATTTACATCTGCCAAATACGCAGGAATTCTTCCAAGCAGACATTGATCGAGCTGACCTTGCACAGCAAATTGCCAGTGCAGAAAGCAGCCCGGATCAATAAATGAAAACACCCCGATGAGATCGGGGTGTTTTTTTATGCATAAAGATAATTTCTTACATGCAATGTTTTCGTTTCGATAGCAAATGATAATTCATTCATTCTATTCGTAATAAATATGATAGAATATCAACAGAAGAAAGGTGGTTATACGGTGTCAAAAGACTATAGCATTCCAAACCTAACATTAGACGAAAGAGATAAACAAATTTTATCCCTATTACACGAGGACGGGCGCATGTCTTATACAGATCTCGGCAAACAGGTCGGTCTGTCACGTGTTGCCGTACAAGCCCGCATTCAGCAGCTCGTTGAAGTAGGGGTCATTGAACGATTCACCGCTGTAATTAACCCCGCGAAGGTCGGCATTCATGTTTCTGTCTTCTTTAATGTAGAGGTAGAGCCGAAATTTTTAGAAGCGGTTGCCCTTCAGCTTGAAAAGGAAACGGCTGTCACAAGCCTTTATCACATGACAGGACCAAGCAAGCTGCATATGCATGGCATTTTTCAACATGAACATGAAATGGAGACTTTCCTGACAAAAAAGCTATACCCGCTAGAAGGCGTTGTCAGTGTGGACTGCCAAATGCTCATTAAACGATACAAAAGCCGCATGGGCATGAAATTGTAGACAGGAGTTGAACCACTTGCAATCATATATCGAACTCATTATCGCTATGGTGCGAACCGGTATTCTCGGTTTTGGCGGAGGCCCTTCCGTGATACCGCTTATTCGCCATGAAGCGGTGGTGAAATACCAATGGATCAACGATGACGAATTCGGAGAAACACTCGCCATCGCCAATGCCTTACCAGGCCCGATCGCAACAAAAATGTCAGCATACCTCGGCTATCGATTAAAGGGCGTATCTGGCGCAATTGTCGCCACAGCTGCTCATATTTTACCAACATGTCTCGCCATGGTAGCCCTTGTCACACTTGTCAGCGTCTTAAGCTCCTCACAAATCATTCAAAATATGATTGGTGCTGTGACCCCTGTCATTGCCGTGCTTCTCGGGATCATGGCATATGAGTTTGGACAAAAAGCGCTGAAAGGCTTCGGCATGATCTTCGGGATCGCTCTATTCCTTCTTGCCTTTATTGGGCTACAAGTGCTGTCCATTCATCCAGGAATTATTGTCATGATCTTTTTACTTTATGGCGCCTTTCATTTTAAACTGAAAAATCGCTGGAATCGGCTAAATAAAGAGAAAGGAGTGTCTTCATGATACTGATTCTCTTTTTATTCTGGGCATTCTTTTTATCCAATCTATTAGGTTATGGCGGTGGTCCTGCATCCATCCCGCTCAATTATGAAGAAATCGTCAATCATTTTCATTGGATGACGAACGAAGGATTCTCCAATATGCTGGCTTTAGCCAATGCACTGCCGGGGCCAATCGCTACGAAGATTGCAGCATATGTCGGCTATGACGTCATGGGCTGGCCAGGCTTTATCGTGGCACTGCTTGCAACTGTAATGCCGTCCGCTGTTGGGCTGATTTTATTGCTCAAGCTGATTGACCGCTTTCGTCAATCTCCCGTCGTAAAAGGCATGACCTTATCCGTTCAGCCTGTCATTGCGATGATGATGCTTTTATTAACATGGGAAATCGGCGGAGATGCTGTGAAAGCCATCGGCTGGACGCAATCGCTCGCCATTGCTGCGATCTCCTTTTTCCTGATGACCAAATTCAAGCTGCACCCTGCCTTTCTGATTGTGGCTGCATTTTTATATGGCGGATTCATTCTGCCGCATTCATAAAAACCGATAACATTCACTGTTATCGGTTTTCTTTTACATATAAATTGGAGAAACTGATCTGCGCCCAATCGAATGATACTCGACCCCTGCTTGTTCTGCCGCTTCAAGTGTATGACAGTTTCGCCCATCGAAAATAAGCGGCCGCTTCATCCATTTCTTATAGGACGCAAGTGGAAACGACTGAATATCCGCCCACTCTGTTAATAGACAGACCGCATCGGCATCCTTGATCGCTTCCTCAATCGTTTGAGCAAATAAGACTTGATCCGGCAGCTCGCGAGCTGCATGCCGGGCAGCAACAGGATCATATGCCACAAGCTCCGCACCTAATTGATGGAGCTCATGAGCGATCGGAATAGATGGCGCCTCCCTCATATCATCTGTATTCGGTTTAAAGGACAGACCAAGTAGCGCAATTCGCTTCCCTTCAAGAACTGCCCCCAGCCGCTCCTGAATATTTTGGATAAAACCCGCCCGCTGCTCATTATTTACTTTGATGACAGCCTTTAACAGCTCAAAATCATGGGACACATGCCCTGCAATTTGGACAAGTGCATTTGTATCCTTTGGAAAACAAGAACCTCCATAGCCAATGCCCGCTCTGAGAAAGGAAGAACCAATCCGCTGATCAAGCCCCATTCCCTGCGCCACCCATTCAACATCAGCACCAGTTTTTTCACAAATGGAAGCAATTTCATTCATAAAACTGATTTTTGTCGCAAGAAATGCATTTGATGCGTACTTGATCATTTCAGCACTTTTACGGTCTGTTTTCACCAATGGAAGATGGAAATCAGCATACATCTCCTCTAACTGGTCTAATACGGCTTTTGTTTCAGCTCCAATCACTAGCCGATCCGCCCTCAATGTATCTGAAATGGCAGAGCCTTCCCGTAAAAATTCTGGGTTAGATGCAATCGCTAGTGGCTCCTTCCGTCCTAATTCTTGATGGATCAACTGATCGATTTGATCACCCGTTCCG
This sequence comes from Bacillus sp. PK5-006, assembly GCF_054161415.1. Taxonomy (NCBI): domain Bacteria; kingdom Bacillati; phylum Bacillota; class Bacilli; order Caryophanales; family Bacillaceae; genus Bacillus; species Bacillus sp. PK5-006. The sequence goes on along the minus strand of NZ_CP096414.1, from coordinate 436,393 downwards.
ACAGGCACTGTACTTTTCACCACAAGAATCGCCCCTGACTTTGCTTTTAAGCCCATCTCTTTTGCAGCCTGAAACACATACTGTAAATCAGCTTGGCCATCTGCCTGCTGCGGGGTGCCGACTGCAATCATTAACACATCAGCCCGCGAGTAGACTTCCGCTTCATCTATGTGAAAATGAATTCGTCCCTGCTCAAGATTGCGTTTCAATAGCTCTTTTAACCCTGGCTCATACATTGGGGGATTTCCTTGTTTCAGCTGCATGACCTTTCGGCGGTCAATATCAATACACGCCACATCATGACCTGCCTCCGCTAAACACACACCTGTCACAAGCCCCACATACCCACAGCCTGCAATCGCAATATTCATGACACCATCAGCTCCCCATACTCCTTATGCTTGTAATGACATCGTATGCCGGGAGCTTTCATTCCATTCTTAAAAGCATACAAAAACCCCCTGCCATCACTAGCAGGGGGTCACTTTTATGAAACAAGACCATTTCGAATATGAGCAATCAGATTTTCAAGCATTTCTTTTGTTGTGACATCATTTGAATTTTCACCAATATCATGAGCGTACATCAAAATCTTTAAAAATTCTTCTTGATTTAAACCCTTATTATCCATGTCTGTATCCTTTCGGTTCCACTAATTTCATTATTATATGCTGTAAGGTTGGTTTATGCAATACTCTATTACATCATTCGACAGCTTTTGAAATTTATGACCATTTTCATGAAAAACTTTTTTATAAATCCCCATTGAGCTATAATAAAAGAATTGGAATCTTTTACTTGGTTAGGAGCGGATCAAATGCTTCAGCACAACATCAACGAAGAAGAAATCAAACAAACAGCCGAACAGATCAAAGAACTTCTTCCTGCAACAGATGAAAACAAACAACTCATCAAAAAAGCATTGATTACTTATAGACAGGACAGCGTATATCGGCTCAAGCAAGAGTCTGATACCGAATGGTCAGCTTATGTACATGATGTCGTGGCAGCAAGAGTCCACCTTCATGTGCTGTTTCCTGTGAGAAGCAGCTGCTCATGTCCAGCAGATGGACTTTGTAAACACATTCTCGCTGTCTTCTTTTCGCTATACGCTCAAGTAGAGAGTGTGACCGGATTTACAGAACATTGGTCAGAAAAGGATGAATTACAGCGCAGCAAAGAACTGATTCGCCAGCACTTCCAAGTGAAGCGCCCAGACGAACAATCACTCCAAAGCTGGCTGACTTTTTTCCAAGAGGAATTTAACCTCTGGCTGAAACGGACACCGAAGCACCAGCAAACACCGCAGCATTTATATTACGGCTATTTATCGATCCTAAAAAAACACGCACCTGCTTCACCTGAATTCAAGAGCTTGTATGCGATTCATACGTCGATCGATGTATGGCTGAGGCTTCATGAACTCGTCGACCTCGGCCGGCTTGATGCCGAAAAAGACTTTTATTCCATGAATCCCTATGTAGAACAGCTCATGAACACCATTTTCGATTCAGTGGATCATTTGAAGACATACGCCCTTTCCTTTTCCCTCGATCCGTTTCTTGAAAACACACCAACTGCCGTTCGCACACTTCTTCAAATCAATGGACCTTTCCAGCATGAACGAGTAGCGGTCTTTATGGAGATTTGGGGCACCATATTAAATAGAGGGAAATGGGTCAAAAAAGAAACAGAATTACTAAAGAACGCCCAGAAGAAAGAACAAACGGTTGAACGTACCATCGGGCTGATGCACATGGATTATTTACTGAAAGAAGACGACAGCCTCTTTCAACAATTACAGCTGCTCAATGCGGATATGCTGCCAAATGTGCTCAATTGGCTGAAGGATCTCACAAACCGAAAGGACTGGAAGCGGCTCAAGCTCTGGTATCATGAAATCACCTATATATTAGAGGAATATTGCCAGCTCGACCTTTCCTACAGAGAACTGCGGGGAGCCGTCAGTGATTTCTTCTTTTATTTAGATGCATACTTTAAGCAGACGAAGGATCATCATTTATATGAACGTTATCTCCAAATCTGTATGCCCTATGCGTTTACAGAATACAGTCAGCTCTTGTATGCACAGCAGCGTTATGCGGAATGGATTGAGATTCACAGCCTTGTTGGTTTCTCCATTAGTGAACTGGAGAAGGATTTGATCAAACAGATTGCAAAAGAGGAGCCAGAAGCCCTCATTCCATCGTACCACCGTGAAATCTCACTGCTTCTCGATCAAAAGAATCGAAGTGCTTATCGAGAGTCTGTAAAAATGCTGAAAAAACTGCGCACGCTTTATCATAAAACGAAAAAAACCGCGATCTGGGAAAGGTATGTAAAGCAGCTGCAAGATTCAACAAAACGGCTGCGTGCGTTCCAAGAGGAAATGAAGAAAGGAAAATTGATTGATGACACGCCATAAACAAATTGTCATTCATGCAGAACAAACTGAAGATTTCTCTTTCACCATTTCAGCGCAAGCAGAGGACGGACACCCTGTTCCGCTTAATGAAATGAAGAGGCAGCTTTTCCAATGGCACGAATCTTCTTTCTACGGAACATTTTTAGAAGATGTCAGCTTTATTGGCACTCCTGCCTTTCTATTAAGCCCTTGGATGACCGTTGAATTGCTAGGAAAAAATTCATTTAATACGTTTAGTCATGTGACATTAACGGATGAAACGGAACCACTGATGAAGACAGCCTCCACCATTTACGAATTCATCGAGGACGAAGATTTCGTTCCCGATTATGAGGCGTGGACAAAAGGCGAGCTTCGTTTTAAAGATAAAGAAGGCCTATTAGACGGCTATACGGCTGATTGGTTCTCCTTTGCTGTACAAGATTACATTCAGTATGATGATGCCTTGCAGCACAAATGGAACCGTATGACTGCACAATCGCCTGCGCTCTCATCCTTCCAAGGACATTTTTTAGATGAGCAGGATTTCCTGGAGACGATTGGCTGGATTGATGACGAGACGCCGTTCACTGTCGGCTTGCGCTTAAACGAGCCTGATTTTGACGGTGATGATTGGAAAATCGAATTGTTTTTACGTGATAAGAAAAACAGCGACCTTCACTTTTTTGAAGGCATTCGTTCATTGAAAAGGTCTTGGCACCCGTATCAAGATAAAATTTCAAGAGAGCTGGAACGATTCAGTCAAATTGTGCCTTGGCTTTCTTTCACATCTGGTACCACACTTATGTCAGAAGAAGAAGCATGGCTCTTCCTATCTGAAGCAAGTGAAACACTTGTCAATATGGGCATTGAGATTCTGCTCCCATCATGGTGGCAAATTGTTAAAGACAGCACGATGATGTTAAAAGCAAGGATTTCTTCTACACCGCGAGGCGAATCGCATGTCGGAATGGACGCATTAATGGACTTTAATTGGCGCTTTGCTACAAACGGCATTGAACTGACAGAAGATGAGTTCAACGAACTTGTCCAAAGCAAACGACGTCTTGTCAATATTCGAGGACAATGGATCAAAATAGATCCGACCTTCATCCAGCAAATGAAAAAGTGGATGGAGCGTGCCGAAAATGAAGGGCTTCACATGTCTGATATTTTGTCACGCGAACTGGCAGATCAAGAAGCTTCCTCTGAATCGATTCCAGAACTGCTAGACAGTTCAGCATTTGCCCATATTCAATTTGAACTTTCATCGCAATTAAGAGGGCTTGTCCACCAATTAAATGATTCGCACGAGCTGCCTTCTTACGAAATGAGTGAGTCCTTCAAAGGCACACTGCGTCCGTATCAGCAGCATGGCGTGAATTGGCTTTTATTTTTAAGATCTCATGGATTTGGGGCTTGTTTAGCAGATGATATGGGACTTGGAAAAACGATTCAAATGATCGCGTATTTCACGTATTTGAAGGAGCAGGAGCAAAATGCCGCTCCATCTCTCATCATTGCGCCGACCTCTGTTTTAGGAAACTGGCAGCGAGAGCTCGAAACATTCGCACCACATTTGAAGGTTGCCCTGCATTATGGCCCATCGCGTCCACAGGGAGAGGACTTCACAAAAGCATACGAGTCAACAGATATTGTCTTGACGTCTTATGGACTCTCACATTCTGATCGTGATGAATTAACGGCAGCAAAGTGGAATACCATTTGCTTAGACGAAGCCCAAAACATCAAGAACGCCCATACGAAACAATCAAGAGCGATTAGACAGCTCAAAGGACAGCATCACATTGCCCTCAGCGGGACACCAATGGAAAACCGTTTGACAGAGCTTTGGTCCATATTCGACTTCGTCAACAAAGGATATCTCGGCAGCCTGACCAGCTTCCATAAAAAGTTCGTCCTTCCGATTGAAAAAGACCGTGAAGAAAAAAGAATTGAACAGCTCCAGCAGCTGATCAAACCATTTTTATTAAGACGAACAAAACAAGATGAAGAGGTTGCCCTGAACCTGCCTGAGAAACTCGAAGAAAAAGAATTCATTCCGCTCTCCGCTGAGCAGGCGTCTTTATATGAACAGCTCGTGAAGGATACATTTGAACATATGGCATCATTAACAGGGATGCAGCGAAAAGCCATTATTTTAAGTATGCTTGGCAGACTCAAACAGATTTGTGATCACCCTGCACTCTATTTAAAAGAGAGCGGTACAGATGTGAAACTGCTGAAACGTTCGTTAAAAATGGATAAACTCGCAGAGCTGTTAAAAGCGATACATGAGCAAGGAGAAAGCTGTCTCATCTTTACGCAGTATATTGAAATGGGCAACATGATCAAGCAGCTGGCAGAAAAGATGTTTGGAGAACCAGTCCAATTTTTAAATGGCAGCCTCTCAAAACAAGAGCGGGACAAAATGGTGGACCGCTTCCAGAAGAAAGAATTCAACATCTTAATTCTCTCTTTAAAGGCAGGAGGAACAGGACTCAACCTAACCGCCGCAAACCATGTCATTCACTACGATAGATGGTGGAATCCTGCTGTGGAAAACCAAGCGACAGACCGAGCTTATCGGATTGGACAAAAACGATTTGTTCACGTCCATAAGATGATCACAACGGGCACAATCGAGGAAAAAATCGATCAAATGCTCGAAACAAAACAAACATTAAATGATCAAATTATCCAAAGCGAAAGCTGGATTACAGAGCTATCGACAAACGAACTAGAAGACTTATTTACCTTAAGTGCCGCCGCTCAATCATCTTAATCACAGCAAAAAGAGGACTTTTCTCAAGCCTAATGAAAAGTCCTCTTTTTTGTTTCATATAAACGTACGCTAAATGTTCAGTTTTTTCAATGCAGATTTCACATTCATAAACGTATTTAATTCACGGAAGTCCTCTCTCATTTCTCCCATTTTCATTGCAAGATTCGGTTTAATTCCTGTCACAATGAGTTCAGTACCTGTCATTAAAATCAAATCGTTCAGCTTAAAGATCGCATCTGCCACAAATGAATCCACTTCTAATAATCCGGACAGATCGACAATAAAATAATCATCCTTGGATTGAGAGATATAGGTGGAGACCGTTGAAATGATCTTATCAAATCTAGGCGCTGTTAACGTACCAATGATCGGTAACACAGAGATACCATCTTTCACCGGAACGATGGGGACAGAAATATTCAGCACTTCATCAATTGATTGCTCAAGAAGCTCCTGCTGTTCCTTCTCTTTCGTGACATCCTTTTGCAGACCAACGAAATAAAGACGTTTTCCTTCCTTTTCGTCAATCCAAAGAGGAGCGACACTTAACTCGTTCCAAAACATTTGTCCAGATTTTTTATAATTTTTCAGCTGAACCGTGACAGCCTCTTTGTTCTCAATGGCTGTTCTAATTTGCTTGAGAGCGATTTGCTCAGTTTCATCTCCTTGAAGGAAACGACAATTCTTCCCCAATACTTCGGGTTCTTGATAGCCTGTCATATCTAAAAAGCCCTTATTCACATATATTAAAGGATTATCAGGTAAAGACGGGTCCGTCACCGTCAGGCCAACCTGAGTATAGTCCAAGGCTTCCTTGATTAAATGCAGATTTTCGGACTTATAAGATTCCAGCGCCATTCGTTTACTCTCCTTATTTTCCTTACAAGCGGGTTATATTCATAATTAAATTATATGATGTTCCACATCATGTGTAAATAGAAGTGGTTCTGAATTCCTCTTTTGTAGAATGCGCTTCATCCTATGTGATTTATACCACGACATCTGATTCATCTATTTCAAAAGGTGCCGGATCATATGCGCGACTCCGTGTTCATCATTTGATAACGTCACGTGATCAGCGATTTCTTTTATATCCTGTCTCGCATTTCCCATCGCAACCCCAACACCAGCAGCTCGAAGCATTGATTCATCATTTAAACTGTCTCCTACAGCCGCTGCCCTACTTAAAGGAATACCTAGTCTTTCTGCCAGCCTTGTTAATGCCTGCCCTTTAGACGCGTCCTTTGAACCAATTTCAAAGTTATGATCAGCCGAACTGACCAATGTTAAATCTGAATCATGACCAAACATATCCCATCCGGCTTTCAATCTGTCTTGAAAAAAAGAAAAACCTAAGATATTGTAAAATGAAAGCTTTCGATCCTCACGAAACAATTCTTTATATGTATCAATATAAGAAAAACCCGACTGGCTGTATTGAACTTCTGCCGCTTGTTTTAAGACATTTTGATCCGTTTCTGGATTTGCACTTTTTAAACGGTCCATTTCAATCGCAAGAAGCTCTCTGCCGCGATTTGGTGTGAAAATGGCTTCGTTTGTAAAGACTTCATAATAATAATCACGTTCTTCAAGCCATGACAATATGTGTTTAGCCTTTTCTTCTTGTAAAGCAGCTGAATGGTACACTTGTCCAGTTGGATCATGAATCACAGCTCCATTGGCACTAATCACCCATGTATTCATACCAAGCTGGTCAAAAATAGACCTCACATCAAAATACGCTCTCCCTGTTGACACGACAACCTCAATTCCATTCGCAGCTGCTTCCTTTAATGCCTGCTCGTTTTCCTGACTCACTTTGTGTTCACTGTTCAATAAAGTTCCATCTAAATCCGTTGCGATTAATTGAATGTTTGTCATCGTTCTCTCCTTTTTATTTTTATTTTCAACCGACATACCGTTAACAAAATCCATCATCATTATGAAATGAGTATCCACTATTTGCAAGAGCTGATCGGTTAAACAGTGAATAAAAGGGTATCCGGCCACGCAAATATGACCGGATACACACATAGGGGATTCACAAGGGGACACATGACCTATACAAAGAAGCATTGGTTCTATATTACGCAGTGTTCATATGAACAAGGCAGCATCTATCAGCTTTAGCTAGAGGGGGGCTGTCAGATGATAGACGTTACCTTGTGATTCGGGACTTGCCTCCTTTCCTTTCAGCTACCCCTAGTCTACGGAGAAAGGCCGTATGTGACAAAACAGGAAAATAGCAAAATAGGCCTTCAAATTCTCTATATCCTCATTAATTTCTGTTTTTTACCGCTTGCGTATAAAACATCATCTTGTTTTGTTTGATGAAATACTTATTTTTCATAAATTGATAAAAAATATCTGAATGAATCCAATTACTAGAAGGCATGTGAATATAATCAGATCCGTCCCACGCAAACCAATAAAAACAAAGCCGACCATCATGAATCGACAGCTGAAACTCAAAACAGTCCATTTGATCCTTGGTGACATATTGAAACGTGAGTGACTCTCCTTCTTCCATATACACATCACAAAATGAAAGAATGTCTCCCCACGAATAAACACGTATATCACTCTTTGCCTTGTCGTCGCCAATATGAATGTTTCTCAATTGATAGGACTCCATAAAACATCTCCTTTCACTCATGTGCAGCTAGTTCTAAGCAGGCAGCGGTTTCATTTATACAGATGTTGTATGCTATAATAATACTTACGAATAATGAACGCTTGTGAGGTGATAAATATGAAAACCTTTAGGCTGATTGATTTAAAAATTGAACTTGATCCACAGCAAGATAAAATGTCCAGCATTCCCCTTCGTGACGGTTTAATCATTAATAAAGAAGACGGTGAAAATCACTGGATGATTGAGGCACTCATTCCAAAGAAACATAGACAGGTATTTGAGGTACTCTTTCAGCAGCACACAGAAGTGAAGATTCTTGTAACGATCACTAAAGAAAACAACCGCCCTGTTCATCTATCTGTCCAAGTCAAAAACATCGTTGCCTTAGAAGAAAACATTTCTGTATTACTCGATGGTAAAATGATTACAAATCGTTACAGAACAGAAACTGAAGAAGTATTAAAAGACCTCGTCAAAGAGGGGCTGTCAGGAGAAAAACTACTGGATGCTTTTAAACAAAACACATAAAAAAGAGCGGGATCAGCCGCTCTTTTTCTATTGCACATCTTTAGACTGGCTTTGATTTTTCAATAAATCTCTAATTTCAGTTAGCAGAACTTCCGTTTGATCCGGCGTTTCCACAACCTCTTCTTCCTCAACCTTTTTCCGTTTTAACTTATTCAAATAGCGAATAAAGATAAAAATGGAAAACGAGATAATTAAGAAATCAACCACTGTTTGAATAAAGTTCCCATATAAAATTTGAGCAGCTCCGATTTTAATGGATAAACCGCTAAAATCATGCCCTCCAATAATAATACCGACAAGCGGCATGATTAAATCATTCACAAGAGAAGTGACAATTTTGCCAAATGCTCCCCCAATGATGACACCTACAGCCAAGTCAATGACATTGCCCTTGACGGCAAACTCTCTAAATTCTTTCAGCATCCTTTATCACCTTCATCTTTTTTTGTCTAATATGACGTTTTTTTGTCAAAATTGCAAGTCCTTATCCGTTCTAACTGAACGTTTCTAAATAAAAAAGCGATTCATGCTTAATGAACCGCCAGGAAAATCATGATACTTTAGGACCGATAGAAAATGTCAGTTCTGCTTCACATGCAACTTCGCCATCTACTGTCGCTACTGCTTTTCCTTTTGCAACCGGCCCGCGGAGGCGCGTCACTTCAACCTCTAAACGAAGTTGGTCACCAGGCTTGACCTGTCTTTTGAAGCGGCATCCGTCAATCCCTGCAAACAAACCAATCTTTCCTTTGTTTTCTTCCTTGCCTAACATAATCACACCAAAAACCTGTGCGAGTGCTTCTACTATAAGCACACCAGGCATGACTGGGTAACCAGGGAAATGGCCATTAAAAAATTCTTCATTCACTGTGACATTTTTAATTCCAACCGCTCTTTTTTCTCCCTCAACCTCTAAAATACGGTCGACCAATAAGAATGGATAACGGTGTGGAATAATGTCTTGAATTTGCTGAGCATCAAGCATATCTTGATCTCTCCTTCTTTTCTATATCGCTGATCTTCATTTGATTCCTATAGAAGTATATTATGAATGCTGGCATTTTTCAATATTCGCCTTATGCATATGGTAAAAAATAGAATCTACCATTACCAATTGTCATCAAATATAATCCACACTACACTCATTGTTTTTTCACAAATATGGTAATATATATTACAACATTGATTGAATAAGAGGGTAAAAATGAATTTTATGAGCGATAAATCCATAAAAAAACTTCTCCATTCCTGGTATACAATGCTAAAGCATCGACATTTTTCGAAGGCTGAAGAAATCAAAAAAACACTGCTAAAATATAAACGCAAATTATCAAAAAAACAGGAACTCTATTTCCATTATCAGCTGATGCTTTTCCGTCATCAGCTCTGGATGAATCAGACAGAAGACTTAGAAAAACTCAAACATGAACTGCTGCCCCACAAAGATGAAATGAACGAAGAACTGCAATATTATTTTTATTTCTTTCTCGGATTATATGAATCTTTAAAAAGTGATCAAAATGATGCGATTCATTATCTCGAAAAGGCAGAGGAACGACTGCCATTACTTAACGATGAGCTGGAGGAAGCAGAGTTCCATTTCCGTACAAGCGGTGTTTATTATAACAACCGTTACTCGTTGTTATCGATTCGTCATATTCAAAAAGCCATGGATATTTTTGCAAAGCACGGAGATATCCATAGCATCTATCGGTGTAAAATTGTGCTCGCTCTTAACTATAGCGACCAAAAAAAATATAAGGAAGCGGAAGATATTTTCATTGAAATTATTGATTATGTGAAAAAGATTGATGATCAAGAGCTGCTCGGTATCGTTTACTATGATGCTGGCTTTATTCAGTCAAGACAAAACCGTCATAAGGAAGCGCTAGAATACTTCAAAAAAGCACTTCGTCTTCCAGCATACCGAAAGTCAGCACACTCCTATGTATCGTGCCTATACGAAACTGTGCGTTCCTGTTTTAAAGAAAATTTAACCGATGAAGGGATGAAATATATTCAAAAAGGACTGAAAGAAGCCGTTGCTTCCCAGTTTGATATATTAAGAATGAAGTTTCAAATCTTATCTCTACTCTACAGCCAAACGCCAAAGGCAGATGAGCAGATCGCCACGCTCGTCACATGTCTTGAACGAAAAGAAGCCTGGATTGATCTTGAGGATCTGCTTGCTGATGTCTCAGATTTTTATAAAAAAAAGGGCGACTTTGAGCGAGCCGCCTTTTTTATCATGAGAGGCTGATACCAGCCTGCTGATTATCGAATTGTATTAATTAATCCCAGCATTTGATCGCCCATCGTAATCGTTCTAGAATTCATCTGATAGGAACGCTGTGTTGTCATGAGGTCTGTTAATTCTTTCGACATGTCCACATTTGACGTTTCCAGTGCACCTTGCTGAAGCTGAATCGCCTCTCGGTTTGCTCCATTTAGTGCTGTTAATGCACCTTGATAGGTTCCGTCGACTGAGAACAAATTATCTCCTTCAGAGACAAGTGCTGACGAATTATTGACTTGTACAACGCCTAGATTCACTTGCTGATTCGGTTGATTATCTCTTGAAATCGCCGTCAGCCGTCCATTTTTATCGATTGAAATATCACGGAAATTCGCATTTAAAACGATCGCATTTCCGTTTTCATCAAGAATCGGATAGCCTTCGCTCGTGACAAGCTGCACTTGGTTACGGTTATTGCCCGGCTGTAAGTAAAGTGAACCGTCTCTTGTATAACGGATATTACCGCCGGCGTTGACCTGTAAATACTGCGACGGCGCTCCGAATGCAACATCAAGATCACGTCCTGTTTGTTTAATCGAGCCTTGCAGCGAGTTAATGGACGCATTGACCATTGTACCCGTTCCAAGCCTTAACCCAGCAGGTGTCAGACGACTGTTTGCCACCTGCTCATTTTTTTCATCTACCTGATTAAACTGCTGTCTGATCAGCTCTGAGAAACGGGTGTTTTTCGCGCGGTATCCTGTTGTTTCACTGTTCGCGATGTTGTTGCTGATGATGTCAAGCTGCTTTTGCACTTCATTCATCGATACAGCTGCGTTTATCATCGTTCTAAGCATAATTTTCCTCCTTTCTTTTTCATTTCTTGATTAGTACACTCTGCCAATTTCATTCACTGCTTTTTCTAAGCTTTTATCATACGCCTGAACCACTTTTTGGTTTGTTTCAAATGCTCGGTAAGCCGTTGTCATATCTGTATATGATTTCGTCACATCCACGTTCGACAGCTCCGATACGCCTTGGCTTAACGTATAGGACATTTGACCGTTATTGACTGCACTTGGCAGGGGCTGGTTATCAGCTGTACGGTATAAATCATTTCCTTCACGCGCTAGGTTTCTTGTATCCATCGCAACACGTACATCGATCTGACCAAGATTTTGGCCATTTTCAGACACAGTACCATCTGCATTCACTTTGAAGTTCTCACTCTGAACCGTAATCGGCTGACCCGTCACGGAAAGAAGAGCGCGTCCATTAATCGTCAGCTGCTTTTGTGCGTTCAATGTAATGGAGCTGCTTTTCGTATAACGAACGCCTTCTGGTGTGTTGACCGCATAAAATAGCGCTGATTTCTGATTGGTCTCCGGATTGATCGGCACATTATTTTCAACTAGTGCTACATCTGTTGTTTGATCTGTTGTTTTTAAAGTTCCCTGTGTAAATTGAGGGATTAATTCCTGCATATATGTCCCAGTATTAATTCCACCAATCGGCGATTGCAGTGGAACACTAAAGCCTTTGCCTGAGGATGTTTGGAAACGTCCTGATTCCATTCGGCTCAGTAGCATTTCTGGAAATGCACGCATTGCCCCTTCATCCGCTTTATAGCCTGGGGTATTCGCATTTGCGATATTATTTGAAAGCATTTCTGTCCGCCGCTCTTGAGCGATCATGGCAGATGTTGCGGTGTATAGTCCTTTTAACACGTGCTCACCTCATTCAAATTCTTTCACATGACCTAAACACAATCTTCTATGAAATATATCGGCTGATTAGCAGGGTTCTTTAATAAAAATCCCCCATTCTTTCTAAAAAGAATGAGGGAAATCATTAGCTGAGTTTACGCTTTGGCAGCTTGTCCATATTATCAAGCATCACGCCCGTACCAACTGCTACACAGTCCATTGGATTTTCAGCAACGAAAACTGGTACTTTCAGCTCTTCTGCAAGCAATTGATCAAGCCCGTTTAGAAGAGCTCCGCCACCTGTAATGATGACGCCGCGATCGATAATATCAGCTGATAATTCAGGCGGTGTTCTCTCAAGAACTTGTTTCGCAGCCTGAACAATCGCAGATACAGATTCACGCAATGCTTCTTCTACTTCTTTGCTTGTGACGGTAATCGTTCTTGGTAATCCTGTCACCATGTCTCGTCCACGAATCGAAATCTCTTCGTGACGTGCGTCTGGGAATACCGTTGCAACTTGGATCTTAATATCCTCAGCCGTGCGCTCACCAATCAACAGCTTGTACTCTTTTTTAATGTAGTTTAGAATTTCCAGATCAAATTTGTCTCCAGCCATTTTAATAGAAGAGGCGGTTACAATGTCACCCATTGAGATGACAGCGATATCTGTCGTTCCGCCTCCAATATCTACGACCATGTTTCCACTTGGCTGAAAAATATCCATACCAGCACCAATCGCTGCTACTTTTGGCTCTTCTTCAAGAAATACATGCTTACCACCGCTTTTTTCAGCAGCTTCTTTGATCGCCTTCTGCTCAACAGATGTAATATTTGTCGGGCAGCAGATGAGCATACGCGGCTTAGAGAACAGCCCTTTCACATTTAATTTGTTAATAAAATGCTTGAGCATCGCTTCAGTTACTTCAAAATCAGCGATTACGCCGTCTTTTAATGGACGAATCGCAACAATATTCCCAGGCGTACGTCCAACCATACGTCTAGCCTCTTCTCCAACAGCCAAAACTTTCCCGCTGTTTTTATCAAGAGCTACCACAGATGGTTCATTTAACACAATTCCTTTTCCTTTGACATGAATCAGTACATTTGCAGTACCAAGATCAATTCCAATATCCCTAGCAAACATCTATATATATCCTCCTTGAAAATCTGTTTCCATAGCAAATACCACATTCTGCCCTAATTATATATTCTATCATAATTTGCAGAAAAAAAGATATTTCTTTACAAAAGTCTTTACAAAATTTGTGGTTAGAAACTACCGATATGAGGAAGATATATATATCATGTTTATGAACAAAGAACTAAGCTTACTGTTTCACAGGTTCGCCTTCTAGAATTTCTTCTTTTTTATACTTTAACTTGGTGGCTTCTCCTCCTCGCAAGTGGCGGATTGATTTATGATAATCCAGTATCTCCTTCACTTCATTAGCCAGATCTGGATTAATTTCTGGCAGTCTTTCTGTTAGATCCTTGTGTACAGTACTTTTAGAGACTCCAAATTCTTTCGCAATAACACGAACGGTTTTCTTTGTCTCCACGATATACTTTCCTATCTTGATTGTTCGCTCTTTGATGTAATCGTGCACACCACTCGACCTCCCTAAAATGGATGTGAGAAGTGTGAAATGAGATCCGTATGAAGATTATCCATTTTCAGCGGCGCTTGTTCGTCGTAATTTCTCATCCATTAGGTAGTAAATTCCAAACACGATCCCTCACCTCAAACACTCTCTTTGTCAGGTTTGTAACAGTGTATTAGCATTGAATAGGGAATATGCTAAAAATGAAGATGGGACAAGGGATTTATCAGAAAAGCCAAAACAAAAAATCATTTCGGGGCGCGAAAATTTCCACTTTACAAGAAAGGATTCAGCACGTAAAATAGAAAAGGTGAATTTATTTACCTAGCTAAATATTTAAAAAAGGTGAGCATATGGATACGTTAAATAGAGAGTGTTTACATCAAATACATCAAGGCGCACGGCTGCTGTCTAAAAAGGCGAACGAAGCGCTTGCTGCTTATGACTTGTACATGTCCCAGTGGACTGTGCTTTTTTGTTTGGATACATTCGGCCCAAAAACCCAAAAAGACATCTGGACATATTTAAACGTCGAAGCACCGACCATCACCAGAACCGTCACCCGCTTAGAAGCAAACGGCTGGGTGAAACGTGTACAAGGCAAAGACAAACGTGAGAATCTGATCGTGATGACAGATGATGCAAAAGCCCGATTTGAAGAAATCAAACGCACGATGGAACAATTTGAAGAAGAATGTCTTTCAGATTTTACCTACGAAGAAAAACAACTCCTCCATACACTTTTACACAAATTATCTACTGAATAGGAAGTGACATACATCATGAACGAACGCATATGGACAAAAGATTTTATCATGATTGTCCTGGTGAATTTATTTACGTTCACCTCTTTTTATGCCCTTTTGACATTACTGCCCATTTACACAATGGATGAACTAAATGGAACAGAATCACAGGGCGGTCTCCTTGTGACGGTCTTCTTATTATCTGCTATTGTGACAAGACCTTTTTCTGGCGCCATTATTGAGAAATTCGGCAAAAAACGGATGGCGATTTTCTCTTCTACAGCCTTTGCCTTACTCACTTATTTATACATTCCGATTGATCAATTCCAAACGCTTCTTGTGCTGCGTTTCGTACAAGGAATCTTTTTTAGTATTTTGACGACAGTCGCCAGTGCCATTGCGGCTGATATGATCCCGAAACATAAACGCGGGGAAGGACTCGGATACTTTGTGATGTCCATGAACCTCGCTGTTGTCATCGGTCCGTTTATCGCACTAAACCAAGTAGGAAAAATAGGATTTCATTCCTTATTTCTTCTCTTTTCCATTATCGTGACGATCGGAGCCGCTTTTACAATGCTGATTAGACAGCCAGAGCCTGAAAACGGCGGAAGCATCGTCTTCCGATTCACGTTTTCTCACCTGTTTGAAAAAGGCGCATTAAAAACAGCGGCCGTCGGTATTATTATTTCTTTCTGTTATTCGCCGATTATTTCATTTATTTCAGTATATGCCAATTCACTCCATTTGATGGGTGCAAGCAGTTATTTCTTCATTGTGTTTGCGGCTGCAATGCTTGGATCACGTCCATTTACAGGCAGACTTTTTGACCGAGTTGGAGCTCACGTTGTGATCTATCCTTCGATTGCCCTTTTTGCTATTGGTTTATGGATGCTGACAGCGACACATTCAGCCACAATGCTTCTTCTATCAGGCGCTGTGATTGGACTTGGCTATGGTTCGCTCGTGCCATGTTTACAAACACTTGCGATTCAGCACTCACCAGCTCACCGTACGGGGTATGCGACGGCTACTTTCTTTACTCTGTATGATACAGGTATTGCTGCTGGCTCATTTGTCTTTGGACTCCTTGTCAGTTTCACAGACTTTTCAAATGTGTACCTCATTGCAGGCATTGTTGTCTTGCTGAGTATGGGCGTTTTTTATTGGAGCGAACGAAAACCCCAGGAAGCAAATGCACAAAAGGTCTCCCTTTCAGAATAAAAGGATACTATTTTAAACTTCGCCGGAAACATGCTAAAATATAGGATATTTCATATAGAGCATACAGGCTTTTTTGAAAAATAGTTGGCATTAAGCGAAAGTATAGGTGATGTTTTGAATTACGAATTGTTTAAAGTCATACACGGGATGGCTCACCATTCTGAGTTTTTAGATCAGGCCATGATCTTTATTACGAAAAAGGCCATTCTTGTGTACGCCCTTGTCTTATTGATTTGCTGGTTTTTAGGGAATCACAAATTTAAGAAGCATGTCTTCTTTTCCGGTGTAACAGGCATTGCAGCACTTATCGTCAACTTTGCCATTACATTGTTTCATTATGAAGAGCGGCCGTTTGTGGCGCATAAAGTCGACACACTCATCCCGCATTCAGCAGACGCTTCCTTCCCAAGTGACCATACAACAGGTGCATTGGCTCTTTCACTAGCCATTCGATCCCGTAATAAAAAGCTCGGCAACATATTGCTCGTCTTTGGATTACTTACAGGATTCTCCCGCATCTGGGTCGGTCATCATTATCCATTTGATGTTTTAGGCAGCTTGGTCGTATCGATTGTGGTTGTCTTTATCATGAATAAATTATGGAAGTTCTTTGACTCTCCTATCGATCGTATCGTGACATTTTACGAGACAATTGTAGGGAAAATTTTCAGAAGGAAGACAAAGGATCAGGGCTCAGACCTGTCCAATTCTTAAGCGGCCTTGCGATAACGTGATGAAGATTCTTCTCTCACTTATCGCGCCGCTTTTTTTATTGGCTGTCTCCCTCTAACCATATTTGAAAAATAAAGACTGACGCCAATGCCAATAAGAGAAATGATGATCAACGTCCAGCCTAATTGCGCAAAATGAGCACCAGCAATTTCATCCCCAAACAGCATACCAAGCACAGCAGACGACAGAATAGAACCAAGGTAGCGGCATGTTTGAAAAAGTCCAGAGGACGTGCCAATCATTTGCTGAGGGCTTGCCTTGAGCATCGCAGCTTGAAGCGCGACATTCCCAATCCCATAACTGAGCCCAAGCAGCGCCAGAACCAATCCTTTTCCCCATAATGGCGCAGGAATAAAAAAGAAAGTCATGGCAGACGCTCCAGCCAGCATCAATACAGCACTCGCTAAAACTGGATGGCGTTCATCCCCGCGATCCACCCACTTTCCTGTCAGCGGCGACACAATAATGCTCACCCCTGACATACACAGCATAAAAAGACCCGTCATCTCCACACGCCAGCCTAACTCATCCTGAAAATAACTCGGCAAACCAAAAAAGAGACAATAGAAAAAGATATTTAAAATGATAAATTGCACATACACAAGTGACAGCCGCTGCTCTTCTCTGAACATCCGTATTTGAATAAACGGTTCATCCACCTGATACTCCCACCAGATAAAAGCGCCTGCACTCAGGAGACAAAGAATGCCTTGAACATATTGAATGCCATCACCCAGTGATAATAAAAATGAAAGGAGGAGAACAATGCAGACGGTAAAAAGAAGCATCCCTGGCAAATCGAGTGTTCGCACAGTTTCGCCTATGCGCAGCTTTCTCTTTTTCTGCTCCTTCGGAAACAACAATAAACCGAGAAAGAAACTGATCAAAATAAACGGCAGATTCACTAAAAAGATAGCCGGCCAGCCGCCAATGGTCATCAGAAATCCGCCAAGCGTCGGTCCAAGCGCCGTCATCGCTGAAGCAAAAATGGATAATACCGCTAACGCCGAAGCCTGTCTTTCTTGAATATGATCCCGAATGAGTCCGACCCCAGAAGGATAAATGGCACTGCTTCCAATCGCCTGTAACAAACGGATCACAATCAGCACCGCAAACGTTGGGGCAAACGGCGCGCAAATGGCTGA
This sequence comes from Bacillus sp. PK5-006, assembly GCF_054161415.1. Lineage (NCBI taxonomy): Bacteria > Bacillati > Bacillota > Bacilli > Caryophanales > Bacillaceae > Bacillus > Bacillus sp. PK5-006. Next base: position 418,648 of record NZ_CP096414.1, on the reverse strand, counting down.
GACTGCGACAAGAACGAGACCGAATAAAAATAAGGTTCTCCGGCTCATCACATGATCCCCAATCCGGCCGCTCACTGGCTGTGTTACTGCACTGGCTAAATAAAAAGAAGAAATAAGCCAAGATACGGTCGTAAACGACAAACCGAATTCATGCTGAATTTGATGCAAGGCCAAAGAAATCATTGATGAATTCAGCGGATTCAACATCGTTCCAAAGGCAATAGCGGTTAAAAAAACTTTTCGATTGTCTCTCCACTTGTTCATACACTGACCTCCTTTTTGCAACCCTTTCGTTATTATGAGATTCATTTCCCTTTTTTACCCTAATCAATTCAAGTTCTCTCTTAGAAAAGCAAGACATACATTCTAAAAAGGACGGTTGTTGGAATAACACATATAAAATTGAGAATATGAGGAACAAATGGTAAGATGCTACACATATTGAAAAGCCTACTTTCTCCTTATATGGAGAACGGCTGAAAAGGAGGAGAAGCTTATTATTAAAAAAAGACGGTTTTGGGTCCCAGCCCTTTTCTCGGTTGCAGTATTACTTCTGTCTTCGTGTGGTTCAAATGAAACAAATGGGAACGGAGATAAACGTAATTCTACAGCGAAAGGGTCGCCAATTTTGGAGGATGGAAAATTTATTTTTGCAGCATCAGGTGAATTTCATCCGTTTAGTTACATGGATGGAAATCAGATGTCCGGCTTTGATATCGACGTAGGCAATGCGATTAGTGACAAACTAGGTCTCGAACCTATACAGAAAAAATATAAATTCGCAGGCATCGTCGAAGGCGTGAAAGCAGGTAAATTTGATGCGGCGGTTGCAAGTCATACCATCAATGAGGAACGAAAAAAACACGTCCTTTTTTCTAAGCCCTATTACTACTCTGGTCCGCAAATTTTCACAAGACCCGGATCAGACATTCAGCATGCTGATGACTTAAAAGACAAAGAAATTGCTGTATCCAAAGGATCGTCCTACGCTGATATTGCTAAGGAACATAGCGGGCAAGAACCAAAATATTATGATAGTGATGTCGTCGCCTTAGAAGCACTGGCCAAAGGAAAACACGATGCAGTCGTAACAGATTTCGCCACAGGTGCAGAAGCGATGAAGAAAAAATTGAACATCACAGCGCAGGAAAGACTCGGACAAAGTGAGCAGGCAATTGCTGTATCAAAAGAAAATGAACAGCTCATAAAAGAGATCAACGATGCGATTGACGCACTAAAAAAAGACGGAACATTAAAACAAATTAGCGAAAAGTACTTTGATGAAGACATCACGGTCAAACAAGATTAAAACCACGATTGTGCGCCTTTTTTATAGGCGCACTTTCTTCAAATGGAGATGATTGTTTTGCCTACCCTATCACACTTTTTTCAGACACTGATTGATTCTAGAGGTATTTTCTTAGAAGGAATGCTGATCACCTTACAGCTGACGGTGATCAGCATCTTCATCGGTATGTTCATCGGGCTTTTCTTTGCTTTATTGAAAATATCCCGCATAGCCGTTTTCGGTTATATCGCCAATGCGTATATCTTTCTTGTACGCGGAACACCACTGATTGTTCAAATTTTCATCCTATACTTCGGCCTCACAGAATTGAATATACCCGACTTCTGGGCTGCTTCCATTGCGCTCGCCTTTCATAATGGGGCCTATATAGCGGAAATATTTAGAGGTGCCATCCAATCCATCGATCAGGGGCAAAAAGAAGCAGGACGATCTCTTGGGATGGGTCGTTTTTTAACAATGAGACGCATCATTCTCCCTCAAGCGATGCGGCGCGCCCTCCCCCCTCTTGGCAACCAGTTCATTATCGGCTTAAAAGATTCATCACTCGCCGCCTTTATCAGTGTCAATGAACTATTTAACGTCGCCACCACGCAAGGCTCCAACAGTTTTGATAATATGACGTATTTACTTGTTGTCGCCGTCTATTACTTAGTTCTTGTCCTGCTGTTAACATTCGCTGTCCAAACCTTTGAGAAGAAACTATCAGCCAGTGACCAATAGGAGGAGAAGCATGACAGAATCAAAGGAAATCATTCGTGTTGAAAAACTCAATAAATATTTTGGAGAGCTTCATGTTTTAAAAGATATCGATCTCACTGTTTATGAAAATGATGTGGTCGTCTTAATTGGCGCAAGCGGTTCTGGAAAAAGCACCCTGCTCCGCTGTATGAACTTTTTAGAAATAAAAAATGATGGAGATATTATCATTGATGGCAGCCCTGTTCATCCAAAGCGCGATCAATTAAACGAAATGAGACAAAAAATAGGGATGGTGTTTCAGCATTTTAATCTTTTCCCGCACAAAACTGTGCTTGAAAATATCATCGAAGCGCCTGTTATGGTGAAAAAAACAAAGAAAGCGCAAGCCATCGCTGAAGCCAGCGCCTTGCTAGAAAAAGTCGGACTTGCGGATAAAGCCAACGTATATCCTTCTAAACTATCAGGCGGCCAAAAACAGCGTGTAGCCATAGCCAGATCTCTCGCCATGAAGCCTGATGTCATGTTATTTGACGAACCTACGTCTGCCCTTGATCCAGAGCTTGTAGGCGAAGTGCTGCAAACGATGAAAAGCCTCGCAAAAGAAGGCATGACCATGGTCATTGTCACACATGAAATGGGCTTTGCGAAAGAAGTTGCCGATCGTGTCGTCTACATGCACGAAGGCCGCATCGTCGAAGAAGGCGTCCCTTCGGAATTGTTTGATTCTCCTAGGGAGGAACGTACAAAACTGTTTCTCAGCTCCATTTTATAGGTCAAACGCCCTTCATTTTTAGTGCTTAACTTACGTTTTTGCTCATTTTTTACGAACTTTTCATCCATTTATATTGAACTTAACCAAAAAACCATGTCAGATAAACTTACATGTATATGTTATATATGACTTTTCTCTCTATAATGAAGAATTAAGAAAACAATAATTCTGAATGATTCGGGGGAATGCAGCATGCAAATGGGTGATACAGTATTTATGTTCTTCTGCGCACTACTCGTGTGGTTAATGACACCGGGTTTAGCTTTATTCTACGGAGGACTCGTGAGGAGCAAAAACGTGTTAAGCACAACCATGCACAGCTTAACGTCACTAGCGATCGTTTCAATCGTATGGATCGTATTCGGTTATTCCTTAGCTTTTGCACCAGGCAATGCATGGATCGGAGGATTAGACTGGGTGGGCCTGAAAGGCGTAGGTTTTGAGCCTGGTTCCTATAGTGAGACCATTCCACATTCATTGTTCATGATGTTTCAAATGACTTTTGCCGTCTTAACAACAGCCATCATCTCAGGAGCCTTTGCTGAACGGATCCGCTACTCAGCAGTCGTTGTATTTACACTCCTTTGGGTCACATTTGTATATGCTCCAGTCGCACACTGGGTATGGGGCGGCGGTTGGATTGGCGAGATGGGTGCTCTTGACTTCGCAGGCGGAAACGTGGTTCACATCTCATCCGGTGTTGCGGGTCTTGTCGTGGCGATTGTGCTCGGGAAGCGTAAAGAAGCAGCAAGCTCTTCTCCGCATAACTTGATCTACACCCTTCTTGGCGGAGCTGTCATCTGGTTTGGCTGGTTTGGTTTTAACGTTGGTAGTGCTCTTACATTAGACAGCGTGGCCATGTTTGCCTTTATTAACACCAATACAGCTGCTGCTGCAGGAATCATCGGCTGGCTGTTAGTAGAGTGGATGATCAACAAAAAACCAACCATGCTCGGCGCGATCTCTGGAGCCATCGCAGGTCTTGTCGCCATTACACCTGCCGCAGGCTTTGTTACACCGTTTGCTTCTATTATAATAGGAATCATTGGCGGGATCGTCTGTTTCTGGGGAGTCTTTTCACTCAAAGCCAAATTTGGCTATGATGACGCACTAGATGCATTTGGCCTTCACGGAATTGGCGGTACTTGGGGAGGAATTGCAACAGGACTATTCGCCACAACTTCTGTCAATGACGGCGGAGCCAATGGCTTATTTTACGGAGATCCCAGCTTACTTTGGAAGCAAGTGGTCGCGATTGTCGCTACGTACGCTTTTGTTGCCGTTGTGACATACGTGATCATCAAAGTGGTCAATGTCTTCTTCAAAATTCGTGCAACCGAAGAAGAAGAATCAGTGGGTCTTGATTTAACCATGCACGGTGAAAAAGCTTATCAAGATTAAAGAAAAGGGGTGTCTCTATGAGCAAAATGTATAAAGTGGAGATTGTCACACGTCCAGCTAATTTTGAAACATTAAAGGTGGAGCTTGGAAAGATTGGTGTCACCTCGATTACCTTTTCAAATGTACACGGCTGCGGCTTACAAAAGGGACATACAGAGCTATACCGCGGCGTCAAAAAGGAAAGCAACGTGTACGAACGATTAAAGATCGAAATCGTCCTAAGCAAAGTACCTGTCGAACAGGTCGTAGAAACAGCTCAAAAGGTACTTCGTACAGGCGAACCAGGGGATGGGAAAATTTTTATATATGAGGTAGCGAATACAATCAACATCCGGACAGGTGAAGAAGGACCTGCCGCCCTATAGTGTATCCTCCGCCGAGTGGCGGGGGATCTTTTTAAGCAGAAAAAACCTCTGCATATTCATATACACAGAGGACCTTGTAAGACATTAAGATTGTTTTGTTTCTTCTGACTGACTGCTGTCTTTAGAGGAATCAGAAGACTTTTCTTGATCAGAGGATTTACCCTTCTCATCAGACTTTTCTTCAGATTTTTCTCCAGCTGGCTCTTTGGCTTTATCTTCAGCAGCAGGTTCTTTCGTTTTTTCCTCAGTCTTTGGCTGAGCAGGTTCTTTTGCTTGTTCCGTCACTTCTTGCGCTGCTTTTTCAATTGTAGAAACAGGCTTGTCAATGAAGCTAAGCGGATTAAGCGCTAAACCTTCCATACGAATTTCAAAATGCACATGGTTGCCGCTTTCAGCACCATATAGATTTTTACCAGAAGCACCAATGACATCATTCTGCTTGACTTCATCGCCTTCTTTGACACTCACTTGTGACAACGATTGATAAACAGTCGATAATCCATCTTCATGTTCAATTTCAACAACGTGACCAAGAACTGGATCTTTTTTCGCTTGAACCACTGTTCCACTAAGAGCAGCTGTGACATCAAACACTTTGCCATCTTTATCTGCAAGATCAATACCTTTGCTCAAGGTATAGGTGTTATTATAGTTTACAAGTGCTGCTTCTTTTTCTTTTTGGTCAGCATCTGCTTCATAGAACTTTTTCACGACAGAAACATTATCAGAATTCTGGACCGGCATTGCGACATTTTCAATTGGCTTTCCAACTTCAACGGCATCATCGCGCTGTTCTTGCCCTGTTTGATTTCCATCAGATAGTTGGTCTTTCACATCTTTTGATACAGCTTGATACCAAAGAACGGCTGTTAACACGACCGCTGCGCTGACCAAGTAAATAGCAGGGAATACCCAGCGCTTACGGAAAAATTGCTGAACTTTTGTGATTTTGGAAGTACGTTTCTTTTCTTCCTCTCTCATTTTTCATCACCTCAGCAACATTCTGAACACTTTTCAAAAAATATATACACACGAAATCATTTTTCTTTTTATTTTGCGCAATCGCATCAATAATATGTATGATAAATGAAAAAAAGATGGGAGACTTAATTGTGAAAACTTTCAACCGTATAGCAACAGAAGATGACCTCAAAGCGATCGTTGATATCTACAATTCAACCATTGCTTCAAGAGAAGTGACCGCAGATACAGAACCAGTTTCTGTCGAGGACCGCCGGCAATGGTTTTTGAATCATTCCGAGAAAAGACCTCTCTATGTGAAAACAGATGAGGATGGAAATATATACGGCTGGCTCAGCTTTGAAACCTTTTACGGAAGACCTGCATACAACGGGACCGTTGAAATGAGTATCTATTTAAACCAAGACTATCGAGGAAAAGGCTTAGGATCACTTTTCTTGCAAGAAGCCATTGATTTAGCACCATCATTAGGCATTCGAACGTTACTTGCCTTTATTTTCGGGCACAACGAAGCTAGCATTCGACTATTTAAAAAGCACGGCTTTGAGACATGGGGCCACCTGCCACGCATCGCAGAAATGGACGGCAGCAGATACGATTTAGATATCCTAGGAAAAGAATTATAAAACGAGCGTCTCCCTGAAAAAGAGACGCTTTTTTATGACGCATGTAACAGCTGTTCAAACTGTTTCGCATTTTGAAGAGATTTTCTTTGCAGAATGATACCATGTTCATCAATGAGAATCGCTTGTGGAACAACCGTTACCCCGTATAGCTCCATGATTTGTGAAGAACGAGTATACACAGCCTGGGACGGCAGCAATTCAAGGATCTGCGTATCATCCGCCTGTTCATCCCCATTAATAAAAATGAATTGAGTATCATCAACAGCGATTTGCTGCTGCAAGTCTGCTAAAATGCTTTTGCACGTCATACAAGTAGAGTTCACAAATAACAGCATCACAGCACTCCCGCTTTGAAAATATTCCTTCAAAATGACCTTCTCCCCTAAATGGGAATAGCTTCGAAATAACGGTGCAGGCTCCCCCACATCCGCTTCCTTTAATTCAATTCCATCAAGGGTTTTGATTTTATTCATAAATTTTCCGATAAAACGGGCGAGCAAAAATATCACAGCCAGCTGAGCAATGACAATGAATAACACAATAATCAATAGAATATCTGTCATTTCACATCGTCTCCTTCTATAAATAATTCAAATTGATTGATCCATTTTCTTTTAAACATTAAGACTTCTTGACCCACCGCTATTATGAAAGAGACAGCCACGGCAATGAGAAAACAAATGATGTTATATTGCCATGGAATGGTTTCTGCATAGGAATGCACATAAAACAATCCGATCACAAGAGCCAGCATCGACACATTGCGAATCACAATTCCCCAGTGAAGGCGTTCATTATCAAGCAGTCCACCACAGCCGCAAGAAATATCACGATGTCCTCTCAATAAATTGAAGGTCACCGCTCCAGTATAAATACTTAAAAGTGCTGTAAGACCAATCGCAGGTACAAGAGTCATATGCCATACGAATAAAAAAACAGTACAAACCAATTCTGCAGTTAAAAACAAATAAAACATGGGTCCCGTGAAAGAAGAAGGCAGCAGCCGATAAGCATTCATCTGCTGCATATGTGCCGTCTGTTTTTTTACTTTATCAAGCCAAGCACCAGCAAAAATGATACCTAATAAATAGACACCTATGTAATAAAAGACACTCACCTTACGCCATCTCCTTTTGTTGAAATAATTGAGATTGTGCCTCGTAAAGCCTTTTGTACTCTCCGTTTAACACCATCAGTTCATCATGGTTCCCCTCTTCAACGAAAGCACCATCTTTCATTACGATTATACGGTCTGCTAAACGGGCTGCTCCCATTCGATGTGTGATAAACAAGACACCCTGATCCTGCGTGTGATCGAATAGCTTTCGAATAAGTGAAATTTCCGATAGTGGATCAAGAGCAGAAGTTGGTTCATCTAAAATGATAAAATCACTCTCTCTAAAGAAGGTTCTAGCCATCGCGAGCTTTTGCCATTGCCCGCCAGACAGTTCATGGCCTTCTTCAAAAAATCGGCCAAGCTGCGCATCATACATTTCTTCCATTTGATGAATTCTTTTCTCTATGCCTGCTTGCCGGGCAGCTGAGATCATCCGCTCTCCCTCGTCCATATGATCAATACGGCCAAACCCGATGTTTTCTTTCACAGTGAACTCGTACTTCATAAAATCTTGAAAAAGAACAGCCATTCTCGCATGATATGACTTTTTATGAATAGTAGAAATGGACTCACCGTTGACTTTTTGCATGTTCGACTGATCTGGATCATATAAACCGGTCAAACATTTGATCAAGGTGGTTTTACCTGATCCGTTATCCCCCACCAATGCAATACGTTCACCTTTATTGATATGAAAATGTATATGCTCAATGGCAGGTGTTTTCATATTCGGATAAGTAAAAGAGAGATTTTCAAGTGTAATGGACTGAATACACTCGATTTTTCGAAGCGATGCTCCTTCTTCTGTCTGCTCATGAATTTCTTCTTCTCTCTTTTGAAAAGCTCTCATTTCATCAACATAAAGACTTGTTTCATATAAACTAGAACATTCTCTTGTTAAGTCTTGAAAACCACTTTGGATGTTTTGCACCGCTTGCAGCACAGCGACAAATGTCCCGGCAGCTAATTTTTTTTGAAAAATAAGAAAAACAATAAAAAGGCCGCAGCATACATAGGCAAATGTCATAAGCAATCCGCCCGCCATCTCCCAGCGGACTTGCCGCTTAAGCAGTTTATATTTTTCATCTGCACTTTTTACATAATGATCTTTCCATTTCTGAAGAAGATAATTCCCGATTCCATATAAACGGATTTCCTTCAATGAATCCCGTTGTGCGACAAGATCGGACACATACATTTCTCTTCTGTCATTGGCTGTTAACATACGGTTTAATTGATAACGCGCTCCTCCAAAGAAAAGCTCAATCCACAAGACAGGCAGGGTAAACACGATCAGAATGACCGCCAAGCCCCAATGGATACCGATCATATAGATAAGAAGTGATACAACAGTAATCAATGCGCTCATGATGGTAAAGATACTTCTAACCATGCTCAGAACATGCTGATGACTGTTCATCACACGTTGACTTTCATTGTAAAAAGACGGGTGTTCAAATGTAATAAACGGCAGCCTGATCGCCTTTTGAAGCAATTCACCCTTCAAATGCAGACCAATCAAATTTGTCGCTTTCTGCTGGCTAAGCTGAAGAATGAATTGAAGCCCATATCCTAAAACCACAATGACCATTTGCAGCCCAAATAACCACAAAACCTTTTGAATGTCTCCTGAAGACGTCATGAATAAAATAATTTCATTAATCAAAGTTTGAATAATCCAGACACTAGCCAAAGGCATAAAACCAACGATCACTTGGATCAACAAGGTTAAAAGAAGATAAGATCGGCTTCTTTTCCAAGTATAGGAAATTGCATATAAACAATGGTTCACTGTACTCATCAAACGCTCCACCTTACACCATTTAGTATAATTGACATATTTTTGATATTTATATTATGATAGCTTTGCGTAACTTTACTCTGAGAGGACGATATACGATGAATTCAATCCTACTTTTACAGCTCACTCTTATTCTTTGCAGCCTATTATTAACGATCGGAGTCATCATCTATTTAAAACAACAAATGGAACTGATCATCTTACCGATACAGCATGTTGGACAAAAACTTGTGCATCCGCTGCTTGAAAAACCATCACCTATTCCAGTGAATGATTTACTGCAAACCAACAACAAGCAGCAGCTACTTATTTTCACTGATACATCATGTCCGCATTGCATCCCATCACTTGAACAATTCCTAGAAACGAAAAAGCAGCGTAAATTGGACGTTTCATTTAGTATTTTGCTAAAGAATGGGCAAAAAGAGGATCAAGAATTATATCGTGATAATAAAACCAACATGCGAATTATCCCTGTGGACGAGCAAATGATAGACGCATTCCAAATTGAAGAATTTCCTTATTACATTATGGTAGAAGATGAAATCATCTCATACGCAGCACCTTTTCCGGATGGTCTTTATTCAAGGATATCTGCAAAATAAAGATAAATGAGGCATGTGAAGACTATCAAACACATGCCTCATTTTTTATTGTGGATCTGACTGAACATCTTGATCTTTTTCTCCTGCAGCAGCTTCACTCGCTTCACCTGAAGCCTGTTCCTCAGCTTGTTCAAACTCACTCCGAGCCTCATTTGAAATGTCTACTTGGTCACCATGCTCATTCACAGTAACAGACGAAGAAGACGTCTCTTTTTGAGCCTCTTTCTCTAGTTCCTTTAATTTAGAAACATGAAGTTCTAAATCTTTTCCTTGCTGAACTAGAGTAAGTTGTTGAAATAATGCCTTTCTCTCTTCTGGAGAATGGTCACCTTGAACAATTTGAGCCGCTTGGGTTAAAAAAGAATTTGATGTTTGACCCGCTTGACGTCTATTTGACGTCTGCATAGCATTTGTTAAGAATGAAATTGAAGATATGCTCATGCGTTCACATCCTATTAAATATGATCCTTAGATTAGCAGCCACATCTAACGCGTTCTTGACTAGTACAAATCTCACCTGTGTCACGATCCACGTAGTAACGGAAAGTTCCAACACCTTGAAGGAAACAAGTCGGTGCTGATTTACATGAAGTGACTAATTTTTGCAAAATACATCTTGCAGCTGCCGGTTGAACATTGGTCATCTTGTTTAAGAAACGATCTAACATATGAATTCCACCTTCCAATTTTTATGGTAACACAACACAATAATAACCAATTACTAGAAAACTAACAACATATTTTGATAAATTTACTAATTATTTTTTACTACCAATCTTATTTATGACATAATTTGTTGATAATTTTTATAGTAAATGTTACTTTTTTCTTATTTGAAAATAATTTATTTATCTGTAAATGATGAAGTGAAGATAGAAACATTTTAATTAAACAACATTCACTCTTCCTAAAGCACTACTTACTCAAGTATGATAAAGAGTGAATACATAAAGGAGTGAACACCATTGCAACAAACTGAGAAAATCATTCAATCTCTTCATTCAATCGTAAAGTGGGGAAAGGTTGGTAGCATCTTTCTCTATATTTCAGGCGGTCTGGCTATTCTTATTGGTTTTTGGCTTGTTCTTCCTGCAGCCCTTGGCGTCTTCCTCATTATGATGGGAATTCATGTACAAAAATCTGTAAAAGCAGCTGAACACTTGATTCAGGCTCCAGTTACTTCTTACGAAGAATTATTAGAACAGTACGCTAAGATGATGAAAATGCAAACACTGTTTGCCATTTCAAGTATTGCCGCAGTTATTCTTTCATTCATTGCTATCGTTTTGATACTTATACTAGGCGGGTTAGCCTTCCTCCAAGAAATTCCTTATGATGTCCAGCAGTATGAAGGTGATTACGAACAAGAACTCGGTGACTTTTATTAATGGAGAGGGGTATCAATAGTCATTCGATACCCCTTTTGTTTTTATCATTTGACTTGGATCATTCTCCTATGCTTGACATTCAGTCTTGATCATTTTAAAATACAAATCGTAACTATTACGAATTAAAGGAGGATCCTATTACTTATGCGCGTGAATATTACGTTGGCCTGTACTGAAACAGGTGACAGAAACTACATCACAACAAAAAATAAAAGAACGAATCCTGACCGATTGGAGTTAAAAAAATATTCTCCTCGATTAAAGAAATATACCCTTCATAGAGAAACAAAATAAATTTTTTAGATTACAAATCGTAATGATTACTTTTTAAGTGAGGCGGAAAACAAAATGATCGTTTTCAAAAAGGACAAAAACAAATGAATAAGCGTATACCTGTTACAGTATTAAGCGGCTTTTTAGGAGCAGGAAAAACAACGATATTAAATCATGTTCTTCAAAATCGCAAAGGATTAAAAGTGGCTGTGATCGTCAATGACATGAGCGAAATTAATATTGATGCAGAACTAGTCAAACAAGGCGGCGAGCTTTCTCGTTCAGATGAGAAACTCGTTGAATTATCTAACGGCTGTATTTGCTGCACTTTGAGAGAAGACTTGTTAATCGAAGTAGAACGCCTTTGTAAAGCGGGTAATATTGATTATATTGTCATTGAATCAACCGGAATTAGTGAACCAATTCCCGTCGCTCAAACGTTTTCTTATATTGATGAAGAAATGGGTATAGATTTGACCCGCTTTTGCCGTCTAGATACGATGGTCACAGTAGTAGATGCAAATCGTTTCTGGACTGATTTCCAGTCAGGAGAGAGTTTATTAGATCGTAAAGAAGCGGTTTCCGATGACGACGAGCGAGAAATTTCCGATTTACTCATTGATCAAATTGAATTTTGTGACGTGCTTATTATCAATAAATGTGATCTAGTATCTCCCTCTGAATTAGATCGACTTGAGCATGTGCTGAACAAACTACAACCAGAAGCATCCATCATCAAAACCTCAAAAGGTATAGTACAGCCAGATGACATTTTGAATACTGGTTTATTCGACTTTGAAAAATCAAGTGCCTCTGCTGGGTGGATCAAAGAAATCAACGCAGGACATGGTCAGCATACACCGGAAACAGAGGAATACCAAATTTCATCTTTTGTTTACGAAAGAAGACTCCCTTTTCATACCGGCAGACTGAATGCTTGGTTAGATCAAATGCCTGAGCAGATCGTTCGTGCGAAAGGTTTTACTTGGCTTGCCACACATCATGATTTAACCATTTTAATTTCACAAGCTGGGAAATCTGTTGCGATTGAACCAATTGCATACTGGATTGCTGCTTTGCCTGAACAAGAAAAAGCACGGTTATTAAATCAGGAACCAGAGCTTCTAGATGAGTGGGACGCAGAGTTTGGTGATCGCCATACAAAACTTGTGTTTATCGGTGTAGATTTGCCTAAAGCAGAAATCATTCGTACTCTTGATCAATGCTTGCTCACACCTGAGGAATTTGATCAAGATTGGACTACATTTGAGGACCCCTTTCAATGGAAAATACAAAATTAGGCCAGGAGGGTTTTAATTGGCAAAGAAATCTAAGATTGCTAAAGAAAAAAAACGACAGCACCTTGTATTGAAATATGCAGAATTAAGGAAAGAGTTAAAAGAAAAAGGTGACTATGAAGCTTTACGAAAATTACCTAGAGACTCTTCCCCTACCCGCTTAAAAAACCGCTGTGAATTAACGGGCCGTCCCAGAGGTTATTTACGAAAATTCAAAATGTCTAGGATTGCTTTTCGTGAGCTTGCCTATAAGGGTCATATCCCTGGAGTGAAAAAATCGAGCTGGTAAAGAATGATTTGATCTTATCACAGCACTCGTAAAAGTAAAGCCGCACACAATGAGGGAAAATCTATTTTCCAATCTTATCTCAATCTTTTTGAGGTGCAAAATAGCAATTTAAAAACCAGCAGAAATTCTGCTGGTTTTTTATAGTGACTGAGTTCATAAGATAAAAAGACCTGTTTTCAAAAAAGGATTTTCAACCACGATTATGACATTTTCTCTTCTTTTCAAAAATACATGATCATGATACTTTATTGTCATTACCCACCGATGTATGACATCTCAACCTTTTTCTGATCTTTTTTCTGCTCTCTCTCGGCTGAATATTGGTCATGTCTATTCGACCATAATTCCTTTAACCTGTTCGTTAATTCTTCATTATCTTTTGTCGTACGAATCATCTGTTTCAGATCAAAACCCGATGATGCAAACAGACATGTAAATAATTCCCCCCGTGCAGACAGCCTTGCTCTGTTACATGTTCCACAAAAAGCATCTGAAACGGAAGAAATAATGCCTATCTCTCCTGAACCATCTTTGTAAAAAAATCGTTTGGCTACTTCACCTGTATATTGAGGAGGTTCTGGTTTGATAGGATATGTTGAATCAATTAATTCAATTATTTCTTTCTTTGTCATGACATGTTCTAGATTCCATTTATTCGTATTACCGACATCCATAAATTCAATAAATCTGAGAACGTGTCCTTCTTTTTTGAAGTAAGCTGCCATTGGTAAGACATCCTGATCATTCACACCTTTTTGAACAACCATATTAATCTTGATAGCAAGTCCAGCCTTTTTTGCAGCCTCAATACCATCAAACACTTTTTGGATAGAAATATGCCTTCCGTTCATTTGCTTAAAACGGTCGGGATTTAATGAATCTAAACTAATGGTGACTCTATTAAGACCAGCTCTCTTCAACTGATCAGCATATAAAGGTAAAAGCGTTCCATTGGTTGTCATCGCAATGTCTTCAATCCCTGGAATGTTTGCGAGCTTTTCTATTAAGACAGGCAGATCCTTCCGCATTAAAGGTTCTCCGCCCGTGATGCGTATTTTTACCACACCTAGGTTCTTTACAAAAAGGGTAGCAAGTCGTTCTATTTCTTCGAAACTAAGCAGTTCTTCTTTTTTCAAGAAAGGATAATCCGGTCCAAAAATTTCAGCAGGCATACAGTACGTACATCTAAAGTTACAACGATCAGTTACTGATATTCTTAAATCGCGCAATGGTCGATGTCTTTTATCTAAAATACTGACCATACTTTGCCTCCTATTCTGTAATACGCTGAGGATGCGTGTAAATGTTAAAGGATTTCCCTCTGACGAATCCAACTGTCGTAATATTTAATTCTTCTGCCATTTTAAGCGCCAGCTCAGTAGGTGCTGATTTTGAAATGACGATAGACACTCCTAGTTTTGCTGCCTTCAATAGAACTTCTGACGATATCCGGCCGCTGAAAACAAGGATTTTATCTCTAAGTGGAATTCGCTGAAGTAAACAATATCCATAAATTTTATCTAAAGCATTATGTCTTCCTATATCAGTTCTAGTGATGAATAGCTTCTCTGTGTCACACAGACCAGCATTATGCACTCCACCAGTATGTTGAAATAATTGGCTTTCTTCTTGCAAACACTTCATGAGATGCATACAGGTATCAGCAGAAATACTGATTCGATCAATGGCCGTTTTTGCCGTCTTCACATCTTGAAGGAAATAAAAGTGTCTTCCTTTCCCGCAGCATGAACCAATCACTCGTTTTGTAAAATCTGATGAATCAAATCCACTTGAGTGAACTAAATCAACATAGGCAAAACCCATACTTTCATCTATTGTAAACCTTTTAATCTCATTTTCAAATCGAATGACCCCTTCTGAAGCCAAAAAGCCGATAACCAATTCTTTCAGGTGCTCTGGGGAACAAACAAGTGTCACAAATTCTTCTCCATTCACCATCACAGTTAAAGGATATTCTTCTACAATTTCATCAGTTTTGCAGGTAAACTGGCCTTCACGGTATTGGTGTATGACCCGTTTCTTTTTAACAGATGAATTCATTGTATGATCCTTCCTTTCAATGCAAATTTAGTTATATGATCCAATCAAATTGTGATATTATTTTAAAAAGTCATAAAAATGTAACATATTTCTATCTTATCAAACTTCTTGATTGCTTTATATGGGGGGAACAAAATGAACAAATCGAAAAATCGCTGGCTCATCGCAGCAAGTGCTGTAGGAATTCATTTATCTATTGGGTCTGTTTATGCTTGGAGTGTTTTTACGAATCCTTTACATGAAGCCTTTCAGTGGTCATTAACAGAAATAAGTCTCACATTCAGTATTGCTATTTTATTTTTAGGTTTATCTGCTGCTTTTATGGGACATTTCGTTGAAAGGTATGGTCCAAGGGCATCGGGGCTCTTCTCAGCTATTTTCTTCGGCATCGGAATGACTGGTTCAGGATTCGCTGTCCACATGTCCTCACTGCCTCTCCTCTATTTATTTTATGGTGTACTCGCTGGAATTGGTTTAGGGGTAGGCTACATTGCACCTGTATCAACTCTAGTCAAATGGTTTCCGGATCGAAGAGGTCTTGCAACCGGCTTAGCCATTATGGGGTTTGGGTTTGCTTCTCTTATTTGCAGCCCAATTATTCAATATCTCATTGAAAAAGTGAATATCGCAAATACTTTTTATATTCTTGGAATCTCCTATTTTATTATCATGGTGATCTCATCTCTTTATTTATCACCACCAACGCCTGATGACGTCAAACAATTTGACGTATTCAAAACAAAGAAAAGAAAAATCCCTCAAGATTTATCACAGCTTACAGCAAATGAAGCGATCAAAACAAGACGTTTTTATTATTTGTGGCTTATGCTTTTTATTAATATCACATGCGGAATCGCTATTATTTCAGTAGCGTCACCTCTTGCCCAAGAAAGTGTTGGGTTCACTGCAGGTGCTGCAGCTACTCTTGTGGGCATTTTAGGTGCTTTTAATGGTTTAGGACGCATTGGCTGGGCATCGTTTTCAGATTATATAGGAAGACCGAATACGTATACGATTTTTTTCAGTATCCAGCTCATTGCTTTTCCTTTACTCCCCTATTTAAAAGAACCGCTCATCTTTTCAATCGTTATGGCGATCATTTATACGTGCTATGGAGGAGGATTTGCTTCAATTCCAGCCTATATTGGGGATTTGTTTGGTACAAAGCAGCTTGGTGCCATTCACGGTTATATTTTGACTGCTTGGGCCGCTGCGGGATTAGCAGGACCACTATTTTCATCCTTCATCCGAGATATAACAGGTAATTACACACAAAGCCTTATGGTGTTCTCTGGCTTATTTTTCATTGCTTTTATCATATCACTTCTCATTCGAAAGGATATTCAGCAGCTAAGAGAAAGAAACCTATCTGCTGCTTCCTCTGTCTCAGCCCGATCTTAATTTGAATTTGACAGAATCACAATCTAAAGGTAATTTTTAGATATGAAAACGCTTTACAAAGTAATAGGAGGGTGATGATCTCATGGGGAAAACAAAACATAAGGGGCCTGTTAAACTCAATAAAAAACCCTCACCAAAGCTATGGGCCTCTTTTGTACCAATGGGGCTTGGCAAAGTGAAACCGAAACACATTCGAGATACGATGAAAGTGGCATGGGAGAACAAAGATAACCTTCCCTACGCGTACCGTATTTTAACGCAGGGTGTTTGTGACGGCTGTGCCCTTGGCGTCTCAGGACTGTATGATCAAACGCTCGCAGGACCTCATATATGCACCACAAGACTAAATGTGCTTCGTCTTAACACAATGCCAGCTATTGATCCAAAATGGTTTGAAGATATTCAGCAGCTAAAGCAAATGGACAGCACCTCTCTTCGCAAGCTTGGGCGGATTCCTTATCCATTGATCCGAAAAAAAGGTGACAATGCCTTTACACGTATTTCTTGGGATGATGCACTAGATCAAATCGCAGCTAAAATCCAATCAATTGATAAACGGCAGCTTGCTTTCTATTTAACCGCCAGAGGAATTACAAATGAAGTTTATTATACGGCTGCAAAGGCTGCTCGATTTATAGGGACGAATCATATTGATAATGCTTCTCGCATTTGCCATTCACCAAGTAAAACTGCTCTTAAACGGTCCCTTGGCATCGGTGCTTCCAGCTGTAATTACAGTGATTGGATTGGAACGGATGTATTAATTTTTTGGGGATCTGTTGCAGCAAACAATCAGCCTGTTTCCACTAAATATATGTACGCTGCTAAAAAGAAGGGAACAAAAATTATCGTCATCAATCCGTATAAAGAGCCTGCTATGGAAAAGTATTGGGTTCCTTCTATTCCAGAGAGTGCTTTATTCGGTACAAAAATTGCAGATGATTTTTACCAAGTCAATATAGGCGGAGATATTGCGTTTATGAACGGCGTCATCAAGCATTGGTTTGACATGGAGCAGCATGCTCCCCATTCGGCTCTTGATCACGAATTTATTCAAAAACATACAACAGGCATACAGGATTTAAAGCAGCATGTCACACAATTGAAGTGGGAGGACCTAGAAGCATCATCAGGTTTATCAAAAGAAAGAATGAAGGAATTTGCGTCACTGCTTGCCAATGCTAATTCAGGCGTTTTCATTTGGAGTATGGGCCTTACTCAGCACCGCTTTGCAACTGATAATATATCACAGGTTGCCAACCTTGCCATGCTGCGCGGATTTATCGGCAGAAAACATTGTGGTGTCATGCCAATTCGGGGGCATAGCGGCGTCCAAGGTTCTGGTGAAATGGGTGCTGATCCATTCGTTTTGCCGGGTAGTGATTTTGATGAAGAGAATATTGAAAGAATCGAACGTATATGGGGGTTTGACATTCCTAAATGGCATGGTGACACCATTGGGCAATCCTTTGAGAAGATGGCTCTCCCAAAAGACCATCCACAAAAACTCAAAATGCTGTTTACGAGTGGCGGAAACTTTTTAGAAACGATGCCAAATCCGGAAGCGATCGAAAAAGCATTATCTGAACTTGAACTCCGTGTTCACCAAGATATCATTTTGAATACCTCTACGCTGGTAGACGCTGAAGAGGCGGTGATTGTGCTGCCTGCTATGACAAGGTATGAACAACCAGGCGGCGGCACATCAACCAGTACGGAACGCATGGTATATTTCAGTCCAGAAATTGAAGGACCTCGTATTGAGGAAGCCAGAGCGGAATGGGAGATTTATGTTGATCTTGCGAAAAGAGTCCGGCCAGAAGATGCCGAGCTGATACATTTTGAAACAGCTGAAGACATTCGTCGTGAGATTGCGGTCGCCAACCGAAATTATGATGGCATCCAGCATTTACGTCACAAGGGAGACGTTTTTCAATGGGGAGGCGCATGGCTTTGTGAAGATGGCGTGTGTCCAACACCAGACGGCAAGGGACATCTTCTTCCTGCCCAGCTGCCTCAATATCGAAAAACTGAAGGACATTTCAATATCACGACAAGAAGAGGAAAGCAATTCAACTCCATGATCTACAGTGAAAAGGATGCCTTTAATGGTGGAAAACGTCATTCTATCCTAATGAATGAAGAAGATGCAAAAGAGCTTTACATCCAAGAAGGTGATCCAGTTGTTCTCTTTAATCAATATGGATCCTATCAAGGAGTGGCTCAATTCGGAGAATTGAGACGCGGCAATATCGCAGTTTATTGGCCGGAAGGGAACGTTTTAATTCCTAAAGGTGTGTATGAGAGCTACTCACAGATTCCCGAGTATAATACGGCTGCCATATTAGAAAAAGCCGAAACCTTCCATGCAAGAAAGGATCAGCATTATGTAGAGAAACGAATTGATGAATTAGAAACGACTTTGAATTAATCGTCAACTTAAAAACAGCTGGGGTTGTTTTCCCCAGCTGCCATTCACTCTCTACCGACCAAAAGCGCTCGCTTCCTGTTGAAGAATATGGTTCAATTCTTCGGCATTTGCAGCCGGTTGATATTGTCCTCCACCCGCTTTTGCAACAGATTTAAGACTTTTTGCTTCCTTTTCATTCACATCGAAGCCAATGATATTGACGATTGTATCTATTCCGTCTTCATGTAATTCCTTTGCTGCTTGTGAAGGGCTTCCACCACAAGTTTCTTCACCATCACTGACAACATAGACAATATTTTTCCCTTCAGCTTGGTGATCTTCAAAATCTTGTTTCGTATCCGTTAATGCTTTTGCAAGTGGTGTCCAGCCAGTTGGCTTATACACATTCAGTGCTTGTTGAAATGTTGATGGCTCATATGATCCAAATCCGTAAACGGCTTCAGAGCTTGAACAAGAAACGGCTTTCCCTGCATTTTTATTGGTTCCTTCATGACCAAACACACGAAGCAGAACTTGTGTATCTTCTGATAAAATGCTCGCAAAGCTTTGAATAGACCGTTTGGCGATTTCAATTTTCTTTTCACCTTCAACTGACTGTGCCATGCTGCCGCTTAAATCGAGTAATATCACCACATGAGCAGGCGGCTCCTGTTTTGTTACAGCATGAGCTGGTGAAGAAAGAAGCAGGACAAGACTAGCCAAAATGGTTAATACGATATTTCTTTTCATCAATAAAGACCTCCCTTTTTTACTTTTGTACAGAAAAAGAGAAACGAAAGCATGAATCAATCGTTTCCCTTTTGTTCAGCAAGTTATTCGTGTAGTTTTAATGATTCTGCTGAAAAGATAGATCCCATTTCTTTACCTGTGCTTGCTTGGTAGTAATGGCCTTTACCAGCTTTGGCTACTTGCTTCAATTGACCTTCATAGCCATCGTTAAAGTCTAACCCGATCACATTTACAACAGTTGATCCTTTTGAGTTATGCAATTCTTTTGCTACTTTTACTGGATCTCCGCCACAAGTTTCTTCACCATCAGTGATTAAGTACACAATATGCTTTGTTCCTTCAGTAAGCTGCTCATCCGCTTGCTTTGCATTTTCAAGTGCACGTGCAATCGGTGTCCAGCCAGTCGGCCCAAGTCCGTTTAAAGAGTTCTCAAAGCTGTCTTTTTCATAAGGCTGTACGCCGTAAACGCCTCTAATGACTTCACATGATTGAGCTTTACCTGAATTTTTGTTGTTTCCTTCAGAACCAAACAAGCTCATACGAATTTTAGCGTCTTTTGGAAGTGACTGAGCAAATTTAAATACCTCTTGTTTAGCGAGATCAAATTTGCGCTCTCCCTCTACTTTTCTTGCCATACTTCCGCTTGCATCAAGTAAGATTGTGACTCTTACATCTTTATTATGTTTTTTGACTGTAGATGCTTCTGCAAATACTGGTGAAGAGATTGACATAGATAATGTCAATACAGCTAAGGTTACGAGTGAGAATACTTTTTTCAACATAATTTTCCTTCCTCCTTATGTATTTAATTGAAACACCTTAATCGTAAATTATTCTGTCTTGGAATGGTATAGGACTCGGTCCCTTTTTCTCTTTCATCAAAATCACTAAAATTCTGTCAGATGTCTAGATATTTTCACCTAACACACCCATTATCCTCTCGTTTTCTCTGTCTTTCGAGGGACTTTGTATCGGCCATCAGTTCTTATCGGGACGTAAATGTTTAAGTTTTCCTACGGTGCGTCTTAAGTCGCAATTTGTCACATTCTGTTCAAACCTCTTTGAACACACAAAAAAATGCCTCATTTCTGAGACACCTTTGATTTATTTTTTAGCCATATACGTGTTGAGAAAACGATCGGCTGATTCGATTTGAATTCCTTTATAATAATGTTTCACGATGGCATCTACTTTTTTGCCTGCCTGCGCCATATAATGCGCACCATATTGACTCATGCCTACACCATGACCATATCCTTTTGTTGTAATGACAATCTGCTGGCCCTTGCGTTCCCATGTGAAGTCCGCTGAATGAAGGCCTAGTGATTCCCGAATGTCTCGGCCTGACAGTGTTTTACCGTTGATCACGGCTTTCGCTACTTGGTTTCCTGGTGTCCGTTCTACAATCTGTCCGACCTGAGCCTGCTGAGTGAGCGTCACACCTAATTTTTGCTGAAATTCACTGACCGAGATGGTTTTCTTATTTTGAAATTTTGGCGATTTTTCGTCCCATTTACTTGAGACACTTTTCAAATAAGGGATTTCGTTTTTCCAATAGGCTTCGGCATTTTCCGTTTTTCCGTTACTTGTTGAAAAGAATGAAGCATCAATTGGTTTCTCGTCATAAGTCAGCACTTTTCCTTGTGTGCTGGCGACAGCTTCCGTGACCTTTTTTAATTTCCAATTGTACGCTTTCCCCCAAATTTTCTTGAGTTCCTGTTTGTTTTTGTAAACTTGGAACATTTGGGTATCATCTACAAGAGAGCCCTTAGGTGATTTGACAGTCTTATCACTGATCATTTGTCTGACGATATACGTTCTTGCTGCGAGCGCCTGTGCCTTGAGTGCTTCCATTTCAAATTCAGCTGGCATTTCAGATGCTACGACACCGATCACATACTCTTCTAAGGGGATGTTTTCTACCTGCTGATGAGCTGAGCGATAGACGGGGATAGCGACGGGTGATTGCTTCAATTTGACTGAACCCTTCACTTCTTTTTTAACTGATGGTTCTGCTGCTACGTGCTGGCTTGCCGCCGGTTTCCCTTGGAACGTCGGCAACACAAGTAATGTTGGAATCATTAAAATAATGATGCATATTCCTGCGATTGTCCATATCATTGGTTTCATATTTGGCTGCCCCCATTTGTCATTGAATCTCTTTTATCCTATGGGCAGGGACAAGCTAATATGACAGCTTCTTTCATTTAGTGGACAAGTCTTTTATGAAAGGTATGGGCCTGTTCTTAGAATGGATTTTACTGTTCGTCTGTATGAATAAAATTTAAGATGGTTGGATACACTAATGATAAGCTTCGTGAAATGAAGCATTCTATGATTCTAAAAAAAAATCAGCATGCCCCAATGGACACACTGATTTCTTTCATGATTACGCGTTCAGATCTGATACAACTTGTTCTTGTGTCACATCTGCCGATTCATCGTTTACTCTTTCAATATCTGCACCGATTGCTGCAAGCTTTTGGTGGAAGTTCACATAACCACGGTCAATATGCTTCAACTCAGTGACACGTGTATGACCTTCTGCCACTAATCCAGCAAGTACAAGTGCTGCTCCTGCTCTTAAATCAGTCGCTGCCACTTCAGCACCTTGAAGTTGAACCGGCCCATTGATAATGACAGAGCGACCCTCAATTTTAATATCGCCATTCATGCGGCGGAATTCTTCAGCATGCATAAAGCGGTTTTCAAACACCGTTTCTGTGATCATGCTTGTTCCGTTCGCACGAAGCAATAGCGCCATCATCTGAGATTGCATATCCGTTGGGAACCCAGGATGCGGCATTGTTTTTAGATCGATTGGCTTGAGCTCAGATGGTCCAATGACTCTTAAACCTTCTTCTTCTTCAATGATCTGAATACCCATTTCTTCCATTTTTGCAACAAGTGATGTCATGTGCTCTGGCACTGCGCCTTTTACAAGAACATTTCCTTCTGTAATGGCTGCTGCCACCATGAAAGTACCTGCTTCAATTCTGTCAGGGATGATGTTGTGTTTTGCACCGTGAAGTGTTTCCACACCTTCGATTTTGATTGTACCAGTACCAGCACCGCGAACCTTACCGCCCATGGCATTGATGTAGTTTGCTAAATCAACAATTTCAGGTTCTTTTGCTACGTTTTCTAAAATCGTCGTTCCTTCAGCTAATGCTGCTGCCATGATGATGTTTTCAGTTGCCCCTACACTTGGGAAATCCAAATAGATTTTTGCACCTTTTAAACGGCCTTTTACTTCAGCCTCGATGAAACCATTACCTACTTGAATTTTAGCACCCATTGCTTCAAAGCCTTTTAAATGCTGATCAATTGGTCTTGAACCAATCGCACAGCCTCCAGGTAATGCAACTCTTGCATGACCTGTTCTTGCTAAAAGTGGTCCCATGACAAGCACGGATGCTCGCATTTTACGGACATACTCAAACGGAGCCTCAGTTTCTAGT
Organism: Bacillus sp. PK5-006; assembly: GCF_054161415.1. Lineage (NCBI taxonomy): Bacteria > Bacillati > Bacillota > Bacilli > Caryophanales > Bacillaceae > Bacillus > Bacillus sp. PK5-006. The sequence continues at coordinate 395,641 of NZ_CP096414.1, read as the reverse complement.
GCATGAGATGCATCAACTGATACTTCGTTATTTTCAAAATGTACTTCTGCTCCTAAATGACGTAACACTTCATTGATTGTATATACATCGGAGAGCGTAGGTACATCACAAATTACGCTTTTTTCTGTACTTGCTAACAAAGATGCAGCGATAACTGGTAAAACGGCATTTTTTGCGCCTTCTACTTTAACTGTGCCGTTTAACTTTTGACCGCCGCGGACGATGATTTTTTCCAAGGTCTTCCCCTCCGCGTCCCAAATTCTCTATATTAATATTCAGTCGTTACGATTGGTGTGCCAACCGTAATCGTATGATTTTCGTTCATTTCCGAACTTCTGATGGCAATTTGAACATTCATTTTATCATTTGAAGTCATAATGAACTGTTCCCACTTATCTGTGTAAGCGGAAAGCGACACAAAATTAGACTCAACGAGATACTCAACTGGTTTTGCTTGAAATTCATTTGCTAACGTTTCAGCTTTTTTTTGCAAAACAACATCCATCATACCATTTACATGACCATCGAGACAAGTAAAAATTACAATTTTCTCTTGTAATATGCTTTTTGCATGACGTACGAACTGATCATATGTATGCTCCCAGGTATTCAGTGGGCGAGCACCTTTTTGCTCATATAATAAATACGACTTTTGATTTGATTTTGTGTCGGTCTTCACGAGTAAAATTTTCGATTCTGTATCATTTTTTTCATCTTTGTAAATTCCTGTGACTTTGGTGACATGTTGTTCTTTTTTTTCGGTCCACTCATACTGTCGTAGTTCGTCTTTCAAACGTTTCACTTTTTTTGAAAATTGTTCGGATGAAATATCTACATTTGTTTTGGCATGAAGGGTCCACCCATCGACTTCGATTTGCTGGTTTTTTAGACCTTCTGCTATTTGAGCGAGCGGGGAAGATTCTTCCGCACGAACACCTTGAATCATCAGAACAAAAAAAAGAATAAACGCAAATAATGGCCAACCTTTCAAATACTTTCTCACTTGTCATTCCCCCTTGCTACAAGTGTTGCCGCAAGGAGGGCAATGCATACGTGGAAAAGTCAACAAAAGGCGAGCCTTTTGACCCTTCTTTTTACGTTCCCGCAGAAGGCCGTGACCAAACCTTTTATGTTAGAACATGTAAGGAATTTGTCTCGAGAAATTTAAGTAATCAAGGAAGAAATTGCTGACCGCAGATGCGATAGCAATGGTAATGAGCATCATCAGCAGCCTTGCTTGAACGATTTTCCCTTTTTTAATGAGTGGATCAATATTTACAGCAAGCAGTGCCCACCATGTAACCGCGATAAAAAATAGGTGGATCACAATGCCCACGATTGCTTGTTGTCCTACGTCTTCCATACAGTTGAATCCTCCTTTTATTTATTTCTGTAAAGGAAAACTCCCTTTCATTATATCCTCGAAAATCGGAAAGATGAATCATTTGGAAAAAAGAGCTACATTTAGTGTAAATCCCCTCTTATCCTGATGCCAAGGAGATGATATACTGCGTGTGGAAGGAGCTGAACACATTGAAAGATTCTTTTCCTGACTTTGTTGATTTGTACGGAGAATTGGTTCCCTCATTTGATCATGAATGGGAGGCCATTGCTTTCTACTTTGATTATAGACAGACACAGCTAGAAGAATTAGCACAATTGTGTCATTTTCATAACATTTCTTTGGATTACTCTGAGGAAAGCCTGTATCAGTTAGAATCACTATACTTTGATGCATTGACCAAGCAGCTGTTCGCTGAGTGGAAAATGCCAATAGATGCATTAGAAGCGATGATGAGTGTGTATATAGGAGAGGTTGTCATCCGTCATCATTCAGATGCTGACTGGGTGGTGCGGCCTTATATGGATTCTCCGCACAAATATACGCTTGGCTTACGCAGAAACAATAAAACATGGCATTGTAGTACGCAATTTTGCGAGCACTTATATCTAGAAAAGCAAGCATCTCATCCTTATGTGTCGATGTATCAATCTCTCATGTCATCCTAAAAAAAATCCTTCTTATCACTGTGATAAGAAGGATTTTCTGTTTTATTTCCCTGCTACATTTAAACGGTTTAACGCCCGTTTTAATGCGAGTTCCGCCCGGCGTACATCACTTTCATTCGGGTGGTTCAAATGCTCTTCAGCACGCTGTTTCGCTGATTTAGCACGATCGACATCAACTTTGTCTGATGTTTCAGCGGCCTGAGCCAGAATTGTTACTTGTTCAGGGCGGACTTCAACAAATCCGCCACTTACTGCAACCAATTCAGTTGATCCACTATGTTTTAAGCGAACTGCACCGATTTTTAGCGGAGCAACCATTGGAACGTGGCCAGCTAAAATACCAAGCTCACCGCTTTCTGCTCTTACACTGACCATTTCCACATCCGCTTGATACACTGGGCCGTCGGGAGTAACGATATTGACTTGAACGGTCTTCATGCTTTTACCCTCCTAAGGACCAGATTAGGCCTCTACACCCATCTCTTTGGCTTTTTCAACCACTTCTTCAATGCGTCCAACTAAGCGGAATGCATCTTCTGGAAGGTGATCGTATTTACCAGATAAGATTTCCTTGAAGCCTTTAACAGTTTCTTTCAATGGCACATAAGAACCCTTTTGGCCAGTGAACTGCTCTGCTACGTGGAAGTTTTGAGATAGGAAGAATTGAACACGACGCGCTCTGTGTACCACAAGCTTATCGTCCTCAGATAATTCATCCATACCTAAAATGGCAATAATATCTTGCAGCTCTTTATAACGCTGTAATGTTTGCTGCACTTCACGCGCAATCGCATAATGCTCTTCGCCAACGATCTCAGGTGCAAGTGCACGAGATGTTGAAGCAAGAGGATCAACCGCTGGGTAAATACCCATTTCAGTCAGCTTACGCTCAAGGTTTGTCGTTGCATCAAGGTGAGCGAACGTCGTTGCAGGAGCTGGATCTGTATAGTCATCCGCAGGTACATAGATCGCTTGAATCGATGTAACCGATCCTACGTTTGTAGACGTGATACGTTCTTGCAGCTGACCCATTTCTGTTGCAAGTGTCGGCTGATAACCTACCGCTGAAGGCATACGTCCAAGAAGGGCTGATACTTCAGAACCTGCTTGTGTAAAGCGATAGATATTATCGATGAAGAACAATACGTCTTGACCTTGTTCATCACGGAAATGCTCTGCCATTGTCAAACCAGTTAGGGCAACACGCATACGTGCACCTGGCGGCTCGTTCATTTGACCGAAGACCATGGCTGTTTTTTCGATAACGCCAGAATCTTTCATTTCGTAGTAAAGGTCGTTTCCTTCACGTGTACGCTCTCCAACACCAGCGAATACAGAAATACCGCCGTGTTCTTGTGCGATGTTGTTGATCAATTCTTGAATCAGAACGGTTTTACCTACACCAGCTCCACCGAATAGACCGATCTTTCCACCTTTGATGTAAGGAGCAAGCAGGTCAACAACTTTGATACCTGTTTCAAGAATTTCAACTTCTGTAGAAAGTTGATCAAAAGAAGGCGCTTGTCTGTGGATTGGATCTCTTTGAGCTTCCACACCAAGTGGCTCATCTAAGTCAATGTTATCTCCCAGTACGTTGAATACACGTCCAAGTGTTACGTTACCAACTGGTACTGAAATTGGTTTTCCAAGGTCTACAGCTTCCATACCGCGCTTCACACCGTCTGTTGATGCCATTGCGATGGTTCTCACTGTATCGTCACCTAAATGTAGTGCTACTTCTAAAGTTAAGTCGATATCAACTTCACTTTCGCTTTCCGCTTTATGCGAAACTTTGATCGCATTATAAATCTCAGGCAAGTGACCGTCTTCAAAACGAACGTCTACGACTGGTCCCATGATCTGACTGATGCGTCCTGTTTTCATTGCATTCCCTCCTGACAATTATTTCTATTCTAAGGCAGCTGCTCCGCCGACAATTTCTGTAATCTCTTGTGTAATCGCTGCTTGACGAGCACGGTTGTAAGAGAGTGTCAGGCTGTCGATCAATTCTTTTGCGTTGTCTGTTGCACTCTTCATTGCTGTCATTCTTGCAGCATGTTCACTTGCTTTGCTGTCAAGAAGCGCACCGAAAATCAAACTCTCTGCATATTGAGGAAGGAGAACTTCAAGAATTTCTTCTTCAGAAGGCTCAAACTCATAAGATGCGGAACGTTTATTTGGTGTCGCTGCGGCCGAAAGGTCCGTTAGCGGCAATAATTTCTTTTCTGTTACTTCTTGTGAAATCGCACTGACAAAGTGGTTGTAGAACATGTAAAGTTCGTCAAACGCTTCATCAGAGAACATTTGAACTGTGCTGCTTGCTAATTCTTTAATATCAGCAAACGCTACCTCGTCTCCAAGCCCTGTTACTTCAGAAATAACTGGAATACCACGCTTTTTGAAGAAGTCGCGTCCGATTTTACCAATGACAATCACCGCATATTCATCAGCGGATTGATGACGAGATTGAATGGTTTGGTAAGCGGCACGCAAAATCGAGCTGTTAAAAGGTCCTGCAAGCCCTCGATCAGATGTAATAACGAGATACCCTGTTTTTTTGACAGGTCTTGAAAGAAGCATTGGGTGCTTAGCACTTGTTCCAGTTGCGATTGCAGCAACCACTTCCTGGATTTTCTCCATGTAAGGAACAAAAGACTTCGCATTGTTTTCAGCACGATTCAGTTTCGCAGCTGATACCATTTGCATCGCTTTTGTGATCTGACTCGATTTTTTCGTTGACGTGATCCTTGACTTTATATCGCGTAATGAGGCCAAAGATTTCACCACCTTTTTTCAGGAATCCGTGTTCATTTACGTGAAAAGAGAGAAAAAGAGAATCTTTTTCTCTCGGAAAGATTACTAATTAGTTGCTTGGTGCAAACGTACGTTTAAAGCCTTCGATTGCTGTCTTCCACTCTTCATCAGCAGGCATATTTCCTGTTTGAGAGATTGTGTCAAACAAGCCTTTATGGTTTTCTTCAATGTACAAGAATAACTCAGCTTCAAAACGTTTAACATCAGCAATGGCTACATCGTCTAAGTATCCTCTTGTTAGTGCGTAAAGAATCGCTACTTGTTTTTCAACTTTAAGCGGTTTGTTCAAGTCTTGTTTTAAGACTTCAACTGTTCTTGCACCACGGTTTAATTTCGCTTGAGTGGCTTGATCTAGATCAGATCCAAACTGAGCGAATGCTTCAAGCTCACGATAAGAAGCAAGATCCAGACGAAGTGTACCTGCTACCTTTTTCATCGCTTTGATTTGTGCAGAACCACCTACACGGGATACAGACAATCCTGCGTTTACCGCTGGACGTACGCCTGAGAAGAAGAGGTCAGATTGTAAGAAAATCTGTCCATCTGTGATGGAAATAACGTTTGTAGGGATATATGCAGAGATATCGCCAGCTTGCGTTTCTACGAAAGGCAATGCTGTGATAGAACCGCCACCCTTTTCATCACTAAGCTTCGCTGCACGTTCTAATAAACGAGAGTGAAGATAGAAAACATCACCAGGGAATGCCTCACGACCTGGAGGACGACGAAGCAATAATGAAAGCTCACGGTAAGCTGCCGCTTGTTTAGAAAGGTCATCATAGACAACAAGTACGTGCTTGCCGTTATACATGAATTCCTCACCCATCGTTACACCTGCATAAGGAGCAAGGTAAAGAAGTGGAGCTGGCTGTGATGCAGAAGCTGTGACAACGATTGTGTAGTCAAGCGCACCATGCTTACGAAGTGTTTCAACAACACCACGAACCGTAGATTCTTTTTGTCCGATAGCTACATAAATACAGATCATGTCTTGATCTTTTTGGTTTAGAATCGTATCGATTGCAACAGATGTTTTACCTGTTTGACGGTCACCAATGATCAATTCACGCTGTCCGCGGCCGATTGGAATCAAGGCATCAATTGCTTTAATTCCTGTTTGAAGCGGCTCATGTACAGATTTACGATCCATAACGCCAGGTGCTTCACTTTCGATTGGACGTGTTTTGCTTGTTAAAATTGGACCTAGTCCATCAACAGGCTGACCAAGCGGGTTCACAATACGTCCGATTAACTCTTCACCTACTGGAACCTCCATGATACGACCTGTACGTTTTACGTCGTCACCTTCGCGGATATCTTTGTAAGGTCCTAAAATAACGATACCTACGTTAGACTCCTCAAGGTTTTGAGCCATACCCATTACACCGTTAGAGAACTCAACCAGCTCTCCTGCCATAATGTTGTCAAGGCCATGTACACGCGCGATACCGTCCCCTACTTGAATGACTGTACCGACATCTTTTACTTCAATTTCTGATTGATAGTTTTGGATTTGCTGCTTTATCAGCGCGCTAATCTCTTCAGCTTTGATACTCACTAAGGTTTCACCCCTTCTAACGATTTTCGCCTGCAAGCTGACGTTCAATGCGGGAAAGCTTTCCGCTGACACTGCCGTCATAAATGCGGTTTCCGATACGGATTTTCACTCCGCCTATTAGATCCTTGTCAATCACATTTTCAACACGCAGTGATGTGACTCCGGCTTTTTTGGCAAATACTTCAGATAAAGATTGAATTTCAGCACCGCTCAGCGGTTTCACTGAATACACGACCGCATCGTCTATTTGTTTCGTGCGGTTTGCAAGTTTCACAAACTCAGACGTCATTTCAGAGAAAATATTCGTGCGTCCGCGGTCAATCAGTAAATACATTGTGTGCAATACATAAGTAGAAACACCTTTGAAAGCTTCGGCAATCAACTGTTTCTTTTTGTCTGCCGTAATCTTTGGATGAACAAGGAAGTCATTTAGCTCTTGATCAGCCTTTAGAACTTTTTTGATCTCATTCAGCTCTTTTTCAGTTTCGTCTACTGCCGAAGAAGCAAGAACGATGTCAAAAAGAGCAGAAGCGTAACGCTTAGAGACAATAGTTACGCTCATCGGCTTTCGCCTGCCTCTTTAAGGTACTCTTGAATCAATTTCTCTTGTGCCTGCTCATCAAGTTCTTTTTCAATCACTTTAGATGCAATCAGCACAGATAGTGATGCAACCTGCTCACGCAGTGCAGCCACAGCTTGTTCTTTTTCTTTCACGATTTCAGTTCTAGCAGACTCTTTCAAGCGCTCTGATTCTTGACGTGCTGCTTGAATGATCTCTTCTTTTTGTTTCTCACCAATCTTTTTCGCATTTTCGATGAGTGTATGTGATTCTTCGCGTGCTTCTTTCAATAAGACACGTTGTTCTTCAAGAAGCTTTTCAGCTTGAACGTGCTTTTGTTCAGCACTTGAAATTTCATTTCCTATATAATCTTCACGCTGCTTCATAATACCTAATAAAGGTTTAAGCGCAAATTTCTTTAAAAGTGCAAGCAAGATGAGCATAGCGATAAGCTGGAATAACATATCACCGGCGTTGAAACTTAAGCCCCCTGCTCCTAAAACCACTGGTAACTGAGACATTTAGTACGGCAACTCCCTTCTTTAAATAATATGTTAAGAAACAAAACATAAAGGAATGGCGAAGTTTCGAACTAATCTGATCTTCGCCATTAAAATTCATATTAGAACGCTTCTCACATATTAACCAAAGAATGCCAAGAATGCGATAACGACAGCGATAATTGGAAGTGCCTCAACTAAAGCGACCCCGATGAACATAAGTGTTCTTAGTTCTCTACCAGCTTCTGGCTGACGAGCGATTCCTTCAACTGTTTTAGATACGATTAGACCGTTACCAATACCTGCTCCTAGTGCTCCTAAACCGATTGCAATTGCTGCTGCTATTAAATTCATTAAAAAGCTCCTCCTTTAAAATAACGTCCTTTTTGGACTCTCAATTTTTTAGTGTTCGTCGCTGACTTTATGGGAAATGTACACCATTGTCAGCATGGTGAAGATAAATGCCTGGATTGTTCCGACAAACAAACTGAATGCCTGCCATACAATCATCGGCACGATGGCACCTAATGTACCAACGATACCAAGCGCAATATTTTGCGTGTAGAAATTGGTCGCAAGTCCTGCAAGTAACCCAAGAAGAATCTCTCCAGCGAAAATATTTCCGTAAAGACGCAAACCAAGTGTTAGCGTGTTTGCAAATTCTTCAATAAGTTTCAATGGTACTAAAAGTGGAATTGGTCTAAAGTAGTCTTTCGTATATTCCTTGACTCCTTTTGCCTTGACACCGTAGAAGTGTGTAAGTCCCATGACCATAATTGCTAGTGTCATTGTGATTGCAGGATCAGCAGTTGGTGATTTCCACCACAAGTTGTGATCGACCGTAATCGAGAACGGCAGTCCAAGCATGTTTGAAACAAATATGTACATGAGTAATGTAACGCCAAGCGCTAGAAATGGGGCTCCTGTTTTCATGTCCATCGAACTACCTATGATATTTCGAACAAAATCAACGATCCATTCCATGAAGTTCTGCGCCTTAGTCGGACGAATAGACAGAACACGAGTAGTCAGCACCGCTATGAGAAGAACGATGATACTAGCAATCGTAATCATGAGAACATTGGATAAGTTGAACGTTAACCCTAAAAATTCTGTAGTTTTTGAACTGTGACCCAAAGAGTATTCACCTCTCTTCCATAGTAGAACGTTTAAGTTGAATGAAGGAATCTATCATAATGACAGGATATATTGTCATTAATCCTATAACAACACCTGCCAGATGAACTTCATTAGGGTAACGCCAAGCAATCGCTACTGCGAGAATCGCGTTGGCCCACCTGGCTGTACTTCCCATTGAACGAATGGATTTTCCTTTTTTAACCGCTCGATCAAAAGCGTGCATTCTCCGTATAAGTAGGAATAAATTAAAGAAAGCAAAAATTGTGCCGATAATGAAACCAAGAAACAGTGGTTTAAAACCAGGCATGGCATAGCCAAACACAAAAATTGCCAATAGATAGAACATGTATTTACTCTGTCTGCGGAAAATCGCGTTTGGATCGTTCATTCATCTGACTCCCGATGAAAAGTATTGTAAAAAAGGTGATAAATGGTGATGAAAACTGCGTAGAAGACGCTGATGATAAGCCGTCCTATTCGAAAAAAATCAATCACCCATCGGTCTAATTGCACAATCAGACTTGAAATCTTTAGATCTATGGGATGCTGCTTCATTCGTTGATACAAACCCTGATTATTAAAGGGTTCACAATGAGGATTAGTAGAGTGCTATAGGCTATGAAAACCTTACCATAATACCCTCGTTTAGCATACAATAGCGTCTATGATGTGTCAATCGGTTGAAAGTTAAAAAACTTTTCTATAGTGATAGAGCACACAAAATGTTCACAATTTCATCAAACTTTAGGAGAGATGTGACATTCATTGAAAAAAACAGCCAATGTTCAGTATACATTGATTTTTCTAAGAACGGTATCAACCGTTTGTCATATATTTCAAAAAGCCCACATGCACGTTTGCATGTGGGCTTTTATTAAGACTTTCTTATTTCGTTCCGTACATACGGTCACCAGCATCACCAAGACCTGGGATGATGTAACCTTTTTCGTTTAGTTTCTCATCTAATGCTGCAATGTAGATATCAACATCTGGATGATGCTTTTGCATTTCTTCTACACCTTCAGGGGCAGCAATCAGACACATAAAGCGAATGTTTTTCGCACCGCGTTTTTTCAAGCTGTTTAACGCTTCGACTGCTGAACCGCCAGTTGCAAGCATTGGGTCTACTACGATAAATTCACGTTCTTCCACATCTGATGGAAGCTTCACATAATATTCAACAGGCTTTAATGTTTTCGGATCGCGGTATAAACCGACATGTCCCACTTTAGCAGCTGGAATGAGTTTCAAAATCCCGTCTACCATTCCAAGACCTGCTCTTAAAATTGGCACAACCCCGAGTTTCTTCCCTGAGATCACGTTTGATTTCGCTACTTGTACAGGTGTTTCTACATCTACCTCTTCAAGCGGTAAGTCTCTTGTGATTTCAAATGCCATTAATGTTGCGACTTCATCCACTAGCTCTCTAAATTCTTTAGTTCCTGTATGAACGTCACGAATATATGTAAGTTTGTGCTGAATAAGCGGGTGATCAAATACATAAACCTTTGCCATTGCTTGCTACAACTCCTTTTCTGTCATCTTCCGGTGAACTTTGCACACTTCCTACAATTCTACATAAAAAGACATCATCTTTCAATATGATTCGCAAATCCTACAAAAAAAACCCACATGCCAAAAATAGGCAAATGGGTCTGTTTTTTAATAATCTAATTCGTTATATAGAGGGAAACGGGCCGTAAGATCAGACACACGCTTTTTCGCCTCTTCTAATTTCGCTTCATCTTCATGATGTTTTAGCGCAAGTGCAATAATGGAACCGACTTCTTTCATCGCTTCTTGATCAAACCCGCGGCTTGTTACTGCTGCTGTACCTACACGTACACCGCTTGTGACAAATGGTTTCTCTGGATCATAAGGAATTGCATTTTTGTTCACTGTAATACCGATTTCATCAAGAACGTTTTCTGCAATTTTCCCTGTGATGCCAAGAGAACGCAAGTCGATGAGAACAAGATGGTTATCTGTTCCGCCAGATACAAGCTGAATATCTTCAGATAAAAGTGTTTCAGCTAGTTGTTTTGCATTATTAATGACGTTTTGTGCATATGTTTTGAAATCTCCGTTCAATACTTCACCGAAAGAAACAGCTTTTGCAGAGATGACATGCATTAGTGGTCCACCTTGAATACCAGGGAAGATCGATTTGTCGATCTTTTTACCAAACTCTTCACGGCATAGGATCATTCCGCCGCGAGGTCCGCGTAATGTTTTGTGAGTTGTTGTTGTCACAAAATCTGCGTAAGGAACTGGATTTGGATGAAGACCTGCTGCAACAAGACCAGCAATGTGAGCCATGTCGACCATAAAGTAAGCACCGACTTCATCAGCAATCTCACGGAACTTTTTGAAATCAATTTGGCGTGGGTATGCACTTGCACCCGCAACGATGAGTTTCGGCTTATGTTCACGTGCTTTTTCAAGTACATCTTGATAGTCGATATGCTGAGTTTCTTTATCTACACCATATTCTACAAAGTTGTACTGTACACCACTAAAGTTTACAGGGCTTCCATGTGTTAAATGCCCGCCATGTGATAAGTTCATGCCAAGTACTGTATCGCCATGCTCAAGAATTGTAAAGTATACGGCCATGTTCGCTTGAGCACCTGAGTGAGGCTGTACGTTCACATACTCAGCGCCAAAAATTTCTTTTGCGCGGTCACGTGCGATATCTTCCACAACGTCTACATGTTCACAGCCGCCATAGTAGCGTTTACCAGGATAGCCCTCAGCGTATTTGTTTGTTAATACAGAGCCCTGTGCTTCCATGACTGCTTCGCTTACGAAGTTTTCTGATGCAATTAATTCGATTTTGTCCTGCTGGCGTTTCCGCTCTAGTTGAATTGCTTTGAATACTTGTGCGTCTTGCTCAGGTAAATGTTTCATCAGCGAAATCCTCTCCAATCTATTTCCATTCGATGTTTTCACCATCTCATTGTACACGGTTTTTGAGTAAAATGTAAAAGTTTTTTTTGGAAAATCGACTTCTTTTTTATGAAAACCCGAATATTCAAGTGGTAAAGCGTCTTCATCATTCAACATTATATTAGAAATATTTCGAAGCTATGATCTTGTATAAACGGCTCGTTCTCCGCCAATCAGCTTCGGACGCGTTTTCGCAAAAGTCACATGTGCATGTCCTAATCGATGACGACTGAGGCGGACAGGTACTGCGACTCTCTTTAAGTGCATCCCAATTAACGTATCGCCGATATCAATTCCAGCATGTGCCTCAATGCATTCGACCAATACAGGATGTTCCATTTGCTGATACGCATGAGCCGCCATCGAACCACCCGCTTTACGGACAGGTACTGCAGCTACGATCTCCAGGTTAAAACGGAAAGCCACTTCTTCTTCAACAACAAGGGCACGATTTAGATGTTCACAGCATTGAAAGGCGAGCTCGATGCCGGTCTCTCGTCTTAACTGATCCAATTCTTGATAGATAGAGGCAGCAATTTGCTCACTTCCTGCAGTACCAATATGCTCACCAGCCACTTCTGACGTACTGCAGCCAATGACTAAGATTTGCCCGGCACGCAATTCAACTGTTTGATGAAACTCTTTTAACATTTCAAGCCAATCTTGACCAATGTTCATGTTAAGCGCTCCTTATAGGTGCTTTTCTTCGTAATCAGCAATTTTGCCAATCCGCACAGCATGGCGTCCTGCTGTAAACTCTGTCGTCAGCCAAATGTGCGCAATCTCACGTGCTAACCCTGGTCCAATCACTCGCTCTCCCATTGCAAGAACGTTCGTATCATTATGTTCTCTCGTTGCTTTCGCACTAAATGTATCATGAGCCAATGCACAACGGATTCCTTTTACTTTATTTGCTGAGATGCTCATGCCGATGCCTGTCCCACAAATTAAAATGCCGCGGTCGACTTCTCCGTTTGCCACCATATTGGCTACAGGGAAAGCATAATCTGGGTAGTCTACAGAACCTGATCCGCATTCACAACCCATATCAATGTATTCAATCTTCAATTCATCCATCAATTGTTTGATTTCTTCACGAATATTCGTTCCGCCGTGATCGGATGCAATGGCTACTTTCATCGGGCAATTCCTCCTAAGGGTGAGTTGATCTGTTATGTCTTACATTCATTCTTTATTTACAGTTATATTTTAACCTCTGCCTAGTGATTTGCAAACAATAGCAGAAAAACCGTTGAGGCAACGGTTTTACAAGTTATCTATTATGATGATCTTTTTTCAGCTTCTCAGCGAGCTGATACAGCAAGGCTTCTAGTTCATCTCGAGTTTCCTGATAAACAGAAAGACTTCCTCCAAACGGATCGGATACATCGCCTTCTGTTCCTGTCGCAAATTCCTTTAAAGTGAAGACCTTACCTTTTGCATGCGCATATTGCTCTGCAATCAACTGTTTATGCTGCATCGTCATCGTGAAGACGTAATGAGCTTCGCGCAGAAGATCCTCTGTCAATTTTGATGATGAGTGATTCAGTGGAATGCTTTTCTCAAATAATGCTTCGATCGCTTGAGGAGAAGCCTTCCCTTCATCGGAGGCAAAAATGCCCGCTGATTTTACAGTGACCTCTAAACCTTTTTCATCTGCAATGGAAGCAAAAAGGGCTTGAGCCATTGGACTTCTGCATGTATTTCCCGTACAAACAAATAAGATTTTCATCTTTCGCCCTCCTTTTCTTCTATTATATAGCATTTCATTCTACATGTTATGTAAGGAGACTGGCTAGAGCGGAAATAATAATTTGATACCAAAGGCTAGTAAAATGATTCCGCCAAGCGCGCCGCTATATGAACCCACCCATGACCGAACCTGTTTACCGAGTAATAATCCGAGCCATGTGAGGAGCATACTAAAAAAACCAAACAATAATATAGTCATCCACACCTGGGAACCGTAAATCCCGAGGCTTAAACCAACGGAAAAGCTGTCTAGGCTTACACTTGTCGCAAAAAGAACAAGACCAGCCCCAACTGGTGCGATAAAGGGCTTATCCTCTTTGCGGATAGAAGCAACAATCATTTGCAGTCCCAGCACCAAAAGCAGCGCCCCGCCAATATAGGTGGCAAGAAGACCGAGCCATCCAGATAAGAGCTGACCTGTCAGCATGCCAAAAAGCGGCATAAACATATGAAATATCCCAATAACAAGTCCAATATAAATGATCTGGCGGAACCTCAGCTGAATCATCCCCATACCAAGTCCAACCGAAAAAGCATCCATCCCAAGTGCAAAAGCCATGATGCTGAGTGTCAGCAATTCGCCAGCTAGTTCGTTCATGTAAATCCCCCTTGGACACACATTCTTCTTTAACCTATGTTTGTCCAAGAAAGGTTAGAACTATTGGAACGAAGGGAGTGTACGCCCTCCTGCGGCTTTTTGCAGACGGTTCATAATGGCAGAACCAACTCCCTCTTCTGAAAAGGCTTCTGAAATGATCAAGTCTACATCTGTTTCATCAAATTGTCTCAGTACACGATAAAGGTTTGCGGCAACCGTTTCAGGTTTTTCTCTCCACCCACAGCTGTACACAACATCTGCCGCAAACAGCGATTTCTTTTCTTCTGTTGTCAGCACTCCGACTTTTAGCCCTTCAGCTCTGTATTTCTGAATGTGACACTGCATGTCTTCATCACTTCCATGAAAGATATACATCTTGGCTTCAGGTGCATAATGTGTGTATTTCATTCCCGGCGATACAGGCGCTTCGTCCTTTTTTGTCAGCCCTGGGTCCACACTCACCGTTCCGACTACCTCTTCTAATGCTTCTTTTGTAATCCCGCCTGGTCTTAAAATCACTGGGGTCTCACCGATACAGGATACAACCGTTGACTCAACGCCAATACCTGTTGAACCGCCATCCACAATCCCAGCGATTCTTCCTTCGAGATCACTGGCTACATGGTCAGCTTGTGTTGGTGAAGGTTTTCCCGAACGATTGGCACTTGGTGCAGCAATTGGCAGACCAGCTGCTCGGATGAGCTCAAGCGCAATGGGATGGTCAGGCATTCTCACACCTACTGTGGATAAACCTGCTGTAACCTGCTTTGATAAAGTGCCCGGCTTACACGGAAGAACGATGGTTAAGGCGCCCGGCCAAAAGGCATCCATCAGCGCCTTCGCTTTTTCGCTTTCTATTTGTGCAAATTCGTGAAGCTGCTGAACCTCCGCAATGTGAACAATCAACGGATTATCACTCGGACGCCCTTTCGCTTCATAAATTTTCATCACGGCTTCTGTCTCTTTCGCATTTGCCCCGAGTCCGTAAACGGTCTCTGTCGGGAAAGCAACCACTTCATTTTGCTTCAGCAGATCGGCCGCCTGTTTAATTTGTGGATAGTATGTGGATAAATCCTTTTCTAAATCCACAGACCACCTTTTTGTATTTAACATCATACAAACTCCTTTTAAAAAAGATAAAACTGTTGATATATCTCAATTATCCTTTTGAAAGTATAAAAGATGATGATCAATAAAACAAGCGTTGTCCACAATTTGTGGATAACGCTTGTTTTGTAGTGGATAAGTATGTGTATAAGTCCATCATTTTGTGATTAACTGCCTTTTTTTTGCAGGACCACAGCCTGTTCTTTCCCCAATGTCTCTTTTGCATGTGCAGAGCTCCATATGCTTTCTGGAATTTCCTTTAAAGGCGTAAAGCCCATTAATGCCAAAAAATCATGGGAAGAGGAATGGTTTGCGACGACATAAAAAGTATCCACACCCATTTTTTCACCGAGCGTTTGAACACTTTGGAACAAAGAGACAATGTGTCCCTGACCGAGCTTATCTGATATGACAAGAGACCGCAGCAATCCCTCTTGTTCATTGAACTGTTCAAGACCTAAGCAGCCTGCCAGCTGACCATCCGCATCTTCCATCACTACAAATGCCGTTCGCTCCGCAAGTGTTACTCCGCCTTTTGCTTGTCCCTTTTCAAGAAAAGCATTGATCGCCGGGACATCTTCTTCTGTGGCTATTCTTAATTGATAATACATGCTTTCACCTCTTTTTGATCTCTTACTTCAAATCTATGAGGCAAAAACCGTTTTATACCTTTTTTAAGAGAAAAGACTAGAGACCCATTCGAACAAAAAGAACTTTACTTCACCTGTCTCTTCTTCCTCTTCTTTCACCACTTCATTGACAGACTCTTTCGTTTGCTGCGCTGTCACTTGTTTATCATCATCCCCTTCTGGTGAGGCGATGGCTTCTCCGTTTGAAAAATCGATAAAGCAGAGCGGCGGAAATAACACACACCACCAGTTGGCTCCGTCTCCTTCTCCAAGCGTAATTAAAATGGCTTCATATTTCCCAGCAGGGTAGACGAAATTTCCATAGAGCTTTGTTGGAAATGAAGCTTTTTGAAAACTGACCGATACGGATTGATCAATGTGCTGTTCCTTCAATTTCGCTTTAGCAATACGATTGATTTCTGGCAGCTTTGATCGAATGACACGTCTTGCTTCTTCAATGGATGTGAGGTCTTTCACCCACTCTGTCATACTCGCATTGACCTCGTCACGAATACTTCTTTTCACATCCTGATCCGCTGAACGATCACTATTTGCTAAAATGCGTAATCGAATTGCTTCATCTGGTATGACAACAGGCTGATTTGCAGAAGCAGCCGCTGTCTCCTCTCTGCCAAGATTTGCAAAAGCACCGCATAATAATAGAAACATATAAAGACAAATCATCGTTTTACTTTTCAACATTGTGTGTTCCCCCCACTTTTTCTCTTCGCTACAAACATTGTGTCCAGGAAACTCATTTCATAAACAGTCAATATGAATTTTTTAATAGATTATGAGTCAAAACAAAAAAGCCGTTCTCATTAAGAACGACTTTTGAGTGAGGATTGGTAGTCAGAAGGGTATAGTCTTCCATCCCAATCTCGGCTGATTTTTAAACCAGATTCTGTTTTGATGACAGTCATGGCTCCTTTTTTCTCGATTTCTTTTTTGACTTTCCCTTTTTGATCGATAAATTGGATCACCATTTCATAGTTAAATTCAATTCTGTCATCGCTTTCATCTGAAGGCGTAAACATAATTTTCTTCAGCTTAATTTGACAATCTTGATCCTTCGCCGCTTCTAATATGCTCGGGAACATGCTGTCTTGTGTATATTCTTGATATTCATGTTCGGTTAAATAAACCTTCAGCTTCTCTTTCATGTCAGATAGGTCATCCGTTCGATTCACTGTGTATTGTGCTTTTTTATAGCTTTCTCCAAATGCTGCTGCCTCTTTTTTAAAGCTCGGTTTACCACAAGCACTCACAATCAATAGTACACTGACGATGACCAACACCATCGCATACCTTTTGTTCACACCATTCGCTCCTTCAAAACAAATTTATGTAAAAAATCATGATCAGAATGTTCATTCTTCTATATATACGTTTCTCTTTTACCATAAGTTTCATCTTTACATAATAAAATAGTCCGGCTTTCTTCAGCCGGACTTTCCGTTTTGAATGTGTGCGCAAACAGCTCGATCTTTTCCGTTAATATCTTTGACGATACAGACATCCGCTTTAGGAAATGCCTGCTCAAGAAGCGCTGTGACATCTTGACCTTGCATATGTCCAATTTCAAAGACAACAACTGCCTGATCACTCAGCACGCTGGGAAGATCATGAACGAGACGCTGATAAAACCACAAGCCATCACGTCCGTCCGTCAGCGCATTCACCGGCTCATGCTTCGTCACAACCTCAGACAGACTATCCATTTCTTCCGCCGCAATATAAGGTGGATTGGAAATAAATACATCTACTTTAATGCCTTGAGCTATAACCGGTTCAAGCAAATCTCCATGTAAAAAATGAACGTCTGCACCGAGCGCTTGTTGATTCCGTTTTGCTACCGCAAGCGCTTCTTGTGAGATATCAGTCGCTGTGACAGATAGTGATTTTTTTTCAAGAGCCAGCGTAATCGCAATGGCTCCGCTTCCTGTGCCAACGTCAACTGCTTTGAGCGGCTGACCGGGCGGGAAAACGTCACCTACCAAATTGAGCGCCGCCAGAACAACTTCTTCCGTTTCAGGACGAGGAATAAGAACATGCTTGTTCACCTCGAAAGGACGTCCGTAAAAGAATTCAACACCCGTTAAATGCTGAACAGGAACACCCGCCTTATGCTGTGTCACAAATTTGCTGAACAGTTGATCTTGCTCCTCAGGCAGCGCATCATGAAATCGTGCAAGAAGCTCACTTCTGCTCCAGCCGAGCACATGCATCAACAGGAGTTCTGCTGCATTTTGGTCTCTGCCAGCTTCCGTTAACAAAGAAGAAGCCCATTTAAGGGCTTCGAAGATTGTTCGCTCTTTATTTTGCATCTTGAAGCTTTCTTGCTTGGTCTTCCATAATTAGTGCATCAATGACCTCGTCAAGTTTTCCTTCTAAAATTTGATCAAGCTTTTGAATCGTCAATCCGATGCGGTGGTCTGTTACACGGTTTTGCGGGAAGTTGTACGTACGGATACGCTCTGAACGATCCCCTGTTCCAACCGCAGATTTACGTGTTTGATCATATTCAGCCTGTGCTTCACGCTGGAATTTATCATAAATTCTCGCACGAAGTACTTTCATGGCTTTTTCTTTGTTTTTAATTTGTGATTTCTCATCCTGACAGGACACAACAACACCTGTTGGAAGGTGAGTTAATCGAACAGCAGACATGGTCGTATTGACACTTTGTCCGCCAGGTCCGCTTGATGCAAATGTATCCACACGGATATCTTTTTCATGGATATCAATTTCAACTTCCTCAGCTTCAGGTAATACAGCGACTGTCGCAGTAGATGTATGGATCCGTCCGCCTGATTCTGTTTCTGGAACACGCTGCACGCGGTGTGCACCATTTTCAAACTTTAGTTTAGAGTATGCGCCTTTCCCGCTGATCATAAAGATGATCTCTTTATAACCGCCTGTGCCAGTGACACTTGCTTCCATAACTTCCGTTTTCCAGCCTTGCATTTCAGCATAACGGCTGTACATACGGTAAAGATTTCCCGCAAAAAGAGCAGCCTCTTCTCCACCCGCTGCACCACGAACCTCCACAATAACGTTCTTATCGTCATTCGGATCTTTCGGGATCAGCAAGATTTTCAGCTCGTCTTCTAAACGTTCCGTTTCTTCCGTGAGCTCTGAAATTTCTTCTTTGACCATGTCGCGCATCTCGGCATCCAGCTTCTCTTCGAGCATTGCTTTCGCATCATTCAGCTGGTCGTATGCCGCACGATATTGTCTATATACCTCAACAGTTTCTTGAATATCGGATTGTTCTTTCGAATATTCACGAAGCTTCTTAGGGTCGTTCACCACTTCAGGGTCACTTAAATATTCATTTAGCTTTTCATAGCGTTCTTCAATTGATTTTAAACGGTCTAACATGGTCTTCACCTCTGTTTTGTGCGTAACAGTCTAATTATAGTATAGCGGGGTATGACAGTCAAAAAAATTTCCAAAACAATTGAATTCCTGCAATTTTTCGCTAGAAAACACGATCTTTGGCGATTGGTTACTTGTTTTGTCTAACGTGAAGGAACAGGAACTCCTTAAAGAGAATGGTACTTGTAATTGAAAAAAGGGAGGGCATTTGGTTTGAATACAAATGAGGTTGCAAAGGAAATTGGTGTTTCTTCAAAGACGATTCAGCGCTGGGTCAAACAGCTCAACATCCCTGTCGCCCGGAATGAACTTGGACATTATGAATTTCATGATGATATTGTACAGCTGCTCAAAGAGGTCAAACACCAAATGAGTGAAGGTGTGATCCTCCAAGATATTCAACTGCCAATCCATAAGGAAACCGTTCGTCAATCAGCACCTGCTGCCGAAGCTGATGTCTCTATACAGCGGATTGAAGCATTAGAAAAACAAGTGAAAGCGCTCATTCAGCAGCAATTACATGTCACTGATGTAGAAGACCGCCTGCAAGAGCTTGAACGGAAATTGGCTAAAAAGGCAGATGAAGGTGTATCGTATCAGCTGCTTCAGCACCGCAGAGAAATTGAAGACTTATCCACAAAATTTGACCGCCTCGCCGCAGCCTTGAAACAACCGTCACAAGTAGAAGAAAAAAAGGAAATCGCACACCCCGACATCAAAAAAAAGCGTGTACTCTTCCCTCTGTTTCATTCATTTCGCTAAGAAAGGCTGCCTCGTTTGGCAGCCTTTCTACTATATTATACGGTAAGTGCAATAATGATCGGTAATGTGATGAGTGACATGATGGCACTGATCACAAATGCGGATGCAGTTTCCGCCTCTTGTTTTTCAAATCGTGTTGCGATCATTGCTGCAACAGCTGAACCTGGGAAGGCAACAAGTAATACAGCTTTTGTAATTTCATCAGCCGAAAGACCCATAATAACAGCGATAAAATACATAAGTAATGGTTGTACAGCTACTTTTAGCAATGCAATACTGAAGGCTGGCAAGCTTAATTTAATTTTGCGGATACCAACAGTGACACCGACTGCGAATAACGCAACCCCTGATGTGACGCTGCCAATTTCCTCTAACATTTCATGTCCGATTGCAGGAAGTTTAAATCCTAAAAGAACAAGAATGATACTGGCTAACGGTGCAAGTGCAAGCGGCTCTGATAAACCGTGCAAAATTGCTTTTGTCGTCATTTTTAGGAAACTTTCGCCTTCTTTGGCTTTTCCTTTTGTTTTTTCACCGACAGTTGACACAATAATAGCAATTGGATCAAGCAATGCATTTACAACTATTCCGGTAATCGCAATCGGAATTGCAACCTCTTGAGCTCCAAATAAACTGCCCAAGACCGGAATCCCCATAAATGCAAAGGTCGGTTGTGCTGAGTTTAACGAGAAAACAGAAGAATCTGTTAAATCATATTTAAAAGCAAATTTCGTAACTAAAAGGATAATGATATAAAAACCAACGATTCCGAAAATCAATGCAACGAAAAATGGAATTTGACTATAGAATTTATCTTTTGGTGTTGACAGAATACTGGCGATAAAGTGCGCTGGTAAAGCATACTTTGTAACAAGTGTACTTACACCTTTTGCAGATTTAGCGTCATAGCTGCCGAAGTTCCCTGCGAACCAACCCAGCGCGATAACGAAAAAAATCGGTGCTAGGAGGATCAAAATATTTAAAAAGTCCATCTTACTCTTCCTCCTTAAATCCTTTACATGTTTCTTATTTATTGCGGCATTGCTTAGATTACCCGAAGCAATGCCGCGTTACACATTTTATTATGCTCTTACAATTTTTTTATATTCAGGAATCCACATTGCGTCTTTCACAGCTTGTTCGATGTTGTCAGGCGTTTTTCTTGCGACACCATCTTCAATTGCTGCTTTCGCTACTTCAACAGCTACATGAATTGACACTTCTTGCAATTTATCAATACTTGGAAGAAGACCAGCACCTGGTTTCTCATGATCTACCATTTCAGCAATTGCATTCGCAGAAGCAACGAACATGCCTTTTGTGATGATTTTTGATTCTGTTACGATTGAACCAAGACCAAGTCCAGGGAAAACGAACGCATTGTTTGATTGTCCGATTTCATGTTCAATTCCGTTATACTCAACGTTTTCGAACGGGCTTCCTGTTGCAACAAGCGCACGGCCGTCAGTCCATTTGAATAGATCCTCTGGCACAGCTTCAGCAAGCGGTGTTGGGTTAGACATTGGCATGATCACTGGACGCTCTGTATGAGCTGCCATTTCTTTAATGATTTCTTCAGTGAATGCGCCGCCTTGACCTGATGTACCGATAAGGATGGTCGGCTTCACCCTGCGAACAGTTTCAGCAAATGAGATTTGCCCTTTTTCATCGCGTGCCCAACCTTCTACTTCATCAGAAGTACGCAGGTATGGTTTTTGGAAATCAAGCACTTCATCTTCAAATTGATCTGTTAGCAATCCTCTGTAGTCTAATGTCCAGAATGCATTGTTTGCTTCTTCTTCTGTTAGACCTTCAAGAACCATTGTGTCACGCATTTGGTCTGCGATTCCAATACCAGCTGATCCAGCTCCGAAGATGACAACACGGTGATCTTTCAATTGAGTACCAGTTTTCTTGACAGCTGCAAGAACACCCGCTAAAGTAATGGCACCAGTACCTTGAATATCATCGTTGAACGTTAAGATGTTATCATTGTATTTTTTCATGATGTTACGCGCATTTTTGTTTCCAAGGTCTTCCCAGTGAAGCAATGCTTTCGGGAAGAATTTAAGTGCTGCTTTCACATAAGCATCAATGAATTCTTCGTATTTTTCACCTTGTACACGTTTGTGATGGTTCCCGATGTATAATGGATCATTCAATAATTTTTCATTGTTTGTTCCAACATCTAATACAACTGGAATCACGCGGCTAGGATCAATACCTGCTGCAGCCGTGTAAACAGCTAATTTACCGATTGCGATGTTGATACCACCAACACCCCAGTCACCAATTCCAAGAATACTCTCAGAGTCAGTTGCAACGATGAGGTCAATATCTCCAGCAGTTGCGTGCAAGTTTTCAAATGCTTTCTCAATTCCGTCAATGTCGTCAATTGAAAGATAGACACCATGAGGTCTTCTGTATTCATGGCTGTATTCTTGAATCGCTTCACCAACAGTTGGTGTGTATACAACTGGAAGCATTTCACGAAGCTTTTCTGTTAGAAGCTTGTAGAACAATACTTCGTTACGGTTTTGCAAATCACTTAAGTATACGTTTTGACGAAGACGATCCGGCTGAGCTAGAAACTGCTTGTACGCTCTTTCCGCTTGCTGTTCTAAAGTTAGAACCGTTGGAGGAAGTAAGCCTTCTAGTCCAAGCTCTTGTCTTTCTTCTTCAGAGAAAGCAACGCCTTTGTTCAACGTTGGAATCGATAATACATCTTTACCTGTCAAAGTGGTTTCGAGGTACCCTTCTTTTGTTTTCTTCACGTTGTTCATCAAAAACTACCCTCTTTCTAAAATATAAATAAAGTGAACTATTAATCCAAAGAACGATTAAGGAGAAAAATCCTTAATCAAAAAAATTATGACAAGAAATCGAACTTTTCGTTTAAATGCTTTACACTACAGTTAGTCATTTTATGCCTGCTTATGACAAAACGCAAGCGTTGAAAATTAGATAATTTAATCGTAGTGTTATTTAATTTATTTAAGTACAAATGATGGGTGTTCAGCCAAAATCTCGAAAAACGAAACACAGCGGCATTTGCTATTTTTTTATTTGTCAAGTGTTGTACCAACATCAAGTCTTGGTACTTCATGGTGATGTCTGCATCGTGCTTCGTATGATTCCTGCGCACCTACTAAAATAATAGGATCATCATAGGATGCGGGTTTACCGTCGATCAAGCGTTGTGTTCTACTCGCTGGGGAGCCGCATACCGAACAAACTGCTTGAAGTTTTGTTACAAGCTCTGCACATGCCATTAAATGCGGAACAACACCAAATGGCTCTCCTCTGAAGTCTTGATCCAGGCCTGCAACAATGACTCGATAGCCTTGGTCAGCCAATTGAGTGACAATGTCAATGATTGTCTCATCAAAAAATTGCACCTCATCAATGCCAATGACATCGGTTCTTTCTGATATGTGCGTTATTATGTCTTTTGGTGAGGCTACTGCAATCCCATCTAATGATGAACCGTTATGTGACACAACTGAGCTTGTACTATATCGGTTATCAATCGCTGGTTTGAATATTTTTACTTCTTGTTTGGCAAAGGTGGCCCTTTTGGCTCTCCGAATCAATTCTTCCGACTTTCCAGAAAACATACTGCCGCAGATGACTTCAAGCCAACCGCTTTGTTTCATCACATACATAAGGTCTTCTCCCCCGTTTTAAAGTTCCATCAATCCACGTAAAAAAACAGGCAAGAACGGATTCCTGCCTGTTTATTGTATCTATTATTACTTAAGACCGTATTTTTTGTTAAAGCGGTCAACACGTCCATCAGCAGAAGCGAATTTTTGACGGCCTGTATAGAAAGGATGGCACTCAGAGCAAATCTCGATGCGTACCTCTTCTTTTACTGATCCAGTTTCAAACTCATTTCCACAAGCGCATTTGACTGTAGCTTTTTTGTAGTTAGGATGAATTCCTGTTTTCATCTACTGTCATCTCCTTCCGCCCTGAATCCAATTCGGAAACAGAGTTAATATCTCAGAAATAAATTCTGAAACGCACATGATAAAATTATAACAGTGTGAGTCTATGATTGCAAATGTATTTTTTCAGAGAAGCTATCTTCTTGATGCAGACATATTGGCTTGTTTCCATTCTTGCGTTAAAATATCGAAAAATTCTTGGTTTGTCTTTGTTTTTCTCATTTTGCGCATGAACTTCTCAGCGAAGTCAGGTGTATCTGACATCGATTTTCTCATCGCCCATAAACGATCAAGATGCTCTTTTGGCACAAGCAGTTCTTCTTTTCTCGTACCAGAACGGCGAATGTCGATCGCAGGGAAAATTCTTCTTTCGGCCAAAGAACGGTCCAAATGAAGCTCCATGTTCCCAGTTCCTTTAAACTCTTCATAAATTACGTCATCCATACGTGATCCTGTATCAACAAGTGCAGTGGCTAAAATCGTCAAGCTTCCGCCTTCTTCAATGTTACGCGCAGCACCAAAGAAGCGTTTTGGGCGATGGAAAGCCGCAGGATCAATACCGCCTGAAAGCGTTCGGCCGCTTGGCGGAATCACAAGGTTGTATGCACGAGCAAGCCTTGTGATGCTGTCCATTAAGATGATGACATCCTTTTTATGTTCAACAAGACGCATAGCACGCTCTAAGACAAGCTCTGCTACTTTAATGTGGTTTTCCGGTACTTCGTCAAAGGTTGAACTAACAACATCCCCTGCAACAGAACGTTCGATATCTGTTACTTCTTCTGGGCGTTCGTCAATCAAAAGGACAATCAGCTCTGCCTCTGGGTGATTTTCAGAAATGCTGTTGGCAATTTCTTTAAGCAAAATGGTTTTCCCAGCCTTAGGCGGTGCAACGATTAAACCACGCTGTCCAAATCCAACTGGCGCCATCATGTCCATAATTCTAGTAGACAGGTGATTAGGCTGTGTTTCAAGAATCATTTGACGGTCAGGAAATAGCGGTGTGAGTGCAGGAAAGTGAACACGTTCCTTTGCTGATTCTGGGTCGTCCCCATTTACCGCTTCTACATGAAGGAGGCCATAGTAGCGTTCATTCTCTTTTGGAGGTCGTACCTTTCCAGACACTTTATCTCCATTTCGTAAATCAAAGCGTCTGATTTGTGAAGCTGAAATATAAATGTCTTCAGAACTTGGGGAGTAGTTAATCGGTCTTAAGAAACCAAATCCCTCAGACTGAATAATTTCAAGAACCCCTTCCATAAATAAGAGATCCTCTTGCTCAGCGTTCGCCTTTAAGATGGCAAAAATTAATTCTTTTTTTGTTAGTTTGCTGTAATAAGAGATTTTGTATCGTTTTGCTAACTCATACAGCTCTTTTAATTTCATATTTTCCAAAGATGAAATCGATACATCTTTCAATATGGACACCACACTTTTCTAGTCAATGTATTTCTTTACAAATGCATGACCATTGTATTTGATTAGCTTTTAATTCCGTTGTTGTTGGAATGACCTCGCTCTGATGGTAACGCTCCCACTCGTTTTATCGTGAAAGATAGGAACAATGTGAAATAGAGCTTTGTCAACATAGAGAAGGATAATGAGTATATCGTCATGATGCGGCAGTATTTAAACTTGTTGAAGCTTAAAAGAAGTAAATTCGCAGAAAATTTCGCAGCACTCTTTAGTTTTACCTCATTTGCAGAGAATATTCAACTTTTAAAAGAAAATGATATACATTTGACACCTATATGAAAAGCGGGTAATGAATACCCGCTTTCAGATTACGGACGAATGACAAGATTCGGTTTTTTCTTCAAGCTGTGTCTGCCATCTACGAAACGAACCGTACCTGATTTCGCACGCATGACAACACTATGTGTTGTTCCAACAGAGCCTTTGAATTGAACACCTTT
The DNA here is from genome assembly GCF_054161415.1 of Bacillus sp. PK5-006. NCBI lineage: Bacteria > Bacillati > Bacillota > Bacilli > Caryophanales > Bacillaceae > Bacillus > Bacillus sp. PK5-006. The sequence goes on along the minus strand of NZ_CP096414.1, from coordinate 370,016 downwards.
AAGTAATTCTCCGTCCGTTACACCTGTCGCTGCAAAAATGGCGTCATCTCCTTTTACGAGATCTTCCATTCTGAGGACTTTCCCAACATCCAGCCCCATTTTCTCACAGCGTCTTAGTTCTTCTTCACTTTGAGGAAGAAGCTTACCATGAATTTCACCACCAAGTGCCTTTAACGCTACAGCAGAAAGGACACCCTCAGGCGCTCCGCCTGAACCAAATAGAATATCAACACCTGTGTGATCAAATGCTGTATTAATGGCTCCTGCAACGTCACCATCGTCGATCAGTTTAATTCTTGCTCCTGCTTCTCTCAGTTCAGCAATAATTTTCTCATGTCGATCTCTGTTTAAAATCGTTGCAACCACATCTTCAATATCTTTGTTTTTTGCTTTTGCAACAGCGCGAAGATTATCAATGACAGGCGCTTCAATGTCGATGCAGCCTACCGCTTCTGGACCTACTGCGATCTTATCCATGTACATATCAGGTGCATTCAGCAGGTTGCCATGATCTGCAACTGCAATGACAGCTAAGGCATTCCAGCCGCCGCTTGCCACAATGTTTGTTCCTTCTAATGGATCAACAGCGACATCCACGCGAGGTCCATATCCGTTCCCAAGCTTTTCCCCAATATAAAGCATTGGTGCTTCGTCCATTTCTCCTTCGCCAATGACCACTGTTCCCTTCATCGGAATGGTGTCAAATACATCACGCATTGCACTTGTTGCAGCATCATCCGCTTCGTCTTTTAATCCTCTTCCCATCCAACGGGCAGATTTTAATGCAGCTGCTTCTGTCACCCGTACTAGTTCCATCGATAAACTTCTTTCCATTTTTGTCCAAATCTCCTCTCACAGTCAAAGCCTTATGAATTTTGAAGTTCTTCTATTTCTTGGTCATTCAGCTTTTCACGCCAGATGGTTGCACCCAAGCCTTCAAGCTTCTTCTCAAGCAAACTATATCCTCTGTCTATATGTTCAAGCCCTGTGATTTCGGTCACACCGTCTGCCATTAACCCTGCGACAACAAGACAAGCGCCTGCACGCAGATCACTTGCTTTGACCTTTGCTCCTTGGAGCTGTGTTTGTCCGGTAATAATAGCAGATCTTCCTTCAACCTTCATGTTTGCACCCATTCGACGCAATTCGTCAATGTGCTTAAAGCGGGCTGAGTAGATCGTATCTGTGACCACACTCGTGCCTTTTGCTTTTGTTAACAGCGCCGTCATCGGCTGCTGAAGGTCAGTCGGAAAGCCCGGATACACAAGGGTTTTGATATCTACAGGCTTGAGTCCTTCGTTTCTGCCAACGATCAGCATCTGATCGTTGCTCGTTTCAATGGTGAACCCCATTTCTCTAAGTTTCGCCGTAATTGATTCTAAATGAGTTGGGATCACATTATCAAGTACAACTTCATCTCCCATCGCTGCACCAGCTATTAAAAATGTTCCTGCTTCGATGCGGTCAGGGATGATTGAATGCTTACAGCCATGAAGAGATTCTACACCTTCGATTCGAATGACATCGGTACCCGCACCTTTGATTTTGGCTCCCATGCTTGCAAGCAGTGTCGCTACATCAATAATTTCGGGTTCCTTTGCAGCATTTTCAATCACCGTTTTTCCTTCAGCCAGTACGGCTGCCAGCATGATGTTGATCGTCGCACCTACACTGACAACATCAAGATAAATCCGGGCTCCGACTAATTTTTCAGCGCGCAAATAAATCGCACCCTGCTCGTTTGTCACCTCGGCTCCAAGTGCTTCAAAGCCTTTGATATGCTGATCGATCGGCCTAGGTCCTAAGTGGCATCCTCCTGGCAGTCCGATGACAGCCTGCTTAAATCTGCCCAGCATGGCGCCCATTAAATAATAGGATGCACGCAGTTTCTTCACTTTTCCATTAGGAAGCGGCATACTGATCATGGAAACAGGATTCACAACCATTTCACCTTTTTCAAAAGTGACCTTTCCGCCAATTTCTTCTAACAGATCCCGTAATGTGTCGATATCTGATATATGCGGAAGGCCTTCAATGGTTACTGGAGAATCAGCAAGAATCGTGGCAGGAATCAGTGCCACAGCACTATTTTTCGCACCACTAATATGTACGGTCCCGCGCAAGGGATCACCGCCGGCAATGTTTAACTTTTCCATATTTGTCTCCCTTCTTAAAGAAGATCACTGTTGGAGTTATACTGTTTGTGGATGTCGCGCTTTAAAAGGTCTTGTCCAAAATTTAGCCAATATCAAGAGAAAGAATACAGGTTAAACGAAATTTGTCGGAAGAAAAATAATCGAAGCTTTGCGAGGCTGTGATGTTCTCTTCTTTGCACAAAACATTTCTTAGCGTTTATAAGGAAAACTGCGGCAAACGAGAGACGTCCCGCCTGCCACAATCATTTATTTATTCCAGTCTGCTAAAAATTGCTCAATGCCTGCATCCGTTAATGGGTGTTTCGTCAGCTGCTTGATGACTTTCAGCGGCATTGTGCCGATATGAGCACCTCTAAGCGCAGCTTCTGTCACATGCTGCGGATGACGAATAGATGCAGCAATGATTTGTGTATCTAATCCATGAACATCAAAAATAGTTTTCACTTCGCTGATGAGATCAAGACCATTTTGGCCAATGTCATCTAAGCGGCCAAGGAATGGAGAAACATACGTCGCACCAGCTCTAGCTGCAAGAAGTGCCTGGTTTGCACTAAAAATCAATGTGACGTTTGTTTTAATTCCAAGGTCTGTTAATGCTTTGACAGCTTTAAGGCCATCTGTAGTCATTGGAATTTTGACCGTGATATTCGGTGCGATGGCAGCTAGCTCTTTTCCTTCTTCAATCATTTCCTCTGCTTTTAAGGAAATCACTTCTGCACTGACAGAACCTGATACCACGTCAGTGATTTCGCGAAGGCGGTCGTGGAATGAGACGTCCTTTTCTTTCGCTACTAAACTAGGGTTTGTTGTGACGCCTGCTAAAATGCCAAGCTCGTGCGCCTCTTTGATGTCTTCAATATTCGCTGTATCTACGAAAAATAACATAACTGTGCCACTCTCCTATCAATAAATTGTCTGAAATGTAAATTTGATTGCGCTTTCTCAAGATATGGAGAAAACCGCCTGTGACTCAGGCGGCTTTCGGTTCTCATCAAATTATGCTTGGTTAGAAGAACCAAATTCGCGCATTTTGCCGATAACAGTCGCTTTAATTGCGTCACGAGCTGGTCCAAGATATTTACGTGGATCATACTCTTCTGTTTTTGCAGCAAGTGTTTCGCGTACTGCTTTCGCAGAAGCAATTTGGTTTTCAGTGTTTACATTGATTTTTGCTGTACCAAGTGAAATTGCACGCTTGATGTCAGCAGTTGGGATACCTGTTCCGCCGTGAAGAACAAGTGGAAGACCAGTTGTTTTACCAATTTCTTCCATTTCAGCGAAACCAAGGTTTGGTTCACCTTTGTATGGACCATGTACTGAACCTAATGCAGGTGCAAGGCAGTCAATACCAGTGCGTTCTACAAGCTCTTGGCACTCTTTTGGATCAGCATAAATAACGCCTTCAGCGATGACGTCATCTTCTTGCCCACCAACAGTTCCAAGTTCAGCTTCTACAGACACACCATGGAAATGTGCAAGTTCAACGACTTTCGCAGTTGTTTCCACATTCTCATCGAATGGATGGTGAGAAGCATCGATCATGACAGAAGTAAATCCTGCATGAATCGCTTTTGCACAAGATTCAAAGCTTGAACCGTGATCTAAATGAATCGCAACAGGAACTGTTACATTATATTCTTCGATTAACGCTTTAACCATTGCGACAACTGTTTTGAAGCCGCCCATGTAGCGTCCTGCTCCTTCAGATACTCCTAAGATAACAGGAGATTTCTCTTCTTCAGCAGCTTGTAAAATCGCTTGCGTGAATTCTAAGTTATTTAAGTTAAACTGTCCAACAGCGTAACCTTTTTCCTTTGCGTCTTTCAACATTTCTGTCATTGAAACTAAAGGCATGATGAAAAATCCTCCCTATGTAGCTAATTTGCTTGCTAAAAAAAGCTCTCCACCCTAGCATGACCAGAATTTCTCGCCATATGTAAACTTTCAAAGTCAGATCGCTTTCTTCTTCTTTTCTAGAATACCAATTATTCGACAAATCGGCAACAGAATGACTCGATTCAATCATTTCCATCTAGCCATTTGTTTCAAGCGGCAGGTATTCTTTAACAGCATCTCGGATTTCATCAATATCAAAAGGCTTAGCGAAGTGCGTCAATGCACCGAGTTCTTTGGACTCTTGGATCATATCTAATTCTCCATAGGCTGTCATAATGATGACACGAATGTCTTCATCAATTAATTTCATTCGTTTTAAAATTTCGATACCATCCATTCCGGGAATTTTCATATCAAGCAGGACAAGGTTCGGTCTATGGTTTTTCACAATATCTAATGCCTGAAGTCCATTGGCAGCTTGAAAGGTTTGATAGCCTTCTTTATGAAACACTTCATTCAATAATATTCTAATACCGTACTGATCATCGACAATTAAAATTTTCTCATTCATCTGTTACACCCCATTGCTTTCATTTTTCGCCATAAAAAGAGCTGTTGTTAAATAATTCTGTTTGATTTTCACATTTCCTTTAATTATAATAGTTTACTTTACGACATTTTCTGAGCATTTTTCCTAATATTCTCTTTATATTCTATTATAAAATGATCTGACCGAAGGAGGAAATGAGTCTTGTTAAAAATTTTTACGACCCAGTTATCAGGTATTTTTTCACGTATTGGAGAAAAGCAGGGTGAAGCGATTGAGGACGGTGCACGCCTTCTTGCACAGGCTGTGGTCAGTGGACATGCCGTTTATTTTCATGGAAAGAATGAACTGGCTGCTGTCGCCCTAGAGGCATCTGAAAGCAAGGAGCCATTTCCCGGTGCGAAGGTACTGCCCCTCGATCAAAAGGAGCGCAGCTTACTTCATCCAAGTGACAGGGTGCTGCTATTTTATTCAGACCCAGAAGATCCAGAAATTCAATCTCTTGTCAAAGAACTGCACGAACAAGGGACGCCCGTTGTTGGTGTAGGACCGGCACAAAAGGAGCCGTCCACGATTGAAGAGTATTGTGATGTCCACATTGATTTCCAGCTCAAGAAACCGCTTGTGCCCGCTGAAGATGGGACAAGGTTTGGTTATCCTGCTTTAATGACCTGCTTATACGTCTACCACGCTCTATCGTTTACTGTGAAGGAAATCGTTGAGGAATATGAATAAAAAAACTGCCGAGAAGTGATATTCTCGGCAGTTTTTTGTTTTATTTTGATTCAGATGCTTGAAGTGAAGCACCAACGAAATCTCTAAATAACGGCTGTGGTCTTGTCGGTCTTGAAACAAATTCTGGGTGGAACTGAGAAGCAAGGAACCAAGGGTGATCCTTCAGCTCAATAATTTCAACAAGACGTCCGTCTGGACTTGTACCTGAGAAGACAAAGCCTGCTGCTTCCATTTGCTGTCTGTATTCGTTATTAAACTCGTAGCGATGACGGTGGCGTTCGTAGACCACTTCGTCATTGTATGCAGCAAATGCTTTTGAGTCTTCATTTAATTTACAAGGGTATAGACCGAGACGAAGTGTTCCGCCTAGATCATCTACATCCTTCTGTTCTGGAAGAAGGTCAATGATTGGGAATGCTGTTTCAGGATCAATTTCTGCTGAATGAGCTCCCTCAAGGCCTAATACGTTTCTCGCGTATTCGATAGATGCCACTTGCATTCCTAAGCAGATTCCGAAGAATGGCACTTTGTTTTCACGGGCATATTGTGTAGCAATGATTTTCCCTTCTACTCCGCGGTCTCCGAAGCCTCCAGGAACAATAATACCGTCAACATCTTGTACGAAATCAGCGATATTCTCTGCTGTCACTTCTTCTGCATTGATCCATTTAATTTGAACATCTGCATCAAACGCATAACCAGCATGACGAAGTGATTCAACGACTGAAATATAAGCATCTTGCAGCTCAACATACTTCCCTACAAGACCAATTGTGACTTGTTTCGAAAGGTTTTGCACTTTATCAACAAGCGCTGTCCACTCCGTCATGTCCGCATCTTGGCAGTCAAGTTTCATATGTTCACATACTAGCTTGTCCAGCCCTTGTTTTTGTAAATCAAGCGGAATGGAGTATAGCGTGTCTGCATCCTGACATTCGATAACAGCTTTTGTATCAATATCACAGAATAGCGCAATTTTGTCCTTCATATCTTGCGTCATTGGCATTTCCGTTCTGACCACGATGACGTTTGGCTGAATACCAAGACTGCGAAGTTCTTTTACACTATGCTGTGTTGGTTTTGTTTTCAATTCACCCGCTGCACGGATGTAAGGAACAAGGGTACAATGAATGTACATCACGTTTTCACGGCCGATGTCACTCTTCATTTGACGAATGGCTTCAAGGAATGGAAGGGATTCGATATCTCCTACTGTTCCGCCGATTTCTGTAATGACCACATCTGCACCCGTTTCTTTTCCGGCACGGTACACGCGGTCTTTGATTTCATTTGTAATGTGGGGAATGACCTGTACTGTTCCACCTAAGTAATCACCGCGGCGCTCTTTCTTCAGAACAGTAGAATAGATTTTACCAGTTGTGACGTTGCTGTACTTGTTTAAGTTAATATCAATGAAACGCTCGTAGTGACCTAAGTCAAGGTCTGTTTCCGCACCATCATCTGTGACAAAAACCTCACCGTGCTGGTATGGACTCATTGTCCCTGGGTCTACGTTGATGTATGGATCGAATTTTTGAATGGTAACATCCATCCCTCTATTTTTCAGAAGGCGGCCTAACGATGCAGCCGTGATTCCTTTTCCAAGTGAGGAAACAACTCCTCCTGTTACAAAAATATACTTTGTCATTTCGTATGCTCCTCTCTTTTTTACCCTTACATGTCTACACATGCACAGCTTCATCCTTTTTAGAGTGTATCCCTAAATCTCTTGAAAAATAAGAAAGCTCCCTTTCAAATAAATGAAAGGGAGCGTAAATGAACGTATCTTTACGTACTCTTTTTTAGAGAGCCCAAAATACATACTACATAGTTCGCTCTCGAAAGTCAAGACGGTTTTGTCCTGTTTTGAGGACCGGTTTGAGAGGGTTATTTGTCTTCCTCATCATCGTCTAAATCGTCTTCATCAATCTCCGTTAAGCCGTCATCATCTTCATCATCATCTTCGTCGAAGTCTTCAAGATCTTCTTCAATTTCTTCATCATCGTCTAGGTCGAGATCATCGTCGTCTTCAACAAGATCAAGGTCTTCTTCAAGCTCGTCGATTTCTTCTTCCTCTTCGATCTCATCGAAGTCGTCTTCAACGACAGCTGCTTTTGATTTTTTCTTTTTCGCTTTTGTTTTCACAGCTGGCTGAACTTCTTCTTCGATTTGATCAACTGGATACCAGCTGCGAAGTCCCCATCTCTGATCACCTAACGAAATAAAGCGGCCATCTATATTTAAGTCTGTATAAAATTGAGCAAGTCGATCGTCAAGATCAGATTTTTGTATTCCTTGCAAACGGACAATTTCATCTATTAACTCGGAAAACGTAATTGGTGTTTTGCTGTCTCTGAAAATTTCATAAGCAAGTTCAACTAAAGACATTTGTTTGAGCTGTTCCTGTGAGTATTCTTTCAAACTCAAGGTCAGACACTCCCTTTCTATTACATGTATGTATCCATTTATCAGTGAAATAATAAGTATTTATACCTTATTCTTACGACAAACCATACCTCTCATTATAAACAAATTAGGGGAGTTTATGCCACCTTTATTGATGTTAATTTTTGATTTTTCTCACGGGGAGCACCTAGAGTGTGTACGGTATGCTTTTTGTCGTTCAGTTTTTTCTCGTCTGTTTTAAAATGGGATGTTCTGAATGAGTGAGACAACGATAGGAATCGTGAATAACATTCCAGCAGACATGAGTACGATTAGTTTTCTGCGGCTGTTTTCTTTTTCTTCCTGCTTTTTTGGAGATTTGGAAAGCTCCGCGGACACCATGATCCAGATCACCATCGTGACGATTGCCAAAATGCCCATAATTGTTGAGTTCATCATCATAACCTCCATATTGATATTTTCCCTAATTTTAACATAATACGATGATGATATGGATGAACATTGACAATGCGCTTACATTTGAAAACTGCATGACGAACGAAAACAGACCACCCCACGTTCAGGCGGTCTTTGCTTGTTTTCTATATATCTAGCAGTTTCCTTGAGATGACCAGACGCTGGATTTCCTGAGTTCCTTCATAAATTTGAGTGATTTTCGCATCACGCATGTATCGTTCGACTGGGTAATCCTTTGTGTAGCCGTACCCGCCGAAGATTTGAACCGCTTCTGTCGTCACCTTCATCGCTGTATCACCGGCAAAGAGCTTGGACATGGCTGATTCCTTTCCATACGTTAGGCCTTTCGTTTCAAGCCATGCCGCCTGATAAGTAAGCAGCCTTGATGCTTCAATCGCTGTTGCCATATCAGCCAGCTTAAAGGCGATCCCTTGCTGCTGAATGATTGGTTTGCCAAATTGTTTACGCTCCTTGGCATAATCAACCGCCGCATCAAGAGCGCCTTGAGCAATCCCAACCGCCTGTGCAGCAATGCCGTTTCTGCCGCCATCGAGTGTCATCATGGCTATTTTGAACCCTTCTCCTTCTTGACCGAGCCGATTCCTTTCATGGATTCGGCAATCTTCAAATCGAATTTCAGTTGTTGGCGAAGAACGTATGCCCAGTTTGCTTTCCTTTTTGCCAACGGAAAAACCAGGGGTCTCTTTTTCTACAATAAAAGCAGTTGTATTTCGAGACGAAGCTTCTTGGTCTGTTACGGCAAACACAATATAATAATCTGCAATGCCTCCATTTGTAATAAAAATTTTCGCCCCGTTCAGGACATATTCACTGCCTGCCTTGACGGCCGTTGTCTTCATCCCGCCGGCATCTGAGCCTGAACCGCTCTCAGTAAGCGCGTATGCTCCTATCTTCTGTCCTTCTGCAAGTGGCTTTAAGTAGTTCTCTTTTTGTTCCTTTGTTCCAAATGTATAGATTGGCCATGAAGCAAGAGATGTATGAGCGGACAGGGTGACGCCTGTAGAGGCGCACACTCTTGAAAGCTCCTCAACTGCTATGACGTAGGCTAAATAGTCACTGCCAATTCCGCCCACGTCTTCCGGCCAAGGGATACCCGTCAAACCGAGCTCCGCCATTTTGCGAAAAATAGATGGATCATATGTCTCTGTTTCGTCTCGTTCTGCTGCTGTTGGCTCCACTTCATTTTTCGCAAAGTCTCTCACCATTTTTTGAATCATTTCATGTTCATCACTTAATTGGAACTGCATCGTGAGCCACCTCGTTTCATATTAGCTGTTTACAGATGACCAGCCTTTGAATTTCACTTGTTCCTTCATAGATTTCACAAATTTTCGCATCACGAAAGTAACGTTCTGCTTGATAGCGATTCGTATAACCATCCATGCCTAGCAAATGGATCGCTTCTGTACTGATCTCTACCGCCGTTTTTGAAGCAAATAGCTTTGCCATTGATGCTTCCTTTGTGACCGGTCGATTTGCCTCTTTGAAAGAAGCCGCTTGATAGACGAGCAGTTTGGCTGCCTCAAGCTTCGCCGCCAAATCGCCCAGTCGAATGGTCGTTTCAAGACCTGCTGGATGCTTCTTTAAATAGGTCACTGCCTCGGTTAAAGCGGCTTCTGCAATGCCAAGGCTTTGAGCCGCAATTCCGATTCTCCCTGCATTTAGGCTGGACATGGCAATTTGAAAGCCCTCTCCTTCTGCACCGAGCAGCTGATCTTTTGGAATCCGCACGCCATCAAAATGAAGCGTGACTGTTTTTGAACCGTGCAGTCCCATCTTTTTCTCATCTTTTCCAATCGTAAATCCCGGCGTATCTTTCTCGACAATGAACGCCGATATATTTTTTCTCGCAGAAGCCGGATCAGTCACCGCAAAGACAAGATATATCTCTGCTTCTCCGCCGCTTGTGATAAAGATTTTCGTCCCATTTAATACATAATCGTCGCCCACACGCTCTGCTCTTAACTGAATACTGGAGGCATCTGATCCAGCCTTTGGTTCAGTCAAACAAAAGGCGCCCAGCTTCTTCCCGGATGCAAGCGGCGGCACATAAGTTTCTTTTTGTTCCTTCGTTCCAAAAGTCAAAATAGGCATCGTCACAACAGATGTATGAACGGACACAATGACACCGATGGTCGCACTCACTTTCGATAATTCATGGATTGCGATGATATACGTTGTAAAATCTGCTCCTAAGCCTTGATACGAAGCTGGTATTGGAATCCCAAGATAGCCTTGCCGTCCCATTTCACTTAAAAGGTTTTTTGGAAACCGGCCTTGTTCCATGGCTTCTACTTCAGGGAATATACGCTGGCGTGCAAATTCTGCTGTCTGTTCTCTCCAGAGACGCTGTTTATCCGTAAGCAAAACATCCATCTTGACTCCCCCTATGAGTGGTCGTGGTATGTGTAAAAACCTCTCTTTGTCTTTTTGCCCAGCCAGCCTGCATTCACGTATTTTTTCAAAAGAGGACAAGGCCGATATTTGCTGTCTCCAAGTCCCTCGTGAAGGGTATTCATAATAAATAAACATGTATCAAGTCCGATGAAATCAGCTAGACGAAGCGGCCCCATTGGATGATTCATCCCAAGTGTCATCACGTCATCAATGCTTTCTGCATCTGCTACGCCTTCATACAAGGTGTAAATGGCTTCATTGATCATTGGCATCAATATGCGATTTGATACAAACCCCGGGAAGTCTTCCACTTCAATTGGGGTTTTGTTTAATGTCTTCGCTGTTTCATAAACAACTTGATATGTGTCATCACTTGTTTGCAGTGCTCGAATGACTTCAACCAGTTTCATGACAGGAACCGGATTCATAAAATGCATGCCAATCACTTTCTCCGGTCTGCTCGTCACAGCTGCTAATTCTGTGATCGACAAGGAAGACGTGTTTGTCGCAAATATGGCCTCAGCCTCTGCAAATTGATCAAGTGTTTCAAAGATTTGTTTTTTCACACTCATTTGTTCTGATGCGGCTTCTATGACTAAATGAGCCTGCTGCATGTCTTTTAAATTTGTGGAAACGGCAAGCCGCTGCGTAATATCTCGGACTGCCTGATGTGCCAGCTTTCCTTTTTCTGCCCGCTTCGTCAGTTGTTTGGTCATGGAGGAAATCGCTCGATGAATCTGCTTTTCTGATACATCATGGAGCAGGACTGTATAGCCTGACTGAGCAAACACTTGGGCAATGCCTGATCCCATTTGACCAGCCCCAACAACCATAACGGTCTCTTCTATACTCATCAATAAACGCCTCCCTTTTCATCTACCTTTATCATGATGGCGTCTCCTTGACCACCTCCGCTGCAAATCGCCGCAATGCCAATGCCTCCGCCTCTTTGTCTTAATGCATGAATCAATGTCAATATCACGCGTGTTCCACTTGCCCCAATCGGATGACCGAGTGCGACAGCCCCCCCGTTGATATTCATTTTCCGCCGGTCGATCCCGGTTATTTTTTCACATGCCAAAGCCACAGCTGAAAAGGCCTCATTGATTTCAAACAAATCAATATCCTCTAGGCGCTTTCCTGTTTTCTTTAAAAGCTTCTCGATAGCAAAGGCTGGTGTTTTCGGAAAATCCTTCGCCTCTACAGCAACCTGAGCATGACCGAGAACGACTGCCATTGGCTTTACGTCATGCCGTGCAGCATACGTGTCTTTCATTAAAAGGAGCGCACTTGCACCATCATTGACACCTGGTGCATTTCCAGCGGTGATGGTACCTTTCTGATCAAAAACAGGCATGAGCTTTGACAGCCGTTCATACGACGTATCACGCCGCGGAGACTCATCTTCTGTGATCAGCCGTTCTCCCGTTTTTATTTTGACGGTGACGGGGGTGATTTCATGTTGAAAAAAGCCGTTTTTTTGCGCTTCGATGGCCCGTTCATGACTTCTTAGTGCCCACAGATCCTGCTCTTCGCGCGTGATGCCGAGCTCCTTTGCAGCCATACTTCCATACTCACCCATATGAACGCCTGTAAACGAACAGGTCAATCCATCTAAAATCATCGCATCTTGTACTGCACCATCTCCCATTTTGTAGCCCCATCGCGCTTTTTTTAGCAGATAAGGAGCGTGAGACATCGATTCCATACCGCCCGCCGCGATGACCTCAGCATCTCCGGCTCGAATGATTTGATCTGCCGTGCTCACACTGCGCATTCCGGATGCACAGACTTTATTGATGGTTTGTGTTGGAACAGACCAAGGAAGATCAGCATACCTTGCTGCTTGCCTTGAAGGAATCTGCCCTTGCCCTCCTTGTAAAACACTTCCCATGATGACCTCATCTATTTCATGAGAACCCGAAACTCTTTCCAGTGCAGCCTTGATCGCTATACCGCCTAGTTCTGCGGCAGTCAAACCACTAAGAGCACCGCCTAGTTTTCCAAATGGTGTTCTTGCTCCAGATACAATGACCGTCGTACTCATATATGCCCCTCCCCGTTTGTTACCGCTTACATATCATTTAGGCAGCTGATGAAACAGCGCCATGGATAAGCCGATGAACATCCTATTCATCGGCCTGTCATGTTTACGACACCTGCTTTCCAGGCTCACCAAACACTGATTTTTCAAGAAGTTCGGCGACATCAAATGTGCCTACCTGCTCCTCTACTTCCTTCGCCTTCGTCCCATCTCCCAGCATCGTTAAGCAATAAGGACACCCTGAGCTGATGATGGACGGCTGGACCTGTAACGCCTGCTCCGTTCGTGCAGTGTTAATCCGGGTACCCGTCTCTTCTTCCATCCACATTAAGCCCCCGCCTGCTCCGCAGCACATACCAGTTTCACGGTTGCGCTCCATTTCTTTCAGCGTCACACCAGGAATGGCTTTTAAAATGTCTCTTGGTGGGTCGTACACTTCGTTATATCTGCCTAGGTAGCAAGAGTCGTGGAAGGTAATCACTTCGTTTACTTCATGTACAGGTGTTATTTTCCCTTTTTTCACTAACTCTGCCAGTAATTCTGTATGATGGTACACTTCTGCCTCAAGTCCGAAGTCTGGATATTCATTTTTAAATAAGTTGTAGGCGTGTGGATCAATCGTGACGATCTTTGTAACGCCGTTTTTCTGGAATTCTTCAATGTTTTTTGCAGCAAGCTCTTGGAATAAAAATTCGTTTCCGAGTCTTCTTGGTGTATCACCTGAGTTCTTCTCTTTATTGCCTAGGATCGCAAAGGAGACCCCCGCTTCATTGAGTAGCTTCGCAAAGGCAAGCGCAATCTTTTGGCTTCGATTGTCATATGCCCCCATTGAACCAACCCAGAATAAATAATCAAAGGTTTGCTCTGCTTTTTTCAGCTCTTTCACTGTTGGCACATGCACATCTTCTCTCAGTTCACGCCAATTTTCTCTTTCTTTCCGGTTCAGCCCCCACGGGTTCCCTTGGCGCTCAATGCTTGTCATGGCACGCTGTGCATCTGCGTCCATTTTTCCTTCAGTCAAGACAAGATATCTGCGCATATCAATAATCTTATCAACGTGTTCATTCATGACAGGGCATTGGTCTTCACAGTTTCGGCACGTCGTACATGCCCAGATTTCTTCTTCTGTAATGACCTCTCCAATAAGAGAAGGATGATATATCGAGCTGGCAGCCGACTCTTCCGCACCTGCTCCTCTCGCCTGCAGTGCCAGCTGGTTTCCTGTTGTCTGCTTGAAGGCAAGCTGCGGGACCCAAGGTGTCTTTGATGTAATAGCGGCCCCTTTATTGGTTAAATGATCTCTTAACCTTAAAATCAAATCCATCGGAGACAGCATCTTCCCTGTCCCTGTTGCCGGGCACATATTCGTGCAGCGCCCGCATTCCACACAGGCGTAAAGATCGATGAGCTGAGACTGACGGAAGTCTTCAATTTTTCCCACACCGAAGGTCTCTTGTGTCTCATCTTCAAAATCGATTTTTTGCAGCTTGCCTGGCGGGTCTAATCTGCTGACAAATACGTTCACAGGCCCTGCAATCAGATGAGCGTGCTTTGACTGCGGAACATATACTAAGAATGTCAGCAAAATAAGAAGATGCACCCACCATGCGGCATAAAAAACAATCGCAGCCGCAAGAGGTGAAATTCCGCCCAGCAAGAAAGCAATACCAGAAGCGATTGGCTCAGTTGGTGATAGAGAGTGTCCATGCCAGATGATGTTCATGCCGTTCCCAAGTAAGACTGTCAGCATTAAGCCGCCAATAAATAAAAGCACTAGACCCGATTTGAAGCCTCGTTTTAAACGGACAAGCTTCTCCACGTATCTTCTATGAAAAGCCCATACAACGGCCACTAAAATGAGAAGTGTGACCACCTCTTGGAAAAACGTAAAGACGCCGTACACCGGACCTAAAGGAAGCCCGCTGTCTGGAATAAGCCCCTTCAGAATAAAATCAAGGGCTCCGAACTGTACGAGGATAAATCCGTAGAAAAACAGCACATGAATGATACCGCTCTTCTTGTCCTTTAACAGCTTCTTTTGCCCAAATACATTGACCCAAACACGCTCTAAGCGTTTCTTCATGTCTTGTTGAAACTCTTCTTTTTTACCAAGACGAATATACGCCGCTCGTGTTCGAATGAGATAAACAAACAAATACACTGCGTAAGCGGTCACCGCCGCAAATGCGATCAAGTTGATAATTAAAAGGCTATTCATCTTGCTCCCCCTTTCATTCCCAAAACCCACTTTGTTCCGTTTCCATGTTGTACCTCTATCATAAATAATGAATGAGTATTCAGTCAATATTTTTTACGCGTTTGGGTACACTATTGAAATATGCAAAAAAGGAGGAAGTTTCATGATCGCATTGATCATCCTACTCGTACTCATTGCCATCGTTTTGCTCGTGATGTTAGACCTTTATATGGGGAGGAAATATTTTTCTACTCACGCATTTGAACGGTCTTTTAACCAAACAAGCGGCGATGCCGCCTTTTATCATGATGGCGAACCATTTTTCGATCAGCTGCTTACCGATATACAGCAGGCCTCTTCTTCTATTCATATGATGTTCTTTATTGTAAAGAACGACAAGATTGGTCAAAGGGTCTTACAAGCCTTGAAAGCCAAAGCAGAGCAAGGAGTTTCCGTCTTTTTGCTGACCGACCGATTAGGCTCCTATCCGTTTGATCAAAAGGCGATTGACATGCTAGAAAGAAGCGGGATTCAATTCTACTTTTTAAATAAGCCTCGTTTTCCTTTTTTGATTTACCGTCTAAACATGAGAAATCACCGTAAAATTACGGTGATTGATGGGAAAATTGGCTATATTGGCGGATTTAATATAGGCGATGAATATGTTGGGAAGAAAGGCCGGTTTGGCATTTGGAAGGATTATCATTTGCGGATGACCGGACAGGTTGTCGCAGATCTCCAGCATGTGTTTCTGAATGATTTGTACCGTTCGTCTGGCATTCATCAGCTGCAATATGAGGTTTTCCCTGCATTGGAACCGGGAACATTACAATGCACAACACGCGCGACTGCCGGCTTTTCTTTAGAAGCTTTATTTCTCCAAGATATTCAGCAGGCGAGGAAACAGATCATCATCTGTACGCCTTATTTTATTCCATCAGCCCCTCTTCTAAAGGCGCTGCTTGATGCACGAAAGCGGGGCGTCACAGTTGAAATCATCATTCCAATGAAAGCGGATCATCCACTTGTCAAAGAGGCTGGCTTTCATTATTTGAAGGACCTCATTGCCTCTGGATGTCTTGTTTATCGTTTTTATAAAGGGTTTTATCATTCGAAAGCCATTTTGATTGATCACAGCCGCTGTATGATCAGTACCGCGAATTTTGATAAACGCAGCTTGTTTTTAAACGAAGAAGTAGATGTAGCCATTGATGATCCCGCTTTTACTGCACACGTAGAAGAAAAGATTCGGGAGCATATGGAGGTTTCTGAGATCTTGACAGAAGAAACATTGTCAAAGCGCCCGCTTTTCACTCGGCCGCTTGAGTGGGTTGCCGCCATGTTCTCGTATTTTTTATAAAGGAGATGACCTATGCGTTATCGATTTGGTTATGTATCAAATGCCGTCACCTTGTGGGAGGCTTCTCCTGCCAAGTCACTGACCTTTGCTAGATACAGCAAGCTCGCTAAGGAAGAAAGAAAAGAGGCTTTATTGCGAACAACGAAGGCCAATCTCGTGAATACATTAAGAACGCTTTATTTCGCCATTGCTCATGATATCCCGCTTTACCGTTTTTCAAGCTCGATCGTCCCGCTCGCGACCCATCCAGAGGTGCTCTGGGACTTTGTGACACCTTTTCACAAAGAATTTCTTGAGATCGGCAAGCTGGTGAAACGGCACGGCTTACGGGTCAGCTTTCACCCCAATCAATTCACCTTGTTTACTAGCCCCAAACCTTCAATTACAGAAAATGCCGTCATCGATATGACGTATCATTATCAGATGCTTGAGGCGATGAAGCTCGATAAGGAAGCCTACATGAACATTCATGTAGGCGGGGCGTACGGCGATAAAGAATCGGCTCTTCAACGCTTTGATGAAAATATCAAACAGCTTCCAGCTCATATCAAAGCGAGAATGACACTTGAGAACGATGACAAAACATATACGTCGCTCGAAACGCTTGGTGTATGTGAAAAGCATGACATTCCGTTTGTTTTTGATTACCATCATCACGTGGCAAATAAAGATGACGATGCCGCACTCGATGACATCCTGTCAAGAATGTTCGACACGTGGACAAACACTGGCATTCCGCCCAAAATCCATTTGTCTTCACCAAAATCAGAAAAAGCTATACGCAGTCATGCAGATGGAGTAGATATGAATTTTGTCTTACCGCTTTTTCAAGCATTAAAACCGTATGGCCGGGATGTAGATTTCATGATTGAAGCAAAATTAAAGGATCAGGCTCTGCTCCGTCTAGTCGAAGAGCTGTCTGCGATAAGGGGCAATCGGCGGACGGGCGGAGGAACCATTGAGTGGAAATCATAAAGAAAGGTTTACCTTTGTGCAAATGGGGGTAACAAAGCTATTGTGAGAAAGTAATTAACAGGAGGATATGAAGATGTCTCAAATCTATTCAATCCGAATCGCTGCGAAAGCGTTGAATTTACATAAGCTTATTTCTCTTTATGAAAAGTGCCAGCAGGCTCAGCATCGTATATATGTGTATTCTAAAAAAACAATGTGTAGCATTAAGAACATCGTAGAGCTTGAAACCTTCAGGCTCACTCATTTAGAGTCTGACTACTTAATTGTCGTAGAGGGGAAAAAAGCGCAAGATCTCCTTCAGCCGTTTGAAAAAGAGACGGTTTCATAAAGAAGAGCAGCCTCGGGCTGCTCTTTCAGATTGGTTGACAAAGGGCTAAAATGATGTTGATTTTAGCCCTTTGTCTTCTTTTCAGCGTGATAGAAAACCTTTGCAGCCTAGGAAGGACGAGTACCGGCGCGGAGCGAATTTGACATTCGTGAGCACCGGCACGCAGGCCTGACACCGAATGCGAGGGTTTGTCTACATGCTGGGAGAGCAGCCGCGGGCTGCTCTTTTGCTATATCCACTCTTTTGTTAACCAAACTTGTTTGGAGGATGCATCCATTTTCACTTGTGCCCCGATTGGCATCGTAAGCATTGGGTGCGTATGGGCACAGTCAAAATCAGCGATGAGCGGTCTTTTTGTCTCTCCAAGCACCTCAAGTAAAATCTCGTAAGGTTCTTTGCCCGTTCCTTCATCATCAAACAGCTCATGTTTTCCTAAAAGAATCCCTGATACCCGTTCAAACACTCCATTTACTTTCAATAAAGAGAAGTTCTTTTCTACAACTGACGCGGTTTTCATACAATCTTCAATGAGAAGGATGTCTCCGTTTTTCACCGCTGGCATGAATTCACTTCCCCATATGCCGTACATCGCATTCAAGTTTCCGCCGATCAATCTGCCTTCTGCCTGTCCCTCTATGACGCACACCCAATCGTTTGGACGCTGCTTTTTATCACCCGTCTTTTCTTCCCAATTGATTCGTTCATCTGTCCAAAAAGGCGGTTTTTCAATCTGATAAGGAATGGTTTGATGGGACATCAGGATGTCCTCAAACGACTGATATGTATAAGTGACAAACGGTTCAAACTCGCCAAAAGAAGGAACAAGCGCCGGCCCATAGAAAACAGGCAGTCCCGTTTTTTCGTACGCCGCTAAAAGAATCGCTGTCGCATCTGAATAACCGATCATGATTTTCGGATGTTGTTTCAGCAGGTCAAAATCAAGATAAGGCAGCAAACTATTTGAATTCGTCCCGCCAATCATTGACATGATGCACGACAAGTCCCTTTTAGCCATCAGCTCATTCAGCTCATCTGCTCGTTCTTGAATTGTACCTGAACGGTAGTGATCCTTTTTCCCTGTTAATGATCCTGGTACCACAATGAATCCTTTTTGCTCAAGCCACTTCTTCGCCCGCTCATACCTAAGAGGCGAGGTCGCTGATGCAGGACTAGAAGGTGAAAAAATACCGATCTTATCGCCCTTTTGTAATCGCCGAAGCCCCTTCATTCCATCAGATCCTTCCTACAAACGTTTTTTCTATCCTAACAAAAAAAGCCCTTTATCAAAAGGGCTCAGATTGTTTTTCATTCAGCGTGATAGAAAACCTTTGCAGCCCTAGGAAGGACGAGTACCGGAGCGGAGCGAATTGACATTCGTGAGCACCGGCACGCAGAACTGCGGGCGAATGCGAGGCTGTCTACGCGCTGATCAATGACCAAACTGCGCTTCATGCAGTCTGCTGTATACGCCGCCCATTTGAATGAGATCTTGGTGGCGGCCTTGTTCTTGGATGCCTTCCTCTGTCACGACGATGATACGGTCGGCGTGTTTAATTGTTGCCAAGCGGTGGGCAATGACGAGTGTTGTCCTGCCGACAGCCAGTTCGCTTAGTGCATCTTGTATGGCTTTTTCTGTTTCTGTATCAAGTGCTGATGTGGCTTCATCTAAAATAAGAATCGAAGGATTTTTTAGGAACATCCGCGCAATTGACAAGCGCTGCTTTTGACCGCCTGACAATTTGACGCCGCGCTCGCCTATCACCGTATTTAATCCTTCTGGGAAACGCTGAACGAGTTCCTCTAAATGCGCACGACGTACAGCCTCCCAAATCTCTGCATCGCTGGCTTCTAGGTTGCCGTACGCGATGTTTTCTCGAATGGTGCCTGAGAATAAAAAGACATCCTGCTGCACAATGCCGATCTGCTGTCTTAAAGAAGACAGGGTCATCGATTTTGTACTCACACCATCAATCGTAATCTCCCCTTTATCCACATCATAAAAACGTGGCAGCAAACTGCAAATCGTCGATTTCCCGGCTCCTGAGGGACCGACAAACGCAACAGTTTCTCCTTGTTTGATCTTCAAATCGATATCCTTTAACACATGGCTGTGCTCATCGTAGCCAAATGTCACGTTTCGATATTCAATTTCACCTTTTAGCCCAAATACATCACGAGCTCCCTCTGTATCCTTCACATCTGGCTCTGTTTCAAGTAAATCGACATAGCTTTTAAAGCCCGCAATTCCTTTCGGATACATTTCAATCACTGTGTTGATCTTATCAATCGGTCTGAATAAGACGTTTGTAATGAGAACAAACGCGATAAATCCACCTGCCGTTAATTGACCCTGCAGAACAAACCATGTCCCTGCCAGAAGGACAAACAGTGTCACAAGACGGGTGAGAATGTAACTGATTGAGCCGTTAACCGACATGATTTTATATGAAAGAAGCTTCGCTTTCCGAAAGCGGTTGTTGTTTTCAGCAAAACGCTTTTTCTCGAAATGTTCGTTGGCAAAGGCTTGCACAAGACGAATGCCGCCAATATTGTTTTCAACCCTTGCATGAAAGTCTCCAATGTCATTGTTCAGCTGTGTAATCGCCTGCGTCATCTTCTTATTAAAATGAAGAGCGAGCCAGATGATGACTGGCATGATCAAGAAGGTTAAAATAGCCAGCTGCCAGTTAATCATCAGCATGACAGCAAAGGCGCCAAGAATCGTCATAATTGCAATAAACAAATCCTCAGGTCCGTGATGAGCCACCTCACCAATGTACATGAGGTCATTTGTCATTCGAGACATAAGCTTACCCGTTTTGTTGTTGTCAAAGAACTTAAATGAGAGACGCTGAAAATGATCAAACAGCTTCTTCCTCATATCTGTTTCAATATTGATACCTAACATGTGCCCCCAGTACGACACAATAAACTGCATAACCGAGCTGAGTGCATAAATGATAAACAGAGCAAGTGCGGTCCATGCAATGACCTTCCAATTCCCTGTTGGTAATAATGTATCAATGAAGTAGTTCACAATCAGCGGGAAACCAAGTTCCATCAATCCAACTGCGACAGCGCAAAAGAAATCTAAAAAGAACAGACCGCGATAGGGCCTGTAATAGGCGAAAAAGCGTTTTAGCATATGTAAAAGAACCTCATTTCCTCTATAATTGATAATCATTTTCAATTATAGAGGAATCCTCTTCAAAATACTAGATCAGGAAATGATTTCTTTGACTGGAAATCCTCATAATACGCCAGAAAACAACCGGGCAAATGATTCCTTCAACCGCTCTTTTAAGCCTCTTTTATAAAAATGTACAGGACCCATTTGCTCACATTCCTTCATATCTTCCTCATAGTGGGCCATCAATTGCTCAATTGGCTTTTTCGCAGCTGTAAAGACATTGACCTCAAAATTGAGCTGAAAGCTTCTCATATCGACATTCGCGGTGCCGACAGATGCGAGTTCTCCATCTGAGATCATCACCTTTTGATGCATAAACCCTTTTTGATAGTGATACACCTTGATGCCCTCTTTTAGAAGCTCAGAAAAATAGGATCGTGTGGCATATTGCGTGAGAAAGCCGTCATTGATCTCCGGTACCATCACCCGGACATCCACCCCTCTTGTGGCAGCGATTTTGAGCGCAGTGCGAATCGATTCGTTTGGTACAAAGTAAGGTGTGGCAATCCAGACAAATTGTTTCGCATTAGAAATGAGGGCATCATATAAATCACTCATACTTTCTTTCATATCAGGTCCAGTTGGTACAACCTGAATGACATCCTCGCCTGTCACAGAATGCGGCGTATGATACTTCGGATCATCAATTAACACTTCATCTGATACATACTCCCAGTCCAGCATAAAAACGGAGTGAAGGGTCTGAACAGCCTCACCCTTTAACATGGCATGTGTATCACGCCAAAAGCCGATCTTTTCATCCCGTCCTACGTATTCCTTGCCGACATTTAACCCGCCGACAAACCCTGTCTCTCCATCAATAATGACGATTTTTCGGTGATTTCGAAAATTGAATTTTTGATTAAAGAATCCATATTTTAAAGGTAGAAAAGGAGCGACCTTAACCCCTGCCTGCTTCAAGCGTTTAATATCTTTTCGCGAGAAGCGGATGCTGCCAGCCGCATCATATATGAAACGGACCTCTACCCCTTCTTTCACTTTTTCAATCAAAATCTCCATCATCCGGTGGCCGAGGAAATCGGATTTGAACATGTAATATTCAATATGAATGAACGATTTTGCCTTTTTTAACTCTTCAAAAATTCTGGGGAACGTCTCCTCCCCATTCTTTAAAATCTCCATATCACTATTTGTGTTCACATGCATACCTGTTGCTTTTTCTGTGTAATGAAAAAAAGCACGCTGATTATCGGTTAAACTTGACTCATTCGGCTTACTCTCAAGCTCAGAGATTCTGCGTAATTTCTCGCGGTTATACATTCTCTTTGATTTGAATAAATGACCCTTTACATAGAGCTGCCCTGAGAACAGATAGAACATATAGCCAATGATCGGGAAAAAAATGAGCACATATATCCATAACAACGTGTGCTGTGATGTACGGTTCTCCAGCATGAGTGAGATGATACTAAATAAAATAATGGCGATATAAATCGCTGCGTACAGCTGAACGCTCCACGTCGGCACAGTCCACCAATACACCACATATGCCCCGAATATCATAAAATATAAAAATAAAAATTCCAGTCTTCTCTTTTTCACATTCTCCGCCCTCATTCTGTCTTTTTCTCTTCCATACCCTTTGCACAGCTTGTATGAAACGCACGACCCAATCCTTTCTCCTAGCCTTTACAGACTTTCACTATTTGATCCGATATAATAAAGAAATATGTGATGGAAAGGAAGATCTGTTTATGCATACCCCCTCACCTCTTAAAAAAGGGAGCCATATACGTGTCATTGCCCCAAGCCGAAGTGCCAGCATTTTATCAAAAGAAGGAATTTCTCAAGCGAAAAAACGTTTAGAGTCTTTAGGCTTCACTGTCTCTTTTGGACAGCACGTGTTTGAATGTGACCTTCATTCCTCATCGTCTATTGAACACCGCTTGTCTGATCTGCATGAGGCGTTCAGAGATAATGAAGTCGATGGTATTTTGACAGCCATCGGAGGCTTCAACTGCAATGAGCTTTTGCCTTATATTGATTACGATTTGATCCGACAGCATCCTAAAGTCCTTTGCGGCTATAGTGATATCACTGCACTTGCAAGCGCCATTACAGCGAAATGTGATATGGTGACATATTCTGGCCCCCATTTCTCAAGCTTTCAAATGGAACAGGGACAGGAGGAGCAGACCGCTATGTTTCAAGCTTGCTTGATGAACGGCGGCGAACCGTTTGATGTGATTCCTTCGACAAAATGGAGTGATGACGCGTGGTATTTAGATCAAGCGAACAGGCAGTTTCATCCGGCGAAATGGAACATATATCAGGAAGGAACAGCTGAAGGCACCTTGTTTGGCGGAAACCTTTGTACACTGAACTTACTGCAAGGGACATCGTTTATGCCGAATGTAAAGGATGCGATCTTATTTGTGGAGGATGATGAGTTGGTGTTCCCTGAAATGTTCGCCAGAGACCTTACTTCGCTCTTGCAGCATGCAGAAACAATCAAAGGGTTGATCATCGGGCGCTTTCAGAAGAAGTCCAACATGACAGAGGAACAATTAAGATTCATCCTAGATAAGCACCCAATGCTCAAACACATCCCAGTGATTTACGACGTCGATTTCGGACATACACAGCCAGTGTTCACCTTCCCGATTGGTGGAAACGTTCAGCTAGCGTGTACAAATGGAGACGTGAAGCTGCGCATTCATTCATAACTTAAGGCCAAAAAGCACCCGAATAGGCGGTGCTTTTTTCTATGCCATTATCTTTTTTAAAATTTTTTTAGAAAAAGTGATCCAACCCTTCATTCCCTTCGTTAAGTAGATGTAAAAAGAAAAGAGAGGAGGCAAAAATATGTTCTCTGATGTACTTAGCCAATTATTTGATTCTATTTCTAACATAATTAATACGCTTGGATAATTTTCAAAACCCCGCTATCTCTTGAGGATAGCGGGGTTTTATACGAAAAAGCCCCACTCATTCAATAGAGTGGGGCTTTCTTTCATTTCATTACATCTTCTCCGGTGCCGATACACCAATTAGTTTTAATGCATTCGCAAGCGTGATTTGTGTTGCTTTCATGAGTGAAAGACGTGCTGTTGTTTTTGTTTCGTTTTCTGCGTCAATGACCTTCTCGGCATTGTAGAAGCTGTGAAGGGCTGATGCAAGGTCATAAATATAGTTCGTCACGCGGTGCGGAATACGCTTTTCAGCTGCTTCTGCTACAACTTCTGGGAAGCTGCCAATGATTTTCAGAAGATCGTATTCTTTTTCCGATTGAATGTGAGAGAAATCGGCTTTTTCAAGGTTCGGTTCATAGCCTTTTTCTTCACCTTGACGCAGCATGCTGCAAATTCTCGCATGTGCATATTGTGCATAGTACACAGGGTTTTCGTTAGACGTAGAAATCGCTAAATCTAGGTCAAAGTCCATATGTGTCGCCGCACTTCTCATCGCAAAGAAATAACGAGTCGCATCTAAGCCGACTTCTTCAATCAGATCACGCATTGTGACGGCTTTTCCTGTACGCTTACTCATCTTCATCTTTTCGCCGTTTTTGTAAAGATGCACAAGCTGAATGATTTCTACTTCAAGCTTGTCAGCTGGATATCCAAGTGCTTGGATCGCCGCTTTCATCCGAGGAATATAGCCGTGATGATCCGCTCCCCAAATGTTAATGAGCTGGTCAAAGCCTCTGTCCAATTTGTCTTTATGATATGCGATGTCTGGAAGCAGGTAAGTGAAGCTGCCGTCTTTTTTAATCAGTACACGGTCCTTATCATCGCCAAAATCAGTTGAACGGAGCCATGTTGCGCCGTCTTCTTCAAAGACATAGCCTTTTTCACGAAGTGTTTCCAGCGCTGGTTCGATTTTTCCGTTTTCATATAAAGAAGTTTCTGAATACCATACATCAAATGGCACACGGAAATTCTCAAGGTCTACACGTAATTTTTCTAATTCGTATTTCAAGCCGTATTCACGGAAGAACTTCATCCGCTCTTCTTCCGGCTCATGCACGAAACGGTCACCAAATTCATCCGCAAGCTTTTGTCCGATGCCTTTGATGTCTTCTCCTCTGTAGCCGTCTTCAGGCATTTCTTTTTCAAGACCGAGTGCCTCAAAATAACGTACTTCTACAGATAAAGCGAGGTTATTGATTTGATTTCCTGCATCGTTGATATAGTATTCACGGCTCACATCGAACCCTGCTTTATCAAGGATGTTGCAAAGGGAATCTCCTACAGCTGCACCGCGGGCATGTCCAAGGTGAAGGTCACCTGTTGGGTTGGCTGAGACGAATTCGACTTGCACCTTTTGACCGCCGCCTGTATTCGTTTCGCCATAAGCTTCTTTTGCCTCAAGAACAGCTGGAATGAGCTTTGTTAAATACTGATTGTTCATATAAAAGTTAATGAATCCTGGACCTGCGATATCCAGTTTTTCAATGGAAGCTTTCCCTTTATCAACCGCATTGACGATGTCCTCTGCGATTTGACGAGGTGCTTTTTTCGCAATGCGGGCAAGCTGCATCGCCATGTTGGTAGAGTAATCTCCGTGAGTTTTGTCTTTCGGCACTTCTAAAAAGACATCTGGCACCTGGCTTTCATCGGCAAGTCCTGCTTTGACGACTGCCGCTATGATTTCTTCTTTTAACGCATCTTTGACCTGTTCTGCGATATTCATGAACGTAAATCCTCCTTATACGAAATCGATAATGTATGTAAATGCTTTTGATCTTCTCCTGTCAGCATATCGTACGTAATGTGCAGCAGCCCCTTGTCCACATCGAGATCAATACCATGTGTGTGCACATCTAGCTGAAGTGTACCGAATGGCATCGTGTAATGTGTGACGGTCGTTTCTCCAATAAGAAAGCGCTGCTTCATTTGAATAGCCCCTGATCTCATCACAAAAATTTCTTTTTCACTCATTTTCACAACGGTTTTTACTTGACCCATTTCATGTTCTTCATGGTAAGTGAGATACGTTTTGTCATTCTTCTCTTGGTACGTTCCAGTCGTGCGGAATTCGATCGTTTCAGCCGGCTCCGTCTCTGGTTTCATCACTGACTTTACATGAATTGAAATTTGGTTTTGTGTCATTTTGCACTTCCTTTGCTAAGACCCGTTTAACTAAAATAGTATACCATAATCATGATCGCCTATCATACCATCATTTCTCTTCTTCACGACGATTAAACTTCGTTTTTCATCTTCAGCCATCCCTTTAGAAAAAAAGAAAAATACAACTGACCACTACGACAAGTCCAGCCTTTACACCTAAGTCTTTTCTTTTCATTAAGTAAAAAAGAGCCTGTATGCCTGAACTTGCCAAAAATGCCTGAAAAAAATCAAATGGTGCGATTTGATCCTTTTTAAAAACCACCTGCATGAATAACGCAATGGCCGTCAGATAGAAAAAGCCTCGATCGTGAAACAGCCCCAGCATCTCTTCCTTTGCTTCCTTCTTTGAAGCAAAAACAGGCGGATCAGCTGCGAGCTCTCGTTTCAATGTGAGAAAGCCTGCCCCTAACACACATAAAGCGAGGAACACCATCAATATTGACGAAAACATGAGCTCCCTCCTTTATTTTTTGACAATGTAAAAAAAAGAGCTTGTCCACATGAGATGACAAGCTCCTCTATCAACTGATTATTTCACAAATCCAAGCAGCATTTCGCGTAAAAGCTTACTCGCTGTATTCGCTGTTTGGTCAGAGTGATCATATACAGGTGCTACCTCGACTAGGTCTGCCCCAACGACTTTGACGTCAGATCCTGCGATCGCATGAATGGATGCAAGCAGCTCTTTTGATGTAATACCGCCAGCATCTACCGTTCCTGTACCAGGTGCATGTGCTGGGTCAAGTACATCAATATCGATCGTCACATATACTGGACGCCCTTTTAGCTTTGGCAATACTTGCTTCAATGGCTCGAGTACTTCAAATTTAGAAATGTGCATACCCGCTTCTTTTGCCCATTCAAATTCTTCTTTCATCCCAGAACGGATGCCGAAAGAGAATACATTTTCAGGTCCAATCAGTCCTGCAACTTTACGAATCGGTGTTGAATGTGAGAGCGGCTCACCCTCATATTCCTCACGAAGATCTGTATGTGCGTCCATATGGATGATGGCCAAATCAGGGTATTTCTTATACATTGCACGGAAAACCGGCCAAGACACAAGATGCTCGCCACCCATTCCTAATGGAAACTTCCCTTTTTCTAAAATGCTGTCGACATACTCTTCAATTAAATCTAAGCTCTTTTGTGCATTCCCAAAAGGAAGTGGGATGTCACCCGCATCGAAGAATGGCACCTCGTGCAGTTCACGATCTAAATAAGGGCTGTATTCCTCTAAACCGATCGATACTTCACGAATGCGGTTCGGACCGAAACGTGAACCTGGGCGGTAGCTGACTGTCCAGTCCATCGGCATGCCGTATAAAATGACCTTTGCATCTTCCCATGTCGGTTGACTTCCAATAAACACTTTTCCTGAATAAGCCTCGTCGAATCTCATGCAAGATTCCTCCTTTTACGCTTCAAAAAATGCGCAAACCGTCATTTGCGCATGTCCATTTCGCTTGATTTATTTGATTAAGTCGCTCACAAATTTCGGCAGAACGAATGCCGCTTTGTGCAATTCTTTTGTGTAATATTTCGTCTCAATATCAAAGAAACGGCTGTCTTCTACAGCAAGTGGATCATATTTTTTAGAACCGATGGTGAATGTCCAAAGACCGCTTGGATACGTTGGAATATTCGCTGTGTAAAGCTTTGTAATTGGGAAAATTTCTTTTACATCACGCTGTACATTTGTAATCAGCTCAGGTGTGAACCAAGGGTTGTCCGTTTGTGCAACGAAAATACCGTCTTCTTTGAGTGCTTTTGCGATTCCTGCGTAAAATCCTTTAGAGAACAGGTTCACAGCTGGTCCAACTGGCTCAGTCGAGTCAACCATGATCACATCATACTCGTTGTCAGCTTCAGCAATGTGCATAAAACCGTCTCCTACTTTCACATCTACACGAGGATCGTCTAGTTTCCCAGCAATAGAAGGAAGGAATTTCTTCGAGTATTCGATGACCTTTCCGTCAATATCAACAAGTGTCGCTTTTTTCACACTTGGGTGTTTGAGGATCTCACGAATGACACCGCCGTCTCCTCCGCCTACGACAAGAACATTTTCCGGGTTTGGATGAGTGAAAAGAGGAACATGTGCCACCATTTCGTGGTATACAAACTCATCTTTCTCAGACGTCATCACCATGCCGTCTAAAAACAGCATATTGCCAAACTCTTCTGTTTCCACCATTTCTAAATGCTGAAAGTCTGTTTGTTCTGTGTGAAGGGTTTTGTTCACCTTCAATGTAATACCAAAATTCTTCGTTTGCTTCTCTGTATACCAAAGTTCGCTCATTGTTCATCTTCCTCTCATCCAATAATAAACAAACATCTATTGTTAGCGCCTTTTATCGGCTTTGACTATATCGATTGTCCAAGAAAAAAGTATAGTGGATTCATATCAAATTGTAAAGAACCGCATGAGTTCTCTTCATTTTTTAAAGCGCTCCTGCAATCGCTTGTTTAAAACGGTTTTCTTTGTTCCATACTGATAAAAAACCGTCAAAATGGGGGCTTTGCATGGACACAATCATGAGTAATAAAAAAATCCGCATGACCGTGAAAACGATTCGAGCCTGTTTTTTTATCGGCTTGCTCGCTTTTCTATTTGCAGGTACCGTCTTTTTGACGATTCTATTAATAGCTAAATGGCAAGGTGCCCCTTCTGTTCAAGTTCCCCAATCCACTACCATTTATGCAGCCGATGGCTCAAAGCTTGGAGAATCCAGCTTTGGAGAAAAGAGATATTGGGTGCCATTAAAGGAGATGTCTCCTCATATCAGACAGGCAGTTGTCGCTGTTGAAGATAAAACCTTTTATGAGCATCATGGCTTTGATGTGAAACGGATGGCAGGTGCTGCGGTGGCCGATATTCGTGCCATGGCTAAGGTGCAAGGTGCCAGCACGATCACCCAGCAATATGCACGAAATCTGTATTTAGATCATGATAAAACGTGGAAGCGGAAGTGGAATGAAGCCTTTTACACGATTCGTTTAGAACAAAACTATACAAAAGATGAGATTTTAGAAGGATACTTGAACACCATTTATTATGGTCACGGAGCGTACGGTGTGGAAGCAGCCTCCCGTCTGTATTTCGGGAAAAAAGCAAAGAACTTAACCCTCGCTGAATCTGCCCTGCTTGCCGGTATCCCAAAAGGGCCTTCTCTTTATTCCCCTTATGTGAATGAGGAGAAAGCCGGCGCAAGAAAGAATATGATTTTGAGACAAATGCACGAGGATGGCATGATTACGAAAAAAGCAGCCGATGACGCTGCGAAAGAAAAGCTGTCCTATCGCCCTTTGCAAAAGAAGCAGCTGCAAGCAAAGCAAGCCCCGTATTTTTATGACGATGTGATTCGAGAGTTGAAACAAAGTTTGGGGTTAACTGAGGAACAGATTGAAACCTATGGGCTTCATATCCAAACGACTCTCAATCCAGAATTACAGAAAATCGCAGAAAAGACGTTAAAAAATACGATGAATTCCAAATCAGAAATCCAAATCGGCTTTGCCGCCATCCATCCTCAAACAGGGCATGTACTTGCCCTCATAGGCGGGAGGGATTATGAGAAAAGTCCATTCAATCGGGTGACACAAGCAAAAAGGCAGCCCGGTTCAACCATGAAACCCCTTCTTTATTACATTGCCTTGCAAAACGGGTTTACACCCGCAACCGTCATGCGCAGTGAGGAAACGGTGTTTGAATTAGATGATCAAGGCAGCGATGCCGCTTATTCACCAAGCAATTATCACGGCTATTACGCCAATGACGGCATTACAATGCTTCAAGCTTTAGCACTGTCTGATAATATTTACGCTGTAAAGACCCATCTATTTTTAGGAATGGAACAGCTTGTACGTGCAGGCAAGACATTTGGAATCAAGGAGAAACTAGATCAAGTACCCTCTCTTGCCCTGGGCACGTCTCCTGTGAAACCCATTGAAATGACCAATGCTTACGCCATGCTGGTCAATGGCGGAAAACGCGTCAAACCAACCTTTATTACGAAAGTAACCGACGCAAAAGGTAATGTGCTTTTTGAAGAGAAACAAAAACGAGAACAAATCCTCGATGAAAAAGCAGCATTTGTCACCACCGACATGATGTCAGGCATGTTCAATGATCAATTAAACGGCTATACAAGTGTCACTGGCCGCACCATTATAAAGGACCTTACAAGAACATACGGAGGAAAGTCTGGGACTACAGGCGCCGACAGCTGGATGATCGGCTTCTCTCCCCAGCTCGTCACAGGTGTATGGACAGGCTATGATAAAGACCGCACCATTGACTCAGTCGAAGAAACGGCCTATGCGAAAAAAATATGGGCTTCCTTTATGGAATCAGCTCTCTCGAAGCAGCCAGCCTCTTCCTTCATGCCGCCAGACGGTGTCAAAGGGGTATATATTAATCCAAAAACCGGCGACCTCGCAGGTCCAGGATGTGAATCAAAGGTATTCACCTATTTTATAGAAGGAACGGAGCCGACAGGTGTCTGCTATGGTGCTGAGGACAAAGCCTCTGAGCAGGAACCAGTTCAAGATCAAAAGCCAAAGAAATGGTGGGAAAAGTGGCTGAAACGTTAAAAAAGGCATGAAAAACCCCGAGATCTGCATCTCGGGATTCTCCATGTCCTAGCTTTAACACCAGTTTACTCAAAAACCGGAGAGAATTGGTAGCCATCCGCCAATCTTCACAAAAATTTCACAATTATTCAGGGACAGCCAATCCTTCTTTTAATTCATCTGTTGATGCGTCCCAGAGCGCTTGATTATGACCTTTTAAGAAATCAGCCAGCACCTTTTTGGATACGTCATCCATATGACTAACGACAATTTTTCGCTTCATCGATTTATCCATTAAATTCACATGCTCTGGAAGTGACTTATACCCGCGGCGGATCGAACGGTCAACAGTCATTTCACAAGCCGTCACACCTGCATAATAAGGCCCTTCTTCTCTGCGGTCAATCGTCACCCATACAAGCCAATACGGTTTTCCGTTCGGCACCTCTTCTTTTGTTTTCAAAAATTTAATTCCTT
The DNA here is from genome assembly GCF_054161415.1 of Bacillus sp. PK5-006. Taxonomy (NCBI): domain Bacteria; kingdom Bacillati; phylum Bacillota; class Bacilli; order Caryophanales; family Bacillaceae; genus Bacillus; species Bacillus sp. PK5-006. Next base: position 339,220 of record NZ_CP096414.1, on the reverse strand, counting down.
TTTCGACGGCACTTCTTGCATGCATGGCACCAATATCAATGACAGCTTCCTTTTCCTCTACATCAATAATGACTGGCGAGATATTATCAAGGCTGAGGGCACCTGCCCCAAAGCCTCCATGTCCGTCGGTTGCATCTGTTTTTTTAATGATGTTAAAACCAATTGGTTTCTTCTTTTTACCTTCCATTTATTAAACCTCCTAAAGCAGCGGCTTCAAAATAAGATTAAACCAGTGTATGATTTGATCCCGCATTCCGATCAATGGACCAAACACAAACTGTCCCAGCGGTGTGATCACGAATATGAGAAAAATAATGATCCCATATTGTTCAAATTGCGTCATTTTCGCCCGGATACGGGGGCTGACGACGTCCTCAATAATCCGATACCCATCCAGCGGCGGAAGTGGTAATAAGTTAAATAGGAACAAGATGACGTTTAAGTTAATAAAGATTAAAAAGAAATTATCGACTCCCGGCTCAAAGCGCATAATCCACTCCCCGCCAAATTTCTGAAGAAGCACATACACAAAAAAGCCCAAAAACGCCAGCACCAAGTTACTTAATGGCCCAGCAATGGAGACACAAATCCCTGCTAAGCGCGGTTTTTTAAAATGGTAACGATTCACTGGTACAGGTCTCGCCCAGCCAAACCCGGCCACAAAGATCAAAATCGTCCCGAATACATCGAGATGCTTCAGTGGATTTAACGTCAGTCTCCCTTGATTCTTAGCCGTCGGGTCTCCGAATCGGTACGCAACATATGCATGCGCCAGCTCGTGCATCGTAAATGCAACAACAAGCGTAATGGCGACATATGGAATAAGTTCTAATGGATAAACAAGAAATTGGTTCAAAGGCATGAATCCCTCTTTCTTTCTATACAATGATTTACTTCATTCAGTATACTATAAGAAGTCCCTTAAACTAAAGGGAAGCGTAGCATTAAAGGAAAAAGGAGGTTTTCGCCATGCCGATTGTCACCGTTCAAATGCTTGAAGGAAGAACAGACGAGCAGAAAAGAGCTCTTGTGGAGAAAGTCACTGATGCCGTTGTAGAAACAACAGGCGCAGGGGCAGAAAAAGTCTCTGTTATTATTGAAGAAATGAAAAAAGAACACTATGCCGTAGCAGGAAAACGCATCAGCGACCTGTAAGCATAAAAAAAGGACAAGCACATAGGTGTTTGTCCTTTTGTCTCTTATTTTATCTGTACCACGCTTTGTTACGGTTCACTTGATTTTTATGAGCCGCATCGAAGAAATCGACTGTGTAAGAATAATCATAATTCATTAGGCAGACAATGCCGCTTCCTTGAGGGTCGTGCGGTAAGCCAAAGTTATGACCGTATTCATGCGTAGCCGCTTTTGCAGTGTTCGCTGTTCCTTGATCAAGGTTAACGGCGAATGCACTTCCGCTTGGTGCACTATTGTAGACATAAGCGATTCCGCCAGCATCAAAGTTTGGATTTGCTGTAAATCCAGTGACAAAATCGTATCCTCTGCCATCAAAGCTGCGCGCAAGGTTGGAAAGGATTTGTGATGAATTTGATCCCGAAGACGTCCAAGATCCTACGGCTTGTACGACAAAGTCCACATCATGATCACGGTTAAACGTGACATCTGCTTGCTCGATGATGCTGACAATCCGTGTTTGCCAGTCACTATATTTCGCACGATACTGCGCATCAGCGACCGCATAGACAGTGACCTTCTGACTGCCTGTACTTGCTTTTGTTGAAATAGAATCTCCTGTATTGGCCTTAAAGGTTCTCGAGCCTACCTGCTTACCAGACTCATCTAATACCTTTGTTGTCACATCTCGTTCAATTGGAGGTGCTGTCGTCAAATCTTTAAAATCTTTTGCTTTTGGCAACCCCTCACTAATATGGGTTTCGAACGGCGCATGACCATGATCATGCCCATGACCTGCACTCGCTACTGGTGCTGAAGCTGAACTTACCCCCGGTAACAAACTACCTACCAATAAAAATGACAAAAAGACTGAACGCTTTTTCATTCCTATCCCTCCTTTGTTTTTCACAAGGTTATATATTCACTGAAAATTCACTATTTTCCTTCTATTCAGTCAAAAACAGGGAATTAGATGCACAGGAAGAAAGTCGAATTACGTCATTTTCACTAATTTTTCGGATATTTTGACACACATTTCATCGAAAAATAGCGCTTTTGGTCTGGGTCTTACAAAACAAAAAAAGCCCTGAAATTTGGGCTTCTGTTCAACTAGTTCAATTCCTTCAACTGATCAATATAAGCAAGGGCCGCCTCAAATTCTTCGTCCGTATAGCGCTGCTTGCTTTTAATGGTGAAGACCTTTTCCTTCACCTCATCTTCTGGCAGGTTATCAAAATATAATATCGTTGAGACAAGCTCTAGGAAACGGGATGATTGCTCGTTCATCTGCTGCGTCAGCGCTTTGAGGTCAGGCATGTCCACTTCACACTGATCAAGAAACTCTTTCCCATTGTCCGTCAGCGAATAGCGATATTGATAGTATCCGCCCTTTTTTTCCTTCATTTCGTCCAAGAATCCAAGGTTGCACAGCTCTTCAATTCTGAGCGTCAACTCCTCTGAATAGGGGCCATAAAAATGAAAATCGTATTTCTCGTAAAAAGGCAAATCTAGCTTTTTTGCTATGTAAATCATCTTTTGCAGCTTCTTCCGTCCAACGATTTCCCCTGATTCAGAGAATACCTTCATCAACTTTGCATGCTCTTTCAACAAATTCCCGACATCTCCTTTTTCAGTACTTCCTTATCCCAAACCAAGCAGCTTCATGATCGCCTTCTTTTCTTCAGCTTTTTCCGACATATCTACAATTAAGTCCATCGGGAAATAAAGTTTATGATCGGTTCTTCGTTTACCGGAAATGGCGTCAACAATATCTGACTGTCTCGACAGTTCTTTAATATGACCACTTTGCGTCAAAAGGTGGATTGGCAGCCTCTCTTCTTCCTCCCCTGGTCTGTAGAAGTCATAGGGCAAGTCAGAGGAAGAGTCGACCACTAAATAATAGTCAGGATCAATTCCGGCCTCCTTGAACAAGGCGGTCAGCTTGAAATATTTCGTCATTTCTTCATTTGGATTAAACTCTGTATATTGGAACAATCGGCGGTTCATAAAACGGCGGCACAAATCAGCCAGCACGTGATCTTCTTCATCTTCCCACGCCTGAAAATAAAATAAGACAATGGATTCATCCAGCTTAATATAGTCCTCTGTGGTGACATTCCCCTCAAAGATTGAATAAAAGTGAACGGGGGCATGTGTAAAAATATAACCCGTTTCATGCAGCTCTTTTGCACGGTGAAGAATTTTCGTTAAAATGACTTCCGCACTGCGTGTCACTGGGTGGAAATAGACTTGCCAGTACATTTGATAGCGGCTCATAATATAATCTTCAACCGCATGCATCCCGCTCTGCTTCATCACAATCTGATCTTCTCTCGGGCGCATCACACGTAAAATACGTTCCATATCAAAGTGACCGTAGCTGACGCCTGTATAGTAGGCATCACGCTGCAAATAGTCCATTCGGTCGGCATCAATTTGACTTGAGATCAAACTGACCACCTGTTTGTTTTGATACGTTTTGGCAATGACTTCAGCCACATGCTTCGGGAAATCATCACTCACCCGGCAGAGCACTTCATTGACTTCCGTCTGCCCTAAAATAATATCTCTTGTAAACGATTCATGGTCTAAGTGGAAGACCTTTTCAAAGGAATGAGAAAATGGACCATGTCCGAGGTCATGAAGCAAGGCTGCACTAAGTACAAGCTCGCGCTCCCCTTCATCCCATTCAGGCCGCCCTTTAAACACATCATCCACAATTCGTCTCACAATCTCGTATACACCGAGTGAATGATTGAATCGGCTGTGTTCTGCACCATGAAACGTCAAATAAGTAGTTCCTAGCTGTTTAATTCGTCTCAGGCGCTGAAACTCTCTTGTTCCTATTAAATCCCATATTAATGCATCCCTTACGTGAACATAACGGTGTACAGGATCTTTAAATACCTTTTCCTCAGATAATTTCCCTTTTGGATACGCCATCGTTTCGTCCCTCTTTTTTTAAGACGTGTTTCTATTATATCGGGTAACTTTTCCCGAAAACATCCTTGAATTTGCTGGTGAATGTGTTCTCAAAGATTGCACGGACGTAAAAAGCCCGACCTGACAGGGACGGACCTCTTTTTAGGTCGACTGAACACATTCAGTGACATTTATTTGACTTTTTTTTGAACCTTTTCAAGTAATTCATCTTCTGTTGGTGCGGATAATGGGCGATTGTTCACAAACGCAAAAGCCTTTTTTCGTCCTGGACCACAATAGGATTGACAGCCGATCTCAATTTTTGCATCAGGGTCAACCGATTTGAGTCGAGGCAATAACGTCTTTAGGTTCGTCGCATCACAATCGTCACATACGCGAAACTCATTAGCCATGGTCTTACGCTTCCTTTCAATGATGATACTTCATTCTATATGAAACAGTTGGACAGCCAATCGTGAATAATATACCACCCAACATTGTACATCGAAGCGGCTGGACTTGCAAGACGCTTTACCGCCCCAATCCCGAGCTTACATAAAAGCTAGTATTTTCCACTATCCTTTTAGCAAACTTGTATAAACCTTCTTGAACTTGGCTAATCTAATACCATCAAATCTTATGGGGGTTTAAACACATGTCAAAACAAAGACAAGATGCTTGGTCAGAGGAAAATGATCTCCTCCTGGCAGAAACCGTCTTACGTCACGTCAGAGAGGGCAGCACGCAGCTAAATGCGTTTGAAGAAGTTGGAGACAAGCTGAACCGCACCTCAGCGGCATGCGGATTTAGATGGAACGCTGTCGTCAGACATCAATATGAAAAAGCGTTGGCACTTGCCAAAAAACAGCGAAAACAACGGATGCGCGCACTTGGCAATGGCCAGCCTGCGAAAAAACGATTACTTTATCAGCCGCAAGTAGAAGAAACGGTTACTCAAGAGGAATTCTCACAGGAACTGGAGCCAGCAAAGGAAGAAACATTTGCACCAGCAGCTGAAACGGCCGAACAGCTTCAGTTTGTGGATCAAAGCTACAATGAAGAGTTAGCTAGTTTATCACATTTATTGTCACAGGCTGCTCCTGCCCCAAATACGGCAGAGAAAAAGCCGGAAGCAAATCCATTTAGGCAGCATCAAGAATTAACCATGGACGATATCATTAATTTCTTACGCCGTTATGAAGGCGATGGTCAGCAATCCACTGCCTTACGTATGGAAAACAGCCGCTTAAAACGAGAAAACAATGAACTTTCTCATAAAGTCTCGCAGTTAGAAGCTGAAGTGAAGAAGCTTGAAAAGGATCAGCTCACAATTCAAGAAGATTATGAAACACTCGTGAAAATCATGAACCGTGCAAGAAAACTAGTTTTGTTTGAAGAGGACGATAGTGCCGCACCAACCTTTAAAATGGACCGGAACGGCAACCTCGAAAAAATGGCAGAATAACAAAAAGTGCTCCCCGCCTCGGGAAGCACTTTTTTAAATGCCCAAAAATAGCATCACACTAAAAAGGACATTGATCAAAAACACGAACATAAAAATATATCTGACCTGCCTTACCTGAAAATCACCAAACATAAAAATATAAAGACCTGCGATGCCAAGTGTCAGGACAGGCTGAAGAAATGGCACTAAAAGCGAAATGCCGTAGCCGGCTCCCATGATGACAGGAAGCCATAGTAAATAGAGGTAACCGCCGTTTTTGGATTTCAAGAAACCACTCCCTCTCTTTCTTCTATCTGCTTGATTTCAGGCTGAACAAACTTGAGTCCGGCCATTGTGCGGCCGCGTCTTTGTGATGTCCAGACCGCAATCGCCGGCTGATCTGTCAGAGATTCTGTGTCAATGGTGATCAGCACTTTCTCATGTAATTTAATGACTTCTTCAGACTCTATTTTACACCCAGATACACTAATATCATGTATGTTCACCGGCACCTTCTCTTCTAACCGGCCCTCATAGGACAGCGTGCCTGTCACGCTTTGCAACGGTCTTCTCACCCATTTGCGCCGCAAGGCCCTTGGTACTTTCTCCGTTTCTCTTATAAAGCGGAGAAATGTCCGAACAGCATAGGATTTTTTCTCACGATCCGTTATCGATACATGCTCTCGTGTGAATAAGAAACGGATCAATGATAGGTACTCTGATTTTTCTGTATCAGTAAAAGCAACACCAACCATCAGCTTGTCTCCCTCTGGATGGCTCCAAACCACATCACACGCCACACTTTGATCCTATGAAAAGAACAATTGCATTTGTCCTTGACTTAAAGAAGAAGCTTGATCCAATGGAATGGATAGACGCGCACCTGAATCACTCATGTCTAGTAGAAAACAAGCAATCGACTCATCTTGATGATCAGAACAGAGCTGTCCCTCTTTTTCTATGACAAACCGCTCTGATTTTCGATAACGCGGACGATCAAACGCCACAATCAGTGCCATGAATAGACCTGCACCGTTATAAAGCACCCAAAAAATATTAATCAACGTGAGATCAGCATTCATCGTCCCATTTACCTTCATATCGTATCCTATTTTCACAAGGACAAGCAATGAGAGCAGCAAGAAGATCAAATGAGGAATCATCGTTTTCAAATGAAAATGTCTCTTGTCCGTTTGAATTCCCTTCGGCGTGACAAGGAATTCAACCCTCTTCTTCAAAAACAGCTCACTTAAAGCTACACCAGCCAGATGGAATGCCATAGAGCTTTCGTAAATATGACTCCAAAACATACTTCTTTTTTGATTCGACACCAGTTTAAACGCTAAATACGAACTAAAGAACGCCGGCAGCCAAAACATAAAAATGGACTGGAAATCTGCCCAGAAACTTTGAATACCAAATAATAAAAACAATATTGGTGTAAGAATGTAAATCATTTTAAACAAACCGTTAAACCAATACACAATGCCATCTAAATAAAGAACTCGCTGCATAAGCGTTAAGCCGCGAACCTTCAATGGATTAAACTTACGGGCGCACTGAATGTTCCCTCTCGACCACCGGTCTCTCTGCTTTAACAAATCAAGCCAGCTTTCAGGTGCCAGACCGACGGCTAATACTTCTCCGACAGACACAGATTTGAACTTCCCTTGGAGAAGCATTCCGGTCGCCATGTCTTCTGTAATCACTCCAGTAGCAAATCCGCCAATTTCCTCTAAGGCCGTTCTTCTAAATACAGTATTACTCCCGACATACATCACCGCATTGAACCGATCCTTACCAGCTTGGAGGGTTTGCATAAAGAAGTCCTGTTCATTTGGAATTCGATCCTTCGAGAACATATTATATTGGAAAGGATCTTCGTTATAAAACGCCTGTGGAACTTGAACAAACGCAGTCGCTCCATCATGAAAGTAAGGCACTGTCTTTTCTAAAAAGGCAGGAAGGGGGACCATATCAGCATCAAGTGTGAGAATCAGCTCCCCATTCGTTTGAGACATCGCATGGTTTAAATTACCCGCCTTAGCAAACTTGTTATCTGTTCTTGTCAGATAATGAACGCCAAACTCAGATGCAAGCTGCTCCACAGACTCCCTCTTGCCATCATCACATAAATAAATATGGACGCTGTCTTTTGGATAAGAGAGATTCAAACAGCCTGCCACCGTGCGTTTCAGCACTTCAATTGGTTCATTATATGTAGCTATGAAAATATCAACTGTTGGCAGCCTGTCCAAATCACTGATCATGACTTGTTTCCGATTTGAAGGCTTCCAAACAAGTGTATAAAACACAAGCAGCTGTAAAAAACCAATACATTCACAGGCAACAAGCAAGATGCCCATTATCATATTAAATGTACCTTCATGCGGCAGTGTAAAGAAGAGACGCCAGCAAATATAGGCAGCATTTGTTAACACACAGAGCACAATGATGATTTTTTTAACAGTAGAGGCCAGCGGCTGAATACGATACATCACATACAACACAGACAAAACACAAAGCATCAACAGCGGGTAATACGTGGTGAATAATGACAACAAATTTACCTTCTTTCTTACGCCATAAATGACTATCACATATAAAATTCCATAACAAAGGAGGGGATTTTTTCATCACATTGCCCCTCCAAATCTGTTCAAGCAGCCAAATCAACTATTATTTCCATATCCTATCTAACTGATTTGAATAAAAATCAATCGCTTTTCGATAACTTAAAATAGCAGGATCTTTTGTCGTTTCAGTTAAACAGTTCAGTAATATTTCCATCGCTTTGCTATGTTCCTTTAAATTATACAAAGTCATGGCATAGAACGTTTGAATGGCTTTGTTGTCCGGATAAGTTTCCATCCCTTTTAGGAATATCTGTTTTGACTTTTCATATTCTCCTAAAGTTCTGTATGTACTTCCTAACCCTAGTAAAGCGTCTTCTAGTTCTTCTGAAGACAATCCTAACTCAATGGCCCTTTCATAAAAAAAGACAGCTTGCCTTTCCTCTCCTAACAGGTCATAACTCCAGGCACATTGATAATGAATAGAGGCATGGTCTGGATACTCCTCTACAAGATGAGACAGCATTTCATTTGATTCTTGAAGATGTCCACTTTTTCGAAGTTCAATGGCTTTTTCAAGCTTTGTTTCCATCACTTCACCTCTACTCTTTTCAAGATGAAAAGGCTGATATTTATGAAAACAACTTTTCATTCCGTTCAATCATCCGCGTCATGTTTTTCTCAAATTCCAGCTGTTCTTCTGCGTTCAGGCCCGAGGCTGTCAGCTGATCACTGAGTTTTTGAAGCTCCTCTAGTAATAAACGCATAAGAAGTGTACAATCAATCGGTTCACCGATTAATTCTGATAAGGATGCCATCGTATCCGGCTGTATATCAGGAAATACTGCCTTCACTTCTTGCCGTTTATCCTTTAAGGCGGCGTCATAAAAACGGCGGATCAAGTCGGCACGTTCACGCCCGCTTCCATCTGCACACAAATAAATTTGCACAGCGACCCCACCGCGTAATCTACGCTGAGAAATGCCTGCAAATTTCTTTCCATTGATACTTAAATCGTAGCTGCCTGGACAATAGGAGCCGACTATTTCATAGGCTTCAATGTCCACCTCGTACATCGACAGCATCCGGCGGATCAATTCCACCATCGCATCATATCCGCGGTCAATATCAATGCCCTTCTTTTGTTCCGCAAAGATTAAAGACACATTCAGTACACCTTCATCCAGCACCACAGCAAGACCGCCTGAGTTGCGCACAATCACACGATATCCCTCTTCCTCAAGCAGCTTTACGCCATCTTGGAGAAATGGAAGTCTTGTATCCTGAATCCCAAGCACAATCGTATTGTGATGCACCCAAGAACGGGCTGTCGCTGGTGAAAGGCCCTTCCCCACCGACGCGCAAAGCGTATCATCCATCGCAAAGGATTGCTTCGGGTCCACATAAAGACCGAGACTCGACTGATCGATGATACGCCATTTTGGCTGTGTCAGTAACTCAATAGGTTCATTTTTCATCTCCTGCATATCCTCTCGTTCATAAACTGTGTTTATTATAACATGTGATGAATGGAGGGAGAATGCAAAAAGCTCTATGACATTTGGCGTCACAGAGCGTTTCAGTTGGATGATTTGGTTTTCTTGTTCTTGCTTTTCGAGATGAAATAAACAGTTGCAATTAAAACGACAGGAACCCCAACCACGAGGCATGCAGCGATCAATGTATTCCACGGCAAATCGATCATCTCCTTAATAGACTAAACTTCTATGAAACAGCCCTCATTTACCCAGCTCAACAATTCTTCAGCGACCAATTCCGAATGCTGAGGGTCCATTACACCAGCATCCACGATCCATACCTTTTTCTCCTCTTCAGCAAGCCGCATGAGAAATACTTGCCCGCCGCCATCGTCGCCAATCGCCACATAGCCGCTTGCATATTGCTGAACCTCCCATGTTTTATTGCGCTCCACCATGTCCTCCGTCCCGTATAGAAGCACCTCACCGCCAATGGAAAATCCATTTGTCTGTTTCAGCAATTCCTTATAAGCACGGGGCAGCACCATGTTTAGCTGGGATTCTGCCTCTTTGATATGTATGTCACTTACTGGTTTGTTCACGTGCAGATGTGGGATTTCAGGTAAATTGAGCATTTTAAGAGCCTCCTCTATGTTAAGCAGCTGATTTTTTTATGACCCTTTTATACAAACGAAGAAGCATTTTTAAAAGAAAATAGAAAATGACCACGTCAAGTATAAAACCCCACAATAGAAATTCAAAAGCATGATGTCCGTGCAGAACTAGCCAATCAATAGGGAAACCGCGATAATCAGCATCTGCGTAAGAAACTCCTCTCAGCAAAGCTGTTCCTATAACAATCAGAACACTGATACTTAATAGACAGTTGGATGTTTTTTTGTTTTGTTTATGTTCCATAGGCATTCCTTTCTCTGTTTTGCAGCCCGATACAAGACTTGATTCCAGTACTACAGACAACCGTCCTATCTATGACAGCATTTCTTTAAGCAAACTCTCTGCTTTATGTAATTCATCTAGAAAGGGGTTTAGATAGTCATTATAACTATCCAAATAAGCTCTCACCCCGCCAATGATCAAAATCTTTTGGAGATCTTCATTGTTCTGAATGATCCTTTGTGCATTTTTATATCTTTTGTATATTAATTGGAGAACACCTTGATTGATTTCTTGTGGATATTCTTTTTCTAGGATGTTGATGACTGTTTGGATTTGTTTCGTTAGTTGTTGTTTTTTGTTCATTGAACGCTCCTATTTTCAAGGTTTTATTTAAATCATTCAATGATACTTTACTGTTAATAATATTTATTGAGCTTTGATGATACACATGCGCTACCATATTTCAGCCCAAACTGCCCCAGTTATGAACCTACAGAAACCGATTTTGCCAACGATCAACTTGAAGCATATTTCGCTAACTCATAAATAATAAAAAGGCCCTCTTACCGAGCGCTTGTCAATTGTTACTCATCTGCCAATTCCCATACTATTTGACCATCTACCAAAATCTTATTTGGTGGATCATCATAAAGAGATATCTCAACTAAAGAGCTTTTCTCTTGAATTAACCAATCGTATACACTGCCACTGTTTTCATTAGGATGAGATAGAATATCATTTACTTGGAAAGCAGCAGCAATATATTCTGTAAAATGAATATCATCTTCATCTAACATATTATTTGTTTCAAAAACTGTATCTAGTTTTCCTAAGATTTTCAATCCATTATTCCATTCCAAAATCATATCTTTTTTTTCATACTTTATTAATGTTCCAATCAAAGAATCATAACCCATTTTTTACCTCCAATTCATCATTTTAAGGCCTCGCTGGTACGATGTGAGCACCATCTTTCCCATAATGTATCATTCCCTTAGTAGTCTCTTCATACTTTCCAGTATCAATATTATAGTATTTTCCTATCGCTTGGCCAAAGTCTATTCTTTCTTTATTCTTACCCAATTCTTTGCCTGTCCCTGCATATTTATCCAGCAATTCTTGTGCCTTTTTATTATCTCCGTAAAAAATGCTTTTCTTTTTTCCATTTGCTACTTCTTGCTTATAATTTGGTGTTTCTGGAATATGTTTTTCTTGAGCTCCTGATTTTACTTTTGCAGGGAAACCATTTACTTCACGGTACGGTCCTTTTGGTACAGATTGTTTACCGTAAGTAGGTGTTTTAACCCTCTTCACATTCTTCCCTTGATCCAACCTAAAAACATATTTCCCAACCTTCACTATCTTCGTCATTGGGATGATAGAGGCGGCGGATAGTGCTTGGTCTGTGCTGCTGATATTTTGGCTGGTTTCTGGGTCTTTGCCAGTAACGGCTCGGTAGCCGTCGTAGATGCCTCTGTATTCTAAGATGATGTTTTCGGTGGTTGAGACGACTTCACCGTCTAATATGCGTTTAGCGTTGCCACGGCTGCGGCTTTCTGGAATTTGGTCGACTTCTTCTATTCTTATTTCGCCGTTTGCGATATACGTTCGGATGATTTGTTTATTGGCGTAAACGGTGTATCTTCCACCAATAAAATCAATATCCGACGGATCCGTGACGACTTCATCTGCGATGTCGAATTCTTTTAACTTTTTAATGTCTTTTACGTTGTATAGTTTACCATTTATGACTCTGATGTCTCTATGAATCTTGTTTTTCCCGTTCACAGCTTCCTTTTGTAATGTCGTAAGCGATGGATCGTTTGCTGTGACTTGTTTACTGATGTTTTTATGGTTGTCATTCCGAACAATCGTCTCCACATTCGCCTGTTGTTTCTCTTTCAGTTTCTTCAGCATGATCATCAATGGATTGTCTTTTGGGGTGTCTATTTTATCCTTCAATCCACTGATGGTGCTGCTTACTTTTTCTTCTTTTCCATCTTTTAAAATAGATCCCTTTTGATAGCTCGTAATGTCGATTTTTGGGCCGGTGAACATGGTACTTAAGATATCTATGTATTGCTTCATTGTTTGAAGGGAGCTTTTGGTTTCATGTAAAGCACTTGTCTGCTCCCGGTCAAATGCATGAAGCAGACCAATGGTTCTTGAGGTCTCGAGCCATGCCTTTTGATAGTTTTGCTGAAACACTGATTCGTCTACATTTGGTAAATGAACAATATGACCAACTCTGCCGATGGCGTGGTTTACCTCTGATACAATTTCAGAAATCGTTCGTTCAGCTTTTTTTAAGCCTTGATCAAGATCATGTTCGATAAATGCTTGTGATATAAAGCCGTGCTCATTTGATTCTAGCGCGTGAAGAGCCTGCTTTGTGTTTTTCAATGCGGCGCTATATTCCTCAATGACGACCTGAAAGAATTGCAGGAAGGGAATATGGCATTCTGTATAAAAGGCGCGGATGGCTTGTCCCGCCTCTCCCTTTAGTGCGCCATCGAGTGAGATGATGTGATTGATTTGTTTTTCTAGGGAGCTGATTTGCTGGGACTGCTGCTTTAACGCATTCAGCGTTTGATCTATTCCGTTTATTAGCGCAAAGGCGTCAAGGGTTTTCATTGCGTTCTCCTTTATTTTCTTTTACTGCTGGAAGCAAGCGCCTTGTCCGTTTCAATCATGGTGTTCACCGCTTGTTCTGTTTGTACAAGCTGTTTCTGAAGAATGCCTATATAGGATGTACTTAATTCGTTCAGCTGCTGATTGATCTTTTCTAATGTGTCTGCCGTCAGGAGATGATTTCTCCCTTTGATGGTGGTTGGAAGGGCTGCATTCATTTGAGCGCCTGATTGCTTTGTATGCTGTAATACTTGTTTGACCTGACTGGCATCTATTTTAATTTCTCTCGTCATGTGACTACCCTCTTTTTTCTTCCAGTTGTTTCTGCTTTTCTTTCTCTATTTTTCTTTCAACCGAATGAATTTCATGTTCTAACGAATGGATATCCGATGTTAAATCACTGATTTTCTCATTGATTCGATTTAATAGATTGGTTAGCTGTACACCTTTTATTTCCTGACTGGCGGAAGCCATTTCGTCTCGAATGTCATCAAACGTGTCTGCCAAATGGCCAAACCATGTATGTGATGTCAGGTCTGGATGTGTGATTTTTTTGCTGGCATCTGACAGGGCCCACTTTGCCTCTTTGATTTCTTTTCGGCACATATTGAGTTCGATGATTTGTTCTTTTTTGATAGATATATCTGCCTTTAACGAATACAAGGCTGCTTTATATCCGATGATTGCTCCAGATATGGTCAAACACCTCTATTCCTTAAATAGTCCTCCGTTATGTTACCATTTACTAGCACAAGAGGCATATGATTGAAAGTGAATTTACCAAAAAATGAATCGTATGTATTGGGTTTTAATACCTATTTCTCGCGCGCAAAAAAGCTGGATTCATTTACTGAATCCAGCTTTTTATTCCTTATTTGAGCGATTCACCTGCTGATGCTGATGGATGATCGCTAAATGAGGTGTCTTTCTTTTCAGGAATATAATTTAGAGAGAAACCAACAAGACTGAAAAAGGCACTTAACACCAATGTTGGGTTTTTGAATAGGTTCGTACTTGCAATGATCATATCTCCCTTTTGCAAAAGAATCCCTAGTATTTGACCGAATACCAACAGGGCTCCTGACGTTAAGAACAGGACAAGCAGCACTTTAAATAAAAATTCCATCAATGCTCTCATGTGTTTCTCCTTTCTATACTGGAAGTATTCCCATTCCGATGAGCCAGCCAATTCCTACGATTGGCAGCATATAGTAGAGAATCAGCGGTATAAACGTTTTCTCCGGTCTGGCTCCTGCAAGACCAGAAGCAATGAAAATTGATCCTGATGCCGGTGGGGAAGCGCCTTCTGTTGATGAAAAAGCAAGAATGGCGACAACAGCCACAACTGGATCCACTCCGACTGAGACTAAAGCTGAAAATGAGACAAGTCCAACAGCTGTTAATGTGGCTGTAGAAGATAATGGTCCAGCCACCAGCGTGACAAGAATACCCACAATGAGCACCATGAGCCATTTCGGAATGGTAAGTACTGATGTGATTTGCGTCAAGTCTTCTGCCAATCCTAATTCAGCAAGCACCTGACTAGCAGCAACAGCAAACAGCATCAAGGCACCGATCGTTGTAAACTTAGGAATAGCCGACTTGAAAAACTGAGACCAATCTAGTGCAGACGCCTTTTTTCTTCCAATTGTTAAACTAATTAACATCATGAGAATCGGAATCCACGTAATTAAAGAAATTTGATCCATAGCCTCTGGTCCAATGTTTGGATTACTTTTCAAGTAGTTTGCCAGTGGACCTATCGTGACAATGATAGGAATCAAGGCACCGAAAAAAATAAAGATCGACTTCCACCCTTGTTTCACAGCTTCCCTAAAAGGAAGAATATCATCTGGCGGCATGGCCTGAATTTTATTCTTTTTCACCAGAATATACACAAGAATAAATCGGTATACAACTTGATACAGTCCTCCTATTAACAGGGCAATATATAAATCTCCCTCAGATACAAGGGCTGCAATTGGTGCAAACCCCAGCATGATAAACATTGAAGAGTTCGGAGGCAGTGCCGCCCCAAGTCCGCCATTCCCTGCTAAAATGGTCGCTGTATGCGTTCGGCTCCAGCCTGATTTAATCATCCAAGAAGCTGTGATAGAGCCAGTGGCCGCTGTGTTTGCAGAATTTGAACCTGAAAGAGCACCTAAGACTGCTGAACCTAACGTACTCATATAAGCCGCTCCACCGGGAAGTTTTCCTACAACCGAATTTAAGATTCGCAAGAGTGCATGAATTAATTCCAGCTTTTCAATTAAATAAGCCATGAATACAAATGCGACAGCTGCATAGAGCACCTCATATGTGGATGCAAATTTTAATCCATCCCAGAAAAGTCTTAATGCATCCAATCCGCCAAATAATGTGGTTGCAATAAAGCCTAATAGCATGGCTTCTCCCATATTCCGCTTCACGACGACATTCCATATAATGATGACAGCTATGAATACAATCAACGCAATAAAACCCATATCGTTTTTTCGCCTCCCCTTCATTAAATAAAACGCTTACAATTTATTGCCCCTGCTGCATCACGTCAATGACTTCTTCCCAGCTGGCCGGCTTTTTCCCATTAAACCGTTCAACGAATTGAAAGTCTGCTAATCTCTCTAGCTTCTGTTGTGCTGCCCGAGACATACTGGCATCAACCTCTGCTTCATCCAGCATTTCAATAGAGCCAAGAAGCTCGATCGCTCGTCTTTTCGCATGAAGTGCACTCCCTGTCACAAGACGGTTCATGGTCTCTTCAAAACTTTTGCTATCCATTGTATCGCTAAGTGAAGAAATCACTTGATGTTCCACGTTGTACTTTTTTGAAATTTCCAAAAATTCAACCATGAGACCAACGATCCCCTTCATATAAACGCTTCTGATCAGCTTCAAGGCCGAAGCATCTCCTGGCTGGTCACTGATTTTTTTAATATTCATGCCATAAGCATTCATTACTTTCATGAATTGGTCAGTTCCACTGCCGCTTGCCGTGATCGGAACCTTGTGTTTGTTAACTGGAAGAGGCCCTAGCATGGCAGCATCTACGAATAGAGCTTTTTGCTTTTCAATTTCGTTTGCCACTTGTTTTTTGATGTCTGGTGTTGATGCCGATACATCTACATATAATTGATTCTCTTTCAAACTTCCCGATACGGATTGGGCCACTTCTAAGGTTTTATTCGCTGGCACAGCAGCAATGACAATATTAGATTTCTCAATGACTTCACTAATACTGCTGGTTAATTGAACTCCTGTCTGCGATGCTTTTTCCTTCAACGCGCCAGCCAATTTCTCGTTTTGTAATAGTACATCATACGCATAAAATTGATCTAATCCTTCTGTTTTCAATCCTGTTGATAACTCATATGCAGCTTCTCCATATCCAATAAAGCCTATCTTCATCACAGATTCCCCTATCCCTGATATTTTTTCATTCTGCCTTCCAGCCATGCCGGTGCTAAGAGACTGATGTCTTGCTTTCCTTCGTTCATATACTGTTGAATCGTTTGTAATCTTTGATTTTCATACGCTTGTTTCTCTTCCGCTAGTGTCAGCAGGTGTTCCGCCTTTTCCTTTGGTACGATGACGACTCCATCATCGTCAGCAATGACTAAGTCACCTGGTGCTACTTTGACACCGCCGCACGAGATGGTTTGATTCAATTCCCCAGGACCATCTTTAAAAGGTCCGTTTGCCATAAACCCCTTACTGTATATTGGAAAAGCCAGTTCCTCTAAAGCGATTTTGTCTCGAACAAGCCCGTCAATTACAATTCCTTCTATTCCTGCAGCCTTTGCTACACCTGCCATCAATTCCCCTAAATATGCATGGCCCTTATGGTCTTTTCCATCAACAATCAGTACATCTCCTTCTTTCGCAGAGTAGATCGCTTGATGAAGAAATAAATTATCCCCTGGCCGTAAGCTGACGGTAAAAGCTGTACCTACTATATTCATGCCTCTTGCAACTGGTTTGATTTGATGATCCATCGCACCGGTGCTTCCCATCACATCTGCCAGCAAGGTCGAGTTCAGTTTTTTTGCCCGATCTATTAGATCATTTGACACGAATTGAACAGTACTCATTGTTGCCATCATCCCCTTTTAGTTATATTCATTACATTTAATTTTATATAAAGTAATATATATTACTTTTGTGATAAGATCATACCATCTCATTTTTATTTAGTAAAGCGCTTTCAGAAAATTTTAAAATAAAAAAATGAGTCACCACACGACTAATGTGTTGTGTGATAACTCATTTTCGTTAACATATGATTGATTTGATCTAAACGAGGTTTTGTCCTTTCAGGATCATTAATGGCTAAGGCACTTAAAATGTAATCTACGATAAAGATAGCAGATACGACAGAGTTATGAGAGCCCGCACTTGCTGAGGAACATGGTAATACATATTGTGCATACTTAGTTAGTGGAGAGCTGTAGCTGTCTGTAATTAAAAGCACTTCCACCCCATATGACTTCGCTGCCTCCAGCAAGTCCTTTATACGCTTTGCATAGCGAGGATAGCTGACCGCTATAATGAAATCATCAGATTGAAAATGAACGAGTTCATCCACCCAGTCGCTTTTGTCCGCATCAATATATTGACAGTTCCCCAATAGCCGATTGATTCCAAATGACAGATACTCGCCAACAGGTCTTCCACTTCGGACACTTGTACACAGAACCTGGCGGGAGCTGGCTATTTTTTCAACAATATGCTGAAAAGTTTCTTCCGTGATATTGTCTAAAGCGTACTGGATATTTTGAAATTGCAGCTCGACATGATTATGCAGGAGCTTACTTTTATTTGAATGTTTGAGGTTCGCTTCAAGTCTCGTTTGAGGGGCAGCTTTATGCTTCATATTTGATTGAAGCTCTTTTTGAAGCTCGGAGAAACCGGAATACCCTACAGCAGCAGAGAATCTCATGATGGTCGCTGTACTCGTCCCTACTTTTGACGCCAATTTATCTACTGTTAAAAACGCGACCTCCATTGGATTTTGCACGATATAATCTGCAATTCTCCTTTGTGCCTCGGTTAATCCCGCAACCTTATGCTGAAGCTTATGTATGAAATCGTCCATTATAGCACCTGCCTATTCTATCGGCTTTATCTACGATCAAAATTTTTTCTTTTCCCCCCTATATTGTACACATTTGTCATCAAAAAAACAGCCAGCACGAATCTATCGTACTGGCTGTCTTTGTCGAGATCATTATAGTGCTTGAGCTGCTGTGATAAGCGCAAGGTTGTAAACGTCTTCGGCATTACAGCCTCTTGATAGATCGTTTACTGGCTGGTTTAAACCTTGAAGGATAGGACCTACAGCTTCAAAGTTACCTAAGCGCTGTGCAATTTTGTAGCCAATGTTTCCAGCTTCGAGGCTAGGGAAAACAAATACGCTGGCGTCGCCTTTGATGACGGAATCTGGCGCTTTTTTCGCTGCTACTGAAGGAACGAAAGCTGCATCGAATTGGAATTCTCCATCAAGTACAAGCTCAGGTGCCTTTTCTTTTGCAATGCGAACTGCTTCAGATACTTTTTCTGTTTCGTCTGATTTTGCTGAGCCTTTTGTAGAGAAGCTAAGCATTGCCACACGTGGTTCGATATCAAACATTTTTGCTGTGTTTGCACTTTCGATCGCAATTTCAGCTAGATCTTGGCTGTCTGGTGCAATGTTGATTGCGCAATCAGCAAACACATATTGCTCTTCGCCGCGAGCCATGATGAAGACGCCAGATGTTTTCTTTACGCCTTCTTTTGTTTTAATGATTTGAAGTGCTGGACGCACTGTGTCAGCAGTTGAGTGTGCCGCACCGCTCACAAGTCCGTCTGCAAGACCTTTATACACAAGCATTGTACCGAAGTAGTTTTCATCCAGTAATGCTTTTCTTGCTTGCTCTTCTGTTGCTTTGCCTTTACGTCTTTCTACGAAAGCTTGTACAAGCTCTTCAAAACCTTCATATGTATGAGGATCATACACGTCAACACCATCAAGTGTAAGACCTAATTCTTTTGCTTTAGCTTCAACTTCTTGTTTTTTTCCTACCACAATTGGCTGCAATACTTTGCCATCTGCTAGTTTTTGAACGGCTGTTAGAATGCGTTCGTCCATTCCCTCAGGAAAAACGATCTTTACTCCTTTACCTGCAACCTTTTCCTGAACTGTTGAAAAAATATCTGCCACTTCAATACCCTCCTTGATTTTACAAAAAAAGCGTTCTCTTTTAAGCATACTCTTCTTCTACCTAAATTCAAACTACCAACTTATATTATAGCGCTTACAAATTAAATTCTTATTTTTCAAACTAATTTAATCAATTTTGAAAAAAGCTGTTTTTCTCGTTCAAGTTTTGATCACATCTCCATTTGGACAAACTATGTTATAGTTGGAACAGATGGAAAACTGTTAATAGGAGTGAAAGAAATGAGCGAACAACATACAACAAATGAAGCAGCTCAAACACTAGATGGCTGGTATGCGCTGCATGATTTTAGAACAATCGACTGGACAGCTTGGAAGCTGCTGACAAGTGATGAGCGCCAAGCCATCATTCATGAATTCACAGGTCTATTGGAAAAATGGAAAACAGCTGAGCAAGATAAAGCTGGAAGCCAAACAATCTATAGTATTGTCGGCCAAAAAGCAGATATTATGCTCATGATTTTACGTCCGACAATGGAAGAACTAGGTGAAATTGAACTCGAATTCAACAAGACACGACTAGCAGAGTTTACGATTCCAGCTTATTCGTATGTTTCAGTTGTTGAGCTCAGCAACTACTTAGCAGGAGGCGGCGATGGCGGTGATCCTTACGAGAACCCGCATGTACGTGCTCGCTTATATCCAGAGCTTCCTTCTTCTCAATACGTGTGCTTCTATCCAATGGATAAAAGACGTTCTGGCAATGACAACTGGTACATGCTTTCCATGGATGAGCGTAAATCTCTTATGAGAAGCCACGGTTTAATTGGCCGAAGCTATGCTGGGAAAGTAAAACAGATCATTACAGGTTCTGTTGGTTTTGATGATTATGAGTGGGGCGTTACCCTTTTCTCTGATGATGTGCTTCAATTTAAAAAATTGGTTTATGAAATGCGCTTTGATGAAGTCAGTGCACGCTACGGCGAATTTGGTTCCTTCTTTGTTGGAAACCGATTAGCAAACGAGCAGCTGGCGTCTTATTTCCATGTATGATAAAATCTTAAAGCTTCGGATCTCTCCGAAGCTTTTTTATGTATTTGTTTAGAAAGGTGATCACATCATGAAAAACTTCCCCATCGCTATTTTTGCGTTAACGCTCGGTGCGTTTTCGATTGGCATGACTGAATTTGTCATCATGGGACTTTTACCAAATGTCGCGAACGACCTTCATGTATCAATTTCTGCTTCAGGACAGCTGATTACTGGATATGCACTTGGTGTCGCAGTTGGCGGACCTATATTAACGTTATCGACTGGGAAAATGTCGAGAAAACGTCTCCTCATTCTGTTAATGATTCTTTTCGTGGCGGGAAATGCTGCTGCCGCTGTCTCGACCTCTTATGGTCTATTAATGGTCGCCCGTATTTTAACGTCATTTGCTCATGGAACGTTCTTTGGCGTCGGAGCCATTATGGCTGCACGGCTTGTGCCTAAAGAGAAAAGTGCAAGTGCGATCAGCTTCATGTTTACAGGACTGACAGTAGCCAATGTACTCGGTGTGCCGTTCGGTACCTTTATCGGAAACCAATTCGGCTGGCGTATGTCTTTTCTAGTCATTGCCGTCATTGGTCTCATTTCCTTAATCGGTATCATCAGCTTAGTCCCGAATCAGTCGAAGGAAGAAGTACTGGATATTCGAAATGAAGTATCCGTTTTGAAAAAACCACAAGTACTCGTTTCCTTTGCGATGACCATCTTTGGTTTTGCTGGTGTATTTACAGCCTTTACGTATATCAGCCCAATCTTGCTGCAAGTCACTGGCTTTCAGGAAAATGGGGTGACGCTCATCCTTGTCCTATTTGGACTTGGGGTCACTATCGGGAATTTAGTTGGCGGAAAGCTTGCTGATTGGAGGCTGATGCCAAGTATTATGGTGACACTGATCCTGCTCATTGCTGTCCTGTTATTGTTTACAGTCACTTCCGAATTCAAAGTGCCTGCCGTGCTGACCATTTTTGTTTGGGGAATCATTTCATTTATTCTTGTTCCTACCTTGCAATACCGCACGATGAACATGGCACATGAAGCACCGACACTCGCATCGACGCTCAGCCATTCTGCCTTTAATATTGGAAATGCCGGCGGTGCAGCGCTTGGCGGTCTTGCTATCGAAATCACACATTTACAGCTTGTTCCGTTATTTGCTGCAGCTGTGACATTTATTGGTCTTATCATTACAATTATGAGCTATCAGTCAGATAGACGAACAAAAAGGACCTAAGTCAGGTCCTTTTTTATTTCACCACGGTCATTTTTGGCTCTTCTATTTGTTTCACACGTTCCTGAATGGGATGAGAAAAAGATTGCTCTGACAAGACAATATGTGAGACAGTTTTTGTAAATCCAGATACTTCTTGAATAAAGGCTTCAATTTCTTCAAGAGAAGAAACTGACAGCTTAATGAAAAAGCAAGACTGCCCTGCCACTCGATAAGCAAAAAAGGCACGTGGATGCTCATTCATAAAAGTCACAAAACGCTGATACTCCCCATTTAACACCGTAACTTCCAGCAGGCAGTCAATCAGAAGCCCTAATTTTTTATAATTGACCTGAACAGAATACCCTTCGATAATCCCTGCATCCTCTAATTTACGCACTCTTTCTGCTACCGCAGGTGCTGATAAATTCACTCGTTTGGACAATTCCCTCATGGATAAGCGGGCATCTTCTCTCAATTCATTTAAAATATGCACATCTACATCGGTGATTTTCATTCGTACCTCTCCTGTCCAAAAATCGTTCCATTTGAAAAGTATTTTATGATAATACTTATGATGCGAAATGTAAAATAAAACTAAATAATGGTAGAATTTATTTTAACGGAATTGAATGAAAAAGCAAGTATGGAGGGATCACTTGATGAAAGAATCTTTAGACAGCCAGGCTTCTAAAACATTTCCCATCACACTTGCCATCGCACTCACACTTGGCGTTTTTGCTGCGGGATCGGAAGAGCTGGTGATTTCACCACTGCTGCCTGATTTATCAAACTCCTTTCAGCACTCTCTTGATGTTCTCGCTCTTTCCATCAGCATTTATGGGTTAGCTGTGCTGGTTGGAGCTCCACTGCTCGTTCCTTTAGGGGACCGGTATTCAAGAGAGCTGTGTTTGATTATTGGGCTGTCTTTCTTTTTGATTGGAACAGTGATGTGTGCTGCTGCCCCAAATTTGGCCGTGTTTTTTGCAGGCCGTGCTATTTCTGGGCTGGCGACTGGTGTATTTGTGCCAACAGCCTATGCTCTTGTGGGAGACCGGGTTCCATATGAATATCGCGGCAAAGTGATGGGACTCATTGTATCGAGCTGGTCTCTTTCTCTTGTCCTTGGTGTGCCCATTGGCGCCTTTATTGGTCAAAGTTTGAACTGGCGCTGGACATTTTGGATTTTCGCCATGATGAGCCTCGTTGTCCTGCTGCTCGTCATCCTTGAATCTCGAAAACAAGTCGCAGCAGCTGATCCGAAGGCATCTCAAGCGAGGGAGAAATCAGGCTCTATATGGGGGGCTTTAAAAATCGACCGAGTCCCTGCCTATTTGACCGTGACATTTTGTAACATGCTTGGATTTTATGGCATGTACTCATTTTTAGGGGCTTACCTGCAAAGTCTGTTTTCCGGGGGTCAATCAACAGCTGGACTTCTGATCATGGCTTATGGCGTTGGTTTTTCCATGAGTATATTTACCGGGAAATTAGCTGATTGGTTTGGCAAAACACGCTCACTTTTCTTTGTGCTGGGCGGCATTACGCTCGTTCTTGCCTTGCTTCCTTATGCACCGTTCTCATGGACATTGCTCATTTTCGCTTTATTTATTTGGGGTGCCATGCAAAGTTTATCTGTCACGCTTTTGAGCACCGTCCTGAGCGACTGCTCCCAAACCCACCGAGGCAAAGTGATGGCTTTTTACAGCCTTGCTTCCAATCTTGCCGTTATGCTTGGATCAGCTCTGATGGGACCTGTTTATGTCCATTTCGGCTATCATACGGTAGGACTTGTATGTGCACTCATTACGCTTGTTGGTTTTGTCATCAGCTTCGTCAGCTATAAACGTGAAAAAACCTTACAGCAGAAACATAAAAACACATTTGAAACGTGAGCTCATTTCACTGCACATCTCGATATGTGCAGTTTTTTAGATCAATTTTTAATATCATCATAAAATACATTTTTTATAAATTTTGTTGACAATTACCATTTTTATTTTTTATAATCTAGTAAAAATTTGAAAAAGATTGGATGGTAAACATGATCTTAAAGAATGATGTTTTTCATTTCAAAGAAGAGCCCATCGTTTCACCTAAGATGTTTACAGTCAATACATTAGGCCCTAAGGGGACAAGCAGTGAATATGCAGCAAAACATTTCATCTCTCATTCCACCACTACACTCGGCACCCATACGAAACTATCCCTTTACGACACATTCGAAACTTGCATTGAACATACTCTCTCTAACGCACTCCAATACACTCTCGTTCCACACGCATACGAAGGAATCAAACACTTCTACATGAGACCTGACCTACAGCTTTTACAAATATTCAGATGTGACACGCCCATGTATGGGTTGGCTGTCAGACCAGATTTCCCCTTTCAAGAACAAATGCTTCACCATTTAAAAATTGTTTCTCATCCTGCACCTGTGAATTTGATTCAATATTTTATTCATCAAAATGCTGAATTTGAGCTTGTCAATTCTACAAGTACAGCCGCACAAAAAGTAAGAGACGGAGAATTTGATTTCGCTTTAACCAATGAGGTGGCAAGAGCTACATACGGGCTCACCTTCATTCGAACATTTAAAAGCATTCCTATGAGCTGGTCTATATTCGGAAAAGGAGAGATGTAACATGACAACTGAACAAAAGGTGCAAGAATTATATTTTCCTCAAGCGAAAAAACGAGAATGGGATAATGGTGTCATCCAATATTCTACTGTCAGAGGCGATACGGAAGTGTTAATTTCATACGTCCCTCCTCACACGATCATCGAACCTCACGAGCATCCAGAAGCACAAATCGGCATCGTATTAAAAGGCGAGCTTCAAATGACGGTCGGCCAATCGACCCAATTGCTGACCCCATTAGAATCAGCTTATATTGCACCACCATTCGTTCCTCACGGCGCATCGAATCTGACAGATGAAGAAGTGATCGCCATTGATATTAAGAGATTAAAAGATGGCGAAGAATATACGGCTCCTCCTACTTATTTCTTAGACATTTTCAAAACGCGTGATTTACTTCCTGGCATGGAAGTGACTTTTTTTGTAGAGGACTGGATGGAGCTTATGATTGCCAACATTCCGGGAAATGGCGGGGAAATGCCTTTTCATAAGCACCGTAATGAACAAATCGGGATTTGCATTAGCGGTGGGTATGATATGACGATTGAAGGCTTTACAGAAAAGATGGAATTTGGCACGACTTATTTCTGTGATCCAAAAGAAGATCACGGCGCCATTAATCCAAAGCCAGAAGCATCAAAGTCTATTAATCTCTTCTTCCCTCCACGCTATAACCGCTTAAAGCCAAAAGCGTCTAAGGTGAAGAAATGAACATTGCCGGAAAAGTCGTCCTGATTACAGGAGGTGCGTCTGGGATTGGGCTTGCCGCCGTCAAGCTTTTCCTTGAGCACGGAGCAAAAGTAGCAGTGGCTGATATCAATGAAGATAGCGGTAAACAACTCGTTGAATCATTGCCTCATGAACATGCTGCGTTTTTCAAAACAGATATTACGAATGAGTCTGACTGTCAAAAAACCGTTCAATCCGTGCTGAGCCAATTCGGGACAATTGATGTTTTGATTA
Source organism: Bacillus sp. PK5-006 (assembly GCF_054161415.1). Classification (NCBI taxonomy): domain Bacteria; kingdom Bacillati; phylum Bacillota; class Bacilli; order Caryophanales; family Bacillaceae; genus Bacillus; species Bacillus sp. PK5-006. Next base: position 314,122 of record NZ_CP096414.1, on the reverse strand, counting down.
ACAATGCAGGCATCGAAATTGTCTCACCTATTCACGAGATGACACTGGAGGATTGGAACCACATTCTACAGGTCAACCTGACTGGTGTATTTCTTATGAGTAAGCATACATTGCCCCATATGCTTGAAAAGAAAAGCGGAAGTATTATTAATACTGGATCTGTCGGAGGTCTCGTTGGCTGGCCTGACATTCCTGCATACAACGCAACAAAGGGCGGTGTCATCCAGCTCACCAAATCGATGGCGATCGACTATGCCGCTCATCAAATCAGGGTGAATTGTATCGCCCCAGGCATCATTGATACGCCATTAAATGAAAAATCCTTTTTAGACAATCATTCAGAAAGTCTTGAGGTTGTCAAAAAGGAAAAAGCAAAGGTGAATCCCTTGCTTCGTCTCGGAAAACCCGAAGAAATTGCGGGCGTGATGCTGTTTCTCGCCTCTGATCTATCCAGCTATATGACTGGAAGTGTTGTCACAGCAGACGGCGGATACACCGCTAGATAAAAAGGAGTGCTTTCATTGAGTAAAAAAACCGTACTTGTCATTGCTGACTTAGGAGGATGCCCGCCCCATATGTTTTATGAAAGCGTGGCAGCATCTTATCATATCGTTTCTTATATCCCGAGACCCTTTGCCATTACAAAGGGTCACGCTGAACTAATCGAAAAATACTCCATTGCCGTCATCAAAGATCGTGATTATTTTGAGACACACCCTTCTTTTGAACACCCTGATTCTATTTACTGGGCACATGATGATTATTTGAAATCAGAGGAAGAGGTGGTGGAAGACCTAGTCCGTGTGGCTTCCTTTTTCAAAGCTGATGCCATCACCACCAATAATGAATTATTCATTGCACCAATGGCAAAAGCAGCTGCGCGGCTGGGGCTGCGCGGCGCTGGGGTAAAAGCAGCTGAAATGGCACGTGATAAAAGTCAAATGAGGGCTGCATTTAACGCTGCTGGTGTCAAAGCGGTGAAAACTCAGCCTGTCACGACTTTAGCTGATTTCCAGCAAGCTATTGAACATATCGGGACACCACTTATTTTAAAGCCTACATATTTAGCAAGCTCCATTGGTGTGACCCTTTTTCATGACAAAACCGGCAGTGATGATCTCTTTTTAAACGTACAATCCTACTTGCAAACAATTCCCGTCCCAAACGCTGTGACATATGAAGCACCATTTGTCGCTGAAACGTACTTAGAGGGCGCTTACGAGGATTGGTATCAGGAGGATGGCTATTCCGATTATGTCAGTGTAGAAGGGTTCGTCGTGGAGGGGGAATATATCCCTTTTGTCATTCATGACAAGACCCCTCAAATCGGTTTTACAGAAACGGCTCATATTACTCCCTCGATCCTAGACAATGAAGCCCAGCAAATCATCATTGAGGCAGCAAAGAAGGCAAATGAAGGGCTGGGCCTTGAAAACTGTGCGACTCATACAGAGATCAAACTCATGAAAAATCGAGAAACGGGACTGATCGAATCAGCAGCTAGATTTGCTGGCTGGAATATGATTCCGAATATCAAAAAAGTGTTTGGGGTGGATATGGCCAAGCTGCTGATCGATGTATTAGTCGATGGAAAAAAAGCGGCGCTGCCAAAAGAGCTGCTTTCTGGACATACGCATTATATTGCAGACTGCCATTTATACCCTCAGCATTTCAAAGAAAGCGGACACATACCGGCAGAGGCCACACATATCACCATTGATCATATCCATATTCCGCAGGATGCTTTAGTTGGAGATACTGTGATCGTCAATAAATCCGTCCCGTCCAAAGGCACCTTTGTCGATCTATCTTTATTTGAAGCCTTTAACGGCATCGTGTCGCTTGAGTTAAAAGGGTCATCCTCACAGGATGTTGCTGCATCCATCCGCAACTTACAGAAGCAAGCTGCCATTCATTTAATGGATGAATTAGTCAAGGGATAGAAAGAGAGGGTAACGTGGTGGAGATCTTACCATCTAACATGATTAAACGGCTGCCAGAACAGAAATTTGGAACCGTATTTGAGAAAATTGCGCAAAAAGCACAAAACGGAGCGAACATCATAAACCTGGGTCAGGGAAATCCCGATCTTCCTACTCCTGCACATATCGTAAGCGCCCTTCAAGAGGCAGCAGCCACTTTGCAATTTCAGCAATATGCACCTTTTAGAGGCTTCGACTTTTTCAAGCAAGCCATTGCAGATTTCTACAAAAAGGAGTTCGGCACTGAGATAGATCCACAGAAAGAAGTTGCTCTTTTCAATGGAGGGAAAACAGGCCTTTATGTCATGAGTCAGTGTCTGCTTGACCCTGGGGACGTTGCCCTCATCCCCGATCCAGGATACCCAGAATATCATTCTGGGATCTTGATGGCAGACGCTAAGCCCTACTGCATCAAACTTGAATCGAAAAATGGCTATTTGCCAAATCTCTCTTCAATTGATCCGGAGGTGATTAAAAAGGCAAAGGTTCTTTTCTTAAATTATCCGAATAACCCAACAGGTGCTGTGGCAAATGATGCATTTTTTGAAGAGGCTGCTGATTTTGCATCGGCTCACGGACTGCATGTCATTCATGATTTTGCCTATGGTTCATTTCATTATGAGCAAAAACCAGTAAGCTTTCTGAACGCTCCTCTTGGGAAAAGCGTAGGAGTGGAATTATATTCTCTATCCAAAACATTTAATATGGCAGGATGGAGAGTCGCTTTTGCTGTAGGTAATGAGGACATCATCCAAGCCATTAACGCCTTCCAAGATCATGTGTTTGTCAGTATGTATGGCGGATTTCAACAAGCCGCAACCGTCGCTTTGCAAAGTGATGACTGTCACATACAATCATTAAAAGAGGTCTACCTTGAACGAATTCACTTTTTCATCCGTCAAGCAGAAAAACAGCTAGGATGGTCCATCGAATATCCAGCTGGCGCCTTTTATTTATGGGCTCCCATCCCTGATGATTTTGAACATTCTCATACATTTGCTGACTATTTACTCGAACATACTGATGTCGTTGTCACGCCGGGGGGTGTGTTTGGAGCACATGGAAGCCGTCATGTCCGCATCTCAATGGTCGCTCCAATTGAACAGCTTGCCCTGTTTATCGACCGGCTTCGCATCCTTCCAATTCGCTTTAATCAAAAAACCCGCATATAGCGGGTTTTTTGATGCTATATACTTTTCATTGCTCCACCATCGACGGATATTTGTTGTCCTGTAAGATAGGAGGCTTCCTCTGATGCGATAAAAGCGGCCAATGAAGCCATTTCACTCGCTGACCCCACTCTTTTCATTGGAATTCCTGACGCTACAGCCTGTACAGCTTCTTCCCGCGATAATGCCTGTTTACGCATCATGTTTCCGATAAATTGTTCATACCGATCTGTAGCTATAAATCCCGGGTTTAAACAATTCACTGTGATCCCTGAAGGTGCAAGCTGTGTGGCAGCATTTTTACTAGCATTAATAATCGCTGCATTCATCATACTGTTCGTAAACATTTGGTCACCAGGCTCCTTCCATAGGTTCCCGACAATTTGAATGATCCGGCCATATTCATGTCGTTTCATCATCGCTGCCGCACGCTTCATCGTATCAATGTACGCAATGGCTTTTTGAGAAAATGCTGCCATCATCTGCTCGCTGTCACATGAATCAAAGGTATCCGGCTTCCCCCCTGGAATGTTATTAATCAACACATCCAGTCTGCCAAACTCTTTTTCTATTTTCGTAAAAGCCTCAGCCCTCACTCCTTCATCTGACATGTCCCCACAGAAAAGAGCCACCGGTTCCTTTGTTTCTGCCATACGCCCAATGTGCTGCTGCGCTTCTTCTAGTGAGGATTGATTTCTAGAATTGATGATGACCTTTACATTGTCTTGAGCGGCAAGCTTTACGGCGATGGCCATTCCAATCCCTGTACTTGCTCCTGTTACAAACGCAATTCTTTTAGACAAACTCATCCACATCCCTTTTCTTATCAGCTTCGTACATATACATAAAATGACACATATAGAATGTATTTCAACAAAAAAAGACCTTTCTCCTGCGAAAGGCCCCCCGTTCTCTATTTAAATGTCGTTTCCCAATTAAACCCGATCGTTTCGTCATTCCAGGCGATTCGCTTTTCATCTGGGTTTTTCGGGTCATACGATTCTGTTGTGAAATACACAATTTGCAGCGGCGTCTCACCTAGTACACGGTAGCCATGCGCGACACCCTTTGGGATGAGAAGCAGCATCGGATTGTCTTCCCCCATATAATACACATCGGTTTGCCCCTTTGTGGGAGAGTCCTCACGCAAATCATATAACACGACCTGTGCATGACCTGCCGGGAAGAACCAAACGTCGTCTTGTTTTTCATGATAATGAAAGGCTTTGATTACGCCTGGAAAGCTTTTCGACCAGGACGCCTGACCAAAGCGTTTCAGCATCGGTTCATCATCTCGAATGAGCTCTGCAAAAAAGCCGCGGTCATCACAATGTTTCATGAGTTTTTTTGTTTGAACACCATCAATCATGCTGTTGCCATCTCCCTTCTTTCTGCAAATATTCGTGAAGTGCATCCTTCCAATGCCTCGGCTGCCAGCCTGTGGCTTCAATCGCTTGAAGATCTAAGACAGAATAGGCTGGACGTGGCGTTTGGAAGCCGTACTCCTCAGTGGAAATCGGCTCAATTGTAGCGGACAGGCCGCTTTTCATCACAATTTCTGACGCAAAATCAAACCAGGAACAGCTTTCTCGATTACTGACATGGTACACGCCTGCCTTCTGATCAAACAAATGAATCAAGGCCTCGGCTGCATCCTTTGTATAAGTAGGAGACCCTATTTGATCATTCACAATGCGCAAATGATCCTTCGTTTCAGCGAGCCGAAGAATGGTATTCACAAAGTTATGCCCCTCATGTCCGTAAAGCCACGAGGTACGAATGATTTTCACTTCGTCTGACACAAGCTGAATCAATTCCTCACCAAGCTTCTTACTCTTTCCATAAATGGTTTGAGGATCTGCTTGTGCATCGACTTGGTAAGGGGTGTCCGCCTGCCCGTCAAACACATAATCTGTACTGACATGTAACACATCAGCGCCTGCGCGCTTTGCTTCCAGGGCTGTATAGTAGGCGCCAATGCCATTCACAAGATACGCCTTTTCGGTTTCTGTTTCACATTGATCAACAGATGTATAGGCTGCTGTACTGACAACAATATCAGGCTGATAGTGTCTCATCGCATGTCTAACTGCCTGTTGGTCTGTGATATTGAGCATGTTCCTCGTTAAGGCAATGACGGTCATGTCTTTTTCTTTGAGCTGTCTGCTCAATTCTTTCCCTAATTGGCCGCCTGCACCTGTGATTAAAACTTTCATCCGTCACCCTTCTTCGCTCTGATCGTATTTGGTTCGATACCAATTGATCGTTTTTTCGATACCTTCTTCAAATGACGTCTCCTGCGTCCAGCCGAGCTCGCCTTTTAGCTTACTGGCATCAATGGCATACCGTCTGTCATGTCCTTTTCGGTCTTGAATAAACGCAATTTGATCATGACTGATTCCGAGCTGCGATAGAATCGTTTTGGTTAAATTGAGATTTGTTTTCTCATTGCCGCCGCCAATATTGTATACCTGCCCGGCTGTGCCGTTTTCGAGCACCTTCTTCACAGCTCTCGCATGGTCCTCTACATACAGCCAATCGCGAATTTGCCGGCCGTCTCCATAAATCGGGATTTTCTCTCCATTGACTGCTTTTCTAATAATGGTCGGTATTAATTTTTCCTCATGCTGATACGGTCCGTAATTGTTGCTGCATCGTGTAATCATCGCGGGTAATTGGTGAGTGTGGATATAGGATTTCACAAGCAGGTCTGAACTCGCCTTGCTTGCTGAATAAGGATTATTCGGTGAAAGTGGTGTTTGTTCTGTGAAAGCAGGATCATCTGGCTCCAAATCTCCATATACTTCATCTGTTGAAATATGAATGAGCTTTTTCGCCTTTCCTTTTAAGACCGCTTCAAGCATACGATACGTTCCGAGGACATTTGTTTGAATAAAAGGCTCTGCTGATTCAATGCTGCGATCAACATGCGATTCTGCCGCAAAATGAATGATCGCATCATAGACTTCGTCAAATGCTTGATCCAGCTCATGCTGAAGGGTAATATCCCCTTGAATAAACCGAAAATGAGACAACTTTAATAATTCATCCATCTCGTCTGGATGACTGGCATATGTTAATTTATCAAAAACGGTGAGCCTGACATTTGTATCCTGAAGCAGCAGCTTCACAAAATTCAGTCCGATAAAACCCGCTCCGCCTGTAATTAAATAAGACTTCGTCATTCGGATCCCTCTTTTTTCTTCATCGTTTCAAACATTTTCGCAGATGCTTCGTGGAGAGATTCATGTGTTCCTGCATCAATCCACCACCCTTTTAACATATCATAGGTCAGCTGGCTATTTGAGATATAGAGATTGTTCACGTCTGTAATCTCTAATTCGCCTCGATCTGACGGCGAGATTCTCTCAATATATTGAAAGACTTCTTGATCATAAAAATAGATGCCCGTGACGCAGTAAGATGAGCGCGGATGCTCCGGCTTTTCCTCTATTGATAAAATCCGTTGGCGCGTGACATCAATTTCTGCAATGCCAAACCGGTTTGGATCTGCCACTTCTTTCAACAAAACCTTGGCTCCTCTATCTTGCCGCTGAAAGGCTTCAACAAAAGGGTTTAGCGAATCCTCAAATACATTATCACCAAGCATCAGCACAAACTTCTCCCCTTTGACAAAGGGCTTTGCATAGGATAAGCCGTCTGATATCCCAGACGCTTCAGGCTGTACCTGATATACGATGTTCATCCCCAGTTCCTGCTCGCTTTCAAGCAGCTTTTGAAACAGCGGGATTTGTTCTTCTTGTGATATGACCATCACATCTAAAATCCCTGCTTCCTTCAATTTGAACAATGACCAATAAATCATTGGATATGGACCAACCGGCAATAAATGTTTATTGAAAATCTTCGTTAAAGGCGCCAGTCGTGATCCCTTTCCTCCTGCTAAAATAACTCCCTTCACATCTACACATCCTTATGTTCTTTTTGGTGATGATTCATGAGGTGTATAAGAATGTTTTTCACTCGTTCAGTTCCTTTTCCATCGATGAGTGTCCGTCCATTGAGATGGATGCTCCTGCGGAGAAAATAGCTGCCAGACAGCCTTTCCACAGCACATCGTATATCTTTTTCATCCACAAGTTCACCTAATCCAAGATGACGGCAGGCTCCCTTTTGTGCAAAACGAGCGGCTGTCACTGCTTGGTGGTCGACTTGTGAAAGGACAATACTGGGCACTCCGATACAAACTGCCTCGTATAACGTCATCCCGCCAGCCACTATTGCCAGATCAGCTTCCGAAAGGCGCGCAGGTAATTGATCTGTATGACGAATGAATTGAATATGCTCAGCCTCTATTTGTTCTTCAATGCGGGAGGCTTTTCCTGTAACTGCTAAGATGTGTAAGTGGTCAGCTTCGAGGAGTGCTGATACAGCCTTTGATAACAATCCGCGCGGGTCACTGCCCCCAAGGCTGATGACCACCTTTTTGCATTCTTTTCGAACCTCATATGTGTCTTTTAATCGGCTTATCTCTTGATCTAACAATAAATAAGGTGTTCCATAAAAATATTCTGTCCCATCTACTTGCATGTGCTTTTCGTCCAGACCGCCATAAATGCCGTTCACGACAGCATCGGCAAGCTGACAAGCTTCTGCTCTTATTTCTTCAAATAAAACCAGCCTTGCAGAGCCGGAGGACGCTTTGATCAATCGAAGAAATTGGAGGTCACAATCAAGTACATCAATCAGCAGAAGATCTGGATTCAGCTCTTTTATGTCCTGCTCCATCTGAAGGAATGCCTTCGACTCCTGCACCAAATGAACGTGCCAATCTGGACCTGAGAGCATTTCTACACAGATCTGTTCATTTGTATAGAAAGATATGTCGTTTCCTTCTTGAAACAGTTGATTTGCCAGCCGTTTCATTCTGACGACATGCCCCATTCCTCTTAAAAACCCACCGTACACAACAATCATGATTTTCTTGTTCATTCAGCATCCTTCTGTTTCACAAATTGATTCAACCGAACAATATCAGGGTCTTGTTCGCAAATGGTGATGAGTTCAGCCGTAGGCACAGCAATGGAGCCGCCAGCTTTCTCTAGTAAACGGGTCGCAAACACATAATCTTCTTCTGTATCAATCGTGAATCGATAAGCAGGATATGCAAGTTCTTTGGGCGGTGTGAATAATTGCAGGTGAAATTGCTCAGGATGCTTTCTGATATAGAGCGTGACATGCTCACGCTCTGGCTGCGTAAGGGGAAAATTGTCGATTTCACTTAAAATCTGTGCGTCGATCATTTCCCCGGAAATACCGAGTGGTGTTCCAGCCGTATACGTGTAATCAGCCTTCTCTTGTCTATGTTTTTCAAGCATTTTCGACAAAAGGACTGGATCTATAAATGGGTTATCTCCTGTTAAACGCACAATGGTTTGCGGTTCAAAATGACGGACAATCTGCGCAAATCGCTGCAGTACATCCGTCTCACTGCCACGAAATACTTTATAGCCCTTGGAGAGACAATAATGAGCCAGCAGATCATCTTCTGCCTCAACTGTTGTGGCGATCATGAGATTCTGCGTTTTGTGATTGTAATGATCTGATTGCTTTACTCGTTCAACAATCAGGTCGATCAGCGCCATACCGCCGATCGGTTTCATTACCTTTTTTGGCAGCCTTGTTGAGCCCATTCTCGCCTGTATGACAAAAAGGACATCATTGATCATTTGGCGTCTCCTTCATGAGTACATCTTTCCACGAAACCCCTGTATGGGCTGGGATATCTCTGACAGCCTTTGCGCCAAGTAAAACCGCCATATACCTTGGATGCAGACCTTGGCTTTTTTGTCCTGGACGTAACACGGCTAGATTTTCTGCGGTCAATGTCTCGCCCTTCGCAATGCCTTTTGTCGTAAAAATACCTCGATACGCAAATTCACGAATCTTGCCTTCAATAGCTGTTGTCGTTTTATAAGAACTGCCAAGGAGCTCTTCTGGCACTGAATGAATGTCAGCTTCTTTTAAATTCCGCTGCTTTTCTGCCGCTCGAATATGCTGAACCATTTCCTTCAATTCTTCAGGATCAAGCGCAAAGGAATGATCAGCCCCAGGTAACGTTTTATCGACTGTAAAATGCTTTTCAATAATTGCTGCCCCAAGCTTCACAGCAGCTACAGGCGCTTCAGTTGGATGCTCACTATGATCAGAAAAGCCAATGACTGCCTCGGGAAATGCCGCAGCTAAAGTTTGAAGCACACGCAGATTCGTGTAAGCTCTAGGTGCTGGATACTTTGCTACGCAATGCATGATCGCGACCTGCTGATTTTGCTCGCTTGTAATCGCCTCGTATGCTTCATGGACATCCGAAATGGTTGCCCCGGCTGTTGAGAATATGATGGGCTTTTGAAAAGATGCCGTGTGACGCATAAGAGGCAGATGATTGATTTCATAGGATGCCAGCTTGAAAGCCGGCGGATCGGTTTGATTCAATAGATCCGCAGATTCTTCGTCACACACTGTGCTTAAAAATATCAGCCCTTTTTCCGCGCAACGTGACAATAACACCGGGAGCCATTCTGGCGGCAGCTCCATTTGTTCCACTAAAGAAAAAATAGACACCTCTTCTCCCTTGGCTGTTTCGTACAAACCCGGTTCCTTTTGATACATCCGATCAGCTTGAAACATTTGAAACTTCACCGCATCGGCACCTGCTTCTTTTGCCACATCAATTAAAGCAAGCGCCTGATCCAGCTTTCCATCATGGTTAATGCCTGCCTCTGCAATGATAAAGACAGGCGCACCATCCCCTACTTTGCGATCTCCGATATAGAAATGCGCCATCTTACCTCTCTCCTTTTTTCGGCCACACATGGTAATACAAGAAGGCATTTTTTGTTCTAAAGCCTAGCTTTTCGTACAGCTGAATCGCGGTTGTGTTATGCATCTGAGTTCCGGCAGACATAAACCGATGCCCTCTCTCATAAGAGGCTTTTATTATCGCCATCACGAGCTTTTTTCCGATCCCTTTTCCTTGTGCATCCGGTCTAATGGACAATAAATCAAGCACTAGTTCATCGCCCTTTGTTACCCCTTGAATCAAACCAATGACTTCATCGTTTACCTTTGCCGTGAGATTGATATCTGCACGTCCGAGTAAATTGTTTCTCATCCATTCCTGAAAGAAAAGCTGGACGACATTCTGATCTAAAAAAGGATCAAGTGCGTACCGGCTTTTCCCAAACGCCTGATGAGCAAGTGAGACCGCCTCATCGTAATCCTTTTCATTCGGCAGACTAATAACCACATCTTCACCCGTTGATGGAAGCTCCATTTGAACAGGCGGCGCCTCAAGACGAGTGAGACCTCCCACATAGTACACATGTGACAGTCTTTGAACGATACGGTTTTTTACAAGATCAGATGCTTCAAGACGTAAAAAGAAAAAATCGCATTTTTCAGTTCTCATCCAATTGATGAAACGCTCCATCAATTCTTGAAAGGAAGACGCTGACTCCGCTTCCACAAACTTCACATGAAAAATATGCTGATCAAAAATGCCGCTTTCCCATTTTGACCATTCATATAACAGGACTGCTTTGAGCTGGGCGCCATTAACAAGAGCAAACTGCTTGAAGCCGTTCATTTGTTGCGCTTGTTGACCGTATTTCTCCAGCCAAGCAGCCAGCACCTGATCATCTACAGCATGAACGACCTTCATGATGATGCCCTCTGTTCTTTTAAAATTGACAACACCGCTGTGATAACATCCTGCACATCTTCATCTTTCATACTTGGATAGAGCGGCAGTGAGAGCGTCTGCTTGTAGTATGCGAGTGACTCAGGGAAATCCTCTGGTGAATAGTGATATGTTTCCTGATAGTATGGATGCAAGTGAACAGGGATAAAGTGAACACTCGTGCCGATTTTATATTCCTTTTGCAGCTGATCAATCAGTTCATCCCGCGTGATGAATGCTTCTTTTGGATTCACTTGCAGTACATACAAATGCCATGCATGTCTTCCTTCTTGATGCACAGGCGGCAGGATCAGACCCGCTTCTTTTTGAAAAGCCTGATTGTATGCTTTTGCAATCTGTTCTCTCCGTGCCTGCATGTCATCCAGACGGTTTAGCTGAACAAGCCCTAACGATGCCTGCACGTCAAACATGTTCATTTTATAGCCTGGTTCCTCGACCTCGTAATACCACGTTCCTTTTTCTCCATAACGATTCCACGCTCCCTTGCTCATCCCATGGAGCGCTAGTCTTCTAATCCGAGCAGCAAGCGCATCATCATTTGTTGTCAGCATGCCGCCTTCACCAGTCGCTAGGTTTTTCGTTGCATAAAAGCTAAAAGCGGTCGCATCACCAATGGATCCAACGGGCTGACCGTGGTACGTTGTGTAAAGAGCATGGGCAGCATCTTCAAGTACAAATAGATCATACTTTTTGGCAATCGCTAAAATTCGGTCCATATCGCACGATTGACCGGCAAAGTGAACAGGAACAATCGCTTTTGTATGTGGTGTAATGGCCGCTTCTATTTTCTCTGCATCCAGGTTGAGTGTCGCTGGATCAATATCGACAAATACAGGCGCTGCCCCCGTATGGATAATCGTATTAGCTGTTGCGCAGAATGTCAGAGGGGTTGTAATCACCTCATCCCCAGTCCCAATCCCTCTTGCCTTTAAGGCTAAAAATAAAGCAGCCGTACATGAATTGACAGCGATCGCATGTTTTGCACCTGTCAGCTGCTGAAATTCTTCCTCAAACTGTCTTACTTTTGGTCCAGTTGACAGCCAGCCGGACTTTAATGTTCCAATGACTTCATCAATTTCCTCCTGCTCAATGAAAGGCAGAGCATAAGGAAGAAATTGTGCTCTCTTTTTTCCCATATCGCTTGCACACCCCTATCTTCATCTCTGAAAATCCACACCAGTTTTTGTTTTGAGCAGAGAAAGCAGAACATCGATAGATCGCGCATGCGGATAATGCTGTTTAATGAACTGTGCTCCTTGCTGCTTTGCCAGTTTCATCTCTTGTTCATCCGACAAAATACGAATGGCTTTCTCAGCTAGTTCAACAGGGTTTTCCATATGATAGCTGCCAAGCGACTCGTAATATGGGTATCTTCTGCCTTCTGTCATTTTCCCGATCAGCACACTCTTTTCAAAAAGCATCGCTTCAAGACCAACTGTGGATGTGAGCGTAATCACGATATCCACATATGGCAGCAGGTCATACAGATCAATTTCTTTTTTAATCAATTTCACATGATTTCCCGCTCGTTCAATAGACACATAGTCATTTAATCGATTTCGAGCAATTTCCCAAGGATGCGGCTTCATGATCAGCTGAATGTCTTTCCGTTTGGCGATCGTTTTAAGAACATCGCCATAAAAGGCTTCAGAAAACGGCTGCGTTGCCACAAGCACAGTCTTTTTAGCCGGACTGAAATTCAATTTACGAAAAATGAGATCCTGTTGAAGCGGCGTTCGCTCCTTCACCAAATCAAACCTCGGATGACCTGTGATTTCCACTTGTTCCGGCTGACAGCCTTTGTCTACATACCAATCCTTTTCATACTTTCCAAACACCCCATGGCAAGTCGTAAAAATCGGTAAAAAGGCTTCGTCTCCCATAAGCGCGCCATGCTGAAGACAGATACTCGTAAGCTGGCGTTTCACTGTTTGCAAAGCGAGTACGCGGCTGTAGACATCCTCTGTCGTTCCAACAATAACAGCTGCAATCGGCTGCATTTGAAATAGCATTTCTATCTGGTCAATGACATCAATAAATTGCACAATGTCCTTTCGCAGTTTTTCTCTAAAAAAGACATTGCCAAAGACAGGGTGGTGAGCGTAAGGTTTAAGAAGAGCATTTGCTTTTTCAATATATTCAGCGTGGGCTTCTTTATTAACCTCTCCGGCTAATTCCGGCTTACTGATCACGGGTAATCCGTAATAATCCGCCTTCTTCCAGCGAGCGAGCACCACCGTTTGGTTTGGATGGAACCGCGTGTAATTTTGTTCCGTAAAACGCAGGTGTTCAAAGTGAAGCAATACCTTTCCATTCGCCGGACGATAATCAATACGCTTGATCTGCTGTTTATGCTGATCAAAAAATGGCTGAATCTCTTCCGGTAATGGACAAGCGGTTGTCAGTTCTTGACCGAATGCCTCATCTTCCATGCGTTCCCTCACTTCAGGACTGATATATTGATAAAAATTACTGATCAGCCCAAGAGGAATTTGCTTGTAGGACAAATCCTTCATCAGATTCACATACTCAAAATACACCTGCCAATAATGATGAATATAGTGCGTCACTTCAGGTCACCTCCCATGTCTTTGTTTTAATATACTGCGAAGCTCCCAGCAGGTGGACTGCTCGGGAAGTGCTTGAATAAAGGCACTTTTCTCTTCTTCTGCCAGCTGATAATGAATGGACTGTTCTGTAATGTAATTTGTATCTAATATTTCATCAAAGGGATAGAACGGATAAAAATGATTTAACCGGAAAAAGAAACGGGCATCCCCTATTCGATAAAAATGCGGACTCTCGTCCCAGTAAGACCCAAATTCCTCATGAATTTTTGATAAAATGGATGTACGATGCACGACCGAGCAATGATCTATGGCGCAGGGGGCATTCCATTGCACTGTTTGCGCCGGCCGAATCGTTTCCTTCACTGGCTCTTTTTTGCTATTTAAATAGATCACTTTAGAACTAGAATAGACAATATCCTTACCTGGATGGGCATCTAGATAATGAGTGAGCTTCTCTAAACGGTCCGGGGCGTAGACATTGTCATCTGTGGCATAGGAAATATACTCCCCTTTTGCCAGTTCTAATGCTTGATTAATCAGCACGGCGTAGCGAGTTTTCGCTGTTCTCTCTTCCAGCGTTTTGACACCGCTTTGGATAAAATGAACGCGGGGATCTTTGCGAAACGGTTCAATAGCAGCAAGGGTTTTTTCGTTTGATCCATCATCCATGATAAAAAGTTCAAAGTCTGACAGCGTCTGCTGCAGGACCGCTTCAATCGATCTGCCGACGTAAGCTGCCTTGTTGTAGCTCGTCATAATGACAGTTACTTTTGTCAAAGTTTTCACCTCGGTCTCTTTCAAACTATGTTTATCATATGTGTCTCCTCTTAAAGAGACTGTAGAGTGACCTATTTTTTATAAAATTGTATTTTTTTATTGATCTATCTTTGAAAAATGCGAACTTTTTGGTAATATAAGTAATCATTTGTGTGTATTAAAGGAGTAAAGAACATTGGAAGCTATGAAGAATGATCACTCCCAAGAAGAGGAAGTAAAAGGATTTTTTCGATTTTTTAAAATTTTCGTCGCGACAAAAACGATTATTCGCTCATATCAACATTCCAATATTCCCATTTGGCTGATGATGCTCCTTGCAAGTATCGCCGGTACGGGCTGGATCTACGAAGGGTATTTTAGCGAGTATATGGGCAATCATATTCCATTCCCTTTTATTCTGTTACAAGGAGCGGGATATGGTATTTTGGCAGGCAATATGATTCTATTTTTCGGTGTCCTCATCATCAAGTGGTTAGGACGTCTCTTTTTCGGCTGTCAAACGGCGTATCGAGATATACTCAAAGCCTGCACACTGACGGTCTTTTTCCCTTCTGCTTTATTTTCACTTACTTGGATTTTCACTGTTGGGATGCTAGGTCCGTATACGTTTGTTAAAATCTCACCATATTTAGATCAGCATTATGAAGTATGGTATTATCTCGATCTTTTACCTCTTACGGAAGCATATGCTAAGACGTGGATATTGGGAATGGCTGTTTTAGGCATTGTCGCTGTGATGAAGCTCAGATTATGGCAAGCCTTCATCATTGTGATCACACCGCTCGCCGCGTTTTTTCTCATCATGACACTTTTATTTGATATTCAGCACGCTATAAACTGGATCATGTAAAAAGGACGAGTACCGATAGAATACGAGGGATTGTCTTCACGCTGAGGAATTGCATAGCAGTTCCTTTTTTTCGTTAAATGTACATATTCTCCCCTCCTGTCTCATAGTGTGAAAGAGAGAAAGAATGCTATGGAAACAACAGGTGCTTTAGCGCCTTCTGTTTAGAACACCATGAGGAAAGAGGAGGAACGTTATGAAATTGAAAAATCAATTTGGGCAAGGTTCGGGTTTCGAAGGTCAAGATTTCCGCCAGCAACAATATGGAGCAAATCCGTATCCTGCGCAGCAGATGGGTTATTCAGTCCCTCCCCAAACGCAGGGTCAAATGCAGCAGGGGTTTTCACCAATGCCGTCTACCGGTACTTCACAAGGAGGCCAAGGAACGCAGGGCGGCGGTCAGCCCTATCAAATTCCTTCTGGACCGGTTTATCAGCAGAATGTCACCGGGCAGCTGCCTATTGAGCAGTCCTATATTGAAAATATTTTACGATTGAACCGCGGCAAGGTAGCCACGATTTATATGACGTTTGAGGCGAGTAAGGAATGGAATTCGAAGATTTTTAGAGGCGTCATAGAAGCTGCAGGCCGTGATCACATTATCATTAGTGATAATAAGACAGGAACACGATACTTACTATTAACAATCTATCTTGATTACATTACGTTTGATGGAGAAATTCAATATGATTATCCTTATTCGATGTCAACATATTCTCCGAGATAACGTCAAGCATGGCAAAAGCAAGGCTCAGGTGCCCTTGCTTTTTCTTTTGTCTAGGTTTTTGTCACACCTCTGGGACGCTGCTCATAAGATGCCTAGTAGTTTTATCAAAAGCCTAGAGGTGACATCAATGACTGTTGAGCTGGATTATACATCACCAAATGTCAAATTTTCATACGATCTGAATCAAAGCCCCCTTGTGAAATTCGATCAGCATAACCTGATTAATGTGTTAGGAAAAAAACAATTAAACTCGTTGGATCAAGTGTCCCTGCTGGATATATATTTGAGTAAAAGCAAAGTCGTAGAGCCTCATTATCATCAAAATGCGGCAGAGCTTGTTTATTGTATAGCCGGTTCTGCTGCCGTATCGATGCTGAATCCATTTACAAAAAAACTGCACACCTACACCATCACACCTGGACAGGTGGCAAACGTGCCTCAAGGCTGGTGGCACTATGAAGTCGCTCTCCAAGACAGAACTCATTTGTTAGCTATTTTTAACGCATCTACACCTGAAGTGATCCTAGGCTCAGACCTTCTCACTCTCACCCCTTCTCACATCATGGCCCATACTTATTGCATGAACGAAACACAGTGGAAGCAGGCGATAAAGCCTGTGAAACCAAGTGTGTTTATCGGACCATTTTGCCACCGGGAAGAAGAGTCTCAAACGCATCCTGTCCCTCCATCTCACTACGTCCCATATTATCAAGCACCGCCCAACTATACCCCTTACTGGAGTTAAGAAAAAAAACCGATGCCCCTATGAGAGCATCGGTTTATTGGCTTATAAATTTTTTGCTGCTGCAATGACAAGCATGATCCAAGAGGCGATAAATGCTACTCCGCCAATAGGAGTAATGGCACCTAGAATCTTCACCTGCGTCAATGCCAGCACATAAAGGCTTCCTGAGAAGAAAAGGATGCCTGCAAGCATCACCCAGCCAGCGGTTGGAACTAGGGAGACACCTGACAGCTTATCTGCAAGAAAAGCGACAACAAATAGGCCAATGGCATGGAACATCTGATATTGAACACCTTTATTCCATATTTCTATATATTTTTCAGGGATTTTCCCTTCTAGACCGTGCGCACCGAAGGCTCCAAGTCCAACAGCAAGCATGGCGTTAATGGCACCTAAAATGAAAAATAGTTTCATTCGTCATTCTCCTTATCTCGTCAATTATATTTATCATAGCGCGGGTGAAGGGTGACATTCAACTTTCCCTTTACGTTGACACGAGATTGTCGGATTTCTTTTTCTTTCGTAACAAGACTTGGTCGACCACGATCGCAATGAGTGTGCCTAGAACAAGACCGTTGCTTAATAATGAAATGAGCACAGGATGCATCCCTTTCAAGGCCCCCTGAGGCACAAACATCGCCCCTACGCCTGCTAAAACAGCAATACCAAGAACAAAGCGAATGCGCGGAATTTCTTCTTTCTCATACTGATCAAACTCCGACATCGCAATCCCAATCATAGAAGAGAAGACCACAAAGTTTACAGCAAGCCCCACAGGTGATGGCAATGCAGAGAAAAAGCTCATGAGCAGGGGAAACAAACTAATGAGAACAACAAGCAGACTTCCTATGAAAAAAGGCTTTCTCGAAGGAATTTTGGTTGTCTGGATAAATCCGGCTGCCCCCGAAATAGGTACAGGCGCAATCGCCCCGATCAGCCCGCTTAATAAATGACCAAATGCAGCGACAAAACCAGCAGGACGTGCTCTTTTCCGCTCACGCAGATCACCAAATGCCTTCACTGAGCTTTCCACAATTCGAATACTTGCCAGCATGTTCACAATGAGTAAAATCGTTATAAAAAAGGACGTGACAAGCAATCCACTGTCAAAGACCGGCATACCGAATGGAAACAGCTTCGGAAACTCGATGATTTGTTCTGGAATTCGGACCGGCTTCGCCAATCCGAGTAGAGCGAATAACAGCCATCCGCCTGCAAGTGCGAATAACACAGAAAACTGTCTTAAATAATGCCATTTTGAGCGGCTGATCATGAAGGTAAGGATAATAATCAAGATCGATAAGCAAAAGACAAGCCCATCTACTTGATTTCCCCGATAGCCGATGCCCATCAGCCCTTTCATAATTGGCTGACTTAGCTGCACAACAAGCAGCAGCAGGTAAATGCCTGTGACGACTGGCGTAAATAAAGACGCGAGCCAATTGATGATTTTAAATAGACTAAAAATAAAAAAGAAAACAGCACTAAAAATTAAAGCCCCTTGTAATGCTTGCAGGGTTTCAGGATACGTCGCAAAGATTGTACCTGTCATGCCGGCATAAAGGGTATACACACCCCACCAAAGCCCTGCTGGACTTTCATTAATCGGCAGCATATGGCCGCATAAACACTGCACCATTGCCACAAGACCAAGTGAAAAGAACGTACTTTGAATCAGCTCCGCCGATTGCACTTGGTTCAATTCAAATGCTTGTGCAATCGCAATTGGTACGGCAATAGAAGCTGCGATAAAAAATGCCATCCACTGAATGGCGCCCAAAAATAGTTTCAAACCAATCACCTTCCCTTTGTCGTGACAAGACCATTAAAAATCAAAAATAGAGTCGCCGTTCCCGTCCTTCTCTTTTTGACCCTCATCATTTTGCTGAAATTTCTTCGCGCCACTTGTGCCCATGAGTTTCTCCAGCATGGCTTGATCTGCAGACACAGATGGTGCTGATGGTGTATGTATCGATGAAGGTGGTGAAATGACCGGCGACTGCGGCATTTGCACCTGTGATGGTGCGTCGAGAATAACATCACATAGTGAAGAAATGGCAGCCACTTGACGTTTCACCTCTTCATCATTTCCACTTTGTTTTGCTTTTTGAACCGCTTCCTCCATTTTTTGAAGCAGGCTTGATATATGAATATTCAAGGGTAGACCCTCCAATCTAAAAAAATCTCTTTTCAACATTATTTTACCAAATGAACAAAGCAAATGGGTTCATTTTTTCAAAGCAGTGCGCTCACGACTCTCTTATTTGACCCGTCATCTTCATTCACACATAATAAAAGAAACAACATCGTCTATGAAAGGATTGAATAATGGACAAGCTCACTGCTCTATTTCAGAAACAAAAAGTCTTTCAGAAGCCGGCGGTTCAAGAACGCATCCGCATTCTTCAAGACTTAAAAGCAGCCATCAAACAGCATGAAAAGGATATTTTACAGGCCTTAGCCCATGATTTACATAAATCCGAACAGGAAGCCTATACAACAGAGGTCGGGATGGTGTATGAAGAAATCAATCATACCCTCAAGCACCTTCACAAATGGGCGAAGCCAACTCGCGTGAAAACACCGCTGACTCATATCGGATCAAAAAGCATGATCATCAAGGAACCCTATGGAAGTGTGCTCATCATTGCTCCTTGGAACTATCCTTTCCAATTGGCCCTTTCTCCATTAGTCGGCGCGATTTCTGCGGGAAATGCTGTGATTTTAAAGCCGTCTGAGCTGACGCCAGCAGTCTCACAAGTGATCAGCACTATCATCAAACATGTATTTCAAGAAGACCATGCGGCTGTCGTAGAGGGCGGTGTCGATGTCAGTACAGAGCTGCTGAAGCTGCCCTTTGATTATATCTTCTTTACTGGAAGTGTGGCAGTCGGCAAAGTCGTCATGGAAGCCGCCGCAAAACATTTGACCCCTGTCACACTTGAGCTTGGCGGAAAAAGTCCCAGCATCGTCATGCCTGATGCCGACATCAAGTTAGCAGCGAAGCGGATCACCTTTGGAAAATTCACCAATGCAGGGCAAACCTGCATTGCACCAGACTATTTGCTCGTTCATGAATCCATCAAAGAGGAACTTTTGCGAGAAATGACGGCCTGTATCCGTGACTTTTATGGTGAACATCCCGAAACGCATCCGCACTTTGGAAAAAATGTCAGCCAGCGTCATTTTGACAGGCTTACACAATTTCTCTCAAATGGAACGATCGTCACAGGTGGACAGCGCAATGAACAGGAGCTCAAAATCGCTCCGACCATTTTAGACCACATCACATGGGATGATCCCGTCATGCAGGAGGAAATTTTCGGACCGATTCTGCCTGTCATGACCTTTGATTCTCTGCATGAAGCAGTTCATATGATCAAAGCAAGGCCAAAGCCGCTTGCGCTTTACTTATTTACAACAAATAAAGAAACAGAAACCTATATTCTAGACAACCTCTCATTTGGCGGAGGATGTATCAATGACACGCTTATGCATGTCGCTACACCTTACCTGCCATTCGGAGGCGTCGGCGAAAGCGGCATGGGGCGATATCACGGGAAGGACAGCTTCTTTACTTTTACGCATGAAAAAAGTGTCCTGCGGCAAACCAATCGCTTCGATTTTTCCTTCCGTTATCCAAATGCGAAAAACGGACTCGACTTGGTTCGTAAATTTTTAAAATAAACAGGACGAAGGGTCTCTCCCCTCGTCCTATTTTCATTCAATATCCTTGATACACCAATTGATTTCTTCAATCCCCATTTGCTTTAAATACGCGTTTACCTTTGAAAACGGCCGGCTGCCAAAAAAGCCGTTTCTTGCAGAAAAAGGACTTGGATGAGGTGACTCAATGATAAAATGCTTGTTTTGATCAATGCGTTCTTTCTTGTTTTGAGCATGTCTTCCCCATAACACAAAAACGACGGGCTGTTCACGCTGATTCAGCACATCAATCACGCGGTCTGTCACACGTTCCCAGCCCTTGCCTTTATGAGAATTCGCCTCGCCCTTTCTCACAGTCAGCACAGTGTTTAAAAGCAGCACACCCTGCTCTGCCCAGCTGACAAGTGAGCCGTGGTTTGGAACAGGACAACCAAGATCATCCTTTAGCTCCTGAAAAATATTTCTCAAAGATGGCGGATGTTTGACGCCCGGCTGAACAGAAAAGCTTAATCCATGTGCCTGCCCTGGGCCATGATAAGGGTCTTGTCCTAAAATCACCACTTTGACCTTTTCATATGACGTCAAATGAAGAGCACGATACACGTCATCTGGTTTTGGAAAAACAGTCTGCGTGCGATATTCTTCCTTCATCCATTCACGTAATTCCTGATAATACGGCTGTTCAAATTCACTTTTCATCACAGCCCACCAGCTATCATTTAAAAATGGCTTCATTGTGGTTTTCCTCCTTCTACTTGCTGCGCTAGTCTGGAGATCATCGGTTTTCCATCCCACACAATCTCACTCTCTGATTCTCTTTTTTTCATCGCTGGTTCTTCTAATAATATCGCAAAGTTCGCTGTCGGCAGATCGCCCAGTTCATGCTTTTCACTTAAATCATCTAAGTAGTTTTTCCTTGTTTCACCAAGATCACTAGATTGATTTCCACCGCCGTCAAAAAACGCATAGATCACGCTCGCAGCTGGCACTCGTTTCACTCGGGCATGCTGTGATACACGCAAAAAGAAGTCCCAGTCCCAATAATGATGCATCGCTGGATCAAAATAGCCAATCTCATCGTGTATACAGCGTTTGTACATACTGCCTGAAGGAACATATGTAGAAAAGACACGCATATCCTCAATATCTGCTGTATAAGCAAACAAACGTCTCGACAGTGGAAAACGGGTCGCGCCTTTTTCTTCAAATGATACAATTTCTGCATCAGAAAAGACAAAATCGGCATCCTCCAGCGCCTTACTCATGCGTTCGATATGACAAGGTGTGAAGTAATCATCGTCGTCACTCAGCATGATGACGTCGCCTGTCAGCTCCCGCACTCCCACATTTCTGGCATTCACATGCTGGACATTCTCATCTAAATGAATCAAGCGGATCGGAAGCTCAGGGTAAAGTTCCTGAATGATGTCGACTCGCTCTCCTGCATCATTGACGACAACAATTTCAAAAGGCGGTACGGTTTGTCTTGTAATGGATTCAAGCAGCTCACACAGTGCGCTGAGCCGGTTATGTGTCACAATTAATAAGGAAATCTTCATATGCAGCTTACTCCTTTAATAGATTCGTCTTTTTCCATTAAAACATAAATTGACTTACTTCTCATGATATAAAAGGCGGTTTGATTTGATGGGAAAATGGGAATTTTTGATGAAAAGGAGTGATGATGATGGAATATATCACGGTGGAGAATAGTAAAGAAGCAAAACAGACCATTGACCACATTCATTCATCGGGATCATCAAAGGACGCTGTTTTTGTTTTTGCCTACGACCCAGAACGCTCTGATACCGTAACAGAGCATACAGACGCCAAAAGCATGACAGCGGTCGATCAAGGAATTTTGGATCAAGTCGCCAATGTCATTCGCACCCGGGATGATGAACTGATGGCCAAAATGATGTCAACTGGGGCCGATCAAGAGTTAGCCTTAACGCTTTTAGACGAGATGAAAAAAGGGAAATTGGTGATTTGTAAAAGGTAAGAAAGAGAGGCGTTCCGAAGAGAGGAACGCTTTTTTATGCCGTTTCATTGTGATAAACGGAAAAGCTGATTATAATAAGGGATAGAACAATAACTGCTACACATCACATTGGAGGTTCAGCAACTATGTCTATGAATAAAGCACTCACCATCGCAGGTTCGGATTCAAGCGGCGGTGCAGGTATCCAAGCAGATTTAAAAACGTTTCAAGAAAAAAACGTCTACGGGATGACAGCTTTAACCGTTGTCGTTGCAATGGACCCACATAATCATTGGGATCATCAGGTGTTTCCAATTGATACGGCGACAATTCGCGCGCAGCTCTCTACCATTGTAGAAGGCATTGGTGTAGATGCACTGAAAACGGGTATGCTTCCTACCGTCGACGTGATTGAGCTTGCAGCTGACACCATCAAAACATATGACCTTAAAAATGTCGTCATTGATCCTGTTATGGTTTGTAAGGGTGCAAACGAAGTCCTTTACCCAGAGCACGCGGAAGCACTGCGTGAAAAGCTCACGCCACTCGCAACCGTTATCACACCTAATCTTTTCGAAGCAGGTCAATTAAGCGGAATCGGCGAGATCAAAACGATCGAACAAATGGAAGAAGCAGCAAAACGCATTCACGAACTTGGTGCAAAGTATGTGGTCATCACTGGAGGCGGTAAGCTAAGCGAAGACAAAGCCATCGATTTGCTTTATGATGGACAAACCTTCGAACGCCTTGAAACAGATAAAATCGACACAGAATACACACACGGCGCAGGCTGCACATTCTCAGCAGCAGTCACAGCTGAACTAGCGAATGGATCAGACGTGAAAGAAGCCATTTATGCAGCAAAAGAATTCATCACGGCTGCCATTAAAGGCTCTTTCCAGCTAAACGAATACATTGGACCAACAAAGCATTCTGCTCATCGTTTTGACAAATAAAACAGAAAAAACCGATTCGCCTTGTTAGGAGGTGAATCGGTTTTTGTTTATCGAAAGCTTCGTCTCTGTGCAAACAGCCAATCTGTTAAGCCTGGCGTCTCATAAGCAGGCGTCCATGATGCATGGTCATATCCATACTTACTTGCATACTCCGTATAAAGCGGCTGGCCGCCAGCTTTTTGAATAGCTTGAATGGTATTTCTTGCATAGCTGATAGGGATAATGGAATCATCTTCTGCATGAAATGCCCATATTGGCTTGTTTGCTAAAATTCCTGCCTTGCTTGGATCTGCTCCCCCCGCAATAGGAATCATTGCTGCAAACAAACGAGGATATGTGATGTTCAACTGGTACGTGCCAAATCCACCTTGTGATAAACCCGTCGCATAAATTCTTTTCTGATCAATCTGATAAGAAGTTAACACATGCTGAAGGACATCATAAGCTTTGTGTAAATCTGGTGAAAATTGAAACACGTTCGTCAGATCAATTTCATTTTGCAAATTTCTTGTTAAAGCAAAGCCTCCATCGACAGCATCTCGCGCCTGAGGTGCAAGTACATACGAAGGATGTTTCTTTTGGACTTCAGGAGAAGCCCATAAAACTGCACCATCATTCGCAAGTAACTGCTTTTGATTGTCTGTTCCCCTCTCCCCGCCTCCATGTAAGAATAGGACGAGAGGATAGGCTTTACCCCTTTTATGGTTTTTTGGAATATACAGCCGATAAGGCATTCCTTTGTATTCGAAAGATAAAAAAGATGATGCAATGTCCTCTCGTGTGACAAAGCGATAATTGTACGTAGACGTGGAAAGGCGGCGGTTTTTCTTGTAAACGCTTACTTTTAAAGTCGTATCAGTTTCGATATGAATGGGCTTTTTGTATAACTGACTTTGAGTTGTCGGCTGGCTGCCATCTGTTGTGTAATAAAGAGAAGCTTTTTGAACGTGAGAATGCAGAGCTACCTCTTGTGAACGATAATATTGACCAGATGGGACTGAAGCAGTTGATGCAGCATACGACGTATGATTTCGGGCAGAAGAAACGGAAGGAAAAAGAAAACTCATAGAAAATAGGACAATCATAAAGGTGATCAGGCATTTCTTAGTTGTATGGTTCATATCGTTCCTCCTGTACATGCTCAGATGAATTTTTTATTTATTATTGATCATGACAATACAAATGTCAACGCTTTCATTTAAATTCCTGAATAATCAGACATAATACAAAAAAGCGTACCCGCACGCAGGTACACTCTTTTATCCATACATGAATGCCTATTTTTGCTGATCGGACTCTTTCGCCATTTTTCGAATAAAGGCTTCAATGGATTCAACAAATAAAGCATATTCTTTCATTTGTTTATACGTATCTGACAGCTTCTCTTTCACTTCTTCCTGCTCTAAAGAAGGTTCACCGAGAATAGATTGAACTTGAATGAGCAATTCTTTATATTCTTCACGTTTATCTTCAACATGATCTGCCATTGTCTCCAAGCGTTTTCTAGTCGTCGGCTGCTGTTTTGAATTCAAGTAAACAACCCCTTTTTTTGTCCTACCGCATTTGGATAAACGTCAGCCTCAGCTGTATATATTTTAAAATGATACCATAATTCCACCTGTTATCATATATGTAAAACGTCATCAAACCGCTTTAGGCCAACCTTGTATATACACGTTATAGGCTTTAAGATACAGGCTGATCTCACTAGAAAAAAGCAGATCATTGATCTGCTTAGATTGTAGAGAAATCCATGTTTTTCTAAAATTTTTTGCGTAAGTATGATGAAGTGTTTTAATGAAAAAAAGCCTACCATAATCCGAACATTTTTTCACAAGCAACATTTATTTTTTGCAAAAATGAACGACAGTTCCGATTGAGTTTATCCTCTTTCTATTCCTGAACCATCATTTTGTACCTGGCATCAATCAAGCTAAAGTATATTAAGACATTTTGGTCTTCTTCCATATTTTTGCGGGCTATTACAATCTCTTTTCTTTTACTTTCTGCATTTAGTATGTCCTGTTCCGTTCCAATCACCGATCATCTTAGCAACAAGTGGGCTTGCTACTTTCTCTGCCAAACAGACCTCCCCCTATCATTTTCCCTTTATTTTCATTATTACAAGTTGGATGGGAAATTTAAAGAAAATATGTAAAAAATAATTAATACAAATGTTAAAATAAATAAAGCTCATGTTCGTGAACACAAGCTTTGACTGGTTACTATGCTCTTTTATAGCCATAATACACGTCTCGAATAATTTTTGTAATTACAGTGGTACACATGCATATAAAAGTCACAATCCCTACCCAATACATATTTGACATGTCAAAACCAGTATAGGCAAATATGAAAATGGTTGATGTGATAAATGTGATCATTAGAACCACATAAACCTTCTTAAAAATTAAATAGCCAATAACCCCCCAAGTTAAATACAACAACGGCAATGTGAATAACACAAGACCCATGGGTTGAAGATAATGTAAGTTAATATACTCCACTCTCCTATACAGCTATCTTATAACTTCCATGCTTGTCATTTCCCAATCTCTATCAGATTTTAGAGATATTTCTTTGGAGTCTTTGCTTTCAATATTATATTCAATAATTCTGCCAATAACTCCATCCTTATCTCTATCAAACATTCTTACCAATGCATAAATCTTGCCGCCTAAAATCTTGACCTCTTCTAAACGTTCGTCATCTGATTTAAAATGAAGTGGAATTTTTTCAGACGATATCTCTTTGAGGTCTTTGTTGAATGTCTTGACTTCTCCTTCATAGGAAACTATCGTAACTCTCTCCTTGTCTACATTGATCTTGTAGATAGTGAAACCTTTATCCATGACAATCTTTCTTTTCGTATCTAGAGTTTTCTTGTCAAGTATAACCAACATAGAATTTTTCTTACTATCAACGGCATCATTTACGGCAACTAACAATTCTTTATTGTTTAATGACTTCAAAGATTCATTGTTGTCAGGGAAGAAGACCGAGGCCATGTCTATCTCTTTTCGTTTTTCTTTATGATTTTTTGAGTCTATGGAAGAAGCTATAACACTATCGTTATTATTATTAATAACGGCATATATTTTCCCATCTTCAAATACTGCTGAAGTCAACGATCCTTCAAGTTCAACCTGTTTTTTATTGCCTCTATCTTCTTTCCAGTAGACTAATTCTCCTACTAAGCCATTCTCTGTAAAACCAACGTTAATGTCGTGTAATACATACCCATTAGAGTAGTTAATAAAGAATGCACCCTCGTCATCTGTAGATTTTGAAAGTGATTTTGTTTGTAGGTGATTTACCTCACCATTATTCTTATCTATTAATACATGATAATTAGACCTATTAGATGAGAAGTACATATTATTATCACTCTGAGTAGACGAAGTAAATCCAACGCAGTCTTTTAATGACACGCTTGATAGCTTACTCCCTGTATCGTTGTAGTTTACTATCTCGCATCCTCTGTCCATCATCTTTGAATGAATTACAGCAAATTTACTATCTTTCATATTGCTCAGTTCTCCCTTAGAAGAGTCTCCCACAGCCTCTTCTTTCTTTGAACATGCTGAACAAACAACTGCTATGGCACAAGCTAATAAAAATAACTTAAAGTATTTCATTCAATCATCTCCTTTCGATTTTAAACAAGCAAAGCAATCGGGGAAAATCCCCGACTGCTCAATAACTTACTTTTTTTTATGATAAAAAATCTTCGTGTTGTTAGAGTTTACTAATTCCATTGGAGACACAACTAAATCGTTTTTATAATGGTCGATATCGTGACCTTGATTTTTCCAAGCTCTCCAAGCTAATTGAGAGCAATAGAATTTTTTTGTAGTTTTCTTGTCAAACCAGTTCAAATTGTATGGCTTCTTTTGATTAGCTTGTTTTTCTGCATACTTAGCTGCATTTACATATTTGGTATTATTAGACTTCTTCACCCACAGCCCATATACCTTTTTTCTATTTCCCCAAGTATTATTATAGAATCTAACTCCATGCTGTTTAATTGGACTCCAACTTTTGTGCCAAGATTCTACGGTATTTGTCTTAGTTCTCGACACAACAGCCGCATGTCCAAAGCCAATCGCTGAACTACCTGAATCCAAGTCGTAGCTAACCAACACATCTCCTTTAGTTCCTAATGTCTTGGACTTTGCATTGACATTCATCTTATCTTACTCTTCATTGTACTTAGGTAAATACTCGTCGATCACTCCATCTTTGATGTATTGATCGATATCTTTCTGCGACTCTTCGAATATAGCTTCTGCTTTTGCTTCCGTAGATACAGAATCATATTCCTTTTTGCTCATCTCGTAAAGCTCATTAATCTGTTCAGAGGTCATTCCCTCTGCTTTCATTTCTTCTATTTCTTGCTTGGCTCTTTCAGTGTTCATAGAAGGGTATACCTCTTTCGCTTGCGCATTTCCCCCCAATCCAAACCCAGTGAATAACACGGATGCTGACAACAAGGATGTGACAATAACATTACGTTTTTTCGTATTACTACCTCCAATTACTTTTTTAGCGCGGTCCACATTTACCATAATATTAGTTAATATGGATTACGTAAACATAAATAGAATTTTAAGGATATTTAATATGTAATGAATTGACATGTTAATTTTGAGTGAATTTTTAAATTAAAAAAGAGACTATTCGTATTAGTCTCTTTTTCACACAGGTACATTTTCTTATTGTCTACTCGATCCAACATCTTGATAACTCTCTCGTGATGACAACCTGTTTCCTCTAATTCTTCTCTTGAAACATCAATGTCTAGGAGTGGCTTCTTTTTGTCTTTGGAATTAACCAAGGCGTAGCAGACGTAGACATTTTCTCTACTTGTTTAGCAGATCAAAAACCTGCTTCTCTTTGTAAATGCCATGTCTTCAGTTTCAGCTTTGTTTCATTTCTGCCACTGATGGAGATCGATTTATTTCCCGGGGAAGGAAAGTAACGTGCAGTAAAAACTTCTCGGCCTCCGTTTACAAAAATCTCAATTGACGATGAGTCGATAAAGATATGAAGGTCGTGTAATTCCTCTATAAGTGCTTCACGAACTTCCTTTGATCGATCTTCAAATCGATCCCGCTCTAATGTCAGCTTCCCATCCTCTTTATCATAGATGATGCGTGCAGCTGCACGGATACAGCATTCAAACCCTTTTTGTGTGTCAATTTGATCAATGAATACCTCTGCGCTCGTAATATCCTCTACAGGGATGGAATGAACAGAACGTTTAATATGAAAAACATGCTCTTGTTCATTGGTCCGCATGGATTGAAGTTCACTTACTGGTTTTTGAATCAGATGTCCGTCCTCATCTAAACGGAGTTCTCTAGGGATCGTGAGGCAGTGTATCCATTGATAAGAAATTGTCGGATGATGCTCTTCTCCTTGATCAGGCACCCCCATCCACCCGATTAAAAGTCGTCTGCCTGATTCGTCTAGAAAGGTTTGCTGCGCATAGAAGTCAAAGCCACGGTCCAGTTCCTCAAACGCTCCGTGTGTATATTGATACGAGTGATCATCCAATGTGCCAACAAAATAGCCTGATTGATGTGTATTGTGATATTTTAAGCCATCTGGCTCTAGTCCTTGCGGTGACACGATCAATACATCCCGGCCGTCTAATTCAAACAGATCTGGACATTCCCACATATAGCCGAAATTGTCTAAACCATTCTTTCCGCTGCCTGCAATCGTGCCTTGAAACGTCCAATTATCTAACGTATCAGAGGTAAATAAGACAAGGTGTCCTTTCAGGTCTAAGCTTTGTACACCAAGAACCATGTACCACCGGCCATTTCGCTTCCATACCTTCGGATCTCGAAAATGGGCTGTGAACCCTTCAGGGAGCGTTGCCACGACACCTTTTTTCTCAAAGTGAATACCATCTTCCGAAACAGCTAAACATTGATACGTCTCACGGTTCCCTTGTTCATCCCGAACGTTTCCAGTGTACATCACATGCATCTGCCCATCGTCTATAAATGCACTGCCAGAATAACAGCCGTTTTGATCAAACCAATCACTTGGGGCAAGAGCGGCTTCTTCGTGCTGCCAATTGACTAGATCTGTCGATGTATAATGCCCCCAGAATTTTGCACCATGCCCCGTTTTGAATGGCTGCCACTGATAAAAGACGTGGTAAATTCCTTTCCACTGAATCAGCCCATTCGGATCATTTAAAAGACCGACTGGCGGCATCAAATGAAAATGCTGCCGGTACACATCCTTTTTGACCAAATGCTCATAGTTTCGAATACGGTCTGCTATCTTTTGACGAAGTGCTGCGTCAGTTGTTGTCATGACTGTGACCACTCCTTGATTATTTTTCGACTTCTTTTACTTTAAAAATGATAGTGAGAATAAATGAGACAGCAACAGCGATTAACATACCAATCACATAATTGACCACATTCTGAAGACCGAATGGTGCTGCAATCGCAATCATCGGTATGCCTGTTAAACCATAGGCATTGGCGGCTACCTTCGTGAAAACGACAAATGCCCCGCCCAATGCGCCTCCGATCATCGCCGCAATAAATGGTTGACGATAGCGGAGGTTTACACCAAATATGACAGGCTCAGTAATTCCTAAAAAAGCAGAGAAGGCAGCAGGAAGGGCAATTTCTTTTGTTTTTGCACGCTTGGCTAAGAAAAAGACAGCCAATCCTGCTCCGCCTTGCGCGACATTGGACATTGCCCAGATCGGCAGCAAATAGTTACGCCCAATATCATTCAGCAATCCTGCCTCAATCGCATGGAAGCTATGATGAACCCCTGTGAGCACAATTAAAGAGTAAGCACCGCCGAAAATGAGTCCTGCTAAGAATCCTGCATGGTCATAAATAAATGTCAGTGCACTCGAAATTCCTGTACCAAGCATTCTTCCAAGCGGTCCAACTGCAATAAACGTCACAAATCCAGTGACAATCACGGTCACAAATGGGGTCACAAGTAAATCAATACTGTTCGGAACCACTTTTCTTAAATTCTTCTCAACAAGGCACATGATATATACGGTCAATAACACTGGAATGACCGTCCCTTGGTAACCAAGAAGAGCAATATCAACATTGAATAAATGCATATACTCTGGTTTTGCTTCCGTCAATCCCCACGGATTAAGCAGATTCGGGTGAATCATAATTCCCCCAATGACAGCCCCTAAATACGGATTTCCGCCAAACTCTTTCGCTGCACTGACCCCAATTAAAATCGGTAAAATGATAAAGGCTGCACTTGAGAACATATCAAGCATTTGGAAGATCGCTGAGCTTGGATCAGCCCATTTGAAGGCTTTCATCATGCCTAAGAGACCCATTAACAAACCGCTTGCCACAATTGCTGGAATGATCGGTACAAAAATATTTGATAACGTCTTTGCAAAACGCGCAAGTGGATTCATTTTTTGTTTCACTGCTTCATCATGGCTGACAGGCTTTTGATTCTCGTCGCCTGTCTCAAGACCAGTCTCACGAGCAAATGGTTCATACACTTTGTTGACAGATCCCGTTCCAAAAATGACTTGAAATTGCCCTGAACTTGAGAAAGCCCCTTTCACACCTTCAAGTTCTTCAATGGCCTCTTTGTCAATCAAATCCTCATTTTTCATCACCAATCTGAGTCTTGTTGCACAATGCGTTGCACTGATGACATTTTCCTTGCCGCCTAACAGTTTAGTTAATTCTTTGGCTGTTTTTTGATAATCCATGATGTCTCCTCCTTTTTTAAAGCAAAAAAGACCTAAAATTCACCAACGAGTAAAGGACATACACG
This sequence comes from Bacillus sp. PK5-006, assembly GCF_054161415.1. NCBI lineage: Bacteria > Bacillati > Bacillota > Bacilli > Caryophanales > Bacillaceae > Bacillus > Bacillus sp. PK5-006. The sequence continues at coordinate 283,173 of NZ_CP096414.1, read as the reverse complement.
TCCCCTCGTTACGCAAATTTTAGGTCTTGCCTGCCTGACAGTCACAATCCCACGATATCAATTTTTGATGACGCTTTCATCATAGTATAAGACTGTGACATGCGTCAACCTCTTTTTTCAAATCCAATGACCCATATACACTAATAAGAGTAGTGTGCATAAAAAAAGCCTGCATGCAGGCACGATCATTTTAAACCAATTCGGCTTCCTGCAGACGCTGGACATGCAGCGTGATGTAGCCGATCTCCGATTCAGGGAGATGAAGTCCATATTCATCTTTTAACAAATCAGCGAGTCCAAGTGCACACCGGTACGCCGTATCATACTTTGTTTGGATAAAAATCAGCATGTCTTCGTCCATGATTTGAAATGCCTCATTCGATTCCAACCTGCCTAATGCATACCTCAAATGTGTCACAAGCCGCTGATAGGAAATACTATCCTCATCAATTGAATGCTGAAAATAGCTTTCAATATGCTCGATCATTTCTTTAATCATCGTTGTATATTTCACGGTCTTTTTCATGGACTCCGTATTCATTTTGGCCGTATGAATATGAAGTGCCACATATCCTGCCTCATCGTCCGGCAGTTCAACCCCAAGCCGCTCCTTTACATAACGAATGGCATACTTTCCAATCTCATATTCCTGCTTATATAAGACTTTGATCTCACCAAGCAATTTATTATATAACACAATGCCTTTTTGAAGGCGTTCAATGGCGAAGGACAAATGATCAGTCAGTGATATGTGAATGTGATCACTGAGCGGCATCATGAGTTTCCCCTCTGCATAACTGATGATATGCTCTGCCACCTCAATATGCGCTTCTGGCAATGTGGCAAGAATTTGTTTGAATTTCTCATTTTCTTCACGCACAACAAAGATTTTCTCTATTTTTTGAAGAGGAACGACGTCATTTTTCCCCTTCTGAAAAGCAATTCCGGGTCCCATCACAATTTTCTCCTGATCGCCCTCCTTCACAACCACTGCGTTGTTATTCAATATTTTATATATCTTCAAGGGGTATCCTCTCCCAGCAGATAACATTTCTTAAGTGGGATTTTACCCTGTTTCACTTTTTCTGTAAAGGTAAGAGCGGACCAGCACGCGCCTCTCGCATCGTCTTCTCTTCAAGCATCATCAGACTTTGAGTAAACCGCTTCTCTGCCCTGCGTTTCTTCTTATGTTCTTCTGCCAGCTTCTCCAGCTCTCTCTCTTTCACTACTTGAAAGAATCCGGCATCCGCCGCGGCCGCCTGAAACCCTTGATTCTTCATCATCACACCAGGGTTCACAAGCACATTCATCATGAAACCAAACCATACGCTCAACCAGCTTTTTAATTTCTTCACTGAACATCCCTCCGCTTTTCTTAGAATCTAGCAGCTCTAGCAAAACAACTGCTCCTATCATATCCCGAGAAAAAAGAGAGGTTTGTCACAATCTGGGTGAAAAAACCAACTAGTTTTCAGAAGTTTTGTTGAAAAGTGCAGAAGATCATCATGTGCCTGGATGTTTCATTGAAAATTTTATACACACGCTATCCCAAAGATAAGCACACCTTATCAACAGGGTTTATCCACATATCAACACCCTCTCACTAGATTTTGTGTATGTAAATTTTTTATTTTCCATATATGTATCTGAATAATCGAGTTATCAACAGACATTTGTGAATAAGTGCGACTTTATAAACAAAATAGTTCTTTATAACTATGTAAAATAAGACCATTTTAGTAAAGGAATTGTTTTCAACGTATTGAATACTTAATAACGGGCAGTGAATCTTTCCTATTTATCCACAAAAAGAAAGGCTATCTCCCTAAAAACACAGCTAGAAAGGGGAAAATTAATGAAAAAGGTCATATCTCGTTCTTCTGTTCTATTGTTCTCCACTATTTTTATTTTATCCACATTCTTTACCGGTCAACAGGCTGCTGCTGCTCCCTCTAACAAAAAGATGGAACTAGAAAAAGCAGAAATCTTCGGTGAAATCAATGTCAACTCGAGAAAACAAACCACTGTCATTGTTGAATTAAAGGAAAAATCCTTAGTTGAAGCCAAGCAAGAAGGCGAAGCACAAACAAAAGCCTCCCTCAAAAAATCTCGAACAAAAGTAAAGAACGCAGCACTCAAAGAGGTAGATAAAGCGAGTGTTCGTCAAGAATATGAAAAAGTCTTCTCTGGTTTCTCTATGAAACTTCCTGCAAACGAAATCCCGAAGCTGCTCGCAGTTGATGGAGTAAAAGCCGTTTATCCGGATGTTACATATAAAACCGATGAAGTGAAAAAGGAAAGCATCCAGCTTCCAAACGAAGATGTCTCCCCGCTTATGGATAAGAGCGCTCCATTTATCGGTGCACCAAAAGCATGGGATGCCGGCTATTCTGGAAAAGGGGTCAAAGTCGCAGTCATTGATACTGGAGTAGACTATACCCACCCTGATTTAAAAGGAAACTTCGGTTTATACAAAGGCTATGATTTTGTTGATAATGATTATTCTCCCCAAGAGACACCTAAAGGAGATCCTAGAGGCGAATCCACAGATCACGGCACACACGTTGCAGGAACGATTGCGGCAAATGGACAAATTAAAGGGGTCGCAAAGGATGCCACGCTTCTTGCATACCGTGTACTTGGACCAGGTGGATCTGGAACAACTGAGAACGTTCTTGCAGGCATCGACCGGGCTGTTACTGACGGAGCAGATGTCATGAACCTCTCTCTTGGAAACAGTGTCAATAACCCTGATTATGCAACGAGCATTGCACTTGATTGGGCCATGTCTGAAGGCGTTGTAGCTGTTACTTCGAATGGAAACAGCGGTCCTAATAACTGGACTGTCGGTTCTCCCGGCACGTCAAGAGAGGCCATTTCTGTCGGGGCAACTCAGCTTCCGTACAGCCTTTACAATGTGAAATTCCCGAATTATTCTACAGCAAAAGTCATGGGCTACTACCAAGAGAGTGATTTAAAAGCGCTTGACCAAAAACAAGTCACACTCGTCCAAGCAGGAATCGGTGACGAAAAGGCATTTGAAGACATCGATGTTAAAGGAAAGGTGGCCGTGATTGAACGTGGTGCCATTGCTTTTGTGGATAAAGTTGACAATGCAAAAGCCGCTGGTGCAATCGGCGTTGTGATGTATAACAATACCGATGGAGAGATTCCAGTCGACGTACCAGGTCTCGCACTTCCTACAATTAAGCTGTCAAAAGCTGAAGGAACAGCGCTTATCAAAGCCATTGAGGCTGGAAACGATACAACGGCTTTCTCCATTCAATTTGTCAAAGAACTTAGTGAGCAAGTCGCTGACTTCTCATCCCGCGGACCGGTTGTGGATACGTGGATGATTAAGCCTGATTTATCAGCACCCGGTGTCAGCATTGTGAGTACGATCCCAACGCATGATCCTTCTCAGCCTTACGGATATGGTTCTAAGCAAGGAACAAGTATGGCATCTCCGCATGTGGCAGGAGTTGCAGCGATCATCAAACAAGCAAAACCATCGTACTCAACTGAACAAATCAAAGCATTGCTGATGAATACAGCAGAAAAACTGTTTGACGCAAATGGCAGCCCATTCCCTCATAACACACAAGGAACAGGCAGCGTTCGAATCATGGAATCACTTCAAGCGTCTTCTATCGTTTCTGATGCGAGCTATTCATACGGCACTTTCTTAAAGGAAAAAGGCGTTCAAATCAAAACGAAGAAATTTAAGGTAGAAAACCTTTCAAAAGCACCGAAAACGTATACCATTGATTACAAATTCAATGGCAGCGGCATTAGTACAAACGGAACGAAAAAAATCACCGTCAAAGGGAATTCCACTGGATCCTTTACTTCCGCAGTCCAGGTGAATTACGGAAAAACCAAAAAAGGGACGTACCAAGGCAGCATCACCATTCGCGAAAATGGCAGAAAGGTCACGGAAATCCCTACTTTATTGATTGTGAAAGAGCCTGATTATCCGCGCGTCACTTCTGTTTCCGTAGAGCCGGACAATCGTGCTGGAAGCTATGTCATTAGCAGCTACCTGCCTGGCGGTGCTGAGAACCTTGCATTCCTTGTCTACTCGACCGATGGAGAGTTTTTAGGTGAAGCTGGTGTTTATCAACATGTTGATAAAGGAGAGCACCGCGTAAAATGGAATGGCACAATCAATCAAGGCCAGAAGCTTGAAGCTGGTGAGTATACAATGCTTGCGTATGCAAGTTTGAAAGGAAAATCAGATACCGTACAAACGAAGGAACCTTTCGAAATTTACCCTGAATAAATGTGAATCACAAGAAAAGCCTTGTATGAGCGGATAAGCTCATCAAGGCTTTTCGATCATATATGGAGGAAAGAGAAATTGATATGGCTATGGATCGTTTCTTTTTTTACTGCTTTTTTTCTGACGATCAATTGGTTTATCTTCTAACCTTTTTACATACGAAGCAGCCTCGTCCTTTTCATCAAGCATGCGAGCTAACTGTTTATGCTTCCTGTATCTATCCGCTCAGCCTGCTGGTGTCAGCCGCCTTCTTCTTCACCATGATGCTCCTTTTCCCCTTGTACTGGCTCCGCAGGCGATAAATATACATACGTTATGCATCAAAGGCTTCTTTTAATAAACGATACGATGTGAGCCTGTCTTGCATGTGATGTGTGATGGTCACAGCGATCAATTCATCTGTCCGATAAGCCTTCGCGAGTGTGGTCAGCTGCTTTTTCACAGATGCTGGTGTTCCAATGACCATCCTTTGACGATTGGCAGCCACTCGTTTTTGTTCATAAGGACTGTAGGAATACGACTGTGCCTCTTCATATGAAGGAAAGCCTTCAAGATTCAGCCCCTGTTCATTGGCAAGTAAAGATAAATCTAAGCTGACTGCCAGTTTTTCTGCCTGCTCCTCTGTTTCGGCACATAAAACAAAGACTGCCAGACTGACACGCGGCTGATCACCGAATACTGAAGGTTCAAATCGGTTGATATATTGCTCCACAGAGTCTTCTCCGCCTTCACCATTAATAAAAAGCGCAAACGTGTAGCCTGCACCTGCTTTCGCCGCAAGCCTTGCACTCCCTCCAGAAGAACCAAGCATCCATACTTCTGGCGCGGTCTCTACCTTCGGAGAAGCAGTCAAATGAGGCAGCGGGTAAAATTCATCCGCTAGATCATGTAAATAGACCTTCAATTCCTCTACCTGCTCAGGATACTGGTCGCCTAGACGCTTTCGCTCCCCATGATGAAGGGCAATGGAGGAAATAGGCATACCACCAGGGGCACGTCCAATTCCAAGATCGATTCTGCCAGGAGCCAGCGCTTCAAGAACCCTGAAGTTCTCTGCTACTTTATAGGCACTGTAGTGCGGGAGCATAACGCCGCCAGAACCAATGCGTATGTGCGAAGTAACGGCTGATAAATGGCCGAGAAGCACCTCTGGACTCGATCCTGCAAGCCGATTTGAAAAATGATGCTCTGATACCCAAAAACGGTGATAACCCCACTTCTCCGCCTGCTTCGCCAGTTCAACCGTCTGCTTCAGTGCTTCAGCAGGCGTAGCGCCTCCTATCAAAGGAGATTGATCCAGTATACTTAATTTCATTATGCTGCACCTCTTACAGAAATCCCCCTCTCTTAATGGAAAGGGGGATGTCTTATTTATTTTCGATTAAAGCCCTTCTCTTTCACAAATTCCCCAAGGAAGGCACGCTTTGGCTGGCTAAAGCCCCGCAGCATCTGCTCAGACCAAGTATCTTTTCTCTCACCGTTTGTTCGTGCTTCATAATATGCGGAAATACGATCGTCGTATTCTTTTAAATAACGATCCACATGCGCTTCATCTTGCTGATATGAATTTTCATGATATATGAGTTCAACTGGCAGCCGTTCCTTTTGTGACGACTGATTAGCTGGATGGCCAACAGCCAGACCGAATAACGGCAGCACATAAGATGGCGTTTCAAGCACTTCAGAGACTTCTCTCAGCTGATTACGCAGTCCGCCAATATAGCAGATCCCAAGTCCCATTGATTCTGCAGCAACACTGACATTTTGTGCAGCCAATGCCGCATCGATGACGCTAATGAGAAAGGCTTCCGTATTCTCAAGCGCCTCCTGATGATTCTTCCCTGCTTTTTTTGCAATATAATCATGGCGTTTCAAGTCTGCACAGAAGACAAAGAAATGCCCGTTCTTCTCAACGTATGGCTGATTCCCAGCCAGTTCAGCAAGTTTGGCCTTCTTCTCCTGATCTGTCACCCCAATAATACTATACGCCTGTACATAGCTTGATGTCGAAGCAGCCTGTGCACTTTTGATCAGTGTCAGCACCTCTTCTTCTGTCAAACGCTCGTCTGTAAACGAACGGATGGATCGATGATTTAATATGGTTTCTATCGTTTTGTTCAATTCGAAGACCTCCTTCACTTCTTCTATCATAAGGCAAAGACATAGGGCTTTTCAAAAATTAAAACTCGCATAAAAAAAAGACAGCCTATACTTAGACTGCCCTTACCCGTTTTATTTAAATAAATAACTTTGATATTTCGTTAATTGAACGCTTGCGTTATAGGCGATCCCGAATCCAATGAGAACGGACAAGACAGAGCTTCCTCCAAAGCTGATAAATAAGAGTGGAATCCCTGTTACAGGCATCACGCCTATGTTCATCCCAATATTCTGGAACGTATGGATTACAATCAATGCTGTATATCCTACGCAGAAGAATGACGCAAATCGGCTATAAGGATGGATACGGTCAATCAGTACAACAAGCCGGTAAATCAAGAAGAAGAACATGATCACAACAAACGCACAGCCGATAAAGCCAAAGGCTTCACCTATAATAGAGAAAATCATATCCGTTTGTGCTTCAGGGACATAGACCTTTAAGTTTTTAATGCCATTCCCAAAAATCTGCCCTGCACCAATGGCCATAATCGCCTGCTCTACTTGATATTTATCAGATCCAGATGCATCCTGCGTCTGTGCTTGGTTGGCTGCCGAAGAACTATCAGGCAGCCAAGCGGTAATCCGGTTAATCTGGTACTGCTGAATGCCGATTGTTTTCGCAAAATCAGGGAAGAGAATGATGACGGCTAACACAGCGGCAACCAATAGTACAACCACAGAACCGATGAGAGAAATCAGTTTCCAATTGACCCCTGATAAAAACACCATCACGACAACAATAAACATACAAACAGCCGCAGTCCCTGCATCCTGCAAGAAGATCAGTCCAACTGGTACAGCTGCCACGCCGGCAATTTTTAATAGAAGGAAAATATCATCCTCTAATGTCCGTTTTCCTCTAGGTGAAGACTTTCCAATGACAGATGCGAGCATCATAATCAAACCAATTTTCATGAACTCTGAAGGCTGAAATGTCCCTATTCCAGGTAACACAAACCAGCTTTTTGCCCCATTTTTGATTGGAGCAAAATCATGACCTCCGATTTGTGCAGGAGCGATTTTTAGAAGAATTAACAGCATAATGCCGCCTATAAATATATATAAGCTCAGTTTCTCTAATTGCTCTAAGTCAAAATAATTAATAGCAACAATACATATAACTCCGACCATATAGTATATGATCTGTCTGGTCCATGCATTAGATCCGTACTGCCCAAATTGACCCGCAGCATAAATCGCAATGACACTGATGGCAAAGAAGGCTAAAAATATAAAAATCAAATCTCCTTGATAGTAAGGAGATGTATTCTGCTTGTTCATGAACTAACCACCCTTATTACAAAACATAAAAGCCCTTATTTATATTAGATTGAAATTTTCACAAAATCAACTCACCTTAAATATGACGGAAGATACATCCGAAAGGTTCCATTCAATTTTCAAAAAATGAAATACTTTTCATCCTAACAATAGGAAAAAATCCCTCTATACACTTTTCATTCAATCGATCTCAAGTCCTTTAAAAAGTTTATTTTACAGATTTTAAGGGGAAAATTCAATGACCTATGTGGCAATATAACAAGTAAACATCAAACGAGCATAAGCTGCACTGAGGAAAGAGGAATAAAACCATTTTGTATGGAATAAGGCCCATTTTCCAATTATTACGTTTACTTCAAAGTCAATTGTGGTATAATACTTGTAACAAAATGTTCACAATATCTCCTAAAAACAGACACAATTGCATCCTGACCTCTCATTTGATTTGAATATCAACTTACAAAGGAGTTGGATACGATGGATATGTTCTTTGCGTACCTATGTATTGCAACGGCTACACCCCTGTTTTTATGGCTGGAAAACAGAAAAATTGCATTAGCATCTATTCCACCCATTATGATTATGTGGATTTTCTTCGGTCTTTACATGACAAGCAGTTTATCTCCAGCAGGACATACCTTCATGATCGCATTCTTTGCCATTAACGTGATTTTGGCTCACATTGCAGCGTTCCTCATCTACGGACTTCCATTCATTCGCAAAAGATTCAGCAGCAGATAGATATCGCCCAACTATTGGAAGCGTTATCACCATCATGATAAAAACCACTCACCTTCAAGAGATGAGTGGTTTTTTTATTATTTCTCTGAATGCTCAGACTGCTTTGGCGCAGACGGTGAATACCCGTCTTTACTGTTCTCTCCGTGGCTGTAGTGAGCCGCAAAGATCCAAACAGATCCGATGACGAAGATAATCGCACAGAACAGACCAAACAAAGTATTTCCGACTTGAACAGTTCCGTTTTCGCTCTCTGTCATGTGCATAAACATGAACAGCTGCAAGAATGCTTGAATGAACGCAAAACCAAAGATAATCCATAGTTTTGCGGAACTGCCAATTTCAGCTCCAATCGCAATCCAGAATGCTAAGACTGTCAGCACAATGGATAGGATAAAGCCAACTACGTGTTTCCAAGGGAAGTGTTCGTGCTCTGCTGAGGAATGTGTTTTTCCAGCCATATCACAAAAGCCCCCCTAATCCGATCAAGTAAACAGCTGTGAAGATGAAAATCCATACAACATCAAGGAAATGCCAGTATAGACTTGAGATGAAAATCTTCGCTGCTGTTTGTGGAGTTAATCCACGCTTTTTAATTTGGAACAAGATCCCGGTAATCCAGAAGATACCGATCGATACGTGTAGTCCGTGAGTTCCTAAAAGTACAAAGAATGCAGACCAATACGCACTTGTATGGATGCTCGCACCTTCATGTACATAATGGAAGAACTCGAAAAGCTCAAATCCAACGAAGCCTGCACCTAGAAGCAGTGTGAGAATCGTCCAAATGACAACCCCTTTTGTACTTCCACGGCGCATTTCATGAACAGCAATCCCGCATGTAAATGAACTAACCAATAGCAGGAATGTCATGATCAATACAAGCTTCATATCAAACAGCTCAGCTGGTAAAACGCCGCCAGCTGTTCTGCCATGTAGAACAAAGTAGGTCGCAAAAAGTGTTGAGAACAACACGATTTCCGCGCCAAGGAATATCCAGAAACCAAGGATGTTTAAACGTCCGGTTTCAGACTGATATTCAAGCGGTGCATTTGCATAGCTGCTATCATTATGTCCCATTACTTCTGCGCCTCCTTATTCTTTTTCTCTGTTTCAATGACTTCTTCAACAGGAATATAGTAGCCATCGTCATATTCGAATGAACGTAAAATCATCGTTGCGAATACACCGATTAAGCCAATAACGCCAATCCAGTACCATTCAAATACAAGACCGAATGCACCAAGTCCAAAGAATGCAGACATGATCAGCGGTCTGCCTGAATTATGCGGCATGTGAATTTTCTTGAATTCTTTTTCAGGATGAACGTCCACATTGTTTTGCTTCCAATGATGGAATGCATCTGGTGTTGTCACTTCTGGAAGTGCTGCAAAGTTATAATGCGGCGGAATTGCAGAAGATGTCGCCCAGTCAAGTGTACGTCCTTCTCCCCAGCTGTCTCCAGACACTTCACGTTTTGAGTGTCTCCAGCTGTAGTAAATGTTGTAGCAAAGGATGATGAATCCGATACCCATCATAAATGCACCAATTGTTGAAATAAAGTTGAGTGCAGTCCAGCCATCTTCTGGTCCATACGTATAAATACGTCTTGGCATTCCTTGCAGTCCTAGGAAGTACTGCGGGAAGAAACAGATGTTAAATCCGATCATGAATACCCAGAAGAACCATTTGCCGATTCTTTCGTTTAACTTGTAACCAAACATTTTTGGATACCAGAAAACAAGACCAGCAAAACAAGCAAATACAGTACCTGCGATTAATACATAGTGGAAGTGGGATACAAGGAAGTACGTGTTATGGTACTGGTAATCCGCAGCTGCCATCGCAAGCATAACCCCAGTTACACCACCGATTACGAAGTTCGGGATGAAACCAAGTGCCCAAAGCATTGGTGATGTAAAGCTGATACGGCCTCGATACATCGTAAAGAGCCAGTTAAAGATTTTCACACCTGTTGGTACAGAAATCGCCATTGTTGTAATCGAGAAGAATGAGTTAACCGCTGCACTGTTCCCCATTGTAAAGAAGTGGTGAACCCACACAAGGAAACTAAGAACAGAGATTGCCACAATTGATACAACCATCGCTTTGTAACCAAACAACTGCTTTCTTGAGAACGTCGCAAAGATTTCTGAGAAAATACCGAAAGCCGGCAGGATAACAATATATACCTCAGGATGTCCCCAAATCCAGAAAAGGTTCGCCCAAAGCATCGGCATACCGCCTGCTTCGAGTGTAAAGAATGCAGAACCGAATAAACGATCAAATGTCATAAGTGCTAAAGCAACTGTTAGTACAGGGAATGCAAACACGATGATGACAGACGTAATCAATGTTGTCCAAGTAAACATTGGCATACGCATAAGTGTCATACCTTTTGTACGCATTTTTAAGATGGTCACCATGAAGTTAATACCTGTCATAAGTGTACCAATACCTGCAATTTGGAGCCCGAGCAAGTAGTAGTTCTGTCCAGGTCCTGGTGAGAAATCATTTCCGGCGAGCGGCATGTAACTCGTCCAGCCTGCACTTGGTGATCCTCCAATAACGAAGGAAATGTTGAACAGCATTGCTCCGACCATAAATGTCCAGAAGCTAAGGTTGTTCAAATAAGGGAATGCAACGTCACGTGCACCAATTTGAAGAGGAACAACGACGTTGATTAAACCAATTAAAAATGGCATCGCCATGAATAGAATCATGATCGTACCATGCGTTGTAAAGATTTCATTATAGTGGTTTGAATCTAAAAACGTATTATTAGGAAGCGCCAGCTGCGCGCGCATCATCAGTCCGTCTACCCCACCGCGGAAGAACATAATCACAGCAGCAAGGATATACATGATTCCAAGCTTTTTATGATCAACTGATGTCAGCCATTCTTTCCAAAGCCATTTCCACTTTTTAAAGTAGGTTAAAACAAACACAATGGCAATGGAAGTAAGAGCGATAGAAATTTGCGCACCAAGAATTAATGGGTCTCCAGTTACAAAAAACTCATCCCATTTTAAATGCATAACGGCCTCCTCCTTTCCTTAGTCAGTTTATTCTGTTTCTAATTTTCTTTTATAGTTCTTCACATTCTCGAAAGGATCTGTCTTGGAATGCGGAGAAACTGATTGATAACCTAAACGTTTGCGTGCTTGGAGTGCATATTCAGAATCCTCTCCATGCTTCGCAAAGGATAAATGTGTTGATGAGAATGTCTGCACATCTGCAGCATCAGGAAGCATCAAGTAGTCATACGTTTTCTTCGTTAACTTTGGTGCTTCTTTCTTCGTTTTGTTTACCCATTTATCATAGTCAGACTGCGTCATCGCATTGACTTTGAATTTTTGCTGAGCAAAGCCCGGGCCTGTGAAGTTGGCGTTTCTTCCTTGGTATGTGCCTACTTCATCAGCTTGAAGATATTGTTCCATTTCCATTCCAGCCATCGCATACTTCTCCCCGCCTAGCTGAGGAATCCATAGTGATGCCATTGTATCAGCGGAAGTGATTTTGAATAAAACCGGCTGATCTTTTGGAATGTTTAAGTAGTTCACTGTCTCAATATTTTCCTCTGGATAACTGAAGATCCATTTCCAATCGACAGCTGTCGCATAAACGACAAGTGGATCTTTATGGCTTGTTGCTTGAGGTGCCTCTTCCAAAGAGTAAATTGTTTTTACAGTTGGAATCGAAAGAGCAGCAACGATTAATATTGGGATCACTGTCCAGACAACTTCTAGAAGCGTATTCCCGTGTATTTCTGGGTTATAAGAGGCGTTTCCAACGTCCTTACGCTCACGGTATTTAACCAAAATGATGGTAAACAGTACAAATACCGCACCAACGATAAAGAGCATGAATCCAATAGATAAAAGGATTAAGTCTTTTTGTTGTGCTGCGACTGGTCCTTTAGGATCTAAAACAGCGATATTGCTGCAACCTCCTAATACAAAAACACTCACGAGCATCGCTAATAAAAGCATAGGTTTAATGGCTCTGAACAAGAAGATCACCATCCTTCCTTAAATAATGTATAAATTGCTGAATAATTGTGAAAAGCCATCTGCCTTCGAAAACTTTTCTTCCCTTTGTAATGCTATCAAAATCTGTTAGAGTTAGCTTCCCTTTTTTCAAAAGTTCATTTATTTTTCAACAGATTTCTCTCAAAATGTCATAAATTCGACATAAATTTATATTATTGCACACACAATAAATTTCTAGGATTTTGAAAAGTTGAGAGTTGAAGGCAAAGGACAAACAATCAAGAACTTTGTCAAATTTAGGTTTACCACAATAAAAAAGTTTGGTCAAATTTCAATTTAACTTAATGAAATTTTATCTAGGTAAACAATTTCAAAATAGGTATCCCCACATTTAACAAAAACCTTACTTATTTTAACGCAAGTTGACAAGAAAAGAAAGTATCGATCCTCTGACTATGCGGTGTAAGAATTGGCAATCATGATGAATATGTGGAATCCCGCTAAATCAATTCCAGCAAAAAACCGGCTCAGCGCCGGCATTCTGCAGTTATTCATCTCTTACTAAAATATCAGGGCGTCTATAGATGTCCCCTTCATGCTCAACGTCAATGTATGTCCACTTGCCTGTATAGGTTAAAAAGCGGTTACCCTCTTTCTCTACGACCATCGTATCCTCTGACTTCAATCCAGGCAATGAAGGATTCCAAGTAAACACTTGTTGCAGCTGAATTTCTTCCTTCGATGAGGGAACTGCAATGATTTCTCTAGATACAAAGCCCGTTTTTCCCCCTTGATGAAGCTTTTTCCAGCTATCAGAGAAGCCTTCTTTTTCATACTGAGCAATACCTGCTTTCAATACATCTCCCAATGTCTTACCAGGACGCGTGGCGGCATTCATGACCGTGTCAATTCGTGCAAGCCGCTCTTTGTTCTCTTCAAGCCCCTTTGGAAGCTGACCGAAGTAAACAGACCTTGTGACATTCGCCACGAGTCCATGCCGTTCAGCGCAAAGAACAACAAGCGCATGCTTTTGAAGTTTTTTGTCTGTCGGAATTGGATGACGGTATTGATGAATTCGGTCATCTGTTGCCACAAGCAGTACTTCTATCGTCATTCCCTGCGCGATCGCTTTTTGAGCCGCAAGCGAAGCGATTTCGTGCTCCGTCTGTCCTGGAACGATTTCTTTACAGACACTCTCTACAATGACTGCTGTTTCATGACAAAGAGTTTCATATTGGCGGAGCTGTGATGCAGAAAGAATGGATCGGACTTGCGACAAATCCGGCTCGATCCATTCGAATCCATCCATTTGAATGTCTGACCCGATCCGTTTGTCTTTTGTGAGTGTTTGAATGTGTGCCGTATCATCCTCAAACCAGTCCATCGTTACCACTTGAAATGGGTGATCGATATACGCCATCTCTTCTTCAATGATCCGCTTTTCTTCCATTTGATTCACAATGAGGACGATGTCGTCTTTTAACACAAGCAGCTTGCACACGCCCTCTGGTGTATTTAACACGATGTGATTTCTTCTTCCTCCTGTCAGCCAGGAGAAGTTATTACGCTTTTGAATCAAGACACCGTCGAGCTGTTTTTCTTCCATTAATGTTCTTACTTGTTCAATCATCTAATCACCTGCCTATATGAGTGTATGAATGAAACGTTTAAAAGCTGTTTTCCCTTGCTCGGTTCTTTTAAACACACCCGCCTGTGAGAGAATACGAGAAAAAATCATACCGACTTCTTTTTGTAAAATGGCTTCTGTATTGTCCTCTGTAAAGGTGTTCTCTTCAAGCAGACGCTTTGCCCATGTTTCGTGTTTCGTGATAGCAGGGCGGGCTTTGATTTCTTCAAGGGGGTTTTGGGATAGCAGTGCTTCTTTTAATTGGCTTAATTCCTCTGCTAATCTACCAGGAAGTACTGCAAGACCCATCACTTCAATCAATCCGATATTCTCTTTTTTAATATGATGGACTTCTTCGTGCGGGTGGAAAATTCCATCCGGGTGCCGCTTGTTTGTACGATTATTGCGCAGCACTAGATCTAATTCATAGTCATCGCCATGGCGGCGTGCAATGGGTGTAATGGTATTATGCGGCGTCTCTCCAGTATGAGCCAGCAGCTCCACTTCTTGATCTGAATACATTTTCCACTTGGTTAAGATAAAGTCTGCGGCGTCTGCAAGCGTCTGCCGGTCGCTGCTTCGAAGCCGGATGACAGACATCGGCCATTTCACAATGCCAGCCCTCACATTCGGAAAGGCATTCAGAGAAAAGACATCTTCCACCTCCGCTTTCGCCATCGGAAATTCATGCGCACCGCCCTGAAAATGGTCATGACTTAATATACTGCCCCCGACAATCGGAAGGTCGGCGTTCGATCCGATGAAATAGTGCGGGTATATATATATGAAAGAAAGCAATCGTTCAAAGGTCTTTTTGGTGATGCTCATCGGCTCATGTTCGCCTTTGAACACAATGCAGTGCTCGTTGTAATACACATAAGGTGAAAATTGTAGAAACCAAGATTCATCTGTGAGTGTCACAGGAATAATCCGGTGATTCTGTCTCGCTGGATGGTTGATCCGCCCCCCAAACCCAACGTTTTCTTTACAAAGGAGACAAAGAGGATATTGCTTTTGACTAAGCTTTTTGGCTTCAGCGATTGCTTTTGGATCCTTTTCCGGCTTTGATAGATTAATTGTGATCTCCAGCACGCCATCATCTGTTGGTGTAAACCACTGCACATTTTTGGCGATTCTGCCTGTATAAATATAGTGTGCGTGCTGCTGCATTTCATAGAACCAGCTTGTAGCCGCCTCTGGCCCTTCATGCTGGCGTTTCTCTTCAAACTTTGCGTAGATGACACTTGGAGGCGCCACCAAGCATCCCATGATTTTCGCATCCAGTAAATCGCGATACGTATCCGTCCCCTCAGGGATAAGGCCCGTCTCAGCTGCCCAATCCAGCATCGGCATTAAGATGTCTTCAAGCTCCGCCTCCCCTGAGACTGTTCTTGGCTCAGCTTCATCCAGCCCAAGCACCTCAAGCAGCCGATTTCTCGTATAATCGATATCTAGTCGTGTGATCAGCTCTTGATTGATCCCGTATTGAATCAGCTGTTCCAGTTTTTCAAAAATATCAACCGCCATTCTCTCTGTCCCCTCTCTTGCCTGCCTGTTATGCGTTATTTACTCTGGTAGCCGTCTGGATGCTTCTGAAACCAATCCCAAGCACTTTGAATGATGGTGTGAAGGTCAGCATATTGAGGTGTCCACCCTAATTCCTGCAGCGCTTTTTCAGAAGAAGCAATCAGCTTTGCTGGATCCCCCGCACGTCTGTCAGCCACCTGTGCTGGGATCGCATGCCCCGTGACGTTTCTAACAGCATCTACTACCTGCTTCACGGAGAAACCAGTGCCATTCCCTAAGTTATATATTGCACTTCCTTTTCCAGCGCGCAGACGATCAACAGCTAAGATGTGCGCGTCTACTAAATCCATGACATGAATGTAATCCCTAATACACGTGCCATCCTCTGTCTCATAATCATCACCGTAAATCATGATCTGATCTCGTTTTCCTAAAGCCACTTGCAGAATAATCGGAATGAGATGTGTCTCAGGCTGATGATCCTCTCCGACAAGTCCTTCTGTATGAGCGCCAGCTACATTAAAGTAGCGAAGCACAACGTATTTCATTCCATATGCCTGCTCAGACCACTTCAGCATTTTTTCAATGGCTAGTTTCGTTTCTCCATAAGGATTGGTTGGATTCGTCTCATCCGTCTCAACGATCGGCACACGCTTTGGTTCACCATATGTGGCAGCGGTTGAAGAGAAAACGATGTGTTTCACATCAAATTCATTCATCACCTGAAGTAAGGCTGTCGCTCCTCCAACGTTGTTGTCATAGTACTTTAGCGGGTCTGTTACACTCTCACCGACAAGTGAATCTGCGGCAAAGTGCATCACCGCTTCTATTTGATGTGTTTTGAAAACCTGTCTTAAAAAATCTTGATCTCGTAAATCTCCCTCTTCTAAAACAGCTCCCTCCAAAACAGCTTCTTTGTGGCCTGTCTGCAAATTATCCACTACCACCACTTGTTCACCTTTCGCTAAAAGGGCCGCTACCGCATGGCTGCCAATGTATCCTGCTCCCCCGCATACTAAAATCGTCATTATACTTCCTCCTTCGTAAGTTCTCTTGCGCCGCCTCCAATTCCAGCTGTGTAAAAAGAGGCTTGAATGCCTGTCTTCTCTTGATAAATCGCACCCGTTTCTTTTATAAATGATGCCAGCTGCTTTTCTTTCACAATACTGATCGTGCAGCCGCCAAAACCCGCGCCCGTCATACGAGAGCCAATCGTTCCAGGATGGAGCCAAGCGGCTTCTGCAAGTGTATCTAGTTCAAATCCAGTCACTTCATAATCATTCTTTAAAGAAAGATGAGAAGACTTCATAAGCGCACCTATTTCTCCCATTTTATCATCTTTCAGAAATTTGACTGCTTTTATGGTCCGCTCGTTTTCTGTCACTACGTGTCTTGCACGTTTGCGGCATGTTTCATCCTGAATCAAATGGGCATGTTCGGCAAATTCATCTGCCGTGAGCTCACATAAGTGGGCAAGATCGATCTCTTTTCGTAAATCGTTTAAAGCTGATTGACACTCTGACCGGCGTTCATTGTATTTGGAGTCTGCCAGTGTCCGCTTTTTGTTTGTATTGGCAATGACAAGCGCCAGTCCCTCTTGCCGAAACGGACTGTATTGAAAATCAAGGGTATCGCAATTGAGCAAAATGGCGTGATCTTCTTTTCCAAGAGCAATTGAAAACTGATCCATGATGCCGCAATTGACGCCAATAAATTCATTTTCTGCACGCTGCGAAAGGAGGGCAAGACGGGCATTTGAAACGCCGAATGAATGCCATTCATTGATGAAGACGGCGGTGACAAGCTCAATCGAGGCAGAGGAAGACAGGCCTGCGCCATTGGGAATATTGCCGCCGTATACAATGTCAAAGCCTTCTTCTATCTTCATCCCTGCTTCGATAAACTGATGGAACACACCCTTCGGATAATTCGCCCAGCCATCCGATTCTAAGTAAGCGATTTCAAAAAGGTCGAATTCTTTCACACCATCGCCATCAAAGTTCAAGGAATACATTCTCACGCGGCCATCTGTCCGCTTTGCACATGCTGCATATGTACCGAGAGTGAGCGCACAAGGGAATACATGACCTCCATTGTAATCTGTATGTTCACCAATCAAGTTCACTCTTCCCGGGGCAAAAAAATAGCGAAGTTCTTCTTCTCTATCCCCAAATTGCTGGTGAAATGCCGTGCGTAACATATCGATCATATCCATTCCCCTTTTCTCTTCTGATACTCTTATTTTAGTTGCCTGAACTGCGTAAGTTCAATGGTAAAAAAATCGTTAAAAAATACCCTTTTTTTGCTGTGAATGGTACGATGTGATATGAGGTGTACCATGATTCAAAATAGAAAAAGGTTGTTTTTTGCTGTGAAGGAGGTTTTCCAATTTGAAGAAGGAAGCATTTGCATTTCGTTTTCACCATTCTGATGTTACATTGCCGGCACAAATATGGTCTGTTGGCTGGGAGGTTCAATCATCTTCGTTATACAGCTGGAATGGCGTGGAGCGGAAGGATCAGGGCAAGTGCATCTTTCAGCTCACACTGTCTGGACATGGCATGATTGAAATCGGACAGAAGCGGTTTAAAGTCTTGCCGGGGCAGGCCTTTCTTGTGAAAAGCCCTAGTGCCTATCAATATTATTTTCCAGAGGACAGTGAGCATTGGGAATTTCTCTATTTGACGCTTTATGGGGAAGCCTGCGATCTTTGCTTTGACCAATTTATAGATCAAGGAAAGCAGGTCATGCGTTTTCATCCTCATTCCAAACCGATCCGCCTGCTGAAGAAAATTTATGATGAAGCCAGTGAAAGACGGATTACCAATCCATTTGAGGGGTCTAGCCTTGCTTATCAATTTGTCATGGAACTGTATTCATATTTGCCAAAGCTTGAGGGACAAATGGAGAAATGGCCTGAGCCCATCGTCCAAGCGGCCTTGTTTGCCAGCCATCATTTTCACGAGGAAATTGGCCCAGACGATATGGCAGCTGCGGCACGTTTATCCAAAAGTCATTTTACGAGAGAATTCAAAAAGGCCACTGGCTTCACACCTATTCACTACTTAACCAATATCCGGTTAGAAAAGGCGGAAACATTACTAAAAACAACGAAATACTCGATTGAAGAAATCGCCATACAGTGCGGCTACCGAAATGCGAATTACTTGAATAAAGTCTTTCGAAAGAAAATCGGCATGTCTCCAAAGCAACTGCGGGAAACAAGCGATGCATAATAAAAAGCAGCCGCTGCATCATTGGCTGCTTCTTTTACGCTTTTGACAGGTCAACATGAATTCTCCCTTGTCTTAAAACAATGGTCATTTGCGTATCAGGGGTCATTAAATTTTCTAAAATGTCCGTTGCCGTTTGAAGCGCAATGTCCATTCGGTTGATCTTTTCCTTTTCTTGTTCCGAAAACGCTTCTGGATGTGCGGTCATTTCTTTGACTAGCCTCAGCACTTGTTCATGCTGCTTTTCTGTTTGTTGATATATGGCATCATATAAGTCGTCTGGCCTGCTGCTCATTTCACATCACCTATCTTTTTTTATGTGTTAAATCGCATCTTCTTTTGTTTTTTTGAAGACGAACCACTTACTGGCGACATAATTGACCACCACAATCACAAAGTTGACGAGAATTTTTGCGACGGTTTCATTGAGCGCCATTTGGCTCACAAATAAAATCATCAGCCCCAGATCTACACCTAGAGACATGAGACGGACACTAAAAAATGAAGAAAGCTCACGCATGAGGCTTTTTGTGTCACGAGCCTTTTGCTTGAAGACATACTTCTTATTGGTGATATAAGCAAAGAGAACAGCAAATACCCATGAAACAACCGTAGCTGTTTTGTAATCCATGGAAAACATCTCAACGAATAAATAGAAGCTGACGATATTGACAATGGTTGTACACACACCCATCACAAGATACATGACAACTTCTTGATACTTTTGAAAAAGGCTATACATGTCTTTCTTCATTCCTTCTTGGTGGTTTCTGTTTCTTTTAGAATACCATCTTGAGAAGAACTTCCCAAACGAACAATATGTATGTCCTGTAAAGATGAAATTTGTTCTACTCGATGGCAAATGTCAACGCAATTGGTTTATATGAGTCAAATGTTTTAGGTCTTTATCATTATTTTAATTTATAATCTTTCAACTGACTTTACAATTGTTTATTATTAGAAGTAAGATTTCAATATTTATGGGTTTTTTAGTCATTTTTTTAGGGACGTGGTAGGTGATAGATTTTACAAAATAGGTTAAATGTCATCATTTTTCGACAAAAATTTATTTTGCGCTGTTTTCAACCACACGTACAGTTACTAGACGGTTTGTTCAAGTCATTGGTTGCAGTGAATATGTCTTATTGAACTGGAGGATATTATGGATACGCAAGTGAAAAGAAGAGTTGACGAAGAGTGGGTTTATTTGATTCAGGAAGCGAAAAAAATTGGACTAGGCATCGAAGAAATACAAGCTTTTTTAACATCCAACGGTGATCAGAAGATGATAAACAAACCGTAAATCAACGCCGTTATCCTTTGTCTTTCAGACTGCTTTGGCTATAAGTTCTGACCTGTCAATTGACCTTTTGAAAATCCTTTCATGACGATACGCTACAATAATTGAACACCTCTCCATACCAATCCCTTCACTCAATGGGGTTCTGTCTTTCTATATTAGGAGGACAGTCCATTTCCTGTTCTTTATATGATCCCTTTTTAACCGCCATTCATGAAAATTGTCCTTCTCACGTTATAAAACCAAGCTGCTCACCCATATATTAAGCATGAAAACAACGAGAAAGCAGAAAGGTGGGTAGAGCGTGAGTTCAGATTCCCTTTCGTATTATCACCAAAAAAAGGATCAGTATTATCATGGGGTAAACCCGGTCATCGTCAGCCGTATCCGCGCGGAATGGACGTCTTTATTGGATATCGGATGCGGCACAGGCAAGCTTGGAAAAGTCCTGAAACAAAAGGGCCGGACCATTTATGGTATTGAGTCATTTGAAGATGCAGCAAAAGAGGCTAAGCAAGAGCTGGATCATGTTCTCTGCGGTAATATTGAACAGATGGCTCTCCCTTATCAACATGAACAATTTGACTGCATTATTTTCGGAGACGTCCTCGAGCATTTATTGGACCCTTGGGCCGTTTTAAAAAAGGTGAAGCCCTTCCTTAAAAAAGAGGGTGCCATCCTGTCATCTATTCCAAATATCGGCCACATTTCAACGGTTTTAGAATTACTAGCCGGCAGATTTACTTATACAGATGCAGGGTTAATGGATCAAACACATTTACGTTTCTTCACCCTTCACGAAATACATGCACTCTTTCATTCAGCGGGTTTTCGCATTCGTGAATTCGAGGCCATACTCGTACAGCATCCTTCCTATGCAAGCGTGTTGAATGATCTACATGAATTACTCATGAAACACGGCATTCGTTCTGATTTTCACGATTCTGCTACAGCCTATCAATATGTGGTCGAGGCGGTTCCATTTCATGAGTAATCCGACGATTCTGTTTGTTTTATGTGTGAATGATGAATCGATGTTTCAAGCTTGCTTCCGGCAGCTCGCTTCACTTCCAGCTCCTCATGGATACCATGTGGAGGTCTTACCAATCAGACATGCATCAAGTATGACCTCTGCATACAATGAAGCCATCACTCATCCAGCTCAGTTTAAAATTTATCTTCATCAGGATACCTTGATTGTCAAACAGCATATGCTGCTTGAACTCATCCCGCTTTTTTTACAAAATCCATCACTTGGCATGGTTGGCGTGATTGGAGCAGAAAACGTGCCTGACAATGGAATTTGGTGGGAGAGTTCTGATTGCAGGGGAAAAGTCATTGAATATCGTCACGACACCTATCAGCTGCTTTCGTTTGAAAGAGACCGTCAGCAGCCCGAAGCGCAAGATTATATCAAAGCTGCGGCCATTGATGGTCTATTCATGGCAACACAATACGATGTGAGGTGGCGTGAGGACCTCTTTGACGGCTTTCATTTTTATGATGTCTCGCAGTCCTTTGAATTCACTCAGAAGGGCTATGAAGTTGGGATTGCAAAACAAGAAGAGCCTTGGTGTATTCATAAATGCGGAGATCATTTTGACGCAGAAACATATGAAAAAGCGAGACAAACATTTCTTGCAAATTATCGATAGAAAGCACCCTTTTCGGGTGCCTTTTTTATGATATACTGTCATAAACAGCCAGATCGTCTCATATGCATTGGAGTACCTTGTCCCTAATTCGTACAAAGGAGGAAACAATGGCAGACAAAAAAGTTCATTATAAGAAGGTTGCCGCTTCAGAGGATTTTCGAAAACTTCTTGAGGAAAAACGCAGATTTATCGTACCGATGACGATTTTCTTTTTTCTCTTTTACTTTTCACTTCCAGTTGCTACATCCTACTTCACCTTTTTGAACACGCCGGCAATTGGCGCGATCTCATGGGCTTGGTTATTCGCCCTCACACAATTTGTCATGACCTGGGTTTTATGTGGACTTTATGCGAAAAAAGCAGCTAAGTTCGACAATTATGTAAGCGCTTTAAAAACTGAATCAAGAGGTGATGACGAATGAGCATGACCGCTTTTAGTTTGTTCGTAGCGATCGTAGGGCTCACATTGGTCATCACATATTTTGCTGCGAAAAAAACAAGCAATGCGAGTGATTTTTACACAGCAGGCGGAGGTCTGACTGGGTTTCAAAACGGCCTTGCCATTGCTGGAGACTATATGTCTGCTGCATCATTTTTAGGGATTGCTGGAATGATCGCGTTAAACGGATTTGACGGCTTTTTCTATAGCATTGGTTTTCTAGTAGCGTATCTTGTCGTTCTTTACGTTGTGGCTGAACCGCTTCGAAATCTGGGGAAATATACGATGGCCGATATGATCGCTGCACGTTTTAAACGCCCTGCCATCCGAGGGGTTGCCGCCTTTAATACCATTACAGTTTCCACTTTTTATATGATTGCACAGCTCGTTGGAGCAGGTGCATTAATCAAGCTGCTTCTTGGCATTGATTACTGGATCGCGGTGCTGATCGTGGGTGTCCTGATGACCATTTATGTCGTGTTTGGCGGCATGATTGCGACCAGCTGGGTACAGATCACAAAGGCTGTGCTTCTCATGCTTGGGACGCTCATTATTTCTCTGCTTGTGTTTGCAAAGTTTGATTTTAGTCTGCTGAAAATGTTTGAACAGATGAAAACTGCAACCCCGCTTGGTGAATCGTTTCTTCACCCGGGAAATAAATATGATGTGCCTTTAGAAACCTTGTCTCTTAACCTCGCCTTAGTGCTTGGAACAGCAGGTTTGCCGCACATTTTGATCCGTTTTTATACAGTAAAGGATGCGATTTCTGCGCGAAAATCGGTTCTTTCTGCTACTTGGATCATCGGGATTTTTTATTTAATGACGGTTTTCCTTGGCTTTGGCGCTGCTGCCTTTGTTGGAACAGAAGCGATCACGGCAGCAGATGCAGCAGGGAATATGGCCGCACCTCTTCTGGCACAAGCCCTTGGAGGAGATTTATTATTTGCCTTTGTTTCCGCTATCGCCTTTGCAACCATATTGGCAGTGGTGACTGGGCTTGTTTTATCCGCCGCATCTGCTTTTGCCCATGACTTTTATAGTCAGATTATCCGCAAAGGAAAAGCGAGTGAGCGGGAGCAAGTGAAGGCGGCGCGCTTTGCTTCAATCGGCGTGGCGATCCTCTCTATCATTCTTGCATTATTTGCCCAGTCCTTAAACGTCGCTTTTCTTGTGTCTCTTGCCTTCGCAGTGGCGGCAAGTGCGAACTTACCTTTGATTATCTTCACTGTTTTTTGGAAACGATTTAACTCTACGGGTGCCATCGCAGGAAGCTTAACAGGCCTTCTGAGCGCACTGATCATTGTCTCGCTCAGCCCAAGCGTCTGGGATCCGTCAGGAGCAGCCATCTTCACAGGAGAGCCGCTCATCCCGCTGTCGAACCCTGGAATTATCTCGATTCCACTCGGATTCCTTGCCGCCTACTTAGGCACGATATTCTCTTCTGAAAAAGCAGATGAAGACACCTTTACGGAAATTCAAGTAAAGGCACATACAGGCATGCATATGGATACTGATTCATAAGGAAAAGCCGGCTGCTCAGCCGGCTTTATTTGTGATCTTCTGTTCAAGTCTCAGTAAGGTATAAATTGGCTTTTTAATTTATTTTTATACTTCTCTAATCTGGCAATCCTTCTAAACGTGATTAGAGAGCAGCATGTAATGAGGATTAACAGAATTTCATGAACTTCCCCTCTGTTATCAACCACACTCTTCATTCCTATCCCTCCACGTAATGAATCAATTTATAGTTATGTATTCCCTGCAAGATGTCATTCCTATGTTATCATGTTATACACATACTGGAAATTATTTAAAACGACACGAAAGAAGTGGGATGAAATATGCAAAGGCTTTATTCTGCAAAATTATTATTCGAATCTATCTCATCACCAAGCAGTATACCTGATAAAATCTTTGAAGAACGAATTGTCTTGGTAAAAGCTAAAAACCGACGTAAAGTGAAGGAAATAATCAAACAAGGCTTTCCAGAAGAAACCTATGATAATGCAGAAGGTGGACAAACTAACATAAGATTAGCAGCCATCCTAGATATCTTTGAGCTTGTAGATTACTTAGAGCCAGAATCACTACACTTGAGTGAAGTGTACAGCCGCCACCTTGTTTTTGATAAAGAAACATCTGCTCAAGAGGCAATTGAGGCATATTCTTTAGACAAATAAAAAAGCCGGCTGCTCAGCCGGCTTTTTAGTAGCGCTGGAATAACTCTGGGTTTTCGGAACGTTTTCTAAATAAACGATCTTCCCTTGGTCGTCCAGCTCTGCGATATCAATTCCTTCTGCTGTATAGACACGGCCATCCGAAAGCTTTCCGCAAACGGCCCAGTTTGTTTCATACTTTCCATCTTCTCTTTTCATCCACCCATCCCACATATGCTTAATGTCTTCATGCACGTGGAAAAATGTGTTCAAAAACTGTGTGAATGCTTGGATACCAGGCTTTTGTGCGCCATTTAAGACAATCATGACATCGTCAGAAAACAATGCCAGTAATTCATCCAATTGCTCTTGCCCTTTTCCTGCTTCATCATACCGGCGAAAATACGTATCGAGCACTTCCATGTTCATTCTCCTTTATTTACCTGTCATTTCGAAAATAATCGAACTAATGTGATTGTACACAATTGTTTCTCTCCTGTCTATTTTCCCTGGCATAAGAAAAGACATGAATTGATCCAATCCATGTCTCCAATCAGGTTAAAGGGATGCTTTTTCTGCTACAACAAGTGATTTCAGCTCTTCTGCTGCTTTTTTTGGATCGGCGCTCTGGCTAATAGCACTAATGATGCTTATACCGTCTGCCCCAGCTTGTATCACTGGTGTAGCGTTATCGTATGTGATCCCTCCGATACCCACAATCGGAATCTGAAGGCCATGACGCCGGACTTCAGTGATCAAAGACACACCCTGGACACTGCGTGTATCCTTTTTCGTTTCTGTTGGATAGACTGGGCCCATACCGACATAATCTGCTCCGTCCTTCATGGCTTGTTTTACTTCGTCTAGGTTATGCGTCGACACGCCTAATATTTTATTCCCGATCCTTTCTCTGACGTCTTTTGCATTTGTGTCTTCCTGTCCAACATGAACGCCATCTGCATCAAGATCAATCGCTAGCTGTACATCATCATTCACAATAAAAGGAACATTTGCTTCTTGGCAAAGCGCTTGAATTTGACGAGCCAATTGTTTCTTCTCTTCACCTTGCAAGGCTTTTTCACCCTTTTCACGAAATTGAAACATGGTGATTCCGCCTTGAATGGCCTCTTTCACAACATCAAGCGGCAATCTGCTTGTATTCGCTGTTCCCATAATAAAATAAACCGATAATTGCTGTTTGATTTGCTGTTGCTCAGCCTTTGTCATGTGAAACTCCCCCTAATTTCCCTAACGTCAGCACTTCAACTCCGGTTGTGTGTGATAGTGCGTTTAACAATTCAATTTGAAAAGTTCCCGGTCCTTTATCCTTTGCGCTCAGAGCTGCCCTTTCAGCGGCGACACCATAAAACAGCAATGCAGCGGCCGACGCATGAAGCGGCTGTTCACCTGCTGCACAAAATGCCCCAATGACAGACGTCAGCAAACAGCCGGTTCCCGTCACCTTGGTGAGCCATTCATGTCCATTATGAATGGACAGCACCTCATCTCCATCTGACACCACATCGATTTTTCCTGTGATTGCCACTATTGTCTGAAGTGCAATGGACGCTTGTTTGGCTAATGCCGATACATCTCCATTCGCCGCTTTCGCATCAACGCCTTTTGCCTCCCAGCCATCCACTCCAAGTAAATGAGCCACTTCAGCAGCATTTCCTCTGACAACGGTCATTTTCACTTTCTCTATCAGCTGTTTAGCGGCATTCGCTCGAAACGTTGTCGCACCGACGCCGACAGGATCTAACAAAACAGGTACACCTTTTTCATTGGCGGCTTGTCCAGCGAGTATCATAGCTTCCACCGTCTCTCTAGTCAGTGTGCCAATATTAAGCACAAGTGCATCCGCTAATTGCGCCATTTCAGCCACTTCTTCTTTGGCGTTTGCCATGACTGGCGAAGCACCTAAAGCAAGCAGTCCATTCGCTGTAAAATTCGTCACGACTTGATTGGTGATATTATGAACAAGTGGATTTTTTTCTCGAACCTTCTCCAATAAATGAGACGCGCAGCTTGTTTTCATCCGTATCGTCCTCCCTTTTACTCTGCATCCCACACATAGGATTTCGTATGCTTTAACCATTCTCTTGCCGCAAACGACAAATAGCGGTCTTTACGCCAAATGACACCTAAATGCCACGGGATCGACGGGTTTAGGGAAATGACCTTTACCTTTTCAGGATCAAGATCACGGCAGATTCGTTCTGGCAGAAGTCCAATCCCTAAGTTTTCAGCTACCATTTCACTAATGAAATCCCACTGAGACGTTTCATAAATGACATTTGGCCGGAATCCCGCATTCATACATTCATTCAAAATCCGGCTGTGCAGAACAAAATCTTCTCTAAAGAAAATAAAAGACTCTTCCCTTAAATCAGCTAAATGTACCTCCTCACGACCAGCCATCGGATGGGATGGATGCGTCACGAGCTTCATGTTCTCTTTAATAATGGTGTACGTATGAAAAATTTTATCATTTGCAGGCAGAACAATGACACCAATATCAAGCGACCCATCCTCGACCCCTTCCTCTACTTTAATAGAGCCGTGCTCAACCAATTGAAATGTGACATCTGGATATTGCTGGCGGAATTCCCCCATGACATTCGGGAAGAAACTTGACCCAATCATCGGCGGCAGTCCGATTCGAATATGCCCTTTTTTCACATTCATTAAATCATTTAATTCGTTCGTTAAATTCTGAAATGACTGTGCGATTTCACTCGCCTGTGTATACATGGTTTGGCCAGCATCTGTCATTTCAACCTGCCGGCCATTACGGTAAAATAACTGCACCCCCAGTTCATCCTCCAGGTTTTTGACCATCTTGGAAATGGTCGGCTGCGATACGTAAAGGGACTGCGATGCTTTCGTGAAGCTCTTGAACCTTGCCACTTCTAAGAAATATGTTAAATGTCTGATGTCCACCTGATTCATCCTCCCTATAGACAAAAGGAATAATTACTATTCGATATATGTATTTTACCTATAACTGAACGTGCTGTACACTTTAAAGTAAGCTCATCACTTGGAACGTTGTCATGTTTTTGTGAAACACTGAACAATTTATATAGAAAAAGGAGTGAACAGAAAGTGAAATTGCTCAAAACGCCGCTGATTGCTGCCCTTCAGATTATGGCCTTGTTTATTTTTGCGAAATTCATGAATGTGCTGGCGGCCTTTTTGCATTTAAGAATTCCGGGCACGATCTTAGGCATTCTTGTCATTTTCTTATTACTTCATTTTAAGATCATTCAATTAAAATGGATAGAACTTGGCGCCGTATGGCTGCTCGGAGAACTGCTGCTTTTCTTTATTCCATCAGCAGTTGGTGTCATTGATTATGGAAAACTGCTTTCTCAATCTGGCACAAGTATTGTTCTTGTCGTCTTAATTAGTACGTTTGTGGTCATGCTCTCAACTGGTATCATGACGCAAATGATTGCGAAACGAAAGGAGCGGAAAAAACTATGTTAGTTGGCGGACTATTTCTGATTTTAACAGTTCTTTTATATCTCGGATCAAAAGCGGTGTACAAACGGCATCCGAAGGTCTATGTCTCCCCATTACTTGTGACTCCGCTTGTCCTTGTCGTCTTGCTGTTAATCGTCAACATTCCTTACGATGCTTATAATCAAGGCGGGAAATGGCTCACGAATATGCTGCAGCCTGCGACTGTTGCTTTTGCCATTCCTTTATATAAGTATTTTCATATCCTGAAGAAGCATGCAGTGGAAATTCTTTTGAATGTGGCTTGCGGCTCTGTCATTGCGATCTTATCAACGGCATTTATCGCCAAGTTGTTTCATCTGGACACAGGCCTTATTGAGAGCCTTGTCCCAAGATCGGTTACAACACCTGTAGCAATGAGTGTGTCAGAAATGATCGGCGGCATGCCGTCCGTTACGGCTGTGTTTGTCATTTTAACCGCACTGTTTGGGTCGATTATCGGTCCAATGGTGATCCGTTATTTCCGCATTGATAATGACATTGCCATGGGCGTCCTGCTTGGAACAGGTGCACACGGTGCAGGAACATCGAAGGCCTTTGAAATGAGCTCCGTCTCAGGGACGATCTCAAGTGTATCGATGATTATTTCAGCCATTATTACATTATGTGCAGCACCTATCCTTATGTCGTTTGCCTTATAGAAAAAAGCCATTCCTTATCGGAAATGGCTTTTTCTTATGCTTGTATGAAGACAACCTTTAAATAGTTTCCTTCGGGATAATTCTTCGTTGTACGGAAATCCTCAGGAAGTGTATATTCTTCAAGTATCCGATAGGTTTGCCCTGATTCTTTAAAAGCCTGTGCAATAAACCCTTTAAATTTCTTCATGCCAAATGCACTGCTATTCGTTGATGCCACAATGACGCCGTTCTCAGCTGTAATTTGGATGGCTTCTTTTAATAGCTTCTTATAATCCTTCGCCGCACTGAATGTGTGCTTTTTCGTTCGTGCAAAGGAAGGCGGGTCTAAGATGACGAGATCATAGGTCCAGCCTTTTTTCGCTGCAAACGGAAAATATTTAAAGACATCCATGACTTTGATATCCTGCCCGTCCACATCAATACCATTGACTTCAAACTGCTCAGATGTTTTTTTCAAGCTGCGGTTTGCAACATCCACACTTGTCGTACGGCTCGCCCCGCCAAGCGCAGCTGCCACTGAGAAAGCACCTGTGTAAGAAAACGTATTGAGCACAGTCTTTCCTTTTGCATAACGCTCTCGGATCGCTTTTCTCACATGACGCTGATCAAGGAAAATACCCGTCATCGCGCCATCATTTAAGTAAACCGCCACGTTCATGCCGTTTTCTTTCACGATGAGAGGAAATTCACCTTTCTCTCCCTTCACAAAATCATCATCTTCTATATACTGTCCAGACGTATCAAATCGTTTCTTTTCATAAATGCCTTTATAGTCTGGATACACGTGCTCAAGTGCAGCCAATACATCTTCCTTTAATGTATAGACTCCTTCGCTATACCATTGGATGAGGTAGAATCCGTCATAATGATCAATTGTGACGCCGCCAATTCCATCACCCTCTCCGTTGAAGACGCGGAAAGCAGTCGTCTGTGCATCACGAAATAAATGCGTTCTGCTTTTCGCCGCCTGCTCAATCCTAGAGACAAAGAAAGCTTGATCTATTTTTTCGTTCGCATCAAAGGTTAGTACCCAGCCGATTCCTTTATTTTGTACACCATAATACCCTTTTCCTAAAAAAGCGCCCCGCTCATCTACCCATTCAATGAGCTCGCCTTCCCGTACACCGTTCACATGCGATACTGCATCTTTGGAAATGAGCGGATATCCTTTTTTCACTTGTTCCGCAAATGTTTGTTTTAATGAGATTTTTTTCATTTGTGTCATCCTTATCCTAAATTGACTCTCTCTATCCTACCATATGAATGTATACGTTACTTCTATTATGATAAGATGAGGAGAAAAATATCAACATGACATAGAGGAGGCACTTCGTTTGACGACATTACGCTTAGATCATACAGGTATTATGGTTTCGAATATCGATCAGTCGATTGATTTTTATGAAAAAGTGGTGGGCATGAAATTAAAGGACCGCATCACTCATACAAATGGAGTGATTGAGCTTGCATTTCTCGGTTTTAAAGATGAAACCGAAACCGAAATTGAGCTCATCCAAGGCTACAGCAGTGACCTGCCATCTGAAGGGAAGGTCCATCATCTTGCCTTCACAACAGACAACATTCATGCTGAATTCAATCGTATTCAAAAGCTGCAAATTGAATTAATTGATGAAGAAATCACGACATTACCAAATGGATATTGCTACTTCTTTTTCAGAGGGCCAGACCAAGAGTGGATCGAATTCTTCCAGCGCTAATATTTCCTAGGAAATGGGGCCGCTAAATCTATCTTCCACTTATTCATAAAGAAAAGAGTAAGAGCATATACATGCCCTTACTCTTTTTTATAACACCTTACTAAGAAATGATTTTGTACGCTCATGCTGCGGGTTTCCAAAGAGAGCTTCTGGTTTGTCTTCCTCGACAATATATCCGCCATCCATAAAGATGACACGGTCTCCCACCTCTCTTGCAAAGCCCATTTCATGTGTGACCACAATCATTGTCATGCCTTCGACAGCTAATTGTTTCATTACAGCTAATACATCCCCTACGACCTCAGGATCAAGAGCTGATGTCGGCTCATCGAATAATAGTACTTTCGGGTCCATTGCCAAGGCTCTTGCAATGGCGACACGCTGTTTTTGTCCACCAGATAATTGGTTAGGAAAGCTTTGAGCTTTGTCTTTTAAGCCGACTTTTTCAAGCAAGTCTAACGCTTTTTCGACTGCTGCCTTCTTCTCGATGCCTTTTACCTTGATCGGTGCAATCGTGATATTTTCTAAAACGGTTTTATGAGGGAATAAATTAAAGTGCTGAAACACCATGCCTACTTCTTGTCGTACTTTATTGATATTCACCTTTGGGTCTGTAATCGTGTGTCCGTGGACAACGACTTCTCCAGCCGTGATATCTTCTAATTTATTGAGGCATCTTAGAAACGTGCTTTTCCCTGATCCAGAAGGACCAATGACACACACTACTTCCTTTTCCTCGATGACTGCATTAATATCCTTTAACACTTCGTGATCGCCAAAGGATTTCTTTAAGTTTTTCACCGTAATCATACTCATTTGATATCAAATCTCCTTTCTGCGTAGCTAGCCAGTAGAGAAAGTAAATAAATGATCACGAAATAAATGACACCGACAATAAGCCAGACATTCAAAGGATCAAATGTAGCCGATGCTTGAACTTGGCCTCGCTGCATAATATCGGCAATCCCGATAATAGATAAGAGAGATGTATCCTTCAAGCTGATGATGGCCTGGTTTGTAATCGCTGGGAGCATGCGGCGGAATGCCTGCGGAAGGACGATAAAGCGCATGTTTTGCCCCCCTGTAAAGCCTAAAGAGCGCGCAGCTTCTGTTTGTCCTTTATCAATAGACTGAATCCCTGCACGAATAATTTCTGAGAAATAAGCCCCTGCATTAATCGCTACTGTAATAATTCCTGCAGGCACTCGATCCAGCGAAATGAATTCAAGTGTATTTAAACCAAAATAAATGAAGAATAGCTGTACGATAAATGGTGTACCTCGAATGGCATTCACAAAAACGAGTGCGATGAAATTTAAGATTTTAAATGGTGACAGACGGAATAATGCCACAATTAACCCGATGATAAACCCTAAAATGATGGCAACAACAAAGATATATAAAGTGGTTTGCAAACCATCCATTAAATACGGAAATGCATTAATAATAGTATCCATGTTTCTCCCTCCCTAATTCACATACGGCTGACACATAAAGAAAGCGCGCTCGGAGCGCGCCTCGCTTGTGTTATGACTTCAAATATTTATCAATAATTTTGTCATATTCACCGTTTTTCTTTAGGTTCTCAAGGCCTTTATTGATCTTCTTCAATAGGTCTTGGTTTTTCCCCTTCATGACAGAGATACCATACTGGTCTCCATTCAAGCGGTCTCCAACTGTTTTCAATTTTAAATCTTGTTGTGCGATCGCATACGTAATGACAGGATAATCCTCAATTAAGGCATCTGCATTTCCGTTTGATACTTCCTGGAACATAGATGGGCTGTCATTAAATTGAACGACTTCATACCCATATTTATCAGCGTTATCAGATGCGAATTTTGCACCAGTCGTCCCGTTTTTAACAGCTAGCTTTTTCCCCTTTAAATCATTAATAGATTTGATGCTGCTGTCCTTTTTCACAACAACTGTCAGTCCAGCGTCGAAGTAAGGATCTGAAAAATCTACTTTCTTCTTACGCTCATCTGTAATACTCATTCCGCCCATTCCAACATCAAGCTGTCCTGCCTGCATCGCTGGAATGATGCCTGAGAAGTCCATAGCTTCAAGCTTCACTTTGAAACCTTGGTCTTTCGCGATTGCATTAATTAAATCAACGTCTATCCCTTCATATTTACCGCCCTTTTCAAATTCAAATGGCGGATAAGTTGTATCTATCCCAATTTTATATGTGCCTTTGCCTTCTCCCGAACCACTGTCCGATTTTGATCCACAGGCTGCCATGACAAGCACAACAATTAGTCCCATGATCAATAACATCGATTTCTTCATAAAACACGACCCCCATTGTCAGTTTTGTCTAAATATTCGCAATAACAATATTACTATACCACGCTAAAGCTATAGTGTGTGATGTTTTTTATCAATACCAAAGATCCATACAATTCTAGATCAATAGTCTCTTTAAATTTTACTTTTTTGCGAATAACTCATTTTATTCTAAAAGAAGGGTCATTCACAATTATGATGTAAGATAATCTCACAAAAAACGAGGCAGTGCCTTGATAAATGATGTTTCTCTCTTGCATACGAAGGCAAACTCAAATACTTGCTTCCTCTCTTTATTGATATTGTAATATATTTTTTCAAAACCCTCTTTTTACCTAAAAATATGTAAGCGTATACAAAAAGAGCTCTGTCTCCCTATTTCTTTCACTACTGGTTGAATTTACATCAAAAAACATGTTTTACAAACTGCACGAGAGAGCTTAAAATATAAGAAGATACTGGAATATGGGAAGTGGATTCAGAAGAACGGTGACTGATAGATGAAGAAAGGAGGATATGAATTGGCAGAAGCAGGTGTTTTGTCGTCCGTTGATGTAGCGAATATGCTCAATGATTGGTATGTCATGATGAAAAAAAGAGAGATACAAGGTGCTATCCAGTTAAAAGAAGACATTCTTCAAGCGTTTGATCGAATGGAAGAAAATCAGGACGTCTTACTTTACTATCAACTGCTAGAGTACCGTTTTAAAGATCTAATAGAAGATACAGCTTCGTTAGATCATAGTCTTTTTGTTGATGAAAATGCCATCCGTACGGATGATATGCTCAGCTATTATTTCTATTTCTTTAAAGGGATGTATGAAATGCGCAGAGGCAATCAGGATACGGCATTTCACCATTTAAAATTGGCCGAGGATAAATTAGATCTCGTGCACGATGACATTGAAAAAGCCGAATTTCATTATAAAACAGGGTGTCTTTACTATAATATTAGGTCCACGCTTCTCTCCATCCACCACTTAAAGATGGCTTCATCTATTTACGACGCAGATCCATGTTATGTGAAAAAATCAATCAGCTGTCAAATGATGCTTGCTTTGAATTATGCGGATCAGTCGAAATATGATGAGGCAGAATCGCTGTTCGAAGAAGTCATTCATTCACTAGAAGAGATGGATGATCCAGATTTACTTGGACATGCCTATTGCAATGCAGCCTTTATTAAAAGTCTAAGAAATGAATACAGTGAAGCTGTGCCACTCCTAGAAAAGGCTTTAATGATAGAATCATTCGAAACTTCTTCTCCAGGCGGCTATTTACTTGCCATGTACGCCTACACAAAAGCACTATTTAAGCTGAAAAAGCCAGGTTTGTTCCACTATTATGTACAGCTTTCACTTCAAAAAGCAGAAAATTTAAAACAACGAAACATTTCACTTAAATTATCCATTTTAGAAACACTTATGATTCAGCCAGACAACATGGTTGAGCAAATCAAGGCTTATTGCAATCAATTAGAATCAATGAATTTCCTTGTTGACCTTGAAGCTATTTGTCAGGATGCAGCAGCTTACTTAACGGATCTTGGGCTTCATGAAGAATCCTCTTATTTTAGAAACAAGGCGTTGTCCTTGAAAACTTGTTAAGAAAATGGAGTGATATATGATGAAGAAATGGCTCTTCACAAGTGCGATTTTAACCCTCTTGATAACAGGTGTTTCTGTTGGTACTTCCATTCAAAAAGACAGTCAATCAGCACAATCTCAAGATATTATTCAAAAGAGAGACCGTGGAACCAACCCTTAATATGAAAAAAGCAGCTGTGATCAAAACAGCTGCTTTTTGATGTGCTAATCAATTTCTCGTTTAATATTCTGCATTTTTTCATCTAAGTAATGGGCAATATCTGCGGCTTCCTTCAGTTCATCAGTCAGCTGATGAGGAACATCGTTTTGCAGTTTATAATAGATTTTATGCTCTAGACTCGCCCAAAAATCCATCGCAATGGTCCGCACCTGAATCTCAACTTTCACATGCTCCACACGATTTGTTAAGTAGACTGGTATCTCAACAATTAAATGAAGGCTTCTGTAGCCATTTGGTTTCGGATATTGAATATAATCCTTCACTTCAAGGATCTTTAAATCCTCTCTTTGCCTCAATACATCCATAATGTTATAGATATCTTGAATAAAAGAACAGATGATGCGGACACCTGCGATATCATGGATATGCTCCTTCGCACATTGTGTCGTGATGTCGCATCCTTTTCTTGCTAGTTTATTCACTATGCTTTCAAAGGATTTAATTCGTGATTTTGTATGCTCTATTGGGTTGTGTCCATGGATTAAATTATACTCCTGGCTGATAATTGAAAACTTTGTATCCATTTCATCTAACGCAAATTTATATACTAATAGTTCATTTTTCCAGTCTTCCATGACATTTTTCAAATCTTCTACATGAGTTGCTGACATATTCATTTTCTTTTTGTCATCTCCTTTTGGAAACGGCAGCTGCACCGCTTTCCGTTTACTAGACGGAGAGAGGACTCGAATGGTTTTAAAAAATACGCAGTTAGCCTCGTTGTTTGTAATATGTCAGCGCCAGTGCAAGGGCCAGCACAGAACCTTTCACAATATCCATTGCATAATAAGGGACAGACATCATCACAAGCCCATTTTGTAAAATACCGATGAGTACAGCCCCGATAAAAGTGCCAAATGCGTTTGGCTTACCTGCTCCCATGACGGAAAATCCGATAAAAGCAGCCGCTACTCCATCCATTAAATATGGTGCACCCGCATTAATTTCTGCTGTCATGACCCTTGAAGCCAGTACGATACCGCCGATCGCTGCAAATAAAGCAGAAAGCAGATAGGCCGCAATTTTGTATTTGTTCACATGTATGCCAGACAATCGAGCCGCTTCCTTATTCCCACCGATGATGTACATGAATCGGCCGTGCTTTGTGTAGGACATGAAAACATGCGCAAATAGTACAATGGCAGCCATAATCAGAATGATATATGGCACCTGTCCAATTTTACTGAAAAAGGCAGGAATCGTCCCCGTTGAGAACGTGCCATCGGGAAGCACCATATTTTCAGAAATAGTCGCCCCTTTCGTATACGTTTGAGCCAGCCCTTGAATGATAAACATCATGGCTAATGTCATGAGCATATCTGGAATTTTCATTTTGACGATCATCCATGCATTTAGCAAACCAACAATGATAGATGCCGCTAGTGCAGAGAAGATTGCAATTAGTGGGTTTTGCGAGAACCATACGAACATAGAAATGACAATCGCATTTGATAGCGTAGCGACTGATCCAACTGATAAATCAAAGCCGTTTACTGCCAATGAGATAGTTAAGCCCACCGCAATGATGGTCACTATCGAAATAGATCGTAGAATATTGATGATATTTCCTGATTGCAAAAACGCTGGATTCGATGCCGCAAATACCACAATCAACACGACAATGGTTAAGATTGTGCCATATCGATAAAAGAAATCAAACAGATGAAAGGATGGCCGCTGTTTTTTGATTTGCTGCACAGGGGCCGGAATTTGTTGTTCGCTCATGATTGTCCTCCTGTTGAATGATATAAAAGCTCCTCTTCAGTCGTCGGTGCGGTCATTTCCCGGGCAATGCTGCCATCATATAGCACGTATACTCGGTCAGCGATACCTGCAATCTCTGACAGCTCACTCGACGCATAAATGACAGATTTTCCGCGTGCGGCAAGCTCTGCAATCAAAGTGAAAATATCTTTTTTCGCTCCAACGTCTACACCTTTGGTTGGTTCGTCAAAGAGATACACATCTGCCTCAGCCAGCAGCCATTTTCCGATAGCAACCTTCTGCTGATTTCCACCAGATAGATGCTTCACCTTTGCTTCAAGAGACAGCGTTTTGACACCAAGCCGTTTGACGATGTCGCCTGCTTCCCGCTTTTCCTTCGAACGATGTAAGAAGCTGAATATCCGTGAAAATGAGTGAAGACTTGCAGCCGTTAAGTTCCACCCCACGCTCTCTTCGGTCAGAATCCCTTCTTTTCTCCGCTCTTCCGGCACAAGAGCCATTCCAGCTCTCACCGCTTGATGAGGCGATGTGATGCGAATGGTTTGACCATGAAGCTGCACGGTCCCCGTCTTTTTTTCTGAGGCACCGAAAAGGGCTTTGCACAATTCTGTTTTACCAGCACCGACAAGCCCTGCGATCCCGAGAATTTCTCCTTTTTTGACATAAAAGTGAATGTTGTTTAATTTATGTTGATCGTTTAGCTCTTTCACTTCAAGCACAATTGGTGCATCTTTCAGTGGCCTGCGAGACGGGAACTGCTCCTCTAATGGTGCACCTAGCATTTCTTCAATGACCTGCTGCGGATTTATGTCTTTGACAAGGTGAGCTGCGACATCCGTTCCATTTCGCATCACAGTCAGTTCATCACAGATGGTGAAAATTTCAGGCATACGGTGAGAAATAAACACGATCCCCGTCCCATTCTGTTTCAACCGATCAATCATTGAGAATAATTTGCTTGTTTCTGCATGACTAAGCGGAGCCGTTGGTTCATCTAAGATTAAAATGCTGCATTTAATGGAAACGGCCTTGGCAATGAGCACCATCTGTTTTTCGGCAAGGGTCAGATCGCTGACAAGTCGTTTTGTGGAAATGTCGATGTCCATTTCTTTTAATAGCTGAGCCGCCTTGCGATGCAGCTCTTTCCAGCTGACAAATGTTTTTTTCTCAATCTCATGCATCATCATATTCTCACCAACACTTAAGTAGGGAACAAGCGCCGTATCCACTTCTTGGTGGACCGTCTGCACACCATATGAGGATGCATCCTTTGGGGTTTGAATCGATGCCGCCTGGCCATTGATGTGGATGGTCCCGTCGAAGTGGGAATGAGCGCCAGAAAGAACCTTCATTAACGTTGACTTCCCAGCACCATTTGCTCCAATCAGTGCATGGACCGTCCCTTTTTTTAATGTGAAATTCACTTGATCTAACGCTTTGACCCCTGGGAATTCAATTGAAATATTTTTCATACGAACAAGCGGCGCTGTCATAGGTGTCCTCCTTCTCTTGATATCATCTGAAAAACGAAACACCCTCTATGAAAAGAGAGTGCACGTCGCTTATTTTGTATAATGCTTCTTCAAGGTCTTCATCCAATCTTCCTCAAAAGCAGTCGATGAACCGAATCCCTTCACTTCGTCTGCAAGATTGACCATGTTAATGGCTTTTCCTGCTTGCTGAAGCTGCTTTTGCGAGATGAGAGAGGCCTCAAGGTCATAGGAAGATGGTGTTTTCTCACCAGCTATTTTCTTCGCAAGAATCCTCACGTCGACTGCACCGATAAGCTTCGGATCAACCGCGGCTGTGTACTTCCACGTACTGTCCTTCGCCGTCATTTCTTGAAGATCCGCATTTGACACATCAATCCCATAAATCTTCACTTCTGTTCTTCCTGCTTCCTTTAACGCTCTTGCTGCCCCAATGGCAAAGGCATCCCATGTGGCAAAAATAGCGTCCAGCTTGCCCTTTGGATACTTATTCAGCATGGCTGCTACTGCATTTTGCGTTTGAACAGACGTATCAGAGGAGGCAATACCAAAGCGGTCAAGCTC
Source organism: Bacillus sp. PK5-006 (assembly GCF_054161415.1). Classification (NCBI taxonomy): domain Bacteria; kingdom Bacillati; phylum Bacillota; class Bacilli; order Caryophanales; family Bacillaceae; genus Bacillus; species Bacillus sp. PK5-006. The sequence goes on along the minus strand of NZ_CP096414.1, from coordinate 245,001 downwards.
CTTGATCCCTGAATGTTGTTTCAGCGTTTCTTGATAGACCTTATTTCGTCTCACCATTGGCGGGAATCCATCTACCCACAGGTATGCAATATTTGCTTTTCCTTTGAAATCAGACACGAGCGCGTCTAATGATTTTTTTGCTAATTGTTCGTCATCTTGAGACGTCACTGTGACCCCTTTGATGTCCTTCAGCTTAGGATTCGAATCAAATGCTACAACTGGAATGCCTTTCGCTGTGATCTTTTTCACATCAGCGACTGTCGCATCGTCGTCCCCGTGAGAGATGATAAAGCCATCATAATTTTCTTCAAGCGCCTGAGAAATGGCATCATGGAACTTCGCTGTATCTCCATTTGCGGTGTAGACATCCACCGTAAAGCCGAGTGCTTCCCCTTCTGCCTTGGTCCCAGCTAAAAATTGAGCTGTATGATCGTCTCCGCCAATTTTGCGGATGACTTTAATTTTTGCCCCCTGTCCCTTTGCAAATCGCTTCGGTACATTGTCAAAGGAAACCTTTTCGTTCGTATTTGCCTTTGAGCCTGCACTTGATCCGGTGCCGCAGCCTGTTAACAGGACGGTTAATGCCGTTAATAAGACAAGAAATGATGTAAAATGCTTACGCTTCATTGCTGTTCCTCCTCAAGTTGTTTTTATTTTTCACATCGGAAAACTAGGTAAAAAAGTGGAAATACGCCTGTAAAACAGGCATTTGATTCGAAAAAGAGACGAAAAAAAGCCTCTCTTTGAAAGAGAGGCTTGATCACCGTTGCATGAAACATGTATCGGGAAGTCTTCCTCTCTTATCTGTCAAAGCTGTAACAGCTTTGCAGGAATTAGCACCAATTTCTAAAATAGAAACGGTTGCTGGGCGTCATAGGGCCAGTCCCTCTGCCTCTCTTGATAAGAGATCCGTTATGAAATTTGTTTTCGTTGAAATGTCTTCTTTACTTTAATGTGATGTCACATCAATGTCAATGACTTTTTTGAAAATTTATAAAATATCATCAACTTCCGATGATTTTCTTCGCAGGTGATGATTTCTTCAGACGGAAATCATATTTTTTCTCATTCACAAATTGTGGGTTGAGATGTGCTGATCCTTTATCTTGACCGCTTTTAGAGAGATACGTTTTGTAGCCTTCCATCCATTTCCCGCGCCAAATCCACTGTGATGCTTTCGCACCTTTTCGGTCATCATAAACGTTCTTCTGGAAGGTATTCTTTTGGTTCACTTGATAAAAATTCACGACCAAGTAATGCGAGGCACTAGCTGACATGATATTATTCGTGATTCGATTGTTCACTGCTTGATACTGCATTAGCAATTGACCGCCTTCTAAGCCGGCTGTGTCATTTTTGTACAAAATATTATGTGAAATCGTCGTATTGGTTGTACCGCCCCGCTTCTTATCATAGCCGCCAATAGAAATGCCTGTATAACGGTTTAAATATACTTGATTGTGTTCGATGCGGATGTGGTCTGCCATTTTTCCTTTATGTTCGCTTGTGACTTCAATCCCCAGATCATTGTGATGTGAGATGTTATGATCGATCACAATGTCTTTTCCGCCATCAACATAAATTCCGCCAGCGGAGATGTCGCTGCCATAGGCTGGGTTCCCTGCACTCGTAATTTCATATACTTTGTTTCTAGAGACGACCCCATTTCTCACTTGATCATACTTTTTGGAGGGTGCTACGTTCTCAAAACCAATTAAATCAATGCCAATATTATCAGTGTGCCGGACCGTGTTATGTGTCACACGGAACTTTTTGACGTTTCCATTTAGCACAAGCGCTTCACTGAAGCCCAGCTTTAATTTTTCAACGGTATTTCCTTTGATTTCAATGTCTTCAATCGCTGCAGGAGCTTTTGTCCCATAGACAGCAATTCCATGTGCATTTCCATTTTTATGTTTCGTCTGAATGTCATACACTCGGTTATTAAGCAGTTTGACGCCTTTACCGCTTCCTTTGATGAAAATACCAACTGGTGTCAAATCTTCTTGATTCGTCTTAAGATGTCCTACAGTCAGGCCTTTGAGGGTGATGTAGCTTTTTTGATCGATCGTGACAAGTCCTCCATCGGCTTGATTTCCTTTAAGGGAAGCCCCGCTAATTACAGGTTTTTCTTTTCCGTAAGCTTGAAAGACAACGGGCGCTTTCTTTGTTCCTGAATGGCGGACAATCAATTTTTCTTTGTATGTACCGCCTCTCATGTAAATGGTTGCCCCAGCCTTCGCCATACTTGCTGCTTTTTTCAACGTGCGGAAAGGTTTTTGCTTTGTGCCCGGGTTTTTGTCGTTTCCGTTTACCGCTACGTAATAGGCTGTGCTTTGCTTAGCGCCAGCCTCATCTGTCATCGCCTGACAGCCAAAGCTGATCACGGTCATGAATAAAATGAGTAAAATACCTGGTATCGCTCGTTTCATCTTGTTATTGCTCCTTTCTCTTCTCTTCTTCCTTTATCGGTTAAAAAAAAGAGGATTAAAATATGACGATGTCCCTTGCAATGTACTAGTCAAAAGGTGTATGGTTGAAAGAATATCTTACAGGAAAACCATTCGTTTTTAAATTGTCAGATTAATCAGTTAATAATGCATTTGGATTTTATTTCTTTTTTAAAAAGGGGTGACAGAAGTCAAACTGACAGCAGAGAGAAGGAAAGCGCTTTAACAGATTTTTCTTGTCTGAATTCCAGAAAACCTATTGCTAATATTTTGTGAAGGTATAGAATAGAATCATAATTATTTCATATTATTAGAATTTTCAAATAATCAAACAGCAAGGAGATTTACAATGCCAAAACAACCCATCCGCGTTGAACTTAGTTCAACAAAAAAACCAAAACCTCAATCTGATCAACTTGAATTCGGAAAAATCTTCACAGATCACATGTTTGTGATGGATTATTCAGTTGATAAAGGCTGGTACGATCCAAGAATTATCCCTTATCAGGCCATTCCAATGGACCCAGCTTCGATGGTCTACCATTATGGTCAATCTGTTTTTGAAGGCTTGAAGGCTTATGTTTCTGAGGATCAAAAAATTCTCTTATTCCGTCCGGAAAAAAACATGGAGCGCTTAAACAGATCCAATGACCGCCTGTGTATTCCGCAAATTGATACAGAAACAGTATTAGAGGGCTTAAATGAACTCATTCGTATTGATAAGGATTGGGTACCTGATGCAGAGGGCACTTCCTTGTATATTCGTCCATTCATTATTTCCACTGAGCCATATTTAGGCGTTGCACCGTCTAGCACGTATAAGCTGCTCATTATCTTATCTCCAGTGGGATCATACTATAAAGAAGGCATTCATCCGGTCAAAATTGCAGTTGAAAATGAGTTTGTCCGTGCCGTTAAGGGTGGAACAGGAAATGCCAAAACAGCTGGAAACTACGCCTCAAGCCTTAAGGCACAGCAGGTTGCTGAAACGAAAGGATTTTCACAGGTTCTTTGGCTTGATGGGGTCGAGAAAAAGTACATTGAAGAAGTCGGCAGCATGAATATCTTCTTTAAAATCAACGGAGAAATCGTGACGCCTGAATTGAACGGCAGTATTTTAGAAGGCATCACACGTAACTCTGTACTTGAGCTGTTAAAGCATTGGGGAATTCCAGTAACAGAGCGCAAAATTTCAATTGATGAGTTAATTGAAGCACATCAATCTGGCGAGCTTGAAGAAATTTTCGGGACTGGAACGGCAGCTGTCATCTCTCCTGTAGGAGAATTAATTTATCATGATCAGCCATATGTGATCCAAAATGGTCAAACAGGCGAAGTATCGAAGAAATTGTACGAAGCCATTACTGGCATCCAAAAAGGGACACAGCCAGACATCTTCGGCTGGACAGTTGAAGTTGACTCAGTCGTCAAGCAAGCATAAGCATATAAAAGAACCTTTCATTCATGAAGGGTTCTTTTTTGTTTATCCACCTCTCCTTCATCCCTTATAATGGTAAATACACATGAATAAGGAGAGTGATGGTATGTTTTTTACTTATCTACTAGCGTTCTTTGGAATCTGCATCGGATCGATGATCGTCGCCACTGGTTTCGACGATTCACCGTTCCTCACTCGGTTTCTATTTAAGGCGCTTGGGATTTCTATCCTTGCTCTTTCCATTACTTTTGTGAAGGTCAGACGAAAGAAGTTACAGAAAAAAAGGCGAAATAGACTTAGTTGACCCGTCTGCTTCCCATCAAATCGTGCACCAAAACAAGACCGACACCCCAACAATCGCCCCTGTGTATATCCACTGTTTCTTTTTGATGCTTCGCTTTTTTTCGATCAGTAAAAAGATCTCTGGCAAAAAGATGATCATGATTTCCAGGATAAAGACAAGATAATAAACAAGCGGCATTGGCTGGAAATCAAATTTTCTTTCATCTCCTCCAATCGTTGCAAAATACATCAACAGATTGGTCACCGGAATGGTAAAACAAACGAGCAGGCGGAGAACATAGATCCACACGTATTCCTTATGCCGAATGAGGCCAACAAATGAAGCAATAAGACCATACAAAAACAAGATCACTGTACCATAACTCATGACAGGCTGTACGACAAACCCGTAAAACATTAAACCAATTGCAACCATATTCCAACAGTCCTTTCTTTGAAGCCATACATGCTGTTTTTTCTAATCATACACTTCTTTCTCCATTTTCCATATGGGGCAATCATAAAAAATGACCCCATGAAGGGGCCATTATGTGTTAAGCTTTGACTGATTTGAAGAATTGCGGTAAATGCTCACGATGCGCTTCGAGCATTTCGTCTAAAATTTGCTTTGCAATGTCGTCAGATGGGACGAGCGGGTTGATGGTCATCGCCACAAGAGCTGTCTCGTAATCTCCTGTCACAGCCGCTTCTGCTGCCACACGCTCGAATGATTTGATTTGTTGAACGAGTCCTCTTACAGCTACAGGCAGATCACCTATCGCGATTGGTTTTGGTCCGTCCTTCGTAATGATACAGTTTACTTCAACCGCTGATTCAGCCGGAATGCTGGCAATCGCCCCTCTGTTCACTGTATTGACTGGTTGAATGTCGTGCTTATCATTATAGATGGAGCTGATTAAGTTACAGGCCGCATCGCTGTAATAGGCCCCGCCTCTTTTTTCGAGCTGTGGTGGTTTAATCGACAAATCAGGATCTTTATAGAGCTCAAATAATTCCTGCTCGACCTGCTGTACAACCTCTGCTCTTGTTCCTTTCTCTTGAGCCGCCTTTTGCTCTTCTTCCAGCATATCTTTCGTTTTATAGTAATAGCGGTGATACGGACATGGGATGACCCCTAATCCTTTCACAAAAGAAGGCTCCCAGTTTTTCGCTTCAATGTTTTTCATGGACCACTGGCTGTTTGGATTTCCTAATTCATCAAGCACTTGATCCATAATACTGACCCCGTCTAAATATACGTCTAATCCATAGACCATGTGATTGAGACCGGCAAACTGTACCTCGATGCGTTCAACGTCTACATCAAGCGCTTTGGCAATCCCCATTTTGATCCCAATCGGCACATTGCATAGACCGACCACTTTTTTTAGATTCGTGTAGCGTAAAACAGCTTCTGTGACCATGCCGGCTGGATTTGTAAAGTTCACAAGCCATGCGTCTGGGCAAAGCTCTTCCATATCCTTCACAATGTCTAGAATGACTGGGATGGTCCGAAGGCCTTTAAATAAACCGCCTGGTCCGTTCGTTTCCTGACCGATGACGCCGTATTTAAGCGGTATTCTCTCATCCTTTGCCCGTGCTTCCAGCAGTCCTACACGAAATTGTGTCGTCACAAAATCTGCGTCCTTCAAGGCTTCCCGGCGGTCAAGAGTCAGATGTACCTCAATCGGCAGACCCGCTTTTTCAACCATACGTTTCGCCAGAGCGCCCACGATGTTTAACTTTTCCTGACCCGCTTTAATATCCACAAGCCATAATTCCTTTACAGGTAATTCATGATATCGTTTAATAAACCCTTCGACGAGCTCAGGCGTATAGCTCGATCCACCGCCTATTGTGACAATTTTGATTCCTTCTTTCATGAATTGACACCTCCGAGTTGCTTCATTTTTTCATGGAGTTCGATGATTTCTGCTGCGAGCTCCTTGACGGTCATTGCGTTCATGAGATGATCCTGCGCATGAATCATTAAGAGGCTAATATCCGTCTTTTCGCCCCTGATTTCTCCTTGGATCAGCTCTGTCTGTGCGTGATGCGCCTCATTTAACGCGTCTTGTGCGTCCTGCAATTTTTGCTTCGCCTCATCAAAGTTTCCTTGTTTTGCACATGTAATGGCCTCCATCGCGGAGCTTCTGCCATTTCCGCCGTGCAGGATGAGTTGAAACACAATTTGTTCCATTTCCATCGGCCGCATCCCCCTTGTTCCCTCTATTACATGCTGACGACATTTTCATCAGTTGATGCTTTTGTTTCTAGCTCACTTTCTTCTTTCAATTTCTGCTTATCCCACATTCTAAAGAATGGGTAGTATAGAGCAAATGACAGCGCAAGGTTAATCAGCTGCATGACAGCACCAGAGATTTTGCCTCCTGTGGCGAGATAGCCTGAAATGATTGGCGGCATGGTCCATGGGACAGCGATCCCGGCTGGTTTTGCCACAAGCCCTGTGCTCATTCCGATATATGTGGTGATGATCATCATGATTGGCGTAAGGATAAACGGAATGAGGAGCATTGGGTTCATGACAATCGGCATTCCAAAAATGATCGGTTCGTTGATGTTAAAGATGGCTGGCCCAATGGCAAGGCGGCCAAGCTGTTTCATTTGTTTACTTCTGGCGCGTAAGATCATGGTCAGCACCAAAGCAAGCGTTGCTCCGCTTCCGCCGACGTTGATGAAGATTTCAAAGAACTGCGCTGTGAAAATATTCGGCAGTACTTCTCCTGCTTGGAATGCAAGACGGTTCTCATCCATTGCACCGAGCCAAATTGGCCCCATGACGCCGCCGACAATGGTTGCTCCGTGAATACCACATGCCCAAAGGAGCATTTGCACACCCATCGCAACGATACTGCCGCCTAAGCTGCCACCAAGAATCGATAGCGGTGTGCCAATTAAGACCGTGATGATATTATGAATACTCTCAAAAGGTGTCATCTCAATCACAAGTCTAGCGACCCAGATCAGGGTGATGACCACAAAACCTGGAATAAGTGCAATAAACGATTTACTGACTGCTGGCGGTACACCATCAGGCATTTTGATCACAATGTTCCGCTGTACAATGATGCGGTAAATTTCGGTTGAAAGCATGGCAATAATCATGGCAACGAATAAACCTTTACTGCCCATCAGTGTGACAGGAATTCCCCCGCCTACTAGGATAGCTTCTGTTGAGCCTTCAGGTGTGAAAGGTACTTGATATGGTGTAGCCAAAAGGAAAGCCGCAACAGCGATCGCACCAGATGATAGCGCATCAACGGCATACTTTTCAGCAAGCCTGTAAGCAATCCCGAAGGTCGCAACAAGTGCCATAATGTCAAAGGTTGCATTCACAGGATAGGATAGTTTCGTGGCCCATTCTGCTCCGAAGATACTTGCCATAAAATCGCTGTATCCTGGGATCGGAAGGTTGGCTAAAATGAGAAACAGTGAACCGACAATAATGAGAGGCATGGTTAAAACAATTCCGTCACGCAATGCTTGTAAATGTCTTTGAGCGGCAATCTTCCCTGCAAACGGCATGACCTTCTCTTCTAGAAATCGGTTGAATCCATTCATCCCCTCCGCCCCCTTTATCCGTTCACTAACTGTTCAGCAGATTTTAAAACCTCAGCGCCATTACATACGCCATAATGCACAGTATTAATCACGTCTACTGGGATTCCTTTTTCTTCTCCGAGCTTTTTCATTTGCGGTAATAAATATCGAACCTGAGGTCCTAATAAAAGCACATCGGCTTGATCAATATGATTTTTCGCAGAATCTCCTGATACTGCCCAAATACGATATTCTTTTCCTTGTTCTTGTGCGCTTTTCTCCATTTTTGTGACAAGTAAGCTTGTAGACATACCTGCTGCGCAAACCAATAAGATGTTCATGTGTAAACGCCCCCTTTTCAAAGTGTGAAGCTATTCTTTACACATTCATCATATTATGAAACCGCTTTCATAAACACCCATACTTTTTCCTTTAGGAAGCGGAAAAAGTTAGTATCACACAGTTAGTTCTTGTACGATGGAGCCTTTTTATACATGATATCAAGCATGTCTTCAAATGTATCACAGGCGATCAGATGCTGAATGAATTTCACATTATGCACAAGCTCCCCCAGCAGGCGGTACATGCCTTTTAAATCTTTGGCATTCTCTTTTTCGACACAAAGCAGGCAGACAAATTGAACCTTTTTCTCTCCCCAAATGATTGGTTTTTCTAATGTACATATCGCCCAAAACGTCTCATCTGTCAGCGGCGTCATCGGGTGCGGGATCGCTGTATAATGTCCGAAAGAGGTAGGGGCAGCCTCTTCTCTTTCCATGACAGATGGTGTGAGTTCAGCTGGCGCTAAGCCCATATCGATGACTTTTTGCGTTAAAAAGGTGATGACCTCTTCCTTTGTTTGAAAGGCGCGTTTTGTAAAAACCAATTCCTTTTTCATATATTGAGAGGCCAATGTCACCCTTGTTTCACTCGTCAGGGCTTCTTCAATTTTTAAAAAATCACCGCCTCCCAAAATGGTGTTCACTTGAATGACTGGAACCGGTAAATCCATATGAATTGGGATCGTTGTAATAATCAAATCCAAGGCATGCAAAGAGACATGCGGAAGCGAATATAGCTCTGCTGTTCCTAAAATGGTCAGCTTTGATCCAAATTGTGACCGCAAACGATCCTGCAGCAGCCTTGCACTCCCTGCACCAGACGCACAGACAATGAGACACCGCTTCGGCGGGATCTCCATTTTCCTCCGCTCTAAAGCCGCACCAAAATGAAGCGCCATATATCCAATTTCGTTCTCATGAATACTCAGCCCTTCCTCTTCTTCAAGGACCCTGCTGGCGATAATCCCCGCTTCAAAAGCAAGGGGATACCCCGCTTTTATTTCATCAAGCATCGGATTTCTTAAGTTCATTCCATATTTACATCGGTTGATGGCAGGCTTTAAGTGCAGACTCAATCCAATCATTAGTTCCGTATCACCGGCTAAATCAAGCTGCAGTTTTTGATCAATAGCCTTCAGCATGAGCTGTACAAGCCGGCTCGTGTCATCATCTACTATTTGTTTTTGACCGCTCGAGGAAAAGGACTGTACCATTTTGGCTGTTCCTAGTAAATGAATGGTGATATAGACGATTTCCTCTTGTGGAAATGAGACATCCAGCAGCCCTTCAAGACGCTCCACCATTTTTTTAGCGACCTTATATTCCTTTGCCCGGGGAATTTCGCTGATTTCCTCTGGAAGAACAGATACATAGTTTCCGTGTCTAATTCGTTTGCAGGCAATGGCGACATGAACGATTAAATTATTCATGCAAATGTCTGATAGATTCATACCTTCCTCATTGATATAATTGATCATTGTTTTCTGAATCAATTCGAGTTCATGCTTTGGCAAAATGGTAACAGCTGTGTTCAGCATCGTTTGATAAGAACGACGTTCATTGAATAAATATTCTGACATACAATAACGGATTTTCATCTCTGATCCCTTGATTCGGCAGCCTTTGCCTGGCTTCGCTTCCAGCTTCAGATCAAAGGGCTCCAGCTTACGTTTGACTGATTTCACATCGTTGCTCATCGTTGATTTACTAATAAACAGCTGCTCTTGTAAATCCTCCAGCTTTACATAGGATTCTGCCAAAAGAAGCCTTTTTAAAATAAACCGAACACGCTCCTCTGGCAGCACAGCAAGCGGCTCTTCCTGCTCGACCTCCTCCTTCATAAAACGGCGAAAGGCATTCTCATCGTTGATCAACAGCTCATAGCCGGCTCCTCTAACAGCTGTTACAGCTGCTTGATAAGGGGCAAGACGGTCGTTCAGTTCTTTGATGTCTGTACGAATGGTGCGGCTTGTCACTTGTAAACTGGCAGAAAGTGCAGCGCTTGTGAGCGGGGTCTCAGCTGCCATGAGCTGACTTAAGATGTGCGCCAGTCTTTTACTCAGCATCAGATCGGCCTCCTTATGTAGGGGTGGAGAATCTGCCTTGTCTGGACAGGTTGTATACGCTTGCAGTTCTCTTCATTACTCATATTCTACTGAAAAGAAATAAAAATTGCCAACTCATATATATGACAAATGCCCCTATTTATACAACTAACCATATCTAATGTCCTATGAATCTTTTTGAAAGATACTTGCGAAAACCACGAAAAAAAGGCGTACACCATCGTGTACCCTCCTTCTTTATGAAGAGATCAGCTGGGTAAAGACAACCAATCTTTTTTCATGCGTACCTGCTGCATGATCAAATGTCCCTGTACAAGTGATTAAATTGAGATTCCGTGTAAAGGCATATCCAAAAAACGCATTAGGCTTCTCTTCACGCGGATAGCCTCTTACTTTTATGACTTCAAAGGTTCGCTTTTTTCCTGATGAAGACGTGACGATCACCTTGTCTCCCTTTTTTAGCTCCTTTAATCGATAAAAAACCGATGGACCCCATTTATTATCTACATGGCCGTTCATGACGGCATTCCCTTTATCTCCCGGCTTTGGACCATCTTCAAACCAAGCCGTGTTGTCTGTTTCCTGAGGGACACCCATACTGCCATCCTTTGATAAAGTTGTTTTCTCCACTTTTGCTTTGACATCAATCGCGGGAATGGCGATTTCAGCTGGTACAATGCCAGACGGCTCGTCTTTTAATGTATCGTGTGAGTGGTTCTTTTTCTCAGCTTGATGTGTGGTCATTTCCTTAGTAACTTGTATGTTTTTTGAGGATGAGGATTCGTCCATTGACTGTGATGAACAGCCTGTGATGATGAGAAGCGAAAGAATACTGAGCAGCCAATTCTTCATCTAAGCCGGCCTCCTTTTGAAGAAAGGAACGGCACGATTGTGCACGTTCCCACCTGTCTTTATGAGTTAGAATTTGATGCCTTACGGCGAATGAGGAAAAATGCACCGGCTGCACCGCCTGCTAGGATTAAACTTGCGATCATTCCCGCAAATGCTTCATAGGACATGCCTAAAGGACCTGCTGTGCCTCCCATGCCTGTTTTCGGCATTTCATTAGGCATGTTGGATTTGAACAGCTCAGGATGCTGATCAACAATCGCTGCTGCGACATCCTGACCAACCATGAACATATGACCATAAGCCTCTCTCACTGTCGGATAAAGCTGATCATATTCGCCATTATGGTAAGACGTATATGTTTTGATCAGCTCATCAATATGTGTTTTCAAACCAGCCTCAAGATCAGCTGCCTTTAAACGTCCATCTGTCGCTTGATCTAGGAATTTCGCTTGCTTCATTCGATACGCATCTAAATCTTTGACAGCCTTTTCTTTTGCTTGTTGATCCCCTGATGCATCCGCTTTGACATAATCAACTAAATAGCCGATATGGCTTGACCAAATGTCTTTGAATTGTTTGCCTGCATCCTTACCATAAACAGATGCAATCGCAGCAGATAAATCATTTGTGTTTTCATTTAAAGCCGCTGCAGCCTGCTCAAAGTCCTTGCTGCCATCATTTCCTTTTTGCATGGCAACTACCGCGAGTGCCAAATGCTCTGAAAACAAGTAGTTTAAATCTTCACGAAGATCCGCTGCTGGTGTATCCACTGACTTTTGATCAAATTTCCCAGGAAATTGATCTGTGATGGCCCATGACACGCCTTTTCCTACCTCAAACATATGATGAATGGATTTTCTAACCGTTTCATAGGTCGTATCAAAATCCTTTTCAGTATAGCTGTCAAACGCTTTTAGCAGTTCATTCACATGCATCTTCAAGCCTTCTTCAAGCTCACTTGCTTTCAGTCTGCCGTCTGTTGCTTGATCGAGCATATCGGCTTGTTTCATTCGATATTGATCAAGCTGCTTCATCGCTTTCTTTTTACCTGCTTCGTCTTTTTTCGCTGTGGCTTGTACATAGTCAACAAAGTAGCCGATATGACTTGACCAAATGTCCTTGAATTGTTTGCCTGCTTTTTTTCCATACACAGAGGCAATTGCATCTGATAAGTCATTCGTGTTTTCATTTAAAGCCGCCGCTGCTTGATTGAAGTCTTTACTGCCGTCAATTCCTTTTTGCATCGTGATCACTGCTAAATAGGCATGCTCTGAAAACAGCTGATCTAGTGCTGCTCGAAGATCTGTGGCTTTATTTGACACCTCTTGTGACGAAGACGTCTTCTTCGCCTCCCCATGCATATGTCCTTCGTGTGCACTTGCGATATGAGCCGCTGGGAATAATAATGCTGCGCTCAGTGGAATGGTTAACATTGCTTTCTTCATGTTCATCTTTTTATTTCCTCCTCTTTCCGTTTGTTATGTACTTAACGGAGAGAGGGAGAAAATAGATCATTCGATTCTATTATTTTTTTCTTACAACACAGGCTCTGTATGTTTGCATAAAAAAAAGCCGGATTATCCGGCTGATGCGTTACGACGTTTAGATGCTTTTCGCTCTTTATATATTTTTCTCACCAATGGATAAATCACAGGTGCCCATTTGACAATTTGTTTCAGCCATTTTTTCATTTCTCCCGCGCCTCCTTATTGTCATTCTTAAAGGACGATTCCCCATCTTGTCATGAAATAAACAGGTGCGGGAGAGCAGGAGTTAAATCACGCCTTGTGCGATCATGGCATCTGCCACTTTACGAAATCCTGCAATATTTGCTCCAACCATGATGTTCCCTGAGTGTCCATATTCGTCTGCTGTCTCTGTACACTGACGATAAATAGACTGCATCATTTGTTTCAGCTGAGCATCTACTTCTTCAAATGTCCAAGATATTCTTGCACTGTTTTGTGCCATTTCCAGTGCTGATACACCTACTCCTCCAGCATTGGCCGCTTTTGCTGGCGCAAACAAAATACGATTCTCTTCAAATACTTTGACCGCCTTAAGAGTGGATGGCATATTGGCTCCCTCTCCTACAGCGATGACACCATTTGCCACAAGCTGCTGTGCATGCGCCTCTGATATTTCATTTTGTGTTGCACATGGCAGCGCAATATCACAAGGAACGGACCAAATTTGTTCGCAATCTTCAATTAATTCAGCATGCGGGTGAATGTCTATGTATGCCCCAATCCGCTGATTCTCGACTTCCTTGAGCTGCTTGATGGTCTCAAGCGAAATTCCTTGAGGATCATAAATCGCTCCGCTTGAATCACTGCAAGCCACAACCTTACCGCCTAATTCGATTACCTTTTCCATTGCATAGATAGACACATTTCCTGAGCCCGACACAACAACGGAACGTCCTTCAAATTGAAGACCATGTGCTTTCAGCATTTCCTCCATGAAGTACACCAGTCCGTAGCCTGTTGCCTCTTTTCTCGCTAAGCTGCCTCCGAATCCAGGGCTTTTCCCCGTGAGTACACCCGCTTCATAAGCACCGCGCATTTTCTTGTACTGTCCGAACATATAGCCAATTTCGCGTGCTCCTACACCAATATCACCTGCTGGCACATCTTGATCAGGTCCAATATATCGGCCGAGTTCACTCATAAAGCTTTGAACGAAACGCATGATTTCTCCATCAGACTTCCCTTTAGGATCAAAATCCGATCCGCCTTTCCCTCCGCCAATCGGCATACCAGTCAGTGCATTTTTAAAGATTTGTTCAAACCCTAAAAATTTGATAATGCTTGCATTGACGGTTGGATGAAAGCGAATGCCTCCTTTATAAGGACCGATGGCACTATTGAATTGAACCCTAAATCCTCGATTGACTTGTACTTTGCCCTCATCGTCTACCCATGGCACTCGAAATACCACAAGCCGCTCAGGCTCAATGAGCCGTTCTAAAATGCCTTGTTTTTCATACTCTGGATGCTTTGCAAAAACTGGGACGAGTGATTCCAGAATTTCTTTTACGGCTTGCTGGAATTCCTCTTCTCCGGGATTTCGTTTTTCCACCTCTTCTAACACACGGTGGATGTAGCTTTGTGCTGTTTGTGCTGCTCGATCTAAGGTCAACATGTCGCATCTGCCTCCTTGTAGATATCTTCACACATTTAATTGTTAGATTTTCTAACGCATATTGAGACTAATTTAACACCAATTGTAAAATCTGATCAATATTGATAACAGATGAAAATGATGCCGAATTGAGATAGATCAAGCAGCCGCAGCGATTGTCATTAAAAATAAGCGCTCAAGGAATGACTAATGTGCTAGAAACGAACAAGCGAATGTTTCTCGTCCCGTTTTCTTTGACAAATACATGAATCATGATAAATTTCTAGCTCGTTTTCCAACGAAAAAAGGGTCAAAAGTTTGATCGGATGCACTCAATCTTTTCGGGGCTTCCCGCCTCTTTTTCGATCAGGTAACACGACACAAAGCCAATACAAAATAGAAGACGATGGAAAGTTAATGAGACCGACAATGCCCCAGAACCACTTGTAACGCCCTCTTTTCTTTGCATCCATAAATAAAAGAAAGCCCTGTGCAAACAATAACGGCAAGACGCACAATAAGATGATCATTTCCGTCTGACTCATAAGGAAGACCCTCCTTTGATATGTTGATATTCCTTGTAGCCAACAACAAAGCAGATGGGGACGCTCACTATTTGGAGAAGAATGAAGATGATAGGCAGATGGGTAATGGCAGCTGCAAAGAGTGCCAGAATGGTCAAACTGATCAGAATGTATGCCAGCACTTCTTGTTTAAAACGCCTTTTCTCTTGTTCCTTCGCCTGTTTCAGCATCATCATGACAGCCAGCTCACTTGGCTTTTCCACTTCAATTTGTTCGTCTAGCTGCTTAAGCTCTTCTTTTAAACGTTCGGTCAAACGATCTTCCTTCATAAATCCCACTCCTTTCGAATTTTCTTTAATCCATGATGGACCCTCGATTTCACAGTGCCTTCTCTCATTCCGAGCATTAAAGCTATTTCTGGGTAGGTAAATCCATAATAATAGTGGAGAATAATCGGGGCTCTCTCCTGAGCCTTTAATTCATTTAAAGCATCCCACATGTCATGCCATGTGTTCCCCTTTTGCTGAACGTCCCATTTAAAGCGGCGTATGGCTTCCTGATTCGCTTTTCCTTCTCTCATTTGTTCACGTTTTCTTTTCTTCTGGTGATCTAAAAATTGCCTAGATGCAATCGAAATGAGCCAGGTTGAAAATAAGGCATCTCCTCTAAATGAAGAAAGTTTCATATACGCTTTCAGCATCGTTTCTTGCATGATTTCCTCTGCTAGCTCTTGTTGAAGGGTGAGCTTCAACATATATCGGTAAAGAAAGGAATAATGATGCCGATAAAGGGCTGTAAACGCGGCATCATCTCCCTGTTTTGCCCGCTGAATCAATAATGTCTCTTCTGTCTGCTCCAAACACACCCCTCCTTCCTTTTCTTCTCTTACTCATGAGACGACACGGATGACAATATCGTTTAAAATGGACCTTATTTTTTAGCATATCTTCTATGATTCTCGTTTTATATCCAATTTTTTCTTATGTAATGATTATGGCATTCCTTCTTCTCTAACAAAATGATGCGTTCGTAATCATCTTGATTTTCTACGAAACGGAGAGCCTCCTCTCCATAATCAAGATGTCATCCTCATACCTATCGACAATGGTCCTTATCTCATGAAGATGAAAATGAAATAATCATTGGCTTAGCTTCCTAGAAAATCATGGAATACGCTGCGCCTATCCTTAGCCGATGATACCTTTTTGCATGCTATGCTCATCCTACATTCCGAAAGAAGCAATGCTTGTGAAGGAAGGAGGATTGGTTGAATCACAGCTTATTTTGGAAACGTTTTCATTAAAATAAAATAGAATGGAGATGTTGACTTTGAAGAGAAAAATTCCAATGTTAGCCGGTGTATTAGCTGTTGGCCTCGTCACTTCGTTATTTGCACCAAACGGGGAGGCAAAGGCAGCAGCCAAATATCCAGAAAGCCCTTCTATTATGGCCAACTTTAATCAACAAGGCTTCTCCACATTAAATGGCGGCACAACAGGCGGTGAAGGCGGTAAAACCGTCACAGTCAAAACTGGAAATGAACTATTGGCTGCCCTCAAAAATAAAGGAACAAACGAAAAATTAAAAATTGTTGTCGACGGGACGATTACCCCTTCTAACACATCAGCCAATAAAATCGATGTGAAAGATACGAATAATGTCTCGATCGTCGGTAAAGGGACGAACGGCGAATTGAATGGGATTGGCATTAAAGTATGGCGTGCCAATAATATCATCATCCGCAACTTGAAAATCCACCACAGCAAAATCGGTGACAAAGATGCCATCGGGATTGAAGGCGGTGCTAAAAACATATGGGTTGATCATAATGAACTGTACAATACATTGAATTCCGGGAAGGATGACTACGATGGTTTATTTGATGTAAAAAATGACTCTGACTACATTACCTTCTCGTGGAACTATGTACATGACAGCTGGAAAACAATGCTCATGGGCAGCTCAGATAACGATAACTACAATCGAAAAATTACATTCCATAACAACCGCTTTGAAAACCTGAACTCTCGTGTACCGTCTATGCGCTTCGGGGAAGGACATGTCTATAACAACTATTACAAAGACATCCTCACAACAGCGATTAACTCGCGTATGGGCGCGAAGATGAGAATTGAACACAACGTATTTGAAAACACCAAAAATGCGATCGGAAGCTGGGACAGCCGTCAAGTTGGTACATGGCATGTCATCAACAACTCGTATATTAACAGCACAGGCAGTCTGCCTACGTCTTCAACAGGTACGTATAACCCTCCTTATAACTACTCTTTGCTTAACGTGAACAATGTGAAATCAGAAGTGATATCAAATGCAGGTGTTGGGAAAGTAAACCCTTAAACACAAAACGTTCGGGCAGAGATTTCCTGTCCGAACGTTCTTGTCATGTCATTCATTTATATAGTAGAAAATGGACGATCCATTTCATACAACTTTTGATAACGCGTGTTTTCTTTTAGTAAATCCTGATGCTGACCCTGCATCTCAATGCGCCCGTCTTCAATAAACATGATGCGGTCACATGCCTCACAGCCAGTCAGGTGATGGGTAATCCAAATAACTGTTTTCCCTTTTAACACACGGAAGATGGTTTCAAGCAATTCACGCTCTGTCCGCGGATCAAGCCCGACGGTCGGTTCATCTAATACAACTACCGGCGTGTCCTGAAGCAATATCCGAGCTAACGCCATACGCTGTCTTTCTCCACCTGAAAATCGAACCCCTGTCTCCTGAACACCTGTGTGATAACCTTCTGGCAAAGACTCAATGTAATCATGCAGCTGCACTTGTCTAGCTGCTTCTTTCACCTGCTCTTCTGTCGCCTCTGGAGATCCTAAACGAATATTGTTTAAAACAGACGTATCAAATAAATAAGGCTGTTGATTGAGCACAGACACATAGGCAGACACCTTCTCTTGAATGCTTTGAACCGATTTCCCTTGAATGCTGACCGCTCCTTGATTTGGAACGACTGCCCCTTCTAACAATTTTAAAATGGTCGATTTGCCTGCACCGCTTTTTCCTAAAAGCGCGAGTGATTCCCCTTGCTTCAGAGAAAAGGACAGGTCTTGAAGGACATATTGATGCGTGTCATACCGAAAGGACACTTGATCAAAACAGACAGCTTCATCGTGAGAAAGGGCTGATTGATCCACTGCCTTGCTCTCAGCTTCTCCTTCATATGACTGCTTTTCATAATGATGCAATCTGCTGACAGCATGCTGGTAGACGGGAATATCACCTGCCGCATCTGACAGCGGAAGAAAGGCTTCTGTTAATGGAAACAGCACAAGTACAAAGGCTGCAATCAGTGTGTGTGACATGGATCCTGACTGAACGACCGAGCCGCTCCAATACACAACAAGCACGACAGCTCCTCCAATCAAGAGCTGTGCCAAAAATTGACGCACACGGATAAATCGGTGTTTGGCTGCTTCAAGCGCGAACAGCTGTGCTTCTTTCTGTTCATATCCATCCACAAAATCTTTCTGCCTGCCGCTGAACAGCCAGTCACTAACGCCCATGACTGCATCTGTTAAATGGCTGTACAGTTCATTTCTGCCTTTTTTCATTTGAATTTGTCTTGCCCGGTTCACAAGCACTGTGACGTATGGGAAAACGAATACGAGAAGTGCCATATAAAGCAGCATCAGTCCAGCAAAAGGCCATGAGAAAAGGCCAAGTGCTCCAATGGATGCGGCATATAAAAGCAGTGCACCGATAGATGGAAAGATGGTTTTTAAATAAGCGTCCTGCAATCTCTCCACATCATCTGACAAGAGACCAAGCATTTCACCTGTCCCCAGCTTTGTCTGTTTGGCACTTCGTTCAGCCATGTCATAGAGGCGTACACGCATTTTTTCAATCATTGTCAAAATGAGCTGATGACTTGCCAGCCTTTCTGCGTAGCGGGCAGCAGAGCGCGAAATACCAAAGGTACGTACAGCCACGATTGGGACGTAGACCATGAGTATATTCTCAGGTCTTGTCGCAGCTTTTGAAATGAGAAATCCAGACGTGTACATCAGCATAGAAGCAGAGAATACCGCAATGGCTCCTAAAAATAAAACCAAGGCAAACAGCTTTTGATTCTCCTTGATATAAGGTATAAACCAGCCTTTACTGACCATGTGTGACCGCCCCCATTTGCTCCTGTACCAATTGATAATACACGCCTTTTCTTTGCATTAATGATTCATGTGTCCCCATTTCTGCGACGGTTCCTTGATCCATGACAATGATTTCATCCATGTCCGGCATCCAATGGAGCCTGTGTGTCGCTAAGAACACAAGTTTATGTTCAAACAGTGGAAGCATTGTTTTCTTCAGTTCATACTCTGTTTCAATATCGAGATGCGCCGTTGGTTCATCTAACAGCATAATGGATCGCTGGCCCAGCACAGTTCGAGCAAGCGCAATTCTTTGCGCCTGTCCGCCGCTTAGCTCTCTTCCCTGTTCTCCAATGACCTCATCCAGTCCATTTGGCAGCTGCGTAACCAGCTGAGATAAGCCAGCCTCATGCACAGCTCTTTCCACTTCTTCGTCTGTAGCATTCGGTTCATAAAAACGAATGTTTTCTCTTAATGTCATGTGAAATAAATAGGGATGCTGCGGCATATAGACAACTTCCTTTTGCCATTCGTTCATCTGTAAATGAACAAGCGGCTGGCCGTTTAGCGTAATTTGACCTGAAGACGGTTCAACAAAGCCGCCGAGGACATCGGTTAATGTCGATTTCCCTGAACCACTGGCACCAATGATGCCGATTTTTTTCTTCCCTTTGACAGTGAGATCTACATCCTGAATGGAATAAGGGGCATGTTCATCATGCTGAACACAAACATCTTGCAGCGTGAGCACGGATTGTTCATCCCACTTTTTCAGCTGCACAGATTGTGTCTCCTGAGCGCGGAAGCCTTTTTCTTCTAAAATGACCTGCATCGCTTCATTCGCTTCTTTTCCATTTAACGTCGCATGATAATCATTTCCCACTTCACGTACCGGCAGGAAATACTCCGGTGCCAGCATAAGCGCCGTCAAAGCCGGCAATAACAGAAGCTCTCCTTCAATTAAACGTAAGCCAAGAAAAACAGCGACGGTTGCAATCGATAGCATGGAAAAGAAATCGAGGGCAAACGATGACAGAAAGGCGACCTTCAGCGTACTCATGGTCGCTTTTCGATATCGCTTTGACACCTCCGCAATATTACGGGAGTGTTTTTTGCTGATCCCTAAGTAACGAAGCGTCTCAAGGCCGCGGAGAGAGTCAGTAAAATGATTGGATAATTTCTCATACGATCTCCATTGTTTGGCCGCTTTACGCTGAGCAACAAGGCCTAGCAAAATCATAAAAATAATTAAAATTGGCAGCGTCACAATTAAAATGACGGCTGATGTTTCATCTAATGTCCACACATAGATAAGGACCATCGCCGGAATCACTGCCATGTTCACCATTTTCGGCAAAAACAGCTGTAAATACTGACGGTATTGAGCAATTCCTTCCATTGCTAATGTGACAAGCTTTCCTGTCCCTTTTTTCTTTACAAAGGCAGGCCCTAATCGAAAGAGTTGGTCTAGCAGCTGCTTTCTGACGTCTGCTCCAATTCGGGAAGAGTAGGTAAACATGACCTTCTCCCGAATCAAGGTGAGACCGTGCCGCACAACAAAGGCAGCAAGAAACAGCATGACGTAAGGCGTTGCCTGCGAGAGGCTTTTCCCGTCAAACAGCGTTGTAATGGCATGTGCCAGCCACTGTGCTTGGAAAATAATACTTGCTCCTTGGATGAGTGACACAATACCTAAGAGGGCAAGGAGCCCTCTCATTCCTTTTAATTGAAGCAAACGTTTATCCATTAGTAGGTCATTGGCTCCTTACCGCTTACACGTTTACGGAAGACGTAATAGCTCCAAATTTGATACCCAAGCACAAAGGGCAGCAAAGAAACGGCAACAATCGTCATGACCGTCAGTGAATAAGATCCAGATGCAGCGTTTTGAATTGTGAGATCAAACGAATGGCTGATTGAACTAATCATGACGCGCGGGAACAATGCAGTGAACAGCATGGCCACCGTCACCATGATGCCTGTCCCTGTGAATAAGAATGTCCAGCCATCACGTTCTTTTCTCATCAAAACAAGGGCAGCTATATAACAAACCACAATCAGCACAGTTAACGGAATGGTGATGATCGGGCGTACGGTATAAATGTCTGTTTCAATGATGGACACACCGACAAATATAACAAGAACAGGGAGGGCAATGAGCAGGACACGCTGGCCCAGTGTTCTTGCACGATCTCTTAAGTCACCCTCTGTACGAAGTGTGACAAAAATCAAGCCATGCAGCAGGCAAAGAACCGTCACAGCTAACCCGCCGATCACAGAGTAAAGATTCACAAAGTCCGTAAATCCAGCGTACATGTTCATGTCTTGATCAATTGGCATCCCGCGTAAAATACTCGTGAATAACACACCGAGCAAAAACGGCGGAAGCAGACTGCCAAAGAAGATCACCCAGTCCCACGCCTTAATCCAAGAGGCTTTCTCAACCTTCCCTCGGAATTCAAAGGCGACCCCGCGCCCAATGAGCGCTAAGAGAAGAACCGCAAACGGAATATAGTATCCGCTGAACATCGTGGCATACCAGTGAGGAAATGCAGCGAAAATAGCACCGCCAGCTGTAATCAGCCAGACCTCATTCGCATCCCAGAAAGGACCAATCGTATTGATTAAAATGCGGCGCTCGTGCGCGTCCTTTCCAAGCAGCTGCATGGACATCCCGACACCAAAATCAAATCCTTCTAAGAAGAAAAAACCAACAAACAATACTGCGACAAGAATAAACCAAATCTCGTTAAGATATGCCATGATATGCGCCTCCATCAAATGGATCTGTAGACAGGTCCGTTTCATCCTTTTGATCTGTATCTTCTTCAGAATGTGCACCTTTTTTAATTTCTCGAATGAATAAGTAGGCGAGCACAATAGCAAGAATCAGATACATCGCCGTAAAGCTAATGACTGAGAATAACAGCATGCCATACGATACGTTCGGTGAAATCGATTGAGCCGTCGTCATCATACCAAAGACGGTCCACGGCTGACGCCCGATCTCAGTCATGATCCAGCCGGCTGAGTTCGCAATAAACGGGAACGCAATCATCCATACCATGAAGCGTAAATACCATTTGTTTGTTTCAAGTTTCTTTCTAAAGCTTAAGTATAAGCCAATCATACTAGCAAAAATCATCAGCATGCCGGCACCGACCATGATCCTAAAGCTCCAGAATGTTGTTTTCACTGGTGGAATGTAGTCTCCAGGGCCAAACTTGGCTTCATATTCTTTTTGAAGTGTCAGCATGCCCGGAACATCTCCACTGAACTTCTGATAAGCCAAATAACTTAAGGCAAACGGAATATTGATCTCCGCAGAGTTTTCTTTTTTATCTGTGTCAATGTTGGCAAAAAGTGTCCAAGCCGCTGGATCTCCACTATCCTTCCAAAGGGCTTCACTTGCTGCCATCTTCATTGGCTGTGATTTCATTAAATGCTTCGCTTGATCATGTCCAGAGAACGCCACACCTAAACCAGAAATTAAAGCGAGGACCATTGCAATCTGGAATGATTTTTTGAAAAAGGCAATTTCTTGTTTTTTGATCATTTTATAGGCACTAACTCCTGCAATAAAGAAAGCTCCTGTTGCCAGCGCACCAAACAGAACGTGCGGGAACTCAACCCAAAGCTGCGGGTTCGTCACAAGAGCGCCAAAATCATTCATTTCTGCACGGCCATTTTTAATGGCAAATCCAACTGGCTCCTGCATAAATGAGTTGGCGAGTAAAATCCAAAACGCCGAAAAGATCGTACCAAGGGAAACAAGCCAAATGCACAATAAATGAATCTTCTTCGGCAGACGATCCCAGCCGAATATCCAAAGTCCAATAAATGTAGATTCAAGGAAAAAGGCCAAAAGTGCTTCAATGGCAAGCGGTGCACCAAAGACATCACCGACAAACCTTGAATAATCTGACCAGTTCATCCCAAACTGGAATTCCTGCAGAATCCCTGTTACCACACCTACTGCAAAGTTAAGTAAGAACAGGTGACCCCAAAACTTCGCCATCTTTTTATAGATGTCTTTTTTCTTGACGACATAAAGGGTCTGCATCAATGCGACGATAAACACCAAACCTATTGACATAGGAACAAAAATAAAATGAAATAATGTCGTTGAAGCAAATTGAAATCTTGCTAAAAACAGCTCACTCACAGCCTTACATCCTCCCTTACTTTTACATGCCGAACGATTCATGCTCACCATTTCACAAAATATTCACTATTTGTTCAATGTTTCACAAATAAAAGTCCATTTGAAATGGTTCACTCGGTGAAATTTTACTCTTGATTTTCATTCGGTTAGTTATTTATACCTGTACTTTACACCCATACGCTTCAAAAATAAAGTAAATTTTACCTAAAAATTGGTTGGTATTGTGTCAGTTATTTGAATACTTTGTCAACAATATGTGACGGAAAATAAAAAAATGCAAAAAAAGAGCGCTGCATGTGGGCCGCAGCGCTGTGTTTCTATTTTAAGCTTTTTTCTGTAAAGCAGGTCTTGTCACTTGGACTTCATAGTACGTAATTTTGTTTTTTAATAGGCCTTCAGGTTTCGCTTTTCCGTGAGCGTGTGCATCTCCAAATGCCTGAGATTTTGTCCAGTTCACAAAGTCTTCTTTTCGATTCCAGCGTGTATGAATAGTCACTTCATCGTAATCGGTTGTCTGCTGTGTGACCCAGACTTCCATGCCTAAAAATCCTTCCATGAATTCTACTTGTCCCTGCTTGTTAAAACGCTTGACGAGGTGGTCTGCACTGCCTTTTTCTACTCTAACCTGGTTGTTTACAATGATCATGTTTGATTCATCTCCCTTTTGTTGTTGGATCGAAGCGATTGGGATAATGAGCGGATGCTCTCCATCTAGGTGAACCTCTGCCTGAATCCCAAAGACCTCTTTGAAAAAGTTTTCTGTTAATACTTCCTTTGGTGTCCCTATTTGGTAAACCTGACCACGCTTCATTGCAATCAGGCGGTCACAATATTTTGCTGCCTGCTGCAGGTCATGAAGAACCATTAAAATGGTGATCCCATGCGTTTCATTCAGCTGTTTGAGCAGCTCCAGTAAATCAAGCTGATGCGCAATATCTAAGTAAGTGGTAGGCTCATCCAGAATAATCGTCTCTGTCTTCTGAGCCAGTGCCATGGCAATATACGCCTTCTGCCTCTCTCCGCCTGACAATGTATGCAGCATCCTGTTTTCATTCACGCGGCTATTTGTCACATCAAGTGCCCACTCTATCGCTTCCTGATCTGTTTTCGAGCTCTTTTTCCAGATCGAACGATGCGGACTTCGTCCAAGTGCAACCAGCTCACGTACTGTCATCGATGGGATGGCCGTTCTCGTCTGCATCAGAACAGCGATTTCCTGTGCAATCTCCTGTGCTGTCATTTCTTTTTGCGGTATATCGTGAATATAAATCATGCCGCTTTCAATCGACGTAAGACGTGCAGCCGCTTTAATAAACGTCGACTTCCCTGACCCATTCGGTCCAATAATTCCTGTTACACTTCCTTTAGGCACAGCTGCTGAAATAGACGACAGCCGAAAGCCTCCTTGACTGAGGCTCACGTCATCCATCGCAATCACATCCAACTTAACCCCTCCCTTTCTTTTTTAATAAATAGAGGAAGAAAGGTGCACCAATACAGGCAAGCAGAATACCAACAGGCAGTTCAACCGGTGTAAACCATACCCGTGCTGCTGTATCAGCAAAGACCACAAGTACGCCGCCGCCAAACATTGAGATCGGCAGCAGGTAACGGTAGTCATCTCCAATTAAAAGGCGGATAAAATGAGGGACGACAAGACCGACAAATCCAATTAAACCGCTCACGCTTACAGCTGCACCCGCCAAAAGCGCCGCCAGTGCAATTAAGAAAAATCGGGTTCGCTCGACTCTAAGGCCTAGCAGCTGCGCTGACTCATCACCTAGCAAAAGAAGATTTGCCGGCTTGATCGCAAAAAAACAAAGACACAATCCAGCAATCGCATAAGGTGACACAAAGCTCAGATGATGCCAGCTCCGTCCATTTAATCCTCCTGATAAAAAAGGCAGAACAGCCTGCACACGCTCACTATAAAGCACCATAAACCCATTCATGACTGCACCAAGCAGGGCATTAACTGCCACACCCGCCAGAATCAATTTCAGCGGTGAAACCCCTTGATCAAATGACAAAATATACACAACAAGTGCCGCTAATAAAGCGCCAAGGAAGGCAGCCGCTGGAAGCAGATATGTGAATTGAGGAAACACAATCATGCTGAGTACAGCCGCTAACCCACCGCCGGCAGTCACACCGATGATCCCGGGGTCAGCGAGTGGATTTCGGACGACTCCTTGTAAAATTGCCCCTGATGCTGCGAGACAGGCCCCGACGATGAAACCTATGAGAACGCGCGGCAGGCGTAAATCCATGACGATTTTTTCATGGACTGGCTGGCCTGATCCCGTCAAAGCAGCGATCAAATCTGGCAGCGATAATTGAACAGAACCTAATGCAAGCCCTAGACATATGCCCACACCTAGCGAGAAAAGCAGTCCCGGTATAAGCCATCTTCGTCTCGACTGTCTTTTTTGAAAATCTAACTCTGCATTCACCTTCATGATGACAATCGCTTCAATCTTTTCTCTAATTCATCAATCGCCTTGATGACGTCTGCGCCTGGATTCGTCCCGAATAAATCACTGGGCAGAATCTCCACGCGGCCATTTTTGACAGCTGATACATCGTGCCATGCTGCATTCTGTTTCATTTCACTCATAAAGCCCGCTTTCACATCTTCAGGATTGCTGTGTGTCATGAGCAGAATGAGATCGGGATCGGCTTCGATTACCTTTTCAGCATTGATTTGGGCGTATTGAGGAAATTTTTCGAGTGCCGGTTCATTCTCAGCAATGTTTGCACCCCCAGCGATGTGCAGCAAATCCCCGCTCAAGGATTGAGGAAGTGCCGCCATATATGTGCCGGGTGCACCGTACACAACGAGTGTTTTCACTTTTTTCTTAGGCTGCTTGACTTGCTTTTTCCGCTCATCAATTTGATCATTGAGTGCTTTAGCCTTTTGCTGCTTCCCAAGCAACTCCCCAAATAACGAGATTTGACGCTGGATGTCCTTCACTGAATTGGCGCTTGTCAAAAGCATCTGTGAACCAATTCCTTCTATTGTAGAGATGTCCTTGCTGTTTAATTGTTCATTTCCAAGCACCACATCAGGCTTTAAGCTTGTAATCAGCTCTACATCAAATTGATGCGTTGTGCCAATCGTTTGTACGGATTTTGCTTTTTGTAAGCTGTCTGGTAACTCGGCGGTTGGCCGGCCGACCGCCTCACCGCCTAAAGCATACAAAATACTCATGTCCCCAGTCGACAATGCGACAATACGCTGAGGGGATTCATCAAACGACAGCGTTCTTCCGGTAAAATCCTTTATCTTCAGCGCTCCTTGCCCGCTCCCTTTCTCTACAGGTGCCGCCTGACTGCATCCGCCAAGGAGAAGCATCAAGACGAGTCCCGCCAAGATCACATATGAAAATTTCAACCGTCTGTCTCTCCTTTTCTAGTAAACTTTCTTTAGCTTTGCCTGTACCACGAGACGCCCGCTTTTAGGTGCTAGCACATGATCACAGGTCGATAAGGTGAGGATGAGGTCATCTGTGGACACGTCTGTCTTCGTTTGATAGATTGATTTCTTCCGCACAGCTTGCAAGTAGTGCGCATATTCGCCAAGATCTTGAAAATCGGTTTGAATATAGTCAAAGTCAACCGTCGTTTCATACAAAGCAAAAATCTCCGCTTCATAGCTTTGATACAGCGTATCGTACTGAAATGTCCGGTGCTCTTGGAAGAAATCTTTTTTTAGATAGTTTGTGAGTCCAGCGAACATGGATCCATCCCTCATCCGATGGCCATACACCACTGTATTTGGGCTTTCATGCAGGACATCATTACGATAATCCATAAAGATACTGCCTGCCCGGGTGTCGTTTTTTAAATAATTGCGAGTTAAGTAGAACGCATTATCGTGAGATTGAACAATCGGATACTGAATCATCGTGTCTTTCATATTGATCCAGCCGACAATGTCCTCATTCACCTTCCGCAGCTCATCAAATGACGAACGGATCTTTCCCTGCTCCCGTTTTTCAGTCATATCTTCTTCATATCCATACATCGTCTGTGCCTTTGCAAGCACCTGGCGATTTTGATAATAACCGAAAAGTTCGAAGCCGATGGCTGTCCCGCTATAAATCAATACGCCTAAACAAACGATCGTCAGCATCCGCTGCCAAAGCCGTTTTCCTCGTTTCACACTGTCTCACCTGCTTTTTGCCCAGCTTATATACCAACAGGCACGATGTACATCCCTGTTTCTGCATCCTGTCTAATCGTGACGGACACATCATAAATGTGACGCACGTTTTCCTCTGTTAACACATCGTTTGGCTGGCCTTCACTGATAACCTGTCCATCCTTCATCGCTATGATGATATCGCTGTAGCGGACAGCCTGATTCATGTCGTGCAGCACCATGACAATCGTTAATCCATGAACGGCATTCAGTTCACGGATCAGCTCAAGAATGTCAAATTGATAATAAATATCCAAATAAGTTGTCGGTTCATCTAAGAAAAGGATCGGTGTTTTTTGCGCAAGTGCCATCGCAATCCATACACGCTGCCGCTCTCCACCTGACAGTGAGGCGAGCGGCACCTTTCGTTTGTCTGTTAGCTTTGTACTGGACAGCGCCCACTCTATCGCTCTCTCATCCTCTTCCTTGTCTCCTCCGCGCATCGTCTGGTACGGCGTTCTGCCGAATGCCACGACCCGTTCGATCGTTAAATCAAGCGGCGCTTCATTTTGCTGATGGACGACAGCGAGCTTTTTTGCCAGCTCCTTTGGCTTGAACGTATTCAGCGTTTGCCCGTCTAAGTGAATTTGCCCTTTATTTGGACAATGATTATTCGCCATTAAGGAAAGCAGTGTGGATTTTCCCGAGCCATTTGGACCGATAATGGTTGTGATTTTCCCCTTTTCAATCTTTGTTGTGACTGATTGAACGATGTCCTTCTGCTGGTCATATGAGAATGACACCTCACGAATGTCCATGGAGACGGTCCCCCCTTCTTAATAAAAAGATCAGAAACGGCCCGCCAATCACGGCCATGATCGTAGAAGCAGGAATCTCATTTGGCGCCACAAGCGTCCTGCCAAGCGTATCAGCCGTCAAAATAAGCAAAGCCCCGCTTAACGCAGAAAATGGAATCAGTACCCGGTGATCCGAGCCGACAAGCCTTCTTGAAATGTGCGGAATGAGCAAGCCGACAAAGGCGATCACGCCCGCTACTGCAGCTGTCACCGCCGCAAGTAAAACGGCTGTGATGGAAATCAAAAGGCGCATTCTGGTCACACGCAATCCTAAATTTTTCGCTGTCTTGTCCTGAAGAGCCAGCAGGTTGCACCACCTGCTGAAGAAGAGTGCAACGACAAGGCCGGCGACACCATAGACACCGATTAAACGGACATCTCCCCACGTTTTCATCGTGAGATTCGACTGTCCCGACTGATTAATCGTGATATTGAAATAGCTGCAAATGGTCACAAATGCTTCAGCCATTCCAGTAAACATGGCATTGATGGCGATCCCAACCAAGATCATGCGGATCGGGCTTAAACCACCCTTCCAAGACAGAACATACACGAGGAAACATGCAATAGCTCCGCCTAATACCGAAAATAAAGGAGAGTAGAAATAAAATTGAGGAAGCGCTGTAATCGCCATTAATGAAAAGAAGCTGGCTCCTGATGAAATGCCAATGACGCCGGCATCAGCTAACGGATTCCTCATGACCGACTGCAGCAGTACACCGGAGACAGATAAGGCGGCCCCTGTAAACATCGCGATAAGCATGCGGGGAATTCTCAAATCTTTAATGATTTCTACCTGTGCATGTTGACCGGTGATGAGCCCTTCTAATAATTCAATTGGGGTGACATGAATGCTCCCAGTAATGGCTGAATAAATAAACACGCAGACCAGTAAGAGACTGACTATCAGAAATAAAATCCCTGTTTTTTTCATCTTGAACGTCCTTTTATCATTAAGATTCGCCGCTTATGACGGATACAACATACGAGTCAATGCATCTAATGCTTCTGCTGCCTTTAAATTGCCTGTTGTCCCGAATAAGCTTTCTTCGAGGTCATACACCCGGTCTTGTTTGACCGCATTAAAATGTTTCCAGATGTCATTTGTTTTAAATTCTTGATCAAACATTTTGACGACTTCATCGGGCATCCCATGTGCGGCTCGGAGAATGATATCTGGATTGGCTTTTTGTAAATACTCCGTATTGGATTCCAAATACTCCATTTTCTCGCCTTCCACAATGTTCTTTCCTCCTGCGATACGCACAAGATCACCAATATATGAATTCTCTGTCGCCACCAAATAACTGCCTGGCACACCAAGCAAAATCAGAACGGACGGCTTGCGTTTTCCTTTCGTCCTCTCTTGAATGTCTTTCTTTTTTTGCTCAAACTCAGACACAATGCGTTCAGCCTGCTTCTTTCTGTCATACTGATCTCCAAGCTTCGTGATGGCCTTCTCCATGTTGGACATGCTCTCAAGATTTAAGTATGTAGCAGGGACACCTGCTTGCTGAAAGGGTGTCTCTAAATCATATTGAAGGGTTGTGACAGACAGGACATCTGTCGGTTGAAGTGATTGGATGATTTCCATGTCCGGGCTCATTGGGTTACCGACTTCCGGCAGTCCTTTGTAACGAGCTGGCAAGGATTTTTGACTTGTTGGCACCCCGACAAGATCCACCTCTAAAGCATCCATGATCTCCGCAGCAGCTACAGTCGTTGCCACAATGCGCTCATTTGATTCAGCGCTTTTTTTGCCTTTTACTGAGCTTTCATCTGACTGTGAGCAACCCGATAAAATCACGCACACACTCAAGGCAGCGATCAGGGTACATAATATTCGATGCTTCAAAAACAGAAGCCCCCTTTCGAAAAAAGAGAGTGGATGCGCCGAGGTAAAAGGCGCATCTCACTTAAAATAAAACGAACTATCTTGTCCGTGTTTGATATTTTCTAACGAGTACGAATAACGAAGCGCCGAATAAAAGAATATACACCCAAAGAAGAGAGGTATCTCCCGTTTTCGGATTCAGCTGTCCAGACTCAGATTTGGTTTGATCATCTAATGGCGTAAATGTCATCTGCTCCGCACCCGTTTCCTCAGGTGCTGCATTCTCAAGTTGATTTATTTGAGAATCGTGATCATTTGGATTTTTGACAAAGCCGATACTCTCATCGTCTCCAATGACCGTTGAAATTCCGCTTCCCTCACCAGGAGCGATTCCTTTTGTGTCATAGACAAGTTTGACATCGTACTGCTCATGGTAGTTTGCAGCTGGAATATCAATCTTTACGCGTGCAGCCTGAGCTCCACTTAAACTTTTTGCTTCATATTGAATAACACGTGTATCTGCTTTTTCATCTGTTTTCGCAACAAGAGTCTCTTCAAACTTTCCGCCTGTTCCTACTTGGAATGACGTGATGGCTGAGCTGTTCTTCACTGTATATGAAACGAAATGGCGGCCATTTTTTACAACCAGTGTCGCAGGACTCACGACGTAATCGTTCATGCGAGAAAGCTCATCCTTGTCTGCTTTCTTCATTGAGAAAGGAAGCTTGTATACACCATCTTTTAGCTGAGCCGTCTCTTGATTTGCTCCGCCGTTATTTGTTTCTGTTGTTGGTGTGTTTGGCTTTGGTGTTTCTGGTGCAGCTGGTTTTTCTTCCTCTACCACCTGCCCGTCCTTCACTGGAGCGATACTCTTTGAATCAAATTGAAAACGAATATCGTAGGTTTGGTCATAGTTAGCGGCTGCTACTACAATGTGTACTTTTCCTTTGACCTCGTTTTTCAAATCATCTACATCAAATGAAACCACTCTTGTATTCTTTGCTTCATCCTTGCTGACTGTTTTGGCTTCTTGATAAGAACCGTTTTTCTCTGTTTTTAAAGAAGCGACAGACTTATGGTCCTTCACCGTAAAGGAAATGGTTTGCTTTCCATTTTTGACAGTTAAGGATGCAGGGTGTGAGAAGTAATCACTCATTCGAGATGCCTCATCCGTATCCCCTTTTAGCACACTGTAATTAATACGATATACGCCATCTTTTAATTGATTTTGCGCAGAATCATCTGGTTTTGTGCCATTGTTATTGCCTGGTGTTGTCGGTTGATCGTCTGGTTTTGTACCGTTTTGGTCATCTGGTTTTGTTTCGTTATCGTCTGGCTTTGTACCGTTTTGGTCATCCGGCTTTGTTTCGTTATCGTCTGGCTTTGTACCGTTTTGGTCATCTGGCTTTGTTTCATTATCGTCTGGTTTTGCAGGCGTAACGAGTGTTAGGCTGCTTTGATCAAATGCAAGCTGTACGTCATATGCTTCGTCATAAATAAAGCCGCCTAAATCCCAGTAAATTTTCACCCAGCCGTTTAATTTCGCTGATAAGTCGTCGACATTAAATTTGATCACACGTGTATTGGCTGTTTCGTCCTCACTGACCGTTTCAGTGGTAACGAGAGCACCATTTTGTTCGACCTTGAAATCTGTTATTTCTTTGCTTTGCTTCAGTGTGACATAGGCTGTTTTCTTGCCATTTTCCACAATCAGCTTAGCTGGCTTTTCTGTATAGGTATCCATCATGGACGCTTCTGTGCTGCCGTTTTTTAAAATGGTGAATCCGACTGTGTATTCACCATCAACGAATGATGCCGCTTGAGCTGTTCCTTGAGGAATCTGAAACGCAGTCAACAAACTGAATAAAACGAGCAGAATGGCTGCCTTTAGATGAAAAAGACGTTTCAAATGGTGACACTTCCTTCCGTTAATGCTTGATGATCCACTTTCTTGCTAAAAACCCGCCTGAACATAAGACAAGCACAAGGAGCCACCCTATTTGGCTTGTATCACCAGTTTGAGGATTTTCTTCTTGTTTCGTTGTGGATGAATCAGCTTTGTTCGTTGATTCTTTTGATGGCTGCTGACTTTCTGCTGCACCCGCTGATTGATTTGCACTGTTAGACGAAAGTGACTTGATGCTGCTTTCATCAAATTTCAGCTGAATGGTGTAATCATGATCATAATCAGCAGATTTCACAGTGACATGAA
Source organism: Bacillus sp. PK5-006 (assembly GCF_054161415.1). NCBI lineage: Bacteria > Bacillati > Bacillota > Bacilli > Caryophanales > Bacillaceae > Bacillus > Bacillus sp. PK5-006. The sequence goes on along the minus strand of NZ_CP096414.1, from coordinate 213,025 downwards.
TTTTTGACGTGATTGGTTTAGACAAGCTTTGAGCCTGGAACTGAACGAGCCTTGTATTGGCTTTTTTTTTTGTTGAGAGAACGGTTGTATCGACATAGCCGCCATTTCCTGGTACTTTAAATTCCGTTACCCAGCTGCTATTTTTAATCGTCATTTGCACTGTCAGGTTCCCATTTTTCACTATCACTTTTGCTGGCTTCAGCCAGTAATCATTTGCCATTGAGACCGCATTTCCTTCAGCTTTCAGCACTGTATAATTGACGGAGTATGTACCATCCTTTAATGCGGCAGCCTGTGCGTTTGAAAAAGGCAGCATAAGTGCCAGTAAAAAAACCGCCATGAAGACTGACAGCCTCATTCTTTTTTTCATCAAGCGAATTTCCTCCCTTTCTATTGAACAGATGCCGCATCAAACTTGAGACGAATGTCGTAATTGCCTGTATATCCGATAGCCGGTACAGTCACACTCACTTTTGCTGGTACGACCTCAGTCAGGCTGTTCACATTGAATTCTACTGTCCTCTTATTCGCAGCTGTATTTGTACTAATCACCTTCGCATCTTTGTAGACACCTTGATCGAGCGTCTTAAAGCTTGTAATCCAAGAGCTATTCGTTAACGTGACATGCGCTTTGATTTTTCCATCCTTTACGACAAGCTTGGCTGGTTTTTCGAAATACGTATTCGCTGTTGAAGTCGAATCGCTATCAGCCTTCCAAACCACATTTTGCGCTGAATATTGACCATCTGCTAAGCCAGCTGCTGAGGCTGAGCTAACAGGAGCTAGAGCAAATAATAGAACAAAACTAAGGAATAATAATACGGGTGATGTTGAACGAATGACTTTCATGTGAGCCCTCCTAAATGATATTGATAATTATTCTCAATAGACAATAAAAAAAATAACCTTCATAAGTGCTGGAACACACTTATAGATGATTATGATAATCATTATCAATTGAGTTGAAAAAATAAATCTTTGCTTCCTAAAGTCAAAGATGTCTGCTTCTAAATGATGGATTGATAAGAGTTTTAGGCAATCTGTCCCATTCATAATACCATGGCATAACCTCCATTCCATTACAGGGAAAAGAACCCTCTTCTCCTTGATATTATATAATGGGTGAAATAATTGTCAATATCATTTTTCATACTATTGTCTTAGTTTTCTGGAAAATCACACAAAAAAATTTCGATCAGACACACTGATCGAAATGGATTAAGAAGGAACATGTTCCTCCATTTTGCTGTTTTTACGCTCTAAAGACCAAGCATACATTTCACGAATAATCGGTTCAATTTTCTTCCCTTGCACCGTTAATTCGTATTCAATCCGCACTGGAATGTCGGGATATACTTTTTTCTCAACAAGTCCCTCAGCTTCTAAATCCTTCAGCCTTTCTGATAGTAATCTTCCGCTGATGTTCATTTCATTTTCAAGCTGACAAAAACGCTTAGGCCCTGTCAGAAGCTGATTGATGATGAGAATGACCCACTTCTTGCCTAGAATCTCCATGGCATCTGTAATTGGGCAGCCATCTACTTGAGCCATATCTTACTCCCTCCTGCTTTTTTCTCTTTTTTTCATTATAACATAATTAATTACTTGAAATAAGTCACTAACTATTATATAGTTTAGTTACTAAAAGTAACAAGGTATTTATTTTTTATAGATTTTCAAAAACATTTGAACATGCCGATGCATATATCATGAAGGAGATGACCGAGCTTGAAGACAATTGAGCAGCTAAGGCTGGGTGTGACAGAATTACATGTGTCCAGCTTTGATCGTTCTTTACCTTTTTATACAGACATTTTAGGATTTACTATATTAGAAAAGACCGATTCCACGGTGACACTTGGCAGCAATGCAAAGGAACCGATTCTTTTGTTAAAAGAAGATGCACAGCTCAAAGAAAAGCCTGATCATGAGCCAGGACTTTATCATTTTGCTGTTTTATTACCTACCAGAAAAAACCTGGGCACATGGCTGGCACATGTGATCAAAAAAGGCTATCCTTTAATTGGAGCAAGCGATCACTTTTTCAGTGAAGCCATTTATTTAAGTGATCCTGACGGCATTGGCGTAGAAATTTATGCTGACCGTCCTCAGGACATTTGGGTAGGTGAGCATGGAGAACTGAAAGGTGGCGGAAATTCACCGCTTGATGGAGATGGTCTCCTGCAGGAAGCCGCTGATACCACATGGGAAGGACTCCCTGCGGGCACAGTGATGGGACACTTGCATTTCCATCTCAACCCAGAAGAAGCAGATCCTTTTTATGTCCATACGCTCGGTTTTCATATCCGAATGGCTCCACCAGCAAGCCTATTTATCGCCGCTGGTGTATACCACCACCACCTTGCCTTTAATGCATGGGGACGCGGACGAAAAGGAGCCATTGATCCACGTTTCTCAGGAATTAGAAGCTATACACTGGTTTTCCCAGAAGAAGCAGACAGACAATCCGTCATCGAACGCCTGACAAAAGCAGGCACTCAAGTCAACACGACAGGAAAAAGCAGCGAATTTGTTGATCCATTTGGCGTTCTCGTTCGTTTACAGATTGAAGAAACAGACTAAAAAGAAGGTGCAGAATATGGACAAACACACAGAGCTTAAAACAGCCATATTAAAAGATAAAATCAAACGAGTACAGCAAGAAGACGGGTATATATATATCACTGGACCCATTAAACTGCCAGTGAATTTAGACGGCAGAACTGTCATGTTTAATTGGTATTCATGGTTAAAAGATGATGGAAAAGAGCCATTGTCAGACGAAGCTTTAATTGAAAGCCTCTCGTCCCGCCAGCTTGCTGATCATCAGCAGTCAAGCGTTCTTGTATATGGAGATTTTGAGCACGCTGACGAAGCTCTTATCCGCATGCATTCCATTTGCCACACTGGCGATATTTTTGGAAGCAAGCGCTGCGACTGTGGATTCCAATTGAAGCAGTCTATGCGAATGATTGAGGACAATGGAGCAGGAGCCCTGTTTTACTTAGCCAATCATGAAGGCCGCGGCATTGGTCTTTTCAGTAAAGCCATGGCTTATATTCTTCAAGAAAACGGCTACGATACAGTAGAAGCGAACGAAGCACTTGGTTTTGAAGATGACACACGTCAATACGAAGAAGCCATTGCCGTTCTTCAAACACTTCGTACAAAGCCGGTCAGACTCATTACCAATAACCCGAAAAAGACAGATGCGATCAGCCATGCAGGTTTATCTCTTTCTGGACGCATTCCGCTTTGGGGAGATGTCTCTGAATTTAACGAAAAATACTTGCAGACAAAAATCAACCGCTCAGGTCACATGAAGGCGGAGCAAGAGGTGCGTACGATTGCCACATCATGAGCGATATATGAAGCTAGCCCTTGATAATGCACGGGCAATGAAAGGTCAGACATCTCCGAATCCGCTCGTCGGGGCTGTGATTGTGCGAGAGAATGAAATTGTTGGAGTCGGTGCTCATATGAAAGCCGGTGAACCGCATGCTGAAATTCATGCACTTAACATGGCCGGGGACAAGGCAAAAGGAGCCACGATTTATGTGACCCTTGAGCCTTGCTCCCATCATGGGCGCACAGGCCCTTGCGCGGAAGCACTTGTGAAAGCCGGCGTCGAAACCGTTGTCGTGGCGGCACTTGATCCAAACCCGCTTGTCGCTGGCCGCGGGATTGCCATTTTACAAGACGCGGGTATCCAAGTCATCACGGGCGTACTTGAACAGGAATCCATTCTGATGAATGAAGTATTTAATCACTTTATTACGAAAAAAACACCTTTTGTGACGCTCAAAGCGGGCATTACCTTAGATGGGAAAATCGCCTCTTCCACGTCTGACAGCAAGTGGATTACATCTGAGACATCCCGTTATGATGCTCACCATATCCGCAGTATCAATGATGCGATTTTGGTCGGTGCTCAAACCGTCATTCACGATGATCCTTCATTAACTGCGCGGATTCCAAATGGAAACAATCCGATTCGAATTGTCTTAGACTCAAAGCTGTCAACACCACTGACAGCAAAGATCGTCACCGATCAGATGGCACCTACATGGATTTTTACAACAAAGCAAGCCGATGAGGAAAAACGAGCGGCCTTAGAAGCAGCTGGCGTTCGAGTCTTCATGACAGACAGCGACACGCGGGTTCCCCTGCAGGAAGTGCTTCAAGTGCTGGGAGAAAAAAATATCTCCTCTCTCATGATTGAAGGCGGCGGCCAGATTAACGCCTCGTTCTTAGAACAGCAGCTTGTAGATAAATTGGTCATCTATATGGCGCCTAAGCTCATTGGCGGACGACTTTCCCCTTCCTTTTTCGGAGGCGAAGGCATACGCCTCATGAGTGATGCCATTGAACTGGATCAACTCACCGTGGAACCACTCGGAAAAGATATCAAAATGACGGGCTATCCCGTTTATCAATAACAAGAAGGCTGTCGAGAAAATCTCGACAGCCTTCTTGTTGTCTTCTAGTCTCTTCTCTCTAAAAACTCAATTCGATTCCCAAAAGGATCTTCTACATAAAACCGATTGGCTCCCTCCAATGGCTCATCTTCTCTTATACGAATGTGATGCTTCAATAATGCCTCTTTTAATTCCGATAGACTCTTTACAAGAAAAGCCGGATGAGCTTTCTTTGCAGCTTGAAAATGTTCCTGAATGCCAATGTGAAGCTGATGATGACCGCATTGGAACCAGACACCTCCGCGTTTAGCTAGATTACTAGGCTTAGGTATTTCTTTCATCCCTAAAATTTCGCCAAAAAACAAACGAGCTTTCTCTTCACTGCCTTTTGGAGCAGCTAGTTGAACATGGTCGATTCCAAAAAAGTTTGACATATTCCCTCTCCCTTTCTTTTCTCAATTGGTTTTTCTATGTAGGGTTTCTTAAGTTTTGCGTTGCTGAGCAATATTTGATTGTTACTTCATTGGCGGGCTTGATACTTTGAGTCTTTCATTGAGGTGTTTCTTACGATGTAGGGTTTGAATGACAATTTTAAAAAACAGAACTCCCCTGGTCATGAAAGTTCTGTCCATCTAAGTCTCTCTTATAATAACAGTTGAAACCAAGACATATCATGTCAAGGTGTATGGGCGGTGATTCATTTTGGTGAAACTTGTCGTAAAATGTTTCATGTGAAACATTGATCGTTACTTCCCTTCGACCAGCCTACCAAAGCTTTCTGGTGAAAGTCCCGGTGAAATGCGGACGCGGTGCAAGGACATCATGCCTTGTTCCTTCTTCGCATGTCCTGGTTCGGTGGTGACAGCCATTTGATATCCAGCTTCCTTCGCCAGCTTCAACGTCTCTTCATTATAGCGCCCGACAGGATAACTGACCATTCTCGTACGCTGAGAAAATCGCTGATCGAAGAATGCCTTTGATCCTTTTAATTCCTCTTCCTGCTGCTGCTTTGATAATCGATTGAGCTCTAAATGATGAATCGTATGACTCTCAATTGATATCCCATGTGCCATCATCTCATCCATTTGCTCATCCGTTAAGTGATGTGGACGGCCAATGGATTGCTCAATCATGAAAATCGTTGCTTTCATTCCATACTGCTTTAAAATTGGAAATGCCTTTGTATAGTTATCCGTATATCCATCATCAAATGTAATGAGGACACTCTTCTTACTTGGCATCGAATTTGTTGTGAAAACGCGGTACGCCTCTTCTGGCGACAGTGTGACATAGTCATTGTCCTTCAGCCATTTCATATGAGATGCAAATTCGCTCTTTGGCACACGTAACGAGTTGCCGCTTGAGATACTATGATACATCAAAATCGGAAGCTCGACCGGCTCGTTTTGCTTCATCCAGGTTTTTGTCTCTATCACTGCCGTTTCTTTTTTCTGCTGAATCTCTTTTGTTTGTAATGGACCCTTTTCCTCTTTGACGACTTGCTGGCTTCCTTCCGCCTGCTCCTTTATTCCCATACAGCCCGAAATGAGCAGCAGCATAAGACCAATCGTCATCAGCCTACATGTTTTTTTCATTCACCAATCCTGCTTTCTCTTTATCTACCGAATGATTATAACAGAAATTGGTTATTCATTGACAACTATTTTGACAGGGTATTCATTTTTTTACACATTTCGATCATTTCGATGGCGAGCAGATGGATGGTCTCTGTTGTGAGCATTTGATCTTCTGCATGTATCAGCAGTAAAGAAAACGGAAGCTGTTCACCTGCCGCTTCTTTTTGAATCAGCGACAAGTGCAGGTTGTGGATGCTTCGAAACGCTTCCTCCCCTTTTTCGATCAACTGCTGCGCTTTTTCAAAATCATCAGCTCTTGCTAGACGAATCGCTTCTACATAATGACTTCTTGCCTCGCCTGCATGGGCAATGATTTGAAAGGCTGCTCCCTGCATTTCCTCTAATACCGTCATCTGCTTCTCCTCCAATTATTCAAGATTCATTTGCTAGTTTCAGTGCATGCTCTAGAATTTTTTCTCCGTTTGCTGTTCCGTATAATCTCACATTGACGACATCGACAGGTATTTGATAGGGAGCCGCTGTTTTTTCTGCTGCTTTTTTCATAAAACTAACTTGCGGTCCAAGTAAAATCGCCTGTACATCCTCTCCATGCTCTTCTAGTTCATCCGCAATGGCTCCTTCAGGTATAGCATAAATATAGTAATCCAGCCCTTTAGCTTCTGCGGCAGCCTTCATTTTGGACACCACAATGGACGTTGACATTCCTGCTGCACAAGCGAGAATGATTCGTTTCATATCCCATCACTCCTATTGATAAATGACTTCTGTTTCAACCTGCAGTTCCCTTGTTTTGATTAATGTCTGGTACCAATACGCAGATGCTTTCAGCTGACGATTTCGTTCATTCTCCAGCTGGATTTCGACTAATCCGTAGCGGTTTTTAAAGGCATTCATCGGTGAGACATTGTCTGTAAATGCCCAAAGCATATAGCCTGTGCAATTTGATCCTTCTGCTTTCGCTTGAAGTGCCCGCTTCAAATGCTGGCTGATAAATGAAATGCGATACTGATCATCAATGATACCGTCTTCTGTTTTAAACCGTTCTTCCTTTTCTACACCCATGCCATTTTCGGCCACAAACCACTCAATATTTCCGTATTCTTCTTTTATTCTCATCCCCATATCATAGACAATCTTCGGATAGATTTCCCAGCCTCTGAAAGGATTCATTTTTCTCCCTGGAAGCTCAAACATATCGTAATAATAGGATGGATGAAAAGGTGTTCCTTCGTTCCAAGCCTTACTCGGTGCCTTGACACGATGCGGATAGTACAAGTTAAGCCCAACGACATCCACCGTATGATTCTTGATGATCTGAAGCTCTTCCTCTGTGGAATCGAAAAGAATATCATGCTTTTTCAACACATCGATCAGTTCCTCTGGATACTCCCCTTTGATGGAAGGATCTAAGAACATTCGATTAAAAAACAAGTCATACATACGTGCCGCTTCTTGGTCATGCGGGGCAGACGATCTTGCATACGTCACTTCTGGATTGAGAATCACGCCGATTTTGGCTCCTGTCGATTCCTTCAACCCCATCTCCCGAAACAGTTTCACCACTTTTGCTGTTGCCAGAGCTTTATGATAGTTCCACTGCATCCATTTCTTCGTATTTTGCTCAAACGGATATCGTATCGCATCTAGATAAACACGTGTCTGAACAACAATCGGTTCATTAAAACTAAACCAATGCTTGACCCGGTCTCCGAAGCGCTCAAACACCTTTTCTGCATAGAGAACAAACAGCTCGACAACATGCTTTGATGACCATCCGCCGTACTTCTCAAGCAAAACGGCAGGAAGTTCATAGTGCTCTAAGCAAAACATTGGTTCTACACCTGCTGCGATTAATTCATTGATCAGATCATCAATGTAACGAGCATAGGCCTCATCCACTATCCCATTCTCGTAATCTATGAGAAACCTCGACCAATTGATCGATGTCCTGTAATGTGTCAGCCCAATCTCTTTCATTAAGGCTACATCTTCAGGGTAGCGCTCGTAAAAGTTTGTCGCACCAGCAGGACCATAGCCTTCGTGCCACACGTGATATCCTTCCTTATACCATAAGTCGATGTACGAGTCCTGATGCGCCCGCTTTCCCTTCCATCCCTCGGTCTGCCAAGCAGAAGCCGCAGCACCTAGGATAAAATCACTTGGAATCTCAATTCTGTTCATGTCGCCGCCTCCCTTTTCTTCCTCTGAATGTTTATTCTGAATCTGGTGCTGCTTCTGGCTTGCGGTTAGACAAAAGAACAAACGGTAAATAGATGAAAACAGCAACCACAATACAGATAAGCTGTGTGATGACAGCGCCCATGCTGCCAGCGGTAGACAGCCATGCATTTACAAGCGGCGGTGTCGTCCACGGCACCATCACGACCGCTTTTCCAGCGAATCCTGTAGCCGTCGCAATATACCCAATCGTACCTGTCACAAGCGGCGTGACGATAAATGGGATCGCCATCACAGGGTTTAGCATCACAGGTAATCCAAAAATAACGGGTTCATTGATGTTGAACAGTCCGGGTCCAGATGAGAGCTTGGCAATGCTTCGCATCTCTTCCCTTCTCCCAGCAATAAAAATCGCAATCAAAAGACCAATGGTCACACCTGAACCACCGATGCTCATATACACATCCCAAAACGGCATCGTGATGATATTCGGGATTTCTTTCCCCTCTTGAAAGGCTGTCATATTCACTGCAATCGATCCTAATAAGAGCGGCTCCCGGATCGGCTTAATCATTTGATTGCCATGGATGCCGATCACCCAGAAGAATTGCGCCACAAACATCAACGTTAAAATCCCAGGCAGCCCCTGTACAACACTTTCTAACGGACGCTGCACCACGTTATACACTGCTTCATGCAAATAAATGCCTGTCACACGATGAAATGCAAAGCCGAATGAACTAATGATTGTAATTGTAATGATCGATGGGAAAAGTGACGAAAAAGATGTTGCCACATTCGACGGAACCGAATCCGGCATCTTGATTTGCAGCCATTTCACCTCGGTCAGCTTACAAAAAATCTCCACAGATACGATCGCAATGATCATCCCTAAAAATAAGCTTTTTGGATCAGAAAATTGTCTTGCCAACACGTCAACAACCTCACGCATCGATCCATCGACTTCAAGAAGAAGTGTCGTTGGAATAACAGATATAAATGAAATCAATGCCATCAATCCTGGGAACAGAGACTTGTGACCGTTGATTTTCCCAAGCTCAATCCCAATGAGGAACACAGCCCCAATGGTTAAAAAGTTCAGCGTGGCATAATTGATTGCCTTCATAATAGGCTGAAGCTCTGCTAAAAACCTGAATATCTCAAAATGAGCAAGCCCTGTCTCCGGGCTCATGATCATATTCGCCACCAGTACAGCAAAAGCTCCTGTAATGATGATCGGCATCAGTGTGACAAATGCCTGTTTAATCGCCATAATATATTTCTGGTTGGTGATGCGATAAGCCACATGCCCCATAACATCTGCCGCTTTCTCCTTGAAGCTCATGATCCGTCTCCCCCTTTGCAAAAACTCGTGATCATCCTCCTTTTTGATGTTATTTTAAAAGCGCTTTCATTAACATCTAATCTTTTTCCTCACAGATGCGGAAATGGGTGCCGCGTTTTTCCATTTGGATGCTCCAATACTTGAAGCGCAGCTGTCAGTTCTTCAAATGAAGCGGCTTTGATGAGCTGTTCCACCACTTCCTTCCGTTCTGTCAGCCGCACAAGAAATTGATAAAGCGACTGTAATTCTTTTTGATACGTCTTCTGGATGCTTAACAAGCATACGACTTGTACTCGATCTTCTCCCCACAGTACCGGCTTTTTCAACGTACAGATCGCACAAAACGTATCATCTGTTGCCGGTTTAATTGGATGAGGAATCGCAACCAAATGACCGAAAGATGTGGGTGACACTTGCTCTCTTTCTAACAATAATTGTTCGAACTCTTCTGGGATTCGATGCTGCTCCTTTAGCACGTTCACAAAAAATTGAAGAACCTCTTCCCTTGATTGGAGATCTTGCTGAAAAAATGTCAGCGCCGGACTCACATACCGCAAAACTCCTGCATCCTGTGAATTCTGCACAAATCGTTTCAGCCGCACAATATCATCGTCACTTAGAATCGTATGTACATCAATGACTGGCACCGGCAATGTGTTCTGAAGCGGAATGGTACTAATAATAAAATCAATGCTTCTTAAATCATACGAAGGAAGTTCCCCGACACTTGCAGTTCCAGCGATCTCCAGCCTTCCGTTAAAAGCTGCCGTGAGTTTATGAAGAAGAAGCTGGCTGCTGGCGACACCCGTCGCACACACAATAAGACATGTCTTCCTTACATGCTGTGATTTTGTCCGCTCGATTGCAGCCCCAATATGAAGTGCCAAATATCCGATTTCATCCTCAGGAATCTCAACACCCTCTTTTTCCTTCAGCCATCTGCCCATATAAACACCCGCCTCAAACGCAATGGGATAATGCCTTTTAATGTCTGGTAAATAAGGATTTCGGATGTTCATATCGTATCTAAAACGATGAATGGCAGAACGCAAATGAAGACTTAAACCAACGATCAGCTCCTTATCAAACTGAATATCAAGTGACATGTGCTCCTCTACATAAGCAAGCAATTGGTGAGTGAAACGAAAATGGTCTTCGTCCAGCAGATGAAATAGCGTATGGCCAGCCTCTCCATATGCCATCATCTTTGCTCCCATTAAGTGAATCGCAATGTACGCCATTTCAGATAACGGAAAATCAATCGCTAATACGCGGCGAATATCTTCTGCCATTTGTTGAGCTACTTGAAAAACTGGCTGCACTTGAATTTCTCTCAATTCCGCTTCTGGCATCTTGACCAGCTTTTTTTCTTCAATTCGTTTGCATGCGATGGCAATGTGGGTCACTAAATTACTTAAACCGATTTCTGATAGATGAAGTCCGGTAGCTTTTGTACGTGAACGCACGATGTCCTGAATCAATTGATACGTTTCTTCAGGTAACAATGCAGCATTCGCATGCTCCTGCTGAAACACATGCTCTGCCATACAATATCTTAATTTCATTTCATCGCCTGTCAGACGAAGGCCATATTTAGGCCGATGCGATATAGAAAGTCCATGCAATGAAAACAAGTGCCTGACAGCTTTCAAATCATTTTTCACTGTAGATTCACTCACAAATAATTCCTCTGCCAATCCCTCTAATTTGATATAGTCTTCTGACAGAAGCAGCCTTTTTAATAGATAAGCCACACGGTCCTCAGGCTGATTGGGAATAGAAGGTTCCTTTTTCTCATTCCTTTCTCTCAGTGAGGTTTTCAAAAATGTACGAAATGCTCCATAATCTTCAACGCTCAATGTATACCCTGCCCCGCGTTTAATATGCAGTGCGGCACCATGTTCTTCTAAGATCACTTTAAGCGCTTTCATATCCGTGCGGATGGTTCGTGATGTGACTCCGATCACACGGGCAATTTCTTCACTTGTCAGTTCCTGCTCCGCTTGCATCAATCGTTTCAGAAGCTCCTCCTGACGTAGAGATAGCATGGGCTCTCCTCCCTTGGCATTTACTTTTGCCTATCATCATAAACGAAAATAGAACTCTTTGCCCAGTATTTCTTTCAAATCGGGAACCTAGATATGGCTCATTCGTATGAATATGAAACTAGAGGAGGGATGCATTATGGGTACTTTTATGTTTGTTGTCATATTCGTTTTTTTAGGAGCCATCATTGCCAACCAGTTCACATCAAAGGATAAACGTGCATCTGCTAAGCGTTCTGCACATCATAGCTCAACGACAAGCACTTATACTGATTCGTATACCCATCACGCTTCTGATGCCTCCTGTGGGAGTGATTCAGGCGACAGCGGCGGTGGTGGATGTGACTAAACAAAAAAACAGCCGCTCTTTTATAAGACGGCTGTTTCGTTTATGGTTTTAAAGAGCTTTCCAGCCCCGTTCAATCAAATGTTTAACATCCTTTGCAAAATCCTCGCCCTTTTCCATCACGTCCTGAGCTCTTCCTGCAAAGTTACTGGCAACAGCCAGCTCCATTTTTTTCAATTCAAAGTGTAAGATTTTTTGATCAATCTCTGTTATATATTTTTCATATTCATTGTTGACGACGTCGTGCATCACGCTGTAAGCATCTTTCCGGTGGCGATGAAAGTCGGTTCCTCTCTCGCCTTTCCATGACGAATCTAGTGCAGGCTTCTTAATTTCTTTGATATCTGACTGGGCAAGATCTTGTTCTGTTCGAATATTACTTTTGGCTGTCTTTAACCGAGAGATCATTTCGTCAAATTCTGCACGTTTGTTCTCAATTCCCATATGCAGATGGTGCAGCATCTCGGATAAACTCATGTCATCCACCTCTATCTGACCTCATACGAAAGCACGGCGTGAGCGCCTTTGGAAACCATCGACTCACTTGATTTTTCCAATCCTGACATTTCTATCGTTCTGCTTTCATTAAGTATAGTATAAGGCGAAAAGCCTCAGGCTTAAATAGGGAAAAGGTGTCCTTTTAGCGACGCGTTTGGAAGAAAAACGGAATAATACAAGGTCTTACACCCTGAATTTAATATGAGACTTTAATACCACACTCACATTATGTCAATGGTACCCATAAATAAAAGCGATTGTGCTGATTATTTTGCAGCAATCGCTTCGTCTTGTTCTTTTAATGTTTTCACGTTAGAACGTGTATCCTGAACATTTTTAATTAAGGCTTCTTTAAAGCTTGAGACCATTTCGCTCACTTCTGCTTCACGTGCCGTCCACTTGGTTACAAATTCAAGGCTGTTTTCACCCGCTTTATCTGCTGCTTTTTTCATCGCTAAAGCTTCGACGGCTTGGGAGACTTCATCTAGTTTATCCATAACTGTTTGGTAGTTTAACTTAATTTGTCCCATTGTGATATCCTCCAGATTTGTTCAGCATGAAACTCGTTTACAAGCTGCTCCATGCTTTTGAGATCAAGCGTTTTGCGTCCTCTACTGCGTCTTCTCCTTTTTCAGCAAGACGTGCGGCGTCTCCAGCTAAGGAACTGGCAAAGGATAACGCAGCTTGTTCTGCTTCTAATGTACTGATTTTGAATTCGATACGGCTCACGTAGCGTGGGTATTGATCGTTCACGATCGTTTGCAGCGCATCATGTGCTTCATTTCGGTCTGTTTTGAAATCTTGGCTTCGCTCACCTTTCCAAGAGGTCCCAAGCTTTGGCTGCTTGATTTGCTTTAAATCTGTTTCTGCCGCATCTTGTTCACGTTCAACCTTGCTTTTCGCCTTTTTGAGTCGAGCGATTTTCTCTTCAATTTCTGCTTTTTTATTTGAAATGCCACCGTTAAGGGCAGACAGCATATCCGATAAGCTCATATGGGTTCCTCCTCCTGTCAAAAAATAAAAACGCTGCTTAGAGTCTCTCTAAACGAGCGTAAGGTGATTAGCACTTTTTCCAATATTGTTATTATAAGGTTCAAAGACTCATGTTTGAATAGGGATTTGTGCCCTTTTTATGGGATAAATATGCTTTCATTCTGCTTCACACTACCCCTTTCGACCTCATTTACAGGAGGTCTAAACTCCTGTTCGTTTGCTATATGTCACATATAGTCTCACGGTCCTAGGACAAACAAAGCCGCCCCGTTCAGGAGCGGCTTTTGCAAACGGCTTATGAGGCCGATTCTTCGCTTTCTTGTTGATCTTTCACGTACCAAATGAATTTACCCGTATATCCGTAAATGATCGCAAGACCAATGGCGACAAAGCTCAACCACATAAATGGTAAATAAGAGAATGTCGATACGCCAAGAATTCCTGCCATGTAAATCCCGTTATCTGACCATGGAACCATACCAGAGGTCATTGTTCCCCCGACCTCAGCGTTTCTAGATAGAACGCGTCTGTCTATTTTTAATTTATCATAGCTTTTTTCCATAATTTTCGGTGTAAGAATTAATGAAACGTACATTGCACAGCCGAAGATATTTGCGAAGAATGCAACAACAAGTGTAGATAGGGTTACATTCCCTGCATTATATAATTTCTTCTCGAAAGTAGCGACAATCACTTTTAAGACGCCGAGATATTCAAGTACTCCACCAAAACCAAGTCCGAGAATAATGACTACTAGAGATCCAAGCATATTCACAATACCGCCGCGATTTAACAGCGTATTTAAGAAATCTACATCTGAATTAATAGAGAAGCCATTGTATGCTGAACCAATCGCATCAGCTGGATTCATTCCTTGGAAAGCCATCGCCCAAATAGATCCTAAAAGAGCACCAATGGCTATAACAGGCATTGAAGGTTTCTTAAATACGAGCAGTAATACAACCACTACTGCTGGGATGACCATCCAAATGTTGATTGTGAATGTATCATGAAGGGCATTTTTCAAAAATTCTACTTTATCTTGATCAATGTTGCGTCCGCCATACATAAAGCCTGTAACCGTAAACATAATCGCTGTAATCACAAAGGCTGGTATGGATAAAACCATCATTGCTCGAACATGCGCCAGCACGTCCACTTTTGAAAGTGAGGAAGCGAGCACTGTACTATCTGATAATGGGGATAATTTATCTCCAAAATAAGCACCAGATAAGACGGCCCCTGCTACGATCGGAAGTGGAATACCAAGACCTTCACCAATTGCGATCATCGCAATCCCTGCCGTTCCAACTGTACCCCAAGAAGTTCCTGTTGCAATGGACATAATTGCACAGATAACAAGTGTAGCTAATAAGAATATATTAGGATGAATAAATTCTAAACCATAGTAGATGAGCGTAGGAACAACTCCACCTGCAATCCATGTTCCAACAAGTGCACCTACTGCAATTAAGATTAAAATGGCTTCTAACCCATTCGATATCCCTTTTGTAATCGCATTTTGGAGATCCTTATAGGAATGCCCCAATCGAATACCTAAAGCAATAACCATAAACCATGAGATAAACAATGCTAGCTGAATATCTAATTTGAAGTAAAGAGTAAATGATAAAACAATCGCTAAAAACAAGCCAAGTACAGCTACGACTTCTAAAATAGATGGTAGACGTGGTGATTTCATTGTGTTTCCTCCCTTTGTGCGTGCGTTAAGCGTTTTCAAAATATTGTGAAAAAAGTGTGTCAATTCGAAAGAAAGTGAATTGCCTGTTTTTCTCTTTTTCACAGGCAATTCCACATATTAATAAAATAAAATTTTTGATATTATTATCGCTCTAGGAGCTCTGCACCCGCAATGCCAGGCTTTGTCATCTCAAATGGATTTAAGATAATATCAAGTTCTTCTTCCGTTAAAACATCGTACTGCAAGCAAAGATCTCTGATCGATTGTCCTGTTAAAATGGCTTCTCTTGCAATTCTAGCGGCTGCTTCATAGCCTAAGTGAGGGTTCACGGCAGTGATCACGCCTGCACTTTTTTCTACATATTCTTTCAAACGTATTTCATTTGCTTCAATGTCCGCTAAGCAATGATCTGTGAATGAGCGGAATCCGTTATTCATTATACTAATAGATTGAAGCAAATTAAAGACCAGAACAGGTTCCATCACATTTAACTCAAGCTGGCCTGCTTCAGAAGCAAGACAGATCGTGTGGTCGTTCCCAATGACTTGGAATGCGATTTGGTTAATGAGCTCTGCCATGACTGGATTGACTTTCCCAGGCATGATGGATGATCCAGGCTGGCGGGCTGGCAATGCGATTTCAGCAAGACCTGCGCGCGGACCAGATGCCATTAAGCGAAGGTCATTGGCAATCTTAGACATGTTCATCATGCATACTTTTAAAGCGGCGGATACTTCTGTGTAAGCATCTGTATTTTGCGTTGCATCCACGAGATGCTCTGCACCTACAAGAGGAAGACCAGATATATCAGCGAGCTTCTTCACCACGATTTCAATATAACGAGGATCTGCGTTTAAGCCTGTCCCAACAGCTGTTGCACCCATATTGACTTCATATAAATGCTGTTTTGATTGGTTGATCCGCTTAATATCACGGCTCAGCACACGGCTGTAAGCTTCAAATTCCTGTCCCAAACGGATTGGAACAGCATCCTGAAGGTGCGTACGTCCCATTTTGATCACATGATCGAATTCTTTCGCTTTCTTTTGAAAGACGTCCTGCATGACTTGCATCGTTTCAAGCAGAATGTCTAACTGCTTGAGCACAGCAATGTGGATTGCCGTTGGGAATGAATCATTCGTTGATTGCGACATGTTCACATGTGTGTTTGGGCTTAAATGAATGTATTCTCCCTTTTGATGTCCCATGATTTCTAGTGCTCTGTTTCCAATCACTTCATTGGCATTCATATTCATGGACGTTCCTGCGCCGCCTTGAATTGGATCGACAATAAAGTACTCGTGAAGCTTGCCTTCAATGACTTCGTCAGACGCTTGAACGATGGCATTTCCAATTCCCTCATATAAACGTCCAACTTCCATATTGGCTTGAGCTGCTGCTTTTTTCACGATGGCAAAGGCTCTGATTAGTTCCTCGTGCATCCGATATCCTGTAATCGGGAAATTCTCTTTTGCACGAAGGGTTTGAACCCCATAATACACGTCTGCTGGAATTTCTTTTTCACCAAGAAAATCCTTCTCATAGCGATAAGTTGCTTGAACCATCTCTTATGACCTGCTTTCTTTAGAATAATTAAATCACTAAATCTTCTGCGATTGGCGTTTCCATAATCTTTTTGACTTCTCTTGGATCCGTTGTTTTGCCTAGTGCCCACATCAGTTTCGGCACGATAGCTTCTGTATTCATATTTCTTGAACGTGCCACCAATTCTTGATTGATCTTGCGTCCTACCTCATACACACTCATGTCTTCTCCTTCTTCAAGACACTGAGTGGTGATGACAACAGAAATGCCTTCTTCCAGCAATTCGTTGATCTTTTCTAAAAGGTTTCTTCCTTCGAAAGGAATTCCGCCGCTGCCGTAGCTTTCAATGACAACGCCTTTGTACAAGCTTTTGACTGCATCTAAAAACTCAGGCTTCAGGCCTGGGTGCAATTTTAACAGACACACATCTGTATTCAAGGATGCGTCTAATTTAAGCGGTTTCATTGACGATCTTTTTACTTTGCTATTGTATTCAATTTGATGGTTTTCAATCGATGCAATATATGGGTAGTTAATGCTTTCAAATGCATCGTAGCTTTTCGTTCTTAGTTTGATCGCACGTGTTCCTTGGATGACCCTGCCATCAAACACGACATACACGCCGCCAACACCGTCACATGCAAAGCGAATGGCATCTGTGATGTTTTTCTTCGCATCTGTTTTCTTAAAAGTAATCGGAATTTGTGAACCTGTAATCACGATCGGCTTATCAGGATTTTGCAGCATATAAGACAGCGCTGCTGATGTATAGGCCATTGTATCGGTTCCATGAGTAACGACAAACCCGTCATACTGATCATAATTCTCATAAATGGCTGTTGCGATATCAACCCAGTATTCAGGTTGCATATTTGTACTATCTATACTCATTAGGGACTTTGTGTCCATTGTATATTCTGCATTAATTTCGTTTAAATAGCTCAAAAGATCCTCAGCTTTAACACCTGGAGCTAAACCATTTTCACTCTCTACAGATGCAATCGTCCCACCAGTCGTTAAAAGCAATAATTTCTTCAACAGGTCCACCTCTTTCGTAAAATTACTTCGTTTGTCACACATATTATAAGCTAGCTTGTGCTATTCTATAATATACGCTTTACGCGTACCTTCATTGCCATTATAGTCACATAACGCGAATTAATCAAGAAATTGTTACGCATAACGCGTACATTCTATGTCAAAATATGATATACTGTTGTTGTAAATAAAGGAGCGTTCATGTATGATACTCGATCGTTTAACCACCCTTAGAAAAAAGAAAAAATGGTCTCTCCAGCATACGGCAGATCGCCTAGGTATCGCCAAAAGCACCTATGCCGGTTACGAATCTGGGTACCGACGACCTTCGCTTGAAGCAGTGAAGCTGATGGCTGATTTGTATGATACGTCCATTGATTTTTTACTTGGTAGAACGGACGAGCCAGAGATACAACGCAAAATCTCTGATATCAAAATTGAACTGACGGAAGCAAAAGAAGGAACCATTTATGTAGACGGCGTTCCCCTAAATGATGAAGAAATCAAACAGCTTGTTGCCTTTATTCGGGCGAAAAACACTCTAAAAGTATAAACACAGAAAAGAGAGGCACCTTATATACAGGTGCCTCTCTTTCCTTTTCCAATCTCAATATGGAGAAGACAGCTGGCTTAATTCCTCTAGCCGCCGCTTCGCTTCTTCTTTATTAAACGAACTATAATAGCGATAATTCTCCTCATCTAAGATGCGGTAATGCTGACTAAGTACATTTTGCTGAAGGCGAAACGTGCCTTTTTTGACAGACGTCCTCCACCAAACCTTGCCGCCAATCGTACGCTCTACTGATAGATGTAATTCATCATGTGCCACAACTTCCAAAATCTCGAGCGGGTCATCCCCTAGGGTCCCTTTCAAAATGTCACTATCTCTGAATAATGCACATACGGCCGCGGATTGCGTCCAGTTGAGACGCAGCCTGTTTTTTTCAACCTGCTGTAGATGCCGTTTCGATAGACCAAGTACCTCCGCCATACGATCCTGCGTATAATCCTTTTCTTTTCGAATCCGTGCCATTTGTTCTGTGACGAGGTCGATTACCATCTCTTTATCCATCTCTCATCACCTCTTTCGAGTGTTCAGTCTTTACTGACATCATACACGATTTCTTCGAAAAAGTGGCGCCTCATCCTATAGAATTCTGACAAAAACAGCTTAGTCGGTCTTTTCTTCTCCTTGGCCATGCTGCTGTCTCCAATTTTCTTGGGCTGTCTGATGTAAATATGGATAGATCTCCTGTTTGACGGTCTGCTCAAATACTTCTTCATCTAAAATGCTGTACGCCGGAATTTTGATCAATTTTCCATCTACTTTCCGAATGAGCACATCCATGAAAAGAAATCCTCTTATACTGTAACGATGCCTGCGCATGTCAATTGATTGAATATCTTGAAAGGAGATCGTTCGCTCCCGGTGCAGCACAGCGCCATTCTCTCCGCGCTGAATGCGAAAAATCACATTTCCCCTCTTCGTAAAAGCAGGCAAAATCATCAAAAAGGAGATCCAGCCATAGACAATACCTAATAGTCCGCCTAAAAATAAAAACAATGTATAGTTCGATTCAAATGTAAGAGCTTCTGAAAATAACCAAATACCGATGATACCGAAGCCGCCCGTTGCTAAGAATGCCCATACTCTTAAAAAAGGTCTGCTCCTTACTTCTATTACTTCACTTGGATTCAAGCGTCATTCTCCTTTTCTCCATTAGAATATAGAACGTAACCCGTCTTGATGAGCCGTCTCAATGCGAAATTGATTTTCTTTTATTCCTGATACAAGCCACGATTGGTTCTCACCTGGAATCACAAATATCATCGACTCCACATCAGGCGTATTATTTTTGTCATAGACGACCTTCATGAGAGAGTCCATCTTTCCTTTTCTCGTCTGTACATCAGAAACAAATGCCTTCACGAGCTCTTGATTCTCCGCTTTATTCAGGAAAGATGGCCACTTATTTTTCGCTTCGCTTGCCTGTTCTAACAGCATTTCAAATTCCTCTGCCTGCAGGCTGATGACAGGTTCAGGGTGATCATTCATCTGTATGTTGAAAAAGGCTGTCACTTGCTCCTCTGCCTGCTGATCGCCGTCCAGTTTGCGAATCTGATGCACTTGTTGATCATAAAGCGTATGATGCGCATATACACCCGCCTGTGTTGTGTGAAAAGAGGTGCTGACTTCTTCATCTGTGTCTCCAAATTTAGATGCCTTGATCGTGTGAGAGGCATCATTCATCGCCTGGATGAAATGACGGTATTCCGCTTTATAACGGTATTGTCTGTTTCTAAATTCCAGTACACCTTTTGCAAGCAAAGAGCGGCACGCAATTTCAAATAAAAAACCAAGGCGCTCGTCCTCTACTTCAGGATAATAGGCCTCCTTTAAGGACATGCCTTGTTCAAAATAGCCTTCACTGTAAAAACTAAAGATGAGTTCCTCAATACTTAGACTTAGCTGATCCAACTTGATCTCTCCTTATCCAAAAGAAAATGCACCCTTAAAGAAATCGCCTGCACCCTTTATGAGCGAATCTGCGGTTTCTTTTGTTTTGTGTATCACCTGATTTGCCTGATCAATGGTATCATTGACTGCTTTCACACCTTGACCCGCCAGTTCGAATGCTTTTTTCCCTTTATCCACGACCGCATGAATCGGGTCCTTTAATTTCACTGCCATCTGTTCAGCAAAACCGGATGTCAGCTTGGCGACTTTTTCTCCAATAAATCCACCTACTGCTGAACCAATGGCACCGCCAACAACGGTTCCAATCGGACCTGCAAAGCTGCCAAGAGCACCGCCGACAACGGCACCTGCGACAGAACCGCCAGCGATAAAGACCGTATTGTTCACTGCATTTCCAACAGCCTTTGCATTTTCACGCTTAAGGACTTCGGGCTGATCGCCGAATTCTGCATAGTTCTCGGCAATTTTCAATCCACAGCCAACCGTTTCTGTTGCACCAGTGACAACTGTTGCAATGATGGCATTTCCTTTCGCAAATCTTGCACCATTTTTCAGAACAGACTTAATCGCAGCCGTGTCCTTCCAATTAATACTTCCTTTTGTAAAATCACGAACACTGTTTGTGAACGCAACTGTATCGTCAGGATAAAATTTTGTGAATTTCTTATGGACCAAGTCAGCCATCGGCCAGTTCGATCGTTTTAATAATTCTTTTTTACTCAGCCAAATCCTTGCTAACCGGTCAAATCTCGTTCCTTCTACCCGGCTGGTCAGATCAAGCAGCAGCTTTGAATGCTGCGCTGCATATCGGCCATTCTCTTTAATGAAAGTCGTCATCCCAAGCCCGTAATATTTCGCCTGCATCATCACGATACCAGCTAAGCTCGTGAGTGTACCATATTGATCATAGATACTGTACAATTTCCGCAATATATCATCTGCTTCGACCATTTTATCGGTTGCATGACGAATGGCAATATCATCACTGCTCAATTTGCTGATTAATGCCTGTCCTGCTCCCCATGCATCCCCGACACCAGAAAAACAGCTTCTATACCTAGGATCGCAGCCTAAAATCAGCCCGTCCAGTTCACTATGTAAATCGCGGTGCTTCGTTTCAATGGCTGACAGCTCACCTACAAAATCATTCGCCAGCCCAGTCAGCTGATCTGGATCAACCACAATGTCACGTGCCATCACATCATCTCCCTTCTCGGTTTCTTTCTCTCCGTTCTTCTCGTCTCTTTCGCTCAAGCTCTTCCATTCTGGCAATTTCAGCTTTACGCTCCTCAATTTTGACTGCTGCATCCCGCAGTTCCTGACTTGTTTCAAGCAAATCTTTTTCAAATTGATCGTAGCGTGCCGTTGTTTCTTCAAAGCTTTGATCAAATTTATCCCTTGCTTCTCCCTGCCAGCCTGATCCTACTGCCTTCAGC
This sequence comes from Bacillus sp. PK5-006, assembly GCF_054161415.1. Taxonomy (NCBI): domain Bacteria; kingdom Bacillati; phylum Bacillota; class Bacilli; order Caryophanales; family Bacillaceae; genus Bacillus; species Bacillus sp. PK5-006. Next base: position 191,404 of record NZ_CP096414.1, on the reverse strand, counting down.
CGATTTTCCAGCAGCTGCTTGGACTGCCGAATCTCATCAGCCGCTTCCTGAAACTTTTGAGCGAGTGCCAGCGTTTGACTAGAATCCAACTTTCGCACCCCTTTCTCCCAATTTAACGTACAAATGGATGATTTTATATGTCCTCATTATAAATAAAAAGACACCCAAAAAAATCACCCTAAAGAACCATTCAGCACATTACCTAATGAAAGTAGGCCTTTTTCCTCTCTAATTGCCAGAGAAAGCCTTTCTTGTTATGAAGCGCATTCAAGACGTGATAAAATGGACGTATTCTACAAAAGGAGTGACGTATAGATGAAAGAGGAAATGATTCAGCGTTTCACAAGTTATGTGAAGGTAGATACGCAGTCAGATGCAGAAAAGGAAAGCTGCCCATCTACTGAAGGACAATTGAACCTGGCGAGACAGCTTGTTGAAGAGATGAAATCCATCGGGATTCAAGAAGTGACTATGGATGAAAACGGCTATGTCATGGGGACAATCCCATCTAACACAGACAAAGACGTGCCGACCATTGGCTTTCTGGCTCATATCGACACAGCCACTGACTTCACCGGAAAAAATGTAAAACCGCAGCTTCATAAGAACTATCAAGGCGGCGACATTACCTTAAATGAAGATCTACATATCGTTTTATCTCCACAACAGTTTCCAAATTTACAAAAGTACCAAGGACATACGCTGATTACAACAGATGGCACAACCCTGCTTGGTGCAGATAACAAAGCTGGTATCGCAGAAATTATGACAGCTATGCATTACCTCATCGAACACCCAGAAATCAAGCATGGGAAAATCCGCGTCGCTTTTACGCCAGATGAAGAGATTGGCAGAGGGCCTCACAAGTTTGATGTTGATGCCTTTGGCGCTTCCTATGCGTACACAATTGACGGCGGACCGCTTGGCGAGCTGCAATATGAAAGCTTCAACGCAGCAGGCGCGAAAGTATCCATTAAAGGAAACAACGTCCACCCAGGAACAGCAAAGGACAAAATGGTCAGCGCTGCGAAAATTGGGATGCTCTTTCACAATAAACTTCCTTCTGAAGAATCTCCAGAATATACAGAAGGCTACGAAGGCTTTTTCCACCTAACGAAATTTGTAGGGGAAGTAGAAGAAGCTGAGCTGCAATATATTATCCGTGATTTTGATAAACAGAAATTCAACAATCGCAAGGCACTGTTTGAAAAAATAGCAAATGACTTAAAAGCCACGTACGGAGAAAACAGCATCACCCTCAGCATTCAGGATCAATATTATAATATGAGAGAAAAAATTGAGCCGGTGAAACATATTGTGGACATTGCTCATGAAGCCATGGAAAATCGCTCAGTAACACCGGTCATTGAACCAATCCGCGGCGGCACAGATGGCTCCCAGCTTTCATATAAAGGTCTACCAACGCCAAACATCTTTACTGGCGGGGAAAATTTCCACGGTAAATATGAATTTATTTCCGTTGAAAACATGGTGAAAGCAACCGAAGTTATCGTTGAAATTGCCCGTTTATTTGAAGAAAAAGCATAGACATGTTTACAACCGTTCCTGTTCGGGAACGGTTTTTTAATAAAAGTTTACAATTTTCTGAAACTTTTATGACACTTATTCGTACTAATAGAGACAACCCCAGAAAAAATTCTTCTTGACGAGTGAAATAACTGGAAATATAATAGTTAAAAACAACCAGTATTTTAGACCTAAAATAGCAGATTGAATGAACCTTAAGAACTAAACCAAGTCTGCTGCTTATTTTCAGTTATAAACATCACTCACCCTGTCTACACTTAAAGAATAGGATGAATTGGAGGAATGTCATATGATGATTTTATTGATTATCGCTTCACTTTGCTGCTACTTACTATTCTCTTTCAAAAAAGATAACCGCACCCAAAAAAGAAAAAGCGCAGAGCTTTCGGAGTTTGAAATCTTTCGTATGCGCCGCCACTACAACGGAAAACGCCGTCACCCACTAAACGATGCACCTAAACAAGTATAGATCCAAATAAAAGAGCCTCATGAGGGGGCTCTTTTGTTGAATAAACAGCAAAAAACGACCACTGAATCTGGTCGTTTTTCTTTTTATTTATATACCTTCGCAGGCACTTGAATCATAGGAATTCCAACATAATAAGGTGAAATTTCATATGGCTGGAAGACAACAGCAATTCCCTTTTTCGTGAAGTAATACTGCGTATTGTAGTTGATTTCAATGTCGCTTTTTTTCAGGTTCGCGTAGAATTTGCTTTTATGTTTCTTTGTGTAGTTATAAATATAATCTCTTACTTTCGTACGCTTTTTCTTTGTTTTCACAACGTCTGTCAAGAACAGCTGCTTTGTTTTTTTCTTTGTTAACACATAGTTCATGCTGGAAACCATCGTGTCTCCGTGCGCTCCACCGTTATACATGTAATCATAGTTTAAGATACTCAGTTTCTTACCATTGTTAAATTTCGTTTTATACGTTCTCTCATACGTGACCTTCCCGTAGCCTTCTTTTTTCGCTTCGTCCTTTAAGTACAAGTAAGTAGAATAAGAAAAGGCGATATCTTCTTTTAAATCACGATTGATGGTTTTCATATGCGTCTTGCTTAGATTTTTCACCTGTGCATATTTGAATGTTTTTTTCTTCTTATAATAGTGTGTACTTACTTTTGCTTTTTTTGCTTGTTTGGCATCAGCAGATCCAACTGGCGCAAACAAGGAAACAATCAGTGAGAAAATGAGCAGGCTGATCGTTAGGCCTTTTTTCATTGTCATAGTAAAAACCCCCATTTTTGTCTATTACCAAATGAGTATACCATGACAAAAGAACCAAAAGAAGTATTTTTTCCATATTATTCTTCATTTTTCCACATCGGGTTTGTTTACCGTTTTCATAAGTTCCTGTATGCTTAATGTAGAATGCTAGATGAAGTGTGGTGTTTATCATAGAAGAGAATATTTTTAGTCACATTCGGACAACGTTTCATAGTTTGTCCCCAACCCAGAAAAAGATTGCCAATTACATTTTACAAAACCCTCAGAAAGTTGTGCTTCATTCTATAAGTGCACTCGCTGCTGAATGCAGCACAAGTGAAACGACGATCTTTCGGTTTCTAAGAAAAATTGGCTATGAATCGTATCAAGTGTTTCGTGTCCATGTCGCACAGGATATCGCGACCAATACACCTCAATCCATATACGGTGAGATCGAGGCAACCGATAGTGTAGCTGACATTAAACATAAGGTCATAGAGTTAACAACAAACTCTATACAAGATATGAAGCATATTTTAGAAGATCATGCCGTCACACAATTCATTGAACACATGAAACAGGCACATAAAACCGTCTTTTTTGGAGCAGGCGCGTCCAGCTTTATTGCTGGGGATGCTTATCATAAGTTCCTGCAGCTTGGTTTTGAAGTAAGCCTATGCAGTGATCCGCACATGATGAATATGATTGCAACACACGCCACGGAACACGATTTTATCGTCGCAATCTCCCATTCAGGAGAGAGCAGAGAAATTCTTGACGCCGTACAGTTTGCAAAAGAAAAAGGGGCAAAGGTTGCTTCTATCACCAGCTATCCGAAATCTGAGCTCGCAAAGCGGTCTGACTTTCATCTGCTTAGTTCTTCAAGAGAGACAACCTATCGATCAGACTCCATGATCTCCCGTATCAACCAGCTTGTGATCATTGATGTACTATACGTCACCGCTGTTTTAGAGCTAGGATCAAATGCCATTGAAAACGTGAAACGATCTCGATTAGCCGTAGCTAAAAATAAAACATAAACACAAAAGACCGGAGCTGATTCCGGTCTTTTTTTGTGACTTTTTTCATATTTTCCGTTGACACGTTCCTATCACGTCATGTACATTAAATGAACAATAGTTTATTTCCTACTATTAAATTTAAAAGATAGTATATATACTAACATAATGAAAAGAAAGCGCTTTTTGTAAGGGTTTTCTATATAGGAGGCGGACAACGTGACAAAGAAGATTGGATTCATTGGACTAGGTATTATGGGAAAACCTATGGCACTCAATCTATTAAAAGCTGGTCATACTTTGACAGTTTTTGACCTAAATGAGGAAGCGATTCGATCGTTACAAAAAGCCGGAGCAAAAGGTGCTGTTTCAGCAGCTGAGGCAGCTTCTGAAAGCGATATCATCATCACAATGCTTCCTAAAGGAGAGCATGTAGAGGCAGTCGTTTCAGGTGATCAAGGCATTTTAACGACAGCTGCACCTGGCACTGTCATCGTAGATATGAGCTCAATTTCTCCTGTCACCTCCAGGGCTTTAGCTGCTCTTGCCAAACAGCATCAGGTGGAATTTATCGATGCACCTGTCAGCGGCGGAGAACCGAAGGCAATAGACGGAACACTTGCCATCATGGCTGGCGGCGAAGAATCCATCTTTGAGCAAGTGAAGGATGTCCTGCTTGCAATGGGCACTGAGGTCGTATTAGTTGGGGCAAATGGCAGCGGGACGACAGCGAAGCTTGCCAATCAAATCATCGTCAACTTAAATATTGCGGCCATGTCCGAGGCGCTCGTTCTAGCTGCTAAATCAGGCATTGCCATTGATAAGATGTATGAAGCCATCCGCGGCGGACTGGCAGGAAGTGCCGTGCTCGATGCAAAGGTCCCTCTCATCTTAGAACGAAATTTTGAACCTGGCGGACGCATCGACATCAACTTGAAGGATTTAACCAATGTCATGGAAACTGCTCATGATATAGGTGTTCCTCTTCCGCTTTCTAGTCAGCTGCTCGAAATCTTCCACGCCCTCAAAGCGGACGGAAAATCCGGGCTTGATCATGGCGGCATCGTTCAATATTACGAAAAAATGGCTCATGTCGAAGTAAAGAAAGGATGAGATGGTCATGAAACAAAGCACTGACATACTGAATGCCATTCCGAAAGCAGATTCAAAGGTCATTCAATCAGCATACGAACAAGCACTGAGCAGCTTTCAGCATAAAGTCATTGTATTAGACGATGATCCAACAGGGATTCAAACCGTACATGGCGTCTCTGTTTTCACCGATTGGTCAGAAGAAAGCATTGAGGCTGGTTTTCTTGAAGACAGCCGCATGTTCTTTATTTTGACCAATTCTCGCAGTATGACAGAGAAAGAAACTGCCGCTGCGCACAAAACAATCGCAGCAACCATTGTAAAGGTGGCTAAACGGCTTAATCAGGACTTCGTCATTGTCAGCAGAGGGGATTCTACTCTTCGTGGACACTTTCCGCTTGAAACTGAAGTACTCAAAACGACCATTGAACAGCAAAGCTCCCGCCAGTTCGATGGTGAAATCCTTCTTCCTTTTTTCCAAGAAGGTGGACGCTTTACGATCGACAATATTCATTACGTACAGGAAGGACATGAATTAATTCCTGCTGGTGACACAGAATTTGCAAGAGACCGTACATTCGGCTTTCAATCATCTCATCTTGGAGAATGGATTGAAGAAAAGTCAGAAGGAATGTTCACAAAAGAGAACACTACCTACATTTCGTTAGCTGATCTGAGGGCTTTACGCATTGATCAAATCAAACATCAGCTCATGAGTGTCAAGGATTTCAAAAAGGTGGTTGTAAACGCGGTGGACTATGACGATGTCAAAGTCTTTGTCACCGCTCTCATTGAAGCCATTCAAGCAGGACAGCAGCTGATGTTCAGAAGTGCGGCGGCGCTCACAAAAGTACTTGGCGGTATAGGGGATCAAGCCTTATTAACAAGAGATGCCTTGATACAAGAAGAAAGCCCGCATGGTGGTCTCATTATGATCGGTTCTCATGTGAAAAAAACAACAGAACAATTAAAAGCGCTTGAGCAAAATCAAGAGATGGCTTTTATTGAATTTAATACCCACCTTGTGTTAGAGCCTGATGCCTTTCGCGAAGAAATTAACCGCGTTATTCAGCAAACTGAAACACTGTTGGCAGGTGGTCAATCTGTGGCTGTTTATACAAGAAGAGAACGGCTTGATCTTGGGGATGATCGCCAAGAGGAAGAACTAAAGCTCTCTGTAGAGATTAGTGATGCTGTGACAAGTATTGTCCAGCGTCTCACCATTCGTCCTAAGTATCTTATTGCCAAAGGTGGAATTACCTCCAGCGATATTGGGACAAGAGGACTTAGCGTGAAACGTGCGACCGTGGCAGGTCAAATCAAACCAGGTATCCCCGTTTGGCAAACAGGAGAAGAAAGTAAATTCCCTTTCATGTCTTATGTGATTTTCCCGGGAAATGTTGGGTCAAAGGATACGTTAAAAGAAGCTGTAGACATACTTGAAGGATAAGGCATAGGGGGTGTTTGCGCCCCCTTATGCACCACAAAGGAGGAAAGATCATGTCGTTAGTGTTTATTGGACTTGGCGTTTTGTTATTGCTTTTACTCATGGTTGTCTTTAAGTTAAACGCTTTTATTTCTTTGATTATTGTTTCTTTAATTGTTGCTGTGTTAGAAGGGATGACACCACTAGAAGCGATTGCTTCTGTCGAAAAAGGACTTGGCAGTACGCTCGGACACCTGGCACTCGTTCTCGGTTTTGGAGCGATGCTTGGGAAATTGATGGCTGATTCTGGCGGAGCTCAACGGATCGCGATGACACTTATTGACCGATTTGGCATCGGAAAAATCCAATGGGCGACGATGCTGACTGGGTTTGTGATTGGAATTGCTCTATTTTATGAAACCGGATTCATTATCTTAATTCCATTAGTCTTTACAATCGCTCAAGCTGCAAGACTTCCTGTGCTGTATGTGGGTATGCCGCTCGTCGCTGCACTTATCACCACACATGGCTTCCTCCCTCCTCATCCAGGACCGACTGCCATTGCGAATGTCTTTCAGGCAAACTTGGGACAAACCTTATTGGTTGGGATTATTTTAGCGATTCCTGCTGTTTTAGTAGGCGGACTTCTGTTTACGAAACTATTTAAAAAAGATCAGTTGCACGCACATATCCCAAAGAACTTATTTAATCCAAAGGAATTCACAGAAGAAGAAATGCCTAGCTTCGGCATTAGCATTTTCACTGCTGTTTTGCCTGTATTACTTATGACATTCAGAGCATTTCTAGAAATTTTCTTCCCATCCTCCCCATTGCTGCCAACTGCTGAGTTTTTAGGCGAACCGGCGATTGCACTATTAATCTCAGTGCTGCTTGCCATCTACACGTTTGGGCTTGGAAGAGGAAAGAGCATGCAGGATGTGATGAAGTCCATCACGGATTCTATCGGCTCTATTGCTATGATTCTATTAATTATTGCAGGCGGCGGTGCCTTTAAACAAGTGCTCATTGATAGCGGCGTCGATCAATACATTGCAGGGATCATGCAAGGAAGCACACTTTCTCCCCTGCTTCTGACTTGGCTCATTGCTGCTGTCCTTCGTGTCTCTTTAGGATCAGCCACTGTCGCCGGTCTCACGGCGGCTGGCATTTCTGCACCACTGATTGGCCTGACGGGTGTCAGCCCTGAATTAATGGTGATCGCAACAGGTGCGGGAAGTATTACATTCTCTCATGTGAATGATGCGGGTTTCTGGATTTATAAAGAATACTTTAACCTATCAATGGCTCAAACCTTTAAAACGTGGACATTGATGGTCACCGTGCTTTCACTTGTCGGACTTGCTGGTGTTCTTGTCGCTGATTTGTTCATGTAGGAAATTAAATTGTAAAAACCATTGACTTTTCCCTGAAAACGTTGAATAATTGTGTTTATTAAGAAAATTGAATCAAAAGGTAACCTTATTAAGAGTGGTGGAGGGACTGGCCCTGTGAAACCCGGCAACCGCTGTTCCTAGGAACAGAATGGTGCTAATTCCTTAAGCAAGCAAATGCTTGTTTGAAGATAAGGCAGAGTTCTCACAGTATATGATGCTCTTCCTTATCTAAGGAAGAGCTTTTTTATTTGATTTTTTAACCTGAAGAAAGAAGGGATTCAGCATGACACAAGTACAAACCATTGGAAAGAAAACAACGAAACCGCCATTCCGCGCAGATCAAGTAGGAAGTTTACTTCGTTCAGAGCGCATCAAGGAAGCACGCAAGCAAAAAGCAGACGGTACGCTGACAGCAGAGCAGCTCCGACAAATTGAAAACGAAGAAATTACACGTATTGTAGAGAAGCAAAAAGAAATTGGGTTAGAGGTTGTCACAGATGGTGAGTTCCGACGTGCATGGTGGCATTTTGACTTTCTTGAAGGACTCGATGGAGTTGAAGGATTTGAAGCAGATCAAGGCATTCAATTCCATAACACAACGACAAAAGCTAGAGGGATCAAGGTAACAGGCAAGATCGATTTTACAGATCATCCAATGCTGGAGGATTATCGTTTCCTTCACAGCATCGCTGGTGATCATACGGCTAAAATGACGATTCCAAGTCCGAATATGCTCTTTTTCCGTGGAAAGCTTGAAGAAGGAGTGTATGACAGCTTAGAGGAATTCCACCATGATGTGGCACAAGCGTATAAGAAAGCCATCCGTGCTTTTTATGATGCAGGCTGCCGCTACTTGCAGCTGGATGATACGGCATGGGCAGTGTTCTTTTCCGAAAAAGGCCACGAACAAATCAAAGCCTTTGGCCGAGAAGAAGATGAACTTCGTGAATCGTTTGCAAAGACAATCAATGAAGCTGTTGCCGACCGCCCAGAGGATTTGGTGATCACGATGCACATTTGCCGAGGTAACTTTAAATCGACATGGGCAGCTGAAGGTGGTTACGAAGCAGCGGCAGAAACAATTTTTGCCGGCTTAGATCTTGATGGTCTCTTTTTAGAGTTTGACGACGATCGTTCTGGCGGATTTGAGCCCCTTCGATATGTGAAGAACCCAAACCTTCAAATCGTACTAGGCCTTGTCACTTCAAAATATGGAGAGCTTGAGCCAGTTGAACAGATTAAAAAACGCATTGAGGAAGCGGCTCAATATGTGGACATTAACCAAATCTGTTTGAGTCCACAATGCGGATTCGCCTCAACAGAGGAAGGCAACCTGTTAACAGAAGAGCAACAATGGGAAAAGCTGCGTCATGTGATTGAGATTGCTGATCAAGTGTGGAAATAGGCGAAAACTTACAGAAAAAGCTGACCTTCATAATAAAGAACCGCTTTTTTAAGCGGTTCTTTATTTTTTGTCATCTCAATCAACTTGATATTAAGTTTAATCGTATTACTTCTATAGTTGAGTTTAAGAAGATATTGAACATACGTTATCTTCTTAAAAACCATTTTTATACTCATAAGTTGTCTAACAAGTTAAGTGGATTGATACATTCAAGTCATCTTCCTAGCCAGAATATCTCCTACTGAAAATCCACCCCAATTATTAGAAATTACAATACTGCTTTTTCCATCGTTCCCTCAAGCAAACCTAAAAGTGTGACTATAGTTTATGGGGTCTCGAAGCTTTGGTTTAAATATATCGGTGAAATCAAATGCTAAGGCAACTCTTTTTCATACCAACTCATTGCCCCCTACAGGTGGTACTAAAAATTCGTTAAGATCCCTGCCTCCTCAATGATATTCACTTTATTAGATAGAGAGTATCGATATAAAAACTTGTCAAAAATTTATTGATCTAAATTAAAAAAATAAGAAAAATGTGATATTATGACTTCCGTTAGGGTATTAACTTGAAATTTAATACATAAATAGAAAAATGATTACAAGAATAAAGTTTATAAAACTACTCTTCTTGTTGAGTTTAGTAATGTAGTTATTGCTAATGGACATGTATTATAAACTTGTTTTTTCATACCTTAACACTTTATGAAAGGAGTGTACATTCATGGCTAACTTATGATGAATGTTATTTATATAATGATTTCGCCAAAGAAAATAAACTATCCGTCGATAGGTAATAAAATTATAAACCATACCCCCATTACACCAGCACAGGTATTCAAATTATTCATTCCATCCTTTAGAATTCTCCGTTGAAGAGTTTATGGAAGTTATGATGAAATCGGAGATATTCCAACAAGTATGGATACAAACGAGCCAAAGCCACAATCTTGGTAACTTGTTAGAAATTACTGAAGAATATGATACAGATGTTCAAACTTGTATCGAAGACCTGGAAGCATTGAGTAAACAATTAATTGAAAAGGAAGTTGTATATGTAAAATGAATAAACTTAACAACGATATTTTAGAAAACATCTATAAAAACATTTCAACTAAGAGAAGCAAAACAATCGTTAATTACATTGCAATGCTAATGGCACTAGCGAGAGATAATGAACTAAACGAGGATGATTTAATTAATTGGATTCACAGCAAATTAAGTGAAATAGGATATTTTCAAGAAAAAAACCGTTTATTTACTCAAAACAAATTAGATGAATTTGTCTTAGAGTTTATTGAAGGAAGAGCACTATTATATGATGATATCAGCATAACTGAAACAAAACAAAACGAATATGTCATCAGTAGCAAACTGTGGTACAAAAAGAATCCACCTGAGAGTTTTTTTTATTTTGGTATTGACCCTGAAGATTTTTCGAACTATGCACAAAAAATTGCTCAAATAAACGCCGAAAAACTAGGCATCTCAATCCATTTTTCTGAGGATCAAGCTCATGAAAAAGAAATAGCCCATATCCAGCTGTCAAAAAAATGTTCTCTTTCAGAAGAATTGATAATAACTCAGCCAAGTTCAAAAGACTTTTCGTGGTTAACATGGTTTTTTAATGAACATTGGGGTGGAACGACTATGGTGTCTAAAGGGACAACTTATAATGTTTTAAATGAAAACATTTTGTTGGCTAAACGTGGAGATTATATAGTAGGAATATTAGTTTACAAAATATTCAAAGAAGAGGCAGAAATCCTGACTTTGGAGGCTCTAGAAAAGTACCATGGTGTTGGAAGTAGATTACTTTTTGAGTTAGAACAAAATCTAAAAACACAAAATATACACTCTATTAATTTAATCACTAGTAATGATAACTTAAATGCAATTAGGTTTTATCAAAGAAAGGGATATTCTTTCAAAAACATCTATATTGGTGCAATTGATAAAGCAAGAATGGTTAAACCTACAATTCCCTCTATAGGAAATTACGGAATACATGTCAAAGATGAATTAGAATTTGAAAAAAGGTTGATACAATGACTATAAAAAGCTGACTGACTAGTTCCATGAGTACTACCAAGTTATTAATAGTCTATCCTGGGCTAGTTAAATTTTATAATATTGATTATGAATTCATACAGTGGAGAAAGATTCAGATGTATAATTACTGAATTGAAGACAGAATTGCTGCTGATAACCATTTGAGAATAGGATTCTTTTCTTAGACCACAATTGGGAAAGGGTTAAGTCTACTAGAATTTAATTTTAAATACCCTAATACTTGAAGAATAGGTATTACCGAATTAAAACCATTATATGATTTATATGAACCACGCAACAAATTAAAGTGTGGTTTATTTTTTGTTCGATTTTGTCTTTTTCATAAAAAAGGCATTATCACCCATCATGCCCCTAGAGGAGACCCAATGAATGATAATGCCTGATTCAAATTGTTTTCACCGTTTCAAGACACCATATGTCCTAAAGAAACGAAACAATAGTTTCTCTGTTTAGTAATCCAAATGTTCACCATTTGTCGCAATCACTTGTTTATACCAGTCGAAGCTTTTCTTTTTCTTTCTATCTAATGTACCGTTTCCTTCATTATCACGGTCAACATAAATGAAGCCGTAGCGTTTTTTCATTTCAGCCGTTGATGCGCTGACAAGGTCAATTGGGCCCCAGCTTGTATAACCGATCAGGTCAACACCGTCTGCGATCGCTTCTCTCGCCTCTAGCAAATGGCTTCTGAGGTAATCAATTCGGTAATCGTCTTGAATGGATCCGTCTTCTTCTACTTGATCGACAGCACCCAATCCATTTTCTACGATAAACAATGGTTTTTGATAGCGGTCATACAGCTGATTCAGTGTTGTACGAAGTCCTTTCGGATCAATTTGCCAGCCCCAATCACTTGCTTCTAGATAAGGGTTTTTCACACCTTCAAATAGGTTACCGCCAGTCACTTGTCCAAGAATTTCTGGATCTGTACTTGTCACAAAGCTCATATAATAGCTGAAGCCAATATAGTCCACTGTATGGTTTCTTAAAATGTCTTCGTCCCCTTCTTGGAACTCGATGTTGATGTCATTTTCAAGGAAATAACGTTTCATGTAACCTGGGTAATAGCCTCTTGCCTGTACATCTGAGAAGAATAATGTTTTACGGTCTTGCTCAATTGCAGCAAACATATCTTCTGGTCTTGAGCTGTACGGATAAGTTGTCATCGCTGCAATCATACAGCCGATTTTCGCATCAGGAATGATTTCGTGTCCTGCTTTGACAGCCAAAGCACTTGCAACAAATTGGTGATGCGCTGCTTGATATTGAATGCTTTTCTCGTCATCACCCTCTTCAAATACAAGTCCGCCGCCAGTGAAAGGCGCATGTAATACAACGTTGATTTCATTGAATGTCATCCAATATTTCACTTTGTCTTTAAAGCGAGTGAACAATGTTTTCGCGTATGTTTCATAAAGATCCACAAGCTTACGGTTTCTCCATCCGCCGTAGTTTTTCACAAGTGCGAGCGGCATTTCATAGTGAGAGATGGTGACAACTGGCTCAATTCCGTGCTTATGCAGTTCATCAAATACTTGTTCATAAAAAGCGAGACCTGCTTCATTCGGTTCCGCATCGTCGCCATTTGGGAAGATACGCGGCCAAGAAATGGATAGTCTGAAGCACTTGAATCCCATTTCTGCAAAGAGTGCAATATCTTCTTTATAGCGATGGTAGAAATCGATTGCATCATGATATAAGTTAAGGTCTTTCATTGATTCATCGAATGGGTGCATAATACCATTTGGTGACACATCAGCTGTCGATAAGCCTTTTCCATCTTGATTATATGCGCCTTCAACTTGGTTGGCTGCAACAGCGCCGCCCCATAAGAAACCTTTAGGAAATGTTTTTTCTAACTTGTTCATGTTGAATACCCTCCTCTTTTTCTTCTACACTGACTGTAAGCAGTGTCTCTTTCACTGTAATCGTTCCATCTGTTTTCGCATCAACTTGTGCAAAATCGTTTGTGTTGGTGACAATAACAGGTGTGGTGACATCATAGCCTTCTTGCTGAATGCCCTCGATATCAAAATCAATGAGTACATCTCCTGCTTGAATCAGATCACCTGACTGCACATGACTTGTGAAATACTTTCCGCCAAGTTTTACCGTGTCAATCCCGACATGAATGAGAAGTTCTGTACCTTGTTCACTCTTCAAGCCAATGGCGTGTTTTGTGTGGAAAATGGTTTCAACCTTGCCGTTGAACGGTGCTACAACACGCCCAGCTGTTGGTACAATGGCTGCACCTTTACCCATAATTTCATTAGAAAATGTTGCATCATTTACTTGATTGAGCGGCTTTAGTTGACCTTCAAGCGGGCTTTGTACCACTTCATTTTGAAGTGCTGCTGTGTCTTTCTTTTCTTCTGGTTTGTCTGCTTTTGTATCATCTTTCACTGGTACATCTTTGAATCCTAGAACAAGTGTCATGATCGTTGCTACAACAAATCCGATGACTAAACCGATGATTGAGTAGACAAATGTTGGTCCAATGAATGTTGGGAGACCTGGAAGGCCTGCTGATCCAGATATCACATATGATTTTACTTTAAAGATTGACATGAACACGCCGCCTGCTGCTGCACCAATAAGGGCTGCAAGGAACGGTTTTTTCAATCGCATGTTCACACCATACATAGCAGGTTCAGTAATTCCCATTAAGGCTGTGATACTTGTAGACATCGCCAATGATTTGAACGTTTTGTTTTTTGATCTTAAGAAGACACCGAATGCTGCGCCTGCTTGTGCCATATTCGCTACAAACATCATTGGTAGAATGTAGTCAAAACCGTTTAACGTAATGTTGTTGATCATGATTGGAAGCAGTGCATAGTGCATGCCCGTAATGATCAATGGTGACATGAATCCGCCGATCAAGAGTCCGGCCAAAAGACCTGCATGTTTAAACAATAAATCAATTCCACCTGAAAGGCCACTTCCGATAATCCCGCCAAGCGGTCCAACCGCGATGAGCATAACTGGTACAACGACTAGAAGTGTGACCGTTGGAACAAGGATGATCTTTAATGATTTCGGACTATATTTTTCTGCGAATCTTTCAACATATGAACCAAGCCAGATGGTGAGTAGAATTGGAATCACCGATGAAGAGTACACAACGGCAACCACTGGCAAGCCTAGAAATTCTGTATTTCCCGCGCCCAGTAAAGCGGTTAACTGCGGGTGCAGTGCTGCTGCTGCAATGGCAGCCGCGATATACTGATTTGTGCCAATTTTTTTGGCTACGCTTACAGCAAGCAGAATCGGTAAGAAGTAAAAGGCTCCATCTCCGATGGCTGTTAAAATCGCATACGTACTGCTTTTATCTGATATCCACTGGAATGTGAGCATCAGTGCCAAAATCCCTTTGATCATACCGGCCCCAGCGATGGCTGGAAGAATCGGTGTGAAGACACCAGAGATAAAATCGAAAAGCTTTGATATCACATTTTGTTTTGACGCTTCTTCTGTACCGCCTGACTTTACATCAGATGATAGACCTGAATCAGCGACCATCGCTTGATAGACATTTGAGACATCATTGCCGATAATGACATGATATTGGCCTCCGCTTTGATTCACGCCCATGACGCCGTCTGTTGATTGCAGCTTCTCTTTATCTGCCTTGCTTTCATCGTATAAGTTGAAGCGAAGTCTTGTCATACAATGCGTGACGTGTTTAACATTCTTTTCACCGCCGACAAGTTCTAGCACTTCTTTTGCTGTTTGTTTGTGGTTCATTGTGTTACCCTCCAATCGTTGATTTCATCTTGATATAGAAAAAACCTAAACATCCATTAATGTCCGAGAAATAGCGATTCAGACATTAATCGATATTTAGGTTTTGCCTGCTTAACCAGTAACAATCCTTCATAGCGATTGATCGTTATTTAATTTTTATAAGTCTTTAGATATAAAAAACCTAAATCACGCCTTATCAAAGATAGGGACAATGATTTAGGTTTTGCCTGCTTGACCAGTAACAATCCTAAAAGATTGTGGGTTATTTAGTTTATAGTTATAAATTATCATGTTAATTTTGTGATGTCAACGCTTTCTTTTTGAATTTATTTTCTTTTTATTACTCTGTCTATATGCAAAGTTAAATATAGCATTTCATCTTCTATGAGACTTCGGTTGTATTCTTTTTGAACATACTCGTTAATTTTTTCTGCGCATTGAAAAGCAGCAGTGTTTTTCTCTTTTACCACTTCATACAGAAACTCATTTTGATTTTCCATTTGTGTTTCGTTAAACAGACGCTGTCCGAAAAACTTTAAATGCGTCACAAATCGGAAATAATTTAATGATTCCTCGTCTAAATCAATTTGAAAGTGATATTTAACGATGTTTAAAATGTCTTGAATAAGTTTGGTGATTTGAATCACGTTTGGCATTTCTTCATTGAGCTCTGCATTGACAATATGCATGGCAATAAAGCCGGCTTCATCCTCAGGAAGATGGATGCTCAGCTTGTCCTCAATGATCCGAATAGCTTCTAAACCGCATCTGAACTCATCTTTATACAGCCGTTTGATTTCCCAGAGCAAGGCATTTTTGATGTCCATTCCTTTTTGATGACGTTCGATGGCAAAGGTGATATGATCCGTCAGCGTCACATAGATGCTGTCATTTAAATTTTTGTTAAGGGTTGTTCTCGCATGCTCAATAATCGCCTCACACACTTGCATATACTCGATTGGAATATCATAAAGCAGGGTTTTGAATTTTTCTGATATATCTTTATTTTGAATAGAAAATACTTTTTCGATTCGTTCTTCGTCAATCGGGTCTCCGCTTTTCTTTTGAAACGCGATCCCTCTGCCCATAATGACCAGCTCATGCTGCTCGTCATCATACGCACTGACAACATTATTATTGATTACTTTAGAAATGATCAATTGATACCCCCCAGTACATTCCGCTTTTTCGAGCATTTTATCGTTGATTGATATGTCATGTTATTATTATTTTCAAAAAAGAGGACTTTAAGATGATTTTACATTTTTTTTTGATCCGGTCAACTAGAAAGAATGACATATTACCTCTCAAAAATGACGAAATAGGGGCAAAAAAGTCTAAAAACATACACAAAAACACTCTATAAAGAGTGTTTAAAGTGTGTTTTTTACAAAATCAGGAGCAGTCCCAATTATAGACGACATTCTCGAAATTTTTTCGTTTAAGATCTTCTGGTTTGATAAAGAAGTTGGCAATACCGCAATCTCCCCACATCAAATCTACTTCATCATCTGAGTCAATTTGTAATAACAGAACGGTATGTTCTTGATCTACATAGGTACGCGGATCTTCTTGTGTAAACCCCGGATACCCGCCCAATTTGTGACCAAAGCCACTCGCTGTTTCATAAAATTCATCCAGCAGGGCATCTGCTTCATCGCCATTAACACCATCTGCATCTTCGAATAGATCCCAGCTGTTCTTTCCTGTGACTTTTTCAAAGCGGAAATCTCCTACACTGATCGTTTCGCTTGCTAATTCACCTGTAATTGCGCCTTCCTTCGTTACAGGAAAATAAAAATCGTCTGGAATTTTCACAAAAGAAAAATCAGTCATTAACTCTTCTTCTGCCAAGAAAGGTTCCTCAATAAATTTGATGCGAAAATCTTTTTGCTCTGTTTTATGGTCAATATTCATCCCAAAAAGATCATCATGCACAGAAATAAAAACTTGCAAAAGTCCTGTTTCTGGATAATCCTTCAGCTTGGGCAGCTGGCCGAAATTAATTTGTGCCAAAAGTTTCATAGGATGTCCTTCGCCGTCAACTGGATATTCGTCGTTTTTTGGGAAATAAGGATCACCAGCTATTTTGCTGTCGTATGGTCCTGTTTTTCCTTGTTTCATCTGCAATTGAATCATTGGTTTTTCCGTTTCATCTAACAATGGACGGTAGGGTGCAAGTATTTCTTTCAGCTTCGCTGATTGTGTCACGATGATCTTCCTCCTTATGAATAGGTCTAATGACAAAACTAGTCTCTCTTTTTCTATCATACAGAAGTGTATCCTGCCTGTCAGCGATAAAACGGTCATAATCCTAACAAGTTTCTCACCTTGAAATGATAAAAAAACCTCCGATTCAGCTGGAGGTTTTGTCGTTCTTTTATTTCACTTGATAGTTTACTAAGTCGTTTGCTAATGCTTTCATCGTTTCGTTTGTTTCGTGAAGACCTTCAATAATTTTTGTAAAAGTGCCTACTAGCTCTGCTTGATGCTCAGAGGAAGCGACAATTTGCGCAATTTCTTCTTCCATTCCTTTGATCGACCCCTGCACATCTTTTAGGGCTGTTTCAATATCAGTCGTCGCCTGTTTCGCATGAGTTGACAGCTTTCTCACTTCTGTTGCAACCACACCAAAGCCTGCTCCTGCTTCCCCTACTCTTGCAGCTTCTATTGATGCATTGAGTCCAAGTAAGTTCGTTTGATCAGAGATACCTTTGATGAGATTGGACACTTGATTGATTTTAGAGGAATTTTCGACAGTGGTTTTCGTATTTTGTAGAATTTGTTCACTTGTCGCTTGTAGTTCCTCTGAATGTGCGGCAACCTGTTGTACCATTGCGACTAGTTTTTCGGAAGCTTCGTTGCTCTCCGTCATGATGTGATCTAATCGTTGTTGATTTGTTTGGTCATATGCCACACAGAAGGCAGCAACCACTTGACCTGATTCATCTTTAATTGGAACGGCTACGATATCCATTGGAATCCCGTATACTTCTTTCGGAATTTGGATAAACGATGGTTCTCTTCCATTTTTCAGCATGGCAAAGTTTTGGAATCCAGCATCTACTGTATCACCAGCTTTAAATCCTAAATCAATATTCCCATGCTGCTGATAATAAAGAACCTTCTCTTTCCCTAAGACAGAAAAGGTTAGCTGCTCTCTCATAGCAAGTCCAATGATTGGTAAAGCGTCTATTATGTTATCAATTCTCTGTGACATTCGCTTACGTTCATCCTCTCTTTTTCTCAGTACACCTTCTTTATCGGTTCGTTATATGATCTATTACAGCCTGTAATGTGTACTAATATCAATCAAATGACCTAAGACATATAAAAAGCCCACATTCTATCAAGAGAATGTGGGTGTTTTTTAAACAAAGTAAATGCACATGAAGACACTGATACCGATGAGAAAAAGATACATATAGTCAATCCATGAGGTGCTGATGATATGATAATACGTTCGCTCTCTCGTCCCTGTGAAGCCCCTGGCTTCCATTGCAATCGCTAAGCGTTCTGATTTTCGTACGCCTTGCGTAAAAAGGGGCAATGCATAACGCATAAAGGCTTTCCAGCTGTTTTTTTGCTTGTAGCCTCTGATTTTGTGTGCAGCTTTCATTTGTTTTAATTCACTTTGAAATAACGGAATAAACCGGAAACCGGCAAGCATGCCATACGCCCATTTTGGGGACATTCGGCATTGATGAATCAGACTCATCATAAATGCCGTCAAATCTGTTGTGGACGTAAAAAGGAGACCAAATGTCACAAATCCCAGCATTCTAAAAGCGATGGTAAGCCCATTTCTTAAACTCTCCTCTGTGATATGAAACCACGCCCACTTCCAAACGGTATGATCCCCCTTGCCGAAGGCCGCCATCATCCAAAACACCAGAATAAAAAAGAGCAGATAAGGGACAAGCCTTGTAACGAGATACTTCATATTCCATCCACCTAAAACAACTCCAATGCTGAGAGCAAACAGCCAAATGATAAAGGTAGTTTTAGGGTCAGAAATCGCCATGAGACAGCACATCGCAAGCAGATGAGCGAGTAATTTCATGACTGGATTCACAGTAGAAAGAAAGGAGTGATTACTTTGCAATCGTCAGCACGTCCTTTCTTTCTGCCACATAGCGATAATGTAAAGGAGCTCTCAGCTGATAAGCATCGACAAGTTCTTGATTTGAAAATAAATCATAAGGGGTGCCATCATACACATGCCTCCCTTGATGAAACAGAAGCACTTGATCGGCACACTCATCGACAAGCTCCATATCATGTGTGACCATCACAATGGTCGTGCCTTGGCGCTGACGCTGTTTTAAACGCCTCATCAATTCCTTCGCCGTTTTTTCATCCTGCCCGAAAGTCGGCTCATCTAACAGCAATACATCTTGATCAAAAAGGAGCATTGTGGCAACACTTAACCTTCTTTTTTGCCCTAAACTTAAGGTGAAGGGATGTGCTTTTGCATGCTTCTCTAAACCGAACTCTTTCAGCAGCTGAACCGTTTTTTCTTGTACGACTGATTCTGGCCAGTTTCGCTGTCTGCCGCCAAAGGCAATTTCATCGAATACTGTGTCTTGTATAAATTGAAGCTCCGGATTTTGAAACACAAAGCCTGCTTTTTCATATAGTTCTCGGTCTGACCACTTTTTTAGGAGTGTATCTTTTAAGAAAATGTGGCCTTTTTTCGTTGGCTCTAAACGAACCAAATGTTTGAGAAGTGTGCTTTTTCCACTTCCATTTTCCCCAATGATCGCCACCCAATCCCCTAATTTGATATCAAGCTGGAGATCACTCATAATCCTTTTTTTCCCGTAGCTTAATTGAAGATTTTCTGTACGAATCATTGTCTTTCGTTCGATTGATGGCACCTTTTCATGCTGCTCTTTTCGTGCTTTAAAGGTTTGCATAAAGGTTTGACTCAGTGGATGAAATGGATCTTGAATGATCGTGGACCATTTCTCGGGAAATAATTTGGGCCGCCAAATTCCAGCCTCTTTCATTTCTTCCTCATATGCCGTGAGCACATCTTTTGGAGCTCCATCTGCTAAAATGCTGCCTTGATCATCTAATAAAATCACCCGGTCCATCCATTCGATGACACCGTCAAGCACATGCTCTACAAAAATCATGGTCTGCTGCTGATCGGCTGCAAGCTGCTGCAGCAGTTGAAATATGTCCATTCTACCTGCCGGATCAAGCTGTGCGGTTGGTTCATCAAAGAATAGAACATCCGGCTGTAATGCGAGTAAACAAGCAAGTGCCAATCGCTGCTTCATGCCGCCAGATAAAGTGTGAATCTCTGTATGCGGATCGACATCCAGTTGGACTTTTTGCATGAGCTGCTGAATGATGTCATCCATCTCTTCACGAGGGACGGAACGGTTCTCTAAGCTAAAGGCAATTTCTTCATTGACGCGGTGCATACAAAACTGAGAGTCTGGATCTTGAAACATGACGCCTGTATGTCTTTGCAGCACCACTTCCCCCTGCATGTCTGCTTCCACATGCTCTGGAATGATTCCAGCCAGAACCGAAATGAGCGTAGATTTCCCGCTTCCGCTCGGTCCTAAAATAAGCACCTTTTCCCCTTTTTGAATCGTAAGGGAGATTTGATGCAAAACGGGCTTAGGCTGTTCATAAAAACGGACAGAGAGTTCATTGCACGCGAGAAATGAATTCATGCTGTTCACCTTTGTTTCGTTTTTCTTTCATGATGGCATATTGATTCAGTACACCTGTTTTGGATAGTGCGTCTACCACCACTTTCGCAAGGCAGCCGCCAAGTATCATTCCACTGATCATTTGAGTCACAAGGGTCATAAGTAAAACTTGAGGCGTGTAATAACCAAAGCCATTTGCCACGAGACTGTACGCCATCGCTCCGATAGCGGCAAAGGCACCAGAGAGCATCAGTGTCCACATGCGATATCGTTTATAACCAAAAAGAGCGAAGGCGATTTCTGCTCCGAGTCCTTGGCATACACCAATTAACAGAGCTGAAAGTCCGAAGTGGCTGCCGGTCAATAATTCCACAGCAGCGGCGGCTGTTTCTGCAATCAGAGCAGCCCCCGGCTTTTGAATGATATATGCAACGATTGGACTTGCAATGACCCATATTCCAAACATGATGTTGCCTCCTGCTGGGCCAACAAGTGCTGTAATCGGTAAGTATAGCGTGGACCACCCTAAATAGATCACACCGCACGCAACGGATAAAATCACCGCAAGGACGACTTCTTTCATCTTCCATGTCATGATGAATGCACCTCCAGTTGAACTGGCCACTCTTCAACAGTGAAGGCCATTTCCCAAAACTTGTACTCGAGCTGGCAGCTTAAGATAAAGTGCTGTTTCATTTTTTCCTTTTCCTTCTCACTTGCTGCTTCCGCCAACTGATCGAGCCGCTTGCAAAGCTCACCTGTAACAGAATCAGTTAATCCTCCATAAAACGTGATCCACTCATAAAACGGATGTGAAGGGTCTGGCTGCACATCTGTGAGCATTCGTTTCCCTATCTCCCAATATGTCCAAGGACATGGAAGCAGGACAGCGATGATTTCACCAAGCGTACCTTCTTGCGCAACTTGCAGCATGTGATGAATATAGTGGTGAGCACTCGGAGCCAAAGAAGCACCTTGGAGCTCATCATATGCTACCCCTGCCACTCGGCAAAGGTTTTGATGAGGGTGCGTCTCACTATCTAGTACAAACGCAATCTGCTGATGGAAAAACGCAATATCCTCCCTGTCTGTACATCTGCTGAGCGCTGCTGCATAAATTTTAATGAATGCTTGTAAGTATTCTGCATCTTGTTTGACGTAATGAATGATTTGTTCCTTTTCCAGCTTTCCTGCTGCCAGGCCTCTGACGAACGGATGCTGATAAATGGCTTCAAATAACGGTTCTGCTTCTTTCCTTAATTGCGTAGAAAATGTCATAAAAAAAGCCTCCTCTTCTTCAGTTGAATAAATGAAAAAGCCACCCCAAATGGAGCGGCCTTCTTATCGATTCAATCATGAATAAGACAAGGTCCAGCTCCACTTCCCTCCGCTAGTACGAACTAGATCAGGTTCAAAGGGTCCAAGATTTTCTCTTGTCTCAGTCATACATGACTCCCCTAGTGGACTTTTGTCATTTAATTATCTTTACTCTACACATGTGGCGATTTGATGTCAACCGCCTTTCTTAATTCAACGTTCTGATTGTTGGCAGCTTCTCGATCCCTGCAGCATAGTAGAAATTCAGCACACTGAAGAAATCAATCGGCTTTCCTGTTTTTAAATCTACAGCTAAAATATGATCACCGTAATTTGTCATATCATCAATATCTAAGCGTCTTGGTGTTGTCTTCCCGAGTGTATCAACAAAGCTACTATGGTAGTACTGCCCGCTAGCAAACGATGATTCATGATACATAAATAAAGTCTCCACATCTAAGTAGACGAGAATGGCCTCAGAGGAACTTGCATATGGAGCGGAGTACGACACTGGTGCTGAAATACTTTTCACTTTTACACTGTCAACAGAATGAGTTCTCTGTTCATATTTTCCATCATATGAGAAGTAAAACACACGCTCCCATTTATAATCGGCGGTCTTTGTTTGCTTATTGTACACTTTTGTACCATTTGCAAATACATCACCGTTTGCATACTCAGCTACAAAATATTGCAAGGTGGACGAAAGGGATACAGCCCCCGTGAAATTGGGCGGGTTTTTTGCATTCACTTGTATCGTGTAGGAGTCTCCAAATTCTCCGCCGCTTGTAATACCGAATGCATAATCACCTGCTGGTAAATTGGTCAATCCAAGCAGGCTGCCTGCCGGTTGAATTAAATCTGTCGGGTAGGCTTGTCCTGTTTCATAATCAACAACAAATAATTGAACAAAATAATCAGGGTTTGAAGAGGTAATTCGGCTGATGAGTGCCTGAGGTGAAGATGTGCTTAAAAACCATAAATCAACTGGATCGTCCTCTGTTAAGACAGCCGATTGATTAATAGCTAGTCCATCAATGGAGCGAACGGCAGACGTGCGCATTTTGCCTTCTTTAGCAGCTTTTCGTTTGATATTAATTCCTTTCTTCTTATTCACTTTAAATGATTTTTTCACTTGCTTCTGTTGAATAGCGGTTCCTTCATCCTGCTTCAAAAACGACTCTTGGACTTGCTGAATCGCTTTTTCCGTCAGTGGTGATATTTTCCCTTCTGATTTCGGTGCTTCTTCTGCTTTTAATGCTGGTGAAAACAAACCTGTTGCGACGAGTAAAACAGACAGTAAAGCTGCGGTGATTTTGACATAAAATGCTCTCACAGGAACATCCCCTTTTTCCTCATTTGGGTTTTTTACCCTGTGATTATTTTACCATTATTCTCATTATTGTTTTGGTCTTTTTTGGGACATTTTTATAACAAAAAAACCAGCCGCATGAGTTACGACTGGTTTTGATCGTTTTATGCAATGGTTTTGACAAACAAGCGTGCTGTTTCTGCACTTGATCCCGGGTTTTGTCCAGTGATGATTTGTCCGTCAACAACAGCAAATGGCGCAAAGGCATCTCCTTTTTCAAACGCTGCCCCCTGCTCACGAAGTTTTGTTTCCAATAAAAATGGAACTTTTGATGTCAGCTGAACGGCTTCCTCTTCTTCGTTTGTGAAGCCTGTGATTTTTTTGCCTTCGATAAATGATTTGCCATTTTGGTCCTTCACATCAACGAATGCTGAAACACCATGACAAACGGCTCCGATCGCACCATTTTTATCTGAAACCGCTAAGATCGCATCCGCTACCAGTTGATTAGACGCAAAGTCGATCATAGGCCCGTGCCCTCCAGCAAAGAAAATTCCGTCATAATCAGCGGGATTCACATCTGTAAGCGCCTTTGTGTCTTGAAGTAATTCATATACATCTTGATATTGCGCTGGGACACCTTCAGGAATTGAATTTTTGTCAATTGGTACAGTGCCACCTTGAATAGAGACAATTTGTACTTCTAGTTCATTTTCTTTAAAAATATGAAATGGCTCTGCTAACTCTTCTAGCCATAAGCCTGTTGGATGTCCATTCATTTCCGGGCTGCTTGTCGATACTAATAACACTTTCTTACTCATCTTGATCATCCTTTCGATTTATCCTGTGGCTATTTTATATTTTGCACAATTAAATATCAAGCAATATGACTTTAGGCCAGCTCATTATGTTATACCCGATTTTCTAAAAAATATGGTATGACTCCAAATCTAATCAATATGTCACATTCTATTGGTAGGGAATTTCATGTAAAATTGTCATTGAGTGATATAATATGAGGAAAGATTGACAGTTCTCTCGTCACATGAGGGGATTTTTAAAGGAGTGGAAAAGAGATGAAAACCTATTCGATTGTGATGATCATCATCACGCTCTGTATTATATTGGCCGTCTTTTTGATGAACCTAACGGGGGTCATGTACGGAAAAATCATTTTGGCCGTTGCCGTAGCCCTTTGTCTAACATCCATTATTCGTTTGATGGGTCTTCGAAAAAGATAAAAGCCGCCCTCACTAGGGGCGGCTTTATTTAAGATTAGATCGCCAGCATCAGTGCAATGAGTGCAAGCAGTGCTGGTACTCCTTGTTTGATGATAATTGATTTATTGGATGTTACACCGCCAAATACTGCTGCGATGAGCACACAAAGAATGAAAAACAGCTGAATCATATATCCAACGGTATTCGATCCAAGAATGAGCCCCCAAATGAGTCCTGCAGCTAAAAACCCGTTATAAAGCCCCTGATTGGCAAACATCACTTTGACATTTGGATCTTTTTGCAAGTGTTCTGGCAGCTTAAAAGACCGCTTCGCCATCTTTGATTCCATAAAAAACATTTCTAATAACATGATGACAATGTGTTCTAAAGCGACAATTCCTACTAAAATCATTGCTAAAATATTCAATTTAGTTAATTCCTTTCTGGTAGACGTTCACGAATCTCTATTTTGTCCGTGTATAAATCAAAGTCTTGTATCAATTCTAGCGCTTCTGTAAAGCGACTTTGTGGAATGTCTTTCATTTTTCTCACGCCGAATTCCTTTTTAATAAAAGCCATGATGGTATTGATATGAAGCTTACCGTGGCCAGCATACTCCAAATGGCTGCAAAAAGTCTGCATCGTCCCTCGAATCACCTTTAATTGCTTGGCAGTGACACAACTCATTGGTAACGCTCATCCTTTCCTTTGTTTTAACAGCTAAAAAGAATCATGGTTGAAAGAAAAACCTTCCAGTGTCTATTATATAATGGTTTCATTCGGATATCAAAATAAAAAAGAACAGACATTCGATTTAAAAAACAATCGTGCCCTCACAATCCTTTTCTTATATATCAAAAAGCCGGATTCAATGGTAGAATCCGGCTTTCTATTTAGTTACTTTTCGAAATTAACACCTTTCCAACAGAACGATCCTTACTTTGTCCAACGACTTTAAAGGATAACCCATATGTCGGTACATCGCGTCCTGCATCTGGGTTGTTTGGATTCACATAGTTCTTTTTATCACTAAATGTACGAGCCGGGCGAATGTAGCGATCTTGCAAAGTTAAGCCCGTTGTTGCTGTATAATCTATATTCAGCTTCGTACTTGGATTCAAAGAGAATGCTGCATCGTGTACTTGGAACCCTGTGGCGGCAATGGAACCGTCACTCCATTTTAATACTTGCTGATCTGCATCTACTACGCCAAGGAAGCCGTTCCCCGGATGTTTTCCTACCCAGTTATCACTGTATGATTGATCGACATACCAAACGACCAACCCATTATTATAGCTCATCAGACTTGCCCCGCGTTTAATATGCTTTAAGCCTTTATCGACATCAGCATAAGAGCGCCACTCTAGTAAATAGTATTGTGCTGCATATTGTTTTCCATTAGATTTTGAGAATCCATTAAAGGTAAAAGTAGACGTGTCCTCGGCATCATCTGACCATACTTTCGTTCCATCTGCCGTGATGTTCAGGTCATCTACGAATAAGCCTGGAAGTGAATAGCCTGCATCAGTTGTGTAACGGAATTGCAGGTCGATTTTCTTCCCTGCATAAGCAGACAGGTCAAAGGCTGCATCTACCCAGCCGTCTGATTTTCCGTCGATGCCATTGCCTTCGTTTGCACCTGCTTCATTTCGATCATTCGTGATGTTACCCGCGATGGTCTTCCATTGATCAGTCCCTGTTTCACGCACTTCGACATACGCATAATCATAATCTTCTTCAATATCGTACCATGCTTTAAATGTCAGCTCTGCTTTGCTTCCTTTTGACAAATCAATACCTGTTGTCGTCATGGTTGCATTCAAATTGTCACCCGTTCCGCTGAAGTACGAATATTTCCCTTGAACAGGTGTCGTGACGACAATCTCTTTATCTGGTAAATCGACTCGAACGGCATCATGGTTCGTTCCTTTTGTTGCTGCTTCATCAATTAATACTGTTTTGCTTTTCTTTAATGTTTTACCATCGATGGTTTGTCCAGAAAGCCAGTTGCCTCCATGCAGATTTTGAAGCATTTCTTTCGCATATGGGCTAAAGCCTGTTGGTTCCGTACCAGGAACTTTACCTGCCCAGCTTCCGCTTGACATGATCGACCAGTAAGAAACGGGCTCTCCTCTGCCTGTGTACTGTGTATCGTACTCGTCAGGAAGACCAAGATCATGTCCGAATTCATGTGTGAACACACCTGCTGCGCCATCTTCAGGCTCGATGGTGTAATCCAACGCACCTAATTTCCCGCCTTGACCAACTTCAGATTCAGTATCCGGAATTTCAAATACATCACCAAGTGACCAGCGGTGTGACCAAATCGCATCAGCGCCAAGTTGTCCGCCGCCTGCTTCTTCACCTACACCGGCGTGAACGACCATCAAATGGTCAATGATGCCGTCTGGCTCGTTATAAACACCATCGCCATCAATATCATAGCGGTCCCATTGATCATACTCGCTGAGATCAATATTCGGATCTTTTGCTGCTGCTTCGAGTGCTTCTTTCACCAATTCGCGCGGTCTGCCGTCACTGCCTGAATCGTCAGGTACGTTCCCGCCGTAATAAGCTGCTTCATGCTTCGCTGTATACCATCCTGCAACTGTTCCACTGACTGTGTAACTGCCGCCGGACTGCTTTTCATAGTATTGCTTCATGGATACTTTCCGTTTCCCATCAGGACCGATGTAGCCATTTTTTCCGAAAAGCATATCTTGATAGTGCTGTTGATCGTACTTGTCATAGTACATATCAGTCTCTTCTTTTTTAATACTATTATGCTTATAATCTTTAAAATCTACTAATAAAACCAATACTTTATCATTGCGGACATCACCTTTATACTTTTCCTTTTTGACCGGTTTTACTTGATTGCTTTCTTTTCCTTTATGCTTCTTTAATTTTTTCTTTTTGGCAAGTTTGTTATGTACCTCTTGTTTGTATTCTTTCAGGAATTCAGGCTCTTCTGTTAAGGTGCTGGCACTTTGTTTCATTGCTGATTCTTCTTTTTTCTTTAGATAGTTCTTTAATGCTTTTTGGGTTTCTGCCTCATTGGCATTCTTTTTGATCTTTCCTTGTTTTTTCAAGGCTTTGACAAGACGGTCTTCATTCACGACACTTGAGTCAAATGGAATACCTGAATAATGACCGCCATCAGAGGATGTTGATTTTTCTGTGGTGTGGGCAGATAGAGGGGTGCTGAAAGCTGTCAATGTGCCTAAACTTAGGACAGCGGTTAGTGCAATTTTCGTCCATTTCCCTTTTTTCATATTGGTTCCTCCCTATTTTGGTAATAAATAATATCTAATTCTAGCATATTCCAATATAGTTAAGTCGAAAAACATTTTATTTTCAGAAATTTTGTGGAAAATGCACAATACGTGAATGAAAGGGGTGGAACCATTTGTCGAAAATAAAAGAACCCTAGGCGTTAACCGCCTAGGGTGTTTGTTGTTTTTCTATGAAAGCTGCTGGCCTTGAAATGCAACCACGTCAAGTGGAGCGGCTAAGAATTCTTTTGCCTTCGCGACGAAAGCCTGGAAATGAGCACTTGCATTATGGCTCTGAACCGCAGCGTCATCTTTCCACACTTCTACCATTAAAAAGGTATTTTCCTTTTCTGTATCCTTGAACAGCTTGTAGGAAACATTGCCTTCTTCAGCCTGTGAAGCTTTCATTAACTCATTGATTTCTTCTAAAAATACGTTTTCTTTTTCTGGATGAATGGTCATCCCTGCATGAATAATAATCATTTGATCGTCTCCTTTTGAAAAGATATTATTTCCACTCAGCAATACGATCAACCGGTAAGCGGTAAGATGCATAGCCTTCGTCGGCTGCTTTCCCAATTGATAGCAGCATGACTGGTACATAACGTTCTTTATCCCATCCAAATGTTTCAGCGATGACTTCTTTATCATATCCGCCAATTGGATTTGTATCATAACCGTGTGCACGTGCAGCAAGCATAAGCTGCATAGACACAATCCCACCGTCAATTAAGATGGTTTCGCGGTTCACTTGCTCCGGAAGAACCTCAAAGTGTGCAGTTAATGCAGCAATTTGTCTTTCTTTCACTTCTTGCGGCATGTAGCCATGCTCTACTGCTTTTGAATAAATTTCTTCTAAGTATTCATTGCTTTTCATATCTGCAAATACTGCAATGACAGCTGCTGATGTTGACACTTGAGTTTGGTTGAATTTTGCAAGTGGTGCAAGCTTTTCTTTTCCTTCTGGGCTGTCAATAACCATGAAGCGCCAAGGCTGTGCATTTACTGATGATGGTGCAGTTGTTGCTTCTTCTAAAATCTCTGTCATTTCTTCTTTGCTGATTTTCACAGCTGGATCATAGTTACGAATAGAGCGGCGCCCTTTCATAATTTCCATAAAATCGTTTGTTTTTAATGTTGTAGCCATGTGTAACACTCCTTTAGGTTGTTTGAATCTTTTCGATGTTTTGTTGTATACGGATGAGCACATCAGTGAGAAGCCTTCGTTCTTCTTCACTTACGTTTTCAAGCATTTCTGAGATAAATCGTTCTTTTTCTATTTTAGAAGCTTCGATTCTCGTTCTGCCTTCTTCTGTTAAGCGGACAAGTGTGACTCGATTATCTTCTGGTTTTCTTCTGCGTGTGACCATTCCTTTTGTTTCTAGCTGTTTTAAATGACGCGTCACAGCTGCACTATCAATATTTACTTTTTTCTGCAAATCTGATTGGCTGATTTCATCGGCTTGGAATAACAGCGATAGCAACTCAAGTCTTGATTGGCTGATGCCCGTGCATGCTTCGAACTTCACGCCCATCATACGGTTCACGCACTGCAAACGATATAATACCTCTGCCTCTTCAGAGCAAAATGCAGTCAATGCCATCCCCTCTTTTCTATTCAGAAATCAATTACTTGATATATCAATCATTGACTCGTCAATTAATATACACCCATTGTTTGATGATTGCAAGAGGTTTGTTTCATAAAGTGAATTTTTTTATTTCAATAGAAAATGACAAGCATAAAAAAAGACAAAAGCGACGAATCACTTTTGTCCTTTTTCTTTATTCAGTAATGACTGTGTGGATCAATGTTGGTGCATCGGCATGATCAGCAATGCGGATGTTGTCATAAATTTTCTCCATGACATTTGCAACATCTTCACGATTCGCATGCAGAGTCACAAGTGAATCTCCTTTTTCAACACGATCGCCTACTTTTTTGTTCAGCATGATGCCGACAGATAGGTCAATATCGTCCTCTTTTGTTGCGCGTCCTGCTCCAAGGATCATCGCTGCAACACCGATTTCGTCCGCGACGATTTCAGCTACGACACCTGATTCTTTTGCAGGTACTTCGATTTTGTAAGGTGCTTGCGGCAGTTTTTCAGGCTGATCCACAATTGAGCTGTCTCCACCTTGGTTTTCTAAGAATTCCTTGAATTTCTCAAGTGCTTTGCCGTTTTTCATCACTTCAATCAGCTTTTCTCTTGCTTCATCAAGTGTGTCTGCTTTTTTCGCAAGAACGACCATTTGACTTCCTAATGTGAGCACAAGCTCGTTTAAGTCTTCAGGACCTTCGCCTCGGAGTGTGTCAATCGCTTCTTTCACTTCAAGGGAATTTCCAATCGCTAATCCTAGCGGCTGAGACATGTCAGAGATAACCGCCATTGTTTGTCTGCCTACGTTGTTTCCGATGCGTACCATTGCTTTTGCAAGCTTTTCTGAGTCTTCTGGTGTTTTCATGAAAGCACCTGCGCCTGTTTTCACATCAAGTACAATCGCATCTGCACCAGCAGCAATTTTCTTACTCATAATGGAGCTTGCAATAAGCGGAATTGAGTTAACAGTTCCTGTCACATCACGAAGAGCATACAGCTTTTTATCAGCTGGTGTCAGGTTGCCTGATTGGCCAATAACGGCTACTTTATGACGGTTCACGAGCTCGATGAATTCGTCTTTTGTAATTTCTACGTGAAAGCCTTTGACCGCTTCAAGCTTGTCCACTGTACCGCCTGTATGCCCAAGACCGCGCCCTGACATTTTCGCAACAGGTACATCTAGTGCCGCAACAAGAGGAGCGAGTACAAGCGTTGTTGTATCGCCTACACCGCCTGTCGAGTGCTTGTCTACTTTAATACCGTCAATGGCAGACAGGTCAATTGTATCTCCTGAGTTCGCCATAGCGAGTGTTAAGTCTGCACGTTCTTGATCCGTCATATCTTGGAAGAAAATCGCCATAGCCAAGGCACTTGCTTGGTAGTCAGGAATTGTTCCGTCCGTATAACCTTTGACAAAGAAAGAAATTTCCTCTGAAGTTAATTCTTTTCCGTCACGTTTTTTCGCAATGATATCTACCATTCTCATTGTTTTCACCATTCCTTTTTTTAAATTAGTAAATCAAACCGACAACGCCTGCTGTTAAGAAGCTGACAAGAGTTGCACCGAATAACAGCTTTAATCCAAAGCGTGCGACTACGTTTCCTTGCTTTTCGTTTAAGCCTTTGACTGCTCCAGCAATGATGCCGATAGAAGAGAAGTTCGCAAATGATACAAGGAATACAGAAATAATCGCTTCTGTACGAGCAGTGAAATGCAGGCCGTCTCCAGATAGAGCGAGCATCGCAACAAATTCGTTCGATACCATTTTGGTCGCCATAATGCTTCCTGCTTGTACTGCTTCGCTCCAAGGTACACCGACAAGGAACGCAAATGGAGCAAAGACATATCCAAGTACATCTTGGAAAGAAACACCGATGACTGCTGTAAAGATACCATTAATCATCGCAATTAATGCAACGAATCCAATCAACATTGCAGCAACAACAATTGCTACTTTGAAACCATCCATAATGTATTCGCCAAGCATTTCGAAGAAGGATTGTCTTTCTTCCTCAACGACTTCAAGCATGTCTTCATCCTTAGACACTTCATATGGATTGATGATTGATGCGATAATAAATCCACCAAATAGGTTCAGCACAAGTGCTGTAACCACGTACTCTGGTTTAATCATTTGCATGTACGCACCAACAATCGACATCGATACCGTCGACATTGCAGATGCACATAATGTATAAAGACGCTGCTGAGGTAATAATCCAAGCTGTTTCTTAATAGAAATAAAGACTTCTGATTGACCTAAAATCGCAGACGCTACTGCATTGTAAGATTCTAGTTTCCCCATACCGTTCACTTTACTAAGCAAATATCCGATTCCGCGTACGATAAGCGGAAGAATACGCCAATGCTGCAGAATACCGATTAACGCCGAGATAAAGACGATCGGCAGTAAAACATTGATGAAGAAAGTGGACGCATTATCATTCATTAACCCGCCAAATACAAAGTTGATTCCTTCGCCGGCATAGCCTAGAAGCATTTGGAATCCTTTTGCAAAGCCTCCGACTAGAAAGTTTCCAACACCTGTATTGAGCAGAATATAACCTAAAATAAATTGCAGTACAATCATGACAATTACTGGACGGAATTTCACTCGTTTTTTTCCATTACTAGCCAGCCATGCAATGGCGAGAATCACTAGCAAACCGATGATACCAATCACGTATTTCATGTTTTTCCTCCTTGAATGAATTCGTTTACATTAATGCGCTTGTATGGAACAAACCCTATTTCGCAAACAAAACGCGGAAGAAATTCCCAGAAGTGAGTTCCTTCCGCATATGACTTTTTCATCATTTATGAGTCATGAATGTTATCCTACCATAGGATCGTATGAATTAATAGTCTTTCGAAGGAGCTGATTGATCCCCTTTGATAATGGAAACGCCTGCACTTGCGCCAATACGGGTAGCACCTGCAGCTGTCATTGCCTCAACGTCTTCTTTTGTTCTCACGCCGCCTGATGCTTTCACACCGATGTCAGGTCCTACTGTTTTACGCATTAATGCAATGTCCTCAGCCGTTGCACCGCCCGTACTAAATCCAGTCGATGTTTTCACAAAATCTGCGCCCGCTTTCACTGAAAGCTCACAAGCTTTGACTTTTTCTTCATCAGTAAGTAAACATGTTTCAATAATGACTTTCACTAATGCTTTGCCTTTTGCTGCGTCTACAACTGCACGAATATCTTGTTCAACCACATCATATTCGCCGTCTTTCAATGCCGCAACATTGATGACCATGTCCACTTCTGTTGCACCGTTTTCAATGGCATCCTTTGTTTCGAATGCTTTCACTGCTGTTGTGTTTGCGCCTAACGGGAAACCGATGACTGTACATACATCAACACCTGTTCCGGCTAGTTCTTTCGACGCTAGAGATACCCAAGTTGGGTTTACGCAAACAGATGCAAATTGATGAGTCTTTGCTTCTTCAAGTAACTGCATAATTGCAGCTCTAGTTGTATCTGGTTTTAGTGCTGTATGATCAATGAGCTTTGCTATCGTCATGCTTCACACTTCCTTTTAATTATGATACTTTCATCATATATGACGAATGAACAATTGTAAACATGGTTATGAAATTTTGTTCATCTATTTTGTGACATTTAAAAGAGCCCTCGCTGTGTGCTGATCGATGATCAATACATTGGCATATTTCCCTCTTAGTGCACCGTGTATAGAAGCCACCTTTCGATGACCGCCAGCGACAAGAATGGATCGTTCTTTTGTCCTTAAATCATCTAGCTCCACGCCAATTGTGCGGTTGTTAATGGCTTCACTGCAAATGCGTCCATCTTGATCATAAAAACGTGAGCAAATGTCTCCGACACTGGATTCCTTGAGGAGCACTTTTTCTTCTTCACGGAAATAACCTAGTCTAAACAAAAGTGCTTCATCTCTTACCGTTCCAACAGTAAACACAGCGATATTCGCCTGCTTGCCCATTTCAATAATTCGCTGAATATGTCTGTCCTGCTCCACCATTTCCTTGACAGCAGCACTATCAAATACAACAGGAAGCGGCAAATAGCGCGGTGCTGTTTGAAAGGCCTCAGCAAACAGCTGGATGGTTTCCGCCGAATATGTATTCACATGAGAGTGGCTGATTCCGCCCTTGAGCTGGACAACCTCTACACCTTTTACCTGTTTAGGTTGCATCTTTTGTGCAATTTGATACATAGTCGTTCCCCAGCTCACGCCAACGATATCGCCGTCTTTCACTGTCTCTTGCAAGTAATCTGCACCAAATCGGCTCAAATAATCGGTGATGGTTGGATAGTCGTCCTTTGGCGAAAACACCACATGAGCTTCGAGCAGGTCATATTTTTCCTTGAGCAGTGAAGAAAGCTCATTTAAATCCTCAAACGGATCCATCACCGTAATCTGGACGTACCCCTTCTCTTTCGCATATTGAAGCAGCCGAGATACAGTCGGCCTCGACAGGTCGAGCTGTTTGGCAATTTCCTGCTGGCTGTAATCAGACAAATAGTAAAGCCTTGCCGCTTCAATACTCAGCTGTTGTTTCTCTCGATCCATTCATACGCCCCCTTTTTTCTTCTATCATAACAAATCGTTCACCTCATCATGCACAAATGTTCATTTAAAGAAAATTGTATAAGCGGCATGAAAGGTCTCATTCTTTTCTAATGTTTGAATGCCAAACTTCTCTTTATACTGTCCATTCGTCCCTTCCCTATCGGCGATGCCATACCACGGCTCAATACAAACAAAAGGAGCCATCGTTCCTTTTTCTTGATCATAAGGCGACCAAATGCCAACGAACGGAAAACCAGTGAGATCGACCTCAACTCCGTGACCTGCCCTAGAAGTCAAAGACACTCGATTGATATGGCTAAAGATCATCGCATCATGCTGAAAAAGCTCTGGGCGAAGCTGGATCGGCTCAAGCTGAATGCCTTTTTCTTTCTCCCTGATAAGTGAATTCCGCAGTTCATATTGCACAGGGAGATGTTCAGTGGAAGGTGTCAATGTGAGTGAATAATCTGATGTTTGCTCGCCTTCAACAAGCGGAATACGAAATGCTGGGTGTCCTCCAATGGAGAAATACATCGTATCCTCTCCGTCATGATCAATTTCCCAGGAAATCTTCAGTCCATTTTCCAATAGTTCATAACGAATTCGCGCTGTAAATTCATACGGGTATTGCTTCACGTGCCGGCCTCTTGATTCATATTGAAAAGTCACCGTATGCTTCGTTTCTTCATATAAATCAAAATTGACATCACGTAAAAACCCATGCTGCGTGAGCTCAAAGGTTTGATCGTCAATCTTGTATTGATCATTCATTAATCGCCCAACAATCGGAAACAAGACAGGCGACACCCTGCCCCAATAAGCGGGATCACCAGACCACATATAGTGACGCCCGCTTTCCTTGTCAAGCACCTCCCTGACTTCCGCTCCTTTTTCATGAATCTGAACCAATAACTGATCATTTTCGATTGTTCTCATTTAACACATCCCCTTTCCTTCTACTTTTATTATGACAGGGATTTTGGTTTTGAGTATAAAAGAGTTCGTTAGAATAAAAAAGACTTCTCCCTTCTAGGGAAAAGCCGTTAAAATTACTTATTCATCATCTTCTTGTATAGTCCATCTAAGGCCTTTGATTTGTTTTAAACTCTCAATTTCTTCTTCGTTTTCAGGAAAAATATAGCTCTCCTCTTCATGTGAGCTTGAAACCAGCCACTCTTTCCCATTTTTGAAGAATGATAAATCCTCCAGTAAATTAGGGTGAATCCACCCGTATAGAGAGTTCGAAAGTTCTTTCAACAGATTTTTTGTGTGTTCATTGGCATAATAATAATAAACATATGCTGTTTGACCATCTCCTAGAATCGTGGTAGCCCATTCAGACTCTTCCTTCATTTCTTTAAGAGATGGAGAAAGTTTATCTAGAATTTCACGATAATCAGCAAAATCAGCAAAATCTTTTCTAAAAACTAATTGGAACTCATCACATACTTCACAACATAAATCGATGAGCGCATTGTATTCCTTCTTTTTTGGTTGACGATTAAGGACAATCATCGAAAACCTCCTCTATCTGGACTTCTTATCTAGGAGCGCCAAAAAAAGCATGTGCTCCAGTTCTTTCATATTTACCTTTTAATTTATAAACTGGATGATAGTGATAGTGTTTATTTTTTCCTTTTTTGTCAATTTCCGCACCTATTACTTTTCCAATCGGACTGGCTGCTTTAGCAATAGATTGTGCATTGCTTTTGGAAGTAGACCATGTATCTTTTTTCTGAGCTAATCTTTTTACAGCGTTTGCACGACTTACACCTTTTCCAATAAATAAATGAGGTTTATCTTTGTCTCGATAAGCAATAAAGTGATTATGTTTATTGTCTTTCCTTTTTATAAATTCAGAATAAGCAATATAGGTAACACCTACTACTGTTACTGCAAGTCCCAAAGCTAATAAATGTTCTAATAGAACTGCCCCAATAGCAATACCAATAGGAATAACAAATGCAAAAGATGCTTGAATATCTTCAGAATTCACTTCATATTTCTTATCATCTTTTGTATCTTTAAACGTAACATCTAAATTATCATTTAAAAGTGTCTGCAAGTCAACTTCATAATCCTTTGAAACCTTTTCACCTTCACTACCAATTTCTTCAGTTTGATAACTGATTTCTGCTGTTTTTTTATTTAGAGTTAGAATACCAGTTACTCCCTCTTGCTCCTGTGAAATTACATATTTTTCATTGCTATCTTCTAAAACATGAAAATCTTTTGTGGTAACAGCCTCTGTTTTATTTGGAAATTGGAAAAACAAAGTTATAACCAGCGATAGACATATAACAATTGAGATTAACTTACTTATTTTATTCATCCTAAACTATACCTCCGAGTTTCCTGTTTTAAAAAACAATTTTATTTAAATAATCTTCAATACCATTTTTTTAAGATTTTATATATTTGTTGGTTTAAACTTTCTTCAGAATTAATATTAAAACGTTCCCGGTACTGTAAAATTAAGCTTACTACACCTGTAATATGGGCACTCGCTAAAGAGGTGCCACTTTCAATTGCATAATTGTTATGAGGCCTAAGAACTGGTATATCTACACCCGGAGCAGCAAAATCGTAATTTCCTTTAGATGAAAATTCAGCTACCTTCTTATGCTTATCCACAGCGGTTACAGAAAAAACATTCTCATAAGCAGCTGGGTAATCCATTTTTCTTCCATACTTATTACCAACAGCAGCTACTATAATTATGTTTTTTTGTATTGCTTTGTCTATAATCTTCTTAACAGCTGGATCATCTTTCATTAATCCAAAACTAGCATTGATAACATCAATTTTATTATCAATACACCATTGAACAGCTTTGACAAAATTTTTTATTGAACCCTTGCCTGTTGAATCTAGAATTTTAACAGGATATAACTCTACATTCTGCGTTATACCCACAAGTCCAATTTCATTATCATTAGCTGTGATTATTCCAGCTACAGCAGTACCGTGCCCTAAACTGTCCTCTTGTTCTCCTCCTGTGCCAATTGTGTTTAGTCCTTTTTTAACTTTACCTACCAAATCAGGATGTGTCCCATCTATCCCACTATCAATTATTGCTATTCGTACACTTTCTCCTCCTCTATTATTTTCCACATATTTTTTTGTTAACTTTGTGCCCCATGGAATCTGTTGATGAATATTAATAGTGAAGTTTAAATTTTTTGAGTGCAATTCAAAACACTTAAAATAAATTAAAAGAACTATTAATATTATCAAAAATCTTTTTATCAAACTATTGATTCAACACCACTCCTTTTTTCATATATTATTCTATATTATGGTTTTAAGTCAATATAAAACCAAAAATGTTATATATTAATATATGCTGGTTTACAATAAAAATTTATTGAATAAATTCAAACTAAATATTATGCGTTAACGTCTATTATATATACAATATATGAGTAACCTTTATTAAATACAGGTTCTTTTTCAATTGATGGGGGATTCATTTTCATGAACAGCAAGGAAAATCGTTTTCGTTATATTTTAGGATTAAATGGACTAAGAGCCGTTGCTGTATTGGCAGTCATTGCTTATCACTTACATATCGGACCCGCAAGCGGCGGGTTTCTTGGCGTTGATTTATTTTTTGTCATTTCTGGTTACTTGATTACAACGATCTTGTTACATAAGCAGGATTTAGGCTATCAAGAGCTTTTGCCATTTTGGATGGGACGGATCAGGAGGCTTCTTCCAGCCGCTTACATCATGATTTTTATAACCGTCAGCTGGTGCGCGATTGCTGGATCAAACGCATTATTGTCCATTCGTGGCGATGCCATATCGTCCTTTTTTTATGTCAGTAACTGGTGGTACATTTTTCACCAACTTTCATATTTTGATAGCTTCAATGCCCTATCTCCACTGAAAAATTTGTGGTCTCTGGCAATAGAAGAGCAATTTTATATCATTTGGCCGGTACTGTTGATTGCAGGGCTGAAATGGGTAAAAAACAGATCCCATCTGCCTATGATCACCTTTGGACTTGCACTTGTCTCTGCCTTATGGATGACGATTCTTTATTCACCAGATACCGATCCAAGCAGGGTTTATTATGGAACAGATACTCGTGCATTTGCGCTCCTGATTGGATGCAGCCTGGCATTTGTGTGGCCTATGCAAAGACTGTCCAGCAAAAAATTACTTCCTGTTGGCAGACGTATTTTACATATTGCCGGGTTCGGTTCGTTTGCGATTTTCCTCCTTTGTGTTTATGCAGTGGACGATTTCGATGCCTTTCTCTATCAGGGCGGCATGCTTTTATTCTGTCTGAATGCGGCCATCTTAATTGCGTGCGTCTGCCACCCTGCTAGTCTTATAGGAAAATGGCTGTCCTTTCAGCCGCTCGTCTGGCTTGGTAAGCGGTCTTATGGTATTTACCTGTGGCATTATCCCATTATCGTACTAACCACACCGGTCATTGAAATTGGACAGCCTTCCATAGCGCGTGTCACATTGCAGCTCATCGCCATTTTACTAGTTGCTGAGGCTTCCTATCGCTTCATCGAACAGCCGATCCGCCAGCATGGTTTCAGACAATATTTTTCCTCTTGGTCTATTTGGAAAAAAGGAATCAAACAGTGGTCTACATCTAATAAGGTGTTCCTTGGAATCACAGCAGCTCTTTTGATCTTATTTATCATTGGCATGTCTAACTCGTCCACTTCCTCCCCACATGTGAAGGAAGTGACGCAAATTAAGACCGCACCGAAAAAAACAGCCGAACCGGAATCAAAAGCGAAGAAAAAGAAAGAAAAGCACGAGAAAAAAGCAGCTGATCAAAAACAATTTCACCAAGTTCTTGCCATTGGTGATTCTGTCATGCTAGACATTGCGCCGAATCTTGAAAAAGCATATAAACAAATCACCATCGATGGGAAAGTTGGCAGACAGATGAACGAAGCCATCAGCATCGCCCCTCAATACAAATCATTTAATCAATCTGATGCTGCTGTTATCATTGAACTTGGGACAAATGGTTATTTTACTGAGGACACGCTGAAAGCATTCATTCAAAACTTTTCAAAGGCACATATTTTCCTAGTGAATACGAGGGTTCCAAGGTCATGGGAAAATGATGTGAATGCGGTCATTCAGCGAGTGGCTGATCAAGATCAAAACGTCACCTTAGTCGATTGGCATTCAGCCGCTACTGGACAGCCATCCTATTTTCAGTCCGATGGGGTCCACCTTTCAAAAAAAGGTTCTGACACATTGACACAGCTCATCACAGCAAGCATTAAGAAAAAAGGGGATGTGTCGACGTCATCATAAAAAGACTAGCAGAATGCTAGTCTTTTTTTCAGCGTGATAGAAAACCTTTGCAGTCGAGGAAGGGCGAGTACCGGCGCGGAGCGAATTTGACATTCGTAAGCACCGGCACGCAGACCTGACACCGAATGCGAGGGTTTGTCTGCACGCTGCTTTTATGCTGTCAAAAGGCTGGCTCTTATCGCTAATGCCTGCTCTTCCTTTGTTTTTTGATCCACCAAAGCAAAAAGCCCGTTCTCATATGCTAGTGAAAATAATTGTTCAATATGAAAAACTCCTGACTGAAACCGCCTGTTCAATAAATGCAGGGCCGCAGCACAGGCGACTTGAGCTGTTGCTTGAGACTCGTCGTGTCCTTTTATACCAAGCGCTGCATGATGAACCTTTTTCCCATCCGTCCCTGCCGCTTCCACTTTGACTGCATATTGATCTGTTCCCACTTGAGAAGATTGAATCATTGAAATGGCTCTGTCCTTCATCTTCGGCAGTGTAAGGAACGACGTCAGTCCAAGGCTCCTTGTGAAGGCCAATGCACCCGTCGCGAGACGTGAATCAAAACAAAGCCTTGTCGTCACAGATGGCACACGAAGTGTGGAAGGCAATGTCTGTTGATCAGAGAAGGGGAATCGATAGGCATACCGCTTTCCAAGCTGTTCACCAAAGTTGACCTGTCTGCCTCCAGTAAAGCTTTTCACTCTTTTCCGCTGATCATGCTCAGTAAGTTCATAATCAGTATGGACATGATCAATCGTCCATTCAATGGCGGCTTTTCCATGCTGATCCCCCAACCCAAGCATAATCCCAATATCTATTTGATCCACTGATGAAAGCATAGATGCCGCTTTTGCAGCTAATAAATTTGTAAGACCGGGCGCGAGACCTACACTGAGCAAAGCCGTTGCACTGATTTGCTGCAGATCCAGCTGTGCCATTTGCTCCATATACGCCCCCTTTGCAGAAATATCAATATAATCAATGCCTGCCCGCAGAACGGTTTCAGCAAATGACGTGTCATCTTGATCGAGACACATGATCACCAGCTTTGTTTCATCCATCCAGTCAGAATGTAATGGCTGACTAACATCTAGTTTGTAAGAACGGACCCTTCTTTTTGTCTGCTGTGAAAATTGTTCGGCCTTCTCATAGCTCCTGCCCGCCGCAACAATTTGCCCTGGATACACTTCACTTAACTGAAGACATATTTGCTGTCCGACATGTCCATAGCCGCCAATTACCATCACCTGTGATCTCATCTCTCATCCGCCTCTCTACGACCTCGCTTGCAAACAAGCCCTTTGATCATTCCTGCCTGAAAATAAGGTCTGATGTCTCGAAACCCCGCCTCCATTAAATGTCCTCTCATCTCCTCCTCAGGCACAGGATATGTTGCACGTCCCACCCTGTCATTAAAGGACGAAAACACTTCTTTTCCTAGACCTTGCCGCTTCATGAAAAGAGACAGCATATGAAGCTCTTGCTGAAATGCGCTGGAATTCATCTCTCCTTGTATAAATGCGAGTACAAACGGGGCCCCTGGTTGAAGCCTTCGGGCAATCTCCTGTAAAAATGGCAGCCGATTTTCTACAAAATGAATCACGAGCAGGCTCACTGCGGCATCGTAAACAGCTTCAGCAGACACCTTGTTTAATGTGGTCTCATACCAGGTGACACGCGCCTGCATATGGAGCTGTGAAACCCGCTGTTTCGCCATATCCAGCATAGATGCAGACGGATCGACTCCTGTGATGAGCCAGTCTTCTTTTCTCTGAAGCATGTTGATGATCTCTTCGCCCCCACCCGCTCCGACAGTTAGAATACGAGAGGCCGCTCCCTTTATTTCAGTTTCTAATACATCTACTGATAACTCATGCAAAAGGTGATAGCCGGGTACTTTATGTGAAATCGTTGCTGCGTATGATTCAGCAACAGGGTCTTGCCAATGCTGGTTTCCTTTCATATGATTCTCCTCCAGTTCCTTTCCGCTTTCCATCGTTTCCTGTACACTAATGATATGACGTCTTTATTGTAAAAAGAGGCACCAGAAAAAACGATCCCTAAAAGTGGGGGTTTTTGAGGAGGAGATCATGTGGTCAATCCAGCCACTCATTTTCAGCAGATAAGGCAGCACATACGGGACGAGCTTGCTGCTGTCATTGATTTTGATGCCGTCTGTATCACAACCATCGATCCAGCCACTCTCCTCTCGACAGGTTCCTACACTGATGAACCGATTGAAGAAATTCATGACCAGCTCTTTCAAAATGAATTTTTAAAAAGGGACGTGCATCAGCATGAGTTTCTAGCCAAAGGCCCTATTCATGCTGCGAGTCTCATCCAAAGCGGGGCATATTTGAACAGCGAGCGCTATCAGCATATTTTGTTACCTAACGGTTGGTCTGATGAATTGCGGGCAGCCCTTGTGATTCAAGGAGAATGCTGGGGTATCGCCAGCCTTTATCGTCAAAAGGGCAAGGAACCTTTTCAGAAGCGAGATATACAAGCAGTCATCGATCTAACACCGGCACTTGCAGCCAAGCTGAGAGATGAGCTTTTCAAAAAAAGAGACACTGAAGATGATGATGCGGCGGAGCAGCAAGGATTTCTCATGCTTTCAACTCATTACAAGCTTCTTTATGGAAATGAGACAGGGCTCCATTGGCTTCGTACATTTCAAGCCTTTGAACAAATCCATGACCAATCCGTCATGCCCCGCCCGTTCAGAGCATTAGGCGCTAAACTTTTATACGGCGGGACCGATCAAACAGCAGCAAGCATCACAAGAATGCCTACGGGGGTCTTTCTTTCCCTTCAAGCCTTTCGATTGGCGCAGGCTGACAGGCAGGAGGAGGCTATCATGATTCACATCAAACGAGCCCAAACAAATGATATTCTTCCTTATGCAGCGAAAACGTACAGGCTGACAGAAAGAGAGATGAACGTCCTCGACTGCTTATTAAAGGGCCAGTCGACAAAGGAAATTGCGAGTACGTTATATATTTCACCCCATACCGTTCATGATCATGTGAAAGCGATGCTGCAAAAGACGAATTTAAGCAGCAGACGTATGCTTGTTTACTTTTTCTCCAATATATAAAAAAAGCGGCTACCGCACTGGCAGACCGCTCTTTTCTTATTTTCCTAAAACCAGCTCATGCAGGACATGTGCTACTCCAGCTTCATTATTAGATTTTGTTACAACATCAGCTACGGCTTTGACATCATCAATGGCATTTCCCATAGCGACGCCGCAGCCCGCAAACTCTAGCATTGAGACGTCGTTCCCGTTATCCCCAATAGCCATGACTTCTTCACGAGGAATTCCCAGCTCCTTCGCTAGAAGCTTCACGGCATTTCCCTTACTCACATCAGGATGCAGGATTTCAAGGAAGAAATCTGTACTTTTTACCATCATATACTTTTCCTTCACTTCAGATGGAATGGCTTGTATCGTTTTTTCCAAACGTTCTGGCTGATCAATATACATCATTTTTGGAAGTCTCATCGATGAATCTGCCTCTTCAACAGGCATATATTTCAGCGGCAGTTTTGTTAAGTAGGATTCAAGCACTGTGTATTCACTAATATCGCGATTCGGTGTGTATAAATTGGCTGAATCGAAATAATGCATCGGCGTGTCCAGCTGACGGCTCAATTCATATAACGAAGTTAAGTCATCATAGGATAATGTCAGCTCTGACACCACTTCATTTGTATGGCTGTTTTGAACAAGCGCTCCATTATAGGCGATCACATAATCTCC
Source organism: Bacillus sp. PK5-006 (assembly GCF_054161415.1). Lineage (NCBI taxonomy): Bacteria > Bacillati > Bacillota > Bacilli > Caryophanales > Bacillaceae > Bacillus > Bacillus sp. PK5-006. The sequence goes on along the minus strand of NZ_CP096414.1, from coordinate 148,480 downwards.
CTCTTGATCAAGCTGAAGATCAGCTAAATAGCGATTTACCCCGCCAATTGGCCGGCCTGTACATAAAACAATTTTAATCCCTTCTGCCTTAGCCTGTTGAATGGCTTCAAACACTTCATCCGGCACCATATGTTGATCATTTAATAACGTACCATCCATATCAATTGCGACTAATTTATACATTCACTGGTCCCCTTTTCTCAGCAAAAACGTGCTGTCACTATTTTGAGCCACCATTACGATGATGACAGGTTATTTCATTACTATTTACCTATTTTAGCCTATCGTTTTTTCTTCACGCTGTCTACTTGTTCTTATCTGTAACAAATATCACAAGAGTCTACTCTATTATAACGCATTCTATTCATCGTGCTGATCACCCATTTGAAACAAGTAAAACAGAACAATTGTCCACCACTATAGAATGTTTTGAAACGAGCAAATCTAATTGTATGATGAATAGCAAAGAAAGGAGGTGCAGGGAATGATTACGTTTACGAGAGGTAAATTGTCAAAAATGTCTGGAGTACATATTGAAACCATTCGCTTTTACGAAAATGAAGGGGTGCTCCCAGAGCCCAAAAGAGCGCATAACGGCTATCGTCTATATGATAAAAAATATGTACTCATGCTGTCATTTATCACCGAAGCGAGAAAGCTAGATTTCTCACTTAAAGAAATTCGTGAAATTATCAAATCACTTTTCGAAAAAAAGTCAAAAACAGAAGCTGAACAGCTGCTCGAGCAAAAAGTCGAAGATATCCAGCACTCTATTCAAGAGTTAAAAAAAAGGAAGGCAGCTATTCAATTGTTAACAAAGCAAACATTAGCAAATATCAGCTGATTGTAAGGGCTGCCAAAGGTGTGCCGGTGTTGGTCACTGGCACACCTTCGCTCAGGTATCTCAGTACACGTTCAATGAAAACATCGGTTATACTAGAGTCAGCTTAAACGAGTGGAAGGGGTTTTGAGAATGAACATCGCAACCATTGGAACAGGTATCATTGTGGAAGGCTTCCTGCAAGCGATTGAACAGCTCGACGGTGCTTCTTGTCACGCTGTCTATTCAAGAAAGGAAGCAACGGCAAAGAAGCTCGCAGACAAATTTGGGGTGCAAACAACTTATACGGATCTAACTGCTATGCTAGAAGATCCTCACGTAGAAGCCGTTTACATCGCATCACCGAATCGTTTACATAGCGAGCATGCAACGAAAGCATTGAAACACGGAAAACATGTGATATGCGAAAAGCCTTTCACCTCTAATGTGAAAGAGCTGGAAGCCTTAATCGCTCTCGCAAAGGAAAAGCAGCTTCTCCTATTTGAAGCCATTACGACCGTTCATATGCCAAACTATCATTTGATCAAAAAGCACCTTCATCAATTAGGTAAAATCAAACTGGTTCAATGCAACTATAGTCAATATTCAAGCAAATATAATCAGCTGCTAGCCGGCGAAACGCCAAATGTCTTTAACCCTGAGTTCTCTGGAGGAGCGCTGATGGATATTAACATCTATAATGTCCATTTCATCATGAACCTCTTTGGATCACCAGAGCAAGTCCGATATCAGGCAAACCGCCATCCAAACGGTATAGACACATCTGGTGTTTTGACGTTCACTTACAATGATTTTATTGCGACAAGTGTCGGCAGTAAGGATACAAGCAGCATGAACTTTGCATTGATTCAAGGAGAAAAAGGCTTCATTCATGTGAAAAATGGGGCGAATGGGTGCGAGGAAGTGCTGCTGCATGTTGATGACAGGGTCATCTCACTCAATGCACAAACGAATCCAAATCGTCTGTTTTATGAAGCAGAAGCCTTCCAGCAGATCATTGAAACAAAAAATCATGAACAGTGCTATGCATGGCTTGATGAAAGTCTCTCCGTGATGAAAGTTCTTGATGCCGCAAGAAAAGATGCAGGTATTGTTTTCCCAGCAGATCAAATTTAATGAAAAAAACCGCCTTCTATGAGAGGGCGGTTTTTGACGATTAAATACTCTTTGAATACGCCACAAGACGCTGAGACATGTGATTCACTTCATCGACTGCAGCATTCACTTGCTCTGTTAAAGCAGCCTGAGTTTGCGTAAGAGCTGTCATATTCGAGATATTTTCAAGAATTTCATCAATTTGTGTTTTCATATCCGTTAAACTAGATTCAATATTTTCCGTTGCATTGGCACTATGCAGCGCCAGCTTTCGTACTTCATCTGCAACGACAGAGAATCCGCGGCCTTGTTCACCAGCTCTAGCTGCTTCAATCGCAGCATTTAGACCAAGCAGGTTCGTTTGGTTTGCCACTTCTTTGATTAAGTCAGAAATATTTTTTGTCTCATCTGCACTATTTTTTGCTAAGTGTGCGGCAGACGTTGACTGCTCTTGAGCGACAGCCAGCTCCTGTGCTTGATTTGTCACAGAGCTAATGCCCGAAACCATCTCACTAATAGAACTTGAAAGCTGTTCTACTTGTGAAGCCATTTCATCTGCTGTTTTCTCTTTGTTTTTTTCTAACGTGATGTCACGAATGGTTCCTGCCACACGAAGAGGCACACCTTTTTCATCACGGATGGTTTCACCACCTGCATGATACCAGCGGTACTCACCATTTTTGCGTTGCAATCTGTAATCAATATCAAACGGTGTGCGTCCAGAGTGGTCATTTAAATGATCTGCAAAGGCTTGTAAAGCCATTTCTTGATCCTCAGGATGCAGACGGTCGCTCCAGCTGCTCAGAACATTCGGGAAATCTTTTTCGTCTGTAAAGCCAAGAGTTGTTCTGAACTGCGGAGACCACCAGAATTCGTTATTTGGATTGACTGGATCGCCGGCCTCTACCACCATGTCCCAAGGAGCTTCGACAAGCGCACGGTTGATTAAGTCATATCTTGTGACAAATGCTTGCAGCTCTTCTTCTTTCAATTTCTGATCATGAATATCAAAAAGTGCTCCCGCCACACGAAGAGGGACACCATTCCGATCGCGAACAGTCGTTCCAGTTGCTTTGAACCAGCGATAATCTCCGTTTTTTAACTTTAAGCGATATTCAATATCATACGGCGTACGCCCTGAATGATCCAATAAATGCGAAGCAAATGCATCTAATGTATATTCTTGTTCATCCGGATGAATTCGAGATGCCCAACTGTCTAATAGGTTTGGAAAATCGTGCTCATTTTGAAAGCCGAGCATTTTTCGGAATTCATCCGTCCATGTGAATTCATTTTTTGGATTGACCGGGTCTCCAGCGATGACGATCATATCCCATAAGCCAACTTGAATGGCTTTTGTCACTAATTCCACCCGCATTTGAATATTTTCATGTGCTTCCTGCATCTTTTGCAAAGCTTCATTCATTTGCGCCACTGCTTCTATCGTTTGGCTAGAAGAAAATGCAGCAGTATCTAATCTTGCTGAAAGGTCTCCCTTTTCAATTCGTTCTATTAATTGGCTGCTTTCACTCAGAAGGATTTCAGCCGATGAATCATTTGCTTTCCTCTTAAACATCTTTCATAACTCCTTTCAACTTTAACGTTCTTGAAATATTTTACAGTTATAAACAATTCTTTATTAGGACTTTAGTAGTACAAATGATATATCGACAAAAACTGAAAATTGTTTATGTCATAAATAAGGCAAATGTTCATTTATTTGAAGTTTCATTTTTAGGATATGGATAAAATAAGTTAATTATGGATATAAATATATGTTTTGATAGAATCAACCTCTATTTTTGTCTGAAAAATCTCTTTTTTTATATTGACACTGACGTCTTGAAAAAAGAAAATGGAACATAAGCATTTTTTAAAAAAGGAGAACGTCATGAGCGCGAATCAGGAGCAACAAGAATTAAAAAAGCTTTTATCACCGCGTCACATTCGCATGATTGCGATGGGCGGGGTCATTGGTACAGGAATCTTTAAAGGAAGTGCCGATACAATTGGTTTAGCAGGCCCTGGGGTTATTTTTTCCTATGTATTTGCCGGATTGCTGCTCCTCATTGTAATGGCAGCATTAGCCGAAATGGCCATTGTGTACCCGGGAAATAATCTACGCGACCTTATACAAATTGCGCTTGGTCAACGTTTTTCATTTGTTGTCGGCTGGGTTTACTGTTTTATGTGGCTCACTGTATGTGTCATTGAGATTATTGCAGCTGGCAGTCTGCTTCAATACTGGCTGCCGAACGTGCCGTTATGGTCACTATGTTTACTTTGCTCACTCTTAGTCATCGGAATTAACTTAAATAATGTAAAATACTTTGGTGAAATTGAGTTTTGGTTCGCTGGAATGAAGATTTTCGTTATTATTGTCTTTATTATTCTCGGTGCAGCATTATTATTTGGGATCATTCCAAACGAACAAAGCACACCAGCGCTTACCAACTATCAAAACTTCGTCCCGAATGGATGGGGTGCGATCTTTGCATCACTTTTAGTGGTTATTTTCTCTTATGGAGGCTCTGAATTGATCGGGCTGACCATTACTGAAACAAAGGATGCGGAGAAGGTCTTGCCTGGAGTAGTCAAAAGTATGATGTGGCGGATTATCTTATTTTACACATTGCCGATTTTGATCATCTGCGGACTCATTCCTTGGAATCAAATTGACCCAAATAACAGTCCTTTTGTCCAAGTCTTTTCTGCTGCTGGTATGCAGGGCGCCTCTCACTTCATTAATTTTGTCTTGATTACAGCCGTTCTATCTGCGGCCAATTCTGGAATTTATGGAACGACGAGAATGATTCATTCTCTTTCTAAATCAGACGGCGGTCCGAAAAAACTGGCACAGGTCAACAAAAGAGGCGTACCCATTTTAAGTTTATGGGTTACCGTTCTATTTCTTCTCATTGGAACATTTTTTGCTTACTTATATCCAGACCAAATTTTCAGCTACATGCTGGCTATTCCTGGTTTTGCTGTTTCACTCATTTGGATCAGCATTTGTATGGCACATCTGAAGCTGCGTCCAAAATATCCACAGGAGCCGTATTTCAAGGTGTGGCTGTTTCCGTATCTAACTTTATTTGCAGGTCTTGTACTCAGTTTGAGCTTTGTTTTGTTCCTATTCAGACAAGAAAACCTGCCTAGCTCCATTATCAGCATCGGTTTCTTAGTCGCTGCCATCATCGCTTCATTCTTAATGAAAAAGAAGGCTTAAATACCAAAACCCGCCGAAATGGCGGGTTTTTTTATGAGCTGCTATCTTCTGTTACCTCAAAATCAATCGACGCTTTTGGAATGCCGTTGATGATAATCGTTAAAGTATGGGTTCCCTCATAGTGCTTTCTCGTCGTCATATTTTGAAAGGACTGAGACCTGATAAATTCTCTATGTAACGCTGAACTTGTTTCAAACTCTGTGATTTTAAATACCTTTTGATTGCGGGTACCCCGAGCTTTGACATAGTCTATGGCATACTCTACACGCAGCTTTAGTGGCTTAGCCGCCTGAAGTGTAAATTGAAAGGTCATTTTCTCTCCAATACGAATAGGGTCTTGCACTACCTTCAAATCTGTTACTTGAACAGATGGATCATCCCCATAGCCAAACAAAGCCATGATATCTGGATCGCCTTTTTTTAGTAAGGTACGAGATGCATGTTTGATGATCCAGTTCGTATGTTCATTCGTTCCATACCAGCTTTTAGCCGTCTTCTTCATCAGATCAGGCCGAATCGCTGAAATGTCATTTAAGTGGTTCGCTACACTTTTTTGCACATAGCGCGCTGGGTCCGACTTCAGGTTTTCTAAAATAGGCAGCGTAACCGAAGGATCCTTTTTAAGTGCAGGAACAGTTAATCCCCATGGCAAACGTGGTCTGCATCCTTCACTCGCCAGCCGCCGAATATGCTCATTTTGATTCTGTGACCATACAAGCATTTGCGCCAGCATTTTGTCTTGACCCTGAATCAGAAAAGGCCGAACGGCAAATTCAGAAGTGGAAAAAGGCGTAAAGAATTCGAGCGCCTTGATCGAGATATCCCAATGCGCTAGGCCATATGTTTCGACGTAGTCTGGAAATACAAGCGCACTAAGTCCTGAAAAATGCGGGGCTGTCTGACGCAGCACCTCAATTGCCTGCTCATAATCCTTAGGCAGACAGGCATGCATCGATTCAGTGACTCTTCTCATTCTGCCTTTTAACTCAAGCTGCTGCCAATCCTTTTGAAACACAAGCCGCTGGAATTCTCCAGCATCAAACCCAGTCGACGCTTGTGCAAGTTTCTCCGCTAATTCTTCAATAAATAATTCATGATAAACGTGTTTTAATGGTTCGATCGTGTCCGCCTCCCGCTTCTCAATATCTTTATTTTACCCCAATCTGACAGAGGTGGTATTGCCAAAAGCAAAAACAGCCCTATTCCGAAGAATCAGGCTGTTGCGTTTCACTATATAAACATATTAATGATCATAATAAGTGCAATGGCACTAACAGAAATGATCGTCTCCATAGCCGTCCATGTCAAAAACGTTTCTTTAATGGTCATACCAAAATACTCTTTGATCAGCCAAAAACCAGAGTCATTGACGTGAGACAAAATCAATGAACCCGCCCCTGTAGCTAACACTAGAAGCTCTCTGCTCACATCCGGCATAGATGCAGCAATTGGTGCGACAATACCAGCTGCAGTCATCATGGAGACCGTAGCAGATCCTGTTGCTACACGAATAACCGCAGCAATCAGCCAGCTAAGCAAAATTGGCGAGATCGGCGAGTGTTTTGCTAAATCTGCAATATAATCACCAACACCCGAATCGATGAGCACATTATTGAAAGCCCCGCCTGCTCCAATGACAAGCAGAATAGAAGCAATCGGTCCTAAGCACTCATTACTAAAGGAAAGCACCCTGTCACGGCTCATCCCTTGCACAAAGCCAAGGCTGAAGAAAGAATACACCGTTGCAATCAGCAGTGCTGTAATTGGATCTCCGATGTACTTAAATACCTGATACCAAATATTGTCCTCTGGTAAAATAATATCCGCCAGTGTGGCAAGAAGCATTAAAATCACTGGCACCAAAATCGTAAACATCGTATTTGCAAAGCCGGGAAGTTTTCGATCTTCATTGCGTTCAGTAAATTGCTTTCTCAGCAGCTCTGGAACTGGTTTATGAATCCGCTTTCCAATCCACTTTCCATACAGCGGCCCAGCAATAATAGCTGTCGGCAAACCGACAATAATGGAAAAGAAAATGGTTTTCCCCACGTTGGCATGATAGATGCCGACAGCTGCCATGGCAGCTGGATGAGGCGGCACAAGACCGTGAACGACAGACAAGCCAGCAATGAGCGAAATCCCAATTGTCACGAGCGAGATGCCCGTTTCAATCGCAATCGTAAACAATAAAGGAATGAGAAGAACGAATCCGACCTGGAAAAAGACAGGTATTCCCACAATAAAGGCAACAAACATCATCGCCCAATGCACATTTTTTGTCCCAAACCGGCCGATTAATGTGTGAGCGATCCGCTCAGCTCCACCTGATTCAGCCATCATTTTCCCAAGCATGGTTCCAAGCGCTAGAACTATGGCCAGCAATGATAACGTATTGCCTAACCCCGTTTTGATGGATTGAATGATTTCCTGCAGGTCCATCCCTGTGGCAAAACCGACTAACATAGAGGTAATAATTAAACTCACAAACGGATTCAACTTAGCAACTGTTATGAGGATGAGTAAAAGGACAATTGCGGCAATCACGATGAATAAAAGCATGCTCTCCCACCTTTTCCCTGATGTTTAATGATTTTGTTTTAATTGAAGCGCACTAATGACATCAAATTCATCCTTGAGTTTGTCATAGAGACGCTCATATAAGTAAAACAGTTCTATGTATGTTTCATTGTTCTCCATATTTGGTTCATGACGGGCAGAGATTCGAATCCAATCTTGAACCTCTTCTATCTCTTCCATATAACCTAAACTATGAAGTGCGAGCACAGCCGCCCCAAGTGCTGATGCTTCGTAGCTTTCTGGGACAAGTACTTCCCTGCCCATCGTATCCGCTAAAATTTGCCGCCACAACGGAGATCGCGCAAATCCGCCCGACGCCCTGACATCCTTTGCTGAACCGGTTAAATCCCTTAAGGCAACACCGATTGAGAACACACTCATAATGACGCCTTCTAACACAGCTCTTATAAAATGCTCCCGCTTATGCTGAAGACCGATCCCAAAGAAAGTGCCTCTCGCATTTGGATTCCAATAAGGTGCACGCTCACCTGTTAAAAATGGCAGAAACAGCAGTCCCTCTGAGCCGGCTGGAACTTTTTTCGCAATATCAATCATCAGGTCGTAAGGGTCCACTCCAAGACGCTTTGCTACCTCTACCTCCGAGGATCCAAATTCATCCTTCAGCCATCTCAGCATGATCCCGCCATTATTCGTCGGTCCTCCAACCACCCAATGCTTATCAGTCAACGCATAGCAGAACGTTCTTGACTGTTCATCTGTTATTGGTTTGTCCACGACCGTACGGACTGCACCGCTTGTCCCAATCGTGACAGCCACCTCACCTTTTCCAATCGCTCCCACACCTAAGTTCGCTAGAACCCCATCATTCGCACCAACAACAAATGGTGTATCTTCCGCAATGCCCATTCGCAGGGCGATCTCTGGCTGAAGCCCTCTCAGCTGATACGTCGTGGGAACAAGTTCAGACAATTGATCAGCCTCAATTCCAGCAATACGCAGCGCCTGCTCATCCCATTGAAGCGTTTCCAAACGGAACAGTCCCGTTGCTGAAGCGATTGAATAATCGACGACATACTGACCGAAGAAATGATAAAGAATATATTCTTTGATAGAAATGAATTTCGCTGCCTTCTTGAAGACATCAGGTGCCATTTCCTTGATCCACCGTATTTTTGAAAGCGGTGACATTGGATGGATCGGTGTACCGGTTCTTTTATACACTTGGAAGCCGTCCATGTCTGAAGTGATTCGCTTCGCTTGTTCTGCACTTCTGTTATCTGCCCAAATGATACTGTTCGTTAACGCCTTGCCATCCTTATCCATCACAATCAAGGAATGCATCGCTGTACTAATCCCGACGCCTATGAGATGTTTTGCATCAAATGCTGCTTTCGTCAACGCACCTCTTACACTTGCAATGACGGCTTCTAATATATGTTCAGGGTCCTGTTCAACCCATGCTGGCTGGGGCTGAATGAGATCATAAGGAACCGAATGCTTTGCTATCACTTTCCCCTGTGGTCCAAACAGAACCGCCTTTGTACTTGTTGTTCCAATATCCAAACCAATTACCGCCTGGTTTCCCTTCATCTGTATCACGCCCAATCATTGATTTGAAATCATATTTTATTGTTTTGATATACCTGTTAAATCCCATTATAGGAATAATTTTTTCGACATTCAACGACTAAAAAGAAAATTATTTTCACTTAAAAGCTCAAAATCGTTACCACAACGGCATTTTTCACTAATAGAAAAATTTATTTTTGAAACCATTACACCCTTTTTTGTGAAATGGTTTCTCTCATTTGTTTTAAATTCGTTAAAGTTTCCTGCTGTCTTAAGTGAGCAAGTGCAAAGTATAGTACGTCAATGACAGTGAGCTGAGCAAGTCTTGCAGACATCGCTTCTGTTCGAAAAGCCGTTTCTTGCGTCGAAGTATACAAGGTGACATCGGCAAGCTGGCTCAATGGAGAGCGCTGATAACTTGTAATACCGATGGTTTTCGCTCCTTTTTCCTTTGCTGTTTTCATTGCATCGAGTAAATCTTTATTACGGCCAGAATGAGATATACCAATCACTGTACTGTGCTGGTCGAGAAGACCGGCAGACATCGCTTGAAAATGGGAATCGGTGTGAACAATACAGTTGATACCTGTCCTCATAAATTTATGAAAAGCGTCTGTTGCAATGAGGCCAGACCCGCCACTCCCATAAAACTCTAAGCGCTTTGCTTCATGAATGATTTGTATGGCTTTTTCTACATCCTCTGGATTCAGTAATTGAAAGCTATCCTTTAATGCAGATATATTCGCCTGAAAAACCTTTTGCATAAAAACGGCCGTATCATCATCAAGACTCATTTCTTCATCTACATAATCAGGCTTTGTTTGATCTATTTCCTGGGCAATTGCAATCTTCAAATCTTGAAAGCCCTCAAATCCAAGCCTTTTACAAAGACGAAAAATCGTTGCCTCTGAGCTCGCTGTCTTTTTAGCAAGCTCGACAATTGATAAATGAATAATGTCGCCAGGTTCACTCGTAATATGTTCTGCAATTCCTTTCAACTTTGGCGGTAATCCTCTGCTTGCTGCTCGTATTTTTTCAATACTACTTAAACTGACAGAAGCCAATTGACTTCACTCCTTCCTTATTCATGTGAGCGCATACATTTCCTCATGTTCCCATCTTATAAAAAAGAAGCCTGTTTGCACAGACTTCTTTTTTATGAATTCATCGTTTTGATCAATAAATCGAAAAAATTTACTCAAAATTTTATAATATACACTTTTAGCTCAACAATCTACCACATTATTTTCAACTTCATTTTCTGTATTTTTTTCCAGAAACCTTAAGCATTTTACCCTTATTTCTTCTAAACTATCACTTAATTCATGTGGTATTAAACTTTCTACATCTTCAAGTTCTGTTCCCAAATGAAGTATATTTATCAGCTCTTCATTTATCCCTTTCTTCTTTAAAACATCGATTGTTCGAGGACTGAACATGAGCTTTTCCGCTTCTTCTATAGTAATTAAACCTTCTTTTAACGATATGATTATACCAATGATATTTATAACAATAATCCTATCTAAATCTTCATGTGAAGAATATCTTAGTTCTATTTTATTCATAAATCATTTCACACTCCAACCTTTTTTAACTTTCACATCATACACCAAACCAGATTTACTTTGAAAATAATGTACAGAAACCTTTTTTCCGTCTTTATAGCCATCTTTATATACTTTTTTCCAAGTCCCTCCTTCAATCTGTTTTAACTCAGATAACAACTTCTTATTATTTACTGTAACTTTTTTAGTCCCATTTTGAACAGCTTTAAAACCAGCAGGATATTTAGGGGCATATTTTATTGATTTATACAAATGTTTACTTGCTTTAACCCCGTTTACAAAAATAGTCCGAATGACAAGACCCCATACAGCATCGGCTTCTTTATAACCAATTTGGACTCTTTTGTCTCTTGAAGAAGCCTCTCGATTAATATTGAATGTTACAGACGGTGAAAATAACGATACAATTAAAGTAAAAATAATGAGAAAAGGGATACGTCTTTTCAATTTAAATTACCTCCTGATATTAACTATATAAAACACAATATAACATACTAGGAATATTATAACTATTTCATTCTGTAGAAAATTAAAACGAATCTTTATACTGTTTAAAAGATATCTCTGTCTTTTAACATCTTATTTATTACAATATAAATTCATAAAGTAATGAATAAAAAAGAATATACCCCTCGGAACGTCCACAAAATATTCACTAAAATCTAATCATCTAGCGCAAGGACAATATCATTTAACCTACCGAAATATTAAAAGACCCTTTTCAACTCATTTTTTCTTAAAATTGAATTGGTATGATTCTTCTGAATCTTTTCCCCGCCTCACTCGTATATACTAAAAGAGTGATTGATTTGAAAGGAGATCTGTTTGTGGGATATATTTTGTTATTTTCGGTTGTGATCGGTCTTGTCTTGACCCTTTTGCTCACACCGCTCAGGTTGATCGTTAGAAAGAAAGGAACAGAACAGCAGGTGCCCCTCATGTGGATTGCAGGCCTTGCTTTGCTGTTCATGATCGGTATTTTTGTTTTCTATTACATTACCAATTTAGACCGTAACCCTTCATCTCTATGGCTGATTGGACTTGTTGTGACAGCAGCAGGCGCCTTTTTGTCAGTGGGATTGGAGCGTAAAATCAAAGGCGTGCTGTTTCTTATTCTATTGCTGCTCGGTGTTTACATGGCGACAGCTTTTCTATTCAATGCGAATGAGAAATTCGATGTCTCCAAAATGGAGCAAAAAGTAGAAATCAAAGCATTTGATGAAAAAGAAACACCTGCGAGTGTGCCGCCTCAATTTGCTCGGAACAAAATGAAGAAATCGTTCGGACAGGTGCCAAACACAAGCTACTATGAGCTTGGCAGCTTGCAAATTCAGAAGGTCAACGGTGAGTATGTATACATCGCTCCAGTGGAGTTCTCGGACTTCTTTAAATGGATTCGTGCAGGCAGCACGCCGGGTTATTTTACATTAAGTGCGACCGACTCCTCTGCTAATCCAAAGTTCGTGAAAACAGAGATGGTCTATACGCCTTCTTCCTATTTCAACAAAGAAATTGAGCGGCATATCCGTCTCCAGTACCCAGATTTAATTTTCTACGGCGGTACACAGCTGGAAATCAATGATGACGGCAAGCCTTATTACATTCAAACGTATGGCGATTTCATCTCTGCCCGAAACGGCTTTAAAGCTTCCGGTGTGGTCGTTGTTGATGCCAAAACAGGTGCGACGAAGAAATATGCTCTAGATCAAGTACCTGCCTTTATCGACGGTGCTGTTTCACCAGAGGCGGTCAGTCTGCAAAACAGCTATTTCGGAAACTATATTCACGGGTTCTGGAACAGTATGTTTGGAAAGTCAGATGTCAAGCTGCCTTCCGATGAAGGAACGGAAGCCAATGTGAGCCCTGTATTTGATTCAAAAGGAGATATGTATTACTTCACAGATTTCACAAGTCCGAAAGAGGGCGTTGATTCCATGCTAGGATATGCCCTGACCAATGCCCGGACAGGAAAAGCGACTTATTATACTGGAAATCTTGAAGAATCCTACATGGATTCTCAGGGCGCTCTGCAAATTATTGAGAAACGATTCATCGAGAAGAAATGGAAAGGCCGCATGCCAATTCTCTATAATTTCTATGGGGAAGCCAGCTGGCTCACACCGGTTCTCGATTCAAATGGATTCCTGCAAAACTACTTTATCGTTTCTGCAGCCAATCCAGAAATCGCCGCGTACGCTTCTACACCAAACGAAGCACTGAGAGCCTATAAGACAGCTCTTCAAAAAGGCGGCGGTACCGTTAACAGTTCCTCTAAGCAGGAAAAGAAAGAAGCAGCAGGGAAGGTCAAACGTGTCTACAAAGAAAAGACCGGTGATTATACAACCGTCACCTTCCTGCTAGACGATGGAAAAAGCTACACTATGTCATCTGAAAAAGAACCTCTCGTCATTTATTTAAAAGAAGGCGATCAGGTCACGATGAAATATACAGATACAGGTGAGATTTTCCTTCCAGTCGATGAAATCAAAATTAAAGGGTTATAAAAAAAGACGTTTCTCCTACTGAGGAGAAGCGTCCTTTTTCTCTTTCCTTAACAATTCAACGAGCAATTCCTTATTTTTATTTCCCCCGGTCATCGGTGACTCGACATAGGAGAACTTTCGTTTGAAATCCATGCCTCTCACAGAAATAACAGCCAATTCACCGCCAATGCTGCCTCGCTGGAGGACATATTTAGATAAAACAGAAAGACCCATTCCATGGATCACAGCTTCTTTAATCGCTTGATTGCTGCTAAAGGTTACAAAGGTTCGCGCTTTCAGTCCATTTGATTTCAGGACATGCTGTAAATATTCTCCTGTCCCTGATCCCTCTTCTCTCGTGATCCATGTTTCGTTTTGTAATTGATCAATGGTGACATCTTTTCTCTTGGCAAAAGGATGATCTAATGGCGCCACAATATAAAGCTCGTCCTCTAGAAAAGTTTCTACAGAAAGCTCTTTGTCATTGGTCTGTCCTTCGATCAAACCAATGTCAACATGGAATAAACGGACATGTCTGGCGACCGCCTCTGTATTATCAATGACCACCTCAATATCAACATGCGGATAGAGCTGATGAAACTCCGCCAATATTTGCGGCAGCACATACTCACCAATGGTGAAGCTCGCCCCGATGGTCAGCTTTCCTCTTGCCAGGTGGTGATGCTCATAAATGTCCTGCTTCGCCTGTTCATAGAGACGAATGATTTGTTTTGATCGATGGTACAGCATATCCCCAGTTGGTGTAACGGTTAATTGCTTTGGTGAACGATTCAGCAGAACGGTCTGGAATTCCTGCTCCAAGTTCTTAATATGAAGACTGACACTTGGCTGAGAAATTCGCAGCTTTTGGGCTGCTTTTGTAAAGTTCTTCTCCTCCACCACTGTCACAAATGTCTTCAGTGCATCGTAATACATCGGTCCCTCTCCTATCAGAAATCTTAATCCAACACCTTACCTATATATATCTTACTAATTCCTTTCCAGCACGTAAAGAACCGCCTAAACGAAAACAATTTAATAAAAATATTTACTAATTTTTTTAAAGACTCTATACTAAGAGGAGATATTTTCTATAGGAGGTGCTGATTTGGCAGCTAAAATAAAGGACATTGCAGAAAAAGCAGGCTTATCCATTGCAACGGTATCTCGCGTACTGAACCAAGATCCCAACCTATCTGTCACCGATCAAACACGCGAAAAAGTATATGCCGCCGCAGAAGCTTTGTCCTACCAAAAGAAGACATTCAAACATTCATTAAAAAAAATCGCCTTTCTCTATTGGATGACCGAAAAGGAAGAGCTTGAAGATATTTATTTTAAATCCATTCGACTCGGTATTGAGGAACTCACCAATACTCGAAGCTTAAATGTTACCGCTTACAATCCATCTGATGGACTTCAATCCATTGATCCTGCTACAGAAGGAATCATCGCCATCGGCCGATTTAAAACGTCAGAGCTTGACCAATTATATGCGATCACTCCGCACATTGTCTTTATTGATACGACGCCAGATGAAGACCGTTTTGATTCTGTAAAGCCGAACCTAAAACGAATTGTTGAAAAGATCATCGATTCTTTTATCAAAAAAGAGCACACATCTATTGGATTCATTGGCGGCACAGACCTTGATCTGAATACGAATGTGCACATTCCAGATATTCGTGAAACGACTTTCCGTGAATACATGCTGGCCCGCCATATGCTTGATGAGCGATTGGTCTATATCGGCCACCATTTCTCAGTAGATGAAGGCTATTCGCTGATGATGAAGGCGATCGACGAGCTTGGTGATGATCTGCCCACCGCTTTTTGTGTCGCTAGTGACCCTCTTGCCATCGGCTGCTTACAAGCATTAAATGAGCGAGGATTTTCTCTGCCGAACCGCGTCAGCGTCTTTAGTATCAACGATATTCATGTGTCTCAATATGTGTCGCCGCCGCTCACCACGTATCACATCCATACGTCATTACTTTGTGAGACAGCGATCGATTTACTTTTAGAAAGACTTGTGGACGGCAGAACACTGCCTAAAACTGTGCTGATTGCGTCAGAACCTGTTTTTCGGAAAAGTACCATATAATCAACTGGAAGTCCCTCCTCATGTGGAGGGCTTCTTTTCTCTCTATACGAGTAAAAAATTTTACTTAATAAATTTAATAAAATATGTTTACTTTTTTTACTTAAGTTGATATTCTCACATTAAGAAAGCGTTTTCTTATCATCTGTGAAAAAAGAACGAGAGGGGATTACCAATGAAAAAGGGAAAATGGGCGACATTATCAGCAGTCGTTGGTACTGCTGTGCTTCTGCTTTCAGCATGCGGGCCAGGAGATGACAATTCAAGCGGGACACAGCCAGCATCTACAGGTACAAAGACCTTGCTGGTATGGGAGGATGTCAAAAAGTCTGATGGGATTCAAGACGCTGTAAAAGAATTTGAAAAACAAAACGATGTGAAAATCAAAGTGGTCGAAAAAGCGTATGCCGACCAAATCGAAGCTCTCCGCCTTGATGGAGCAGCCGGGACAGGCCCAGACGTCATCACGATGCCTCACGATCAAATTGGATCAGCCGTCACTGAGGGGCTGTTACAGGAAATCAAGCCTGATCAAAAAGTGATCGATTCCTTTACAGACGAATCCATTCAATCACAAACGATAGACGGCAAGCTGTATGGCCTTCCTAAATCCGTTGAAACGACAGTGCTTTTCTATAACAAAGACCTTGTCAAAAAGGCACCAACTACACTTGATGGCTGGTATGACCTTTCGAAAAAGCTGACAAAAGACGGAAAATACGGTTTTGTAGCGAAATGGGATGAAATTTACTATGCACAAAGTGTGTTAGGCGGATCAGGAGGCTATATTTTCAAACAGAAAAGCGATGGCTCCTATGATGTCAATGATATTGGCCTGAACAACGATGGCGCTGTTGAAGGCGGAAAATACATTCAAACATTCTTTAGCGAAGGACTTTTCCCTAAAGGCATCATTGGTGAACAAGGAATCAATGTTCTCAACTCCTTATTCACAGAGAAAAAGGCCGCAGCTGTCATTTCTGGTCCATGGTCATTTGGTCCATATAAAGAAGCTGGAATTGACTATGGCGTAACAGAGCTGCCAACTCTCCCGAACGGAAAGCATATGAGCTCATTCTTAGGTGTAAAGAGCTACAACGTCTCCTCTTATTCTAAAAATAAAGACCTTGCTGAGAAATTTGTTGAATTTATCACGAATGAAAAAAATTCGAAGAAGCGATTCGAAGTAACAGAGGAAATTCCACCAGTGAAAAAGCTGATGAAGGATCCAATCATCACAGGAAACGCAAATGCGGATGCTGTTTCAAAACAAACGAAATATGCCACGCTGACACCGAATACCCCTGAAATGGCAGAGGTGTGGAAGCCGATTGACAGCGCGTTAGGTCTCATTGCAACAGGCCGGACAGATGTGAAAAAGGCATTTGATGATGCGGTCAATCAAATCGACTCTCAAATTAAAGCAAATCACTCTAAGTAATCATCAAACACGGGTAGCCTTTAAGTCTATCAAGCTGCCCGTATTTGATCTAATTTCATATGAAGTAGGTGTTAGACGTGACGGGTAACCTTGAACTAGACCGCACACACATAGTGGAATCAAAGACACACCGGAGACGGGCGCTAATGTTCTCCTTAATACCCGGGATGGGGCAGATGTACAACAAACAGTACGGCAAAGGGGCACTATTTTTCCTGTTCGGCGTCTCTTTTTTCATCGTATTTTATGATTTATTCAATATTGGCTTTTGGGGGCTGTTCACACTTGGTACGATGCTGCCTCGTGACAACTCTGTTTTTCTTTTAGCAAAAGGGATTATTGCGCTGTTAACAGCTTGTTTTGGTATCGGCTTTTACGTACTCATGATGCGTGATGCTTTTATGAACGGAAAGAAACGTGATCAAGGGATTCCGCTTCATTCCATCCGGGCTCAATATCATCAGCTGATCGACCAAGGCTTTCCTTACTTAATGAGCACTCCTGCTTTCTTTTTACTTCTATTCTCTGTTGTCTTTCCTATTATGTTCAGCTTTGCGCTTGCCTTTACGAACTACGATTTATACCACTCGCCTCCTGCCAATCTGATCGATTGGGTAGGGATCAAGAACTTTCAAAATATCTTTTCAATTGATATTTGGAGAGACACTTTCATTGATGTACTTGGCTGGACCGTCGTATGGACGCTGGCTGCTTCGACCCTTCAATGTGCTGTCGGCATCTTTCTAGCGGTTCTGCTCAATCAGAAGGATTTAAAAGGAAAACGTTTTTTTAGAACCATTTTGATTCTCCCTTGGGCTGTTCCGGGTTTTGTGACCATTTTGGTGTTTGCCGGACTGTTCAACGATACATTTGGAGCCATTAACAACACACTTTTTGCATCGATTGGAATTGATCCAAAACCATGGCTGACAGATCCATTTTGGAGCAAAATTGCCCTCATTGTGATGCAGACTTGGCTTGGATTTCCTTTTGTTTTCATAATGACAACCGGTGTTTTGCAAGCAATTCCAGAGGATCTATACGAAGCTGCGACCATTGATGGGGCAAACTTCTTTCAGAAGTTCCGGTCCATCACGCTACCGCTTGTCCTTTATTCCATTGCGCCTATATTAATCACGCAATATACGTTTAACTTTAACAACTTTAATATCATCTACTTATTTAATGGCGGAGGACCGCCTGTCGCTGGCTCAACTGCTGGGGGAACGGACATCTTGGTTTCTTGGATTTACAAACTCACAATGCAGTCTTCTCAATATGCACTCGCTGCCGCTGTCACGATCTTACTTTCAATCTTTGTCATCGCCATTGCACTTTGGCAGTTTAAGAGAACGAATTCATTCAAAGAGGAGGACATGATGTGATATGGGATCAAAACAAAACAAGCTCATTCGCCTGAGCATCACTTATTTTATCCTTTTCATTGCCTCCATTTGTATTCTATATCCACTGCTTTGGACGATCGGTGCTTCCTTTAACCCTGGGAACAGCCTCATGAGTACAAGCATGTTTCCGAAGAATCCAACGTTCAGCCACTTCACCGAGCTGTTCTTCGGTCAGGGGGCACTTTATGCAAAATGGTATTGGAACTCAATGAAGATCAGTATTGCCACAATGGTTTTAACGCTCGTTCTTGTCAGTTTTACAGGCTATGCCTTTTCCAGATTCCGCTTCAAAGGACGGAAAAATGGGCTGATGCTCTTCTTGCTGCTGCAAATGATTCCTCAATTTTCAGCGCTGATAGCGATTTTTGTTCTTGCTCAAATGCTTGGACTCATTAACAGCCACCTTGCCCTGATTTTGATTTATGCAGGTGGACAAATTCCGATGAATACGTATTTAATGAAAGGCTATCTTGATGCGATTCCAAAGGATCTCGATGAATCAGCCAGAATGGACGGCGCAGGGCATTTCCGGATTTTCATCCAAATTATTATGCCGCTCGCTAAGCCCATCTTAGCTGTTGTCGCAATCAACTCATTTACAGGTCCGCTGGGTGATTTCATCATTTCCAGTGTCATTGTCCGCTCACCCGAAATGTATACGCTCCCAATCGGTCTGTACAATCTTGTGTCAGACAAAATGGGTGCAAGCTACACGACCTTTGCAGCCGGGGCTTTACTCATTGCGATTCCAGTCGCTTTATTGTTCCTTGTTTTACAAAAACAATTTGTGTCCGGTCTCACACAAGGCGGGACAAAAGGATAAGGGGAGATTTGATGAAGAAATGGTTGCTTGTCACTGTTGTCGTTTTCTTTCTGATGGGATTAGGTATTCTGCCTGAAGCAAGGGCCGATACGATTTCTGTGAAACCGATCAATGGACTGCAAGGTGATTTCATCAAGGGAGCCGATATCTCGATGCTTGCAGAAGTGGAGAAAAGCGGCGGCAAATACTACAACCAGAACGGACAGCAGGTTGATCCGCTCAAGCTATTAAAGGATAAAGGTGTCAACTATGTGCGTATCAGACTGTGGAACCATCCATATGACAATCAAGGCCGTGCTTATAACGGCGGCACTAATGATCTCAATACAGCCATCGCTTTATCGAAACGTGCAAAAGCACAAAACATGAAAGTGCTGCTTGATTTTCACTACAGTGATTTCTGGACTGACCCCGGTAAACAATTCAAACCGAAAGCGTGGGCATCCCTCTCACAAAGCGATTTAGAAAAAGCGGTCGGCACTTACACAGGTGATGTGCTCAAAGCGATGAGAGCGCAAAATGCCTTGCCGAATATGGTTCAGGTCGGGAATGAGTTGAACTCAGGTATGCTGTGGCCAAACGGAAAAAGCTGGGGTGAAGGCGGTGGTGAATTTGACCGGCTCGCTGCTCTGCTAAAAGCTGGCACAAATGCCGTCCGCTCTGTCGATTCAAACATCAAAATCATGCTTCACCTTGCACATGGCGGAGACAATGGTGCATCCCGCTGGTGGTTTGATGAAATCACAAAACGAGGCGTCTCCTTCGATACGATCGGTTTATCTTATTACCCGTATTGGGACGGCGGCTTTAGCGGGCTTACGTCCAATATGAATGATATTAGTGCCCGCTATAACAAAGACGTCATCGTGGTAGAAACTGCTTACGGCTTTACGACAGCAAACGGTGACAACCTAGATAACTCATTTAACCAAGACTCTGTCAATACTGCCGGCTATCCAGCCTCACCTCAAGGTCAGGCATCTTTTATACGAGATCTATCCGAAAAAATTTCACAAGTAAACAACAACCGCGGGAAGGGGTTCTTTTATTGGGAGCCGCTTTGGATTCCAGCAAAAGGCGCTCCGTGGTCTAGTCAATACGGGCTCGCTTATATCCAAACAACCGGGACTATCGGAAATGCGTGGGAAAATCAAGCGATGTTTGATTTCAACGGAAAAGCACTGCCTTCTCTTGATGTATTTAAACAAATGACACCGTAACTAA
This sequence comes from Bacillus sp. PK5-006, assembly GCF_054161415.1. NCBI lineage: Bacteria > Bacillati > Bacillota > Bacilli > Caryophanales > Bacillaceae > Bacillus > Bacillus sp. PK5-006. The sequence goes on along the minus strand of NZ_CP096414.1, from coordinate 128,165 downwards.
AAGGATAGGACGTGACAAAATGGGAAAGCGTTACCCACTCGTTCACCCAAATGTGAAAGGTTTTTTGCATGGTGGCGATTACAATCCAGATCAATGGCTCCATATGCCAGAGATCATAGACGAAGATTTTCGATTAATGAAGCTTGCACACTGTCAAACATTCTCTATCAACATTTTCGCATGGAGTAAGCTAGAGCCAGCAGAGGGTCAGTATGACTTTGCATGGCTGGATGACATCATGGACCGCTTGGCAGCACAGGGGGCACACGCCATTCTCGCAACGCCAAGCGGAGCAAGACCTGCTTGGCTGTCACAAACATATCCAGAAGTATTGCGCGTCGAAGCGAATCGTCAGCGTAACTTACATGGACTGCGCCATAATCATTGCTTCACCTCTCCGGTTTATCGAGAAAAAACGAATACACTCAACCGGCTGCTTGCGGAACGCTACAAGGATCATCCAGCACTGATCATGTGGCACATTTCGAATGAGTACGGCGGCGAGTGTCATTGCGACCTGTGCCAAGAAGCATTTCGAGACTATTTGAAGGACAAATACAACCACGATCTTGAGGCTTTGAATCAAGCATGGTGGACGGGATTTTGGAGCCACACGTATAGTGATTGGTCACAAATCGAGTCACCCGCACCACACGGGGAGCACATGATTCACGGCATGAACCTGGATTGGAAGCGCTTTGTCACAGCACAAACGATCAATTTTTATCAAAATGAAATTAAGCCGCTGCGGGAATTGACGCCTCATATCCCAGTAACCACGAACTTTATGGGCGACTATCCGCATATGCGTCCATTTCTTGGGCTGGATTATCATCAATTTGCAAAAGAGGTCGATGTGATCTCATGGGATAGCTATCCTGCTTGGCACAGCGGCAGAGAAACAACGGCCGAATTAGCATCGAACGTTGCCTTTGTACATGATTTGTATCGTTCCTTAAAGGACGGACAGCCGTTTCTCGTCATGGAGAGTACGCCGAGCCTTGTAAACTGGCATGAAGTGAACAAGGTCAAACATAAAGGCATGGCACACCTTTCTGCCATGCAGGCAATTGCCCACGGATCAGACTCCGTGCTTTATTTCCAGTGGCGGCAAGGCCGAGGCGCCTCTGAGAAATTCCACGGTGCCGTTGTCGATCATTCTGGTCATGAACATACGCGCGTGTTTCAAGAGGTAGCTGATCTAGGGAAACAACTGGAGCAGCTGCACCCAATTGCGGGCACATCCGTTCAGCCAGAGGTCGCCATCATTTATGATTGGGAAAATCACTGGGCCATTGATGATGCGCAAGGCTTAAATAATACAAACAAACGCTATGTAGAGGCTTGTCAAACTCACTATCGAAGCTTTTGGAAAAAAGGGATCTCTGTTGACATAGTCGGGATGGAAAAGGATTTCTCATCCTATCGTGTGCTCATTGGGCCAATGCTCTACATGATCAAACCAGGCGTTGCAGAAAAAATTGAAGCCTTTGTCAAAGCGGGCGGCATTTTTATCGCGACTTACTGGAGCGGCATAGTCGACGAAAATGATCTCTGTTTCCTCGGCGGTTTTCCTGGCCCTCTCCGCCATGTACTTGGCATTTGGGCAGAGGAAATCAACACATTGATGCCTGATGAACATGTGTTAATGACCACAGGGAATGGACGCACCTATCATGTCGGACAATATTGCGAATCTATACATCCTGAAACGGCCTCTGTGTTAGGGCATTTTGAGAATGGCTGCTACGAAGGACAGCCAGCCCTGACTGTCCGTTCATTAGAAAAAGGGAAAGCATACTATATGGCCTCAGAAAATGAGCAGTCTTTTTATGATGAGTTTTACGAAGACCTTATCGCAGGTATTGGCATACAGCCCGTCCTATCCACTGCCATTCCAGAAGGAATCAGTGTACAAAAACGAACAGACGGTACGCAGGACTATGTGTTTTTGATGAATTTTACAGAAGAGCAGCAGAACATGTCACTAGATTCAGAGGCAAGCTATGAGAATATGCTGACTGGACAGCAAGTACCTGAGCAGCTTCAACTTGATCCTTACGAGTACGTCGTCTTAAAAAATAGTTGAAAGAAGCGTCCATTTATTGGACGCTTTTTGATTTAAATAAGCATAAATACCCATATTAATTATGATGAATTTAATCATTATTTTTTATCTAAATTTTTTTACAATATTTGATGCCGCATCATGTCTGGTCCCTCCATCCTTTTTTACCATTGTATAGGTATGAAAGCGGTTGCCTAATACTCATATTTTTGATACCCTTTTTTTCAATGCAGATATGGGACTGCATTGTGATAAAAAGAGCAAGAAAATGTAAACGGTTTATTGTAGGGGGAGGGACTTATGTTAACGTTTGTTGGATTGTTGATTATTTTAACGATTGTTGTATTGCTGATTTGGGGGAAAGCAAGTCCAATTGTCGCCATGGTCATGGTGCCTTTAATCGGGGCATTCATCGCAGGATTTGGGATTAATGACATTCAATCATTCTTTGAAGAAGGGATTATCAAAGTACTGCCAGTGGCGACCATGTTCATCTTCGCCATTTTATTTTTTGGCATTTTACAAGATACAGGGTTCTTTGAACCTGTAATAAAAACGCTGATTAAACTGACAAAGGGAAATGTGGTCACAGTGGCAATGGGGACAGCTCTAATAGGAGTCATCGCTCATTTAGACGGAGCAGGAGCGACTACATTTTTATTAACTGTACCTGCACTGCTTCCACTTTATAAAAAATTACATATGAGTCCGTACTTATTGCTGTTATTGATCGGGACAAGTGCTGGCTTAACGAATATGGTGCCGTGGGCAGGCCCCACAGGGCGGGCAGCAAGTGTGTTGAATATGGACCCATCTGAACTTTGGGTGCCGCTCATTCCCATTCAGCTCATTGGGGTCGTTCTCGTATTAGGAATGGCATTTATTTTAGGAAAAAGGGAAGAAAAACGCATTCGGGTCAAAATCGCCGCAAATGAAATCGCTGCTGTTCAATTAGAAGGCGCAGATTGGGACCGGGCTATTCAATCCATTAGCGAGACAGGTGATGCCGCTTTAAAACGTTATCACTTGATTTGGGTGAATTTCATTCTGTTTATAGCCGTAGTTGTCCTTCTTGTGCTCAACGTGATTCCGGCTAGTTACATGTTTATGATTGGTCTTTCTCTTGCACTATTAATTAACTATCCGAAAGTGGATGTACAAATGGAGAGAATCAAGGCGCATGCACCTAGTGCACTCATGATGGCCGCTGTTATTTTCTCCGCAGGTTCATTTCTAGGAATTCTCGAAGGAACGGGAATGCTAAAAGCTATCGCTGTGGACAGTATTCAGATTCTACCAGCTTTCCTGCTTCCATTTTTACATATCATTGTCGGGCTGTTTGGGGTACCACTGGATATGCTGACAAGTACAGATGCTTATTATTATGCCCTTCTGCCAATTGTCGAATCAATCACATCTGAGGTCGGCGTGACGGGCACTTCTGCGGCGTATGCCATGATGATCGGAAACATCATAGGAACCTTTGTCAGCCCTCTCGCTCCAGCCGTTTGGCTTGCAATAGGTCTTGCAGGAGTCGATATGGGGAAACACATCCGCTACTCTTTCTTCTGGATGTGGGGATTCAGTATTGTTTTATTGATCGCTGCCAAACTGATAGGCATTATTTAAATAAAAAAGACATGCGCACAGCGACGCATGTCTTTTTTCATTATGAAGGATATTCACTTGTGTGAATGTCTGCATTCGGCTTTCTAATAAGAGACATTAATCCAATGATAAACAATAGAACCATTGGAGCGAATGCAAGGCCAACTGTTCCAATTAAAAGAGTCACAGCAGAAACCAAGAAAAGAATACCTGAAAGCACGGCACGACGGTCAGTTTTCAAGAAAATCACACCTACAATCGAAAGCACAGCCGCAATGGCGGAAACGACCATGAACTGAGTACCAAACGCATGAACCGAAGCCTGAAGCGTTTCAATCGGCAATGTTTCCCCTTCCTCTTTTAACACTTCATTGATTTCATCATAAAATGATGGACCCACAGAAAGGATTAATGCCCCAAACCCGACACCAATGGCATTGAGGACAATACTAATAATCCCCATAATTTTTTCACCTTTACGTTTAATCATGTGTAAACCTCCTAAAAAGTTAAATTAACCTGTTTTCACTTCTCGCTTTTGGAAGACGATTAAGGCAATAGCTAAGAAAATAGCCCAATAGATGACTAGGACGGTTAGTGAGAATCCTAGAGACATACCTTCTATAAGAGTAACCTGTTCCATAAAGTATTGGGATGGATCGTTTGCAAATAACAGATATTTTGACCAATCAAAGAAGAGCATTAAAATACCTGTGACTGATCCACCCACAATATACGCTAACACACTAATGGCAATGGAGATAGCTTCACTTCTAAACACTGTAGAAATGGCGAACGAAAGGGTTCCCAAAACGACAAACATTGCACAATGAGCAAGATAATAATAGACCATATTTGCAAACTGCGAACGTTCAATCACTTCACCATTTTGATACACCAAATTCACATAATCAGTGTTAAGTCCAAAGAAAATAGCACCCAATATGAATGACAAAATAAATAGCACCACAACAAGTAAAAGAGCATACAGCTGCACCGTAATATATTTAGATATTAGGATCTTTAGCCTTGATGGTGGACGAATCAATAATAATTTAATTGTACCATGCTTGTATTCAGCCGACACAATGGTGGAAGCAATAATGATCACAAACACACCGACTAGTTGAAGTAAATTGGCGTTTGTTTTCACATAATCCCATACACTGTGGCTAAACTGATCAGCCGGCGGCAAGTTATGCTTGATTCGATAATCATTAATAGCGATCTCTTTTTCAAGCTCTCTTTTAAAGAAACCATTCTCTGTCTCTTTGAGCTCCTTCTTGTTTTCCTTATTCATCATTTCTAGCTGGGTTTTCCAATCACCTGAAGCATGATCTTTGTCATTTGTTTTCACTACAAAGATCAGCGTGGCAACCATACCTAACACAAGAAGCCCAACCATAATCCAAGTTCCAACACGATAACTGATTTTCATCCACTCGTTTTGAATGAGGCGAATCATACGTCTGCCTCCTTTTTACCTGTTAAGCTTAAGAACTTATCTTCTAAGGTTTGTTTTTCAATTTTGATCTCGTACAAATGAATAGACGCGCTGCTCAAATGACGGATTAATTCTGGCATTTTTTGTTCTGGCATAGAGAAAAATAAGTACTGCTCCTCTTCTCTTACAGTGACGCCTTCCTCAAATGCATCAATGAGCTTCTGTGCTCCTTCAAGCTCCCCGGCTGCTACCTTCATTCGATAATTAACCAAATCATCCTGCTTCGTCTCAGCACGCTGATCCTCAATCGCAATCAGCTTTCCGGTTTGGATAATTGCAAAGCGATCACACATCAATTCCATCTCTGACATGAGGTGACTTGAAACAATTACAGCCAGCCCTTCTTCCTTCGCAAGCCTTCTCAAGTAATCTCGTATCATTCGAATCCCCTCAGGATCAAGTCCATTGGTCGGCTCATCTAAGATTAGCAGTTTCGGTCTATGTATGAGTGCCTGCGCAATGCCCAATCGCTGTTTCATTCCTAATGAAAATGTACGCACACGCTTATGTTTCACATGCTGTAAGCTGACTAGCTCTAACAGCTCATCAATTCGCGCTTCATCCACTTTCCCATTCATTCGGGCAAAGTGAACAAGATTTTGTCTTGCCGTTAAATGATTATACATTTCTGGATTTTCAATAATCGCACCGACATGTTGGATGGCATGCTGATAGGATGTTTGAATACTATGACCATTAATCAGAATGTCACCAGATGTAATGGGAGAAAGACCGACCATCATACGAATGGTTGTTGTTTTCCCTGCACCATTTGGTCCTAAGAAGCCAAAGACTTCGCCCGCTTGGACAGAAAAGCTCAAGTCTTGAACAATCTTTTTCCCGCTAATATGTCTAGATACATTATGCAGTTCTAAAACGTTCGTCACGTTACCTCTCCTTCTTTGTCTAAGTATCATCTATCATTCTATTTCCTGATAAACACCATGATCCGTCAAAAATAGAAGAACACTTCCATATGGTACAGCAATGCCCAAAAGTTGTGAAGGGGATTAGCCAAAATTTAGCGAATCATCTGCCTTTTTTAAGGTAGAGTTAAGAAAACTGCGGATTTTTATGTGAAAAGAGGCTTGATTTTTTAAAAAATGAACCTTTTTCAACAGGTATATATGTATGGAATTTTGTTTGAGATTATTCCTTTCACCTATAAATAAAGAAAAGAGACCCTCTTACAGCCTCTTTTCATACATTATATCTTTTTCACAAACTCTGATTTTAATTTCATTGCGCCGAAGCTAGGAATTTTACAATCAATGTTATGGTCGCCTTCAACTAAACGAATGCCTTTGACCTTCGTTCCTATTTTCAAAACGGATGAAGAACCTTTTACTTTTAGGTCTTTAATGACAGAGACCGTGTCCCCATCACTTAACAGATTCCCATTCGCATCTTTGACCACAAGCTGTTCCTCTGCCGCTTGTTCTTGTTCAAGTGACCATTCATGCGCACACTCAGGACAAACCAGCAGACTGCCGTCCTCGTAAGTATAAGGTGAGCTGCACGAAGGACAATTTGGTAGATTAGACATTTTTGTTTCCTCCAACTTTCTACATCATTTATAACAATTTTACCACATTTCGATAGAAAGGATTGTGATAGAAAAGGAAACATTTTTCATCATTTACTTTTTTATTCCAATTTCTAACACAGCCGCGATATTCCGAGCTGTTCTTTCTACATGAATATCCGCATCTTGTATCGCCTCAGAAAGAGAGGTAATACCTGGAACAATGCTAAACAGTGCATCAATTCCATGATCGTGTACGACTCCACTGTCGTTTGCAAGAGAGCCTGCAATACCAATCACAGGCAGATTATACTGCTTTGCTGCTTTGGCTACGCCGATTGGGGTTTTTCCATAAATGGTCTGCCGGTCAATTCGGCCTTCTCCCGTAATAACAAGGTCTGCCTCCTTGATGACATCATCAAAATGAACAGCCTTCAGCACAATATCGATTCCTCTTTGTAAATCGGCTTGTAAAAAGCCTAATAAACTCGCACCAAGTCCTCCTGCCGCTCCTGCCCCTGCTGCATCTCCAAAGGATACATTGAACTGTTTTTCAGCTACTTGTGCAAAATGAGCCAGGTTCTTGTCTAACACTTGAACCATTTCTTCATCTGCTCCCTTTTGAGGGCCGAAAACAGCAGACGCTCCTCTCTCACCTGTTAAAGGATTATCCACATCACAAGCCGCCTCCAGCCGGACGGATTGCAGTCTTGGATCGAGTCCAGATAAATCAATTGAAGCTAATTGATGAAGTGCCCCGCCGCCTGACGTCAGGGAATGTCCTGTTTTATCAAGGAAATCTGCACCTAATCCTTGCATCATTCCAACGCCGCCATCATTTGTTGCACTTCCGCCAAGCCCAATGATCACGTGCTTCGCTCCTTTATCCAGAGCTGCAAGTATTAATTCACCAGTTCCTCTTGATGTGGTCCATAATGGATTACGTTTTTCTCGCGGTACAAGATGTAAACCAGAGGCTGCAGCCATCTCTATGACAGCAGTCTGACCGTCTCCTAACATGCCAAAAAAGGCATTCACAGGTTCACCAAGCGGGCCCGTGACCACTTGATGAACAATGTGTCCGCCAGTCGCATCAACCAACGATTGAACGGTCCCCTCTCCTCCATCTGCCATCGGCAGTTTGATATACTCTGCGTTTGGCAAAATAGAACGAAATCCTCGTTCAATGGCACATGCTGTCTCATAAGCAGATAAACTTTCTTTAAATGAATCTGGTGCGATCACAATTTTCATCCTAAAGCCCCTCTTTTCTTATCATGTCCTCAGCCAAACAGCTGGAAAACGCCAAAAATAATGGTCGATACAACGGTTAACGTCAAACCGATTAACGATTCAAAAGGCATGAGCTTCAAACGCTCTTTAATATCCATTTGAACACTTCCTGCTGTTGCATGGAAAAAGCTCCCATGCGGCATATGGTCAAGCACTGTTGCGCCAGCATGAATCATGGCTGCCCCTGAAAGAGCAGATACACCAAGCCCAATCAGTGTTCCGCTAAACACACCGCTCGCTACCGCCGTTCCTGCTGTTGTCGAAGCGGTCGCGGCTGACATAAATATCCCGGAAGTAGGCGCAAGTAAATATGGAGGTAAACCCGATGCATCCAGTGCCTGAATAAACACATCTTTTAAGGAAGAATTCGATACGATTCCTGCTAATGTACCTGTCCCTAATAACATGATCGCTACACCTGACATTTTATGAAGACCCGACATCGCATAATCATTGAGAAATTTCCCTTTTTTCATGAAAAGAGCACCTACAATCCCTCCAATCGGTAAAGCGATCATTGGGTCTATATTGATTTGAAAAAGCGGCCTTAAAGCCAACAATAAAATGGTAACCAGCGGACCAGCCAGTGCTTGAAAAAAAGAAGGTATTTGAACTTTACTTTGCCCAGTTTCCTCTTCAAGAACGGGTGTCCCTTTGTTTGCAAGCTTTTTAGCTAATACATATGTAACAGCCAACCCGAACACAGCTGGAATGATTCCTGCAGCCATCATTGAAGTCAGAGGTACACCAAAAGCGTCTGAAGCGGCAATGGCATTCGGATTCGGTGACATGATATTCCCTGCCTTCCCGCCTCCAATCATAGCAAGGAGAATTCCCGTTTTTGAGAGCTTTGCGCGTTTGGCAATGGCAAGTGCGATGGGCGCTACTGTGATAACCGCAACATCTACAAAAACGCCCACTGTTGTTAAAATCATCGTTGCAAGAGCGAGTGCTAATAGTGCCCTCGCCTCACCAAGCCTTCTCACGATGGCCTCAGCGATAGATAACGCTGCACCTGATTCAATGAGAACACCAGCCAGTACACCTGCGGCCATAATTCTAAGGACAGCCGGAATCATGTCCTTAGCACCTTCCATCATAACGTTGACGGTCTGAACAATGTCTACCCCGCCAACCAATCCGCCTATGAATGCACCAGCCAGCATGCCATAAGCAGGTGATACTTTTTTTAGAATGAGAACAATCGCGATCACAAGCGCCGCCATGGCTCCCAGAGTACTTACCGTCACATCTCCACCCATTCTCAAGTCCCCCTAAAAATATCTTTCTCCAATTGTAAGCGTTTACCCTAAGGGATTGTGTTGTGAATCTGGATGAACTTTTTTAACTGACCACTCTTCCAAATTGTGCATTTGCACAATCAATATAGTTGAGTCATTAGCTGCGCCATATAAAGCTCGATTAACTGTTTTACATGACGAGGGTCTTTTCCGGTCAATCCTTGAATTTTGTCTAAACGATAACGCAATGTATTCCGATGAATAAATAAACGATCAACAATTCTTTGCAAATCACCGCCCTCTTCAATGTAAACCCTTAATGTATGGGCGAGCTCTGCTTCTTGTGTCAAAGGCTTGTAAAAGTCAGTCCATCGACTGTTCTTTTCAGCAATTCTCACCTTCATGAATAAGCTTTCCAGCTGATACGATTCAAAGAAATACATACTTTCTTCCGGATCAAGAGCCTTCCCTAACCTCAGGGCTTCTCTCGCATGCTGAAAAGAAATTGGCAGCTGGCTGATGTCTTCAGCGACAGTCCCTATCCCCACTAACACTTGGCTTCCTACTGCTCTTTGCATTGTTTTCTGCAGATGACCTGCCGCCTGCTTTACTCGATGTTCAGGTATGGGCTGACTTAAAAGAATCAATTCATGACAAAAGGTCATGCCAAGTAAATCATCCGCATTCTTATCATATTGAATCGCATGCATCAATTTATGAACAGCATCCTCTGAGGATGGAACTGGCTGAAAAACAATAGCCATTCGGTGCTTGTCTAAATCCATCCCCAGCCAAGCAGCTCGATTTTTCAGCTGATGATCCCCAACATCAGAATATGAAATCAACTGATTGACAATTTCACTCTCTATTCGATGACGCCATTGAACCCGCTCAAGCAGAAAAGATTGCTCTAACACCAGTTCAGCTGCCATCTTCACCAGCTCGGCATGATGCCGAATGTCCTCTGGTTCACCAGTAATTCCAATCACACCAACTACTTGTTCATGGAAGCAGATAGGCAAGTTAATCCCAGGTTTCACCCCTTCTAAGCGCAAAGAGGTCTCCTGGTCAATTTCCACACTGTTCCCGCTTGTCAGTACAAGCCGTGCACCATCATGTTTCTGGCCAATCCTGTTTCGCTCACCAGAACCAATAATGACACCATCTGCATTCATCACATTGATGTTTTTATGTAAAATATGCATCGTACGTTCAACCATTTCTTGAGCCAATTCACTGGTCAAAAATTGCATTTGTCATCTCCCCTGAAGGTTTTTTTCATTCAATGTATCATAGTGTCTTTGAACAATAAATGCAAAGTGTTTAAAAACCAGCCATTGACAAAGACACCCTGAAAAGTGTTTAATCAAATCAAGAACCGACCGACAGTCTAGTTAAAAGAAAGGATGGCTTTATGAGAACCGTTAAACATCCTGAGGAACGTAAAAATGACATATTAAACGCAGCCGAAGCGCTTTTTTCAACCAAAGGCTATCAGAAAACAACGATTATTGACATATTAAAAGCCGTTGGCATCGCAAAAGGCACCTTTTACTACTACTTTGCATCAAAAGAAGAAGTAATGGATGCCATTATTGACAGGATCATCAAAGAAGATATCATCGTGGCAAAGCGTATTGCAGCTGAGCCAGACCTTCCAGTCGTTGACAAACTATTTCGTATCATCATGGCGCAATCACCTCAGCAAGGAAGCCATAAACAGGGCATGATCGATCAGTTCCATCAGCCTTCTAATGCAGAAATGCATCAAAAAAGCTTAATCAAAGCCATTAAAGAACTATCACCCGTGTTGGCAGATGTCATTCAGCAAGGTGTAGAGGAAGGGACATTCAAAACGAAGTATCCGCAAGAGACGGTTGAATTTCTCCTTGCTTCTGCACAGGTCATATTTGATGAAGGCCTTTTTCAATGGACAGCCGAAGAAAGTATACAACGCGCTTTAGCTTTTATTGATATACTCGAATCCTCATTGCATGCAGAAAAGGGGAGCTTTTCATTCCTGCTGAAGCGATTATCTGGAGAGCTGGATGAAAATAATCAGTGATTGGTCACTTCAATACCAATCCTGCATACATTATAGACTGACGGTCGGTCTAAAAGGAGAGTGATATTCATGTCTTTGTTATCCAAAAGAGGGTCATCCCACTTTATCTACCTCGTTCTCGGACAGATTATTTCCGTTTTCGGATCTTCTCTCATTCGGTTTGTTCTATCTTTACACGTACTTGATATGACGCATCGAGTTGATTTATATGCCTTACTTTTCGCTTTATCCAATATCCCGCTCCTTCTCTCACCGTTAGCTGGTGCGATCGCTGACCGATTTAACAGAAGGAATTTAATGATTTTATTTGATGTCCTCACCGGCATGATGATTCTTGCCTTCTATTTTTGGTTATTTTCGGGAAATGATTCACTCTATATGATCGGAGCTGTCATGATACTGCTTGGCGTGATGAGTACGTTCTATGCTCCCGCTGTCATGTCCAGCATTCCACAGCTAGTGAAACAAGAGCAATTAGAACAAGCAAACGGCATTGTCAATGGCGTTCAGGCACTTTCAGGTGTTCTCGCACCTATTATCGGAGGAGTTTTATACGGAATGATTGGAAGCCAATCCATCATCGGTGCAAGTGCTATCGTATTTTTTCTATCAGCCTGCATGCTTTTACGGTTAAACATTTCCTTCTCCCCTAGTCCGCTGACAGAGTCCATGAGCAAGGTGCTCATAAAAGATATGAAACAAGGATTTTCTTATATTGGCAGCCAGCCATTTTTAAAAAGAGCCATGCTGCTTGCTGCAATGTTAAATTTCATCCTTACACCATTTTTTATTGTTGGGGGTCCAATCATTTTAAGGGTCACAATGAAGAGCAGTGACATCATGTATGGAATAGGCATGGGCTTGATTGAGTTCGCTGTCATCGCAGGGGCTCTGCTAGTTGGACTTGTAGCGAAGCATTGGCGCATTCCTACTTTATATCGCTGGCTTCTTGTCATCGCAGTCATCTTGCTGCCTGTGGCGCTCTCAACATCCAAAACAGCTCTTCAATTTGGTACTTATCCAGCTTATTTTCTCTTTTTAGCAGGATGTCTTCCAATTGCTATGCTGCTAACTATGATCTCAATCGTTGTGATTTCACATGTTCAAAAGAAAACACCAAATCATCAATTAGGAAAAGTGATGGCCAATCTGACAATGGTTTCTCAATGTGCTGCTCCGCTTGGCCAAATGATGTATGGATTTTTGTTCAATACGTTTTCAGCCACCATGTATGTGACGGTGCTCATCGTCAGTACTTTCATGTTTGCACTAGCCTGCTTAACAAAAAATATGCTTCAGCATGAAGGAGAAGCAGCCTCATGAGATTAGCGTTTATAAAGAAAGACTTAACCCGACACCGTCTCATTTCAATCGGCTTAACCATTTGCATCATGATGACTTCATTTCTCGCAGCAAGTGCAGCTCAAATGATCGTACAGCTGAATGGTTCCATTTCTAACCTGCTCCATTCTGCCAAAGCGCCAGACTTTGTCCAAATGCATGACGGCGACCTAAATGAAAAAGACATTGAAGCATTTTCAAACAAGCAATCCATAGTAAAAGCCCATCAAATCGTCCCAATGATACCAATTGAACATGCAAACATCAGGTTCGGACATGAGCCTGCCAAAGCAGGTGTGATGGATCATTTATTTGTGAAGCAAAATCGCAACTTTGATTTTCTTCTAAATGAACAAAACGAAAAGCTCACTGTCAATAAAGGTGAAGTGGCTGTCCCAATTTATTTTCAACAAAAGTATCAGCTCAATATAGGTGAAACATTACTGATTGAGAAAGGAGCTAATCAATTCCCCTTTCGCATCAAAGCGTTCTTGCGAGATGCACAAATGAACCCCAGTCTTGTCAGTTCAAAAAGATTTCTTCTTCATAACGAGGATTGGGATGCAATAAATCAAGTGTTTCATCACAAAGAGTACTTAATCGAATTTTTACTACATGATGCCGCTCAGACAGATACCTTTCAAGCAATCTATCAATCATCACAACTGCCACAACAAGGTCCATCTGTCACACTACCTTTACTGCGTATGCTGAATGCATTGACAGATGGAATGGTCATTGCCATTCTCCTGCTTGTTTGCCTGCTGCTCATCAGTATAGCCCTTCTCTCACTCCATCTTGCTATGACGGCTTCAATAGAAGAGGATGAACGTGAAATTGGCATACTGAAGGTGCTTGGGATCCCTTTAACAAGAATCAAGCAATTATACGTTGGTAAGTATGCCGCGCTTGCTTGTGCAGGGTGTATAGCGGGATATGTGTTAACGCTTATATTTGGTGATATGTTTACAACCAATATTCACCGTTACATGGGGAATCAGCCTTCTTTTGCTCATTGGTTAATCCCGCTTTTTGTTTCTATTGCCACGGCAATAATCGTCATCTCTTGCAGCTATGCTGTCCTAAGAAAGTTTGGTCAAATATCAGCTGCTCAAGCACTTCAAGGCGTTATTAATTCACCGAATCATAAGAAAAAAATACCTATGCACCTCAAGAAAAGCAGGTTCATACCAATCAATATTTGGCTGGGTTTAAAAGATCTGATATCAAGAAAGAAGTTGTACACAACGATTTCTTGTATTATTGCACTCTGTACATTTTTAATGCTCATGCCTATTCAGCTATGGCATACCTTACAATCACCGGATTTCATCACATACCTTGGCTCTGGTAAAAGTGACCTTCGAATGGATATACGCCAAGGAAATCATCTAGCGAAAAATACAAACGAACTAGAATCAATGATTCGTCAAGATCAGAGCATACAAACAGCAGCCATCTATAAAACTACTTCTCTTCAGGTGAAATCAAAGGAGAACACATTAGAAACGCTCTACTTAGAAACAGGTGAGCTCTCAGCATTTCCTCTCACCTATTTAAAAGGGCGGCAGCCTTTAAAGAATGAAGAAATTGCCTTATCCGTATTAAATGCAGATTCACTTCAGAAAAAGATAGGAGAAAGAATCACACTCGTGAATAATGGGCATGAAATCCAAAGAACGGTAACAGGTATTTATCAGGACGTAACCAATGGGGGCAAAACAGCAAAAGCAATATCACAGCCATTTCCTCAAACAGCTCTTTGGCAAACCATTCAAATCCAACTAAAGCCAGGAGTAAATATTGCAGAGAAAAAGACAATATTTGAAAAAAAGGTATCTCCTGCAAAAGTGACAGATATGAAAGAATACGTTCATCAAACGATCGGCAGCACAGCAGCTATTGTAAAAGTCATTGCATTTTTTGCTGCATTAGCTGCCTTTGGAACCGCCAGCTTAATGCTATTCATGTTTCTGCACATGTTAAAGGCGAAAGATTCGAGCCGAAATCACATGTTAAGAACAATTGGTTTTTCTATAACAGATATAACATCACAATATATATCGAGTTTTATCGTTGTTCTGTGTTTTGGCGCCTTTATTGGAACAATCGCGGTGAGTACCATTGGTCCTGCTTTGATGAGTATAGGTGGAGCAACATTAGGGGCGTCGAGCCTCCAGTGGCTGTCACCGCAATGGGTGTCAGTTGTGTACCCCGTTACACTAGTTATTGTCAATTTAGCTTTGACCACCTGGTTATTGAAGACGTTTTTTTCCAGTCCAACGACAAGGCAAACACTTTTATAAGGAGATGTTTCACATGGAACACTTGATTGAAACGCAGCGATTGTCTTTGCATATCAATTCATTAAAAGGACAAAAACAAACCATTCTTAAGGATATTCATTTATCGATAAAGCGTGGGGAATTCGTGACCATTATGGGACCTTCTGGATGTGGGAAAACATCCTTACTTTATCAGCTTAGCGGCATAGAAAAAGCTTCAACAGGAGAGATCAAATATAAAGGCCGATCACTATCAGAAATGACAGACAAACAGTTAAGTGCTCTGCGCTTAACAGAGATGGGGTTTGTCTTTCAGCACAGTCATTTATTAAAAAATCTTAATCTATTTGACAACATCATTACTGCAGCTTATTTAGCAAAGAAAAAGCCAAGACAAGAATTGAATGAACGAGCTCAATATTTAATGGAAAAACTTGATATTGATCATTTGGCAAATAGATATTTGACAGAAGTATCGGGAGGACAGCTTCAAAGAACCGCTATCTGCCGAGCGCTCATGAATGAACCAGACATACTTTTTGCTGATGAACCAACAGGGGCTCTTAATTCCAGTACAACGAAGGAAGTGATGAATATATTTTCAAGAGTACACGCTGAAGGAGCAACACTGCTGCTTGTCACACATGACCCTAAGGTGGCTCTTCGTTCTGAAAAAATCATGTTTATGAATGACGGAGAAATTGCAGACAGTTTACAATTAGGTAGATATGACCTTTCAACTGCCGAGAAACGAGAAATGAGATTAAATCAATGGCTGCAAGATTTAGGTTTTTAATTTGAGTAAAAACAGGCAGGAAACTGCCTGTTCTACTTTTTCTGGCACTCAAACGAGTAATCCATAGACAAACTATTTGTTTCTAAAATGATTTTGCCGCCAGCTTGTTGACAAGATTCTGTCAGCAGCTCAATTTCTTTGCTATAAAAGTATCTCTTTGACATATAAACAGTCACTAAAACAAGGAACAGAGTCGCGATAATGACTGTGATTTGTCTATTTAAACTTTGAAATCTTTTTTTCATTTCAACATCCTTTCTAAAAGGTCGGAGTTTGTGTTTAATACTTACTTTTGTCGTCATCTACCAGTTTCTTATCTCATGATCTAGCAACATCATACATGATTTTCTTTCCTAGATCGACCTTCCATTTTTCCTCTGAAATAGTTAAAACTGCTTTATTCCAAATATACGAGTGATATTTTCGTTCATTATCATAAAATCCATTGTATATATCCCTTTTTTAGATTTCCAAAAAGAGATTTTATTCATTTGTGCTAACAAGCAATCACCCTTACAATATCGTACATCACATGACCTTAGGTCCTTTTTATTACCTCTTGTCAATCACTTCGCAGAAACGATTATATTTTACCAAAAATTGTGATATCGTTTTTTATGAAACAGGTGAAAGGATCTTAAAGAGGTGAAATTTCCATGGCTATCATTTCTGCTGAACAGGTGGGGAATCGTTTAAATGATTGGAGAATTGCAATTCGCAAGCATGATGTACACAGTGCAAAAGCAATGTATACAGAATTAAAAGAATTACTTCAAAAAATGGAAGAAAATCAGGAAGTTTTGACCTATTACTCATTGCTAGAAGGCAAGTATAAGCTCATGTTATATGAACGGAGAGGTACAAAACTGAAGGAACAGCCAGAGCCAGATTGCCCCTCTAAAACAAACGACTTAATTGAATACTACTTTTACCTATACAAAGCCCTTTACGCTTCATATAAAAGAGACTATGCATCAGCCATTGGACTGTTTAAAATTGCCGAGAAAAAACTACAACACATTCCTGATGAAATAGAAGTAGCAGAATTTCATACGAAAATCGCTAACTTATATATGCTGCTTCGTCAAAGCCTGATTTCTCTACACTATATTCAGAATGCTATTGATATTTTCAAAAGTCATGAAGGATATGAGAGAAGACTAGCTGCAGCCTTTGTCATCGCCGCTGCTAATTATATGGACATTGGTGACTTTATAAGAGCAGAAGACTACTACAAAAAAGCATTACACATCGCAGACAGTCTCAACGATCATTTTCTAACATCACAGCTTTATCATAATATCAGCATTTTGTACGCCGAAGCTGGCGAATCCAAAAAATGTATTGATGCCCTAGAAAAGGCTCTTAGTGATGAAGACTACCTCTCTTCGTGTTACTTTCATCACTCCATGTACATGTTAATGAAAGAGCTGCTTTCTATCGATGAAAGGACACAAGCTCTCTATTACTTCGAATTGGTGAACCAAAAACATGAATCAGAGAAATGCCCCATCTATACAGCAAAAATGAATTTGCTTTACCATCTATACTTCACTGAAGATATGGCTCAAAAAGCTCAAGCCTGTTTCGATGAAATCAGCATTCTTAAAAAATTAAAAGATGCTGAAGGAGTCTGTGAATTAAGTGCATTAGCTGCAAAACACTTTGAAGAGCTGGGAGCAATTCATCAAGCCTATCTCTTTTTAAAGGAAGCTGATCGCATGAAACATCCTATTATTGACTGGGGGAATTCTAATGAAAAAAATGAGTTTATTGATCATCACTTTGACCATCGTTGTTTTAGGACAAACAGGGGCTTTCAATCCATTAAATGATGGCAATCCTGGTACAACAGAACGCCCTATCGGAACTTAATATAACATTGGTCATACAAAGAACCACTCGCCTCATCAAGGCAAGTGGTTCCACATTTATTTTAGTTGCTGATAAGAAATGAGGCGGTGTATATGTACCGCAAGATAAGTCAGCTCATCATTAGGAATGATGATACTATGCACCTGTTTAATATAGTCTTTGATCTTAAAAGCAACATCCATCGCTTGAGGATATAAATGTGCAATTTGTTCAAATAACTCATTTTCTTGATCTGATAATAATTTATCAGCATAAAATCTTTCTACAAAGAATTTCACATGTGTAATGAACCGACTGTAATGAATATTCTCTTGATCCATTTCCATATTCAACGTATAGCGCACAAGATTGACAATACTTCCGATCATCTTGGCGTATTTCATACCATCTTTCGACTCGGACTCTTCACCTAATGCATTAATTAAGTGAAAGGCGATATTGGCAGCTTCTTCTTTTGGTAATTGTATGCCCAATGTGTCATTGACTAACTCAAGTGCGTAATTTCCTACTTCAAATTCTTCTGTATAGTAATTTTTGATTTCCCAATACACGCGATTCGTAATATTAATATTCTTTTTATGACGTTCCACTGCAAAATTCAAATGATCCATTAAGGTAAAATAAACACCTGAATTTAAATTTGAGTTTAAACGTTTTTCTGCATATTTGACGATGTGCTGAGTTAAATCGATAAATTCCTGCGGCATTGAATCTAACAGTTGAAGAAATTCTTTTGCTCTCATGTTATCGACTGACATAAAGACTTGGTCCGCTTTTTTCTCTTCTATCATTTGACCTGGTTTCTGTCCATAGCCAATTCCTCGGCCGAACAAAACCATCTCCTGTTGGTTCTGATCTTCAGCCAGGACCACACTCGAGTTTAAAACTTTTTTGATTTTAAACATCGTCATCACCTGTTTTCATGATTGTGGTGTTCAATCAAGCGATTCTCCATTCGTCTCAATGACTTTTTGGTACCAATAAAATGAGTCTTTTCGAGATCGTTTTAATGTCCCGTTCCCGTCATCATCTTGATCTACGTGAATGAAGCCATAACGTTTTGACATTTGTGATGTACCTGCACTAATAATATCAATCGAGCCCCAGCTCGTATATCCAAAGAGATCGACGCCTTCTTCAATGGCTTCTCTCATTTGACGGAAATGTTCCTTAAAATAGTTAATACGATAGTCGTCATGAATTGAGCCATCACTTTCAACTACATCCTTTGCACCCATGCCGTTCTCGACAATGATAAGAGGTTTTTGATAGCGATCATACAATTCGATCAAAGAAATTTTCAGACCAACCGGATCAATTTGCCAGCCCCAGTCAGTTGAAGGAAGATAAGGGTTTTTGACTCCACGAATGGTATTTCCTTCTGTCTCTTCTAATCCTTCTTGGGCTGATTCCGTTAAAGACATATAGTAGCTGAATGAGATAAAATCTACTGTGTTTTCCTTTAAAATGTTAAGATCATCTGCTTCCATTTGAATATGAATATCTTTTCTCTCAAGCATGCGCTTGATCAGCGGTGGATACTCGCCAAATACCTGAACATCTGCATAGAAATAGTTTTCTAAGTTTTGTTTCAAAGCTTGTTCCACATCATTCGGGTGGCACGTATGCGGATACGTTGTCAATTTTGTCAGCATACATCCTACCTGGCTGCCTGGGATGATACGATGGCAATCTGCTGTTACAAGAGCAGATGCGACAAATTGATGATGAAGTGCTTGGTACACCGTCTCTTCTACTTTTCCTTCTGGGCAGCGATCAGGAATAATTCCCGCTGTAATGAAAGAGTGGCGGTGAATACTATCAATTTCATTAAAAGTGAGCCAATATTTCACATCATCTTTATAACGTTCGAAACAAACATTGGCGAACTTCACAAAGAGGTCGATTACTTTTCTTTCAACCCAGCCATTATATTTCACACTAAGGGCTAAAGGCATTTCATAATGAGAGAGTGTCACGATCGGTTCTATGTTGTGTTTTTTCATTTCTGCAAATACACGATCATAAAATTGCAGCCCTTTTTCATTCGGTTCCGCTTCTTCTCCAGTAGGGAAGATACGACTCCATGCAATAGAAATGCGAAGTGTTTGAAATCCCATTTCAGCAAAGAGAGCCAAATCCTCTTTATAGTGATGATAGAAATCAACACCTCTGCGCTTTGGGTATTTTTTATCGTCTGGATCTTTCATCGCACGATCTATATTTTCAGTGGTAACAGCAAGATGACCTTCATAATCTTCTACACTCAAGTTGGAACGGTACATTGCAATATCTGCAACAGACGGTCCCTTTCCATCTATATTCCAGGCGCCTTCTGCCTGGTTAGCAGCAATGGCACCGCCCCATAAAAATCCTTTTGGAAAACCTTTGATTTTTTTCATATGATTAGCCTCCTAATTGTGTAACAACCATCAATGTATCTTGACGATTGACCTCTTGTAATGGCTGTACCTTAATATCATATTGATCTGTATTTGTGACTACAGCAAGAGTTACTGGATCATACCCTGCTTCCATGATTTTTTCTAGGTCAAATTCAATCAATAAATCACCCGCTTGAACACGATCTCCAGCCTGCACCTTTGGATGGAAATACTGTCCTTCCAACTGAACGGTGTCAATGCCGATGTGGAATAATACTTCAACTCCATGGTCCGTCTTCATACCAAGTGCATGGTTTGTTTCGAACAGTAAGGTTACCTCTCCATCTACTGGTGCATAAAGTGCTCCCTTTGAAGGTACAATGGCAATTCCTTCTCCCATGACCTTTGAAGAGAAAATATCATCTTTCACTTCAGATAGAGAGATCATTTGACCAATCACAGGGCTTTTGAATGTTTCTCCTGCTCCAATTTTTTCAGCAAACCCAGCTTGGTCCTTTGTCTTTTCTTCTACAGTTCGATCTTTACCTAATACAAAAGCAGCGATAAAGGCGACAATAAACGAAATGACCGCTCCAATGATAGCAAACATCAAATTTCGCGGGAGCTCATCTGATATAAACATCGACATGCTTGCTAACCCAGGGCCAACAAGCACAAAGGCTTGTATACCAACTAAACCAATGAAAATCCCGCCAACAAACGAACCCATCATAACACTTCCAAGGACTCGCTTATTTTGCAGTGTCACACCATACAGCGCCGGCTCTGTGATGCCAAAAAAGGCTGATATTCCTGCCGAAATGGCTGTTGATCTGAGTACCTTGTCTTTTGTTCGAAGTGCCACAGCAAAACACGCTCCACTTTCCGCGATATTATGCGCAAGTGATGCCGGTAAATAAAGTGCTTCTTTCCCAAGGGTTCCCATCGTTGTGACTGCATAAGGGACCATTGCTTTGTGCATGCCTGAAGCAACCATGAATGGGAGGACCGCTGCTAAAATTGCGACAGCTACCCAGCCTACCGTATTAAACATCGCAAGAATAATAGATGAAAAGCCTTGCCCCGCTGTAAAACCAATCGGTCCTAACAGAAGTAGCGTAACTGGTACAGTAATGACCAATGACATCATCGGAACGAAGAAAATCCGAATTGGTTTTGGTGAAAACCGTGTAAAGAATTTTTCCATTTTCGCGTAAAGCAATACAGAAAGGATTGCCGGAAACACTTGATATGCATAAGCTATATTTTTTACATCGAATGAAAGTAATTGCGCACCTTCTGTAAGCATCGCCGTCATGTTCGGCAGAAGGAGCGCACCGACTGCTGATAGAGCGACCAGTGGATTTACTTTTAGTTTATTCGCCGTCGTTACAGCAACTAGTAAAGGCAGAAAGTAAAGTGGTGCATCACCTACCATGTTCAGTATTTGATAGGTTTGTCCCTTTGCATCCATCCAGCCTAATAAAGAGAAAAGGAGAAGAAATGATTTTAAAATTCCTCCGCCTGCGATAGCTGGTACAAGCGGTTGGAAGACACCGACAATGAAATCTAACAGAACTGTGCCTGCTTTTCTTTTTTCTTTTGGCTGGTTGGATGGCACGTCTTGGCTTGATGAGGTGCTGCCTATTAAACTAGTTACCTTTTGATACACTTCAATGACATCATTCCCAATGACTACTTGGCATTGTCCTGACATTCTGACAGCTATAACACCTGGTGTTTTTTCTAGTGCTGGTACATCTGCTTTTTTCTGATCGATTAGTGTGAAGCGAAGCCTTGTTGAACAGTGTTCAAGGTGCGCAATGTTTTCTTTGCCGCCTACATGCTGTAAAACGTCTTTGGCAACTTGTGTGTAATTCATTTTTTCTTCTCCCCCTTTTCTCATACACGAGACCTATATTTTGGCAACAAAAAAAGGATCTAAAACGACAAATAAAAGAAATTCATCGTTTTTAGATCCTGCCTGCATGACCAGTCACATGTCTAATTTATTCATATTGGATTTGTTTTTAGTATATATTGATTATATGAAAGCGTCAACATTTATTTTTCTAAAAATTATTAAGGTCTTTATACCCAAATTACTCTTCTTTCATTGTTGAAGTAACCTTCCTGTTTTTTTATACAATAAATATCCTTTTATCACTCACCAAAAACTACTTCCATCTAAAAACCAGATAAGTTTAAAATGACTTATCTGGTTTATCATCATCTATTTTTTCTTTTCTTCAGCCTGCTTTTTGAATGCTTCCGTTTGTTCTTGATATTCCTCTTTCGTGACAGCTTTAAATTCTATTGTACCGCCTGCCATTTTAAAAGGAAATTTAATTGATGTTGCATCTCGATCAGTTTCCCCTAAAATAAACCCCTTTTCAATTGCAGGATAAGTACTCAAATCAAACATTATCCCATCTGAAACACCACCGGCTGTATGTTTCGTTTCTTTATATGGTTCACCACCATCTCCTGGGACCGTTCTCATCAAAAAAGAACCTGCCCATTCAGACTGCATATACATCCGTTTTACTTTTAGAAATAGCTGGTATGAACCATCCTCCGCTGTATACAGATAACCATAAGCGCCTGTTACTTTCTTAATAAAGTTTCTTACATAATCATGGAATCTATTCTCAGAGTCCTCCATCAATTCATCATATCGGTCATGAATGTCCTTTTGAACAGCACGTAGTTTTGTTTGATCAACTGCTTTATAGGTGATGCTTTGCTTTTCACCTTGTTTTTTCACAGAAAGATCTTTTTCATCAAGGTGAACTTTATATGTGATCGTCTCTTTCTCTTGCTTCACTTGAAATTCGTAACCGTTTTCAACAGTTTTACCAGTTAATTTATATTTGTTGATAAATAGGTTAGGATCAAAATGTCTTTTTGGGTTTTCCTCCAAAATGGTTTCATTCAGATAACCAGTGACTTTCCCTTTTCTCTCTGTTAACTTGAACCAGTTCACTTGATCCTTTGTCTTATATACAAAGGCGTAATAGTTGTTCAATACACTATTTTTTGCATTTGCTTGGTATGCTATCCAGCTGACAGCAACGATGACTAGTACCGCTAAAATTGCTACGATCCAGATTTTTGATCTATTCATACATACCTCCTCTGATCATTGATCTGACGGATTTTTATTTTTTCTATCAATATATTGTGATGCATCTCCTAGCGATCTCTTCACCTCCTTCATTGGATTTTTTCTAAAACCTCTTGTATCACCAATGGATATCGCATATTATATATCTAAATGATATATCTTTTAGATAGGTGTGCTGATATGAAAAAATACAATGATACGACGTATGCGATTTTAGGTATTTTAACGACTGATTGTAAGTCAGGGTACGAAGTGAAGCAATTAATTGATAAAAGCCTGCATCATTTTTGGAAAATCAGTTATGGACAAATTTATCCAGCTTTAAAGTTAATAGTCGAGGAAGGCCTTGCGGAAGTTTCACCTGCTGCTACTTCTGGCCGCTCAGACAAGCGGGAATATCATTTGACTGAAAAAGGACTGAATACGTTAAGAGAGTGGCTGGCGCAGCCGCTCGATCAATTACCAACAGAGCGTAATGAGGTGTTATTAAAGTTATTCTTCGGTCAATATCTTTCGTTTGAGAAAAAATTGGTGCTTTTACAGGATTATGAGCGGCAGCTCCGTATTCGTTATGAAACTTATGTGTCAATTGAACAAAACATTCAAGAGCTTTATCCAGATGAAGCGGATGCGAAGTATTGGCTGTTTACTTTAGATTATGGGAAAAGAGTGGCTCAAGCAGGAATTGATTGGT
This sequence comes from Bacillus sp. PK5-006, assembly GCF_054161415.1. Lineage (NCBI taxonomy): Bacteria > Bacillati > Bacillota > Bacilli > Caryophanales > Bacillaceae > Bacillus > Bacillus sp. PK5-006. The sequence continues at coordinate 104,359 of NZ_CP096414.1, read as the reverse complement.
GCGTGGATACATTCCATTCGATGAAGAAGGAAGGGTAAATGAATGAAAAAAGACATACGTGCTGGCAGATTTACAACGGACAATTCTGATTCGATTGTTGTGTTCATTATCGGAATGAGAATCAACAAACGCTGGGCCATTCATCAATGGCTGCCCGTGTTCATGGCAATGCCTGGCATGATCAAGGAACTGTATACCCATCAAGAAGAGCTTGGGTTTCTTGGAACAGAGAATTACTTCGGATTACGCACGACAGCGATGATTCAATATTGGAAGTCAATCGATGACCTCCTTGCCTATGCCAAGATGGAGAAGCATTTGGCTGCTTGGAAAGAATTTAACCAAAGAGCACGAAATAATGACGCGGTCGGAATTTATCATGAAACGTACCAAATACAAGCCGGGTCGTATGAATCCATCTACGTGAACATGCCTTCCTACGGACTGGGCCAAGCGAAATCCCCTATTTCAATAAGTAAAGGACAACAAACAGCGAAGGAACGTCTGAATACAACAAATTCCTAGAGAGCGATTCTCTAGGAATTTCTTTTTGCAACGGTCACAAAATGCTTTAATATGCGGGCTGTTAATCCCCATATGGTGTAGTTTTCGTAATCATAAAACCATTCCTCAATCGAACGGCTTCCCCAGCTGTATTTTTCACCATTCATGATTTTTTCATAAGGGAAGTCCTCGCCTGGTGTTGGCTGAACGGATACATGATGTAAGTATGGCTCATATTGGCTGAGCCATGATAGAGGCACGGTAAAAGTCTCCTCTACTTCTTCTTGATTAAAGGAGTGTTTCACTTTTTGCTTATCAATGATACCAACATATGGGTATACCACGAAGGATGGAGAAGCGATATAAGGACTAAGCTGTCCAAGGATCTCGACCGATTCTGGCGGAATGCCAAGCTCTTCATGTGTTTCTCGCAGTGCAGCTTCCTGTGCAGTTTCGCTGCCGTCAAGCTTGCCCCCAGGAAAGCTAATATCCCCCGGCTGTTTTCTCATGGTGAGCGATCGTACCTCAAATAATATATGCCATTCTCCATTTACTTGCACCAAAGGGATAAGGACTGCTGCTTTGAACGCTGTCTCTTCTCCAATGAACAACGGCTGTGATTGATGTAAGTCATTTTTTAATTGATCAATGAACACGGACATCACCTGTTTTCTGTTTCTCTTTCCTTTAGCGTATCATGGTTCTCCTTTTGAATAAAGATGATCCTTCTGACAATTATTTTTATCATTTTGACAACTTTACTTGTCAAAATGAATATAATGCTTTACAATCAAGGAAAGATTTCAAGCAAAATTGAGGTGACAGAATGAAAAATCGGTTAAAAGAGCTTCGTGCGCGTGATGGTTTAAACCAAACTGAGCTGGCAAAGCGTGCAAAGGTCTCTCGTCAGACCATCAGCTTAATGGAACGAGATGAGTTAATGCCGTCTCTCTTGCTCGCGGTTAAGCTTTCACGAATTTTTCAGGAACCCATTGAACGTATTTTTCTATTCGAGGAGGATGAACTCTCATGAAAACTGTATACAAAATGCTCTTAGGTGCTCTCCTTGGCTTTCTCGGCGCTTACTGTCTGCTGGCAGCTGAATTTGAGATGACACTTCTTGATGTTGCATTTGAAGCGACTCTTGTCATCAGTGGATTGACGATTTTATTGATTATTTATTGTTTTTCAGGGATTTCACGTATGAAAAAAAGGGTATCTCTTTCGGTTTCTGGAGATGAGGAGGATGAACTGGAAGCAAAACAATATCGGACCTTTACTGATTTGACTTTAGCCAATACTGTAAGTACCATTTTTTCCATTGTTGCCATCGGTATCGCGATCGTCACCGAGCAGCCACTCTGGCTGATTCTCGTCAATGCTGCTTTATTTATCGTCACCGTTATCAGTTCATATATATCGATATCTGTTCTAAAGCTTGTCTACCCTAATCGGAACCTGCCAAGTCTATCTGACAAAGACTACAGTAAAAAGCTGCTCGCCATTTCGGACGAAGGCGAAAAGCATGTGATGCTTGGCGGACTGTTTCATACGTATCAAATGATGAATATCCTATTGACCAGCGCCATGTTTATTTTGATTGTGTATTCCCTTGGAGCCAATCACTCTCAGCTGTTCTCAATCATGGTCATTGGGGTTGTTTTGATCATTTTGAATGCAAATTATGTGCTAAAGATTAGAAATCGTTAAATGAACAAAAGCACAGCCTCATGCAAAGGCTGTGCTTTTTCCGTTCATTATGACGCGCAACGTTTCTTTCGTGCATAGATCAATAGTAAGAAACAAAACCAGACCGGCGTTAATAAGAGCGCGGGGCGTGTTGCATCTGCAAACAGCATGATCACTAGAATCGCAGCGAAGAGAACCAAAACACATATATTCACAAAAGGGGTGAACGGTGCTTTAAAGGTAGATGCTGCATGCAGTTCAGGCTTTGTTTTTTTATATTTCAAATGACAAATTAAAATAATACTCCATACCCAAATGAAACAAATGGCACTGATCGTTGTCACAATACCAAAGGCTTGTTCGGGAATCAGCTTGCTTAAAAGAGCTCCAACCGATACCACAATCGTCGAAACAAACAGGGCATTACTTGGGACAGCATTCTTGTTCAAACGTCCAAAGGAAGCTGGCCCCTGCTTTTGATGACTGAGATTATACAGAATGCGGCTCGTCGAGAACATGCCGCTATTACAAGCTGATGCCGCAGATGTCAGGACGACAAAGTTGATGAGCCCTGCTGCTACTGGTATCCCAATGAGTCCAAAGGTTTTCACAAAAGGACTTTCTGATGCACTGAGCTCAGTCCATGGGTTGATACATAATAAAACAAAGATCGCACCCACATAGAAAAATAGGATTCTTAATGGAATCTTATTAATCGCAGAAGGGATGTTTTTTTGCGGATTGGCTGTTTCTGCTGCGGACACACCGACCAGTTCAACTCCCACATACGCAAAAATCACCATCTGGAATGACAATAAGAAACCTGTGACACCATTCGGGAATAACCCGCCATGAGACCATAAATTCGTTACTGTCACCGGTCCAGCATCTGTTTGAAAACCAATGATTAAAAGAACCATTCCAACCCCGATCAATAATAGAATCGTAATTACTTTAATGAGTGCAAACCAAAATTCCATTTCTCCGAAAAGCTTTACCGTTAACAAATTCAACCCTAGTAAAATCAACAAACAAATGATGGCAGGAATCCACTGCGGGATGTCAAACCAATACTGTACGTACACCCCGACCGCAATGACATCCGCCATCGCTGTCATAATCCAGCAAAACCAATACGTCCACCCTGTTACAAAGGATGCCCACGGGCCGAGATAGTCCTCCGCAATATCGGTTAATGACTGATAGCCCGCCTTCGATAAAAGCAATTCTCCGAGTGCCCTCATGACAAAAAAGATAGCCATCCCGACAATTAAATAAGCAAAAATGATTGAAGGACCTGCCAATTGAATAGCTTTTCCAGATCCTAAAAACAACCCTGTTCCAATGGTTCCGCCAATGGCAATCAATTGCACATGACGGTTTGATAAATCTCGTTTTAATTCTTGTTGTGCCAATGCTAACACCCTCCTACGACACGATCTTATACTGAAATAATGAACCCTTTAAAAAAGTCCATAAAAAAAGAGATTGGATGCGCTCCAATCTCACGGTCATAAAAGAATAGCAAAATAGAGAAAAGTCATACACGGCATCATCCATGCACCACAAATACAATATTTCGTACTCTTCTGTCCTTTTGCCTGAGATTGTGAACCCTTCGGCGCCGCACACACATGCGGTCTCTCCAGAAGCTGCTCCTGCTATAGTGTGACCCACAGCATTCATAGCCTTCGTTATTTAATTAAAATGTTGCTATTTCTGAATAATTTCATATTTTACGCCTCATTCAGAAAGCTGTCAATGGTAATCTTTTATGATTTACGGCGGTACGCATATGTCTTCACTTCATCAATCCCCCCTGATTCATGTATAATAAATCAAAAGATGTTCGGCTCGTTTGATGGAGAAATTCCTCTTGATCATGAACAAAGTTAAGCAATCCATGGAAGTTGGTGAAGATAAATGAAAAAAATGAACAAACAGCGTGTTACATTACAGGAAGTCGCCAAGCATGCCGGTGTCTCGACTTCAACGGCATCACTCGTTGTTCGAAATAATCCTAGAATCTCTGAAGCCACTCGAAACAAAGTACTGCAATCCATGGAGGACTTAGGATACGTATACGACCGCGTTGCTGCTAACATGCGGTCAAAAAGCTCAAATATCGTTGGTGTGATTGTGACGGATATTTCTAACACCTTTATTTCGGAGTTTTTAATTGGCGTACAGACCACACTTGAATCACTGGGCTATACTGTTTTACTTGGTACAACCTTTGACAGTGTTGATAAACAGGAGCGGCTCATTTCCACTATGGTAGAGCATCGTGTAGGCGGGATTATTTTAAACCCAGCTTCGAAAAGTTCTGCTCGAACGGTCAAACAATTAAATCAAATTCGCACCCCAAAAGTACTGGCAAATCGTGAATTATCAGACGTGCAATGTGATTATGTCGGTGTTGATTATGAACAAGGTACTTGGATGGCAGTTCATCATCTTCTTCAAAAGGGACATCGCCGAATCGCTTTTTTAGGCGGCATTAAGACCTCTTCGACTTGGATTGAGCGGATGAAAGGTTTCAAAAGAGCTCATGACGAAGAAAATGTGACGATTGATGAATCGCTTATTATTGATATAGTACCTACTCGCGAAGGCGGGAAAGAAGCACTCGCCCAAGTGATGGATCAGCCTGAGCCCCCTACTGCTATTTTTTGTTTCAGTGACTTAGTCGCATTTGGGGTCATTCAAGCACTGTCAGCACGGGGCATTCAGCCTGGTGAAGATATCGATGTCGTTGGATTCGATAATGTTCCTGAAGCGGAAATGTACCATCCGCCGCTCACCACTGTTTCCTCCTTCCCCCGATCCATCGGGGTAAAAGCAGCGAACCTTTTATATCATAAAATGAACGAACAGGATGAAGAGCTGCAGCGATTGATTTTAAAGCCCCAACTTCATATTAGAGAAACCTCTCCATCATGATGAAAAAGAGAATTGTGTGCAGCAATTCTCTTTTTTTATTGATCAAGTCAACTATTTCTTTGTTTCATTTTTCTTTTTTTAAATCACAAAGTCATAAACTTGACACATTTAAAATGCAGGAGTATATTTATCTCGTTGCTTCTTTTAGTATATCGTTATACCTATTTCGTCATATTATTATTTCTATCAAAAAACAGTTAAAAGTGATTTTTTATGATTCTGATCAAATCATGAAGTTTCACTTCCTAACCAAGGCTGTTATTATTTTTTGCATTTTAGTAGAACGATATACTTGATTGAAGAACAGATGAATATTCATTATTTTTTCATCAATCACATAAGGGGTGTTGTGATGGGCTTCATATTATTCATTTTGAAGGAAACAATAACAAAGGGTATACAAAGAATTTGACCTTAAAGGGGTTTCAAATATAGGAGTGGGAACATGAAAAATCCTTATATAAAATCGTCACTTGGCATGTATTTAAATTACTTCATGCTTGGCATGATCAACATTATTGTAGCTTCCAACATGGACAGCTTATCTGAACGCTACCATGTAGATATTCCGAAAATCAGCTTGCTTGTATCTGCGATCGGAATTGGTAAACTCATTGCGCTCTTTTTCTCAGGCCGGTTAGCCGACAGCTGGGGACGTAAGCCTGTCATTATTACAGGAAATTTTCTTTACTTATTATTCTTAATCGGTATTCCAACGACCACAAGTTATACACTGGCATTTATCTTTGCGATTTCAGCAGGTATTGCCAACTCACTGCTTGATTCAGGAACCTATCCTGCTTTGTCAGAGTCATTTCCTAAAAAAGCAAGTTCGGCTTCTGTTTTAGTAAAAGCATCTGTATCCATTGGGGCGACTGTTCTTCCATTTATCTTGGCATTCCTAGTGGCACATGACATCTTCTGGGGCTGGGCGTTCTTTGGACTAGGGCTTCTTTATTTACTCGTAGGGATTTACTTAATCTTTATGCCATTCCCGAACCATAAGCAAGTTTCTTCACAAGACGCTCTTCCCGTACAGGATCAGCTGAAGAAAGAACCAAAAATGCTTGGCGAAGGCTTAGCTGTTGTACTGATGGGATTCACATCGACTGCATTGTTTGTCGTATGGCAGACATGGCTTCCGCAGCTGGGGTTGAAATTAATCGGACTTGGCACAGAACAAGCCACACAGCTTCTTTCTTATTTTAGTATTGGTGCACTGGTATCTGTTCTATTGCTTTCGATCGTCTTAGATAAATTCATTTCACCGATTATGGTGGCGATCATTTATCCAATTGGGGCGTTCCTTGCAATGCTTTCACTTTTCCAAATCGAAACGTACAGCATTGTCATTGTCAGCACCTTCTTCTTAGGACTATTTACAGCGGGAATCTTCCAGCTGGCGATGAGTATTATGATGAAATTGTTCCCGACAAACAAAGCAACAGCTTCATCCTACGTCAACATTGCGGCAAGCTCAGCGTTTATTCTCGTGCCGCTCATTACAAGTGGATTGGTCAGCTCGTACGATATTAAAATGACGTTATTTTTCGATATGATCATTGCGGTTATTAGCGTATTACTAGCGGTCTTTGTTCTTGGACGCATGAAAAAATTATTTAGATAATTAAAGGAGATGTCAATCATGACAAACATACATGAACGAAATATTGATGGAAAAACAAAATTAGTCGGCCTTCTTGCTACACCAATCGGACACAGCCTTTCACCACGTATGCATAACCTTGGCTATACACTAACAGGTATCAACTATGCTTACCTCGCATTTGAAGTAGGGAATGATGAACTAGAAGCAGCCGTAAACGGTATGAAAGCAATGGGTGCAGCTGGATTTAACGTCTCTATGCCGAACAAAATGAAAGTACTAGATTACTTAGACGAACTAGATGATTCTGCAAGATATACACGTGCAAGTAACACTGTAGTAAACAAAGATGGTAAGCTCATCGGCTACAACACAGATGGTCTTGGATATGTGAGAAACTTAATTGAACATGGCGTTGAATTAGCCGGCAAAAAAGTCACACTTGTTGGCTCTGGCGGCGCTGCGACTCCGATTGCGATTCAGCTTGCACAGTCAGGCATCCGTGAAATTAGCATTTTTGCTCGTAATGATCAATACTTTGTTCAAGCAGAAGAAAATGTAAATTACATCAATAACGAAATGAAATCTTTCGGTGTCAAAGCAAACATTTTCCCACTTGAAGACAAAGACGCATTCCGCCGTGAAGTAGCAGAAAGTGCGATCCTGGCAAACGGGACAAGCCTTGGCATGAAACCACTAGATCAGCTCAGCATTATCGATGATACACTTGATGTACTTCGTGAAGATTTGATCGTGACAGATGTTGTGTACAACCCGCAAAAAACAAAGCTTCTTGCACAAGCACAGGAAGCTGGCGCCAAAACCATTAACGGTCTTGGAATGATGCTGTGGCAAGGTGCACTTGCTTACAAACTCTTTACTGGTGAAGATATGCCAGTTGATCAAGTAAAACAAATTCTTTTTGAAAATGACCGTTTCTAAAATAAAAAAGACAAAGGGCTAAAATGATGATCATTTTAGCCCTTTGTTTTCTTTTCAGCGAAGTCTAGCAGCCCTGAATGCGAGGATTTGCCTACACGCTGAGACGACTTCCTGCGGAGGTCGTCTTTTTTTAATCATGTGCCATGACTTGGCGGTATCGATACAGGATATACAGTGCGCCGATAATGGCCGCAACAGCCACCACTGCATCGAAAATAAAGATTTGTAAAATGGACGCGTGACTCTGAATTAAACCTGTTACGACCGGGATGACGATAGCCGACACGCCGCCCGCTGTAGAGATAATCCCAGTCATCGTCCCTTTGTTTTTCCAGAAGAATTCAGCCATCACAGTTAACGTCAGCTGAAAAACTCCTGCCGTTGAAAATCCCAATACAAAAGCATTGACGGTTCCTATAACTGGTGATTTCACGACCAAGAGCACACAAATGGAAACAAGTGTAATGATTGGATAGATCAGCAGTACATTGACCGGCCGGACAAAACGGCGCAGCAGAAACGCGAGCATCACGACAGACAGCAGCCCGCCCATGCTATAGTAACTGAGCAGTTTCACAGCACTGCCCGATGTCATCCCCAAGATGGCCTCACCGTACGTAGGAAGCCAAATTTGCGGCAGCGCATACAGTCCATTTGACGTAAAGCTGATCACAATGAGCGCGATCCCTTCTCTCCAAAATGTAGGCTCTGTCGAGAAGCGCGGAAGTCCGTCATGCTCCGTTACCTGGACTTGCTCCACCTTGCGATGATTCGGAAATGGCAAGGTCCACAGCATCAAGACATTCACAAGATAGATCAGAGCAGGAACAAAAAATGCCATTCCATAAAACAAATCATGCTCTGCTAAAAAGAAAATCGCCAGTGGCAAAATAGTTGCCCCAATGGAGATAAAGGCCTTCACCATCACATTCGCAGATCCCGAGTTTTGCGGAAAAGCCTCCATTAACGCAGGATACGTTCCTGCATCCATTGCCGAATTCGCGACCCCTGCCAAAATCGCAAACGCAAACGCGATTTGATAATTCGGAGACAATGGGATTCCGATGAGGAACACCGCCATCAGCACACCAGAAACCAGAATGACCGGCTTACGCCCAAAACGATCTGACAGTACGCCTGATAAACCATACGTGAGCACCCTGCCAATGCCAAGCGCCGAAATCATATAACTAATTCCCGCACTATTGGTATCTAATTGTTTGATTAAAAATGGCATATTTGAAGCCAAAATAATATTGACCATACCCAATAAAAAATAATTAATATACAGACTAGAAGCCGTTCTCACATACGGATTCCTCATCCTGACACACCCCTCAACACCATCGCAATGAAGTGACAAATAATGGTTACGCTTACAAGATCTCATATGTGAGGAAGAACAGCTTTGCAGCCTTCACGTTCATACATCTCATCATGTCATGCAGCTCACAGCTTACAGCCCTTCATGTATCAAGCATTTCTTCAATTTTTCACTGCTCTTATTTTATACGAATGCGAAAGGTAAAGATAGTGAATTGCTTAAATTTGAAGGGAATTCATTGATCAAGCGTATGACACCATCGATAGAAAAAAGGAGTGGTTCATTCCACTCCTTAAATGATGTCTCAATTCTGTTCATCGCAGCCCTCAAATACTTAGCTCATAAAAATAATCCGTTCTCTCGATGGATAATCCAAAACGGACATATTCTGCCAAAAATAAAATTCATTCACATTCACTTCAAGTGCTTCAAATTCATGCTCTCGATAGTGTTCTCCATGTATTTGGATTTTATGTTCTCTCAATTGAAGGAAAGCAAACACCTTCTGACAAACACTACTCAGCGATTTTATAAAATCCATATACCACTATTCGAATTCTATAGAAATTAAACAACCAGTCCCCCGAAAGAGTTTCGACAACTGGCTGTTTCATACGGTGTTTTGATCCCAGTCTCTCAAAAATGGGGGATCAGTCCCGATGTGGGGATTGTTTAAAATATTACGGATCATTTTGAAGATACTATGAATGGCTTTGTATTCGCTCCCGTATTTTCTGGGTATGATCTTGATTTAAAATCATTGCCAATTCGGCCTCATTTAGAACAGATCCCCATCTAAAGATAATTTCACTATTCAAACCATACTTCAAAAAAAGCGCTTGATAATCTATTTCATGACTATTCTTATCCAATCCTGAGTAAAACAAATCTTTTATAGATTCTTCTGAGAGCATAGAATCCCTTCTACTGGCAATCATGAAACTAGATTGATACTGATCCATTATTCGCAATGCTTTATCTAAATCATGTTGAGGAACCTTGGCCATACTGACATAAAACTGTTTTTCATGTTCATCTAAAAGTAATTCTGGCCCCTTTTCAAAACCTGAAGTATTTATGTCTGAATCAATAGATTTCCATACTTTTCGGAATCCCTCTATTCGCGAATGCACATCACTTACTTTCTTACTCAGAAAGATATAAAAATGGTAATTAGTCAATTGATCGCTAAAAATTTCGATTAGTTCATTTTGACAATAACTTTGAAAAGTCTTGATCCCATCATCATCTAAAAAGTAATATCCATTAATACTATATACACTTAACTGTTTAAGTTCATTTATTTTTTGATCTAACCACTTATAGTAGTTTGTCACTTCTTGTTCGAATTCAAGTTCTATTTTCATTTATAATCCTCCAATGATAACTATTTTTCATAGTCATAGTGGTTTCCATAAATATCATTAAAATGAGCATCTCTATTCTGACTTAAGTCGTCTGGATAATAATGACCTCCTGCATGATCTCTAACCACTTTATCACCTTTAAAGAAATAATCCTTACCAGGGATAGGGTTACCTCTTTTGTCCACTGCTGGTCTAACTTCTATGGGTTGTTCACTTACTGGTATACCACTTGCCCTTTTAGATTCTCGATAAGCCCCTCTTCTTTTGGCTCCTTCAGGTGAAAAATTAAGAGGACGCTGCCCATTTTCAGCTTTCACATATCTTTGATAATTTTCTTTTTTAGTTATTATTTCTTTTGGTTTATGTTTAATTTGAAGTTGTTTTAAACTCTTACTTCCAAACGGCAAAAGCATTCCAAGCGCCGCATTCATACTCGCTTCCTGCTGTTCTTTCGAGATCTTGTTTCCAAACATGTCTCGGCCTGTGATCGCTTCGCTGAAGCCGTTGGTGGCGGTGAGGCCATATAAGCCTTTTTGAGATGTTTTTAAGGCGTCAAAAGACTTTTGTGATATCTTGTAAATGTCGACTGCCCTAACTGCTGCTGATGTGGCTTGGGTCGTTTTATAGACGGCCTTTCCGCCTTTGAAAATGCGTCCTGCCCAACCCACGATAGGGATGTAGCCTGCTGCTGCCATGCCTCCTGCCGCGACTCGCTGGCCTGCGGTGAGTTCCTCCCCTGTGATTGGATCGACGCCTGTTGCGGCACGTTTTGCATCGTTCACACCTGTTAGTTCATTGACAATATTTCCGCCATAATCTAGGGCTTTTTCATACCAAGGGCGGTTGGCGAGGGCTTCTTGTTCCTTTGCGATCTTGCGGGCTTCTTCTTGTTCTTTTTTGATTTTCAGATATTCAGCAGTTTGCTTCTCAATATCGCTCTTTGCCTTGTAGATTTCGCTATTTTGATACGCTTTCTTGTCAAAATTCATAGGCGAAATCGCTTTTCCGTCATTTGTCGCATTCATCATTTCAGCGTACAATGCCATTGTAGCTTGCTGCTCTGTCTCTGACAAAGCATATTCATCTGTTAAATTTTGATCAAGTTCTCTTAGTTCTTTGACCGTCTTTTTTCGTTCATCTTCCGCATCTTCTATTTTTTCATCAAAGGTTTGGCTATCAAATACCTCTAGGGAAATGAGGTCATCAATGTCTTGAAAAATCGTTTTGAGTGCCTTTTTTTGATCCTTTACAATGCTTTTGGCGTTTTTGATGCCCATATGTACTGCGTTGTCTAAAAAGTGTTCTTCTATAAAGGTATCGCCACCAAAACTCGTATCATCCAGTGTCCCAGAAACACCTTCATGAAAGGCTTTTTGCTTATCGATTAAGCTGATAAACATGTCTACATTTCCGGCGAGCTCTTTATAAAAGCTTTTAATGTTATCGGCTCCTTTCCCAGTGAAATCATCACCGAGGTTGGCCACACCTTGTAATGCCTTTTTTAAATCTACCATTTGTTCGCGGAGTTCCTGATAGTGTTTTGCCCTTGTGTCCATGGCACTGGTTAGTGCTTTTGCATCAAGTATCTTGCCCAGAAGAAGTCACTCCCTCCATTATTGATCATAAAGTCTATTTTACCGTGACCATTAAAACGGAAAAATAGGCTAAATGACATAAAAAATGGAATAGACTCTCTATTCAACGATCAAATAAAATAAGCTAGACAATGCACTTTGTTTTGTCCAGCCATACATTCATTTTATTTATAATCATTGATCGGTCCTTTATCCATCAAAACATCAATTTCATTAGATGACTTCATTTTTAATTTAGGTCTGCGCTCGGAATTTGGTTTGCTGTAAAGCTCTAGCGGACGTATGATCACACCATCATTTGTATTTTGAAGCATACCCGGCACACAAGAATAAATCCGATCATTATCATTCGCATGTTTGGCATGAATTGTCACAGACGTTCCTTGGTGATTATCGATACTCATAGATACCCTATATCTATAAAAGGAACCTGTTCCATTTGATTGAGCAGAATAAACAACCGGAACGATAGCAAGGATATCGTCATTTAACCGTAATTTAATGACTTCTGTTTTCATCGATTCACGGTCTCTACCGACATCTCCCATATGCTCTACAGCACCGTTTCCGTAACTTTTAAGAGCAGGAACACCTTTTGCGCCAAACATGGCCACATCTATTTGTTTTCCTGACTTCGTATAGACCAATGCATAAATATCATAATCGGTTCCAGACTCCCAGGATACTGTAGCTGTTATCTCAGGCGTTTTTTCAATGATGATCGGTTTATGACCTTTGTCTAGACTAATTTTACCTTGAACTTTCTCTAAGCTGATAGGTGCAGCCACTTTCTCTTTAGCGGCTGTCTTTATTGGAGCAGGCTCATCAATTTGTTTTTCAGAAGCCATTTGAGGAGGCGAAGAAACATCTTGTTCATCAGGTTCAACCTCCACCCCATAAAGCTTGCATAGCCCTTCCAATCCAGAATTGAAGCCACGCCAGATGGATCGTGCTTTCGTTTCACTATTTCTGATATATAGCTCTACTACGACAATCCCTTTTTCATTTGTAAAGTTTACTGGTGTTAGGTATAGCACCTCATCACCTGTTCGAATTTCTGCTTGCAGATTCTTCACTTGAGAAAAGCCAATTCCTTGATCCTCTGTTAGTGTAATCGCCACCTTTGTGATTCCTGCAGGCACTTTGCTCATATCAAAATTCAATTGATGCCTTTTCAACTGACCTGATATCTCTGCTGGTAAAAGTGTCGCGACACCCGTGGCACTCTCCGGCTGATTGTAAAAAATAATGCCATTATCTCCTTGAACTAGATCTGAATCTGTTAAGAGAAACGCTGTTAAAGAAATATCAATTGCATATGATACTTCATAACTGATGGATACTTGTCCCTTTGGAGAGTTTAGTACGGTATTGGCACCCATTTGCAGAGTTTGATTCATTTCAACACTCCTATTCTTCATCTACCATTTATCGCTTTTATAGATCAATTATACCAAATTATATAATAGAACCTATGAATATCTTTATCTCATTTCAATCTCTGCAATGATATGAGACAATGCCAATTAAAAACAAACTACTCTCGAAAGGAGAATTATTATGTATAAAAAAATCATTCCTGCTGTTATGGTGATATTCGGCTTTTGGATTCTTCTTCAAATATCCTTGAACATTAAGATATTCCACAATCCAATGAACTATTTTGTCGCTATTACTCTCTTTTTTCTTTGTATTCAGGCATTAATAAAACTTAAACAATGAAAAACCCGAACAAGCATATACCACGCTCGTCCGGGCTTCTATTTTCCTTTATTACACTTCTTCACCATTCGTTGCGATGACGTTTTGATACCAAGTAAACGAATCTTTTTTAAGGCGCTTCATTGAGCCGTTTCCTTCGTTGTCGCGGTCAACGTAGATCATGCCGTAGCGTTTTTTCATTTCGCCTGTTGTGAATGACACGATATCAATGATACCCCAAGGTGTGTAGCCAATAAGGTCGACACCGTCGTATTCAATTGCTTTTTTTAGTGCTTCGATATGAGAAGCGAGATATTGAATTCTTTCTGGATCGTGAATAGAACCGTCTTCTTCCACTTGATCTATTGCACCAAATCCATTCTCTACGATGAATAACGGGATTTGATAGCGATCGTAAAAACGATTCAATGTATATCTTAAGCCTGTCGGGTCAATGGACCAGCCCCAGTCACTTGATTTGATATAAGGGTTATCTACACCATGCGGCAGGGCTCCGTTGACAATGTCTCCGTTGTGATCAGACACCGTATCACTTTTAACCGTTGTCGACATGTAGTAGCTAAAGCCTAGATAATCCACTTTCCCTTTTCTTAAGCTTTCTTCATCGCCTTTTTCAAATGGAATGTGATAGCCTTCGCGTTCGAATTCTTTTAATGCATAGCTCGGATAGTAGCCGCGCACCTGTACATCTGGGAAGAAATAGCGCTGTCTCATATATTCCTCTGCGAGCATGACATCCTCTGGATTTGAGGAATACGGATAGATTGGCACGTGAGAAACCATCGCTCCAATTTGGAAAGCAGGATTGATCTCTTTTCCTTTGGCTACTGCCCATGCACTTGCAAGTAATTCATGGTGTCCTGCTTGATACATGACTTCTTTGGCATTTTCGCCTTCTTTGACTGATACCCCTGAATTTGTCCAAAGGAATAGTGGGTTGTTGACATCCATTTTGTTATTGATTTCATTAAATGTCATCCAGTATGTGACCTTGTCTTTGTATCGATTGAAACACACTTCTGCGAATTTCGCGAAATACTCAGCGACTTTTCGGCTGCGGAACCCGCCGTACTCTCTTGCTAAATGGAGCGGCATCTCAAAGTGAGACAGCGTAATCACAGGCTCGATGCCATGCTTGAGCAGTTCATCAAAAACATCATCATAGAACTGTAAACCTGCTTCATTCGGTTCCGCTTCATCTCCCTTAGGGAAAATCCGGCTCCAGCCGATCGATGTACGTAAGCATTTCAAACCCATTTCGGCAAACATCGCGATATCTTCCTTATAACGATGGTAGAAATCGATCGCTTCATGGTTCGGATAAAATTTATCTTCTTCTATCGTCTCAGTTATTTGTCTCGGTACTCCGTGAGCACCTGCTGTCATCACATCTACAACACTTGGGCCTTTTCCTGCTTCATTCCATCCACCTTCAAATTGATGTGCAGCTAATGCTCCGCCCCATAGAAAATCTTTTGGTAATGTCATTATTCATTCCTCCTATTTCACAATTGTGATCATGACGTCTGTTGGCTGACATGTCGATTGTTCTTCTACAATCACATCTTCATACGCTTGTGTATTGGTGATGATGACGGGTGTGATTGTTTTTAATCCCTTGCTTTCAATGGCTTCTTGATCAAATGTCATTAACAAGTCACCCTTCTTCACCTTGCTGCCTTCTTTGATATGAAGAGTAAATGCTGAGCCATCTAGGGAAACCGTATCAATTCCTACATGAACTAGTAACTCCACTCCGAATTCTGAACGCAGTCCAATTGCATGCTTTGTTGGCGCAAGCATGACGACACTGCCGTCAAACGGTGCATACAGTTTTTTGTCTGTCGGTTCAATCGCAAACCCTTTACCCATCGCCCCCGAGCTAAATACGGCATCAGGCACTTCAGATAACGGGATCACTTTCCCTGCAAGCGGTGCAGGGATTGTTTCTTCATTATTCATCGAAGCATTCATTTTTTCTCCAACTTGATCTTTATCAGACGTTGCACCGGCTGTCTGTTCCACTGTATCTTCCCCATAACCAAACATTTGAATGAGCACAACTGGTAAGATCAGCGCAATTGCGACACCAATCAATATGCCGATGATCGATGTTGGATAATCTGAACTAATTCCGTTTACAATCGTCAGTGGACCAGGCAACCCCGCATACGCAAAGTAATAAGGCGTAAAGAAGCTGGCAGCAATGGCCCCGATCGCTCCAGATATACATCCGAAAATAAATGGTTTCTTGAAACGCAAGGTGACCCCATAAATCGCAGGCTCAGTAATTCCAAAGAGACCAGTGATTCCCGCTGAAACCCCGACTTTTCGTGTTTCGCGGTTTCTTGCTTTTAAAATAACCCCCAACACTGCGCCGACCTGAGCGATAACAGCGATGGTTTGATATGCCTGGAAGGAGTCACGTCCATATTGTTCAAAGTTGGCGAGCACCATTGGCGTGATGCCCCAGTGAACACCGAAAATGACAAGCACTTGCCAGAAACCTCCGATAATGGCACCTGCTAAAGCTGGGACATGTTCTGCTAAGAAATTGTATCCGTTTGCAATCCCATTTGCACCGGCTGTCGAAAGTGGACCAATTAATAGAATGGTTAACGGAACCATGACGACCATACAAATAAATGGGACAAATAACGGTTTGACCACCTCGTGAATACGTTTGTTTAAAAATCTCTCTACATATGAAAGGATCCATACCAAGAATAGCGGCGGCAAAACAGATGACGTATAAACCGTTTCAGATAACGCTATGCCTAAAAAAGTAACGCCTTCCCCTGATGCCACGCGTCCAGCAATCTCCGTCCAGGCTGGACTGACAAGCGCTGCTGTACACGCTACTGCGATATACATATTCGTTTTAAAATGCTTGGCAGCTGTGATGGCAATAAAGATAGGCAAGAACGTAAACGGCGCCCAGGAAATAAAGCTAAAGACTTCATACGTTCCGGTTTTCGAGAAGCTTGGAAATAATAAATTAATGAGGATAAGTGCACCTTGTAAAATACCTGCTGCTGCCAAAATATACACAAATGGCGCAAACACAGCAGACATGGTCGCGATGACACGATTCAGCACCGTTCCCTTGTTTTCATTTACCTGATCATCATCAGACGGCTGCAGCCGAACAAGGCTGGCAAAATGCTCATATACCTCACCAACATGCTGACCGATGACGACCTGAAATTGACCGCCGTTTTCCACCACGGTAATGACGCCAGGCATTGTATTAACTGCTTCCTTTGCCTTTGGATTCGAACGTTTCAGAACCAAACGCAGCCGCGTGGCGCATCTTGCGGCACTCACCACATTTTCTTCTCCGCCAACTGCCTCTAAGATGTCTTCTGCAAGCTTTTGATAATCCCTCACTTTTGACATATAAACCCCCCCTTTATCACTGTTAGTATATGTATATTATAATTATACCGGTACAATTTATCAATACATATATAATTTCAAATAGCATATCAAAGGAAATTTGGTATGTGCTATAATACAAAGACAATAAATCGTGAAAACAAAGAGGAATAGCCATGTTAAAGTATCAACAAATTGCGAGCGATATTGAAAAATATATTGTCACCCATGAGATGCAGCAAGGGGATAAGCTCCCTGTACTCGAAACACTCATGAGCCAATTTGCTGTGAGCAAAAGTACCATTATCAAATCGTTAGAATTACTCGAAAAAAAAGGAATTATCTATCAAGTGAGGGGCAGCGGCATCTTTGTTCGAAGACACCGGCGCAAGGGCTACATCAGCCTTTTATCCAACCAAGGGTTTAAAAAAGATTTAGAGGAATTTCAACTGACATCAGAGGTTTTAATGCTAGACACCATCAAGCCGTCCGAAGAAGCTGCACTTAATTTGAACATTGAACAAGAAGAGGATGTTTTTTATCTAAAACGAATTCGTTACATCAATGGACAAACCTTATGTTTAGAAGAATCCTATTACCGAAAAACGATCATTCCTTATCTCAACACAGAAATTGCTGCCGACTCTGTTTTTAAATTCGTCAGTGAAGGGCTTGGACTCAAAGTCGGCTTCTCTGATATGTACTTACAAGTAGGCAAACTAAACGAAACCGAAGCAAAGCACCTCGGCCTCAAACAAGACGATCCCGCCCTCCGCGTCGAGACGGTCTTTCATCTCACAAACGGCCAGCCCTTCGACTTCTCGAAAATCACCTATAACTACATGCAATCCCAATTTTTTATTCAAGCGAATAATTATTATGGGTGATGGATGGAAAAAGCCTTCTGAGAGTATCAGGAGGCTTTTTTTTACTATTATCTTTCAATCTTCAAACATTCCCTCCTTCTTTCTTGAGAAGAAAGGCCATCAATCGCCACATCACCATAATAAATGTCTATGTGATCTCCTTTACCAATTAGAGCAACTGGAAAAGCATGCTGTTCTAGCAGGCACTTTTCAAACTCATTTGGAGGAATCTCGACTTCAATTTCATGTAATGAACGCATATTCAAACGTAAACGTATGAGAAAGATCTACAAGACAGTGTATGATCTCTTGTTGAAGATGAATAACATCATGAGAAACAACCTCTGTCCAATTTAAACTGAGAACGAACCCTACATAACCTGCTTCTTTTTGTATGTTAATGGTCATATCATTTAGCTTCGACCCCGACAATTCAAATTCTATATAATAACCTGAAAAGTCATTTTCTTTGATAATGTTCTCTTTAACACTGTGCTCAATCCATGTTTCACCGTCAGGGTCCTGACTAAATTTTACTTTCGTGATAGACATGTCTTTTTGAGCTAGATAATCAATCAGTTGGCGAAAAGTATTTGGTATATGAATGGCCTCGTAAAAAACGAGTCCGATATTGATGTATCCACCCAGAGCTATGTCGCATCCCTCACTTCATTTTTTCTTTCATTATACTTTATTCAAACTATTATTCTGCGAAAACTCCCTCTCTTACATGAACACTTCCGATTTAAACTATCAAAAAGATTCATTTTACGAATGCATCAAACAAACTTATGATTAACGTAACAAGAGTGTATAGGAGGGTTCGTCAGATGAGAGACATTAGAGTGTATCATGTCGATGCGTTTACAACTGAGAAATTTGGAGGAAATGCCGCTGGGGTGGTGTTGGATGGTGAATTTTTAACAGAAGATGACATGCAGAGCATCGCCCAGGAGTTGAATTTGCCGGAATCCGTCTTCTTGCTGCCTGCCCATGATCAGGAAGCCGATTATCGCGTCAAATACTTCACCCCGACGGAGGAGGTCAATTTCTGTGGGCATGCGACTGTTGGATTGACTTGGCTTCTGGCGACGGAGCTAGAACTGGCTAAAGAGAGATCAGGGGTTGTGTTAGAAACAAAGATCGGCAATGTGCCTGTTGTATGGAATGAAGAAAACGGCAAGGTCGTTGATGTGGAAATGACGCAGGTGACACCGAAGACGCGGGATTTTGTCATCGATTTAGAAGAGCTTAGTGACATGCTTGGTGTGAGCAGTGACCGCATTGATTCCTCCTATCCTATCAAATTAGCAAACACCGGTAACTGGCATCTTCTTGTTCCGATGAAGGACCAACAGGACATTGATCAAGCGGCACCGAACTTAGCGGCTTTAGCTAAAATGAATAAAGAGCATAGCATCTCGACAACCCATCTTTATACGTTTCACCCCTCAAAAGAATGCGATCTTTATACGAGGGATTTTGCACCTGGGATTGGTATACCCGAAGATCCTGTGACAGGGGCAGCAAACGGAGCATTGGCTGGATATCTTTATTTGGAGGGTATCATTTCTCAGCAAGAAATCACTCACCTGAACATTGCCCAAGGGGATGCCATCGGCAGACCTGGCTTGCTTCGTATCACAGTCATTCCAAATGAATCAGAGCCAGTGATCAAAGTGGCAGGCGCAGCTGTCATCACGATCCGCGGCGTGTTGACTTTATAAAACATCAGCTTGAATGGGGACTTCCTGTTCAAGCTGATTCTATTTAAAATGATTTTTGACCGTTTCGATCCACCTCTTGGCCGATGGGGAAGCTGTTTTGAATGATTTGAGCGCCAGGTTGACCTCACGAAAGACGCTCGTCTCCAGTGGAATGACTTTCGTATGAGGTATGTGCAGCGGCAACACTAATTTGGGAATGATCGTGACCCCAAGCCCTTCTTGCACCATAGAAATGAGCGTATTGTTGTCTTCAATTTCAAACAGTACATGAGGCTTCACGCCGCCTCTTTCTTTTAACAGCTTCTTAACAAGTATGTCACAGCCCGCTTTCGGCATGATAAAGGCTTCATCATGTAACGAGTCCACTCCAATCACTTTCTTCGTATGAAAGCGATGATTCTCTTGTATGAGCGCCACCAACTCATCCTGAAAAAGTGGAATGGTCTCGAATTCCCTCGATGACTGCGTTAAAAAACCAACATCAACCGTACCTGAAGCGATCCATTCCTCAATCTCCTCATAACCGCCTTCATATAACTCCAGCTTGATATGCGGATAGCTTTGCGTAAAAAGATGAATAAGGCGTGGAAGGACATTTGAAGAAAAACTGGGGAATGTCCCAATCTTGATACTCCCCACTTCCATCCCTTGAATTAGCGCCGCCTCCTGCTCAAGCAATGCCGCATGATGCATGATTTGCCGGATATGCGGCATCACCCGCTCACCTGCGTCCGTTAACGAAAGCCCGTTTCGATTCCGCCGGAGCAGTACAATCCCTAATTCCGACTCAAGCTTCGCAATATTATGACTCACCCCAGACTGCGTCAGCCCAAGCTTCTCCCCGGCTTTTGTAAAACTGCCGCATTCGACGACTGTTAGAAATACTTTGTATTGGAATGTGATCAGTGTGCTCACCTCGTTGTTTTTATTTCGTCTATAGATTTCATTTTTAGTTTCCATTAGTATTTGTAAGAATTGTGATTTGTTCTAAATAGAACTGAAGAAGAGTGCTTTGAAGCACTCTTCCTCAGTTAGATAATCACAGAATGACTCTCTTTAAGTATCATAATTATTTTATGATTTTTTCCTGGATCAAACTAAAAACTTGTTTTTTCTACTTCTGAGCTAGTCATATATTCATCATCAGCTGAATAATCATCTTCAACACTGCTAATTAACCAGGTCTTTTTATCTTCAATATATTTCAAGGTAAGTTCAACTTCTGAAAATCTTTCTTCGCTTTCACTGTCAACATATTCAAACACTTCTCTTTCTTTAACATGAAACTCCACTGGAATATGTAGCAAATGTGAACCGCCACTTCCTAATTCATAGGTTGCCTTAGAAAAATCAATTCTAGTTCCTAGTGCCTTTCCTTCATAATAATTATTTGAATCATAATCAGCAATCACTTCTATATAATCTTTTTTAAGATTATCAGACACATTTTTTAACTTATTTGCGTCCTTTGAATTTTTAGCTTCAACCCTCTGTTTTGCAAAATCATTTATTACTTGTTTAATATTTTCTTTAAATGTTTTATCAATAATTGGATTAGGTGTTAAATCATACTGATTCGTTGATCCACCAAAAGAAGATGAGTCAGTATCTTCCTCAACTTTTATTTCGTATTCTTTACTCTTGCCCACTCCCCAAGGAAATTCAGCTTTACCTTGAAGGGTTATCCCATCTTTTACAGGACCAAACGTAGTACCTTCTTCTATTTTCTCTCCAGTTCCTTTTCCATTTACCACTATTTCAGTATTAGGCATTGATGATGAAACATCTACATTATCGCCTGAAAAATTAAGACTCACTGTTTTTTCAAAAGAATCAGCATCAAAAAGTGTGATTTCCTCCTCATCATTTACTGTTGTATAGTTAAACTTCTTTTTTCCTTTTACTTTATACACCCCTGGTCCATAATAGCCCAGAAGTTTAGAATGATTGTTTTCTAAATTGATTTTCTCACCATTAAAAGAGAGCTCTGCCCCTTTCATGGCTTCTATTTCTACCTTATAAGCTCTTGCCTTAAGTGTATATTTCTCGCGCCCAAATAGACCTTTCTCTTTTTCTATAAAAAATGGACCCATAGACAAAAAAGCTTTTCCAAATAGACTCTCAGTAAATGTACCATCCTTACCGTCTGAATTATAATACTTTGCTTGATACTCTAATAACTCTACTTGATTTTCAAATTCTTTATTTTCATTTTTTAGATAGTTAATAATGCTTTCGGCATCCTTCTTGTCCCATGACATCTCCTCTTTTTGAAGCTTTACTAATTTAACTAAGCCATTTGCATCTCCATTTTCCACTTTTTCCTTAAATTCTTTCGCCAAATCTGCTGGGTTTGTTGAACGTCCAGCCACCAAAAAGATAATAATAAGTAAAAGAACTGCACTACTACCGATAATGAATAACGTCTTTTTCTTCATTCTTCAAACTCCTTAATCAATTTATTTGATTATTATAACATTAAAGTTAAATAATAGAGCATAACCTAAAAAATTCATAATTTATGAATAATAAGATTCAATAAAATAAAAAACCTCGAAGAACTTTAAGCTCTTCGAGGCTTTATTGATATTCTCTTACTAATTCGTCGTCGCCGACGACGAAGACCTAGACGCTGCTTCATCAGCTTTCACACAATCAATCGCAACAACGAGCGCAATCATCACAGGCTCCATTTCTTCTTTCAAAATATCAACCTTATAGCTGTCACCCCAAGTAAACCATTCCTTCTTCACCTGACCAATCACTTCGCCGTTCTGGAGCACCAGGAAATTCATATCCCACCAGTTACCTTGCACTTCGATCCCAGCAGCATCAATTGAATATTTTGCTTTAAAGAACGTAAACTCTTTTTTAATCGTCAATACCTCTTGACCACCAACTTCTACTAAAAACTTCGGTAAAAAGGTAAACATTTTCTTCGTAATCACAGCGATTTCATCTCGTTCTGTATTCAAAATGGTAAACGTCTTCGGCATCTTCATAAAGCTGCCTTCGACCACATATACATCGTTCTCCTGTTGATCCTTTACCGTAAACCTGCCGCTCAGGCTAAATACTTTCTGCTTCATGTAAAGCTGTTTCATATATACCTCCGATTCAGTTCAAAAATTTATCCGTTCTAACATTACCTCTGATTATACCAAAAAAAAGAATGTACAAAAAACCACCTGATAGCAGGTGGTTTTCTATTACTGATTCATTTTCAGAGATTCCTTTTCATATGTTTGAAAAGCATTTTCCATTCCCATGATGACCTCTTTAATTTTGACATAACCACTTGTGTAAGGAATAGAATCTCTAATCTCTTCCCACATAAAATGATAGAATTTCAGGTCATCCGTTTCACACATCACAAAATCTGTGTAATCCTTACCCGGAAGAGCTTCAGCATCAAAAAAGCGCACCTTCACATGTTCCTCATATTTCTGCATCAACTCTTGCAGCGAAGCCGCATGGGTTCTTCGCTCCTCTCGTGGTAAAGCAAGCCAAGATGGATAGAACTCTAATAAAACAACCATCATATATTTCATCATCATACCCCCGATTCTTCTATGATGTGATGATTGTACGTCAGATCTAGGGAGTATGCATTAACATAGGTTAATGTTCAGCTGTATGGAGCAGCCTGCTCAGCGAAACCGGAGAAATGCCAATATATGAGGCAATATGATATTGAGCGATACGTTGATGTAACCCAGGATATTTCAATAAAAACGCCTGATATCGCTCAATTGCGGGCAAATATAGCAGTTCCCTCTCACGCTCTTCCTTTCTCGTATACAGCCTTTCTACACTAACCCGAACAAAGCGCTCCCACATATGACTTCTATCCATCAACATTTGAAGCAGATCATACGGAATTTCAATCACGATCGAATCCTCCATCGCTTCAATCGAATAAGGAGAAGGCTGCCCGTTGATCATACTTGCATAAGAAGTAGCAAAATCATCTTCCAACGTAAAAGCCACATTGTACTCCCTTCCATCCGGTAACAAATAGAACAGACGGAAGAGCCCCGTTATGCAAAAATAAGCATGCTTCACCGGATCGCCAGCTTTGATCATACATGTACCTGCTTTTAATTGTTTAATCGTTGTTCCTTCTTTGAAGGCTTGCCAATGATTTTGTTCGATTGGATACTTGGATATTTTGGTTTTGAAAGTGTCGTAAGGGTCAGTTATTTTGTCCATCTGTTTTTTACCTCCTAATAAGGAAAACTCAAGCCTACTTGGGGATTGTTTTTATGATCAATGCCAAAAATAAGTCTGTCACAATACGTGATGCAAAAAAAGTCTCGTTTGAGGGAAATTACTCAAATGAGACTTTTTTTAGTGTTTATTTAATACCCATTTACAAAGTAAGCAATGGTTTCTAATTCATCTTCTTTCAGTTCTCTGTTCACGTAATGTTGATATTCTTTCGTGATTTTCTGCTTATCTCCACCACATTGATCAGTGAATTTCGCTATCATCCGAAGTTTGTCTGTTTCCTGACGAAACTCCTTTTTTGTCCACGGTCTTTGGTGTGAAGGAATATACGTATCGGCATCAAAAGCTTCTAACTCATCTAAAAGACGCAATATTTCTTTCACCGTATAATGAATTTTTTCGGCATACATTTTCGGATAAATACAATCACCAAGAAACAGGATTTTTTCTTCTTTCACATACACGATCACGGAATCTGCCGCATGATCGCCTCCAACATGCTGCACGACACAAGTAGCCCCGCCAAGATCAATTTCCACCCGACGGTCAAACGTCACATCCGGTAAAACCACCTGAATATCTCGATGATTCTTATATTCTTCTTTTATCGCCTTCGCGCAAAACTCAATCTCCGTTCCTTCCCTCACCCGCTCATCGATTGCCTCATCAGACCACGAAAACGGAACAAGCTTCTCCATTTCCTTTCTGGTCTTTGCAGAAGCAATCGAAACCGAATCAGACAGCGCTGACAGACCAAAAATATGATCCCAATGCCAATGCGTGAGGACAACGAGATCGGGCTTGGCGTTCTCGTGTTTTAAGGTTTCTTTGATAAAGTATTTGGCATGATCTTCTGAGTTACCGGCATCGATCATTAATGTTTTGTTATTGCCTACGACCATGCCTAGGATGGGGCGGTCGGTGAGTGCTACTGGTGTGATGTACCAAAAACTCTGACCTATTTTTTTAATTGAGTGCAAAGGTGCTTCCTACTTTCTGTCATTATTTTTTAAATTGAATCACGTTTTTTCCCATCGTTCTACTGTTTAAGTATATCGAATTTCATTACTCGAAGTAGCACGCGAAGCCAATATTGTGACAATGATCGCGATTGCAACGCCTAAAGCACCTGCCCAAGTAACAGAAGATAGAGAAACCCTCTCTACAAAGATACCTCCAATAGCTGCACCTGCAGCCATCGCCAATTGCATCATTGACTGATTGAGACCTAATAGTATACCTGATGACTCTGGCTCCATTGTAGCTAAGTGATATTGTTGAGTCGGGCCAGAAGACCATGCAGCAAATGACCATAATATTAAAATGAGCAATACTCCAACATAAGAATGCGTAACTAGTGAGAGCAATATGAGCATGATGACATGTAATGTCATTCCACTAATCAGAGTAAAATTCACACCCCATCGATCGGTACTAAATCCACCAAACTTTGACCCAACTAGACTAGCAATACCGAATACGAGGAGAACTACACTCAGCAATTTGCTGCTTACACCTGATATATTTAAAAGGTAAGGGGATAGGTAGGTATAGGCAATTGAATAACCACCAAGCCAGAAAAAGGTGATGGCTAATCCCAACACTACTTTTGGTTTTTTAAAAAGAGCGAGTTGTTGAATTAAAGGTACAGGTTTATCCCCTTGGATTTTTGGAATCGTAAGAGAAATGATCACCATGGCTAATAATCCGAGTAAGGCTATTCCTCCAAATACAGCCTTCCAACCAAAGAAATCACTAGTCATTCTGCCAAGTGGGACTCCAATGATCAATGATGCTGTAAAGCCCATTACTACTGTAGCAATAGCGGTACCTTGCTTACCTTTTGGTGCAATTTTTTCAGCAATTGTTAATGCAGTAACTACGACCATCCCCGCTCCAAGAGCCATAATAATTCTTGACACAATAAATAATTGATACCCAGGGAGGACGAATGCAAGAATATTACCTAGAATAAAAACGCTAAGTGAAAATAACATTAACTTGCGTTTATTCATTCCCGATGTTAAAGCCATTAATACTGGGGTGAAGATGGCATACACAAGAGAAAAAATCGTAATTAACTGGCCGGCTGCAGCTATCGTAATCCCTAATGATTCAGAAATATTATCCAAAATACCAGAGATGATATACTCTGATGTACCAACTAAAAAACTGACAATAGCTAAAATGTAAATCTTTACAGTGTTTGACAATGTAGATCACTCCTTATATATAACGAATTCACATATCTAGAATTGTTAATATGTATGGACAAAAAAACATATTACGATAAGTCGATTTGTATTTAATAAATGAAACTGAATTCTGATGTATGAATTCAGTTCATTTATTAAATATTTTTTTCTAGAATCTCAGCAATTTGTTTTATGGCATTTTCATCTCTTTTATAATACGTGTATTTACCTATACGCTCTGTCGTAATTAATCCAGCTCGTAGTAAAATTGAAAGATATTGAGATGCTGTTGATTGCGTCATTTTCAATTTATCTGTTATTTGACTAACACATACCCCTGTAGTATTCATATCAATCCCTTCATGGGGTGTAAAATGACGATCAGGTTCCTTTAACCATTGTAAAATTTGCAGTCTTGATTCATTGGATAAGGCTTTGAAAACTTCTATTGGCTCCATACAAACCATTATATCGATAAATAACGATATGTCAACACGTGTTGTTTGAGAGCCCTTACAACTTTCTGTTTTCATTCCTGGTACGGTTCACCGTGATGCCTTTAAATGAGGTTATTAAAAAAACCTTGGTGGAGTCCAACCTCTACCAAGGTTCTTAAAATATTATTTTATGTTGGAAACTCTCTAGAACTACATTTAAATTAGAAATTGCCCATCACCTTCACAAAAACTAATGATTTCCTTCGGTACAGGTCAAAATTATAATACTTCTGGTTTTGGATAAGACCTTTTCCTCAAATAATCTTTGAGTGCGTTCATACTTTTTTCTTGAATTATATAAAGTTGTGGTTGAACTCTTTTATGACTCAAAAGCAGTTCTTTCTGGCAATACCCCTTCCTCTCTGATTAGACACACTCCTAACCTTTGAGCAGCTCTATCAAAATAAAGTTTTGAAGGAATATTCTCATTGGGTATAGCTTCTATTTCTGAAACTTTTCTCGTCAATCAATTTATTAAATTCAATTTCCCCCATACTATTTTCATGCAATCTTCTAAAAGTGAATTTACTTGTGAAATATTATCATTTTTTTAAATATAAGAATTTGTTATTTCAGTCTTAAGTAATTGGAGGTTAATCTAATCATAAAACCTGACTCTTCTTCCTCATGTTCACTTAGTACAGTTAAATCAAAGGAGAGTTCATATGAGTGATCAAAAAAAGTGACTATCTTATCCAAATCAATTAAAAGTTGATTAGAAAAATCTTTGTAAACTAGCAATAAATCTATATCATTAGGGGATCTATTCTCATTGAGAATTGACCCAAATAAATATACACTATTAAATAACTCAAACAATTCTATATGCTGTAGGATTTTCTGAATGACAAAATCTTTTGTGTTAAATGCCATTAATGTATTTATAAAATTTATCCATTGTTAGTAACGTTACTTTCATTTCTTTTGCTAGCTCGTATGCTTCCCCTGAAATACAACACTCACCATTCCAATTATGTAAGTTTAAAACCACACATTTTTCCTCTGGACATAGTTGTTGTAATTTAACTTTACTTAAGCAATACTCATAAATAAAAACTATCTTTACACCATTTACTGTAATTTCTTTTAGATTGTCTATCTCTAAAAAATCAAAATTTAAACCTCTTGATTTTATAACTTTTAGAGCATAATTTAGACTTTCAAATCGAACATTAACTTTCCTAAAACATTTGCTATCATAGTATATTTGCCTTAACCTTGGAGTATCATTTAGATAAATTTTTTCAGAACTACTGTCTTTTTTAACCTGTATATATGGATTATCAATGCCTAAAACAATAGATTCAAATTCCCCCTTATTCAGCAATACTGCTATTAAACTCTCAATAGACTCTACAGATGGTATAAAGTCTTTCTGTAAAGGTTTTATTCCAAACAAAGAATTAATCTCAGCTGGAAATAATACATGTCTTATTTTTTCTTTACTTATTCGAGTAGCTTCAAATTCATCAATATGAAGCATAAATTTTTGTACTATTGCTAAGTTTGAGTAGCTTTCCTGAGAATGCTTTTGAATCAACTTAGTATTGTGTTTTAAAATTTTTCTTAGTATTCTATTATTTGATAAAATCTCACCTTCAAAAATGTCCCACAATCCCCTTTGGTCCTCTGAATAATAGTTTTCAAAGATTGCTTGATTATGTAGTAATAATGGAACTACTTCACTTTTTAAATCCTCAAAAGTATCATACTCTTTACTAAAGAAACGCTCGAACTCAGCCTTGCGTATTTTTTTCCATTTTTCAACATCATCTACACTGAATGCATTGTTTTTATCAAAGTTTGTATGACAATTTGGGCATAAAATAATTAAATTTTCATACGAGTTGTCTTTAGTATCACAATACGGAATTATATGAGCCTTTTCCATTATGTCGCCACTATCTTTAAATAATTCTACTTTACATTCTGGATTCATACATCTCCCCATAGATTCAGCATATATCCTTCTTTCAACCTGAGTACTTATCTTTCTGCTCACCTCGTTCATCTCCTTTAAAACCATCACTTTAGTCTCTCTTACTTACTTTGACTGTATTAAAGATTCACATTACTCTAACTAAGAGTTCTATACTTAATAATCTCTTTAAGCTTTAAAATATTAGCTAATATATTTTAGGATTCACATATTTACTATTATTAACACCTGCAATAAAACCCCATTCACTTATGATAAGGCTCCCCCCGCACAATCCGAAACGCCCGATAAATCTGCTCCACCAACACCAGCCTCATCAACTGATGCGGAAACGTCATTTTCGAAAACGACAGTTTCTCATTCGCACGCTGCATGACAGCATCGCTTAGTCCAAGGGATCCGCCTATGACAAAACATACTTTGCTTTTTCCGTATGTTGCCAGCTTATCTATTGTATCGGCTAATTCTTCGGAAGTTTTCATTTTTCCTTCGATGGCGAGGGCGATGACGTGGGCGTCTGGGTTGATTTTGCTTAGGATGCGTTCGCCTTCTTTGTCTTTGATGATTTTCATGTCTTGATCGCTGAGATTCTCGGGTGCTTTTTCGTCCGCGAGCTCAATGATCTCGATTTTTGCGTAAGCCTGTAATCGTTTTGTATATTCGGCTATGCCTTGCTTTAAATATTTCTCTTTTAATTTTCCTACTGTGATAATTGATATATTCACAGGTCATCCCCACCTTAAGAACAAGTTATTCATATAAGTTATCAACAATTGTGGATAAAATTTGTGTATTTTGTGTCCGATCATTCGTTCCCCACTATATATATTGCAGGTTCATCGCACAATTCACAGGTTGTGGATAAACTGTGTGTATGTTCGATTTTTCTGAATTCCGGCGGCGTTTCGTGATCATCTATGTACATGTCTAATACGGTTTCTATGTGTTCTGCACACGCATAATATGTTTTGTTCATAAGTTTCTGATTCCTCCAATAGGTTCTCTGTTTATTCACAAGTGTTTCGCTCATTGTCCAATATAACCGATTTATTCACATGTTAATAGTCTTTTACCATTTCTCACACCTTTTATCCACAAACTAAAAAAAGCCTCCACTTCTGTGAAGGCTTCCTTCTATAGAAACGGATTATAAAATCTCGTTCCTCTAACAAATGTAATCACTAGCGACACGATCAGCACCACACCAACAAACAATAACGCCGCATAATCTGCTTTTTGAAAGTCTTTTGCTGTAAACCATGTTCGCTTTTTATGCTTTCCAAACCCTCGCAGCTCCATCGCATTGCTGATCGTTTCAATCCGCTCTAGGCTGGAGAAAATCAGCGGCATCACAATCGACAGCGCATTTTTGATTCGTTTTCCCAGCTTTTCATTCTTCGATAAATCAATGCCTCTTGCTTGCTGAGAAATCGCGATCGTGCGAAAATCCCGCTGAATATCTGGAATATAACGAAGAGCAATCGCTACAGCATACGAAATCCGATAGCTGACCCCAATTCGGCTGAGAGATGAGGCGAATTCACTTGGATTTGTTGTCACAATAAATAAAAGCGCTGCTGGCATCACGGTCACGTATTTCAGCGTAATGTTCAATTGATAGAAAAGCTGTTCAAGTGTGACGTTGTACCAGCCTGCAATATGAAACAGCTCGTGCTTTGCTCCGTAGATAGAGACACCTTGCTGGGGTGCAAAGATGTAAATGGCGATGTTGTTGATGACAAGAAAAATCGCAAGGACAATCACCACGAAGGAAATATCACGAAATCGTACGTTCGATAGCTGAAAGAACACGATACTGGCGGCTAACATAAAGACTAAAACGCCTGTATCATACGTGAGCATCGCTGCGGATGACCAGAGGATAAAGCAAATGAGTTTGGTTGCACCTGTCAGCCGGTGAATCGGCGACGGGCGATCGATATAGGACAGCATGTCTACAGCCATGTCATTCGTTCCTTTCTGTCAACCTCAATGAAGCGATCCACGAGTTCATTTGGATTCGGCCAATCTGCTTTCAGCGCCAATTCATACAGCGACGTTTCCTTTAAGCTCGCTTTTTGGACAAGCAGCTGATCTGTCAGCACTTTGGCTGGTGTATCATCTGCGATTTTTTCTCCATCGGAAATAACAATGGTTCTTGTTGTGTATTCGAGCATCAAGTGCATATCATGGGTGATCATGAAAATCGTGACACCCTGCTGATTTAATTGCTCTAAAAACGTCATCATCTCTGTGTAATGTTTAAAGTCCTGTCCTGCGGTTGGTTCGTCTAGGATGAGGATTTCTGGCTCTAAAACAAGAATAGACGCGATGGTGACGCGTTTTTTCTGTCCAAAGCTGAGGGCTGAGACCGGCCAGTTCCGAAATGGATACAGTCCGCACACTTTCAAGACCCGCTCCACCCGTTCCTTGATCTCGTCTTCCTTTACGCCTCTTAAAACGAGACCAAGTGCGACTTCATCAAAGATCATTTGTTTTGAAATCATTTGATTTGGGTTTTGCATGACGACGCCGATTCGTTCAGAGCGCTGTTTGATCGTATCTCCTGTGATGTCATCACCATTTAAAAGAATTGACCCTTTTGTTGGCTTTTCAAATGCACAGAGCACCTTGGACAATGTTGTCTTGCCTGCGCCATTGGCTCCTGCGATGCTAATTATTTCTCCTTTTTTGACAGTAAAAGAGATATTGCTCAACGTATTTGGTCTTGTTGGATAGTCAAAGCTCAGCTCGCGCACTTCTAGTAAATCCTGTGCTGCAATCTGCTCTACTGACGGCTCAGACGCTTCCATCCACTGCTCGATTTTCATTTTTTCCTCATCATTTAAGGTAAGATGATGTAAATTCGCAATTTGATCTCCTGCTTCAATCGGAATGCCTGCATATTTCATAGTTTTTACATATAAAGGCTCACGTAAATAAGCCGCTTCTAA
The DNA here is from genome assembly GCF_054161415.1 of Bacillus sp. PK5-006. Classification (NCBI taxonomy): domain Bacteria; kingdom Bacillati; phylum Bacillota; class Bacilli; order Caryophanales; family Bacillaceae; genus Bacillus; species Bacillus sp. PK5-006. Next base: position 72,881 of record NZ_CP096414.1, on the reverse strand, counting down.
TACATTTGAGGCGAGCAATTCATCTGGGGTCATATCCGCTGCAATTTTTCCTTCATTGACAACGATGATACGGTCCACATGACGGAAGAGGACGTCCTCTAATCGGTGCTCAACCATCACGATGGTTTTTTTTCGTTTGTTTTTGCAGCCGGTCAATAAGGTCGATTACTTCTTTGCCTGTTGCGGGGTCAAGGCTTGCAAGTGGTTCATCAAACAGCAAAATGTCGACATCGTTGACAAGTACACCCGCAATGGCGACACGTTGTTTTTGCCCGCCTGACAGCTCATGCACGGACGATGCCAGCTTGCCGTCTACCTCTGTTAATCTAGCTGCTTCCTCGACACGTGTTTTCATTTCTTCTCGTGTGACTTGATCATTTTCAAGCGTGAACGCGATATCTTCTCCAACGGTCAGCCCGATGAATTGTCCATCGGGGTCCTGAAGCACCGTTCCGACAAGCTGTGAGAGGGAGAAAATGTTCTCTTTCTCTGCATTTTTCCCGCTGATGTGAAGACTTCCTTCCATAGAACCTTTATAAGACGCAGGAACTAGCCCATTGATACAATGGGCTAGTGTGCTTTTTCCCGATCCAGACGGGCCTGCGATGAGAACTTTTTCTCCTTCATAGATGGTCAGGTTGATATCCTTTAATGTTGGTTCTGCCTGACTGCGATACTTGAATCCGAAATGTTCGAATTGAATCATCGGTTTCTTCATTTATGTGTTCCACCTTGCTTCATGATGTTTCTTTCGATAGGCTGCCGCTTTTGCTTCTCGTTTTTGCATAGGCTGCAATGATGATGGTTCCTAGTACACCAACTGTGATGATGTTTGAAATTCCTGCCACAATGCCTTGAACAAACACTTTGTTCGCAGGTTCTGCATAGATCACAATGTCAAGAACAGGAGCAATGATAAACCAGCCTAATGCCTGTGCACCTGCTTGTACGGCGTTAAAGAGCGTGATTTTCTTCCAGCCGAAGTCTCCCTCTTCTACTTTTAAACGGTTAGAAATAAAGCCGATCAATAAACCAACCACACCCGATACAATAATCCAGCTCCACCAAGGGCCAAATGTGGTCGCATCTTTAATGAGATGGCCAATAAAACCAATCAGTGCACCTGCAACAGGACCAAATAGCACGGCCATTAATGCAAGGAATGCGTATGAGGTTTCAATTTGCGTATTCGGAATTCCAGTTGGAATAGAGACGAATCGTCCTAGAATCACAAAGACGGCTGCGCCAATTCCAATGGCAACGACAGTTTTCGTTGAAAGTTGTTTTCCTGCCATGATGTATCCTCCTCTTATTCGTATATAATGCGCGGAGCTTTGCGAATCGAAAGGCGCCAGCCTGTGCCTGTACCGATGTTATAAGCCTTTGCAAATGACCCTTGATTGATCGCCACGCCTAAATGGTCGAGTGAATTGACATATACGAGTGGTTCGCCTACCTTTAAGTCGGCAAAAGATCGTCCATAGGTCATGATATTTTTATACACATTTTTCGGCCCGTTGGCAATGGTAACTTCTATTGCATCCCCATAATTAATTGAAAGCTGTTCAAATAGCGTGTGATGAATGTTTGTCCATAGGTTTCCGAATCTCACATCTAAAATATCAATCGTCCCTGTGATCACATCTTCTTCCGCATAAGCCTGTACGACTGGAAGATGGATAATATCATCAATATTCGCCTTTGGCCCAACCTCTTCAAAAGAAATCACACCTGATGCAATTCTCGCCCCTGTATAAGCGTAAATATCTCTCCCATGGAATGTATGTGATTTTCCCGACTTTGGCAGCCGGTTAATGGTTTCATCTAAATAACGGGCTTCCACAATGCCAATATCCTGGGCAACGTGCGTGAGTGTCCCGTTGTCTGGAGTAATGATATAGTGTGAGCTTGTCGTTTTGACGACAAGACTTTTTCTCTCTGATCCAACGCCCGGGTCAACGACGGAAACGAATACCGTCTCTTCCGGCCAGTATGTGACGGTTTGAAGCAGGCGATAAGATGCCTCCCAAATGTCATACTGCGGAATATTGTGTGTTAAATCAAAAATGCGGATGCTGCTGCTGACCGTATTTGCCACTCCGTACATTGCACTGACAGCTCCATCATCAATGCCGAAATCTGATTGTAAAACCAATGCATGTTCACTCATGTCAATCTCCCTTTCATTTGAAAAAATGGATGTGGTGTTTCACGTGGAACATTTGAACAATTGTATGAAAAAAAGTGGACAATAAAAAATACCCCATCCTTATCTTTGAATCATAAGGACGAGGTATTTGTCTCGTGGTACCACCTTTATTTACTGTTTGCTCGCGCTAAACAGCCTCTACAAGTACAAAGCTCCAATCTGGCTCATATACTGTGGTTTTGATAACGAGTACCAACTCTCGTCGTCACCTACTAATATCATAGATATGTTCAGCACGAGGCTCAGAGACCATTTTTCGAATCATTATTTTTGCTTCTTTTCAGCTGCCGAAGCTCTCTGTGGAAAAATTGATGATTGTACTTTCTCTCGTCATTGCCTGTATAACTATCTTGAATTAAAGCTATCATACATGATGTTTTTTGATAAATCAAGATATTTTTCTGAACATTTTTAAAAATGAGTCAACTGGTGCTGGAAGAGTCTTCTTTTTATGAAATTTAAACAAATGTTAAAGAGCGAGATATGGTGTCTTTCTTTTCTAGGGGTATAATAAAGGTGAAGGGAGGTACAGCGTGTGTGGACCATCTGTATGAATGAGTTTAAGCAGCTCTTCAAAAGCACAAAATCTATTTTAACAATTGTTATTATTTTCATTTTATCTACTTTTGTTTCAAGTCTTCCGTTTATCGCTGCTAATCAGGAAAAATGGGAACTGGCAAAGGATCCTTATTCTATTGGGAATGAACTGGTGATGTCTTTATTTGGTTTCTTCCTTATTTTTTTGTTGTCTCATGATATTTTAAGCCGCGAAATTCATTTGAAAACCATTCGTTTTCTCGTCAGTAAAACAACCCGTTTGAACATTATCATCGGGAAATATCTAGGACTGATGCTGTTTTGGCTTAGCTGTATTATGACGACATATGTGCTGAATATGGTGATTTCACACCGTTTTCTGTTCTCAGATGCCTTAAAAATCTTAACCTTTATCAGTGTCGGTATCTCATGTGCTTTATTTTTGTCCATGCTCTTTCCAACACCGCAGAAATCAATGTTTGTCGGTATGTTATTTTCCTTTCTTTTCCCAATCGTCAGTATGATTTCTGTTCTTTCTTCAGAACGAATGATTCATTGGTTCCAATATATGACGCCTTATTATTATGCGCGCTGGAGTGAACCGCTGACCTACGTCCTAATGAACACGGCATTGACCGTTATCTTACTCATTGGAACTGCACTGCTGTTTCAAAGGAGGGATGTGTAGATGCTTCATACAAAAGGGCTCACAAAAAAATATCGTACAAAAGTCGCAATAGATCATATTAATCTTGATGTCAATCAGGGCGATATCTTCGGCCTCATTGGACCAAAGGGATCTGGTAAGACGACGTTTTTCAATATCATTACCGGGATCTCCCGCCCTACCTCTGGTACGTTTACAGTGATGAATATGCCTTCGCTAAAAAAAGTGAGACAGCATATCGGTGTTCTGCCAGAATATACGGATTTATATGAAGGTCTTACGGCTCTTGAGCATATTGCCTATTTATCAAAAATCACCGGAACACGCCAGAGAACGAGTGATTATGAAGAACTGCTCGAATTTGTCGGTTTACATCATGATCATCAGGAGAAGGTCGGTGCCTTCACACCTGGTATGAAGAAACGGCTCGGAATGGCGCAGGCCATCGCCCATCAGCCGGAATTTATTTTACTTGACGAACCTTTTGCCGATATTGATGCAGATTCGATCTTGCACATTCAGCGGGTCATTGAAACATTAAAGGATGAAGGGAAAACCGTCTTTTTAACAGCTGACCGCCCAAGGTTCACCAATAGTATTTGTACCAAAACGGCATTCATTTCTGAAGGAAAATTAGTGTCCCCACATACTCATCCTCAAGAAAAAACCATCACATCCTCAAACATACGTGCAACCTTCAAGCATGCATGGATTGATGATGAGGTGAAACCTGTTCTAACGCAGTACCTACAAACTGTCGGAACAGATCTTGTGATCAGTGATGACGAGACCTCATTGTTAATTCGTTCAGAAGCTCAAGTTCCAGCGATCATTCGCGCTTTCGTGAAGTGTAAAGTCGATTTATACAGAGTCACGGCTCAGGATGCCATGATGTCCTCATAAAAAAGTACCGTACGCTTTCTGCACGGTACTTCTTCTTTTTTATAAAGGTTTACTCATATAAATACCGGTTTCTGCAAATCCCGTTTTCTCGTACAGCGAACGGGCGATTTGATTGTGAGCAAAGACATGGAGCGAGAGTTTTTGCACACCTAATGACTTTGCCTGCTCCTCTAATGCAGCAATGGCCTGCTTTGCAAAACCTTTTCCTCGATAAGCTTCAAACAAAATAAAGTTATAAATAAATCCTTCATGCTGCGGGTGATTCGGGTCATAACAAAGCCAAACCCAGCCAATCGCTTCATCTCCGTTTAAGAAATTCCACAGCTCATGATGCTCTGTCTGAAGTCCTTCTGGAAGCAGCCTGTCAAATTGTTCTTCTGCGTTCGCAAGTGATTCGTCCTTCTTCCATGTTCCTGCGAGTACCTTTTCTTCCGCATACCGCTGAATGGCTTTCTCCATCAATACATCGTAATCAGTTTGTGACATCCGTTGTAGTGTAATCAATCGTACCGCCCCCTCTCCATTATCATATGATGAGCATGCAAAAAAAACCAGTCCCTTACTGGAACTGGTTAGCCGCCATATCGGTCGGTTTGAGAAAGTTTGATCTCTGCTGATTTTTTCTTCCCGCTTCGGTAAAATTGCACCTTTACCTTGTCGCCGACCTTCCTTTGATATAAGTACTTACGAAGATCCACGATATTCTGTACACTCTTGCCATCAAAGGAGGTCACGACATCCAGCTCTTTTAGGCCCGCTTTTCCTGCTGGAGATAACGGCTCAACACTCATGACAACGACCCCGGATGTAACCTTAGATGGCAGTTTCAACGTTTCCTGCCAGTGGTAGCTCGCAATATCCGATAATGATTTCATGCCGACGCCAAGATACGGACGCTTTACCTCTCCGTAGCGCTCTAAATCCTCTATGACAGGGATGACCAGATTCGCTGGAATAGACAGCCCGATTCCTTCTACCTCTGATTCAGCAATCTTCATTGAATTGATGCCGATCACCTTTCCGTCCATATTGATCAAAGCACCACCGCTGTTTCCAGGATTGATGGCAGCGTCTGTTTGCAGTACTTCTGCATTCCAATCCGTCTGTCCGTCTCCATTTGAGTCAACAGGGATTGCTCGCTCCGTACCCGAAATGACCCCTTGTGTGACAGAGCCTGCGAATTCAAGCCCTAATGGATTTCCAATGGCAATGACTGGCTCACCCGGCTTCACATGATCTGAGTTACCGAAGGCTGCCGTTTTCTTGATTTTATCACTTTTGACAGTGAGAACTGCTAAATCCATAAGCTGATCGCTGCCGACAAGATTGGCACCAATTCTTGTCCCGTCATGGAGGCTCACTTCAAGCTGGTTGGCGCCTTTGATGACATGATGGTTTGTGACAATATAAAACGTGTCACCCTTTTTTTTATAGATCACACCTGACCCGCTGCCTGCTTCTCCGCCTTCCTCCCAAAAGCTCGACTTTTGGATATTAATGACGCCGACCACCGTATCTGACATATTAGACACCACTTTCGTGACAGCATCATTGACGTTTACATTCACCGTCTTTAAAGGACCCTGTGATGCTTGCCCATCACCGTTCTGCTGCCATCCAAAGGGACTGCCGCTCTGTCCAGATACATAGGGGAAAAAGAATCCCATTAAAAAAGCTCCTACCAATACACCGATCAAACCAGAAAGAAAATATCCTTTTCTGCTTCGTCTCGGCTTCCACTCTACATCGCGATAATCCACTATGTTTCCTTCCTTTCAGTGAATAGATGATGTATATAGTGTTGGTAAGAAGCTCTTATCTTAATCATACGATTATAAAAATCATACGGCGCAAAGCGGGGTTGCTTTTTTCGGGTCCGTATCAAATAAATCAAAGCCGTCCCCCACAACAAAGCCCTTCATTTCAAGCGTCTGCTGGACCGCCATACGGGCTAAATCCTTCATGTTGTTGTCTTGACTCAAGTGAGCCAAATAAATGCGTGAGGTGGCATCTCCAATGACATCTGTCATCGCAAGAGCAGCATCTTCATTTGATACATGTCCGACATCGCTCAGAATTCTGCGCTTAATGCTCCATGGGTATCGGCCCATTTGCAGCATCCCGACATCATGATTGCTCTCAAACACAAACGTATTGGCTGACTTAATAATGCCTTTCATGCGGTCACTCACATAGCCTGTATCCGTCATGAGGGCAAGTTTGCGCCCTCCATAATGGAACACGTAAAACATAGGCTCTGCCGCATCGTGTGAGACACCAAATGATTCGACATCAAGGCCGCCAAAGGATTGAACGGTCTCCATATCAAAATGGAATTTCTGCTCTGTATCAATTTTTCCGATATGAGATTCCATCGCCTTCCATGTTTTCGCATTTGCATAGACAGGAAGCTTGTACTTTCTTGCCATGACACCAAGCCCTTTAATATGATCGGAGTGCTCGTGTGTTACAAAAATGCCGTCCAAGTCTTCAGGCTTGCGGTCGATTTGGCCAAGCAGCTCGACCATCTGTTTGCCGCTTAAACCAGCATCCACCAAAAAGGCATGCTCGTCTGTTTCTAAATAAAAAGCGTTCCCCGTACTTCCGCTCGCTAGTACACTGAACTGCAAGCTCATGTTCTCTCACTCCATTGAAGATTTGTCATCTTTCTCTATATGATCAAGTGTTGAGCCATCGATGGCATTGATCAAATATTCTTCCTCTGTCTTTTTCTTTGAACCTGCTGATACGCCTTCAAGCTCCACCCGCCATACAGGAACCATGACTTGCGTGCTTGCCCCTGGGTATTGCGTATAGTAGCCAAGCTCTACCTTTTTCACGGTCGTGTTTTGACTCAGCATATTTTGAGTATATAAGTCCTTCACTGTTTCAAGTGCTGGGACAAGGGTTTCTTTTCTCACTTCATTAATCGATGTCACCATCGATTGCTGATATGAGACGACTTCGTTTTGATCGTTGAGATTTAAGGTAATTTGCCCGATGGTTTCGGTGTCATCAAGGCCTTCTTGGAAGATGTATTTCCCTTTATACGTTTGGAAAAAGACGATTTTCCCTGTCTCCTCATCTATATTCCACAGCTTATAATTCTTCCCATCCAGCAAACGCTGGTTCACAAGGTTCGTCGCCGCTGTTTTCATATCCTTTTTCGGCAAGGCAACTGGCTTGTTGAAGGTCATTTCAAGCAGCGTGACAGGATCATCTTTTTCTGTTTTCGGGAATGTGCTTTTCGCCTTTTGATCAGCTAATCCGTCGACATCCTTTTTCGTATATTGCTTCTTTTCAGCTGTAATGCGGTATCCAATCTTCGCTTCATCTGATAGATTGCCATATTTGATCCCGTCTGCCTTCATTTCTTCCAGCGTATCCGTTTTTTCGATAATCGCAAAATGATCGGTTGACCGTTTTTCAAAGTATTGAAAACCTAGAAAGATATCGAGAACGAGAAAGGCTAGGATAAAGATCGTTTTGGTCTTATTCCACTCCATGATTCTCGCTCCCCTCTGTCAAAAGATCATTCGATAGAATCACGGTTTTGCCGTTATACTTCATACACCATACAGGCTCCAGCCAGACAAACATCGCTTGATCTTGATCTGATGGAGTTGAAGCAGCTTGATATGCAGGGAAAATCTGTTCAATTTTCTCCAGATCATCATATTTCGTCTGCTTGATGATCAAGTCCTTCAGCTCTGTCCCGTTCATCAGCTTGACCTGTTCACTTTGACTCGCTTTATTGCCAAGAATATAGTTTGGACGCTTGTAATTCAAAATGTCATCATTTGCCCATTGGACTTCAAGGGAGGTCATCCCAAATGGATGCTTTGTACTGTTCACAATCGGCAGACCGTCCATAAACATATTAAAGGACAGCTGCTGGTTGCTGTTGATACCAAAATATTGATAGTCATCAGTAAAGCTTCCCGTATCATTGAAATATTTCACGCTTCGCTTAATCAAATCCCCCGTTTGGAAAACAGTGCTGGAATTGATATTGCGGTGCTGATATTGAATGCGGTGGTCTTTTTGATTAGCTTCAAGGCGGCTTGTGCCATCTGTGTATACCGTCCGGTTTAAATTAGATTCCTCACCGACAAGGCTCGGGTCCGTAAACAAAGCGTCTTTGAACTTGTTTGTCTTAATCGTTTCGATAAAGAACATCTTCGCTTCAAGCTGCTTTTGCTTTCTCGGAAGAAGGAAATCTCGTTTAGAATTCGTCGAGAATGTATAAAGATCATAGCGCGGCATCTCGTTTTGAGCGGCTGCGATACTGTTCATTAGATTACGGTAATTGGCGGACTCAATTGTCAGCTCAAGCACCGTCTCCTTGCTGTATGAGACCAAATACACTTTTTTATTCGCCTTATCCTGCTGGGCGAACGGCACGATCATCCGATCAAACGAGTTGTATTCAATGGACTTGTTCGGCCATTTAAAGAGCGCTTGGAAAATATCAATCGGAATCGGATCATTGAACACAAGATCCAATGTCTTCCCTTGTCCTTCGCGTCCATAGAAGAAATTCTTAAATTTCTGCTCGGAATATTGATCTGACACATCATTAATCTCTTTGACATCCCAAAGGCTCACATCATTCCAAAAGTTTTGAAAGAGTTCCTTTTGATCCACTTTAAAATGCTCTCCATTTGAATGAATGAACATCTCGCGCGGCTTCACGACATCAATGAGACTTCTAGGCTCGTCGCTTGAAATCTTCTTCGTTTCCACGACCTTTGTGCCGGTATCTGCCTGATCCTGCATGACGGGCTGGAACATCCAGATATTCCACGTAAATACAAGACTGATCGCAATTAGGATTGTCAATATTATGGTTTTAAAGGTCTCACGCTTCATCCCAATCATCCTCTTGTTCTTCATTGTACGGAAGGGTAAAGGTCACCGTTGTCCCTTTTCCTTCAATGCTGTCAGCCCAAATATCTCCGCCATGAGCTTGAACCATTTCTTTTGCAATCGCAAGACCGAGGCCGGTTCCGCCAAGCTTTCTTGTTCTTGCTTTATCTACCCGATAAAAACGTTCAAAGATTTTATCCATATCCTTCTTCGGAATACCGATTCCTTCATCTTTCACGCTGAATAACACAAGGCCTTTCTCTTCATCCAGATCAACGGTAAACGTGATGTGTCCACCCTCTGGTGAGTATTTCATGGCATTGGAAATGATATTATCGAGCACCTGTGTAATTTTATCTTGGTCGATTTCTACATATACTTCACGCTGCGGCAGGTTGCGGATAAAATCGACATGCTGCTCCTTCGTCATTTCAAAACGATCAATGACGAGCGAGATAAACCTGATAAAGTTCGTCCACTCACGGTTGAATTGATAATCCTTGCTGTCGAACTTAGACAGCTGCAGCAGGTCATTGACAAGCCGGATCATGCGCTCCGTTTCATTTTGCGTGACACTGAGGAATCTTGGCGCTAGCTCTTTATCACCAATCGCACCTTCAGCCAGTGCCTCAAGATAGCTTCGCATCGTCGTCAGCGGTGTGCGCAGCTCATGCGATACGTTCGCTACGAATTCACGGCGTTCAGCATCAATTTTCTCCTGCTCTGTGACGTCATAAATGACCGCAATTAAGCCATCAATTTTCCCATGCTCTTTCTGAATGACGGAGAAATTAACACGCAATACAGACAGCTGGTCTTCGCGCTCAATTTCTATCAGCATGGAATCTTGATTTTCGACTAAATCTTCAAATGTATGAGTTTCTTCTAAGCCAAGCAAAGACGTGATCGGCATCTCTAAAGCTGTTTCACGTGAAACATTTAACAGCTCTAATGCGGGGCTGTTTAATAGAATAATCGCACCGTTTTGGTTCGTTGCGATGACACCGTCCGTCATATAGGCAATGACAGAAGAAAGCTTTTTCCGCTCCCCCTCCGTCATCAGCTGAGCTTCCTCCAGCTCTCTCGTCAGATGGTTAAAGGTTGTCGCAAGCTGGCCAATCTCGTCATGTCCATACTTCCGGACCTTTCTGGAGAAGTTCCCTTTGGCAAGCTCGATCGCCTGCTTTCTCATATCTGAAATAGGATGAGTGATCGTTCTAAAGATGAAGATACCAAGTAGAGCAGTCGTCCCAAGTGCAATCAGTGTCCCAGTCGCTAAAATGGTGTTAATGGTTCGCATTTGGTTAAACACACTTTCCATTGAAGACACAACATAAATCACACCAACGGTCTCTTGGTTCTCATTTTTTACGGCTGTCGCAGAAATACGGACCCTTTTATTTGACTCAGGGTCATAGAATTTTTTCTCATAGTCTTTGCCAACTGCGAAAATACGGCTAATGATTTGATCAGTAATTTTCTTACCGGCAATCTCTTGACTGCCGTTATTTACAGAGGCAATGACCTCTCTGCTTTCGTCAATATAGCTGACTTCAGAGATTTCATTAGACTCATCCTTGTTGTTAAAATCGTTTAATATCTTTTGAGCATCCTCTTTTAATTCTGCCTTGCTCTTCGATGAATCTTGTTCTAGGTAATACGATAACGAGTAGATTCGCTGATTCAAGGAATTATCATATGAATTAATTAAGGACTGCTCTAGCTGCTTCACAAAGTACACGCCAATGATCTGCATGGCAACGATGATCAGCAGCACGTAAATCAAGGTCAATTTAAAGTGAATCGAGCGAAAAAAACCTACTTTACTCATAAGAATCTTAGTCCTGTTCTGGGTTTCTTAAATAGTAGCCGACGCCTCGTCTTGTCACGATCCAGCTCGGGTGACTAGGGTTGTCTTCAATCTTCTCACGAAGACGGCGGACTGTAACGTCTACTGTACGGACATCTCCGAAGTAATCGTAGCCCCATACCGTTTGCAGCAAGTGCTCACGTGTCATGACTTGTCCGATATGTTTCGCTAAGTAATGAAGCAGTTCGAACTCACGGTGCGTTAATTCTATCGTTTCCTCGCGCTTAGACACCACATACGCATCTGGATAAATAACAAGTGATCCAACCTCAATATCATTTGATTCAGATTCTTCCTCCGTCTGCGGAGCAGCGGTTTGTCTTCTCAAATTCGCTTTCACACGGGCAAGCAGCTCACGTGTGCTGAAAGGCTTCGTCACATAATCATCTGCGCCAAGCTCAAGGCCGATGACTTTATCAATTTCAGAGTCTTTTGCTGTCAGCATGATAATCGGCATGTCATATTTCTTTCTCACTTCACGGCATACTTCAACACCATCTTTATTCGGCAGCATAATGTCGAGCAGAATAATGTCCGGCTTGATTTCTTCTACCATTTCAAGGGCTTCGTTTCCATCATATGCACAATGAACCTCATAGCCCTCTTTCCTTAAATTAAATTCCAATATATCAGCAATCGGTTTTTCATCATCTACGACAAGAATCTTTTTTTCCATTGTGATTTCCTCCTGCATTTTTAGCATCTATGTCATTCCATTTTGCATGTATCATTACGCCTTTTCCGTTTATGAAAAAAAGGCTCACTGTCTATTATAACGTTTTACGTGGCAAAGATAAAAATAATAACGGCTTTCTTTTCTAGTAAACGTTGGATAGGAAGGCGCCGCCCGAAAAAATTGATGACTTTTTCCTTTTTTATTGAAACTTTTCCAATCACCAGCCGTCTATATAGATGTAACGTCTTCTTCTTATGGAGCCGGGCCCTACCTAGGTCCGGCTTCTCCCTTTTTATGCCTTCTTTTCATAATAAAAACGCACCTGCGATTGCAGATGCGTTTGGAAGTGGCTCGGGACGGAATCGAACCGCCGACACACGGATTTTCAGTCCGTTGCTCTACCAACTGAGCTACCGAGCCATCATCAAAAAGATGAATATGTATAAATGGCGGTCCGGACGGGACTCGAACCCGCGACCTCCTGCGTGACAGGCAGGCATTCTAACCAACTGAACTACCGGACCTCAGTAACTTGCCCGAAAAAGCAATCGTGGTGCTCCTTCAAGCAAGTGAGGAAAAAATTAGCTTAACGCTAAAGTAAATCAATGACCCGTACGGGATTCGAACCCGTGTTACCGCCGTGAAAGGGCGGTGTCTTAACCGCTTGACCAACGGGCCAATACATGGTGAGCCATGAAGGACTCGAACCTTCGACCCTCTGATTAAAAGTCAGATGCTCTACCAACTGAGCTAATGGCTCTCGGTTTGTGAAAAGTGAATCTGAAGAAGCTGTATTGCGCCAAACCAATCGCTTTAAAAAAGCTGGAACATCGCATCCTAACAAGTTTCAGAGACCTTTGCAACAACGAGATTTATAATATCATAGAGTAATTACATATGGCAATACGTTTTTCGACATTTTTTTAAAAAAAGTGTCGGATTTAAATATCTCCTATCAAAGCCCCCGCTTCTGCAACCGCCTTCATTAGATACGCCTTTTCGGGTGACCTCTGCCTACTCAAACACATAGGTACGTTTCAGGCCGCTCAAAAATGGCTATACATGAAATAAGTGACATTGTCATTGAAAAAGGAGGAAGCAGTATGAGTTCATTCAAATTAGGAGATAAAATGCCCAACTTTTCACTTCCAACAATACAGGGCGATCACATTGATTTCGACAAACATTTAGAGGAGCATCAAAGCTGGCACCTGATCGTTTTCTTTAGAGGATCTTGGTGTCCGGTATGTGTAGAAGAGTTAAAAGAACTCGAACAGCAGCAATCATATTTTCAGGACAAGGATATTCACTTGATGGCGATTTCCACGGATAACCCTGATGACTTGAAGGCATTTGCGGATAAAGAGGAACTATCCTTCCCGATCATGTATGACCATGACCTCACGTCATTAAAAGCATATGAAGTCCACTATCACGGAGAAGATGCCCCATATGAAGATCACGGGGTGCACGGTGAACCCGCCTATTTCTTATTAAATGAAAAAGGTCAAGTGCTCTATCAGCAAAGACAAACAAGTCCGTTTGGCAGACCGCACGCCAACGAACTACGCAAAATCATCCAGTACATCCGTAAAAATTTAAAAGGCCAATATAAAAGCCTGAAGTAAGGAAAAAGCCCTCATGATGAGGGCTTTTTTTATGAACGCTTTTTGTTAAATAGCCAGTCAGCGGAGAAAAAAACAAGGAGTCCCGCCATGAGAATGACAAAGGTGACGGGTGGTTTATTCCCCTGGAAATACATGTACAGCGCATGCCCTCCTAATGCGAGAAGATAAAAGACAAATGCTGTTACAGCTGCTTTATGTGTATTCGCTTGTTCTCTTTTCGTCATTTTTTTAAAAAACATTGTGTCTATCCCCTTTATGCTGCTTTTTTATCGTCACCCGACGAAGTGCCCGTGAACGGATATATTCCATTGGTCCAATTCTCCAAATCTTTAGACAAACTGCTGAAATCGCGATTTGCAGAAGTGAAATCAACAGCCATGCCAATACAATAAGAGGCGCATTGATTTGACCGCTAAGACCCAATCCCCAGCTATAAAAAAGAATGGAGCAGATAATATTTTGCAGGATGTAGCAGCTAAGCGCCATTTTCCCTACATATTCAAACCAAGTCCACATGAACCATGACTCCGTGCGTGCGAGGAGCTTCGCAATGACAGCTATATAGAAAATAGAGAGGAATGGTGAAAAGGCGTAGCGCACCACAAATTCCACTAAATCGTTCGGTACGAAAACTAGTGCATTCAGCGGCAGACCAATCCACAGTCCGATTCGGAACAATATTTTCCGGAGAGATTGTCCGCGTTCATTTGCATAAAATACACCAGCTCTCATCATCCGCACACCTAATAAAAACAGAAATGTGTTCATTGGAATAATAAAGACCGCTTCTTCTCGGTACATGAAGAAGTATTGTAACCGTTCTTGAACCTGCGAGATCCATGTCTCTGGCAGCTGCTCTTCCAGCGCTGGTTCACCGCTTTGATCATCGGTCGCTGACTCCATTTCAGAGAGGGAGTACAGCATCAGACATGACATCATGAGCAGATGAATCACACCTGAGAACACCATGCCCTTTTTGATGCGCCTGCTTCCTCCCCGTACAATGTAAGCCACAAGCAGCCCCGTAACGGCATAGCTCATGAGCACATCATATTCCATCACAAGTGTAAAATGAACAAAGCCTTCGATAAATAAAAATAAAAGAATCCATAAATAAGTACCCGGCCAAGGCGTGTCCTTCCTTTTTGCCTGCTGGTATTTCAGCTCCAATCCAACACCAAACATGATCGTGAGCAGCGAGAGCATTTTTCCATAAACGAACATGGAGACAAGACTTTCTAGAAAACTACCATTTTCATATTCATCCGCAATCTGATCTGTCGCAAAGGTATCCCCTGCATACGCAAAAAACCAGACGTTCGTTCCCAAGGTGCCTAGTATGGCAAAACCTCGTAAAATATCTAATAATCGTATTCTTTCTTTCACTAGAACGCTCCTTCCCTCCTATACAGTTATCATATTTTGGTAATGACCGGAAGCCTGCTCTACTGAAATTAAGAAATATTTAAACAAAAAAACACCAGTAAAATGCGAGATTTTACTGGTGCCTCATCAATCTATTCTTATGGACGGTACACGCTGCGGACAACGTTCGTTTGTGAACGATCTGGTCCGACTGAGAAAATGGAAAGTGGAATACCTGTTAATTGTGAAATGCGCTCTAAATAATGGCGGGCATTTGCAGGCAGTTCACTTAAGTTCTTTACGCCTGTAATATCCTCTGTCCATCCTGGCATTTCTTCGTAGACAGGCTCACATTTCGCTAATTCATTTAGGCTTGCTGGGAATTCCTCAGTGATTTCTCCATTCAATTTATAAGCGACACAGATTTTCAATTTTTCAATCCCTGTCAGTACATCAATTGAGTTAAGAGATAAATCTGTAATTCCGCTCACACGGCGTGCATGACGGACAACAACGCTGTCAAACCAGCCGACACGGCGCGGGCGTCCAGTTGTCGTACCGTATTCACGGCCAACCTCACGAATTTGATCGCCAATTTCATCATGGAGTTCTGTTGGGAATGGGCCATCTCCAACACGTGTTGTGTACGCTTTTGACACGCCGACTACATGTTGAATTTTTGTTGGTCCTACACCAGAACCAATCGTCACGCCTCCAGCTACCGGGTTAGATGACGTCACAAATGGGTATGTCCCTTGATCGATATCAAGCATGACCCCTTGTGCTCCTTCAAATAACACGCGGCGGCCTTCATCTAGTGCATCATTCAAAACAACAGATGTGTCTACGACATATTTTTTCACTTGCTGGCCATATTCATAATACTCGTCTAAAATATCTTCAATCTTGAAGCCTTCTGTGTCGTACATTTTCTCTAAAAGACGATTTTTCTCTTCTAGATTGCGTGCAAGCTTTTCTTCAAATACTTCACGATCTAATAGATCTGCGACGCGGATACCAACGCGGGCAGCTTTATCCATATAAGCTGGTCCGATTCCTTTTTTCGTCGTACCGATCTTGTTAGCCCCTTTCCGCTCCTCTTCTACCTCGTCCAATTTTAAATGGTAAGGCAGAATAACATGGGCTCTATTGCTGATTCTGAGGTTATCTGTACTCACATTCCGTTCGTGAAGATACGCAAGCTCAGTGACCAACGCTTTAGGATCAACCACCATTCCATTACCGATGACACAAGTTTTCTCTTTATAAAAAATACCGGATGGAATGAGGTGTAGCTTGTATGTCACTCCATCAAATTTGATCGTGTGACCTGCATTGTTTCCCCCTTGATAACGGGCAATCACCTCTGCATTTTCTGAAAGGAAATCGGTAATTTTCCCTTTCCCTTCGTCACCCCACTGCGTACCTACTACGACTACTGAAGACATATCGTGCACCTCCGTTAACCTTTCAAAACGTTATCTCTTTCAAACACATTTATTTTATCAATGCACAACGAAAAAGTCAACGCTAAATCCGAACATTAATATCTCGAAATTGAATTTTGTTCGTTTTAAATATAAGAAAAAGCGCTTTAATCGTCTCTTCAGTGCTTAAAAAGGGAGATTTTGAGTAAAAACAACGATTTTGATTTGTCCCTATTTTGATTGATTTTGAATCAGCTGAATCATTGAACTTGCCATAAAATCAGGTGAGTACGGTCTTCCTGTCCTCAGCCACCATTCAGCCGTGCCAGCATAAGCGGACATGACGAATTGTTTCTGCATGTCGAGAGGAACAAGATGCCGAGCAACCTTTTTACCTGCGACCTCCTCTGCCCCTAAAGAAAAGCTATCTTCAAAAAAAGCACAAACCGTTTGACGAATATTGAGCTCTCGGCCTCTTTTCAAGAGAATTTGATACTCCTCTTCATGTTCCTGCAAATGCTGATAAAATCGAAAAATATACACATATGCTGCATGCTCTTCTTGCCAATCTTCTTCCGATACAGGAGCAAAAATAGCATCTTTCATCACATCAAACATCTCAGCCATCACCTGCTGGGCAAGATCAAATTTATCCTCATAATGCTGATAAAAAGTCGTCCGGTGGATGCCTGCCCTCTTCGTCAAATCCTGTACAGAAATTTTGCCCCACTCTTTTTCTCTTAATAACTGAAATAACGCTTTTCTTAAATGCTGTTTTGATTCCGTTGCGCGCTTATCCCCTCTGTAGCAGTCCGCCACAAGCCGCTCTCCCCTTCCTCTTTTCTTCAACAGATTTCGTTTTTCTGTTGGTTGAATCCTCCAGGCTGATGAATTAACTTTAATCTAACACAATGAAAAAAAGGAATCATCTGACAACCCATAAGGAGTGATAATCGTGGAAACAACAACACCAAATGCCGTGCAAAAAGCGTTATTAAGAGGGAAACATAAGCAGGATCCGTATCACCCGTTCGATTGGTATGCCAACATGCGTCAGACATCACCTGTTCATTTTGATGAAGCTAGCCAAACGTGGAGTGTATTCACCTACGAGGAAGCAAAGCGTGTGACAATCGATAAAGATACCTTTTCGAGTCAGCCGCCTAAAGACCGGCGGAAGCATTCCTTGATGAAAACAATGGTGATGATGGACCCGCCCAATCACACTCGCATCCGCTCCATTGTCAGCAAAGCCTTTACACCTCGAGTCATGAAATCGTGGGAGCCGCGTATTCAAGAATTGATGGAAGAACTCATGGCAGAATTAGAAGAAAAACAAGAGATTGACCTTGTTCAAAACATTTCGTATCCACTCCCAGTCATCGTGATCGCAGAGCTTTTAGGTGTGCCGTCAGAGCATAAACAATCCTTTAAAGAATGGTCAGATATTCTCGTCAGTATGCCTAAAAGTGAAGATACGGAGGATGTCGCTGAATGGCAGAAAATTCGGGACCAAGGAGAAGCTGACATGATGGCGTTTTTTGCAGACACTATTGAAAGAAAACGTCACAACCTCGGTGATGATTTGATTTCTCTCCTCATCCAAGCGGAGGAGAATGGAGACAAGCTGTCAGCGGATGAATTAATTCCATTCTGTAATCTTCTTCTTTTAGCTGGCAATGAAACAACCACTAATTTGATCTCCAATATGGTCTTTAGCTTGTTAGAACAGCCAGGTACGTATAAAGCACTCGCTCAATCTCCTGAACTTATTCCTCGAGCGGTAGAGGAAGCAGTCCGTTTTCGTGCACCAGCTCCTACGATCGTCCGCTATGTCACAGAAGACACAGTGCTCGGAGGAAAAATGTTGAAAAAGGGGGACAATGTCATCGTGTTTCTTGCGTCTGCCAACCGGGATGAGCGTCATTTTTCAAACGCACATGAATTTGATATACACCGCCATCCTAACCCTCATATTGGTTTCGGGCACGGCATCCATTTCTGTCTAGGCGCACCGCTTGCTCGTCTTGAAGCATGCACTGCTATGAAGGTCTTAATGGAACGATATGAGGCGCTGGAGCTTCTCTCTTACGTTCCAATGACAAGCAGTAGTATGTATGGATTGAAAGAGCTGAAACTGCGTGTGACATCTCGTTCATAACAGAAAAGACTCCCGGACGTGGGAGTCTTTTTTTAAACGGGGGTGATTCCATCTGTGTTCATGAGGACAACTCGGTACCCATCTGGATCTTCAATGGTTGCTCCTCCTCGTTCCCAATATGGATTTGTTGAGGTGACTTGCCGTCCGCCAAATGAGAGCAATCTCTTTTTCATTTGCTGAAATTCCTCTGCATCTGGAATATAAAAAACAAGCAGCTGTTCTGGATGCGGGACGGGCAGGCTGTCTTCTTCTTCATGTTTGGTGATTTCTAAATGAACATGCTGGTGAGGCAGCCCTAGCATCACACCATCGTACCCTTCATGCTGATCAAATGAGCCTATTCGTTTGAGCCCTAAGCCTTCTTCATAAAAAGAAACAACCTCTTTCATGTTGACGGTTGGGCGTGCGATACGTAATTGAGCGGCTTCAAACTGTTGAAATTTCATCAGTCTTCACTCCTTTTCTCCTTTTAGTATACGCTCTCTCTTTTTCTCTCTCCTCCTCATTTTGATTGTTTTTTCAATCATTCTTTCGATGTAGATCAATCAAAAAAGCCCAGCTTCTTGAGCTGGGCTTTAAGCACCGGGCGGAACTCCCGCATCATCAAATCTTCTTTCCAGATTGACGAACTTGTTATATTCTTTGACGAACGCCAGTGATACTGTACCAACTGGACCGTTACGCTGTTTGGCAATAATGATTTCAATAATGTTCTTATTCTCTGATTCTTTGTCATAGTAATCATCACGATAAAGGAATGCCACGATATCGGCATCCTGCTCGATACTTCCTGATTCACGAATATCAGACATCATCGGACGTTTGTCCTGACGCTGCTCTACCCCACGGGAAAGCTGAGACAAGGCAATAACCGGAACTTCAAGCTCCCTTGCCAGCGATTTTAATGCCCTAGAGATTTCAGAAACCTCCTGCTGACGGTTATCACTTGACCGTCCGCTTCCTTGAATGAGCTGCAAGTAGTCAATCAGGATCATGCCAAGACCATTTTCTTGCTTCAAGCGGCGGCATTTCGAGCGAATTTCACTTACTCTAATTCCAGGTGTATCATCAATGAAAATCCCACTGTTTGACAGCGAGCCCATCGCCATTGTCAGCTTGCCCCAGTCCTCTTCTGTCAGATTACCGGTTCTTAGGTTTTGTGCGTTGATATTCCCCTCTGCACAAAGCATACGCATAACGAGCTGCTCAGCTCCCATCTCTAAACTAAAGATAGCAACACTTTCGTCCGTTTTGGTCGCAACATTTTGGGCAATGTTCAATGCGAAGGCGGTTTTCCCTACTGATGGACGAGCCGCTACAATGATTAAATCATTTCGCTGGAATCCAGCTGTCATCCGGTCAAGCTCAGAGAAACCTGTTGGAATCCCTGTGATATCGCCTTTACGGTTATGAAGCTGTTCAATATTATCGTATGTTTGAACAAGTACGTCCTTAATGTTTTGAAAGGCTCCTGAGTTTTTACGCTGCGCCACTTCCATAATGGTCTTTTCAGCATCGCTCAACAGGTCCTCTACTTCATCCTCACGCGTGTATCCATCTTGTGCAATGGTTGTCGCCGTACGGATCAGACGTCTTAAAATGGATTTCTCTTCTACAATTTTTGCATAGTATTCAATGTTTGCGGCAGTTGGGACAGAGTTCGCAATATCGGTTAAATACGAAATCCCGCCTACCTCTTCTAGTAAATCTGTATTGGCAAGCTCAGATGTCACCGTGACAAGATCGACCGGTTCTCCTCTATCGCCAAGTACAAGCATCGCATTGTAAATCTTTTGATGCGACATTCTATAGAAATCCTCTGGAATTAATACCTCAGAAGCGAGCGTTAGCGCAGATGGTTCTAAAAAAACAGCACCTAATACGGCCTGCTCGGCTTCTATATTTTGCGGCGGCAGCCGGTCATCGAGAAGTTCCGTCATGCCAAGCACCGTCCTTTCATAAAAAAATACGCTACTCATCATTTTAACATTTTCATCAATAAAAAAGTGAAAAACATCGACTATAGTCAAAATTACCATGTTGATATTTTGTGCAAACCAGCGCATTTCAATAGAAAAGACTCTGTAACATCAATTGTTATAGAGTCTTTCGTTATCGCTAATGATTTTGTATCTGTCATCGTTCAAGTTTTGTTAATCTATCGCTTTCTTAACCCCATAATTCACCTTTTGACCAATGTCTTGTAAAGAACCGTTTTGATAACCAATAGATAACACCAAATCTGGAATGGAATCAAACCCGTTTTTGGCTAGGTCAAATAGCTGTGCTCCATAATGTGAAGCGGCAACGCGCGCATTTTCTGCTGTATATGGATTTTTAAGAATTTCTTCTTTGTATAGATCAAAAATATTCGTTCCGTTATCCGTTACAAATTGACCGTTTACAATGCTTAAATCCTTTAAATTGTAGCCTGTGACCGTTTTGATTTGATTGACAAGATGGAACTTGGCCAGAGAATCCGGTGTGAATTGAGTAGAATCATCATTTCTGCTTTTCATAATATGGAAAAATAGTTCTCTTGTATTGTTGGTTGTATTTAATAAGTCTTCTATTTGTTTCATCAGCGATTCGTCTGTTGATCCACTCACCACTAATTTGAAATTATTTGGATCAATGGTAAAAGTTAAATTTGTGTTTTTAGGAATGGTTATACCGTTTTTAGAGAATAAATCTTGTAATTGTTCGTTGACCTTTTGACGATTGAATATTTTTTTCTCTACGCTTTCTTGGGTTGGATCGTACCGTTTTTCATTACGGAAGATGGCATCATTAAAGTCATATTGTCCACCTTTATTATTCCTTGCCCAACTCATTTCCATAATGTAAGCAGCTTCTCTTTCCGGTTTTGTTAGATCACTTCTGAAATAAGAAGAGTAAGGGTTTCTATACTTATTATATATATGGTCTTGAGGATCATTGAAACGTTTATTTTGTTCATTTATTTTTTCGTATTTTTCATCTAATATTTTCATCCGTCTATCAGATTCGGTCATCACCTCATTTGTACTTTTAATCGTTGATTGGTCTTTAGAGTCTATTCGGTTCTGATTGTTTGAAGCTGCCGTGTATGACGTATTAATATTCATTTTGATTCTCCTTTTTTAAAAAATTAGTGATTATTAAATATATCGGCATTTCAGTTAAAATTTGTTAGTTTTGATCCGATATAGTAATTATTACAAGGAGGGTTAAAATATGACAAATACTATCTTCAAACGTTTTTTATTACCTGCATTGGCATTCGTGCTTGTTACTAGTTTTTTTGCACCTCATTCAGCGGAAGCGGCTATTACGGGGAATAACAGTCCTAACACAGCCAGCTCAATGGGATATTGGAAAAATAGTCGTTCAGATACAACAATCTTACCTGAAGGTGAAAATGAAGCGTATTATCAGTTCACGATCAATAAAGGTGAAAGGGTTTATGTAAGAAGTTCGTATAATAAGCAATATACAGGGATGAAAATCGAAGTGTATAATTCGAAAAACTCTAGGACAGGGTCCGAAGTTATTAATCCTGATTCAATAACGCCATTTATTTTTGCCAACACTGGTGAAGTTACTTCAACTTCAGAAACTTATTTTGTGAAAGTGACCCGTGGGACATATACGGGAAATATGTATTTTACTGTTTCCATCCAAGATCGTATCAAATCTGGGAATGGGACATTCAATTTTACGGGGACTGCTACTAACTTGGGGAATTCTTCTTTAAATTTTTTAGGAGTTGATTCTTCAGTCATTACAATGGATTTAACTAATAATTCCACAGTTCCTAAACGTGCTGTCGTTAAATCGATTTCAACGACTAGTACCCAATCGCCTAACCAAGGAAATGTCACACACAAACTGATGGCTAGTGAAAGTAATATTTGGTACACATCACTTGTTTCATCTGCAACAAGTGGGTCCTATCGTATTTCACTGGAAGATGAATTAAAAGTGGCTCAAAAATGGAGCTTTAAGTACAACGCAAAGGCTACTGCGAGATCTACTATGAGCAATGTCAAAGCCGATATTCGTTACGAATATGATGTCACAGATGGATTTTAATTGAATGGTGTTTGCAGAAAAAAAGTAAGGGGACATCCCTTACTTTTTTAATTGCCGCATTTTTGATGCTATATGATATTTGGCCAACTTTAAAACAGCACCGTCCTTTCATAAGAAATACGCTGCTCATAAAAAATGAAGGTGTTAATGGTGGTTTTGCTTGAGGGCGTGTTGAAAGAGGAGGATGGTGATCATATCGGTGGCTCGCTGGTATAAATCCCATTGTTCATAGGCTGCAAATGTCATCCGTATTTCATGTAATGATTGCTTCATTTCTTGATATTCTTCCACTGTAAACGTATTTTTCAGTTTGAGCTGATGTTCAAGCAGTTTTAGCCTTAGCTTTCCTAATGGAGTTTTCATTCTGCCTACATTCCCTTCGATCTTGTCTTCCTTAGAAAATTGTATATGAATTTACGCATGAGATTGAATAAGTTGTGAGATATGCTCACCAGCTTTTCGAAAAATTCTCCTCTTTTTTCCTAAAAATACAAGAAGGTCTATAGACTTATTTTTCCTCAAAATGATTTCAAGAAGAAAAACCTATATATATTCCTGAATCAAACAGAAGAAAATGGTAAATATCCCGTGACGGTCAAGGTCTTTTGGCATTTCTCCTCTTTTTAAATGACTCAGTCCGGCATTCCCTATTTCCATTCATTTGGTAGTTATTTAGTCCTTTATTTTCCGAAAATTTAGATCAAATTATCAATTACACTACTTAATGAACATTTGACTTCATAATTGATAACCATTATCATTTGATTTGCTTGCGTGATAATTGAGAATCATTTTCATTTGAAGGGACCATTCTTCAATCTCTACACTCATCCTATATCCGCAAGCCTGCTTTTATCAGCATATGAGAGTCAATTTGAGGAAGGGGATATTTTACACATGTCCAAACGCCCTGAAGGAATGGGTACTGAGGATTCTCTTTTCAGAGAAAGCCGTCCTTTTTTTATACCTGGGACGGAGCAGCTGGATATCACAGCACACCCTTACAGACTTTTTATATTTAAACCGAATACAACTCCTCCAGCGGCTGGTTTTCCAGTCATGTACGTGCTTGATGGAAATTCACTTTTTGGCACAATGGTCGAAGCACTTCGTTTACAGTCAAGAAGGCCTGAAAAAACAGGTGTCGTACCTGCCATCATTGTTGGAATTGGCTATCAGACAGAAGCTCCCTATCATCCGCTCAGGCATTATGATCTCACTCTTACCGGCCCTGACGCTTCCATTGGCGGCAAAAGAAAGGACTTCTCCAACCATACATATGGCGGGGCCTCTGCGTTCTTTTCTTTTTTAGAAAAGATTGTAAAGCCTTATATCGAGCAGCGCTTTCCGATCAACCAGAGTCGTCAAACACTGTTTGGACACTCTCTTGGCGGTCTTTTTGTATTACACACACTATTTGAGCACCCTGATGCTTATCAGACATATATTGCGGGCAGTCCTTCTATCCACTGGAACAAAGAATTATTTCTAGAAAAGGAACACCAATTCACCAGCCATATACGTCAGATGTCTAAGAATGTCAGGCTGCTTGTAGGTGTAGGTGAGTTAGAAAAACATCATCCGTGTCAAATGAATGATCATGCACATGGACTAGCAAATCGTATGCTGCCTTTATCCGCATATGGCTTGCATACGTCCTATCACGAATTCCCTGAAGAAGGACATACGTCCGTTTTACCGGTGCTGATGAATTACGCTTTTCGTTTTGCACTCTATCATAATGATCCTTTCACAACCACAGACATGAAGGAAAGGCAGTGAACACATGAAACACAATGGTCTATCTCAAAAAATTGCCTTGATCACAGGCGCAGGTCAAGGTATTGGACAAGCAGTCGCAAAAAGACTAGCCGAAGAAGGTGCGATTATTGCAGCAGTTGACGCAAATGAAGAGCAGCTGCAAAGCACCGTCCAGCAAATGAAGGATGAAGGCATACGTGCCTTTGCCTATCCAGGTGACATCACCGATCAAGCTTCTGTTCAGCACATTGTCGATCAAATTGAAAAGCAGCTTGGCCCCATTTATTTACTGGTCAATGTAGCAGGCATTCTTCGAATGGGTTCTATCGACCAGCTTAGTGCAGATGACTGGCAACAAACTTTTGCTGTCAACACACATGGTGTCTTTTACGTTTCTCAAGCGGTCTCCAAATACATGAAGAAAAGATCAGAAGGGGTCATTGTGACTGTCAGCTCTAACGCAGGTGCCATTCCTAGAATGAATATGGCTGCCTATGCCGCTTCAAAAGCAGCAGCTACTTCCTTTACAAAAACGCTTGGTTTAGAGCTGGCTGCTTATGGCATTAGATGCAACGTCGTCTCTCCCGGCTCTACCGCAACACCCATGCAATGGGCTTTATGGTCTAATGAACAAGGAGAAAATCAGGTAATTAAAGGCTCATTAGAGACGTATAAAACCGGTATTCCTTTACAAAAAATCGCTGATCCTCAAAACATTGCTGATGCAGTCATCTTCTTTGCATCTGAGCAATCCAGTCATATTACGATGCAGAACCTCACGATTGATGGCGGCGCAACACTCGGAATCTAACATTTCATTTAAAAGGAGGCCTTTTCATGAAACATTCATTATTGTCGTCAGAAGAAAAAATACAGTTGCTTCAAGACTATCAGCCAGGCGCTTTTTTTCTTGCTTCACCTAAACGCACGATACTTGCCGAAGGGATTTTCCAGCATATTGAGACCAATCAGCTAAATGAACTATCCACAAGGGTAGCGCATGTATTTGACGATGCCAAACAAGCTGGTATCCAAACACCGATTGTGGCTGGTGCTGTCCCATTTGATCCGGCGCAGCCCGTTCGTTTAAATGTACCAGTCCATGTACAGTTTAGTGATCCACTCGAATTTCAACAAGGTGATGAGGAGTCAGAAGCGGCATCGCCATCCTATGAGGTGACACCTGTCCCCTCTCCAGAGGTCTACATGAATGGTGTGAACGAAGGATTAGCTAAAATTGAGAACGGGGAGCTTAGCAAAATCGTACTCTCTCGATCTCTCCATCTCAAAGCAAATCGAGATATTCATACAAAAACAATACTCGAACGACTGGCTCGTCATAATACGACTGGCTATACGTTTGCTGCAAATATAGCTGACCCGAAGGCTTCCCAAAAGCACACACTTCTTGGAGCAAGCCCTGAACTGCTTCTTTCAAAAACTGGTTCATCTGTGATTTCCAATCCACTCGCTGGTTCTCGGCCGCGCAGTTCAGATCCAGTAGAAGACCAGCGCCGCCGCGATGAACTCCTTACCTCAGCGAAGGATTTACACGAGCACGCAGTGGTTGTTGAAGCTGTCACTAAAGCGCTTACTCCATACTGTCATACACTAGATGTGCCTGCATCACCATCCGTCATTCAAACAGAAACGATGTGGCACTTATCTACTGTCGTAAAAGGTGAATTAGCAGATCCCAATGTGTCCTCAATTGATATAGCACTTAGCCTTCATCCAACACCCGCAGTATGCGGCACACCTACAGCAGATGCACGTGAAGCCATTCAAGCGATTGAACCCTTCGATCGAGGATTTTTCACAGGAATGATCGGTTGGGCAGATACAAATGGTGATGGTGATTGGATTGTCACCATTCGTTGTGCAGAAGCTGAGGGTCATTCTCTCCGTCTCTTTGCTGGTGCAGGAGTGGTCAAAGGATCAAAGGCAGAAGAAGAGCTAGCTGAAACATCTGCAAAATTCAACACGATGCTTCACGCGATGGGCATCCATCAGTGATAAAAATAAATAGGAGATGACAAAACATGTTTGTTCAACCACCTACATGGCCAGAAGAATTTGCAAAACGCTACCGTGAAAACGGCTGTTGGCGTGGGGAAACCTTTGGCGGTATGCTTCGTGAACGAGCCGCATCGCTAGGAAATAAAACAGCCATTACATACGCTGATACGCACATAAGCTACCAAGAACTTGATCAGCGCGTCAGCAGTCTTGCCGCCGGTTTTCATCAGCTTGGAATTCAAAAAGGAAGTCGAGTTGTCGTGCAGCTTCCTAACATTCCTGCTTTTTTTGAAGTCATTTTCGCTTTATTTCGAATCGGTGCTTTACCCGTCTTCTCTCTGCCATCTCATAGAAGCAGCGAAATCACTTATTTTATTGAGTTTGCCGAAGCAGATGCATATGTCATACCAGATATTGATGGCGGCTTTGATTATCGATCACTCGCACGTCAAGTGAAAGAAAAGCTTCCCTCATTACCTCATGTCATTGTTGCAGGGGAAGCTGAGGAATTCCTTTGCTTGGATGATCTGCGCAAGGACCCAGCACTTGATCCTCAAATTCATGTAGAGGCAAGCGATATTGCGTTTCTTCAGTTATCTGGAGGCAGCACAGGCCTTTCAAAGCTCATTCCTCGTACACATGATGACTATATTTATAGTCTTTGGAAAAGCAATGAGGTGTGCGAGCTCACACAAGAAAGTGTGTATCTAGCTGCACTTCCAGTTGCGCACAACTATCCATTAAGTTCGCCTGGCGTCCTTGGAACGTTATACGCAGGCGGAAGAGTCGTTCTTGCACCTGGATCAAGCCCTGATGTCGTCTTTCCACTCATTGAAAAAGAACGGGCGACCATTACCGCTGTCGTTCCACCTATCGCATTGATTTGGCTAGAGGCCGCTCCTCATCGATCAGATGACTTATCGAGTCTTGAAGTCTTACAAGTCGGCGGTGCTAAATTCAGTGCTGAGGCAGCAAAACGAGTGAAGCCTGCCCTTGGATGTAAGTTACAGCAAGTTTTTGGCATGGCAGAAGGTCTGGTCAACTATACCAGATTAGATGATCCTGAACATATCGTAATTCATACACAAGGACGCCCGATGTCTGAATATGATGAGGTACTAGTGGTAGATGATGAGGACAAGCCCGTCCCGCATGAAGTGGCTGGACATCTTTTAACAAGAGGGCCTTATACGATTCGCGGCTACTATAAAGCCGATGAACAAAACAAAAAAGCATTTACACCCGATGGCTTTTACAGAACAGGTGACATCGTGCGATTAACCAAAGAAGGAAATGTTGTTGTAGAAGGCAGAGACAAGGATCAAATCAATCGTGGCGGCGAAAAGGTTGCCGCAGAAGAAGTTGAAAACCATTTACTTGCGCATCCTGACATTCATGATGCCGCCATGGTATCCATGCCGGATCCATTTCTTGGCGAACGCTCATGTGCCTTTGTTATCGCGAAAGGAAACAACAAACCAGCACCACTCGTCTTAAAATCATTTCTAAGAGAACGCGGGCTCGCAGCCTATAAAATTCCTGACCGCATTGAATGGATCGATGCGTTTCCACAAACAGGTGTAGGCAAAGTCAGTAAAAAAGCATTAAGAGAATTAGCTGCAACCCATACTGCCAACGTATAAAAAATGAGGAGTGAAAATCATGGCAATCCCTACTATTCCTGCATATCCAATGCCAAGCACACAAGATTTACCCGAAAATAAAGTGAACTGGATACCTGATCCGAAACGTGCTGTTCTACTGATACATGACATGCAGCAATATTTTTTAAATGCATTTCAACAAGATACATCACCGATCACAGAGTTAGTTCAGCATATTGAACAATTACGTGATACATGCAATGAACTTGGCATTCCAGTCGTCTATACAGCTCAGCCTGGTGACCAAGACCCGAAGGATCGTGCCTTATTAACAGATTTTTGGGGACCTGGACTTGGTGATGATGAAGCATTGACAAAAATCATTGATCAGCTTGCTCCATCTGAAGCAGATACAATGCTGACAAAATGGCGTTATAGCGCATTCAAGAAATCCAACTTTTTGGATATTCTTCAAGAAGGCGGGCGTGATCAACTGATCATTACTGGCGTATATGCACATATTGGCTGTATGCTGACAGCCGCAGAAGCATTCATGCTCGATATTGAAACCTTTTTTGTCGCCGATGCCGTCGCTGACTTTTCATTGAAACATCACAAAATGGCGATGACCTATGCAGCCGAACGCTGTGCAGTCACCACAACGACAAACCAAATCATCAGTCGTTTAACAGGACAAGAAGCAAACAGTGATGATTTATCCTTTGAGGCCATCGTTCACCAAGTAGCTGAGTATCTCCAAATCGAGCCAAATGAAATACCGCTTGATGAGAATCTCGTCTACCTTGGACTTGATTCTATTAGAATGATGAGCCTAGCAGAAAAGTGGAGACAGCAAGGAGCGGCAGTCAATTTCGTTGAGCTTGCAGCAAATCCAACGCTCACTCATTGGCGGACTCTTCTTTTCCCAGAAAAGCAGCCATCTATCCCAAATATCGATTACTTGTAAAGGAGGTATAGACCCTTGTCGATCCAGTCAGTCGATTCATTCCCACTAACCGGTGCCCAATCAGGCATTTGGTACGCGCAGCAGCTTGATCCAGCTAATCCTATTTTCAATACAGGAGAGTATATAGATATTAAAGGTCCTATTGATCCCATACATTTTGAAGCCGCCATTAGAAAGACTGTCTTAGAAGCAGATTCCTTGTATATGCGCTTCATTGAAGATACTGACGGTCCAAAGCAATGGATGACATCTAAGAAAGAAATTCCATTCCAATTGATTCATTTACAAAATGAAAAACAGCCGCTTGATGCGGCTAAAGCATGGATGAAGGCAGATCTTTCAACACCAGTCTCTTTAGAGAAAGATGTATTATTCCGTGAAGTACTTTTTCAGCTTGCTGACGACCGATTTATCTGGTATCAGCGCATTCATCACATTGCCATTGATGGATTCGCCTTTTCGCTCATTGCACGTCGTGTTGCTGAGGTCTATTCAGCCTTATCGCAAGGGACACCTATGCCTCCTCAAACATTTGGATCCTTACATGACGTAGTCCAAGAGGAGCTCACCTATCAACAGTCCAATCGATATGAAGCTGATCAAGCGTTTTGGAAAAATCGCTTCGCTGATCAACCGGAAATTGTCAGCCTTGCTGAGCTTGCCCCAAGAACGTCGGATCATTTTATTAGAAAAACGGCTGGCTTCGATGCCGAAAAGGTAAGCAAAATGAAAAGAAATGCTCAAGCCTTCGGTGGTACGTGGCATGAAATGATCCTTGCAGCATCCGCATTATATATGCATCGTATGACTGGTGCACATGATATTGTTTTAGGACTTCCTGTGATGATGCGCCTTGGATCGTGCGCCTTACAAACACCCGGAATGGTCATGAACCTGGTACCATTTCGTTTAACATGCAAACCAGAAATGACACTCTCAGCTCTTGTTCGCCAAGTATCTGAGGAACTAAAAGCCATTCGCCCTCATCAAAGATATCGTCACGAGGACATGCGGAGAGACTTTAAACTCATCGGAAGAAATCAGCGATTATTTGGCCCACAGATCAATATCATGCCATTTGATTATGATTTCATGTTCGATCAGAGCATTGGTCAAGCACATAACCTTTCAGCAGGACCCGTGGATGATATATCGATTAACATATACGATCGCGCGGATGGGAACGGATTTCAAATCGACTTTGATGCAAACCCTGCCGTTTACAAAGAGCAAGCAGTTGACGCTCATCAGCAGCGTTTTCTGCAATTGCTGGAGGAAATAACCGGACTAGAGCAAGATCAGACAATCAGTCAATTCAACCTTCTTTTGTCTGAAGAAAAAGAGAACATCCTCAAGCACTGGAATGATACAAAACGAGAATTACCAAAGGAATCTTTACGGGAACTATTTGAAAAACAAGTGAGCAAAACACCACAAGCAAAAGCATTACAGTTTGAAGGAATTACTTTAACCTATGAAGAGTTGAATCAGCGGGCTAATCAATTAGCTCATTATTTGAAAAAACATGGCATTGGACCAGAACAATTTGTCGCAATTGTTCTGCCTCGATCCATCGATATGGTTGTAAGTCTATTAGCCGTCGTCAAAACGGGAGCCGCATATCTGCCACTAGATCCTGATTATCCTAACGATCGTGTCGCCTATATGCTAGAAGATGCCAAACCGGCGTGCTTGCTCACAATTAAAGAGACAGCAGACGGTTTGAACCATCCGCACATCGTTCAATTGGATGATGCAACTGTCCACCAGGAGATAGCAAACAGTCCACATCTCAATCCGACTTGGAGCGATGGCTCTCCACATCACCCCGCCTACATCCTGTACACATCAGGATCGACAGGCAAACCAAAGGGTGTTGTTGTAACAAAACGAAATGTGATCAACTTTATATTGTCCATGCAAGATTCATTTTTATTAGATCAAGAAGATCAGCTTTTAGCGGTAACGACCATTGCCTTTGATATTTCCGGGCTAGAAATGTTCCTCCCGCTTTTACATGGGGCTGCTATTTTATTAGCAAAAAAAGAAACCATACAAGAACCAGCAAAGCTTTCAGACATGATTCGTTCTCATCATGTCACCATCATGCAGGCAACGCCAACGTTGTGGCATGCATTGGCAGATGAGTACCCTGACGTGATAACAGGTATGCGTGTTCTTGTTGGAGGAGAAGCACTCCCTGCTTCCCTTTTGCACACATTGCAATCTCTTCAATGCGACATTACTAATTTGTACGGACCTACAGAAACGACGATCTGGTCTACGATGGAAAATGTCACAGCACACCGGGAGAATAGCGGGCCGGCAATCGGTAAACCCATTTGGAATACGAGCATTTACATTTTAGATGAAGGACTAAACCCAGTCCCAGCAGGATCAATTGGTGAACTTTATATTGCAGGTGAAGGAGTATCCAGAGGATATCTTGGACGATATGATTTAACGGCTGAACGTTTTGTCGCTGATCCATTCAGCACAAAAGGCACGAGAATGTATCGTACCGGTGATTTAGCCAGATGGCGTGAAGATGGTTCGATTGATTATATCAGCCGTGCCGATCATCAAATTAAAATACGCGGCTTCCGTATTGAACTAGGTGAAATCGAAACCGTAATGATGCAGCATCAAGCCATAAAGCATACATCTGTTATCGTTCGTGAGGATCAACCTGGGCAGCAGCTTCTTTGTGCGTATGTTGTGCTGACAGATGGCTCTTCTCTGCACCCTTCAGAGCTCAGGCAGTTTGCGGCTTCATTACTTCCTGACTACATGGTGCCCTCTGCTGTTGTCGTGTTGCCAGAACTTCCACTTACACCAAACGGCAAAATCGACCGCAAAGCATTACCAGCACCAAATATGTCTTTAGTCAGTTCTGAGCGGACACCTAGAACACCACAAGAAGACATGTTATGTAGTTTATTTGCAGAAACCCTTGGCCTATCTCAAATTGGCATAGATGATAGTTTCTTTGACTTAGGAGGACATTCCTTACTCGCCGCTCGCCTGCTTAGACGTATACGCGATACACTTGGTGCAGACCTAAGCATGAGTACCATTTTTGAATCACCTCGGGTTGCTGATCTTGCGCAGCATATTGACAAAGCGAAGGACATTCGGCCGCCACTTCAGGTAGAAGACAAGCCAGATGAGATTCCGTTATCCTTTGCCCAAAAACGGCTCTGGTTCCTTCATTGCCTTGAAGGGCCAAGTCCAACTTACAATATTCCACTTGTCATTCAACTGACAGGTACACTAGATCAAACAGCTCTCATTGGTGCTTTGGCAGATATCACTGAAAAACACGAAACCCTTAGAACCATTTTTCCAGATAAGAATGGTATGCCAAGACAGGTCATTTTACACCCGAAAAGTGTTCAGCCTGAACTCCATGTCACAGCTTCAAGCGATCAAAAAATTGAGAATCAGTTAAACGAAGCCATTCGGTATAGCTTTCAAATTGAAGAAGAACCTGCACTTCGAGCTGAATTATTCACGCTTGATGCAAACCGATCCGTACTGCTTCTATTGCTGCATCACATCGCTGGTGACGGCTGGTCACTTGCACCATTGACACGAGACTTAGCTGCTGCTTACGAAGCCCGTATACAAGGAAAATCCATCTCCTTGCCAGCAGAACCTGTTCAATATGCTGACTATGCTATTTGGCAGCAGAAGCTGTTGGGCAGTGAAGAAGAGACGGATAGTCTATTTGCCAAGCAGCTCAGCTATTGGAAAGGTGCCTTACATGACCTGCCCGAAGAACTTGAGCTTCCCTATGACTTCCCGCGTCCACAGGAAGGAAGCTTCAACGGTGCGACGATAGACTTTACGATTGAACCCGCTTTACATCAGAACCTTCTTGAGCTTGCAAAGCAGCATCAAGTGAGTTTGTTTATGGTGCTTCAAGCATCACTTGCAGCATTACTGACACGCCTTGGGGCCGGTACAGATATCCCAATCGGCAGTCCGATTGCTGGACGGAATGACGATGCACTTGACGACATTGTAGGCTTGTTTGTGAACACACTAGTATTACGTACAAATACAGCTGGTAATCCAACCTTTAGTGAGCTATTGAAGCGAGTGCGAGACGTTGACCTAGCAGCCTATGAGCATCAGGATCTGCCATTTGAACGGCTAGTCGAAATCCTAAACCCAACCCGGTCCAGATCAAGAAATCCATTGTTCCAGGTCATGCTAGCCTTCCAAAATACACCGAAGGCAGAAATGAAGCTGACACAACTTGACTCAGATCTTTACGTGAAACCAGTAGGGTCAGCTAAATTTGATCTGACCATCGAATTAACAGAACAAAGAACGGAAACTGGGTCAGCAGCAGGTTTAACAGGATTGTTTGAATTCAGTACAGATGTATTTAAACAAAGCACCATTCGAGCAATTGCTGACAGAATGAAGCGATTTTTAACTGAAGTGACTGAGCGCCCACACGTGCCGATTGGTCAAGTGAACATTTTATCAGATAAAGAGCGGCAAACATTTCTCCCTGATAAAAAGACATTCGCTCAGTTAGATCAAGCACATAGTCTCCCGGCCTTATTTGAAAAAACGGCGCAGCAATACCCTGATCGAGTGGCTGTAACGTATGGCAATAGGCAGCTGACCTATGGTGAGTTAAACAACAAAGCCAATCGTCTTGCTCATTTATTAATAGAAAGAGGCGTTGGACCAGAACAGTTCGTTGCACTTGCCCTGCCTAGATCAATCGATATGCTCGTAAGCTTATTAGCCGTTCATAAAGCAGGCGCAGCCTATGTTCCGCTTGATCCAGATTACCCAGCAGACAGACTGGCATACATGATACAAGATGCCAAACCCGTTTGCAGCATCACAACAAAAGCAGATGCAATACACCTCCCTGCTGATTGCGATTTGATTTTGTTAGACGAAAAGGAAACGAGCGATCAATTGCTGACAATGCCAAATCACAATCCGGCTGATATAGACAGAATTGAGCCGCTATCTTCTCTGCATCCGGCCTATATTATTTATACATCCGGTTCTACAGGCAAACCAAAAGGAGTGGTCATCCCACACCAAAATGTCATCCGTCTTCTGACATCTACTGAACATTGGTTCCAATTTAATGAAGAAGATGTTTGGACAATGTTCCATTCATATGCCTTTGACTTTTCAGTATGGGAAATTTGGGGACCACTTTTATATGGCGGCCGGCTTGTCATTGTACCTCATACCATCTCTCGCTCTCCAGAAGAGATGCTGCAGCTTCTAGTCGAGGAGGGTGTAACTGTACTTAATCAAACACCTTCTGCCTTCTATCAGCTCATGCAGATAGACAAGGAACAACAAACACTAGGCCAAGCATTATCACTCCGCTATGTCATCTTTGGCGGTGAAGCATTAGAGCTTAGCAGATTAGAAGATTGGTACAGCCGTCACTCAGACGGTAAGCCAAAGCTCATTAACATGTACGGCATTACAGAAACCACCGTACACGTTACTTACAATGAACTCAATCGAGATATGATCACAAAGAACTCCAGCAGTTTAATAGGCGAATCGATTCCTGATTTACATGTGTACGTACTAGATGAATACCTGCAGCCTGTTCCCCCTGGGACGACAGGTGAAATGTATGTAGCTGGAGCTGGCCTTGCAAGAGGTTATCTAGGCAGACCTGACCTGACATCAGATCGATTCCCTGCCGATCCTTATGGCGCACCTGGCACAAGGATGTATCGCACAGGCGACCTTGCGCGCTGGACAGAAGAAGGGGCTCTTGATTACATTGGCAGAGCTGATCATCAAATTAAAATACGCGGCTTCCGCATTGAACTTGGAGAAATCGAAGCCGTTCTGGCGCGCCACGATGCAGTTGCACAAGTTGCCGTCATGATGCGAGAGGATCAGCCTGGCGACAAACGCCTAGTCGCCTATATCGTCCCAACTGAAGAAAACCGTTTCGATACAGAGACCCTTCGTCATTTTGCAGCAGCCAGTCTTCCTGATTACATGGTGCCCGCGGCATATGTACAGATTGACGCCATGCCGCTTACAGCAAACGGGAAGCTTGATCAAAAATCACTGCCAGCCCCTCAATTGCATTTACAGCAAACGGATGGCCGCGGCCCAAGAAACCCGAAAGAGGAAATCCTATGTCATCTCTTTGAAGAGGTGCTTGATTTGCCTAAAATCAGCATAGACGATCGCTTTTTTGACATTGGCGGGCATTCACTGCTTGCAGTTCGTTTAATCAGCCGCATTCGTGATGCACTTGGTGTCAAACTAAGCATTGGAACATTGTTTGAAGCACCAAATGTGGCAAGTTTGGCAGAGAAACTAGAAACAGGAAGCGATGAAAACGCACTAGACATCTTGCTGCCGCTGCGAACAAATGGAGAAAGGTATCCTCTTTTCTGTGTTCACCCAGCAGGTGGTCTGAGCTGGTGCTATGCAGGTCTCTTGAATACATTAGAGAAAGACATCCCTATTTATGGATTACAGGCACGAGGAATCGCAAGAAAAGATGACTACCCGCACACACTAGATGATATGGCTGCGGATTACATCAAGCACATCCAAACGATTCAGCCAAAAGGCCCTTATCATCTTCTTGGCTGGTCATTAGGTGGAAACGTTGTACAGGCAATGGCTACACAGCTCCAGCAGCAAGGTGAAGAAATCGCACTCGTTGCGATGCTGGATGCCTATCCAAACCATTTCTTACCGATTAAAGCAGCACCTGATGAGGAAGAAGCACTAATCGCTCTTCTTGCGCTTGGCGGTTATGATCCAGATACCTTAACAGGTGAACCGCTCACAATGAAAAGTGCCGTCGACATTTTGAAAAAAGATGGCAGTGCACTAGCAAGCTTAAGTGAAGATGCCATTAGAAATCTAAAAGAAACCTATGTGAATTCAGTTCGATTGCTCGGAGAATATCAGCCAAAAACTTATCAGGGGGACATATTATTCTTTAGATCTACCATTATCCCAGATTGGTTTACACCAATTGATCCTGAAGCATGGGCACCTTATATCAATGGAACAATTGAACAGCACGACATTCATTGCCGGCACAAAGACATGTGCCAGCCTAAACCCCTAGCAGAAATTGGTGTCATCTTAGACAACGCACTGCTTCGGGTCAAACAAAAGCACTAAGAATAAAGGAGAGATGACAAATGACAAATCCCTTTGATCGTGAAGACGGTGTATTTCTTGTGCTGGTCAATGAACAAGGACAGCATTCACTTTGGCCATCATTTGCACCAGTGCCAGATGGATGGGAAAAGGTCTTTGGTGAAGACACTAGAAATGCCTGCATCGATTATATCCAGACACACTGGCAGGACTTGCGGCCATTAAGTTTAACAAAAGAACCAGCGCTAGCTCATGGAAAAACGGAATAAATCATCGCACCCTGATCTCACTCAGGGTGCGATGATTGTTGAAAAAAGGGCTAAAATGATCTTGATTTTAGCCCTTTGTCTTCTTTTCAGCGTGATAGAAAACCTTTGCAGCCCTAGGAAGGGCGAGCACCGGAACGGAGCGAATTTGACATTCGTGAGTACCGGCGCGCAGACCTGCGGGCGAATGCGAGGGTTTGTCTACACGCTGCGCACCCTGATCTCCATCAGGGTGCTTTTTTGACAGAATAAACATCACCATCTTTCAGCTCATTCTGCTACAATTTAATTGAGAATGTTTATCAACTAAAAAGAGATCAGGTGGTTTTATGGGAAACAATAATCAATTACGTACGTTGGCAAATGCCGAACAATTCATCTATCGATTAACAGATACTGAAAAAATAAATAATGCAGAGCTTCCACATACGGAGCAGCAGCTATCAGATACATTCTGCCTCCTCTTCAGCATAAGCGGCAGCGGTTTACTCACATTGAACGATCAAAAATGGCGATTGAAACATCTGACTCTCTATACGATCATGCCTGGGGAAACATTTATGTTGAAAACAGAGCCTTATCAAAAACACGAGCTCTACCTTTTTCGCTTTCAGCTCTACACGCTGCAAAATCAAAACATAGGAGAAGTATCACCGGAACATGCCCGTTCTTTACTGAATAAATGGCAATTTATCGATATTAGTTTGATTGAACACATTCATTCTTTACTGTCCGATATGACAGAGGAATGGCAAAGACCTGAATCCATTAGCTTTTTTAGAAGCCAAACTCTTTTCCAGCAGCTTATTATGCAGCTTTTTACACTGCATAAAGAAGATATTTGTGACACGGCACATGCCCTTTTCAAAACAAAACAATATATCGATCAACATTCCGAAGAACCCCTCAGCCTGACAAGTCTATCTCATATGGCTGGTATCAGCGCCAATCATTACAGTGAGCTATTTAAAAAGCATTTTGATGTGAGTGTCACTGATTATATCACCAAGAAAAGGATGGCTAGAGCCAAACAATTAATGGCAAAAGGCAACGCAAAGCTCAAAGACATTGCACTTGAAATCGGCTATCAAGATCCGTATTACTTCAGCCGCATCTTTAAGAAAAAAACGGGCATGACCCCTTCTACTTATATGAAAAGCCGTCAGCGGAAAATTGCAGCCTATGGCCATTCCATACTCGGCCAGCTCACACCCATTCATATCATCCCATATGCTGCTCCCCTTCACCCAAAATGGACAGCACATGATTTTGAGCATCATGCAGAAGAAATTCCGATTCACCTGAGTGCACATCGGATCAACGAGCACGCTGAAGCCAATTTACAGCTATTAAAGGAAACAAAACCTGAGCTGATCATTGCCAATGATCATGTGACAGAGGATGAAAAACAAGTGTTAAAAACCATCTGCCCTGTTCACTTTGTTCCATTCACACAATTGGATTGGCGCACTCAATTTAGACAAACAGCTACGTTCCTAAACGAAGCGAACGAAGCAGAAGAATGGTTGATTCATTACGAGGAACTCGTCAATCAAGCGAAAAAGGCATGCCTTTTTGATCATCCACCAAAAACCGTCCTGCCTCTTCGTATCTTTCAAGATCAGCTCTATTTGTCTGTGAATCGCACCATGTCAGAAGTAATTTTTCAAGACATTGGCCTTCTGCCAGCTTTTCAGAATGATGGTCAGCTAATAGAAAAAAAAATCAGCATTCGCTCTATACAACAGCTAGATCCAGACGCCATCTTCCTCTTCCTGCATAAGGAGCCAAAAACCATTGCTTTTTATCAAAAGTTAAAGCAGCAGGAGTCTTGGCAAAATCTCAAGGCTGTGACGCAGCAAGCCGTCTATCCGCTCACTTCTGACCCTTGGCGTGAATACACAGCAGCCAGTCATCAACGAGTCATTCAGGACCTTTTATCTTTTTTTCCGTAAAAAGTCCATCTTTTGACAGAGATTTGTCTATGGATAAAAGGACGAAAGCCTAATACAATCTTTAATTGAGAACAATTATCAGTTAAAGGAGAAAACAAATGAAAAAATGGTTCGCATTGCTTATCCTTTGTATTATGACGGTCACCGCAGCAGGCTGTGGTGCTGCAGAAAATAAACCTGCTTCAAACACAGCCAAAAGCAAGTCAGCTGAAGCAGCAGAAACGAATATCAACTACTTAGATCAAACGTACAAACTCAAAACACCAGTGAAA
Source organism: Bacillus sp. PK5-006 (assembly GCF_054161415.1). Taxonomy (NCBI): domain Bacteria; kingdom Bacillati; phylum Bacillota; class Bacilli; order Caryophanales; family Bacillaceae; genus Bacillus; species Bacillus sp. PK5-006. Next base: position 34,508 of record NZ_CP096414.1, on the reverse strand, counting down.
CGAATTGTCATTGCTGGAAGCCTTGAATCAATGGAAGATGCAAAATTACTTGGTATCGAGCCTATTGGTGCTTCTACTGTAGGCGGCACATTCCCTGAATTATTTAAAGACATCACAGCGAAAACGGAAGGCATCGGTGAAAAAACAGAACCGAACCTAGAAAAAATCCTAAAACTAAAACCAGATGTGATACTTGGATCAACAAAGTTTCCGCCTGCAACAATTAAAAAACTAGATAAAGTTCAAACGACGATCCCAGTATCACATGTCTCTTCCGACTGGGAAAGCAATCTTTTATTACTCGGTGAATTGACTGGAAAAAGTGAAGAAGCCAAAAACATCATCTCTGATTATCAGAAAGATCTCAAACAAGCGAAAGAAACCCTGAAAGACAAAAGCAGCAACAAAACAGCTGTCATTTTACGCATTAGACAGGGCGATCTGTACGTATACCCTGAAGACGTATACTTCAACTCTACTTTATATGGGGACTTAGGTTTTACAGTACCAAGTGATATCAAAAAAGCCAAAGCACAAGCATTGATTTCATTGGAGCGCCTAGGCGAACTCAATCCTGACTATATTTTTGTTCAGTTCTCTAAAGAAGAAAACTCATCGAATCCGAACGCATTGAAAGACTTAGAGAAAAATAAAATTTGGACAAGCCTAAAAGCTGTGAAAAATGGGCATATCAATGAAAATGTCGTTGATCCTATGCTTCAAGGAGGAACAGCACTAAGCAAAACAACCTTCCTTGACAAGGCTGTCAAATGGTTAGATCAAAACAACTAAAAAGATGCGTGATCAGATGGTTGACAAAGGGCTAAAATGTTTAGCCCTTTGTCTTCTTTTCAACGCAGTTGAAAACCTTTAGGAGAGGATACACATGAACGGAACGTTTCTATATGACGAGTTTAACGGGCGTCAGCTTGATATTTACCTTCCACCGGACGCTTCTATTGATGTTCCAGCTGTCTTTGTACAAGATGGCTCTTTTTTGTTTAGAACACACCTGCTAGAGATCGAAAGAATGATCGAAGCCAAAACCATCTCGCCAATTATCATCGTCGGCATACACCCCTTCAATCGACTTGACGAATATACACCATGGAAGGCGTCATCACTGCGATCTGGGTTTCCTGACTTTAAAGGCGAGGCACAGACGTATGTGTCATTTTTAGCGAATGACTTGCTCCCATATATCAAAAGAGAATATCCAGTTCAAGAGACCTGTCATGAACATAGCCACGTAGGTGCTTCATTAGGCGGGCTGTTTGCTATTTATACTTTATTCATGCACCCTGATCTTTTTAAAAACATCGCATCGATCTCCGGATCATTTTGGTATCAAGATTTTCTACCGTTTGCTAAGCAACAAAACATTCAGTGTGTGGATCACTTTATTTATTTGTCTGTAGGCAGTGAAGAAGGGAAAGGGAAAACATCTGCTCAACAGCACATGCCTTTATTCAACAAACAACTACATGATCTTTTATTACAGAAAGGGATGCAAGAAAGGCAGCTGCAATATCACATCGAACAAGGGGAGGGGCATCATCTGAAACAATTTCAAAAAAATTTCTTATCGGCCCTAAAGTGGTTTTATCAAAGAGAACGCTAATTTTTTATCAGCATAGCGCAAAGCCGATATGATATATTGGAACGTATAGATTGAAAGAGGAGGGATTTGCGCATGAGACCTTTACAAATCTCAGCCGATACCGCACAAAAGCTTGCTGCATCACTCAATGTACCGTTAGAACAAATTATGCATATGCCGCAGCATATCTTATTAGCTAAATTAGCGGAGCTTGAACAGAAGAAAGATCGTTCTTCTTAAAGAAATAAAGGAGTTTACATTCATGGAACAACAACTAGAAAAATCAACATTACATCCTCGCAGTACAGGACAAACCATCCTGCTGATTGCTGGAATTCTGCTTATTGCATTTAATCTTCGGCCTGCCATTACATCCGTTGGCCCTGTGATCGGCGCGATTCGCTCCGATTTACAGCTTTCAAATGGACTGGCGGGTTTTCTCACGACATTACCACTGCTTTCATTCGCATTGCTTTCTCCAATTGCCCCTAAAATCGGAAAACGACTTGGCAATGAACGAACCCTCTGGCTTGGACTTGCTGTCCTTCTCTTTGGGATTGTGATTCGCTCGTTTGGCACCATCACCTTCTTAATGATTGGCACGGCGCTGGTCGGCGTTGGAATTGCGATTTGTAATGTGCTCTTACCGGGGCTTGTGAAGCATAAATTTCCTGCACATGCAGGTTTGATGACAAGTGTATATACGACTTCAATGTCCGTCTTTGCTGCACTTGCATCAGGTGTCAGTGTTCCGCTCAGTCATACGATGCCTGGCGGCTGGAATACATCATTCCTTGTATGGGCTGGACTTGCCCTTCTCGCCATGATGGTTTGGGTGCCGCAGCTTCTTCATCAGAATACAGCGGCCGTCAAAAGCATCTCGCTCACAGAGCAGCCGATATGGCGTTCACGTGTTGCATGGCAGGTGACCTTTTTTATGGGTTTGCAATCATTCCTTTTCTATAGCAGCATCGCATGGTTTCCTGATATCTTAACATCACATGGAATGAACCTGTCGACAGCTGGCTGGATGCTGTCCATTATGCAGTTTGTTGGGCTGCCATCCACCTTCTTAACGCCCGTTTTTGCAGAAAAATTAAAAACGCAAAGACCGCTTGTCGCCGGCCTTGTCCTTGTGTATTTACTTGGCATGATTGGACTTCTTCTCGGAGGATCAACGCCTATTCTTGTCATCTCTGTTCTATTGATCGGCATTGGACAAGGGGCCAGTATCAGTCTTGCCCTCACATTCATCGGATTACGTACAACCAATATAGAACAAGCAGCTGCCCTCTCTGGAATGGCGCAGTCTCTCGGTTATTTATTAGCTGCTGTTGGGCCGTTCATGATTGGAATCCTTTTTGATTCCACACAGACATGGACACCCGCGATTATCATCTTTATTGTCATCCTATTTTTCATGTTTTTATCCGGTATGCGTGCCGGACGCAGCGTCTATATTTCAGATCCTTCATAAAAAAGAACCCGCCTCCTCGTGAGACGGGTTCTTTTCTGCTTATGCCTGCTCTGTCACATGTACCTTTAACGTTGCTTGTACCTCTGGATGAAGCTTTACCGGTACATTTGTATAACCTAACGCACGGATGGCGTCATTCAGCTCGATTTTGCGCTTATCGAGTTTAATTTGATGATCTTTTTGCAATTTATCAGCGATTTGTTTGCTTGTAATTGAGCCAAACAAACGGCCGCCTTCACCTGATTTTGCAGTGAGTTCCACTGTTAACGCCTCAAGTGTTTCTTTTAATTGTTTTGCTTGTTCAAGCTCTTGGATGGCATTCTTTTTCTCTTTGTTTTTCTGCCCTTCCAATGCGCTTAGGTTCGTTGGAGTTGCTTCAACAGCTAACCCTTGTTTGATGAGAAAGTTGTGAGCGTATCCGTCAGCTACATTCTTGACTTCGCCTTTTTTCCCTTTGCCTTTTACGTCTTTTAGAAAGATGACTTTCATCTTTGAACCCCTCCTTCGAAATATTCGTCTATGGCAGCCTTTAACTTCCCTACCGCTTCTTCAATGGTTATACCATAAATCTGGGTAGCAGCGTTAGTCAAATGACCGCCGCCGTCTAATGCTTCCATAATAATTTGAACGTTGATATCCCCTAATGATCTAGCACTAATGCATACTGTGTCGTCATCTCGTCTAGCGACAGCAAATGACGCTTCTACCTCACTCATTGACAACAGGGAATCAGCCGTCTGGGCAATCGTAATTTGATCATAATACTCCGACCTGTCAGATGGCAACGAAGCAATGGCCACCTGATTTTGATACAGCTCTGTATGCTGAATGAGTTTTGCTCGTTTGATGTAATGATCGACTGTTTCTTTTAAGAATTTTTGCACAAGGACAGGATCTGCTCCCTTTGCACGAAGGTAGGATGCTGCATCGAACGTTCTTGACCCCGTTCTCAGGGAGAAACTCTTCGTATCAACGATGATCCCAGCCAGAAGCGCAGTCGCCTCAATCATGTTAATCCGCAATTTCTTCGGCTGATACTCTAAGAGCTCTGTCACAAGCTCTGCTGTAGATGAAGCATACGGCTCCATATAAACAAGTAAAGGATCACGGATAAATTCCTCGCCTCGTCTATGATGATCAATGACCACGACGTTTTCAATCTTATTCAGCAGTCGTTCCTCCATGACGAGAGACGGTTTATGTGTATCCACGACCACAAGCAATGTGTCATCCTTTGCAAGCTCCATTGCTTCCTCTGGTGTGATAAAACGTGACCAAAGCTCTTCATAATTCTTAATTTCACTAATTAAGCGTTGAACACTGTCGCCAATCTGGTTGGCATCAATGACAATATAACCTTCTTTTCCATTGGCCTGGGCAACCTTTAAAATCCCAATGGATGCACCGATTGAGTCCATGTCTGGGAACTTATGCCCCATGATCATGACATTACCGCTTTCAGATACAATTTCTTTTAAAGCATGAGAAATGACCCGTGCGCGTACGCGTGTCCGTTTCTCCATTGGATTTGTTTTTCCACCGTAGAATTTCACTTTTCCATTCGGCTGTTTAATGGCGACCTGATCCCCGCCTCGTCCGAGGGCAAGGTCAAGACTCGACTGCGCAAGTGCTCCAAGCTCTTTCAAAGAAGGAACGGAGGCACCGATCCCGATACTCAGAGTGAGCGTCGCACTATGTGCCCCTGTTTTCTCACGGACCTCGTCTAAAATGGAAAACTTCGACGCTTCAAGCTCAGCTAAAATGCTCTCATTTAGAACCGCCATAAATCGTTCAGACGAAATTCTCTTCAGAAAAATACCGTATTCTTGTGCCCAATTGTTGAGCAGAGACGTCACTTCACTATTAATCGCGCTGCGCACTTGATCATCAAGTCCCTGCGTGACATCGTCGTAGTTGTCTAAAAAGATATAAGATAACACCGTTCGTTCATTTTCGTACTGTCGTTCAATCTGTACCTGCTCCGTGACATCAAAGAAATATAAAAGGCGCTCTGACCGTTTAATAATGACTTTGAATTTCCGGTCATTCAGCGTCACATTTTCGGTCTCGACCTCTTGTTTAATAAGAGGCACAATGGACTCGAATGTATCGTACAAGGATCTGCCGACAAGTGTGCTTTCATGAAAGCATGAAGCGAGAAACGGATTGGTCCATTCGATATAATACTGGTCATTAAACAGCATAATACCAATAGGCATCTCCATTAATGCTTCTTCTCCAACCTTTTTGACTCGATAGGATAATGTTGAAATATATGAATCAATCTCTTTCTGCACTTGCGTATCTGCCCACTTTAAGAAGTAGAGCACACCTGCAAGGACGAAAAGACCAACTGCTCCTATGATCCAATTGAAATAAAGGTTGAGGAGGACTGTGATCACCGCAAGAACAATTAACGCGAAGATCGGATACTTGATGACAGGTTTTCTATAGAAGCTTGGCACTGATATCAACTCCTCAACATTCAGAGTGAATTATTTGTTTTTTACTTTTTCTCTTAAATCAAAGCCTATGTCAGCAATCCCTATAATTCGCACAATCACACCGATCGGCGGAAAGAAAACCGTTAACACGACAGCGAAAATGGGTACCGCTTTTGAGATGTTTTTTTCGTGGCAATAATAGAAGAGAAAAGAAAATCCCTGAATAAGCACCAGTATAAATAAAATTTGAAACGCACTCGTTTGAACGAGCCATAAAAAGCTGCCTTTTTCCGTCTGAATCAGCATCAAAAGCAATGTGAGTAAATAATACCATACCATGCTTTTTGGCAGCCGCATATCCTTAAATTTCTTCAAGGACGGCATGTCTTTGACAAACCGTTTGATCAGAGGCTGCACGAACCAGTGATTCACGAAAGCCATCAGGGTGACCAAAATCAATAACGCTACAGGTAAAGCACTTAATGCCGTATCCTGCATCTCTTTAAACTGTTTGAGCTGTTTGGCTATGTCCTTTTCAGAAGCCCCGGATTGCTTTAAAACACTCTCTACCATCGGCATCATTTGCTCAATCGACTCTTTCGCAATATTCATGATATCGATTTGAAAGAGATGAACACTGATAACAAAGGAGATGAGAATACTGAACAAATAAATCAGCGCACCTGTAATGATGGCATTCCCAGGCTGCCTTCTGCTGTAGAAAACACCCATGCCTAATCCGACGGCAATTAAGATAGGTGCACTCATGAGTCCAGTTATAGACCCAATTAAAAAGCTGATCACTATGCCAATAGCGCCAGCAGCAATTCCCTTTTTCAAGCCGTGTCTGATTGTATAGAGAATGATCGGAATCGGAGCAGCTAGAAAGAAAATAATGGATAATAGCGGCACATACAAATAAAACAGCGTCATGACCGCGAAAATACTGATCATGATTGCGCCCTCTACTAACGCTTTTGTTTGTTTCACACCTTCACCTCTATCCAATCCTTTTGTCTATATCTTGCTCAATGTGTACTTCTATGTATACGTACGATGTAAGCTCCATCATGTCTTGCCCCAACCTTTATTTTACCATAGCGGTAAATCTCAAGTAAAATAAAGGCTGTCCTGGGAGCGTTTCACGTGGAACACCGATATGGAATGGCATATGCAAGTTTTCAAACAGCATGTTACAATTTTTTAGATTATTCTTAGCTATAAACCCTGAATTCAAGGTCAAAAGCTGTTAGAATAGAAACATCATCAATAAATGTAAGAAGGAGAATTCACATGGGAAAAACACTCGTATTCGGACACAAAAATCCTGACACAGACACGATTTGCTCTGCTATTGCTTACGCTGATCTGAAAAACAAAATCGGCGTTCAGGCAGAAGCCGTCAGACTTGGAGAAATTAATGGAGAAACACAATACGCATTAGATTTCTTTAAACAAGAAGCACCTCGTTTCATTGAAACGGCTGCAAACGAAACAAAGCAAGTCATTCTTGTCGATCATAACGAATTCCAGCAAAGTGTAAGCGATATTGATCAAGTACAAGTAACTGAGGTCATTGACCACCACCGTATTGCCAACTTTGAAACAAGTGAACCTCTTTACTATCGTGCAGAGCCTGTAGGCTGTACAGCAACGATCTTAAACAAAATGTATAAAGAAAACCAAGTGACGATTGAAAAAGAAATCGCTGGTTTGCTTTTATCTGCGATCATTTCTGATTCCTTACTATTCAAATCCCCAACATGCACACAGCAAGATATTGATGCTGCACATGAGCTTGCAAAAATCGCAGGGGTAGATCCAGAAGTTTACGGCCTAGACATGCTGAAAGCAGGCGCTGATCTAAGCCAAAAAACGGTTCAAGAATTAATTACACTTGATGCAAAAGAATTCGCACTAGGCAAAAGTAAAGTGGAAATTGCACAAGTCAATACAGTAGATATCGCTGAAGTGACAGCAAGACAGGCTGACATTGAAGCAAAAATTAATGAAGTCATTGCAGCAAAAGGTCTTGATCTATTTGTTTTAGTCATCACAGACATTTTAGAAAATGACTCCCTTGCTCTTGCACTAGGTGCAGAAGCAGCAAAAGTAGAAAAAGCATTTAACGTCACGCTTGAAAACAACACAGCTTTACTAAAAGGTGTTGTATCAAGAAAGAAACAAGTCGTACCTGCACTGACAGACGCACTTTCTTAATAAAACACGACAAGACTGCTGAATCATTCAGCAGTCTTTTTTGTCTATATTCTTTTTAATGAATATACATATCACTAACGAGAACATCCTTTAGCACACTTGTTGGGATCGTAAATTCAACAACACCCATGTAACCAGGAGCCACATCATATTCATTAAAGGAAATCACAAGCTTTCCTTTTGAATTGATATAGAAGTTTTGATCCGGCTTAATTTTCTTAAATGGATCTGTTTCTTCCTTGCCAATCCAGTATATTTTGTCTGAATCCTCTTTCATCTGTTTCTTCATTTGTTCTTTAATATTTTCACTAATCACATCAATATAACGATCATCTTTAAACAGGCTTGGTAATGTAATGAGTACATGGTTTTTCTTATCAACCGTATCATACGTCATTTCCTCTGCCGCAGAAGCCTGAGTCGTCACCTTGTATCGGCCTAGTGAAAGGATTTGATCATTGTTCGTTCTCACTTCATAACCGCTCTCAACACTTAAATGACCATTTTTATAACCCTTTGTTTCCTTTTCAAAATCTTGATACAGCTTTTTGTTTTCAGCTAAATATTTTTGATTCAGGCTGTCTTGTAATGTTCCGTCCCCAAGTCCTGAAACGTGTGGTGTTTTGAGATCAATATTCGTTCCTTGATCGCTCTTTTTAAATTCTGTAAACGTTACGACTTTCACCAGCTCGCCAATGACAGGCACCTCTGAAATCGCTCTTGCTGCCTGTGGACTGACATTAACCGTTGTAACAAAAAGAGCTGCCGCCGCAACAAGCCCTATGGTCCATTGCTGAAAATGAGGTTTTTTATTTTTTCTTTTTAACGTTCGTTCAACCATCGCATCATATTCCGGTGGAATAGGAATTTCTAAATATTCATCTTTTAAATGTTCCAAATACTTATCCATTTATATTTCCTCCTGTGATAATTCTACTTTTAAAAGCCGCAGCGCCTTATATAATCTTGTTTTAATGGTGTTTTCATTTTCATCGAGAATCTGGGCGATGTCCTCTAGTTTTAAATCTTCAAAGAATCTCAAAATAATGACGACTCGATACATCTCAGGCAAATCCTCTATAGCCCGTTTGACGTCTTGATCCTCGTATACATCTGATTCACCCTGAGATAAGAATTCAAGCGTATCATCATCTGTCACCTGCACCCGCTTCTTCTTTCGTAAAAAGTCTAGGGCAGCGTTCACCACGATTTTATAAAACCAGCTATGCATCTTGCTCGCATCCTCTAATCGGTGAACAGATTTGAGTGCTTTATGAATGGCCTCCTGAACAACATCCATAGCATCTTCTGGGTTTTTGACATAACTATAGGACAACCGATAAAAACTGTGTTTATGTTCCATGACGTAATCCGCAAATTGATCGTCTATTTTTCGTTTCTTCATTTTACAAAGAGCTCCTTTATCTTAAATGCGCATCTGTTATTTCTTACATTGGATAGACGCGCACCTTTTGAAAATAGTTTGCGCTCGATTATTTTTTAACATGTCTCGCATTTACGTTCCTATACAAAAAGAGCGAACCTAATGGGTTCACTCCTTCCAAGCGGATAGTGTTTGATGGACAAACTGTTTTAGTGGAGAAAGCGGATGAATGATAGAAACGCCTGTCTCCCGCTCCACCTGCTTTGCCGCATGAACCATCGAAAGCTGCATCACGCAAATGTCTCTCCCTTTTTGCTTCATACATCTTCTCAGCTGCTCCTTGATTTGTTCATCATAAGCTTGCATATCACCGTTTAGGCAGAGATGAAAGACATCCTCCATCACAACCATTTCTACTTCAACCTGTTTGCCCCTCTCTGTGGCATATGATTCAAGCCGCTGCATCGTCCCTTCCACTGTATCTGGGTTGGAAAACACCAGTTGAAGAGGCCTTTGTTTCTCACAAATCAGCTCAAATAACGGTTCATCGATCGGAACAATCGGTTGTTTAAAAAGGTGCTGCTGATCACCCAAAGCGGCAATGTATTGTGTACACGTGAGCAGAATGAGATCGGCTTCACTTTCTTGTTTTAATCTGTTGATAGCATACATTTGCTGCTTGTGTTGAACAAATGCAGGATCTTGTGTCGCGCGTTCTATAAATGATGAATCGACCGTGTGATGCAAATCAACATCTGTATCACCAAAAGCATCTTCTATATATGACTGATTGGATGGATGGGCGTGAAGGCAGTGTAATCGAATCATCAGGCTCGCTCCTCGTGAAAGTTTTCAATCATTATATCAATCCTTGTATGAAATAGGGAGCAACATGACCATATTGTTAGAGAGATATTGAAGGAGGGATTCGAATTGAAAGAAGATCAACAGCCTAAACCATCTTCAGAGTCAGAAGAAACCTTAACAAATCGGCAAGGTCATCCCGTAACAGACAATCAAAATATGAGAACTGTTGGGAATAGAGGACCCACTACGCTTGAAAACTACGATTTCCTAGAGAAAATCAGTCATTTTGATCGTGAACGCATCCCTGAACGTGTTGTTCATGCACGCGGTGCTGGAGCTCACGGGTATTTTGAAGCCTACGGCACATTCGGTGATGAACCCATCTCCACCTATACGAGAGCAAAATTGTTTCAGGAAAAAGGGAAAAAGACGCCTGTTTTTGTTCGTTTTTCTTCTGTGATTCACGGCGGTCATTCGCCAGAAACATTACGCGATCCGAGAGGGTTTGCGATTAAATTTTATACAGAGGAAGGCAACTGGGATCTCGTAGGGAACAACCTGAAAATTTTCTTTATTCGAGATGCTTTAAAGTTTCCTGATTTGGTTCATGCCTTTAAGCCTGATCCTGTCACCAATCGTCAGGACGGCGAGCGTATTTTTGATTTTGTCTCACAATCACCTGAGGCGACGCATATGGTGACATTTCTCTTTTCACCATGGGGCATCCCAGCTACATACCGGCACATGCAAGGCTCAGGTGTCCATGCGTACAAATGGGTCAACCATGAAGGAAAAGCGGTGCTGGTTAAATATCATTTTGAACCGAAACAAGGCATTCGCAACCTGACCCAAGAACAGGCGCAAGCGATCCAGGGAGAAAATTTTAACCATGCCACACAGGATTTATATGAAGCGATTGAGCAAGGAGATTATCCTGAATGGGAGGTATATGCACAGATCATGGAAGATGATGCCCACCCTCACCTCGACTTTGACCCGCTAGACCCGACAAAGCTTTGGTACAAGGATGACTATCCATGGAAACCAATCGGACGGATGGTATTAAACAAAAATCCAGAAAACTATTTCGCAGAAGTCGAGCAGGTTGCCTTTGGGACTGGTGTACTCGTAGACGGTTTAGATTTCTCAGATGATAAATTGCTTCAAGGCCGTACCTTCTCCTACTCTGACACGCAGCGATATCGTGTAGGGCCAAACTATTTACAGCTGCCGATCAATGCACCGAAAAAGCATGTCGCCACCAATCAGAGAGACGGTCAAATGGAATACCATGTCGATCAAGGCAAAGGCCAAAATCCCCATGTGAATTATGAGCCATCGATCCTCGGAGGATTAAAAGAAGCCAAACAGGATGGAAAGGATCATACGCCTTTTGTAGAAGGTGAAGTCAAACGAGAAGCCATTGACCGCCCAAACAATTTTGGACAAGCGGGAGAAACGTATCGCCGTTTTAATGATTGGGAGCGTGAGGAACTGATTAAGAACTTAGTCAATACTCTTGCGACATGTCAAAAGGACATTCAAGACCAAATGATTGAAAACTTTACAAAAGCAGACCCTGATTACGGAAAGCGTGTCGCTGACGGCTTAAAAGCCTTTAAACAAGAGCAGCCAAGCGGACCTATCGGCTCTACAGGTGCTGCTCAAGCCGTGGACGAAGCCATCAACAACAGCACACCATCAGATCCTTATTAATGAAAAAAAGAATGCAGCGGCGAGGCTGCATTCTTTTTGTATACATCTATTAAGCGTTTTGACCTTTTTTGATCCATTCTGCCACATTGACTGTACGTTTTGCCTGATGTTTCACAGCTGCTTCTGCATCCTCTTGGATTTTTCCATTTTGGTCAACAGTGACACTTACGCCATAAGGGTTGCCCCCTGCACCGTATAAGGAATCATCTGTGTATCCAGGAGCGGCAATAATGGCTCCCCAGTGGAACATCGTCGTATATAGGCTGAGAACCGTCTGCTCCTGTCCGCCATTTGCGTTTTGAGCTGAAGTCATCGCGCTGACTGCTTTGTTTGCCAATTTACCTTGGAACCACAAGCCGCCTGTTGTATCTAAGAACTGCTTCATTTGAGCTGGCAGGTTACCGAAACGTGTCGGCATGCTAAAGATGATGGCATCTGCCCACTCTAAATCACTTAATTGAACCTCTGGCACATCCTTTGTTTCGTCTAAATGTGCTTTCCATGCTGGATTTGAAGCGACAACTGCTTCTGGTGCCAATTCAGCAACCTTTAATACTTTGACCTCTGCGCCAGCTTCTTTTGCTCCAGCTTCAGCCCATTTCGCCATCTGATAGTTTGTACCTGTTGAACTATAATAAATAATCGCTAATTTTACGTTTTCCATTTGTTCCAGCTCCTTTTGTTTGTTTTGCCCAAAAAGCTTCTGTAAAAATCCCACCTGTATTCCCCACCTTATTTAAAATTGACGACGATACCATAAAGCCGCAGCATCGACTTCTTCTCTCGTTAGCTGATGTCCGCGATTTTCCCAATGAAGTGTAACCGATGCGCCTGCACCCTGCAGCAATTGCTCCAGCTCCTGTGATTCCTCTGGACGGCACATTGGGTCATTTTCACCAGCTGCTATAAAGACTTGCTTCCCCGCTAATGAAGGCAACGAAACCCCGCGTCTTGGAACCATTGGATGATGCAGGATAGCTCCTTTTAAAGCATCCCCATAATGGAATAACAAGCTTCCAGCAATGTTTGCCCCATTGGAATATCCGATAGCCACCACATTGTGACGATCAAACCCATATTCATCAGCTGCTTCGCCGATAAATGTATATAGTTCCTCTGTACGCTCAATCAAATCCTGCTCATCAAATACACCCTCTGCCAAACGTCTGAAAAAACGCGGCATGCCGTTTTCTAATACATTCCCTCTCACACTAAGAACAGATGCATCAGGATCTACTATCTGTGCAAGCGGCAATAAATCTTCTTCCGTCCCGCCAGTTCCATGCAGTAATAACAGCACAGGTTTTTGTTCATTCTTTCCTTTTCGAAAAAGATGCTTCATCATGAATCTCCTTTCCCTTTAACTTCTCTCACTTCAATTGGCAGTACAATTTGTTCAATCTGACTGCGCTGCGTCTCATATTGCGGTGGCAGTTTCAATGCTTCACCCATTGTTTCCACTGATTCATCGTGTGCAAACCCTGGAGGATCAGTAGCAATCTCAAATAATATGCCGCCAAGCTCTCTAAAATAAATAGCATTAAAATAATTTCGATCTTGCACAGGTGTCACTTGATACCCGCTTTGTGCAATATGGCTTTGCCAATCTAATTGGTCCTGATCATCTGTTGCTCTCCATGCAATATGGTGCACAACTCCAACACCCATACGTCCTCGTGGAACAGGTGTGATGTTCACATCAATGACATTGCCTATTTCACCAAACGAACGGAATCTCACATAGTCTCCTTCTTCTCCGACTCGTTCAAGTCCCATCGTTTGCTCTAGCAGCTGCATCGTTTGCTCCGGCTGTGATGTTAATAAAACAGCTCCGCCAAATCCTTTAATGGCTACATCTGGTGTGACACCATTAAATGTCCACTCGTTTTGCTTTCCTTCCGCACGTTCTACTAGCTCAATCAATAAGCCATGTGGATCTTCAAATGAGAGAAAAGCTTCGCCAAAGCGTTCAACCGTTTCATAAGAAACATTAAACTGCTCAAGACGATCCTTCCAGAAAGAGAAAGCGCCTGTCGGTACAACATATGTCGTCACGCCCACTTGCCCTGCACCAATTTGACCTTTTTGTGCCCCCGGCCAAGGGAAAAACGTAATAATGGTCCCTGGAGAGCCGCCTTCATTTCCAAAATATAAATGGTATGTGCCCGGATCATCAAAATTTACGGTCTTCTTCACGAGACGAAGTCCTAAAACACCTGCATAAAAATCAACGTTCTCCTGAGGATGACCGACAATAGCTGTAATATGGTGAATTCCTTCTGTTTTTTTCACTTCTAATGACCTCCTAATCATGAAGTAATAAGCCTCTATTCATTATGTCTTTACTGACGTCTTTATATTATCTCGAATTCGAGATATTAGATCAAAAAAATATATTTATCTCGAATTAAGGATATGATGTTTTTAAGTAAATGTCAATGATTTTTGTTTTTCTTTTATAGAAGCAGAGCTGTTTTGCATGAAACAGCCCTGCTTTCCCTTGATTATTTCAGCAATTTTTTCTTTTTTAAATAGGCCTTCGCTACCTGAAATGCATCCTTCCCCTTCACATTGACTTCATAATTCATTTCTCTCATCTCATCGTCTGTGATTTGACCCGCAAGCTTATTGAGAGAGGTCTCAATCTCAGGGAATTCAGTTAATGTCTCCTGCCTGAGCAGCGGTGCTCCTTGATATGGCGGGAAAACATGCTGATCATCATCAAGCACCTTTAATTTGTATTGTCTCAATTCACTGTCTGTCGAATACGCATCGACCAAATTGATATCCCCTTTCTGAATCGCTCGATAGCGAAGCTTCGGCTCCATCGTTACGACATCATCAAAGGAAAATTGATAGGTCTTTTGAATGCCTCGATACCCATCCTGACGATCAGAAAATTCTAAGGTGAATCCAGCTTTTATACGATTTTTGATCTTACCTAGATCTGAAATGTTGGACACTTCATATTGATCAGCCAGTGACTGCGGCACAGCTAAAGCATACGTATTGTTGTATGCCATGGGCTCAAGAAGACGAAGCTGAAAGGACGATTCCAATCCACGCCGCGCTTGCTCATACACTTTTCTTTTATCTGTGCTTTTTGCTGTTTCTTTGAGGAATTCAGAAATTGCTGTACCCGTAAACTCAGGATAAATATCGATATCACCAGAGCGTAAAGCCTGGAAAACAAAGGACGTCTTACCAAGACCGGGCTTCAGGTTCACTTGAATATCTGTATCCTGTTCAATTAAAAGCTTATACATCGAGATCAAAATCTCAGGCTCTGATCCTAACTTTCCCCCAATAGTGATTTCTTTCTTTTCTTGCTGAAACAGCGAGGGGGCAGCGACAACTGCTCCTGCAATCAGAGCAAAAACAGTCACAGAAATCACAGTCTTTTTAAAAGAAATTTTCTCAAAGGTTCGCAGCACCACATCAAATAAGAGAGCGAGTAAGGCAGCTGGTATCGCACCAATGACAATAAGAGACATATCATTTCGATCAATTCCCAGCAGAATTAAACTTCCTAATCCCCCAGCTCCGATCAGTGCTGCCAGAGTGGCGGTCCCCACAATGAGTACCATCCCGGTTCGGATACCCGCCATGATGACTGGCATGGCAAGAGGAAGCTCCACCTTTAATAACCGCTTGCGATGATTCATCCCCATAGCAAGCGCCGCTTCTCTCAGAGAAGGATCAACCTCCTGAATGCCTGTATATGTATTTCTTAAAATAGGGAGTAGGGCATAGACCACAAGCGCAATAATCGCAGGTACTTGCCCAATCCCCACAAGAGGAATCAACAAGCCAAGAAGTGCGAGCGACGGAATCGTTTGTAAGACGGCCGTCACCCCGATGACCCACTCCGCTAGCTTTGGAACTCTCGTTAAATAGATACCTAATGGAATAGCAATCAAAATCGCTAAAAATAAAGCAATAAAAGAAATTTGAATATGCTCAAGTAAGGCGTGTCCCAATTGTTCTTTGCGTTCCCATAACACACGGGTCCAATCATTCATGTGACTCGCCCCTCTCTTTAGGAGAATCAGCTAAATACTGAATCACTGCTTGACGATTCACTAGTCCAATCCGCTCTCCATTCTTTTCAACAGCCAATTCCTCGTGCTTTGCCAATTGAGACAAGACTTCATCCAGCGGGGCATCTGCTGATACCGCCTCATAGGGTAAAAGAGCTTCGTGGGCTATCGGTTGTGCCAAGGTTTCCAGCTCAAAAGCTTGATGTCCCACATGACGGGCAGCCCCTGAAACAAACTCCTGTACAAAGGCATTGGCTGGATGTTGAACCAACTCCTCAGGACGTCCGATCTGCACTACTTTTCCTTCATTCATCACACAAATCCGATCACCCAGCTTCATAGCTTCCTGCATATCATGCGTCACAAAAACAATGGTTTTTTGTATACGGCGCTGCAAATCAAGCAGATCATCCTGTAATTTCTCCCTCGTTAGTGGATCTAACGCACTAAAAGGTTCATCCATCAGGACGATCTCAGGATCAGCTGCAAGTGCACGTGCCACACCGACACGCTGCTGCTGTCCACCAGAGAGCTCTGCTGGCTTTCGATGCCGATACATAGCAGGATCAAGCCCGACCATCAACATGAGTTCATCGACACGCTGATTGGTCTCATTCCGGCTCCATTGTTTAAGCTCTGGCACCACAGCAATATTTTCTTCTATGGTCATATGAGGAAAAAGCGCAATTTGCTGCAAAACATAACCGATATCCCAGCGCAACTCATACATATCATAATCACTTATTTTTTGACCCTTTATGTAAATCTCACCTTCTGTAGAAGAAATGAGACGATTGATCATTTTCAATGTCGTCGTTTTCCCGCTACCACTAGGTCCAATCAATACAAAAAACTCACCTTTCTGAATCTCCAAATCAACGGATTGAACGGCATAGCGCTCATCAGAAAATTGCATCGATACCTTTTTAAATTCAATCATCTTCCCACGCCCTGACTGCAATTATTTTCTAGACTATCAATATGACAGATCAACCTCATATTTGTATAGAATAAACTGTCACTTTTACATACTTCCCTTCGGTTGACTGTCAAAAACAACTCTAGCAAAAATAGATGAGATTCACAGTGAGGAAAATAAAAAAAGCGAAGAGCTCGGGGCTCTCCGCTTTTTAAGTCAACGACTTACTCACCAGTAACGTATGGAAGTAATGCCATTTGACGTGATCTTTTGATCGCTAAAGTCAATTTACGTTGATACTTAGCGCTAGTTCCTGTTACACGACGAGGTAAAATTTTACCACGCTCAGAAACAAACTTTCTAAGAAGATCAACATCTTTGTAATCGATGTGCGTGATACCGTTAGAAGTAAAGAAACATACTTTACGACGTTTCGCACGACCGCCTCTGCGTCCACCTGCCATTTGTTTTCACACCTTTCCTTTAGTCATTTTTTCAGATCAATTAGAATGGCAAATCATCATCGGAGATGTCAATCGGTTTACCATCGTTCGCAAATGGGTCATCATTAAAGCTATTTCCCTGATTACGATTTTGGTTGTTTTGATTGCCATATGGATTTTGACTTGGTTCATTTCCAAATGGATTCTGATCGTTTTGGCTACCGCCATAATACTGGCCTCCGCTATTGCCACCGCCGCTGTATCCACCTGAACCAGCACCGCCGCTCTTAGGCTCAAGAAATTGAACACTTTCAGCTTGAACCTCTGTCACGAAGACACGCTGTCCTTGCTGATTTTCATAGTTTCTTGTCTGCAAACGACCGTCTACACCGGCAAGACTTCCTTTTTTCAAGAAATTAGCCACGTTCTCGGCTTGTCTTCTCCAAGTAACACAGTTAATGAAATCGGCTTCACGCTCTCCAGATTGATTCGTAAACGTACGATTCACAGCTAGAGTAAACGTGGCTACAGCCGCACCATTAGGCGTGTAGCGAAGCTCAGGGTCTTTTGTTAGTCTTCCGACCAATACAACACGGTTTAGCATATTGAAAGACCACCTTTAAATATATATTTCAATGATTTATACTTCTTCTTTAACAACAATGTGGCGAATGATATCGTCACTGATCTTAGCTAAGCGGTCAAATTCTTGAACTGCTGCAGCGTCAGATTGAACGTTTACGATTTGGTAGAAACCGTCACGGAAATCGTTGATTTCGTATGCAAGACGACGTTTACCCCAATCCTTTGTTCCAGTGATCTCCGCACCGTTAGAAGTTAACACGTTATTGAAACGCTCGATAACTGCTTTTTTAGCCTCATCGTCAACTGTTGGGCGGATGATGTACATAACTTCGTACTTTCTCATCTGATTGCACCTCCTTTTGGTCTAAGCGGCCCTAAACGGGCAAGGAGCAATAAATTATATTACTCACAATTGTATATTATAACAAATTACTTGGCCTATGACAAGAACCTATACATTAAAACGGAAATGAATGACGTCTCCATCTTTCACTACATATTCTTTACCTTCTAGACGAACCTTTCCTGCTTCTTTAGCAGCAGACATGCTTCCGCCAGCTAGTAAATCCTCATACGCAACCGTTTCAGCACGAATAAATCCACGCTCGAAGTCTGTGTGAATGATTCCAGCACATTCTGGCGCTTTCATTCCTTTTTTAAATGTCCAAGCACGTACCTCTTGCTCACCTGCTGTGAAATACGTAGCTAATCCTAGAAGAGAGTAAGATGCTCTAATTAGCTGATCAAGCCCTGACTCATTAATACCAAGCTCTTCAAGGAACATTTGCTTCTCTTCTCCTTCAAGCTCTGCAATTTCAGACTCGATCTTCGCACAAACGACGATAACTTCAGCGTTTTCACCAGAAGCAAACTCACGGATTTGCTGTACATATTCGTTGCCCTCATGATCCGCTACTTCATCCTCACTCACATTTGCTACATAAAGAACTGGTTTAGATGTGAGTAAATGAAGCTGTTTCACAAGCTTTTGCTGCTCATCAGTAAATTCTACAGATCTTGCCGATTTCCCAGCTTCAAATGCGTTCATTAGCTTCGACAAAATCTCAAATTCAGCTACTGCTTCCTTGTCCTTTTGTTTTGCAAGCTTACTCACACGAGCTAAACGCTTTTCAACTGTTTCTAAATCAGCCAAAATCAATTCGAGATTAATCGTTTCAATATCTGCCACAGGATCAACCTTACCAGCTACGTGTGTAATGTTATCATCTGCAAAAGCTCTAACCACGTGACAAATCGCATCTACTTGTCGAATATGAGAAAGGAATTTATTCCCTAAACCTTCACCTTTAGATGCACCTTTGACAATACCCGCAATATCAGTGAATTCGAAAGCAGTGGGAACTGTCTTTTTCGGCTGCACCAATTCTGTTAGCTTTTGTAAACGCTCGTCAGGAACTTCTACAATTCCGACGTTTGGATCAATGGTACAAAACGGATAGTTAGCAGACTCCGCTCCAGCCTGTGTAATTGCATTAAATAGCGTTGACTTCCCGACGTTAGGTAAGCCAACAATACCAGCTGTTAAAGCCATTCTTTCATCTCCTCTATATCAAACGTGCTCGTTATACTGCGTAATATGAACCTAGAGCAATTATAAGTAGGTTTACATGAAAAGACAAGCTAACCATCATGCATTTTCAATAGAAGAAACATCGTCAAAAAGAATAAATCAATGCTTCAAAACGAGAAAATGCACCTGGCTTTGCTATAGAAAAGACAAATTTAATAAAAAAAGCATGAGGCCTACTTAAGCAGTTGGCTCCTCATGCTTGACGAGAATTTTCTTCATTTTTCGTTCAAAATCTCTTCTTGGGATCATCACGCTGTGTCCGCAGCCTTCACATTTAATACGGATATCCATGCCCAAACGAATGACCTTCCACCGATTGGCACCACATGGATGGGGCTTTTTCATTTCTACAACATCATGTAACCCAAACGCTTTGTCTGCCATCAGCCTTCACCTCTCCTTGCTCACTTCATTGAATCTATTGTACAAAAAAACGGGGATGAAGGGCAATGCACAAAACAAAGAGTCTCTTTCAATCGTTCATCCTATTCTTTTTTAGAGAAAAAACCCTTCTTTTAGATCATTTTATTTGTGACCAATAGTTACTTAAACTCCGTTTTTTTTCAATATTGTCACAAACACTGTAGGTCAAAAGGTTTTTATTGGTAGAACGCGGTGGTTTTTCCATATTTTTTGATTTATGATATCTGCATAAATGTTATGTGAGGGAGCAGGTACGATGGTCAATCGAAAGGATAGATTAACTGATAAAGAATATAAAATCATATCCGATCATGCTGGAAATATCGACAATTACCAGCAGCACCATACGATAGAAATAGGTCAGCAAACACTCACTGTCCACGATTTTCTAAAGATCGACCAAAAATTATATGGTTTAACGATGCAGCCGGAACAATCAGATGAATTCATCGTCGCTTTTCACTGTCCGCTGCCACATCAAATGAGGGTGACATCTAAGCAAGATGTACACAATGCGGCACAGTCATTGCTCAAAACAGACTATGCCTATCCAATTGAAAGAAAGTCCCTTGACGGCAATCAAGACCATGTCTTTTTTAAAGGGAAGGAATACATAGAGAAAGTCTGTCAGAAGCATCCGAATGCAGGTATCCATCTCACTGGACAAGCACTTGCCGGTGCTGTTTGTGCTTATGTTGCAACAGAACAGCCAGCTGTCAAAAAAGCCGTTACCTTTGACAGCCCAAATATATGGAGCAGCCTATCGCCTTCGATTCAGCAAAAGGCGCAGCAAGGTCAATATAAACGCATGTTGACTGAATATATTCAGCCTAGTCATTACGTCGGTTTACTCAATCGTCATGATCAAGGAGTTGGGCAAGTCAAGTACACCGTACCGCCACGGCAGCAAGACTCAGTCCAAGAATCCGTTAAATACAAAAAAAGGGAAATTGACACCTTTTTAAAATCAGCTTTTGCATCTATGAATATAGAATGGAACGAATCCTTTGATACAAATGCTTTTTTAGCTCTCGTTTCAGGTGAATTCAAAGCAAATGGATATTCATTCCATCCGAATGGATCTGCCCGTATTTTAGATGAACAGCTTGATCATAATACAAGTTTTACAGCCATGCTGCTGCAAGAAATTCATTCTGGACGTGCATATGCACAAAGCGGACTTGAAATTATCATAAAATCCCATTTACTAAAAAATTCATCCTATGATCTGCAAAGCATTATTGAACATGAAGTGCACACTGTATTTGAAAAAATCGATGGAATTGATGAAAGTGTAAAAGACGCCGTCCATCATGTAAAACAAGAGCTTAAAGGACTCGTAGGCTTTGGCCACTATGATTTATTAAGTCATAGTGATGTGGAAGCACTGGTAGACGAAGTGAGGATGGAACAGTCGCATTCCTCCTTTTATTCACACGAAAAACAGCTGAATGCCTTGTACACCCTGAGGGATTACGAACAAGAGCTTTCTGCTCTTTCAAGACATATGTACACAATGGGTGATGACTACGCCAAGGCAGATAGACGCCTTGCAATGCAAATGGGTATTCATTAAGAAAGGAGTCATCGCATGATCAATCAAAATAAGCCTCCTAGTGACGCCCAGCGTTTCTTGCAAAATGTGAGTGCCCGCCGCTCCATGTCTGTATTCGAAAATCAATCGGCACCACACACACAAACACAGTCTCCAGAAGAAATGGCCGCCATTCAGGCCATGCGCAGAGAAGGACAGCGAAAGGATCTAAAACGGCTGCTCAAAATGCGGCTGCACGACGAATTAGCAAATACTCGCGTGCACTTGGAGTATCAATTGGCTAAAACAGAAGACATGATAAACCAGACGACCATTGTCAAACAACACATTTCCCAGCATTTAAAGGGACAGGCCATTTCAGAATTAGAGGATCGCCTCCAGCGTCTCAAGCAAATGCCTGTCTATGATGATATCAAAGAAGCGATTGATTCAATTCAGATCAAATAAGCACAGCTCTAAAAAAGAGAGGTGCTTATTTTGTTTTATCAATATAATTTTTAGGACGAGAAAATATCTTTTTACTTAAAATCGGATACAGCATTAAACAGACGAGCAAATAAAGATTCAACAAACTATAAATTGGATACAAGAAAGCAATCAAATCAGCAAATCCAAGAGATGTTAAAGGAGCCATCAAAAGAAGCATCACCAATACAACCAGCCAGCGGGGCATTCGTACAAAAGAAAGCATCCGGCTTGATAATCCAAATAAACCTGCTGCCGTCGTCGTATAAATTGCTAGACAAAGGACAACGGTCATAAACACAAACAAAGAAGTCGGCGCCCCTTCTAATACTGTAAACAAAGGAATTCCTTCTGATGAAAGGCTTCCAGAAATATCAACTAGTATTTCGTTATACACATACGAGATGACACCAAAAATAAGACCGCTTAATATACTCGCCACTTTGGCTTCCCCGAGCCCCTTCATTTCTTTCCCAACCGAAGACAGCACTGCCACAACAGATAATATATTCAAAGAAGCAAAGACAATGCTGGCAGGCCAATTGTACTGCTGCCCAAAATCAATCCGCCACACATGATCATGATTCATATAATAAAAAACAAACGCATAGATGAGCCCCGCCACCAAAATTGGTATAATGAAAGCATTCACAGATAAAAGCCCTTTCACATCCCAGAAAAAAATCATAAATGAAAACAAACAAAACGCGCCGATGCCAATCCAAAAAGGCACATGATACATCTCAAGAGTCACACCGCCGCCGGCAATCATGACCGTCGTTGTCGTGAATAAATATAGGACAATTAACACGTCATACACCTTAGCCAGCCATGGACCGACAAGCCGTTCCAGCACTGGAACAAAGTGATCGGCACGCACCTCATAACTGATTTTTAACACCACATAGGTAGACAGCATAAACATCAATGTAAACAGTAGAATGGCTAGTCCGCTATCAATGCCAAAAAACTGCCAAATTTCCTGGCCGGAAGCATATCCCGCTCCTATTAAGCTTCCTAAAATTAAAAGCGTCCACCTTGAACCAGCCTTCCACACAATCATCACCTCATAGGTATAGAATTAAGCTTGTTTCCGTATACTGATACTAACTACTATGACAAGGAAGTGAGACCTATGAATAGCAAGAACGGTCTTTTTTTTAGAAATAGGGTAAAAGAATACGTGTCCCATACGGATACAAACGCCATTCAACAGCTTAAAAGTATTTTATTCTCGCATCTTCAGAAAGCAGGAAAAAGACCCGTTGCCATCGTCTGTATTGGAACAGACCGCTCAACTGGCGACTCTCTAGGTCCACTTGTTGGTACAAAGCTTTCAGGTCTAGATTTGAAAAAGCTTCATGTATATGGAACACTCTCTGACCCAGTGCATGCGGTCAATTTAAAAGAAAAACTCGCTGAAATTGAACAAGCTCATAAACACCCGTTTATTGTAGCGGTTGATGCCTGTTTAGGAAGAGTGAAAAGTGTCGGTTCCTTCCAAATTGGTGATGGTCCGTTAAAGCCTGGAGCTGGTGTGCAAAAGGAGCTGCCAGAGGTAGGAGATATTCATATTAATGGGATCGTCAATGTGAGTGGTTTCATGGAATACTTCGTCCTCCAAAACACACGTCTTCATCTTGTCATGTCTATGGCCAATATACTTTCTGAAAGTCTATCTCACATTGACCAAATGGATTGGACGAGAGAAAAAAGCCGGTCTCTCTTCACCCCTATTCAAAATATCACTGGGAGAATATAAAAAAGACCATCTCATATCAAGATGGTCACTCTGATGATTCCCTCGTAGAAAGCAATTCAAGGATTCTTTCTAAATCTTCATTCGAGAGGAATTCAATCTCAATTTTCCCTTTTTTCTTCTGTTTCTTGATCGTCACTGAAGTACCAAAGTAGTTTTGTAAGAAAGACTCTCTTTCTTTCAACACTCGATCCTTTGGTGCTTCTTTTTTCTTTGTTTCACGTGGAACATTTTCGTTTAACTGCTGAACAAGTTTTTCAACCTGTCGTACGTTTAACCCCTCATCCACAATTTTCTTTACCAAAGGCGCCAGCTTCTTTTTGTTCTTTAAGCTGAGCAATGTGCGGCCATGTCCCATTGATAACGTTCCATTTGCAATCAGCTTTTGGATGTCATCCGGTAAAGTCAACAGACGGAGATGGTTCGCAATATGCGGTCTGCTTTTCCCTAATCGCTTCGCTAATTCCTCTTGCGTCACACTTAGATGATCCAGCAAGGAAGCATATGCTTCCGCTTCCTCTAGTGGAGAGAGATCCTCACGCTGCAGGTTTTCTAAGAGGGCAATTTCTCTCATCAGTGTTTCTGAAAACTCTCGAACGATTGCAGGAATTGTTGTCAGACCAGCTTGTTGTGCTGCGCGGAAACGGCGTTCTCCTGCTACTATGTCATATCCTTTAATCGATTTACGAACAATGATCGGCTGTAAAACCCCGTGCTGCTGAATCGATTCTTTCAGATCAGACAATGCATCATCATCAAACGTTTTCCTTGGTTGATACGGATTCGGACGCAAATCCTTTAATTTGATTTCTTCAACCGTTTCTTCATTTGAGTCTACATTGTTAAATAGTGCATTAATACCCTTTCCAAGACCTTTAGCCATTCGCATCCACTTCCTTTGCTAAGTCTAAATAGACATCTGCACCTCTTGAACGTGGATCATACAAGATAATCGGCTTTCCATGACTAGGCGCTTCACTCAGCCTCACATTTCTCGGAATGACGGTTTGATAGACTTTATCTCTAAAGTACTTCTTCACTTCTTCGATTACCTGAATCCCAAGGTTTGTTCGGGCATCAAGCATTGTCAGCAAGACACCTTCAATGGCAAGATCGGTATTTAAATGTTTCTGCACGAGACGAACTGTGTTTAACAATTGGCTCAATCCTTCAAGCGCATAATATTCGCACTGAACTGGTATTAAAACGGAATCGGATGCAGTTAACGCATTAATCGTCAGCAGTCCAAGTGATGGCGGGCAGTCAATAATCATATAATCATAATTCTGCTTAACAGATTCAAGTGCTCTCTTCAGCCTCACTTCCCGTGAGATTGTAGGCACAAGCTCTATTTCAGCCCCTGCAAGCTGTATTGTCGCAGGAATGACATCAAGATTTTCGACCTCTGTCGTCTTAATCACATCAAGAACATCTGCATCATCAACTAAAATATCGTACACACACTTTTCTACGTCGGCCTTCTCAATCCCAATACCACTCGTGGCATTGCCCTGCGGATCAATATCAACCAGCAACACTCGTTTGCCTATGTATGCTAAACACGCACCCAAATTAACAGAAGTTGTCGTCTTCCCGACGCCGCCCTTCTGGTTGGTAATCGCTATGATTTTCCCCACGATGTCACCCACTTTCAACTTAACAAGTTTCTCATTCATTCATACTTTCTATTCTATCAAAAAAAGTATGAAACGTTTGCTTTTTTTGTTTCCCTATTATAAATTCGTCGGTGAATGTGCCTTTTCGTACATAAAAGGTCGAATGAAAACGCATCGAAAAAGTATATTGATATATCTTTTTCAAGAAATAGACATGCTCAAAACCCTCACTTTCATCAAAAGTGAGGGTCACATGTCAAAAGTTTAATTCACCTATTTTACGGCCTTCACTCACAATGACCTTAGGAGTTACTGTTTTATAGCTTTTCTTTTTTAAAAATCCATAGGGTGTCTTAATGGTAAAGTTCGCATGTCCCAATGCGTCCCCTGTTTTGCCATAGGCCTGCCACACAATCTTTGAACAATAAGTCGGATCTAGTGATTGAATGGACATGGTGATCGAGTAGCGAGCCTTCGGATGACCTTTCACATAATCGTGTGCCCATTCTCCTGCTAAATCTGCCTTTTCCTCTTGATTAATCCGAATTACCTTTGAATTGGCACTATAGCGAAACCAGTTATGAATGGAATCTAGTTGCGGATGCTGCCGTAACCCTGGAATAGAAGCATAGCTTTTCTCATTAATGACGATACCTGCATGTCCAACCAACCCCTTCACAGCATCAGTGGTTGTCACCAAAATATCTCCTTTTTTAGGGATAATATCGGTACCAGGATACGGCTTTCCTAAAAGGAGCTTGAGGGTGTGCGGCTTCTCATCCGTCACCAGCTCATCCTGCTTATTTTGTCGTAATCCATAGTTCTTCAAATCATCGTCAGTTGTAATCAAGTCGATCGAATCGTCGAAAGACGCATACTCTTGATTGAATTGCTGTACAGTCACATCTTTAGAAACAGCACCTTGCTCCTTCAGAACGTTCAATTCTTCGTTGGTCATCAAACTTTCATCCGCATGATGAGCCGTTGACGATTTCACAGCGTATATTGTCGCTTCATTTGAAAAAAGAGAAAAAGAAAATAGTAAATAACAAATAATGGCGAAAGTAGTCTTCTTCATTTTTATCAAGTAGTTGTCACCTCCTTTAACTTCTAAAATCATATTTTACCAATTTATAAATATAATGTATATTGAATGTGTGCTAGAAATAAGACAAAAAAAAGCTGACGAGTGGCGCTCATCAGCTTTTTTCTATTTAGGGATTCGAATCGTTAATTGGATATATTCCTCAAACTCTTCTTCCTCGGTATTTATTTTAAGTCCGCTGTCTTCTACCATGTGGAGAGACTGACGAATGGTATTCATCGCAATTCGTGTATCACGACTAAACGCCTTACGTTTTGGCTTCGGTTTGCGATCCGTTTTTTGTTCAAGCATCTTCACTACACGCTCTTCAGTCTGTTTCACATTCAACTGCTTTTCGATGATTTCCTGCAATAGCGCGATTTGTAATTCTGGAAGCTTTAGGGGCACAAGTGAACGTGCATGCCTTTCAGAGATTTTTTTCTCTAAAATGGCTTGTTGTACCTCTTCAGGCAACTTTAAAAGTCTTAATTTGTTTGCAACAGTTGATTGTCCCTTGCCTAAACGCTGAGCAAGCGCCTCTTGTGTTAAATCATGAAGCTCTAAAAGACGTGCATAAGCATGAGCCTCTTCAATAGAAGACAGCTCTTCTCTTTGCAAATTTTCAATCAATGCCACAGATGCCGTTTCCGTATCAGTAAAATCTTTTATAATAGCGGGGATTTTCTCCCATTGAAGAGTCTGTACCGCCCTCCAACGTCTTTCGCCGGCGATCAGTTCATATTTTCCTTCTTCTTCTGTTGGTCTAACAACAATCGGTTGGATAATGCCATGGGTATGAATCGTCGTGGCCAGCTCTTGTATCTTTTCTTCTGAAAAAATGGTGCGTGGCTGAAAACGGTTTGGCATAATTGTGTCGACCGGGAGCTCCTGTATCTCTTCCTTTAATGTATCATGCTCAGCAATCTCTGCCTCTATTTCGGTTTCACGCTCAGGATGTTCTTTGTCTCCAAGCCCGAAGAAGCGTGAGAGTGAATGCTTCATGAACCTACACCACCTTTAAAAACTACCTTTTTATAATTCTATTTTCTCATGTTTTTTCCTTCTGTAAAATCATAAATATTGAAGAAAAACCGACCTTTTACATGATCAACCTTCTATTGGTGATTTATTAGGTGTTCCTGGTTTTCTAGGATATTTTTTTGGTGTTTGCTTTTTCTTTTCAATGACAATGATGTTCCGTTCGCTTTCTTCTAAAGGAAGAACAAAGGAATGCTTTTCAACAACCTCTCCTCCGAGAACTGTGACAGCTTTTTTCCCTGCTTGCATTTCTTCATCAGCGGCAGATGCTTTTAAGGCAACAAACAATCCTTCCTTTTTCACTAGAGGCAGGCATAGTTCGCTCAAGACGGATAAACGTGCAACTGCTCTAGCAGTGACAAGATCATAGCTTTCACGCTTTTCCTTACGTTGTCCAAACGTTTCCGCACGATCATGATAAAAAGTAGTATCTTGTAAGTTTAATCCTTTTGCTAACTCATTGAGAAACGTAATTCGTTTCTGAAGAGAATCAACAATGGTCACATGTAGATGAGGGAAACAAATTTTAAGAGGAATGCTTGGAAAACCAGCACCAGCTCCAATATCACAAATCGTCGTCACTTTGTGAAAATCAATAAAAAATGCTGCTGATATTGAATCATAAAAATGCTTCAAATACACTTCTTCCTTTTCAGTAATGGACGTTAAATTCATTTTCTCGTTCCATTCTACAAGCATGCGGAAGTAGGTTTCAAATTGTTCAAGCTGCACAGGAGAAAGAGTGATCCCTTTCTCCTCTAGTGCTGCTGTAAATTGTTCAATGTTCATGCCGACATCCTTTCTATTCTGCTATCTTCGCAATACGCCCCTGCTCTAAATATACTAAAAGGATAGAAATATCAGCAGGGTTAACGCCTGAAATACGAGAAGCCTGTGCAACAGAAAGCGGTCGGACTTCTTTCAGCTTTTGTTTCGCTTCAGTTGCAATCCCTTTGATGGCATCATAATCAATACGATCAGGAATCTTTTTGTTCTCCATCTTTTTCAGTTTTTCAACTTGCTGGAGTGACTTTTCAATATAACCTTCGTATTTAATTTGAATCTCTACCTGCTCACACACATCAGAAGGAAGCGGTGTTTCAGCAGGAGCTAATTTCACAACAGATTCATAATTCATTTCCGGACGCTTCATTAAATCACTTGCACGAATGCCGTCCTTCAACTCACTTCCACCGAGTGAACGAATAAATTCTTGAGTCTCTGCTGTAGGTTTAATGATGACAGAATATAAACGTTTTTTCTCTGCTTCAATGGCTTCTTTTTTCTGCTGGAATGCTTGGAATCTTTCTTCAGAAATTAATCCAATTTGATAGCCAAGTTCAGTTAATCTTAAATCAGCATTGTCATGACGTAGAAGTAGACGATACTCAGCACGTGATGTCAAGAGACGGTATGGTTCATTTGTTCCTTTTGTGACAAGGTCATCGATGAGGACACCGATATATGCATCAGATCGGCTTAAAATGACTTCTTCTTTACCTAATGCTTTTCTTCCTGCATTAATACCTGCCATAATCCCTTGACCTGCTGCTTCCTCATAACCAGACGTACCATTAATTTGGCCGGCTGTATATAATCCAGAAATTTTCTTCGTCTCAAGTGTAGGCCACAACTGAGTAGGCACAATCGCATCATACTCGATGGCATAACCCGCTCTCATCATTTGAACATTCTCGAGTCCTGGGATGGTTGAAAGCATGCGCTGCTGTACATCCTCCGGAAGACTTGTAGACAATCCTTGAACATAAACTTCCTGCGTATTACGACCTTCTGGCTCTAAGAAAATTTGATGTCTCGGTTTATCATTGAAACGAACCACTTTATCTTCAATGGACGGGCAGTATCTAGGGCCAGTTCCTTTAATCATACCTGAATACATTGGAGAACGGTGAAGATTCTCATCAATAATTTGATGAGTCTCTAAACTCGTGTATGTTAACCAGCATGGCAGCTGGTCAGTAATATATTCAACCGTTTCATAGGAGAATGCCCGCGGGACATCATCACCTGGTTGAATTTCTGTTTTACTATAGTCAATCGAGTGGCTATTCACTCGAGGAGGTGTTCCTGTTTTAAAGCGAACCAAATCGAATCCTAGTTCTGCTAAATGATCCGATAATTTAATGGAAGGCTGCTGGTTATTTGGACCACTTGAATACGATAAGTCTCCTAAAATGATGCGGCCTTTTAAGAAAGTCCCTGTCGTTAATACAACAGACTTTGCACGATAGTTAGCCCCCGTTTGAGTAACAACACCTTTACATTCATTATCTTCTACAATTAAATGATCTACCATACCTTGCAGCATTGTCAGGTTTGGTTCATTTTCCATTGTTTTTTTCATTTCATGCTGATATTGGAACTTATCTGCTTGCGCTCTTAACGCACGGACAGCAGGTCCTTTCCCCGTATTCAGCATGCGCATTTGAATATGCGTCTTATCTATATTTCGCGCCATTTCTCCGCCTAGAGCATCAATTTCTCTGACGACAATCCCTTTTGCGGGGCCGCCTACGGACGGATTACATGGCATAAAAGCAACCATATCGAGGTTGATAGTCAATACAAGTGTTTTGGCGCCCTGTCTTGCAGAAGCAAGAGCAGCCTCAACTCCAGCATGACCGGCACCCACGACGATTACGTCATAATTGCCAGCTTCATAACCCATTTCTTATGTTCCTCCCTTTACTTTCCTAAACAGAATTGAGAGAATAACTGATCAATCAAGCTTTCATGAACAGCATCCCCAATAATTTCACCCAGCTGTTCCCAGCAGCGTGTTAAATCTATTTGAACTATGTCGATCGGTACATCCATTTCAATTCCTTCAAGAGCATCCTCAATGGATTGTTTTGCTGCCTGGAGAAGGGCAATATGCCTTGTGTTACTTACATACGTTAAATCTCCACTTTCAATTGAACCCGTGAAGAATAATGATTGAATCGCAATTTCGAGCTCATCAATCCCCTTTTCTTGTAATAATGATGTAGTAACCACCGGACGATCCTTCGCTAACTGCTTGACCTTTTCGATATCAAGCTTAGGCTCAAGATCTGTCTTATTCACGATCACGATGATATCCATGCCTGAGACTGCCTCAAATAGTTTGATATCCTCTTCTGACAATTCCTCGCTATAATTGAGCACAAGTAAAATCAGGTCAGCTTCTTTTAAGACCTGTCTAGATCGTTCAACCCCTATACGCTCAACAATGTCCTCCGTCTCACGTATACCCGCAGTATCGACTAAACGAAGCGGTACACCTCTAACATTTACATACTCCTCAATGACATCTCTCGTTGTTCCAGGAATATCCGTTACAATCGCTTTTGTTTCCTGTACAAGACTATTCAACAAGGAAGACTTCCCAACATTCGGTCTTCCAATAATAACAGTGGATAAGCCCTCGCGAAGTATTTTCCCCTGCTGAGAAGTCGTTAGCAGTGACTCAATTTCCTTTTTCACTGATGTTGCCTTTTCAACTAAAACTCGATGCGTCATTTCTTCAACATCGTCATACTCAGGATAGTCAATATTGACTTCAACATGAGCCAGAGTTTCCAATATCTCACCGCGAAGTCGTTTAATCAAACCGGAGAGTCGTCCCTCCATTTGAGTAATCGCTACATTCATCGCACGATCTGTCTTTGCACGAATCAAATCCATTACCGCTTCAGCCTGTGAAAGATCAATTCTTCCATTTAAGAAAGCTCGTTTTGTAAACTCACCTGGCTCCGCTAATCTTGCCCCTTCTCTTAAAGCAAGCTGCAGTACTTTATTGACCGTTACAATTCCGCCATGGCAGTTAATCTCAATAACGTCTTCTCTCGTAAATGTTTTTGGTGCTCTTAATACTGACACCATGACCTCTTCTATGACTTGCTCAGTGCTAGAGTCCACAATATGACCATAATGAATCGTATGTGAATCCACCGATACAAGTTTTTTCTCCTTGGGACCTTTATACATCCGATCAGCAATCTGTACCGCATCAGGCCCGCTTAAACGAATAATCGCAATTGCTCCTTCACCCATCGGTGTAGAAATTGCTGCAATTGTATCCATCACTCATTCACCTCTTTCTCTACTTAATAAACAGTCTGTTATCTATTAAATGGACATTGTCCATCTCTATATCAAAAACGCTTAATCCAAAATTTAAAGATACCATAAATGAAAGCGAAGTGAAAGTATCCCATATCTAATTATCCACAGCTTTGCATCTTATCTATTTTAACACTTAACTTATCCACATGTGAATAACGACGTTTGAAACTTGTCTTCACATCTTACACCTAAATCCAATAAATTTAAACGCCCTGATCCCTATACTTACTTGTTAAATTGGCGTTTTGCACCCATATCACACACTCATTTTTTAGAAATAAAGGATGAATCCTCTATAAAAAGCAATTTTTCAATAAAAAAAGACTAAAATCCAGCTTTGCCGAATCTTAGTCTTTCTGCTATTTTTTATACAGCACCACAACATGACGTTTGCTGCCTGTATCTTCAGATGCCGTTGCAAGTTCTTTAGAGAATGCAGCAATCGCATCATGAACAATTTTTCGTTCATTCGAAGGCATTGGTTCTAAATGAACCTTTCTCTTCGTTTTTAAAACCCGATTTGCTGTTTTGACTGCATATTGTTCAAGTGCTTCTTGTCGTTTCTTCCTATAATCGCCAATATCAATTGTTATATGATGATACTGATCAGAATAACGATTAAACACTAGCTGTACCAACGTTTCTAAAGAGTACAGTGTTTGGCCTCTTTTTCCAATCATTAATGACGTTTTATCTCCATCAATGTGGTAAGAAATCTTTTTCGGTTCCTGTTTGGAAATAATCTTTGCTTTAGGATCAATAGACTTAACAATTTTATCTAAATACTGTGTAGCTAATTTAAATGCATTTATCTTTTCTACTAACTTGACCACAGCTTGTCTTTTACCAAATAATCCTAAAAACCCTTTATTTCCTTCATCTACTATTGTGATTTCTACTTCTTCTTGTAGTAGCTGAATTTGTTTAAGTCCGGAATCTACTGCTTCTTCGATTGTACGACCGACAGCAGTTATTTCCTTCATTTTTTATTCCCGCCAGCTTTTTCTTTTGTATCAACTTTTACTTGAGGTGTTTTAATCACCAATGTTTGAATGATCATGAAAATGTTACCTACAACCCAGTACAATGAAAGTGCTGCTGGGAAACTAATTGCAAACACAACGATCATAATCGGCATCACCCATAACATGATAGCCATTTGAGGGTTGTCCGAAGGATTTCCAGCCATCATCAGCTTTTGCTGAATGAAAGTAGCTACACCCGCAATAATCGGTAATAGGAACAATGGATCTGGGCTGCCTAAGTCAAACCATAAGAATGTATGCTTTTTAATTTCTGCTGTTCTCATAATTGCATGATAGAAACCAATAAGGATTGGCATTTGAATTAAAATTGGGAAACAGCCTGCTAATGGATTGACGCCATTTTTTTGAAAAAGGGCCATTGTTTCCTGCTGAAGCTGCTGCTGTGTTTTTTGATCTTTAGAGCTATATTTTTCACGAAGCTTTTTCAATTCAGGCTGTAATGCTTGCATCGCTTTTGTACTTCTTAACTGTTTAATCATTAATGGTAAAATAAGCAAGCGAATTAATAGTGTCACAATAATAATCGCTACACCATAGTTTTCACCAGTTAAGTTTGCCATGTACGTGATTAATTGAGATAGCGGGTAAACAATATAAGAATTCCAGAATCCCTTACTATCTGATGTAATTGGTTCATTGATCTGTGTACATCCTGCCAATAAAACCAATACGCCAATCAAGCTAAATATTAGTAATAATCGCCTTTTCAACAAGATTCCTCCCATTACTTCAAACTTTATTTAAGTTGGAATTGATTAAGAAAGTGACTCACCTAATCAGTATGGTAACATTTTTTCTTTGCAAAGTGGTGGTTTCATTTTAATTCACTAGATGAAGGAAGCGCTTTTAAAAATTGATTCAACGAAAGTTTCTATTACGAAGACTTTTTCGGTTGTTGTTGATAAACAGCGGATTTTCTAAATAAATGTTGGAGAGACTTCTTTGTTTCTTCAAAGGTCAATTCACTCGCTGGTTTTCGTGCAATGACAATGTAGTCTTTTTCTTGCTTTAACTTATGGCCTTCCTCTAAAAACACCTGACGGATCAGACGTTTTATTCGGTTTCTAATCACTGCATTACCAATCTTCTTACTGACAGACAATCCTAGACGCAGTTCAACTTGATTTGGCTGATCCAGCTGGTAAATAACGAATTGGCGATTTGCCATTGATTGACCTTTTTTGAACACCTTTTGAAACTCTTCATTTTTTTTTAGCCTGTTTCGCTTCTTCATGTTTTCTTCCACTCCGATAAAAACTGACAGTTCATTTACGATTTTATGTAAAAAAGACCACTGACATTATTCAGTGGCCTAAGCTGATAATTTTTTTCTACCTTTGCTGCGGCGTCGCTTTAAAACTAGACGTCCGTTTTTAGTACTCATACGGCTGCGGAAGCCATGAACTTTACTACGCTTACGGTTATTTGGTTGAAACGTTCTTTTCATTTATGACACCTCCCTGAGGAATAGCTGTTTAAGACAGTCTAACTCATTATATTTGTGTAACCCATCGATTGTCAATATCAATGATAAAACTCTTATTATCAACCTTATAAGCATAACATAAGTTATCAAACGAAGAAACCTTCTTTTTTAGTTTCCAGCATTTTATTCTTTTTTTCCTCCTAAAAGACCTTCAAAACAAGAATGTGGATATTTTTCCGGCATATTTAGACTATCCACACCCATTATCGACATTTTTTTCACACAAATAACCGATGTGGATAATTATTTTTCAACAGGATGTAAAGTGTGTGGATAAGTTTGTGACACCCATTGCACCATCTTGTTTATTTTGATATTATATTTGTGTTTTAACTCTTAATTACTTATCTGGCCTATTTATATTATCCACAATTTGTGGATAACCTGTGGAAAGTTATTACACAGCCTGTTGAATTGTTTATCCACAGCTTGTGTAATTTGTCGAAAAGACGTTTTTCTACTATATTAATTGTTTTCAACAATGTATGTGCACGAATGGTGATGACCATTTGCTCTTTTTCGTGTTCTATAACAGTTTGATACTGGTCATTTTAAAAAGAAAAGGAGGGGGGAGAAGCCTTATGGAAAATATTTTGGATCTGTGGAATAAAGCACTTCAAAAAATAGAGACAAAATTGAGCAAACCCAGTTTTGAGACATGGATGAAATCGACAAAAGCCCA